>NZ_JAIOKB010000002.1 GCF_019898765.1 Sphingomonas yunnanensis | reverse complement strand
AAGGACTTCATGGACCTCAACCGCGGCGCGATGGCGAAGGACCGCGACGGCAACCCGGTGTTCCTGGCGAAGAGCGCGTGGGAGGTCGGCTATATCGCCGATCGCTACGCCAAGGTCCGCTTCGCCGCGACGCGGGAGCGGTGAGCGTAAAGGACTTCATGGACCTCAACCGCGGCGCGATGGCGAAGGACCGCGACGGCAACCCGGTGTTCCTGGCGAAGAGCGCGTGGGAGGTCGGCTATATCGCCGATCGCTACGCCAAGGTCCGCTTCGCCGCGACGCGGGAGCGGTGAGCGCGGGTGTTCCACGTCAAGCCAGTGTCGGCGTGTAGGGCGGAGACGCTGCGCGCGCTCGCTGCCGTCGTCCTGAGCTCACCTCACGATCCACGCGCGCCGCATAGTCAAAGCGGGAGATGCTGGCGTTTGGTCACCTCATCTGGGCTGCCGATGTGCTCCGGCGAACGCCGGAGCCCAAGGCCACCAACGTTACCGCCGACGGCTCTGGGCTCCCGCGCGCGCGGGAGCACGGTTCGGCTTGGATGGATCAGCCTCTAGCGGAAGGGTGAGTCCTGAAACGGCTTCAGGATGACGCCGGTGGGAGGGCGGCAGTCGGGCGCCCTCGCCTGCGTCAGTCCTTCCAGCCCCAGTAGAGTTGCGCCGGCGGCACGTTCCACCATTCCATGTCATGGTCGATACGCGGGAAGTGCGGCGCGATGAAGTCGCGGACCTTGGGGCTGAACTGGTAGACGAGGAAGGCGCCGCCGGTGCGGATCACGCGCTGCGTCGCCGCCGCGATCGCAGGGCCGACGCCGTCGGGCAGCGTCGAGAAGGGGAGGCCGGAGAGGACATAGTCCGCCGCCTCGTGCCCGTGCTCGGCGACGATCGCCTCGACGTCCGCCGCCGAGCCGTGGACCGCGACGAAGCGCGGGTCGGTGATCGTGTGGTTGAGGTAGCGGATGAAGTCAGGGTTGGTGTCGATCGCGATCAGCGTCGCATCGGGCGCCATCTTCTCGAGGATCGGTCGGCAGAAGGTGCCGACGCCGGGACCGTATTCGATGAAGAGCTTGCAGTTCGTCCAATCCACCGGGCCGAGCATCTTGGCGATCAGCCGGTCCGAGGAGGGGATGATCGACCCCACCATCACGGGGTGCTTGAGGAACCCGGAGAAGAACATCTGCCAGGGACCGGGCACGCCGGCGGCTCTGCTGCGGCTGCGCCGCATGGCGTTGGTCGAACTAGGCATGTGGAAAGATGTCGCTCCCGAACCCTGCTGGTGACAGCCCTGTGTCACCACGATGACGAACGCCTTGCAAGCGCGGCGGTTGCCATAGCGGGGTTGCACGCCCGTCCCAAGCGCCTATTCGCCCGGCCGTTGGCGGCGTGAGGGCGGGCGAATGCGGGACGGCGGCGAGCGGGTGGGGCAGGTGATGGTGACGTTCGTCTCGCGCCGCAACGGCCGCGACGAGGCGGGCTATGCCGCCGCGGCCGAGCGGATGGACGCACTCGCCGCGGCACAGCCGGGCTATCGCGGGGTCGACAGCATGCGGAACGCGGACGGGCTGGGGATCACGCTGAGCTACTGGGCCGACGCGGCGAGCGCGCTCGCGTGGCGCGACCATCCGGAGCATGCCGCGACGCGCGAGCGGGGCCGCGAGCGGTGGTACGACGACTATGCCGTGACGGTGTCGACGGTGACGCGCGATTATCGGTGGAGGGCGGGCGACGTCTAAATCCTCCCGGCTTGCGGGGAGGGGGACCGCGCCCGCAGGGCGTGGTGGAGGAGGGCATCCGCAGGTGCTGCGCTGCGGGGAGAACCCCCTCCACCACCCGGCTTCCCCGGGCGGTCCCCCCTCCCCGTTCCGGGGAGGATCTCGACCTCAATCCGTCCCCTTCGGCCCGCGCGGGGTGAGCTGCCCGGGCATGATGAAGCCGAGCGGCTGGATCGCATTGGCGTCCTGCTTCAGCCGCGCCGCCATCTGCTCATAGTCGCGCTCCACCTCCGGCGTGACGCTGGCGCGGCTCTCCTCCAGCGCTCGGTCGAAATGCGCCGCGGTCACCTGGCGCGACTCGAGCGACTCGCGCAGCGCGATCAGGCCGGCGCGACGCACCACGTCCTCCAGGTCGGCGCCGGTGAAGCGCTCGGTGCGGCGCGCCACCGCGTCGAGATCGACGTCGCCGGCGAGCGGCATCTTCTGCGTCTGGATCGACAGGATGCGCCGCCGCCCGGCCTGGTCGGGCACGCCGACGTAGATCAGCTCGTCGAACCGTCCCGGGCGGAGCAGCGCCGGGTCGATCAGGTTGGGCCGGTTGGTCGCGCCGATCACCACCACCGACTGCAGCTCCTCGAGCCCGTCCATCTCGGCGAGGATGGTGTTGACCACGCGCTCGGTCACCTGCGGCTCGCCCAGCCCGCCGCCGCGCGCGGGGACGAGGCTGTCGAGCTCGTCGATGAAGATCACGCACGGCGCCACCTGACGCGCGCGCTGGAACAGGCGCGCGATCTGCTGTTCGCTCTCGCCGTACCATTTGCTCAGCAGGTCGCTCGACTTGGTGGCGATGAAGTTCGCCTCCGCCTCGCGCGCCACCGCCTTGGCGAGCAGGGTCTTGCCGGTGCCGGGCGGGCCGTAGAGCAGGAAGCCCTTTGCCGGGCGAATGCCGAGCCGGCGGAACGCGTCCGGATCCTTGAGCGGGAGCTCGACGCCCTCCTTGAGCCGCATCTGCGCGTCGTCGAGCCCGCCGACGTCGCTCCACTGCGTCGTCGGTGCCTGCACCATCACCTCGCGCATCGCCGAGGGCTGAACGCGCTTGATCGCGCCCATGAAGTCCTCGCGCGTCACCGCCAGCGTGTCGAGCACCTCGGGCGGGATGCTGCGATCCTCGAGGTTGAGCCGGGGCATGATCCGCCGCACCGCCTCGATCGCGGCCTCGCGGGTCAGCGCGGCGAGATCGGCGCCGACGAAGCCGAAGGTGGTGCGCGCCAGCTCGTCGAGGTCGACCTTGTCGCCCAGCGGCATGCCGCGCGTGTGGATGCCCAGGATCTCGCGCCGGCCACGCTCGTCGGGGACGCCGACGATGATCTCGCGGTCGAACCGGCCGGGACGGCGCAGCGCCTCGTCGATCGCCTCGGGCCGGTTGGTCGCGGCGATGATGACGACGTTGGCGCGCGCCTCCAGCCCGTCCATCAGCGTCAGCAGCTGCGCGACGACGCGCTTCTCCGCCTCGCCCGAGACCTGGCCGCGCTTGGGTGCGATCGAGTCGATCTCGTCGATGAAGACGATCGAGGGCGCGGCCTTGGTCGCCTCCTCGAACACGCTGCGCAGCCGCTGCTCCGACTCGCCATAGGCCGAACCCATGATCTCGGGACCGTTGATCAGGAAGAATTGCGCGTCCGACTCGTTCGCCACCGCGCGCGCCAGCCGCGTCTTGCCGGTGCCGGGCGGGCCGTGGAGCAGCACGCCCTTGGGCGGATCGACGCCGAGACGCTGGAACAGCTCGGGATAGCGCAGCGGCAGCTCGACCATCTCGCGCAGCTGGTCGATCGTCGCCGCCATGCCGCCGATGTCGTCATAGGTGACGTCGGCACGACGCGCCGCCTCGGGCTCCTCATATTCGGGGCGCAGCTCGATCTCGGTATTCTCGTCGATATGCACCACGCCCTTGGGGTTGGCGGAGACGACGGAGAGGCGGATCTCCTGCAGGGCGTAAGCGGGCGCGTTGATATAGCGCTCCATGCCCGGCGGCATGTTCGAGACGCGCTGGTGCCCCGCGGTGGCCACGACGTCGCCGGCACACAGCGGTCGGCCGAAGAAGGTGCGCTTCAGCGCGGTGGTCGAGCCTTGGAGCCGCAGGTTCTGTTGCGCGGGCGCGAAGACGACCCGGGTCGCCGCCTTGCTCTCGACGCGGCGCACCTCGACGAAGTCGCCAGAGCCCACGCCCGCGTTGGCGCGCTGGAGACCGTCGATGCGAATGATCTCGAGACCCTCATCCTCGGCATAGGGGCCGACCGCGCGGGCCGGGGTGGTCTTCTTGCCGACGATCTCGACGACGTCACCGTCGGTGAGTCCGAGCCCGGACAGCACCGCGCGCGGCAGGTGCGCGATGCCACGCCCGCTGTCCTCCGGCCGTGCGTTCGCCACCTGCAACTTGATCACTCGGGGTTCGGCGTCCGCCATGGTGCTGCCCTTCCTCGCTCGCGCGGTCGAGCGCAGGAGATAGGGCCAGGGTTCCGGATTGCGAGAGCACCGATCATCGCTACGGGTCTGACGCAGACGAAAAAAAAGGCCGCTCAACGAGGAGCGGCCTATGAAAGTTTTTAGGAGAGGATGCCTGAAAGGCCTGAACTAGATGCAGGTCAGGCCGTCATTGTGCAAGTGCGAATGATAGCGCTATAGTTGCAAAGAATGCATTTGGGTTCATCCGCACGCTTGCGCCGGCGCGTGCGGGGTTCATCATGCGGCGCGATACCGAACGTGGACCGACGATGCGCCGCCTACCACCCCTGACCGCGATCGAGGCGTTCGTCGCCGTCGCTCGCCTCGGCTCGATCAAGGCCGCGGCGCAGGAGCTGGCGCTGTCACCGCCCGCGCTCAGCCGGCGCATCCAGACGCTCGAGCGCTTCCTCACCCGACCGCTGTTCGACCGCCGCCACCAGGCGATGGTGCCCAACACCGACGGCGAGCGTCTGCTCGCCGCGATCGCGCCGGTGCTCGACGGTCTCTCCGACGCGATCGACTCGATGACCAGCGGCAACGAGGTGCTGCGGCTGCGCCTCGGCGTCCTGCCGCTCTACGCCTCGCAGCGTTTGTTCCCGCGGTTGGGCGAGCTGCGTGCAGCGCATCCGGAGCTCCATCTCGACATTGACACCGGCGGCAACGCGCTCGGCCGCCTGGGCGAGGGACTCGACGCGGTGATCGTCGTCGCGCGCGACATCGATCCGCTGCTCTACTCGGAGCGGCTCGACCGCAACATGGTCTATCCGATCGGCGCGCGCTCGCTACTCGACGGAGCGCGCCCGCTGCGCTCGCCCGAGCAGCTCGACGGCCACACCATCCTGCTTCACCGCGACATGCCCGACACCTATGCCGCCTGGGCGCAGGCCGCGGGCGTACCGGCGGTCGAGTCGGTGGCGATCGACTATTTCGACTCGGGGGCGCTGATCCTCGAGGCGGCGGCGCAGGGGCTCGGCATCGCCTTCATGCACGAGAATCACTTCCAAGACGCCAACGACCCGCGGCTGGTGCGGCTCTTCGACATCGATGTCACCAGCCCGTACAGCTATTGGTTCGCCTGTCGCCCGCGCGCGCTGCAGACCAAGCCGGTCCGATTGTTCCGCGACTGGCTGATCCGCACGCTGCGGCAGGAGTGAGGGACGCGCCCGCCTACGCACCGTCACCGCCCTCTCCGGCCGCCCAGCGTCGTCATCCGCGCGAAGGCAGGAGCCCAGACGCGCTACCGTCGCGATTTGGGCAGCGAGCTTGGTGCTTCTGGATTCCCGCCCTCGCGGGGATGACGGCGGTGGGTTGAGAGACGGCGCCGCCCCTGCGACGGGAAGCGCGGGGGCGTGCTACAGCCCGCCACGCCCAGGTGCGCGAGCTGCCGTCGTTACGCCGCCTTCATCGAGACGATCTTGCCCGGGCTCGCCGGCGGCTCGCCTTTGGGCAGCGCGTCGATCAGCTCCATGCCCTCGGTCACCTCGCCCCAGACGGTGTACTGGCCGTCGAGGAAGCGCGCGTCGTCGAAGCAGATGAAGAACTGCGAGTTGGCCGAGTTCGGGTCCATCGTCCGCGCCATCGAGCAGGTACCGCGCACGTGCGGCTCCTTGCTGAACTCCTGCTTGAGGTTGGGCTTGTCCGAGCCGTGCATGCCGGTGCCGGTCGGGTCGCCGCCCTGCGCCATGAAGCCCGGGATCACGCGGTGGAACACGACGCCGTCGTAGAAGCCAGCGTTGGCCAGCTCGGCGATGCGCGCGACATGGTCGGGCGCCAGGTCGGGGCGCAGCCGGATGGTGACGTCACCGCCCTCGAGCGTCATCGTCAGCGTGGAGTAAGTATCGGCCATGGAAGATCCTTTCGGTACGATGCGGGCGCGTTAGTGGCTGAGCGCGCGGCTGGCAAATGGTGCCAACGCGCGGTAGGGCGGTGCGGTCCGGCACGAACAGGAGGCGGCGGCGCATGAGCGAGAGCGAGCTGGCCGACCCGATCGAGGCCGCCGACGACCGGATGGACGAGGACGACCGGCTCAAGCCCGAGTTCGTCCGCGCCGTGATCGACGCGGTGCAGGACGGCGACGTCGCCGCGGCCCACGCCCTCGTCGAGCCGCTTCACCCCGCCGACATCGCCGACCTGTTCGAGCTCACCCCCGAGAACTGCCGCCGCGACCTCGCCGCCGCGATCGCCGACCTGGTCGACGCCGACGTCTTCGCCGAGATGAACGATTACGTCCGCGAGAGCCTGATCGACGCGCTGGATGCGCGCCAGGTGGCGGACATTGCCAGCGAGCTCGACACCGACGACGCGGTCGCGATCATCGAGGACATGGAGCCGGAGGACCAGCGCGAGGTCCTCCGCGCGATGGAGCCGGACGATCGCGCCGCGATCGAGGAGGCGCTGTCCTACCCCGAGGAATCCGCCGGCCGGCTGATGCAGCGCGACCTGATCGCGGTGCCGGAACATTGGACGGTGGGCGACGCGCTCGACTATCTGCGCCGCGACGACGGGCTCACCACCGACTTCTGGGAGATCTACGTCGTCGATCCGGCGCACCACCCGGTCGGCACCTGCATGCTGAGCTGGGTGCTGCGCGCGCCCCGCGCCGTCGCGATCGCCGACGTCATGCAGCGCGAGCAGACGCTGATTCCGGTCGACATGGACCAGGAGGAGGTGGCGCTACGCTTCCAGAAATACGCGCTGATCTCGGCCGCGGTGGTGGACGGCGCGGGACGGCTGGTCGGCATGATCACCGTCGACGACGTCGTCCATATCATCCAGCAGGAGGCCGGCGAGGACACGCTGCTGCTCTCCGGCGCGGGCGAGGGCGACATCAACGAGCCGATCCGGCTCACCGTGAAGACGCGGCTGACCTGGCTGGTGGTCAATCTCGCCACCGCGATGCTGGCGGCGTCGGTGGTGGGACTCTTCCAGGGCGCGATCGCGCGCTACGCCGTGCTGGCGGTGCTGATGCCGATCGTCTCGGGCATGGGTGGCAACGCCGGCACGCAGACGCTGGCGGTGGTGGTGCGCGCGATCGCGACCAACCAGCTGACCGACACCAACACCGCGCGCATGATCGTCCGCGAGCTGCGCATCGCCGCGGTCAACGGCGCGACGCTCGGCTGTCTCGTCGGGCTCGGCAGCTACATCGTCTACGGCGACGAGCAGCTGTCGCTGGTGATGGCGCTGGCGATGGTGATCAACAACCTGCTCGCGGGACTCGGCGGCGTGATGGTGCCGGTGACGCTGGACCGCTTCCGCGTCGACCCCGCGGTGTCGTCGGCCGTGTTCGTGACGACGCTGACCGACACGGGCGGCTTCCTCTCCTTCCTCGGCCTCGCCACCTTGTGGGGCCTGGGGGGCTGACCCACATCGGCGACAGAATGCCGCTCCATCTCACCAAGGTCGCGTTCGGCGCGGCGAGCGTCGACCTGCTCGCCGAGCGCCTCCGCGCGCGCGCCCTCGCCGGCCCCGTGTTCCTCACCACGCGCTACCTTCCCAAGCGCCACGAGGAAGTGGCGGGGCAGGGCTCGCTCTACTGGATCATCAAGCACCAATTGGTGGCGCGCTCGCCGATCCTGCACTTCGGCGAGGCCGAGGGCGGGCGGGTGGCGATCCATATCGACCCCGAGCTGCGGCTGGTGCTGGCCCTGCCGCGCCGCGCACACCAGGGCTGGCGCTACCTCGAGGCGGGCGACGCGCCGGTCGACCTCGGCGGCGCGGCGGGGGAGGGGATTGCGGCGCTGCCGCCCGCGCTCGCGGCCGAGCTGAGCATGCTCGCGCTGCTGTGACTCAGCGGCGCCGCTGGGCGAACAGCTGGTTGAGATAGGCGGCGAGCCGCACCCCGCCTTTCTCCAGCTGGAGTTCCATCCGCGGCGTGTTCTCGTAGACATAGGCGTAGGACAGCGCGTCCTGTCCCGCCGCGGGGTAGATCCGGTCGCGCAGCGCCGCGCTCTCGGCGATCCAGACGCGCGGGTCGGTCGCCGCCCAGTCTCGTGCCTCTGCCCGCGTGATCCGCGCGCCGAGCCAGGTCGACAGCTCGGTGAAGGAGAGCTGCTCGTCGTCGACCAACCCCGAATCCCACACCGTGTGGAGGTTGGTGGCGCGGCCGAAGAAGGTGACCTTGCGATCGTTGCCGCCCCTGTCGGTACCGTTGCCAGTGTGGAGCGGCTGGTGAAGGTCGCCGACGAGGTGGACGACGAAGCGCAGCGCCGCCTGCCGCTCGGCGAGTGGCGCGTGCCCGTCGCTCAGCGTCGCGCGGAAACGGGTGAGCGCGGTGACCGCGTCGCCCTCGGGCGGCGCACCGACCTCGGCGTAGCTCTTGCCGGTCGGGACGGTGACATAGTGCCACGGCGACGCCTGGCGCTGCCAGAAAGGCGACGGGTCGGACTTCATCGTGTCGGGCCAGTTCGCCGCCTCCGCCAGCGTCTCGACCCCGAGGATCGCCTTGACCGCCCGGCGCGCGCGCGGGGTAAGCCGCGCGTCGGCGACCTGCGCGACGACGCGATGTCCGGTCTTGCCCCAGGCGAGCGCGGGCGCGGGGAGGATGGCCGCGAGCGCGGCGAGAAGCGCGACGAGAACGCGCGAGGGGAGGGCGGGCATGAGCCGCCTCTGCCCATGGTTAAGCGCTTAGTAAATGCGCCTTCGCGTGCACGGACAGGAGGTTAGCTGGCGCTCGCCGAAACTCCTGTCCTCCTCGACGGCAGTGGGACGGGAGGGAACGACGGCCATCAGTTGGGCGACGACCCCGGCCCTTCCGCCGCCGAGACCGACCCGCGCGCCGGCGGAGCGTCCGAGCGCGCCACGGCGAGCGCGCGGTCGTACCAGTCCGACAGGTCGCGCTTCATCGCCGTCAGCGCCTCGGGATTGAGATAGGCCATGTGCCCGGAGGGGTAATAAGTGAAGCGCAGGTTCCCGCGCTGGCTCGGCTCGAGCATCATGTGGCCCAGGTCGTTCTCGGTGCCGAAGAAAGGCGTCGCCATGTCGTACCAGCCGTTCATCGACAGCACCTGGAGATAGGGGTTGGCGCGCATCGCCGCGGCGAGATCGACAGCGGTGTTGGGATTGTTCTGCGGCCCCGCCCCGCGCAGCGGAGACTCGTGCTTCCAGTTCCACGTCCAGCCCGCCGCGTCGCGCGCGGAGAGGCGGTAGGGCATGTCGGTCTTGTAGCCGAGCTGGTGGGTCACATAGTCGGTGAAGGTGGCGATGAACGCGCCCGAGATCGCGTCGGAGGAGACGTCGGTCTCGGGGCGCTCGCCCGCGGCGTCGCTGTCGGTGCCGATATAGCGCGAGTCGAAGCGGCCGACCGTCTGGCGCGTGCCGCGCAGCAGCTCCTTCTGGAAGCGCGGCAGGTCGATCCGCAGGTTGGCGCGGCGGATGAAGTCGGGCGAGAGACCGATCAGCTCGCTCATCCGCTGCGCCACCTGGTCGCGCTCGGCGTCCGAGATGTTCTGCCCCTTGGCGAGCGCCGACATGTACGGCCCGACCGCGAAGTCGCGCGCCTGCTGGACGATCGTGGCGACGTCGGCGGGTCGGTTCGCCAGTCGGTTATGGTACCAGGCGGTGGCGGCGTAGCTCGGCAGATAGTTGAGATAGACCTGGTCGAGACCGGGCTGGCGATAGCCGTAGTTCATGATCGAGCTGAGCAGCACCACGCCGTTGAGCGCCATGCCGCGATCCTGCAGCTGATAGGCCAGGGCACCCGAGCGCAGCGTGCCGTAGCTCTCGCCGAATATGAACTTGGGCGAGTTCCACCGGCCATATTTGGTGGCGTAGCGCAGGATCGCCTTGGCGAACGCGTCGGCGTCCTCGTCGACGCCGTAGAAGGCGCCCGGCTTCATATCGCCGAGCGGGCGCGAATAGCCCGCACCCACCGCGTCGAGGAAGACCATGTCGGTCTTGTCGAGCAGGGTGTAGGGATTGGGGCCGAAGTCATAGGGCGCTGGGCGGATGAACTCGGGGTTGCCGGTCTGCAGCCGCACCGGCGCGAACGAGCCCATGTGGAGCCAGAAGGTCGGGCTGCCCGGCCCGCCGTTGTAGAAGAAGGTGATCGGCCGCCGCGTGCCCGGCTTGGTGCCGTCCAGCGTATAGGCGGTAAAGAACATCGAGGCGGTCGGCTTGCCCTCCAGGTCGCGCAGCGTCAGCGTACCGGCGGTGGCGATATAGTCGAGCTTGCGGCCGCCGACCGTCACCGCTCCCTTCGATCGCTCCTCTCGCTCCTCGACCGGCGCGTTGGCATAGGCGCCCTCGACCGCCGCCTTCTGCGCCTCCGCGTTGGTCTTGGCGGGCTGCTTGGAGGTCGCCGCATCTTTCTCCTGCGCGGCGACGGGCAGGGCGACGGCGGCGAGCAGGGCGGTGGCGAGACCGAGGCGCATGATGTTCCCCCAATTTTTACGTGAGTGTCGCTGTCTAATCGGCGCAGGCCGGCAGGGGCAAGGTGCTGGACGAAGGTGATCGTCACGAGCGGTTTCACGGGCACCCTGGCGCTAACCTGATCGTGCATAATCTCCCGCGCACGCAGAGCCCAGCTGATGACGAGCTACGATAGCTTGTTCGGCGTTACTCCGGGGTGCCCACGTTCGCGGGAACACGAGGGCGGAGGTCGGGTGCGCCTCCTCAGTCGTCCTCGTCCTCGAACCCCGACAGCGCCAGCGCGCGCGCGCGGATCTGGCGCGTCATGCACCAGTGAACCAAGGCCTCCTCGCGCCCGTGGGTCACCCACACCTCCTTGGGCGCGATCTCGGTCAACGTCGCGGTCAGCTCGTCCCAGTCGGCGTGGTCGGAGAGGATCAGCGGGAGCTCGACGTTCTTCTGCCGCGCGCGCTGGCGCACGCGCATCCAGCCGCTCGCCATCGCGGTGATCGGGTCGGGCAGGCGACGCGCCCAGCGGTCGTTGAGCGCCGAGGGCGGGCACATCACGACGTGCCCGGCCATGTCCGCCTTCGCCGCCCCGGTGGCGGGACGCAACTCGCCGAGCCGCACGCCGAGCTCCTCGTAGAGGTCGCACAGCCGCTGGAGCGCACCGTGGAGATAGATCGGTGCGGCGTGCCCGCGCGCGCGCAACTCGGCGATCACGCGCTGCGCCTTGCCGAGCGCGTAGGCGCCGACGACGACACAGCGCTCGGGGTTGGCGTGGAGCCGCTCGAGCAATTTGTCGATCTCGTCGCCGGTGTCGGGGTGGCGGAAGACGGGCAGGCCGAAGGTCGCCTCGGTGACGAAGACGTCGCACGCCACCGGCTCGAAGGCCGCACAGGTCGGGTCGGCGCGACGCTTGTAATCGCCCGAGACGACGACCCGCTCGCCGCGATGGTCGAGCACGATCTGCGCCGAGCCGAGCACGTGGCCCGCTGGCACGAAGCCGACCTCGACCTCGCCCAGCCGGATCGTCTCGCCGTAGGCGACCGGCCGCCCGGTCTGCTGGCCGTAGCGCGCCGCCATGATCGCGAGCGTCTCGGGCGTGGCCCAGACCTCGCCGTGGCCGCCGCGCGCGTGGTCGGCGTGGCCGTGCGTGACGAGCGCGCGCGGCTCGGGCGTGGAGGGGTCGATCCAGGCGTCGGCCGGGCGCACGTAGATGCCATTGGGATGCGGCTCGAGCCAGTCGCCGAGCGCCGGTGCGCGGGTCGCCATGGCGGAACAACCGCGGCGGCGGATCGAAGTTCATCGCGGGGACGTTGGCGAGGACAAGAAACAGTGGACGGAGAGTGACATGGCGGGCGATGGCCTGTGGAGCTTCGTGGTGATCGCCGGGCCGATCATCCTGGTCGCGGCGCTGCTGTTCGCGATCCTGCGCAATCGCCGCAGCCGCCACGACGAGGCGCGCACCGAGGAGGCGACGCGCGCCCTGTACAAGGAACAGTCGGCCGAGGATCGCGCGCGCACGCCGTGACGCAGGCGATAGGGAACGCATCCTAGGTCGCGGATCGTCCGGGCGCCTTGCCGCAGCCCGTCGCGTCGCTACATCCCACCTACCTTGGCCGCGCTTCCCCCGCTCCTCACCGACTGGTTCGCTCATCGCGGCTGGAAGCCGCGTCGGCACCAGCTCGACATGCTCGACGAGGCGCGCGCCGGCCGCCACGCGCTGTTGATCGCCGCGACCGGCGCGGGCAAGACGCTGGCGGGCTTCCTGCCGACGTTGGCCGAGCTGATCGAGACGCCGACCGAGGGCCTCCACACGCTCTACGTCTCGCCGCTCAAGGCGCTGGCGGTCGACATCCAGCGCAATCTCGTCACGCCGATCGACGAGATGGGCGCCGACATCCGCGTCGAGACCCGCACCGGCGACACGCCGTCCGATCGCAAGGCGCGCCAGCGCGTCCGCCCGCCGCAGATCCTGCTGACCACGCCCGAGTCACTGTCGCTGCTGCTGAGCTATCCCGACAGCTTCACCATGTTCGCCGGGCTGCGCACGATCGTGGTCGACGAGGTGCATGCCTTCGCCACCGGCAAGCGCGGCGACCTGCTGTCGCTGTGCATGGCGCGGCTCCAGACGATCGCGCCGGCGTGCCGCCGCGTCGCGCTCTCCGCCACGGTCGCCGATCCCGACGGCTATCGCGCCTGGCTCGCCCCCGACGGCGACATCGACCAGGTCGCGCTGGTCGAGGGCGAGCCCGGCCCCGACCCCGACATCGCCATCCTGCTTCCCGAGGACCGCGTCCCCTGGGCGGGCCATTCCGGCCGATACGCCGCCGAGCAGGTGATGGCGGAGATCGAGACCCACCGCACCTCGATCGTCTTCTGCAACACCCGCAGCCTCGCCGAGCTGATCTTCCAGGACCTGTGGAAGGCCAACGCGATGCAGCTGCCGATCGGCATCCACCACGGCAGCCTCGAGAAGGAGGCGCGCCGCAAGGTCGAGGGAGCGATGGCGGCGGGGCGGCTGCGCGCTTTGGTGGCGACCGCCAGCCTCGACCTCGGCGTCGACTGGGGCGACGTCGACTGCGTGATCCAGATGGGCGCGCCCAAGGGCTCGTCGCGACTGCTGCAGCGGATCGGACGCAGCAACCACCGGCTCGACGTGCCGAGCGAGGCGATCGTCGTGCCCGGCAACCGCTTCGAGTATCTCGAGGCGCGCGCCGCGCTCGACGCGGTGGAGGCGGGCGAGCTCGACGCCGACGTGTTCCGCATGGGCGCACTCGACGTGCTGGCGCAGCACCTGATGGCCTGCGCCTGCGCCGCGCCGTTCCACCAGGAGACGATGCTCGCGGAAGTGCGCTCGGCGCTGCCGTACTCGGCGCTGACCGACGAGCTGTTCGAGCGCGTGCTCGGCTTCATCCGCGACGGCGGCTACTCGCTCAAGGCATACGACCGGTTCAAGCGGCTGACGCAGGACGCCGACGGGACGTGGCGCGTCAGCCATCCGCGTTTCGTCGCGCAGCACCGGCTCAACGCCGGAATCATCGTCGAGGCGACGATGCTCAAGGTCCGCTTCCGCAACGGCCGCGCGCTCGGCAAGGTGGAGGAAGGGTTCGCCGCGACGCTGAGCCACGGCGATACATTCTTCTTCGCCGGGCTGAGCCTGGAGGTCGAGAAGATCGACACCGAGGATCTGATCGTCCGCGCCACCAGCCGCCCGGCGCGGATCCCGACCTACGGCGGCAGCCGCATGCCGCTCTCCACCAATCTCGCCTCGCGCGTGCGGCGCTTCCTCGCCGAGCCGGGCGAGTGGCACCGCTTCCCCGCCGACGTGCGCGACTGGCTCGAGATCCAGTCGCGTCGCTCGACCCTGCCCGCGCCCGAGCAACTGCTCGTCGAGACCTTCCCGCGCGAGGGGCGCCACTACATGGTCGCCTACAGCTTCGAGGGGTGGAACGCGCATCAGTCGCTCGGCATGCTGGTGACCAAGAGGATGGAGACGCTGGGGCTCAAGCCGCTCGGCTTCGTCGCGAACGATTACGCGATCGCCTGCTACGGGCTGGAGAAGGTGACCGACCCGGCGGCGCTGTTCTCGGCGGATATCCTCGAGCATGAGTTCGTCGAGTGGGTCGAGCGCTCGCACCTGCTCAAGCGCGCCTTCCGTGAGGTGGCGGTGATCGGCGGACTGGTCGAGCGCCAGCATCCCGGCAAGCGCAAGACCGGGCGCCAGGTCACTTTCTCGACCGACCTGATCTACGACGTGCTGCGCCAGTATGAGCCCGGCCACGTGCTGCTCGAGGCGGCCTGGGCCGACGCGCGCGCGCGCATGACCGACGTCGGCCGGCTCGCCGACCTGCTCGACCGCGCCGCCGACACGATGGTCCACGTCGACCTGCCGCGCGTCACCCCGCTGGCGGTACCGGTGCTGACGCTGATCGGGCGCGAGAAGGTCGCGACGGGCAGCGCGGACGACTCGCTGCTGATCGAGGCCGAGGCGCTGGCGGCGGAGGCGATGCGGGTGGATTGAAGGGGGGGTGGGGCCAAACGTGGGCCGCTCTTCCCTTTTTTCCGTCATCCTGAACTCGTCTCAGGATCCACTCGTCTGCGCGCGCCACACGCTCCTGAGTATGCGGCACGGTGGATCCTGAGACGAGTTCAGGATGACGCTAGTGGGAGGGGGCGTTGCTTCGGTGCCGTGGAACCTCGGCGCTCTAGGTGCCTCACCGTAGCCACCCTGCACGGCCATCCGCCTCACCTCACATCGCGTTCCCGTCGGTATCCCGCAACACCTCGCGCCGGCCGACATGGTCGGGGCGGCTCACCACGCCCTCCTTCTCCATCCGCTCGATCAGCCGCGCCGCCGAGTTGTAGCCGATGCGCAGCTGGCGCTGGAGCCACGAGGTCGATGCCTTCTGGCTGCCGCACACGATCGCCACCGCGGCGCGATACTGCTGGTCCTCGGCCGAATCCTCGCCGGTCGGCGCGCCCTCCAGCGCGAAGCTCTCCGCCGGCTCCTCGGTGACCGACTCGATGTAATCGGGCTGGCCCTGCGCGCGCCAGTGATCCGTCACCGCGCGCACCTCGTCGTCGCTGACGAACGGGCCGTGGACGCGGACGATGCCCTTGCCGCCGGGCATGTAGAGCATGTCGCCGCGGCCGAGCAGCTGCTCGGCGCCCTGCTCGCCCAGGATCGTGCGCGAGTCGATCTTGCTGGTGACGTGGAAGGAGATGCGCGTCGGCAGATTGGCCTTGATCACGCCGGTGATGACGTCGACCGAGGGGCGTTGCGTCGCCATGATCAGGTGAATGCCCGCGGCGCGCGCCTTCTGCGCCAGCCGCTGGATCAGGAACTCCACCTCCTTGCCCGCGGTCATCATCAGGTCGGCGAGCTCGTCGACGATGACGACGATCTGCGGCAGCACGTCATAGTCGAGCTGCTCCTCCTCGTAGACCGGCTGGCCGTTCTCGCCGTAGCCGGTCTGCACCCGGCGACCGAGCGGCGCGCCCTTGACGCGCGCCGCGCGCACCTTCTCGTTGAACGAGGCGAGGCTGCGCACGCCCACCGACGACATCTGCCGGTAGCGGTCCTCCATCGTCTCGACCGCCCATTTGAGCGCGCGCACCGCCTTGGCCGGATCGGTGACCACGGGCGAGAGCAGGTGCGGGATGTCGTCGTACATGCTCAGCTCGAGCATCTTCGGGTCGATCATGATCATGCGGCACTGGTCCGGCGTCAGCCGGTACAGCAGCGACAGGATCATGCCGTTGAGCCCGACCGACTTGCCCGAGCCGGTCGTACCCGCGACCAGCAGGTGCGGCATCGGCGCGAGATCGGCGATGACGGGATCGCCGGCGATGTTCTTGCCGAGGATCACGGGGAGCTGCGCCGACTGATCCTCGAACGCCTGGCTCGCCACCAGCTCGTGCAGCGAGACCATCTCGCGCCGGGCATTGGGCAGCTCGATGCCGATCACGGTACGCCCCGGGATGGTCGCGACGCGCGCCGAGATCGCCGACATGTTGCGCGCGATGTCGTCCGCGAGCGAGATCACGCGCGTCGCCTTGATCCCCGGCGCGGGCTCGAGCTCGTACATCGTCACCACCGGGCCGGGGCGGACCTCGGTGATGTTGCCCTTGACGTTGAAGTCGTCGAGCACGGTCTCGAGCAGCCGCGCGTTGCGCTCCAGCGCGGCCTTGTCGACCGGGTTGTTCTGGTTGGCAGGCGACGGCGTGAGCAGGTCGAGCCCCGGCAGCGTGTAGCTGTCTCGAAGGTCGAGCCGCTGCTGCGGCTTGGGCGGCGCCGCCGAGGGAGCGAGCGCGCGCTCGCTGATGACCGGGGCGGGGCGATCGTTGGGCTCCGCCACCGCGCGCGGCGCGGGACGACGCGCGAGGGCCGGCGCCGCGGCGGTATCGAACGGGGGGTCCGCCACGTCGAACGCCTCGTCCGCGTCGCCGCGCGCGCGGCGCAGCCCGCCGCGCGGCGCGAGCCGGGCGAAGTCGATCTCGAGGCTGCGGCCCCACAGGAAAGCGCCACCGATCCCGCTCACCACGCCGAGCGCGACCACGCCCCACCAGCGTACCTGGGCGTCGCCGATCAGCCCGAGCGCCCAGCGCGTCGCACCGACCACGCCCAACCCGACCGCGCCGCCCCAGCCGAACGGCAGCGCGGGCACCGCGCCCGGTGCAGCGCAGCCGAGCGCCACCGCCATCAGCGCCACCGCCACCGCGGTGCCGCGCAGCATCCGCGGCCACGCGCCGGCGGGCTGCTCGCGCCACAGCCGCGCCGCCACCAGCGGCGGCACCGGCAGCAGCAGCGCCACCGCGGGGCCGAACAGGGTCAGCGCGAGATCGGCGAACCACGCGCCCGGCACGCCCAGCAGGTTGCCGACGTCTGCGCCCGCGGCGGTGTTGAAGGCGGCGTCGCTCGGGCGATAGCTGGCGAGCGCGAGCGCCATCGCCAGCGTCAGCGCGACCAACGCCACCGCGACGATCAGCGCGCCGCTGCGCAGCGCCCCCGCCTTCACCGTCTCGCGCCACAGCGGCGCGTCGGCCCTGCTCGCCATGCTCTCGTCCCCAACGATGTCCGATATGCCCGGCGCGCATTGTCCGCCGCCGGCGAGTCCGCGTCAAGAGAGCCGCCCTTTCGCGCCCGCGCGCGACCCTGTAGGGCAGGGGCCATGGACCACGCAGACGTGCTCATCCTCGGCGGCGGGCTGGTCGGCAGCGCGCTCGCGGTCGCGCTCGACCGCCACGGCCTCTCCGCCATCGTCGTCGACCCGGCCGATCCCGCGGTGATGCTCGCCGCGGGCTTCGACGGGCGCGCCTCGGCGGTGGCGAGCGCGAGCCACCGCATGCTCGACGCGATCGGCGTGGGCGAGGCGCTGCGCGGCAAGGGCTGCCCGATCCGCCACATCCGCGTCAGCGACGGGTTGGCGCCGGGCAAGCTCGACTTCGTCCCCGCCGCCGACGATGCCGCGCTCGGCACGATGTACGAGAATCGGCTGCTCCGCCGCGCGCTGTACGACGCGGTCTCCGCCACGCCGCTGGTCGACTTGCGTATGAACACGCGCGCGGCCGCCGTGGAGCGCGACCAGGACGGCGTGCGCGCGACGCTCTCGGACGGGCGCATCGTCACCGCCGACCTGCTCGTCGCCGCCGAGGGACGTCAGTCACCGACACGCGAGGCGGCGGGGATCGCGGTGGCGCGCTGGCAGTATCATCACGCGGCGATCGTCGGCGCGTTCCACCACGAGCGCAGCCACGAGAACGTCGCCTATGAGATCTTCTACCCCGCCGGGCCGTTCGCGCTGCTGCCGCTGCCCGACGACGAGGTTGGCCATCGCTCGGCGATCGTGTGGACCGTCGCGGCGGACCAGGCCGCGGGCATGCTCAAGCTCGGCGACCGCGGCTTCCTCGCCGAGGCGGAGAAGAGCATGGGCGGGTTCCTGGGGGCGCTGTCTCACGCCAGTCCGCGCGCGAGCTACCCGCTCGGCTTCCACCACGCCGCGCGCGTGACGGGCACGCGGCTGGTGCTGGTCGGCGACGCGGCGCACGGCATCCACCCGATCGCGGGCCAGGGGGTGAACCTCGGCTATCGCGACGTCGCGGCGCTCGTCGAGGTGCTCGTGGAGGGTCGGCGGCTCGGGCTCGACGCCGGCGACGCGCAGCTGCTGCGCCGCTACGAGGCGTGGCGCGGGCTCGACACCTTCATGGTGGCGGCGGCGACCGACACGCTGACGCGGCTGTTCGGCATCCCGGGCAAGGCGGCGAGCGCGGTGCGGCGCGTCGGCATCAGCGCGGTGGATCGCATCCCGCCGCTGAAGGAGCGCTTCATGAGCGAGGCGCGCGGCGAGAGCGGCGATCTGCCCAAGCTGCTCATGGGCGCGACGGTGTGAGCGGCCGCGGCTGAGTTGAGGTCACGCGACGACGCTGAGAGGAAGAAGGAGTTCTCGCGCAGAGACGCGGAGGCGCCGAGAGTCCGTGCCCGGCCGCAGGGCGGCCAGATCATCTGCAAACGAGAAGGTTGATGTGCGCTGACGCGTACGCGACTTCTCTGCGCCCCCGCGTCTCTGCGCGAACTACCCTCTGCTTCTTCGCGTGTTCGCGTGAACCTACCCGACCGAACCTGCCAGATCCCTTAGAGCTGGTGCCCGGTCCGGTCGCGCTTGGTCGCGAGATAGCGCACGTTGTGCGGGTTGGCCGGCAGCGCGTGCGGCACCCGCTCCACCACGCTCACCCCCGCCGCCTCGAGCCCGGTGACCTTGGCGGGGTTGTTGGTGAGCAGCCTCACGCGCTCCTGGCCGAGCAGCACCAGCATCCGCGCCGCCACACCGAAGTCGCGCGCGTCCACCGCGAAGCCGAGCCGCGTGTTGGCGTCGACCGTGTCATGGCCCTGGTCCTGCAGCGCATAGGCGCGCAGCTTGTTGACCAGCCCGATGCCGCGCCCCTCCTGCCGCAGGTAGAGCAGGATGCCCCAGCCGGCGTCGCGGATGCGGTGGATCGCGGCGTCGAGCTGCGGGCCGCAGTCGCATTTGAGGCTGCCGAGCACGTCACCCGTCAGGCACTCGCTATGCAGTCGCACCAGCGGTGGGTCCCCGGTCGGCTGGCCGATCAGCAGCGCGACATGCTCGTCGGCGCTCTCGGGCGAGCGGAAAGCGACGATCTCGGCGTCCTCCGCCTGCGCCACCGGCAGCCTTGCGCGCACCGCGATCGTGAGCCGGGACGCGTCCTCGTGCGCATCGATCGCGGCGACGTCGACCGACACCGCCGGGTCCGTCGCGCCGGTGAAGAAGGCGGGGAGCAACCCGGCGATCCGCGCCAGCCGCAACGCCGCGGCGCCCGCGACCGGGCTCACCATCACGGCGGTGCGGAACGGCCCCTTGAACGGGGTGGCGAGATCGAGCTGCGGATCGGCCAGCGCGGTGGCGAGCGCCATGTCGAACCAGGGCGCGCGCTCGATCAGCACGGGCTGGTCGGGCGCGGCGGCGGCGCGCTGGTTGGTCAGCGTGAGCGTCTCCGCGCGCCCGGCCGAGATCAGCACCGCATAATCCTCGTCGGGCGCGAAGGCGGCGAGTCGAGCGGCGTCGGCGGTCTCGACCGCGAGCAGCACCAGCGGCGGCTCGCCCGGCGCGTGCAGCGCGATCGGCCAGCCGCGCCGCATCGCGTCGATCGCACGCGCCGCGTCGCGCCCGTCGGCGCTCGCCTCGTTCACCAGGCGAACTCGGTCATGATCGGGACGTGGTCGCTCGGCTTGAGCCAGCTGCGGCACGGCTCGAAGACGGTGTGTGCCGTCGCGCTGCGCGCGACGTCGGCGGTGGCCCACATATGGTCGAGCCGGCGGCCGCGGTCGTTCTTGGTCCAGTCGGGCGAGCGGTAGCTCCACCAGGTGTGTAGCCGCGCCGGCGCGGGGTGGAAGTGGCGGCCGAGGTCGACCCAGTCGTTCGAGGCGCGCAGCCGCCCGAGCGCCTCGACCTCCACCGGGGTGTGGCTCACCACCTTGAGCAGCGCCTTGTGACTCCACACGTCGCTCGGCAGCGGCGCGATGTTGAAGTCCCCGGTGAGGATGGTGGGCACTGCGAGCGTCTCGGACCAGCGCGTCATCCGCTCGACGAAATCCAGCTTCTGCCCGAATTTGGGGTTCACCTCACGGTCGGGCACGTCGCCGCCGGCGGGGACGTAGACATTCTCCAGCCGCACGCCGCCGGGCAGCCGCACGCCGAGATGTCGCGCCTCGCGGTTGGCCTGCCAGTCGAGCCGCTCGTCCGCCTCGATCGGTACGCGGCTGATGATCGCGACGCCGTGGTGCATGCGCTGGCCGTTGAGCAGGACATGGTCGTAGCCGAGCGCGCGGAACCCGGCGACGGGGAAGTCCGCGTCGATCACCTTGGTCTCCTGCAGGCACAGGATGTCGGGGGCGGCCTCGCGCAGGAAGCGCTCGACGATGTCGAGGCGGAAGCGGACCGAGTTGATGTTCCAGGAGACGATCTTCACACGGCGCGACATAGGCGGTCGATCGCGTCACGCAAACACCCGGGCGGCCCAGACGCGAAAGGCCCCCGCTCCGGGGGCATGGAGCGAGGGCCGACACAGCGTTCATCACGCAAGCGGGGGAGAAGGGCTCAGGGCAACAGGGGGAAAATCCCCGAGGCGTCCGCCCCCGCGGCTCCTATTTAGGACAATTAAGCTGTCAGTCAGATGAACGGATTGTAGAAATTCGTCAGCCGCTGCGACCCTGGCGCCGCGGGTCGGTCCAGCTGAACGCCGCGTCGCTCACCGGCGCGTTGAACTTCTGCCCGTTCAGCCGGATGGTCGTGCGGTTGCCCTGGCTGTCGAGCGCGACCCAGCCCTGCAGCATCAGCCCCGCCGGCGCCGCGGCGTCGCGCGCGAACACCATGGTGATACGGCCGAACTCGGGATGCTTGGGGTCGTTCGCCTCGACCGACAGCACGTCTGGGTTGGGCGACGGCACGACCTTGGCATAGCGTGAGATGTCGCGGCTGGGATCGATCAGCACGCCCAGCGGGGAGTTGCCGATCGGCCAGCGCTGCACCTGCTTCACCGAATAGTCGATGAAGGTGAACGCCTTGCCATCGCTCACGATGAGCAGCGGCACGCCCTTCTGATATTGGAAGCGGATCTTGCCCGGCTTCTTGAGCGTGAGCACGCCGGTCAGCACGCGGCCATCGCGGTCGGTCTGGCTGAAGTTCGCGGTCATCGTCTCGGCCGCGGACAGGAAGCGCTGGACCGCGGCGAGGTCGGTGCCCTGCGCGGTCGCGGGTGCGGCGACCGCCGCGAGCGCCGCCAGCGGCACGAAGAAATTACGCATTGTCACTCCGTTGTCAGGCCGGCGCGAGACTGGCGCGGCGCCGTTGAACGCGCCGTGAACCCGGCGCGATCCGGTCAGCCGAACAGCGTGACGAGTCCCGGCGTATTCTCGGCGCCGACCCAGCCTTCGTGGATCATCTTGCCCGCGACGAAGAGGATCACGGCGAGGCCGATATAGGCGATCCAGCGATAGCGGTCGATGATCCGTGCGATGAAGTTGGCGGCGAGCCCCATCAGCGCGACCGACAGCAGCAGGCCGACGACGAGGATGCCGGGATGCTCGCGCGCCGCCCCCGCCACCGCGAGCACGTTGTCGAGGCTCATCGACACGTCCGCCACCGCGACCGCCCAGGCCGCGCCGACGAAGCTGCGCGCGGGCGCGACCGCGGCGTCGCCGTTGCCCTCGGCATCGGGCTGATGGCCGCCGGCGCGGATCTCGCGCCAGAATTTCCAGCTCACCCACAGCAGCAGCAGGCCGCCGGCGAAGATCAGTCCGACGATCCCCATCAGCCAGGTGACGATCAGCGCGAAGAAGATGCGCAGCACCAGCGCGGCGCCGATGCCGATCAGGATCACCTTCTTGCGCTGATCGGAGGGCAGGCCGGCGGCGAGCGCGCCGACGACGATCGCATTGTCGCCCGCCAGCACCAGGTCGATCATCAGCACCGAGCCGAACGCCGCCAGCGCGGCGGGGTCGCCCAGGTTGGAGAAATCAGCGACGATATGCTGCCAGATGTCGCCGAGCGACCCGGGTCCCTGGGGCGCGACGGCTGCCCCCGCGGCGACCAGCATGGCGATCAGGCTCACGACGTCACTCCCCTGAAGATACGAGCGGGCGGCACGTTGAACCAACGCACCGCCCGCGAAAAGTTACCGCACTCTAACCGACGTGAGCTTTCACGCGCCTGTCACGACCGCTCCCGGTAGACGGGAACCGGCGCGGCTCACTGGTTCATCGAGTCGAAGAAATCGTCGTTGGTCTTGGAATCCTTCATTTTACCGAGCAGGAACTCCATCGCGTCGACGGTGCCCATCTGCATCAGGATGCGGCGCAGCACCCACATCTTGCTGAGCTTGTCCTTCTCGACCAGCAGCTCCTCCTTGCGCGTGCCGGACTTGCCGACGTCGATCGCGGGGAAGATGCGCTTGTCGGCGACCTTGCGGTCGAGCACGATCTCGGCGTTGCCGGTGCCCTTGAACTCCTCGAAGATCACCTCGTCCATGCGGCTGCCGGTGTCGATCAGCGAGGTCGAGATGATGGTGAGGCTGCCGCCCTCCTCGATGTTGCGCGCCGCGCCGAAGAAGCGCTTGGGACGTTGCAGCGCGTTGGCGTCGACGCCGCCGGTCAGCACCTTGCCCGACGAGGGCACCACGGTGTTGTAGGCGCGGCCCAGACGCGTGATGTTGTCGAGCAGGATCACCACGTCCTTCTTGTGCTCGACCAAGCGCTTGGCCTTCTCGATCACCATCTCGGCGACCTGCACGTGGCGCGTCGCCGGCTCGTCGAACGTGGAGGAGACCACCTCGCCGATCACCGTGCGCGACATGTCGGTGACTTCCTCGGGCCGCTCGTCGATGAGCAGAACGAGCAGGAACACCTCGGGGTGGTTGTGGCTGATCGCGCGCGCGATGTTCTGCATCATGATCGTCTTGCCGACGCGCGGCGGGGCGACGATGAGGCAGCGCTGACCCTTGCCGATCGGCACGACGACGTCGAGCACGCGGCCCGACTTGTCTTTGATCGTCGGGTCCTCGATCTCCATCTTGAGCCGCTCGTCGGGGTAGAGCGGGGTGAGATTGTCGAAGTTGACGCGGTGGCGGACGCGGTCCGGATCCTCGAAATTGACCTGGGTGATCTTCACCAGCGCGAAATAGCGCTCGCCGTCCTTGGGCCCGCGGATCTCGCCCTCGACCGTGTCGCCCGTGCGCAGGCCGTGCTTCCGCACCTGGTTGGGGCTGACGTAGATGTCGTCCGGACCGGCGAGATAATTGGCCTGCGCCGAGCGGAGAAAGCCGAAGCCGTCAGGCAGCACCTCGATCGTGCCCTCGCCCATGATCTGCTCGCCGTTCTCGGCCTGGACCTTGAGGATGGCGAACATCAGATCCTGCTTGCGCAGCGTCGACGCGCCCTCGACCCCGAGCTCCTCGGCGAGCTGCACGAGGTCGGCCGGGGCCTTCTTCTTCAAATCCTTGAGATGCATGTAGACGTGTCCGATGTGCTCGGTTGCGGGGGGAAGCTCGGCCGGCGAAGAATACGCTCGAGATACGAAGCTGTAGAGGAGGCTGGAGACCGGGACCGGTCACGCCGTGACCGCGAGGTAAGAGTCGGCCGAGGCTTAGTCAAGCGGGTGTGCGGCGTCAGAACGGCTTTACGATGACGAGGATGACGATCAGCACCGCGGCGATCGCGGGCACCTCGTTGACCAGCCGCAGCGCGCGATCGGAGAGCGCGGGGCGGCCCGCGCCGAGCTTGCGCGCATAGCCCACCGCCCAGCCGTGATAGCCCGACAGCAGCACGACAAGCGCGATCTTGGCATGGAGCCAGCCGAGCCCCGGCGTGCCGTCGGCGATGCCGGCGTTGAGCGCGAGCGCGATGCCGAGCACCCAGACCAGGATCATCGCCGGTGTGAGAATGATCGCGCGCAGTTTGCCCTCGCGCTCGACCCAGCGCGCCGCCTCGGCCGGGTCGCTCAGCCCCTCTTGGTGATAGACGAGGTAGCGCGGCAGCATGAACAGGCCCGCCATCCAGAAGATCACGAAGATGAGGTGTGCCGCCTTCACCCAATCATAGGCCGCGCCCAGGAAACCCGCCATGTTCATGTCCCGCCCTTACGCGCCGCGCACGCGCGCGACCAGATGCTCGACGTGCGCCACCGGCGTGTGCTGGCCGATACCGTGGCCCAGGTTGAACACGTGCGGCCGCTCGGGGAAGGCGGCGAGCACGCGGTCGATGCCGCGGTCGAGCGCTGCACCGCCGACGCGCAACGCGAGCGGGTCGAGGTTGCCCTGCACCGGAAGCCCGGACGGCAGCACCCGGTCGGCCCAGGCGGGGTCGACGGTCTCGTCGAGCCCGATCGCGTCGACCGCGGTGCCCGCGGCATAGGCGGGGAGCTTGCCGCCCGCACCCTTGGGGAAGCCGATGATCGTCGTGCCCGGTCGCCCCGCGCGCAGGCCGTCGACGATCGCCCGGTTGGGCGCGATCACCCAGCGCTCGAACTGCTCGGGCGAGAGGCTACCCGCCCAGCTGTCGAACAGCTGGACCGCCTCGACCCCGGCGTCGAGCTGCGCGGCGAGATAGTCGATCGTGAGCGCGACCACCGCGTCGATGATCGCCGCGAAGGCAGCGGGGTCGCGATAGGCGAACAGCCGCGTCTCCTCCTGGTCTCGGCTGCCCTGGCCCGCGACCATGTAGGTCGCCACCGTCCAGGGCGAACCGGCGAAACCGAGGAAGGTCGTCGCGGGCGACAGCTGCGCGGCGACACGGCGCACCGTGGCATAGACGGGGTCGAGCCGAGCGGGCACCGCCTCGAGCGACGCCAGCGCGGCGTCGACCAGCGCGGGGGCGAGCCGCGGCCCCTCGCCGGCGCCGAAGCTGAGCTCCTGCCCGAGCGCCCAGGGCACCATCAGGATGTCGGAGAAGAGGATCGCGCCGTCGAAGCCGAAGCGGCGGATCGGCTGGAGCGTCACCTCGGCCGCGGCCTCCGGGTCGGTCGCGAGCGCGAGGAAGCCGCCCTTCTCGGCCCGCAGCGCGCGATATTCCGGCAGGTAACGCCCGGCCTGGCGCATCAGCCACAGCGGCGGTCGCTCCTGTCGCTGGCCCTGCAGCGTGCGCAACAGCGGTTTGATGGTCTGGTCCGATGGAGTGGGCACGGGTGAGATCGTCCTCTCCCCCTTCAGATAATAGAATCTCGAAGAAGGATGTTGATGCGGATGGCGCGTGGGTTGCGGTGGCTTAATCCGCCGTCACCGGAAATGCCAACAGCTTGACCGCGCGAGTCCGACGCGGACTCACGGATTCGCGACACCTCTTCCCCGCTTTCCACAGGCTGTGGAGGAACGTCGCGGCTGCGGACGAGATTGTGGATGGAATAAGATCTATCCACCGTCGCGACGCTCGCTTGGCGGCGCGGGTGAGTTGCGCTAGCGCGCGTCCCCATGTTGTCCACAGTTCGATCCCCAGGGGGCTGAGGATGGTGCGCCTCCACCTCCATCTGCTCTCCGATTCGACCGGCGAGACGCTGGAGAACATCGCCAAGGCGGCGCTGGCGCAATATGACGACGTGGAGACGGTGCGGCATTTCTGGCCGATGGTGCGCACCGAGATGCACCTCGATCGCATCCTCCAGGAGATCGCGCAGAACCCCGGGCTGGTCGTGTTCACGCTGGTGAACCCGGTCACCCGCGCGGCGCTGGAGAACCGCTGCCGCGCGCTCGGCCTGCCGACGGTGGCGCCGCTCGACCCGGTCAACGACGCGCTGTCGATGCTGCTCGGCCAGCAGGCCAAGGCGCGTCCCGGCCGACAGCACGTGCTCGACGCGGCCTATTTCGCGCGAGTCGACGCGATCCAGTTCACCATCGCGCACGACGACGGGATCGCGCACGAGGACTGGGAGGAGGCCGATATCGTCCTCGCCGGGGTGAGCCGCTCGTCCAAGACGCCGACCTCGATCTATCTCGCCAACCGCGGCTACAAGACCGCCAACATCCCGATCGTGGTCGAGAGTCCGCCGCCGGCCTCGCTGTTCGCGCTCGACTATCCGCTGGTGGTGGGTCTGACGACCAGCGCCGACCGGCTGATCCAGGTGCGGCGCAACCGGCTGCTCTCGCTCAACCAGGCGCCCGAGACAGATTACGTCGACCAGGACGCGGTGGCGCGCGAGATCGCCTTCGCGCGCCGCATCTTCGCCGACAACGGCTGGCCCGTGATCGACGTCACGCGGCGCTCGATCGAGGAGACCGCGGCGGCGATCATCGCTCTGGTCAACGAGCGCCGCGGCACCGCCACCCGCGCCACGGACTGACCGACATGCTGATCCTCGCCTCGCAGAGCGCCTCGCGCACCGCCATGCTGTCCGCCGCGGGCGTTCCCTTCACCGCCGAGCCGGCCTACGCCGACGAGGCCGCGCTCAAGGCGGCGATGGCGGGCGCGCGCCCGCGCGACCTCGCCGACGCGCTCGCCGAGCTGAAAGCGCTCAAGGTCTCGGCACGCCACCCGGGGGCCTTGGTGCTCGGCTCCGACAGCCTCGCGGTGCTCGACGACGGCAGCGTGCTCGACAAGCCGACCTCGCGCGAGGAGGCGCGCGATCACCTCCGCCGGATGTCGGGGCGTCACCATGATCTCGTCAGCGCGGCGGTGATCGCGGAGGGTGGGCGCCCGGTGTGGCGCGTGGTCGACGCCGCGCGGATCGTCGTCCGCCCGCTGTCCGACTCGTTCATCGAGACCTATCTCGACGCCGAGTGGCCCGCGATCGCGGGCTGCGTCGGCTGCTACCGCATCGAGGGACCGGGCGTGCAGCTCTTCGCCAAGGTGTCGGGCAGCCAGTTCACCGTGCTCGGCATGCCGCTGCTACCGGTGCTCGACTATCTCCGCACGCGCGAGGTGCTGCCGACATGACGACCCCTTATGCCGAGGTGATCGGCGACCCGATCGCGCACTCCAAGTCGCCGCTGATCCACCTTTTCTGGCTGGAGACGCTGGGGATCGCGGGCGACTATCGTGCCGAGCGGGTGAACGCGAACGACCTCGGCCGCTTCTTCGCGGCGCGCGCAGGGGACCCCGACTGGCGCGGCTGCAACGTCACCGTGCCGCTTAAGGTGGCCGCGCTCGACCATGTCCCCGATCCCGGCGGGGTGCGCGGCTCGATCGGCGCCGCCAACACCGTGTTCCGCGACGAGTCGGGCAATCTCGCCGCGACCAACACCGACGCCGCCGGCTTCCTCTCGCCGATCGCCGACCTCGACCTCGCCGGCGCGCCGGTCACGGTGATCGGGGCGGGCGGTGCGGCGCGCGCGGTGCTGTTCGCGCTGTCGAAGGTGGGGGTAGGGCGCGTGACCCTGCTCAACCGCACGCCGCTCAAGGGCGCCGCGCTGCTCGCCGGCTTCGGGCTCAAGGGCGACGCGCTCTCGCTCGAGGCGCGGCTGCGCCCCGATACCGCGCTGCTCGTCAACACCAGCGCGCTCGGCATGGCCGGGCAGCCGCCGCTGACGCTCGATCTCGCGCCGCTGCCGGAGGACGCGATCGTCTATGACATCGTCTACGCCCCGCTCGAGACGCAGCTGCTCGCCGCCGCGCGCGCGCGCGGGCTCGACACGGTGGACGGGCTGGAGATGCTGATCGGCCAGGCCGCGCTCGCCTTCGAGCTGTTCTTCGCCGCCGCGCCGCCGCGCGAGCGCGACGACGATCTGCGCGCGCTGCTGCTGGCGTGAGCGCGCGATGATCGTGCTCGGGCTCACCGGCTCGATCGGCATGGGCAAGACCACCGTCGCGCGCCTGTTCGCCGAGGCGGGCGTGCCCGTGTTCGACGCCGATGCGGTGGTTCACCGGCTGCAGGGCCGGGATGGCGCGCTGGTCGCGGCGATCGCGGCGCGCTTCCCCGGGACCGCGGGCGCGGCGGGGGTCGACCGCGCCGCGCTCGGGGCCGCGGTGCTGGGGGACAAAGTCGCGCTGCGCGACTTGGAGGCGATCGTCCATCCCGCGGTCGCGGCCGAGCGCGCCGCCTTCCTCGCGCGCCACGCCACCGCGCCGCTGGTGGTGCTCGACGTGCCGCTGCTGTTCGAGACCGGCGGCGACGCCGCGGTCGACCGGGTCGCGGTGGTGTCCGCCGCATCGGCAGTGCAGCGCGAACGGACGCTCGCGCGACCCGGCATGACCGCGGCCAAGCTCGACTCGATCCTCGCGCGCCAGCTGCCCGACGCCGAGAAGCGCGCGCGCGCCGACGTGGTGATCGCCACCGACGTGCCGATCGCCGAGACGCGCGCGGCGGTGCGGCGCCTCATCGCTTGCGCCGGCGCCGCGGCGGGTCGATAACGCTGCGCATGCGCGAGATCGTCTTCGATACCGAGACCACGGGGCTGAGCTTCGCCGGGGGCGACCGGATGGTGGAGATCGGCTGCGTCGAGCTGATCAACCGCTGCGAGACCGGACGCTCTTTCCACGCCTATTTCCACCCGGAGCGCGACATGCCCGAGGAGGCCGCGCGCGTGCACGGGCTGCGCATCGATTTCCTCTCGAAACATCCGGTGTTCGCTCTGGGGGTCGAGGCGCTGCTCGATTTCATCGGCGACGCGCCGCTGATCGCGCACAACGCGGGGTTCGACTTCTCCTTCCTCAACGGCGAGCTCGAGCGCTGCGGCCGCATCGCGGTATGCCGCTCGCGCATGGTCGACACGCTCCAGCTCGCACGCACGCGCCATCCCGGCGCCAAGCACACGCTCGACGCGCTGTGCAACCGCTACGGCATCGACCGCTCGCACCGCGTGCTGCACGGCGCGCTGCTCGACGCGCAGCTGCTCGCGCAGGTCTATGTCGAGCTGCAGGGCGGGCGACAGATCGGGCTGGGGCTGGTGAGCGAGCCGATCATGGCCGCGGCCGCAACCGCCAGCTCCGCGCCGACGCCGGCGCGCGCGCGCCCGCAGCGGCTCTTTTCGGCGAAGGCGGCGGAACTGGCCGCGCACGCCGCGTTTCTGAAAGGGGTCAAAGAACCCCTATGGGGCGCCGACGCGTCCGGATGACGCGCTTAGCACCAGCCGGGCAGGGGCTCGACCGGCAACGATGGAGAAGAAATGATGGATATCCGGATATCAGGTCACCAGGTGGCGATCGGCGACGCGCTGAAGGCCCATGTGCAGGACCGGCTCCAGGGTATCGCTGACAAATATTTCGCACGCGCCATCTCGGCCGAGACGACCTTCGGCAAGGGCCCGCACGATAACGGCTTTACCTGCGACATCGTCGCGCACGTGACTCGCGGGCTGGTGCTCAAGGGTCGCCACGACGCGCATGACGCGCATCTCTCCTTCGATGGCGCCGCCGAGAAGATCGAGAAGCAGCTGCGCCGCTATGTTCGGCGCCTCAAGGATCGTACCCCGGCGCACGCCGCGGTCGAGGCCGAGCAGGACCGCACCGGCTATGACAACGCGGGCTACACGCTCTTCGCCGAATCGGCCGACGAGGAGGAAGCGGGTGACGCGCCGCTGGTGATCGCCGAGACTCGCGTCGACGTGCCCGAGGCGAGCGTGTCCGACGCGGTGATGATGCTCGACCTGCGCAACACCCAGGCGCTGCTGTTCCGCAATGCCGGCACGGGCTCGTACAACATGGTCTATCGCCGCGGCGACGGCACGATCGGATGGGTCGAGCCGCAGCGCGCTGGCTGAGGCGCGCGCGGCCACCTACCTGCATCGATCATGACCACCGATCTGAGCGACCTGCTCGTGCCCGAGCTCGTCGTCGTGGGTTTACCCGCGGCGTCGAAGAAGGCCCTCTTCACCCAGCTCGGCGCGCTCGCCGCGCCCTGGGTGGGGTTGGACGCGCGCGCGATCGCCGAGGGGCTGGCCGCGCGGGAGAAAGAGGGGTCGACGGGTTTCGGCGGTGGTGTCGCGATCCCGCACGCGCGACTGGCGGGCATGCAGCGGGTCGCGCTGATCGTGGCGCGGCTGGCGCAGCCGCTCGGGTTCGCCGCGGTCGACGACGTCGCGGTCGACGTGGTGGTGGCGATGCTGTCGCCGCCCCACGCAGGTGGCGCGCATCTCAAGGCGCTCGCCCGCGTGGCGCGGCGCTTCCGTGATCGCACCCTGGTCGCCAAGCTGCGCGGCGCGGGCTCGCCCGACGCGATCTACGCGCTGCTCACCGCGGACGACACGCGTGACGCCGCCTGAGGGCGCCGCGGCGCATCACCGCGCGCTCGAATCCTTGTATGCGGCCGCACCGATCAACCATCTGTTCGAGTCGCGGCTCGAGATCGGTGAGCCCGGTGTGGCGCGGATCCGCTTCCGCATCGACCAGCGTCACTTTCACGCCGCCGGCGCGGCGCACGGCACCAGCTATTTCAAGATGCTCGACGACGCCGCTTTCTACGCGTGCAACAGCCTGGTGACCGATCGCTTCCTGCTCACCACTCAGTTCAGCCTGCTGCTCACGCGCCCGCTCGGCGAGGGCGAGGCGGTGGCGGAGGGCCGCTGGGTCAGCGGGCAGCGCCGCGTCTTCGTCGCCGAGGCGCGGCTGATCGCCGTCGACGGCGAGGAGGTGGCGCGCGGCACCGGTACCTTCATGCGCTCGCGGATCGCGCTCGCCAGCCTGCCCGGCTATGCGGCGCCGGCGGCGTGAGCGCGCGGCTGCCCACGCATCTCGCGGTCGGCGCGCTGCTGCGGCGGGTCAATGATTCCGGCGGTATGGCGGTGGTGCGCGCGTCGGGGGAGGCGCAGTCCGGCGCGGTGCTGGTGCTGCTGTGCGAGGGGCGCTCGCTGCGCGCGGTGGAGCGGATGCGCGGGATCGACGACCGCGACGTGCTGATCGCCGCCGGTCCCAGCGACGGCGACTCGATCGCGGTGGAGGATTACTGGCGTTTGCGACGCCGTCGTGACCCCGACCTGTGGGTGATCGAACTGGACGTCCCGGACGCCGAACGGTTCGTCGCTGAAACGATGCTGGCTGATTGACGCTGTTAACCCCTCGCCCGTAGCGAGATGGGATCGACAACAGGCGTTGTGCCGCGGCGGGGTGCGATCCCGAACGGTGACGCAGTCGGGGGGGCACCCGGTCGGTCTTTTGAGCAGCTAACGCTGGTTCAGCGACCGTATCCGCGTACCCACCGCACAGACAAGACGTGGAATGCCTTTAGGTTCCCGCGCTGCCGCTTTCGCAGCGTTCACTGCCTCGATCGTCTCGCTGGCCCTCCAGAGCGCGCCCGGCCTCGCCGCCGAAGTGCCGGCGCTCCCGGGTGTAACCGCGAGTCAGGTCACCGTCGCCGCCGCGCTTCCCGCGACCGCGACCCCGGCGCCCGACAGCGCCGCCCAGATCCTCGACCAGGCCGCCGCCGAGCAGGCGGACGAGCAGGTCGCTTATCCCACCCTCGCCGCCGCGGTCGCGGACCAGTCGATCCCGTCGAACACCGACGAGGACATGCGCTGCCTCGCCGGCGCGATCTATTTCGAATCACGCGGCGAGCCGCTGAGCGGGCAGCTCGCGGTCGCCGAGGTGATCCTCAACCGCACCAAGTCGCGCCGCTTCGGCGGCAGCGTGTGCGATGTCATCACGCAGAAGGGGCAATTCTCCTTCGTGCGCGGCGGCGTCATGCCCGACGCGCCGTCGAACGACGACTGGCGCACCGCGATGGCGGTGGCCAAGGTCGCGATGAAGGACGCGTGGGAGACCGACGCGTCGAACGCGCTCTATTTCCACCATCGCAGCACCGGCCGCGCCGCCGGCCAGCGCGTCGCCTCGATCGGCAACCACGTCTTCTTTCGCTGAGCGCCGTCGCGCTCGGAAGGACCGGGTGAGCGTCTCCGGACCTCGCTGATCGCGTCAGGTTAGCCCCACCAACTTCGTCACCCCGGCGGACGCCGGATCCAGCTACGGAACCGTCGTGGGTCTCACCACGGCCTTCCCTACTGGATCCCGGCGTCCGCCGGGGTGACGCGTTGGTGGCCTGTGGCTTGTTCTCGTGGCCCCCTCAGCCCGCGTACGCCTTGACCAGGTCGTACAGATAGTCGCGCGCGGCGTAGAGCGACTCGACCCGGATCCGCTCGTTGAGCCCGTGTACGCCGTTGAAGTCGGGGTCGAGGAAGGTCCCCGGCACGCCGTAGACCGGGATACCGATCGCCTCCAGGAACACGCCGTCGGTCGCCCCCGTCGACATGGTCGGCAGCAGCGGCACGTCCGGGAAATGCTTCTTCGCCAGCGTCTGCATCGGGCCGATGATCTTGGGATCGAGCGTCGGCGGCACCGCGGTGGGGCGGATCGGCTGATTGGCGGTGACGGTAACCTTGCTGCCCGCCAGCGCGCGCAGCTTGGCGAGCGTGCCGTCTACTGTCTCGCCGGGGAAGATGCGGCAGTTGACGTTGGCGGTGGCGCGCTGCGGCAGCGCGTTCTCGGCGTGGCCCGCGCTCAGCAGCGTGGTCACGCAGGTGGTGCGCAGCGTCGAGTGCATCACCTTGTCGCGGCTGACGATCGCGTCCGCCGCCCGGTCCTGCGGGTCGGCGAGCAGCCGCGCGATCGCCGCCGCCTGCTCGCCCCCGACGCGCTGCGCGGTGGCGGTGAAATAGGCGCGCGTCGTGTCGGTGAAGCGTACCGGGAACTCATAGTTCTGCACCGCCTTGATCGCGTCGGCGAGCTCGTAGATCGCGTTGTCCGGCACCGGGGTGGAGCTGTGCCCGCCCGGGTTGGTCGCCAGCAGGGTGAAGTTCTGCGCCGCCTTCTCGCCGACCTGCACCGCCAACAGCTGGCGCTTGCCCTGCGCGTCGAGCCGGCCCCCGCCGCCCTCGTTGAGCGCGAACTCGGCCGCGATCAGCTCGGGGCGGTGCTGCGCCAGCCACTGCGCCCCGTTGAAGGCGAAGGTGGTCTCCTCGCCGCAGGTCAGCGCCAGCTTGATCGTGCGCTTCGGGCGATAGTTCTGCTGGCGGAAGCGCACCATCGCGTCGGCCCAGATCGCGGCCATCGCCTTGTCGTCGACCGCGCCGCGCGCGTAATAATAGCCGCCCTCCTCGACCAGCTTGAACGGATCGCGCTGCCAATCCGCCCGCTTGGCCTCGACCACGTCGAGGTGCCCGAGCAGCAGCATCGGCTTGAGCGCCGCGTCGCTGCCGCGCAGCACCGCGACGACGCCGCCGTCCTTCGGGTGCTCGGGGGTGGAGAAGAGCGTCACGTCGGCGTCGGCATAGCCGGCGCGCTTGAGCCGCGCCGCGACCTGCTCGGCCGCCTGGGTGCAGCTGCCGACGTTGACCACCGTGTTGGTCTCGACCATCTCGCGATACAGATCGAAGAAGGCCTTCTCGTCTGGTCGCGCCTGCGCCGCCGCGCCGCTTCCCGTCGTCCCCGCCAGCAATCCGGCGAGCAGCGCCGCCACCCCGATCCCGCGCATCGATCCTCCCTCGTTCGTCCGCCGCCAGCCTCGCAGCGAAGCGGTCGGGGCGCAACGGGGCTCAGCCGCTGCGACGCAGGTCGCGGGGCAGGAGGAGGCGCAGCTCGCGGTTGGCGAAATCGATGTGGACGCGGCGGAACAGCCGCAGTGCGTCCATGCCGAGCATCAGCGCGGGCTTGTCATCGATGCCGAAGACGCGGAACGGGGCGGCATCGGCGAAGGCGATCGGCAGCGCTCGGATCTTGGCGGGCCCCAGCGTCATCTCGGGCAGCAGCGCGTAATCGGCGGCGATCTGTACCCCGAGCACGCTGGTCAGCACCGTGGCCCCCCCGCGCCGGCTGGAGAGCAGACGACGCAGCGCGAGATTGCCGAGGCTGACGCTGGTGCCGGTGTCGAGCACGACCCGCACGCGCCGGCCCGCGACCGTGGCGCTGGTGACGACGAGCTGGCCGAACAGGCTGCGCGCCTGGATCACGATCTCGCCGGGCTCGCGCTTGAGCCGCTGGCGCCGGCTCGACGGCGTGACCTGCATCCGCTGCGCGTCGAAGTCGATCGTCAGCGCCTGCCCCTGCAACGTGTCGATCCCGAGCATGCCCGGCGCGCCGAGGTGACGCGCCTCGAACATCGGCGCCTCGATCCGCTCGCCGCCGACCCGCGCGACCGGCCTAGGGCTCACCGAGATCGTGGGGAGGATGGCGGTGTCGACGTCGCTCGTTCCCGCCATCGCGACCACGCGCACGCGGCGCCCAGTGGCGAGGCCGAGGTGCGCGGCGAGCTGGCGCGAGATCACGCTGCGCTGCGCGCCGGTGTCGATGATGAAGGGGAAGGGGCCCGCGCCGGCGATCTCGACCGGCACCGTCATGCGGTCCTCGGCGGTGAGAAAGTCGAGCGCGTCGCCGGCGTCGGCGGGCAGGTCGTCTGGGAGCGTCACGGGGACAACCCCGAGCGCCGCCATCGGCGCAGGGGAGGGCGCCCCTGCCTGCGCCGACGCGGGCAGGGCGATGCTGGCCAGCATGAGCGCGAGCCACCTCTCCATGGTAGAGATGGTACGCCCGATCCGGACGCAGCGCCAGCGGAGATACCGACGGCTGAGATGGCGCGGGGCGGTGGTCCGCGAACGCTCAGCGCCCCTGGCCGCGCCAGCGCTGGATCGTGCGCGCGACGATCTGCTCCTCGCCGCCGCCCTCGCGCCACAGCGCCGAGAAGACCGGATCGTCGGACGCGGGCCGCTTGCCCTCTTCCAGCGTGTCGAAGGCGACGCGGATCGGGATCGCCACGCCCTCGCCGCACACGATCGCCTCGCGGTTGCGCAGCGCCGGCAGCGCGTCGAGGAAGCCGCGCGCGCCCTCGGGCATGGCAGCGCGGACGAACGCCTGATCGCGCTCGTTGTTGAGCCGCATCGAGATGATCGTGCCGCATTGCGAGAGCACGCCCTCGGCGAGGTCGGACGGACGCTGCGTCACCAGCCCGAGCGAGACGCCGTACTTGCGCCCCTCCTTGGCGATACGGCCGAGGATGCGACCCACCGCGGTGCGCTCCTCGCGCCCGGCGGGGACGTAGCGGTGCGCCTCCTCGCAGACCAGGAGGATCGGGCGCTGCGGCTCGGCCCTCGACCAGATCGCGAAGTCGAACACCATGCGGCTGAGCACCGCCACCACCACCGCGGTGATCTCGCTCGGCACGCCCGAGACGTCGATGATCGAGATCGGCTTGCCGTCGCCGCAGAAGCGGAAGATGCGCTGGACGAACGCCGCCATCGTGTCCGCCACCAGCATGCCCGAGAACATGAAGCCGTAGCGCGGGTCGGCCTTGAGCTCGTCGAGCTTGTTCTTGAGCCGCAGATAGGGTGCGGTGTCGCCGGCGCGGTCCATCTTGCCCATCTCCTGCTGCAGGATCTGGGTGAGGTCGCTGAGCAGATAGGGGATCGGCGCGTCCACCGTCAGCCGCGCGATCTCCTGCCCGAGCCGGCTCTTGCCGCGCGCGGCGAGCAGGCACTTGGCGAGGATGTCGGCGTCGACCTGGCGCTCCGGCCCGGCGCTGGTGAGCAGCACCTCGCAATGCTCCTCGAAGTTCATCAGCCAATAGGGCATCTGCAGGTTCGAGACGTCGAACAGCGCGCCCTCGTCGGCGAAGGCGGCGCCATACTCGCCGTGCGGGTCGATCATCACCACGTGCGCCTGCGGCGCCAGCCGGCACAGGCGGTGGAGGATCAGCGCCGCAGCGGTCGACTTGCCGGTGCCGGTCGAGCCGAGCAGCGCGAAATGCTTGCCCAGCAGCGAGTCGACGTAGAGCGAGGCGCGCACGTCGCGGGTCGGGTGGACGGTGCCGATCGCGATCGCGGCACGGCCAGAGGCGGCGTGGACCTGCTCGAGGTCCGCGCCCGTCACCGCGAACACCTCCGCGCCCGGCAGCGGGAAGGCGGTGACGCCGCGACGGAAATGGTGGAGATGGCCGGTCAGCCGCTCGACCTCGCCCTCGCCGATGAAGTCGATCGCGGCGATCACCTGGTCGGCCTGGCCGCGCGCCAGCCGCACCGTCCGCACCGTCGCTACCAGCCACATCGCGCCGGCGCGCACCTTGAGCTGGCCGCCGACCTGTCCCGCGGTGGCGACCAGCGGGTCGGGATGGCCCGCCAGCGCGGCGAGCGAGGGCGAATCGAGCACCAGCTCGCCCTGGCCGCCTGCGATCTCGAGCACATAGCCGAGCGGTTCCGGGCCGGTGGGCGCGGCCGCCGCCTGCGGCCCGTCCGGGAAGGCGGCGGCGAGCGCCGTGCGGAACTCGCCCTGGCCGACGATATCGTTCATACGAAGCTGCTTTTCCCTGCGATTCAGCGAGGGCTAGCGATACGGCCGCTTCGTAAACATAGGATGGAGGCGCGCGCCTCAGCCGCGCTGCGCGAACCGCCCCGCCGCCCAGCCGAGCAGCACCGACAGCGTCACCGCGGCGAGCCCGTAGAGGATCTCGTGGCGCTGCGCCGCCGCGGCGACGAAGCGCTCGAAGCCCGACTTGCGGATGTCGATGTCGCGCACCGCCGCGGCGAGCACGCGGCCGTCGCGGATCAGGAAAGTCTCCGCGGTGAAGCGCCCGACCGGCACGCGCGCCGGGATCGCGACTCGCGCGCGATAGAGCACGCCGTCGGTGAGCTCGACCGCGCCCGGCGCCTCGTAGAACAGCCCGGCGCGGCGGCGCTGCTCCACCAGGCCGCGGGTGAAGCGGTCCTGCACGTCGGTCGGCGCGGCGGAGGCGGGCGAGAGCTGGAGGCTGTCGAGCCCGAGCTCGTAGATCGCGCGGGTGCGCGCGTCGACCAGCTGGCCGAGCGGGCGCGACGAGGCCAGCGCATAGAAGGACGGCGCCGAGCGATAGCGCAGCCGCCCCGCGTTGACCCAGATGCCCGCGACCTTCTCCTTCTCGCGGATGGTGATCGACTGGGTCGGCCCCTTCACCACGATGACGATGTCCGCCGGGCGCTCGCCGGCGGGCGCGCGTCCGCCGGGATAGAGGATCGCGCCGAACAGCAGCAGCTCGGCGCCGGTGAAGCTGTAGGCGATCTCGATGTCGCGCTGCGACACGTCGGGCACCAGCACCGGCTTGCTCTGCGCGGTGAGCAGCGGCGCGACGAGCGCCAGCGCCCAGGCGGCGCGACTCACGACAGCTCCACCGCGTAGATCTCGTCGGGGCGCCAGCCGAGACCGAGCGCGATCCGCCCCGCCACCAGCAGCACCATGATCGCCAGCGCGAGCCGGAGATATTCGGGCCGCGCGCGCGCGGCGAAGCGCGCGCCGACCTGCGCGCCGACCACCGAGCCGACCAGCAGCAGCGCGGCGAGCACGATATCCACCGCGCGCGTCGTGGTGGCGTGGACCATCGTCGCCGCGGCGGTGACGAACAGGATCTGGAACAGGCTGGTGCCGACCACCACCGAGGTCGCCATGCCGAGCAGGTAGATCATCGCCGGCACCAGCACGAAGCCGCCGCCGACCCCGAGCAGGATCGTCAGGATGCCGGTGAAGAAGCCGAGCAGTAGCGGCGCCAGGGGGGAGATATACAGCCCCGAGGCGTAGAAGCGCATCCGGAACGGCAGCGCCGCGACGAGAGGGTGGTGGCGACGCCGGCGCGGCGGCGCGGCGCGGCGCCCGCGCGCCACCAGGATCGCGCTCACCGCCTCGCGCAGCATCAGCAGCCCGATCGAGCCGAGCAGCAGCACATAGGTGATCGCGATCGTCGTATCGATCTGCCCCCAGCGCTGCAGGAGCCGGAACAGCCAGGCGCCGAACAGCGAGCCGAGCACGCCGCCGATCACCAGCACCGTCCCCATACGGGTGTCGACGCCGTTGCGGCGGAAGTGCGCGAACACCCCCGAGACGCTCGCGCCGGTCACCTGAGTCGCGGCCGAGGCCGCTGCGACCGTGGGCGGGATGCCGTAGACGATCAGCAGCGGCGTGGTGAGAAAGCCGCCACCGACTCCGAACATGCCCGAGAGCAATCCGACGCCCGCGCCGAGCGCGATCATCACGAGCGCGTTCACCGACAGATTCGCGATCGGCAGGTAGATGTCCATGACGCTCCCAGCCGCTAGCCGGTTCGGCGCGCCGACGCCACCGCGCGATCCGCCGCCGCTAATGATCGATGGCGATCGTCAGCGCCGCGCCCGAGCTCGGACGCGCATCCCCGGCGACGCGCGCGCGCCACGCCAGGGTCGCGCGCGCGTGCCCGAGCCGGAGCGACGCGGTCGGGCCGACGTCGAGCCGCTCGGCGCCGCGCTGCGCCGCGCCCCACGCACCGACCCCGAGCCGCAGCGTCGCGCCGCCGCGCTGTGTCAGAGGGTGCTCGAGACTCACCGCGCCGTCGGCATAGCCGCCACGCCGCTCGATCACGCCGGCCTGGAGGTAAGCGTCGAGCAGGGCGCCCGGTCGCAGCGCCCGGTCGCTGATCCCAGCGGCGGTGCCGATGCCCCAGCCGGAGCGCAGCCCCGCGACGCCGATCCGTCGCTCGGCCAGGACCCGGAGCGGCAGCGCACGCGGGTGCCACTCGACCGCCGCGATCGCCTCGCGCTCGCGTGCCTGGAGCGCCGACACCAGCCGCAGCGAGGCCGCGAGACCGCCTTTGTCGTCGAGCGCCCGGGCGATCCTGACTCCCAGCTGCGCCCCGCCGAGCTGCGGCGCGGCGGTGCTGGTCGTCGCGCCGCCGCGGAGCAGCAGCCAGCCCGTCTGCGACCAGCGGGGCGCCGGTCCGGCGGCGACCGGGAGGCCCGTCACGTCCGCGAGCGGCACGGACTGCCCCTCCGCGGCTTCGCCTCTCACTGTGGCGGATCCGGTGAGCGGCAGCGGCAGGGCCGGTGCCGCGCTCTCCGCGGCGACGATCAGCCCCGGTGAACGAGCCGGGCCAGGTGAGGCGACGTGGCGCGGCGCAGCGGCTTCGCCGGATCGATCGTTGGGGTCGGTCGCCCGCGGCACGGGCCTCACGCGCGCGGTGGCGACAGTCCCCGGGTGTGGAACCGAGGCCGCGGCCGGTCGAGCCGTGACGACGGACGCCGCGATCGCCGGCCTACCCGCGCGCGGTAAGCTCTCGTGCGACAGCCACGCCGCACGTGCGCTCACCCACAGCCCGAGCAGCAGCCCCCAGCAGCGCAGCGCGCGGCCTCGCCTCATGGCAGGTCCGGGAAGCGGTGTGCGGTCTTGTCCCATCGCACCGGGGCGCCGCGCAGGGCGGCGACGTGGAGCCGCAGCGCGCGTGTCGCCGACAGGATGAGCACGGCGTTCGCGACCGCGATCCGCGGCAGCGCGCGCAGCCCCTCACGCCAGCCATAGGCCGCGGCGGTGAGCCGGAGCCGCGCGATCAGCCGCCAGCCGAGCAGCACGGCGTTGACGGTGAGCAGCGCGCGCAGACCCCGCCCCGGCGCCGGCGGTGCGTCGCCTTCCCATCGGTGAGACACGGCAGCCACCGCCGCCAGCGCGGCCGCGGCATAGGCCGCCGTCACCGCGGCGGCGGCGAGCGGCGCGCGGCGGTCGCGCCAGCGCATCCATCGTTCGGCGACTCGCGGTGCGCCCCACCCCGTCCGGTCCCAGCCTGCGAGCGCGATCCCGCCGATCCAGCGCGCCTTCTGGCGCACTGCCCGGGCCAGCGTCTCGGGAAAGTAGGCGCGGGTCGCGATCAGCGCACCGCTCGAATCACGCTGCCGCACGAAACGGATCGTCAGTCCGAGGGCGGCGGCGCGGAGTCCCAGCTCATAGTCTTCGGTGAGGCTGTCCGCCGCGAAGGGCAGGCCGCTGGTACCGGCGAGCCGCTCCAGCGCGTCGTAGCGGATCGCACAGCCGACCCCCGCGAGCGGCAGCGACGCGCCGAGCGCGGCGCGCACCACGAGGTCGCGCGCGTGGGTCTCGGCGAACTCGTCGGCGTAATGGCCGGTGACCCAGTGCCGTGTCGGATCGATCAGCGGCAGGACCGGCAGCTGGACCAGCGCCGCGCCGCGTAGGGCGTGCTCGGCGGCGCGCAGCTCGAGCGGGTGGACCATGTCCTCGGCGTCGTGCAGCACCAACGCGTCGGGGCGCCACGCGGACTCGGCGGAGAGGGCCTGCCACAGTCGGTTGAGGCAGTCGGCCTTGGTGGTGGGGCCGTCGCCGCCTCCCACGACCAGCCGGACTCGCGGATCGTTCACCGAGCGCACGGCAGCGGCGGTGGCGGGATCGTTCGGATAGCAGCCGACGTAGAGGCGATAGGAGGGATGGTCGTAGCGCGCGAGCGTCGCGCGAAGCATCGCTCCGATCACCCGTTCCTCGCGCCAGGCGGGGATGAACACCGCGAAGCGAAGCCGCGATGGCCCCGACACCGTCCGCACGTCCGGGTCGGAGCGTCCTGTCACCGCCGCGATCAGATCGAGCAGCAGGTCGTCCAGGCCCAGGATGAAGAGGACGAACGCGGCGAACAGCGTCGTCTCGGTGACCGCACGGTCGAGCAGTCCGAGCGCGGTCACGGCCACGAACCCGGCGCGGATAGGTGATCTAAGGCGGAATTTCCCGCTGACCTGTGGCCGATCGGCAACGCTCGCGAGAAAGCGTTAACCGTGGCGAACAAAGCGACCGCGCGCGCGTTAGCCGCCGCGGTCCCTTTCCCCCTTTCGGGACCGGTGCCGACCCCAAGCCGGTACTGGCCGCGTCGCGGCGTTCGTGGCGACGCGGCCGAACCGCGGCTGGAGTAGGACGGGTTCGCGGACTCGCTGCGCACCCGCTCTATATACGAGGGTCAGACCACCATCACGGCGCGGCGCGGGATGTGCGCGCCCCGCGGCGGCGAGATCAGGGGCCGGTCCCCCCGCCGGCCGGGCCTCCGCCGCCGCCAGCCCCCGCCGCGCCGACCGTGCCGATGTTGCCGAACAGGTCCTGGAAGAAGCCGCGCTTGCGACCCAGCGTCGGCGTGGTCCTGCCGTCGGGCTTGAGCGAGACGACCTGGTCGATCCCCGACTTGCGCACCGTGGTGACGTTGCCGGCCTGGTCGAAGCTGATCTGCATCGTCAGCTGGTCGCGCGGCTTGGGCGGGGTGAAGGCGAGATTGCGGCTGTCGCGCGAGACGTAATACCAGTCGCCCTGGTTGAACTGACTCGCGAAACTGGGGGTACCGAGCGTGGCGAGCACCGACTGGCGGTTGTCGACCCCGGGCTGGATCGAGTTCACCAGGTCGGCGTCGACGATATAGCCCTGGTGCGAGCGCAGCGGCGTGCACCCGGCGGCGAGCACGCCGGCAGCCAGAGCGAGAGAGAGAAGGGGGCGCATCGATACTCCGCGGAAACTCAGCCGCTTGCCCGCGCGGCACGCGCGCGTGGACATTGCGGCCTCGCGCCTCAATATGCCGCCGCGCGGGGCGAGACAAGCGTCGCGCCGGTCGGTCGAGAGGAAGAGTGTCAGGTGGGTTGGTTGAGTGGGTGGCTGCGGCGGCGCGGACCGCGCGACGAGGCGATGCCGCTGTATGACGCGGTGGTGGCGCGCGCGCGCCGGCCGCACTGGTATCTCGACGGCGCGGTGCCCGACACGCTCGACGGCCGCTTCGACATGGTCGCGGCGGTGCTGGCGATGGTGCTGCTCCGGCTCGAGCAGGCATCCGACGGCACCGACGCCTCGGTGCGGCTGACCGAGCGCTTCGTCGACGACATGGACGCGCAGGTACGCCAGATCGGCTTCGGTGACATGGTCGTGGGCAAGCATGTCGGCAAGATGATGGGGATGCTGGGCGGTCGGCTCGGCGTCTATCGTGAGGGACTGGCCGCCCCGGACGACGGCGTGCTCGACGCGGCGCTGGTGCGCAACCTGTATCGCGGCACGTCGCCCGACCCGCTCGCGCTGGCGCACGTGCGCGGCGCGCTCAAGGCGCTACGCCGCGAGCTCGACCCGCTCAGCGTGAGCGAACTGATGGAAGGACGATGGGCGTGACGACCGAATTCTCCCGCCTGGAGCGGCTCGACACGATCGGCGGCGAGGATCGCGCCGTGACGATCGCGGCCGACGCGGAAGAGCGCGCCGCGCTGGCGCGGCGCTTCGACCTGGTCGCGGTCGAGCGGCTCGAGGGTGCGTTCGCGGTACGGCGCGATCCATCGGGCGTGCTGGTCCACGGCACGGTTCGCGCCGCCGTGGTGCAGGCCTGTTCGGTCACCGGCGACCCGCTGTCCGCGACGATCGACGAGCCCATCGCGCTGCGCTTCGTCGCGCCCGGCGCCGGGGGCGACGACGAGATCGAGCTCGGCAGCGACTCGATCGACACGGTCGAGCTCGAGGGCGGCGGCGTCGATCTCGGCGAGGTGGCGGCGGAGACGATGGCGCTCGCGCTCGATCCGTTCCCGCGCAGCCCGCGCGCCGAGGTGGTGCTGCGCGAGGCGGGCGTGCTGAGCGAGGAGGAGGCGGGGCCCTTCGGCGCGCTCGCCGGGCTCAAGGCCAGGCTCGCCGCGCCGAAGGACTGAGCCCCCGACGATCAGAACAGGCCGGGCTGGTCGCGCTGTGCCGCGTTCGGATGCGGCACGGTGAGCGCGCGATTGGCCGGGCTGAACAATTTGGTCGAGCGGCTCAGCGACGCGCTGGCGCCGATCGGGGTGCAGCTTCGCCCGGCGATATAATCGAGCGCGATCGCCAGCGCGTTCTCCGCCGGGTCGCCCAGCGCGTGCGACACGTCGTCGTCGGCCTGGCAGCTCGCCTCGACCTTGGTGGCGAGCCCGTTGAAATAGTCGCCCTGCCGCGCCGAGTTCTGCAGCGCCAGCGACACCGCGAGCAGCCGGTCGTCGCTGCACGCGGGATTGTCGAACGGGATCTGCCCGACCGGCTTGCCGTAGGTGTTGCTGCCGACCAGCGCGACATTGGCGTGCAGGTAGGGAATCAGAGCGTTGATGACATATTCGCTCGCCGAGGCGGTCGCGCCGGTGCCGATGAAGGCGACGCGGCTGGGGGCAATCGCCTGCGCTTCCTGGCGAAAGTAGCGGATCCGATCCTGGCTCGACTTGGACGCGCGATAGCTGGTGTAAGCCTGGACGTCGGAGGTCGAGCGGCCGCCGCCGAGCAGGTCGGTGAAGGTCTCGGCGGTGGAGAGAAGGCCGCCGCCATTGTAGCGCAGGTCCACGACCAGGTCGGTCACGCCCTGCGCGCGGAAGGTGGCGAAGGCGCTGCGCAGCTGGTCGTCCGCGCTGGCGATGAAGGTGCGCAGGTTGATGTAGCCGACCTTGCGGCCGCCCGAGTCGAGCACCTTGGCGCCGTAGCGGGGCGAGACCGGCGCCAGCGAGTAATCGGCGGTGCTGAGCGACACCACGCGCGTCCCGGCGGCGTCGCTGACTCGCAGCACGCGCTGGCTACCCGGGGTGGAATCGTCGAACACCGCGTTCAGCGCGGCATTGTCGTTCTTGGCGACGATGTCGGTGATGTCGCGCAGGTTGGATGCCGAGGTGCCGATCGCGAGGACCTGGGTGCCGCGGTCGATCCCGGCGGCGAGCGCGGGCGTGTTCTCGAACGCCTCGCTCACGAAGAGATGATTGTTGGCGTCGAAGGCGAGCCGCACGCCGATGCCCGCGGTCTTGCCCGAGGCGAAATAGGCGGCGTCGGCCGACGCCGAGGTGACATAGGTGAAATAGCGGTCGCGGTTCTGCGCGCGCGCCGGCGCGGTGAGCGCGTCGACGTAGTCGTCCAGCGTGGTGTAGCTCGCGGGATCGACGTTGCTCGCGAGCAGCTCGGGGTAGCGGTACCATTCGTCGAGGATGGAGAAGGCCCAGTCCTGTCGCGCACGGAGCGTACAGCCGCCGGTGCTCCCCGTGGTGCCCGTGCTCCCGGTGCCGCCGCCCACGGCGGCCGATCCACCCCCGGTGCCGCCCGCGCTGTTACTGTCACTGCCGCCGCCGCACCCCGCCAGCATCCCTGCCAGCGCGAGCGCGCCCACCCACCGCGGTGTACGCATCACTTACTCCTACGAACCCGCGGTATTCGTATCGTGACCTCCTCTCCTTGTATATGGCGCCACCGGGCGGCCGCGAGCGAGAACGCCCCAGACTGGCGCCATCGCGCCGCGATCTGCTAGCGTGTCGCCATGACCGCGCGCCCGCTCCTCCCGCTCGCCCTCCCCGTCCTGCTCGCGCTCGCCGGCTGCGGCGATGCCGACACCGCGAACCAGGCCGTCGCCGCGACGCCGCGCGGCGACTATGTCGCCAAGATGCAGGCGCTCAACGAGAAGGAGCGCAATGTGGCGCTGTTCCGCGCGATCCGCGACGCCGGCCGCTCGTGCCAGCAGGTCGACCGCTCGGTGCCGACCGACCCGGTCGCGGGGAAAGCCGCCTGGGTCGCCACCTGTGACGACCAGTCCGCCTGGCTGGTCACGCTGGACGACTCGGGCACCGCCACCGTGACCGACGCGCGCGCGATCGCGGGGCGCAGCGCGACCGGCTGAGCCGCCGGCCGGCGCGCCTAACCGATCAGCCGCGCGATCTTCGCGCGCAGCGCGCGGATCGTCTCGGCGGGCAGCGTCTGCACGCTCGACAGCGACAAGGTCCGCGGGTTCACCGGTTGGCCGTTCTTCCAGACCTCCCAGTGCAGATGCGGCCCGGTCGAGATGCCGGTCGAGCCGACATAGCCGATCACCTGGCCGCGCCGCACCCGCGCACCCTGGCCGACGCCGAAGCGACTCATATGGCCGTAGCCGGTGACGAGCCCGCCGCCGTGCGCCAGCTTGATGAAATTGCCGTAGCCGCCGGCACGCCCGGCGAACTGCACCACCCCGTCCATGGCGGCGTAGATCGGGCTGCCATAGGCCGCGCCGATGTCGGTGCCCTTGTGCATCCGCATGAAGCCGAGCAGCGGGTGCATCCGCATCCCGAAGGTGGAGGTGATCCGCCCCGCCACCGGCATCCCCATCGCGCCGCGGCGCTCGATCGTGCCCGAGGGATCGAGCATCTGCCCGCCCTCGCCGTCCTTGTCGCCCCAGCGCACCAGCCGCAGCTGGCGGCGGCCGTGCGCCAGCCCGGCATATTGCAATTGGCCGACCTCGACCTCGCCGGTGGCGGCGCGCGCCTGGTCCGCGACGATATCGAAGCGGTCGTCGCTGCCGAGCTGGCCGATCGGCAGCTGCGCGGCGATCGCCTTGATATAGGTCTCGACCACGCGCGCGGGGACGCCCGCGGCGCGCGCCGAGCGGTAGAGCCCCGCGCCGACCGTGCCGCTGACGTGCAGCGGGGTACGGTCGATCGCGATCGACTGGCGGTCGAGCACCAGCCCGTCGCCGGCGCGCTGCACCACCAGCTTGAGGTCGAAGGCGGCGCGGAAGGCGAGCCGCTCGAGCGGGCGCGGCTGGAACTTGGTCGGGCGGCGGCCGAGCGTCAGCGCCAGCACGGTGCCGGGCTTGAGCGAGTCGAGCGCCACCGTGTCGCCGACCAGGCCCGAGACCCGCCCTGCCTCGCCGCCGCCGACACCGGCGCGCTGCAAGGCCGTGCGCAGCGTGTCGCCGTCGGCGAGCGCGGCGCTGAGCTCGATCTGCGGTCGCTCGGGCGTCTCGGCGAGCGGGCGCACCAGCGCGGTCGCCGCCATGCGCCGCCCGGTGGTGGCGCCGAGCGCGAGTGGCGCGATCCCCTGGGTACGCGCCTCCTCGAGGCTGGCGCGATCGCCCGGCGCGGCGATGTCACCCGTGATCGCGGGCAGGCCGGGGTTGAGCTGCCACGCCCCCCAGCACAGCGCCGCGCAGGTGGCGAGCCCGCGCCACCAGGTGCGGCTGCCGATGTCCTGGCCGAGGTCGGGGACCCAGTCGGTGCGCGCCAGCGCGACTCGCGCACGGTCGAGCACGCCGCGCTCGGCGATCGGCACCAGCTGGCGCCCGAACGCGCGACCGCTGCCGCGTCCGCCGGCGCCCGCCAGCTCCATCCCCTGATCGTCGCGCAAGAACACGTCGGCCGCCGCCTTCCGTCACGCGCCGAACCTACCCCCCGGCGCTTGGGTGCGAGCGTTGTGGAGAAGAGGTGCTAAAGTCAAATTAACCGCACCTCGCGGCGGCGATCGCTGCGGCGGGCCGGTGGTGTCCGGCGGCGGGCCGCGCCGGAGACCGAGCGCGATTGCATCCGGCGGACACAGACCCGATGTAGTCTGGGCCATGTCGCTCACCCCCCGCCCGCTCCACAGCTCGCGCGTGATCGCGGTGCTGGGCCCGACCAACACCGGCAAGACGCATCTCGCGATCGAGCGGATGTGCGCGCATGCCAGCGGCATGATCGGCTTCCCGCTGCGGCTGCTGGCGCGGGAGGTGTACGACCGCGTCGTCGCGATCAAGGGGCCGGAGCGGGTCGCGCTGATCACCGGCGAGGAGCGGATCGTGCCCAGGGACGCGCGCTGGTTCCTGTGCACCGCCGAGAGCCTGCCGCTCGAGCGCGACGTCGCCTTCGTCGCGCTCGACGAGGCGCAGCTCGGCGCCGACCGCGAGCGCGGCCATGTCTTCACCGATCGCCTGCTGCGCGCGCGCGGGCGCGAGGAGACGATGATCCTCGGCTCGGAGGCGCTCCGCCCGGTGCTGCGCGCTTTGGTGCCCGAGGCCGAGATCGTCGAGCGGCCGCGCTTCTCCACGCTGTGCTACGCCGGCGCGAAGAAGCTCTCGCGGCTGCCGCGGCGCTCGGCGATCGTCACCTTCTCCGCCGAGGAGGTCTATGCCACCGCCGAGATGCTGCGGCGGCTGCGCGGCGGCGCCGCGGTGGTGATGGGCGCGCTGTCCCCGCGCACGCGCAACGCGCAGGTGGCGATGTTCCAGGCGGGCGAGGTCGACTATCTCGTCGCCACCGACGCGATCGGCATGGGGCTCAACCTCGACGTCGGCCACGTCGCCTTCGCCGGCCTGTCCAAGTTCGACGGCCAGCAGCGCCGTCGCCTCACCGTCGCCGAGATGGCGCAGATCGCGGGCCGCGCCGGGCGCCACCAGCGCGACGGCACCTTCGGCGGGCTGACCGAGGAGGGACCGGAGGCGTTCGAGCCCGAGGAGGTGGCCGCGATCGAGGCGCATCGCTTCCCGCGGCTCGACTGGCTCTACTGGCGCGACGGCACGCCCGACCTCTCCTCGATCGACGCCCTGCTCGCCTCGCTCGCGCGTCGCCCCGAGCACGAGCGGCTGCGCGCCGCGCCCGAGGCGACCGACCTGCGCGTGCTCAGGCGGCTCGCCGACGAGGCGGGGGTGCGCGATCGCGCGCGCGGCAATGTCGCGCGGCTGTGGGCGGCGTGCGGCATCCCCGATTTCGCCAAGCTCGGCATCGACCCGCACGCGCGCTTCGTCGGGCGCGTGTTCGGCTACCTCGCGCAGGGCTACGTGCCCCACCAGTGGTTCGCCGACGAGGTGGCGCGGCTCGACCGCGTCGAGGGCGACGTCGAGACGATCGCGGGGCGGATCGCGGCGATCCGCAGCTGGGCCTATATCGCGCAGCGGCCCGACTGGCTCGCGGACCCGGCGCACTGGGCGGCGCGCACGCTGGCGGTGGAGGAGCGGCTGTCCGACGCGCTCCACGAGAAGCTCACCCAGCGCTTCGTCGACAAGCGCACCACCGCGCTGGCCAAGAAGATCGGCAGCGGGGTGGGCGCGCTGCCGGTCGAGATCGACGCCGAGGGCGAGGTGACGATCGACACGCACGCGATCGGGCGGCTGGAGGGCTTCCGCTTCGTGGTCGCGCCGGACGCCACCGCCTCCGACAAGCGGCTGCTGCTGGCCACCGCGGAGAAACGGCTCGGCGCCGAGCGGCGACGCCGCGCCGACGCGTTGGTGGCGCGCGACGATAGCGGTTTCGCGCTCGACGACCCGGGGGTGATCCTGGCGGACGGGCTCGTGGTGGCGCGACTCCGGCGCGGCGCGTCGCTGGCGCGGCCGCAACTCGTGCTCGACCCGGCGCTCGACTGCCTCGATCCCGCGGTGCGCGAGTCGATCGCGACGCGGCTGCGCGCCTGGCTGGCGGGAGCGATCGGTCGCGCGCTGCGCAGCGTCGCGGCGGCGGCGGAGGCGGCGCGCGCGCCCGCCGCGAGTCCCGCGCTGCGCAGCGTCGCGGCGGCGCTGGAGAGCGGCGCGGGCTTCGCCGAGCGGCTGCCGCTGCGCGCCGCGATCGAGTCGCTCAGCGCGGGCGACCGCCACTGGCTGCGGCGCCAGGGCGTGACGATCGGCGCGCTCGATCTGTTCGACCCGCGGCTGCTCAAGCCCGGCGCGCAGGCGTGGCGCCGCGCCTTGCTCGCCGCGGCGGGGACGTCCGCGCCGCCGCTGCCGCGCGCGGGCGCGACGACGCTGCCGCGCGGCAGCGCGGGCGCGGTACCGCTGATGGGCTATCGCCCGCTCGGCGCGCAGGCGGTGCGGATCGACCTGGTCGAGCGGGTCGCGCGCGCCGCGCACGACGCGCGTACTGCCGATGGCCGCGTGCCTTTCGCACCCGACCCCGCGCTGGCGGTGTCGATCGGGCTGGAGCCGGCGACGATCGCGCGGCTGATGGCCGAGCTCGGCTTCCGCCCGGCACCCGTGAGCGCGGAGGGGCCGCCGCTCTACGTCTGGCGCGGCCGTGCCCCCGCGCGCGAGTCGCGCCCCCCGCCCGACAACGCCTTCGCCGCGCTCGCCGAGCTGGTGCGGCGGTGAGCGGGGGCGAGGCGATGCGGCTCGACCGCTATCTGTGGCACACCCGGCTCGCCAAGACGCGCGACGACGCGCAGGCGCTCGCCTGCGACGGCCGGCTGCGCATCGACGGGCGCGCCATCGACCGCGCGCACGCGCCGGTACGCGTCGGCAACATCCTCACCTTTTACCACGCCGGGCGCGTGCGCGTGCTGCGCGTCGAGGCGCTGCCGGGACGGCGCGGACCGGCGCCCGAGGCGCAGGCCTGCTACCAGGAACTGGTCGCCGGCGCGGGTGAGAACGGGTCGCAACGCGGTCACGAGCGTTGACGCGGGCGTGATGCGGCGCAAAAGCGGCGCGCGAGAAGCGAGGATATCCCGATCATGACCTACGTCGTCACCGACGCGTGCATCCGCTGCAAGTACATGGACTGCGTGGAAGTCTGCCCGGTCGACTGTTTCTACGAGGGCGAGAACATGCTCGTCATCAACCCCTCGGAGTGTATCGACTGCGGCGTGTGCGAGCCGGAATGCCCGGCCGAGGCGATCCTGCCCGACACCGAGAGCGGGCTGGAGCAGTGGCTCGAGCTCAACAACACCTTCTCGGCGCAGTGGCCCAACGTCACGCGCAAGCTCGACCAGACCCCGGCCGACGCCGATTCGTTCAAGGGTCAGGAAGGCAAGTTCGACAAGTTCTTCTCGCCCGAGCCCGGCAAGGGCGACTGAGCCGGGGCGGCCCGGTCGGCGTGCGGTTGCCGGGCGCGACGCGCGCGCGTACCGCTGCGGCCATGACCCGTCGGCTCGTCCCCGCGCTCCTCGCGCTGCTTCTCCCGCTCGCCGCCGCGGCGCCGGCCGTGCCCGCGCCCCAGGCAGCACCCGCCGTCGCCGAGGCGAGGCCGCCGGTGGTGGTGCCGACCGTCGCCGCGCGCTTCCCGCACGACCGCGAGGCCTTCACCGAGGGGCTGATCTGGCACAGCGGCGCGCTCTACGAGAGCGTCGGGCTCGAGGGCCGGTCCGACGTCCGCCGCGTCGACCTCGCCACCGGCAAGGCGGTGAAGCGCGCGACCATCCCGCCGGCGCAATTCGGCGAAGGGCTGGCGGCGTGGAAGGACCAGCTCGTCAGCCTGACCTGGCACGACGGCGTCGCGCATCGCTGGGCGGCGGCGACGCTGCGCCCGCTCGGCACCGCGCGCTACGGCGGCGAGGGCTGGGGGCTGACCAGCGATCGCACCGCGCTGATCCGCTCGGACGGCAGCGCGACGCTGACCTTCCACGATCCCGCGACGCTGGCGGTCAGGCGCACGCTCAAGGTGACCTACATGGGTCAGCCGGTCGACCAGCTCAACGAGCTCGAATGGGTGGACGGCGCCATCCTCGCCAACGTCTGGCACCAGCCGATGATCGTGCGGATCGACCCGGCGAGCGGGCGCGTCACCCAGGTGATCGACCTGCGCGCGATCGTCGCCGAGATCGGCGCGCGCGATCCCGAGGCGGTCGCCAACGGCATCGCCTGGGACGCCGCCAAGCGCCGCCTCTTCGTCACCGGCAAGCGCTGGCCGACGCTGTTCGAGATCCGGCTGCCGCGCTGAGGGTAGAGCGAGTTTTGGCGGCGACATCAGAGGGTTGATCTTCTGGTCTTGGTCGCGGGACGGGACCGAAGCGCGCGGCCGGCCGTTCTGCGGCGTGATGCCGGCCCCTCCCTCCGCCCCGCCGCGATGAGCTGGCGCTCGCTCGTCTTCGGCCGCCGGCTCGCCAACCGCGAGAGCCAGGCGCGCAGGATCGGATGGTTCGAGGGCGTGCCCGCGATGGGCCTCGATGGCCTGGGCTCGTCCGCCTACGGGCCCGAGGCGGCGCTGGCGGTGCTGCTGCCGCTCGGCGCGGCCGGGCTCGGCTCTATCGGCTGGGTGATCGCGCCGGTGATCGCGCTGCTCGGGATCCTGTACCTGTCCTATCGGCAGGTCATCCTGGCCTATCCGTCGAACGGCGGCGCCTATACCGTGGCGCAGGCGAACCTGGGCGAGCGCGGCGCGCTGCTCGCCGCCGCGGCGCTGATGACCGACTATGTCCTCAACGTCGCGGTCGGCATCTCGGCGGGGGTGGGCGCGCTGACCTCCGCCGTGCCGGCGCTGCACGCCTACACGCTGCCGCTGTGCCTCGGCATCCTCGTGCTGGTCGCGGTCGCCAACCTGCGCGGCACGCGCGAGGCGGGGTGGCTGTTCGCGCTGCCGACCTATCTCTTCCTCGCCAGCTTCCTCTTCATCCTCGGCCTGGCGCTGGTGCGCGCGACCGCGAGCGGCGGGGCGCCCGCGCCGGTCGTCGCACCCGCGCCGCTCGCCGCGGGCACCGCGGGCGCGGCGGCGGGGTGGTGGCTGCTGGTGCGCGCCTTCGCCGCGGGCTGTACCGCGATGACCGGGGTGGAGGCGGTGTCGAACGGCGTCAGCGCCTTCCGCGAGCCGGTGGTGCGCGAGGCCCGCCGCACGCTGACGGTGATCTGCGCCGCGCTCGCGTTGCTGCTCGCCGGGGTCGCGCTCGCCGCCGCGCACTATCAGGTCGGCGCGATGGACCAGACCCGCGGCGACTATCAGTCGGTGCTGTCGCAGCTCGCGGGCGCCGCGGTCGGGCGCGGCGCACTCTACCATGTCGCGATGACGAGCCTGCTCGCGGTGCTGTGCCTCTCCGCCAACACCAGCTTCGTCGGCTTCCCGCGCGTGTGCCAGCTCGTCGCGCGCGACGGCTATCTGCCGCGCCCGTTCGCGCAGGCCGACCGGCGGCTGGTCTTCTCCGCGGGCGTGACCTTCCTGACGCTGACCGCGGGCGCGCTGCTGGTCGCGTTCGGCGGCATCACCGATCGGCTGATCCCGCTGTTCGCGATCGGCGCCTTCCTCACCTTCAGCGTCAGCCAGATCGGCATGGTGGTGCACTGGCGCCGCGCCGGGGGAGAGCCGCGGCGGCTGGCGATCAACGCGGTCGGCGCGGCGGTGACGCTGGCGGCGCTGGCGGTGATCACCGCGGCCAAGTTCGTCCAGGGCGCGTGGCTGGTGCTGCTCGCGGTGCCGGCGATCGTGCTGCTGCTGCGCGCAACGAACCGCTATTACGCGCGCCAGGCGGCGCGACTCGCCCCTGACGCGACCTTCGCGGTGGAGGAGCACGATCCGCCGACCGTGCTGGTCGCCTATGAGGAGCGGACCCGCATGAGCGACCGCGCGCTGCGCTTCGCGATGACGCTCTCCCCCGACGTGGTCGCGATCCACCTCACCGGGTTGAGCGGCCCGGACGAGGAGGAGGATCTCGCCAGGCTGCGCGCCGCGTTCGAGCGCGACATCGCCGCGCCGCTCACCGCGGCGGGCGAGACCGCGCCGCGGCTGATGATGGTGCCCGCGCCCTATCGCGAGATCGACGGGCCGCTGCTCGAGCTGGTGGCGAAGATCGACGCGGCGACGCCGGGCCGCTCGGTCGCGATCATCATCCCCGAGCTGGTGCTGCGGCGCTGGTGGGAGCGGCTGCTCCACGGCCGCCGCGCGGCGCGGCTGCGCGACCAGCTGATGGCGCATGCCGGCCCGCGGCTGATGGTGGTCTCGTCGCCCTGGCGCGCGTGAGCGCGGCTCAGGCGAGCAGCCGCACGCCGACGACCAGCAGCACCACCGCGAGCAGCGGCGTGACGATCCGCTCGGGCAGCCGGTCGGTCAGCCGCGCGCCGAGGATCACGCCGGGGATCGAGCCGAGCAGCAGCGCGCCGAGCAGGTGCAGGTCGATGTTGCCGATCAGCGCGTGGCCGATGCCGCCGAGCAGCGCGACCGGCACGGCGTGGAGGATGTCCGTCCCCACCAGTTTCTTGGCGGTGAGCCGGAAGGGATAGAGCAGCAGCAGCAGCGTCGCCCCGAGTGCGCCCGCGCCGACGGAGGTGAGCGTGATCAGCGTGCCGAGCAGCGCCCCCGCCGCGACCGTCAGCGCGGGCTGGAAGCGCAGCAGCGCCTCGGTGCGTGCGCCCTCGCGGCGGGCGAAGCGTCGGGCGAGCGCGGTCCGGAACGGGGTGAGCAGCGCCGAGATCACCAACGTCGCGCCGAGCAGGTGGACGATCAGCCCGCCGCTCTCGGCGCGCTCGTGGTGGCTCCACAGCCACCAGAGCGTGACCGCCACCGCAGGTAGGCTGCCGAGACAGAGCCGGCGCACCACCTTCCAGTCGGCATTGTCGCGGCGATGATGCACCGTGCCGCCGACCAGCTTGGTGACAGCGGCGAACCACAGGTCGGTCCCGACCGCGGTGGCGGGCGCCACCCCGAAGAGCAGGATCAGCACCGGCGACATCAGCGACCCGCCGCCCACGCCGGTGAGACCGACGATGGCGCCCACCAGGAAGCCCGCGAGCGTGCTCAGCCAGTCCATGTCGCGCGTACCCTCATCGCATGTCCCGGCGTCATCGCGCCCGATGTGCGACGCCCGAGGGGCGCGCGGCAAGCGCAGAAATGCTTGGGGCCGCCGTGGCGCCGGGCGCATCGGGATTAGTCGTCGGCGTGGTCCGCGTGCAGCCGGGCGAGGATCGCCGCGACGCGCGCGCCGGCGCGACCGTCGCCATAGGGGTTGCGCGCGCGCGCCATCGCCGCGTGCGCGGCGTGGTCGTCGAGCAGCCGCGTCGCCGCCGCGACGATTCGCGCCGCGTCGGTCCCGACCAGGCAGGCGCAACCCGACGCGATCCCCTCCGGCCGCTCGGTGGTGTCGCGCAGCACCAGCACGGGCAGATCGAGCGCGGGCGCCTCCTCCTGTAGCCCGCCGGAGTCGGTGAGGAGCAGGTGGCTGATGCCCAGCAGCCGCACCATCGACGGATAGTCGAGCGGCGGCAGCAGCATCACCCGCGGCTCGCGCGCGAGCAGCCCCGCCAGCGCGCGTGCCTGCGGCGCCGGATGGGCGAGGAGCGCCACGGCGACGTCGTCGCGTACCGCCAGCGTCGCCACCGCCCGCGCCACCCTCGCCATCGCCGCCAGGTCCTTCTCGCGCCGATGCACCGTCACGGTGACGATCCGGCGCGTGCGCGCCGCGGCGGCGAACGGTGTCACCGAAGCACCCAGCGACGGCGACGCGGCGACGCGCGCGGCCATCGCGAGTAGCGAGTCGATCCCGGTGTTGCCGGTGACGTGGATCGCGCCGAGCGGCACGTTCTCGGCGGCGAGCGCGGCGGCGGCGGTGGCAGTGGGGGCGAAGTGGCAGTCCGCCACCGCGGTGATCGCCCGGCGCCAGCCTTCCTCCGGGCGCGGGGCGGCGAGGTCGCCGCTGCGCAGCCCCGCCTCGACGTGCGCGACGGGCACGCCGCACAGATTGGCCGCCATCGCCCCCGCCCAGGCGGTCGATGTGTCGCCCTGCACGACCAGCCGCGCCGGTCGTTCGGCCTCGAGCAGCGCGGCGACCGAGTCGATCAGCGCGCCGAGCAGCGCGCGATGCGGCTGCCCCGCGCGCATCAGGTCGAGATCGACGTCCGGCACCAGCTCCAGCGCGGCGAGCGCCTGGTCGAGCAGTGCGCGGTGTTGTCCGGTCACCGCGAGCCGCACCGTCAGCCTCGCCCGGCGCCGGAGCGCCGCGATCACCGGCGCCATCTTGATCGCCTCGGGCCGGGTGCCGAATAGGAGCAGGATTCGGGGCGCCGCGCGCATGTCGTCTTATTGTAGCGGGAGACAGCGCATGCTGCGGCGCGGAACCTAGCGGCCGTGCCGCGCGATTCAGCGGCGAGCGAGGAGGGTAGTTGAAATGCGACTGGTGATGATCGGCCTCGGCCGGATGGGCGGCAACATGGCGCGCCGCCTGATGCAGGCGGGGCATGAGATCGTCGCCTATGACCGCGACACCGACGCGGTCGCCAAGCTCGCCGAGGCGGGCGCGATCGCCGCCGGCTCGCTCGACGAGGCGCGCGCGCGCTGCCAGGAAAGCGGCGCCGCCGCGATCTGGTGGGTGATGTTGCCGCACGGCGCGGTGACCGACGGCGTGATCGAGCAGATCGCGGCCAGCGCGAGCGCGGGCGAGGTCGTGATCGACGGCGGCAACAGCTTCTACAAGGATGATATCCGCCGCGCCAAGGCGCTCGCCGAGAAGAACGTCCATTACGTCGACGTCGGCACCTCGGGCGGCGTCTGGGGGCTGGAGCGTGGCTATTGCATGATGATCGGCGGCCCCGACCAGGTCGTGCGCGAGCTCGATCCCGTCTTCTCCGCGCTGGCGCCGGGATCCGGCACGATCGAGCGCACGCGCGGTCGCGCCGACGGCATTGATGACCGCGCCGAGCGCGGGTACATCCACGCGGGCCCGGCCGGCGCGGGCCATTTCGTCAAGATGATCCACAACGGCATCGAGTACGGCCTGATGCAGGCCTATGCCGAGGGCTTCGACGTGCTCAAGGGCAAGGCCTCGGAGAAGCTGCCCGAGGACGAGCGCTACGACCTCAACCTCGCCGACATCGCGGAGGTGTGGCGGCGCGGCAGCGTGATCTCGTCCTGGCTGCTCGACCTCACCGCACAGGCGCTGGCGAGCGACCCGCACCTCGAGAAGTTCAGCGGCAACGTCGCCGACTCGGGCGAGGGGCAGTGGACGATCGAGGCGGCGATGGAGGAGGCGGTGCCGGTCAACGTCCTCACCACCGCCCTGTTCGCGCGCTACCGCAGCCGGGTCGAGCATACGTTCGGCGAGAAGGCGCTGTCGGCGATGCGCTTCGGCTTCGGCGGCCACGTCGAGATGCCGCAATAATGCCGATCCGATTGCTGGTGTCCGACGTCGACGGTACGCTCGTCGACAAGGAGAAGCAGCTCACCGCGGCGACGATCGCCGCGGTGAGGCGTCTGCAGGACGAGGGCGTCGCCTTCACGCTGATCAGCGCGCGGCCGATGTCGGGCATCCGCCCGCTGCTCGACCAGCTCGACTTCGACGGCGACGTCGCGGCGTTCAACGGCGGCATCGTCTTCCGCCGCGACGGCACGATCGTCCACCACGAGACGCTCCCCGTCGACGTCGCGAGGGAGGCGCTGACGATCGCGGCCGAGTTCGCGGTCGATACCTGGCTGTTCGCCGATGACCGCTGGTATGCCACCGACCCCGACGGCCCGCACACGACGAGCGAGCGGCGCAGCTCGGCGCAGGAGCCGGTGGTGGCGGAGGACCTGGGCGCGCTGCTCGAGCGCGCCGACAAGCTCACCTTCGTCAGTGACGACGAGGCGATGCTCCACGCGCTCTACGCGCGCGTCCACACCGCGATCGGCGATCGCGCCACCGTGGCGCAGTCGCAGGTCTATTACCTCGACGTCACCGCCAAGGGCGCCAACAAGGGCGACGGCATCGCCGCGCTCAGCGAGGCGCTCGGCATCGCGCTCGAGGACACCGCCGCGATCGGCGACCAGGCCAACGACCTGCCGATGCTGCGCCGCGCCGGCCTACCGATCGCGATGGGCAACGCGCCCCAGGAGGTGAGACAGGCGGCGCGAGAGGTGACTCGCGCCAACGACGAGGATGGCGTAGCGCACGCCATCGAAACGATTGTTCTGCCGCGGAGACATTGAATGAAGAAGCTCGTCGCCTTCGATCTCGACGGCACCCTCGCGCTCAGCAAACAGGCGCTCAAGGACGACATGGGCGAGACGCTGGCGGACCTGCTGACGGTCGCCGACGTCGCGGTGATCTCGGGCGGCGACTGGCCCCAGTTCGAGAAGCAGGTGGCGAGCCGCCTCCCCGAGCGCGCCGACCGTGACCGGCTGTGGCTGATGCCCACCACCGGCACCAAGCTGTACGTCCATCGCGACGGCGAATGGAAGACGATCTACGCCGAGCTGTTCGACGACGCCGAGAAGCAGAAGATCATCGCCGCCTTCGGCCAGTCGCTCGAGGCGACCGGCTTCGTCCCCGAGCAGACCTGGGGCGAGCGGATCGAGGATCGCGGCAGCCAGATCACCTTCTCCGCGCTGGGCCAGCAGGCCCCGCTCGAGGCCAAGGAGAGCTGGGACCCCGATTTCGCCAAGCGCAAGGTGATCCAGGCCGACCTGCGCCAGCGCTTGCCGGGCCTCGCGATCAACATGGGCGGCGCCACCTCGATCGACATCACCCGCGAGGGCGTCGACAAGGGCTATGGCCTGCGCAAGCTGGCGACGGAGAGCGGCATCCAGCTCGCCGAGATGCTCTTCATCGGCGACGCGATCTTCCCGGGCGGCAATGATTACCCCGCGCACGAGGCGGGCGTGGACTGCGTCCGCGTGCGCGACCCGCAGGAGACGATCAGCGTGGTGACCGCGATCGTCGCGTGCCAGAAGCAGGGCTGAGCGCGGCCTTCGGCGGACCCGCGCGATGATCGGCGTGCCCGCGCTCTACGCGCGCGTCATCCACTGGATCGGCGACGGCACCGGCACCACTGACACGGTGCTGCACATCCACGCCGGGATGGCGGTGCTGATCCTGGCGCGGCTGGTGACGCGGCGCTCGCTCGGCACGTTCGTGCCGCTGTCGGTGGTGGCGCTGGCCGAGCTCGGCAACGAGGTGCTCGACAGGCTCCACTATCACTCGTGGCGCTGGTGGGACACGATCCCCGACGTGATCAACACGCTGTTCTGGCCGACCGTGATCTGCGCGGCGGTGCGCTGGCGCCCGATGCACCGCCGCGACCAGCGGCCGTGAGACCGGGGGGCGACGCCAGCCGATCCCGCTGACCGTGCTCTCCGTCTGAAAGGTGCGACGTCGGCGCTGGCCGCCTGTCACTCGCCACAGCCGTCATCCCGGACTTGGTCCGGGATAACGGAGGTATGAGCGGCGGGAGATGTGGGCTAGCGCCCCCCGCACCGCTACCCGATCACCGCCCGCGCCCGCCCGGCGAGATGCCTCACCGAGGCGGCGTGTATGCCCGGAGCGGTCACCAGCACGCCATAGGCGCGCGGGTCGGGCTTGTTGAACAGGATCGGCGCGCCGAGCGCGTCGCTCACGGTCGCGCCGGCCTCGCTCGCCACCAGCACCGCGGCGGCGATGTCCCACTCATTGCCCCAGCGCAGCGTCGCGACGAGATCGGCGCGGTCGCTCGCCACCATCGCGATGCGCAGCGCGATCGAGTTGGGCTTCTCCACCGCCACCAAGGTGCGATCGGTCTTGGGGAGCGCGTCCACCGGCACGCGCGCGCCCTCGAAGTCGTTTCGATCGCCCGCCGCCAGGTCGAAGCGCCTGCCGTCCTCGCGCGCCACGGTCGCACCCGCGCCGGCGCGCGCGCGCCAGACCTCGCCGCGCGCGGGCGCGTCGAGCACGCCGATCACCGGGCGGCCGCGCTCGACCAGCGCGACCGAGACGCACCAGCCGGCGCGGCCGCGGATATAGTCGCGCGTGCCGTCGATCGGATCGACCACCCAGACGCGCTCGCGCGCGAGCCGGTCGGGGCGGTCGGCGGTCTCCTCGGAGAGCCAGCCGGCGTCGGGCAGCAGCGCGCTCAGTCGGGCGTGAAGCATGTGGTCGACGTCGATGTCGACCTCGCAGACCGGGCTGCCGGGAGACTTCTCCCAGCGCGCGAAATCGGTGCGCCAACGCGCGAACGCCATCTGCGCCGCCTCGCGCGCGATCGCCGCGACCGCGTCGGCCAGCGCGGCGTCAGCCACCCGCCACCGTCATGCCCTCGATCCGCAGCGTGGGCACGTTGACGCCGTGGCGGAAGACGAGGTCGTTCGCCGGCGTCAGCGCGCGGAACATGTCCTTCAGATTGCCCGCGATGGTGAACTCGATCACGGGCCGGCCTAACGCCCCGCGCTCGATCAGGAAGCCCGCGGCGCCGCGGCTATAGTCGCCGGTGACGGGGTTGACGCCCTGGCCGATCAGCTCGGTGACGTAGATCCCCTCGACGATATCCTCGATCAGCGTCTCCACCGGCACGTGCCCGGCCTCCATGTAGAGGTTGCTCGTCGTCACGCCCGGCGCGCCGGCGATGCCGCGCGAGGCGTGTCCGGTCGGCTCGAGCCCGAGTTGACGCGCCGAGGCGCTGTCGAGCAGCCAGGTCTCGAGCAGGCCGTCACTGACGATCGCCGTGGGCGAGACCGGCAGCCCCTCGCCGTCGAACGGGCGCGAGCGCAACCCATGCGGGCGGTGCGGGTCGTCGATCACGTTGATACCCGCCGGTAGGATCGCGGTGCCGAGCGAGTCGAGCAGGAAGCTGGTGCGCCGCGTCACCGCGCTCCCGGAGATAGCGCCGCTGAGATGGCTGAGCAAACTCGCCCCGACGCGCGGGTCGAACACCACCGGCATCGCCCCGCTCGGCGCGCGTCCGGCGCCGACCCGAGCCGCCGCTCGCCCCCCCGCCAGCGCACCGATCGCCTCGGGCGAGTCGAGATGCACACGGTGGCGGGTGGCGTGGAAGCCATAGTCGCGCTGCATCGCGCTGCCCGTGCCCGCGATCACGCTGGCGGAGAGCGTGTGGCTGGTCGCCTCATAGGCGCCGGCGAAGCCGTGGCTGGTGGCGAGCGCCCAGACGCTGCGCCCCCAGGCCGCGCCCGCGCCCTCGCTGTTGGTAACGCCCTCGACCGCACGCGCCGCCGCTTCCGCGCGCGCGGCGGCGTCGCGTAGCGCGGGGGGATCGGGTTCGTCGCGGTCGGCGAGGTCGAGCAGCGGCGCGGCGCCGTGCAGCAACCGCGACTCGGGGGCGAGCCCCGCCCAGCGATCCTCCGGCGCCTCACGCGCCATCGCCACCGCACGCTCGACCAGGATGCCGAGCGACTCGGGCGAGAGATCGGACGTGGAGACGCTCGCCGAGCGCTGCCCGACGAAGACGCGCAGGCCGAGATCGGCCCCCTCGGAACGGCCGACGTCCTCGAGCGCACCGAGCCGCACCGACACCTCGCCCGAGGCGTTGGCGGCGAACACCGCATCGGCGGCGTCGGCACCCGACGCGCGGGCGCGGCGGACGATATCGGTGGCGCGCTCCTGCGCCTGGTCTGGGATGAGCATGAGAGTGATGTAGGCCTGCGGTCCACTCGGTGACTAGTCAACGGCCAACGCCTTGTGCCGCGGAATGGATGCGCGCACGGCTACAGCTCAGCGTCGACGCGGCCGGTCGCCCCCTCGATACGGCATCCCGCCCGCCTCGGGTCGCCGCGCCATTTACCATCTATTAACGTTTCGTTCAGGCGCCGGAACGTTCTCCTGCCCGTGCGCATTCGCGCTATCTGTCCATTTTGGTACGAGAGGTAAGTAGATGCGTTCGAATCTTCCCCGCATGACGGCCCTGACGCTGATCGCGGTCGGCGCCGTCGGGCTCGGCGGCTGCGCCTCCAAGGGCTTCGTCCGTGACCAGATCGCCACGGTGAACCAGCGTATCGACGGCCTCGACGGTCGCCTGCGCACGGTCGAGGGTACCTCGGGCCAGGCGCTCACCCAGGCACAGGCCGCCGCAGCCCAGGCGCAGCAGAACAGCCAGCGGATCGACCAGCTCGGCACCCGCGTCGACTCGTCGGAGCAGCAGATGCAGCAGCTGCAGCAGCAGCGCGCGCGTCGCCCGCGCGGCTGAGCCACGGCGACACGATGCGCGCGCGTCGCGGGGCGGCACGGCCGACCATCATCGATATGGCCGTCCGTCCGTCCCGCGGCGCGGGTCGCGTGATCGTCGCGGCGGTGGCGGCGCTGGCGCTGTCGGGTACGGCGCTCGCCGTGCCGCCGGTAGCGCCGGCTCGCAAGACCGCCGCGGCGGCGAAGCCGGGCACGGCGAAGGTCTCGGCGAAGAAGCCGGTCCGCAAAGCCAGCAAGGTGGCCAAGGCTACGCCGTTGCCGGTCGAACCCGCGCCGGAGATGCCGCGATCGGAGAACGCCGAGCGAATGATCGCCTGGGTCGCCGCCGCGCACGACAACGGCAAGCTGCCCTATGCGGTGATCGATAAGCCCGCCGCGACCTTGTATCTCTTCGCCGCCAACGGCGACTACCTCGGCGAGACGCCGGTGCTGCTCGGCATCGGCATCGGCGACGACTCCACGCCGGGCGTCGGCGCCAAGAACCTCGACGATATCGGCCCGGCCGAGCGCACCACCCCCGCCGGCCGGTTCGTCACCAAGTTCGGCCGCGCCTTCGGGCGGCAGCGCGTGCTGTGGGTCGATTATGCCAATGCGGTGGCGATGCACGTCGTCACCAGCCTCCACAAGAACGAGCATCGAGTCGAGCGGCTGCTGTCGCCCTCGCCCGAGGACAATCGCATCTCGTTCGGCTGCATCAACGTCGGCGCGCGCTTCTACAACGGCAAGCTGCGCCCGCAGTTCGAGAAGCGCGGCGGCATCGTCTATGTCACGCCCGACGTGAAGCCGCTCGACGAGGTCTTCCCGCGCGTGCGGCTGCTTCCCTATCTCGCCGCCGCCAACGCCGCGACCGGCCCGGGCGTGGCGCGATGAGCACGCTGCTGCTCGCGGCGATGCTCGCCGCGGCGGACCGCCCGGTCGTGGTCAGCTCGCTGACGACGCCCCAGCTGGTCGAGCTGTGCCGCGGCAGGGACGACGACCCCACCGCCGATTTCTGCACCGGCTACATGCTCGCGGCCTTCGACGCGCTGTCGAGCGCGCGCCAGATCTGCCCCGCGCCGGACCGCAGCTCCAACGTCGCGGTCACCGCGGCGGCACGGAGATACCTACGCAAACAGGGCAAGAAGTCGAGCGCGGCGCCCGCCTTCGTGGTGCGGCAGGGGCTGAAGGAGGCCTTCCCGTGCAAGCCCGCGGTCAAGCCTAAGCCCAAGGCCACGTCGAAGCCGACGCGCAGGCGGCGGTGACGGTCGCGACCGGCGTGTCTCGGCTCAGTGCCGTTCTTCCTCGACGGGTTGGTCGGCGTGCCGATCCGTCGGCGCATCGCGGTCGCGCAGCCGCTCGCCCGCACCGCTGAGCGCGTCACCGGCGCGGTCGCGCGCGCGGTCGGCGTGGCGGCGCACGTCGCTCTCGAGCCGGCGGGAGGCGTCGTCGATCCGATCGGCGGCGCGGTCGAGCGAGTGCGCCGCGACGCCGTCGACCTGGTTGGCCATCGTGTCGGTGAGCGAGTCGACGCTGGCGGCGACATTGTCCGCGGCCTCGCCGATCTCGCCCGCGATCGCGTTGCCGGTCCGATCGGCATGCTCCTCCACTCGGTCGCCGCACGCGGCGAGCGCCAGGGCGGCGAAGGGGACGACTAGGGCATGTCTCGTCATCGGGTTCTGGCTCCTCTCACCTTGATCAATGGCCCGCGCCCGCGTTGGTTGCGGCTGGGGCCTCACCTTCTCCGCACCCGTGCTCCCGCGCACGAAGGAGCCCAGAGGAATCGACGACGACGCCCGCGGCCCTGGGCTCCGGCGTGCGCCGGAGCACGGCTCAGCGTGACGAGGAAGGCGACGAACGCGGCCGTGTCCACAGTCGCTGGTCGCGCGGCGTGTCGGCGATCCGCTGGCGCCGCGCCGCCTGCCACGCCGCGCGCGCGATCCAGGCGAGCTTCTCGCGCTTGCTGGTGGTGACACGATGGTCCCAGGCATGCGCCCCGCGCGCCGCGACCCGGCGCGCGATGTCGCCGTAGATCCCCGCCGCCGCCAGCACCGCCCAGGCCGAGCGATAGGACAGGGCCCTGGTGCCGACGCGCGCGCTCGCCTCGTGCAGCTCGGCCCGCGCTGCCAGCCGCCGCGCCAGCACCACCAGCCGGTCGCGGAACGGCGGCTTCATGTGCTGCCCGGGCGGCACGTCCATCTCGGCGAGCCACTCGTCGGGGAGGTAGCAGCGCGCCACGCGGTCGTCCTCCTCGATGTCGCGCGCGATATTGGCGAGCTGGAAGGCCAGCCCGAGGTCGCAGGCGCGGTCGATCGTGGCCTCGTCCTGGGGCGGCACCCCCATGACGACGGCCATCATGCAGCCGACCGCGCCCGCGACATGGTAGCAATAGCGGTACAGGTCGGTCTCGGAGCGCGGGCGCCAGTCGTCGGCGTCGAGCTGGAAGCCGTCGATCAGGTCGGTGACGAAGCGGTGCGGCAGCCGCGTCTCGCGCGCGACCACGCCGAGCGCGTCGAACGCGGGGTCGCCGGTCGGCTCGCCCGCCAGCGCGGCGGCGCTGAGCCGGCGCACCTCGGCGACCCGCGCGGGCGCGTCGGCGACGGCGCGGCGGTCATGGCCGTGATCCTGCCCGTCGACGAGGTCGTCGCAGCGGCGGCACCAGGCGTAGAGCAGCCAGGCGCGCTCGCGCACGTCGGGCGCGAACAGCTGCGATGCCGCGGCGAAGCTCTTCGAGCCGCGCGCGATCGACTCGCACGCCGTCGCCACCAGCGCGGCCCGCGAGTCGGTCACGCCGCCCTCCTCACAGAAGCGCGCTCACAGGTCGCCGGCGGCCATGCGGACGATCGGCTGCGTCGGCGCGTGCGCCGCCATCGCGTCGAGCAGCGTACCGAGTGTGTCGCCGACGATCAGCAGGTCGCGGTGCTGCGCGCGCAGGAAGCCGACCTCGCCCATCTTGGCCCAGAAGGCGACGAGCTCGTCATAATAGCCGCGCGCGTTGAGCAAACCGACCGGGTCGGCGTGATAGCCGAGCTGCGCCCAGCTCAGCGCCTCCCACAATTCGTCCATCGTACCGGTGCCGCCGGGCAGGGTGACGAAGCCGTCGGCGAGGTCGGTGAAGAGCTGCTTGCGCTGGTGCATGCCGGGGACGACGTGCAGCTCGGTGAGCCCGCGGTGCGCCACCTCGGCGTCGACCAGCGCCTGCGGGATCACGCCGATCACCTCGCCCCCCATGGCCAGCGCCGAGTCGGCGATCGCGCCCATCAGCCCGAGCCGCCCGCCGCCGTAGACCAATCCGATACCGCGCTCGGCGAGGGTGCGGCCGACCTCGCGCGCGAGCTCGAGGTAGAAGGGGTCGGCGGGGGTGGCGGAGCCGCAGTAGATGGCGAGGCGCTTCATGGCCGCGAGCGCTAGGGGAAGCGCGGGCCGGGAGCAATGGCGCGCGCGGCCGCTCGCGCGCTCAGCGGTGTGATGCCGCCACGGCGCCGAGCGCACGGCAGCGGTCACCCGCGTGCGCGACGTAGCGCGGCGCGCGACCGTCGGCGGCGACCGGCACCAGCGTGACGCTGTCCTACCGCGCGGCGATGCCGCCCGACTCGTAGCGGACGACCCACTCGTCTCCCCATCGGTCGGCGCGGACGAAGCGATGGCGCGGCACGCCGGGGTGGCGGACGTCGATCGCGTCGTGGCGCTGCCCCGCGTCGGCGATACCGCCGTCGGCGAGGTAGCGCGACAGCTCGAGCCGTGCCGCCGCCGGCAGCGCGCGCATCGTCTCGATCGCGGCACCGGGCGCGCCGCAGCGGGGCGGCGCGGCGGTGGCCGTCGCCAGCAGCGCGGCGAACAACAGCGTGGCCGGCATCACAGTCTCCTTCGCCACGCAGCGAAGCAGATGCGGCGGCGCTCGTCACCTCGACGTCGCCAGATCGGGTCAGTCGATCTAAGCTCGCCCGCGGGAGAGACGCGCCATGAGAGACTGGGACGATGTCGTCGCGACCGGGCTCGCGCTGCCGGGAGTGATGCTTGGCACCAGCTACGGCAAGCCGGCGCTGCTGCTGCGCGGCAGGATGCTCGCCGCCACGACCGCGCCCGATCGCTCGAGCTTCGTGCTCCACGTCGCGCTGATCGAGAAGGAGGTGCTGATCGAGACCGATCCCGCCACCTTCTGGGAGACCGACCATTATCGCGGCTGGCCGGCGGTGCTGGTCCGCTACGGCACCGAAGCCGACGCGCGGATCGCGCTGCTGCTCGAGCGCGCCTGGTGGGACCGAGCGTCGACCTCGCAACGAAGGGCGCGCGGCGAGCGGCCGTGAGTGGCGAGCAGGGATCCAGCGGTGCGGCGTCGTTCACCGAAGCGGGTCGGGCCAAGCTTGGTGGCTGCGCGGCTTTCCCTACCGTAGCGGGCCGGAGCAGGAAGCATCATGCCGCTGATAGACCGTTACGTCGCCGCCGGCCTGTTCAGGGAGTGGCACAGCCGCGAGAGCGAAGCGCCTGTGGCCGCCCTCATGGCCGCTGCTCGTTCCTTCAAGCCTGAAGACGACGCACTCTTCCGGTGTCTGATCGCCGTCCGCGAAATTACGCGGGTCGTTCCGTTCCGGTCGGGGCGGACATCACCACGGCTGGAGTCACGCTTCGGCATCGAGAGTTTCACACTGATTGAGGAAGCGCCCGACGAGATCGTCTATGGGCTCGCCGGTTGGCTATGGCGCCCGTCGATCGAGTTGGTGCCGTTGGCCGACGCGTCGGCTTTCTTGGCGCAGCGTGACCCCGGAACAGTCAAGCTGGCGCTGAGCGTCGCGGCCAGACCGATCAGTGAGCGACGGGTCGAGTTGATAACCGAGACACGCGTCGCCTACGCCGACCGCGCCGCGCTCCTGCGTTTCGCGCCTTACTGGTGCGTGATCCGCCCGATCAGCGGCCTGCTGCGCCGTCGTATGCTCGCCGCCATCTGCCGCGCGGCGGAGGCGACCGCGGCCTAGCGCCCCAGCATCAGCGCCGCGGTCGCCTTGGCGCTGCCGACCACACCCGGGATGCCCGCGCCGGGATGCGTGCCGGCGCCGACGAAATACAGGTTCGGGATCGAATCGTCGCGGTTGTGGACGCGGAAATAGGCGCTCTGCGTCAGCACCGGCTCGAGCGAGAAGGCGCTGCCGAGATGCGCGTTGAGGTCGGCCGCGAAGTCGGTCGGCGCGTAGCTGAACTTCGTCACGATGCGGTCGTGGATGTCGGGGATCAGCCGGCGCCCGACCTCGTCGAGGATGCGCTTCTCCAGGATCGGGCGCACCGTCTCCCAGTCGCCGGTATATTTGCCCATGTGCGGCACCGGCGCCAGCGCGTAGAAGGTCGAGCAGCCCTCGGGCGCGAGGCTCGGGTCGGTCACGGTGGGGTGGTGGAGGTACAGCGAGAAGTCCTCGCTCAGCACGCCGTGATCGTAGATGTCGTCGAGCAGCCCCTTATAGCGCGGCCCGAACAGGATCATGTGGTGCGGGATGCCGGGCCAGCTGCCCTTGATCCCGAAATGCACCACGAACAGCGAGGGCGAGTAGCGCTTTCGCTCGAGCTTCGCGGCGGTCCGCTTCGCCGCCCCGGAGCCGGGCAGCAGGTCGCGGTAGACGTGCAGGATGTCGGCGTTGGCGGCGAGCATGTCGACGGGCGTGCTCCACCCGCTGGCGGTCTCCACCGCGGTGACGCGGTCGCCCAGCGTCTCGATCCGCGTCACCGCGTCGTTCAGCCGCAGCGTGCCGCCGAGCCGCCCGAACAGCGTCACCATGCCCGCGATCAGCCGGTTGGTGCCGCCGCGCGCGAACCACACCCCGCCGTCGCGCTCGAGCTTGTGGATCAGCGCGTAGATCGCGCTGGTCGTCATCGGGTTGCCGCCCACCAGCAAGGTGTGGAACGAGAGCGCCTGGCGCAGCCGCTCGTCCTGCACGTATTTCGAGACGATCGAGTAGACCGAGCGCCACGCCTGGTATTTCGCCAGCGCCGGCGCCGCCTTGATCATCGACGCGAAGTCGAGGAAGGCGACATGGCCGAGCTTCTCATAGCCCTCCCGGTACACGCCGGCGGAATAGTCGAGGAAGCGCGCGTAACCGGCCACGTCGGCGGGGTTGAGCTTGGCGATCTCGGCGTGCAGCACCTGGTCGTCGTTGGTGTAGTCGAAATTGGTGCCGTCGGGCCAATTGAGGCGATAGAAGGGCTGCACCGCCTCGAGCGCGACGTCCGTCGCCATGGTCTGGCCGGAGAGCGCCCAGAGCTCCTCCAGACAGGCCGGGTCGGTGATCACGGTCGGTCCGGCATCGAAGGTGAAGCCGTCGCGCTGCCACACGTACGCGCGCCCGCCGGGCTTGTCGCGTGACTCGAGCACGATCGTCTCGACCCCGGCCGACTGCAGCCGGATCGCCAGCGCCAGCCCGCCGAAGCCGGCGCCGACCACCACCGCGCGGGTCATGCCGCGCCCCGCAGCGCGGCGATGGCGCGGCCGAGCGGCACCGGCGGCCGCCCGCTCAGCACGCGCGCCTTGTCGAGCGCGGTCGAGCGCGCCGCGTAGAAGCGCGCCACCAGCGGTGCCGGCAGGCGGTAGAAGCGTTCCAGCACGCGGTAGCGCTGGTCGGGGTCGGCGGCCTTGAAGAGCATGAGGTCGAGCATCCGATAGAAGCGCCGCGCCGCCCACAGCCGCGCCGCATAGGCATAGGTCAGGTCGTGCAGCGCCGCACCCGAGAAGTCGTGCTGCGCCGCGACCAGCTGCGCCAGCCGCACCGCGTCGGGCAGCGAATAGCCCGTGGTGGGATGGAACAGTCCCGCTCGAACGCCCGCCTTGGCCAGCTTGCTCCCGCCGCTGCGCCAATAAGCCTCGAAATCGCCGCCATAGACCACCGGCAGCACGCCCTGCTCGCGGTGGATCGTCTCGGTGACGTTCCAGCCCTTGTCGGCGGCGTAGCGCTCGACCCGCGCCGCCACCGCGGCGACGTCGAGCGCGGGCGCGTCGCTGTAATAGGTGTCCTCCACCAGCAGCCGGTCGGCGGCGAAGGGCAGCAGGTAGACGAAGCGATAGCCGTCGAGCTGCGCCACGGTCGAGTCCATCACCACCGGCCGCGCCACGCCGTGCGCCCCGGCGACGCGCAGTTCGTGGCCGACGAACTTCTGCCAGCCGCAGTCGAGCGCGGCGAGATCGCCCGCGCCGCGCGCGTCGATCACCCCCGCGGCGGTGAGCCGGTCGCCGTTGGCGAAGACTACGGCGGTGGGGCTGCACGCCAGCACGCGCCGCCCGGTCATCAGCGCGCGCCGCGGCAGCGTGGCGCGCACGTGCGAGTCGAGCCCGGTCGAGCGAACGGAGTAATAGGCTTGCGCGAGGTGGCGCGCGTGCGCGGGGAAGCGCACGTCGTAGCTCGGCCAGGCATGCGCCACCAGCGGCGCGATCAGGTGGCGGTCGGCGCGCGCGACATCGCCGCCGAAGAAGGACCAGAGATGGTTGCCGCCGATCGCCTCGCCCGCCTCGATCAGCCGGACATCGAGCGAAGGATGGCGGGCGTGGACCGCGAGCGCGATCAGCGCGCCGGCGAGACCGCCGCCGACGATCGCCAGGTCGCATCTGTGGGTCGCAGGCATGGTCCGGCGCTAACCTATCGCAGCGACGCGGGGAAGCCCGGCGCGGCAGCGGCAGGCGCGGAACAGGGGCGGGGCGGGCGCCACGGCCATGCGAGGCGGAAAGCCTCGCCTTTCCCTGTCCTAACGTCGATTAGCGCGCTACAAGACACGTCTTCCTCTGCTGGAGCCGACCGCCATGCGCCGCGCCGTCATCACCGCCGTCACCGTCGCCCTCACCGCCGCGCTCGCCGTCCCGGCCGCGGCGACGCTCAAGCCCGGCGCTGCCGCGCCCGATTTCTCCACCCGCGGCGCGATCGCGGGCAAGGTGGTGCCGATCAGCCTGCGCGAGCAGCTCCGCCGCGGCCCCGTGGTGCTCTACTTCTTCCCGGCGGCCTTCACCTCGGGCTGCAATGCCGAGGCGCGCGCCTTCGCCGAGAAGGTCGACGCCTTCCGTGCCGCGGGCGCGACCGTGATCGGCATGTCCGCGGACAACGTCGAGGACCTACAGCGCTTCTCGTCGAGCGAGTGCGCGGGCAAGTTCGCGGTCGCCAGCGCGGGGCCCAAGGTGGTGGCGGGCTATGATGTCGCGCTCGGCCGCGCGGTGAAGGGCAAGAGCGTCACCAGCCGCACCAGCTATGTCATCGGCCGCGACGGCAAGGTCGTCTTCGTCCATGACGACATGAACCCCGCCGAGCATGTCGCGATGACGCTCGCCGCGGTGCAGAAGCTCAAGCAGGGCTGATCGCGTCTGACTCGGCGCGGTCAACGCCGAGTCACCATATTTTAGCGAGTCGGGCGCTAGCGTCCCCGTCCGGCGGGTCGCGGCAGGCGGCGCGCCGCCGGCGCGCGGGGGTGCCGGTCGGGATGGGGCGGTACCCAGCGGGTGGCCGATCGGGGGCGAGCGAGTGGCGAGCAGGGCGGTCGACGGGCAGCAGGGAACGGCGGGCGACCGCCTGTTCACTCGCGTCGGCGCGTTCCTGTCGGCGCACCGACTCAGCCCTGATCCGGCGCATTACGCCTTCGCTTACGCCGTGATCGCGCAGCCCGACGGACTGATCGCGCGCCGCGTCGCCGAGCTCACCGACGGCGGCGTGCGGTTGACCGCGCGCGACATCGACCAGCTCGGCGGCACCGCGCTGGGGGGCGCCCCGGTCGCGCTCGCCGAAGACGCCGAGATGACCGCCGACGCCGCGACGCAGGAGGCGATGATCGAGCGCGTGCTCCACCAGCTCGACGGCTTCGGCGACACGGTCCGGATCGCGCACGCCGAGGCCAATGATTTCGGCCGCGACCTCGCGCGATCGGCGGCCGAGATGCGCGACGTCGGCGCCGACGCCGGGGTCGAGGAGATCAGCCGGCTCACCGCGGCGATGATCGAGCGTGTCCAGCACGCCGAGGCCAAATTGGAGAGCACGCGGCGCGAGACCGAGGAACTGCGCACCGCGCTCGACGAGGCGCGCGGCTCGGCGCGCACCGACCCGCTGACCGAGCTGCCCAACCGCCGCGCCTTCGACGAGGCCTTCGCCGCGCTCGCGCCGGGCGCGCGGGTGACCGTCGCGATGTGCGACATCGATCATTTTAAGCGGATCAACGACAGCTTCGGCCATCCGGTGGGCGACCGCGTGATCCGCACCGTGGCGCGCACGCTGGCCGAGGAGGGCGGCTGCCTGGTGGCGCGCTACGGCGGCGAGGAGTTCGCGCTGCTGTTCGAGGGGGTCACGCCCGACGAGGCGGCGGCGCGGATCGATCGCGTGCGCGTCCACATCGGCGAACGCCGGCTGCGCGTGCGCGAGACCGGCGAGCCGATCGGCACCGTGTCTTTCTCGGCGGGGGTAACGGAGGGCTTGGCGGGCGAGGGCCGCGCCGCCTTGGTGACCCGCGCCGACGCGGCGCTCTATCGCGCGAAGGAGCAGGGGCGCGCGCGCACGATCGTCTCGTAAGGGCGTTCGGTCTCGTTCTCTCCGCGCTGCCGGCCGCCGCGAGTTCGAGACAAGCACGGCGGCGCCGCTCGCCCGGCTCCTCTCGGGAGAATCTCTCCGCCAACGGCGCTCGTTAGCCACCTATCGGTGTCATCCCGGCCTTGAGCCGGGATCCATGTCTCCACGAGAGCGACGGGTGAAGTGTGCGCGGCGCCCTGGATCCCGGGTCAAGCCCGGGATGCCGAGTGGGTCGGCGGCAGACTCTCCCACAAGGAAGGGCAAGCGCCTCGCTCGCCCCTTCCTCACACCCTTACCGGTCGCGTCGGCCGAGCAGGCGCAGCCGCAGCGCGTTGAGCTTGATGAAGCCCGCCGCGTCGCGCTGGTCATAGGCGCCCTGGTCGTCCTCGAAGGTCACCACCTTCTCAGAGTAGAGCGAGTGCGGCGAGCGGCGCCCGCTCACCGACGCCTGGCCCTTGTAGAGCTTGAGCCGCACCGTGCCGGTCACCTTGGCCTGCGAGTGATCGACCGCGGCCTGGAGCATCTCGCGCTCGGGCGAGAACCAGAAGCCGTTGTAGACCAGCTCGGCGTAACGCGGCGCCAGCTCGTCCTTGAGGTGCGCGGCGCCGCGATCGAGCGTGATCTGCTCGATCCCGCGATGCGCCAGCGCGTAGATCGTGCCGCCCGGCGTCTCGTACATGCCGCGGCTCTTCATGCCGACGAAGCGGTTCTCGACCAGGTCGAGCCGGCCGATACCGTGCTTGCGCCCGAGCTCGTTCAGCGAGGCCAGCAGCGTCGCGGGCGAGCACGCCTCGCCGTTCACCGCGACGCCGTCGCCGCGCTCGAAGTCGATCGTGATCGTCTCGGGGATGTCGGGCGCGTCCTCGGGATTGACGGTGCGCGAGTAGACATAGTCGGGCACCTCGTCCCACGGATCCTCCAGCACCTTCCCCTCGGACGAGGTGTGGAGCAGGTTCGCGTCGGTGGAGAAGGGCGCCTCGCCGCGCTTGTCCTTGCTCACCGGGATCTGGTGCGCCTCGGCGAACTCGATCAGCTTCGAGCGGCTGGTCAGGTCCCACTCGCGCCACGGCGCGATCACCTTGATGTCGGGGTTGAGCGCGTAATAGCCGAGCTCGAAGCGGACCTGGTCGTTGCCCTTGCCCGTGGCGCCGTGGCTCACCGCGTCGGCGCCGACCTGTGCCGCGATCTCGATCTGGCGCTTGGCGATGAGCGGGCGCGCGATCGAGGTGCCGAGCAGGTACAGCCCCTCGTACAGCGCGTTGGCGCGCATCATCGGGAAGACGTAGTCGCGCACGAACTCCTCGCGCAGGTCGTCGATGAAGATATGCTCGCGCTTGATCCCCATCAGCTCGGCCTTGGCGCGCGCTGGCTCCAGCTCCTCGCCCTGGCCGAGATCGGCGGTGAAGGTCACCACCTCGCACTGATATTCCGTCTGGAGCCATTTCAGGATCACGCTGGTGTCGAGTCCTCCGGAATAAGCGAGGACGACACGCTTGATCTGGTCGGTCATGGGGCAGGCTCCTTTCGCGCGCGGGCGCTACGCGAGCGTGCCGCTGGAGGCAACCGCCGTGGCACCGCGCGCGCCCGTTCACCGCGCGTACAAGCGCCCGCCGCCAAGCCTCCGCGCATGCTGAGGACGCACACCACGCTCGCCGTCGCGCTCGTCGCGTTGCTCGCCACGCCGGCGCTGACGGTCGCCGCCATGGCGCAGGAGACGCGCGCCACCGCGACCGCCAAGCTCGACTCGGAGTTCGCCGCCTCCGACACCAACAAGGACGGCTATCTCTCGCTCGCCGAGTTAGAAGGGCGGATGGCCAAGATGAAGATCCGCGGCACGACGCTCGACGCGGTCCACGCCAAGCGGGTCGCCGCGCTGGTGATGGCACGCGGCGATCTCGACAAGGACGGGCGGCTGAGCCGTGCCGAATCGGACCAGCTGATGGGGGCGGTCTTCTCGGCCTACGACCTCAACCATGACGGCAAGGTCGACGCCGCCGAGGCCGCGCGCGCGCGCGCCATGGCGGATGGGGTAGCCAAGGGCGGAGCGGCGCCGAAGAAGTGAGCTTCCGTGCTCCTGCATGCGCAAGGAGCACGCCGGTGCGGCGGAGGGTGACCGCTCTCAACTGCCCCGCAGCCGTCGTTCCTCCTCGATCATGTAATCGCGCGTCAGCGGCAGGGCGAGTCGATCGCGGCTGAACTGGATCTGGTAGTTCACCAGCGGACCGTTGGTGAAGGAGACGATCGCGCCCGCCAGATAGAAGGTCCACATGCGGAAGAAGCGCTCGTCGTACAGCGCGACGATCGCGTCGCGCTCGGCGACGGTGCGCTCGTACCAGGCACGCAGCGTCATGGCGTAATGCAGCCGCAGCACCTCGACGTCGGTGACGAACCAGCGGATGAACTCGTTGGCGTGCAGCACCTCCGACAGCGCCGGGATGTAGCCGCCGGGGAAGATGTACTTGTCGGTGAACTTGTCGGTGAAGTTGGGCCCGTCGGCGCGCCCGATCGTGTGAAGCAGCATGACACCATCGGGGGTCAGCAGGTCGCGGCACTTGCTGAGATAGGTGCGGAAGTTGCGCAAGCCCACGTGCTCGAACATGCCGACCGAGACGATCCGGTCGAACGGGCCCTCCAGCGCGCGATAGTCGATCAGCTCGAACTTCACTCTGTCGGCGACGCCCGCCTCCTCGGCGCGGCGGCGTGCGACCTTGAGCTGCTCCTCGGAGAGCGTGATGCCCAGCACCTCGGCGCCGGTCTTGGCGTGGATGTACAGTGCCATGCCGCCCCAGCCGCAGCCGATGTCGAGCACGCGCATGCCCGGCGCGAGCGCCAGCTTGGCGACGATATGCGCCTTCTTGTCGGCCTGCGCCTGCTCGAGCGAGTGGGTCGGATCGGCGTAATAGGCGCAGCTGTACTGTTTGTCGGTGTCGAGGAAGAGGTCGTAGAGCCGGTCCGACAGGTCGTAGTGATGCGCGACGTTGCGCTTCGATGCCTTGGCCTGGTTGCCGGTGAGGCGGTGGCGGATCTGCCCCTTGAGCGTGCGCCAGCGATTGGCGGCGAGGCGGTTGACGCCATTCTCCCAGCGGCTGTTCGCGGTGGCGAGCAGCAGCAGGTCGAGGATGTCGCCCTGCTCGACGATCAGCGTGCCGTCCATGAACGACTCACCCGCCCCCAGCGCCGGGTCGGCGGCGAGGGCGCGATACACCGAGCGATCGGTGATGCGGATCGCGACGGGCTTGAGCGCGGGGTCGTCGCTGCCGAAGCTGGCGGTGCTGCCGTCGGGCTTGGTGAGGGTGAGGCGCCCGCGCTTGATCGCGCGGCTGAGGAAGACGTCGATGAGTGCCATCCGCCTCTGCTAATAAGGTTGCATCGCGCAATCCATAGCCTCGATACGTCGGTGAGCGTTGCGCACGCGCGCCTCGCGCTCTAGGCGAACTGCCCCATGCGTTACGTCAGTACCCGCGGCACCGCCCCCACGCTCGACTTCGCGGGCGCGACGCTCGCCGGCCTCGCCGCCGACGGCGGGCTCTACGTCCCCGAGACCTGGCCGACGCTGTCCGAGGACCAGATCGCCGCGCTCGCGGGCAAGAGCTACGCCGAGACCGCGGCGGCGGTGATGGCGCCGTTCGTCGCCGGCTCGCTGACCGAAGACGAGCTGCGCGCGCTGTGCGACACCGCTTACGGCCGTTTCGCCCACGACGCGGTGACCCCGCTCGTCCAGCTCGACCACGACCAGTGGCTGCTCGAGCTGTTCCACGGGCCGACGCTGGCGTTCAAGGACGTCGCGCTCCAATTGCTCGGGCTGCTGTTCGAGCGCTTTCTCACCGGCACGACCGAGCATCTCACGATCATCGGCGCTACCAGCGGCGACACCGGCTCGGCCGCGATCGACGCGGTGGCGGGGCGCGCAGGGATCGACATCTTCATGCTCCACCCCGAGGACCGGGTGAGCGAGGTGCAGCGTCGTCAGATGACCACGGTGGGCGCGCCCAACGTCCATAACATCGCGATCCGCGGCGACTTCGACACCGCGCAGGCGCTGGTGAAGGCGATGTTCAACGACGCCGCCTTCGCCGGGCGCTTCCGCCTCTCCGCGGTGAATTCGATCAACTGGGCGCGACTGATGGCGCAGGTGGTCTATTACTTCTACGCCGCGGTGCGGCTCGGCGCGCCCGCGCGCGCGATAGCCTTCAGCGTGCCGACGGGCAATTTCGGCGACGTCTTCGCCGGCTATGTCGCGGCGCGCATGGGGCTGCCCGTCGCCAAGCTGGTGGTCGCCACCAACGTCAACGACATCCTCGCGCGCGCGCTCGGCACCGGCGACTATTCCAGCCGCGAGGTGGTGCCCACCGCGACGCCCTCGATGGACATCCAGGTCTCGAGCAACTTCGAGCGGCTGCTGTACGATCTCGGCGGGCGCGACGGCGCCGCGCTGGCGACTCAGATGCGCGGTTTCGAGGCGGAGCGCGCGATGCGGCTGAGCAACGCGCAGCGCGAGGGCGCGGCGGGGCTGTTCGTCGGCGAGCGGGTCGACCCCGACGGCATGGCCATGGCGATGCGCCACGCCTGCGAGCGCGCCGGTCAGGTGATCGATCCCCATACCGCGATCGCGCTGGCGGCGGCGCGGCGCCATCTCGCGCCCGAGGTGCCGATGGTGACGCTCGCCACCGCGCACCCCGCCAAGTTCGGCGACGCGGTCGAGCGCGCCACCGGGGTGCGGCCCCCGCTGCCGGCGCGCGTCGGGGACCTGTTCGAGCGCGAGGAGCGCTGCGTCACGCTCGACGCCACCTATGCCGCGGTCAGCGCGCACGTCGCCGCGCACGCCGTCCCCCGCGGCTGAGGCGAAGCGTGGACCTCGTCACGCTCACCGGCGAGCCCTGGGCGGATTACGGGCTGATCGACTCGGGCAACGGGCGCAAGCTGGAGCGCTACGGCCGTTTCCGCTTCATCCGTCCCGAGCCGCAGGCGCTCTGGGCGCCCGCGCGCGATGACTGGCGCGCGCACGGCGCGTTCGTGCCGGGCAGCGACGAGGAGGGCGGCGGCCGCTGGGACTTCAGCGAGTCGGTCCCGCGCGACGGCTGGCCGCTGGCGTGGAACAAGGTCCGCTTCACCGCGCAGACCACGCCCTTCCGCCACCTGGGCTTCTTCCCCGACATGGCGCCGGTGTGGGCGTGGATGCGCGAGCGGCTCGCCGGCGTCGAGTCGCCCGAGTGCCTCAACCTATTCGGCTATACCGGCGTGGGCACGCTGGCCTTGGCGAGCGAGGGCGCGCGGATGGTGCACGTCGACGCCTCGAAGAAGTCGGTCGAGGCGGCGCGCGGCAACGCGGTGCTGTCGGGGCTGACCGACGCACCGGTGCGCTGGATGATCGACGACGCCGCCAAGTTCGTCGCGCGGGAGGTGCGGCGCGGGCGGCGCTACGACGGGATCCTGCTCGATCCGCCCAAATACGGCCGCGGGCCGGCCGGCGAGGTGTGGCGGCTGGAGGAGGACCTGCCCGGCCTGATCACCGACTGTCGCCGGCTGCTCGACGCCGAGTCGCGCTACCTGTTCCTCACCGTCTACGCGGTGCGCATGTCGGCGCTGGCGATCGGCGAGATGCTGCGCCAGGCCTTCGCCGACCTGCCCGGCACGGTCGAGGCGGGCGAGCTCGCGGTGCGCGAGGAGTCTCGCGGGTTGGCGCTGCCGACCGCGATCTGGGCGCGCTGGTCGCGGTAGATCGTCCCGCTCCCTCACAGCTCCTGCCGCACCTGCGCGTGCGCCAGCAGCGCGAACAGCCCGGTGCCGCCGATGACGTTACCGATCAGCGCGGGGAGGATCAGCCCGCCCAGTGCCCGCGCGAACGAGACCTCGCCCGCGAAGGCGAGCAGCCACGCCTCGCCCGAGCCGGCGACGACGTGCGCGAAGCCGCCCAGCGCGATGAAATAGGTCAGCACGAACACCACCCAGAACTCCTGCCCGCGCGACGAGGGCAGCGCCCAGGGCACCGCCGCGATCAGGAAGCCGGCGGGGATGCCGAGCCGCAGCGTCGCCCAGGCGTCGTGCGCGAGCAGCTCGCGCGCCGTCTCCAGCATCGCCGCACCCCCCTCGGGCGAGCCGATCAGGCGATAGTGGACCAGACCCGCGATCAGCAGCGTGCCGAGCAGGTTCGCGCCGAGCACCAGCGCCCAGAGCCGCAGCAGTCGCGCCAGGTTGCCGAGGCTGGGATGAGTCGCCACCGGGATTACCGCGGACAAGGTGCTCTCGGTGAACAGCTGGAGCCGGCCGAGGATCACGACCAGGAAGCCCAGCGTATAACCGATGCTGGTCACCAAGGGTGTCCAGCCCGCCTCGGGTAGGTCGCGCGCGATCAGCGATTTGCCCAGGATCGAGGCGCTGATCGCGACTCCGCCGGCGAGCCCGGACCAGACAAGCGACCAGCTCGGCCGCGCCAGCTCCTCGTCGCCGGCGCGACGGATCACCTCATGGATCACGCGCGGGCTGGCCGACTGGCGCTGCTCGACCGCGGCGCGCTCGTCGGGATCGAGGTCGATGTCGCGCTCGCGCGCCTCGGCGTCGTCCGCCATGAAGGGCCCCCCGCGTCGAAGTGACGCTCTACGCCAACGCGGCGGGAGTGCACGCGGGTCCGGCTCGACTTCGACGGGGCAGCGCGGGTAAAGGGGCCGCCCGATGCTCACCTCGCCCTCCTCGCTGGACCAGCGCTTCGGCCTGTCGCGTCAGGTCGTGCTGCCCGGGCCGCTGCGCCTCGACGGCGGCGCGCTGCTCGCGCCGGTCGAGATCGCCTATGAGACCTATGGCACGCTCGCGCCCGGCGGCGGCAACGCGCTGCTGATCTGCCACGCGCTCACCGGCGACCATCACGTCGCCTCGTCGCATCCGCGTACCGGCAAGCCGGGCTGGTGGCAGCGCATGGTCGGCCCCGGCCGCCCGATCGACACCGATCGCTTCTTCGTGATCTGCGCCAACGTGCTGGGCAGCTGCATGGGCACGTCGGGCCCGGCGAGCACTGATGCGGCGACCGGACGGCCCTATGCGATGGCCTTCCCGGTCATCACGATCCGCGACATGGTGCGCGCACAGGCGCTGCTGCTCGACCATCTCGGCGTCGCGAAGCTCGCCGCGGTGGTGGGCGGATCGATGGGTGGGATGCAGGCGCTGAGCTGGGCGGCGACCTTCCCCGAGCGGCTGGACGCCTGCCTCGTCATCGCCTCGACCGCACGCCACACCGCGCAGAACATCGCCTTCCACGAGGTCGGGCGGCAGGCGATCATGGCCGACCCGAACTGGTCGAGTGGTGATTATTACGATGGCGTCCCCCCCGCGGCGGGTCTGGCGGTGGCGCGGATGGCGGCGCACATCACCTATCTCTCCGAGGCGGGGCTGACCGAGAAGTTCGGGCGACGGCTGCAGGCGCGCGAGCAGAAGTCGTTCGGCTTCGACGCCGATTTCCAGGTGGAGAGCTACCTGCGTCACCAGGGACTCGCCTTCACCGATCGGTTCGACGCCAACTCCTACCTCTATATCACCCGCGCGATGGACTATTTCGACCTCGCCGAGGAACATGGCGGGCTGCTCGCCAACGCCTTCCGCGCCGCGCGCGCGCGCTTCTGCCTCGTCAGCTTCGACACCGACTGGCTGTATCCCACCGCCGAGTCGCGCGCGATCGTCCAGGCCTTGGTGGCGGCGCGCGCACCCGCCAGCTTCGTCGAGCTGTCCAGTCCCTACGGCCACGACGCCTTCCTGCTCGACTCGCCCGAGCTCGATCGTGTCATCGGTGGCTTCCTCGGGACCGGCGCGTGAGCCTGCGCCCCGATCTCGCGATCATCGCCGCGCACGTGCCGCCCGGCGCGCGGGTGCTCGACGTCGGCTGCGGCGACGGCGAGCTGATGAAGGCGCTGCGCGATACCAAGGGGGTCGACGCGCGCGGGCTCGAGCTCGACCCGCGCAACGTCGCCGCGGCGGTGTCGCGCGGGCTGTCGGTGATCCAGGGCGACGCCGACACCGACCTCGCGGGCTATCCTGACCAGAGCTTCGATTACGCGATCTTGAGCCAGACGCTCCAGACCGCGCGCGCGCCCGACCGCGTGCTCGACGAAATGCTGCGGATCGGGCGCCACGCCTTCGTCAGTTTTCCCAACTTCGCGCACTGGCGGGTACGGCTGTCGCTGCTGTGGGGCGGGCGGATGCCGGTGACGCGGCTGCTGCCCGAGCGCTGGTACGACACCCCCAACATCCACCATCTCACCGTCGACGACTTTCGCGCGCACCTCGCCGAGCGCGGCGTGGCGACCGAGGACGCCTGGTTCCTCTCGGGTGACAAACGCACCGGCGGCGCGGCGGCAAACTTCCTGGCCGAGCATGCCGTTTTCCTGCTGCGGCGGAACCCTGCCGACTGATCGGGGTTAACCCGTGCCAATCAGTGGAGCCAGTGAAGCGACGTCATGCCCAAGACCGCGCTCATCGTGGAGGACGAGATCTTCGTCGCGCTCGACCTCGAGCGGATTCTCGAGGAAGCGGGATTCGTGGTCGCGGCGATCGCGGCGGACGCCGAGAGCGCCTATCGCGCTGCGCCGGGCTGTCAGTTCGCCTTCGTCGACGTCAACCTGCGCGACGGGGCGACCGGCCCGGTCATCGCCGAGCGGATCGCGCGCGAGCATGGCGTCAAGGTGGTGTTCGTCACCGCCAACCCCGGCCAGATCACCGACCCCGGCAGTGCGCTCGGTTATATCCGCAAGCCCTTCAACGAAGAGGCGATCCTCAGCGCGGCGCTGACCGCGACCGAGCTGGCGCCGGCCGACGCGCCGACGCCGACCGAGTTCGTCAGGTGGCCGCGGCGCGGCTGAACGCCGGCAACGGTACCGTGACGGCTAATTCCAACCCGTCCGGGTGCCAAGTACGCGTCACCGTGCCGCCGAGCTGGCGGACCGCGCTCAGTTCGATCAGCTGGCTCCCGAAACCGTCGATAGGCGGCGGCGCGTCGAGTGCCGGACCGCCGCGCTCGCGCCAGTCAAGCCGCACCGTCTCGGCGCCGCGCGTCACCGCCAAGTCGACGCGACCGCGCGCGACCGACAGGGCGCCGTACTTGCTCGCATTGGTGGCGAGCTCGTGGAACAGTAGCGCTAGCGGGGTGGCGGCGCGATCGTCCACCGCGACGTCGTCACCCCCGATCACGACGCGATCGCCGTCGAGCCGCTGATAAGGCGCGAACAGTTCGGCAAGCAGCCCATGCAGACTGTCCTGCGCGAGATGCGGACGGGACTCGTTGCTGTGCGGGCGGACGAAATCGTGCGCCCGGCCCAGCGCGATGATGCGGTGGCGCAGGTCGTTCGCGACGGTCGCCAGTTCCGGGTTCGCGCGCGCGGCGAAGTGGATCAGCCCCGAGATCACCGAGAAGATGTTCTTGATGCGGTGGCTCAGCTCCTGGCTGACCACCTCGCGCTCCTCCAAGGCGAGCTTCTGCTCGTGGATGTCGGTGCAGGTGCCGAACCAGCGCGTGATCGCTCCGCGGCGGTCGCGGATCGGCAGCGCGCGGCCGAGTACCCAGCGATAGGTGCCGTCGACGTGGCGAAGGCGATACTCGATCTGATAGGCCTCGCCGGTCTCGAGCGAGCGGCGCCACACCGCCCAGGCACGCGCCTGATCGTCGGGATGGAAGACGCCGTTCCACTCCTCGCCGTCGGTCGAGCCCTCGGGCATGCCGGTGAATTCGTACCAGCGCGCGTTATAATAATCGTGGTAGCCGTCGGGCAGCGTCGACCATACCATCTGCGGCATCGTGTCCGCCAGCGTGCGGAATCGCGTCTCGCTCTCGGCGGCGGCGCGGCGCGCCTCGCCCGCGGCCTCGCGCCACGCCGCGTCGTCGCGCGAGCCGCGCAGCCGCGCCATCACGTTGCTGGCGAGCACGCGCAGCCCGTCGCGCTGAAGCGCGGTGAGACCCTCGGGGCGCGGCGTCATGTCGAGCACGCACAGCGCGCCGAGCGGGACGCCGTCGTCGGCCACCAACGGCGCGCCGGCGTAGAAGCGGAAGCCGGGTTCGCGCAGCAGCGGGTTGCCGAGGAAGCGCTCGTCGGCGGTCAGGTCGGGGAAGACGGTGACGTCCTCCTCCCACATCGTGTGCGCGCAGAAGGATTCGGAGCGCCTGGTGCCCTCCAGATCGGTCCCGGTCGAGGCGAGAAAGCTCTGGTCAGCCTCCTCGATCAGCGTGATCAACGCCACCGGCGCGCCGCACAATTGCGCGGCGAAGTCGGTGATCTGGCGCAGCGCGGCGGAGCGGCGCAGCGAGGCGAGATTGAGCGAGTCGATCGTGGCGCGGCGCCGCGCCTCGTTGACCCGCCAGCCGCGCGCGGCGGAGCCCGCAGCGCCGAGCTGGATCGCGCCGGCATGCGCCGCGCCGACATCACGCTCGCCCATGGCTCACGCGCCTAAAACGGGTGAGCGGCCGCGAGGACCGGAAATGCTTCCGATTTCTCCCGCACGATCAAGGAGATAACACATTGACTTCATCGCAATCTCAGAATGAATGCGCTACGCTACCACGCGGGGAAAGCCTTATCGAGCGTTCCACGAGTGACCGCGGTTATCTTCAACGATCAGAAGAGGAAAACGTCCCAAGTCGCGCCATGGTGCGGCGCGGAGCCTGCTGCGGCGCCTTCATTTGACTCGGCTCAGGGTGGTCGCGCCTTCCGCGGTCGCCGTTCCCATGCCCGCAGGAGAGCGGCGCCAGGACCGCCAGGCGCACGCCCCAGACTCAGGCGGCGCGGGTCGGGAGGATGCCGTCGCTCTGCAGCGCCTGGCTGAGGGGGACGCTCGTGTCGGCGAGCAGGTCGGATCGCACCTCGATGCCGGACTCGACGAGCTTGCGCCCCTGCACATAGTCCTTCGTCGCGTTGACGCAGTCGAGCGCGATCACCCGGCCCTGGCGAAGGTAGATCACCGAGAAGGAGCGCGCGGCGGTCGTCCCCCGCAGCACCGCGAGATCGTGTCCCGCGGCGAGGCCGACCGTCTGCAGCCGCAGGTCATATTGGTTCGACCAGAACCACGGCACCGCATAATAAGGGTGCGCGACGCCGACGATCGCGCGCGCGACCGTGCCCGCCATATCATTGGCGTTCTGCACCGACTCCAGCCGGATGCGTGCGCCCTCGGCGAAGGCGTTAGCGTGCGTCGCGCAGTCGCCGATGGCATAGACGTCGGGAAGGCTGGTCCGGCACACAGCGTCGACCTCCACGCCGGTGCCACCATGCGCGCCCGCGGCGAGGAGCGGTGCCACCGCGGGAACGATCCCGACGCCGACGATCACCACGTCCGCCGGCAGGAGCTCGCCCGTGCCGAGCCGCACGCCGCAGGCGGCGCCGTCGCGGCCCTCGATGCAGCGTACTTCGGTGCCGAGCCGCAACGCGACCCCATGCGAGCGGTGCTCCGCCTCGAGGAAGCGCGCCAGCATCGTCCCCGACATGCGCGCCAGGACCTGCTGCTGCGCCTCGATCAGCGTCACCTGCTTGCCGGCGCCGACCAGGACCGCCGCGGCCTCGAGGCCGATGTAACCGCCCCCGATCACGACCACCTGCCGCGCCGCGGGAAGCTCCTGCGCCAGGCGATCGACGTCGGCGCGCGAGCGCAGCGAGTGCACCCGCGCGAGCGCGGCGCCCGGGCAGTCGAGCCGGCGCGCCGCGCCGCCGGTCGCCCAGACGAGGTGGCGGTAGCCGATGGTGGTGCCGTCCGCCGCGGTGACCTGGCGGGCCCCGGGATCGACTGCGACGATCCGGCAGCCCGGCCTGAGATCGACGGCCTTCTCCTGCCAGAAGGCCGACGGCCGGATCAGCAGGCGATCGAAGCTCTTCTCGCCGGCGAGATACGCCTTGGTCAGCGGCGGGCGCTCGTAGGGCAGCTCGAGCTCGTCCCCGATCAGCGCGATCGTGCCCCGGTAGCGGAGCTGCCGCAGCGCGATCGCGGCCTGGGCGCCGGCCTGGCCCGCGCCCACGATCACGACGTCATAGTCGCTCACTGCCGACCCGCTCACCGTCGCGCGCTCACGACTCGGGGGCGATCGTCACGTGCAGGCCGTCGAGTCGCTCGTCGAACGCGATCTGGCAGCCCAGCCGCGACGTCGGCGCGACCTGGTCGAGCCCGTCGAGCAGCTCGCGCTCGGCCTCGCTCGGAGGGGGCAGGGTGAGCGCCTGCGCGGGATCGACGATGACGTGACAGGTCGCGCAGGAAAGCGAGCCGCCGCATGCGGCCAGCAGCTCGTCGATGCCGTTGTCGCGGATCACCTCCATCACCGACAGGCCGGCGTCGGCGGGGAGCGGGCGCGTCGCGCCGTCGCGGGTGGTCACGATCAGAGAGGCCATGGGTAGTTCCTGCTGGAAGTAGAGATCTGCCCGGCGGCCGCGATCGGCCGCCGGGGGAGAGCGCCGCGCGGCGATCAATAATGGAAGCGGAAGTCGATCCCGACGCGACGCGGGGTCAGCACGCCGCGCGCGTAGTAGCGCTCCACCACGTCGGTGCGGACCTGGTTGAACGACGATATGTCGTTGCTGATCGCGGTCACGGCATATTTGTTGGTGAGGTTGTCGGCGAAGAGGCCGATCTCGAACTGCTTGCTGACATAGTTGAGCGAGGCGCTGTGGGTGACATAGCCCGGGATCGCCTCGCCGTTGCCGCGCAGCCCGACGCGCGAGTAGATCTCGCCGCGGTAGACCGTCGCCCAGATCGCCTCGATCTTGCGATCCTGGTCGAGCGCGTGGCTGTAGATGACCTGCGCGCTGCCCGAGTTCTTGGCCGAGCCCGGCAGGCGATCCCCCTCGAAGGCGTCGTAGCGGACGCCCTGGCTGACCACGAGCCCTGTGACGTCCTGGGTGAGGTGCGCGTCGACATAGGAATAGGTGCCGATCACGGTCAGCGCGGGCAGCGGGCGCAGCGTGGCCTGCACGTCGAAGCCGCGCGACACCGCGTCGGCGCCGTTGACGGTGATGCCGATCGCGCCGTTGACGGTCTGGCTCGGCACCTGGACTCCGCTCCAGTTGATCTCATAGCCGTCGACGGTCAGCTGGAGGCGCTTGTCGAACAGGCTGGCGCGCAGGCCGATCTCCTTGTTGCGGGTGCGGTCGGGGCCGTAGACCAGCTCGTTGGGCAAGGCGCACAGGTTCTGCCCGGCGGGCAGCGGCTGGATACAGGGGACGACGCGGTTGACGCCGCCGACGCGATAGCCGGTCGAGTAAGTGAAATAGGCGAGCAGCCCCTCGCCGAACTTGTAGGAGGTGTTCGCCTTCCAGACGAGGCCGTCCTTGGCAGTGTCACCGGTGCGGATCCGGCTCGGGTCGATCGTGAACGAGGGGTAGGGCATGCGGGCCAGCCCGCCGCTCAGCAGCGGCAGGTCGGACCCGCCGCTGACCTCGGCGTCATACTTGAAATAGCGCAGCCCCCCGGTCACCTGCCACGCCTGGGTGAGGTGGAGCGTGCCCTCGCCATAAGCCGCTTTCTCCACCGTCTTGCTGTTGACCTGCGAGATATATTCCAGGTTGTCCGGCCGCGGGATGTCGAAATATTCGGCGAAACCGGGCGTGTACTCCTGGCGGTTGCTGTCGAACTTGAGCCGGTTATAGAAGCCGCCGATCACCCAGTTGAACGGGCCGCCGTGCGTCGAGACGAGCCGGACCTCCTGGTTGAACTGCTTATAATGCTGCTCGTTGTCGGCATAGGAGGAGAATTGCGGGAAGGCCTCGTAGCCGTAGTCTAGATCGAGCAGCAGGTCGGTATTGTCGTCTACCGAGGTGATGTGCTGCTTGGTATAGGCCGTCGTGCTGACGAGCTGCGCGATCCCGCCGAGATTGATGTCGAACTCCGCCGCGAACAGGTCGGCGTCGCGCTCGACCGGCTCAAGGTAGCGCCACGGTCCCTCGTAGCGACCGGTGTCGAGCACGCCGGCGGCATTAGCCTGGCGCCCGCCGGTCTTGGTGTTCTGGTGCGCGTAGGTGAGATAGGCCTTGATGTCGGGGTTGTACTCCAGCAGCAGTTGATTGCGCGTGGTGAAGGTGTGCTCATAGTTCACATCCTTCTTGCGCTTGAAGTTGCTGCCGTAATTGCCCGTGTTGAGCGAGCCGGTCGACGTCTCCGTGGCGCGGCCGGGCTGCGGGTCGGAGACGCCGGGCTGCTGCAGCAGATAATTGTAGTCGATGAAGCCGGCGTTCGAATAATAACCCGTCGCGGTGCGGAAGGCGATGTGGTCGCGCACGATCGGCACGTTGAGCGCGACGTCGCCGACCGCGCCGAAATCGTCGGAATAGGATTGCGCATAGCCGCGGCCATGGACGTTGAGGCTGAAGCGATCGGTCTCGGGGCGATTGGGCAGGTAGCGCACCGCGCCGGCCAGCGTGCCGAGCCCGTAGAGTGTGCCCTGCGGCCCCTGCAGCACCTCGACCCGGTTGATGTCGATCAGCTTGAAGTCGAGGTAGAGCGGCACTTCGCCGAGATAGACCCCCACTGCATTGCCGCTGTCGGCGCCGCCGACGCTGGTGTCGCCCGACGAGATGCCGCGCAGGATGATCCCGCCGGTCGAGCCCGGGCCGGTGTCTGCGACGGTGACGCCGGGCGTGAACGAGGCGAGCGAGCGGATGTCATCGAGCCGCTGCGACGCGATCGTCTCGGCCGAGACCGCGCTGATGTTGATCGGCGCGTCCTGCAGCGTGGTGCGCCGCCGGCTGCCGGTGACGACGATCTCGTTCCCCTCGACCGCTGCCGCGGTGTCGTCGGGCGCGGCGGCGGCCGGTGCCGCGCCCGTCGCGGCCTCCTGCGCCAGCGCCGGTCCACCGGCCACGCCCATCAGCGCGGTCGCGCACAGCCACCCTGCGCGGGAGAAACGTCCTGCCATCAAAGCCCCCAATCGGTACGTTGAACGCGTCGCCCCTCCGCGACTGTACGGTCCGCGCCGGCGCCTCGCGCGGGGCCGATCGCTGCGGTGCGAGAGTGTTGGCAGCGGCGGCAAATCGATATGGGGTGTTTGACGTAAGCGGCGGCGTCCGCCCTCGCGTCTACGTCAATTGGCGCATGTCGGCCGCGTCGCGCGCGGGTCTATGCCGGTCGCATGGCCCTTAACGTCCCTCTCGCGGTCACCGCCTGCGCGATCCTCTCGACCGCGGTGCCAGCGGCGGCCGAGCGCCGGGCCAGTGCGCGGCTGGTCCATTGCGGCGCCGAGACCTGTCTACGTCTCTCCGGACAACGCGCCGGGGTGGCGGTCGCGGTGCGGGTGGACGGCCACGACCTGCCCGTCACCGGCGAGCGTTCGTGGCAGGCGACGGTACCGCTCGCCGAGGCGCGGAGCTGGCGGCTCACCCGCGGCTATGCGGTGCCGGTCACGCTGGTCGATCGCGCCGGCGGGGCGGAACGCAACTTGGCGGTGCCGGTGCCACCGGGCGCGCTCGGCGCGCGCATGGAACTCGCGTCGCTGATCGTCCGCGCGCGCTGACCCTGCGCGGGACGCTACGTCTCCCGCCCCGCGCTTGTGCCCGCGCGGGCGCGATCCTACATGGCTGCGACCCGATCGCCGGAGAGCGATGGGCAGCGATGCAGGAGATTTAGGATGAAGATCGGTCTGGCCGCATGTGCCGCAATCCTGATGGCCACGCCCGCGCTCGCCGCGCCCGGCGCCGACCCGCTCTCGGCCGAGAGCAGCGTGTTGAACCTGCGCGGCATCGATCTCACCAGCGTCGAGGGGCAGCAGCGTCTCGCCATCCGCATGGACCGGGTCGCCGACACCGTCTGCGGGCAGGGGATGAGCAGCGTCCATCTCGCGCTCGCCGCGCAGGCGCGTGAGTGCCGCGCCGACGTGCTCAGCGACATGCGCAGCCGAGTTGCCGCAGCGACCGCGGCGCGTGACAGCGGCACCTCGACCCAGCTCGCGATGCGCTGAGCGGCGGACGCGGGCGATCGCCGGCCGGTCGCCCGCACCGCCTCGTCAAACGGCGTATGGTGACGGGTGACCCGGCGGGGCACGCTCCGGCTCATGTGCCGCTCCTTCCTGTATCGCATCGGGCGCCGGGTGTTGATCCGGCCGCGCCCACTCGCTCGCGTGCTCGTCGCCTCCATCCTGCTCGGCGCGGCGCCGGCGCCGTTCCCGCGCTTCGCTCCTTGGATCGACGGCACCGCCGACGAGCCCGAGACTCAGGTGCAGCGGATCGATCCGGACACGTTCGTCATCCGCCAGTCGGTGCGGACCAATTTCGAGGCGCCCTTCCTCTACCTGCTGTTCGGCCGCGATCGCGCGCTGCTGATCGACACGGGGGCGGGCGGGCTGCGCGTGCGACCCACCGTCGACCGGCTGATCGCGACATGGCGCGGCGCACACGCGGGCCGGCCGGTCCGGCTGATCGTCGCGCACTCGCACGGCCACGGTGACCATCACGCCGGCGACGCCGAGTTCGCCGACCGTCCCGATACGCGATTGGTCGGGCTGACACCCGATGCGGTCGCGGCCTTCTTCGGCATCCGCGACTGGCCCGAGCAGGTCGGCCGCTATGATCTCGGCGGGCGCGTGCTGCGCATCGTCCCGACGCCCGGGCACGAGCCCGCGCACATCATGGTCTATGACGCCCGGACGCGGCTGCTCTTCTCCGGCGACATGCTGTATCCCGGCAGGCTCTACGTGCCGCGCGACCAGACCGCGGTGTTCCGCGCCAGCGCCGACCGGCTGACGCGGTTCGCACGGCAATACCCTGTTCGCGCGCTGCTCGGCGCGCATGTCGAGATGACCCGCACGCCGGGCCAGGACTATGCGATGCGCGCGCCCGCCCACGCTGACGAGCACGGGCTCGCGCTGCCGCCGGCAGCGATCGCCGAGCTCGACCGCGCGGTGTCGACCGCGCCGTCGCTCGAGATCGACCGACACGCCGATTTCATCGTCTATCCGGTCGCGCCGCGCGAGCCGTAGGGTCTGATCCCTCCCACCGTGCTCCGGCGAACGCCGGAGCCCAGAGCCACGGGGGTGACGCGCGGGGCTCTGCGCTCCTGCATGCGCAGGAGCACGACGACGCCGGCGGAATGAGAGTCACGCCCTGAACTAGTCCCCGATCCGGCCGGGCTTCTCCCACCACGACAGCGTGTGGGCGTCGTGCGCGCTGGTCCACAGCCCGGCGCGCGTGTAGTGCAGCGCGCCGCTGCCCGCGGCCCGGCCGACGCGCGCGGTGATCGCGAGCGAGACCGGGTCGAGCACGACGAAGGTCTGCCCGGCGGTGGTGCGCAGCCAGACCTTGCCGCCGCCCGCGTCGATGTCGCCGTACTGGAGCGTCGCGTCAACCTTGACCCGCCCCGTCACGTCGCCGCTCGCCGGATCGACGCGCGCGACGGTGCCGTCGCCCTGCTCCTGTACCCACACCGCGCCCTCGCCCGCGACCAGGAAGCCGGGCTCGCGCCCCAGAGCGGTGCGATGGACGACGCGCTCGACGGCCGGATCGATCTTCTGCAGGCTCTGCCCCGCCGCGCTCACCGCCCATAGCGCGCCCATGCCGAACGACAGGTAGAAGGTGCCGGGATCCACCGGGATCGACGAGGCCACGTTGTTGCTGGCGGGATCGATGCGCGCGACGGTGCCGGCGGCGTCGCTCGCCACCCAGATCGAGCCCGCGCCGGCGGCGACGTTGAGCTCGCCCTTGGGATTGGCGATCCCGGTCGGGATGGTGGCGGTGATCCTCGCGGTGCGCAGGTCGATACGGTTGACGCTGAGCGCGTCGCAGTCCGCCACCCAGAGTGACCCGAAGGCAATTGCCATCGCGCCGCACGGATGGGCCATCGCCACCTCGGCCTGCTTGCCGGCGCGCGACCAGCGCTCGACCCGCCCTTTGTTGGTGGCCCACACCGAATCGCCGTCGACCGCGAGAAAGTCCGCGAAGCCGGGGACCTGAATCACCTGCTCGCGCGGCGTCGCCGACCAGGCCGGCGTCGGCGCCGCGCTCGCGAGCAGGGCGGAGAGCCCGATCGTTGCCGCGCGCGCCGCTGCCCGCGGCGTCAAGCCGCCGCCCCCGCGCCGTCGTGCTCATGCTGGTCGTCGCGCCCCGTGTAGCGCGCGATCAGCGGGCGCGCGGGGAAGAGGAACTGCTCGCCGATCGACAGCCGCCGGCGCTCGTCCTGGCCGACGATCTCGGCCTCGCCCTCGCCGAAGGTGCCGAAGATTCTGTCCAGCAGGATCAGCGAGTTGCCATAGTTGGACCGCGTCTCCGCATAGCCGGTCGAGTGGTGCAGGCTGTGGTGGCGGATCGTGGTGAAGACGAAGGCGTACCAGCGCGGCGGGTCGAACCGCGTGTTGGCGTGCGCGAAGGTGGAGACCACCGCCAGCACGTTGAGCGCACAGAACATCGCCGGCTGCGGCAGGTCGAACAGCGCGAGCACGCTGAGGCTGATCAGGAACAGCTCGATCGGGTTGCCCACCGCGCCCTTCATCGCGTTGAGCTGGGTGAGGTGATGGTGCGGCGCGTGGGTCGACCAGAAGAAGGCCTGATTGTGCATCAGGCGGTGCATCCAATATTGCCCGAACTCGACCAGGAAGACGGCCAGCGCCACCTGCGCCACGAACGGCAGGTGCATCGCCCACATGGTCGTGATCCCGAGCCCGTGCTTCAGCGCGGTCAGCGGCTCGTCGGCGAGCGTCTTCGACGCCCAGGCGATCACGGTGTAGCTCAGCGTCACGTAGAAGACGTCGGTCAGGAATTCGCGCCAGGTCAGCCGCCAGCTGGCATGTCGCTCGTTGACCCACTCGAGCGCCTGGATCATCGCGGTGGTCGACAACGTCGCGATCACGATCGACCAGGCGCTCCCCGTCCACGCCGCTGGCGCGAGCGCCCAGAACAGTAGCACGGCCGCGACCATCACCGGCTGCACGTAGCTCATCATCGCCTGCTTCATCGTCACCAGCTCGCACACATCAGAGTCGTGCCATTGAGGCTAAGCAAGCGCTGCATCGCTCGCAGGTGGGCGAATGACGTAGCCGTCGCGTCAGTCGACCGCGATGCCGTGGCCGCGCAGGAAGGCGCGCGCCGGCTCCAGCGCCTCGGCGTGGCGGCGCCAGCGGCCGACGGCGTCGCGGTACAGCGGGCGGCGCACCTGCGCGGCGCTGGGGGTGGACACGGGCGCGGCGTTGGCTTGGAAATCGAGGCAGGCGTCGGACCAGTCCAGCCCGCAATGGTCGAGCAGCCGACGCGTCTGCCCCGCCTGATCCTCGACCAGCGCCTCATAGCCGAGCTCGAGCACGCGGCCCGGCAGCGCCGCGCGCCAGAGCGCCATCAGCCGGTCGAAGCGCTGGTAATAGGCCGCGGTGTCGAGCAGGTCGTAGCTATAGTCGTAGTAGCGCGAGCCGACCGCGAACAGGTTGCGGAAGTTGGCGAGCACGGTGTCGAGCGGGTCGCGTCGCAGGCACACGATCGCGGCCTGCGGCAGCGCGCGCGCGATCACGCCGAGATACAGGAAGTTGCCGGGGAATTTGTCGACGAAACGGGGTCGGCGTCCCGCCACGTGCGGTGCCGCCCGGGCGAGATAGTCGCGCCCGATCGCAGTCGGGTCGGCGCGCGCCGCGGCGCGGATCGTGTCAGGGTCGAGCACGCGGCGACCGCGCGTGCCGGCGGCCGTTTTGACCGCGAGCGGCAGCGCCTGCAGCTCCCCCGCGCTCTCCACCTCGGGGTGCGACGACAGGATGCGGTCGACCAGAGTGGTGCCGGTGCGCGGCATGCCGACGACGAGGATCGGCGCCGCGCTCGGCGCGTCGCGCGCCACCTGCTCCGCGGCCGGCGCCCAACAGGCCTCGATCGCGTCGAAGATCGCCGCGTCGTCGGCGAAGCGATAGGGCAAGGTGGCGCGGTGCTCGGCGTTGGTCTGCGCCAGGATCGCGAAGGCGCCGTGCGGGTCGGCGAGGTCGTCCAGCTCCTTGGCGAGCGCGTAGCCGAGCAGCAGCCGGTCGCGCGGCGCGGTGGCGGCGGCGCGCGCGGCGGTGAGCCGGTCGACATGGTGGCGCTCAGCGGTCTGGCGCCGCAGCCCGGCGAGCAGGTGGTGCGCGCGCGCGTCCGCCGGCGCGCGCGCGATCAGTGCCTCCAGCGCGTCCTCGGCCTCCGCCTGCTGGCCGACGAAGCTCAGCGCTGCGGCGTGATTGTAGCGGAAGGCGGCGTTCGTCGGATCGAGCCGCACCGCCGCGGCGAAGTGCGGCAGCGCGGCGGCATGATCGCCCAGCCGCGCGTAGACGCAGCCCATCGTGTCGCGCCCCAGCGCGTCCGGCGGCGGCGCGGTCTCGGCCGCGGCCAGCGCGCGCGCGGCGGCATCGTCGCGCCGCACCAGCGTGTACAGCCGCGCGAGCTGGGCGTGATATTCGCCGCGCCTGTCGCGCGCGATCGCCTGCTCGATCAGCGCGATCCCGCCGCTCACCTTCCCCAGCATCGCGGTCGCCAGGCCCGCGAGGAAGAAGGGCTCGGCCATGGCGGGCGCGGCGTGGCGCCAGCGGTCCGCGGCGGCGAGCGCGGCGGCGATCTCGCCGCGCGCGAGGGCGCCGCGGATCGCGCTGGCGGTGGCGTCGGGCGGCTGAGCCATCGTCGTCCTGCGCTAGCGCGTCAGCGTGGTGACCGCGATCGCCGTCGCCGACGCCCGATTCTCCACGCCCATCTTCTCGAAGATCTGCTCGAGGTGCTTGTTCACGGTGCGCGGGCTGATCTGGAGGATCTCGCTGACCTCACGGTTGGGCTTGCCGCGGCTGATCCACAGCAGCACCTCGGCCTCGCGCGAGGTCAGCCCGTGCTGCGCGGCGAGGATCGTCTTCTCCTCGCCCTCGTGCCGCTCGGATAGGCGGAACACCCATTGCGCCGCGGGGGTGCAGCGCAGCAGCCCGGCCTCCAGCGTGCGCTCGCCGACGGACACGCTGATCCGCGCGCCCGGTGCCGGCGCGCTCGCCTGGAGCTGGCGCAGCGCGGCGGCGAAGGGCGGCGGCAAGATGCCCGAGGCCGCCGACCAGCCGGGGAACAGCCGCTCGAGCATCGCGCCCGCGACCGGGGTCAGCCATTGCGGCTCGCCCGCCCGGTCGACCGCGAGCGCGGGCCGCCCGCTGGTGTCGAGCGCGAGCTGGCTGCCGTGCGCGACGCGCGCGGTGGCGAGATGGACGCGGATGCGCGCCAGCAGCTCGTCGATCTCGATCGGCTTGCTGACGAAGTCGATGCCACCGGCGTCGAGCGCGCGGACGACGTGCTCGGTCTCGGTCAGACCGGTCATGAAGATGATCGGGAGGTGCTGGAAGGCGGAATTGGCCTTGATCTGACGCGTCGTCTCGAAGCCGTCGAGCTGCGGCATCACCGCGTCCATCAGGATCAGGTCGGGGGTCACGCGCCTGAGCAGATCGAGCGCGGCCAGCCCGTCGATCGCGATCAGCACGGTCATGCCCGCGTCCTCCAGCGTGCTGGTCAGGAAGCGCAGCGCCTCGGGCGTGTCGTCCACCACCAGGACGACGGGTCGCGGCGGGTCGGCCGGGTCAGCGCGTCGCATCGTCGATCGTACCGAGCAGCGCGCGCAGGTCGAAGTCGCCGAGCTGTCGCCGCAGCACCGCCGCGAGCGCGCCGGCGGCGGGGACCGCGCCCGCGAGATCATCGATCGCGCGCTCGACGCCGCGGACATGGCCGACCTCGGCGAGTTCGCGCACGCGCGCGAGCAACGGTGCGGCGTCGGGCGGGAGACCGGCCTCGGGCGTGGCGGGGGCGGGAGCGGCGGGCGCGACCGGCTCGGCCTCCTCCCAGCGCAGCCCGAGCTGCGTGCCGATCAGCGCCACGAGCCTGTCCAGCTCGACCGGCTTGGTGACGAAGGCGTCGTGGCTGCTGCGATCGTCCCCGCCGGCGCGGAAGGCATGGGCGTCGGCCGAGACCATCACGATGCGCAGCGCCGCGCCGTGCACCGCGCGCAGCCGCTCGGCGACCTGCCAGCCGTTGAGCCCCGGCATCTGGATGTCGAGCAGGACGATGTCGGGGGTGACCTCGGCGGCGAGCGCGATGCCTTCCGTGCCGTCCGCCGCGGCGTGTACCACGAAGCCGAGCCCGCCGAGCAGCGCCCGCAGGATGTGGCGCTGCCCCGGGTCGTCGTCGATCACCAGCACGGTGCGACGCGGTCCCTCATAGCCGATGATCCGCCCGCGCCGCCTGCTCGCGCGCACCGGCGCGGCGGACGACGGCAGCATGGCGCGGAAGCGGAACGTGCTGCCGGCGCCCGGCGTGCTGGTCACCGCGACGTCGCCGCCCAGCACGCGGGCGAGCACGCGCGTGATGGCGAGGCCGAGCCCGATGCCGGGCTGGCGCTGCGCCGCCGCGAGGCTGCCGCGGTCGAACGGCTCGAACACGCGCTCGAGGTCCGCGGGCGGGATGCCGATGCCGGTGTCGATCACCTCGATGTCGGCGACCTGGCTGCGGTACCTCACGGCCAGCGTGACCTGACCCGCGGGCGTGTATTTGATCGCGTTGGAGACGAGGTTGATGAGGATCTGCCGCAGCCTCTTCTCGTCCGCCTTGACCTGCTCGGGCAGCCGGTCGCGCACGTCGAGCGTCAGCGTCAGCCCCTTGGCGCTCGCCTGCATGCGGAACATGTCGACGACGTGCTGCAGCAGGGCGCGCAGGTCGACGAGGTCCTGCCGGATCGTCAGCACCCCGCTCTCGATCCGCGAGATCTCGAGCAGCCCTTCCACCAGGTTGGTGACATGCTCGGCCGAGCGGCGGATGATCGTGCCCGCCTCCGCGCCGGAGAGATGGTGGTCGCGCTCGAGCAGCTGGGCGTAGCCGTAGATGACGTTGAGCGGCGAGCGGATCTCGTGGCTGACCGCGACGAGATAGCGCGTCTTGGCCTCGTTGGCCGCCTCGGCCGACTCCCGCGCGCGCCGCAGCTCGGCCAGCGCGCGCGCGGGCGCGGCGGGCTCGGGGCCGAGCGGCGCGCCGTCGAAGGGGTCGGCCGCGGCGGTCACGCCCCGGCCGGGCGGGAGAGGCCGTCGATGTAGGCGCGCCAGCCGCCCAGCGCGGTGATGTCGCGCGCGCCCTCGATCGCGCGCGGCTCGGCGACGAAGCCCTTGACGACCGACCCGTCCGCCAGCGTCACCGAGCCGATCGCGAGCGGCGCGGGCACCTCGACCACGAAGCTGCCGAAGGCGGCGACGTCGAGCTCGTACACCTCCACCGCGATCGCGGCGCCGTCGGCGGCGTGGATCAGCGCGGGCTTGGGCGGGGTGCTGTTCGCGATCGCGTAGAGCCGGTAGCTGGGCGCGGTGGTGGTGGCGGCGACCAGCCGCGCGTCGCGCGAGGTGAGTTGCCAGTGCAGCGGCATGCCCTCGAGATGGGCGCCGACGACCGCGAGCTTCACTGTGTCCATTCTGTCCTCGATGTGGAGCGGAGAGGGAGGGGGCAGCGCGGCGGCGTCGAGATAGGCCTGCCCGGCGTCGAGCAGGCCCGTGTCGCTCCACGCCGGCGCGATCAGGGTGACGCCGAAGCCGGTGCCATTGTCGCGCCAGCCCGCCGGCACAGCCAGCGCGGCCATGTCGAGCAGGTTCACGAAATTGGTGTAGAGCCCGAGGTTGCTGTTGAGCGCGACCGGCGCCGCGCGCATCTCCGCGATGCGATAGATCGTCGGCGCGGTCGGCAGCGCGAGCAGGTCGACGCGCTGCCACATCGCCTCCGCGGCGCGCTGCAGCTCGGCGAGGCGATACTGGCCGCGGAACACGTCCACGCCGCTGGTCTCACGCCCGTCTTCGAGGATGGCGCGGACGGTCGGGTCGAACGCCGCGGGGCGCTCGTCGAGCAGCGGCAGCGCCGCGGCGACCCGCTCCGCCACCCACGGGCCGCCGTAGAGCAGCATCGCCGCCTCGCGCAGCGGCGTCATGTCGAGCTCGACCAGCTCGGCGCCCTGCGCGGCGAGCGTCGCCAGCGCGCGCTCGTACAGCCGCTCCGCCGCGGCGTCGCCGAGGAAGAGCCGCTGGTCGGGCCGCGGCACGCCGATGTGGCGCGGCGCGAGCGCGCGCTCCTCGCCGGTCCGGGAGTAGGGATCGGCCGGGTCGAAGCCCGCGACTACCGCGTCGACGATGCGCGCGTCCGCGATCGTGTGGGTGAGCACGGTGATACAGTCGAGCGTGCGGCAGGCGGGCACGAGCCCGGTCGTGCTCCACCGCCCCTTGGTCGGCTTGAGCCCGATCAACCCGTTGAAGGCGGCGGGGACGCGGCCCGACCCGGCGGTGTCGGTGCCGAGCGCGAAGGCGACCAGCCCCGCCGCGACCGCCACCGCCGACCCCGAGCTGGAACCGCCGCTGACATAGGCGCGGTTGAACACGCAGGCGGGCGCGCCATAGGGGCTGCGCGTGCCGTTGAGCCCGGTGGCGAACTGGTCGAGGTTGGCCTTGCCCAGCGGCACCGCGCCCGCCGCGACCAGGCGTTCGACCACTTCCGCGGACTCACCCGGCGTATAGGCGAAGTCGGGGCAGGCGGCGGTGGTCGGCACCGCGGCGAGGTCGATATTATCCTTGATCGCGAAGGGCACGCCCGCGAGCGGCAGCGTCTCGCCTGCCCCCACGCGCGCGTCGACCGCGGCGGCGGCGCGCAGCACCATCTCCTCGTCGAGTCGCGTGATCCACACCGCGGGCTGCACCGCGGCATAGGCGGCGATCCGCGCCAGCGCCTCGCGCGCGACCGCGACCGCGCTGGTCGCGCGGGCGTTGACTGCAGTGGCGATGGGGCCGATCTCGAAGCGCAGGTCGCTCATGCCACCTCCACCGCCAGCATCGCCCGCCCCGGCGAGAGCGCCTGCTTCTCCTGCACGTAGATGCCGCGCACGACCCCGCTGACCGGGCTGATCACCGCCGATTCCATCTTCATCGCCTCGATGATCGCGATCGTGTCGCCCGCGCTCACGCGCGCGCCGTCGGTGACGAGCAGTTTCCATAGGCTGCCGCCGAACGGTGCCTCCACCATCTCGCAGCCGTCGGGCAGCACGATCTCGCTGTCGCTCGCGGCGGAGTCCGCCTCCTCGCTCAGCGCGGCGACGCGGTCGAACTCGCCGTCGCGTTCCCAGGCGGCGCGCTCCGCGTCGAAGGCGGCCTGGCGCCGTGCCTGGAAGGCCTCGATCGTCCCGGCGTTGTCGGCGAGGAAGGCGCGATAGTCGGAGAGGCGGAACACCTCCTCCTCGATCCGGATCGCGCGCCGGCCGAGCGGGAAGTCGCGCCGCCACTCCGTCAGCTCGTCGTGGCTGACCGGGAAGAAGCGCACGCGGTCGAAGAAGCGCAGCAGCCAGGGCTTGCCGTCGCGGAAGGCGTCGGTCTGCCGCCACGCGTTCCACACCTGGATGGTGCGCCCGAACAGCTGATAGCCGCCCGGCCCCTCCATGCCGTAGATGCACATGTACGCGCCGCCGATGCCGACGACGTTGGGCGGGGTCCAGGTGCGCGCCGGATTGTATTTGGTGGTGACGAGGCGGTGGCGCGGGTCGATCGGGGTCGCCACCGGCGCCCCGAGATAGACGTCGCCCAGTCCCATGACGAGATACTCGGCGTCGAAGACGATCCGCTCGACCTCGTCGATGCTGTCCAGCCCGTTGACGCGGCGGATGAACTCGATGTTGTCGGGGCACCAGGGCGCGTCGTCGCGCACCGACTCGATGTATTTGTCGATCGTCTGGTAGATCGCCGGGTCCTGCCACGACAGCGGCAGGTGGACGACGCGCGAGGGGATCTCGAAGTCGTCGAGCCCGCCCAGCCGCTCCTCCGCGGCGACCAGCGCCTCGAGCAGCGCCGCCTGCGACAGCAGCCGGCTGTCATAGTGGAGCTGGAGCGAGCGGATCCCGGGCGTCACGTCGATGATGCCGGGGAGATCGCCCCGCTCGACCTCGAGCATCAGCGCGTGGACGCGCAGCCGCAGCTCGAGGTCGAGCACGATGGGCCCGTATTCGACCAGCAAATTGCGGTCGCCCTGCTGGCGATAGGTCACCGCCGGGCGCACGCCCTCCGCCGCGATCCGGTGGAGCACCGGCGAGCCGAGCGCGTCGTCTAGTGGCGCGGGCTCGCTCATCGCGCCGCCGAGGGTGGCGACGAGCGCGTCCTGCGCGCGCTCGGCGGCGGCGGCGCCGGCCTCGTCGATCGGCGCGAAGCGGACGCTGTCGCCGGGGGCGAGCTGGCCGACCTTCCACAGGTCCGCCTGCGCGACGACGAAGGGGCAGACGAAGCCGCCGAGCGACGGCCCGTCCGGCCCGAGGATGATCGGCATGTCGCCGGTGAAGTCCACCGCGCCGATCGCATAGGCATTGTCGTGGATGTTGGACGGGTGCAGCCCGGCCTCGCCGCCGTCGGTCCGTGCCCACTCTGGCTTGGGGCCGAGCAGGCGGACGCCGGTGCGGTTGGAATTGTAATGCACCTTCCACGCCGTCTCGCGCAGCATCGCGATGTCGCCGGGGGTAAAGAAATCGGGCGCGCCGTGCGGGCCGTAGAGCACGCGCAGCGTCCACTCGCGCGTGATCGCGGGGCGGTCGGCGGGAGCGAGCGTCCCCCCGACTGGCAGAGGGGCCGGGGTGCGCGCGAGGTGCAGCGTGTCGCCGGTCATCACCGCGCGCCCGGCGTGGCCACCGAACTCGCCCAAGGTGAAGGCACTGCGGCTGCCGAGAAACAAGGGCACGTCGAGCCCGCCCGCGACCAGGATATAACCGCGCATCCCCGCGCCGGTGACCCGCCCGATCTTGAGCGTCTGCCCCGCGGCGACGTCGATCGGCGCGTAGCAGCCGAGCGGCACGCCATCGAGCGTGGCGCCGAAGTCGGCGCCCGTCAGGCAGACGCGCGCCGCGGCGTTGAACAGCAAGGTCGGCCCGGCCGCGGTGATCTCCAGCCCGGCGGCGTCATCGGCGTTGCCGACCAGCCGGTTGCCCAGCCGGAAGGCGAGCGGGTCCATCGGCCCCGAGGGCGGCACGCCGACGTGCCACAGATGGAGCCGACCGGGATGATCCTGCACCGTGGTCGAGGCACCCCCCGCCAGCACGCGGATCGTGCGCGGCATGTAGGCGATGTCGGCGAGCGCGCGCGTCGACACCGCGCCGCTGGTGAAGACGTCGGAGCGCACCACCGTGCGCAGCCAGTCGAGGTTGGTCTCGATCCCGGCGATGCTCGTCCGGTCGAGCGCCTCCTGGATCGCGGCGACCGCGGCGTCGCGCGTCGGCGCGGTGACGATCAGCTTGGCCAGCATCGGGTCGTACCAGGCTGACACCTCGGTCCCCGCCGCGACCCAGGTGTCGACGCGCGGCCCGTCCGGGAAGGTGACGCCGACGAGCCGGCCCGAGCTCGGGCGATAATCCTGCGCCGGGTCCTCGGCGTAGAGGCGCACCTGGATCGAGGCGCCGCGCGGTGCCGCGACGAACCCGTCGAGGAAGCCGAAGTCACCCGCGGCGCCACGCACCATCCACTCGACCAGGTCGACCCCGGTGACCTGCTCGGTCACGCCGTGCTCGACCTGGAGCCGGGTGTTGACCTCGAGGAAGAAGAAATCGTCGCGCTCGGCGTCGTAGAGGAACTCGACCGTGCCGGCCGAGCGGTACGAGGCGGCGGCGGTGAGCCGCACCGCGGCGTCGATCAGCGCCTGCCGCGTCGCGGGCGGGAGCAGCGGGGCGGGGGTCTCCTCCACCACTTTCTGGTTACGCCGCTGGAGCGAGCAGTCGCGCTCGCCGAGCGCGACGACATCGCCCGCGCCGTCGCCGAACACCTGCACCTCGATGTGGCGCGCCCGCGCCACATAGCGTTCGAGGAAGACGCCGCCGTCGCCGAAATTGCCCGCGCCGAGCCGCGCCACCGTGGCGAAGCCGTCGCGCACGTCGGCGGCGTCGGCGCACACCTTCATGCCGATGCCGCCGCCCCCCGCGGTCGCCTTGAGGATCACCGGATAGCCGATGCGCTCCGCCGCGGCGAGCGCGGCGGCCTCGTCGCGGAGCAGGTCGGTGCCGGGGGCGAGCGGCACGCCCTGCGCGGCGGCGAGGTCGCGCGCGGTGTGCTTGAGCCCGAAGGCGCGGATATTGTCGGGCGTCGGGCCGATGAAGACGATCCCCCGCGCCGCGCAGGCCTCGGCGAAGGCGGTGTTCTCCGAGAGAAAGCCGTAGCCGGGGTGGATCGCCTCGGCGCCGGTCGCCTCCGCCGCGGCGAGGATCGCCTCGACGTCGAGGTAGCTCTCGGCCGCGCGGGCGGGGCCGATGCGGACCGCCTCGTCGGCCTGCGCGACATGCGCCGAGCCGGCGTCCGCGTCGCTGAACACCGCGACCGATCCGACGCCCATCTCCCTGAGCGTGCGGATGATGCGGCAGGCGATCGCGCCGCGGTTGGCGATCAGGACCTTGGTGAACATCAGCCGATCACCTGCATGCGCACGGGCGTGGGGTCGAAGCCGTTGCAGGGATTGTTGATCTGCGGGCAGTTGGAGACGACGACGATCACGTCCATCTCGGCGCGCAGCTCCACCGTGAGACCCGGCGCGGAGATGCCGTCGACGATCCCGAGCGTGCCGTCGGGCTCGACCGGCACGTTCATGAAGAAGTTGATGTTCGACACCATGTCGCGCTTGCCGCGGCCGGCGCGGGTGTTGGCGTCGAGGAAATTGTCGACGCAGCTGTGCTGCGCCTTGGTGTGGTGGCCGTAGCGCAAGGTGTTCGACTCGCACGAGCAGGCGCCGCCGATCGTGTCGTGATAGGCGACGCTGGTGGCGGTGATCGTCATCATCGCGCGCGCCTCGTTGGACAGCAGCACCGCGCCCTCGCGCAGGAAGATGTTGCGCTGCGCCGCGATCGTGTCCTGCGCGCTGTAGCGCTCGGCGTCGTCGTCCGCGGCGTACATCAGGAAGTCGACCGCCTGGTTGCCCTCGAGGTCGATGATGCGCAGCGTCTCGCCGGCATGGACGCGGTGCATCCACGGCGCGCGCGCGGGCACCACCTCGTCGTGGCGGAGCGTGCCGGGGAGGGGAAGGTCAAGGCTCATGTCGCTCCCTTCAGCGCGCATAGAGATCGTCGGTGTTGAGAAAGGCGCGCTCGCCCTCGGGCGTCGACACGCGGATCGGATCGTCCGCGGCGGCGGGCGCGCCGCGCCACGCGGTCGCGCGCAGCGGCGTGACGGTGTAGTCGGGGCGGGGGTCGAGCACGTGCGGGCAGTTGGCGAGGACGACGATCACCTCCATCTCGGCGCGCAGCAGCAGCGTGCGCCCGGGCGCGAACGGCCCGACCTGCGGCTCGGTCGCGCCGTCCGCCGCGACGCGGACGCCCTTGAACCAGGTGACACAGGGGTGGACGTCCTTGCGGCCCAGGCCGTGCTTGGCGACCGCGAGCATGAAGCGGTCGCGCGCGTTCGGATGCGGCCCGTAATTGGCGCCGTCACCATAAGCGCGCGCGTTGGAGGCGGCGGTGGAGGCGCCGCAGAAGGCGTCGTGCGTGCCCGCCCCGTCCTCCAGGATCGTCATCATGACGCGCCCCATGTCGGAGAGCAGCAGCCGTCCCGCGCCGAGATAGCCGTTCCACTGCACCTTCAGCGTGTCGGCGACGTTGAGCCGCTCGGTCGGCATGTCGGCGTTGAACAGCAGCATCGCGGCGCAGGCGTCGCCGGCGACGTCGACCAGCCGCAGCCGCGTGCCGCGCGCCAGTCGCCGCGCCGCATAGCCGCCGGGTGCGATCGTCTCTTCCCACACCACGCCCGCGGGCGCGTCATCGGCCGCGGCGGGGAGCGTGGGCATTGCCTCCACGCGGGTGCCGGCCATGGCGCGGGCGTGGTCGCGGGCGCCGGCGGGATCGGCGGTGCTGGTCGTCATGCCAAGTCTCTCTGCGGAAGGTCGTCGCCGCCGAGCGCCTCGACCAGCGCCGGCGGCGGCAGGGTCTTGCGGTCGAGCGACAGGTCGTAGGTGACGGTGGCGCCGTAGCGGTGCGGCGCGTGCGGGTCGTGGCGGCGCTTGTCGAAGGCGAGCACGCGCGTGCCGAGCTTGAACGCCTCGCCGATGTCGTGCGTGACCATCAGGATGGTCAGCCCGTGCTCCTGCCACAGCCGCGTGATCAGCGCGTGCATGTCGAGTCGGATGCCGGGATCGAGCGCGCCGAACGGCTCGTCGAGCAGCAGCACGCGCGGGTGCTTGACCAGCGCCTGCGCGATCGCCAGCCGCTGCTGCATCCCGCCCGACATCTGCGCGGGATAGACGTGCAGGCTGTGCTCGAGCCCGACCGCGGCGAGCATCTCGACGGCGGTGTCGCGCGCGGCGCGGCGGCGCGCGCCGAACAGCCGAGCGGTCAGCGGCGCGCCGGCGCACTCGATCCCGAACAGCACGTTCTGCAGCGCGGTGAGGTGCGGGAACACCGAGTAGCGCTGGAACACCACGCCGCGATCCGGCCCGCACTCGGCGCGCATCGGGGTGCCGCCGAGCAGCACCTGCCCGCGCGTCGGCGCTTCCTGGCCGAGGATCAGGCGCAGGAACGTACTCTTGCCCGCGCCCGAGGGGCCGACCACCGCGACGAAGCCACCCTCGACGAGCTGGAGCGAGACGCGCTCGAGCACGATCTTGTCGCCGTACTCGACCCAGACGTTGCGGAGCTCGACCAGCGCGCTCATCGGCCGCCCCCGTGCGCCCAGGGAAAGGCGCGGCGGCTCACCAGCAGCAGCAGCGCGTCCGCGGCGATCGCGAGCAGCGAGATCCAGGCGACATAAGGAAGGATGATGTCCATCGCGAAATAGCGCCGGACCAGGAAGATGCGGTAGCCGAGCCCGACGTCGGCGGCGACCGCCTCGGCCGCGATCAGGAACACCCAGGCCGGCCCCAGCGACAGCCGCAGCGCCTCGATCAGCCGCGGCATCAGCTGCGGCAGCGCCACGCGCAGCGCGAGCTGCCAGCTGTTGGCGCCGAGCGTCTGCGCCTTGGCGATCTGCTCCGCCGGCAGCCCCGTGACGAAGCCGGTGAGGTCGCGCGTCATGAAGGGCGCGACGCCGATCGCGATCAGCGCGATCTTCGACGCCTCGTCCAGCCCGAGCACGATGAACAGGATCGGCAGCACCGCCACCGGCGGGATCACCGCGATGATAGCGATCACCGGGCCGAGCAGCGCGCGGGCGAGCGGCACGACGCCGAGCAGCAGCCCCAGCACCAGCGCGCTGCCGGTGGCGATGGCGAGGCCGAGGCCGAGCCGGTACAGGCTCGCCAGCGTGTCGGCGACGATGACGATGCGGTCGCTGGCGGGGTCGCGGTCGGTGCTGAAGCCGTGGATCGCTTCCGCCATGGCGGAGAAGGTGGGCAGCAGCTTGTCCGCGGGGTTGGCGGCGTGGCGCGCCTGCGAGGCGACCAGGTAGACGAGCAGCAGCGCCACGATCGGCACCGCCCCGAGCAGCAGGCGCGCGCCGCGGCGCGGGCGCAGGTCGACCAGACGGGTCACGCGCGACCTGCCGCGGGCGCGGTGGTCCGCCGCCCGTTGCCCGATCCGTCGCTGTGGTCGCGTCCTATGCTCATCTCGTTCCCGTCGTCGCCCCCGTTGATCGCGGGCATGGTTGCTCGATCGCCGCGACCGCCTGGTCCGGCGCCCGTCGCCCGATCGGCCGGCTGCGCGGCTACAGCTTCCCGTCCGCCGCCATCTTCATGTAGCTGGGATCGAAGCGCAGCTTCACGTTCTTGGGATCGCCCAGAGACTTGCCCCCGGCGAAGCTGATGCCGATCGCGTCCACGGACTTCGCGCTCGGCCCGAACAGCCCGTGCGCGAAGCTGAACTGGCGCACGCGGTCGGTCACGGTGACGAGGTCAGGATTGGCGGCATAGGCCGCGGCGTCCTGCGCGCGCGCGTAGAGGTGCGTGGTCTTGAGCTGATCGTCGAAGCTCTGCGGCGTGGTGCCGGCGGCCTTGGCCATCGCGGCGCGTGCGGCGCGGCCCGCCGCATCGTCGCGGGTCATGACTGCCATCGTCTCGTACCAGATGCCCGCCAGTGCCTTGCCCAGGTTCGGGTTGGCGCGCAGCGTCTCGGTGCTGACGTTGAGCGTGTCGAGGATCTCGTTGGGGATCTTGGAGCTGTCGAACACCTCGGTGGCGCCCTTGGTCGCGCGGATCGTGGCGAGCTGCGGGTTCCAGGTGGCGACCGCGTCGACGCTCGGCGCGGCGAAGGCGCCGACGATGTCGGCGTCGCCCGTGTTCACCGTCTTCACGTCGGCGAGCGTCATCCCGCTCTGCTCGAGTCCGCGCGCGAGCAGGAAGTGCGACACCGACAGCTCGACCAGCTTGACCGAGCGGCCCCTGATGTCGGCCATCGAGCGCGCGTTCTTGAGCACGACGCCGTCGTTGCCGTCCGAATAGTCGCCGATCAGCAGCACGGTGGTGTCGCGGCCGCCGGCCGCCGGGATGGTCAGCGCGTCCATCGTCGTCGAGACCACGCCGTCGAGCTTGCCCGCGGCATATTGGTTCACCGATTCGACGTAGTCGTTGACCTGCACCAGGCGGATGTTGATGCCGTATTTGTCGGCCCATTTCTTCACGATGCCGGCCTGCTGCGCGTACGGCCACGGCATCCAGCCGGTGTAGATCGACCAGCCGATGGTGAAGTCCTTCTTCGCCGCCGCTGCCGTATCGCCGCCCGGGCCGGACGATCCACTGCCACAGCCGGTCAGCGCCAGCGCCAGCGCGACCGCCGCTACGCCGCTGAACCATCGTCGTGCTGCCATTCGCGAACCCCCGTCATCGCCTCGCCGCCGTCACCCAACCTCCGGCCCGATGCGGGTTCAAGCGAGGCGGCGAGACCGGGGCGGCATCGTCAGGCATAGGTTGCCGGCCCGCAGCTCATCGATGAAGATCGAAAATGATGATGAAAGCCATCAACCTCATCTATGGCCGGTGTTGCGCCCGGCGCCGCCGCAGCACCTCGTCGAGGAACAGCTGGGTCGGGGTGTCACGCGTGCCCTCGGCGCGGGCGAGCAGGAAGATGTCGTAGAAGGGCTCCATGTCGGGGTGGAGCAACGGCCAGAGCTGGCGCTGTTCCACCGCTTGCCGTGCCGCCATCACAGGGAGGAAGCCGATCCCCACACCCAGCGTGATCAGGCGCTTGGCCTCGTTGATGTCCTCTGCGCGGCCGGTCGCGCGCGCGCCGAGCCGGTAGCGTCGGCGCAGCCGCGTGACGGTGTCGAGCTCGTCCTCGCCGGTGAGCACGAAGCCCTCGTCCTTGAGCTCGCCGAGCCGCTCGACGCGGTGACCGAAGAGCGGATGGCTGCGCGCGCAGTAGAGCTGCTGGCGCTCCACGAAGAGCGGCTCGTAGAGCAGGCCGCCGCGCACGTTGCTGTCATAGCCGACGCCGATCTCGGCCTCGCCCTGCTCCAGCGCGTCCAGCACCGCGCGCCACGGCGACACGCGCAGCTCGATGTGGATGTGCGGGTTGCGGCGGTGGAAGCTGGCGATCGACTCGTCGAACTCGGGCGAGGCGACCGCCGAGATCAGCTGGATCCGCACCGCGCCCTCGACCCGCCGTGTCGCCTGCGCGACCTGATGCGGCACCATGCGCGCCGTCTCCAGCATCTCCTCGCACAGGCCGAGCAGCGCGCTGCCCGCCGCGGTGGTCTTGATCCCGGTGGCCGAGCGCTCGAGCAGCTGGACGCCGACCTGCTCCTCCAGCCGCTTCAGCGCGGCGCTGATGCTGGGCTGCTGCTTGTGCAGCTTGCGCGCCGCGGCGCCGATGCCGCCGGCACGGACGATCTCGACGAAGGTGCGCAGCAGGTTCCAGTCGACCCGACTGGCGAAATGCTTGTCCAGCACCGCTCCTCGATCCACCAACAGCCCGCTCCCGCTCGCCCGCACGGCTTTATCTTACGGGCGGGCGGGTCAGGCGCAACGCAGTGGCGATCGATGAGGTGTCCGGAGACGGGCGCCGCGACCTGGGTGATCGCGCGGCTCACCTTGTCTGACCCGGCGTGCTCCCGCGCAGGCAGGAGCCCATGGCCGCGAACGTCATCCTTGGGGCTCCTGCGTCCGCCGGGGCACACTGACCGCTCGGACGAGAGGGATCAGTCGCTAGACCGGGGACAGCCGCGCCTTGAACAGTCGTCTTACCAGCCGCGCCTGCCCGATCCGCCCGACCAGGTAGAGCGTCGCGAAGATGCCCGCGAAGACATAGGCCGCGGTCGGCGCCGGCTTGTCGTCGTCGGCCTTGGCCTTAGGGTCCTTCTTCTTCGGCTTCTCGGGCGCGGGCGCGCCCAGGAACTTGTCGATCGCGCTCATCGGCAGCTTGGCCTTGGCTTCCTCGCGCTTCTCCTTTGCCGCGATCTCGGCGGCCGTCGGCTTGTTATACTCGCCGACCAGCACGGTGAGCCGCGCCACGCCGAGGAAGAGCAGCGGCGCGAGGAAGCAGAACAGCAGCGCGCGGCTGGTCAGATGGTAGCGCAGGACCGGCGCCTCGGCACCGCTCTCGACCCGCAGCTCGCCGCCGTCGAACACCGCCATGCGGTCCTGCGCGGCCTGGTCGCGCTTGTGGAAGCTCAGCCGGCTACCGTCGCGCCGGCGCGTGGTGCCGGGTTCGCGGAACAGCGGGTCGAGGCGTTCGAAGACGTCGTCGCTCGTCTGTCCGGGAGAAAGCGCCAGGCTTCCCCTCACATGCCAGATCCACTGTACCAAGCGGTGGTTCATCGCTGTTCCTCTGATCGCGGCGGCGATGGCGTCATTCCGCCGGCATCACCGAGCGCCGGCCGAGCCGCTCCTTCAGCGTCCGCCAGGCATCGGCGAAGGGATAGACCATGGTCTCGCGGATCGACATCGGGCGACCGCCCTCCATGCCGAGCAGCTCGGCCTCGCCGTCGACGCAGGTGCCGAACATGCGGTCGATGACCACCCACGTGCTGGCGTAGTTGCTGCGGCTCGCCTCATAGTCGCGCGAGTGGTGTACGCTGTGATGCTCGGTGGTGTTGAACAGGAAGCGCCACCACCGCGGCGAGTTGAAGCGCACGTTGATGTGCTGGTAGGTGCCGACCGCCAGCCCGAGGCTGCCGGCGAGCAGCGCGGCGCGCGGCAGGAAGTCGAACAGCCCGCCGATGCCGAGACCGATGAGGAAGAGCTCGACCGGGTTGCCGACCGCGCCCTTATTGACGTTGAGCTGGGTGATATAATGGTGCGGCGCGTGCGTTACCCAGAGTGGGTACCAATTGTGCATGCCGCGGTGCATCCAATATTGGCCGAAGTCGAACACGAACGAGATGATGAACGCCTGCAGCAGCAGCGGCAGGCCGATGAACCAGGCGAGCTTGTGCCAGTCGAACGAGCCCTGCACGGCCTCGATCACCGCGTCGCTGCCGATGAAGCCCTCGATCAGGCGCAGCACGGTGTAGCCGAGGCTGACGTAGAAGAGGTCGACCGTCAGCTCCTTCCACGTCAGCCGCCAGCTCTCGTGGCGCGGCGCGAGCCATTCCAGCCCGAGCAGCAGGATCTTGAAGCCGATGCCAATGCCGACCGCGGTGGAGGCTTTGGCGATCGAGTTGGGCGCATAATACCAGAAGGCGATCAGCGCGAACAACATCGTCGGCTGGAACCAGGTGAAGAAGAAGAGGCGCAGCGGGCCGCCCTCGACCTTCGGGATATTTTCCCACCCCACCGTCACCGGCGATTGCGCACCGATCACCCTTCTGCCGACTCGAACCCCGTCCATCTCGTCCTCGCGCCGTCAAGCTGCGGCACTTGTGACGAAAAAGCTCGGCGGACGTGATACGTCATCGGACGTATACCAGCGAGGATGCTGCGGCAGCGGCCGGCCGGCGTCGACCCGCGGAACCCATCGGCTGCCACGAACCGCGGACGATGATGACGAGTTGACGAGCAGACAGCAGCGCCGATCCCCCTCGCGGGCGTGGAGCGCGCCGGGTGGGCCGGTCCGAGGGAACGCGCGCTGCCGGAGACACGCGATGGTGGCGGCGCGCTGTCGGGCGCTCCCCGCCGCGCGCGCGGTGACAGTGCGCGGCTTACCGATGAAGCGATCGTGTTCCGGCGCAAGCCGGAACCCAGCGCCAAGCAGAGCAAGGCTCGGCGGTGCGCGAGATCCTCCGCTCCTGCGCACGGCAGCAGTGGGGGGTAACACCTCGCATCGATCCTCGGCGGGAGCGGAAGGGGGACGACCGACGCGGCTCGTCCTCCACCCACCGCTTCACTGGAAAGCAGATCCAAGGCGTCCAAGGGCGTTCGATCCCCGCCCGCGTCAGGTCAGAACGGCACGTCGTCGTCGAGGTCGTCCGCGAAGCCGCCACCGAAGCCGCCGCCGCGGGTGCCGCCGCCACCCGCGCCGCCGCTACCACCGGCGCCGCCGCCGGCAGCGCCGCCACCGCCGCGCGATCCGCCGCGACCACTGCCGCCGCCGCCGAAATCGTCAGCGCCGCCGAAGTCGTCGCGGCCACCACCGCCAGCGCCGCCGCCCTGTGGGCCGTCGAGCATCGTCAGCACCGAGTTGAAGCCCTGCAGCACCACCTCGGTCGAGTATTTGTCGTTGCCCTGCTGGTCCTGCCACTTACGCGTCTGCAGCTGGCCTTCGATATAGACCTTCGAGCCCTTGCGCAGGAAGCGCTCGGCGACGTTGGCGAGCCCCTCGTTGAAGATCGCGACCGAATGCCACTCGGTCTTCTCCTTGCGCTCGCCGGTGTTGCGGTCCTTCCACGATTCGGATGTGGCGATGCGGAGATTCACCACCTTGCCGCCGTTCTGGAACGAGCGCGACTCGGGGTCGCGCCCGAGATTGCCGACGAGAATGACCTTGTTGACGCTGCCTGCCATCGAATCCTCTGCGCGCCGGTACCGCCGGCGCCTGCTGGTGAGTGCCGGCCAGCGCCGGCGTCCCGCGGCGCCCCCGCGCGAGGCGGGTCGACGACCGATGGCCTAGATAGTCACAGCCCCGCCGCCACCGCCAGCCAATAAGTGATCCCCGCCATCACATAGGCGGCGGCGAAGAGGTAGCCGATCATGAACAGCGGCCACCGCCAGCCGTTGGTCTCGCGCCGCGTCACCGCGATCGTCGAGATGCACTGCGGCGCGAAGACGAACCACATCAGGAAGGCCAGCGCGGTCGGCAGCGACCAGCGCCCGCGCAGATGATCGACGAGGCTCTTCGCGCCCGAGGCGTCTTCGGTATCGTCGATCGCATAAGCCGTGCCGATCGCCGCGACCGCGATCTCGCGCGCCGCCATCGTCGGGATCAGCGCCAGGGCGATATCGTGATTGAAGCCGATCGGGCGTACGATCACTTCCAGCCCGCTCGCGATGCGACCGCCGATGGAATATTCGACCTGCTTCTGCCCGGACGGCGCCTGGGGAAAGCTCAGCAGCGCCCACAGCACCACCGTGGTCAGCGCGATGGTGGTGCCGGCGCGCTTGAGGAAGATCTCGGTGCGGCTCCACAGCCCCAGCGCGACGTCGCGCAGCCGCGGCATCTGGTACTTGGGCATCTCCATCATGAAGCCCGACGACTCGCCCTTGGTCACGGTGCGGCGCAGCAGCAGCGCGGCGACGAAGGCGCCAACGATGCCGAGCAGGTAGAGCGCGAACAGCACCAGCCCCTGCAAGCCCACGAACGGCAGCACCTGCCGCGCCGGGATGAAGGCGCCGATGATAATGGTATAGACCGGCAGCCGCGCCGAGCAGGTCATCAGCGGCGCGATCAGGATCGTGGTGAGCCGGTCCTTCTCGTCCTCTATCGTGCGCGTCGCCATGATCCCGGGCACCGCGCAGGCGAAGCTGGAGAGCAAGGGGATGAAGGCGCGCCCGGAGAGCCCCACCTGCGCCATCACCCGGTCCATCAGGAAGGCGGCGCGCACCATGTAGCCGCTCGCCTCCAGCACCAGGATGAAGAGGAACAGGATCAGGATCTGCGGCAGGAACACCACCACCGCGCCCACGCCCGCGATCACGCCGTCGGTCAGCAGCGAGCGCAGGAAGCCGTCGGGCAGCACGCTCTTGAGCCACGCCTCCGCCGCGGCGAAACCGCCCTCGATCCAGCCGATCGGCGCCTCCGACCAGCTGAACACCGCCTGGAACATCACGAACAGCAGAGCGACCAGCAGCACCGGCCCGAGGACGGGGTGGAGCGCGACCGAGTCGAGCATGTGGTTCCAGCGCCGCACCGGCGTCTCGCTCACCGTCGCCGCGGCCGCGATCACGCGCGCGCGGCGCTGGAGGGTGACGATATCGTCGTCGACTTTACCGTCCGAGGCGCGCAGCCGGCGCAGCCCCGCCGCCGTCGAGGCGTCGCCGACCAGCGCGGTGAGCTGGCCGCGCAGCGTATCGATGCCGCGGCGTCGCACCGCGACGGTCGGCACCACCGGCACGCCCAGCTCGCGCTCGAGCACCGCGGGATCGAGCACCAGCCCGTCGCGCTCGGCGAGGTCGACCATGTTGAGCGCCACCACCACGGGCAGGCCCAGCGCGATCAGCTGCATCGCGAAGCGCAGGTGGTTGTCGAGGTTGGAGGCGTCGATCACCACCAGCAGCGCGTCGGGCAGCCGCTCGCCCGCCTGCGCGCCGGTGACGACGTCGCGCGTGACTCGCTCGTCGGGTGAGGCGGGGTCGAGACTATAGGCGCCGGGCAGGTCGACCAGCTCCACCGGGCGGCCGTCATCGAGCGCGAGCCGGCCCGAGTGGCGCTCCACCGTGACGCCGGGATAGTTGCCGACCTTCTGCCGCGCTCCCGTCAGCGCGTTGAACAGCGCGCTCTTGCCGGCATTGGGGTTGCCGACCATCGCGACCAGCGGCGGGAGTTCCATCAGGAGCGGCGGGTCATTCCGCCGGCAGCGGATCGGGTGAGACGCTGATCGCGCGTGCCACCGCGCGGCGCAGCGCCACCGTCATCCGCCCGATCCGGCAGGCGATCGGCCCGCTGCCCAGCCGCGAGCGGTGCAGCACCTCGATCGCGACGCCCTCGTCGAAGCCGAGCTCGCGCAGCCGCCGCGCCTCGGGCGAGGCGAGCCGCGCCCACTCGATCGCGCCCACCGTCGCCGAGCGTCGACGCGGCAGCGTCTCGAGCGTCAGCGAATCAGCCTCATGACGGGCGCGAGCGGGAGAGCGGAGCGAGGTCACGCCAGCGGTATAGGGCGCATGCAACTGATTATCAATAAGCTGTGACGCCTTGTCGCCGCGCCGGGTCAGACGACCGGGTAGCGCAGCCGCCCGACGAAGCGGCTCAGGCTGGGGCGTCGGATCGCCCGCTGCTGGAACGTCGCCTTGCTCTTCTCGAAGCGCATGATGCCGTCGATCCGCCGCGCCAGGAAGGCGCTGGTGTCGGCGTGTGCCTCGCTCTCGTCGTCGAGGAACACGGTGGTGGTCGCGGCATAGACCGCGAGCAGCATCGCGCGCTTGGTGTAATGGTTGTAGTCGGTCGCGCGGTCGCCCGCGAGCCGCCACATCCGGTCGACGCTGCGCCAGCCGAGTCGTGCCGCGCGCGCGACGTTCTGCGGCAGCGCCAACACCGCGCGCGCGCGCCGGAGCGCCTCGCGCTCGGGTGCGAGCACCGCCAGCCGCGCCTCGATCAGCGCGGTGATTCGCCCGCGGATCTTAATCGCGCCGAGTCGCTCGGGCGGCAGCGCGCGCGCCATCGCGGCGTCGACATGGTCGAACCAGGCGTCGATCATCGCCACCGGCCCGTCGGCGAAGGCGAGCCGCGCGACGTCCGTGTCGACGTCGTGGCTCTCGGCGGCGAGGTCGCGCGCGGCGTCGTCCCAGCCGTCGAAGGCGGCGTTGGCTGCGATTGCGGGGGCGAGCAGCGCGCGCACCTCGTCGAGCGTCAGGTCTTGCGGCGCGATCGCCGCGGCATCGTCACTGCTCATCACGCTTCCTCCGTCACCCGATCGCCCGCCGGTAGCGTCTCCACCGGCCTAGCACCCGCGCGCTCGCGCCGCACCAGCACCAGCGCCGCCGCGATCATCGCCACGCCGACGAGGTCGGGCCCGCCGAGCGTCTCGCCGAACCAGCCCCAGCCCACCGCGGTGGCGACCATCGGCTGGATCAGCAGCGCGAGCCCGATCACCAGCGGCGAGGCGCGCCCGAGCGCGTAGATCATGCAGCCCTGGCCGATCACCTGGCTGACCAGTGCGACGCCCAGCAGCGGGGTCCAGTTCCCCGGCACGATCCGCTCGCCCAGCGCGAGCGCGATCACCAGCAGCGGCGGCAGCGACGCCGCCGACGAGAGCGCCAGCGCGGGCAGCGGCGCCATGGCGCGGCGCACGTCCGACATCAGGATGAAATAGATCGCGTACAGCACCCCCGCGCAGACGCACAGAAGGTCGCCGCCGAGCTGCCGCGGGTCGAGCTGGTAGGAGCGCCCCATCAGCAGCGCCGCGCCCGCCGCGGCGAGCAGCAGCGCCAGTCCCTGCCACCGCGTCGGCCAGGTCCGCGCCGCCAGGAAGCCCCACAGCGGGAAGAGGAAGGTCGCCGAGTTGCCGAGCAGCGTGGCGTTGGCCATGGTCGTCTGCAGGATCCCGGCATGCCAGGTGCCGAGGTCGGCGGCGAAGGCGAGCCCGGCGAGCGCGAGCAACCACCAGCGCCGCGCCGAGGCAGGCGTGGGTGCTATAGGGGCGATCCCGCGCGTGCGTCGCGCCGCCACGAGCGCGGCGCCGCCGAGCAGCGGCAGTGCCAGCGCCATGCGCCAGAAGGCGGCCGCGACCGGGCCGACGTCGGCGAGCCGGACGAACAGCGGCCCGAAGGCGAGCGCGCTGTTGGCGACCACCAAGGCGACGAACGCCGCCGCGCCCGTCTCCGGATGCGCGCGCGCCGCGGCGAGCGAGGTGGCGCTGGTCGGCTGGTCCATGGGCACGACCCTTAGGCCGCGTCGCGGGCGCGGGAAAGCGTAGCGGTGACCCGCTTGCTTGACGCGCTGCCGCCATTCACCCACGAGGTCGTATCAATCGGGGAAGGGGACGCAGTGTTTCGGCTAATTGCGCAACGCTGCCCGCGATGAAGCGCTTCTACGCGCCGCAGCAGGCGCTGCACGCGCCCGCACTGGAGCTGCACAACGGCGCCTTCACCGCCTATGCCGAGGTCCCGCAGCGCGCCGCGATGATCCTCGCCGCGATCGGCGGGGCGGAGCCGCCGCCCGATCGCGACCGCGCGCCGATCGCGGCGGTGCACGACGCCGCCTATCTCGACTTCCTCCGCGACGCGCCCGCGCTGTGGCGCGCCGCGGGGCGGCCGGGCGACGCCATCCCCTACGCCTTCCCGATCGTCGGCCGGCGCCCGCTGGCGCTGTCGCGCGTCGACGCGCTGCTCGGTGCGCACGCCTTCGACGCGACCACCCCGATCACCGACGGGACCTGGGACGCTGCCTATTGGAGCGCGCAGACCGCGCTCGCCGCCGCCCATGCGGTCCTCGGCGGCGAGCGCGCGGCCTTCGCCCTGTGCCGGCCCCCCGGCCACCACGCCGGGCGCGACTATTGCGGGGGCTATTGCCACGTCAACGTCGCCGCGGTGGCGGCGCAGGCCGCGCGCGATGCGGGACGGAGGCGAGTCGCGGTGCTCGACATCGACTATCACCACGGCAACGGCACGCAGGACATCTTCTACGCGCGCGGCGACGTCTTCTACGCCTCGGTCCATGCCGATCCCGCGAGCGACTATCCCTTCTACTGGGGCCATGCCGATGAGCGCGGCGAGGGCGAAGGGGAGGGCGCGACGCTCAACCTGCCGCTGCCGCGCGGCACCGCGCTGGCCGGGTTCCGCGCCGCGCAGGCGCGCGCGCTCGACGCGATCGCCGCCTTCGGCGCCGACGTCCTCGTGCTCAGCTTCGGCGCGGATACGTGGGAGGGCGACCCGATCAGCCACTTTCGCCTCACCACCCCGGACTATGCGGTGCTGGCGGGCGACGTGGCCGCGACCGGGCTGCCGTGCGCGATCGTGATGGAAGGCGGCTATGCGGTGGACGCGCTGGGTGCCAATGTCGCCAGCCTGCTGAGCGGTTTCGCAGATTGAGGGAAGGACAGGATTGATGGCGGTGACGGCGACAGGACCGGACCACACCGGCGGCCGCGCGCCGCCGCTCAACGCCGGGCTGCTCGCCTGCATCGTCACCGCCGCGCTGGCGGGACTGCTGTTCGGGTTCGACACCGCGGTGATCTCGGGCACCACCGTGTCGCTGACGCGCGCCTACGGGCTCGACACCTTCTGGCTCGGCATCACCGTCTCCTCCGCGCTGTGGGGCACGCTGATCGGCGCGCTGTTCGCGGGCATCCCGGGCGACCGCTTCGGCAGCCGCGACACGCTGCGCGTGCTCGCGCTGTTCTACGTCGCCGGCGGGATCGGCTGTGGGCTGGCGTGGAGCTGGGAGTCGCTGGTCTTCTTCCGCGTCATCGCCGGGCTGGCGGTGGGCGGCTCGTCGGTGCTCGCGCCGGTCTATATCTCGGAGATCGCCCCGCCGGCGCGCCGCGGCGGGCTGGTCGCGGCGTTCCAGTTCAACATCATCCTCGGCATCCTGCTGGCCTATGTGTCGAACGCGATCATCGCCGCGCTGGTGCTGGGGGCGGACGACTGGCGCTGGAAGTTCGGCGTCTCGGCCGCGCCCGCGATCGTCTTCCTGCTGCTGCTGCTGCGCATCCCGCACTCGCCGCGCTGGCTGATGGCCAAGGGTCGCGTCGCCGAGGCGCGCGACGCGCTCGCCCGAGTCGGGATGGGCGAGGAGCAGGCCGAGAAGGAGCTGGCCGCGATCCACGCCGGCTTCGCCGCCAAGCCGAGCGGCGAGAGACTGTCGTGGCGGCGCCACCGCAAGCCGATCACGCTGGCGCTGCTGGTCGCGGGCTTCAACCAGCTCTCGGGCATCAACGCTTTGCTCTATTATCTCAACGACATCTTCGCGGCGGCGGGGGGCGCGCTGTCGGCCGACGTGCAGGCGATCATCATCGGGATCGTCAACGGCATCTTCACCGCGGTCGGCATGCTGCTGATCGACCGGCTCGGGCGCAAGACGCTGCTGATGGTCGGCTCGGCCGGGATGGCGGCGAGCCTCACCGTCGCGGGGCTGGCGCTCGGCGGGACGCTGCCGGGCTGGATCGTGCTGCCCGCGCTGATCGGCTTCATCGCCTTCTTCGCGCCGAGCACGGGCGCGGTGATCTGGGTCTATATCAGCGAGGTCTTCCCCACCGCGGTGCGCGGGCGCGGCAGCGCGGTCGGCGCCTCGACCCACTGGGGGCTGGACGCGATCATCGCCGCCGCCTTCCCGACGGTGGCGGCCATGTCGGTGAGCTTGCCCTTCTACGTCTTCGCCGCGATGATGCTGCTGCAGCTGGTCGTGGTGGCGCTCTACTTCCCCGAGACCAAGGGCGTCCCGCTCGAGGAGATGGAGCGGCGGCTGGGAGTGAGTTGAGCGCGGCGGCTGGGGCGCGTATCTGGTCTATCGTCAGGCGTGCTCCTGCGCACGCAGGAGCCCAGGGTAACGAAGGGCGACGCTCGCGGCTCTGGGCTCCTGCGTGCGCAGGAGCACGGCCTCATCCTCCGGGACGCCCTGCGCCGCTGTCTCAGTCGAACAGGCTGCTGACGCTCGACTCGTCGGCGATGCGGCGGATCGCCTCGGCGAGCAGCGGCGCGATGGTGAGGTGGCGGATCTTCGCCGCCCCGCCGATCGCCTCGTGGTTGCCGATCGAGTCGGTGATGACCAGCTCGTGCAGCGCCGAGCCCTCCACCCGCGCCACCGCGCCGCCTGAGAGCACGCCGTGGCTGACATAGGCGACCACGCCCTCCGCGCCCGCCTCGCGCAGCGCGGCGGCGGCGTTGCAGAGCGTGCCGGCGGAGTCGACGATATCGTCGATCAGCACGCAGAAGCGCCCCTCGACGTCGCCGATGATGTTCATCACCTCGGACTCGCCCGCCCGCTCGCGGCGCTTGTCGACGATCGCGAGCGGGGCGTTGTCGAGCCGCTTCGACAGCGCCCGCGCGCGCACCACGCCGCCGACGTCGGGCGAGACCACCATCAGGTTCTTCTCGCCGAAGCGCGCGCGAATGTCCTGCGACATCACCGGCGCGCCGAAGAGATTGTCAGTCGGGATGTCGAAGAAGCCCTGGATCTGCCCGGCGTGCAGGTCGACCGACAGGACGCGGTCGGCGCCCGCGGTGGTCAGCAGGTTGGCGACCAGCTTGGCCGAGATCGGGGTGCGCGGCCCGGGTTTGCGGTCCTGCCGCGCGTAGCCGAAATAGGGGAGCACGGCGGTGATCCGCTTCGCCGACGCGCGTTTCAGCGCGTCGATCATGATCAGCAGCTCCATCAGATTGTCGTTGACCGGGTAGCTGGTCGACTGGACGACGAACACGTCCTCGCCGCGCACGTTCTCCATGATCTCGACGAAGATCTCCTCGTCGGCGAAGCGGCGCACCAGCGCCTCGGTCAGCGGGACCTCGAGATAGTCCGAGATCGCGCGCGCCAGCGGCAGGTTGGAATTGCCGGTCATCAATTTCATCGAGAACACCCCTTCGCGCCGGTCGCTCTAGGCTGGGGGGCTGGCGAGGGAAAGGGGCGGCGCGTATGCGCGAGGACGATGACCCAGCCCGCCGCTTCCACCGTCACCCGCTTCGCGCCGTCTCCGACCGGCCGCCTCCACGTCGGCAACATCCGCACCGCACTGCACAGCTGGATGCTGGCGCGGCGCGACGGCGGCCGCTTCGTGCTGCGCGTCGACGACACGGACGCCGAGCGCAGCGAGGAGCGCTACGTCGACTCGATCCGCGCGGATCTCGCCTGGCTCGGGCTGGTGCCCGACCAGGCGGTGCGCCAGTCGGAGCGGTTCGCGCTCTACCAGCAGCGGTTCGACGCGCTGGTCGCGGCGGGGCGGATCTACCCGGCCTATGAGAGCGCGCAGGAGCTGGACCTCCGGCGCAAGGTGCTGCTCGGCCGCGGGCTGCCGCCGGTGTACGACCGCGCCGCGCTGCGCCTCACCGACACCGAGCGCGCGGCGCTCGAGCGGGACGGCGTGCGCCCGCACTGGCGCTTCCGGCTCGACCACGACTCGCCGATCGAATGGGACGATCTGGTGCGCGGGCCGCAGCGCTTCGATGCGGCGACGATGAGTGATCCCGTCGTGCGCCGCGCCGACGGCTCGTGGCTCTACATGTTGCCCTCGGCGATCGACGACGCCGATCTCGGCGTCACGCACGTCGTGCGCGGCGAGGACCATGTATCGAACACCGCACTCCAGCTGCAGATGTTCGCCGCCATGGGCGTGCCCGCGCCCGCCTTCGCGCACGCCGCGCTGCTGACCGGGAGCGAGGGCAAATTGTCGAAGCGGCTCGGCTCGCTCGGTGTCGACCATTTCCGCGAGAGCGGGATCGAGCCGGCGGCGGTGCTGTCGCTGCTGGGGCGGATCGGCACCAGCCAGCCGGTCGAGCCGCTCGTCGATACCGCACCGCTGATCGAGACGCTCGACTTCGCGCACTTCGGCCGCGCGCCGGCGCGCTTCGACGAGGCCGAGCTGGCGCAGCTGAGCGCGCGGATCGTCCACCAGCTGCCGTTCGCGCTCGTCGCCGATCGGCTGCCCGCGGGGATGGACGCGGCGGCGTGGGACGCGGTGCGGCCGAACCTCACCACCGTCGCCGAGGCGGCGGACTGGTGGGGCGTGATCGAGGGACCGATCGACGTGCCCGCTGCCGCCGAGGATTCGGCCTATCTCGCCCAGAGCGCCGCGGCGGCGCGCGCGATCGACTGGGCGAGCGACCCATGGCACGCGCTCACCGCCCGCCTCAAGGAGGCGACCGGGCGCAAGGGCAAGCCGCTGTTCCTGCCGCTGCGTCGCGCCCTCACTGGGCGCGACCACGGCCCCGACATGGCCGCGCTGCTGCCGCTGATCGGGCGCGACCGCGCGCTCGCGCGGCTCGCTGCCGCGGCGGACTCGAACCGCGGCGGCTGAGGCCCTATATCACGGCGATGCAGTTCTTTGCCCGACTGTCGCCGCTGCGCGCCGCGCGTGACCTCCGCTTGTTCTTTCACACGCGCGAGCGCTACGAATGGGGGTTCCTGGCGCTGTCGGTGGCGATCACCGGCTTTCTCGTCTGGGCGTTCTTCCACGATTCGTATTTCGAGAAGGAATACAAGCCCAACATCATTTACTTCGAGCAGTGGAAGCTGGATCGCACCGACGCCCAGATCGTCGCGCAGCAGCAGATCGACCAGGCCAAGCGCGAGATCGCCCAGCGCGAGCAGCGCGCGCGCGAGGAGAAGCTGCGCCAGGGCTTCAAGCGGCTCGATGACAAGCTCAACGCGATGGGAATCTGATCGGAGGGGCGCCGGGGTTGTTGCCGGGCTCTCCGTCGCCCCGGCGGAGGCCGAGGCCCAGATGGGAAGAGCGCAGTGAGCGCCGCTAACGTCCCGCAACTAGACTCCGGCCTGCGACGGTGTGACGGCAAAGGGTGGGATATGCGCTTTCGGTCGAGGTCCGTCTTGTGGTGGCGTGCCGATGCGCGTTGACTCTGCCGCCGACGCCCGCTGGATGGCCGCCGCGCTCGCGCTGTCCGAACGGACGCGCGCGCGCACCTATCCCAATCCGAACGTCGGCTGTGTCCTCGTCCGCGATGGGACGGTGGTCGGCCGCGGCTGGACCCAGTCCGGCGGTCGCCCGCACGCCGAGGCGATGGCGCTCGATCAGGCGGGCGCGCGCGCACGAGGCGCCACCGCTTATGTCACGCTCGAACCCTGCGCGCATGCCAGCCCGCGCGGCCCCGCCTGCGCCGACCTGCTCGTCGCGGCGGGGATCGTGCGCGCGGTGGTGGCGCTCGGCGACCCCGACCCGCGCACCGACGGCAGCGGCCTCGCGCGGCTGCGCGTCGCGGGGATCGCGGTCGAGCTCGGCCGCGGTGCGGACGCGGCGCGGCGGGCGATGGCGGGCTTCCTCACGCGGCGCACGCTGGGGCGACCGCACGTGACGCTCAAGCTGGCGCTGTCGCTCGACGGTGCCGCGGCGATGGCGGACGGGCGCAGCCAGTGGATCACCGGGCGGGAGGCGCGCGCGCACGCGCATCTGGAGCGCGCGCGCCACGGGGCGATCCTGGTCGGGCGCGGCACCTGGGAGGCGGACCGGCCGCGGCTCGACGTGCGGCTCGCGGGACTGGAGGCGCGGGCGCCGCTGCGGGTGGTGCTGTCGTCGGGGGCTGAGGCGGCCGGAGACCCTCACCCTTCCGGCGCTACGCGCCTTCCTCCCTCTCCCGCTGGGAGCGAGAAGGCGCCCATCGCCGTAGGCGATGGGAAGGGTGGGGGCGACTCCGTCTGGATCACCACCCCCGCGGCCATCGCCGCCCTCCGCGCCGACCACCTCCTCGTCGAGGGTGGCGCGCGGACCGCCGCCGCCTTCCTGCGCGCGGACTTGGTGGACCGCCTGCTGCTCTACCGCGCGCCGATCCTGATCGGCGGCGGGCGCACGCTGCCCGACATCGGACTCGCCGCGCTGGGCGACGCGCACGCGCGCTGGCGGCTCGCCGACTCGCGCCAGCTTGGCAGCGATCGGCTCGAAGTCTACGAGCGCGGCTGAGAGGTCATCATGTTCACCGGCATCGTCTCCGACATCGGCACCATCCGCCAGATCGCGCAGCGCGGCGACACGCGCGCGGTGATCGACACCGCCTACGACGTCGCCACGATCGAGCTGGGCGCGTCGATCGCCTGCTCGGGCGTGTGCCTCACCGTGGTCGACAAGGCACCGCATGAGGACGGGCAGGGCGGCTGGTTCGCGGTCGACGTCTCGCACGAGACGCTCAGCCGCACCGCGCCGGCGCAATGGGCCGAGGGGCGAAGCCTCAACCTCGAGCGCGCGATGAAGCTGGGCGACGAGCTCGGCGGCCATATCGTCACCGGCCATGTCGACGGCGTCGCGACGGTGGAGGCGATCACCGTCGACGGCGACTCGCGCCGCATCGCCTTCCGCGTGCCGGGCGAGCTCGCGCCGTTCCTCGCGCCCAAGGGCTCGGTGACGGTCGACGGCGTCTCGCTCACCGTCAACGCGGTGGAGGACCTCGCCGACGGCACGCGCTTCACCGTCAACCTGATCCCGCACACCCAGGCGGTGACCACGCTCGGCGCGCTCGCCGAGGGTGAGGCGGTCAACATCGAGATCGACGTGCTCGCGCGTTATCTCCAGCGGATGGAGCATTATCGTGGTCGCTGAGCCCGCGGCGCTGGCGCGGCTGCGCCACGGCTATCTCTCCTCACCCGAGGAACTGATCGACGAGGCGCGCAACGGCCGGATGTTCATCCTGGTCGACGACGAGGACCGCGAGAACGAGGGCGATCTCGTCATCCCCGCGCAGATGGCGACGCCCGAGAAGATCAACTTCATGGCCAAATACGGCCGCGGGCTGATCTGCCTTGCGCTGACCAAGAGCCGCGTCGAGCAGCTCGGGCTCGACCTGATGAGCCGCAACAACGGCACCCGCCACGAGACTGCCTTCACCGTCTCGATCGAGGCGAGGGACGGCGTCACCACCGGCATCTCCGCGGCCGACCGCGCGCGCACGATCGCGGTGGCGATCGACTCGACCAAGGCGCGCGACGACATCGTCACGCCCGGTCACGTCTTCCCGCTGGTGGCGCGCGACGGCGGCGTGCTGGTGCGCGCGGGCCACACCGAGGCCGCGGTCGACGTCGCACGGCTCGCCGGGCTCAATCCCTCCGGCGTGATCTGCGAGATCATGAACGAGGACGGCACGATGGCGCGGCTGGACGATCTCGTCACCTTCGCGCAATTCCACCATCTCAAGGTCGGCACGATCCGCGACCTGATCGCCTATCGCCGCCGCCACGACCATCTCGTCGAGCTGGTCAGCGAGGCGCCCTTCACCAGCCGCTGGGGCGGCGACTGGACGGTGCGCGCCTATCGCAACAAGGCGACCGGCACCGAGCAGATCGCGCTGGTGAAGGGCCGCGTCGACCCGGGCAAGCCGACGCTGGTGCGGATGCACGCTTTATCGCCTTTCGCCGACATGTTCGGCGAGGACAGCCAGCGCAGCCACCTGCTGTCGCGCTCGATGGAGCTCATCGCCGAGGCGGGCGCGGGGGTGATCGTGGTGATCAACCGCCACCGCGCCGACGCCTTCACCACCGCGGTGCGGATGAAGGCGGGCGAGGCGGTGACGGTCGATATGGAGGAATTGCGCGACTATGGCGTCGGCGCGATGATCCTGGCCGAGCTCGGCGTCCACGACATGGTGCTGCTGACCAACACGCATCACACGCTGGTCGGGCTCGACGGCTATGGCCTGTCGATCGTCGGCGAGCGCGAGATCGACTGAGGGGTGGAAGAAGGCTGATGATCCAACCCGCTCGTACCTCCTTGCTCGTCATCACCGCGAAGGCGGGGATCCAGGCGCGCTGACGGACGTGGCGTTGAACGGCATCGGGACACGATTCGACGACACGCCAGCGGTATGGCCAAGGGCAAGAGGCGCCAGGGGCAGCGCATCTGGATCCCCGCCTTGGCGGGGATGACAGGGTAGGTTTGGGATTACGGCGGGATGGCGCAGTGCCGGGGCGCACACCTGCTTGGGCAGCACCGTCACACCAGCACACAACGGAGACCAGCATGGCGCATATCCTGATCGTCGAGGCGCGCTTCTACGACCATCTCAACGACCTGCTGGTGGCGGGCGCGCGCGGCGCGATCGAGGCCGCGGGGCATAGCTGCGAGGTGCTCACCGTGCCCGGCGCGCTCGAGCTGCCCGGCGCGATCGCGCTGGCGTCCGAGCGCGGGCGCTGGGACGCCTTCGTCGCGCTCGGCGTGGTGATCCGCGGCGAGACTTATCACTTCGAGATCGTCGCCAACGAGAGCGCGCGCGGGATCATGGCGCTGACGATGGACGGCGTGGCGATCGGCAACGGCGTGCTCACTACCGAGGACGAGGCACAGGCGATCGTTCGCGCCGATCCCGCGCAGCTCGACAAGGGCGGCGCCGCGGCCAAGGCGGCGCTGGCGCTGCTCGACCTGCGCGATCGGCTGGGGTGAGCCGGGCGGCGCGCGCGGCGTAACCTTATAGCGCGCTCGTTCGCCGGCGCGTGCGCGGGCGCGCGTGCCCATCACCGATCCGGGTAACTCCATCCCGCTCACGCGCAACGACAATCGCGCGGGCGCTCGGTCGCGCGCGCGCCGTCGCGCGCGGCGACGGGCGGCCCTGCCTAGAATGAGGCGGTAGCAGCGCTGCTACGACAGCATGGAGGTAATGTGATGCGCAGGACCGCGACAGGTCTCCTCGCCGCTCTCCTCACCCTGGCAACACCCGGGGCCGCTCTCGCTCAGTCGAGCGAGTGGACGGGCGGAGACTTCTACTTCACCAACAACGGCTCGTTGACGCTGACGGAGCATAAAGGCGATTCTTTCCCGGACGGGGACAAGAGATGGCCTACCGAGATTAAGCCGAATGGCGGGACGGCGCAGGGTTATGTCCACGTCACCGGCACAACAAGCTGGAGCGGCAACAAGGAGTGGCGGGATGATGATCACTACGGCTGCTTTTTCTACGCCGGCGTGACCTGGTCGCAGAGCAGGCAGGAATATCGTTTCTACTTCACCGCGGCGGAGACGTACAACGGCAACACGCAGACGACGCCGCAGCGATACGAGTGCACGCTGAAGAGCGAGACCAACTCGGCGACCGGCCGGTTCACCGCTTACCCGGTGATCAATGCGATCTCGACGTCGTCGGCGCGCTGACTTCCGACTCGCTCTATCGATGAGGTATATGTCATGACTAGCATCTCCACCGTGTCCGCCATCGGCGCCGCCCCCGTCACAACTGCAACGGTCGCATCGCGACCGGCCGATGGCACCGCAACTGCCCAAGAGGCTGCCAAGCAACCGGGCAGCAAGGAGATCATCGCGCGATATAAGGAATTCACCGACATCGCTACCGATGAAACTGGTAAATACACGTTGGACCAAAAGCTGAGAGCTCTGAATGCTGCGGAATTCCTCTTCTGGTCGAAAGATCATCTTTTAATTAAACCTGGTGAAATCAACAAACCTATTTCCAGAGAAGTGAAAGAGATAAACGCTAGATGGTTCGCGTCACCCCTGGGTGATAGAGCAGAAGAGCTGCATGAGCAATTAATGTCTAGATTTCACGCTAGTACTGAGGGTATCGTAGAATACGCGCGTATTGCGCGCGATTGGTTTCATTCCCTTTCCGACGACGACAAAAAAATATACACGTTTGAAAATGCAAATGTGCTAACATCAAATCGCTCTAAATCCATCTTCAACGCTGATGGAACAATCTCCGCGGACCGGATCGCTTCGCAATACAAGTACAATAGCGTTGCTCAATATGAGCACGTGCTAGATCTCAACGTCGAGGCGGAGGAGCGGGCGAAAGCGTCGCGCTTGGCCGGCTCATCTCACCTCGCGTCCGTCTCCGCGGCGGAGACGGGAAGCCCCAGCGCGGTCGCGGCGAGCAACGCCGCCCCTGCGGTGGTGGCGGGCGATCAGGGCGCGGGCGTCGCCCAGCTCGCCCGATCGGCCTCGGCGGCCACCCAGAGCCTGACCGCCTCGCTGCTTCCGCTATTCACGACCTATGACGCGAGCGGCGCCAGTGCCCCGCATCATGCCTCGGCGGAGAGCGGCGGACACGGGGCGCACCGCGGCGGCCGCCTCTTCGGTGCCTCGCCGCGTGTCACCGCGGGCGGGTACGCGCGGCGCGACACGATCGCGTGACCGCGTCGGCCGGGTCGGGCCGCTCGCCCGACCCGGCTCATCCGGCCTGTGCCGGCGTCCGCCCGAGCCGCACGAGCAGCGCCATCGCGGCGTGCGGCGCGCGCACCTTGGCGCCGTTGATCATGAAGACGAACGTGTCGCGCGGCCGCACCGGCGCTGGCTCGGCGACATAGGGCAGCCCGTCGGGGCTCTTCCCCGCCGCCCAGTCGCGCGCCACCGTCGACCAGCGATCGAGCGCGGCCGGCGTGTAGCCGGCGGGCTCCTCCTCGCGCGCGTCCTCCAGCCGGGCGTAGACGAGGTCGCCCGAGACGTCGGCGAGCGCGGGATAGTCGGCCGAGTCGCCGTGGACGATCGCCACCTCTGCGGCGCGGCAGAGCGCCACGAACTCGGGCACCGCGAATGACTCATGCCGCACCTGGATCGCGTGGCGCAGCGCGATGCCGTCCTGCTTGGCAGGCAGCAGCGCGAGGAAGGCGCGCAGGTCGTCCGCGTCGAACTTCCGCGTCGCCGCCATCTGCCACAGGATCGGGCCGAGCTTGTCGCCCAGCTCGGTGATCCCCTGCCCGACGAAGCGCTCTACCGACTCGCCCGCCTCCGCCAGCACCTTGCGCGTGACGCAGTAGCGCGACGCCTTGAGCGCGAAGACGAAGCCGTCGGGCGCGCTCTCGCGCCAGGTCGCGAAGGTGGCGGGCTTGAACGAGGAGTAGAAGGTGCCGTTCACCTCGATCGCGGTGACGTGCCGGCTGGCATAGTCGAGTTCGCGCTTGTGCGGCCATTTCTCCGGATAGAAGGTGGCGCGCCACGGCTCGTAGGTCCAGCCACCGATGCCGACTCGGATGTTCGCCTCGCTCTTCATGGTCACCGGCGTGCCGCGTCCCACGCGCGCTGTCCATCGCCGGCGACGCGGCGACGGATGGACCTATCGGCGCGGGGGCGAGGGCGGGGCGGCGCGGCGTCGCGCCGCGTGCCACTCCGCGCGCGTGAGCAGCGCGTCGAGGTCCGCGGGCGCGATGTCGAAGCTCTCGTGCAGGTCGGCGAGCGCGGCGTCGATGTCGGCGGCGTGCAGTCCCGCCGCGACGGGGGCGGCGGGGCGATGCGGGTAGGAGCGCCGCGTCAGCCGACGGAACAGCAGGCCCGCCGCGACGAGCGTCACCGAGTTGAGCGCCACCGGCAGCAGCGCGAAGCCGAAGCCCGCGGCATGAACCGTCGGCCCGCCGATCACCGCGGTCAGCGCCGCGGCGCCCCCTGGCGGGTGGAGGCAGCGCGCCAGCGACATGACCAGGATCGCGGCGCCCGCGGCGAGCCCGGCCGCGAGGGCGACGTCGGGCACGAGCCGGCCGATCGCGACGCCGACCAGCGCCGAGAGCGTGTTGCCGCCGATCACCGGCCAGGGCTGCGCGAGCGGGCTCGCGGGCACCGCGAATACCAGCACCGCCGAGGCACCGAGCGGCGCGACGATCAGCGGCAGGTCGGTGTCGCGCACCAGCAGCGCGCCGAGCAGCGCGGTCAGCGCGATGCCGATCGCGGCGCCGAGGCAGGCGATCAGCCGCTCGCGCAGCTGCGCGCCCGAGAGCAGGGGCTGGAACAAACGGAAGGGCATCGCGCGCCTCTGGCGTCACCCGTTCCGCGCGTCAACGCGACGAGCACGATGGGGGGCGGGTAACGGACGGGAGCGAGCGACGGGTCTCGGGACGACGACACGGATCGCGCCGCGGCAGGCGACGTCTGCGCGACATGGCCGCCAGCGTCGCCAGGTGCGACGAGATGGCGCTGAGCTGCTACCGTCGCGCGCGGGGAGCAGGGGGCGCCATTGCACTGGTTCTATCTCGCGGGAGCGATCGGGTTCGAGATCGTCGCCACCTCGGCGCTGAAGGCGGCGGCCGGGTTCACGCGACCGTTGCCCTCGTTCGTCGTGATCCTGGGCTATGTCGCTGCCTTCTACTGTCTCTCCGTCGCGCTGCGCGTCATTCCGATGGGCATCGCCTATGCGATCTGGTCGGGCATCGGCATCGTGGTGATCTCACTCGTTGGCTCGCTGGTGTACCGCCAGCGGCTCGACGGGGCGGCGCTGCTCGGCATCGCTTTGATCCTGGCGGGCACGGTGGTGATCAACCTGTTCTCGGGTGCGCGGCACTGAACGTCGGACCGGGCGTGGACACGCGAGAGGCGATCGCAGCGCCGCTAGTCACGGCGCTCGAACGTCGCCAGCCAATCCAGCAGGCGCGTTTGGAGGGCGACGCGTGTGTTGGAGTAGCTGTGATCATCGGCGAGATGCGTCCGCCCCAGGGAGGTGCCGCCACGACATTCGATCGTGTCGGCCAGCGAGTCGCTGCCCTGGGCGAGGCCGTCGTCAGAGCTGATCAGCAGGACCGGCCGCGATACCAACGCGGCGGCATAGGAGGCGAGGCTCCATTCGCTCGCGTGGTCCCGCGCCTCGCGAGCGAGCGCGTCCGGCGAGGTACCCGCCAGGATGTGAAGTCCCGCGCTGACGCCGACGTTCGAGTCGATCGCGCCGACATCGCTGCGGTCGCCGCGTCCGAACGCCTCGCCTAGGTCGACGCCCGACAGGAGCGCGACGCCGCGTACGTCCGGGTGCGAGGCGGCCACGTGCGCGGCGACGAACCCACCCATGCTGTGACCCACCAGAACGATGCGGTCGGGATCGATGCGGCGTTCCCCGCCCCTTCCTTCCCGCTGGAGCCACTCGAGCGCCGCCGCCGCATCGTCGAGGCAATGCCCGAAGCTGAAGCTGCCGGGGCCGCCCCACGAGCCACGATAGTGGATCGTCAGGACGTTCCACCCCGCCCGCCGCATCGACTGCGCGCAGTCCACGTTCTGCTCGTTTCCCGGTAGGCCATGCAGCAGCAGCACGCAGGGGTGCGGCCCGGATCCCGCGGCAACGTAGAGGAGGGCATTCAGATTAACACCGCCGCTGGGGATCGCCTCCGCGACGGTCTCGGCTGGCCATTGCCGATCACGCGGCGGCTCGCTTACGAGGGCACGCGGGTACGAGGCCGCGACGTCCGCTTCGTCCAGCGATGCGTCAGGCCTCACCCGAGCGACCGAGCGGCGAGGCCTCATAGCCTGCGAGCAAGGCGGCCACGTCGTCGTAGATCGCGATCGCGCCGGCTGCGGTGAGTGCCTCATCAGCGAAGCCCCCCGATCGCACCGCTACCGTGCGCACGCCGCACTGAGCCGCCGCCTCGACGTCGTACGGCGTGTCGCCGACCATCAGCGTCTCGGCCGGCTTGACACCGGCGAGCTTGCCGAGCGCGACACCGACGATGTCGGGTGCCGGCTTGGTCTTCTCGACGTCGTCGCCGCTCGTGGTCGCAGCGACGAGATCGCGCGCGTCGAGTAGGTCGAGGTAATGGTCGAGCTCCCCGCCCGAGGCCGACGAGGCGAGAACAACCTTCTGCCCGCGCTGGCTCACGTGCCGAAGCAACGCATGCGCCTGCGCGAACGGCACCACGGTCGCGAGGTGCCGCTCCTTGAAGATGGCACCATGCGCCTCACCCAGTCTCGTCACGGCGTCATCGTCCAGCCCCGGCAGCAGCGCTGGCACGAGCATGTCGGTACCTTTGCCGATCTGATCGTGGATCTGCGCACGGTCGAACCGCTCGCCGACCCGGGCGAACGCCTCCTGCCAGGCATCGACGTGCCGCTCATTGCTGTCGACCAACGTGCCATCGATGTCGAAGAGAAGCGCCCTGATCGCCAAACACATGTTCCTTCTGCTTCAGCGCGGTCGCCGGCGGGCGAAAGGTCGTGACCACGCCATCTGACGGCGGGTTGAGGCGCGCGGGGAGTAACTTGCTAACGCCACCGTGCGAGCCTCGTTCCGCGACGGGCAGCGACCCCGTGCAGATCTCCGCCAGATCCCGATCGGCCCCGACGAAGGTGGCTTCAGAAGCGCAGATCTGAGGGGAAGCGCTCGACGACACTAGGTCGCCGACGCACGTGTCGTCTCCGACCTGACGAGCGGCACCGCGGGGTCGCGCGCCTCTGCCGCGATCGGCTCCGCCAGACGGACATAGCCGCACGAGTGACACAGCGACCCGCCCGCCACCATGGCCATCGTCTCCGTTCGTCGGCACCTATCGCCCCGGGCTAGCCGCTCGCCCGGCCCGGGCCTCGTCGTGACCGGCGTGGCCTGAGTGGCAGGCGTGAAGGGGTGTCGGCCGCAGCGATGGCCTTCCCCATGCTGGTCGCCGGACGCGATGGTATGCACGGGCAGCGCAGAGGGTTAGGAGATACGGCGGCGTCGTGGATGGGAGCAGACGATGATCAGGCGAGTGGTGGCCTTCGCGACGGCACTGCTGCTCGCCAATGCCGCGGCGACGCTCGGTGCGCGACCGTCGATCGACCCGGCACCCTTGCTGTTGCGGCCTGCCGGCGTGTTCGACGGCATCGATGGCGAGGTGCACGCCGGCTGGCAGGTGCTGGTGCGCGGCGAGCGCATCGTCGCGGTCGGTCCCGACCTGACCGTCGCGTCGAACGCGCGCGTCGTCGACCTCACCGGTGACACGCTGATGCCGGGGATGATCGAAGGCCATGGTCACCTTTTCCTCCACCCCTATGACGAGGCGAGCTGGGACGATCAGGTCCTGCACGAACCGCTCGCACTCCGCACCGCGCGCGCGGTCGCCAACGCCAAGGCCACGCTGCGCGCCGGCTTCACGAGCGCGCGCGACCTCGGCACCGAAGGGGCGGGCTACGCCGACGTGGGCGTGAAGCAGGCGATCGATCAGGGGATCATCGAGGGACCTCGCCTGAGCGTCGCCACGCGCGCGATCGTCGCGCTGGGCGCTTATGGCCCGAAAGGTTTCGAGCCTGGCGTGGCGATCCCGCAGGGCGCGGAGGAAGTGTCGGGGGTCGAGCAGATGGTGGCCGCGGTCCGGCGGCAGATCGCCGCCGGCGCCGACTGGATCAAGCTCTACGCCGATTATCGCTGGCGCGCAGGCGAGGACTCGCGCCCGACGTTGAGCCTGGACGAGATCAGGGCAGCGGTCGCGGCGGCGCACGACGCCGGACGTCCCGTCGCGGTGCACGCGTCTACGCCCGAGGGCATGCGCCGCGCGATCGAGGCCGGCGTCGACACGATCGAACATGGCTATGGCGGAACGACGGCGATCTTCGCCAGCATGGCCGCGAGGAAGATCACATTGTGCCCGACACTGGCTGCCGCGGACGCGAGCGCGCGCTACCGCGGATGGACCGGCGCGGAGCCGGCACCGGCGGCGGTTCGGGCCGCGCGCGAGAGCTTCCGTCGCGCGCGTGCGGCCGGTGTGCCGATCTGCATGGGCGGCGACGTGGGCGTCTACGCGCATGGCAGCAACGCGCGCGAGATGGCGCTGATGGCGGCGGGTGGGATGACGCCGGCCGAGGTGTTGGTCGCCGCTACCTCGGGCAACGCGCGCTGGATGCGGGTCGGCGACCGTCTCGGCGCGGTGAAGCCCGGCATGCTCGCGGACTTGGTCGCGGTCGCCGGGGATCCCACCAGCGACCTCGCCGCGCTCCGCCGCGTGCGAGCGGTCATGAAAGACGGCGTTATCGTCGCGCCGTAGGGCAGCGCCGACGGCTGAGATTCGAGGGGCCGCGCCGCTCCCTCGGCCGGGACGACACACGTCGCGCTCGATCCCAACTGGCAAGGGAGATCGAAGACCGATATCTGGTAAAAGGCGCTGAGCCGGCTCTTCTACGCCGAGGCGCCTGAAGCAGCGGCTTAGGCTGCACTGGCAGGTGCGTGTCTCCGCCTATCGTATGACGTTCCACGACCGCGGAGGCGAGCTGAACGCAGCCGATCGCATCAATGCCTCGTGGAAACAGCCACCGTATCTGCTGTGATGGCGCTGTGACGCTCGACCGCTACTATCCTGATGTTATATATATATTTGTCACACTGTGATTGATGACGAAAAATGCCAGACCCGTTCGGGTGTTGGTACCCGTCATGGCAAGCCACAACCGCAGCTGCACCCCAAGAGCGGCACAGCTGCAATCGTCGAGCCGGATCGTTAGATCTTGTCGTTCAGGGCGCCCTTGACACTGCCCTTGACGTCCTGACCGGTGCCTTTGAGTTGCTGCGCCTCGCCTTCAGCCTTGATGCGATCATTGTCAGTCGCGTCGCCGAAGAGTTCCTTCGCCTTGCCGGCAATCTTGTTGCCCGCAGCATCGAGCTTGTCAGTGAACTCGCCCATGATTGCCTCCTCGTTGTAATGATGTGAACCGATCGAGTGGGAAGTAAACGGCGAAGCGTGCATGCAGTTCCAGGCGGCTCTCGCCTGGCGTGCTCAGGTGCGCTGTTCCACAAAGCGGTAAGGTTCGTGTAATGTGCCTGCTCTAGCCGGTTCATCTTGCTACACTTCCGACTTTCGCATCGGCGCGCCACCTTGCCGCGGTGAGCGGCGCGCGTGCCGAGGCGATTGGAGACACCGCGGCAGACCTACATGACCCATCATCGGATCGTGGGGACTTCAACGGTCGCGGTTCGGTGACGTGGATCAGGCTGGGCGTGAAGCGGCGCAGGCCGTCGCGGATCGAGGGGACCGGGACGAGCGCGGCGGCGGGTCGCGAAGGCGGGTACGCGCGCGGGCGGCGGGTAGACCCGTGCGGGTGGGCCGCGGTGCTCCAGCTCGCTGCAGTCGGCGGAGCGCGCGGTAGGCACCGTCGCGAACATAATATTAGTTGCTTGAGAACAGCGCGATCCGCGGTGGGCGCGCGAGAGCAGGAGGGGGCACGCGGTGGCGCATCCGGGTGACCATGGTGGCCATGATCGATCGCTTCGGTCGCGGCGCCAGAGCGGCGACGCTTCGACGGGGTCCAGGCCCTGCGGCGTACGCCAGTCCTGCGACGGGCGGGCGAGTGCGCGCGTGCGGTTGTTGATCGTCGAGGACCATGACGAGCTGGTCACGCTGCTGCGCCGGCTCTTGGGGGAGGCGGGCTATGGGAGCGACCATGTCGCGACCGTTGAGGACGCACTGCTGATGCTGGAGCTCGGCAGCTATGCCGCGGTCGTGCTCGACATCGGCCTGCCCGACCCCGACGGCCGCGAGGTGGCGCGGCGGCTTCGCGCGCGCGGCGACGGTTGGCTCCGCCGGGCGCTCCGAGGCCTTCGATGGCGAAGCGCATTCGCCGCGGCGGCGATCACGCGGAGCGTCGAGCGCGAGCGCGCATGATCCACAGCCTCGCCGAATGATGTTGCTGGCCGGCGGCTAGGCTTCGCTGCCTCGGCCGGAGATGGAGGGAGCATCGGCGATGGCCAACCTGCCGCGGGTCAAGCCGGACATGTCGTCGACGCGCGTGCGACCGGTCGAGCCGCGATCGTCCTGCATCGTCGCGCCCAAGACGCTCAGATCGCGACGGATGGCGCGATCCTCGGCCACGAGCGCGAGCCATGAGTGTGCGCGACGAAGCGATGCGAAGCGCGCCGGCTCCGCGATGTCCCGGGCGTCCCGACGACGTGCCTGTGTCCGCTAAGCCAGGACCCGCCTGGGAGAACCGCAGCATCCTATCGGATAACTGGAGCGGGCGAAGGGATTCGAACCCTCGACCCCAACCTTGGCAAGGTTGTGCTCTACCCCTGAGCTACGCCCGCTCTGGCGCCTGTGCCGCCCTCGTGGAGAGGACCGGCTGGGTGAGGCGCGGCCACTAGCAGCGGCCCCGACGCCCGGCAACAGCTTTTTACACGCAGCCACATTTTTCTGCCGCACGCGCGAATTGACCGCGATCAGCCCTGACCTTAGGTCCCGCTGGCATGACCGCTCCAACGATCCTGCTCGTCGAGGACGATCCCTCGCTCCGCATGCTCACCGCGCGCGCACTGCAGGAGAACGGCTTCACGGTCCGCCCCGCGTCCGCGGCGCCGGAGATGTGGCTCGCGCTTGACTCTGGGCCGGTCGACCTCGTGCTACTCGACATCATGCTGCCCGGCACTAGCGGGATCGACCTGTGCCGCTCGCTGCGCCAGAAGAGCGACGTGCCGATCATCTTCATGTCGGCGCGCGCGAGCGAGACCGACCGGGTCGTCGGACTGGAGCTGGGCGCGGACGATTATATCGCCAAGCCGTTCGGCACGCGCGAGTTGGTCGCGCGGGTCCGCGCCGTGCTGCGCCGCCCCGCGCTCGACCGACGCGCCGGCGCGGGCGACCAGGGCATGCTGACCTTCGACGGCTGGACGATCAACCTGCCGCGGCGCGAGCTGAGCTCGCCGAGCGGCGCGATCGTCGATCTCACCGGCGCCGAGTTCGACCTGCTCGTCGTGCTCGCCGACCATGCCCAGCGCGTGATCGCGCGCGAGCGGCTGATCGAGCTCAGCCGCACGCGGCTGGGCGACAGCTCGGACCGGTCGATCGACGTGCTGATCAGCCGGCTGCGCCGCAAGCTCGGCAGCGCGGGGGCGCCCGCACCGATCGTGACGGTGCGCGGCGTCGGCTATATGCTCAACGCCCCGGTCGAGCGCGGCTGACCCGCGCGCGCATGCGCTCGCTGCGCCGTCCCGCGCTCGGCCTGCTCGGCCAGGTGGTGGCGATCCTGCTGCTGACTCTGGTGATCGAGTTCGGCGCCAGCACCTTGCTCTACGAGCGTGCGAGCCGATTCGCGGTCCGCGACGACGAGGCCAATCGCCTCGCCGAGCATCTCGTCATCAGCCGCCGCCTGCTCGCCGAGCGCCCGGCGGCCCAGCGCGAGCGGATGGCGGACGAGCTCACCACCGACCGCTACGCACTGCGCTGGAGCGAGTCGCTGCCCCCGCCACCGCCGATCGCTCCCGCGCTCGACGAGATGCAGCGCCAGGTGATCGAGTGGGAGCCGTCGCTCGCCGCGACCGACCTGCGGCTGCGCATCCAGACGCCGGGGCGCCACTCGGTCGTGACCGGCGGGCTGCGGCTCGATGACGGCAGCTGGCTGTATTTCCGCACGCTCGAGCCGGTGGCGACGATCAACCTCGCGTTCGAGCGGATCGCGCTGGCGATGGTGCCCGCGATCGCGCTGATGCTGCTGGGCGGGATCCTGCTGCGCCGCGTGCTGCTGCCGCTGCGCCGGCTCGCCGCCGCGGCCGAGCGAGTCGGCCACGGCGACGTCGTGCCCGTCGAGGAGGACGGGCCGGGCGAGGTGCGCCGTGTGATCGGCGCCTTCAACCGCATGCAGGATCGCATCCAGGCGCTGATCGTGGGGCGCACGCAGGCGCTCGCCGCGGTCGGGCACGACCTGCGTACGCCGCTGGCGCGGCTCCAGCTGCGTACCGAGTCTTTGCCCCAGGTGGAGGCGCGCGAGGCGATCGTGCACGACGTCGCCGAGATGGAGGCGATGATCACCTCGCTGCTCGCCTTCCTCGGCGGCGAGGCCGAGCCCGAGCCGGCCAGCGTGGTCGACCTGGCGGTGATGTGCGCGACGGTGATCGACGACGCGCAGGATCGCGGCGCCGACGCCGAATATGACGGGCCGGATCACTGCGAGTGGAGCGTGCGCCGGCTCGGCTTCAAGCGCGCGCTGGTCAACCTGGTCGAGAACGCGCTCCACTACGGCGAGCGCGTGCGGCTGACGCTGGTGCCCGGTGCCGCGGCGCTGACGATCCGCGTCGAGGACGACGGTCCGGGCATCCCCGACGACCAGCTCACGCGCGTGCTCGAGCCCTTCGTCCGGCTCGATCCGGCGCGCGGGCGCGACACGGTAGGGTTCGGGCTGGGCCTGTCGATCGTCCAGTCCGCGGTCGCCGGCGAGGGCGGGACGCTGACGCTGTCGAACCGTCCAGAGGGCGGACTGCGTGCGGAGATCGCGCTGCCGCGGCGCTGAGGCGTCGCTGCGCAGCGGGCCGGTGAGTCGCGGCCGAGTGGACCTTGGGGATCGGCGTCACTCCGACCCCGGTGAAGAAACCCACTGTCCCGCCGGTGCCGCAGCGCGTGGGCAGGCGGCTCGGTGGATCCTGAAACGAGCTCAGGATGACGCCGGGAGGAGAGCGGCGCGATGCTTGGCGAACCGCTGTGCGGTGCTCCGCCACATGTCGAGCAACACAACGACACGCCCCGGCCGAACGCGGGACACCGCGCGGCGCTACCCCCTGGACGATTAGTCACCAGGAGGTTGCCGCCGTGAACGACGCCAGCGGACGCGTGTTCAGTCGAGAGGTCGCGGCGTGTCAGCCGGTCCTCCTCCCCGCCCAGCGCCGGCTCGCGGCCTGATGGCCAGCCTCGCCTCGCCGACCGCCGCGGCCGCGCGTCCCGGCGTCTCGATCCCAGCGGTGCGCTTCCTCGGACGCGACCTCACCGCCTCGATCGTCGTCTTCCTCGTCGCGATGCCCTTGTGCATGGGGATCGCGATCGCCTCGGGTGTCCCGGCCGAGAAGGGCCTGATCACCGGCATCATCGGCGGCATCGTCGTCGGCGCGATCGCCGGCTCGCCGCTCCAGGTCAGCGGGCCCGCCGCGGGCCTCGCGGTGATCGTCTACGAGCTGGTGCGTGATCAGGGCATCGGCGCACTCGGCCCGATCCTGATCCTCGCCGGTCTCGTCCAGTTCGTCGCGGGCGTGTTCCGGCTGGGCGGCTGGTTCAAGGCGATCTCGCCCGCGGTGGTGCACGGCATGCTAGCGGGTATCGGCGTGCTGATCGTCGTCGGCCAGTTCCACGTCCTCTTCGATCACCGACCGCTGCCGAGCGGGCTGCAGAACCTCGCCGCCGCGCCGGGACGGCTGTTCGGCCTGTCGAGCAACCTGCAGGCGACCGAGTTCGCCTTCGCGATCGGCGTCGCGACCATCCTGGCCATGATCGGCTGGGAGAAGTTCCGCCCGACGTCGCTGCGGCTGCTGCCGGGCGCGCTCGTCGGCGTCGTCGTCGGAACGTTGCTGGCGCTGACGCTGGGGCTCGACGTCGCGCGCGTCCAGGTTCCGGCATCGATCGTCGGTGCGATCGCGCCGCCGAGCGCCTCGGCACTGGCGAGCTGGCTCAACCCCTCGATCCTCGCTGCCGGTCTGGCGATCGCCTTCATCGCCTCGGCCGAGACGCTGCTCTCGGCCGCCGCGGTCGACAAGATGCACGACGGCGTGCGCACCGACTATAACAAGGAGCTGCGCGCGCAGGGCGTCGGCAACCTGCTGTGCGGCCTCGCGGGAGCGCTGCCGATGACCGGCGTGATCGTGCGCAGCTCGGCCAACGTCCAGGCGCAGGCGGCGACGCGGCTGTCGTCGATCCTGCATGGGGTCTGGATCCTCGGCTTCGTCGCCGCGCTCCCCTTCGTGCTGACCGCCATTCCCATGGCCGCGCTGGGCGCGGTGCTGGTGGTGACCGGCATGCGACTGGTGAGCGTCAAGCATGCCACCCACCTGTTCCGCGACTATGGCGCCTTGCCGGTGCTGATCTGGGCGGCGACGCTGGTGACAGTGGTGACGACCGACCTGCTGACCGGCGTGCTGGTCGGCATCGGTCTGACGATGCTCGAGTTGGTGCCGCACCTGCGCCGGCTGCGCCTCAAGGTGTTCGAGGCGAGCGACGGCGAGTCGCACGCGATCACGCTCGACGGCACCGCCACGTTCGTGACCCTGCCCAAGCTATCCGAGACGCTCGACCGCGTGCCCGCCGGCACCAACGTGCGGATCGACGCGTCGCGGCTCGACGCGGTCGATCATACCAGCGCGGAGATGCTGCGCGACTGGTTCCAGCGCCGCCGCGCCGCCGGCGCCACAGTGGAGATCACCGGCGCGCGTGGCAGGATCGCCACACTCGCGGAGCATCGTCACTGAGCGGGTGCAGCAGCATCTTTTGACACCGAGCAGAAACAATTTGGCAATAATGCTGGAATAGGTCGGGAGGGTGGCTAAGCGGCTGCCCTTCCGACGCCTGTCGCAGGCGCGGGGGAGAGCGAGCCCGGGTCACGAGCAGGAGGAGCCTCTGCCACAAGGGAGGTTCCATGAAGTATCGTCTTCGTCTCGCAGCGGCGCTGCTCGCCGCCGGCCTCGCCGTCCCCGCCGCCGCGCAGGACACTTCTCCACCCAAGCCCATCACCGTCTCCGGCTCGGTCGGCCTCGTCAGCGACTATCGCTTCCGCGGCGTCTCGCAGTCCGACGAGAACCTCGCGGTGCAGGGCGGCTTCACGATCGCGCATGAGAGTGGGATCTACATCGGCACCTGGGGGTCGAACCTGGCCGGCTGGGGCACGTTCGGCGGCGCCAACATGGAGCTCGACCTGATCGCGGGCTACAAGTTCCCGGTCGGCGGCGGCACGCTCGACGTCGGCGCGACGTGGTACATGTACCCAGGCGGCTTCGACAACACCGACTTCATCGAGCCCTATGCCAAGCTGTCGGGTACGCTCGGCCCCGCCTCGCTGACCGCCGGCGTCGCCTACGCGCCCAAGCAGGAGGCGCTCGGCAACTGGTATCTCAACGGCACCTCGGCCGCGAACGGTGTCTATGACCGCCCCGGCGACAAGAACGACAACCTCTACGTCTGGGGCGACGTCGCCGCGGCGATCCCGAACACCGGGCTCACCGCCAAGGGGCATATCGGCGCCTCGAAGGGCAACAAGGGGCTGGGGCCATTCGCCACCAGCGTCGCGCCGACGGGCGAGTATGTCGACTGGATGCTCGGCGCCGACTATGCGATCCCCACCACGCCGCTGACGCTCGGCGTCGCTTATATCGACACCAACATCTCCGAGCGCGAGGCGGCCTATCTCCAGCCCAGCTTCAGCAAGGGGCAGGACGGCACCGGCACGATCGCGGGCAGCACCGTGGTGGTCTCGCTCACCGCGGCGTTCTGAGGACGGCGTCTCGCCTCGATCAATGGCGCCATCCTGAACCTGTCTCAGGATCCATCGTCTCGCGCACTCGCACCGCGAGGCGCTCGCGGCACCGTGGATCCTGAGGCGAGTTCAGGATGTCACATCGGGAAGGGTCGGACGCCGAGCCTTCGTGTGATCAAGCTCAGGCTCGCTGCCGCTGGACCAGCGCCGCTCGACGCAGCGCCGGACCGGGGGGGTTTGTATCCCCCGCGGCCTTCCCACATAAGGGCTGCCAGCAATCGCAGGAGCGCCCCTTGGCCACGCTAGGAATGTCATCGGCAGAGAAGGAGGCCGTGCAGCGCTTCCGGTCCGAGGTCGTCGAGCCCTCGATGACCAGCCTCGTCATCATCGATTTCTGGGCCGAGTGGTGCGGACCCTGCAAGGCGCTGGGGCCGGTGCTGGAGAAGGTCGCCGCCGATTACGCCGACAAGGGCGTGGCGCTGGTCAAGGTCGATACCGACAAGGACCAATTCATCGCGGCGCAGTTCCAGATCCGCTCGATCCCGACGGTCTACGCGATGTTCCAGGGGCAGCTCGTCGCCGACCTGACCAGCGCGCGCACCGAGTCCCAGCTTCGTACCATCCTCGACCAGCTGCTCCGCCAGCTGCCCGTCGGGGGCGAGGCGCAGGAGCAGGAGGCCGAGCTCGAGCCGCTGATCGCGATGGGCGAGCAGGTGCTCGTCGAGGGCGACGCGGCGCGAGCGCTGTCGATCTTCGACCAGCTCTCCGACATGGCGCCCGAGCATCCCGGCGTGCTGTCGGGCCGGATCCGCGCCCTGGTCGCGGCGGGTGAGGTGGACGAGGCCGAGGCAGCGATCGCCGCGCTGCCGGAGGAGGTCGCGGCGCTGCCCGACGTCGCCCGCGCGCGCTCCGCGCTGGCACTGGCACGCTCGGCGCCCGCGGTGGACGATCTCGCACCGCTCGAGGCGGCGGTCGCGGCCGACCCGGACGACCTTCAGGCGCGCTACGATCTCGCCAACGCACGTATGGCCGCGGGTGATCGCGACGCCGCGGCGGATGGCTTCCTCTCGATCGTCGCGCGCGAGCGCGACTGGAACGAGGGCACCGCGCGGCAGCAGCTGCTCAAGCTGTTCGAGGTGGTGGGGCTCGAGGACCCCTGGGTCTCGGCGCAGCGGCGCAAGCTGTCGGCGACGCTGTTCGGATGAGCGAGACGACGCGGCTCTCGATCTTCCCGCTGCCGGGAGCGCTGCTGTTCCCGCAGCTGCACCTGCCGCTGCATATCTTCGAGCCGCGCTACCGCGCGATGGTGTCCGACGCGATGGCGCGCGACCGCCGTATCGCGATGATCCAGCCGCGCCCGGACAGCGAGGATCGCGGCAAGCCCGGGCTGTTCGAGGTAGGGTGCGTCGGTCGCATCGCCGAGGTCGAGGCGCTCGAGGACGGGCGCTACAACCTGATCCTGCAGGGCCTCGCGCTGTTCCGCCTCGTGCGCGAGATCGAGGTGACCACGCCCTTCCGCCAGATCGAGGCGGCGCTGCTGCCGTCACCGCCGGACGAGACGCTGTCGCTCGGCGCGCGCTCGTCGCTCGAGCTGGAGGCGCGGCGCTTCGCTGCTGCGCAGGGCTATGCGGTCGACTGGAAAGCCGTGAGCCGGCTCGACGACACCAGCCTCGTCAACGGCATCGCGCAGATCGCGCCGTTCGACGTGGCGGCCAAACAGGCGCTGCTCGAGGCCGACGGCATCGCCGATCGCGCCGAGCTGTTGGTGCAGCTGATGCAGTTCTTCGGCCGCCACGACGGTGAGGACCGGGTGACGCTGCAGTGAGCGGGGCGGTGCCGCCGATGCTCGACGACTGGCTGCTGGTGCGGCTGGTGTGCCCGGCCACGCGCACGCCGCTGCGCTACGACGCCGCGCGCGGGCTGCTGGTGTCGGACGCGGCACGGCGCGGCTATCCGGTGCGCGACGGCGTGGCGGTGCTGCTTGTGGAGGCGGCGGTGCCGCTCGACGACATCGGCCAAGTCGCCGAAATGACCTAACCCAATTTGGCGATGTGACTCCCCTATCTAGGAGCATCGCGATCACGGTCGCGTAGATCGGCGCTCTTCCCCGACGCTGACCCGAAGTGGTGACGAGGTTCATCGCTGGCGTCTAATTTCTTGCTAAGATGCCGTAAACGGCATGTGCTCAGCACGTTTGTCAGCCTCTGCTTCATCGATCACGCGGGATAGCGGCGCTCGTCGAAGAAACAGGGTAATGATCGGTCGTGAGGATGACCCGCAGCGACGCGCCGATGACAGGTCGCCAGCCAGGCTTTCGCGCCGGATGCCGCTTTGTTGCTCTCGTCCGTCAGGGCGGGTCGATGACGCATGCGCCGCTTCGAGCCCGTCGAGGGTCGAGGCGGCGCGCCGCCTGGGAAAGGATCTGATCGGCATGACCACCACGATCGTGGCGGAGCGCGATGTGTCGCTGGCGAGCGTCGACCGTCTCGCCGCCGCCCTGCGTGAGTCGCTCGCGCGCGGCGCGCTGACCCGTCTCGATCTCTCCGCGGTGGCGGCACCCGATCTCGCGCTGCTCCAGCTCGTCGAGGCGGCGCGGCACCAGGCCACGCGCGACGGCACCGACCTCGCCTTGTCCGCACCCGCCGGCGCGACGCTCGCGGATGCGCTCGCGCGCTCGGGCTTCACGGCCGGCTTCGACGCCGACGATCATGTTTTCTGGTTCCACGGAGAACTGCCGCGATGAGTGCCTCGATCCTGACCGTCGACGACAGCGCCAGCCTGCGCATGGCGATCCGCATCGCCCTCACCGGCGCTGGCTATGCCGTGACCGAGGCCTGCGACGGCATCGACGGACTGGTTAAGGCAGAGCAAAGTCGCTTCGACCTGATCGTCACCGATCTCAACATGCCCAACATGGACGGGTTGAGCATGATCCGCGCGCTGCGCGCGCAGCCCGCGCAGGCGGGCGTGCCCATCATCTTCCTCAGCACCGAGTCGGACGCGGAGGCCAAGGCACAGGCCAAGGCCGCCGGTGCCACCGGTTGGCTAGTCAAGCCGTTCCAGCCCGAGCAGCTGATCCGGGTCGTGCAGAAGGTGCTGGGGCGGTGAGCACGGAGGACCCCACCGGCGTCTTCCGCGCCGAGGCGAGCGAGTTGCTCGACCAGGTCGAGCAGGCGCTGCTCGACCTCACCCAACGGCCCGATGACGCCGCGCTGATCGACTCGGTGTTCCGCGGGCTGCACACGCTCAAGGGCTCGGGCGCGATGTTCGGCTTCGACGCGCTCGCCGCCTTCACCCACCAGATCGAGAGCGTGTTCGACCGTGTCCGCAAGGGCCACGCGCGCGCGACGCCCGAGCTGGTTGCCACCGTGCTCTCCGCGCGCGATCATATGCGCGCCCTGGTCGAGGGCGATGCCGCACCCGCCGCGGGCGAGGCGATCCTGGCGCGGCTCGCGACGCCGGCCGACGTGCCCGATCCCGCGCTGGTCGCGTCGCGGCACGCCGCGGCAAGCGTCGCGACCGGTGCGTGGCGACTGTCGTTCCGGCTGCCGCGCCAGGCGCTGGCACACGGGACCAACGCGCTCGCGCTGCTCGACGAGCTGCGGTCGCTGGGCGACTGCACGCTGGTGGCGCGACGCGAGACGATCCCTCCGCTCGACCGGCTCGCCGAGCGCGACTGTTATGTCGGATGGGAAGCGCTCCTGCGCGGGAACGTGCCCCGCGCGGCGATCGACGAGGTCTTCCTGTTCCTGCTCGACGACATGGAGCTGAGCGTCGCGCCGCTTGTCCCCTCGGAGGCGGGGGCTCGTCCCGCCGCGGTGCCCGTCGCCCCGGGCGCGAACGGGGCGGCGGCTCGGGCCGCGCGCGGGGCGCAGGCAGAGCTGGTCCGCGTCCCCGCCGCGCGGCTCGACACGCTGATGGACCGGGTCGGCGAGCTGGTTATCGCGCAGAGCCGGCTCACCGAGATCGCGGGCGACCGCCACGACCTGCTGCTGCGCTCGGTCGCGGAGGAGATCGAGCGGCTCGCCGCCGAGCTGCGCGACACGATGATGGTGCTGCGGATGGTACCGGTGGCGAGCCTGTTCGGACGGTTTCGGCGACTGATCCACGATCTCGCGCGCGAGACCGGCAAGGTGATCGCGCTCGAGACCGAGGGGGAAGCGACCGAGATCGACAAGACGGTCGGCGAGCGACTGTTCGACCCGCTCGTCCATACGCTGCGCAACGCCTGCGACCATGGGCTGGAGCCGGCGCACGAGCGCCTTGCCGCCGGCAAGCCGGCCACGGGCACGGTGCGGCTCACCGCATCGCAGGCAGGTGGCGCCGCGATCATCACCATCAGCGACGACGGACGCGGGATCAGTCGCGAGCGCGTGCGCGCCAAAGCCGAGACGAGCGGGCTGGTCGCGCCGGGCGAGACGCTCGCCGACGCCGAGCTGCTCGCCCTGATCTTCCATCCCGGCTTCTCTACCGCCGGCGCGGTGACGACGCTCTCCGGTCGCGGCGTCGGTATGGACGTCGTCAAGCGCGAGATCGAGCGGCTGCGCGGCACGATCGAACTCGCGAGCGTCGAGGGCGAGGGCACCACGGTCACCCTGCGCCTGCCGCTGACGCTCGCGATCATCGACGGGCTGCTCGTCCGTGTCGGAACCGGACGATACGTGATCCCGCTGGCGGCGGTCGAGGAGTGCCTCGAGTTGAGCACGGAGGCGGACCGACGCTCGGTCGGGCGCTGCCTGATCACGCTGCGCGATCGGCTCGTCCCCTTCCTGCGGCTGCGCGAGCTGTTCGCCACCGATACGGCGCCCGACCCGCATCAGAAAATCGTCGTGGTAGCGAACCGGCGCGAGCGCATCGGCCTGGTGGTCGATCAGATCATCGGCAGCCACCAGACCGTAGTGAAGGCGCTCCCACCCTTCCACCTGAGCCTCGGTACCTTCTCGGGCGCGACGATCCTGGGTGACGGTGGCGTCGCGCTTATCCTGGATGTTCCACGATTGATCGCACGGGGGCAGCACGGCCGGGGCGCGATGGGAGAGGCGGCATGAGCGCGATCGCCCCCGTCGCGGCGGAGAACGACGCCGCCGATCTCGCCTGGGACTCGCGCGGCAATCCCGAGGTGCTCACCTTCGCGGTCGGCGGCGAGACGTTCGCTGTCGAGGCGATGCTGGTGCGCGAGATCGTCGACCCGCTGCCCGAGACGCGGGTGCCCGGCGCGCTCCCGCTGGTCGACGCGCTGGTGAACGTCCGGGGACGGATCGTCCCGCTGGTCGATCTGCGCGCCGCCTTCGCGATGCCGCCCTCCGCGGTGACGGCGGACCGCCGCATCGTCGTGGTCGAACTCACGCTCGGCGTCGCGGCGTCGCTGCTCGGGTTGCGCGCCGACCGCGCGCACGAGGTGGTCACACTCGCCGAGGCGAGCAGCGAGGACCCACCTGCTCTGGGGATGCGCTGGCCGCAGGCCCACGTCCGTCGCCTGGTGCGCTGGCGCGACGACGTGATCGTGCTGCCCGACCTCGCCGCGATCCTCGCCCCGGCACTCGGCGTCGCTGTCGCGACCGATTGAGCGCGACGTGCGATGCCACCCCGCGAGGCGGCGTGATCAGCTGACCTACCACCGCGACGCCCTCCCGCCGAGGATCCTGAAGATGCGTGCCACGATCAAGCTCAAGCTCGTCACCACGTTCGCCGCTCTCACGCTGCTGCTGCTCGCCGTCGTCGGCGTGGCGATCTCGCGGATGGGGACGCTCAACACCGCCATCTCCCAGGTGATCGCGGGCCCGACGCAGCGCGCGCTGCGCTCGCTCACGCTCAGCGACGCGCTCGGCGACGTCATGCGCATGGAGAAGAACATGGCGATGACGAGCGACGACGCCTTGACACGGTTGTTCGACGACCGGCTCGGTCAGGATCGAGCGCGCGTCGAGCGCCTGCTGGAGGAGGGGATCGTCGACACCTCCGCGGAGAACAAGGCTCGCTGGGCGCAGCTGCAGGACGAGTGGGTCGCGTATAAGTCGATCAACGACCGCATCCGCACGCTCGGGGTAGCCAACCAGAACGAGGAGGCGGCGCGGCTGTCGCTCGGGCCGGGGCTCAAGCTGGGCGACCAGATCAGCGCGACGATCGACCAGATCGTCGACACCGACAAAGCCGCGATGCAGCGGGCCGACCGGGAAACAAACGATCTCTACGCGCAGTCGCGCTGGGTGCTGCTGGTCACGGCGGGGGTGGCGCTGTTGGTGGCCGTCGCGGGTGCGGTGTGGATCGCGCTGCTGGTGTCGCGTGGGCTGCGCGCCGCCTCGGCCGCGATCGGGGCGGTGGCGCTGGGCGACCTCGACCAGGAGGTGCGGGTCAGCGGCAACGACGAGATCCGTGACCTCCTCGACGCGGTCAATCGCATGACCGCGAACTTGCGCGGCACCGCGGCGATGGCGGACGCGATCGCGCGGGGGGACCTCACGGTGGCGCACACGCCGCTGTCCGAGCGCGACCGGCTCGGACACGCGATGGTGGCGATGGTGGCGCGGCTGCGCGGCGTGGTCGGCGAGGTGAGCCAGGCGGCGGGGCAGGTCGCGGGTGGCAGCCAGCAGCTGTCCTCCGCGTCGGAGCAGGTGTCGCAGGGTGCCACCGAGCAGGCCGCCGGGGCCGAGGAAGCCTCCGCCTCGATGGAGCAGATGGCCGCCAACATCAAACAGAACGCCGACAATGCCGCGCAGACCGAGAAGATCGCGCACCGATCGTCGCAGGACGCCGAGCGCAGCGGCGCGGCGGTGCAGAGGGCCGTGGGGGCGATGCGGACGATCGCGGAGAAGATCGGCATCGTCCAGGAGATCGCGCGCCAGACCGACCTGCTCGCGCTCAACGCCGCGGTGGAGGCGGCGCGCGCTGGCGAGCACGGCCGCGGTTTCGCGGTGGTGGCGGCCGAGGTGCGCAAGCTCGCCGAGCGCAGCCAGGCCGCCGCCGCGGAGATCGGCACCATGTCGAGCGACACCGTGGCGGCGGCGGGCGAGGCCGGCGAGATGCTGGTCAGGCTGGTGCCCGACATCCGCCGCACCGCCGAGCTGGTCGCCGAGATCAGCGCAGCATGCCGCGAGCAGGACCTCGGCGCCGGGCAGATCAACCTGGCGATCCAGCAGCTCGACCAGGTGACGCAGCAGAACGCCGGCGCGGCCGCGCAGATCTCCACCACCTCCGACGAGCTCGCCGCTCAGGCCGAGGAGCTGCAACAGAGCATGAGCTTCTTCCAGGTCGACGGCGCGGCGGCGCCGACCGCGGCGCCACGCCGCGGCGCGCGGTCGGTATCGGCGTCACCCCGCGCGCCCGCGCCCGTGCGTCGCGCGCCCGAGTCGGCGCGCGTGCGGGGCTTCGCGCTTGATCTCACCAGCGGCGGCCCGGATCGCGAGGACGCTGACTTCGGCCGCGCGGCATGAGCGGCGCGGCGCTCCAGGCGGTCGTCTTCGCGCTGGGAGACGAGCAGTTCGCGCTGCCGGTGGAAGAGGTGCGCGAGATCCTCGATCATCGCGCACCCTTTCGTGTGCCCAACGCACCGACCTGGCTGAGCGGCCTGATCGACGTGCGCGGCACCTCGGTCCCGGTGATCGACCTGCGGCTGAGACTCGGGCTCAGCGCGATCGCGGTGACGCCGATGACGCGGATGCTGATGGTGGAGGTAGGGATCCCGAACCGCTCCGCGTCGGTGACGCTGGGGTTGATGGTGGACCGCGTGCTCGACGTGCGCGTCTACGCCGCCGCGGCGATCGAGCCTCCGCCCGAGCTGGGGGTGCGGTGGCATGCCGAGCATATCCGGGGCGTACTGCGGGGGGAGCAAGGCTTCGCCATCCTGCTCGACCTCGCCAGCATCTTCTCGGGCGAGGCGGAGGCGGTGCTGCTGGTCACCTCAGCGGACGCGCCCGGCTGAGACAGAGCGCGACTTCGCGCGCGGGGCGCCGGGCGGGGCGGGGCGGTCCTCTATCATGGGAGCATGCCGGCGAACCGCCGGCCGCCTCTCCCGCGGAGCCGATCGAATGATGCGACTGATCGATGATCTTCCTATCGCGCGAAAACTGCTGTTCGGCGTCGCGGCGATCCTGCTGCTGGCGCTCGTCAGCGACGGCGCCGTGCTCGTCCAGACGGACCGCGCGCGCCACATCGGCGACGAGAACCGGCTCTACTCCAAGCTGATCATCGACGTCGCCGCGATGATGCAGGCGGCCACCGACCAGGAGACCGGCTATCGCGGCTACCTGCTCGCGGCCGAGCCGGTGTTCCTCGACGCCTATCAGCGCGGCGGCGCGGCGCTGGAGCGCGCCGCGCTCGCGGCGGCGACTGACGCGGGCGCCGACGCGACGCTCCGCGCGCAGGCCGAGGCGGTGCACCTCGCCGCGCTGCGCTGGCGCGGCGCGGTGGCGGAGCCGGCGATCAGGCTGATGGCGGACCAGCGCACACGCGAGCGCGCACGCGAGATCGAGCGGACGGGGGCGGGCAAACATCTGTTCGACGAGCTGCGCGCGCGCCATGCCGCGGCATTGGCCGCGATCTCGGCCGTCCGCGCGGAGCGGCGGCGCCGCCAGGATGCCATCTTCGGTCTCGTCCCGGTCGAGCTCGTCGCCGGCGCCCTCGCCAGCGCAGCGGCGGCGCTGCTGATCGTCGCGCTGCTGTCGCGCACGCTGGCGCGGCCGGTGGCCGCCGTGGCGGTGGAGCTGACGACGATCGCGGACCCGGTCGACGCCGAACGGCGCGACGAGGTCGGCCAGATGCAGGGCAGCGTGCGCGCCGTGCGCGACGCGATCGGCGCCGTTTCGGCGGCCCTGCGCGCGGTGTCGATCGGGGACGCCACCGCCGCCGTGGCGCGGCGTTACGGTGGGCTCAGCGACCGGCTCGCCGATGACATCGACCTGATGCGCCGCAATATGCAGGCGATCGGCCGTATCGCCGAACAGGTCGCGGCCGGAGATCTATCGGCGCAGCCGGTCCCGCAGTCGGACGCGGATCTGCTCAGCCGCGCGCTGGTCACCATGCTGCTCAGCCTGCGCGCCACCGCGGCGTTGGCGGAGGCGGTCGCCGCGGGCGATCTCACCGTCGAACATCGCGCCCGCTCGGACCGGGACCAGCTCGGGCGCGCGCTCGCGACCATGATCGAGCGATTGCGCGCCACGATCGGCCACGCCGCCGCGGCGACGGAGCGCGTCGCACAGGGTAGCCAGCAGCTGTCCGCCGCGGCCGATCAAGTATCGCAGGGTGCGACCGAACAGGCCGCCGCGGCGGAGCAGGCGTCCGCCGCGATGGAGCAGATGGCGAGCAACACGCGCCAGAACGCACATAATGCGGCGCAGACCGAGTCGATCGCGCGCCAGTCGTCGCGCGACGCCGAGGCGAGCGGCGCCGCGGTGCAGGCCGCGGTCCGGGCGATGCGCGCCATCGCGGAGAAGATCGGGATCGTGCAGGAGATCGCGCGCCAGACCGATCTGCTCGCGCTCAACGCCGCGGTGGAAGCGGCGCGCGCGGGCGAGCACGGCCGCGGCTTCGCGGTGGTGGCGGCCGAGGTGCGCAAGCTGGCGGAGCGCAGCCAGGACGCCGCGGCGGAGATCGGCGCCTTGTCGGCGGAGACCAGCGAGGCGGCCGCGACCGCGGGCGAGATGCTCGCGCGACTGGTGCCGGACATTCGCCGCACCGCCGAGCTCGTCGCCGAGATCAGCGCGGCGTGCCGCGAGCAGGACCTCGGCGCCGGGCACGTCAACGTCGCGATCCAGCAGCTCGATCAGGTGGCGCACCAGAGCGCCGAGGCGGGCGGGCAGATCGCGGCGACCGCCGACTCGCTCGCGGACGAAGCGGAAGAGCTGCGGCAGCGGATCGGCTTTTTCCGGCTCGACCTGTCCGGGGTGGCGGCATCGGCGGTCGCCCCGACTCACCCCGGCGCCGCGCCGACGCGGCTGCGTTCGACACGGCTCAAGCGGTCGATCAGTGCGACCACCGTGCGCGACCGCCTTCGGCAGCAGCGCGGCGCGGCGATCGACCTCGTTGTCGAGGCATCACCGCGGCGCGACAAGCTGGCCAGGGAGCCCGAGGCGTGAGCGACGGACCTGACCGTCCCCACGGCGCGCGCCAGCGATGATCCCCTGGTCGCCCGATCTTCCGGTGCACTATGCCGGCCTGCCCGAGCCGGAGGATCGCCTGTCGCGGCGCGACTTCGTCCGGCTGAGCGGCTATATCCTCGAGCAATCGGGTATCCGCCTGCCTGATGTGAAGGCGACGATGCTGGAGGGCAGACTACGCCGGCGCGTCCGCGCGACCGGTCACGCGAGCCTGGCCGATTATTGCGCCACCTTGTTCGAGCGCGGCGGGCTCGCCGGCGAGCGCGAGCACCTGCTCAACGCGGTGACCACCAACAAGACCGACTTCTTCCGCGGGCCGCGCCACTTCGATTATCTGCTGGCGGAGGTACTGCCGCGGCTGCGCGACGCCGGCGTGCCGCGTCTCCGCGCCTGGAGCGCGGGTTGCTCGACCGGCGCTGAACCCTACACGCTGGCGATGCTGCTCGACTCCTTCGCGCTCGATCACGGCGGGCCCGACTATGGCATCCTCGCGACGGACCTCGATACCGAGGCGCTGGCAGTGGCACGACGCGGCGTCTTCCCCAGCGTGCAGCTCGATCCCGTGCCGCCGCTGCTCCGCCAGCGCTATCTCCGCCGCGCGCTCGACGGGCGACGCGACGAGCTGCGCGTGGTGCCCGAGCTGCGCGCCGCGATCGGCTTCGCGCCGCTGAACCTGATCGACCAACATTATCCGGTGGGCGCGCCGATGCACCTGATCTTCTGCCGCAACGTGCTGATCTATTTCGAGCGCGACATGCAAGGCGCGGTGGTGCGGCGGCTCGCCGAGTGCCTCGCGCCCGGCGGCCTGCTGTTCCTCGGGCACAGCGAGTCGATCGCCGGGCTCGATCTCCCCCTGGTGTCCGTCGCGGGCACCGTGTTCGCCCGGGCGTGAGCGCGATGCGCAGGACCCGCGTGCTGGTGATCGACGACAGCGCGAGCGTGCGCCAGGCGATGACCGCGATCCTCACCGCCGATCCCGAGCTGGAGGTGACGACCGCGAGCGACCCGTTCGTGGCGGCGCGGCGCATCCAGGAGTCGCTGCCCGACGTGATCACGCTCGACGTCGAGATGCCCCGCATGGATGGCCTGACCTTCCTGCGCAAGCTGATGGCGCAGCGGCCGATCCCCGTGGTGATGTGCTCGTCGCTGGTGGAGGAGGGGTCGGAGACACTGCTGCAGGCGCTGGAAGCGGGCGCGGTCGACGTCATCCTCAAGCCGCGCATCGGGGTCGTCGAGCATCTCGCCGACGCGCACGTGCAGATCCGCGAGACGATCAAAGGTGCGGCGCGCGCGAAGCTGAGCGCAAGGACGCCGCGCGAGATGCCGTCGCGCAAGCTCTCCGCCGACGCGGTGCTGCCCCCGCCCGGCGGCAACGCGATGAGCCGCACCACCGAGATGGTCGTCTGCGTCGGCGCCTCGACCGGCGGCACCGAGGCGCTGCGTGCGGTGATGGAGGTGCTGCCCGCCAACGCACCCGGCATGGTGGTGGTGCAGCACATGCCCGAGCGCTTCACGCGCGCGTTCGCGCAGCGGCTCGACGCCCTGTGCGCGGTCGACGTGCGCGAGGCGGCGGACGGCGACACGGTGATGCGCGGCCGTGTCCTGATCGCCCCCGGCGGGCTGCGCCACACGCTGCTGGAACGGCACGGCGCCCGCTACGTCGTCGCGGTGCGCGACGGACCACTGGTGGCGCGCCACCGTCCCTCGGTCGACGTGCTGTTCCGCTCCGCCGCGCGCAACGCCGGCGCGAACGCGGTGGGCGTGATCATGACCGGCATGGGCGACGACGGCGCGCGCGGGCTGCTCGAGATGAAGCAGGCCGGCGCGCGCACGATCGCGCAGGACGAGGCGACGTCGGTGGTGTTCGGCATGCCCAAAGAAGCGATCGCGCGCGGTGCCGCCGATCGCGTGGTGCCGCTGGGGCGGATCGCGCGCGAGCTGCTTCAGGCCACGGCGCGCTGAGCGAGGAGAGGAAGGATGCTGGTGGCCCCGATCACGCCTGACCGCGATCTTACACCGATCGAGCAGCTCGTCGACGGGCTCAACGCGCTCGCCCACGGGCTGGAGGAGCGTTTCCGCGGCGTCGGGGAAACGCTCGCCGACGCGATCGACACGATCGACCGCATGGCGGGCGCGCTCGACGAGGTGCAGCGCGCGCTCGCGCCCGAACGCGCGGGCGCCGCCGTGACCGAGCTGCGTGCCGCCGCGGCGCGGCTCACCGCGCTGCCCGAGACGCAGCACCGGCGCGCCGAGGCTGTCGCGCAGCTGACCCAACGCACGCGCACGCTGCGCGCGCTCCTGGCGGAGATGGGCGAGGTGATGCGACTGCTCGGCTGCTACGGCATGAGCATCAAGATCGCCTCGGCGGGCGAGCCGGCCTTCTTCCAGTTCGTGGCGGTGATGCAGGCCAAGCTGGACGGCAGCGAGCAGCAGCTGCGCCGCTTCGCGCAGGAGCTGGAGCGATTCATGCGGATCGTCGCCGAGCTGCAGGCAACCGATGCGCGACTCGCCGGGGAGTGCGCCAAGGTGGGCGTGCAGGCGCCGGTCGAGCTCGCCGCCAGCGCCGACGCGCTCGAGGCGCAGCTCGCCTCGGTCGCGCGGACCGCGCATGAGGTGAGCGGGATCACGCGCACGGTGCAGGGCGAGGTGGCGCGCGTGCTCGGTGCGATCCAGATCGGGGATAGCGTGCGCCAGCGCGTCGAACATTGTGTCGCGGTGCTGCGCGTGATCGATCCGTCGGCGGAGCTCACCGGCGAGCGGCCGGCGCCGCCTCCACGCGGCGCGGTGGCCCATGTCGCGCGCTTGGTCGCGGCGCAGATGCGCGCGATCGCGGACGATTTCCGCGACGAGAGCATCGCGCTGCTCGACTCGCTCGCGCGGCTCGGCCCGCTCGCCGCCGACCTGCTCACGCTGGTCGAGGCGCAGGCGGCAAGCGTCGGGGAGACTGCCGCGCTGGCCGGCGGTGGCGGCGGCGCGCTGGGGCGGCTGGAGCAGGGCATCGCGGCGCTGGGGGACATCACCGCCCGTTTGTTCGATACCGATGAACAGCTCGGCATGTTGGCTGCCTTCGTCGAGGAGACGGTCGTCGACCTCGGTCGCGATCTGCAGGCGATCCGGGCGGTGACGCTCGACGTGCAGGACATCGCCACCAATACGCGGCTGCTCTGCCGTCGTCACGGTGAGACCGGGCGCGCGGTGGCGGTGATCGCGACCGAGATCGACCCCTGCGCGCGCAAGCTCGAGCGGTTGCGCGGTGCGGTGGCCGAGCAGGTCGCCGCGCTCGACGGAGTCGCGCTGGGCGGCGACGGCCCGGCCACCGGCGGCGACACGCGCGCGACGCTGCGCGACGCGCTCGCGGTGGTACGCGCCGCGTCCGACCGCTCGGACGCGGCCGTCGCGGGTAGCGGAGACGCGGCGCGGCGGGTCGTCGCGGCGCTCGAGCACAGCATGGAGGAATTGCACGAGCAGCAGATGTTCATCAGCGCGCTCGAGTCGGCGTCGGGCTCCCTGCGCGACTGCACCGAGGGACATGAGGCGCTGAGCGACGCCGACACGGCAAGTCTGCGCACGCTGCTGCCGTGGGTCGCCGGCCTCTACACGATGGCACGCGAGCGCGAGATCCACGCGCTGTTCCTGCTGCCCGGCATGACGATGCGTCGCGGCGAGGATGCGCTTCCGCAGGCCGACGACGACGGCCTCTTCTGAGCGGCGCCGGGAACCTGCGGCGCCGGCGTCGCTTGGGTCGGTTATCCCTACGGAACGATAAGGATAAAACGATGACCCAGCAGGCCACTCTCTATCGCATGGTACTGCCCGAGCATGTCTGTCCCTTCGGCGTGCGGGCCAAGGCGATGCTGGAGCAGGCGGGCTTCGACGTCGACGACCAGATCCTGACGACACGGGAGGCGGTCGACGCGTTCGAGCGCGAGCAAGACGTCGAGACCACCCCGCAGGTGTTCATCGACGGCGAGCGGATCGGCGGCAGCGACAAGCTGGAGCGCTGGCTCCAGCGCGGCTGAGGCGCCGCCGAACCGGCGGGCGGGGGCGCCCTGCCCCCGCCGCCGTAATCAGTGGCCAATCGCCTCGCGGACCTTGTCGGCGGCCTTGGCGAGCAAGCCCTTCTCGGCCTCCTCCGCCTCTTCCTTGGTGCGGAAGGCAGCGCCCTCGGGCTCGGCGGGCGGCGCATAGACCGAGAACAGCTTGAGCTCGCCGCTGCCCTTGTTGACGATATTGTGCTGCGCACCCTTGGGCACCACGACGAGGTGGTTCGGCCCTGCCTTGGTCGAGTGACCGTCGATCACCACCTGCGCGTCACCCGCGACGATGAAGGTGGTCTGGTCGGCGGGATGGGTCTCCATCCCGATCTCCTCGCCCGAAGGGATGCTCATCAGCACGATCTGCACCTTGGCGTCGCGGTAGACTTCCTTCTGCCACAGCTCGTTCTTCGACGCGAGCTCGACCATATCCTTGTTGAAGATCGTCACGGCATGTCCTCCTTGATGTCTCGTGAAGCCTGACGTTCGAGCCGGGCAGAGCGTTCCCGCGGCTCAGCCGCGCCGACGCGCCCGCGTGGGCAGTACGAGCCGCTCGATGAAGTTGCGGATCTCGGTCGAGCGGGTCGCCGCGTCGATGACCTGCGAGTCGAGCCCGAGCCGCCAGGCGAGATCGCGCCGGTCGGGATCCGCGTGCAGCGCCTCCACCAGCTCGGCCTGTGTCGCGACGTCCGCCTCGTCACGCGCGAGCCGATGCTCGACGAGATCATCGGCCTGGCGCCGCAGCGCGGCGGCGACTTCGCCGAGGTCGATCTCCGGGTGATATTGCACGCCCCAGAACACGCCGTCACCGTGGCGTATCTCGGCGGCCTGGATCGCGGTCACCGCATTGCCGGCGAGCAGCGTCGCGCTCTCCGGAAGTTCGGCGACCTCGTCGGTGTGGATCGCGGGCGCGTCATAGGCGAGCGGCCGACCGTGCAGCAGCGGGTGGTCGCGCCCCGCCGCGGTCGGCGCGATGCGGCGCGCGAAGCCCGCCTCGCGGCGCTCACCCATCGCCCGGACTCGACCGCCCGCCGCGACGGCGGCGACCTGCAACCCGGCGCATGACCCGAACGCGGGCACGCCCGCGCCGAACACGTCGCGCATGAAGGCGATGATGCGGCGGCACGCGGGGCTGTCGTCGTAGAGATGGAGCGGCGAGCCGGTGAGGAACACCGCGTCATAACCGGCGATCTCGGCGGCGCTCGGCGGCGTCGCGCCGTCATCGGCGGGGGTGATGCGGGTGACCGCCGCGCTCGGTGCTATCCCCTCGAGCAGGGCGGCATAGGTCTCGCCCGAGCTGCGCCCCACGCTGTCGCGCCGATGTGCGCGCGCCTCTGGCGGCTCGCTCTCGGCGACGAGGAAGGACAGAGCGGCGATGGACTGATCGGACACGGTGCGCTGGAACGTGTCGGCGCATGATCGGGTCCAACCGTCAGTGACTTAGCGCGATCGCCCCGTCAGCGCGGAGACGATCTCGCGCTCGGAGGCGACGTGATCCTCGATCACGCAGCGGAAGCCGAGCCCGGGCATGCCATGGTCGCTCGGCACCCGCGCCTGGGCGACGGTGAGGCCGTCGAGCGAGCGGGTCAGCCGTTCGCTGCCGGGAACGACGTGCGGGTGTGCGTCGAGGTGACGGTAGCCGCCGGTGGTGGCGACGACGCGGCCCGCGGGATCGACGATCGAGATGGTCGCGCGTGCGGCGCGGTTCATCACCCCGATCAGATCGGCCACCTGCCCTTCGAAGTCAAACTCGAGGTAGCAGATCCCGACGATCACCCCCTCGCACTTCACCGGCGCGACGTAGATCAGCACCTTGCGGTCGTTCGACCAGGGATTGACCCAGACCTCATCGGTCACCCAGCCGGCGGTCGCGCCGCCCGACAGCACCCGGCGGAACTGTGCGAAGTCGGCGAAATGAACGTCGCGCACCGCCATATTCTCGTGCGCGCAGACCCGCACCTTGCCCTCGGCGTCGACCAGGAAGGCGTTGAGAAAGTAAGGCGAGTAACCGAGCAGCGCGCGTAGCCGCTCGAGCGCGCGCGCTTCCGCGCGGGGATCGGTGTCGAGCAGCAGGCTCTCACGGATGGCATGGTCCGAGGCGAGGAAGCGCACGTCGACCGATCGGTCGTGCAGCATGCGCGCCAGCGCGTCGGCGATCGACTGCGCCAGCTCGCCGAGCCGCCCGCCTTCCAGCTCGCTGACGAGCTCTGCCGCTATCTCGCTGCCCTGGCGCAGTCGGCCGAGCAGTTCCTCGCGGAAGGCGTGTGACGAGCTGCTCGCCTGCGCCGCGAGCGATTTCACTTCCTGCGCGACGACGCCGAAGCCGCGCCCCGCCTCCCCCGCACGCGCGGCCTCGATCGCCGCGTTGAGCGCCAGCAACTTGGTCTGTGCCGCGATCGCCTCGGAGCGGTCGGCGTGGGCGCGGACCTCGGTGCTGAGCGATCCTAGCAGTGAGCGGATGCGACGCGGCATAGTTATTCCTGGGTGGAGCGGCCGGTATAATCAAAGAGGGTAAACGGCGCGTAACCCACCTGGAGCATGCGGTCGCGACATCGTGTCGCCGGTCCGTCGGCGCGGAGCGTCGTCGTGGATGACGGCGGTAGCGACGAGCTACTGTGCCATTTCCGCCACATTCGACCGAGGAAATGCACTGTACGGGGAGAACGTTCACATCATCCGTCGTCTGGCCGGGTTAGCTCCTTGACAGCGTCAGCGCTTCCTCAGATTAAATCAATTTAATTGACGTATCGCCGAAGAGCGCGTCTGCCAAGGAGGGGATTTATGAAGGGGCTCAATGGGTTGAACGCGAGCCGCGCGAAGCTGCTCGCCGCCGTGTCGCTGGTGGGGCTGCTCGGGCTGCCGCTCGACGCGATCGCGCAGACCGGCGCCGGCACTGCGACCGGAGACGCTGCGACCACCGATCCCGACCGTGTCGCGGCGCCGGATCAGGCCGGCGAGGAACCCGCCGACATCGTCGTCACCGGCATCCGCGCCTCGCAGGCGCGCGCGATCGAGGTCAAGCGCAACGCCGACAGCGTGGTCGAGGCGATCAGCGCGCAGGACATCGGCAAGCTGCCCGACGTCACCATCTCCGACTCGCTCCAGCGCATCCCCGGCGTGCAGATCCGCCGCGACGCCGGCGAGGGCGCCGCGGTCAACATTCGCGGCCTGCCGCAGGTGACCACTTTGCTCAACGGTGAGCAGTTCCTCGGCGCCAACTCGGTGACGACGGTCCAGCCCAACTTCACCGACATCCCGTCGCAGCTCTTCTCGGGCGCGACCGTGTTCAAGTCGCCCACCGCCTCGCTCCAGCAGGCCGGCCTCACCGGCACGATCGACCTGCTGACGCGGCGCCCGTTCGACCTCAAGCAGGGCCTCACCTTCTCCGCCGCGGGCGAGGGCCAGTATGGCGACAAGACCGAGAAGTGGAACCCGTCGTTCAACGGGCTGATCGCCTTCCACGGCGACCGCGTCGGGCTGCTGGTGTCGGCGTCGTACAGCGACCTGACGCTGGCGAACAGCTTTCGCGGCGTGCAGGACTATGGCGTCGCGCTGCGCAACGAGTCGGGCAGCGCCACCAACCAGGGCGACTTCGCGGTCGGCAACAACGGCGTCAGCCGCGGCACGCCGGTGCGCGACGCGAGCGGCAACATCACCGGCTACGACGTCAACGGCGACGGCGACGCCAACGATGCGTTCATCACGCCGCAGTCGCACACCGCGTGGAACCGCATCACCGACCGCCAGCGCTTCGGCGCGAACGCGTCGTTCCAGTTCGAGATCAACGACGCGCTGCGGCTCACCGCGGACGGCTTCTACACGCGCCAGACGCAGTATGACCGCACCGCCGGCTTCCAGTTCCAGAACATCGACTGGCTGTCGTCGCCCTTCTCGCCGACCAAGTCGCGCGACACCGGCGCGACCTCGGGCGGCTACAACGTCAACACCGTCCAGCAATATACCTACGCGCTGCCGAGCTTCGACAGCTACTCCGAGACCTTCCGCACCAAGAGCGAGTCGCAGAACTACAACGTGCAGCTCGACTGGAAGCCGAGCGACACGTTCAAGGCGACCGTGCGCGGCATCTACGGCAAGGCCAATCGCGACCGCGACCAGTCGTACACCCAGTTCAGCCTGACCAACGGCCGCCAGTGGGGCTATCAGGCCGACGGCACACCGCGGAGCACCGGCGTCGCCAACGGCGGGCTCGGCAACTACCCCGCCTCGGTCGGCGGCGACCGGACCTTCAACCCGACCGGCTACCAGGTCTACAGCGACACCGCGACGGTGGACTATTCGAGCGGGACGCCCGTCTTCGGCTTCTCGCCCGGCTTCCTCGCGCAGGCGGGTGACGCCTCGCGCTACGGCCTGAAGACCGTCTCGTCCGAGGGCAACGTCTACCAGAAGGGCGACATCTGGGCGCTGCGCGCCGACGGCGAGTGGCAGCCCAACGACGAGCTCAAGATCGCCTTCGGCGCACGCTACGGCGAGCGTAGCGTCAACCAATATACCTTCGACCGCGCCTCGCCGGTCTATGCCGGCAACACCGACAATCCGGCGAACCCGGCGGCGGGCTGTCTCGTCAAGTGGAAGGCGTTCGACGTCAACCTCGACGACAAATACTGCCCCGTCCTCGACGCGCAGGGCCGCGGCTACACCGCCGGGCTGACGCGTCAGGCGACCGACCCGATCTTCGCCGGCCAGATCAAGCAATACCAGCTCCCCGCCGCCGGCGCGCCGACGCTGTGGGCGCTCGATCCCAAGGCGATGGACGACAGCGAGGCCTGGCAGAACAAATTCTACCCGGGCAGCGTGAACGTCATCAACCCGGCGCTGTCGTTCGACGTCAACACGCGCCAGATCTCGGGCTATGCCCAGGTGTCGGGCGAGGGCGAGCTGCTCGGCATGCCGTTCCGCGCCAACGGCGGTCTGCAGGTCGTCAACACGCGCCTCAACGTGCGGCAGAACATCGTCGGCGTGCCGCAGCCCTACGGCGTCGCGGGCGTGGACGCGGGCGACGTGCGCACGCAGCGCGAGTTCACCGACTTCCTGCCGTCGATCAACGTCGCCTTCGACGTGACGGACAAGCTGCGCGCCCGCGCCGCTTTCTCGAAGACCATGACGCTGCTCGACTTCCAGCAATGGGGCGGCGGTCTCAACATCAACTATGCGATCAACACCGCGACCAACCTGTTCGAGGCGCGTACCGCCGACTCGCTCGGCAACCCCAACCTCAACCCGTGGCGTGCCACCAACGTCGAGGGCAGCCTCGAATATTACACGGGTCGGTCGAGCCTGATCGCGGCGGGCGCATTCTACATCGCGGTCGACAGCTTCATCGATCGCACCACCGAGTTGCGCAGCGACATCCCCGACAATGACGGCGTGATCCGCCGCCAGGTCGTCACCAACACCTTCCGCCAGGGCGAGGGCGGCACGCTCAAGGGGATCGAGCTCTCGGCGCGCCAGTCGCTCGCCGACTACGGCGTCAACGGGCTGTTCGGCGGCTTCGGCGTCGACGCCAATTACACGCTGTCGCTGGGCGACGCCGGCCTCGTCGACCTGGCCGGCAACAACCAGCCGTTCCAGGACAACTCGAAGCACCAGATCAACGCCGCGCTCTGGTTCGAGAAATACGGTCTGCAGGCGCGCGTGGCCTACAACTACCGCTCGAAGCGGCTGGTGTCGTCCAACTATGGCGGGATCGACGGCCTCGCGCAGTATCAGCAGCCGACCAACTATCTCGACGCCTCGATCTCGTATGACGTGACCTCGTTCCTCACCCTCTACGGCCAGGCCTCCAACCTGACCGCGGAGACCGAGCGCTACTATCTCACCTGGCCCGATCAGGTGCTGTACGAGAACATCTACGAGCGGCGCTTCATCGCCGGCGCGCGCGTCCGCTTCTGATCGCCCTGGTCACCGCTCCCGCCCTCGGGCAGGAGCGGTGGCGGGTGAGGGACGCATCATGACGCACGCACCGATCCGCTCGATCACGATCGTCGGCGGGGGCACCGCCGGCTGGATGGCGGCGACCTGGCTGGCACGCCGCTTCGCCCATCTTCGGCTCGCCATCACCGTCGTCGAGAGCGCCGCCATCGGCACGGTCGGCGTCGGCGAGGCGACCGTGCCCGCGATCCGCGACTTTCTCGCGGCAGTCGAACTCGGCGAGGCCGAGGTGCTGCGCGAGACCGAGGGCACGATCAAATACGGCATCCGCTTCCGCGACTGGCAGCGCGACGGCCACGACTTCTTCCATCCGTTCGGCCTCTACGGCGTGGCGGCGCGCGGCGTCGCCTTCCACCATTACTGGCTCAAGCTCCGCCAGGCGGGCGATCCGACCCCGCTCGGCGCCTACTGCCTCGCCACCCAGCTGGCCGAGCGCGACCTGTTCCTGCCGCCGACGGAGCGACCCGCCAACGATCTCGGCGTCTTCAACTTCGCGCTCCACTTCGACGCCTCCAAGTTCGCCGCTCTGCTCAAGCGGCTCGCGCTCGCCAATCATGTCCGCCACGTCGAGGGCCGGATCACCGAGGTGCTGCGCGACGGCGAGCGCGGCACCGTCGACGCGGTGCGGCTCGAGGACGGGATGCGCATCGAGGGCGATCTATGGATCGACTGCTCCGGATTCCGCAGCCTGCTGCTCGGCGAGGCGATGGGCGTGCCCTACGTCGACTGGCGCCGCTGGTTGCCGTGCGACCGCGCGGTGGCGATCCCGTGCCGTGCGTCGGGGCCGCATCGCCCGCTCACCACCGCCGCGGCGCGCCCGGCGGGGTGGCAGTGGCATATTCCGCTGCGCCACCGCACCGGCAACGGCTATGTCTATTGCTCCGACTTTACGAGCGACGACGACGCCGAGGCGCTGCTGCGCGACAGCCTGGAGGGCGAGCCCCTGGCGCCCGCCAACCGGCTGCGCTTCACCGCGGGGCATCGCGCGCGCTTCTGGGAGAAGAACGTCGTCGGGCTCGGGCTCGCCTCGGGCTTCCTCGAGCCGCTCGAGTCGACCAGTATCTCGCTGATTCAGTCGGGGCTCGACCGGCTCGCGCCGCTGTTCCCCGACCAGGGCTTCGACCCGCGGCTCGCGGCGACCTACAACCGCCAGTCGGTGCTCGAGTTCGAGCGGATCCGCGACTTCCTGCTGCTGCACTATCTGCCCAACCGGCGTGAGGGCGAGCCCTTCTGGGACGCGATCCGCGCGGTGCCGCCGACCGACGGGCTCCAGGCCAAGCTCGACGCGTGGCGCGCCGCGGGCGAGTTCGTTCGGCGCGAGTGGGACACGTTCCAGGACCCGAGCTGGCTCAGCCTCTACGCGGGCTTCGACGATTTGCCGCCGCGCCCGTCGCCGATGGCGGAACAATATGACGTCGCGACGCTCACCGACAGCCTGACGCGGATGCGCGAGGCGATCGCGGGCACACTGCGGCTGGCCGAGCCGCACCAGGATTTCCTTCGCCGCGTCGCCGGCGGGGGGCAGTGACAGAGCGCCGCGGCGCGAACCGGGAAGAGAGACGATGGGGTCGAGCATGAGGCGGGCGGCATGGCTGCTGGCGGGGACCGGGCTGACGCTGGGCGCGACGATCGCGGCGCGCGCCGACGTGCCGGGTAACGGTGGGCCGTACAACGTCCGCAGCCTGGCGGGCGGGATCGGGATCGAGCGCCCGCTCGCGCGCGCCGACGCGCTTGCCGCGGCGGGCGCGCCCTACACGCTGAGCGCCTGGGTTCGCCCCGACTCGGCGCAGGACGGCGCGGTCACGCTGATCGCGCTCGGCGCCGCGCCGACGCAGCGCGCGCTGCTGCTCGACGGCGGCCGGCTGGCGCTGCACGACGGCGCGGCGACGGTCCGCGGGCCCGCGCTGACCCCGGGGAAGTGGGTCCATGTCGCGGCGGTGTCCGATGGCGCGCGGGCGACGCTCTACGTCGATGGGCACCGTGTCGGTAGTGGCGCGGCGCGCGCGACCGCGGTGACGCCCGTGATCGCGATCGCGCCACCCGGCGCGACGCATTTCGGCGGCGCGCTCGTCGGTGCGACCGCGGAGAGCGGCGCGACCGACGCGCGCGCGCTCGCCGCCGCGGCGCGCACCCGCCCCGACTTCGACACGGTGCAGATGACCGAGATCGGCGTCGGCTGGCCGTTCCAGAAGAGCGCCAATATCGGGCTCACCGTCCAGCAGGACGCCTGGACGCTCCCCCGGTCGCGCGCCGACGCGACGACCAAGCCTGTCGTCAAACCCGTGCCGCAGCGGCCCGTGGTACAGCCGACCGCGCCGGGCCACTGGCAGCTCAACGGCTGGCAGCTCGCCGCCGCGCCCGAGGTGGCCGGTGACGGCGCCGCGCTGTCGCGCCCCGGTGCGGCCAAGGGTGACGCGTGGCGCGTCGCGACCGTGCCGGGCACGGTGCTCCAGACGCTGGTCGACCGCGGCGTCTATCCCGATCCTTATTACGGCCTCAACAACCTCCAGATCCCCGAGCGGCTCGCGCGGCAAGACTATTGGTACCGCACGAGCTTCACCGTCCCGCCCGAGGCGGCGGGCAAGCGGCTCACGCTCGTCTTCGGTGGCATCAACTACGCCTCCGAGGTGTGGGCCAACGGCGAGCGGCTCGGCACGACGCGCGGCGCGTTCATCCGCGGGCAGTTCGCCTACACGCCGGCGGCGGGCGAGAATGTCGTGGTGGTGCGCGTCTCGCCGCCGCCGCACCCCGGCATCCCGCACGAACAGTCGGTCGTCGCGGGCGTCGGCGAGAACGGCGGCCAGCTCGCGATCGACGGCCCCACCTTCGTCGCCACCGAGGGATGGGACTGGATCCCCGGCATCCGCGACCGCAACACCGGCATCTGGCGTCCGGTCGAGCTGGTCGCGACGGGCGCGGTGAAGATCGGCGACCCGCACGTCGTCACCGACCTGCCGCTGCCGCGCACCGACAGCGCGGACGTCTATGTCACCGTGCCGCTCGACAACGCCGGCGCCGCCGCGCCGGTGACGGTGCGCGTTGCCTTCGGCGGTATCACGGTCGAGCGCCAGGTCACCGCCGCGCCGGGGCATAGCGAGGTCGCCTTTACCCCGCGTGACTTCCCGCAGCTGCGCGTCGCGAACCCGCAGCTGTGGTGGCCGAACGGCTATGGCGCGCCGCATCTCTACGACGTCACCTATCAGGTGAGCGACGCCGCGGGCGTATCCGACCTGCGCAAAGGCCGCTTCGGCATCCGTGAGGTGAGCTACGATCTCTCGCTGTTCGACCCCGCGGGCGCGCTGCGCCGGGTCAACGTCCAGACCACCGACGGCGCGCTCGCGGGCACCAGGCTGATCGACGTGCGCCACGGCGCGATCAAGGAATCGCCGCGCGGCTGGGCCGAGTCGCTCACGCCCGCGGGCGCGACCTCGAAGGCGGTGACGCCGATCGCCGAGACCCTGCCCGAGCCGCACCTCACGCTGCGCGTCAACGGCGTGCGCATCGCCGCGCGCGGCGGCAACTGGGGCATGGACGACGCGATGAAGCGCGTGAGCTACGACTGGCTCAAGCCCTTCTTCCGGCTCCAGCGCGAGGCGCACATGAACGTCATACGCAACTGGATGGGCAACAACGACGAGGAGGAGTTCTTCGATCTCGCCGACGAGAACGGCATGATGGTGCTCAACGATTTCTGGCAGTCGACGCAGAACTTTCAGGTCGAGCCGGACGACCCCTCACTTTTCCTCGCCAACGCGCGCGACACGATCGCGCGCTACCGCAACCATCCCTCGATCGTGCTGTGGTTCGGCCGCAACGAGGGCGTGCCCTATCCCACGCTCAACGAGGGGCTCGACCAGGCGGTGTTCGAGCTGGACGGGACGCGCTGGTTCACCGGCAGCTCGAACGTGGTCAACCTGCAGGGCTCGGGGCCGTACAATTACCGGCCGCCGGTCGGCTATTTCACCGATCTCGCCACCGGCTTCTCGGTCGAGACCGGGACGCCGTCGCTGTCCACCGCGGAGTCGATCGCGAGCTACGTGCCCGCGGCGGACCGCTGGCCACTCGGCGACGTGCTGGCCTATCACGACTGGCACGTGAGCGGGAACGGCGACACCAAGACGTTCACCGCCACGCTCGAGCGGATGTTCGGCGCGGGCACCAGCTTCGCCGACTTCGAGCGCAAGGCGCAGATGATGAACCTCGAGACGCACAAGGCGATGTACGAGGGCTTCCTCGGCCATCTCTGGACCAAGAACTCGGGGCGGCTGCTGTGGATGACCCATCCCGCCTGGCCGTCCAACGCGTGGCAGATCTACTCCTGGGACTATGACACGCACGCGGCCTATTACGGCGCGAAGAAGGCGACCGAGCCGCTCCATGTCCAGCTCAACCTGCCCGGCAACGAACTGGTGGTGCTCAACACGACGCAGGCCGCAGCACCGGGGCTGACCGCGCGCGTGAGCGTGGTCGGGCTCGACAATCGCGCGCTGTTCGCGCGCGAGGACCGGCTCGACGCCGCGGCCAACGCCGCGACGACGCTGGCGGCGGTGCCGCTCGACCGGCTCTTCGCCGAGCACCCGATGGTGCTGGTCAAGCTGGTGCTGAGCGACGGCGCGGGGAAGACCGTGTCGGAGAACGTCTACTGGCGCGGGCGCGACGAGGGCGCCTACCGCGCGCTCAACGACCTCGCGCCGGTGGCGCTGGCGACCTCGGTGGAGAGCGCGACCGAGGGCGAGGACCGGGTCGTGCGGGTGACGCTGGGCAACGACGGTGCCGTGCCCGCGCTCAACGCCAAGCTGACGCTGGTCGACGCCGCGGGTAAGCGCGTGCTGCCCGCCTATTACGACGACAATTACGTCGCGCTGCTGCCGGGGGAGAAGAAGGTGATCGCGATCCGCTACCCCGCCGCCGGCGCGACCGCGGCGGCGGTGACGCTGGCGGGCTGGAACGTCCGCGAGAGCAAGGTGGCGGTGAAGTGAGGCGCGCGCTGCTCGCCGCAATGGCGCTGGTGGGGGCGACGACTGCGGCGAAGGCGTCCGACGTCCGCGTGCTGACCGACGTTCACGCGCCCATCCTCTCGCGTCATCCCGGACTTGTTCCGGGGACCACGTCGCCGCGCACCTCCCGCGCGATTTATGTGCGGAACGGTGGATCCCGGACCAAGTCCGGGACGACGGAGTTGGGCGCGGGTGGCGCTTCGCCGCCCGCTACAGGCACCGTGTTCCTGCGCGCGCAGGAACCCAGCACCGCGAACGCCGGCGCGCGTGACCCTAGGCCTCTACCTCCGCAGGAGCACGTCGCCGCCGCCGCCCCGGTCGCGCGCACCAGCCTCGGCAGCGTGCGCGGTACCAGCGCCGGCGGCCACCTCGTCTTCCGCGGCCTCCCCTATGCCGCGCCGCCGCTCGCGCCGCGCCGCTTCGCGCCGCCGGCGCCACCCGCGCGTTGGCCGGGTGTGCGCGACGCCGCCGCCACCGCGCCGGCCTGCACCCAGCAGGACTATGGCTGGAACCGCGCCGATCACCTCCACCAGTCGGAGGACTGCCTGACGCTCGACGTCGGCACCGAGGCGCTCACCGGGCGCCGCCCCGTCCTCGTCTGGATCCACGGCGGCGCCAATTACGCCGGCTCGCCCGGTGACATGGCCGAGTCGCCGATCGTGGCGCGCGGGATCGTCATGGTCGGCGTGCGCTACCGGCTCGGGGCGCTCGGCTTCCTCCACCACCGTAGCGCGGGCGGCGGCAACCTCGCGACGCAGGACCAGATCGCGGCCCTTCGCTGGGTCCGCGAGAATATCGCGCGCTTCGGCGGCGATCCCGACCGAGTCACGATCGCGGGCGAGAGCGCGGGCGCGCAGGACGTCGGGCTGCTCGTCGCCGCGCCCGCCGCGCGCGGGCTGTTCCGCCGCGCGATCATGGAGAGCGGCACCCCGGGCTTCGGCCTGCCGTGGCGCTCGCGCGAGGAGGCGCTGCGGCTCGGCGACCAGGTCGATGACGCACTCGGCGCGCGCGGTGACGCCGCCGCGATGCGGTCGGTCGCGGCCTGGCCGCTGCTCGTCGCGGGCGAGACGACGCACGACCAGTCGCTCACCGACGACAGCTACCGCTGGCTGCGCACCACCGTCGACGGCACCGTCTTCCCCGAGGCGCCCGACCGGCTGCTCGCCGCCGCGCCGGGCGTCGACGTGCTGATCGGCACCAACCGGATCGAACTCGACCTGCCCGGCGGGCACACGCGCCGCGACGCCTTCGTCGCGCTGAGCTATCCCGGCCGCGAGGCGGAGGCGCGGCGCTTCTACCGGCTCGACCAGCCCGAGCCGCGCGCGGGCGCGACCGACCGCGACGGCACGCGCGACCAGCGCATCGCCACCGACGCGACCTTCCGCTGCCCGGCGCAACGCTTCGCCGCGACGATGGCGCGGCGCGGCGGCAAGGTGTGGCGTTATCTGTTCGACGGCAGCGCCACCGGCGCGCCGACACGGCACGCGCTCGAGATCCCCTTCATCTACGCCGATCAGCCGCTGGGCGCGCTCCGCCTGATCGACTATTGGGCCAATTTCGTGAAGACGGGTGACCCGAACGGTGCCGGCCTGTCGGTCTGGCCCGCGGCCGACGCGGCGCAGACCTATCTGGCGCTCGACGCCGCCGGCGCGCGCGTCGCCGTCCCACCCGTCGAGGACGTGTGCCGCTGGGGAGACTCGCTGTGATCGATCGACGCGCCGCGCTGCTGGGAGTCGCCGGTGGGATCGCCGCCGGGGCGCTCACCGCCCCTGCCACCGCGGCAGACGACGCCGCCGAGCGCCGGCTCCACGAGGACTGGCCGTGGCTCGGCCGCTACGCCGCCGAGAACCGCCGGTTGATCGAGGCGCGCGCGGCGGTCGGTATCGTCTTCCTCGGCGACTCGATCACCGAGGGCTGGGGCAGCAAGCGACCAGGCTTCTTCACGTCGGGGCGCGTGAACCGCGGCATCGGCGGGCAGACCACGCCGCAGATGGTGCTGCGCGTGATGGCCGACGTGGTCGCGCTGCGCCCGCGCGCGCTCCATCTGATGGCGGGCACCAACGACATCGCCGGCAACACCGGCCCGATGACGCCGCGGCAGACGCGCGACAACGTCACCGCGATGGTGCAGCTCGCGCGCGCCAATCGGATCGCGGTGCTGCTCGGCTCGATCCCGCCCGCGGCCAACTTCCCGTGGCGACCGGGGCTGGAGACGGTGGCGCCGATCCGCGCCTTCAACGCCTGGGCGCGCGAGGCCGCGCCGCGGCTGGGCGCACGCTTCGTCGACTACACCCCGGTGCTGGCGGACGCGGCCGGCGGGATGCGTCCGGGGCTGGCCTATGATGGCGTCCACCCGACCGAGCAGGGCTATGACGCGATGGCGACGGTGATCGAGCCGGTGCTGCGCGGGATGAAGCTGTAGCGAGGTGTCCGGCCACTGTGCTCTCGCGAAGGTAGGAGCACAGTGGCACCAGCGCTACGCTTGCCCGCCCTGGGTTCCTGCATGCGCCGGAGCACGAGCGATAGGGAACCTCGCTTACTTCTCGTCGCGCCGCGAGTTGGCGAACAGCACCGCCGCGGCCACCGCGGCCGAGCCGATGCCGGCCGCCAGCCACGTCTTGCCGCCCTGCCAGCGGCGATCGCGGCGCTGCTGCGCCGCCTTGCCCGCGCCGGCTTCCTCATGCGCCTTGGCGGCGGCCACTTCGGCGAGGATCTCGTTGGGTTGGTCGCTCATCGGAACTCTCCTTTGCCCGCGCCATAACGCGCGCGGAACGCGTTGGCGAACGTCGCCAGCACGCCCTGCGCGATCGCCGCGCGCAGGTCCGCCATCAACGCCTCATAGAAGGCGATGTTGTGCTCGGTCATCAACATCGCGCCGAGGATCTCGCCGCTGCGAACCAGATGGTGGAGGTAGGCGCGAGTCCAAGTGGCGCACACCGCGCAGCCGCAGTCCGGGTCGAGCGGCGCCTGGTCCTCGTTGAAGCGCGCGTTGCGGATGTTGATCGGGCCGTCGCGCGTGAACGCCTGGCCGGTGCGCCCCGAGCGGGTCGGCATCACGCAGTCGAACATGTCGACCCCGCGCTCGACCGCGCCGACGATATCGTCGGGCTTGCCCACGCCCATCAGGTAGCGGGGCTTGTCCGCGGGGAGCTGCGCCGGCGCATAGTCGAGGCAGCCGAACATCGCCGCCTGTCCCTCGCCCACGGCGAGCCCGCCGATCGCATAGCCGTCGAAGCCGATGTCGACCAGCGCGTCGGCCGAGGCGCGGCGCAGCCCCTGGTCGAGCGCGCCCTGCTGGATGCCGAAGATCGCGCTGTGCTCGGCGTGCGCGCCGCCGCCGTCGAAGGCGTCGCGGCTGCGTTTGGCCCAGCGCATCGATCGCTCCATCGCCGCGGCCTGCACCTCGCGGGTCGAGGTGGTGGGGACCAGCTCGTCGAACGCCATCACGATGTTCGAGCCGAGCAGCCGCTGGATCTCGATCGAGCGCTCGGGCGTGATCAGGTGACGCGTGCCGTCGAGGTGCGAGGCGAAGGCGACGCCCTCCTCCGAGCGCTTGGTCAGCTCGCTGAGGCTCATCACCTGATAGCCGCCCGAGTCGGTCAGGATCGGTCGCTCCCAGCCCATGAAGGCGTGGAGCCCGCCGAGCCGCGCCACCCGCTCCGCGCCCGGCCGGAGCATGAGGTGATAGGTGTTGCCGAGAATGATGTCGGCGCCGGCGCGCTCGACGTCCGCGGGCTTCATCGCCTTCACCGTCGCGGCGGTGCCGACCGGCATGAACGCGGGGGTGCGGATGGTGCCGCGCTCCATCCGGATCGCGCCGGTGCGCGCGGCGCCGTCGGTGGCGTCGACCTGGAAGGCGAAGCGCGGCGCGGCGCTCATCGCGCGCCTCCGGCCAGATCGTCGCGGTCCGCGGGCGGCGGGCCGCGACGGCCCTCGTCCTTCGGCTTGTCGCCCTTGTCCTTCTTCGGCGGCCGGCGCCCCGCGGTCGGGCCCTGGGCGTCGACCGGCATGGTGCGATAGGTCAGCAGCTCGGCGCGGCTGACGAGATGGTCGCCGTCGCGGTCGTAGCGCGCGAACAGGCGCGAGAAATGATTCTCCAGCTCGTCGAGCGTGATCGCATCGTCGTCGTCGCGGTCGACCTCATAGGGGCTCGGCAGCGCGTGCTGGTCCCCGAGGAAGCGCAGCGCCCAGTCGGAGAAGGCGATGTAGCGCAGCTTGCCGGTCTTGGCGGTGTCGATCGCCTCGAACGAGCGGCGAACGCCCTCCTCCAGCTCGGCGCGATCGACCATCGCGTCGCCGTTCGTATCGAAGGTCGCGATCATCATCGCCACCGGCTCGGCGACGAGCGTGGCGGGGGTCTGCGGCGCGGCGGGCAGCGGCGCGCGCACCGTCACCGTCTCGCCCTCCTGCTGCGGGAGCGGCGCGGGCGCGGCGGCGAGGAGAAGGGCGAACGCGAACATGCCGCCGTCCGTGGCAGAAGCGGCGGCGCGGGCCAAGGGGGCGGGCGGTCGCGCGACGGTGGAGGGCGACAGCGCGTCGGTCGGCCAAGTGGCGGAGCAGGCGTGTTGTCACCGTGCCGGTGGTTGCCGCGGGGGCGCGAATGTTGCGAATGTTGAGTCGTTGGCGCGGTGCGCGCGAACCTTGAGTCCGCCGCGGGCGGTCGGGGATCTTGTTGAACAGGCGTCGCTGACGGCGACGGCGGCCGGCGACGATGAGACACAGCGGCCGTGCGTGTGGCAGGCCTGCGCGGTGTAGGACAGCGGCAGCGGTGATGCATGTCCGTGGTCCATCGCAGATCCTCCCCGCGAGCGGGGAGGATCTGAGGAGTTGCCCCAAGCGCCATCAGCCGCTCATCCTGCCCGGGCCATCGCTACCATCACCGGCCCCGCCGCAGACGGCGCGCTCGTTCTCGGCTTGAGCCGGGCGCGAAGTGGGGGACATCCGTGCGTCTCACCACCGCCATCCACCCGAGCCCCGCCAAGGCACCGCCCGCCTGCCACCCCCTGTTCGCCCCGCCCGCGCTCGGCTAAGCGCCGCGCGCCAGGGGGAAGCGGAGGGCGACATGGGGGCCGGATCGACGCGCATCGCGCTGCCGCTCGCGTGCCTGACGCTGATCGCCGCCCCGGCGCGCGCGCAGGACGAGCGCCCGACCGGCTATCCGCGCTCCGCCAACGAGCGGCGCGACGGCACGCTGACGCTCTCCGCGGTCTACACCGCCGACCTCGCCGCCGACGTCGCCGGCGGACGCGCGCGCGGGGCGCGCTACCTCGACAACCTCGACCTGCAGGCCGCGCTCGACCTGGAGCGGCTGGCCCGCTGGCACGGCGCGCGCGCCTTCGGCTATGTCATCCGCGACACCGGGGTGGGCCTCTCCGCGCTCAGCGGCGACTCGCAGGGCGTGTCGAACATCGAGACCGCGGTGCCCGCCACCCGCCTGTTCGAGGCCTGGGTCGAGCAGGACATCGGTCGTCGCGGCTCGGTCAAGGCGGGGCTGTACAACCTCAACGCCGAGTTCGACACCACCGTGAGCGGCGGACTGTTCCGCCTGTCGTCGCACGGCGTCGGCCCCGAGCTGGCGCAGTCGGGGCGCAGGGGACCATCGATCTTCCCGGTGACCTCGCTCGCGCTGCGCGGGGAGATCGGCTTCGGGACGCACTGGCTGTTCCACGCCGCGGTGCTCGACGGCGTGCCGGGCGATCCCGACCGCCCGGCGGCGACCGCGATCCGCCTTCGTCGCGCCGACGGCGCGCTGCTGGTCGGCGAGCTCGGCTGGCTCGACCGCGCGACCAAAGTGGCGATCGGCGGCTGGCGCTACACCGCCGCATTCGCGCCGATCGGCGCGCCCGCGGCACGCGGCCGCGGCAACGGCGGCGGCTATGTGCTGGCCGAGCGCCAGCTCGTCGGCGACACGCGCGGCGGCGCGGGGGTGAGCGGCTGGCTGCGCTACGGCGTCGCCGACCCGCGCTACAACGCGATCGCGCGCTATCTCGGCGGCGGGCTGGTGCGCTCGGGCACGTGGCGTGGGCGCGACGACGACCAGCTCGGCGTGTCGTTCGCCTGCGCCTGGTTCGGCGAGCGCCACCGCGCGATCGCCGATACCACCGCGCGCGAGCTGGTGCTCGAGGGCGCCTATCGCTGGGTCGCAGCGCCGTGGCTCAGCCTCGAGCCCGACGCGCAATATGTCGTCGACCCGAGCGGCCGGCGCGGCACGCCCGACGCGCTGGTGCTCGCGCTGCGCGTCAAGGTCGGGCGCTGACGCAAAGTCGTTGCGTTCGGGCGGGCGCGCTCATAATGTCTGAGTAATCGTGATCTGGGTGAGCCGCGTCGGGGAACGCGCCGCCGACCAACGGGAGGATGGGATGAAGGGACGTGTGTTCGCGCTCACCGGCGCGCTGATGCTGGCGGCGCTCGCGCCGGCGGCGGGCATCGCGCAGGAGACGGCCGCGCCCGCCGCGACCGCCACCGTGCACGGCGACCAGCCGGGGCCGACCTACGACAAGCGCATCTTCACCCAGTTCGCGGAGCATCTCGGCGAGGGCATCTACGGCGGCCTCTACGTCGGCAACGACCGCAAGATCCCCAACACGCGCGGCTTCCGCAACGACGTGATCGGCGCGCTGAAGGAGCTGGGGGTGCCGGTGATCCGCTGGCCCGGCGGCTGCTTCGCCGACGAATATCACTGGCGCGAGGGCGTCGGCCCGAAGAACAAGCGCCCGGTCAAGATCAACACCAACTGGGGCGGCGTGACCGAGCCCAACAGCGTCGGCACGCACGAGTTCATGGAGCTGGTCGAGCAGGTCGGCGCCGAGCCCTATATCTCCGGCAACGTCGGCAACGGCACGCCGCAGGAGATGGCGGAATGGGTGGAATATGTCACCTCACCCGCCGGGACGCTCGCCGACGAGCGCGCGCGCAACGGGCATAAGGCGCCGTGGAAGTTGCCCTATTTCGGCATCGGCAACGAGCTGTGGGGCTGCGGCGGCAACATGCGCCCGGAATATGCCGCCGACGTGACCAAGCGCTACGCCACCTTCATCAAGGCACCGGCCGGCACCAAGGTGCTCAAGATCGCCTCCGGCGCGAACGGCGACGATTACAATTGGACCGAGGTGATGATGCGCGAGGCGGGCGAGCAGCTCGACGGCCTCTCGCTCCATTATTACACCGTGCCGGGCGGCGGTGGCTGGCCGCCCAAAGCCTCCGCGACCGACTTCGACGAGGCCGGCTGGGCCGACACGCTCGCCAAGACCTGGAAGATGGAGGAGCTGATCACGCGCCACAGCGCGGTCATGGACAAATATGATCCGAAGAAGCGCGTCTTCCTCGCGGTCGACGAATGGGGTACCTGGTACGCGCAGGATCCCGGCACGCACCCCGGCTTCCTGCGCCAGCAGAACAGCCTGCGCGACGCGCTGGTGGCGGCGATCAACCTCAACATCTTCGCCAAGCACGCCGACCGCGTCCGCATGACCGCGATCGCGCAGATGGTGAACGTGCTACAGGCGATGATCCTCACCGACGGCAGCAAGATGGTGCTGACGCCGACCTACCACGTCTTCCACATGTACAAGCCGTACATCGACGGCACGGTGCTGCCGATCGAGCTCAAGTCGCCCTGGTACAACAAGGACCAGTATGTGATGCCCGCGGTCAGCGCCTCGGCGGTGCGCGACAAGGCGGGGGTGGTGCACGTCGCGCTCGCCAACGCCGACCCGAACCGCGCGGTCACGGTGCAGGCCGCGCTCGCCGGGCTCAACGCCAGCGGCGCGACCGGCCAGATCCTGACCGCGCCGGCGATCAACGCGGTCAACACCTTCGACCAGCCCAACGCGGTCGCCCCAGCCGCCTTCACCGGCGCGCAGGTGGCCGGCGGGCAGCTCAGCGTCACGCTGCCGGCCAAGTCGGTCGTCATGCTGACGCTGCAGTGAGCGAGGACGGCATGACATCGCTCTCGCGCCGCCTCGTCCTCGCGGGCGGCGCGAGCGTGGCGGCGCTGCCCGCGCTGGCGCAGCGCCGGCGCGGTGCGGCGGGAGCGGGGGCGGACACGATCGTCAACCCTTTGGTCCGCCAGCGCGCCGACGCGCAGGTGTTCCGTCATACCGACGGCTGGTATTACATGACCGGTTCGGTCCCCGAGTACGACCGGCTGGTGCTGCGCCGCGCGCGCACGCTCGCCGGCCTCTCGACCGCCGCCGAGCGCGTGCTGTGGCGGCACGAGAAGAGCGGGCCGATGTCGGGCTTCCTGTGGGCGCCCGAGCTCCACCTGATCGGCGGCCAGTGGATCATGTATTTCGCGGCCGGCCCGAGCGGCGGCGGCGAGGACGTGTTCCGCATCCGCACCTACGCCGTGGTGTGCGACGGCGCCGACCCGATGACGGGCGGCTGGCGGGTGCTGGGCCAGCTCGAGACGCCGTGGGACAGTTTCAACCTCGACTCGACCAGCTTCGTCCATCGCGGCACGCGCTATCTCGCCTGGGCGCAGCGCGAGCCGGGGATCGAGACCAACTCGAACCTCTACCTGGCGCCGCTCAAGACGCCGCTGACGCTCGCGGCCACGCCCGCGCGCCTCTCGGTGCCCGAGCTCGACTGGGAGATCCGCGGCTTCAAGGTCAACGAGGCGCCCGCGCTGCTGGCGCGCAACGGCCGGCTGTTCCTGACCTACTCGGCGAGCGCGACCGACGCGCGCTACTGCCTGGGCATGCTCACCGCGCGCGACGACGCGGACATCATGGACCCGCGCAGCTGGGCGAAGTCGCCCGCGCCGGTGCTCAAGACCTCGCGCGCGCACCGCATCTTCGGCCCCGGACACAACAGCTTCACCGTCGACGAGCGCGGCCGCGACATGCTGGTGTTCCACGCGCGCGACTATGAGGCGATCGAGGGCGACCCGCTGTTCGACCCCAATCGCCACACGCGCGTCCAGCCGATCCGCTACGCCGCGGACGGCACGCCGCTGTTCGATCCGCCGGTCGCGAACGGGCCGCTGGCGCGCGGCTGACACGCCTGGCGGCGCGGGCTTCGCGCCCGCGCCCGGTGTCCCGGCAGACCTAACCGATCTGGAGCCGTCGACAGGCGCGGGTCCGGCGACCCCACCGTCACGGCGGGCCGCCCGGATCGCGCGGGCAGCGTCGCCGAGATCGTCCGTTCGCGGCGGCGCAGCGTTCCTTCTCGGCACACGTCGCCGATCGGGCATGCCGTGCCGAACAGGTGCGGTCGCGCGAGTGAGACGATGCGCGCGAGGGCCGCTCTCGACGAGCTGACTCCGCGGCCCACCCCGGTTCGAGGTGCGTCTGCGCGGACTGTCGGACTAATCCCAAGCGACCGCCTGGGTCTATGCAGCGGGACTAGAGCGTGAATGCTTGATACACCGGCGACATACCCGAACAGCCTCGCTCGCCGCCCCATCCACAATCGCGCTTGCCAGTCTCTTCGAACAGGCATATGTCGGAGTATTAGAAGGTGCAGCAGGCGCCCGGTAGCAGCGTGAGGGAGGGGATGATGGCGATGAGAGCCGCTTTCTTGGTGTCGGTCTCGGCGGGATCGCTGCTGCTGGCGAGTGCCGCCGCGGCGCAGGACGCGCCGCTCGCGCCCGGCACCGCCGCGCAGCAGTCGCAGCCCGCGCCGGGCGGTACCCCGTCGGAGGACGCGGCCGGCGCCGACGACATCGTCGTCACGGGCGTGCGCGCCTCGATCATCGGCGCGCTCAACGTCAAGCGCGACTCAGTTCAGATCGTGGACTCGATCGTGGCCGAGGATGTCGGCAAATTGCCCGACAATAACGTAGTCGAGGCGCTCCAGCGCGTCACCGGCGTCCAGGTCACCGATCGCGGCAACGCCGAGGCGGGCGCGCTGTCGATCCGCGGTCTCTCCGACCCGCTCACCACGCTCAACGGCCGAGTCATCTTCACCACGACGGGCCAGTCGTTCGCGTTGCAGGACATCCCCGCCAACCTCGTCAAGCGGGTCGACGTCTACAAGACCCGCGCCGCCGACCAGATCGAGACCGGTCTCGCCGGCCAGATCGACGTGTTCACGCGGCGCCCGTTCGACTTCGACGGCTTCGCGATCTCCGCGGTGGCGCGCGGGATCTACAATGAGCAGGCGGATACGTTCAATCCGAACGTCTCGGCGCTGATCAGCGACCGCTGGGAGACGGGCATCGGCGACGTCGGCGTGCTCGTCAACGCGAGCTATGCGCGGACCAAGTTCCGCACCATGTCGGTCGCCGCCGGCGCGCAGGTGCCCTTCGCCACCGAGAACCCGCCGGCCGGATCGGGGCTGACCCCGCTCCAGCGCATCTTCCCGCTCGCCCCCGACGCGGACAGCGCGACCGGCTTCGCGCCCGCCGCACCCGGCCTCGGCGCCTGGTCCCCGGGCACGCGCGAGGGCCTGCCCTATGCGCCGGGCTCGACCATGCTCGTCAACGGGGTCGACACGCCTTACTATCTCTCGCGCGACGCGGTGTTCAGCGGCGACCTCTACGGCAAGCGCGAGCGCCCGGCGGTGAACGCCGCGCTGCAATGGTCGCCCAATGCCAGCTCGACCTACACCGCCGAGTTCTTCTGGAGCGGCTTCCGCCAGACCACGTACAACAGCCTGATGTTCTCGTTCGTCGACTGGTGGGGCAGCCTCGGCGCCGATCCCGGCTCGACGATCTCGCTCTATCCCGAGACCAACATCATCAAGACGCGCAGCGTCGGCGACGTGTTCGGCTTCAACAGCGGCGACCTGACGCGCACCTCCACCGACAGCTTCGTCTACGCGCTCAACGGCAAGTGGGACGTCGGCGACGGCAAGATCGTCGCCGACGCGGCCTATCAGACAAGCCGCAACGACACGACCTTCACCGCGATGCGGATCAACCGGGTCGCCAGCCGGATCGACGTCGACTTCAACGCGCGCGACGGCATTCCCTCGTACAATTTCAGCGACAACGCGCTGCTGCTCGACCCCGGCCAGTGGACCGCGGGCGAGTTCTACGACAATGCCAACCGCGACACCGGCTCGGCCTTCACCGCCACGGTCGACGCCGACCAGTCGTGGGACTCGGGTTTCTTCCGCAAGATCAAGGCCGGGCTGCGCTATGACGCGCGCAAGGCGGCGAGCGAGGTGCGCACCCAGGCCGCCGACACGAACGGCGGACTCGGCGTCAATTTCGGGACGCTCTCGGACAGCCTGCGCTACGTCAACAAGGGCTTCTTCGACGGCGAGGCCGACGTGCCGACCTCCTGGGTCAATGCCAACGGCTATTATCTCGGGAACAACACCGACGAGATCCGCCGGCTGTACCAGACCAAATTCCCCAACATCCTCACCGCGGACCAACTCTCGCTCACGCGCGTGTTCGACATCAGCGAGAAGACGATGTCGGCCTATATCCAGGCCGACGCGGAGCTCTCGATCTTCGGCCGGCCGCTGAGCCTGGAGGCGGGCGCCCGCTACGTCGACGTCGACACCGACTTCACCTTCGTCGACCGCTACAGCGCGGGCGCGCAGCTGCGCGGCTCGCAGACCACCAGCAAGCTGCTGCCCTCGGCGACGCTCCGCTACGACATCACCCGGACGCTCCGCGCCCGCTTCAACTTCGGCAAAACGCTGCGTCGCCCGGCGTTCGGCGATCTCAACCCGAACTACAACCTGACCGGCGACCTCACCAGCGTCGGCTACGGCACTGGCAGCAGCGGCAACATCAACCTGCGCCCGACCCAGTCGACCAACTACGATCTCGGCCTGGAATGGTATTTCGACCGCGACAGCGCGCTGTACGGCACGCTGTTCCGGCGCGAGATCGACGGGCTGGTGGTCGGCGCGCGCTCGCGCGTGACCGTGCTCGACACCGGGCTCAACACCAGCAGCTTCGTCGTCAACCGCCCCGAGAACGCGTCGAACGGCGTGCTCAAAGGCGCCGAGCTCGGCTTCGTCTATTTCCCGCACTATCTGCCGAGCTTCCTCGACGGCCTGGGCGCGCAGGGCAGCGTGACGATCCTCGACTCGTCGCAGAACGTGCCGGAGTTCGACGAGTCGGGCGCGGTGGTGGGGCAGCTGCGCTCGTCCTTCTTCGGCGTCTCCGACCTCTCGTACAACGCGACCCTGGCCTATGATCACGGGCCGATCGGCGCGCGCCTCTCCTATGTGTGGCGCAAGGAGTTCCTACAGCGCAACGAGGCCGCGCTGTTCGCCAACCCGATCGGCGTGTGGCGCCGGCCCGACAAGAGCCTCGATTTCCAGCTCACCGCCAAGCTCACCGACGATCTCGGCCTGACCTTCGACGCGACCAACCTGACCAAGGCCAAGCAGCAGGAATATTACCGTTTCGACTCGGCGGGCAACCAGGACCAGTTCAACCTGGGCACGCTGCTGATCCCGCGCACCTTCGCGATCGGCGTGCGCTACACGTTCGACTGAGCGCATGTCGTCGGGCGAGGGTCACGGGCCCCGCCCGCGTCACGTCACGCGGGGAGAGAGACGATGGCGAGCAGAACGAGGCGCGCCGCGACGGCGCTCGCCGGTGCGAGCGCGCTGCTGGCGGGGTGCGGCGGCACCGGAGGCAACGGCGCGGCGGCGCTCGCACCGGTGGCAGCGGCGCCGGCCCCCGCGCCGAGCCCCCCGCCGACCCCCACGCCGGCACCGGCTCCCGCGACCGGTTCGATCGCGCTCACCGGCGCGATCAGTCCGGTCCACGATCCCGCGATCCTCGCCGACGAAAGCCGCTTCTATCTCTTCACCACCGGCAACGCCGGAGACGCCGCCGGGCTGCTCGGCCTGCGCACCTCGGACGACCTCAAACATTGGACGCTGCGCGGAGGCTCCTATGCCGCGCTGCCCGCGTGGGCCGCGCGCGCGGTACCCGGCGCGTCCGGCATGTGGGCGCCCGACATCTCCAAGGCCGGCAGCGAGTACCGTCTCTATTATTCGATCAGCACCTTCGGCAGCAATCGCTCGGCGATCGGCCTGGCCACCGCGACGTTGATCGACCCCGCCGCGCCGGCCGCCCACTGGGTCGACCAGGGGCCGGTGATCCGGTCGGACGTGACCGACGATTACAACGCGATCGACCCGAACGCCTTCACCGACGCGGACCGGCGGTCATGGCTGGTCTTCGGCAGCTTCTGGAGCGGGATCAAGCTGATCGAGCTCGATCCCGCCACGGGCAAGCGGCGCGACGGTGATCCGCTGCGCAGCCTCGCCGCGCGCCCGGCACCCGGCGCGATCGAGGCGCCGTTCGTGATCCGACACGGCGGCTTCTACTATCTCTTCGCCTCGTTCGACTTCTGCTGCCGCGGCGCGGCGAGCAGTTACAATACGGTGGTGGGCCGGTCCGCCGCGCCGACCGGGCCCTATGTCGACCGCGCCGGCACCGCGATGCTCAGGGGCGGCGGCACGCCGGTGCTCGCCTCGGGGCAGGGGTCCGGGGACCGCTATGTCGGGCGCGGCCACGCCGCGATCCTGCAGCGCCCCGACGGCGACTATATCGTCTACCACGCCTATGACACGCGGCGGAACGGCGCGCCGACGCTGCAGATCCAGCCGCTCGCCTGGGATCCGGACGGCTGGCCGACGGCGCGCTAGCGCCTGATCCACCTCGATGGACTCGAGCTCGGCGAACGCCGGAGCCCAGGGCCGCAGGCGCGACGCTCGAGGCACTGGGCTCCTGCGTTCGCAGGAGCACCTCGCTGGCTCACACCAGCCGGATCACACGCCTGTCCCCCGCGCGGTCGGTCAGCGCAGCAGCGTCACCTTGGCGGTGACCGGGAAATGGTCGGACGGATAGACCCCGCCGGGCCGGTCGGTCACCACCGCGGTGCCGCTCGCGCGCGCACCGTCGAGGAAGATATAGTCGATCCGCCGGTCCGCGACGCCGGTGAAATCGTGGAAGCTCAGGCCGCCCGGTCGCTTTCCCCAGGCGTCGGTCATCGCCGCGGCGAGGCGACGATAGGCGGCGCTGTCGGGCGTGGCGTTGAAGTCCCCGGTCAGCACCACCGGCAGCCCGTGCGCGATCGTCGGGATGCGCTCGAGCAGCAGCGCGGCGGCGCGGTCGCGCGCGCCATCGTCCTGGTCGCGATGCGCGAGATGGGTGTCGACCAGCAGGAAGCGGCGCCGGGGATCGCGCTTCAGCGCGAACTCGCCCCAATTGGCCATGCGCGGCAGGTCGGTGCCCCAGCTCTGGCTACCCACCACCTCGGGCGTGTCGGAGAGCCAGAAGTCGCCGTGGCGGAGCAGCGTCAGCCGGTCGGTGCGGTAGAGGATGCCCATATGCTCGTCCACGTGGGCACCCCTGCGGTCGCGCCCGAACCAGCGATACTCCGGTAGCGCGGCGACCATGTCATCGCCCTGGCGCTGGAGCAGTTCCTGTGTGCCGATCACATCCGGGTGGACGCGGCGCAGCATCGCGATCGCGGCGAGGCGGCGCGACGGCCATGGCTGCGGCCCGTCGTCCGAGGCGTAGCGGACGTTGTAGGTCATGACCTTGAGCGATGGCGCGCAGGCGCCGGTGAGCGCGACGAGCGCGAGCGCGGCGGCGTGGGCGAGGCGAAGGCGTTCGATCATGGCAGGGCTCCCTCCCCGCCGCGATGCGCGAGTGCGGGGGCGGGGGCAAGCGCCACGCGACGATCGGCGCGGCGCAGATACGAGAACGGCCCGCCCGACGAGGTCGGGCGGGCCGCTTCTCTCAGCCGTTCGGCGAGCCGATCAGCTCGACGAGGAGAGGTTCACCGCGGCGTACTTGCCGCGACGATCGACCTCGATCTCGAACTCCAGCCGGTCACCCTCGTTGAGCGTCGGCATGCCGGCGCGCTCGACCGCCGAGATGTGGACGAACGCGTCGGGCTGGCCGTCGTCGCGCTGGATGAAGCCGAAGCCCTTCATGGCGTTGAAGAACTTGACCGTGCCCGTGGCCTTCTCGCCGGTCAGCTGGCGCTGCGGGGCGCCGCCGCCGCGCGCGCCACCGGCACCGCCGCCCGCTGCACCGCCGAAGCCACCCTCGCGCGGGGGAGCGCGATCCGTCACCGGCATCGGCTCACCCTCGATCTTGAGGTCGGTCGCCGAGATGCGGCCGCCGCGATCCACCAGGGTGAAGCCGAGCGGCTGACCCTCGGCCAGGCCGGCGAGGCCGGCCTGCTCGACCGCGGAGATGTGGACGAACACGTCCTCGCCGCCGTCATCGCGCACGACGAAGCCGAAACCCTTCTGCGCGTTGAAAAACTTGACGACGCCGGTGCCCTCGCCGACGACCTGGGGAGGCATGCCGCGGCCGCCGCCGAAGCCGCCACCACCGCCGCCGCTGAACCCGCCGCCGCCACCACCGAAGCCGCGACCACCGCCGCCGCCGCCGCCGAAGCCACCGCCGCCGAAGCCGCGATTGCCACCGCCGCCGCCGAAGCCGCCGCGGTCCTCGTAACCGAAGCCGCCGCCACCGAACCCGCCGCCGCCGCCGAAGTCGTCACCGCCGCCGCCGAAACCGTCGCGCTTGTCGCGCCCACGTCCGCCGCGATTGCCGCGGCCGCCCTTGTCGTAACCCATAACCCTGTTCGTCTTCCCGGTCCGCCCGAACATTCTCAACGAGACCACGCGCAGGACGGCGAACGCGGTTCCCCGGGCGCATATCCTATTGCGCCGCATCGCCCGTCATAGCCGAACAATCCAGCGCCGTCGAATCGTTGTGCGAGTCTTTTCTTCGCAGATGGGCCAATCACTTGCTTCTTATCCCGCGAGGAACACCGTCTGTCGCAGACGCAACCCAACGAACGCGTTGAGCCCACGCCGCCACCCCGCTACAGCCTCCGGCATGGCTGTTCATTTTCATGAGGAAGATCTGCCCGGCGACGTGTTCGCCCCGGGTGCCGCGATCGCGGTCGACACCGAGACGATGGGGCTGATCACCCCGCGCGACCGGCTCTGCCTGGTGCAATTGTCCGACGGCACCGGCGACGAGCATCTCGTCCGCTTCAACCCGGGCAGTGACTATGCCGCGCCGGTGCTGCGCGCCGTGCTCGCCGATCCCGCTCGGGTGAAGCTGTATCATTTCGCGCGTTTCGACATCGCCGCGCTCCGCCACTATCTCGGCGTCGTGGCGGCGCCGGTCTATTGCACCAAGACCGCGTCGCGACTGGTGCGCACCTACACCGACCGGCACGGGTTGAAGGAGCTGGTGCGCGAGCTGCTCGGGCAGGACATCTCCAAGCAGCAGCAGTCGTCCGACTGGGGCGGCCCCGAATTGAGCGAGGCGCAGCGCGACTACGCCGCCTCCGACGTGCGCTTCCTCCACCGGCTGCGCGACGAGCTCGACCGGCGGCTGGCGCGCGAGGGGCGCACCGCGCTGGCGCAGGCCTGCTTCGACTTCCTCCCCGCCCGCGCCGAGCTCGATCTCGCCGGCTGGCCCGAGGTGGACATCTTCGCGCATGTCTGAGGTGGCGATCCGGACGCGCTCGGAGCGCCAGCGCTGGGCGCAGCCCGGCGGGCGCCACGATCGCCTGATCGCCTCCGCCAACCGCCTGCTGCCGCTCTCGATCGGCGTGCTCTTCGCCTTTCTGGTGATGGCGCCGCTGACGATGGGCGGCGACGCCTCCTTCGTGCTCGACAAGAACAAGGTCGAGGTCGCGCGCGAGCGGCTCAAGATCCAGCGCGCGCGCTATCGCGGCACCGATGCCAAGGGCCAGCCCTTCGCGCTCACCGCGGGCTCGGCGCTGCAGAAGAGCTCGGCCGAACCGGTGGTGAACATCCGCGACCTCGCCGCCGCGATCCGTTTGTCGGACGGCCCGGCCGAGATGACCGCGCCGACCGGCCGCTACGACATGGACAGCGAGCAGGTGAACGTCGCGGGCCCGATCAAGGTGCGCGGGCCGAACAATTACGCGCTCGACACCACCGACGCGGTGGTCGACCTCAAGACTCGCCGGCTGCGCTCCACCGCGGCGGTCACCGGTACGGTCCGGCAGGGCACGTTCAGCGGCGACAGCATGCGCGCCGACCTGGAGGCACGCACCGTCACGCTCGACGGCAATGCGCGCTTGCGGATCGACCCGAGAAAATAGAAAGAGCGCTGGATGTTGCGCCCCTTCGCCCCGGTCGCCTGCCGAGTCCCGCTGCTGGCGCTGCTGATCGCCGGCGGCGCGGCCGCGCAGACGCGCCATAACAGCGCCGCGCCGATCGACTTCGGCGCCGACCATATCGAGCTGCAGGACCGCGCCAACCGCGCCGTGCTGGCGGGCAACGTCAAGGTGCGCCAGGCCGAGATGACGCTCGACGCGGCGCGGATGACGGTCGCCTATACCGGGCAGGTCGAGAACGGGAACCCGCAGGTGTCACGGCTCGACGCCGCGGGCGGGGTGACGGTGACCCGGCCCGACCAGACCGCGCGCAGCACCTATGCGGTGTACGACCTCAACCGCCGCGTCATCACGATGCTGGGCGGGGTGCGGCTGACCCAGGCGGGCAACACCGTCAGCGGCGGACGGCTGACGATCAATCTCGACACCGGGCGCGCGGTGATCGACGGCTCGGCGGTGGCGGGCGGCGGCGGTAGCGCGGGCAACGTGACGCAGGCGCCGAGCGGGCGCGTGACGGGGACGTTCTCGGTACCCAAAAGGAATTGAGGCAAGTGATCCTCCCCCTGGGAGGGGGAGGTGGCAGCGCGCAGCGCCGACGGAGGGGTAACCCGGCCGGCGATCGTCGCTGGACTCACCACCGGCGATACCCCGCCGTCGCGCTGCGCGCGCCACCCCCCTTCCAGGGGAGGATCGAAGGTCGCCCTTCACCCCCGCCCGCGCACCGCCCGTCACGTCCCCCCTTCAAACGGCGGCGCCGATCGGGCATGCACGTTCCCTGCCAACCGGTGCCCCGTTAGCGCTCCGGTAACCCTGTTATGCGAGGCCCGACGGCGATGGACAGCGTCACCACCCAGCGCGACCGCGAGTCGCTCGACCAGGTCGCGCCGATCCACGAGGCGCCGGTACAGAGCGGGCTCCAGGTCGTCTCGATCGCCAAGAGCTATGACAAGCGCGTGGTGCTCACCGACGTGTCGGTGTCGGTCGGGCGCGGCGAGGTGATCGGGCTGCTCGGCCCCAACGGCGCGGGCAAGACCACTTGCTTCTATTCGGTGATGGGGCTGGTGAAGCCCGACTCGGGCCGGATCATGCTCGACGGCGACGACATCACCGGCCTGCCGATGTACCGTCGCGCCATCCTCGGCCTCGGCTATCTGCCGCAGGAGACCTCGATCTTCCGCGGTCTGACGATCGAGAAGAACATCCTCACCGTGCTCGAACTGTCCGAGCCCGACGCCGCGGCGCGCGCCGAGAAGCTGGAGCGGCTGCTCGCCGATTTCGGGCTCACCCGGCTGCGTGACGCGCCCGCGATGGCGCTCTCGGGCGGCGAGCGCCGCCGCGCCGAGATCGCGCGCGCGCTCGCGGCCGACCCCTCGATCATGCTGCTCGACGAGCCGTTCGCTGGCATCGACCCGATCTCGATCGCCGACATCCGCGGGCTGGTGTGCCAGCTCAAGGAGCGCGGCATCGGCGTGTTGATCACCGATCACAACGTGCGCGAGACGCTCGACATCGTCGATCGTGGCTACATCATCTACGACGGCAAGGTGCTGTTCACCGGCAGCCCCGAGGAGCTGGTACGCGACGAGAACGTGCGCCGCCTCTACCTGGGCGAGAGCTTCACGCTGTGAGGCCGGCGCGCCGCGGACCCGTCATCCCGTGAGCCTCGCCCCCCGCCTCGACCTGCGCCAGTCGCAGTCGCTGGTGATGACGCCGCAGCTCCAGCAGGCGATCAAGCTGCTGGCGCTGAGCAACCTCGAGATCGAGGGCGTGATCGCCGAGGAGATCGAGCGCAACCCGCTGCTCGAGTCGAGTGCGCCCGTCGACGATAGCGTCTCCGCGCCACCCGAGACCGCCGACGCACCGCGCGACGAACCCGCGGGTGCCGACGAATTGGTGATGGCGGGGGAGGGGGCGGGCGAGTCGCTCGACGTCGACATCGCCGCCGAGCGGTTCGACGACGGCCCGAGCGAGTCGGCCGCCGAACGGATCGGCGACCTCGGCCCGGGCAGCGGCAGCGGCAGCGGTGAGGCGATCGACTTCGACTCGTTCGCCGACACCAGCGAGAGCCTCGCCGACGTGCTGCTCGCGCAGGCCGGCGCGCGCTTCGACGCGACCGATCTCTTCGTCGCGCGCGCGCTGATCGACCAGATCGACGAGGCCGGCTATCTCCGCGCCGACCTGCACGACGTCGCGCAGCGGCTCGGCGTGCCGCTCGCGCAGGTCGAGGCGGTGCTCGCCGAGGTCCAGAAGTTCGAGCCGACCGGGGTGGGCGCGCGCGATCTCGCCGAGTGTCTCGTGATCCAGGCGCGCGACGCCGACCGCTACGACCCGATGATGGCGCGGCTGCTCGACCACCTCGACCTGCTCGCGCGCGGCGAGCTGGCGCGGCTGAAGAAGCTCTGCCGCGCCGACGACGAGGACATGGCGGACATGATCCGCGAGCTGCGCGGCTATGACCCCAAGCCGGGCTTCCGCTACGGCGGCGACCCGCCCGCGCCGGTGATCCCCGACCTCACCGTGACCCGCGCGCGCGGCGGCTGGGCGATCGAGCTCAACGCCGCGACGCTGCCGCGCGTGCTGGTCAACAAGAGCTATTACAGCGAACTGGCGGGCGGCGCGCAGGATCGCGCGGGCAAGACCTGGCTCGCCGAGAAGCTCGCCAGCGCCAACTGGCTGGTCAAGGCGCTCGACCAGCGCCAGCGCACCATCATCCGCGTCGCCACCGAGATCGTGCGCCAGCAGGAGGCCTTCTTCCTTCACGGCGTCGCGCACCTGCGCCCGCTGACGCTGCGTCAGGTGGCGGACGCGATCGAGCTGCACGAATCGACCGTCAGCCGAGTCACCAGCAACAAATACCTGAGCTGCGCGCGCGGGCTGTTCGAGCTGAAGTATTTCTTCACCTCGGCGATCGCCGCTGCGGACGGTGGCGACGCGGTCTCCGCCGAGGCGGTGAAGAGCGCGATCCGCGCGCTGATCGCGGGCGAGGGCGAGACGATCCTGTCCGACGACACGCTGGTGGAGTTGCTCAACGCCAAGGGCTTCGGGATCGCGCGGCGGACGGTCGCGAAATATCGCGAGGCGATGGGGATCGGCAGCTCGGTGCAGCGCCGCCGCGCCCGCGCGTTGCAGCGCGCCTGACCGATGCGGCGCGCGAACCTCCTCGCCGCGCAAGAAAAGCTTGGATCACCTACTCGGCTAGTAGAGTATGACTCGCGGCTCGATCGGGCTGGTGAGGGGCGTGCGATGAGCGACGGTGCGGCGAATGGCGAGGGCTCGGCGATCGCCGCGGCGGTGCTCGCGCTGCGGGCCGCGCGCGAGGCCTGGCGCGTCGGCCATCCATCGGAGGAAGCGCGCTCCTTCCCCTCGCGCGCTGCGCTGGAGCGCGTGGTCGAGACGCTCGCCGCCGCGCTCTTCCCGCGCCGGCTCGGCCAGTATCGCGGCGCCGCGGGCGATGAGGACGGCTTCGTCGCCGCCAAGCTGCTCGCCGCCGCGACCGAGCTGGAGCGCGAGATCGGCGCCGAGCTGGCCTATTGGCAGGCCGAGGCGCGCACCGGCGCGTTCGATCCCGAGCAGCCCGCGACGATCGTGCGGCTGTTTCTCGCCACGCTCGGCGAGGTGCGCCGCCTGATCGACAGCGACGTCGCCGCCGCCTTTCTCGGCGACCCAGCGGCGCGCAGCGCGGACGAGATCCTGGTCTGCTACCCCGGCGCGATCGCCAGCCTGCACCACCGCATCGCGCACCCGCTCTACCAGCTCGGCGCGCCGATCACCGCGCGGCTGATCTCCGAGATCGCCAACGAGCGCACCGGGGTCGACATCCACCCCGGCGCGACGATCGGCGCGCATTTCTTCGTCGACCACGGCACCGGTGTGGTGATCGGCGAGACCGCGGTCATCGGCGAGCGCGTGCGGCTCTACCAGCATGTCACGCTCGGCGCGCGCACCCCGCTGGCGGACGCCTCGGACCACCCGCGCGAGCGCTATGCGCGCCACCCGATCGTCGAGGACGACGTGGTGATCTACGCCGGCGCGACGATCCTGGGGCGCGTGACGATCGGGCGCGGCGCGATGGTCGGCGGCAATGTCTGGCTGCTCGAGGACGTACCGCCCGGGCGGATCGTCGCGCAGCCGGTCGCGCGCGTGCTCGCGCCAGCGGACGGCGAGCGCTGGCGCGACGGACTGGCGGGAGACTGAGCATGGCGTCGCGGCGACCGCTGATCGGGGTGTTGTGCTGCAACGAGGTGGCGCATCGCCCCGTGCAGGCGGTGGCGAGCCGCTTCGTCCGCCCGCTCGCCGCGGTGTCCGGCGCGACCGTATTGCTGGTGCCGGCGCTGACCGGCGCCAATGACGCGGCCGCGCTCGCCGCGCCGCTCGACGGGCTGCTGCTGACGGGCTCGCGCTCGCACGTCGCGCCCGCGCGCTACGGCGGCACACTCGACCTGCCACCCGAGGCGCTCGATCCGGAGCGCGACGAGGTGGCGCTGTCGCTGGCGGACGCGATGATCGTCGCGGGCAAGCCGGTGTTCGGTATCTGCCGCGGGTTGCAGGAGATCAACGTGCTGTTCGGCGGCTCGCTCTCGGCCGACCCGTGCTGCGGCCGTCACCTGCGCGGCGGCAGCTGGGCGCAGCGCGACTATGCCGAGCTGTTCACGCTGCGCCACGACGTCCGCCTCGCGCCCGAGGGCCGGCTGGCGCGCGCGACGGGGGAGCGGCAGCTGACGGTCCACTCGGTCCACGAGCAGGCGATCGACCGGCTCGGCGGGGGCCTGCGGGTCGAGGCGCGGTCGAGCGACGACGGCGTGATCGAGGCGGTCGCGGCGCCGGGCTGCGGCGCGGAGGTGCTGGCGGTGCAATGGCACCCGGAGTGGGACGTCGACTCGAGCGCGGGCAGCCGGGCCTTCTTCACGCTGATCGGCGCCGCGCTGCGCGGCGAGAGCGAGCGGGTGCACTGAGGGCAAAGGCATAAGGGCAGGGCGGCAGGTGAAATGGATCCTCCCCGCATGGCGGGGAGGGGAACCAGCCGACGGCTGGTGGAGGGGGGCTTCCACAAGCGCTGCGCCAAGTGGAGAGCCCCCTCCACCACGCCCTTCGTGCGCGGTCCCCCTCCCCGCGAGCGGGGAGGATCTCAGAGGCAGCGTGATAGGGAGCAGCACGAACACCATCGTCGTTCGTATACGATTCTATTGCGCCTGCCGTCGCGCCGTGACACACTCCCCTCACGTCACCGTCATCACGCACCAGGAGAGACCATGCCGAGCACGACCCGTCGCGACCTGATGGCGGGCGCCGCGACGCTGGCGCCGCTCGCGCTCCTGCCCGCCACGGCGCGCGCCGCCACGCCGGCGCAGCGCGTCGTCCGCGCGCGCCCGCTGCCGCTCGCCGACGTGCGGCTCGCCCCGTCCGACTATCGCACCGCCGTGGAGATCAACCGCGCCTATCTCCACCGGCTCGAGCCCGACCGGCTGCTGCACAATTTCCGCACCTATGCCGGCCTCCCCGCCAAGGGGGAGATCTACGGCGGCTGGGAGAGCGACACGATCGCGGGCCACACGCTCGGCCATTATCTCAGCGCGCTGGCGCTCGCCTGGCAGCAGACCGGCGACCCCGAGCTGCGCCGCCGCGCCGATTATATCGTCGACGAGCTGGCGACGGTGCAGACCAGGCGCGGCACCGGCTATGTCGGCGCGCTCGGGCGCAAGCGGAAGGACGGCACGATCGTCGACGGCGAGGAGATCTTCCCCGAGATCGTGCGCGGCGAGATCCGGTCGGGCGGGTTCGACCTCAACGGCTCCTGGTCGCCGATGTACACCGTCCACAAGCTCTTCGCCGGCTTGCTCGACGTCCATGCCGCCTGGGGTAACCCGCAGGCGCTGCGCGTCGCCACCGGGCTCGCCGGCTATGTCGAGCGCGTCTTCACCGCGCTCGACGCCGCGCGGCTGGAGGAGGTGCTCGGCTGCGAATATGGCGGGATGAACGACAGCTACGCCGAGCTGTACGCACGCACCGGCGACCAGCGCTGGCTGCGCATGGCGCGGCTGTTCTACGATCATCGCGTGCTCGACCCGCTCGCCGCGGGCGAGGACAAGCTCGCCAACCTCCACGCCAACACGCAGGTGCCCAAGCTGGTCGGTCTCGCGCGGATCCACGAGGTGAGCGGCGGTGATCCCGCCAAGGCCGCGGCGGCGCGCTTCTTCTTCGAGCGGGTCACGCGGCACCACAGCTACGCCATCGGCGGCAACGCCGACCGCGAATATTTCTTCCAGCCCGACGCGGTCGCGCAGCACGTCACCGAGCAGACCTGCGAGCATTGCAACACCTACAACATGCTCAAGCTGGCGCGACATCTCTGGTCGTGGCAGCCCGACGGCGCGCTGTTCGACTTCTACGAGCGCGCGCACCTCAACCACGTGATGAGCGCGCAGGACCCGGCCACCGGCGGCTTCACCTACATGACGCCGCTGCTGAGCGGCGCGGCGCGCGACTATTCCACCACCAGGGACGACGTGTTCTGGTGCTGCGTCGGCTCGGGGATGGAGAGCCACGCCAAGCACGGCGAGTCGATCTTCTGGGAGGGCGACGACGGCACCTTCTACGTCAACCTCTACATCCCCGCGGAGGCGCGCTGGGCGACGCGGCGCGCGACGGTGACCCTCGCGACGCGTTACCCGTACGAGGGCGAGGCGGCGCTGCGCTTCACCGAGCTGCGCGGCGGCACCTTCCCCGTCGCGCTGCGCGTGCCCGGCTGGGCGGGCGAGGGCGTGCGCGTGACCGTCAACGGCGCCGCGGTCACGCCGACGCGCGCGCGCGGCTACGCCATCGTCGAGCGCCGCTGGAGAGCGGGCGACACGGTCGCGCTGACGCTGCCGCTCGCGTTGCGCACCGAGAGCGCGCCGGGCGATCCCGATATGATCGCGGTGCTGCGCGGACCGATGGTGCTCGCCGCCGACCTCGGCCCCGCCGAGGGCACGTGGGACGGCGCCGATCCCGCCCTGGTCGGCGCCGACGTGCTCGCCGGCTTCGGCCTGCGCGACGCCGCCGCGGCGCGTTACGCCACGCGCGGGGTGGTGCGGCCCGGCGACACCGACTTCGTCCCCTTCTACCGCCAGTATCGGCGGCGCAGCGCGGTCTATTTCAAGCGCTTCACCGACGCGGGCTGGGCCGAGGCCGAGGCCGCCTACACCGCCGAGCAGACGCGGCTGCGCGACCTGGCGGCGCGCTCGGTCGACGTCATGTTCCTCGGCGAGATGCAGCCCGAGCGCGACCACCAGCTGGCGAGCGAGCTGAGCTATCCCGTCACCTATCGCGGCCGGCAGGGGCGCGACGCGCGCTCGGGCGGCTATATCGAGTTCACGATGAAGGTGCGGCCCGGCCCGCTAGTGCTCCAGGCGAGCTACTGGGGCGGCGAGCGCGCGCGCGACTTCGACATCCTGGTCGACAACGTCAGGGTCGCCACGCAGCACCTCGACAACGACCAGCCCGGCGCCTTCATCGAGCGCGACTATCCGCTGCCGCCGGGGCTGACCGCGGGCAAGAGCAGCGTCCGCGTCAAGTTCCTGCCGCACGACCGCAGCAGCGCCGGGCCGGTGTTCGGCGTCCGCCTCTACACCGCGCGCGCGGGAACCGCGGCGTGAGCGACGCCGTCCGGCTGACGCTCGACGAGGTGCGCGCGCTGGCGCGGGCGACGCTCCGCAGGGTCGGGCTCGCGCCCGCGCACGCCGAGGCGGTGGCCGAGACGATGGTCGCGGGCGAGCGCGACGGCTGCGCCAGTCACGGCGTCTACCGCCTCCTCGTCGCCGCGCACAGCCTGCGCAGCGGCGCGGTCGCGCGCGACGCGGTGCCGCGCGTGAGCGAGCCCGCCGCCGCCTTGGTGCGGGTCGACGGCGGCGGCGGCTTCGCGCAGCTCGCCTTCGCCGCGGGCCGCCCGCTGCTCGAGGCCAAGGCACGCGCGGGCGGCATCGCCGCGCTGGCGCTGACCGACGTCGTCCACTTCGCCGCGCTCTGGCCCGAGGTCGAGGCGCTGGCCGAGGCGGGGCTGGTCGCGCTGGCGATGACGCCGAGCCACGCCTGGGTCGCGCCCGCGGGCGGGACGCGGCCGGTGTTCGGCACCAACCCGATCGCCTTCGGCTGGCCGCGCCCCGGCGCGCCTCCCTTCGTCTTCGACTTCGCCACCAGCGCGGTGGCGCGGGGCGAGATCGAGCTGCACCGCCGCGCCGGCCGCGCCATCCCCGACGACTGGGGCTATGACGCGGAGGGGCGGCCCAGCACCGATGCCGCGGCGGTGCTGGGCGGGGCGATGCGCACCTTCGGCGGGCACAAGGGATCCGCGCTGGCGGCGATGGTGGAGCTGCTCGCCGGCCCGCTGATCGGCGAGATGACCAGCGCCGAGTCGCTCGCCGCCGACGCCGGACGCGGCGCCTCGCCGCGCGGGGGCGAGCTGATCGTCGCGCTCGATCCCGCGGGCTTCCTCGGTGCCGCCGCGGCCGAGCATCTCGCGCGCGCCGAGGCGCTGTTCGCGGCGATCGAGGGCCAGGGCGCGCGGCTCCCGTCGGCGCGGCGCTACGCGGCGCGCGCGCGGAGCGAGAAAGAGGGTGTGCTGGTGCCGGCCGCACTCTACGCCGACATCATCGCGATCGGGGAGGTTGAGTGAGGCAGATACTGGCGGCGCTGCTGGGCGCGACGATGATGGTGGCGGCGCCGGTGACCGCGGCGCCGCGGGTGGGGAGTGCCGACGCGACGCTGCGCCGGCTCTATACCGACGAATATGGCTGGCGGCAGCAGCAGATGGCCGCCGACGAGGACAGCCGCCGCGAGGCGCGCGCGCACCTGCCCGACGTCGGGCCGGCGGCGCAGGCGGCGCGGCTCAGGCGCTGGGAGGAGACCGCGACGCGGCTGCGCGCGATCCGCCCCACCGATCTCTCGCCCGCCGAGCAGGTCAATGACGCGGTCTACCGCCAGCAGATCGACGCACTTCTCAACGAGCAGCGCTTCCGCGACTATGAGAAGCCGCTCACCGCCGACACCAGCTTCTGGGGCGACGTCGCCGCCTCGGCGCGCGACCCGCTCGCGAACGAGAAGGAGTATCGCGCCTATCTGTCGATGCTCAGCGAGCTGCCGCGCTATTTCGACCAGCAGATCGCCAACATGCGCGCCGGGCTCCGGCGCGGCTTCACCCCGCCCAGGGTGACGCTGGCGGGGCGCGACATCGGCGTCGCGCAGGTCGTCGAGGCGAGGTCGATCGCGGACAATCCCTTCTACGCGCCCTTCGCGACGATGCCGCGGCAGATCCCGGCCGCGACCCAGGCCGAGCTGCGCCGCGCCGGCGAGGCGGCGATCCGCGACTCGGTGCTGCCCGCGCACCGCCGGCTGCTCGCCTTCCTGCGCGAGGACTATATCCCGGGGGCGCGCACCGCGCTGGCCGCCTATGACCTGCCCGACGGCAAGGCCTATTATCAGTCGAAGATCGCGGAATATACGACGCTGGCGCAGACCCCCGAACAGGTCCACGCGATCGGCCTCGCCGAGGTCGCCAAGATCCGCGCGCGGATGCTGCAGGTGATGGCGCAGGTGAAGTTCCAGGGCGACCTGCCCGCCTTCCTCACCTTCCTGCGCACCGACCCGCGTTTCTACGCCACCACGCCGCAGCAGCTGCTCGATCGCGCGGCGTGGATCGCCAAGACCTTCGACGGCAAGGCGGCGCAGTATTTCGGCCGGCTGCCGCGCAGCCGCTTCGCGATCAAACCGGTGCCCGCCGACGTCGCGCCCTTCTACACCGCGGGACGCGGCGGGCCGGGCGTGTATCTGGTCAATACCTACGACCTGCCCGCGCGCTCGCTCTACGCCATGCCCGCGCTGACGCTGCACGAGAGCGCGCCCGGCCACGCCTTCCAGATGCCGCTCGCCGCCGAGAACAAGGACCTGCCGCCGTTCCGCCGCGACACCTACCTTTCCGTCTACGGCGAGGGCTGGGCGCTCTACTGCGAGACATTGGGCGAGGAGATGGGGATGTACGAGACGCCCTATGACCTCTTCGGCATGCTGAGCTATCAGGCGTGGCGCGCGTCGCGGCTGGTCGTGGACACCGGCATCCACGCGATGGGCTGGAGCCGCGAGCGCGCGCAGGCCTATCTGCGCGACAACACCGCGCTGTCCGACCACGAGGTCACCACCGAGGTCGACCGCTACATCGCCTGGCCGGGGCAGGCGCTGAGCTATTACACCGGCCAGCTCGCGATCCAGCGCGCCCGCGCCCGCGCCGAGCAGGCGCTCGGCCCCAAGTTCAACGTGAAGGCTTTCCACGACGCGGTGCTGGCGCTCGGCTCGGTGCCCGTGAGCGAGATCGACCGCCGCGTCGACCAGCTGATCCGCGACGGCGGCCGCGGCCCATACCCCGACGAGGAATAGTCGGACAGGTTGCGCTCACGCGATCTGCTTAGTATACGATCTGTGTCTGAGAAAATTGAGAGGCTAGTGTCGGCAATGGCGATCGGTTGGAAGGGCGTGTTCCCGGCGGTGACGACCCAGGTGCGCGAGGATCTCACGCTCGACCTGTCGGACACGCAGCGCGTCGTCGACGAGCTGATCCGCGACGGCGTCACCGGGATCATCGCGCTGGGCACCGTGGGCGAGAACAACTCGCTCGACTATGACGAGAAGGTCACGGTGCTCTCCGCCATCGTCGAGGTGGTGAAGGGGCGCGTGCCGGTGATCACCGGCGTCTCCGAGTATGACACCCGCCGCGCGGTCCGCTACGCCCAGGCGGCGGAGAAGGCCGGGGCGGACGGGCTGATGCTGCTGCCGCCGATGGTCTATGTGCCCAAGCCCGACGAGCTGGTGGCGCACTTCCGCGGCGTGGCGGAGCGCACCGCGCTGCCGATCATGCTGTACAACAACCCGCCGGCCTATCGCACCGTGATCGACCGCTACGTGCTCGAGCAGCTGGTGCCGGTGGAGAACATCGTCGCGGTGAAGGAATCGGCGCCCGACACGCGGCGCTTCACCGACTTCCGCAACGATCTCGGCGACCGCTACGTGCTGTTCGCCGGCCTGGACGACGTCGCGCTGGAGGGGCTGTACCTCGGCGCGCAGGGCTGGGTCTCGGGCCTGACCAACGCCTTCCCGAAGGAGTCGGTCGAGCTGGTCGCGGCGTTCGAGCGCGGCGATCACGCCAAGGCGCTCGAGATCTACCGCTGGTTCATGCCGCTGCTCCACCTCGACGCCGAGCACGACCTCGTCCAGTCGATCAAGCTCGCCGAGCAGGTGATGGGGCGCGGCTCGGAGCGCGTGCTGCCGCCGCGCTACGTGCTCACCGGCGAGCGCCGCGCGGAGGTGATCGCGATGGTCGAGCGCGCCGCGGCGACGCGCCCCACGCTGTCGCTGCCCGCCGCGGCCTGATAGCCGAGGCGGCATGCGCCACACCTTCTTCTGCATCGACGGCCACACCGCGGGCAACCCGGTGCGGCTCGTCGCGGGGGGCGCGCCGCTGCTGCGCGGCGCCTCCATGTCCGAGCGCCGGCAGGATTTCCTCGCCCGCTACGACTGGATCCGCACCGGGCTCTGCTTCGAGCCGCGCGGCCACGACATGATGTCGGGCGGCTTCCTCTACCCGCCCACCACCGCCGATGCCGACGTCGGCATCCTGTTCATCGAGACGAGCGGCTGCCTGCCCATGTGCGGCCACGGCACGATCGGGATGATCACCTTCGGGCTGGAGCACGGGCTGATCCAGCCGGCGACGCCGGGGCGGCTCAAGGTCGAGGTGCCCGCGGGCGTGATCGACATCGCCTACGCGATCGCGGGCGAGAAGGTGACCTCGGTCCGTATCACCAACGTGCCCAGCTATGTCGCGGCGCGCGGCGTGGAGGTCGACGTCGCCGATCTCGGCCGGCTCAGCGTCGACGTCGCTTATGGCGGCAATTACTACGCGATCGTGGAGCCACAGGGGGGCTATGCGGGGCTCGACGCGATGGGGGCGGACCGGCTGATCGCGGCCTCGCGGCTGGTGCGCACCGCGGTGCGCGAGAAGGTCGAGCCGGTGCACCCGCTCGACCCGACGATCCGCGGGGTGAGCCACGTGCTCTGGGCGGACCGCGCGCGCGGCAACGACGCCGACGGCCGCAACGCGGTCTTCTACGGCGACAAGGCGATCGACCGCTCGCCGTGCGGCACCGGCACCTCGGCGCGGCTCGCGCATCTGGCCGATCGCGGCGACCTGAGGGTCGGCGACCGCTTCGTCCACGAGAGCTATATCGGCAGCCGCTTCATCGGCCGGGTCGAGGCGGCGACGACGCTGGGCGACGTGCCCGCGATCATCCCCTCGATCGAGGGATCGGCGGTCGCGACCGGCTTCAACACCATCTGGATCGACCGCGACGATCCGTTCTGGTCCGGCTTCCAGGTGACGTGAGCGAGGCTGGCGCGCCCCTCTCGCGTCATGCCGGACCTCGTCCGAACCTCGCTCGTCCGCCTCGTCGGCGGCCGCTGAGCAGCGGCCGAACCCCATCGGGGTGTTTCTCCGCGAACGCGGGGCTCCAGGGCAGAGCAGAGCAACGACGGGCGACGTCCGCGCCGGCTGGGCTCCCGCGTGCGCGGGAGAGCATGAGTGGGGCGAGGGGCTCGACCGGGTCCGGGCCGATCGCGCGGAGCGATCACTCACCGCATCCACCTGCTTAGGAGACACGATCATGCTGGGCCAGCGCAAGTCACTCGCCGACGTGACCCGGCATGAAGAGGGCCGCGCGCTCGCCAAGACGCTCTCCTGGCCGCACCTGATCGCGCTCGGCGTCGGCGCGATCGTCGGCACCGGCATCTACACGCTCACCGGCGTCGGCGCCGAGCGCGCCGGCCCCGCGGTGATCCTCGCCTTCGCGATCGCCGGCGCGGTCTGCGCCTGCGCCGCGCTGGCCTATGCCGAGCTGGCGACGATGATACCCGCCGCGGGCGGCGCCTATACCTTCAGCTACGCCGCCCTGGGCGAGACCGCCGCCTGGGTCGTCGGCTGGAGCCTGATCCTCGAATATTCGCTCGCCTGCTCGACCGTGGCGGTGGGCTGGTCGGGCTATCTCGTCGGCTGGATCCAGTCCGCCGGGGTGACGCTGCCGACCGCGCTGCTCGCCGGACCGCACGGTGGCGGCCTCGTCAACCTGCCCGCTGTGGCGGTGGCGCTCGCCGTCATGGGTATGCTGGTCGCTGGTACGCGCGAGAGCGCGACGCTCAACATCGTCCTCGTCGTGGTCAAGCTCGCCGCGCTGGCGGTGTTCATCGTCTTCGCGCTGCCCGCGTTCGATCCGGCCAACCTCCACCCGTTCATGCCCTACGGCTTCGCCGCGGCGGAGAGCGGCGGGCACAAGCGCGGCGTGATGGCGGCGGCGGCGATCGTCTTCTTCGCTTTCTACGGCTTCGACGCGGTGGCGACCTCGGCCGAGGAGGCGAAGCGGCCCGGGCGTGACCTGACGATCGGCATCGTCGGCTCGATGCTGGTGTGCACCGCGATCTACATGGCGGTGGCGGTGGCGGCGATCGGTGCGCTGCCCTTCACCCGCCTGGCCAACTCGCCCGAGCCGCTCGCGCTGGTGCTGCGCTCGCTCGGCCAGCCGCTCGCCGGCCATCTGATCGCGCTCGCCGCGGTGATCGCGCTGCCCTCGGTGATCCTGGTGATGATGTACGGGCAGAGCCGCATCTTCTTCGTGATGGCGCGCGACGGGCTGCTGCCGCGCGGGCTCGCCACGGTGAGCGCGCGCAGCGGCGCGCCGACACGCATCACGCTGCTGACCGGGGTCGCGATCGCGGTGGTGGCGGGGCTGTTCCGGCTCGACGAGATCGCCGAGCTGGCCAACGCGGGGACATTGCTCGCCTTCATCGCGGCGGGCGCGTGCCTGATGGTGCTGCGCCGCACCGCGCCCGACGCGCCGCGGCTGTTCCGATGCCCGTTGCCCTATGTCGTGGGATCGCTCGCCATCCTCGGCTGCCTCTACCTGCTGTGGAGCCTGCCGAGCGCGACGATCACGCGCTTCCTGCTGTGGAACGCGGTGGGGTCGCTGTTCTACCTGGCCTACGGGCGGAGGCGGGGGCTCCGGCGCGCGGCGGCGGCGGGTGGGACTTGATCTAGGCGAAGAAAGGGCGTGTTAAGGAGCCTCGTCTAGACGGTCTGCATGACCCGCCGTGCGTCATTCCCGCTGCTGCTCCACGCCGCGCTCTTCGCAATGCTGTTGCTGGTGCTGGCGCTGCGGCCGCCGGCGGAAGGAACGATGCTGCTGGTGCCGATCGTGGCCGCGCCCGGGGCGCTCGCCTCGGCCGCGCTCGCTGCCGACGCGCGGCTGGTCGGGCGCGGACCGGGACGGAGCCTGGTGGTGCGCGGCACGCGCGACCGGATCACGGCGCGCCTCCGCCTCGGCGACGCGCTGCTGCTCGCCGCGCCCTCTCCCCTGTGCGGCGACGATGTCGGAGAGCGGGCATGACCGTGACCGGCTGGCGCGCGCTCGATACGTTGACGCTGGCGCAGATGCGTCTTCTCGGCATGCGGCTGATCGTCGCGCTGGGCTGGGTCGCGCTCGCGGCGGTGACCGTGATCCAGCTGATGCTCACCGGCGGCGTCGATCCGCTCCTGCTCGGCGCGGGGATCGCGCTCACCGCGGCGCCGACGTGGCTCGCCATCAAGGGCCGCACCGACGCGCAGGCGCGCACCATTGCCGGCACGCTTGCCGCCACCGCGCCCGCGCTGCTGGTCTATGTGCTCGAGGGCCATCCCTGGCAGATGGACGGGCATATGTTCTTCTTCGTCGCACTCGCCGCGCTGGTGGTGCTGTGCGACTGGCGGCCGATCGTCTTCGCCGCGGGGCTGATCGCGCTTCACCACCTGCTGCTCGAGTGGTTCGCGCCGGCCTGGGTGTTCGCGGGCGAGGGGCGGCTCGGCCGCGTGCTGGTCCACGCGCTGGCCGTGGTGATGCAGGCGGGCGTGCTGTGGCTGGTGACGGGCGCGCTCGAGCGGCTGCTCGAGCGCCAGCGGCTCTCGCTCGAGCGCAGCCGCGCGCTGGTCGCCGAGGCGGACGAGGCGCGCACCGCCGCCGAGCAGGCGCGCGCCGTCGCCACCGAGGCGCTGCGCCAGGCGCGCGCCGCCGAGGACGCCGCCGCCGCCGAGCGCGCGCGGCTGCGCGGCGTCGAGCAGGACGCGGCGGCGCGGCGCCGCGACGAGCTGCTCACCGTCGCCGAGGCGTTCGAGGGCTCGGTCGCGCAGGTGGTGCGCGCGATCGGCGCCGCCGCGGCCCAGCTCGAGCGCTCCTCGATCGCGCTCGACGATCTCGCCGCGGGTGCCGGGGTGCAGGCCGCGGCGGTGGCGAGCGAGGCGGTCGAGGCGACCACGCAGATCCGCCACGTCGCCGACTCGATCCGCGACCTGGGCGGCTCGATCCGCGCGATCGCCGACTCGGCCGACCAGCAGAGCGCGCTCACCGCGGTGGCGCAGGCGGCGGCGGGCAGCGGCGTCGGCCGCATCGGCGAGCTCGAGGAGCATGGCCAGCGCATCGGCCAGCTGGTGGGCGACATCCGCGACATCGCCGAGAAGACCAACCTGCTCGCGCTCAACGCGACGATCGAGGCGGCGCGCGCGGGCGAGGCCGGGCGCGGCTTCGCCGTGGTCGCGGGCGAGGTGCGCTCGCTCGCGGCCGATTCGACGCGTGCGAGCGATCGCATCAGCGCCCTGCTCGGCGCGATCTTCGCCGGCGTGGGTGACGCCGCCGCGGCGCTGACGCGCGCCGACTCGGCGGTGGCGCAGGTCGCCAGCGCGGCGGGCGGGATCGCCGCCTCGGTGTCGGACCAGCGCCAGCTCGCTGCCGGGATCGAGGCGGGCGCGTCTCGTACGGCGAGCGGTGCCGAGCTGATCGAGCGCCGCATCGACGAGGTCGCCGCCGCGGTGCGCACCACCGCCTCATTGTCGCAGACGGTGCGCGGCAGCGCCGGCGAGCTCGCCGCCAGCGCGCGCGCGCTGGACGGCGCGACCGAGCGTTTCGTCGGCTTCCTCAAGGGCGAGGTGCCGCGCCGCGCGGCATAGCGGACTAGCGCATACGATGTGCCTCGCCCACGCGGGGCCTCGGGCGGAGAGCGTGATGCCCGAGCTTCGGCTCCGGCGTCCCGCGGAGCACGATCCACGCTGGGCGGATCGAACTCTAGCCCTCGTCTATTCCCCAGTTGAGCCCGCGCGAGATCGCCGGGTCCGCCACCGCGGTGAGCGCGTAGGCGACCAGCTGCTTGCCGCGCTGCCACCAGCCGGTCGCGTCGCGATAGGCCTCGCGCGTCACCTCGTTGGACTGCGCGATCTCGCCCTCGACATAGGCGCGCGCGTGCGCGGCGAAGGCGGGGTCGTCGATCCGCAGCATCAGCTCGAGGTTGATGAACAGGCTGCGCATGTCGAGGTTGGCGCTGCCGATCCAGGTGGCGTCGTCGACCACGTACAGTTTGGTGTGGAGCTTGGTGGCGGCATATTCGAAGATCCGGACGCCGCGGCGCAGCAGGCCCGCGTAGGTGAAGCGCGCCGCCGCGATCGTGACGTTATTGTCCGACTTGGACGCGGTGATCACTCGGACCGCGGCGGCGCGGCGGCCGGCGCGATCGAGCGCGCGCAGCAGCGTCGGGCTCGGCGTGAAATAACCCGCGATCACGTCGATGCGCGTCGCCCGCCGCATGTCGTCGCGGATCGCGCGCGCCCAGGGCGACAGCTCGCGGGTCGGCCCGCCGATCAGCCAGCGGAGCCTGCCCTCGCTCTCGCTCCACCGCGCCAGCGCGCGGTTGAGCCGGCGCACCCGGCTGCGGCCGTGGATGCCCTGCTCCAGCGCGTCGAAATAACCCGCCATCCGCGCCGCGGCGGGACCTTCGACGAGCAGGCCGAGGTCGCGCCACGCCTGCTCGCGCGGCGTGCCGAAATAATCGTCCTCGATGTTGAAGCCGCCGATGATGATCCGCGCACCTTCGGTCTCCGCGTCGGCGAGCGCGAGCTTCTGGTGGTTGCGCAGCAGGTAGCGTCGCCCCAGCCGCGGCGAGAAGCGACACACCGACACGCCCGCGCGCTCCAGCGGCGTGAAGAACTCGGGGTCCGCGCCCTCGCTGCCGAAGCCGTCGACCACCAGGGCCACGCGCACCCCGCGCCGCGCCGCGGCCGCGAGCGCGGCGTTGACGCGGCGGCCCGAGTCATCGTCGGCGTAGATGTAATAGAGGACGCGCAGCGAGCGGCGCGCGCCGTCGATCAGCGCGATCAGCGCTTCCAACCGGCGCGGGCCGGTATCGAGCAGCGTCAGGAGGTTGCCGTCCACGGTGAACGTCGGCTGGGCGGGAGCGTCATCCATCGCTATCAGATGGCGGGTCGCGCCGCGGCGGGCAAGCGCGCCACTGCCCCGGCGCGGGGCGCGGCTTCCTTGACGGCTGGCCGGTGCTCGACTAAATGCCCATCCTTCCCTGAAGTTTACGACAAGAGGATACGCGATGGCGCGCGTCACCGTCGAGGATTGCGTCGACAAGATCCCGAACCGCTTCGATCTCGTCCTGCTCGCCGCCCAGCGCGCGCGGCAGGTGTCGGGCGGCGCCGAGCTGACGATCGACCGCGATCGCGACAAGAACCCGGTGGTCGCGCTGCGCGAGATCGCCGAGGAGACGGTCAAGCCCGACGAGCTCCATGAGTCGGTGGTGCAGAGCCTGCAGCGCGTCCAGATCGACGACGAGGAGGAGGCCGACGCGATCGGCAGCCTCGCCGCCTCGGCCGAGGCGCTGCGCCTCACCGCGGTCGCGCCGCCGCGTAACCAGAACCTCGGCGCCGACTACGACGGCTGAGGCGTTCCGGCGTCCTCCCTGTGCTGCTGCGCAGGCAGGAGGCCAGGATGACGAGCGTTGCGTCGCGTGGCTCTGGGCTCCGGCGTGCGCCGGAGCACGGAAGGACTTGGGTTTGAGAAGCGCTTGAGTGGCGCCGGCGGCAGGATTGTCACGGCCGCCTCTCCCCGGCGTCATCCTGATCTCGTTTCAGGATCCACCGCGCGGCAGGAGCCGCCGCCGGTAAGAGCGCGACACCGTGGATCCTGAAACAAGTTCAGGATGATAGAGTGGGAGGGCGCAGGCGCCATTCCCTCCCTCTCACCCCACTAGCGTCACGCTCATCGTGATGCGTTTCTCGCCGCCGGGCGCCACCTGGAACACGCCCGGCTTGTCGCGATACTCGCCGCTGTAGCCCTCTGGGTCAGCGATGCCGTGCCACGGCTCGACGCACACGAACGCCGCGCCCGGCTTGGTCCAGATCCCCAGCTTGGGCGTGTCCGGGAAAGCGATCTCCAGCTGCGGGCCGGCATCCGCGCCGTAGCGTACCGACTGCGAGCGCACCGCGTCCCACACCAGCGCGTCATGCGCGAACAGCGCGTCGTCGAGCCGCAGCACGCGCCCGTCGAGCGGGGAGGGCACTGTCGCCGCCGCGATCGTGCCGTCGGCGGCGATGCTGCGCAGCGGCGCGGGCTCGTCCTCGGAGAAGACGATGCGGTGAACGCCGCGCGCCTGGCCATAGGGCAAAGGCCAGGCGAAGGCGGGGTGGAAGCCGAAGCTCGCCGGCAGCGGCACGTCGGCGGGGTTGGCGACGGTCGCCTCGATCGCCAGTGTCGCATCCTCCAGCGCGAAGGCGAGTTCGAGCCGGAACGCGAACGGGTAGTGCACGCGCGTCGCGGCGTCGTCGGTCAGCGCGAACACCGCGCGGGTGGGTGTCGCCTCGATCACCGCGAAGTCGCTGCGGCGCGCGATGCCGTGCTTGCGCATCGGATAATCGACGCCGTCGACGCGGATCGTCTCGCCCGAGGGCGCGCCCACCACCGGGAACAGGATCGGCGCGCGCCCGGTCCAGAAGCGCGGGTCGGCGTCGGTCATCAGCTCGCGCCCGTCGGCGTCGGTCAGCGAGGAGAGCTGCGCGCCGTGCGGGTCGATCGCCGCGCCCAGCACCCCGTTCGAGAGTCGGATCCACTCAGCCACGTAAGCTCGCTCCCAATTTGCCCGCCGCGGCGACCACCTTGTCGGCGATCGCCTTGAGCTCGGCGTCGGTGAAACTCTTCTCGCCCGGCTGGAGCATCACCTCCAGCGCGACCGACTTCTGCCCCTCGGGCACGCCCGTGCCGGTGAACACGTCGAACACGCGCGCGCGCACGATCGCGGCCTTGTCGGCGCCCTTGGCGGCGCGCGCCAGCGCCTCGGCGGCGAGCGCGGCGGGGGCGAGGAAGGCGAAGTCGCGCCGCACCGGTTGTAGCGCGGGCGGCGCATAGGCCGGGCGCATGAAGCCGGTGCCGCGCTTCGCCGGCAGCGAGTCGAGGTACAGCTCGACCGCGGCGACCGGGCCGGACAGGTCGAAGGCGCGCAGCACCGCGGGGTGGACCGCGCCGAACGCCGCCAGCACCGTCTTGGGGCCGAGCCGCAGCGTCCCCGAGCGACCGGGATGGAAGCCGTCGCCCGCCTCGCCCATCACCTGCAGGTTGTCGACCGGCGCGCCGGCGGCGGCGAGCAGCGCGAGCGCCTCGGCCTTGGCGTCATACGCGTCGAAGCCGGCGGCCTTGCCCTCGCGCCAGCCGCGCGGGCGGCGGTCGCCCGCCAGCACGATGCCGAGCGTGACGCGCTCAAGCGGGGCGCCGTCCTTCGCCAGGTAGCGCCGGCCCAGCTCGAACAGCCGCACATTGTCGCTGCCCTGGCGCAGGTTGCGCTCGGCCGCGGCGAGCAGCCCGGGGAGCAGCGACGGCCGCATCACCTTGAGCTCCTCGCTGATCGGGTTGGCGAGCGTCCAGTCGCCCCCGCCGAACACCGCGGCGTGGCGCTCCGCGACGAAGCTCCACGTCACCGCCTCGTCGAGCCCGCGCGCCGCGGCGGCGCGGCGGACGCGGCGCTCGACCTTCTGCTCGGCGGTGGCGGTGGGCCGCGCGACACCGGACAGGCGCGGCAGCGCGACCGACTCGACGCGGTCGAGCCCCTCGATCCGGATCACCTCCTCGACGAGGTCGGCGGTGCCGTCGACGTCGGGGCGCCAGGTCGGCGGGGTGACCTGCCACTCGGGCGAGACCGCGAAGCCGAGCGACTCGAGGATCGCGCGCTGGCGCTCGGCCGGCACGTCGAGGCCGCCGAGCGTCGCGGCGCGCGCCGGGTCATAGGCGTAGCTCGGCATCGTCACCGGCGGCGTGCCCGCGCGCGTGACATCGCTCACCGTGCCGCCGCAATATTCCCGGACGAGGAAGGTGGCGATCGCGAGCCCGTCGTCGAGGAATGCCGGATCGACGCCGCGCTCGAAGCGCTGGCGCGCGTCGCTGGTCAGCGCCAGCGTCTGGCCGGTGCGCGCGATCGCGTCGGGCGCGAAATAGGCGCACTCGATGATCACGTCCGTGGTCGTCGCCGAGACGCCCGAGTGCGCGCCGCCCATGATGCCGCCGATATCGTGCACCGCGACGTCGTCGGCGATCACGGTCATGCCAGCGGCGAGCGCGTAGGTGCGGCCGTTGAGCGCCACCACGCTCTCGCCGTCGCGGGCCTGGCGCGCGACGAGGCCGCCGGAGAGGCGGGCGCGGTCGTAGACGTGCAGCGGGCGGCCGAGGTCCACGGTGAGATAGTTGGTGATGTCGACCAGCGTCGAGATCGGCTTCTGCCCGATCGCGCGCAGCCGGCGCCGCATCCAGTCGGGCGAGTCGCCGTTGGCGAGACCGGTGACCGCCTGCGCGTAGAAAGCGGGGCAGCCCGCGGGATCCTCGATCCGCACGTCGGGGCCGGGGCCCTCGCCCGGCACGTCCGGCACGGTCAGCGGCACGAGCGTGCCGAGCCCCGCCGCGGCGAGGTCGCGCGCGATGCCGCGCACGCCCATGCAGTCGGGGCGGTTGGGCGTGATCGACACGTCGATCACCGCGTCGTCGAGCCCGGCATAGTCGGCGAAGGCGGCGCCGACCGGCGCATCCGGGGCCAGCTCGATGATGCCGTCATGGTCGTCGCCCAGCTCGAGCTCGCGCGACGAGCACATCATGCCGTTCGACTCGACCCCGCGGATCGCGGCGACGCGCAGCACCATGCCGTTGGCGGGGACGGTCGCGCCCGCGGTGCCGAACACGCCGACCAGCCCGGCGCGCGCGTTGGGCGCGCCGCACACCACCTGGAGCGGCGCGCCGCCGTTGACCTCGGGGCCGGCCTCGACCGTGAGCACCTGGAGCTTGTCCGCCTGCGGGTGCGGCGCGGCGGTGAGCACGCGCGCGACGCGGAAGCCGCCGAGCCGCGCGGCGGGGTTCTCGACCTCTTCCACCTCGAGCCCGACGCGGGTGAGTGCGGCGACGATCGAATCGAGCGACTCGCCCGTGTCGAGATGGTCCTTGAGCCAGGAGAGCGTGAATTTCATCGGTTCGTCCGAAGCTGAAGGAAGGTCAGGCGGGGGTGCCGACGCCGCCCGACAGGGTCGGGACGTCGAGCGCGGCGAAGCCGTAATGGTGCAGCCAGCGCGTGTCGGCCTCGAACATCGGGCGCAGGTCGTCGATGCCGTATTTCAGCATCGCCAGCCGGTCGATCCCGCAGCCGAAGGCGAAGCCCTGCCACTCGTCGGGGTCGAGCCCGCAATTGGCGATCACGCGCGGGTGGACCATGCCGCTGCCGAGCACCTCCATCCACCCCTCGCTACCGCCGATGACGCGCTTGCCCTTCTCGACCGAGAAGCCGACGTCGACCTCGGCCGAAGGCTCGGTGAACGGGAAATAGCTCGGGCGCAGCCGCAGCACGACGTCGTCGCGCTCGAAGAAGGCGCGGAGGAAGGTCTCCAGCGTCCACTTCAGGTGACCCAGCGTGATGCCCTTGTCGATCACCAGCCCCTCTACCTGGTGGAACATCGGCGTGTGCGTCGCGTCCCAGTCGGAGCGATAGACGCGGCCGGGCGCGATGATGCGGATCGGCGCGCCGGCGCCGTTCTGGCGGCGCGCGACCTCGACCATGGTGCGGATCTGCACCGGCGAGGTATGCGTGCGCAGCACCAGCGGCGCGGCCGCGGCGCCTTCCGCCTGCGCGACGTAGAAGGTGTCCTGCATCGCGCGTGCCGGGTGCGTGTCCGGAATATTGAGCGCGCCGAAATTGTGCCAATCGTCCTCGATCTCGGGCCCGGTGGCGACCGCGAAGCCGAGATCGGCGAAGATCTCGGCCAGCTCGTCCATCACCTGGCTGACCGGGTGGACCGTGCCGCCCGCGGGCAGGTCGACCGGCAGCGTCATGTCGAGCGCCTCGCTGGCGAGCTGCGCGTCGAGCGCGACCTGCTCCAGCACCGCCTTGCGCGCGGCGATCGCGGCGGTGACCGCCTCGCGCAGCCGGTGGATCGCGGGGCCGCGCGCCTGGCGCTCCTCGGGCGACAGCGCGCCCAGCGTCTTGAGCAGAGCGGTGACGCGCCCCTGCTTGCCGAGCGCCTCGACCCGCACCGCCTCCAGCGCGTCGAGCCCCGCGGCCGCGGCGATCGCGGCGAGCAGGTGGGTCTGGAGCTCGTCGGTGTCGGTCATTGCTCTCTTCCGTTCGTCGCCGGTACCAGGCCAAGATCGATCGCGCGGTCCGGCCAATGCGGGTTGGTCGCGTCGATCAGCCGTAGCGTCCAGTCACGTTTCCACTTCTTCATCTGCTTCTCGCGCCGGATCGCCGCTTCCATGGTGTCCGCCGTCTCGAACCAGACGAGCCGCTTCACGCGATAGCGGCTGGTGAAACCCGGGATCAATCCTTCGCGGTGCTGAATCACGCGCGCGGTGAGATGGGCGGTGACGCCGATATAGAGGGTGCCGTGCGGCCCGCTCGCCGTGATGTACACGCACGGAGTTTTCATCGGTCACGTTCGGTGGTCGGCGGACCCGGTTGACGCGCGGTCGGCCATGCTCTCGCTGACCGCATCATATCTGGATCCGCGCCAGCGCGGGGATGACGATCGGGGCGAGTTGGCTCGCGATGGCGCTACGGGCTTGTCCCCGGCCCGCTCCCCTTCTCCGTCATCCCCGCGCAGGCGGGGATCCAGAACCGACGTCGCCGGCGCTGCAGTATCACGGCACACTACCACCCCCCGACGAGAAAGGGCGCCGGTGTTGCCACCAGCGCCCCCGATCTCATCGTGGAGGAAGCCTCACGCCGCCTGCGGCAGCGCGGCCTTCGCCTGGGCGATGATCGCGGCGAAGGCGGCGCCCTCGTTCATCGCGATATCGGCCAGCACCTTCCGGTCCAGCTCGACGCCCGCGAGCTTCAGCCCGTGCATGAACTGGCTGTAGGTCAGACCCTCGGCGCGGACGCCGGCGTTGATGCGCTGGATCCACAGGCCGCGGAAGGTCCGCTTCTTCACCTTGCGGTCGCGATAGGCATATTGGCCGGCCTTCTCGACCGCCTGCCGCGCGACGCGGATGGTGTTCTTGCGACGGCCGCGATAGCCCTTCGCCTGCTCCAGGATGTTCTTGTGCTTGGCGCGAGTGGTTACGCCCCGCTTGACGCGTGCCATAGATTATTCCTCCTCGTCGCTCAGCTGAGACCGTACGGTGCCCAGGCCTTCACCGCGGCGGTGTCGGCCTTCGACAGCACCTTGGTGCCGCGATTCTGGCGGATGTACTTGGCGTTGTGGCTGATGAGGCGGTGGCGCTTGCCGGCGACGCCGTGCTTGAGCAGGCCGCTGGCGGTCAGCTTGAAGCGCTTCTTGACGCCACTCTTGGTCTTGAGTTTGGGCATTTTCGTCCTTTCTGCTGGAGCGTTCGGCTGGAACGGCCGCGGCAGCCCTGGATGGCCGGGCCGTTCGTCACCGCCGATCGCTCGGAGAAGCGCGCGCCTTAGCTGCGCTCACCGCGGAAAGCAACCGCCCGCATCTGGCACGGTCGCGCGCGCGCGAGCGGGAACCGCGCCGCCCGGTCACGCGATTGGACCGCCATGGCAACGATCCCGCCCGACACGGTCGCGCCCGCTCCCACCGCGGTGTCGGCCGGCGCGAGTGGCCCGCCACCGTCCCCTCCGCCGCCTGGCGCACCCTCACGCGGGCGCGGCTGGCGGATCGCGCGCAACGTCGCCCTGGGGCTCGTCGCGCTGCTCGCCGCGGTCTGGCTGGTGCTCTTCGTCACCAAAGGGCGCTTCCTCAAACGCCCGTTCGAGAGTGTCGTCGGCAAGCTGACCCACCGCCAAGTGACCGTCGGCGGCGACTTCCAGCTCTATTTCGCGCCGCTCCAGATCAAATTCTACGCCGAGCGACTCGCCATCGCCAATCCCGCCTGGGCCACCCGGCCGGACCTCTTCGCCGCGGAGCGGATCGATTCGCGGATCGCGCCGCTGTCGCTGCTGTTCGGCAAGCGCCGGCTCTACCGGCTTGACCTCACGAACGGCGCGGCCGATCTCGAGTGGGATCCCGCCCACACCCGCAACACCTGGACTTTCAGCGAGGACAAGGGCTCGGGCAGGCCGCTCGATCTGCCGCGGATCGACCGCGCCACCGTCACGGGGACGCAGGTGCGCTACCGCGACCCGCGGATGAAGCTGCTCGCGGACCTCACGCTGGACACGATCCGCTCCTCCGACGCGCGTATCGGTCAGGCGGTCGGGCTCAGCGGCACCGGGCAGCTGCGCGACACGCCCTTCACGCTGGCGGCGCGGCTGCTCTCGCCTGACGCGACCGTCGCGCGCGGCCGCAACCAGCTTGTCGCGCGTGCGCGGGCGGCGGGCAACACGATCGACGTCGCCGGGACCCTCCCCAGCCTCGCCGAGTTCGAGAACGTGCCGCTGGCGGTGCGCGCGACCGGGCGCAACCTGTCGACTCTGCTCGACGTGATCGGCGTGGTGATCCCCAACACGCGCACCTACCGGCTGCGCGCGCAGCTGGTGCAGAGCGGCAACGAATATCGCTTCACGCGGATGAGCGGCACGTTCGGCGCCAGCGACGTCGCCGGGCGGCTGACCGTCACCAACGGCGCGCGGCTCCACCTCGATTCGACGCTGACGACACGGCGGCTCGACATCGTCGATGCCGCGCCGTTCATCGGCTACAATCCCGACATCGTCGCGGAGAAGGGCGCCATCGCCGCCGCCGCAGCGACCGGTGCGGCGCCGGCGCGGATCCTGCCCGACGCCGCGCTGCCCGTGGCGACGATGCAGCGCTTCGACGCCGACCTGAAGTGGCACGTCGGCGTGGTGCGCTCACGGCGCGTGCCGATCGCCGACATCGACATGGTGCTCGATCTCGAGCGCGGCCGGCTGGCGCTGTCGCCGCTCACCTTCGCGATGGCGCGCGGCAACGTCGCCGCCGACGCGATCTTCGACACGCGCGAGCGGCCCAGCGCGGTCCGCTACGACATCCGCCTCGCCCCGACGCCGATGGGCCGGCTGCTCGCCGGCTATGGCGTCGCCGAATCGGGCACGTCGGGGACGATCCGCGGCCGAATCCAGCTCGCGGGGCGCGGCGACACGATCCACGACTCACTCGCCAGCGCGCGCGGCCGGATCGCCTTCGTGATGCCGGCGGGCACGATGTGGACGCGCAACGTCGAGCTCGCCGAGATCGACCTCGGCACCTTCGTCCAGAAGATGTTCCAGCAGGAGCTCAAGGAGCCGGTGCAGATCAACTGCGGGCTGATCGCCTTCACCGTGCGCGACGGCGTGGCTGCGACCGACCCTATCCTCATCGACACCAAGAACAACGTGATCCTGGCGCGCGGCGGCTTCAGCTTCAAGACCGAGGCGCTCGACCTCGCCTTCCGCGCCGACTCCAAGAAGTTCAGCCTCTTCTCGGGGCAATCGCCGGTCGGGCTCGGCGGCTATTTCGCGCAGCCGCAGCTCAACGTGATCTCGCCGCAGCTGGTGGCGCGCGCCGGCGTCGGGCTCGGCCTGGCGGTGGTGGCGACGCCCGTCGCGGCGCTGCTGGCGTTCGTCGACCCGGGCGACGCCAGGGCGGCGCAGTGCGCTCCGATCCTCGCGGGGAAGACCGCGGCGGCGCAGCGCGACGAGAAGGGCGAGCCGCGCACCGACGTCGGCAACGGCACACCCAGCAAGGCGCCGGCGCCGAAGCGGAAGAAGTTCCTGGGGATCTTCTAGCGTCCGCCTCACCGATGCGGACACGTGCTCCCGCGCCCGCGGGATCCCAGAGCGGCGGACGTCACGTGGGTGGCCCCGGGCTCCGGTGTCCGCCGGAGCACGCTGCCGGTCAGATGGGGTGGAGCGGACGTTGGGCCGCGGTCACCGCCACGATCCCTCGGGCAGGTCGACGTCGCGCTCGGCGCGGTCGAGCGCGGCGACCAGCCCGGCGCGGTCGAGCGGCACGCAATAGGCCGGCTTGGCGCGCTCGAAGCGCCACCCTTCCGGCAGCGGTCCGGCGTCGACCGCGGCATAGCCGAGCGACCCGTGCAGCGCCGCCACCTGCGCGCAGGCGCCCTCGTCGTCGCCCGCGATCGGCAGCGCGCGGCGTGCCCCGCCCGGCAGCACCGGCGGCGCGCGCAGGTCGCGCGCGAGGATGGCGTTGAAGGCCTTCACCACGGTCGCCGCGGGAAAGTGGCGCGCCACCATCTCGCTGGTCGTGGTCGAGCGCGAGTCAAGCGCGGCGATCCGGCCGTCGCGATCGGGGTAGTAATTGTTGGCGTCGGCGACGACTCGCCCCGCCAGCAGCCCCGGCGCGAGCGCGAACACCGCGGTGAAGGGGATGGCGAGCACCACCAGCTCGCTCAGCCCGGGCACGTCGTCGGCGCGCGCGGTGGCACACCCGATCGTCGCGGCGAGGTCGTAGATCGTCTCGGGCGCGCGCGCGTTGGCGAGCGTCACTTCATGCCCCGCCACGACCGCGCGCCGCGCCAGCGCCTGGCCGAGCTGACCCGCCCCGATGATCCCGACCCGCACCGCTCACCCCGCACTCACCTCAGAGCGTTATAGAGGCTCGCGGAGCGTGACGGTCGCCCCGGTCGGGAGTGTTGGGCTCACGCCGAGGCGGGCGGCGGCTGGGTCATGGCGTCCTCGGGCGTGGGGAGCGGCCGCACCCGCACCAGCAGCAGGCCACCGAGGAGCGCCATTCCGCCGAGCGCGGTGCAGAAGAGGACGACCCCAGGCCAGCCGTGGCGTGTCCAGGCGATACCGCCGGCCGATCCCAGCAGGCTCGACCCGAGGTAATAGAAGAAAAGATACCAGGCCGCCGCCTGTCCGCGCGCGGCGCCGCCGCGGCGACCGACCCAGGCGCTCGCGATCGAGTGGGCGCCGAAGAAGCCGATCGTGAGCACCGCGATGCCGAGGATCACCAGCCACAAGGGCGCCGCGGCGGTGAGCGCCACGCCCGCCATCAGCAGCACGACCGGGACCCAGAAGACGCGGCGGCGCCCGAGCCGCCCCGCCAGCCCACCGAACAGCCGCGAGCTGATCGAGCCGAGCACGTAGAGCAGGAACACCGCGCCGATCGTCGCCTGCCCCAGCCCGTACGGGGGCGCGAGCAGGTGGAAGCCGGCGTAATTGTAGATGGTCACGAACGCGCCCATCAGCAGGAAGCTCTCGAGATAGAGCAGCCGTAGTCCGGGGTCGCGGAACAGCGCCGCGGCGCCGCGAGGCAGCGCGAGCCAGCCGGCGTCGCCCGGCGCGAAACGCCGCGACGGCGGCGCGAGCCGGCGGAACGCCTCGGCCAGCGCGAGCCCGATCAGCCCGACGCTCGCCAGCGCCCAGCGCCAGTCCGCCACCGCGGCGACGAGGCTGGCGACCAGCCGCCCGCCCATCCCGCCGAGCGCGCTGCCGGCGATATAGAGCCCCATCGCCGCGCCGATCGACGCCGAGTCGACCTCCTCGGCGACATAGGCCATCGCCACCGCGGGCACGCCCGCGAGCGCCAGCCCGGCGAGCAGCCGCAGCGCGAGCAGCCCGTACCAGCCGGGCACCACCGCCGCGGCCACCGTCAGCAGCGCCGCGCTGATCATCGCCGCCACCATCAGCGGCCGGCGCCCGACCCGGTCCGACACCGCACCGGCGACGAGGATGCCGAGCGCGAGCGGTCCGGTCGCCAGCGACACCGCGAGCGACGCCGCCTCCGCGCTCAGCCGGAAGTGCGCCGCCAGCAGCGGCAGCAGCGGCTGCACCGCGTAGAGCGTCGAGAAGGTGGCGAAGCCGGCGAACAGCATCGCCAGCGTGAGGCGGCGATAGGCCGGTGAGCCCGCCGCGAGCGCGGGCGGCACCGCGCTCAGCCCGTGCCCTGCGCGCGCGCGCCCGCGATCAGGCGGCGTGCGATCTCGCGCACGCCCTCGTCGTCCTTGCTGTCGTCGTGCGCCGGGTCGCCCAGGTGCGACAGGCTCCCCTCGAGGAAGTCGAGCAGCCCGGGGTCGCGCGCCTCGACATATTCGATCAGCTTGAACAGCAGATGCTCGGTGGCGATCTCGCGCTGGCGCGTCCGGCTGATCTCGTCTCGCATGCTGTGCTCCTCTCGAGCTGCTCTAACCCGCTTCGACTCAAGCGGGTCCGTCGCTCCGGCGCGCGGAGCCGTTCAGCGCAGGTCGCCGTCCGCGTCGTACTTCAGCTCGAGGTAGCGGCCCTGCACCGCGATCCCGTCGAGCGCGCCGCGGCCGAGCTGCGAGTCGACCCGGGCGAGCTCGCCGTCGAGCAGCCGCAGCCCGTTCTCGAGCAGCAGGTCGGGCGCGGGCGCACCGTCGCGCGTGCTGCCGCGCAGCGAGATCGGCACCGCGCGCCAGCCGTCGACGAGGTCGGGCAGCTCGACCGCGATCAGCGCGCGGACCTGCGCCGCCGCCGGGCTGCGCGGGTCGAGCTGCGCGAGCCGCGGCGCGAGCGTCTCGAGCCGCCGCGCCATCGTCTCGCTCAGCCGCAGCGCGGGCGGCGGCAGCCCGCGGCGCTGCGCGGCGAGCCACAGCGCCGCCTCGGCGGCGAGATCGGGCAGCGCCGCGCCGGCGAGCGCCTCGCGTCCCGGCGCGCGCGGCGAAGCGCGGATCAGCACCAGCGTCGTCAGCAGCAGCATCAGCGCCGCCGCCACGGCGAGCGCCACGGCGGGCGCCACCGCGATCGCGAGCAGCGCCCAGACCAGCAGCGACGCCGCGGCGGCGAGCACGAGCCGAACGAGCAGCCGGCGCTGCCGCCGCGCCCGCGCCTCGCGCTCGCGGCGCGCCTGCGCGCGCCCCTCGGGCGAGACGCGCCGCAGCAGCTCCTCGGCCTGGGTCAGGCCGACGTCGGCGAAGCCCGCGGCGACGCTGCGCGCGCGCTCGATCATCGGCGCGCCCTGGCGGGAATCGGGTTCCATGCCCCGAGGTTGCCGCTGTTCGGCGGCGCGGTCCAGTGAGTCGCCGCGGCGCGCTCAGATCTGCGCCAGCCCGCCGTCGGCGAAGACCTCGCTGCCGGTCATGAAGCTGCTGTCGGAGGAGGCGAGGAAGGCGGCCACCGCGGCGATCTCGTCGGGCTGGCCGACGCGGCCGATCGGCGTGCCCGCGCCCAGCTCGACCATCGCGTCGCGGCCGACCACCTCCTGCGCCAGCTCGGTCAGCGTCGGCCCGGGCGAGAGCACGTTGACGCGGATCCCGGTGCCGCGCAGGTCCTGCGCCCAGCTGCGCGCGAAGTTGCGCACCGCCGCCTTGGTCGCGCTGTAGACGCTGAAGGCGGGCGTCCCCATCGACCCCGTGGTCGAGCCGGTGAGGATGATCGAGCCGCCCGCGCGCATCAGCGGCAGCGCCGCCTGCACCGTGAACAGCACGCCCTTGACGTTGATGTCGAAGGTGCGCTGATACTGCTCCTCGGTGATCTCGCCGAGCGGGACGAGGTCGCCGTGCCCGGCGTTGGCGAAGAGCACGTCGAGCGTGCCGCGCTCGGCCTTCACCTGATCGAACAGCCGCGCGAGGTCGGCGAGGTCGGACACCGATCCCTGCACCGCGCGCACGTTGCCGCCGAGACCTTCCACCGCACGGTCGAGCGGCTCCTGCCGGCGCCCGGTGACGTAGACGAACGCGCCCTCGTCGACGAAGCGCCTCGCGGTCGCGAAGCCGATGCCCGTCCCGCCGCCGGTCACTACCGCGGTCTTGCCTTCCAGTCTCTTCATGGTCGTCTGCTCCGTTCTTCGAACTGGCGCAGAGCTGATGGCGTGCCTACCTGTCGACAAGTATGCACCTTCTGGTAAGTACCCGAAAATGACGAACGTCGCTGACCTTCCCGCCGCCGGCTTCAGCTGCGGGCTCGACGCCACGCTCCGCGTGATCGCGGGCAAGTGGAAGCCGCTGATCATCTACTTCCTCATGCAGGGACCGAACCGCTACGGCGCGCTCAAGCGCGCGGTCCGCGGCGTCAGCGACAAAGTGCTGATCCAGCAGCTCAAGGAACTCGAGGCCGACGGCATCGTCACCCGCCGCGACTATCGCGAAGTGCCGCCGCGCGTGGATTACACGCTGACGCCGCTCGGCCACGGCCTCGCCGCCGCGCTGGCGCCGCTGTGCGAGTGGGGCAGCGCGAACATGGCGGCGGTGACTCGCCTGCTCGAGGAGCGCGCGCGCTGGCAGGCGCCGGGGGCCGCCGCCGGCGGCTGACCGCGAGAAGATCGTTGCTCCCCTGGTAACTTTTACCGCGACGCCCGCGTTGGCGCCGGCGTATAGTTCGCGGGAAAAGGGGATTTCGAGATGATGCACCGCCGCGCCGCCGCGCTCGTGATGGCCCTGCCGCTCGCCGCCTGCGGGGTGAACAGCGTTCCCACCGCCGAGGAGAATGCCAAGGCGCGCTGGGCCGACGTGCAGAACGAATATCAGCGCCGCGCCGACCTGATCCCCAACCTCGTCGCGACGGTGAAGGGCTACGCCAAGCAGGAATCGGACGTCCTCACCCGGGTCACCGAGGCGCGCGCCTCGGCCAATCGGGTCCAGGTGAGCGGCGACCAGCTCAGCGACCCGGCCGCGGTGCAGCGCTACGCCGCCGCGCAGAACGCGGTGACGCTGTCGCTGCAGCGTCTGCAGGAGGCCTATCCCGACCTCAAGTCGAACCAGAACTTCCTCTCGCTCCAGTCGCAGCTGGAGGGGACGGAGAACCGCATCACCATCGCGCGGCGCGACTACAACCAGGCGGTGCAGGATTATAACACGCGGATCCGCACCTTCCCCGACGCGGTCGGCGCCAGGATCTTCTACGGCGCCAAGCCGCTCGTGCCGTTCCAGGCGACGAGCCCCGGCGCCGAGCAGGCGCCGACGGTCAACTTCGGCAGCTGAGCCGCGACGATGATCGCGCGCGCGCTCCGGCGCGGATCGGTGTCCGACCCATCGAGGCGGAAGCGTGCTCCGGCGAACGCCGGAGCCCAGGGCCTCCGGAACGGCGTTCGTGACCCTGGGCTCCTGCGTGCGCAGGAGCACGCTCGCGCCGCGGACGTGGCGGACAACATCTCGGCGCTCCTGCAGCGCTGGTGCGCGCTGCTGCTCGCGGCGCTGTGGCTGCTCGCCGCGACGGCCGCGACCGCGCAGCAGTTCCCGCCGCTCAGCGGTCGCGTCGTCGACGCCGCCAAGCTGCTCGACGCCGACCAGGTACGCCAGCTCGAGCAGCTCTCCGCCGCGGTCGAGCAGGCCTCGTCGCGCCAGCTCGTCGTCGCCACCGTGCCGAGCCTGCAGGGCTATACGATCGAGGACTATGGCTATCGGCTCGGCCGCGCCTGGGGCATCGGGCAGAAGGGCGCGAACAACGGCGTGATCCTGCTGGTCGCACCGAGCGAGCGCAAGGTACGGGTCGAGGTCGGCTACGGGCTCGAACCGATCGTCACCGACGCTTATGCCAGCATCGTCGTCAACCAGACCATCCTGCCGCGCTTCCGCGGCGGCGATATGCCGGGCGGCATCGTCGCCGGCGCGCAGCAGCTCGCCGAGCAGCTCAAGCTGCCGCCCGAGGCCGCCGAGCGCCGCGCCGCGCAGGCCAGCGCCAGGCCGGCACCAGCGCAGGATCAGGGCGGCGACTGGATGGTCGCCGCTTTCTGGATCGCGGTCGTGCTCGTCTTCGTGCTGCTGCCGCTGCTGCGCCGCTCCGCCGGGGGCAGCCGCTATCGTGGCGGCGTGGCGCCGGTGGTGATCTGGGGCGCCGGCTCGGGCTGGGGCGGCGGCGGCTCGTCGGGAGGCGGCTTCTCCGGTGGAGGCTTCTCCGGCGGCGGCGGCTCGTTCGGCGGCGGCGGCGCGAGCGGGAGCTGGTGATGGCGCGGCTGGTGCTCACCCCCGCCGAGCGCGCCGCGGTGACCGAGGCGGTCACCAGGGCCGAGCGCGCCACCGACGGCGAGATCGTCACCGTGGTGAGCGAGCGCTCCGACGCCTATCATGACGTCGCGCTCCATTATGCGCTGCTCGCCACGCTGGCGGTGCCCGCCGCGGCGGCGCTGTGGCCCGCGTCGCTCGCGCCCGGCAACGGCTGGGGCTGGGGCTGGGGCTGGGGCTGGGGCGAGTCGCGCGCGACCGCGCTCGCGCTGCTGCTCGTGGCGCAGGCGGCGACCTTTCTGCTCACGCGATTGCTGCTCGCCTGGATGCCGCTGCGACTCGCGCTGACCCCGCGCGCGACCCGGCGACGGCGTGTGCGGCGGCGCGCTTTGCTCTACTTCCGCCTCGCCGCGGAGCGCCGCACCGCGGGGCGCGAGGCGGTGCTGCTCTACCTCTCCGCCGACGAGCATGCCGCGGAGATCGTCGCCGACCGCGCGGTCCACGCCGCGGTGCCGCCCGAGCGCTGGGGCGCGGCGATGGCGGCGCTGGTCGACTCGGTCAGGGCCGGGCAGGCGGGCGCGGGTATGGTCGCGGCGGTGGGCGTGATCGGCGCGATCCTCGCCGAGCAGCTGCCCAAGAGCGCGAGCGACGTCAACGAGCTGCCCGATCGCGTGATCGAGCTGTGAGGCGGACGTCGCGTCGTCGGTTGACCCGGCGCCGTGGCACCGTCACAGCGCGCCGCCTATGACCCGTCCCGGCTTCGCCTTCTCCACCCGCTTCCGCGTTCGCTACGCCGAGATCGACGGCCAGCGGGTCGTCTTCAACTCGCGCTACCTCGAATATGCCGACGTCGCCGCGACCGAGTTCTGGCGCGCCAGCGGCATCGCCGAAGCGCTCGGCCCCGTCTGGGAGGAGAGCGAGTTCCACGTCCGCCGCGCCGAACTCGACTATCTCGCGCCCTTCACCTGGGGCGACGAGGTCGAGGCGCATGTCCGAGTGGAGAAGATCGGCACCACCAGCATGACGCTGCGCTTCGAGCTGACCAACCCGGCCAGCGGCGCGCTGTGCAGCGTCATCACGATGGTGAGCGTCAACGTCCATCTCCCGACCGGCCGCCCGGTGCCGATCGCCGACGCGGTGCGCGCCTATGTCGAGGCGCTGCCGCGCGGGTAGACGCTACTGCCCGTCGCTCTCGCCGCGACCCGCGCCGACCGCGCTGTCCTCGCCGGTGGCACGGCCGCCGTCCTTCTTGGGATAGGCCTCGGGCGTGGTGCCGCCCTGGTTCTTGACCGCCTGCTCGTCGCCCGCGTCGCGGACCTTGCCGTCCTCGCGGAAGTCACCGCCCGGCTTGTTCGGCTGCTCGCTCATGTCATTCTCCTTCGCTCGCACCCTAACGAGCCGCAAGCGCCGGGAGTTCAGCCGTCGCGGCGGCGCTCGATCAGCCACGGGCGCGGCCGGCCGGTCGGCCTGGCGGCGCCGTCGAGCCGGATCGCCTTGTCGACGCGGACCGGCTGGAGGATCAGCGTGCCCTTCATCCCGCCCCCGGTGGGCTCGGCGAGGATGCGCTTCACCGTCGCCTGCCCCGCCACGACTCGACCGAAGGCGGCGTAGCCCGGGTTGGTCGGGCTCCAGTCCATCGAGGGGATCGCGCCGACGGTGATGAACCAATTGCCGTTGGCCGCGCCGGGCGGGCCGAGGCGCGCCATCGAGATCGTCATGTCGAGATGCTTGATCCCCGTCTGCCTGGTCGATTCATGCGGGATCGTGTCGAGGAAGCGCCGCGCATCGGTGCGGATGCCCGACTGGATGAAGCCGTAGCGTGGGTCGCGCTTGTTGCGCGCGGTGCGGTAGAAGCTGACCCCGTCGAAGCGGCCGTCGTCGACGTAGCGCATGAAATTGGCGGTGGTCACCGGCGCGTGGCGCGCGTCGAGCGCGAGCACGATCGGTCCGTCCGCGGTCTCGAGCCGGACCCGCACCCAGCCGGGCGTGGCGCGGTCGGCGCGCTGCGCCGCGACGGGCGGGGAGAGCAGCGCGGCGAGCGCGACGAGCGGGAGTAAGGGGCGCATGCGCTCGGCGCTAGGTCGCGCGGGGCGCGCGTGCAAGCCGATCAGCGCGGGGCCGAGCGCGCGAGCAGTGCGACGAGATCGTCCTTCCACAGCCGCGCCCAGGTGTGGCTGCCGTGGCCGCGCGTGGCGACGCTCTCGGGGATCAGCCGGAAGCGCGCGTCGCGCATCCGCTTCACCGCGCGTTCGGGATAGTCGAGCGCGCGCGGGTTGATGAAATCGTCCGCCGAGTTGATCCAGGTCAGCGGCGCGGTGATCGCCTCCAGCCGCGGCCAGGGATCGTAGCTGCGCGACGAGTCGAGCGCCCAGATCAGGTCGTTGGCGTCGAGCCCTTTGAGCGAGGAAGCGACGCGCTGGCGCGCGTAATCGGCCGCGGCGTCGCGCGCCGGATAGGCGTCCTGCAGGTAGATCGGCGCGCCGCCCGCGACGAACAGCAGCGCGGCCGCGCCGCGCAGCCCGGCGAGCGGCTGCGCGCGATAGCGGCCGCCCGCGTAGGCCGGGTCGGCGGTGATCGACTCGATCGCGAGCTGGCGCCACATCCGGTTGAGCCCGGCGATCGGGACGGCCTCGCAGCCGAGCGGCATCAGCGCCTGCGCCGCGTCGGGCCAGCGCTCGCCCCACAGCAGCGCGTGCATGCAGCCCATCGACGTGCCCATCAGCAGCCGCAGCCGCTTGATGCCGAGCGTCTCGGTCACCAACCGGTGCTGCAGCGCGACCATGTCGTCATAGTCGTAGCGCGGGAAGTCGGGACCCATGCCGTCGGACGGCTTGGACGAGCCGCCGTGCCCGATATTGTCGGGAAGGATGACGTAGAAGCGCGTGATGTCGAGCGGCTGGCCGGGGCCGTAGAGAAGGTCAGCGAACTGCGGCTGGAGGAACTGCTTGCCGGTGCCGCCGGTGCCGTGGAGCACCATCACCGCATTGTCGATCTCGCCGCGCGAGTCGCGGTGCGGCGTGCCGAGCGTCGTATAGTGGAGCCGCACCCGCGCCATCGTCCCGCCCGCGGCGAAGGCGACGTCGCGCAGCTCGGCGTCGGCCTCGCGCGTCGGCCAGGTGCGCGACGCGGCGGGCTGCGGCGCGGCGGCGGTGATCGGCGGGCGCTGGCCCTGCTGCTGGGCGAGCGCGGGCGACGCGGCGAGCCCGATCAGGGCGAGGAGGGAGCGGATCATGCCCCCTTGTCGGCGAGCCGCCGCGGGGGTGCAAGCCGCGCTCAGCCCGCGGTGCGGCCGCGCAGCAGCCGCACGAACTCGCCGAGCGGGCAGCTCCGCTCCGGTCCGCTGGCACAGCCCGGAACGGCGAGCCGGGTCACCGTGCCGTCGCGCGCGAGGCGGCGCAGCTGGGTCGGCGACTGGGTGCGATAGGTCGCGCGGACGAAGCGCGCCCCACCGCGGCCGCGCAGCAGCTCGAGCACCAGCGCGCCACCGGGTGCGACGTCGCCCGCGGCATAGCCCGGCGCGGTCAGCGTCACGCCCAGCACCGCGGCGAGCGCGGTGACGTTGGTGTCATGCCCGACCAGCAGCTCGACCGCCGGGCCGTCGCGTGCGGTGAGCCGCTCCTCGACGCGGCGCGCGAGCGGCCCCGCTTGGCGCGCCGCCATATAGGGCGACCGCGAGAAGACGTCGAACAGCGCGGCGTGGAGCGCGCCGAGCCGGCGCAGCGCGGCGGCGTCGACCCGCGACCACGGTGTGCGCGCGGTCAGCCCCTCGGCATATTGCAGCAGCAGCACCTGCGCGGTGCCCGAGACGTCGCGGATCGGGCCGCTCAGCTCGATCGCGCGCCCGTCGGCGCTGGGGCGCAGGGTCGCGGGCGCGCTGGGGCTGCAGCCCGCGGCGTCGCCGCAGCCGAGCGCGCGGTCGAGCTCGGCGCGCTGCGGCCCGTAGCGATCCGCCATGCGCTCGACCCCGCCGGTATAGGCCTGGACCGACTCGATCGCGGCGCGCGCGTCAAACGGCGCCGCGCCCGCGCGCAGCGGCTCGAACAAGGGGTCGACCGCGCCCGCGTCGCGGTGACCGATCGGCACCGCGCAGCCCGGCGCGAGCCCTTCCGCCAGCGCGGCGCCGCTGGCGATGGTCCGCTCGGCGGTGTTGGTCCAGACGCTCACCTGACCGGCCGCGGGGCAGCGCCCGCGCCCGGTCAGGCCGATTGAGTCGAGCCAGCGCCGCGCCAAGGCGCCCTCGATCCGCAGCGCGCGCGCGCCGCGCGGGGTGAGCCGCTCCGGCGCCACCGGCCAGCGCGGCCAGGGCGCGTCGGTGCGCGTGCCCTCGGGCACCTCCCCGGATATCGGCGCGCGCACGCCGTGGCGGACCAGCGCGACCACCCGCTCGACGCGGAGCTCGTGCGGCCGCACCGCCCCGTGCGACGCGGCGTCGAGCGGCGCGGCGAGCAGGAACGCGAGCGGCGCCAGCGATCGTGCCCAGCGCGTGATCTGTGTCGTCATGCCCGCCTCCGTCACCGACCGCGGATAGCATTATAGCCGCGCGGCGCCGCCCACCGTTGCATCGGCGTGACGACGATCGCGTGACAGTGCATGACAGACATCGTCTGAGCACGCGCTGGAGCGTCGCGACGAGCTGTCCGCTCGCTCGGCTAAACGACCGCGTCGAGCAGCAGCACGAACACCAGCCCGAAGCTGCCGACCAGCGTCTCCATCAGCGACCAGGAGCGGAAGGTGTCGCGCAGGCTCAGCCCGAAATATTCCTTGAACATCCAGAAGCCCGAATCATTGACGTGGCTGCACATCAGGCTGCCCGCGCCGATCGCGAGCACCATCAGGTTCGGGTCGGCGCCGCTGGTGGCGAGCAACGGCGCGACCAGCCCGCCCGCGGTCAGGCCCGCGACCGTCGCCGAGCCGAGCGCGATCCGGATCACGCAGGCGAGCAGCCAGCCGAGCACCAGCGGCGGGATCGGCAGCGTCGCCAGCTCGGCGGCGAGCACGCGGTCGGCGCCGCTCTCCACCAGCACCTGCTTGAGCGCGCCCGCGCCCGCGATGATCAGCAGGATCGGCGCGATGTCGCGCGTCGCGCCGGCGAAGCTCTCCATCATGCGGGGCAGCGGCAGGCCGCTGCCCGCCCCCAGCGCGAGCATCGCGATCGCGATCGCCACCAGCAGCACCACCGTCGGGTTGCCGACGAAGCGCACCGCCGCGGCGAGCTCGGGCGACAGCGCGAGATAGCTGAGCGCGGTCGTGCCCGCGATCAGCCCGACCGGCAGCAGCGCGCACAGGAAGCTCACCGCGGTGCCGGGCAGCCGGCGCTCGGCCGCGTCGTCGCTGGCGAACAGCGCGGAGGGGGGCGACTGGATGGTCTTCAACGTCATCGCGAACAGCGGGCCGGCGATCAGCAGCGTCGGCACGCCGACGATCAGGCCGTAGATCAGCGTCTGTCCCAGGTCGGCGTGGAGCTGGGTCACCAGCGCGGTCGGCGAGGGGTGCGGCGGGAGGAAGCCGTGCGCGATCGACAGGCCGGCGAGCAGCGGCATGCCGACATGGACCGGCGGCAGCTTGGCCCGCGCCGTGATCGAGAAGATCAGCGGCACCATCAGCACGAAGCCGACATTGTAGAAGAGCGGGATGCCGACCAGGAAGCCGGTCGCCGCCATCGCCAGCGGCAGACGACGTGGGCCGAACAGCGCGATCAGCGCGTCGGCGATCCGCCGCGCGGCGCCGCTGTCGGCGATCAGCTTGCCCGCCATCGCACCGAGCACGACGATCACGACGAGCGGACCGATCGTGTCGCCGATGCCCTTCTCGATCGCCTTGGGGATGGTTTCGAGCGGCACGCCGAGCAGCACGCCGCCGAGTAGCGCGGCGATGACGAAGGCCACCAGCGGCGGTGCCTTGGCGAGCGCCACCAGCAGGATCAGCAGTACGATGACGAGGGCGATGGCGAGCAGCGTCATGCCGGCGGGCCGACCATTTGTATCCTCTCCCCGGGAACGGTTGACGCGTGACCATGGCGGCGGTGCCGGCGCGCCGCAACCGCGGCTTTGGTCGCGGGGCGGGACGCGCTAGAGCGGCGCGCGTGACCGAGATCGTCCCCGACAGCCAGCACCGCGGCCTCGTCGCCGCGCTCCCGCCGCTACCGCGCGCGCTCGCGCTGCTCGCGCGGCTCGATCGCCCGATCGGCTGGTGGCTGCTGTTCTGGCCCGGCGCCTGGGCGGTCGCGCTCGCCGGCGGCGCGGCCGAGCGCTGGCCGCTGCTGCTGTGGCTGCTGCTCGGCAGCGTCGCGATGCGCGGCGCGGGCTGCGTCTACAACGATATCGTCGACCGCGAGCTCGACGCCAGCGTCGCGCGCACGCGCCACCGCCCGCTCGCCAGCGGGCAGGTGTCACTCGGCGTGGCCTGGGCCTGGCTGGTGGCGCTGTGCCTGATCGGGCTGGTGGTGCTGCTCCGGCTCCATCGCTACGCCGCGGTCGTGTCGCTCGCCGCGCTCGCGCCGGTGGCGGCCTATCCCTTCATGAAGCGCATCACCTGGTGGCCGCAGGTCTGGCTCGGGCTGGTCTTCTCCTGGGCGGCTTTGGTCGGCTGGAGCGAGGTGTGGGGCGCGCTCACCCTGCCCGGCCTGCTGCTCTACGCCGGCGCGATTCTCTGGGTGGTGGGCTATGACACGATCTACGCGCTCCAGGACCGCGAGGACGACGCACTGATCGGGATCGGCTCGTCGGCGCTGGCGATGGGGCGGCACGTCCGCGCCGGGGTCGCGCTCTGCTACGCGCTCGCGCTGGCTTCATGGGCGACGGCCTTCTGGCAGGTCCGCGCCGACGCGCTGGTGCTCCTCGCGCTGGCGCCGATCGCGCTCCATCTCGGCTGGCAGGCGGCGACACTGGTGCCCGACGACGGCGCTGGCGCGCTCGCGCGCTTCCGCAGCAACCGCTTCGCCGGGCTGCTGATGTTCCTCGCCTGCGCCGCGGTGGGCACGCGCCTGTAGCGCTTTCCGCGCCGGCTCAGCTCGCCAGACGGGGGAAGCCGGCGCGGAAGGCGGCGACCTTGGGCTTGTCCCAGCGCATGATATAGGGGTGGTACGGGTTGCGCTGGAAGAAGTCCTGGTGCTCCGCCTCGGCCGGGTAGAAGGCGCCGCTCTCCACCTTGGTCGCGATCGGGCGCTGGAAGGCACGCGCGGCGCCGAGCTGCGCGATATAGGCGCTCGCCACCGCGCGCTGCTCGGGCGTCTGCGCGAAGATCGCGGAGCGATAGCTGGTGCCGACATCGGGGGTCTGGCGGTTCACCTGCGTCGGGTCGTGCGCCACCGAGAAATAGACGCGCAGCAGCGTCGCGTAGCTCACCACGCGCGGGTCATAGCGGACTCGGATCGCCTCGGCGTGGCGCGTCGTCTCGCTGCTGACGTCGCGGTAATTGGCGGTCGCGGCGGTGCCCCCGGCATAGCCCGCGGTGACGTCGCGCACGCCGCGGACCTGCTGGAACACCGCTTCCATGCCCCAGAAGCAGCCGCCCGCGAGCACCGCGGTCTGCAAGCCCGCCGTCGGCGCGACGTCGCGCGCGGCGGCGGGGATCGGCACCGCGCGCTCCGCCTGTGCGGCGCCGCAGCTGGCCAGCGAGAGGGCGCCGAGCGCGAGCGCTCCGAGGCGACGGGGAAAAAGCTTGGTCATGACGCAGAAGATGGGGATCGCGCGGCGCGCCGGCAACATGGATCAGCGCCTTTCATCGCCCGCGCATGTGCGGACGATACGTCCGCGATCAGCGCGCGACGTGAGTCGCGGCATAGGCGTTGGCGGGGGTCTCGGCCTGGCTGGCATGGATCCCGAGCATCGCCGCCGCGCCGATCAGAAAGCCGCCGGCGAACCGGCGCGCGAAGCTGGACTTGATGAAGCGGTTCATGGCGTTACTCTCTTCTCTCCGACCGCCCGCGCGGCCGCTCCGGTGTCGCGGGCGCCGTGCGCGCCCTTGGGCTGGAGGAATAGGGATCGGGCGATGAACCGCTTCTGGGCGACGCGTTCATCTGGCGCCCATATAGGCGCGGCGTTCCCGCGCCGGTATGTCAACGTTCGAACAGAATCGTTTCCGTTCGTAACCGTCAGGCAACTCAGCGCAGCGCGGCGCAGGCCTGCTGGATCCGGTGGCACGCCTCGGTCAGCAGCGCCTCCGAGGTGGCGTAGCTGATCCGCATCGCGGGCGAGACGCCGAAGGCGACGCCCTGCACTGCCGCCACCTTGGCGTCGTCGAGCAGATAGCCGACGAAGTCGCTGTCGGTCTCGATCGTGCGCCCTGCCGGGGTGGCCTTTCCGATCACGCCGCTGACGTCGGGGTAGACGTAGAAGGCCCCCTCGGGGGTGGGGCAGGTGATGCCGTCGGCCTGGTTGAGCAGGCCGACGACGAGGTCGCGGCGCTTCTGGAAGGCGGCGCCGCGCTCCTTGAGGAAGGACTGGTCGCCGGTCAGCGCCGCGACCGCCGCGGCCTGCGCGATCGAGCAGGGATTGCTGGTCGACTGCGACTGGAGCTTGCCCATCGCCTTGATCAGCCACGGCGCCCCGCCCGCGAAGCCGATGCGCCAGCCGGTCATCGCATAGGCCTTGGAGCAGCCGTTCACCGTCAGCGTGCGCTCGTACAGCGACGGGCAGACCTCGGCGATCGTGGCGAAGCGGAAGTCGTCGTAGACGATATGCTCGTACATATCGTCGGCGAAGATCCACACGTGCGGGTGGCGCTCGAACACCGCGCCGAGTTCGCGGAGCTCGTCGACGGTGTAGGCGGCGCCGGTCGGGTTGGACGGCGAGTTGAGGATCACCCATTTGGTGCGCGGCGTGATCGCCGCCTCGAGCATCGCCGGGGTAAGCTTGTAACCGACGTCGGCGCCGGCGGCGACGATCACCGGGGTGGCGCCGGCGAACTGCACCACGTCGGGGTAGCTCACCCAATAGGGCGCGGGCACGATCACCTCGTCGCCGGCGTCGAGCGTCGCCACCAGAGCGTTGAACAGCGTGTGCTTGCCGCCGACATTCACGCTGATCTGAGCGGGGGTGTAGTCGAGAGAATTGTCGCGCTTGAACTTGGCGACGATCGCCTCCTTCAGCTCGGGCGTGCCGTCGACGTTGGTGTATTTGGTCTTGCCCGCGCGGATCGCCGCGATCGCGGCCTCCTTGACGAACTCGGGCGTGTCAAAGTCGGGCTCGCCCGCGCCCAGCCCGATCACGTCGACCCCGGCGCGCTTCAGCTCCAGCACGCGGCTGGTGATCGCCAGCGTCGGCGAGGGATTGATGCGGTCGAGCGCGGCGGAGGGGTGCATGGGGGGCGCCTTGGTTGAGGAAGCGCGCGTGCCTATGCGACGGTCGTTCTCATAGTGCAACCGCGAGCGTGGCCCGCATCAGCCCGCGCAGCGCATTGCCGAGCAGGAAGCCGCCCGCGAGCTCGGCCGGGGTGAGATCGCCCTCGACCGCGCGACCCTGCGCGATCAGCTCGGCGCGCAGCACGCCGGGCAGCAGCGGGCCGGCGCGCGGCGTCACCAGCGTCTCGCCGCGCTCGACGAAGACGGTCGTGAAGCTGCCCTCGGTCAATCGGCCGTCGGGAGCGACGAACACCACCTCGTCCTCGCCCGCGGCGCGGCGCGCGCGATCGTAGAAGGCGCGATCGCTGGTCTTGTGGCGCAGACGCCAGTCGCGCGGCGTCACGGGCAGCGCCGCCAGCGCGACGCGCAGCGGCGCGAGCCGCGTCACGGGCGGCGGGGTCACCTCGATCGCGATCGCGCCGGAGGGGGCCAGCAGCAGCCGCACGCGCGCGCGCTCGCGCAGCCGGAAGGTCGCCGCCTGCAGCTCGTTGCGCGCGGCGTGGCGGTCGAAGTCGAAGCCGAACGCCGCCGCGCTCGCCTTCATCCGCGCGAGATGGCGGTCGACCAGCAGCAGCCCCTCGAGCGGGTCGAAGGCGATCGTCTCGATCAGGTCGGGCGTGGTCACCGCGCGCGTGACGAAGGCGGCCTTGGCGAGCGCCTCGTCCCATTCCTCGTCGGCGCGCGAATCGGCGACGATCCCGCCGCCGACGCCGAGCAGCGCCGCCTCCGCCCCAGCGGCGAGCGTCAGCGTGCGGATCGCGACGCTGAACTGCGCGTCGCCGCCCGCGTCGATCCGGCCGATCGCGCCGGTGTAGACGTCGCGCGCGCTGCCGCGCTCGATCGCCGCGATCGCCTGCATCGCGCGGACCTTGGGCGCGCCGGTGATCGAGCCGCACGGGAACAGCGCGGCGAGCACGTCGGCGGCGCCCCGGCCCGGTGCCAGCCCGGCGGTGACCGTGGAGGTGAGCTGGTGGACGCTGGGGTAATGTTCCACCGCGAACAGCTCGGGCACCGCGACGCTGCCCGCGACCGCGACGCGCGCGAGATCGTTGCGCATCAGGTCGACGATCATCAGGTTCTCGGCGCGCTGCTTGGCGTCGCCGGCGAGCCGCTCGGCCGCGGCGCGATCGGCCGCCGGATCGGTCTCGCGTCGCGCCGTCCCCTTCATCGGGCGGCAGGTGAGCCGGTCGCCGTCGAGCGCGACGAACAGCTCGGGCGAGAAGGAGAGCAACATATGCTCGCCCGTAGCGACGATCGCGCCCCAGCCGGCGCGCGCGTGCGGGCGCAGCCGGGCGTAGAGCGCGAGCGGGTCACCCAGCACCGGCACGCGCGCGCGGAAGGTGAGGTTGAGCTGGTAGAGGTCGCCCGCCGCGATCAGCGCCTGCGCCTCCGCGAACATCGCGTCATACTCGTCGCGCGTCAGCTCGGGCGCGGGCGCGCCGACCCAGCTCGCCGCCGCCTCGGGCAGCAGCGCGGCGACGTCGTCGACCTCCTCCCAGCCGTCGAACAGCCCGAACCAGGCGAGCGGCGGCGCGTCGGGCGCGCGCGGCGCGGTCCCCGCGCTCGGCTCGAACGCCGCGCCCGCGCCGTAGGAGAGGAAGCCCGCCGCGTTCGCCCCCGCCGCCTCGCGCAGCAGCGCCGGTACATCCGGAAGCGAGTCGGCGCGCAGCACGCGGCGCGGGTTCGTGTAGAGCCGCGCCGGACCCGCACCCGGTCGCGCGTCGTCGAGCAGCACGAAGGGCGGTTCAAGCACCATGGGCCGGTGATGCCCGCGCGCCGCCGCGCCGGCAAGTCGGCTTGCCGCGACTCATCGCGTCCAAGCCGCGGTAAGGACAGCAATTCGCTCTCCGGTGCGAGCGCCGACGGCTGTGACAAGCGCGCGCGCCGCGGCTATGCGGGGCGCGCGCGGCACATTCGGACCGCGCCAGGCGCGAGCCCAGGAGCGAGCAATGAGCGATACCCCGCTGCGCGCGGCGATCATCCCGGTCACCCCGCTCCAGCAGAACTGCACGCTGATCTGGTGCACCGCGACGATGCGCGCCGCGGTGGTCGATCCCGGCGGCGACCTGCCCAGGATCACCGCCGCGATCGCGCGCGCCGGCGTGACGGTGGAGAAGATCCTGCTCACCCACGGCCATATCGACCATGCCGGCGCGGCCAAGCCGCTCGCCGATTCGCTCGGCGTGCCGATCGAGGGGCCGCACGAGGACGATCGCTTCTGGCTGGCGCGGCTCGACGAGGACGGCCGGCAATGGGGCGTCGAGGGCACCGTCTTCGAGCCGAGCCGTTGGCTGATCGAGGGCGACACGGTGAGCGTCGGCGAGCTGCTGCTCGACGTCTACCACACGCCGGGGCACACCGCCGGTCACGTCATCTTCCACCACGCGCCGTCGCAGTTCGCGCAGGTCGGCGACGTGCTGTTCCAGAACTCGATCGGGCGCACCGATCTGCCGCAGGGCAATTTCCCGCAGCTGATCGAGTCGATCGTCACCAAGCTGTGGCCGCTCGGCGACGCCACCGCCTTCATCCCCGGCCACGGCCAGCCGAGCACGTTCGCGCACGAGCGCCGCCACAACATGTTCGTGAGCGACCGGGTGCTGGCGCAGTGACCCCGACCGAGAGTGATTCGCGCGAGGGTGCGGGGACTTGCGCTCGGACGTCCGCGGCATCAATTGCGCCGCTCGCTCGTTGGTGACGCAGCGGAGAGACAGGTGACGGCGACTTGCAACAGTGGCGGAAATCGCTATAGGCGCGGGGCTTCGCGATACGAGCCGATGCCCGGCTGTCCGCCGCGGCCGGCTCATGCGCCGGCCGCGCGGCCCCGGACATCGGCTCGTCGCTGTTACGAACTCTTAGATAGATCAAGGTGCCGCGATGGCCGTCCCCAAGCGAAAGACTTCCCCCTCCCGCCGCGGCATGCGCCGCGCGCACGACGCGCTCTCGGTGGAGGCATTCCAGGAGTGTCCGAACTGCGGCGAGCTGAAGCGCCCGCACAACCTGTGCACCGCCTGCGGTCACTACAACGGTCGCGAGGTCATCGCGGTCGACGCCTGATCGCGGGCCTCCCGCGGTTGAGCATCAGGAGTTGGGTCCAGTGATGTCCGACAGGTCCCGGATCGCCGTCGATGCGATGGGCGGCGACGAGGGGCTGGCGGTCATGCTGGCCGGGGTGGCGCGCGCGCGCCGCCGCTTCGACGACGTCAGCTTCCTGCTGGTGGGTGACGAGGCGGTGATCTCGGAGGGGCTGAAGGGCCACCCGAACCTCTCGCAACATTCCGAGATCGTCCACGCGCCCGACGTGATCGCGGGCGACGAGAAGCCGACCCAGGCGATCCGCCGCGCGCGGACCACCTCGATGGGCGTCGCGATCGATCTGGTGAAGCAGGGCCGCGCCGGTGCGGCGGTGTCGGCGGGCAACACCGGCGCGCTGATGGCGATGGCCAAGCTGTCGCTGCGCACCATGCCCGGGATCGACCGACCCGCGCTCGCCGCGCTGCTTCCGACGCTGGGTGACAACGACGTCGTGGTGCTCGACCTCGGCGCGAACACCGAGTGCGACGCGCGCAACCTCGTCCAGTTCGCGGTGATGGGAGCCGCCTATGCGCGCACCACGCTCGACCTCGAGTCGCCCCGCGTCGCGCTGCTCAACATCGGCAGCGAGGACCAGAAGGGCACCGAGGAGATCCGCGATGCCGCGCAGATCCTGCGGGTGGCGGGGCATCTTCCGATGAACTTCACGGGCTTCGTCGAGGGCGACCGGCTGTCGCGCGGCGAGCATGACGTGATCGTGTGCGACGGCTTCTCGGGCAATATCGCGCTCAAGACCGCCGAGGGCACCGCGCGCTTCGTCGGCGACCTGCTCAAGCGCGCCTTCACCAGCTCGGTCCGCTCCAAGCTGGGCTTCCTGATCTCGCGCCCCGCGACCGAGCTGCTGCGCGACCATCTCGATCCGAACAACCACAATGGTGCGGTCTTCCTCGGCCTCAACGGGCTGGTGCTCAAGAGCCACGGCAGCGCCAACGAGCGCGGTGTCGCCACCGCGATCGGCAATGCCGCCAAGATGGTGAAGGCCGATCTGGCGCGCCGCATCGCCGAGGACCTGCGCCACTTCGAAGCGAAAGCCGCCGCATGATCCGGGCCGTGCTGACGGGGACGGGCTCCGCTCTACCCGCGCACCGCGTCTCCAACGCCGAGCTGGCCGAGCGGGTCGACACGACGGACGAGTGGATCGTCGAGCGGACCGGCATCCGTTTTCGCCATATCGCGGGCGAGGGCGAGACCACCGCGACGCTGGCGCGCGACGCCGCGGTCGCCGCGATCGCCGCCGCGGGCGTGACGCCGCAGGACGTCGACCTGATCGTGCTGGCCACGGCCACGCCCGACAACACCTTTCCCGCCACGGCCACCAAGGTGCAGGCGATGCTGGGGATCAACGACTGCGTCGCGTTCGACGTCGCCGCGGTCTGCTCGGGCTTCCTCTACGCGGTGCAGGTGGCGGACAGCATGATCCGCGCCGGCGCGCACCGCCGCGCGCTGGTGATCGGCGCGGAGACCTTCACCCGCCTGCTCGACTGGGAGGACCGCACCACCTGCGTGCTGTTCGGCGACGGCGCCGGCGCGATCGTGCTCGAGGCGCGCGACACGGCGGAGGACAACGCCGACCCCGCGGCGCGCGGCATCCTGGCGACCCGGCTCCACGCCGACGGCCGTCACAACGACCTGCTCTACGTCGACGGCGGCCCCTCGACCACGGGAACGGTCGGCAAGCTGCGGATGAAGGGGCGCGAGGTGTTCCGCCACGCGGTGGTCAACCTGGCCGCGGTGATGGAGGAGGCGCTGCTCGCCGCCGGGCTGCCGACCGATTCCGTCGACTGGGTCGTCCCACATCAGGCCAATGCGCGCATCCTCGACGCCACCGCGCGCAAGCTGTCGCTCCCCCCCGAGAAGGTGGTGATGACGGTCGACCAGCACGCCAACACGTCCGCCGCCTCGGTGCCGCTGGCACTCGACCAGGCGGTGCGCGACGGGCGCATCCGGCCGGGGCATATCGTCGTGCTCGAGGCGATGGGCGGGGGCTTCACCTGGGGTGCCGCGGTGCTGCGCTACTGACCCTGACTGGCGGTCACCGATCGACAAGAAAACGATTGCGTTTTAACGAACGGTAATGACAGTCATTTAACTTTGAAGGGGGGTTGCGGTCATGGTGGAGGCGGGCACGCTCACGCGCGCTGATCTGGCGGAGGCGCTGCATCGGCGCGTCGGTCTCTCGCGCGCGGACTCGGCGCGCATGGTCGAGCAGATCCTCGAGAAGATGTGCGGCGCGCTGGCGGAAGGCGAGAACGTCAAGATCTCGGGCTTCGGCACCTTCGTGCTGCGCGACAAGGGCGAGCGGATCGGGCGCAACCCCAAGACCGGGGTCGAGGTGCCGATCGCGCCGCGGCGCGTGCTGACCTTCCGCGCCAGCCAGATGATGCGCGACCGCATCGCGGGCGCCAGCTGACGACCGTGGCGTCGGACGAGAAATCCGCCGCCGCCTTCCGGACGATCGGCGAGGTCGCCGCGGCGACCGGGGTCGCCCCGCACGTGCTGCGCTACTGGGAGGAACGCTTCCCGCAGCTCCGCCCGGTGACCCGCGCCGGCAATCGCCGCTACTACCGCCCCGCCGATGTCGCGCTGATCGAGCGCATCGCCGCGCTGCTGAATGGGGAGGGCTATACCATCCGCGGCGTCCAGCAGCTGCTGGCGCGCGAGCGCCCGAGCCGCCGGGATGCCAAGCCGGGCGCCGCCGACGCACCCGCCCCGCGCGAACCGAACCAGTCGGCGGGCGAGTTGCAGGGCGAGGCCGCCACGCTCGCGCGCGTTCGGGTGGTGCGCGACTGGATCGCCGCCGCGCTGCGCGAGGATTGAGCCGAGAGTCTCGCCCAGCCAAGCCCAACCGTGCTCCCGCGCACGCGGGAGCCCAGATCGGGAGAGGACGACGTCGGTGGCCCTCAGGCTCCGGCGTTCGCCGGAGCACGAGCACCGGAGGTGGCTCGAACGCTAACCCCCGCCGCTCTCCACCAGCGCGTCGCGCAGCGCCTGCACCTGCCGGTTGAGCGCGGCGAGCTGGTCGATCGACAGCCGCGAGCGCTCCAGCAGGCGTTCCGCCAGGCAACCGCAGCGGGCGCGCATGGCCTGGCCCGCCTCGGTGAGAAACACTTGGACCTGACGCTCGTCGTCCGGATTGCGCCGGCGCTCGACCAGACCCGCCGCCTCCATCCGCTTGACCAGCGGGGTGATCGTGCTCGACTCGAGCGCGAGCCGCTCGGCGATCGCGCCGACGCTGCGCCCGTCCTGCTCCCACAGCGCATGCAGCACCAGATATTGCGGGTAGGTGATGCGGAGCTCGTCGAGCAGCGGCTTGTACGCGCGCCCCACCGCCATGCTGGCGGCGTAGAGCGAGAAACAGAGCTGCTGGTCGAGGGGGAGGGGAGCCGGCATTCACGTCATCCTTTCCCGCTACATAGCCTATTGCTTATCGCGATACAAATTCCACTGGACAGGCTGGCGCTTGCGGTCTAGCAGAGGTTTATCGAAGCAAGGTTTATCGCGATAGGAGACTGCATCATGACCGTCGACGTCAAGTACAGCACCCGCGCCACCGCCACCGGCGGCCGCGACGGCGAGGCGCGCAGCGAGGATGGCACGCTCACCGTCGCGCTCTCGACGCCCAAGGAGCTCGGCGGCGCGGGCGGCGAGGGCGCGAACCCGGAGCAGCTGTTCGCGGCGGGCTATTCGGCCTGCTTCATCGGCGCGCTCAAGGTCGCGGGACAGCAGCTCAAGGTGAAGGTGCCTGCCGATACCAAGGTGACCGCAACCGTCGGCATCGGCCCGCGTTCGGAGGGTGGGTTCGGCATCACCACCGACCTGCTCGTCGACCTGCCGGGGGTCGAGCGCGCCGAGGCGGAGCGACTGGTCGAGGCCGCGCACCAGATCTGCCCCTATTCGAACGCGACGCGCGGCAACGTCGACGTCGGCCTCACGCTCGCCTGACGGAGATAGGCTCATGCCCCGCCCTGCCGGTACCGAGGGGTTCACGCTGAACCAGACGATGCTGCGGGTCCGTGACCCGGCGGCGTCGCTGGCCTTCTACCAGCAGGTGCTGGGCATGACGCTGATCCAGCGGCTCGACATCGAGGACATGCGCTTCTCGCTCTACTTCCTCGCCTTCCTCGGCGAGGGCGAGAGCGTACCGGCCGATCCGGCGGAGCGCGCGCGCTTCGTCTTCACGCGCGAGACCACGCTGGAGCTGACGCACAATTGGGGAAGCGAGAGCGACCCGGGCTTCGCCGGCTACCACAGCGGCAACGACGAGCCGCGCGGCTTCGGCCATCTCGGTGTCTCGGTGCCCGACGTGACGGCCGCCTGCGCGCGGTTCGCGGCGCTGGGCGTCCCGTTCCGCAAGTGGCCCGACGAGGGCAAGATGCGCGACATCGCCTTCATCACCGATCCCGATGGCTACTGGATCGAGATCCTGTCGCCCGCGAGCATGACCGCGCGCGTCGTCGCGGCAGGATAGATGACGCCGACGACGAGCTAGGCTGTGCTCCGGCGAACGCCGGAGCCTGGGGTCACAGCGATGATGCTCACGGCTCTGAGCTCCTGCGTGCGCAGGCGCACATCGGTAAGCGAGGGCAGACGCAGCAGGATACCGACAGCGCCGCTCAGCGGAACCAGTGCCGCCGCAGGAAATAGATCACCGTTCCCGCCGCGATCAGCGCGCAGACCCCCGCGATCGCGTCGAACGCCCAGGGCTCCTTGGCATAGGGCAGCCCCTCCACGTTCATCCCGTACAGGCCGGTGATGAAGGTCAGCGGCAGGAACACCATCGCCGCGATCGCGATCACCAGCCCGCGCTGGTCGAGCTGCTCGGCGCGCAGGTCGGTCAGCGCCTCGTGCACCAGCGCGGCGCGCTCGCGGATCGCCTCCACCTCCTCCGCCATGCGCGCGGCGCGGTCGGCCGCGGCGGAGAGATGCGCGCGGTCGTCCTCGGCGAGCCAGTCGCCCGGCAGCGTCGCCAGTTTCTCCAGCGCGGCGCGCTGCGGCGCGAGGAAGCGGCGGTAGTTGATCGCCTCCGAGCGCACCTTGGTGACGCCGCGTCGCAGCTCGAAGATATGCTCGGCGGCGAGCTTCTGCTCGCAATCGTCGAGCCAGTCGCCGAGATCGGCGACCACGGGATCGAGGTCCTCGGTGATCTCGGCGGCGAAGGCGCTGATCAGGTCGCCGGGATCGCGGATCGCGCCGTCACGCATCAGCTTCACGACCTCGTCGAGTGCGACCAGATGCTTGCGCGACACGGTGACGACCCGACCCTTCGCTGCCCAGATACGGATCGAGGCGAGCATGTCGGAGCCGTCCAGCTCCTCGTCGGTGCGACCGCGCAGGTTGACGAAGGCGGCGTCGGCCAGCTTGTCGGCACGCGGGCGAGTCTCGGCGGCGGTCAGCGAGTCGATCACATAGGGCGGCAGGCCCGCCTCGTCGCGCAGCCATGTCTGGGCGTGCTCGGCGTTGGTGGTGAGGTGCACCCAGACGAAGGGGGCGCCGCAGCCGAGCGCGCCCTTGACCGATATCTCCTCCACCTTACCCTCGCCGGTGACTCGCCACGCGGTGCCGCTCATCGTTCCTCCTCCATCGCGAGGTCCACCACCAGCCCCGTCGCGGGGGCGAGCGGCGGCGCGGCGCACTCGATCCGCTCGGCGTCGGCGCGCGCGCGATCGAGGATCGCGGGAGGGACGTCGGGGCGATGCGTCACCACGTCCGCTGCGGCGAGCAGCCGCGCCTGGCGCAGCGTCAGCTCGTCCGGGTCGTGCGAGCGCAGCCGCAGGCGGGCGAGCCCGGTGGCGGGCTGCGCCGCGATCACCGCCGCGGCGACGTCCTCGAGCGCGGGCGCGCCGAGCGGGTCGAGCGCGCCGCCGGGCGCGAGCGCCGCCCCGATCGCGCGGCGGCGCTCGCCCATGTCGGGCAGCGCGGCGCGGAGGGCGGGCCGCGCGACATGGAGCGCCTCGGCGAGCCGGCCGAGCGTGGCCGGCAGCAGCGTCTCGAGCCGCTGGCGCAGTGCCGCGGCCAGCCCCGCCGACACGCCCGCGCTGCCGATCGCGACCAGCACCGGCGCACGGTCGACGATCGCGGGGAGCGTGAAGTCGCAGAGTTCGGGCCGGTCGACCGCGTTGACCAGCACGCCGCGCGCCTTGAGCCGCGCGACCGCGGCCTCGTCGTCCGCCACCACAGCGAGCCGTGCCACGCCATCGTCCTCGCCGACGATCATCGCGCCCGCGCGCTCGAGCAGCCGCCGCTTCGCCGCGGCGGGCTCGCCCTCGCCGACCAGGATGATCGGCCGTCCCGCCAGACGGAGGAACACCGGCAGGCTCGGCAGCGCCGCCGCGGCGTCACGCGGGTCGCTCACCGGCTCACAGCCACTCGGGCACCCGCTCGGCGGCCAGGATGGTCTCCGCCGCGATCCGGTCGGCCACCACCGCGAAGCGGTCGCCGTCGACCAGCACCTCTGGCACGAGCGCGCGGCTGTTGTAGGTCGAGGCCATGGTCGCGCCATAGGCGCCCGCGCTGCGGAACACCGCGAGATCGCCCTTGGCGACGCGGTCGATCTCGCGCGCCATCGCGAAGGTGTCGCCGGTCTCGCACACCGGCCCGGCGATGTTGGCGGTGACCCGCTCGCCCCTCGGCACCACCGGATCGAAGTCGTGCCAGGCGTCGTAGAGCGCCGGTCGCGCGAGATCGTTCATCGCCGCGTCGACGATGACATAGGGGTTCACCACGCCGGGCTTCACCCAGATCACGCGGGTGAGCAGCACCCCCGCGTTGGCGGCGATCACGCGTCCGGGCTCGAACATCAGCGTGACGTCCCAGTCGCGCGTGACTCGCTCGACCATCGCGCCATATTCGGCCGGGGAGCGCGGCGCGTCGCCCTCCTTGTAGCGGACGCCGAGGCCGCCGCCGAGGTCCACGCGGGTGACGCGGTGGCCGGCGGCGCGCAGCGTCGCCACCAGCTCGCCGACGCGCCGGTACGCGGCCTCCAGCGGCGCGAGGTCGAACAGCTGGCTGCCGATATGGATCGCCACGCCCTCGAGCGAGAGGCCGGGCCGCCCCGCCAGTCGCGCGAACATCGCCGGCGCCTGGTCGATCGGCACGCCGAACTTATTCTCCTTGCGCCCGGTCGAGATCTTGGCGTGCGTCCCGGCGTCGACGTCGGGGTTGACGCGCAGCACCGCGCGCGCGGTCAGCCCGCGGGCGGCGGCGAGCCGGGCGAGCGCCTCGCCCTCTTCCTCCAGCTCGAGGTTGAACTGGCCGATCCCCGCGTCGAGCCCGCGCACCAGCTCGGCCTCGGTCTTGCCGACCCCCGAGAAGACGACCGACTCGGCGGGCATCCCCGCGGCGAGCGCGCGCGCCAGCTCGCCGCCCGAGACGACGTCGGCGCCATAGCCCTCGGCGGCGAGCAGGCGCAGCACGGCGACATTGGGATTGGCCTTGATCGCATAGGCGAGATGCGCCTCGCGCACGCCCACCAGCCCGGCGCGGAAAGCGCGGGCATGGTCGCGGAAGGCGTTGGCGGAATAGACGTAGACGGGGGTACCGACCTCGGCGGCGACGCGCGCCAGCGGCACGCCCTCGCACCACAATTCCCCGTCGCGATAGTGGAAATGGTCCATCGTGTCTCTTCTAGCGTGGTTCGCGCGTCGGCGTGACGAAGACGTGGCCGGCTGTGGGGGGCGTGCCTTCGCCCCACCACGAGCCGTCATCCCGAACTCGTTTCGGGATCCACGGTGCCGCGAGTCCCTCGGTTGCGGCGTATGCGGGCCGGTGGATCCCGAAACAAGTTCGGGATGACGGCAGTGGGGACGGGAAGCGCCAGACCTAGGCCGCCGCTATCCCCCTCACCGCGGCGGCAGGTCGTACTCGTCGCTCTGGCGCTCCTGCGAGCGGGTCAGGACCTCCCCGGTGCGGCGCGGGCGGGCCTGAACGCTGGGGGTGAGCAGCTCGCCGATCGCCGGCGTCGCGGTCGCGCCATAGGGAGCGACGGGCAGCGGCACGCCCGGCGCCGGCTTGAGCGCCTGGGTCGAGCCGCAGCCCGCCAGCGCGGTCGCCAGTGCGGTAACTGCGAGGGCTCGGTGTGTCGTCACTTTCCCTCTCCCGCCCGCACGGCCCGCGCGGCCACGATCGCGGCGCGGACATTGTCCGGCGCGGTGCCGCCGAAGCTGCGCCGGCTCGCCACCGAGGCGTCGACCGACAGCACGTCGTAGACCGCGGCGGTGATGCGCGGGTCGATCGCCTGCAGCTCCGGCAGCGGCACGCGGTCGAGCGTGCAGCCCAGCGCCTCGGCGCGCGCCACCGCGCGGCCGGTGACATGGTGCGCCTCGCGGAACGGCACGTCGGCCTCGCGCACCAGCCAGTCGGCGAGGTCGGTCGCGGTAGCGAAGCCGCTCTCCGCCACCTGGCGCATCCGCTCGGTGCGGAAGGTGGCGCTCTCGGCCATCCCGGTCATCGCCGCGAGCGACAGAGCGAGCAGGTCGTGCGCCTCGAACACCGGCGGCTTATCGTCCTGCATGTCCTTGGAATAAGCGAGCGGCAGCCCCTTCATCGTCATCATCAGGCTCATCAGGCAGCCGGTGATCCGCCCGCTGTGACCGCGCACCAGCTCGGCGGCGTCGGGGTTGCGCTTCTGCGGCATGATCGAGCTGCCGGTCGACCATTGGTCCGACAGCGCCACGAAGGCGAAGGGCTGCGACGCCCACAGCACGAACTCCTCCGCCAGCCGCGACAGGTGGAGCGCGCATTGGCTCGCCGCCATCAGGTAATCGAGCGCGAAGTCGCGGTCGCTGACCGAGTCGAGGCTGTTGCGCGTCGGCGCGTCGAAGCCGAGCGCGCGCGCGGTGGCGTCGCGGTCGATCGCGAAGCCGGTGCCCGCCAGCGCCGCCGCGCCGAGCGGGCAGAGGTTGGCGCGCGCGCGATTGTCGGTGAAGCGCGAGCGGTCGCGCCGCACCATCTCGTGATAGGCCATCAGATGGTGGCCGAGCGTCACCGGCTGCGCCGACTGGAGGTGAGTGAAGCCCGGCATCACGCTGGCGGCATGTTCCTCCGCGCGCGCGAGCAGGGCGTCGTCGAGCCGGTCGAGCGCTTCGATTACCTGGTCGGTGGCGTCGCGGACCCACAGGCGGAAGTCGGTCGCGACCTGGTCGTTGCGGCTGCGCGCGGTGTGGAGCCGCCCCGCCGCGCCGCCGATCACCTCGCCGAGCCGCGCCTCGCTCAGCATATGGATGTCCTCCATCGCGAGGTCGTCGGGCACACCCTCGGCGGCGTAGCGCTCGGCCACCTGCGCCAGCCCGGCGTCGATCGCGGCGGCGTCGGCGGCGGAGACGATCCCCTGCGCGCCCAGCATCGCGGCGTGCGCGCGGCTGCCCGCGACGTCCTGGCGCCACATCCGCTTGTCGAAGGGGATGGAGGCGTTTATCTCGCGCATGACGGCGGCCGGACCCTCGGCGAACCGCCCGCCCCACATCTGGTTGGAACCGCTCATGGTCTCGCGTGTCGCGATCGTCTGTCTCCTCGGCGCCGCGCTGGCGGTCAGCGCGTGCGATAAGGGCTCGGGAGGCGGCGGGCAAGCCGCGGGCGGCAACGTCGCGGCGAGCGCCGCCAGCGCCGACGAGGTGCCCGCCGCGGGCGCGGCGCGCCCCGACAAGGTCGACCGCAGCCACAAGGGCGAGGCCGCCCCGGCGGCGGGCTTCGCCACGCTGGCGGGGGCGCCGACGACCCTGGCGGCGCTGGGTGGCGGCAAGCCGCTGCTGGTGAACCTGTGGGCGACCTGGTGCGCCCCCTGCGTCAAGGAGATGCCGACGCTCGACGCCGCCGCGGGCGCGCTCGCGGGCAGGGTCCGCGTCGTCGCGGTGAGCCAGGACATGGAGCCCGCCAAGGCGAAGGACTTCCTCAAGGCGCGCGGCTTCGCCAAATTGGAGCCGTTCCTCGACGAGAAGCTGGCGCTGAGCACCGCCTACGGCGCCAACCTGCCGACGACGATCCTGTACGACGCCGCGGGCAAGGAGATCTGGCGCGTGACCGGCGACCTCGACTGGACCGGGGCACAGGCCAAGGCGCTGCTCGCCGAGGCGGGCTGAGGGCGCGCCCTGATCATGGGAAAGCGCCTTCCCGGGCCTAGTGCTCTGCCGTCAACCCGGGCTTGACCCGGGATCCATCGCACCGCGTACGCCCCCCGCTGTTGCTCTCGCTAAAGCATGGATCCCGGGTGAGGCCCGGGATGACGGAACAGGTAGGATGACGGCCGACCAGAGGCGTTAGGGGAGGGTGGGTGAAAACGACCGCGCCCCTCACACCTCCCCGACGAACGCGACGCCGGGCGCGCGCGCCGCGGCGCCGAACGGCGCCAGTTGCCCGTCGCGACCTACCGCGAAGCCGTCGATCGTGCCGCTGCGCTCGTTGGCGACGAGCAGGTGCTGGTCGAGCACGCGCAGGTGGCGCGGCCAGCGCCCGCCGCAGGCGATGTGCTGGATCGGGGTGAGCGCCCCGTCCGCGGCGATCGCATAGACCGCGACGCTGTCGGCGCCGCGGTTCGAGGCGTAGAGCCAGCGCCCGCGCGGGTCGATCGCGATCGCGCCGGCCTGGCTCTTGCCCGCGAACCCCGCGGGCAGCGTCGAGTGGCGCGCCAGCGCGGTGAAGCGGGAATCGGTGCCGCGGCGGAGCACCGTCACGCTGTTGTCGAGCTCGGCGACGAGATAGGCGAGCGGCAGACGCGGGTGGAAGGCGAGATGGCGCGGCCCGCTGCCCGCGACCGCGCGATAGGCGACGCGGGTCTCGCCCAGCCGCGTGCCGGCGGCGTCGAGCCGGTGCGCGAAGATCGTGTCCGCGCCGAGATCGACCGACCACAGCCACTTCCGGTCCGGGCTGAAGCCGACCCAGTGCGCGTGCGGCGCGGCCTGGCGCTCGGCGTCGGCGCCGCGCCCCCGGTGCGCCACCACTTGCGCCGCCGCGCGCGGCAGTCCGGTGCGCGGGTCGAGCGCGATCAGCGCGACGCTGCCGCTGCTGTAATTGGCCACCGCCAACGCGCGCGCGTCGGCGCTCAGCGCGAGGTGGCACGGGTCGGCGCCGCCCGCATCGACCAGCGCGAGCCGCTGCCACGCGCCGCGGCGCTGGCGGAACACGGCGACCTTCCCGGCGCCGCCCTCCTGCACCAGGTAGTGCAGCCCGAGCCGCGGCTGGCGCACCCCCCAGGAGGCGTCGGGGGCGGCGGCCACCGCCGCATGGGCACGCCACGCCCCCGCGGCGGGCGCATAATCGAGCGGGAGCAGCCCCGCGCCGCCCTCCTTGTTGTAGCCGCCCGCGTAGAGCGCGCGGGTGGCGGCGGGAGCGGCCAGCGCGGTTCCCGGCAGCGTGGCGGCAGCGGCCGCGGCACCGAGCAGGGTGCGGCGGGTCAGTTCGAGGTCGCTCGTCATCATCGTCTCCGGGCTCGGCTCATCCTGGCGTGCGCCCCGTCAGCCGCGCGAGGCAGGTCCGCAGCGTCGCCATCGTCAGCGGCTTGTTGAGGTGCGGCGCGTCGGCGAAGGGGGGGTCACGGTCGGCCGCGTCATAGCCGCTGGCGAAGGCGAAGGGCACCGCCGCGGCGCGCAGCGCCGCGGCGACGGGATAGGCCTTCTCCCCGGCGAGGTTGAGGTCGAGCACCGCGACGTCGGGCAGCGCGCCCGCCGCCAGCGCCGCCAGCGCCGCCGCGACCGAGGGCGCCACCGCGACCACGTCCGCGCCGTCGCGCTGGAGCGCGCGTTCGAGCTGGCGCGCGAGCAGATACTCATCCTCCACCACCAGCACGCGCAGTCCGGCGAGCACGCTCACGCCGCGGCGCCTCGCACCAGCGTCTGTGATACCGGCAGCACCATCGCGCAGCGCACGCCGTCGGCGGTGAGCGCATAGTCGACCGTCGCCTCGAGCTGGTAGGGCACAGCGCGCTCGATCAGCTCGCGCCCCTGGCCGACGCGCTCGGGCGAGTCGCCGCGCGCCGGCATGGCGACGCCGCGCTCCTCCCAGTCGAAGCGCAGCCGCGCCCGCTCGCCGGCCGCCACCGGCAGCAGCGCCCAGCGCACCGACAATGTCGCGCCCGGCTGGCTCAGCGCGCCGTATTTCACGGAGTTGGTGATGAGCTCGTGGAGCGCCAGCGCCAGCGTCTGGATCCCGCCCGAGCGCAGCGGCACGCCGCGCGGCCCGGCGAGCGACACGCGCGAGTCGTCGTCGGGCAGCGCGCCGAAGGCGGCGAGCTCGCTGCGCAGCAGCTGGTCGAAGCCGACCCGCTCCAGCCCCTCGATCCGCGACAGGAGCTGCTGCACGCGCGACAGCGCGTCGAGTCGCGCCGAGAAGGCGCGCTCGAAGTCGGTCAGGTCGGTGCTTGCCTCGAGCGTGCTCTCCGCGACCGCCTGGATCACGCCCATCAGGTTGCGCGTGCGGTGCTGCAGCTCGCCGATCAGCATCTGCAGCCGCGCCGCGGCATCGCGCTCCTCGGTGACGTCCTGCGCGATGCCGCCGATGTGGCTGACTCGGCCGTCCGGCGCGCGCAGCGGGAAGGCGGTGTTCTTGAGCCAGCGCACCTTGCCGCTGCCGGGGATGCGCGCGCGGAAATCGTGCGTGACGCGCTCACCCTGGCGGACGCGGCGCAGCGTGGTGGCGGCGAGCTCGCGATCCTCCGCGATGATCGCGGTCTGCCAGTCGAAGCTGAGCGGCGCGCCGCGCCCGCTCGCCACCCCGATCCCGTAGAGCTTCCGCAGCGCCGGGCTGAGATAGGCGAAGCGCGCGCTGTCGATGTCGAAGAGCCACAGCACGTCCGACGAGGCCTCGGCGAACTCGCGGAAGCGCGCCTCGCTCGCGCGCAGCGCCGCCTCGACCCGGTCGCGCTCGGTCGTCTCCTCCACCACCGCGCCGATGCCGACGACCTGATCGCCGTTGCGGATCGGGAAGAAATGCTCGCGCCAACTGCGCTGTTTGTCGCTGTTGGCGGGGGTGCCGCCGTGGACCTCGACGTCGAGCCACGGCTCGCCGGTGTCGATGATCGCGCGCCAGCGCCCCATCAGCGCGTCGATCCCGGCGATGTCGGGCAGCAGCTCGCGCGGGGTGAAGCCGATATGCGCCTCGGGCGGCAGGCCGTTCATCTGCGCGAGGCTGGCGTTGACGCGGACGAAGCGCAGCTCGCGGTCCCAGATGCCGAGCCCGAGCGGCGCGGCGTCGAACAGCGCGTCGAGCGCCGCGGCGGCGCTGGGGGCGGGAGGATGCGCCGGCGCGGCGCCAGCGAGCGACTCGGCCACCGCGGCGCGCAGCGCCGGGCTCCAGCGATCGGGCGCGCCGAGCGGGGTGGACGCCCAGTCGAAGTCACCCAAGGTGGTGACGGCGGGCACAGGAGGATCGGGGACGTGCATGCCGCAACCTATTGTCTCTTCGCAACGAATAGCAGGTCGCGCGGGGCTGCCAAGGGGAGCGCCGCGCGCTTGACCGCGCGCGCGCGTCCCGGCACCTCAGGCGCCATGAACCGCCGCCTCCCGCTCGCCCGCCGCGCCGCTCCCTTCCTGCTCGCCGCCGCGCTGCCCGCGGCGCTGAGCGCGCAGCACGCGCCCACCGACACGATGGCGAACGAGCAGGTCGCCGGCTACGATTGGGTTCGCCCCGAGGCCGATTACGTCCGCCGCACCGAGATGGTGCCGATGCGCGACGGCACGCGGCTCTACACGGTGATCGTCTACCGCAAGGGCGCGCATGACGCGCCGATCCTGCTCAGCCGCACACCCTATGACGCCGACAAGGCGACCAGCCGCAACCGCAGCCAGCATATCGAGGAGATCCTGCCCGTCGCCGACGCCGAGTTCGTCGACGACGGCTATATCCGCGTCTACCAGGACGTGCGCGGGCTGGGGAAGTCCGAGGGCGATTACGTGATGAACCGCCCCCTGCGCGGGCCGCTCAACGCCACCAAGGTCGATCACGCCACCGACGCCTATGACACGATCGACTGGCTGGTGAAGAACGTGCGCGAGAGCAACGGCAAGGTCGGCATCACCGGCTCGTCCTACCTCGGCTTCACCTCGCTGATGGCGCTGATCGACCCGCATCCCGCGCTCAAGGCCGCCGTGCCGCAGAGCCCGATGGTCGACGGCTGGATGGGCGACGATTGGTTCCACAACGGCGCGTTCCGCACCTTCGGCTTCGACTATGACCTGTCGCAGACGGTCAAGACCGGCGGCGGCGCGGTGCCCAAGGGCGGCGGCGACGAATATGCCGCCTATCTCGCCGCCGGCTCGGCGGGCGATTACGCGCGCCGCTACGGGCTGCTCGACCTGCCGGTGGTGCGCAAGGTGCTCGAGCACCCGAGCTATGATTCGTGGTGGCAGGGGCAGGCGGTCGACAAGCTGCTCGGCGCGCGCAAGCTGACGGTGCCGACCATGCTCGTCGTCGGCCAGTGGGACCAGGAGGACAGCTACGGCGCTCCCGCGGTCTACCAGGCGCTCGAGGGCCAGGACCCCGACAACCGGCTGGTCAGCCTGGTGATCGGGCCGTGGCGCCACTCGCAGGTCAATTACGAGGCGCGCGAGCTCGGGCCGCTCAAGTGGGAGGGCGATACCGGCCGGCAGTTCCGCACGCGATGGATGAAGCCGTTCCTCGACTGCCACCTCAAGTCCCGACCGGCGCCGTGCGATACGCCGCCGGTGCTCACCTACGCCACCGGCGAGGACCGCTGGGAGGTGTCGCCGCGCTGGCCGGCGGGGCAGTACAGGCCGCTGTACCTGGCGGGCAACGCGTCGCTGTCCTGGGAGAAGCCCGCGGCGGGGAGCGACAGCTACGTCTCGGACCCGGCCAAGCCGGTGCCGATGCTGCCCCGCCCGGTCCACATGCAGGGCGAGGAGTGGCGCACCTGGCTGGTGCACGACCAGCGCTTCGTCGACGGCCGCCCCGACGTGCTGAGCTACACCGGCGCAGTGCTCGACCGCCCGGTCCACATCAAGGGGGCGCCCAAGGTCGACCTGCGCGCCGCGACGACGGGACGCGACGGCGACTTCGTGGTCAAGCTGATCGACGTCTACCCGGAGGAGAACAGCGCCGAGCCGGCGATGGCGGGCTATCAGCTCGCGCTCGGGATCGAGATTTTCCGCGGCCGCTACGTCGGCGGCTTCGCCACGCCCGCGGCGCTGACGCCGGGCAAGACCTATACGTTCGGCTGGTCGCTGCCCAACGTCGACCATGTCTTCCTGCCGGGGCACCGCATGATGGTGCAGGTACAGTCGTCGCTGTTCCCGCTCTACGACCGCAATCCGCAGAGCTGGGTGCCCTCGATCATGGACGCGCGCCCGCGCGACTACGTCAGGGCGACGCAGACGGTGCGCTGGGGCGGCGACGCGGCGAGCGCGGTGTGGCTGCCGGTGGCGGCGGACCCACAAGCCGGGGCGACGACCGCGGCGAACTGAGCGCCGCGGTCGCGTAGCGGCTCAGCCCCGGCCGCGCAGCGTGTTGAGCACCGCGAGCGCGGCGACGCCGACGAAGGCCGCGCTGGTCCACGGCCGCTCCTTGGCGAAGCCGCGCGCCTTCTCGGTCAGCGGTGCGTCGCCGGTGAAATGCGTCTTGAGCGAGTCGCTGAGCGCGGTCTTCTTGTTCGACGCGGTGGCGGAATCGGCCATGATGTGTCTCCTGCTGGATGCGGGGGCACAACGTGCGAGGCGCGATACGGTGCCGTCGGCGCGCGATAGCGGCTGCGACGGCGAGATCCTCCCCGCGGGCGGGGAGGATCTTCTCTCACTTCAGCCGCAGCGGCGGCGAATAATCGGTCATGGTCATGAACACGCTGTCGACCTTGGTCACGATCTTGCCGTTGACCTCGCTCGCGGCGGCGACCTTCTGCCACTCGGGGTCGGCGCCGAACGCCTTCCAGTCGGCGTCGCGTGCGGCGCGGTCGGGGTAGGCGAGGACGTAGACGACGCGGCCCTCGGGATAGTCGGCGCTGGGCAGCTCGTTCCAATAGGCCACGTTGGTCATGCCGTGGCGCTTGAAGATGCCCAGCGTATGCTCGCGGAAGCGCGTGTTGAGCGCGGCCAGCTTGCCCGGCGCGGGGTAATAGGTGCGCAGCTCGTACAAAGCGGTGCGCGGGTCGAGCGTCGCCTTGGGCGCGGCGGCGGTCAGCGCGAGCGGCGCGAGCAGGGCGAGGGTGAGCGCGATCAGGGCAGGACGCATGCGGCAGGTCTCCGGGACGATGAGGCCGCAGGCTGCGCCGGATTTCGTCGCGACACCAGTGACTCGGATCAATCCGCCGGCTCAGCCGTGCGCGCGCACCACCGCGCGGGTGACGTCCCCCATCAGCCGCAGCCGCGTCGGCAGCGGCGCGCGCGTCCGCGCGATCAGCACCGCCACCGCATAGCGATGCCCGTCGGGCGCGGTGAGCAGCCCGACGTCGTTGGTGCCGGTCGCGGTTCCCGCCAGCTCCTGCCCGGTGCCGGTCTTGTGCGCGAGCGTCCAGCCGCGCCCCAGTCCCGAGCGCAGCCGCAGCGGCCCGGTCCGGCTCGCGCGCATCAGCGCCAGCATCCGCGCGGTCGAGGCCCGGCTCAGCAGCCGCCCCTGCGCCAGCCGCGCCAGCCCGAGCGTGACGCCGTCGGCGGAGGCGCCGTCGGGCGGGCTGGCGACGTAGCGGTCGAGCGCGCGGCGCCGCGCGGCGAGGCTCAGCCGCGCGCGGGCGCGCAGGAAGCCGTCGCCCCCCGCCCAGGAGTCGCGCCACGTCAGCCCGGCGGTGCGCGCCTGGAGCAGCCGCTCGCCGGGACCGAAGGTGACGCCGCTGATCCCCTTGCGCGCGAGCGTGCGACGCACCGCGACGGGGCCGCCGACCTGGCGCAGCAGCACGTCGTTGCACGTGTTGTCGCTGCGCGTCAGCGCGCAGTCGAGCAGGTCGGCGATCGTGATCCGGAGACCGCCCGCGCCGACGCGCGCGCGGATCGGCTGGTGGAACAGGGTGAGGTCGCCGCGCCGCACCGTCACGGTCTCGCGCAGGCCGAGCGCGCCGCGGTCGATCGCGTCGAAGGTGGCGAGCGCGACCCAGAGCTTGCTGACGCTCTGCTGCGGGCGGCGCGTGCCGCCCTGCCACGAGACGGTCCAGCCGCGCTCCACGTCGCGCACCGAGATGCCGACCGCGTCGGGGAAGCGCTGGCCGAGCGCCTCGACCGCGTTGAGCAGCCGCGCCGGCGGCTGCGGTCGCACCGCGCCGCGGTCGCGCGCCGCGGCGGGCGGTGCGGGTGTGGCCAACGCGAGCGCGGCGAGCAGCGGGGCGATCAGGCGGCGGGGGGACATGGGTCAGGCGATCTCACTGTCATAGCCATCAATCGGGCACACGGCGTTGCACGTCGCCTGTGTCGCACTAGCGGCCCTGGGCTCCTGCGTGCGCAGGAGCACTCGTGGGACGACCGTGTTCCTGCGCACGCAGGAACCCAGCGCCGCGCACGAGGCGGTGCTAACAGCGCACCCCGGCCGCCTGAGCCCTCTTGCTCTACCCGCACCATGCCGAAAGAAAAGCGCCCGCCGGCCCAGCACGACCGATCCGACCCGACAGCAGCACTGGCCTATTGCCTCGCCGCGCGCCACGTGCCACCGCGCGCTCATACCAAAAGTTACTATTTCGCCCGGAGACGATCCCGTGACCCTGAAGAGCGTGCTGCTGGCCGCGACCGCCGGCCTCGTCCTCGCCGCCCCCGCGCTGAGCCGCGACCAGCAGGCCGCGCCCGCGCCCAACGTCGCCGCGGCGCCCGACGCGGGCGCGACCCGCTACGGCGCCTGGGGCTTCGACCTCACCGGCATGGACCGCGGCGTCCGCCCCGGCGACGACTGGTTCCGCTTCGTCAACGGCGCCTGGGTGGCGCGCACGCAGATCCCGGCGGACCGTTCCTCCTACGGTGCCTTCGCGGTGCTGCGCGAACTCTCCGAGCAGCGGCTGCGCGCGCTGATCACGGGCTATAGCGCGAGCGACGCCGCGCATCCCGACCGCGCCAAGGGGGCGCTGCTCTACACCGGCTTCATGGACACCGCCGCGGCCGAGCGCGCCGACGCGGCGCCGCTGACCGAGCGGCTGCGCCCGATCGCCGCGGCGGCGAGCAAGGACGATATCGCGCGGCTGATGGGGCGCTCGGTCGGCGGCTTCGGCGCCAGCTTCGTCAGCGCCGGGGTGAGCGACGACGCCAAGCGGCCCGAGGTCTACGCGCTCTACCTGCGCCAGTCGGGGCTCGGCCTCGGCGACCGCGAGCTGTACCTCGATCCCAAGTTCGCGCCGCAGGTGGCGCGCTACCGCCGATATGTCGCGCAGATGCTGACGATGGCGAACTGGCCCGACGCCGCCGCCGCGGCAGAGCGCGTGGTCGACATGGAGACCAGGCTCGCGCAGGCGCACTGGACCCGCGCCGAGAGCCGGGACCGCGACAAGACGTACAATCCGATGACGCTCACCGAGCTGAAGGCGCAGGCCCCGGGCTTCCCGTGGGATGCTTATTGGCAGGCGGCTGGGCTCGGCGCGGCGGACCGCGCGATCGTCGCACAGAACACCGCTTTCCCCAAGATCGCCGCATTGTTCGCCGCGACCGATCTCGCCACGCTCAAGGCCTGGGCGGCGTTCCGCACCGTGGACGACGTCGCGCCTTTGCTGTCGCGCCGCTTCGTCGACGCCGAGTTCGACTTCCGCTCCAAGTTCCTCAACGGCCAGCCGCAGCAGCGCGAGCGCTGGAAGCGCGCGGTCGGCTTCACCGAGAACGCGATCGGCGAGGGCATCGGCCGCGACTATGTCGCGCTCTACTTCCCGCCCGAGTCGAAGGCGAAGATGGACACGCTGGTCGGCAACCTGCGCGTCGCGCTCGCCGGACGGATCAGGAACCTCGCCTGGATGAGTCCCGCGACCAAGACCCAGGCGCTCGACAAGCTGCAGGGCTTCACCGTCAAGGTCGGCTACCCCTCGACGTGGCGCGATTATACCGGACTGGAGGTGCGCGCGGGCGATCTCGTCGGCAACGCCGAGCGCGCCACCCGGTTCGAGTGGGACTATGACCGGGCCCGGATCGCGCGCCCGGTCGACAAGGCCGAGTGGGGCATGACGCCGCAGACGGTCAACGCTTACTACAGCTCGGTCAAGAACGAGATCGTCTTCCCCGCGGCGATCCTCCAGCCGCCCTTCTTCGACCCCCAGGCGGACGACGCGATCAACTATGGCGGAATCGGCGGCGTGATCGGCCACGAGATCAGCCACGGCTTCGACGACCAGGGCCGCAAGTCGGACGGGCGCGGCGTGCTGCGCGACTGGTGGACCGCGGAGGATGCGACCCAGTTCGAGGCGCAGGCGGCGCGGCTCGGCGCGCAGTACGAGGCCTATAGCTTCCCCGGCCTGCCCGGCGTCCATATCAACGGGCGCGCCTCGATGGGCGAGAATATCGGCGACCTCGGCGGCGTGCTGATCTCGCTCGACGCCTACCATGCCTCGCTCGGCGGGAAGCGCGCGCCGGTGATCGACGGCTTCACCGGCGACCAGCGCTTCTTCCTCGGCTGGGGGCAGGTGTGGCGCACCTTGTTCCGCGACGAGGCGCTGCGCCAGCAGCTCGTCAGCGACCCGCACTCGCCGGGGCAGATCCGCGCGGTCAATCCGCTGCGCAACGTCGACGCCTGGTATGCGGCGTGGAAGATCGATCCGTCGCAGAAGCAATATGTCGCGCCGAAGGATCGTGTGCGGATCTGGTGAGGGAGCGTCGCGTCCTGACGTGAGTCGACGGCGCGCCCGTCATCCCGAACACGTCCGGGATGACGGGGAGAGGCAGACTTGGCACGTGCCTCAGCAGCGGCTGCGTCTCACCGCCCGCACGTCGCCGAAGCGGGCGGCACCGCGCGCATCTCGCAGCGCGGCCGGCCGGAGACGCTGACCTGCGCGTTCTGGATCGCCACCACCGTCGCCGCCTGGGACGCCGCGCCGCGCACGATCGAGTCGCCCGCGCCGCGCACCGTCAGCCGCTGCGTCGCCAGCGCGCGCGCGTCGATCGTGCCGATGCCGTTGGCGATCAGCGTCGCGTCGGGCGAGCGACCGGCCAGCGTGACCGTCGCGTCGCCTGCCAGTGTCGCGCTGAGTCGTGCCGCGTCGAGCGCGGCCACGTCGATCGACCCCGCCGCGGCCGACAGCTCGACGCGCTCGCCGCGCATCGCCGCGATCGTCACACGCGCCGCGGCATAGACCGCGACGGCGGTGAGCCGCGGCGCGACCACCGTCACCACCGCGCCGGCGCTCGCCGCCCCGCCGCGCAGGACCAGCGTTCCCCCGCTCGCCTCGACCCTCAGCGTGTCGAGCGCCGCCGGATCGGCCGCGCTGGCGGAGACGCCGGTGCCCGCGCCGTCCGACGCCGCGACGACGACTCGTACCGTCGCGGGCGTCTCTACCCGCAGCCGCTCGACCGTGGCGACCGGCCAGCGCCGCTCCGCCGCGCTCGCCGGCGCGGCGGCGAGCGCGAGCAGCGCAGCGGCGAGGATCAGCCGCCGCACCGCACGCTGCCCGACCCCATCTTGCGCACCGAGCAGCGCGCGCGCGGCCCGAGGTCGACGTCGCCCGACCCCATCGCCATCACCTCGGCCTGGCCGTCGACCGTGGCGCGGACGCTGCCCGATCCCATCACCTTGATGTCGGCGGCCTTGGCGACCAGCCGCTCGCCCGCCACGTCGCCCGAGCCCGCGATCGACGCTTCGAGCCGATCGCTCTCGCCCGCCAGCGTCACGTTGCCCGAGCCAGCGATCGACAGGTCGAGCGTGCCCGAGCGCCCGGTGAGCGCGGCGTTGCCCGAACCGGCGATTGAGACGTCGGCCTGCTCGGCACGCAGCGCCGCCACGGTAAGGTTGCCCGAGCCCGCCAGCTTCGCCTTGAACGCGCGCGCCTCGACTCGATCGACCGAGAGGTTGCCCGACCCCGCCAGCGTTGCGCCGGTGATCGTCGGCATCGTCACCGTCACCCGCGCGTGCCCGCGCGAGCGGCCGTTGCGGCGCGACACCCGCAGCGTGCTGCCGTCGCGCGTGATCTTGAGCTTGTCGAGCGCCTCGGTGTCGCCCTCGGCGGTGACCGCGAAGCCGCCGCCAACCCGCACGCTGACGTCGTCGCTACCGGCGAGCTCGACCGAGTCGAAGCCCGACGCCGCGTAGCTGCGCTGGTTGCCGCTGCCCGTGGCCGGGATGCCGGGCCGATCGTCCGTGTCGACGCTGAAGCTGTTGCCGCAGGCCGCCAGCGGCAGCAGTACGGCGGCGATGATCGCGCGCATGTCCTCTTCTCCCGAACGTGTATTGCACCACTAATACACAACGTGGCGACGCGCAAACGAAAAGGGGCGGCCCGCGGACCGCCCCCCTCGTCATTTGACCCGATGCGGCGGGTTACGCCGGCACCTTGTCCTTGTTGTAGATCGCCGCGGCCTTGCGGAGGATGTCGAGGATCTTCTCCTGCGCCGCCGGCTCGTCGATCTGCTCCATCGCGGCGAGCTCGCGCGCGAGGCGGCTGCACGCGCCCTCGAAGATCTGGCGCTCGGAATAGCTCTGCTCGGGCTGGTCGTCGGCGCGGAACAGGTCGCGCACCACCTCGGCGATCGAGACGAGGTCGCCCGAGTTGATCTTCGCCTCATATTCCTGCGCGCGACGCGACCACATCGTCCGCTTCACCTTGGGCTTGCCCTTGAGCGTCTCCATCGCCTCGCGCATCGTCTTGTCCGACGAGAGCTTGCGCATGCCGACCGATTCGGCCTTGTTGGTGGGGACGCGCAGCGTCATCCGCTCCTTCTCGAACCGCAGCACGTACAGCTCCAGCTGCATGCCCGCGATCTCCTGTTTCTGCAGCTCGATCACACGGCCGACCCCGTGCTTGGGATAGACGACATAGTCACCGACATCGAAATGCAGAGCCTTGGCAGCCATAGGAGGCCTTTCCAATGTTAGGGCTCCCGCAGTCCGCTGCGACCCGCGCCGGCAAGCACCGCGGAACGGACTGACGAGGGGAGCAGAAGGTTTGACGTCTCCAGGGACGCGAGAACGAATGCGCCCGTGCCGGCCTCTTATAGCAACTCGGCAATAAAATTTCCAGCCCCATTGGGGCAGGGAGGCTGACGCGAGGGAACCTTTTTACAGTTTCGCGTCACCCGATGCGGGGAGATGCCCCGGTCCGGTGCGGTTGGAGAGCGGTCGGGTATGTCCGAAGCACGAGCGTGCTCCTGCACAAGTAGGAGCCCAGAGCCACGAACGCCGCCCCCGGAGCTGCGGGCTTCGGCGTTCGCTGGAGCACGCTTCAGCTTCGATAAGGCGGACGCTAGCCGGCCCGCGGCGGGCGGAAGAAGCCGGGCGCGAAGGGCGCCTGACGCGGCCCGCGCGGGTCGCGCAGGTCGTTGCGCACGCCCGCGTCGGCGCTGAGCGGGATCGCCATGCCGCCGGTCGTCTCCAGCAGCGCGAACAGCTTGCTGCTCATCCGCGCGGCGAGGTCCTCGTGGCCGGGGCGGGCGAGCAGATTGTCGCTCTCGTGCGGGTCGGCGGCGAGGTCGTACAGCTCGTCCAGATCCCAGATGCCGTGGAAGTGCATGTACTTGTACCGGTCCTCGCGGAGCGCATGGACGGTCGGGGTCTGCGGGAAGTTGCGCTCCCAATAATATTCGTAGAGCAATTCGCTGCGCCACGGCACCGCGCCGCCGCGCGCCAGCGGCAGCATGTTCGCGCCCGCCATGTCCGCGGGCGCGCGCAGCCCGGCGGCGGCGAGCATCGTCGGCGCGACGTCGATGTTGGCGACCACCTGCTCCACCACGCTGCCCGCGGGGAACAGCGCCGGGCAGCGCGCCAGCATCGGCACGCGCATCGATTCCTCATAGGCCGCGCGCTTGTCGATCAGCCCGTGCTCGCCGAACATGAAGCCGTTGTCGCCCATGTAGAGGATCAGCGTGTCGTCGAGCTCGCCGCGCTGCTCGAGCAGGTCCATGATCCTGGCCAGGCCCTCGTCGACCGCGAGCAGCGTCTCCATGTAGCGCTTGTAATAGTCACCGATGTCGAGCGTGCCGTGATAGGGGTAGCCGACGCCGTGCCAGCTGTTGCGCTGGTTCTCGACCCACATCGGGCGACCCGTGACGCCCGGCTTCATCGACCCCGGATAGCGAAAGGTCTCCTTGTCGTAGCGGCCCTTGTGGCGCTCCGCCGGGATGAACTCGGAGTGCACCGCCTTGTGCGCGAGGTGCATCATCCACGGCTTGCCCTTGGGGCGCTCGCCGAGCCAGTCGAGCGCATAGTCGGTCAGCTCGTCGGTGATATAGCCCTTCTGCGGTACCTTCCGACCGTCGACGTTGAGCCCGTTCGCCTCGGGCAGGTAGCTGCCCTGGCCGCGGAAGCTGACCCAACGGTCGAAGCCGGGCTGGGGCGAGTCGCCCTCCTCGCCCATATGCCACTTGCCGATGAAGGCGGTGTCGTAGCCGGCGGCCTGGAGGTACTCGGGATAATAGACGAGCCCGGGCGGGATCGGGTGGTTGTTGTCCACCACCTTGTGCTGGTGCGCGTAGAGGCCGGTGAAGATCGAGGCGCGGCTCGGCGAGCACAGAGCCGTGGTGACGAAGGCATTGCGGAAATGCGTGCCCTCACGCGCGAGCCGGTCGAGCGTCGGCGTGTCGCCGAAATCCTGCGCCTTCATGAAGCCCATCGCGTCGTAGCGATGGTCGTCGGTCAGCACGAACAGGATGTTGCGCGGGCGGGCGCCCGACACGCGCGCGAGCCGGCGCGAGCGGCGCGGCACCGGCGTCGCCGCCTCCGCCGCGCCCGCCGCCCAGCTGTACAGCCCGAACGCCCCGCCCGTCCCCGCCAGCAGCACGCCGCGCCGGCTCGTATCCTCCGCCATCGTCAGAAATCCTTGCGCAGCAGCAGCCCGGCATAGCGCCGGTCGTCGCGCGGCACGAATCGCACCGTGCCAGCGAACGAGCCGTTGGCGAGGAAGCTGGCATAGGATTGGTCGGTGATGTTCTTGACGTACGCGCGCAGCTGCCAGCCGTCACCGGGGCGGATCAGCGCCACGCTGGCGTTCCAGATCGCATAAGCGGGCTGGATCGTGCTCGGCGTCTGGTTGAGCGAATATTGCGTCTTGGAGCTGAAGCTGACGTCGCTCTGCAGCTCCATCGACAGCGAGTCGCTCAGCGCGAAGCGGTAGGCGGCATTCTCGTACAGCTTGACGCGCGGCGCGAAGGGCAAAGGCTGGCCGTTGATGTTGCAGCTGGTCGGCGCGCCGGTCGGGCAGAGGAAGTCGCGCACCGTGGCGTCGGTGAAGGCGCCGGAGAGGTCGACCGTCAGCCCCGCGGTCGGGCGCAGCGTCACGTCGGCCTCGACCCCGCGCGAGCGCACCGAGCCCGCGTTGATCAGCCGGGTGACCTGCGCGCCGTCGACGACGTCGTTGAAATTGGCCTGATAGCCGTCGAACGTCGTGGTATAGGCCGCGAGGCTGTAGCTCAGCGCGCGGTCGGCGGTGCTGCCCTTGAGCCCGATCTCGAACGAGTCGCTCGTCTCCGGGCTGAGCGGCAGCTCGTCGAGCAGGGTCGTCGCGTTGAGCGAGCGCATGTTGAAATAGACGTTGTACGCCGGCCCCTTGTAGCCGCGCGAGTAGGTGAAATAGGTCTGCGCGCGCGCGCCGAGATCGAGCTGGAGGCCGAGGCGGTAGCTGTCGCCGCGCCGGTCGGTGCTGCCGCTGGCGTTGTGATAGGCGCGGATCGCGGGACGATCGAGCGCGGCCGCGCCGCTGTTGGTCGGGTCGTTGCTCGACGTGCGGACATGGTAGAAGTCGAGCGTGTCCCAGGTCGAGCGATAGCCGGCGATGGCGCGGAAAGCGGAACTGAAGTTGACGTTGGCCTCGCCGAACAGAGCGTAATTGTGGCTGGTGATACCATAATTGGCGACGCCGACGGTGGTGAGCGGCGCGCCCGCGGTCAGCGTGGTGAGCGTGCGCTGGTAGCGCTCGTCGGTCTCGCCGCGCAGGTAATAGGCGCCGACGACATAGTCGATCAGCCCGCCGCGCGGCGAGGTGAGCCGCAGCTCCTGCGAGAATTGCTTGCTGTTCACCGTGCCGTCGTCGAGCCCCTGCGGGAAGGCGGTGCTCAGCCCGGTCAGCCCGTCATAGTCCTGGCGCTGGTGGTTGAGCCACTGGCGCCACGCGGTGATCGAGGTGACCTGATAGTCGCCCAGCCCGAGCTCGGCGGTGAGCGAGCCGCCGTAATTCTCGTCGCGCACGTCGGTGTCGATGTCGGTCGCGTTGGCGCGGTTGCTCGGCGAGGGGGTGATCCCCCGCGCACCCAGCGCCGCGATCAACGGCGCCGAGGTGGTCACCGCGCGGCTCGGATAGGCGATCTGGCTGGCGGAGGCGTAGACCGCCGCGACCGTCTCCCTCGTGTTGAGATAGTCGCCGATCGCGGTGAGCTTGAGCGTCTCGGTCGGGGTCGCGACCAGCTTGGCGCGGACGCCGTAGCGGCGCGAGGCGTTGGTGTCGTTGCCGGTCACGACGTTGCGCGTGTTGCCGTCGAAATCGTCGTAGAGGCCGCCGATCAGCGCGGCGAGCTTGCCCGGGATCAGCGGCCCCGACACACCCGCCTTGACGCGATATTCCTCGTCGGTGGTGGCGCCGAGCTCGCCGAAGGCGGCGAAGCTGTCGCCGGGATCGCGCGTGACGATATTGACCACGCCGGCCGAGGCGTTCTTGCCGAACAACGTCCCCTGCGGCCCGCGCAGCACCTCGATCCGCTCGACCTCGCCGAGATCGAGCGTCGCCTGGCCCGGGCGGGTGAGCACCACGCCGTCGAGCACGGTCGAGACCGAGGGCTCGACGCCGGGCGAGGTGGTGATCGTGCCGACGCCGCGGATGAAGATCGTGCGGTCCTTGTTCGACGCGCCGGTGCGGAAGTTGACCGAGGGGATCGCGGCGGTGATCGCCTGGACGTTGTTGAGCTGGCGCTCGGCGAGCGAGGCGCCGCTGATCGCGGTGATCGCGATCGGCACCTGCTGGAGCGACTCGTTGCGGAAGCGCGCGGTGACGACGACGTCGCCGTCGGCGGGAGCGGGGTTGGCGCTCGCAGAGGAGATCGTGGCAGTCTGGGCCGCAAAGGTGTCCTGCGCCGGCGCGTCGGGCGCCTGCTGCGCCGTCGCGGGCAGCGCCACGGCGAGCCCCGCGGTGGTGGTGAGGAACGCGAACAGACGGCGACGGTGCATGGAATCTCCCCTTTGCGATCAATGTGCTTGTAAAAGCCGACCTCGTCGATGGGGAATAAAGAAGCACATGCGCCCCGCGCACCCGGGCTTTAGTGGGGTGTGCTAGATCTCGCCGCCTGTGGGGAGGGAAAACACTGGGTCGATGCCGCTCGATCCTCCCCTTGCAGGGGAGGATCTCACACTGCGTCCGCGAGGAACCGCTACTCCCCGTCCGGACCCAAGGTCGCGTCGATGTCGCGCGGGCGGACGAAGCGGGTCAGCGTCGCGCCGCCGCACGCCGCGTCGCTCCAGCCATCGACCGCGAAGGTCAGCTCGGCCAGCGTCGCCGTGGGGTATTTCTCCTCCACCGCGTCGCGCAGCCCGCCCGGCGCCTCGGGCACCAGCCCTAGCACCAGCTCTTCCAGCCCGGGGTTGTGGCCGACCAGCAGCAGCGTCTCCGCCGCGTCGTCCTGCTCGTGCACCACGTCGAGCAGCGTCGCCGCCGAGGCGAGGTACAGCCGCCGGTCCCAATCGGGCGCCAGCGCGCGGCCGAGCCCGCGCTCGAGCTCGTCGATCGTCTCGCGCACGCGCACCGCGGGGGAGGCGATCACGCGGTCGAACTCGAGCCCCATCGCCTTGATCTCGCGCCCCATCGCCTGCGCGGCGCGGCGGCCCTTGGGGTTGAGCGGGCGATCGAGGTCGCGCGGCACGCCGTCGTCCCAGCCCGACTTGGCGTGGCGCAGCAGCGTCAGCGTCTTCATTCGGGCAGCTCCGCTCGGGCGTCGTGAGGGTCGGCCTCATGCCCGATCGGCCCGGCGGTGGAAAGCCGCTGCCGCACGCGGTTCACCGCCTCGTCGAGCGGCACGCGGGACACCCGCACGCCCGGCGGAAACGCGTCGAGCAGCCGAGACGGCATCGCCGCCGACAGCAGCACGAACAGGCCCGCGTCGTCGCCGCGCCGGATCAGCCGCCCGAACGCCTGCGCCAGCCGCGCGCGCACGATGCGGTCGTCGTAGGCGCTCCCGCCGCCGGCGAGCCGGCGCGCGGCGTGGAGCACGGTCGGCTTGGGCCAGGGCACGCCCTCCATCACCACCAGTCGCAGCGACTGGCCGGGCACGTCGACGCCGTCGCGCAGCGCGTCGGTGCCGAGCAGGCTGGCGTGCGGATCGTCGCGGAAGATGTCGACCAAGGTGCCCGTGTCGATCGGGTCGACGTGCTGCGCGTGGAGCGGCAGCCCGGCGCGCGCGAGCCGGTCGGCGAGACGCGCGTGGACCGCGCGCAGCCGGCGGATCGCGGTGAACAGCCCGAGCGCGCCGCCGCCCGACGCCTCGATCAGCCGCGCATAGGCATTGGCGAGCGCGGGCACGTCGCCGCGCTTGACGTCGGTGACGACCACCACCTCGGCGTTGCGCGCGTAGTCGAACGGGCTCGGCGCGGCGAAGCGGCCCGGCGCGCGCTGCAGATGCGGCGCACCGACTCGCGCCTCGGCGGTCTCCCAGTCGCCGCCCGCGGTGAGCGTCGCCGAGGTGACGAGCGCGCCGTGCGCCGGCTTGAGCACCGTCTCGGCGAAGGGGAGCGTCGGGTCGAGCCAGCGGCGGTGCAGCCCGATATCATATTCGCGCCCCTCGCCACGCTCGACCGCGAGCCAGTCGACGAAGCGCGGGTCTGCCGGACCGCCGACGCGCGCCAGCAGCGCGAGCCACGCCGCGACGGTCTCGGCGCGCCAGCCGAGCGAGGCGATCGCGCCCTCGACCCGCGCGCGCGCCGGCGCGTCCATCCAGTCGGGTGCGTCGGCGAGCACCGCCTCGAGCCGTTTGCCCAGCGCCACCATCGGGCGCACCAGCGAGTCGAGCGCGTGCGCGGCGGGCGCCGCCGCCTCGATCAGCTCGGGGGTGGGCTCGGCGAGCTCGGTCTCGAGCCCGTAGCCCGCGTCGGCGTCCTGCTCGGCGCGCGCGTAGGCGAGCCCGCGCACCGCGGCGAGCAGCGTCTCGATCGCGCCGAACGGCTGCCCTTCGGCGACTCGCTGGAGCCAGCCGTCGGCGGCGAGCGCCCCCGCCGCCGCGACGATCTCGGTGATCGCGCGCGCGCCCTGCTCGTCGTAGCTGGCGAGGTCGGACAGCCGCGCCTGGAGCCCGCGCCGCCGCCCGCGCGCGTTGCCCTCGGGGCCGACGATCCAGCGGCGCAGCTCGATCGTCTCCTGCCCGGTCAGCGCGGTGCCGAACATCGCGTCGGCGGCGTCGAACAGATGGTGCCCCTCGTCGAACACGTAGCGCGTCGGCCGGGTCGCGGTCTCGCGCCCGCGCGCGGCGTTGACCATCACGAGGGCGTGGTTGGCGATGACGAGGTCGGCCTCGGCCGAGGCGCGCGCGGCGCGCTCGATGAAGCAGCGGCGGTAATGCGGGCAGCCGGCGTAGACGCACTCGCCGCGCCGGTCGGTCAGCGCGGCCGAGCCGTTGCGGCGGAACAGCGTGACGAGCCAGCCCGGCAGGTCGCCCCCCACCATGTCGCCGTCGTCGCTATAGGCCGCCCAGCGCGCCACCAGATGCGCCAGGATCGCCGCGCGCCCGGCGAAGCCGCCCTGCAGCGCGTCCTCGAGGTTGAGCAGGCAGAGATAATTCTCGCGCCCCTTGCGCGTCACCACGCGCGCCTTGCGCACCGCGCGATCGGGGTGGAGCCGCCGCGTCTCATGCCCGAGCTGGCGTTGCAGCGCCTTGGTATAGGTGGAGATCCACACCGCGCCGCCGGCCTGCTCGGCCCACAGGCTGGCGGGGGCGAGATAGCCGAGCGTCTTGCCGATCCCGGTCCCCGCCTCGGCGAGCACGAGGTTGGGCATGTCGCGCGCCGCCCGCGGCGCAAACGCGGCTCCCGCGGCCGCGGCGTAAGCGCGCTGGCCGGTCCGCACCTCGGCGTCGCCGCCGACGAGCGTCGCAAGCCGCTCGATCACCGCGGCGTCGTCGAGCGTCACCGCGCGGGGGGCAGGGCGGGGCGCGGTCTCCTGCCACTCGGGCAGGCGCGAGAACAGCCAGCGCTCGTGCTGCGCCGGCTTGGCGATCCGCGGCGCGACGATCGGCGCCCACGGCCAGCGCGCGCGGGTGAGCGACTGTGCGGCGGTCCAGGCGCCCTCGCGCTCGGACCAGTCGCTCGCCTGCGTCACCGCGAGCAGCCGCTCGGCCGCGACGGCGAGAAAGGCGGCGACGTCTTCATCGCGCGCCGGGGCGTCGAGCCCGGCCACCTGCGCGATCCCGCGCGGGGTCGGCACCGCGAAACGCGCGGGGTGGAGGAAGGCGAACAGCTCGAGCAGGTCGAGCCCCGACAGCTCGGCATAACCGAGCCGCTGCGCCACCAGCGGGGCGTTGAGCAGGATCACCGGCGTGTCGGCGGCGAGCCGGATCGCCTCGCCGCGCGAGAGCGCGCGCGTCTCGCCGGCGCGCGCCACCCACACGCCCGAGTGGCTGGCGTGGAGGGCGGGGTGCGGCAGCGCGGGGAAGGGCGACGTCACGCTCTCGCTCTGCGCCAAGTGGAACAGATCGGCAACCGCAAAGGCGTGTTGTGGTGCTCGGTGGTGGCGCGGTCCGCCGGCGCGCGGGGGAGAGCAAGTGCAGCGTCATCAGGCACCTCCGCCCGCCACGACGGCGCCCTCGCGCCGTCAAACGCAAATTCACATGCCCGTGCCACCCTTCTCACACTCTAATGCTATCGCCTCGCAACTGCGTCCCGTGTTTCGGAAAGCCAAACCGCGGGGTGGATTCCCCTGCCGCAAGCGCCTAAGGCACGCTCCAGTCTAGTCTGTCCTGCTGTGTCGGAGACCGCGCATGAACATCCACGAATATCAGGCCAAGGAGCTGCTCGCGAAGTTCGGCGTGCCCGTGCCCGCGGGCTTCGCCGCGATGAGCGTGGAGGAGGCGGTCGCCGCCTCCAAGAAGTTGCCCGGGCCGCTCTACGTGGTGAAGGCGCAGATCCACGCCGGCGGACGCGGCAAGGGCAAGTTCAAGGAGCTGTCGCCCGAGGCCAAGGGCGGCGTCCGTCTCGCCAGGACCGAGGACGAGGTGCGCCACGCCGCCACCGAGATGCTCGGCAACACGCTGGTGACGATCCAGACCGGCGACGCCGGCAAGCAGGTCAACCGCCTCTACGTCACCGACGGCGTCGACATCGCCAAGGAATTCTACCTCGCGCTGCTCGTCAATCGCGCCACCGGCCGCATCTCGTTCGTCGCCTCGACCGAGGGCGGCATGGACATCGAGACGGTCGCGCATGACACGCCCGAGAGGATCCACTCGATCGACGTCGACCCGGTGACCGGCTTCCAGCCGCACCACGGCCGTGCGGTCGCGGGCGCGCTCCAGCTGAGCGGCGATCTCGCCAAGCAGGCGGCCAACGTCGCGGCGAAGCTGTACGACGCCTTCCTCGGCACCGACGCCGAGCAGATCGAGATCAACCCGCTGGCGGTCACCGACGACGGCAAGCTGATGGTGCTCGACGCCAAGGTCGGCTTCGACGGCAACGCGATGTTCCGCCACAAGGACCTCGCCGAGCTGCGCGACGAGACCGAGGAAGACGCCGCCGAGCTGGAAGCGTCCAAGTACGACCTCGCCTATATCAAGCTCGACGGCGACATCGGCTGCATGGTCAACGGCGCCGGCCTCGCCATGGCGACGATGGACATCATCAAGCTCAACGGCATGTTCCCCGCCAACTTCCTCGACGTCGGCGGCGGCGCGAGCAAGGAGAAGGTGACGGCGGCGTTCAAGATCATCCTCGCCGATCCGGCGGTGAAGGGCATCCTCGTCAACATTTTCGGCGGCATCATGAAGTGCGACATCATCGCCGAGGGCATCGTCGCCGCGGCGAAGGAAGTGAACCTGTCGGTGCCGCTGGTCGTGCGCCTCGAGGGCACGAATGTCGACAAGGGCAAGGAGATCCTGTCCACCTCCGGCCTCGCGATCGTCCCCGCCAACGACCTGGGCGACGCCGCGCAGAAGATCGTCGCCGAGGTGAAGAAGGTCGCCTGAGTGAGGAGGGGCGGCGCCTGGTGGCGTCGCCTCACACCCTTCGGGCACCCCTCTCTCTTCCGTCATCCCGGACTTGGTCCGGGATCTACCGGCGCGCAGACCCGATCGCCGGCGAGTGAGCGGAGGAGTGGATCCCGGACCAAGTCCGGGATGACCGCAGGTTGTGATACGGGCTGGTGCGGCACAAATCTCGCTGCCTGTGCCCGCCCATGCGCCGCGGCGATCAAGGCGCGACGCGAAAATCACCTGCCCCGGCCACCATGTCCGCGCCCCGCGCGTTGACGCCGAGAACGCTGCCGCTACGGCAACCGGGCTTTCCGTACTGAACTTGCGAAAAGCGCGGAAAACCGCCATGTGGAGCCCACACCGGGGCCGCGAACGCGCGCCCCGACCGCAGGATCGGAAGGACGCTGATGAAGGTCTTGGTGCCGGTCAAGCGCGTGCTTGACTATAACGTGAAACCCCGTGTGAAGGCGGACGGCTCGGGCGTCGACCTCGCCAACGTCAAGATGAGCATGAACCCCTTCGACGAGATCGCGGTCGAGGAGGCGATCCGGCTCAAGGAGAAGGGGACCGTCACCGAGATCGTCGCGGTCTCGATCGGCGAGCCCAAGGCGCAGGACACGCTTCGCACCGCGCTGGCGATGGGCGCCGACCGCGCCATCCTCGTCACCAGTGACACCAAGGTGGAGCCGCTCGGCGTCGCCAAGATCCTCGCCAAGATCGTGGCGGAGGAGCAGCCGCAGCTCGTCATCCTCGGCAAGCAGGCGATCGACGACGACAACAACCAGACCGGCCAGATGCTCGCCGCCTTGCTCGGCTGGGGCCAGGCGACCTTCGCCTCCAAGGTCGAGCTGAGCGCCGACGCCGTGACGGTGACGCGCGAGGTCGACGGCGGGCTCGAGACCGATCGCTTCAAATTGCCCGCGATCGTGACGACCGACCTGCGCCTCAACGAGCCGCGCTACGCCTCGCTGCCCAACATCATGAAGGCCAAGTCGAAGCCGCTCGTGACCAAGACCGCCGCGGACGTCGGCGTCGACGTCGCGCCGCGGCTCACGACGGTGAAGGTCGCCGAGCCGTCGAAGCGCACCGCGGGCGTCAAGGTCGCCGACGTCGACGAGCTGGCGGGCAAGCTCAAGTCGCTCGGCATCGCGAAGTAAGGGAGCGCAGCATGAAGACTCTGGTTTGGGTCGAGCACGACGGCCAGTCCGTCAAGGACGCCACGCTCTCCGCGGTGACCGCGGCGGCCAAGCTCGGTGAGGTCCATCTGCTGGTGGCGGGGCAGGGGGTCGACGGCGTCGCGCAGGCGGCCGCCAGGATCGCGGGCGTGGGCAAGGTCCATGTCGCCGACGACGCCGCCTACGCGCACCAGCTCGCCGAGAATGTCGCGCCGCTGGTGGTCGAGCTGATGGGGCACCACGATGCCTTCGTCGCGCCCGCCACCACCACGGGCAAGGCGATCGCGCCGCGCGTCGCCGCGCTGCTCGACGTCATGCAGATCAGCGACGTGCTGTCGGTCGAGGGCGAGGACACGTTCACGCGCCCGATCTACGCGGGCAACGCGATCGCCACGGTGCAGACGCGCGACGCCAAGAAGGTGCTGACGGTGCGCGGCACCGCGTTCGAGAAGGCCGCGGCCGAGGGCGGCAGCGGCACGATCGAGGCGGTGGCGGGCACCGGTGACACCGGACTCGCGACCTTCGAGGGCGCGGAGATCGCGGCGCTGACCCGCCCCGAGCTGACCAGCGCGCGCGTGATCGTCTCGGGCGGGCGCGCGCTCGGCTCGGGCGAGAAGTTCCACGAGCTGATCGAGCCGCTGGCGGACAAGCTCGGCGCGGCGGTGGGCGCGAGCCGCGCGGCGGTCGACGCGGGCTATGTCCCCAACGACTATCAGGTCGGCCAGACCGGCAAGATCGTCGCGCCGGAGGTCTATGTCGCGGTCGGCATCTCCGGCGCGATCCAGCATCTCGCGGGGATGAAGGACTCGAAGATCATCGTCGCGATCAACAAGGACGAGGACGCGCCGATCTTCCAGGTCGCCGACGTCGGCCTGGTCGGCGACCTGTTCAAGATCGTGCCGGAGCTGACCGAGAAGCTGTGACGGGGCGAAATCCTCCCCGCTCGCGGGGAGGGGACCAGCCGAAGGCTGGTGGAGGGGGGCTTCCGCGAGCGCTGTGCTTGGTGGAGAGCCCCCTCCACCACCGGCTTCGTCGGCGGTCCCCCTCCCCGTGCCTGGGAGGATTGGCAGAGTCTGCCGCCGCCCGACTCACGTTGGCCGCCGCCCCCGCGCGGTGTAAGGCGCGCGCCATGATCCGGCTCTCCAACCTGCGCCTGCCGCTGCGCCACGACGACGACGCGCTTCCCGCGGCGCTGCACGAGCGGCTCGGCGTCGCCGCCAATGACGTGCTCGGCTGGCAGGTGGCGCGCCGCGGGCATGACGCGCGCGGGCGCGGGCGCATCGCCTTGGTCTATTCGGTCGATGTCGCGCTGCGCGACGAGGCCGCGGTGATGGCGCGGCTCGGCGACGACAAGGACGTCCGCCCGACCCCCGATACCGCCTACCGCCCGCCCGTGCTCGCCCCGGCCGGCGGCGCGCGCCAGCGCCCGGTGGTGATCGGCGCGGGGCCATGCGGTCTCTTCGCCGCCCTCATCCTGGCGCAGGCGGGCTTCCGTCCGATCGTGCTCGAGCGCGGCAAGGTCGTGCGCGAGCGCACCAAGGACACGTGGGGGCTGTGGCGGCGCGGCGTGCTCGTGCCCGAATCGAACGTGCAATATGGCGAGGGCGGCGCGGGCACCTTCTCCGACGGCAAGCTCTACAGCCGGATCAAGGACCCGCGTCACCTCAACCGCAAGGTGCTGGAGGAGTTCGTCGCCGCCGGCGCGCCGCCCGAGATCCTCACCGACGCGCACCCGCATATCGGCACCTTCCGGCTGGTGACGATGGTCGAGCGCCTGCGCGCCTCGATCGAGGCGCTCGGGGGCGAATATCGCTTCTCGACGCGGGTCGACGGCTTCCACGTCGGGACGGACGCGCGCGGCGAGCGCCACCTCCGCGGGCTGCACCTCCACGACGGTTCGTACCTCGAGGCCGAGCATGTCGTGCTCGCGGTCGGCCACAGCGCGCGCGACACGTTCGGCATGCTGGTCGAGGCGGGGGTCCATGCCGAGGCCAAGCCCTTCTCGCTCGGCGTGCGGATCGAGCATCTCCAGTCGTGGATCGATCGCGCGCGCTTCGGCGATGACGCCGGCCATCCGGCGCTGGGCGCGGCCGAGTACCATATCTCGCATCACTGCTCGAACGGTCGCACCGTCTACAGCTTCTGCATGTGCCCGGGCGGCACCGTGGTCGCGGCCACCTCGGAGGAGGGACGAGTCGCCACCAACGGCATGAGCCAATATTCGCGCAACGAGCGCAACGCCAACTCGGGGCTGGTCGTCGCGATCGACCCGGCGCGTGACTTCCCCGGCGACCCGCTCGCCGGCATCGCGCTGCAGCGCCACTGGGAGGAGCGCGCCTTCGTTGCCGGCGGGCGCGACTATCGCGCGCCGGCGCAGCGCGTCGGCGACTTCCTCGAGGGTCGCGCCTCGACCGCGCTCGGCAGCGTGACGCCGAGCTACCGCCCCGGCGTGACGCCGACCGACCTCGCCGCCTGCCTGCCCGATTTCGCGATCCAGGCGATGCGCGAGGCGCTGCCGGTGTTCGGCCGGCAGATCCGCGGCTACGACGATCCCGACGCGGTGATGACGGGCGTCGAGACGCGCACCTCCTCGCCGGTACGCTTCACCCGCGGCGCGGACTTCCAGAGCCTCAATACCGCCGGCCTCTATCCCGCGGGCGAGGGCGCCGGCTATGCCGGTGGCATCCTCTCGGCCGCGGTCGACGGGATCAAGGTGGCGGAGGCGGTGGCGGTGCGGCTGGCGGCGCAGCCCGGCTGACCGAGCGCGTGCCCCGGCGGAGGTCGGGGCCCAGCTGGGGGATGACGGTGAGTCCCACATAAGCTTTCCTGCCTAGGCCCCCGCCTTCGCCGGGGCACAGGCGCGTTCGTGTGACCGGATGGCGCGGACTTAAAACCGCCCGCTTCCTCCCCTATCTCGCCGCCATGCTCCCGCTCGCTCTCCTCCTCGCGCTCGCCCCCGCTCCCGCCGCCGCGGCGGACCCGCTCGCCGGCACCTGGCGCAACGCGGGCGACAGCGTCCGCATCCGAGTCGCGCCGTGCCGCGGCGCGCCGGGCATGTGCGGCACGGTGGTGGCCGCGAGCGAGAAGGCGCGCGACGACGCCGCGGCCGGCGGCACCGAGCGGCTGATCGGCACCGCGCTGTTCCGCGGCTTCGAGCGCGGCGAGGACGGGCAATATGCCGGCACCGTCTTCGTCCCCGACATCGGCAGCGAGGTCGACGGCACGCTCCACCTGGAGGGCCGCGATACGCTGGTCGCCGAGGGCTGCCTCTTCGCGGGATTCGGCTGCCGCGCGCAGCGCTGGTCCCGCGTGACGGGGAGGTGATCCATCTCTCGGTCGCGCTCGGGCGCTTCTTCGAGGCGCTGTTCTACGCGATCCTGCGGGTGGCGGGCGTCATCGCGGTGAGCGTGATCGGCATCGCGGTGCTCGGCGGCGCGGCCTTCCTGGTGGCGCGACTGCTGCTCGCGCGCGGGCGCCGCTGATGGGCGCGACCCCTGCCTGGCCGCCGCGCTCGACGCCGAGGCTGTACGTCGAGGCGCCGCTCGCCCCTGGCCAGCGCGCGCTCGCCGGATCGCAGGCGCATTATCTCATCGCGGTGATGCGGCTGCGCGCGGGCGACCCCGTGCGGCTGTTCGACGACGTCACCGGCGAGTGGCTCGCCACCGCGGCGAGCGTCGGCAAGCGCGACCTGGTGCTCGACGTCACCGAGCGGCTGGCCGAGCGCGAGCCGGTGCCCGACCTGTGGCTCGCCGCCGCGCCGCTCAAGAAGGGGCGGGTCGACTGGCTCGCCGAGAAAGCGTGCGAGCTCGGCGTGGCGCGGCTGGTGCCGGTGGTGACGCGGCGCACCGTGGTCGACAGGCCCAACGCCGAGCGATTGCGCGCGCACATGATCGAGGCGGCCGAGCAGTGCGGGCGGACCGCCCTGCCCGAGCTGGCGCCGATGCTGAAGCTCCCCGCGCTGCTGCGCGAGTGGCCCGCGGAACGTGCGCTGTTCTTCGCCGACGAGACCGGCGGCGTCCCCGCCGCGGCGGCGATGCACGCCCGCGCGGGGCCGGCGGCGATCCTGATCGGTCCCGAGGGCGGCTTCGACGACGAGGAGCGCGCGCTGGTCCGCGCGCTGCCGCAGGCGGTGGCGATCACGCTCGGCCCGCGCATCCTGCGCGCCGACACCGCCGCGGCGGCCGCGGTGGCGCTGTGGATGGCGGCGGCGGGGGATTGGTGACCCTCAATCCTCCCCTCGGCGGGGGAGGGGGGGACCAGCCGCGGGCTGGTGGAGGCGGACCTCCACGTAGCGCAGGTTTGTGGATGCCTCCCACCACCACCGGGCTGCGGCCGGCGGTCCCCCTCCCCGCTAAGCGGGGAGGAGTGAGGCGGTGACCCCTCACCGCGCGCGCAGCACCACCTCGGTCGTCCCCTGTCCCAGCGCGATCGTGTACCCGCCGCGCTCGAACGTCCCGCTCGCCGGCGCGTAGCCCCGGCCGCCGCCGCCGTCGTCCCCGACGAACAGCCGCGCCGCTGGCGTCTCCGGACGCGCCGGGTCGAGCGTCAGCCGGATCTCGCCGCTCGCGGGCGTGTAGCGGGCGAGCGCGATCTTGCCAGCCTCCAGCGTGATCCACGCCCGCGCCGGCGCCACGAACAGCCGCGCGCGCGCGCCGTCGCGCGGTGCCACCGTCACCGCACCGCTCTCCTCGCGCAGGTTGCCGCCGAACGCCAGCCAGCCGAACACCGGATCGCGCACCACATAGGTCGCCGCGGCATAGGCATGGCCGAACAGCCCCATGCCATAGTCCCCGCTATAGGCGTCCCAGCGCATCATGTCGGGCGCGGAGTGGAAGGCGGCCGAGGAGAAGCCATCGCGGTCGATGTTGGTGATGCCGCCGAGCAGCCCGCCATAGGCGACGCGCAGCAGGTGCAGGTCTGCGGGATCGCGGCGGAACGAGTCGAACAGCGGCACCGCGTTGAGGGTCGAGCCGTAATGATGCACCTGGCGCTCGATCCGCGCCACCTTGCCGCCGTAGAGAAAGTCCCAGTAGCGCCGCGCGTTGCCGTTATAGGCCCAGCTCGGGATCGTCGGATCATAGCCGAGGATCACCTCGCGTGTCAGCGCGGCCTCCGGCGCGTGGCCGAAGTGGCGCATCCAGGCGTAGACCTCGGGCTGGCCGGTCGAGTCCCACGCCATCTCGCTGCCGAACGGGTAGCGCAGGCTCGTCCAGTGATCGGCCCGCGCGCGCATCAGCCGCTCCATCTCGGCGGCCTCGGCGGTCATCCGCTCGCGCTTCAGGTCGTCGAGGATGTCGACGAAGACGTCGCCCTCCATCAGCCCAAACTGCGCGTAGTGCGGCGCGTCGCGCATCATCGCCACGACGGTGCGCTGCGCCCAGCCGAGATACCAGCGCCAGTCGTGCGCGCGCACCAGCCCGGGGTGGTTGCGCGCGGTGCGGTAGAGCACCCAGTGGCCGATCGCGACGTGCGGGTAGTTGTAGGCGCGCCCGAGGTCGTCCGCGTCCCTTCGCGACCAGGAGGTCCAGCTCGTCCAGTCCCGGCGCGGGTCGTAATAGCCGGGGTGCGCCCTGGGGTCGTAGAAGAACAGGCTCTTGCGCACCGCGCCCGCGTGCGGCCCGTCCGCGACCTGGAGCCGGCCGACCACGGTGGTGTCGACCAGCCGCTCCAGCCTGGCGATCTCGCCCGCGTCGGGATGGTCGAGCTGCTTGATCATCGCGGCGACCCAGCTGCCCGCGCCGGCCTCGTCGCTCATCCCCGCGATCCACACGCGCGGCTCCTGCGTCACCACCGCGTCGCGCGCGCGATCGTAGGTGAGGATCGCGGGCGAGCGGCCGAACGCGTCGCCGCGCCCCTCATACCATTGCTGAGTCGTCGCGAAGCGGCCGAGGTCGGCCATCACCTGGTCGAGCGGCTCGGTGACGAAATAGCTCACCGTCTGCACGCTGCCGTCGTCGTAGGTCAGCGACACCCGCGCCCGGCCCCACCCGCCCCCGCGCACCGCTAGCCGCTGCCAGCCGCCCACGCTGCCCGCGCGGGTCACCGTCAGCGCGCCGGCCGGGGCCACGTCGATCGCGCGGATCGCGCGCGGCGCCCTGACGAAGAGCTGCGCCTCGAGGTCGGTCGGCACGACATAGCCGGGCACGCCGACCGCGACCGGGCGATGCTGCGCGGCGAGCGTCGCCTCGATCGCGCGGATCGTCGGCGCGGCGACCAGCCGCACGCCGACGCTGCGCGACTCGCCCGGCGCGAGCGTCAGGCTGGTGGGCGCGTTCCACTGCTCCGCCGCGCCCGCCCACTCGCGCTCGGCGAAGGCCTTGCTGACGACGGTCCAGTCGTAGAACCCTTCCGCGGTCTGCGCGCGCGGGCTGCGATCGGTGAAGACCGCGCCGGGCGCCTGTGCCGCGGTGAGGATCGGCCGCCACGCCTCCAGCGGCGTGCCCTTCTCAGGCAGCACCAGCAGCGCCGGACCCGCGCCGTTGAGCCGCGTGACCTGGAGATAGCCCGCGTCGCGCGCGATCGCGGGGTCGACGAAGCTCGCCTGCGCGTGCGCCTGATCGAGGTCGCGGCCCGTGATGATGTTGTCGAACACCATCGGCAGGCCGAGCGCGCCGATCTCGACGGGCGCGCCGCTCGTGTTGGTCAGCGTGAAGCGCAGCGCGGGTGCGCCGTCGACGACGAGCCAGCGCCGGACGACGCGGAGCGGGATACCCGCCCCCATCGTCGCGGTGATGTCGGCGCCCGCGATCATCCCGCGCGCGGGCGGCAGCGGCGCGATCGGCCGGCGCGCCGCGGCGGAGGCGAAGTCGCGCCACGCCGCCCCGGGCGTGCGCAGCCGCAGGTGGAGATCGCCGAGATGGACATAGCCGTCCCCCGCGCGCTCGGCCTCGCGCCCCGCGGGGAGGAAGTCGAAGCCGGCGGCGCCGTCGGGGCGGAGGCTCGCCGCGGTCTGTGTGTCGCGGCGGAGCGCGAGCGTGAAGCCGCCGACCCGGTAGCCCGCGGTGGCGATCGCGGCGGCGCCATCCGATCGCGCCGCGGCGGGCGAGAGCGCGAGCGCGAGGAGGAGGAGGAGCAAGGCAGGGCGCATCGTCGGCTTCCAGACAGATCGTATACGGTAGCGTGTCGCACTCTACCCGTGAGATCAAGCGTCGCCTTGTCGTGATCCGATCTGCCACAGCTGAAGCGCGAGCGTGCTCCTGCGCGAGCAGGAGCCTGGAGCCACGAACGCCGTCCCTGGTCCCCTGGACTCCGGCGTTCGCCGGAGAACGCTTCAGCTTCGATGGAACAGGCGCCCACCCGCTTGACTGCCGCGCCGCGCACCGCGCGATCCTGCGTCAACGAGGCGTCGATCGGCTCTAGCGCGCCCGTTCATCCGCGCGTAAGCGCGGCGCCATGACGACGAAGACCGTTTCGGATCACAGCGCGGCGGTCATCGAATCGCGCGACCAACTGATCGCCCATCTCGCTTCGGGGGAGAAGCCGGCGGCGCGCTGGCGCATCGGCACCGAGCACGAGAAGTTCGTCTACGCGCGCGGCGACCATCACGCTCCCTCCTACGACGAGCCCGCGGGCATCCGCGCGCTGCTCGGCGAGCTGGTCCAGCACGGCTGGCGCCCGGTCGAGGAGGGGGGCAACGTCATCGCGCTCAGCGGCGCCGACGGCAGCGTCAGCCTCGAGCCGGCGGGGCAGTTCGAGCTCTCCGGCGCGCCGCTCGAGAATCTGCACCAGACCTGCGCCGAGACCGGCCGCCACCTCGCCCAGGTCAAGGCCGCGGGCGAGACGCTGGGGATCGGCTTCCTCGGGCTCGGCATGTGGCCCGACAAGACCCGCGCCGAGCTGCCGATCATGCCCAAGGGCCGCTACGCGATCATGCTGCGCCACATGCCGCGCGTCGGGACGATGGGGCTCGACATGATGCTGCGCACCTGCACGATCCAGGTGAACCTCGACTATGCGTCCGAGGTCGATATGGCGAAGAAGTTCCGGGTCGGCCTCGCGCTCCAGCCGCTCGCCACCGCGCTGTTCGCCAATTCGCCCTTCACCGAGGGCAAGCCCAACGGCTTCCTCTCCTATCGCAGCCACATCTGGTCCGACACCGACCCGGCGCGCACCGGCATGCTGCCGTTCGTGTTCGAGGACGGGTTCGGCTACGAGCGCTACGCCGACTATATGCTCGATGTGCCGATGTACTTCGTCTACCGAGACGGCCGCTACATCGACGCGGCGGGCCTGTCGTTCCGCGACTTCCTGCGCGGCGAGCTGAGCGTGCTGCCGGGCGAGAAGCCGACGCTGGACGACTGGAACGACCATCTCTCCACCGCCTTCCCCGAGGTGCGGCTCAAGACCTTCCTCGAGATGCGCGGCGCCGACGGGGGGCCGTGGAACCGGATCTGCGCGCTGCCAGCACTGTGGGTCGGGCTGCTCTACGATCAGGGGGCGCTCGACGCCGCCTGGGACCTGGTCAAGGACTGGACGATCGACGAGCGCCAGACGCTGCGCGACTCGGTGCCGCGGCTGGGGCTCGCCGCGCCGCTGCCGGGCGGGGGCACGCTGCGCGACATCGCGGGGGCAGCGCTCGACATCGCCACGCTGGGCCTGCGCGCGCGCGGGCGCACCAACGCCGCGGGCGACGACGAGACCGGCTTCCTCGAGCCGCTGCGCGAGATCGTCCGCAGCGGCAAGGTCCCCGCCGAGCAGCTGCTCGAGCGCTACCACGGCGCCTGGGGCGGCGACGTATCGAAGGTCTATGCCGAGGCGAGCTTCTAGCCTTCGCAGACACGCAGCAGAACGACTGCCCTTCGGTCCTTCGCGTGCAGGGGAGGATTGATCGTGTGTGTGATGAGGCCCCGGGCACGATCGGGACGTAGTCGGCGACGGCAGCCAGCTAGCCACCCATAGCGACACACAAGTCCTCCCGCTCTCCCCGTGACTCGCCGCGGCGATGCGCTACACCCGCGCGGTGCGCGCCCGATCCCTCCTGTTGTTGCCGCTGCTGCTCGCCGCCGCGCCGCCGCTGCCCGAGCCGCGCGCCGCCTGGGCCGGCCGCAGCGCGCTCGCGCCCGACACCGAGGCGCACTGGGTCGACTTCGATCTCACCCCCGGCAACCAGATCCGCTTCCGCATGGCGCTCGACGGCCGCGACGTCACCGCGGTGCTCGACACCGGGGTGAGCTATTCGGTGCTGGCCAAGCGCTACGCCGTCGCCAACCGGCTGACGGTGCGGGCCGAGGGACAGGCGACGGTGATCGGCGGCAGCGTCGACGTCGGGCGCGTCGACACCACGACTTTGTCGCTCGGCGGGCTCGCCCGGCGCGGCGGCAGCCTCGCGGTGGCCGAGCTGCCCGCCGCCGCCACCGGCAGCGCCACTCCGGTCGACCTGCTCGTCGGGCGCGACCTCACCGCCGCCTATGCGCTCGACATCGACTATGGCGCGCGGCGCTTCCGCCTGCTGCGCAGCGGTCGTGTGCCCTTCGCCGGTCTGAGCGCGCCGCTGTCGATCGCGCCCGACCGGCTGGTCTATGTCAGCGAGGTGGCGCTCGGGCGCGCGCGGTTGCGCCCGATGGTGGTCGACACCGGCGACGGCTCGTCGATCACGCTCGGCGCCGAGTCCTGGGCGACGGCGGGCGCGGCGGCGCGCGCGGTGCCGACCACCACCACCGTCTCCTACGGGCTGGCCGGGGCGGTGGTGAGCGAGCTCGCGATCGTGCCGCGGCTCCAGGTCGGTCGAGTCGCGGCGCGCGACGTGGAGCTGCGGGTCGAGCCCGTTGGCGGCTTCTCCGACACGATCGGGGTGGCGGGGCGGATCGGCTCGGGCTTTCTCCAGCGCTACCGCGTGCTGCTCGATCCGGGCGCGGGGCACATGCTGCTGCGCGCGCTGCCCGCCGGCGCGCCGGTGGCGCGCTCGACCAGCGGGCTGCTGCTCGGGCTGGCGAGCGACCGGCTGAAGGTGCTCCACGTCATGCGCGGCGGCCCCGCGGCGGCGGCGGGCTGGCACGTCGGCGATACGATCTGCGCGGTTGACGGCGTCGCGATCGCGCCCGGCTATGCGAGCCAGCCGGTGGCTGGCTGGGCAACGGGGGCGCCGGGACGCGCGGTGCGGCTCAGCCTGTGCGACGGCGCGGGCGAGCGCTTGCTGGTGCTGCGGCGCTTCTACTGAGCGCGGGCTGCCGGCCAACGTTCCTGCACGGCCTCATCCTTTCAGCGCGACATAGCCCGACACCGCCAGCGCGATCAGCGCCGCCATCTGCACCAGCGTCCAGTCGATCCAGCCGACCGCGTCGGGGTCGGCGCGGCGGGTGCGGCGGTGCGCGCGCCAGCCGGCGAACAGCGCCAGCGCGAACGCCAGCGAAGCGATCACGACGAGGGAGGCTTGCGCATCGGTCACGCGCGCGTCAGCCTGTGCGTCATTGTCCCGGAGGATCGCCGATGCATCGTCTCGCCTGCTCCCTGCTGCTCGCCGCGCCGCTGCTCGCCGCGGCCAGCACCCCCAATGTCCCCGCGCCGATCGCCGCCGCGGTCGCCGCGCCGACGCGCACCGCCGCCAACGTGGCGCGTGACCGCTATCGCCACCCGGCGCAGACGCTCGCTTTCTTCGGGGTCAAGCCCGGCGACACGGTGGTGGAAGTGTGGCCGGGAGGCGGCTGGTACACCGAGATCCTCGCCCCGCTGACGGCGCGCACCGGCGCTTATTACGCCGCCGGCCCGTGGGAGAAGGGGCTGGGTGCGGTACGGGCGCTCCAGGCCAAGGACGCCGCCACCTACGGCAAGGTCAGGCTCGCCGCCTTCCCGGCGGAGACGGGGCAGCCCGGCGTGCCCGACGGCAGCGCCGACGTGGTGCTGACCTTCCGCAACGTCCACAACTGGCGCTTCGGTGGCGAGGACCGCGCGCGCGAGATGTTCGCGGCGATGTACCGCATGCTCAAGCCGGGCGGGACGCTCGGCGTGGTCGAGCATCGCCTGCCCGAGGCGCGCCCGAGCGCGGCGGAGGAGAAGAGCGGCTATATGAAGACCAGCTCGGTGATCGGCTTCGCCACCGCGGCGGGGTTCAAGCTGGCGGGACGCTCCGAGATCAACGCCAACCCCAAGGACAGCGCCGACTGGCCCGACGGCGTGTGGACGCTGCCGCCGAGCTACGCGCTCAAGGACAAGGACCGCGCCAGATATGCCGCGATCGGCGAGAGCGACCGGATAACGCTGCGCTTCGTCAAGCCGCGCTGAGGGCGAGGCTCTCCCGCGCTCGACCCGCAGGCGTCATCCTGAGCTTGTCCCGAGAGCCATGGTGCCGCGGGTCCAGGTGCTGCTGGGTTCGTCCCTGTTCCACCACCGTCATCCCGGCCTCGAGCCGGGATCCATGGGTCCGCAAGAGGAACGCCGGCGGTTTCCGCGGCACCATGGATCCCGGGTCAAGCCCGGGGTGACGGGAGGGGTAAACCGCCTGTGGGATGATCAACATTACCTCTCCGGATCCGTCGATCCTGAAGCGAGTTCAGGATGACGGCGGGAGGAGCCGGGGCGCGCCGGAACCGGAACGCGGCGCGTTTGCGTGGTGACGAAGGGCGCCGTCTACACCGCAGCCTTCGTGGTGGCGCCGCTGTGTCCGCCCGAACGATCCTCGCCGTGGCCCGGGAAGTGACCCGCCCGGCGAGCGCTGTCCTACGCTGGCCGCGCGCTGGTAGACGGGTCGGGTGACGACGTCCTCGATCCCCTCGCGACCGCATGCATCCGCGACTCAACGTTCGTCCGAGACGCGCCGGCGGCTCAACATTCGCAACATTCGCGCCGGGGTCCCGCTTTCGCGGGGACTCGGTACCGTCCGTCCGCCGTGCTCACTCGCCCAGTTTGTCGACCTTGTCGCGCAGCTGCGCCAGTTCGGCCTTGAGCGCGGCGACCTCGCTGTCCTTGCCCGCGACGGGCGCGGCGCCGCCCGCCGGTGCCGCCGTCGCGCCCGGCTTGAAGGCGTTGGCCGCGGCCTCGAACATCTCCAGGTTGCGCTTGGCGATCTCGGCGAAGGGCGAGCCAGCGAACGCGCCCTCGACCGCGGTCTTGAACTGCGTCTGGTTGCGGCGAAAGCTCTCCATCGACGCCTCGAGATAGTCGGGCACCATCGCCTGCATCGAGTCGCCGTAGAGCGCGATCAGCTGGCGCAGGAAATTGACCGGCAGCATGGTCTGGCCGCGGCTCTCCTCCTCCATGATGATCTGCGTCAAGACGTTGTGGGTGATGTCCTCGTCGGTCTTGGCGTCCACCACCTTGAACTCGCGGCCGGCGCGGGTCATCGCGGCGAGATGCTCGAGCGTGATGTAGGACGAACTCTCGGTATTGTAGAGCCGGCGGTTCGCGTACTTCTTGATGACGACCACGCCGTCGCCCTGCTGTTTCTTCATCGCGCGAGCCCCCATGACCGATCTTCCCTTCGGTAACGCACAATTTTTCGCGCCGCAACACAAGCGCGACGTGCCCCGGCCGCTGCCGCTGTTCCTCGACATGCTGCGCCGCGAGACCGCAGCATCGCCCGAGCGGCGCGCCGCGGCGCTGGCGGGGCTGCGCCGCTACCAGGAGGCGCCGCGCGCCCGCCGGCGGATGAAGCCGGCGCGGCATCGCCGCGGTGCGGCCCGGCTGCGCGACGGGGGCGGGGCCGCTGACGCGCCGCCAGTGGTGCTGGTGCCGTCGCTGATCAACCCGCCCTCGGTGCTCGATCTCGCGCGCGGTCGCTCGCTGGTCGACCATCTCGTCGCCGCGGGCCTTCATCCCTGGCTGCTCGACTGGGGTCACCCGCGCGAGCGTGACGCCGCGCTCGACCTCGCCGGGCACGTCACCGAGCGGCTGCTGCCGCTGCTGGCGCGGCTCGACCGGCCGCCGCTGCTGGTCGGCTACTGCCTCGGCGGCACGCTGGCGCTCGCCGCGGCGGCGCTGCTCGGCCGGCGCTGCGCCGGGGTGGCGACGGTGGCGGCGCCGTGGCGTTTCGCCGGCTATGGCGAGCGCGCGCGAGCAGCGATGCGCGCCTCGTGGGCGCGGGCCGAGCCCGCCTGCCGCGCGCTCGGCGTGCTGCCGATGGAGGTGCTCCAGTCGGGCTTCTGGCAGCTCGACCCGGCGCGCACCGTCGCCAAATATGAGGCGCTGGCGACCGTGGACGCCGCGACGCTGGCGCGCTTCGTCCTGCTCGAGGACTGGGCCAACGCGGGCGCGCCGCTGACCTATGCGGCGGGCGCCGAGCTGTTCGGCGCGCTGGTGGGCGAGGACGCGTCGGGGGCGGGCGCCTGGCGGGTCGGCGGGCGGGTGGTGGCGCCGGAGGACCTGGCGTGCCCGTCGATCGAGTTCGTCTCACTGAGCGACCGGATCGTGCCCGCGGCGACCGCGGCGGGGCTGGCGGAGCGGCGCGACGTCGGCGCGGGGCACGTCGGGATGATGGTCGGCGGCCGCGCCCGGGCGTTGCTCTATGATCCGCTCGCCGAGTGGCTGCGCGCGGTCGCGTCGTGAGTGCTTCCGCCTCAGACCCAGCGCCGCTCCAGCCGCCGCCCCAGCCCGGTGAGCAGCTCATATTGGCTCATCCCGCTCGCCGCCGCCATCGCCGGCAGGTCGGGGTCGAAGCGCAGCCATTCGCCCTCGCCGACGTCGACCCCCGTGGCGTCGAGCGCGACCAGGTCCATCGAGACCCGCCCGATCACCGGCAGCGCGGCGTCGCCGGCAAAAGCGCGCCCGCGGTCCGAGAAGGCGCGGTAATAGCCGTCGGCATAGCCGAGGTTGGCGATCACCACCGCGGTGTCCGCGCGCGCGCGCCACGTCGCGTTATAACCCACCGTCTCGCCCGCGCGCACCAGGCGGCGCTGCAACACCTCGGCCGTGATCGTCGCGACCGGGCGCAGCACGTCGCCGAGTGCGGGCACCGGCACGCCGCCGTAGAGCGCGAGGCCCGGCCGCGTCAGGTCGAGATGATAGTCGGCGCCGAGCGCGATGCCCGCCGAATTGGCCAGGCTCATCCGCTTCGCCGCGGTTTGACCCGCCAGCGCGGCGAAGCGCGCGCGCTGCGTGGCGTTGAGCGGGTGGCCGGGCTCGTCGGCGCAGGCGAGGTGGCTCAACAGCGTGTCGAGCGCGAGCCCGTCGAGCAGCCCGTCGGCCACCTCCTCCGGCGCGACGCCGAGTCGGTTCATCCCGGTGTCGACCATCACGTCGCACGCGCGACCCGCACCCGCCTCGCGCCAGCGCCGCACCTGCGCCGCGGTGGAGAGGACGGGACGGACGCCGGGCAGCTCGGCGAAAGCGACATCGGCCCCGCGCGCGCCGTGAAGCACCGCGATCCGCGCGGGGCCGCCGGCGAGCGCGGGGACGAGCGCGGCCGCCTCCGCCCAGGTCGCGACGTAGAAGTCGCGACAGCCAGCGTCGGCGAGCCGCGTCGCCACCGCGATCGCGCCCAGGCCATAGCCGTCGGCCTTCACCGCGGCGCCGCACGCCGCCGCGCCGCTCAGCCGCGCGAGCGCGCGCCAATTGTCGGCGAGCGCGGCGGCGGAACAGTCGAGGCGGTGCGGGGCGTCGGTCATCGCGCTGGCGCCTAGCGCGCCCGCGCGCGCGGCGCCACCGCGCGGGGCTTTACCCGACCCGGCGCGGCGGGCAGGACAGGGCGATGAACGTCCTGATCCTCTACGGCTCGTACCGCGCCGATCGCACCGGCATCCGGCTGGCGCGCTACCTCGTCGACCGGTTCGCCGCGCGCGGCGACACGCCGACCTTGGTCGACGCCAGAGAGGTCGGGCTGCCGCTGCTCGACCGGATGTACAAGGAATATGCGGCGGGCGAGGCGCCGGCGGCGATGGAGCGACTCGCCGGCCAGATCCGCGGCGCCGACGCCTTCGTGTTCGTCGCCGGCGAGTATAACTGGGGTCCGCAGCCAGGGCTGAAGAACCTCTCCGACCATTTCCTCGAGGAATGGTTCTGGCGCCCCGCGGCGGTGGCGAGCTACTCCGCCGGCCGGCTCGGCGGCGCGCGCAGCAACAGCGCGTGGCACGCGATCCTGCCCGAGATGGGGATGCCGGTGATCTCGAGCACGCTGGTGGTCGGCCCGATCACGCAGACGCTCGACGCCGAGGCGCGGCCGAGCGGCGGCGCGGGCGAGTCGCTCGAGCGCCAGTTCGGCCGCTTCGCCGACGATCTCGCCTGGTGGGCCGAGGCGGCGAAAGCGCAGCGCGGGCGGGTCGCGCCGCCCTACTGAGCGAGGGCGGCGGTCAGTGCGCCAGCAGCTGGTCCAGCTCGCGCGACAGCGCCTCGAAGCGGTACGGTTTGGCGAGGAAGCGGCCGTCGTCGGGGATCGTGGCCTTCGTCGGGCGCGTGTCGCCTGAGGTGAGCAGGATGCGGATCGACGGCCAGCGGCGGTGCACCTCGCTCGCCAGCTGGAGGCCGTCCATCGAGCCGGGCATGCGGATATCGGTGAACAGCACCTGGACGTCGTCGCTGCGCTCCAGCCGGGCGAGCGCCTCGTCGGCGTCGCTCGCCTCGATCACGCGATACCCCGCCTCGGACAGCGCGTCGGCGCCGATCATGCGGACGAACAGCTCATCCTCGACGAGGAGGACTGTGGTGCCGCATACCTGACCCATTAGCTGATCTACCCTGCTGATCTATCGGATTAACCCGTTGAACGCGCGGGACGTTCCGCGGCAATGGCCTAACCTGGGTAGAAGCTGGCGCTCAGCTCCGCGCGCGCAGCCGCGCCAGCACCGCTAGCCCCAGGCCCGCGCCGACCGCGGTGGCGGCGGCGAACTTGTGGCGGCCGGCGGCGTCGTACAGGCTGACCGAGCGGCCGTGCTGGTCGCGCGAGCGCTCGCGCCCGTCGTCGAACGGCGCGGCGAGGTTGTCGCGCCGCGACGGTGCGCGGGTGCGGTCCTGGATCATCGGCAGCAGCCTGTGGCCGAGCTTGTCGAGCAGCGGCGGGAAATGCTCCGCCACCAGCACCTGGAGCCGGCCGGTGCCCCCGACGGTGATGTCGCGCTTCGGATGCTGCGCCGCCTCGAGGATCGCCTCGGCGACCAGCTCGGGGGCGTAGACCGGGGGTGGCAGCAGCGCGGCGCCGTCGAGATGGTTGGCGGCGTGCTCGGCGATGGGCGTGTCGATCCCCGACGGCTTCACCAGCGTCACCGAGATCGGCAGGCGATCGCCCTCGATCTCGATCCGCAGCGAGTCGACATAGCCCTTCACCGCGTGCTTGCTGGCGGCGTAGGCGCCCATACCCGCGGTGGGGATGTCCGACACGATCGAGCCCACCGTGATCAGCGCGCCGCCCTCGCGCTGGAGCTGCTCCACCGCGGTGAGGCAGCCGTGCACCGCGCCGAGGTAGTTGGTGCGCATCAGCCGCTCGTGCTCGTCCATCGGCGTGTCGACCAGCTTGGCATAGATCGCGACGCCCGCCGCGTTGACCCAGGTGTCGATGCGGCCGAACCGCTCGACCGCTTTCGTCGCGGCGCGCTGGACGTCGCGCAGGTCGCCGACGTCGGCGGTGGCGAACTCGGCCTGGCCGCCCGCCTCCTCGATCTCGCGCGCGATCGTCGCCAACGCGTCGCTGTCGCGCGCGACCAGCACCACCTTGGCGCCGCGACCGGCCGCGGTGCGCGCGGTGACGAGCCCGATGCCCGAGCTGGCGCCGGTGATCAGGATCACCTGCTGGTCGATCGGCTTGAGCTGCGGCGGCATCGGTCATCCTCTCGTGATTTCGCCGGGAGGTAACCAACGCGGGCGGGGATGGGTTCATCGCGTCCGGTGCCGCCCGCTCCCGCCGTTAACCAACTGGAAAGCCGACGTAGATCAGACACACCCTATCCTGACACCGATTGACACAGCGCCGACGGAGGCCAGACATGCCGGGCATGACCCAACGCCCCTCGCGCAACGTGTCACCGACCCCCGAGCGCGAGTCGGTGATCACCGAGGTGCTCGCCTCGGGCAGTGCTGGTGATACCGGCGATCTGGTGCGCGCCTGGCCGATCGGCGGCGGGGCGACCGGCGCGCTGATCCGCGCGCGCGACTGGGACCGCAGCGCGCTGGGGCCGCTCGCCGACTGGTCGCCGCAGCTGCGTACCACCGTGGCCAACGTGGTCAACTCGCCCGTGCCCAAGGTTCTGATGTGGGGGCGCGAGGGCGTGATGCTCTACAACGATGCCTATCGCGCGATCGTCGGCGCGCGCCACCCGGGCGCGCTCGGCGAGACCGCGGCGAGCGTCTTCCCCGAGCTCTGGGACTGGAACCGCACGATCCTCGAGCGCGGCTTCGCCGGCGAGATCGTCTCCTACCGCGACCAGCCGCTGACGCTGTTGCGCGACGGGGCGCCCGCCGAGCTGATCTTCGACCTGTTCTACACGCCCGTCTACGCGGTCGACGGCAGCGTCGGCGGCGTGCTGTGCACCGTGATCGACAACACCGGCCGGGTCGAGCTGGAGCGCCAGGTCGCCGACAGCGAGGCCGAGCTGCGCACCGTCACCGACGCGCTGCCCCTGCTCGTCTCCTTCATCGACCGCGACCATGTCTTCCGCTTCGCCAACCGCTATTACCTCGATTGGTTCGGGCTGACCCCCGAGCAGGTGGTCGGCCGCCACGCGCGCGACGTGATCGGCGCGGAGAATTACGCGCAGCGGCGCGCGCTGATGGACCGCGCGCTCGCGGGCGAGACGATCGTGTCCGACTCGGCGATCCGCCACGGCGACGGGAGCCTGCGCCGCGCCGACGTGCGCTACCTGCCGCGCCGCGCCGCCGACGGCAGCGTCGCCGGCTTCCAGGTGATCGTGCTCGACATCGAGGACCGGGTCCGTCGCGAGGAGGCACTTCACGCCAGCAACGCGCGCTTCCGCGCCGCGATGGAGGCGATGCACGGCGTGCTGTGGACCAACGACGCGCAGGGCCGGATGGTCGGCGAACAGCCCGGCTGGTCGCTGCTCACCGGTCAGCGCATGGAGGATTACCAGGGCCACGGCTGGTCTGCCGCGGTGCATCCCGACGACGTCGCGCCGACGCTGGCGGCGTGGGAGCAGGCGGTCGCGGCCAAGTCGACCTTCGTGTTCGAGCATCGCGTTCGGCGCCATTGCGGGGCCTGGCGCACCTTCGCGATCCGCGCGGTGCCGCGCCTCGACGAGAAGGGCGCGATCGCCGAGTGGGTCGGCGTCCACACCGACATCACGCACCAGCGCGCCGCCGAGGCGGCACTGCGCGACCACGCCGGGCAGCTCGAGCGCCAGGTGCGCCACCGCGAGCGCGCCGAGGAGCAGCTGCGCCAGCTCAACGAGACACTGGAGACGCGCGTGATCGACGAGATCGCCACGCGCCGCGCCGCCGAGGCCAAGCTGGCGCAGGCGCAGAAGATGGAGACGGTGGGCAAGCTCACCGGAGGCGTGGCGCACGATTTCAACAACCTGCTTCAGGTCGTCTCGGGCAACCTGCAGCTGCTGCAGAAGGACATCGCCGGCAACGCGCGCGCCGAGACGCGCGTCGCCAACGCGCTCGCCGGCGTCGGGCGCGGGTCGCGGCTGGCGGCGCAGCTGCTCGCCTTCGGGCGGCGCCAGGCGCTCGAGCCCAAGACCGTCAACGTCACCCGCTTCGTGCGCGGCATGGACGACATGCTGCGCCGCGCGATCGGCGAGGGCATCGAGATCGAGACGATCTTCGGCGGCGGGCTGTGGAACACCTTCATCGACCCCGGCCAGATCGAGAACGCGCTGCTCAACCTGGCGATCAACGCGCGCGACGCGATGGAGGGTGAGGGCAAGCTGACGATCGAGCTCAGCAACGCGCACCTCGACGACGATTACGCGCGCCGCCACGACGAGGTGTCGCCCGGCCAATATGTCATGCTGGCGGTGAGCGACACGGGCAGCGGCATGACGCCGGAGATCATGGAGAAGGTGTTCGAGCCCTTCTTCTCGACCAAGGCCGAGGGCAAGGGCTCGGGCCTGGGCCTCTCGATGGTCTACGGTTTCGTCAAACAGTCGGGCGGGCACGTCAACATCTACTCCGAGCCGGGACACGGCACGACGATCCGGCTGTATCTGCCGCGCGCGCTGGAGAGCGAGGACGTCGAGGTGGCGGTCGATACCGGGCCGATCACCGGTGGCAGCGAGACGGTGCTGGTGGTCGAGGACGACGACGAGGTGCGCGCCACCGTGGTCGAGCTGCTCGCCGATCTCGGCTATCGCGTGCTCAAGGCGGTCGATGCGCAGAGCGCGCTGAGCGTGGTGGAGAGCGGCATTCCGATCGACCTGCTCTTCACCGACGTGGTGATGCCGGGGTCGCTCAAGAGCCCCGAGCTGGCGCGCAAGGCGCGCGAACGGCTGCCCGAACTCGCGGTGCTGTTCACCTCGGGCTATACCGAGAACTCGATCGTCCACGGCGGGCGGCTCGACCCCGGGCTGGAGCTGCTGTCCAAACCGTATACGCGCGAGGCGCTGGCGCGGAAGATCCGCCATGTCCTCGCCAACCAGCGCCAGCGCGCGGCGCTGCCGACGCGCGCCGTGCCGCTCGCGAGCACGGCGCCGACCGCTACGCCGCCACGCGCGACGATCCTGCTGGTCGAGGACGACGCGCTGATCCGCTCCGCCACCGCCGAGGTGCTGCAGGAGGCCGGGCAGGTGGTGATCGAGGCAGCGAGCGCGGAGGAGGCGATGGCCGCGCTCCAGACCGTGCCGATCGACGTGCTGATCACCGATATCCACCTTCCCGGCACGTCGGGGCTGGCGTTGGCGGCGCGCGCCGCCGCGCTGCGCCCGGGCATCCGCGTCGTGGTGGCGAGCGGCGATACCGGCTCGGTCGACGCCGCGGCGGCGGGGGTGCGGCTGCTGCCCAAGCCCTATGGCGCTGCCGACCTGCTGCGCGTGATCGGCACGCCGCCGCCGCGTGCGCTGGTGGCGGAGCGCGACGCTTAGGGGACTGATCCACCTATGCCGACAGATGCTCCCGCGCCCGCTGGAGCCGCGAGCGGCACGCGATGACGTTGGTGATCCCGGGGCCTCCGGCGTGCGCCGGAGCAGGATGGCGGTCCAGACGAGATGAGACCGTCTCCCACGGCCTCCGGCAGACCGAAGGGCCGGCGCGGCGCGCACGTCGCCGCAACAGCAAAAACCCCGCTAAGCCGAGAGCCTAGCGGGGTTTTTATGGTGGGCGTGGCAAGGATTGAACTTGCGACCCCTGCGATGTCAACACAGTGCTCTACCACTGAGCTACACGCCCGAGGGTGGGGCCTCTAACCGGCCCCGGCGGCGGGTGCAAGCGCCTTTTCGCACGCGGCTCAGATCAGTTCGTTGGCGGCGTCGACGTCGAACAGCCGCTCGACCTCGAGCACGAGGTCGCGCAGGTGGAACGGCTTGGACAGGACGCGCGCCTGCGGCATCGTGTTGCCCGCCTTCAGCGTCACCGCGGCGAAGCCGGTGATGAACATCACCCGCATGCCGGGCGCGAGCTCCTGCGCCTTCTGGGCGAGCTCGATCCCGTCCATCTCGGGCATGACGATATCGGTGAGCAGCAGGTCGAACCGCTCCTCGGTGATCAGCGGCAGCGCCGCAGTGCCGCGGTCCACCGCGGTGACGGCATAGCCGGAACGCTCCAGCGCGCGCGTCAGATACTCGCGCATCACCGCATCATCCTCGGCCAGAAGAATCCTGATCATCACGTGTCCATGCTCCCGAGCCGATGCTTATGCCCGATCCGCGTTGATTTTTCCACCAGCGGACATGGTGAACGAACGGCCTTGCCGTCCCATTAGCCCATAACGAGCGACGATGCGTTGCGGTGCCGCGGCGGGTTCCATAGGGTCGCGCCCAGATGACGCGCAGCTTTCGACTGATCGGCGACACGCCGCCCGCCTCGCCGGTGGTGCTGTCGGTGCCGCACGCGGGTCGCGACTATCCCATCGCGCTGCGCGACTCGCTGCGCGCGCCGCTCTCCTGTCTCGCGACGCTGGAGGACCGGCTGGTCGACGCGCTGGCGCTCGCCGCCCGCCGCGACGAGACGCTGCTGGTCCAGGACGCGCCGCGCGCCTGGATCGACCTCAATCGCGCCGAGCACGAGCGCGACCCGCTGCTCGACGACGGTGCGCGCGGCGGGGCGCCGCTATCCGCCAAGGTGCGCGCCGGCATCGGCCTGGTGCCACGGCGGACCGCGACGGCGGGCGAGCTGTGGCGCTGCAAGCTCAGCGCCGGCGAGGTGGAGGCGCGGATCGCGGCGGCGCATCGACCGTATCACGCCGCGCTCGAGGAGGCGCTGGCGCAGGCGCGCGCACGCTTCGGCTGCGCGGTGCTGCTCGACATCCACTCGATGCCGCCGATCGCGGGCGGCCGGATCCGGCTGGTGATCGGCGACCGCTTCGGTCGCGCCGCCGGCGCGCGCTTCGTCGCGCGGGTGGAGGGCGCGGTTCGCGCCGCGCGGCTGGGCTACACGCTCAACACGCCTTATGCCGGGGGCCATATCCTCGAGCGCCACGCGCGGCCGCACCAGGGCGTGCACGCGATCCAGCTCGAGCTCGACCGCTCACTCTACCTCGATCGCCGCCTCGACTCGCTGGGTGGCGGTGCGCCGGCGATGGTGGCGCTGCTCCGCGGCGTGATCGACTCGCTCGCCGACGAGGCATTGGCGGCGACGGGCGCCACACCGCTCGCAGCAGAATGAAAAAAACCACCGCGTGCGAGCACGCGGTGGCCAAGGTTCAGGGAGGAGACACGCCAGAGGCGTGTCATACGGGCTCGCGAAAGGGGGGACACGAGCGCCGTACGTCCTTAACTTAGGAGACCCGCTTTCGGTTGCAAGCCCGGCAGCATGAATCGTCGCGGTGATGCGATGAACCGAGCGCTCACCGGTGCAGCGTCGCCTTCGCACCGGCTCCCACCGTCGCGTGCCGCTCACGCGCCGGGCAGCATCCGTCCCAGTACCTGGTCGCGCAGCAGCAGGTGGTGGCGCAGCGCCGCGGCGACGTGAAGCAGCACCAGTGCCAGCATCACCCAGCCGAGCAGGCCGTGCGCTTTCGCGGCGCCCTCCGCCGCGGGCGACGTGACCGGCAGATAGGGCAGGTCGAACGCGCCGAACCAGCTGAGCGGGCGCCGTCCCTCGGGTCCCGACACCATCACCCAGCCGCTCAGCGGCAGCAGCACCAGCAGCAGGTAGAGGGTCCAGTGCGTCGCGTGCGCCGCGCCGCGCTCCCAGCCGGGCGTGTGAGCGGGGAGCGGCGGGGGGCGGTGCGCGAGCCGCCAGGCGACCCGGAGCGCGGTGAGCGCCAGCACCGTGAGCCCGATCGCCTTGTGCGCCGGCATCAGCGCCCGCAGCGCGGGGATCGGGTCGTGTCCGAGCCCCACCGCGATGTTGAAGATCACCAGCGCGGCGATGGTCCAGTGGAAGGCGATGGCGACTCGTGAGTAGCGCTCCGCCTGATATGCCCGAGTCGCCATCGCCGTCTCTCCCGCTGGTGGTTACATCGTCAGCTGCGGCTGCGGCATCTTGCCCAGCCGCACCTGCCGCGCGAAGATATCGCGCATCAGCGACAGCGAGAACAGGTGCGCGTACAGCAGCGGCAGCAGGCCCGACTGCGACATCTTGCGCAGCTGGTCGCCGCGCAGATCGACCAGCTTCTGCTCGTCGATCATCTGGAAGCCGCGGTAGACGAAGGGCTGCTCGACGCCGTCCTGCTGGATCGTCACCTCGCCCTCCATGAGCAGGCCGAGCTCGCGCACCTCGTTCATGAACTGCGACGTGCGCGCCGCAGCCTGCTCAAAGTTCTCGTTGAACTGCAAAATGTTGCGCGTCAGCTCCGTGGGCTGGCCATTCTCGAAGAGCGCGTCGCCCTGGTCGAACGCGCCGATCGTCGGCGAGGTCGGGTCGAAGCACAGCGAGAGCTCCTGCGCGTCCGGGGTGAGCCGCGCGAGCATATAGGGGTAGCGGCGGACATAGGCGGGGACGTAGATCGTCTCCTCGAGCAGCTTGCCGCTGTCGTCGAGGAAGACGTTGACGCCCTCGTTGAGCCCCATCAGCGCCAGCGGGATGGCGTCGTCGCCCGAGGAGAAGACGATCGGAATGTGCCGCTGCACCAGCGGGAATTCCTCCACCGTCAGCGGGATGGCGTGCTGGTTGGCGAGGAACGGCGCGACGGTCGAGGGCTGCACCTTGTAGTTGGCGTGCGTCTCGCTCGAGAGCGGCTCGAGGCCGTTGTAGAAGAGCGGCAGTTGCGGCGCGCTGGCCATGCGAATCTCCAAAGGACGGTGAGGGTTGGCAGTCAGGTCGCGGCGCGTCGCCCCCGGTCGCCGCGCGGATGGTGGCCGGGGTTATTCACTGCCGCGGTCGGGCGCAAGCGCGACGAGCTTGCCCGGATTGAACAGCTGGCCCGGATCGAACGCGCGCTTGATCGCGCGCAGCGCGTGGAGCCGCGCCGGCGGCCCGAGCCGCTCCAGCTCGGCGCGCTTCATCTGGCCGATGCCGTGCTCGGCCGAGATCGAGCCGCCCGCGGCGGCGACCAGGTCGTGGACGAAGCGCGACACCAGCGGCACCTGCTCGGCGTACCAGTGCGCCGGATCGGTACCGGGCGCGGCGCGGACGTGGAAGTGGACGTTGCCGTCGCCGAGATGGCCGAAGCCCGAGGCGCGCGTACCGGGGAAGCGCGCGTCGCACGCCGCCGCGGCCGCGACCATGAAGCGCGGCATCGCCTCGACCGGCACCGAGATGTCGTGCTGCGCGGCGGGGCCGGTGGCGCGCTCGGCGTCCGAGATCGACTCGCGCAGCCGCCAGAACGCCTCGGCCTGCGCCTCGCTCTGCGCCAGCGCGGCGTCGGCGATCTCGCCGGCATCGAGCGCGGTGGCGAGCTGCGCCTCGACCAGCGCGGCGGGATCGTCGCCCGCCGCGTCGGCGGTGACCTCGAGCAGCACGTGCCAGGGGTGCCTCCCGCCCAGCGGCGCGCGCGCGTCGGGCAGATAGGCCAGCACCGCGGCGAGCGACTCGTCGGGCAGCAGCTCGAAGCTCTCCAGCGCGGGCGTGGCGCGCTGGAGGCGGCGCAGCAGCGCCATCGCCGCGTCGGGCGACTCGACCCCGGCCCAGGCGACCGCGCGCGCCGTGACCGCGGGCACCAGCCGCAGCGTCGCCGCGGTAACGACGCCCAGCGTGCCCTCGGCCCCGATCAGCAGCTGGTCGAGATCGTAGCCGCGATTGTCCTTCTTCAGCGCGGCCAGCCCCTCGTGCAGCGACGCGTCGGGCAGCACCGCCTCCACCCCAGCGACCAGCCCGCGCATCGTGCCGAAGCGCAGCACCTGCGTCCCGCCCGCGTTGGTCGAGACCAGCCCGCCGACGGTGGCGTTGCCTTTGGCGCCGAGCGAGAGCGGGAAGCGCCGCCCCTGCGCCAGCGCGGCGGCGTGGAGGTCGGCGAGCACGACGCCCGCCTCCGCCACCACCAGCCCCGCCGCCGGGTCTAGGTGGCGGACCCGGTTCATCCGGCGCAGCGAGAGGATCGCGGCGCTGCCGTCCGCCGGCGGGGTCGCGCCGCCCACCATCGAGCTGTTGCCCCCCTGCGGGACCAGCGGCACCGCGAGGTCGCGCGCGGCGGCGACGATCGCTCGCACCTCCTCGGTATCGCGCGGCTGGAGCAGCAGCGCGGCACTCCCGTGCCAGCGCCGCCGCCAGTCGACCAGCCAGGGCGCGATCGCGTCCGGATCGGTGACGATCGCGCCGGGCGCGAGCTGCCGGGCGAGCGTTTCGGCGAGGCGGTGTTGCGCGTCGGTCACGCTCTGCCTCTTGCCCGACAACGCGCCCGCGTTCAATTCAGCCGCCATTCAACCGATTCTCCGCAACGGGCCGTGCCGCATGTTCCAGCGCTTCCTGCCCGTTCTGTCGCTGCTGCTGGCCGCCCCGCTGGCGGTGTCGGCGCGCGCGCCCGATCCGGGTTGGGACGGGGTGCAATATGCCCAGCTGACGATCCACGAGCGGCTGATCATCCGCATCCCGCGCGTCGCCCCCGCACCGCGCGGCGCGCGCGTCGTCACGCCCGCGCCGGTCGAGTGGCAGGAGAAGCGCGGTCCCGAGTGCCTGCGCGTCACCGCGCTGACCGGCGCGGCGATCGATACCAAGGGCGACGTCGACCTCGTCATCGAGGGCGCGCGCCGCATCCGCGCCAAGCTCGACGACGATTGCCCGACGCTCGACTTCTACGCCGGCTTCTACCTGCGCCCGACGAGCGACGGCCAGATCTGCGCCGGGCGCGATTCGATCCGCTCGCGCTCGGGCGCTTTGTGCCCCATCAGCAAGTTCCGCACCTTGGTGCCGAAGCAGCGGAAGTGACGGTGTTGGCAGGGCGCGAGAGCGCGGACCGCTTCCCCTCGCGTGGCGTCATCCTGAGCTCGTCTCAGGATCCATTCGTCGGCAGGCGCCGAAGCACCTGAGTACGCGGCGCGGTGGATCCTGAGACGAGGTCAGGATGACGTAAGGAAGAGATGGATGGCGGTGCCTTCCTCGCCCCCCGCTGCCGTCAACCCGCAATCTCCTTGACTTCTCACCGCGGATAGGGAAGCGCTCGGGGCTAGGCTATCCCTGCGGTTTCGCCGCGCCCCACAGCCCGGACATCTGCATGAGCTTCGCCGATCTCGGCCTCTCCGACGAACTTCTCCGCGCCGTCGGTGACACCGGCTATACCGAGCCGACGCCGATCCAGGCGAGCGCGATCCCGCCCGTGCTGATGATGCGCGACATCATCGGCATCGCGCAGACCGGCACCGGCAAGACCGCCAGCTTCGTGCTGCCGATGATCGACATCCTCGCGCACGGCCGCAGCCGCGCGCGCATGCCGCGCAGCCTGATCCTCGAGCCGACGCGCGAGCTCGCCGCGCAGGTCGCCGAGAATTTCACCACCTACGGCAAATATCACAAGCTCTCGATGGCGCTACTGATCGGCGGCGTGCAGATGGGCGACCAGGTCAAGGCGCTGGAGAAGGGCGTCGACGTGCTGATCGCCACGCCCGGCCGGCTGATGGACCTGTTCGGCCGCGGCAAGATCCTGCTCACCGGCTGCTCGATGCTGGTGATCGACGAGGCCGACCGCATGCTCGACATGGGGTTCATCCCCGACATCGAGGAGATCTGCACCAAGCTGCCGGCGACGCGCCAGACGCTGCTGTTCTCGGCGACGATGCCGCCGCCGATCAAGAAGCTCGCCGATCGCTTCCTCAGCAATCCCAAGACGATCGAGGTGGCGCGTCCGGCCAGCACCAACGTCAACATCACCCAGTGGGTGGTGCCGGTGAAAGGGAGCTCGTTCGAGAAGCGTCGCGTCCTGCGCCAGCTGCTCGCGCGCGAGGACGTGCGCAACGCGATCATCTTCTGCAACCGCAAGACCACCGTGCGCGAGCTCAACAAGAGCCTGCAGCAGCACGGCCTCGCCAGCGGTGAGATCCACGGCGACATGGACCAGCCGGCACGCCTCGCCGAGCTCGACAAGTTCAAGAAGGGCGAGGTGACGATCCTCGTCGCCAGCGACGTCGCCGCGCGCGGGCTCGACATCAAGGGCGTCAGCCACGTCTTCAACTTCGACGCGCCGTGGCACCCGGACGATTACGTCCATCGCATCGGGCGCACCGGCCGCGCCGGGGCGACCGGCGTGGCCTATACGCTGGCGGCGCCCGATGACCTCGAGAATATCGAGAACATCGAGAAGCTCACCGGCCAGAAGATCGCGCGGCTCGAGGCGCTGCCGGGCGCCGACGCCGAGACTGACGCGGACGCGGTCGAGGAGGAGCGCCCCCGCCGCGGGCGCGAGCGCGGCCAGCGTCGCGGCGCGCGGAGCGAGGCGCCGGCCGAGCCGATCGCGGCTGAGCCCGCGGTCGCCGCGCCGCGTGAGCGTCCGCGCCGCGCCGCGCGTCCGGCGCGCGACGAGCGCGCCGAGCGACCCGCGGCCGAGCCGCGCGCTGCCGCGCCGCGGCAGGAGCGCTACCGCGAGCGCGACGAGGCGCCCGACGACGGCGGCTGGAACGGCCCGGTGCCCGACTTCCTGCGGGTCACACTGACCGTCTGAGCCGCGCGGGCATCCTCCTGCCCCCGGTGCGTTATAGCCACGGGTCAAGCGACGGAGCGGGACACGCATGGGCAAGGATCACGGTGACAAGCATGGCGAGGGGCACGCCAGCCTGGAGGAGCTCCAGCTCGCGCTGGTGCACACCCATCAGGCGGCGGCGCGCAGCGGCGAGCGGGTGGTGCTGGTGCTCGAGGGCCGCGACGGCGCCGGCAAGGACGGCGCGATCAAGCGCATCGTCGAGCACAGCTCGGTCCGCGCCACGCGCGTGGTGGCGCTGCCCAAACCGTCCGACCGCGAGCGCACGCAATGGTATTTCCAGCGCTATGTCGCGCATCTGCCCGCTGCGGGCGAGTTCGTGATCTTCAACCGCTCCTGGTACAATCGCGCCGGGGTCGAGGTGGTGATGGGCTTCTCCACCGCGGCCGAGCAGGCCGAGTTCCTGCGCGACGCCCCCGATTTCGAGCGGATGCTGGTGGAGAGCGGGATCAAGCTGGTGAAGCTGTGGCTCGACATCAGCAAGGACGAGCAGCGCGAGCGGCTCGAGGCGCGGCGCGAGGACCCGCTCAAGGCGCTCAAGGTCTCCGACATGGACGCGGTCGCCCAGTCGAAATGGGACGATTACACCGCCGCGCGCGACGTCATGCTGACGCGCACGCACACGCCGCTGGCGCCGTGGCATTGCGTCCGCGCCGACGACAAGAAAGCGGCGCGGCGCGCGATCCTGGCGCACCTGCTCCACCGCGCCGCGCCGCCCGAGATCGCGCGCGAGGTGCCGCTGCCCGACCCCGACGTGCTGTTCACCTTCGACGCGGCGGCGCTCAAGGACGGAAGGCTGTCCGACTGAGGCGCGTGGAGTGACCGCCGCCCTACACACCATTGTCATCCCGGACCTGATCCGGGATCCATGCTTCCGCAGGAACGACGGGGTGGGCGTTCGCGGCACCATTGGTCCCGGGTCAAGCCCGGGATGATGGGGCAGTTCGGGGGCGCGGGCACCCTGCGAGTCGGCCAGAAGCGATAGCTTCGGGGGCGGGCAGGGCAGGCCAACCCACGTTAGGGCAGCACGCTTGCCCCTACCTCCGCGCGGGTGCATCAGGCACGCATCCTCCAGCTCAAGGAGCAACGATGCGTTCCCTCGCCGCCGCCACTCTCGTGGCGCTGATGTCCTCCTCCGCGGTCGCGCAGACGCTCAGCCCGACCAACCCCTTCGCCCAGCCGAGCGCCTTGCCCTACCAGGCGCCGCCCTTCGACAAGATCAAGGACTCGGACTATCTCCCCGCGCTCGAGGCGGGCATGGCCGAGCAGCGCCGCGAGGTCGCCGCGATCGTCAACGTCCGCTCGATGCCGACCTTCGAGAACACGATCGCCGCGCTGGAGAAGTCGGGCCGCCTGCTCGAGCGTGCCGGCCTCGCCTTCTCGGGCGTCAACGGCGCCAACACCAACGACACGCTGCAGAAGACGCAGGAGGTGCTCGCGCCCAAGTTCGCCGCGCACCAGGACGCGATCAACCTCGATCCGCGGCTTTTCTGGCGCGTCAAGACGCTGTACGATCAGCGCGACACGCTCCAGCTCGACGCCGAGCAGCGCCAGGTGCTGACGCTCACCTATGAGAACATGGTCCATGCCGGCGCGCAGCTGAACGACGCCGACAAGAAGGCGCTGAGCGCGCTCAACGCGCAGCTCTCCACGCTCGAGACCGCCTTCCAGCAGAAATTGCTCGCCGCCGCCAAGGCGGGCGCGCTGGTGGTCGACGATAGGGCCAAGCTCGCCGGCCTCTCCGACGCCGAGATCGCCGCCGCCGCGGACGCCGCCAAGGACCGCGGCCTCGCGGGCAAATACGTGCTGACCTTGCAGAACACGACGCAGCAGCCCGCGCTGGCGACGCTCACCGACCGCGCCACGCGCGAGGCGCTGTTCAACGCGAGCTGGACCCGCGCCACCAGAGGCGACGCCAACGACACGCGCGCGACGATCAGCCAGATCGCGGCACTGCGCGCGCAGAAAGCCAAGCTGCTCGGCTTCGCCACCTGGGGCGACTATGTCCTGTCCGACCAGATGGCGAAGACGCCCGCGACCGCGCTGGCCTTCATGCGCCAGCTCGGCGCGCCGGTCGCGGCCGAGCAGAAGCGCGAGGCGGGTGAGCTCCAGGCGCAGATCCGGGCGGAGGGCGGCAGTTTCGCGCTCAAGCCGTGGGACTGGGATCTCTATTCCGAGAAGCTGCGCAAGGCCAAGTACGACCTCAACCAGGATGAGCTGAAGCCCTATTTCGAGATCAACAAGGTGCTGACCGACGGCGTGTTCTACGCCGCCGAGCAGCTGTACGGCGTCACCTTCAGGCGCCGCACCGACATCCCGGTCTACCAGCCCGACGTGATGGTCTACGAGGTGTTCGAGGGCGACGGGCGCTCCATCGGCCTGATGTATTTCGACTATTGGAAGCGCGACAACAAGAACGGCGGCGCCTGGATGTCGAATTTCGTCAACCAGGCGAAGCTGCTCGGCACCAAGCCGGTGATCTACAACGTCGGCAATTTCACCAAGCCGGCGGCGGGCCAGCCCGCGCTGATCACCTTCGACGACGTGACGACGATGTTCCACGAGTTCGGCCACGCGCTGCACGGGCTGTTCGCGAACCAGACCTATCCGTCGGTATCGGGCACCAACACCGCGCGGGACTTCGTCGAGTTCCCGTCGCAGTTCAACGAGCATTGGGCGCTCGATCCCAAGGTGCTGCCGCACTACGCGGTCAACTATCGCACCGGCGCGGTGATCCCGCCCGAGCTGGTCGGCAAGATCAAGCGCGCCGCGACGTTCAACACCGGCTATTCGTTCGGCGAGGCGCTGGCCGCGGCGGAGATGGACATGAGCTGGCACTCGCTGCCGGCCAGCGCGGGCAAGCAGGACGCCGACGCGTTCGAGGCGAAGGCGCTCGCCGACACCGGGCTCGACACCGCCGACGTGCCGCCGCGCTATCGCTCGAGCTACTTCCTCCACATCTGGGGCAACGGCTATTCCGCCGGCTATTACGCCTATCAGTGGACCAAGATGCTCGATGCCAACGCCTATGACTGGTTCGAGCGCAACGGCGGCATGACGCGCGCCAACGGCCAGCGCTTCCGCGACATGATCCTGTCGAAGGGGCACACCGAGGATTACGCGCCGATGTTCCGCGCCTTCTACGGCAAGGACCCGGAGGTGGCGCCGCTGCTGCACAATCTCGGGCTCAACGCGGACGGGTCGCGCGTCGCACCGTGACGGGGTGGGCGGGGAAAGCCGCCGTGATACGCTGGCTTCTCGGCCGGGGCGTCATCAAGTACTCGACCCGATGACGTGAGTGAGCCTCTCCCCTTCAGGGGAGGGGTTGGGGTGGGGCGCATCCGCGAACGCTGCGCCGGCGGAGAGGCCCCACCCCAACCGTCCCCTGAAGGCGAGGGAGCTTGGTGAGATCAGCGCTACGTTACTCCGCCACAGTCTGGCGTGCCGCTTAGCGAAGTTCCGCTTCGAAGAACCTCGCCTGACCGTCCGGCCGACAGCCGATCGGAGCGGCGCCGCCCTCTCACCGCGCCCGGCGCAGCACCCAGGCGATCGTCGCGCCGCCCGCGGGGGCGAGCGAGTCGATCACGATCTGCCTGGTCGGCACCAGCCGGCCGTGCGGGTCGCTCCACACGCTGTCCTCCACCGTCAGCCGGTCGGCGCGCGCGCGCAGTTGCCAGAAGGCCCCCGACGGCGTGCGCAGCATCGCCGCCTGCGCGTCCGCGGTGGCGACCGCGTCGACCCCGGGGCCGAGGTGGAAACGCAACGCCAGCGGGGTCATCGCGCCCTCGACACGGCGGCCCCAGCGCGCCGGCTGCGGCGCGGGCAGCACCGCATCCTCGCCGCGCAGCTCGCCGCCATCGGCGGTGAGCAGTAGCGTGCGCTGGTGGACGAAGCCGAAGCGCCGCGCATAGCCGTCGTGGCGGGCCTCGATCCTGCTTCCCACGTCCGACTCCTGCCGCGCCAGCTCCACCGCGGTGACGCCGCGGCCCAGTGTGCCGTCGGGGTTGAGCGCGGTCGAGTTGGTGTCGGCGATCACCAGCGTCGAGTGCGCCGCGGTGGTGCGCAGCGCCTGCGCCATCGCGTCGTTGCCGCGCGCGCGGGCGTGGCCGGCGCCGCCGCAGCTCACGATCAGCCGCTCCGCGCCATCGGAGAATTCCAGCGCCAGCGTCGCGGCGCACCCGCCGTCGGGCACCAGCGCGGCGGGGGGCGGGGCGGCGTCGACGAGCAGCACCGCGCCGCCCGCGCTCAGCCGCTGATAGCCCCAGTCGCGCGACTGGCGCAGCGGGCGCCCGAACGCGCCGCTCGCCTGCAGCGCGTCGTTGATCCGCATGGCGTCGAGCGGTAGGCCACCCTGCCAGCTCGCCAGACCGCCGTCGCCCATCGCGCTGCCGAGCAGCGTCGGTGTCACGCGCGTCAGCGCCGCGGCGGGCGCCTCCGGCAGCGGCTCGCGGCGCGAATCATAGAGCGCGCGCAGCAGGCCGATCGTCTCCATCACCGCCAACAGCTGCGCCGGCGAGCGGCTGACCACGCCACCGTCGTCGCTCAGCGCGCCCGCCAGCGCGCGCGCCAACCCGTCCTCGCCGACGCTGCGCCGTGTCTCGCCGCCGGGCAGCAGCAGCCCAGCGGCGACCACGCTCCCCCAGGCGAGCACGCGCGGCGCACCCGCGGGGGCCTTGTCCGCGGTGCGATCGAGGTGACGCGCGCCGCGCGCCATCGCGGTGAGCACGCGCGAGCGCGCCACCAGGTTGCTCGACGAGAGCAGAAGCGGCGCGTGGAACAGGAGCATCAGCAGCCGTCGCGCCGCGACGTCGGGGCGCCACGCCGGCTCGGTCGGGCGCTCGCCGTGCGCCATCAGCCAGCGCTGCGCCAGCGTCTCGGCGACGACCGCGGCGCGCTCGCGCTCGCCCGTGGCGGCGAGATCGCGCAGCCAGGCGAAGCCGTGGAGATAGTCGGTGAAGCCCGGCCGCGCCGGGGCGAGCGGGTCGAGCTCGGCGATGGCGCGCTGCTCGCCCGCGGCGAACAGCCAGCCCTCGAGCAGCGCCTCGCCCGCCAGCGCGTCGCCGGGGAAGGGATCGACCGGCACCGCGAGCAGCTTGGGCGGGTGTTGCCCATCGAGCCGGCGGTCGTGCAGCGGGGTGCGCCAGGTCAGCCGCTCGAACCAGCGCACCACCTGCTGCGCCAGCGGCGCGCCGGTCGCCGGGGCGGCGCGCACCAGCCGCTTGCCCGGTTCGATCTCGTCGTGATGCGCCTGTCCCCCGCGCGCCTCGGGGCCGCGACCGCGTCCGTCCTTGCTCATCGTGTCAGTCGCCCCGCAGCGCGCGGATGTTGGCGGCGTAGCAGTCGGGCCCACCGCGGAAGGTGGCGGTGCCGGCGACCAGCGCGTCGGCCCCGGCGTCGATCGCGCGGCGCGCGGTGTCCGGGTCGATCCCGCCGTCGACCTCGAGGTCGATCGCGCCGCCGGTCGAGTCGATCATCTTGCGGATCGCGGCGATCTTGCGCAGCTGGCTGTCGATGAAATGCTGCCCGCCGAAGCCGGGATTGACGCTCATCACCAGCACCAGGTCGACCATGTCGATGAGATAGTCGAGCATCTTGGCGGGGGTGGCGGGGTTGAGCACCACGCCGGCGCGCTTGCCCAGCGCCTTGACGTGCTGGATCGTGCGATGGACGTGCGGCCCCGCCTCGGGATGGACCGTGATCGTGTCCGCGCCGGCCTCGGCGAAGGCGTCGAGATAGGCGTCCACGGGCGAGATCATCAGGTGGACGTCGAACGGCTTGGCGGTGTGCGGGCGCAGCGCCTTGACCACCGCGGGGCCGATCGAGATGTTGGGGACGAAATGGCCGTCCATCACGTCGATGTGGATCCAGTCGGCACCGGCGGCGTCGATCGCGCGCACCTCCTCGCCCAGCCGAGCGAAGTCGGCGGAGAGGATCGACGGGGCGATGCGCACGGGTCTGGTCATGCGCGCCGAGGTAGCGCGATGCGGCGCCGGGTTAAAGCCGCGTGAGCCGCGCGACGAAGAAGCCGTCGCACCCGCCGACCGCCTCGACCGTTCCCGGCAGCGTCCGGATCCAGCCCTCGCGCGTCGGCGCAACACCTTGCGGCAGCTCGCCCTCGGTCGGCGGGGTCAGCGCGAAGTCGCCGCGGGCGGCGAGGAAGCGCGTCAGCTGTGCCTCGCCCTCGGCCGGCTCGAGCGAGCAGGTGGCGTAGACCAGCGTCCCGCCCGGCGCGACCCAGTCGGCGGCGCGACCGAGGATGCGCGCCTGCAACTCGGCCATCTCGGCGATCGTGGCGTCGCCGGCGCGGTGGAGAACGTCGGGGTGGCGGCGGAAGATGCCGGTAGCGCTGCACGGCGCGTCGACCAGCACCGCCTGCGCGGGCGCGTCGGGCGACCAGTCGAGCACGTCGGCCAGCGCGATGTCATAGGCGAGCCCGGTGCGATCGCGATTGTCGCGAAGTCGCGCCGCGCGACTCTCCGACACGTCCACCGCGGTGACGGCATAGCCCGCGGCGGCGAGCTGGAGCGTCTTGCCGCCCGGTGCGGCGCACAGGTCGAGCGCGCGCCCCCCCGGCGCGGTGCCGGCCGCGAGCAGCCGCGCCGGGATCGAGGCGGCGAGGTCCTGCACCCACCAGGCGCCCTCGGCATAGCCGGGCAGCTCGCTCACCGCGCCCGCGCCGGCGGGGAGGCGGACATGGCCGGGCGCGAGGCTGGTGCCGCCGAGCCGCTCGACCCAGTCGGCGGTCGATGCGGAGTCGCGCAGCGTGAGGTCGAGCGGCGGCGGCGCGGCGATCGCGCGCGCCGCGGCGGCCACCGCGTCCTCCCCCCAGTGCGCGCGCCAGCGCTCCGCGACCGCGGGCAGCAGGCTCGGCACGTCGGGCAGCTTCGCCCCGCCGCGCATCAGCGTGCCGAAGACGCCGTGGACCAGTCGCTTGGGGCCGCCGTCGACCAGGGGCAGCACGGTGGCGATGGCGGCGTGCGGCGGCGTGCCCAGCGCGAGCGCCTGGACCAGCGCGACGCGCAGCACGAAGCGCGCCTTGGCGTCGTCGGGCAGGCGCTGGCGCGTCGCCGAGTCGATCAGCGCGTCGAGGTCGGGCAGGCGGCGCAGCGTCTCGGCGGCGATGGCGTGGGCGAGGCCGCGGTCGGGGCCGCCGGGCAGCGCGCGCGTGGCGAGCGCGAGCGCGGACTCGAGGGGCTCGCCGCGGCGGAGCACCGCGTCCAGCAGGCGCAGCGCGGCGCGGCGCGCGGCGGTGCCGAGCGGGTCGGGACCGCGCGCGGGGCGGGCGGGCTTGACGGGTCGGGCGGCGGGGCGCGCCATGATCAGCGCGGCGCGCGCGGGTTGAAGCAGGTCATGCCCGCGCATATGTCCCTGTCGACGCGAGCGATCAATCGGAAGGACGTCCGCATGGGCCAGCGCCCCGACCACGTGAAGCCCCCGGCGCACCTCAGTCCCAACCCGCCGGTGCCCGCCCCCGAGCCGCTCGACCGGCCTGCCCAGGACCCGCTCGGCCGCGACCCCGTGCGCTACGGCGACTGGGAGCGCGACGGGATCGCGATCGACTTCTGACGCGCCGGCTCAGCCGTCGAGCCGCAACGTGACCAGTACGGTCCGCGGCGCCCCCGGCAGGTTGAGCAGCGGCGAGGTGCCGTGCCCGGCGACGATGTAGTGCCTGTCGCCAAGGTTATAGCCGTTGAGCTGGAGCCGGGCCGCACCGATGCGCCACCAGGCCATCGCGTCGGCGGTGACGTAGTGCGGGAGCACCGTCGTATTGGCGGGATCGGCCCAGCGGTCGCCGACATAGTTCAGCCCGCCGCCGACGCCGAACCGGTCGGCCACGTCCTCGGTGACGAATAGATTGGCCGCATCGCGCGGGGTGATCGTCGCGCGCTTGTCCGCGAAAGCCGGGTTGGCCGACGCCGTGACGCGTGCGTCGAGGTAGGAATAGCCGGCGATGGCGTGGAGCCCCGCGGCGAGGTCGAGCTGGCCGGAGAGCTCGATCCCGCGCGTGCGCTGGGTGCCGATCGGGATCAGCTTGGTCGGTGCGGCCGGGTCGGTGCCCTTGATCCCCGTGCGCCGGAGCACGAACCCCGCGGCCTGGAGCGCGAGCCGGCCGCCGAACAGCGTGTATTTGGCGCCGACCTCGCGGTTGACGGTCCGCTCGGGCGCGAGCTCGGCGTTGTTGGCGGCGAGCGCGAAGGTCTCGGCCGAGGGCTGGTAGCTGCGGCTCCACGAGACGTAATAGGACTGCGCGGTGTCCGGCTGGAGCACCAGTCCGGCGCGGGGGCTCCACGTGCGGTCGAGCCGCGCGAGATTGGGCTGCCCGGGCAGGAGCTGGCGCGTGCGCTGTGAGAACCAGTCGTGGCGTGCGCCGACCAGCGCCTTCACGCCGTGGCCGAGATCGGCGAGATCCTGGAGGTACAGCGCCTGGGTCTCGAGCGTGGTGCTGGTGCGTGCGCTCAGCGCGGTGAAGCTGCGATCGTCCACCACCGGCAGCACCGGGTCGAACAGCGCGGTGCGCGCGACCACGCGCTGCGCGTAGGTGGTGGCGTCCTTGAGCTGCCGCGCCGCCTCATAGCCGTAGAGCAGTTGGTGCCGCGTGCCGGCGAGCGCGAGTGTCTGGGTCAGCTCGGCCTGGTTGGACCAGCCCTCCTCCTGCCGGTCGAGCCGGCCGTGGCGCAGCGTGACGGTGAGCGCCTTGGCATCGACCGAGTCGGGCAGGGTGCTGTGGCGCTCGAGCGCATAGTCATAGTGACGGAAGCCGTCGCGGAAGCGCAGCCCGTCGGTGAGGGCGTGCTCCACCACGACGGTCTGCGACAACACCTGGCTCTCGGTGGTGTCGGCGTCGCGCGCGTTGGCGGCGCCGTAATAGGTGCCGGGCGGCACGTCGACGGGGCGGCCGTCGAGCGCGGGGATGCCGAGGTCCATCAGCCGGCGGTCGCGGACGTAGTCGGCGACGGCGTAGAGGCTGGTCGATCCGCCCTGCACGAGCAGCGAGGGCGCCAGCGCGACGCGGCGCAGGAATTGCTGCTCGCGGAAGCTGCCGCTGTCCTCATAGGCACCGGTGAGGCGCATGCCGACGCCGCTCGCCGCGGCGTAACGGCCGAGGTCCCATTCGGCGCGGGCGCGGCCGAAGCTGCCGCTCGTGAGGGTGGCCGAGGTGACGTCCACGTCGGGGCGCTTGAGCACGCGGTTGATCAGCCCGCCCGATGACCCGCGTCCGTACAGCACCGCGGCGGGCCCCTTGATCACCTCGACCCGCTCGGTGTTCGAGAGGTCGCGGAAGTACAAAGCGTCGTCGCGGAAGCCGTTGACATATTGGTCGGCGATCGCGCTGAAGCCGCGGATCGTGACCTGGTCGCGCTGGCCGTCGCCGGCGGCGAAGCCGATGCCCGGCACGTTCTTGAGCGCGTCCTGCAGCGAGAGCGCGCGCTGGTCACGCAGCACGGCAGCAGGGATGACGGCGATCGACTGCGGCAGATCACGCAGCGGCGCCACGGTCTTGGCCGCGGCGGTATCGGCGGCGCCGTAACCGTCGCGCTTGCCGGTGACGACCACGTCGTCGTCGCTCCCGGGCTCACCGGCGAGCGCGGCCCCGCTCGCGACGAACAACGGGACAGCGAGGGCGGTCGCCCAGAGTGCGTGCATCGATCTTCCCCATCCACCGCTTCCTTGCGGCGCCGGGAGCTATCGCCACGACTCACTAATGCGTGTCAATCGCAACTATAGGAAATGGTGGCTCAATGCGGTGACAAAAATGCAGCCATCGAGATTGGTCAGCGCCGCAGCTGGAGCGCCACCACCTGGTCCCAGTCGTCCTCAAGCGGCGGCAGTCCAGCGAGCTCGATCGCGCCGCCGCGCGCGATGACCGTCACCGCCGCGCCGCCGTCGAGCAGTCGCGCCGAGCGAACCTTGGCCGCCAGCGGCAGCCGGACGCGCCCGTCGTGCGCGCGCAGCAGGTGGACGTAGACCGTGTCGCCGCGCTGCGTCGTCACGCCATAGGCGCCCGGAGCTACCGGACCGCCGCGCGTGCCGTAGACGCTCTCGCCGTATCGCTTGATCCACTCGCCGAGAGCCTGAAAGGTGGCGAGATTCTCGGGCTGGATCTCGCCGTTGGGCATCGGCCCGGTGTTGAGCAGGAAATTGGCGTTGCGTCCGGCCGCGCCGACCAACGTGCGCACCAGCGTCTCGGGCGACTTGTACTTGTCGTCGACGAGGTTGAAGCCCCAGCTGCCGTTCATCGTCTCGGACATTTCCAGCGGCAGCCGCCCGATCGTCGCTCTGTCGCCGTTGAAGCCCATCGTGTTCTCGCCGGGCAGGTCGCGCTCGAAGGTCTGATAGTCCTCGCCCGGGAAGGGGGCATGGTGGTGGTTGTTGACGATCAGTGCGGCGGGTTGGAGCGAGTGGATCAGCGCGTAGGTGCGGTCGAGCCGCCAGCGGTCGCGCAGCGCGGTCTTCTCCTGGTCCCACCAGCCGTCGAACCAGATCCCGCCGATCGGACCATATTGCGTGAGCAGCTCACGCAGCTGCGCGTCCTGATAGTCGAGGTACTTCTCCCAGTCGCCCGACTCGGGGCGGCCGGTGGTGTGGCCGGTGCGGCCGCGCGGGAAATAGTCCGGGTTGTGCCAGTCGAGCTGCGAGTAATAGAAGAACAGCTTGACGCCCTGGCGTCGGCAGGCCGCTGCCAGCTCGGCGATCGGGTCACGCTTGAACGGCGTCGCGTCGACGACATTGTAGCGCGACACCTTGCTGCCGAACATGGCGAAACCGTCGTGATGCTTGCTGGTGATGACGATGTAGCGCGCGCCGGCGTCCTTGAAGGAGCGCACCCAGGCGTCGGCATCGAACCGGGTCGGGTTGAAGAAATGCGCGAGCCGCTCGTATTTGGCGGCGGGGATCTTGTTCTCCTGCATGATCCACTCGGCCAGCCCGGGCGAGCCGCTGCCGCCCAGCTCGCTGTAGAGTCCCCAGTGGAGGAACACGCCGAACTTGGCGTCCTGGAACCACGTCCGCGCGGCGAGATTGGCGGCAGCGGGCGTGTAGGTCGCCGCGGTCGGCGGCGCGTCCGGCTGAGCGGGGGTGGTCTGCGCCGCCGCGCCGACCGGTGACGCCAGCGCCGCCATCACTGCCGCGGCGACGACCGCGCCAAGGCCCTTCGAACCCCATGCCATAGCTGGCTCCCTCTCCGACGTGTCCGCCTCTGTGACGAGCGTAGCACAGCGATGCGGCGGCGCCAGTGACCGTCGCGCGCGATCAACGGGACGTAGACTAATGCAACCGACTTGCATTAGCTTAATGTGGCGTTTATCGCGCTGCGAAGGATCATCGGCTCGGTCATCAGCTGCTTTCCCGCGAACGCGGGAACCCAGAGCCAAGGAGAGCCACGGCCGGTGGCGCTCGGGGCTGCTGGGCTCCCGCGTGCGCGGGAGCACGAGAGGAGGATGGCCGGGCCGGCGACTCGGGGGAAAGGGGACGAGATGCGGATCAGCTGGGGAGTGTTGGCGGCCCTGTGCGCCTCGGGCGCGAGCGCGCAGCTGCCGGGCGCGCCCGTACCGGGGGACGGCGAGGTCGTCGTCACCGCGGCGCGCACCGTCCTGCCCGCGAGCGCGCTGCCGCTGACCGTCGACGTGATCGATCGCGAGACGCTGTCGCGCCAGGTCGCGGTGTCGGGATCGGTGGTCGACGCGGTGTCGGCGCTGCTCCCCGCTTTCTCGCCGACGCGCGAGAAGATCACCGGCGTCGGCGAGACGCTGCGCGGCCGCTCGCCGCTCTACGCGATCAACGGCATCCCGCAGACCACGCCGATCCGCGACGGCGCGCGCGACGGCTACACGATCGACCCCTTCTTCATCGATCGGGTGGAGGTGATCTACGGCTCCAACGCGCTCCAGGGCATCGGCGCCACCGGCGGCGTGGTCAACCAGGTGACGGTGCGCGCGCCCGAGCGCGACGGCTGGAGCGGGCGCACGCTGGTGCAGGGCAATGCGGGGGACGATCTCTCGGGCGAGTCGCTCGGCGGCAAGCTCGGCGCGCTGGTCAGTTTCCGCGCCGGTCGCGTCGACGCGACCGCGGGCGCGGCGTTCGAGCGGCGCGGCGCCTTCCTCGACGGGCGCGGGCGCCGAATCGGCTATGACGGCAACCAGAGCGAGATCCAGGACACCGACACGCTCTCCTTCTTCGCGCGCGCCGGCGTCGCGCTGAGCGACGGCGCGCGGCTGGAGGTGGTGGCGAGCCGCTTCCATCTCGAGGGACGCGACCATTACGTCCCGGTGGAGGGCGATCGTGCGCTGGGGATCCCGGCGACGACGCGGCGCGGCTCGACGCCGGGGCAGCCCTCGACCGGTGTCGCGCAGATGGTCTCGGCCGCCCTCACCGACCGCGATCTGGCGGGCGGGGCCTTCACGCTGCAGGGCTTCTACAATCGCACCAGCGACACCTTCGCGGGCGGCGTGCTCGCGACCTTCCAGGACGCCGCGATCGCGCCGGTCGGCACCTTGTTCGACCAGTCGCGCAACGTCTCGCGCAAGCTCGGCGGCAAGGTGAGCTACGAGCGCGCGGTGCCCGGCTGGGAGGCGCTGACGCTCACCGCCGGGTTCGACGCGCTGGTCGACCGCACCGCGCAGACGCTCGTTCAGACCAGACGCGAGTGGGTGCCGCGGACCGACTTCCGCAGCCTCGCGCCGTTCGCGCAGGGCAACCTGAAGCTGGCGGACGGGCTGGTGCGGCTCGCCGGCGGCGTGCGCTACGAGAATGTCCGGCTCGACGTGCCCGATTACACCACGCTGGCGACCTCGGGCGCGCGCCGCGTCACCGGCGGCTCGCCCGCGTTCGAGCGCGCGCTGTGGAACGGCGGCGTCGTGCTCGAGCCCGCCGCGGGCATCCGCGCCTATGGCAGCTACGCCGAGGGCTATACGATCGCCGACATCGGTCGCGTGCTGCGCGCGGTGAACCAGCCGAACGTGCGGATCGACGACTTCCTCGATCTCACCCCGGTTATCTCGAACAACCGTGAGGTGGGCGTCGAGTTCAAGCGCGGCCCGCTCACCGCGAGCAGCACCTATTATCGCTCGTCGAGCGAGGCGGGCTCGGTGCTGGTGCGCGGCGAGGACGGCATCTTCAATGTGGTGCGCCAGCCGATCGACATCGAAGGGCTGGAGATCAACCTCGACACGCTCACGCCGCTCCCGGGACTCAACGTCGCGCTCGGCTACAGCCACGTCACCGGCCGGGCCGACACGAACGGTGACGGCCGACTCGACGCCGACCTCGACGGCGCCAATATCTCGCCCGACCGGCTCAACTTCAGCGCCGACTATCGCGCCGGGCGCTTCAGCGCGCGGGTGCAGGGGCGCTATTACCTGTCGCGCCGCTTCCAGGGGCAGCCGATCGCGAACGACTTCGGCGGGTACCGCCTGTTCGACGCCTATCTCGCCTATGATGCGCCGATCGGCCGGCTGATGCTGAGCGTGCAGAATCTCGGGAACACCGACTATGTCACTTATTACAGCGACACGCAGGGGCCGACCGACAATGCGCGCTTCTATACCGGGCGCGGGCGCAACGCGACGCTGAGCTGGCAGGCGAGCTTCTGATGCGCGCACTGGCGCTGCTGCACCGCTGGGTCGGCGCGATCGTCGGCGCGCTGCTCGCGCTGCTCGGCATCACCGGCGCGCTGCTGGTGTGGCGCGACCGGCTGACGCTCGTGCCGCACGCGGGCGACGCGGTGACGCACGATCCCGCGGCGCTCGCGCGCGTGCTCGACTCACTGGCGGCGGGCGCGCGTCCGCTCGACCGCGTGACGCTGGCGGGCGAGGGGCTGGGCGTGCACCAGGTCGTGTTCCGCGACGGCGGTGGTGCCTATCTGAGCCAGAGCGGCGAGCTGGTGGCGCGCTGGTCGAGCGCGTGGCAGCGGCCCGAGCTGCTGCTGTTCGACCTCCACCACCGGCTGCTGCTCGGCGAGGCGGGCGAGACGGTGAACGGCGTCGCGGCGCTGGTCGGGCTGATGCTGGTGGTGAGCGGCGTCGTGCTGTGGTGGCGCACGCGCGCGCGCTTCCGCCCGCGGCTGTGGCCGGCGCGGATGACCTCGGGCGCGATCGTCCACCATCACCGCGACCTCGGCGTGCTGACCGCGCCGCTGCTCGCGCTGTCGCTGCTCACCGGCGCGATGATGGCGCTGCCGGCGGTGGAGCGGCTGCTGCTGGCACCGCTCGGCGCGAGCGACCGGGTCCGGCCGCCCAAGTTGGCGACGACCGACGCGCCGACCGCGGCGCCGCGGCGCTTCGCCCCGCTGCTCGCGGCGACCGCGCGTCGCTTCCCCGGTGCGGCGCTGAGGCGGGTGCAATGGCCCCGCGGCGCGGGCGCGCCGCTGGCGCTGCGGCTGCGGCAGCCGTCCGAGTGGACGCCGAACGGGCGCACCTTCGTCTACGCCGACCCCGCCACGCTCGAGATCGTCGGCGTCGCCGATCCCACGACCGGCGGGGCGCACGAGCGCATGCGCGAGAAGCTCTACCCGCTTCACGCGGCCAAGGTCGGCGGTCTGGCGTGGAAGCTGGCGATGACCGCCTCGGGGCTGGCGCTGGCGCTACTCGGCAGTCTCGCGGTCTATGGCTTCTGGACTACGCGTGCGCGGGTGAGCGCGGCGCGGCGAGGGAGGCGTGCGGCGGTGGCGGCCAAGCGGATCGCCTTGTAGCCTCGCAGCGGGCTCCGGCTGATCCTCCCCTGTAAGGGGAGGTGGCCGGCCGCAGGCCTGACGGAGCGGTGACCGGGCAGCGAGGGTCAATTGACTCACGATCGGGGGCACTCCTCCGTCAGCGCTGACGCGCGGACACCTCCCCACGCAGGGCAGGACTGGTAAGAACGTCAGGCGAGTAGAGCTCCCCTCAGAGCGTCACGCCGCGCTTCCAGATCGCGATCTCGCGCTCGCCGTTGCGCTCGGCCGCGGTGGACTCGCCCGAGGCGATCGCGACGATGCGCGCCAGCAGCGCGTCGGCGGTGGCGTCGAAGCCGCGCTCCAGCACCGCGCCCGCGTCGAAGTCGATCCAGCCCGGCTTGCGCGTCGCCAAGCCACTGTTCGAGGCGATCTTCACCGTCGGCACGGGGAAGCCGAGCGGGGTGCCGCGCCCGGTGGTGAACAGGATCACGGTCGCGCCCGCGGCGGCCAGCGCGGTCGAGGACACCGCGTCGTTGCCCGGCGCCTCCAGCAGCGTCAGCCCGCGCGCGCGCGCCGCCGCGCCATAGCCGATCACGTCGCTGATCGGCCCGCGTCCGGCCTTCTGCACCGCGCCGAGCGACTTCTCCTCCAGCGTGGTGATCCCGCCCGCGACGTTGCCGGGCGAGGGGTTCTCCGAGACCGTCTCACCATGGTCGAGGAAGTAGCGCTTGAAGCCGTTGACCAGCCCGGTGATGCCGTCGAACACGCGCGCGTCGCTGGCGCGATCCATCAGCGCCTGCTCGGCACCGAAGATCTCGGGGATCTCGGTGAACACCACGCTGCCGTCCGCCGCGACGACCCGGTCGCTGATATGGCCGACCAGCGGGTTGGCGGTCAGCCCCGACAGACCGTCGGAGCCGCCGCACTTGACGCCGAGCACCAGCTCGCCGAGCGCGCAGGGCTCGCGCGTCGCGCGCGCCGCCTCGGCCAGCTCGGCGACGATCGCGACGCCGTCCTCCACCTCGTCCACGCTCGCCTGCGCGGTGAGCGCGCGCACCCGGCCGCGCGCCGCGGGCGGGATCGCCTCGATCAGCGCGGCGACCTGATTCTCCTCGCAGCCGAGCCCGACGATCAGCACGCCGCCCGCGTTGGGATGCGCCGCGAGCGCGGCGAGGATCGCGCGCGTCCCGCCCAGGTCCTGGCCCAGCTGCGAGCAGCCGTGCGGGTGGGTGAAGGCGTGGACGCCGTCGACCGCGTCGCCGACCAGCGCGGCGGCGCGCGTCGCGATCCGCTCGGCGGTGCGCGCGACGCAGCCGACCGTCGGCAGCACCCAGATCTCGTTGCGCGTCGCCACGCGCCCGTCGGCGCGGCGATAGCCGAGGAAGCTCGCTGGCGCCGAGCGCTCCAGCGTCGCCGGCGGTGCGGGCGCGTAATGGTAGTCGAGCGTGGCGTCGAGCGCGGTGGCGAGGTTGTGCGAGTGGACGTGCTCGCCCGGGCGGATCGGCGCGGTGGCGTGGCCGATCGGATAGCCGTATTTGATCACCGCCTCGCCCGACGCCAGCGCGGCGACCGCGACCTTGTGCCCGCGCGCCACGTCCTGCGCGAGGGTCAGCGTGTCCCCGGCCAGCGCGACGGCCTCGCCCGCGCGCGCGTCGTCGAGCAGGGTGGCGACGCTATCGCCGGGCGCGATCTTGAGGGCGCGGGCCATCTTATCTCCGGGTCACGAACCGATGGCTTCGGCACTAGCGCATCATTCAGCCGGTTTGAACCGCCGCCTTCGAACGTAGGGCGTGCGCCTGCGCACGCAGGAGCCCAGGACCGACAGTGCGACGCTTGCGGCTCCGGGCTCCGGCTTTTGCCGGAGCACGGCGCGGAACACGGCGGAAGACGGGCGCGCCGTCGCCGCGCTCAGCTCGCCGTGCCGCTCGTCAGGATCGTGCCATTGAGCCCGGCGGGGAAGAAGCCGCCGCCCGTCACCGCCGCGCCGTTCTGGAAGACGACGTTGAGCACCTGCGCCGCGCTGCGCCCCAGCACCAGGCCGTCGCTGTCGGTCGGGACGAGGTTGGCGGTAGAGGCGGTGCCGATGTCCTGGTCGGTGTCGCCGGCGCCGTCGAGCGAATCGCGCAGCGCCGAGATCTGGCTCACCCGCGTGTAGACGCTCGGCACGGTCAGCCCGCGGCGCCACAGCTCGGCGCGGATCGTCGCGTCATGGTAGCATTCGGCCGCGAGGAGGCCCGCGCTCGCCTCCAGATACGTCTTGTTGCTGAGCAGCTTCGCGGCACCGCGATAGGCGCTGACGCCGACGTCGGTGAGCAGGTAGGCGCCGATCAGGAAATTCTCGTCGCTGGCATAGGGGTCGAAGATGTCGCCCGCGCCGATCACCCCCGCGGCGCGCGCCGCCGCGGTGAAGGCGCCGACGGCGGTGGTGCCGGCGACGTCGACGCTCGCGCTGCCCGAGATGTTGATCGCCGGCTGCGCCACGCGCGCGCTGCCCAGCGTCTCGCGCAGGAAGCGGATATGGCCGATCTCGTCGGCGGCGATCTCGCGCGCATATTCGGCGACGACGTCGTCGCTGAAGTCGACCGCGCGCGCCGCGCCCGCGCCGCTGCCGGTCACCACCGTGCCCTGCGTGCCCATGCCGCCCAGCAGCGCGCCGTCGACGCCGCTGCCGGAGACGGCATAGGCGTAATAGGCGCCCTCGAGATACTCGAGCTGAAGCGCGAAGTTGAGCACCGCGACGTCGGTGACCGCGCCGCTCGGCGTCGGCGTGGGCGAGGGCGTCGGCGAGGGGCCGCCATCGTCGTTGCCGCAGCCCGACAACAAGGCCAGGCCGCCCGTCATCGCCGCGGCGCCGCCGCATAGCCGGATGAAGCCGCGCCGCGCCCGGCGCTGCTGCTCGGCGCGCTCCATCAGGTCGAGGAATTCGATAGGGTCACTCATCGCGCCGCTCCTCAGTTCGCGCCGGAGCGACGCAGCGCCGCATTGGCATTGTTGGTCCCCGCCGGGAAGAAGCCGCCCGCGCTGACCTGCTGCTTGGTGAGATAGGCGATGTTGTGGACCTGCTCGACCGTGCGGCCGAACACCAGCCCGCGCCCGTCGGTGGGAACGACGTTGGCAGCACGGCCGTAGATCGATGTGACCGGGGAGATGCCCTGGTCGTCGTCGCCCTCGCGGCGCGGCGGCCCATCGGAGGAATCGTTGCCGTCCAGATCGTCGCGCGCGTCCGAGATCTTGTCGGCCTTCTCGCGCAGGCCATCGACGTCGACGCCGCGGCGGTAGAGCGCGCTGCGGATCAGCCCGGCGTGGAACGCCTCGGCGGCGAGCAGCCCCGCCGCGGCGTCGACGATCGCGACGTCGCTCAGCAGCGGCGCTGCCCCCTTGTAGGCGGTGACGCCGACGTCCTCGAACAGATAGGCGGCGAGCAGGAAATTGTCGTCGCTGGCATAGGGGTCGAAGATGCCGCCGCTGGCGTCGAGGTCGATGTCGGCAGCCTTGGCGGCGGCGGTGAAGACCGTGGTCGAGAGGTCGATCGCGGGCTGCGCCACCGCGGCGCTGCCGAGCACGCGGCGCAGCAACGCGACATGCGCGACCTCGTCGGCGGCGATCTCGCGCGCATATTGGATCACCGCGGGATCGCTCAGCGCGGCTTGGCGCGCGCCGGTCACCGACCCCTGCGTCTGCGTGCCGCCGAGCTGGTCCGCCGCCAGCCCGACGCCGGAGACCGCGTAGCTGTAGAATTGCGCCTCGAGATACTCGAGGTTGAGCGCGAAGTTGAGGATGTCGGCGTCGCTCGCCGCGGTCTGCGCGCTCGCCTCCTGCGACAGGATGAACCCGCCCGCACCCAGCACTGCCGCGGTCGCGGCGCCGCGGAAGAAGGCGCGGCGCCCGTCGCGGCGGCGCGCCTGCGCCTCGATCAGTCTCTCGCCCGCCGCCATCCCACGCATTCCCTTCACCGGTGCGGCGCGATGCCGGCCGCGAGGGGGATACGAGGGGGCGGCGAAAAGGATGCGTCAGGGCCGGAACGATCGCGTCGTGACCCGGCGCGGCGATGATGGCCGGTGCGACTGTTCCAGCGGCCAGAGCGATACATCCAGGTCGAATCGTGCTCCGGCGGACGCCGGAGCCCAGTGCCTCGCGAGTTGGTGCTCCTGGCCCTGAGCTCCTGCCTGCGATGGAGCACGCTGCGGCCCCAACCAGATGCTCCTCGTATAACAAGGAAGGTTCGCGATCAGGCTTCGCGTCGGATCGGAGTGAAAAGGCGGGCGGCCGTGATCGTCGAGTGCTTGCGTGGCGGTGGGCGCGGCGCGACGCTCGCGGCGGAGGTGGGGCGATGCACGTAGGACGAACGGGACGGGCGCGGGCGGCGGTGTTCGCGGCGCTGGCGGCGGCGGTCGGTGCCTCGACGGCGCCCGGCACGGCGCGGGCCGATTGCCAGGTCAGCAAGATGCTGGAGCTGCCCGTGACGATGGCGGGGCGGCGCCCCACGGTGCAGGGCCGCGTCGGCGCGCGTGACGTCTCGTTCATCCTCGACAGCGGCGCCTTCTACAGCACCCTGTCGCGCGCCAGCGCGGCCGAGCTCGGGCTCAAGGTCGAGGCGCTGCCGCCGTCGTTCACGATCCAGGGGGTCGGTGGCGCCGCCAGCGCGGGCGTGGCGGTGGTGCGCGACTTCTCGCTGGGCGGCGTGACGCTGCCGCGGGTCGAGTTCATCGTCGGCGGCAGCGACACCGGCGCGACCGGGCTGCTCGGGCAGAACATCCTCGGGCTGGCCGACGTGGAATATGACCTGCCACACGGCATGGTGCGGCTGATGCATTCGACCGGCTGCGGCAAGGTCAATCTCGCCTATTGGGCCGGCGACAAGCCGGTGACGGTGCTCAAGCTGGAGCGGCCCGAGCGCGACGGCCCGTTCAAGCCGCACACGGTCGCGCGCGTGACGATCGACGGCAGATCGGTCAGCGCGGTGTTCGACTCGGGCGCGGAACAGTCGATGCTGACGCTCGCCGCGGCGCGACGGATCGGCGTGACCCCGGACTCGCCCGGGGCGGTGGCGGTCGGGCAGGGCATCGGCGTGGGGCGGCGCGGCGTCGCCTCGTGGCGCGCGCCGTTCGGCAAGATCGAGATCGGCGGCGAGGCGATCGCCCGGCCGCAGATCGTCATCGCCGACGTCGAGCTGGGCGGCAATGACATGCTGATCGGCGCCGACTTCTTCCTCACGCACCGCCTGTTCGTCAGCAACGCGACGCGGACGATGTACGTCACCTACGAGGGCGGCCCGCTGTTCGGGCTCACCCCGCGCGGCGCGCGCACCGCCGCGGGCGAGGCGATCGACCTGACCGATCGCGCCGGCGCCCCCACCGATGCGGAGGGGTTCGGCCGGCGCGGCGCGGTGCTCGCCTCCAACCACAGGCTGGCCGAGGCGCTCGCCGACTTCGACCGCGCCGTGGCGCTCGCGCCCAGGGAGGCGCGCTACTATCGCCAGCGCGCCACGGCGCGGCTCGCCGACCGGCAGACGCTGCCCGCGCTCGCCGACCTCGACCGCGCGGTCGAGCTCGCGCCGCAGGACGCCGAGGCGCGGCTGCAGCGCGCGATGCTGCGGCTGAACGGCGGCGACCGCTCCGGCGCCACCGCGGACCTGGAGGCGGCCGACGCCGCGCTGGCGCCCTCCAACGCGATGCGGCTGACGCTCGCCGGGCTGTGGGACCGGGTCGACCGCCCCGCCGCGGCGCTCACCAGCTACGACGCCTGGCTGCGCGCGCATCCCGAGGACGCGCGCCGCGCCAACGCGCTCAACGGCCGCTGCTGGGCGCGCGCGCAGCTCAACCGCGATCTCGACGGCGCGCTCGCCGACTGCAACGCCGCGCTCAAGCTCGCCCCCGATCGCGCCGCCTATCTCGACAGCCGCGCGCTGGTGCGGCTGCGGCGCGGCGAGCTCGACGCCGCGTTGGCCGATTACGACAGCGCGCTGCGGCTCGCGCCGCGCATGGCCTGGTCGCTCTACGCGCGTGCGCTCGCCGCGGCCAGGAAGGGCCGGGCCGAGCAGGCCGCGCGCGACCGCGCCGCGGCGCTGGCGATCGAGCCGCGCATCGCCGAGCGCGCGCGGCGCATCGGGCTGGAGTGATCGGCCGTCCCCTCCGCCTCCCTCGCCGACCCCAGGCGATCAAGGGATTGCGCTGACTGTCTCGACCTTTAGGAAGGGCGACGAGCGTGGGTGGAGTGGGAGAGATCATGTCGACACAGGCCCGAGCGGCGGGCGTCGCAGTGGCGCGCACGGGCGCGACCGACGCGCCGGCGGACGTGATCATCGTCGGATCGGGCGCCGCCGGCGCGATGGCGGCGCACAGTCTCACCAAGGCCGGGCTGCGCTGCCTGATCCTCGAGGCCGGGCGCGACTATGACCCCAAGGCCGAGGTCAACATGTTCGCGCCCGAGAGCGACGCGCCGCTGCGCGGTGCGGGCACGCCGGACAAGCCCTTCGGCTATTTCGACGCCACCGTGGGCGGCGGCTGGGAGGTCGAGGGCGAGCCCTATACCTCGCGCCCGGGCAGCGACTTCCGCTGGTATCGTCCGCGCATGCTGGGCGGGCGCACCAACCACTGGGGCCGCCACTCGCCGCGCTGGGGCCCGTACGACTTCAAGCCCTATACCCGCGACAAGCTCGGGGTCGACTGGCCGATCGGCTACGACGACGTCGCGCCCTATTACGACCGGGTCGAGCGGATGATCGGGGTCAACGGCGGCAAGCTCGGGCTGGAGAACCACCCCGACTCGCCCGACGGCTGCCTGCTGCCGCCGCCCAAGCCGCGCGTCACCGAGATGATGATCAAGGCCGCGGCGGAGAGTATCGGGATCCCGGTGCGCGCCGCGCACACCGCGGTGCTCACGCGCGACATGCCCGACGACGTCGCGCCGCGCAGCGCCTGCTTCAACGCCACGCCCTGCACGCGCGGCTGCACCATCGGCGCGATGTTCCAGACGACCACCTCGCTGCTGCCGCAAGCGCAGGCGACCGGGCGGCTGCGCGTCGTCACCGACGCGATGGTGGCGCGCGTGCTGATGGGGCCGAACGGCCGCGCGACGGGCGTCGAATATGTCGACCGCAGGACCGGGCAGCGCCACCAGGTGAGCGCGCGCGCGGTGGTGCTGGCGGCGGGCACCGGCGAGACGGCGCGGCTGCTGCTCAACTCGGGCACCGACCGGCGCGGTCTGGCCAACGGTTCGGGCGAGCTGGGGCGCAATCTCACCGATTCCACCGGCGCCTCGTTCAGCGCCTATATCCCGAAGCTCGCCGGGCGTCCGCGCTACAATGAGGACGGAATCGGCGGGCAGCACATCTATATCCCCTTCTGGCAGTATAAGGAGCAGGCGCGCGGCGAGCTCGACTTCGCGCGCGGCTATCATTTCGAGATCGGCGGCCGCTTCGACATCCCGCCGCCCGCGACGCTGCCGCGCGCCTATGGCAGCGCGTTGCGCCAGGCGGTGCGCCAGTCCTCGGGCGCGACGCTGCGGCTGACGCTGCGCGGCGAGATGATCCCCAACAAGGACACGTTCTGCGAGATCGACCCGGGCGTGAAGGACAAGTTCGGCATCCCGGTGCTGCGCTTCGCGTTCAAATGGTCGCAGAACGAGGTCAACCAGGTCGCGCACGGGCGCCGCTCCGCGCACGCGGTGTTCGAGCGGCTCGGCGGGACGATCCTCAGCCCCGACCTGCCGGTCGAGCAGATCATGACCGCGGGCGGCGAGATCATTCACGAGCTCGGCACCGCGCGCATGGGGGACAGTCCGCGCCATTCGGTGGTGAACAGCTACGGCGAGGCGTGGGAGGTGCCCAACCTCGTGCTGATGGACGGCGCGGTGTTCGCCTCGGGCGCGCACAAGAACCCGACGCTGACCATCCTCGCGCTCGCGCTGCGCAACTCGGAGCGGCTGGCACAACGGATCAAGACGGGAGCTCTCGCGTGACGCTATCGCGCCGTACCACGCTGCAGTGGCTCGCCGCCGCCGCCGCTCTGCCTTTGTTCGAGCCGCCCGCGCTGGCGCAGGCCGGTACTGCCGCGGTCGCGCCGCCGTTCGCGGTGGTCGACTGGCCCGCGCCGCCCGCGCCCCGGCCCGCGCCCGGCTACGGCCGTGATCCCAAGCTGATGGAGCCCAGCGTGCCGTGGCCGCTGACGCTCGACCGCGCGCAGCGCGCCACGCTCGACCTGCTGGGCGACCTCATCCTGCCGCCCGAGGGGGACGCGCCGGGCGCGGGCAAGCTGGGGGTCGCCGCCTTCGTCGACGAGTGGGTCAGCGCGCCCTACCCGGTGCAGCGCGCCGACCGCGAGCGGATCCTGCCCGGGCTCGCCTGGCTCGACGCGCAGAGCCGCGCGCTCGGCGGCCGCTCGTTCGTCGCGCTCGCGCCGGCGCAGCGCACGACGCTGATGGACGCGCTGATGGTGGAAACGCCCGCACCGCGGATGGTCGCGCCGGTCGCCTTCATGGACAAGCTGCGCTACCTCTTCGTCACGGGCTATTACAGCCTGCCCGAGGGCAAGGCCGACATGGGCTATATCGGCGACCAGCCGACCGAGGGGCCGTACCCGGGGCCGACCCCCGAGGCGCTGGCGCATCTCGACCGCGTGCTGGGTGAGCTGAAGCTGTCCCCGGCGGTGGCGCGGAGCTGAGCGGCAAAACGGCTCAGCCGCTCCGGGAGAGGCGATGGCCGATCCTCCCCTGCAAGAGGAGGATCGGTGAAAGTGGGGGTCCGAAGCCGAGCCTCTGCGAGCCGGGCCGCGGTCTCCCGCCCTCGGCTCAACCCGCCGCCTTGCCCGGCACGTTGACTCCCATGCTCTGCAGGTAGCGCTTCACGTTGCGCGCCGCCTGGCGCAGCCGCTGCTCGTTCTCGACCAGCGCGATCCGCACGAAGCCCTCGCCGTTCTCGCCGTAGCCGACGCCCGGCGCCACCGCGACCTTGGCATGGCTCAGCAGCTGCTTGGAGAATTCCAGGCTGCCGAGATGCGCCAGCGCGGGCGGCAGCGGTGCCCAGGCGAACATCGAGGCGCGCGGCGCGGGCACGTCCCAGCCGGCGCGCGCGAAGCTCTCCACCAGCACGTCGCGGCGCTTGTGATAGAGCTGGCGGTTCTTCTCGACGATGTCCTGCGGGCCGTTCAGCGCGGCGCAGGCGGCGGCCTGCACCGGTGTGAACGCGCCATAGTCGAGATACGACTTCACCCGCGTCATCGCCGCGATCAGCTTGCGGTTGCCGACCGCGAAGCCGATCCGCCACCCCGCCATGGAATAGGTCTTGCTGAGGCTGGTGAACTCCACCGCGACGTCGCGCGCGCCGGGCACCTGGAGGATCGAGACGGTCGGCTTGCCGTCGTAATAGAGCTCGGAATAGGCGAGGTCGGAGATCACCCACACCTGGTTCTCGCGCGCCCAGGCGACCAGCCGCTCGTAGAAGGCGAGGTCAACCGTCTCCGCGGTCGGGTTGGAGGGATAATTGACCACCAGCACGCTCGGGCGCGGCACGGTGAAGGCCAGCGCGCGGTCGAGGCTCTCGAAATAATGTTCGTCGGGTGTGGTCGGGACCGCGCGGATCGTCGCGCCCGCGATGATGAACCCAAAGGTGTGGATCGGGTAGCTCGGGTTGGGCGCCAGCACCACGTCGCCCGGCGCGGTGATCGCGGTGGCGAGGCTGGCGAGCCCCTCCTTCGACCCCATCGTCACCACCACCTCGCTCTCGGGGTCGACCTCCACCCCGAAGCGGCGGCCATAGTAGTTCGCCTGGGCACGGCGCAGCCCGGGGATGCCGCGCGACTGCGAGTAGCCGTGCGCGCCCGGCTTCTGCGCGACCTCGACGAGCTTGGCGATAACGTGATCGGGCGGGGGCAGATCGGGATTGCCCATGCCCAGGTCGATGATGTCCTCCCCGCCCGCGCGCGCCTGTGCCCGCATCGCGTTGACCTCGGCGATGACATAGGGCGGCAGTCGCTTCATGCGGTAGAATTCGTCGGACACGGGCGGGCACTCCTTTCCGCTCACCTATATCGCCATTCGCCCCGCGCGGCACCCGCCCGACAGAAAAAGCCTGTGGCTCGGCTTCGCCGCGCAAGGAGCTTGCGCTATGCCGGTCGCGCCAACGAGGAGCGACGAGCCGTGAGCGCGACGACCAAGCCTCCGATCCCCGATCTCGCCGAGCTCCAGCACTGGACCTGGGTGGCGGGTCGCGCGCAGCAGATGCTGATGGAGGCGGGGGTGCCGCTCGCCGCGCCCGAGAAGGCGGCGGCGCAGGTGCAGGACTTCTGGAGCGAGTATCTCGCGCTGTGGCAGCGCTTCGCCGCGCCGGGCAAGGAGGCCGCGGCGGAGCCCGAGAAGGACCGCCGCTTCGCCGCCGCGGCGTGGCGCGACCATCCGCTGTTCGACTGGATCCGGCAGAGCTACGCGCTGGTCGCCGACCACCTGCTGCGCGGCGTCGACCAGCTCGACGGCGTCGACGAGCGCACCCGCGCGCAGTGGCGCTTCGCGGTGCGCGGCCTCGTCGACGCGATGAGCCCGTCCAATTTCGCGCTGACCAACCCCGAGGTGATCGAGCGCACGATCGCGACGCGCGGCGAGAACCTGCTCGCCGGGCTGCAGCACCTGCTCGACGATCTGCAGCGCGGGCAGGTGACCCACAGCAAGGAGGGTGCCTTCACGCTCGGCGAGGACCTCGCCACCACGCCCGGCCAGGTGGTCAAGCGCACGCCCTTCTACGAGTTGATCCAATACGCCCCCGCGACCGAGCGGGTGCTGATCACGCCGCTGGTGATCTTCCCACCCTGGATCAACCGCTTCTACATCCTCGACCTGACGCGCGAGAAGAGCTTCATCCGCTGGGCGGTGGAGCAGGGGATCACCGTCTTCGTCGTCTCGTGGCGCTCGGCCGACGCCACGATGGCGGAGGTGACCTGGGACGATTACGTCGCCGCGCAGCTCGACGCGATCGACACGGTGCGCGCGCTGCTCGACGTGCCCGCGGTCCACACCGTCGGCTATTGCGTCGCGGGGACGACGCTGGCAGCGACGCTGGCGCTGCTCGCCGCCCGGGGGGAAGAGGCGCGGGTCGCCAGCGCCACCTTCCTCACCGCGCAGGTGGATTTCAGCCACGCCGGTGACCTGCTCCATTTCGTCGACGACGAGCAGCTGGCCGTCATGGCGTCGCTCAGCCCGCAGGGCTTCCTCGACGGCCGCTACCTCGCCGCGACCTTCAACCTGCTGCGCGGGCGCGACCTGATCTGGAATTACGTCACGCAGAACTACCTGCTCGGCAAGGATCACGTGCCGTTCGACCTGCTCCACTGGAACGGCGACGTCACCAACCTGCCGGCCAAATGGCACCTCGCCTATCTCACCGACCTGTACCGCGACAACCGGCTGGCCAAGGGCGAGATGGTCGTGGCGGGCGTGCCGATCGAGCTCGGCCGCGTGACCACGCCGAGCTACGTCCAGGCCGGGCGCGAGGACCATATCGCGCCGGCCGAGAGCGTGTGGAAGCTCACCGAGCATTTCCGCGGACCGCTGCGCTTCGTGCTGGCCGGCTCGGGCCATATCGCCGGCGTGGTCAACCCGCCCGCCGCGGGCAAGTACCAGCATTGGATCAACGAGGCGGGCGCCGCGTCGCTCGACGCGTTCGTCGCGGGCGCGCGCGAGGTGAAGGGCAGCTGGTGGCCCGACTGGGCGGCGTGGCTGCGCGCGCACGCGCCCGACGAGGTGCCCGCCACCGGCGCGCGCGTGCCGGGGGCGGGCGCGCTGGCGGCGATCGAGCCGGCGCCGGGCCGCTACGTGCGCGCGCGCTGACGCCCTCTCCCCGCGGGGAGAGGGCGCGGCGCCTCAGCCCGCCTTCTTCGGGGTGAGCCGGAGCAGCTTGGCGTCGGCGCCGTCCTCGAGCAGCCACAGAGCGCCGTCGGGCCCGCTCACCACCGCGCGGATGCGGTTGCCCATGTCCCAGCGCTCGGCCTCGCGCGCTTTGGTGCCGTCGAAGGCGATGCGCACCAGCGCCGTCGCCGCCAGCCCGCCGACGAAGGCGGAGCCGCGCCAGTCGGGAAACAGGGTGCCGTCGTAGAAGGTCAGGCCCGCCGGCGCGATCACCGGGTTCCAGTAGAGCGCGGGCTCGGCCAGGTCGGGCCGCGTCGTCGGGTTCGGGATCGGCACGTCGTCGTAGTTCGAGCCGTAGGACACCAGCGGCCAGCCGTAATTCTTGCCCGGCTCGATCAGGTTGAGCTCGTCGCCGCCCTTGGGACCCATCTCGACCGACCACAATCGGCCCTGCGAGTCGAAGGCGAGGCCATAGGGGTTGCGGTGGCCGCTGCTCCACGTCTCCGCCGGCGTGAGGTTGGGCGATGGCACGGTGACCTGCCGCCCCTTCGCCTTGGCCGCGGCGACGGTGTTCTCGGGCGGGTCGATCAGCGACACGCTGGTCGCGCCGGTCTTGCCCTCGCCGGGGTTGCCGGGGGCGGGCTTGCCGTCGAGCGTCAGCCGCAGGATCTTGCCGACGGGCTGGTCGGGGTCCTGCGCCGGCGTCATGCGCTGGCGGTCGCCCGCGGCGAGGAACAGGTGCTGGCCGTCGGGCGCGAAGGCGATATAGGCGCCGAACTGGCCTCCCTGGCCGCGCGGCAGCTGGCGCCAGATGACCTTGAGCCCGGTCAGCGCGGGCGCCGCCGCGGCCGGGTCGATCGTCGCGCGTGCCAGGGCGAGCGAGTCACCGCCCTCGCCGGGCTCGCTGTAGCTGATGTACACCGCGTGATCGCTGGCGAAGTGCGGCGACACCGCGACGTCGAGCAGGCCGCCTTGGCCGTCATCGTGGACCTTGGGAACGCCGCTCAATTTGGTCTTCTTGCCGTCGGCGGTGACGAGCCAGACCTGCCCCGGCTTCTCGGTCACCAGCATGCGCTGGTCGGGCAGGAAGGCGAGCGCCCAGGGCTGGTCGAAGGTCGCCACGGTCGCGGCGTCGAACGGCTTGGCCGCCGCGGGCTTGGCGTTGCCGAAATTGACCGGCGCGGCCGCGGCAGTGGGCGAGGCCGCCGCGCTCGGCTGCTGCTGGTTACCGGCGGCGGCGGTGGTGCCGCCGCACCCCGCCAAGGCCGCGGAAATCGTCGTGAAGGCCAATAGATTCCGCAGCATAGATCCTCCCTCTCGTCCCGTATCGCGGGGGACCTTAGTGGCGCCGCCGGCGCTCGCCTAGGCGGCATCGCGCTGCCGCGCGGCAGCCTGCGGCGAGTTGCCGTAGCGGAAGGACTAATCTATGCTAGCCAGCATCTTGGACGATCCCTCCCGCGCCTCCCCACCGCTGCTCCCGCGCGAGCCAGACGCCGCGGTCCGCGCGGCGGTGGCCGCTTTCGCCGCGCGCCTGGCGCAGGGCGATCCCTGGGTCGCGGCGTTCGACGAGTCGATCACCCCGATGGCGATCAGCGACCCGACGCTGCCCGACAACCCGTTGCTCTACGTCAACCGTGCGTTCGAGGCGCTGACCGGCTTCACCGCGGCCGAGCTGGTCGGGCGCAACTGCCGCTTCATGCAGGGGCCGCTGACCGACCCTGCCGAGGTGACGCGCCTGCGCGAGGCGATCGCGCGGCGCGAGCGGATCGAGGTCGACCTGCTCAACCACCGCCGCGACGGCGCGCCCTTCTGGAACCGGCTGACGGTCGCGCCGGTGCACGACGCGCGCGGGTCGCTGCGCTACTTCGTCTCGTCGCAGCTCGACGTCACGCTCGAGCGCCACCGGCTCGCGCGGTTGCAGCGGGACCGCGAGCAGCTCGCCGCCGAGGTCGCCGAGCGCGACGCCGCGCTGGCGGAGCGCGAGGAGCGGCTGGAACTGGCGCTGCGCGCGGGCGGGCTCGGCACCTTCTCGCTCGATCCGGCGACCGGCGCGATCACCTCCTCGGCGAGCTGCAAGGCCAATTTCGGTCGCGGGCCGGACGAGGATGTCACGCTCGACGAGCTGATCGCCGCCGTCCACCCGATCGATCGCGACCGCGTGGTGGCCGCGCTGACCTCCACGCTCGAGCGCGGCGCCGCCTACGACATCGAGTATCGCGTGCTCACCCCGGCGGGCGAGCAGCGCTGGATCGCGGTGCACGCCGAGATGCAGTATCGCGCCGACGGCACGCCGCTGGCGATGGTGGGCTTCACCACCAATGTCTCCGACCGCAAGTTCGCCGAGGAGCATCGCGCGGTGCTCGCGCGCGAGCTGACGCACCGCGTGAAGAACATCCTCGCCACGGTCGGCGCGGTGGTGAGCCAGACGCTGCGCGACGCGCCCTCGCTGCCAGCGGCGCGCGGTGCGGTGGCGGGGCGGATCGCCAGCCTGGGCGCCGCGCACGAGCTGCTGGTGCGCGACGAGGTGGAAGGCGCCGCGATCGGCGACATCGTGGAGCGCGTGCTCGCGCCCTTCGCCGATCGCGAGGGCCGCCGCTTCGACGCGGCCGGACCTGCGATCCGGCTCAGCCCCGAGATCACGCTGGCGCTGTCGATGGCGCTGCACGAGCTCGCCACCAACGCGATCAAGTACGGCGCCCTCTCGGTGCCCGAGGGGCGGGTGACGATCCGCTGGACTCTGTCGGGCGACGACGGCGCGCGCCGCTTCCGCTTCTCCTGGGTGGAGCAGGGCGGCCCCGCGGTGACCCCGCCGACGCGCACCGGCTTCGGCTCGCGCATGATCGAGCGGGTGCTCGCACCGCATGTCAGCGGGCCGGTGGCGGTGGCCTATCCGCCGGAGGGCGCGCGGTTCGAGGTCGAGGCGCCGGTCTAGGGGCGGCGGTGTAGGGTCTCGGCGCGTGCGAAGGTCCCCGATGAGGGTGGCCGTCGCCGCGACGTCGTCCGCGATTGTTCGTCATCCGCGATTGTTCGTCGCCCCCCAACACCGTCACCCGCAATTGTTCGTCGTCCGCGAGCGTTCGTCGTACCCCATTGTTCGTCATCCCCGCGCGGGCGGGGATCCATACACGCTGCCGTCGCGGCTCCTTCGAAGGTTCGCGCGTCTGGATCCCCGCGTGCAAGGGGATGACGGTTCTGGATCAGCGTCAGCGTGCAAGATCAAGCGGTAGAGCTGCCGGTCCGTTCCATCTAACTTAGGCCACCCGCCACCCGCCACCGCGACGCCCTCACCCCAGGCGGCCGCGCGCGCGCAGCTCGTCGCTGGCGATGGCGCGCAGCCGCGTGGCGACGCGCGGGTTCAGTCCGAGGTCGTCGGCGGCGCGCTCGCGCCCGTCGAGCCGGTGCGGGTCGATGCCGGTCAGCGTACCGAAGGTCATCAGCGCCTCGAGATAATAGCCCTCGGCGCTGGCGTGATACTGGTCCCAGCTCCACAGGCTGATCTGGCCGAAGGCGACCCCGTCATAGGGGTCGGGATCGGCGAGCCCGTCGCGGATCGCGCGGTTCCACGCGCTGCCCACCGCCACCGCGGCAGTGAGGCCGCCGCCCTCCGCGACGGCGCGGTCGGTCGCGGCGGCGAGCTCGTCCGCCATCGCGACGATCGGCTGCCCCGACCAGCGCGCGCCCGGTCGATAGGTGAGGTCGGCGCGCGACCAGGTGGCGACGAGATCGACGATCACCGCGGGGTTGCGCGCGCGGAACAGAGCGGCGAGGTCGCGCGCGGCGGCGACGTGGCGCGTCGGGTCGCCGGGGCGCGCCGGGTCCAGCGTGCTGTATCCCTGCAGCACCACCGCGTCCCACGGCCGATCGATCAGCCTGCGCCGGTTCTCGAAGTGCCAGGCGAGCTCCTTGCCCGGCGAGGTCTCGAGGCTGACCTGCCAGTCGAGCCCGGCCTCGTCGGCGAAGGTCTTGAACAGCGCGGGCACGCCGCCGATGCCCTCGCCGTTGAGATCGGTGACGCGATCGGGACGGTAGCGCTGTACCGGCGAGTTGGCGCCGAAGGTGAAGCTGTTGCCGATGAAGAGCACGGTGCGCGCCGCGGCGGCCTGGGGCAGCGCGGCGGCGAGCAGCAGCGCGACGGCGAGCGCACGGGGAAGGAGGCGGGTCATGCCGCCCAGACAGCAGACCCGCGTGCCGCTGCCAAGCGCGGAGCGCGGCGCCGATCCTCCCGCAGCAGGGGAGAAGCGGCGCCGCTCGGGCTCAGCGACCGATGCTGGTATACTGGAAGCCCGCCGCGGCGAGCTCGTCGGGCGTGTAGATGTTGCGCAGGTCGATCAGCACCGGCGCCTTGAGCAGCGACTTGACGCGATCGAAGTCGAGCGCGCGGAACTGGTCCCACTCGGTCACGATCGCGAGCGCGTCGGCACCCTCGATCGCCTCGTACGGGCCCTTGCAATAGATCACGTCGCCGAGCAGCTTCTCGGCCTGCTCCATGCCCTCCGGGTCATAGGCCTTCACCGTCGCGCCGGCGTCCTGCAGCGTCTGGATCACCGCGATCGCGGGCGAGTCGCGCATGTCGTCGGTGTTGGGCTTGAAGGTGAGGCCCAGCACCGCGACGGTCTTGCCGCGCACGTCGTCGCCCATCGCGTGGACGATCTTGCGACCCATGGCGCGCTTGCGGTTGTCGTTGACGGCGACCACCGCCTCGACGATGCGCTGCGGCGCGTCATAGTCCTGGCTGGTCTTGAGCAGCGCCAGCGTGTCCTTGGGGAAGCACGAGCCGCCGTAGCCGGGACCGGCGTGGAGGAACTTGGACCCGATGCGATTGTCCAGGCCGATGCCGCGGCTGACGTCCTTCACGTCGGCGCCGACCTTCTCGCACAGATCGGCGATCTCGTTGATGAACGTGATCTTGGTCGCGAGGAAGGCGTTGCCGGCATATTTGATCAGCTCGGCGGTGCGACGGCGCGTCACGAGGATGGGCGCGGCGTTGAGGTACAGCGGGCGGTACACCTGGCGCATCACGTCGGTAGCGCGCTCGTCCTCCGAACCGATGACGATGCGATCGGGCCGCTTGAAGTCGTCGATCGCGGCGCCCTCGCGCAGAAATTCCGGGTTGGAGACCACGCCGAAGTCGGCGTCGGGAGCGGCCGCGCCGATGATCCGCTCGACCTCGTCGCCGGTTCCGACGGGCACGGTCGACTTGGTGACGATCACGGTATAGCCCGAGATCGCCTCGCCGATCTCCTTGGCGGCGGCGTAGACGTAGGACAAATCGGCGTGGCCGTCACCGCGGCGCGAGGGCGTGCCGACCGCGATGAAGACCGCGTCGGCGTCCTTCACGCCCTCCTTGAGGTCGGTGGTGAAGCGCAGGCGCCCGGCCTGGACGTTGCGCGCGACGAGATCCTCGAGACCGGGCTCGTAGATCGGCATCTTGCCGGCGAGCAGCCGCTCGATCTTGCCCTGGTCCTTGTCGACGCAGACCACGTCGTGGCCGAAATCGGCGAAGCAGGTACCCGATACCAGCCCGACATAGCCCGAGCCGATCATGGTGATGCGCAAGGTGGTCGCTCCTCGTTGGTTGACGATGGGACGCGATCGGCCCCTCGCCCCGAGCGCTACCCGTTACGTTCGCGGTCTGGCAAGCCGCAAGCGGTGCAGTGCAGCATTCAACTGCTTGGATATGGGGCGGCTGGTACAGCGGAGCGGACCCGGCGCGCGGTCGTGCGGCGCCAGCGTCGGCGGCGGTAGTGCGCCACCGCGGCGATGGCGACGGGCCAGAGCATCGTCAGCGTGATGTCGCCGAGCGTGTCGCGCAGCGTCCAGCTCGGCGAGGCGGCGAGCCAGTCGAGCGCCTCGTTGAGCATCTCGGCCGCGAACACGACATGGAGCGCCGCGAGCGAGCCGCGCCGCTCGCGCAGGAGGAGGCGGGCGAAGAGGTAGATGGCGAGTCCGGCGTGGACGTGAAGCAGCGGCGCCGGCCCGGCGATCGCGATGATCTGGTCGATCAGCTGCTTGTAGGCGCGCGCGAGTTCCATCGCGGCGGGTGTAGCGAGGGAGGGGTTACGGAATCGCTAGGGGTGGGGGCGACTTGCCCGCCCTCACTCCCCTGACCGTCATCCCCGCGAAGGAAGGGGGGAAGGGAGGTCCTCACGCCCGCTCCTCAGCGTCCCGAACGCCAACCGGCGCCGCATCGGTGGACGCGGCGCCGGCCATGGTCTCACGAGCGGGCGCCCGTTCAGTCGATCTTGGGCAGCGTCTCGAACTGGTGGAAGGGCGGGGGGCTCGACAGCGTCCACTCCAGCGTGGTCGCACCCGCGCCCCAGGGATTGTCGGGCGCCTTCTTACCCGCCAGCATCGACCACACGACGTTGACGAAGAAGATCACCATCCCCGACGCCATGATCATGTAGCCGACCGTCGCGACCTGGTTCCAATGCGCGAAGGCGTCGGGATAGTCCGGGTAGCGCCGCGGCATGCCCTGCAGACCGAGGAAGTGCATCGGGAAGAACATCACGTTCACGCCGACGAAGAAGACCCAGAAGTGCAGCTGGCCGAGCAGCTCCGAGTACATCCGCCCGGTCATCTTCGGGAACCAGTAATAGAAGCCGGCGAACAGCGAGAACACCGCGCCGAGGCTCAGCACGTAGTGGAAGTGTGCCACCACGTAATAGGTGTCCTGCATGTAATCGTCGACGCCGCCGTTGGCGAGCACCACGCCGGTCACGCCGCCGACGGTGAACATGAAGATGAAGCCGATCGCCCAGACCATCGGCGTGGGGAAGCGCAGCGAGCCGCCCCACATCGTCGCGATCCAGGAGAAGATCTTGATGCCGGTCGGCACCGCGATCACCATCGTCGCCGCAGTGAAGTACATCTTCACGTTGACGCTCATGCCCGTGGTGAACATGTGGTGCGCCCACACCACGAAGCCGACCACGCCGATCGCGACCATGGCATAGGCCATGCCGAGATAGCCGAACACGGGCTTGCGGCTGAAGGTCGCGACGATGTGGCTGATGATGCCGAAGCCCGGCAGGATCATGATGTACACTTCGGGGTGGCCGAAGAACCAGAACAGATGCTGGTACAGCACCGGGTCGCCGCCGCCCGCGGGGTCGTAGAAGGTGGTGCCGAAGTTGCGATCGGTCAGCAGCATCGTGATCGCCGCGGCGAGCACCGGCAGCGCCAGCAGCAGCAGGAAGGCGGTGACCAGCACCGACCAGGCGAACAGCGGCATCTTGTGCAGCGTCATGCCCGGCGCGCGCATGTTGAAGATCGTGGTGATGAAGTTGATCGCGCCGAGGATCGAGCTGACGCCCGCGAGGTGGAGCGACAGGATCGCCATGTCGACCGACGGCCCCGGCTCGCCATAGGTGGAGAGCGGCGCGTAGACGGTCCAGCCGGTGCCCGCGCCGCCGAAGAACGGCGAGGCCAGCAGCAGCGTGAAGGCGGGGACAAGCAGCCAGAAGCTGATGTTGTTCATCCGCGGGAACGCCATGTCGGGCGCGCCGATCATGATCGGCACGAACCAATTGCCGAAGCCGCCGATCATCGCCGGCATCACCATGAAGAACACCATGATGAGGCCGTGCGCGGTGACCAGCACGTTCCACAGGTGGAGCGCCTGGTCGAAGCTCTGCTCGGTGCCGCCGTGGAGCATCGCCACCCATTTGGGCAGATACTGGATCCCCGGGTGCATCAGCTCGGCGCGCATCAGCCCCGAGATCGCGCCGCCGATGATCCCCGCGCAGATCGCGAAGATCAGGTAGAGCGTGCCGATGTCCTTGTGGTTGGTGGACATGAACCAGCGCGCGAAGAAGCCGGGCTTGTGGTCGGCGTGCGCGTCATGGTGGCCGTGATCGTGCGCCTGGAAGGCGGACGGGTGGAGCGCGGTGTCGGTCATCGTCTTAGCGTCCGGCTTCGCCGACGCCACCGGGGTTGCCGGTCGCGCCCTGCGGGGAAGGGGTGGGAGTGTCGGTGCCGTTCTCGGTCGGACCGGTCAGCGCGTTGCTCATCGCCGCCTCGTCCATCACCGCGGCCGAGCCGTCGGCGCCGGGCTGCGGGATCACCTTGTCGGAGGGTTTGCCCGCGGCCGGCATCGAGCCGCCCTTGGCGCGCACCCAGGCGGCGAACTGCGCCGGCGGCACTGCCTCTACCGCGATCGGCATGAAGGCGTGACGAGCGCCGCACAGCTCCGAGCACTGGCCGAAGTAGAGGCCGGGCTTGTCGATGGTGAAGCTGGTCTCGTTGAGGCGGCCCGGGATCGCGTCCAGCTTGATCCAGAAGGCGGGAACCGCCCAGCTGTGGATCACGTCGTTGGCGGTGGTGATCAACCGGATCGGCACGCCGACCGGCAGCACGACGCGGTTATCGGTGGCGAGCAGCCGCGGCCCGTCGGCGTCGCTGCGCGCGCGCTCGCCCGCGGCGACCTGGCTGCCTTCCTTGAGCATGTTGGCGGTGATCTCGATCCCGCCGTGGTCGGGATATTGGTAGCTCCAGAACCACTGGTTGCCGATCGCCTTGAGCGTCACCGCGCCCGCCGGGGCGGGGCGGAACTGCGCCTGGAGCAGCCCGATCGAGGGCACCGCGATGGCGACCAGGATCAGCACCGGTGCCAGCGTCCACACCACCTCGATGACCGTGTTGTGGCTGGTCTTCGACGGGGTCGGATTGCGGCTGGCGCGAAAGCGAATCACCACGAACACCAGCAGCGCCAGCACGAACAGCGAGATGATCGTGATCAGCGGGAACAGGATGCGATCGTGAAACCAGTGCGCGCGCAGGCCATTCTTGGTGACCTGTGGCTGGATGTGGATCACGCCGTCGACCGGCTGGCCGATCTTGGGGATCGTGCTGACCGTGCGCGCGTCCATCGCGGGCGCGCCGTCCATCGCCAGCGCGGGCGCGGCGGGCGCGGCGTCGGCCTTCTGCACGGTGCCGCCGGCCTGGCCCTGGTTGGCGTCGGCGGGGCGCAGCCCGCTCGGGGCGGCGGTGGCGCTCGTCGCGGGGCCGGCGCTCGGCGCCGCGGCCTGCGCGGAAGCCCCGCCGGCGACGCCCGCCAGCGCGAGCCCGGCCGCGAGCATCAATCCTGTCAGCGCGCCCCGGCGACCTGCCCCGAAACCTGCCTTGAACCCGGTTGTCAGCATATTGTGTTCTAAACCCCTCTCTGGCGCACGCGTCAGCGGGCCGGGCAAACCTGCCCCTCCTGCTTAGGCGTATAGCAGACCGACCCCTTGTCTCAAGGGGCTGCTCGTCGCGGCGGTTTTCGCGGGTACGGCGCGTTGCGCCCGGCCGCGCGCCCTCCTATGCCGCGCGGGAGCCGTGGAGGAGCGTGACGCGACGATGACCGACGACGAGGTGCTGGCCGAGTTCCGCGCCGCCGACGCGCTGCTCGAGGGACATTTCATCCTCTCCTCGGGGCTGCGCAGCCCGCGCTATCTCCAGTGCGCGCGCGTGCTGATGGATCCGCGCCGCGGCGCGCGGCTGGCCGAGGCGCTGGCCGCGCGCCTCCCGAACGCGCTGCGGCAGCGGATCAGCGCGGTGGTCGCGCCCGCGATGGGCGGGGTGATCGCGGGGCACGAGATGGCGCGCGCGCTCGGCGTCGAGGCGATGTTCGTCGAGCGGCCGACCGGCACGTTCGAGCTGCGCCGTGGCTTCCGACTCGCGCCGGGGCAGGAGGTGCTGATGATGGAGGACGTCGTCACCACCGGGCTCTCCAGCCGCGAGGCGATCGCCGCGATCACCGCGGCGGGCGGGCGAGTCGTCGCCGGCGCCGCGCTGGTCGACCGCTCGAACGGCCAGGCCGACATCGGCGTCCCCTTCTTCCCGCTGATCCGGCTCGACGTGCCGACCTATGAGGCCGACTCGCTGCCGCCCGAGCTGGCGGCGATCCCGGCGATCAAGCCGGGCAGCCGGGCCGCCGCGTGATGGCGCCCGCGTCGTCGTCGCCGCTGCGCCTCGGGGTCAACATCGACCATGTCGCCACGGTGCGCAACGCGCGCGGCGGTGCCTTCCCCGACCCGGTCCGCGCCGCGCTGCTCGCGGCCGAGGCGGGCGCGGACGGCATCACCGCGCACCTGCGCGAGGACCGGCGCCATATCACCGACGAGGATATCGCGCGGCTCGCGGCGGGGCTGTCGATCCCGCTCAACCTCGAGATGGCGGCGACGCCCGAGATGCTCGCGATCGCGCTGCGCCATCGCCCGCACGCCGCCTGCATCGTCCCCGAGAAGCGCGAGGAGCGCACCACCGAGGGCGGGCTGGACGCCGCGGGGCAGCGCGCGGCGCTGGCGCCGATCGTCGCGGCGCTGCGCGACGCGGGGGTGCGCGTGTCGTTGTTCATCGAGCCCGACCCGCGCCAGATCGAGGCCGCGCTCCGGCTCGGCGCGCCGGTGGTGGAGCTCCACACCGGTCGCTACGCCGAGCTGGAGGGCGAGGCGCGCGCGGGCGAGCTGCGCCGACTGGCGGACGCGGCGGCGTTGGCGACCAAGAACGGCATCGAGGTCCATGCCGGTCACGGGCTGACCTACGACAATGTCGCGGCGATCGCGGCGATCCCGCAGCTGCGCGAGCTCAACATCGGGCATTTCCTGGTCGGCGAGGCGATCTTCGTCGGCCTCGACGCGAGCGTCCGCCGCATGCGCGACGCGATGCAGAGTGCGCGGTGAGGGGGAGGATCGCATGATCGTCGGCCTCGGCTCGGACCTGTGCAACATCGAGCGCATCCAGGCCTCGCTCGACCGCTTCGGCGCGCGGTTCGAGGCGCGCGTGTTCACCGACGTCGAGCGCGCCAAGGCGGCGCGCCGCCCGCTCACGCGCGCGGGCACCTATGCCAAGCGCTTCGCCGCCAAGGAGGCCTTCTCCAAGGCGGTCGGCACCGGCTTCCAGGCGGGCGTGTTCATGAGGGACATCGGCGTGGTCAACGCGCGCTCGGGCGCGCCGACGCTGGCGCTGACCGGTGGCGCCAAGGAACGGCTTGACGCGATGATACCCGAGGGCCACGTCGCCCGCGTCCATCTGACGCTGACCGACGATCACCCCTGGGCGCAGGCCTTCGTGATCATCGAGGCGGTGCCGGTCGAGAGCAAGGGAGCGGCGTGACGCCATGGCCGATGAGATCAGCTTGAGCGGCGAGCCCCCGCTGGAGCGCCGCGCCGAGGCGCCGCGCGCGCGCTTCGACTGGTGGGGCGAGGTGAAGGGGCTGGTCGGGCTGGTGCTCGCCGTGCTCGGCTTCCACAGCTTCATCGCCAAGCCCTTCTACATCCCGAGCGAGTCGATGCTGCCCGGGCTGATGGTCGGGGACCGTCTGGTCGTCTCCAAATATGCTTATGGCTGGTCGTTCGTCTCGCCGACCATCCCCAACCCGGTCGCGATCGTCGAGGACCTCGTCTTCCACCGCCCGGTCGACGGCTGGTCGGTGCAGCTTCCCTTCCTGCACGGGCGCGTCTGGGGCAAGCTGCCCGAGCGCGGCGACGTCGTCATCGTCACCCCGCCGGGGCAGAGCAGCGACTATATCAAGCGCGTGATCGGCCTGCCAGGCGACACGCTGGCGGTGCGCGGCGGCGTCGTCTTCCTCAACGGCGTGGCGGTGCAGCGCGGCGAGAAACACTATCGCGAGCTGCCGGTCGACGCCAACGCCACCTGCGACCCGGCGCAATATCCCGGCGCGCGCGTCGCCCGCGCCGACGGCACGACCGTGTGCCGCCTGCCGATCGTCACCGAGACGCTGCCCAACGGTCGCCGCTACGACACGGTCGACCTCGAGCCCGACAGCCCCGGCGACAATTACGGGCCGGTCAGGATCCCCGCCAACCGCGTCTTCCTGATGGGCGACAACCGCGACCGCTCGGCCGACAGCCGCTTCGCGCTGGGTGGGTTCGAGCGCGGGCTGGGCGGCCCGGTGCCCTATGAGAATCTGGGCGGTCGCGCCGAGTTCATCACCTTCTCGGTCGACGGCGAGGCGACGTGGAACCCGCTGACCTGGCCGCACGCGCTGCGCGCCGGCCGCGCGGGCACCTCGCTCCACCCCGAGCGGGTCCGGTGAGCGACCCCGCGCCGCCGCTCGAACGCCGCGGCGAGCGGGTGACGGTGACACCGGGCGCGAGCCCGCACGAGGTGCGCGACCCCGCGACGCGCGACGAGATCCGCCGCGCCGCGGTGTGGCTCGGCATGGCCTGCGCGATCGCTTTGGTGGTGCTGCTGGTCCAGCCGCTGCTGATCATCTTCGCCGGACTCGTCTTCGCCGCGCTGCTCGACGGCGGGGTGCGGCTGCTCGGGCGCGTGCTGCCGATCGGGCGCGGCTGGCGGCTGCTGATCGTCTGCCTGGTGACGATCGCCTTCCTGCTCGGCACCTTCTACCTCGCCGGCGTGCAGATCAGCGAGCAGGTGACCCAGCTGCGCAGCACCGTCGAGACGCAGGCGATGCGCGTCACCGGCTGGCTCAGCGCGCAGGGGCTGATGCCCGGCGCCTCCGACCTCAGCGGGCTCTCGCGGCAGGCGCTGTCGTCGGTCGGGCGCGTGACGAGCTGGGTCGGCACCGCCGTCGGCGCGCTCACCACGCTCTTCATGATCATGGTGATCGGGCTGTTCGTGGCGATGGACCCGCGCGTCTACGACCGCGGGCTGCAGTGGATGGTGCCCGAGGCGGACCGGCCCGAGTTCGCGCTGACCGTCAACCGCATGGGGCGGACGCTGCGGCGGTTGCTGGCGGGGCGGCTGCTCGGCATGGCGTTCGAGGGCGTGCTGACCGCGATCGCGCTGTGGCTCGTCGGCGTGCCGATGGCGCTCATCCTCGGCATCCTCACCGGGCTGCTGGCCTTCATCCCCAACATCGGCGCGTTCATCTCGGGCGCGCTGATGGTGGCGGTGGGCTTCTCCGCGGGCGCGCACGTCGGCGTGTTGGCCATCATCGTCTACGTCGTGGTGCAGACCTTCGACGGCTATGTCGTCATCCCGATGGTGGCCAAGCGCACCGTCGATCTGCCGCCCGCGCTGACGCTGGGCACGCAGATCCTGGCGAGCGCGTTGTTCGGCATCCTCGGCCTGGCGCTGGCCGACCCGATGACCGCGATGGTGAAGACCGCGATGGAACGCCGCTCCGAGCGGCTCGACGACGACCGTGACGGGGCCGGTGACTCGGCCTGAGCCGCGCCGCGGGCGGCTGATCGCGCGCGGGACAGGAGCGGCGCGGCGCTCGCTGGCGCGGCCCGCGGCGCGCTGCTAGATGCCGTCGATCCCCGCCAGCGCGCGGGACAGGACCGGAAGATTGCGCGCCGACGAGCCACTGACCGAGCGAGCCCCCGCCAGCACCGCCGACGCCGGCCCGCCCGCGGATGCCCCGCTGGTCGCGCTCCGCCCGGTGCAGACGCTGCGGCGGCGCTGGCCCGCGCTGCTGGGCGCCGCGGTGACGGTGGCGATGATGGTCGGGCTGCTGCACGAGCTGCTCGACCACGGCCTCGCCGGGCTGCGCCGCACCGTGCCCGAGACACCCGGCTTCTACGTCTATTTCCTGCTCTCCTATCTCGCGCTGCCGGTGTGCGACTTCGTCATCTTCCGCCGGCTGTGGGGCGTGCCGCCCGGCGCCTTTCTCGCGCTCAACAAGAAGCGGATCGCGAACGACATCCTGATCGGCTACTCGGGCGACGCCTATTTCTACGCCTGGGCGCGCGCGCGGCTGAAGATGGTGGCGGCGCCGTTCGGCGCGGTGAAGGACGTCAGCATCGTCTCGGGCATCGTCGGCAACCTCACCGCGATCCTGCTCGGCGCGGTGGCGCTGCCGCTCGGCTACGAGCTGATCGACCCCGGACTGGTGCGCACGATGCTGTGGTCGCTCGGCCTCGCGCTCGCCGTGCCGGTGGTGGTGGTCGCCTTCTCAAGCCGCGTCTTCTCGCTGTCGCGCGGCGAATTGTGGTTCATCTTCGGCATCGACTGGCTGCGCATCACGCTGACCTGCCTCACCGTCGCGCTGGCCTGGTCCTACGCCATGCCGAGCGTCTCGATCGGCATGTGGCTGTTCCTGGTGGCGGGGCGCCAGCTCGTCTCGCGCCTGCCGCTCGTGCCCAACAAAGACCTGCTTTTCGCCAACTTCGCGATCCTAATGATCGGGCATGACCGCACGCTGTCGGATCTCATGGCGTTCACGGGCGCGTCAACCTTGGTGATGCATCTGCTGCTGACGCTCCTATTTGGGGTCGTGTACGTGTGGGAAAGGACGCAGCGATGGCGACATACCGGCGGGGCGTGACGCTCGCCGCCGCAGCCCTGGGAGCGGCGCTCGCCGCGGCCCCGGCCGCGGCGCAGGTGCTCGGCCAGGACGCCGCCGCCTGCGCGCCCGGCGCCCCCGGCCCCGCGATCCTCGCCAGCGTGTCGGGGATCAAGGACCGCAAGGGCACGCTCAAGCTCGAACTCTACCCCGCCACCGAGGAGGATTTCCTCGCGGGCGACAAGAAGCTGCTGGAGGCGGGCAAGACCTTCCGCCGGATCGACGTGGCGCCGCCCGAGCACCTCGCGGGGGAGATCTGCATCCGCGTGCCGCGACCCGGGCGCTATGCCTTGTTCCTCGGCCACGACCGCGACGGCAAGCGCAAGTTCAACTTCTGGAGCGACGGCGCGGGCTTCCCGAGCAACCACAAGATCGGTCGCGCCAAGCCCAAGCTGGTCGACTCACTGATCGACGTCGGCCCCGGCGTCACCCGTGCCACGATCCGGATGCAGTATCTGCGCGGGCTCGGTGGCTTCGGCTTCGCCGACTGAGGGAGGCGCGCGATGCGGATCGTCGACGTCAACGAATTCTACTCGCCCAACGGCGGCGGTGTGCGCTCGTACCTCGACCGCAAGATGGCGATCATGTCCGAACTGGGGCACCAGCAGATCGTGATCGCGCCCGGCAGGGAGGACCGCGTCGAGGAGCGGCCCGGCGGGGCGCTGCTGTATTACGTCAAGTCGCCGGGCATGCCGTTCGACTCCAACTACGGGCTGTTCTGGGACGCGGCGCCGGTCCACGCGCTGCTCGACCAGCTCCAGCCCGACGTGATCGAGAATTGCTCGCCGTGGCGCTCGGCCTCGATCGTCACCTCGTGGCAGGGGCCGGCGATCCGCGCCTGGTTCATGCACAACGACAATATGGAGGCCTATCCCAAGCGCTGGTTCGCCAGGATCGCCTCCGAGGGCGCGATCGAGCGCGCGTTCGGCTGGTACGACCGCTATATGGCGCGCTGTCTCGCGCCGTTCGACACGGTGGTGACCAACGGCCCGGTGCTGACCGAGCGGCTGCGCGCGCGCGGGCTGCGCGTCGACGCGACGATGACGCTGGGGATCGAGCGCGAGCATTTCTCGCCCGCGCTGCGCAGCCCGGCGCTGCGCGCGGCGATGCTGGCGCAGTGCGACCTGCCCGAGGACGCGCACCTGCTGATCGGGATCGGCCGCCACCACGCCGAGAAGCGCTGGCCGATGGTGATCGACGCGGCGCGCCGCGCGGGGACCAAGATCCCGGTCGGGATGATGCTGCTCGGCCTCGGCCCCGACACGCGCACGCTCGAGCGCCATATCGCCGAGAGCCCGCACGTGCGCATGTTCCAGCCGATCTACCACCGCGGCCAGCTCGCCTCGATCATGGCGAGCGCGGACGCCTTCATTCACGGCGGCGACAGCGAGCCGTTCGGGATGGTGGCGTCCGAGGCGCTGGCGTCGGGCCTGCCGATGATCGTGCCCGACCGCGGCGGCTCCTCCGCGGTGGCGCGCCCCGCCTTCGCCGAGACCTATCGCAGCGGCGACGCCTACGCCTGCGCCAAGGCGATCGTGGCGTTGTTCTCGCGCGACCAGCCGCTGGTGCGCCGCGCCGCCGAGGTGGCGTCGCGCACGGTGCTGAGCGACCGCGAGCATGCGGTCGCGCTGGTCGAGCATTATCGCGGCGTGATCGAGCGCAAGCGCGGCGTGCGGCTGACGGGCTGAGGCGGGTGGCCGGCCGCTGCCCGCCAGACCCGCCGCGCGGTCGGGGAGCCGTCCGCAGGAGCACCCCGTCGCTTCATCCCGAACACCTCATATGAAAGCGGTACGGTCGCTTCGACAGGAGACGCGGCGGTAGCCCAGCCACGGCGTCGCGGCCGCGGGCACAGTACACATCCGAAGGAAAGGGGCGCCCGGGTCACCCCGGACGCCCCCCACCATGTTCGCCGGCGCGACGCCGACGGCGGGATCAGATCCCGTTCGACAGGTTGGTATCGGCGTCGTGCGTGCGCATGTCGTCGGCCTTGTTGTCGCCGGTGGCGCGCACCGCGTCGGCCTTGTTCTCGAGCGCGTCCTCGGCGTTGTCGGTGGTGGCGTTGTCGGCCATCTCCTCGAGATTGTCCGCGACCGCCTCGGCGTTGGCCTCGATATTGTCGGCGGCCTGCTCGCGCGGGCTCGAGTTGCACGCGGCGAGCGAGACCAGCCCGAAGGCGGCGACGGCGGTAACGAGTTTCTTCATGGCGTTCCCCTCTGGTCGATCCGAAGTCGCGCAAAATAATCGCCGACGATTCGGTTTGTTCCACTGTCGCACCGGTCGGATACCAGCGAGCGGGGCGTTACCCCCTCTGCGCCGCCGCGGACGTTCCGCCAGGGCGCGGGCTCGATGCCATGAAAGTGCAACGCAACTCTCAGGCTATTGTCACAATTAACCCGCACAGACCCCTGAACAATCGAGAGTTTCGGGGGACTTATGAGAGCGATGACGGCGCGCGCGCGCCTCACGCTGGGGGCGGCGCTATTGTGCCTCCCGGCGGTGGCACATTCCGGCCAGGTGGCGGGCACGGTCTCGGACTCGAGCGGCACGCGGACCTTGCCCTCGGCGCAGGTGTCGATCGTCGAGCTCGGCCGCTCGGTCGAGGCCGACAGCGCGGGCCAGTATCGCTTCAGCGACGTGCCCGCGGGGCAGTACACGCTGCGCGTGCGCTACATCGGCGCCGAGGCGGTCGACACGGCGATCACGGTCGACGCCGCCGGCATGGTGACCCAGGACGTCGCGGTCGGCGGCGGGGGTGACATCCTCGTCACCGGCCAGCGCGCCAATCTCGCCAGCTCGCTCAGCCGCCAGCGCGGCGCCGACGGCGTCGAGAGCGTGCTGACGCGCGACTCGATCGGCCAATTCCCCGACCAGAACGTCGCGGAGTCGGTGCGCCGCGCCCCCGGCGTCAACGTGCTCAACGACCAGGGCGAGGGCCGCTTCGTCGCGGTGCGCGGGCTCGATCCCAGCCTCAACGCCGCCTCGATCAACGGCGTGCGCGTGCCCGCGCCCGAGGCCGACACGCGCTCGGTCGCGCTCGACGTGGTCGCGTCCGAGCTGATCGAGTCGATCGAGATCAAGAAGTCGCTGACCCCCGACATGGACGGCGACACGATCGGCGCCTCGGTCGAGATCAACACCACCTCGGCGTTCGACCGCAAGAAGGACCTGCTCGCCGGTTCGATCGAGGGCTCGTACAACCATTATTCCGGCGAGGTGACGCCCAAAGGCAGCGTCAACTTCTCCAAGAAGTTCGCGGACAATCTCGGCATCTCGGGCGGCGCGTCCTATTATCTGCGCAAGTTCGAGACCGACAACATCGAGATGGGCGGCTGGGCCACCGACGACGCCGGGAACGGCTTCGCCGACTCGGTCGAGTATCGCGACTACGACGTGCGCCGGCTACGCACCGGCGGCTCGCTCTCGCTCGACTGGCAGCCCGCGCCCTCGACCCGGCTGTACGCGCGCGGCATCTACAACCGCTTCTCCGACCAGGAGGATCGCCGCCGGCTGATCGTCGAGCTGGACGCCGATCCGGCCAGCTCCACCAGCACCGGCGCCACGTTCGACAGCGCCGACGGCCGCATCCGCGTCGAGCGCGACCTCAAGGACCGGTTCGAGAAACAGCTGATCCAGAGCTATTCGGTCGGCGGCGAGACCGAGACCGGGCCGTGGCGCCTGCGATATAGCGCCGCCTGGTCGCGCGCCTCCGAGCTGGAGAACGGCTCGATCGACCCGATCACCTTCCGCCGCGACTTCGACGGCGAGGACGGCGACGACCTCAGCGTCGCCCTCGACTATGGCAATTACCTGCGCCCGCGCTTCGCGATCGGCGGCGCCAGCGCGGCCGCGTTCGACGACGCGGCCGAGTACGGCTTCGACAGTTTCGATCGCACGACGCTGAGCCGCTCGGTCGACCGCGAGTGGAACTTCCGCGGCGACGTGACGCGCAGCTTCGCGCTGGCGGAGGGCACGGTCGAGCTCCAGGCCGGCGGCAAGGCGCGGCTGCGCGAGAAGACCTATGACCTCCAGGTCGACACGTTCGGCGGCTATGACGGCGACTTCACGCTCGCCGACGTGGTCGGCCGCCAGACCTATCGGCTCGCGGACCTCGGCGCTCTGGTGGCGAAGAAGGGCGAGCGCGGCTTCCTTCAGGCCAACGCGGGCGCGTTCGAGCGCGACACGCTCGGCTCCGACTTCGCCTCGCTCGCCGAGGACTATGAGGTCGGCGAGGACATCTACTCGGGCTATCTGCTCGGCCGCTACCAGGCCGGGCCGGTGCGGCTGATCGGCGGCGTGCGCATGGAGCATACGCGCAACGACATCCGCGGCAGCACGGTGACGCTGAACGAGGACGGCGACGAGGGCGAGCAGCTGCTGGTCACCCCCAACCGCATCCGCCGCAGCTACACCAACTGGCTGCCGAGCGCGGTGGTGCGCTACGAGGCGACCCCCGAGCTGGTGCTGCGCGCGGGCGCGTTCCGCAGCCTGGTGCGCCCGAGCATCGGCCAGCTCGCGCCGCGCTTCGCGCTGGAGCGCGACGGCGACGACCTGGAGGGCGCGTTCGGCAACCCCGGCCTCAAACCCTATCGCGCCTGGAACCTCGACGCCGGCGCCGAATGGTATTTCGCCACCTCGAGCGTGCTTCAGGCCGGCTTCTTCTACAAGGACATACAGGATTATATCACGACGGTGACGTTCGAGGGCGACGACGCGCCCTATAACGGCGTGTATCGCGGGATCGCCTTCACCGAGGCCGACATCCCGCTCAACAGCGGCAAAGCGACCATCCGCGGCGTCGAGCTCGGCTTCTCGCAGCTCTTCACGATGCTGCCCGCGCCCGTCGACGGGCTGCTGACCAACCTCAACTACACCTTCACCGACGCCAAGGGTGAGACCTTCGACGGCGACACCGGGGGGCTGCGCACGATCCCGCTGCCGGCTTCGTCGCGCCACACCTTCAACGCGGTGCTCGGCTACGAGAAGGGGCCGGTCAGCGTCCGCCTCGCGGGCACCTACCGCGACAGATACCTCGACGAGGTGCAGGCGGTGGCGGATGAGGACCGCTACGTGCGCCAGCATTTCCAGCTCGACGCCAGCGCGCGCTACCGCATCACGCCCAACCTGCAGCTCTTCGGCGAGTGGGTGAACATCAACGACGCCAAGTATGTCGCCTATCAGAACGCGCCGGTGACGCGTCGCCTGCTGCAATATGAGGAATATGGCTACACGCTGAAGTTCGGCGTGCGGGCCAACTTCTGATGCGCGCGCTGCTCCTCGCCGCCGCCGCGCTCGCCGCCGCCCCGGCGCTCGCCCAGGCCCCCGCGGCCGCGCCTGCCGCCGCGCCGCCGCTCCCGCGCACGCCGGGCACGCCCTATGCGCCGCGCTCGATCCCCGACCGGATCGTACTGACCGCGGGCGCCGACCCGTCGCGCGAGATGGCGGTCGCCTTCCGCACCGACCGCGCACAGGCGCGCGCGGCGGCGCAGATCGTGCCGGCGGTCGACGGGCCGACGCTCGAGCGCGCGGCGCGCACCGTCACTGGCACGACCCGCGCGATCGACAGCGCCAACGGCAGCGCCAATTACCACCAGGTGCGCTTCACCGGGCTCGAGCCCGACCGCGTCTACGCCTATCGCGTCCAGGGCGCGGCGGGGTGGAGCGAGTGGTTCCAGTTCCGCACCGCCGCTACCGGCTTCCGCCCCTTCCGTTTCCTCTATCTCGGCGACACGCAGAACGGCATCCTCACCTATGCCGCGCGCGTGATCCGGCAGGGCTTCAAGGCGGGACAGGTGGCGCTGACGGTCCACGCCGGCGACCTCGCCGCGCAGCGCGACGACCTCGACCACGACGACGAATGGGGCGAGTGGAATCAGGCCGGCGGCTACAATTACGCCTCGACCCCGCAGCTGCCCGCGACCGGCAACCACGAATATGTCGACACCACATTGCCCGACGGGCGCGAGACCCGGACGCTCGGCCCCTATTGGCCGCTCCAGTTCGCGCTGCCCGGCAACGGCGCCGCGCCGGTGAAAGCGACGAGCTACTTCGTCGACTATCAGGGCGTTCGCTTCGTCGTGCTCGACGGCACCGCCGCGCTCGACCTGGGCGCGCTCGACGCGCAGACACAGTGGCTCGACACGACGCTGGCGGCGAGCACCGCCAAGTGGAACGTCGTTCTCTTCCACCAGCCGATCTTCACCTGCGCGCGACCCCAGGACACCGCGGTGCTCAAGGCGGCGTGGAAGCCGATCTTCGAGGCGCGCCGGGTCGACCTGGTGCTGCAGGGGCACGACCATTGCTACAGCCGGCTCACCGCCGAGGCGGGGCGCGACGCGGCGCGCGCGGCGCATGCGGCGGGCGCGGTGCAGGGGCCGGTGTATCTCGTCTCGGTGACGGGATCGAAGATGTACGGGCTCAACGACCGCGCGCGGCGCCAGCCCGACCGGGTCGCCGAGGCGACCGAGCTGTTCCAGATCGTCGACGTGGCGGAGAAGCGGCTGAGCTTCCGCACCTATACCGCGAGCGGGACGCTCTACGACGGCTTCGACCTGGAGCGTGGCGCGGACGGGCGCAACCGGCTGCGCGAGCTGGACGCCGCGTTGCCGGCGGAGCGCGTGTGCCGCGGCGAGGTCGGGCCGGACGGCGGGGCGTGCGTGTCGCGGGGGAAGTGACGGCGTAGATCCTCCCCGGCACGGGGAGGGGGACCGCCGGCCGTAGAGCCGGCGGTGGAGGGGGCTCTCCCCGTAGCGCAGCGCCTGTGGAGGCCCCCCTCCACCATGCTACGCATAGTCCCCTCCCCGCCATGCGGGGAGGATATTACTGTCCCCTACGCCGCCGCCTCGACTCGCCCGCCGAGCAGCGCCGCCAGCGCACCCGCCGGCACCGCGGCGGAGAAGAGGAAGCCCTGCAGCTCGTTGCATCCGGCATGCTCGAGGAAGGCGCGCTGCTCGCGCGTCTCGACCCCCTCGGCGCTGACCGCGAGCCCCATCGCCTGACCGAGCCGCACAACCGCCTGGATGATCGCGGCGGCGTCGGCGCTCTCGCCGAGCCGGCGCGTGAAGCTCTGGTCGATCTTGATCTTGTCGACCTCGAACTTGCTGAGATAGCCGAGGCTGGAATAGCCCGTGCCGAAATCGTCGAGCGCGATGCGGAAGCCGGCGCGGCGCAGCGCCGCCAGCGAGTCGCGCACCGCCTCGTCGTCGTCGAGCAGGATGCTCTCCGTCACTTCCAGCTCGATCTGCTGCGGGCGCGCGCCGGCGCGGCGCACGATGTCGATCAGCTCGGCCGCCATGCCGCGCGCGCGGAACTGCACCGGCGAGAGATTGACCGCGATCGACAGCGCCGGCCAGGCGCGCGCCACCGCGCAGGCGTCGCGCAGCACGCAGGCGCCGAGCTCGCGGATCAGCCCGGTCTCCTCCGCGATCGGGATGAAGGCGTCGGGCGCGAGCAGCCCGCGCTCGGGATGGTGCCAGCGCACCAGCGCCTCCAGCCCGATCACCCGCGCGCCGGTGGCGTTCATGCGCGGCTGGTAGTGGACCTGCAGCTCGTGCTGGCCGGCGATCGCGCGGCGTAGGTCCTGCTCGAGGGCGCGCCGCGTCTTGACGCTCTCGTCCATGTCCTCGGTGAAGAAGCGGTGGCCGTCGCGCCCCTCCGCCTTGGCGCGGTACATCGCGATATCGGCCATGCGCATCAGTTCGGCGCGGTCGCCGCTGCAGCGCGGGTGGCAGGCGATGCCGATGCTGGCGCCGATGAAGACGTGCGTCCCCAGCACCGTGAACGGCTCGCGCAGTGCCGCCACCATCGCGCCGGCGAGCGCGCCCACCGCGGCCTCGTCGGCGCGCGCGCCGACCAGGACCGCGAACTCGTCGCCGCCGAGCCGCGCGACGACGTCGCCCGCGCCGACCAGCGCCTGGAGGCGCGCCGCGACGAGCTGGATCAGCTGGTCGCCGCCGAGATGGCCGAGCGTGTCATTGACCTGCTTGAAGCGGTCGAGATCGATCAGCAGCACCGCGCGTACCTCGTCGGGCGGCGCGGGCGCGAGCAGCTGGTGGCCCGCCTGGTGAAAGGCGGCGCGGTTGGGCAGGCCGGTCAGCGTGTCGTGATAGGCGAGGTGGTGCGCCTGCGCCTCCTTCGCCTGGAGCGCGAGATGCGCCGCGTTGAGCCGCGCCAGCGAGCGCGCGTCGCTGCGCACCAGCGTGAAGACGCTGGCGATCAGCGCCGCGAGCGTGGCCAGCAGCGCGACCAGCGCGGCGAGCGCGGTCGGCGCCATGGTGCGCCACACCGCCGCGCCGGGGCGGTCGGGGCGCCACAGCAGATAGCCGACGCGCCGGCCGCGGCTCGACACGAGCGCCAGCGCCTGCTCGCGCGGCGCGTGCCGCGGCGACGCGCTCAGCCGCGCACCCGCGACGAGCTGGATCCGCGCGAGCCGCTGGACGAAGCCGGTGTCGAGATAGCGCGCGCTCACCAGCAGCGGCTCGCCCCCGCGCCGTGCCGGCGCGTTCGGGTCCTCGGTGATGATCCGCATCACGCTCACGATCGCCGGCCGGCCGCCGAGCGCGACCAGGTCGGTGGCGTGGATCGCGCGCGGCGAGGTGCGCACGGTCGAGCCGGCGGGGAGGCGGTGTCGTGGCAGACGCTCGTGCGGGTTGGGCGCGGCCGAGGTCTTGCCGCGCGCGGCGCGGATCAGCGGCAGCGCCGCTGCGGCGAGCGCGGCATAGTCCGCCGGCGACCGCCGCTGGCCGTCACGCATGAGATAGGCCGGCCGGCCGACCGTCGCCGCCGAGGATCGCGTCGGCGTCGTGCGAGAAGACATAGTTGAGCCACACGCCGACATTCTCGTCGACCCAGGTCCAGTCGGGTGCAGGCTTGCGCAGCTCGAGCGCCAATGGCGTCCAGATCGCGACCCCGGCCTGGCTCTGCGCCAGCTCGTCGAGCGCGGCGTCGACCGCGAGCCGCACCTCGCGCGCCTGACGCTCGACCGAGACTCGATCGGCCTGCTCGGCGGCCGAGCGCAGCGCCGAGACCGCGAACACGGTCAGACCCAGCGCGAGCAGCAGCACGGGCGCGACCACCGCGGCGATGAAGCGCGGGCCGAAGCGTGCGGACGTGGGGCGATCGCGGGACGTCAATGCGCAACTCCTCGCACCGGCACTAGGCGAGGAGGGTCGCGAAAGCGTTAACTCTGCGCGGGACCGCCGATGTAAGCTACTCATCTGGTTTAATAAACGCGCAAGCACTTGGTCCCAACCAGGTCAGGCCGGGTTGGGCTTCGATGGCGCGCATGCGCCCTCTCGTCCGCCGAAGCAGGGCGCCATCACGGGTGACCCACCCCGGCGATTGGTATCAAACCGGTAATATTGTTGACCCCAGCTTCACGCCACCGGGGAGGCACCGCGGCGATGCCCGCTCGCGGCACCACCCCGGCGACGAAGGGGGTTCTATGCTGACTTGGAGGAATCATCTGGCCGCGTCGTGCGGCCTGGCGGCGCTGATCGCGGCGATGCCCGCCACGGCGCAGACCGAGCCGACGCCTTCCGCGCCGACGAGCGCGCCGGGCGAGCCGGCGCCCCCGCGCCCCGACGATGCCGCCGCGCCCGCGCCCGAGCGCGACATCATCGTCACCGGCACGCGCATCACGCGTCCCAACAACCACTCGGCCGCGCCGGTCACCACCGTCACCAGCACCGACATCGCCGCGCAGGGCGCCACCACGATCGAGGAAGTGCTCAACCGCCTGCCCCAGGTGCAGGCCAACGCCGAGCAGAACTACGGCGAATCGGAGGGGCGGCAGCGGATCAAGCTGCGCAGCCTTGGCTTCGAGCGCACGCTCACGCTGGTCGACGGGCTGCGGCTCGGGCTGCAGAACGGCATGGACGTCGGCATCATCCCCAACGCGCTGATCGACCGGATCGACGTGCTGAGCGGTGGCGCCTCCTCGGTATACGGCTCGGACGCCGTCTCGGGCGTGGTCAATTTCATCCTGAAGAAGGACTTCGACGGCATCCGGCTGGAGGGCGGCTACAGCTTCTTCGATCACGTCAACCGCGCCAATGCCGTGACCGAGGCGGCGGCCCGCGCGGATTTTCCCTGGCCGCACGGACGCACCGCGGACGGCGGCCGCGCCAATGTGAGCCTCGCCGCCGGGCACCAGTGGCTCGACGGTGCGCTGCGCCTCTCCGCCTTCGCCGGCTATCGCCACTCCGACCAGGTGTCGCTGATGGACCGCTCGCTCTCGGCCTGCGAGGTGTCGCAGAAGCTGAGCACCGGGCGGCTGACCTGCACGCGCAGCACCTATACCGCGACGGGCACGGTCGTGCCGGGCGGCATCGGCCAGGGCAGGACGCTGGTCAACGACCCGCTCGGCGCGGGCACCTTCGTGCCCTTCGCCTCGGGCCGCGGCACCGCTGCCAACCCGTTCGACGAGCTGCCGTTCCAGCGCCACTTCGACCGCATCAACACCGGCGTGTTCGTCAGCGCCGACATGTCGGACGAGGTCGAGCTCTACGCCACCGCGCTGTTCTATCGCGACCAGTCGTACAATACGGTGCCGACGCGCGTGTACAGCTACTCGGCCTATGGCAAGGAGCCGTATCACACCAACTGCGACAACCCCTTCCTGTCGACGCCGCAGCGGATCGCTTTGTGCGGCGCGGCGACCAGCGGGCTGGTGCCGCTCGACGTGCGCTATCGCTTCGACGGGCTGCCGCCGACGCGGCTGCGGTTCGAGGACCAGGGCGTGCGCGTCACCGGCGGGCTGCGCGGCCGCGTGCTCGACGGTGCCTGGGGCTACGACCTGTCGGGCGTCTACTCGCTGCTGAAGGCGCGCGCGATCTACCCGGCGCAACCCGACGAAAAGAGGGTCAATCGCGCGCTCAACGTCGTCGCGGTCAACGGCGTGCCGACCTGCGCCGCCGCGCTCGACGGCACCGACAAACGCTGCGTCCCCTTCAACGCCTTCGCGCCGTATAACAGCGACGCGCGCGTGCCCGCCTATCTGTTCACCCGCACCGACGGCACCGAGGGTGACCTGGGCCGGCTGTGGCAGGGGCTGGCGGTGCTCAACGGCGACCTCGGCCGTTACGGGATCACCTCGCCGCTGGCCGAGCAGGGTGTGGCGCTCGCGCTCGGCGCGGAGGCGCGCGCGGAGCATTTCGGCACGCGCGCCGACCGGCAGTTCCGCCAGACCAACGGCGGCAGGGACCAGCATTTCACGCAGCGCATCTACGAGGTCAACGCCGAGGCGCAGGTGCCCGTGATCGAGCACCAGCGCTTCACCGACCTGCTCCAGCTCAACGGCGGCTATCGCGTGTCGCGCTACGACCGGCTGCGCGGCCGCTTCACGACGTGGAAGGGCGAGGGCGTGTGGCAGCCGATCGCCGACATCGGCCTGCGCGGCTCGATCAACAAGGCGCAGCGCGCGCCCACGGTGATCGAGGCCGACCAGGCCAGCAACATCTACTATGACACCATCGGCCCGAACGACCCGTGCGCCTCCACCCCCGATCCGAACACGTCCGATCCGAACGCGCGGCTCGCCCCGACCGCCTCGCTGACACAGTGCCGCCGCACCGGCCTGCCCGACCGGCTGTACGGCAGCGCCTCGCTCAGCTGCCTCAACGAGGCCTGCACGGTGCGCAGCGGGGGCTTCGACCTCAAGCCCGAGACCGCTTATACCAAGACCTTCGGCGTGATCCTGCGGCCGCGCGCGCTCAAGGGGTTGACGCTGTCGGTCGACCGCTTCGTCATCCACCTCACCGACTCGATCAATTATTTCGCGGTGGCGGATTTCCTCAGCGGATGCCTGACGACGGGGCTGGATTATTACTGCCGCGGCGTGCGGCGCGCGCCCGACACCTACCGGCTCGACAGCGCGCCCGGCACCAAGCCGACCTCGGGCTATCTGGTCCGCGGCACCGGCAACGGCTATCGCTCGCAGTCGTCGGGCTGGGACGTGCAGGCGCAATTTGGCCTAGGGCTGGGCGGCGCGGGGCGGCTGGACCTATCGCTCAACGGCTCGCTGGTGACCCGCGTCGGGGTGCATGATTCACCCGACTCGCGCCCGCGCAACTGCGTCGGCTATTACGGCGGCAGCTGCGGCGAGAGCATGCCGCGCTGGAGCCACGGCGCCGGCGCGACCTGGGCGTCGCCCGGCGGCGCGATCCATCTCGGGACGAACTGGCGCCACATCGGCGCGATGGCGATCGCCTATAACGCGCCCGAGCGGACCGGCATTCCCGCCGACGAGGCGCAGTTCCGCCACTTCTACACCGGCGTGCCGACCTATGATTATGTCGACCTGTCGAGCAGCTTCGAGATCGGCAAAGTCTATACGCTGCGCTTCTCGGTCAACAACCTGCTGGACCGCGACCCGCCGTTGCTGCCCGACTCGCGCAGCACCTTGGGCCTGCTGCGCGGCAATACCTTGTTCCGCTACGACCTGCTCGGCCGGCAACTGGCGGCGAGCGTGTCGATGAAGCTGTGACCGCGCGCGCTCAGCCCAGCGCGCGCAGCGTCGCGTCGAGCAGGTCGACGCCGCGCCGCGCGCGCGCCAGCTGCGCCTCCAGCTCGCGCTCATAGGCCGCGAGCTCGGCGACCGAGCGGCGGTCGTGCAGCATCGTCGCGACGCGGCGGACGCGGCGCAGCTCGCGGTCGAGCAGCGCGCCGGCCGCGAGCGCGTCACGCGCGGGGAGGGGGTGAGCAAGGGCAGGCACGTCGGGGTCTCGCATCGGGGAGCCCCCTCTCTCCCACGCGGATGATGCGCGCGGATGGCGCTTTGTTGCAGCTTTGTCGCGCGATTGTCGCAGCCGACCCGTTGCGGCGATCCTGCCCGACCGCCATCTTGCGCATGCGGGCGACAGCGGCGCGGCGGGAGCGAGGGCGATGGAGACGATCGGGCGCGACCTACGCGAGATGCAGCGGGTGCCGCTCCACCCCGAGCACGTCGCCGCGATCCGCGCCGCGGGCACCGAGCGTCGCTACCCCGCCGGCGCCTATCTGGTCCGGCCCGGCGAGCCGGTGAGCAGCTTCGTCTACGTCGAGGACGGCGAGATCGAGGTGGTCAACAGCTTCACCGGCGAGCGCCACCTGCCCTCCACCCTCGGGCCGACCCAGTTCATGGCCGAGATCGCCTTCCTCAGCGGCGGCAGCTGGTCGATGGCGATGCGCGCCGCGCGCGACACGCGCGTGGTGGAGGTGCCGCGCGCGCGCATGCTCGAGCTGATGGCGCAGGTGCCCGAGATGTCGGACATCATCATCACCGTGCTGGCGGCGCGGCGCCGCCGGCAGCTCGAGTCGCACGACAGCTCGCTGGTGCTGCTCGGCGAGGAGCAGGACCGCGGCGTGCGCCGCGTCGCCGAGTTCGCCGCGCGCAACCGTATCCCCTATACCAGCCACGCGCTCGGCACCGCCGACGCGGCGACGGTGGCGACGAGCTGCGCGGTCGACGCCGACCGGCCCGCGGTGATCTTCGGGCGCGACCGCGTGGTGGCGGACCCGACGCCCGAGAAGGTCGCCAAGCTGCTCGGGCTCAGCCGCGAGTTCGTCGACGACGAGGCGGTCGACGTGCTGGTGGTCGGCGCCGGCCCGGCGGGCACCGCGGCGGGGGTCTATGCCGGCGCGGAGGGGCTGGGCGCGCTGGTGGTGGAGGACACCGCGATCGGCGGCCAGGCGGGGACGTCGAGCCGGATCGAGAATTACATGGGGTTCCCCACCGGCATCTCGGGCGCGGACCTGGTGTGGCGCGGCGAGGTGCAGGCGATGAAGTTCGGCACGCGCTTCGCCATGCCGCTGCGCGTCGCCGCGCTCGACCGGCTCGACGACGGCCAGTTCTGCGCCACCTTCGACAACGGCCAGCGCGTCCGCGCGCGCGCGGTGGTGGTGGCGACGGGGGTGCAGTACCGCCGGCCGCCGATCGAGCGACTCGGCGACTTCGAGGGCAACGGCATCTATTACGCCGCGACCGAGAACGAGGCGCGCTTCTGCCGCGCGGCCGAGACGATCGTGATCGGCGGCGGCAATTCGGCGGGGCAGGCGGCGATGTACCTGAGCCGGGTGGCCCGGCACGTGCGGCTGCTGGTGCGCGGCGGCTCGCTCGCGACGTCGATGTCGCATTACCTCGCCAGCCGGCTCGAGGCCGATCCCGCGATCTCGATCGACTATGGCGCCGAGATGGTGGCGGTGCACGGCGGCGAGACGCTCGAGGCGGTGACGATCCGGCAGGACGGCGAAGAGCGCGTGGTCGACACCTGCGCCGCCTTCGTGATGGTGGGCGCGGCGCCCAACACCGGCTGGCTCGAGGGTTTGATCGCGCTCGACGACAAGGGCTTCGTGCTGACCGGGCGCGCGGCCGGCGGCGCGAGCTCCTACGCCACCTCCTGTCCCGGCGTCTACGCGGTGGGGGACGTTCGCGCGGGGTCGGTCAAGCGCGTGGCCTCGTCGGTGGGCGAGGGGTCGGTGGTGATCTCGCAGCTCTGGTCGTATTTGAGCGAGTGAGGACGGAGGAGCGGAGCGCGTCTCTCTCATGCCGCCCCGGCGCACGCCGGGGCCCAGGTGGGAAGGCCGTCGTGAGATCCAGCAGCGTCCCCCGACTGGGCCCCGGCGTTCGCCGGGGTGGACGCTGTGTGGGGGCGCCCACTCACCCCACCGCCCCGCTCACCCCGCGGCGCCGTCTCCCGGCAGGCAGGCGCGGAGCTGCTCGACGCGGTCGCCGCCGCCGCTCCGCGTGAGCACCGAGAGCGCGCGGCAGGTGCGCGTGCCGTCCGCCTCGGCCGCGCCCGCGACGACGAAGCCGTGCGCGCCGCCGGGCTGCTGCCACTCGGTCATCTCGCCGCTGCACAGGGCCGCCGCGACCGCCGCCGCGCGCGAGGTCGCGCCGGGCAGTTCCGCCGCTGCCTCGTCCGCGGAAGTGGCGATCGGCGTCGCGGCACGTTCGGTGCGGTGCGTCAGGCGCGGCGTCCGCGCCGGGGTCGCGCGCGGCGCCGCGACCGCGACGCGCTCGGGCACCGGCACGCTCACCGAATAGCTCGGGCGCGGCGGCAGCTTGGTGGCCGCGACCGCGAGACCGCCGAGGCTGGTCGCGGCCGCCGCGGCGAGCAGTGCGGGCCAGATCCGCGGCCGCCGGCGCAGCGCGGGCAGCGTCGGCGCGAGCGTCCCTGGCAGCGTCGTCAGCGCCACCTCGCGCGTGATGCGCAGCGGCCCCAGCTCGATCGTGGTGCGTCGCACCAGCCCGGTCGTCGGCGCGGTGCGCCCGTCGTTGTCGCGTGCCATCGCGTCACCATCGCGCGCGCGCGCCGCGCTGGCAAGCCGGGCGCGCTCGGCCGCGGCGCGCGCGATAGCCCTTGTACCGCTCGCCCCACAGCGGAAGGGCGAGCGCGGTCGGGGCGGTCGACTGGCGGTAGTCCGATCACGGCGACGTGTTGGTCGCGGGGACAGCCCGAGGCGATGTTCCCGTCCTGGCAGCCAACCTTCGATTCCACATCGTGGCGTCAGCGTGATGATGCAGGCTGGTCTCGGCCGTTGATGCTCGCTCCGGCGCCCGCGCCCAAGCCGAGCTACCGCGCCGGCAAGCCGATCTATGCCGCCAGCGCTCGCCCCGCGCGCTAGCCCACGCCGCTCGTGTGACCAGGACCGTATGACCGATCTCACCATCCTCTACGAGCACCCGCAGTGGTTCCGCCCGCTGTTCGCCGCGCTCGACCGCCGCGGCATCGGCTATGACGCCGCGCACGCTGACGGCCTCGCCTTCGACCCCGCCGGGGCGGCGCCCTCGCCTCTGGTGTTCAACCGTATCGCGATGTCGAGCTTCCTGCGCGCGGCCGAGCACCCGATCTTCCACGCCGCCGCGGCGCTGGCCCACTGGGAGTCACGCGGCGCGCGCGTGCTCAACGGCGCCGCCGCGCTGGCGATTGATTCGTCCAAGGCACGCCAGCTCTCGCTGATCGCCGGGCTCGGGCTCGCCATTCCCGCCACGCGAGTCGTTCACCGTGCGGCGGACCTGCCCGCCGCCGCGGCGGCGCTGCGCTACCCGATCGTGGTCAAGGCGAACATCGGCGGCTCGGGCGCGGGGATCGCGCGCTACGACGACGCCGCCGCGCTCGCCGCCGCGGTGGCGGAGGGCAGCGTGCCCGACAGCATCGACCGCGTGCTGCTCGCGCAGGAATATGCGCCGACGCGCGGCGGCACGATCACGCGCGTCGAGACGCTCGGCGGGCGCTACCTCTATGCCATCGCGGTCGACGGCGGCGGCAGCTTCGACCTGTGCCCCGCCGACGCCTGCGCCGTCCCGGGCCGCCCGAGCGTGACGATGACGCGCGTCGAGCCCGACGCCGCCGCGATCGCGGCGGTCGAGGCGATCGTGCGGACGGCGGGGATCGACGTCGGCGGGGTCGAGCTGCTGGTCGACGACCGCGACGGCGTGGCCCGCTTCTACGACATCAACGCGCTGTCCAACTTCGTCGCCGACCCGCTCAATGTGCTGGGCTGGGACCCGCACGAGCGGCTGGTCGACTGGCTGGCCGAGCGGCTGCTGGAGGCGCGCGCGTGAGATACGGCTATTGGACCCCCGTCTTCGGCGGCTGGCTGCGCAACGTCCCCGACGAGGGCATGGCCGCGACCTGGGAATATACGCGCGATCTCACGCGGAACGCCGAGCGCTGGGGCTATGACCTCACCCTGATCGCCGAGCTCAACCTCAACGACATCAAGGGGATCGACCAGCCCGCGCTCGACGCCTGGTCGACCGCCGCCGCGCTCGCCGCGGTGACCGAGACGATCGAGCTGATGGTCGCGGTGCGCCCCAATTTCCACCACCCCGCGCTGTTCGCCAAGGCGGCGGCGAACATCGACCGGATCGCGGGCGGGCGGCTCGCGCTCAACGTCGTGTCGAGCTGGTGGGCAGACGAGGCGCGGCAGTACGGCCTCCAGTTCGACCAGCACGACGACCGCTACGCGCGCACCAGCGAGTGGCTGCGGGTCGTCGACGGGCTGTGGACCGAGGAGCGCTTCAGCTTCGCGGGCGACTTCTACCAGACCGAGGCGGCGATCTGCGCGCCCAAGCCGGCCAAGCGCCCGACCGTCTATGCCGGCGGCGAGAGCGAGAAGGCCAAGGCGATGATCGCGGCGCAGTGCGACGCGTACGTGATGCACGGCGACCCCGCCGCCGCGATCGCGCCCAAGATCGCGGACATGCGCGCGCGCCGCGCGGCCGCGGGCGGCGCGCCGATGCAGTACGGCATGGCGGCCTATGCGATCGTGCGCGACAGCGAGGCCGAGGCGAAGCGCGAGCTGGAGCGGATCACCACCGTCGCCGAGCTGCCCGCGGGCTACGCCAATTTCGACCAGTGGCTGTCGGGCACGCAGCTGGAACGTGAGCTCAAGCTGCAGGAATATGCGGTCTCCAACCGCGGGCTGCGCCCCAATCTGGTCGGCACGCCCGAGCAGCTCAGGGAGCGGATCGCGGAATATGAGGCGGCCGGGCTCGACCTGCTGCTGCTCCAGATGAGCCCCCAAGCGGAGGAGATGGAGCGCTTCGCCGCGCAGGTCATGGGTACCGCATGATCGCGCTCGAGCGCGTGTCCAAGACCTTCCCCGACGGCACGCTCGCGCTCGACGAGGTGACGCTGGAGGTGCCGCGCGGCGCGGTGTTCGGGGTGATCGGTCGCTCTGGCGCGGGCAAGTCGACGCTGCTGCGGCTGCTCAACGGGCTGGAGCGCGCGAGCGCGGGCGAGGTGCGCGTCGACGGCGCGGCTTTGTCGGCGCTCGACGCCGCCGGGCTGCGCGCGCTCCGGCGGCGCGTCGGCATGATCTTCCAGTCGTTCGGGCTGCTCGCCAACCGCACCGTCGCGGGCAATGTCGCGCTGCCGCTCGAGCTCGCCGATGTCCCCCGCGCCGAGCGCGACGCGCGCGTGGCCGCGCTGCTCGCGCGTGTCGGGCTGGCGGACAAGGCCGGCGCGTACCCGGCGCGGCTCTCGGGCGGGCAGCGCCAGCGCGTCGGCATCGCGCGCGCGCTCGCCACCCGGCCCGACATCCTGCTGTGCGACGAGGCGACCAGCGCGCTCGATCCCGAGACGACGCGATCGGTGCTCGCGCTGCTGGGCGAGCTCAACCGCGAGCTGGGGCTGACGATCGTGCTGATCACGCACGAGCTCACGGTGGTGCGCGCGATCTGCGACGAGGTGGCGGTGATCGACCGCGGGCGCGTGGTGGAGAGCGGCGCGACCGACGCGGTGCTCGGCGACGCGCGCCACGCCGCCACGCTGGCGCTGCTGGGCGAGGCGGCGTGAGCGGCTGGTTCGGCAACTTGGTGTGGGGCGACATCGCGGTCGCGACGCGCGACACGCTGGTGATGCTCGGCGCCTCGCTCGCGCTGACGATCGTGCTGGGCGTGCCGCTCGGCGTGCTGCTGTTCCTCACCGATCGCGGCCGGCTGGCCGAGCGGCGCTGGCTCAACCGCGCGGCGGGGGTGGTGGTCAACGTGCTGCGCTCGATCCCGTTCGTCATCCTGCTGATCGTGATGATCCCGCTGACGCTGCTGCTGGTCGGCACCTCCCTCGGCGTCGCGGGCGCGATCCCGCCGCTGGTGGTCGGCGCGGCGCCCTTCTACGCGCGGCTGGTCGAGCAGGCGCTGCGCGAGATCCCGCGCGCCACGATCGAGGCCGCGCAGGCGATGGGGGCGACTCGCTGGCAGATCGTCACGCGCGCTTTGCTGCCCGAGGCGCTCCCTGGGCTGGTCTCGGGCGCGACCGTCACCGCGGTGGCGCTGGTCTCCTTCACCGCGATGGCGGGGGTGGTCGGCGCGGGCGGGCTCGGCGACCTCGCGATCCGCTACGGCTATCAGCGTTTCCAGACCGACGTGATGCTCGTCACCGTCGCCTTGCTGGTGGCGCTGGTGCAGCTTCTCCAATGGGGCGGCGACGCGCTGGCGCGCCGGCTCGACCACCGCTGAGGCCCGACATGATCCCCCTCCTGCTCGACCGCCGCCTGCTGCTCGTCACGCTCCCCGCGCTGCTCCTCGCCGCCTGCGGCGGGGGCGGGAGCGCCGGCAAGAGCGACGGCGCGACGCTCACCGTCGCTGCCACCGCGGTGCCGCACGCCGAGATCCTCGCGCAGGTGAAGCCGCTGCTGGCGAAGGAAGGCGTCACCCTAGAGGTGCGGGTGTTCAACGACTATGTCCAGCCCAACCTCCAGGTCGACCAGGGCCAGATCGACGTCAATTACTTCGAGACCAAGCCGTATCTCGACCAGTTCAACCGCGAGCGCGGGACCAAGCTGGTGCCGATCGCGGGCGTCCACGTCGAGCCGCTCGGCGCCTATTCGCGCCGATGGAAGACGCTGGCGCAGCTGCCACAGGGCGCGAGCGTCGCGATCCCCAACGAGCCGAGCAACGGCGGGCGCGCGCTCCAGCTGCTCCAGAAGGCGGGGCTGATCCGGCTCAGGAATCCGGCCGACCCGCTCGCCACGATCCGCGACGTCGCGAGCAACCCCAAGGCGCTGCAGTTCCGCGAGCTGGAGGCGGCGACGCTGCCGCGCGTGCTGGGCGAGGTGGATCTGGCGCTGATCAACACCAATTACGCGCTCGACGCCAAGCTCAACCCGGTGCGCGACGCGCTCGCGATCGAGGACAAGGACTCGCCCTACGTCAACTATCTCGTCGGCCGCCCCGGCAGCGCCGACGACCCGCGCGTGCGCAAGCTGGTGGCGGCGCTGCGCAGCCCGGCGACGCGGGCGTTCATCGAGACGACGTACAAGGGCGCGGTGCTGCCCGCGTTCTGAGTGGGTGAGGCGGCGCCGCAGCGCTGATCGCTTACCGCGACACTCACCTTGGACGTCATTCCCGCGCGGGCGGGAATCCGGTTGCACGGACAATGCGGCTCATGCGCGCCAGCGCGTCCGGATCCACGCCTACGCGGGGATGACGGAGGGGCAGGGAGGCGTCCCCTCCGTCGACTGAGCTACTCGTCCTCGACCGAGCGGCTCCGCCCGGCGGTTCGCCTCAGATAACGTCGCCGGCGTAGAACAGGATGCCGATGCTCGCGACCAGCAGGAAGGCGAGATAGATCAGCCCGCCGCGGATCTTCACGCCCGATTTGCCGAATGTCTGGTCACCGTGGTCGTCGTGCCGCATGGTCGCCCTCCCGCGCCGGATCGGCTTCGTAACTCGCTGTAAGCGCTAACGATCCGTCCGGGGAGCGGCGAGCCGCAGCAGCAGAAAGCCGCCCGCGCCCGAGAGCAGCGAGCCCGCCAGCACGCCCAGCTTGGCCTCGGCCTGGAGCAGCGGCGCGTCGGCGAAGGCGAGCAAGGTGATGAAGATGCTCATCGTGAAGCCGATCCCGCACAGCAGAGCGACGCCGAGCAGCTGCGTCCAGCCGGCGTGCACGGGCAGCTCGGCCAGCCGCAGCCGCACCGCCGCGGCGGCGAAGCCGAACACGCCCGCCACCTTGCCGAGCAGCAGCCCCGCCGCCACCCCCAACGTCACCGGCGCGGCGAGCGCGCCCGGCGGCAGGCCCAGCACCGGCACCGCGGCGTTGGCGAGCGCGAACAGCGGCAGGATCAGGAAGGCGACCGGCGCGTGCAGCCGATGCTCGAGCCGGCACAACGGGCTGCCCTCGCGCCCGTCCTGCGCGGGGATGGTGAAGGCCAGCATCACCCCCGCGAGCGTGGCGTGGACGCCCGAGCGCAGCACCAGCCACCACAGCAGCACGCCGAGCAGCAGATAGGGCGTCAGCCGGGTCACGCCCGCGCGGTTGAGCAGCGCCAGCACGACCAGCACCGCGCCCGCGCCCGCGAGATAGGCCCACGCCAGCGCGCCGGTGTAGAACAGCGCGATGATCACCACCGCGCCGAGGTCGTCGATGATCGCCAGCGCGGCGAGGAAGACTCGCAGCGAGGCGGGGACGCGCTCGCCGAGCAGCGCGATGACGCCGAGCGCGAAGGCGATGTCGGTCGCCGCCGGGATCGCCCAGCCCTGGGTGGCGCCGCCGCGGTTGATCGCGAGGTAGAGCAGCGCGGGCGCCGCCATCCCGCCCGCCGCGGCGATGCCGGGCAGCAGCCGGCGCGACCAGGAGGCGAGCTGGCCGTGCAGCGTCTCGCGCTTGATCTCCAGGCCGACGAGCAGGAAGAACACCGCCATCAGCGCGTCGTTGATCCACTTCTCCAGCGCGAGCGGGCCGAGCCGGGCGTGGAGGAGCGAGGCATAGCCGGAGCCGAGCGGCGAGTTGGCGAGCAGCAGCGCGAGCAGGGCGGCGGCGATCAGCACCGCGCCGCCGGCGGCCTGGCCGGTGAGGAAGCGGCGCAGCGCGCTGGCGCGCGCACGGGGCAAGTGGATCGGCTGGGTGATGGCGCGAACTCCGGGCAGGCGTCGACGCGCTGGCGGCCCGACCAGCGCGAGAACCTGCCCGCGCGCCGTGGCGGCGCGGACACCCGGCGGACGGTATCGCATCGGGTGTGTTCGGGGGCAAGGCCGGGCGGTGCTCCGGCGGACGCCGGGGTCCAGGTCGAGGGGGATCGTCGTGGCCCTGGGCTCTCGCGTGCGCAAGAGCACGCCAGTGGCGTCGACGAGGACGTCCTAGCGTCACTGGGCGCAGCACCCTTCTTCCGTCATCCCGGACGTGGTCCGGGATCCACCGGGCCGCGCGCTCTCCGGCCGGGATGCTCGCGGGACGGTGGATCCTGAGACAAGCTCAGGATGACGGCAGCGAAAGGGTACCGTCGAGCCAGTGTTCGCCGACGTGTCCGCTTGCCTCTGTCTTCCGACCCTATGACGCCTCCGCTCAGGCGATCGCGGAGACCGGCGGCTTTCCCGCCAGCCAGGCGTCGAGGTTGGCCAGCACCAGCGCCTCCATCGCCGCGCGCGCCTCGCGCGTGGCGCTGCCCTGGTGCGGCGCCAGCACCACCTGCGGCAGCGCGCGCAGCGCCGCGGGCACGCGCGGCTCGTCGGCGAAGACGTCGAGCCCCGCGCCCGCGATCACGCCGCGCTCCAGCGCGCGCACCAGCGCCGCCTCGTCGACCAGGCTGCCGCGCGCCACGTTGACCAGCACGCCGCCCGCGCCGAGCGCGCCCAGCACCGCCGCGTCGACCGCGCGCTCGGTCGCGGCGCCGCCCGGCGCGGCGAGGATCAGCACGTCGCTCGCCGCCGCCAGCGCCGCGATGTCGGGCAGCCGCTCATAGGGCACCGGCTTGGCGGAGCGCGCGCAATAGCCGATCCAGCCGGCGAAGGGCGCGGCGCGCGCCGCGATCGCGCGGCCGATCTGCCCCAGGCCGAAGATGCCGACGCGCCGCCCCGTCGCGCGCCGTGCCAGCGGCACGCCCCAGCCGCCGTCGCGCACCGCGCGGTCGTTCGCCACCACCGCGCGCTCGACCGCCAGCCACAGAGCGAGCGCGAGATCGGCGACGTCGTCGGTCAGCACCTCGGGCGTGATCGTCACGCGTACGCCGCGTGCGCGCGCCGCGTCGAGGTCGATCCCGTCGTGGCCGACGCCGTGGATCGCGACGATCTCGAGCGCGGGCAGCCGCTCGCAGTCGGCCGCCCGCCAGCGCAGCGAGCCGCCGCCCACCACGGCGCGGGTCGTCGCCGGCGCGGTGCCGCGGTGGAGCGTGAAGCGCTCGGCCAGCGCGGCCTCGAGCGTGGCGGACTGGGGCTGGGCGAGGAAGAGGTCGGGTCTGGCCATGCGTCGGCGATAGACGGGATTGCCCCCGGTGGCACCGTGTTCGTGCGCACGCGGGAACCCCCGGGTGCCAGAGCGACGCGTCCGTGGCTCTGGGCTCCTGCGTGCGCAGGAGCACGCTGGCCGTCCGAGCGGAACGCAGGACAGCCAGCACGTGCCGGGCAGTATCTTTGCCGCCGCTCCCGCGCTAACGCGATAGGCCCATGATCTCCGCCCTCTACCGTGATCCGGCCGAGCTGCCCGCGCCGCTGCGCTTCCTCGCCGGGGGCGGTCGCGCGACCGAGCTGATCCTCGCGCGCGACTGGACCGACCACCCGCTCGGCGGACCCGCCGACTGGCCCGAGGCGCTCAAGGCGACGCTGAGCATCGTGCTCAACTCGCCCGAGTCGATGATTCTGTGCTGGGGCGCGGAGGAGCTCAGCTTCTTCTTCAACGAGACCTATTTCCCGTTGCTCGGGCCGCGGCTGGCCTGGGCGATGGGGGCGCCGTTCCGCACCGTCTGGGCCGACGCCTGGGCGCAGGCCAAGCCGATCATCGACGACGCCTTCGCCGGGCGCAGCCAGCGCTTCACCGATCTGCCGTGGAAGCTCGACACCGATCGTGGGCCGGCGGACACCTGGTTCACCTTCTCCTACTCGCGCATCCTCGACTCAGAGGGAGGGGTCGCCGGCCTCTTCATCTTCACCAACGAGACCACCGCGCGCGTCCTCGGCGACGCCGCGCTGCGCCAGAGCGAGGAGCGGCTGCGGCTGGTGATCGAGGGCGCGCGCGACCATGTGATCTTCACCACCGACGCGGGCGGCGTGATCACCAGCTGGTCGGCGGGCGCGGAGGCGGTGCTGGGCTGGCCGCCCGAGGAGGCGATCGGCCGCTCCGCCGCGATGATCTTCACGCTCGAAGACCGCGCCGCCGGCGCCGACGTGCGCGAGATCGCCGGCGCCGCACGCGATGGCTGCGCCGCCGACGAGCGCTGGCACCTGCGCCGCGACGGCACGCGCGTGTTCCTGAACGGCTCGATCCACCCCCTGCCCGTCGACGCGCAGGGACAGGAGCGCGGCTTCATCAAGATCGCGCGCGACGAGACCGCGCGCTGGCAGGCGCAGCAGGAGCTGGAGCGGCTCAACGCCACGCTCGAGCAGGAGGTCGCGGCGCGCACCGCCGATCGCAACCGGCTGTGGCAATTGTCGTCGGACATCATGCTCGTGGCGGGCTTCGACGGCACGATCGAGGCGGTCAACCCGGCGTGGACGCGCGTGCTCGGCTGGGCCGACTATGAGCTGGTCGGCCGCCCGATCTTCGCCTTCGTTCATCCCGACGACCTCGACGACACGCACGTCGCCGCGTCGGGAATCGGTGCCGGCCAGGCGTTCGCGCGCTTCCACAACCGTTACCGCCACCGCGACGGCAGCTACCGCGACATCGTCTGGGCGGCAGGACCGGGCGACGGCAAGATCATCGCGGTCGGTCGCGACGCCACCGAGGAGAAAGCGCGGACGGCAGCGCTCGCGGCCGCCGAAGGGCAGCTGCGCCAGGCCCAGAAGATGGAGGCGGTGGGCCAGCTCACCGGCGGGCTGGCGCATGACTTCAACAATCTGCTCACCGGCGTGATGGGCAACCTGGAGCTGATGCAGGCGCGGCTGGCGCGCGGGCGGCACGACGACCTCGAGCGGTTCGTCCTCGCCGCGCAGGGTGCCAGCCGCCGCGCCGCGTCGCTGACCCAACGGCTGCTGGCCTTCTCGCGCCGCCAGACGCTCGATCCGCGGCCGACCGACGTCAACCGGCTGATCGGGGGGATGGCGGAGCTGCTACAGCGCTCGATCGGCCCGACCAGCGCGATCGAGGTGGTCGCCGCGCCCGGGCTGTGGACCGCGATGATCGACGCCACCCAGCTGGAGAGCGCGATCCTCAACCTCGCGATCAACGCGCGCGACGCCATGGCCGAGGGCGGCCGCGTGACGATCGCGACCGCCAACCGCTGGATCGACGAGTCGGACGCGCGCGCGCTCGAGCTGGAGCCCGGCGCCTACCTCAGCGTCGCGGTGAGCGACACCGGCACCGGCATGGCGCCCGAGACGGTGGAGCGCGCCTTCGAGCCCTTCTTCACCACCAAGCCGATCGGCCAGGGCACCGGGCTGGGTCTGTCGATGATCTACGGCTTCGCGCGCCAGTCGGGCGGGCAGGTGCGGATCGACTCGGCGCCGGGCGCGGGCACCACGATCACCATCTACCTGCCGCGCCACGCCGGCGCGGCGCTCGGCGGCGAGGAGGAGGGCGTCGGCGACACCGCCGCGGCGGTGCGCGGCGCGACCGTGCTGGTGGTCGACGACGAGACCACGATCCGCCACCTGATCGACGAGGTGCTGGAGGAGCAGGGCTATACCGTGATCGGCGCGGCCGACGGGGCGGCGGGGCTGAAGGTGCTCGGCTCGGACGCGCCGATCGACCTGCTGATCACCGATGTCGGTCTGCCCGGCGGTCTCAACGGCCGTCAGGTCGCGGACGCCGCGCGCGCGCTGCGCCCAGGGCTCAAGGTATTGTTCGTGACGGGCTACGCCGAGAATGTCGCGGTCGGCGGGGGGCATCTCGAGCCGGGCATGGAGCTGCTGACCAAGCCCTTCACGATGCACGCGCTCACCACCAGGGTGGCGGAGATGCTGGGGGCGACGGGCTGAGCGCGGGCGTGCGGGCGGCGAGGCGCGGCCCGCACGCTCATATCGGGTAGGAAGCCGGCGCGCGCGGGGGTTGATCCGCGGCGCGACAGGCGTAAGGGCCACGCCATTCGCGCGCTCCCGCGCGACTCGGAGAAACGCGCACCGATGCCCCGATCTAGTCCCTTGTCCGACGACGGAGACAGTCGAAGCACCCGCTTCGCCGTCACCGCACGTCAGCGCACGGGTCCGTCGGTGGCTCGCGAGGTCGGCACGCGCTGACCTGAGCCGACCGCCGCCGGGTCCCGTCACCGGAACCCCGATGGAGGTCGCCATGACCCGATATGACCCGCGCGCCGTGGTGCGCTCGCCCGAGTTCGATGTCCCTTGCTGCGATGAGCATCGTGTTCCTGCGCACGCAGGAACCCAGGGCCACGAGCGTGATCGCCGGCGTTCGCCGGAGCACGGCACCGCCGGGATCGCGCCCGCCTACCACGACCACGGCAAGGGCCAGCGCCTGCTCGCGCAGCGCGCCGCGGCGCGCGGGCGCGCGATCCGCGCCGCGCTCGCCGCCGTGCCGCTCCATCGCGCGCGCCTGCTGCGCGCGATGGTGGCGGCGCACCGCCGCGCCGCCTGACGCGACCGCCCGATGCTCTCCCGCCCGCTCGGCCGCGCCGCGACGCCGCCGGGGACCCGCCGCGTCGCGCTCGGTTGGCCCGATCTCGCGCTCTTCGCGCTGCTCGCCGGGCTCGGCGCCGCGGTGGCGGCGGGCGCGCACGACGCCGTGGAGCCGCTGCGCCGCCTCCAGCTCGAGCCGATCACGCTCGATCCACGCGCGCTGCCCTATTACGCGCTGCTCACCACGCTGCGGCTGTTCGCCGCGCTGGCGGCGTCGCTGGTGTTCAGCGTGGTGGTCGCCACCGCTGCCGCCAAGAGCCGCCGCGCCGAGCTGGTGATCGTCCCCGCGCTCGACATCCTCCAGTCGGTGCCGGTGCTGGGCTTTCTTACCTTCACCGTCACCGCCTTCATGGGGCTGTTCCCGGGCAGCCGACTCGGGGTGGAGTGCGCCGCGATCTTCGCGATCTTCACCAGCCAGGCGTGGAACATCGCGCTGAGCCTCTACCAGTCGCTGCGCCAGGTGCCCGACGACCTGGCCGAGGTGGCGCGCGGCTTCGGCCTGTCGCCGCTGCGCCGGCTGCTGCGCGTCGAGCTGCCGTTCGCCGCGCCGGGGCTGGTGTGGAACGCGATGCTGTCGATGTCGGGCGGCTGGTTCTTCGTCGTCGCGTCGGAGGCGATCAGCGTCGGGCGGACTCAGGTGATGCTGCCCGGCATCGGCTCCTGGCTGGGAGTGGCGATCGAGCGGCGCGATCTCGGCGCGGTCGCGCTGGCGGTGGCGACCATGGCGGCGGTGATCCTGCTCTACGACCAGCTCGTGTTCCGCCCCGCGATCGCCTGGGCCGATCGCTTCCGCGTCGAGCAGACCGCGAGCGTCGCGCCGCCGCGTTCCTGGCTGTTCGATGTGCTGCGGCGCGCGCGGCTGCTCCCCGCGCTGGTGGCGCCGTGGCGTGCGCTGACGGCCGCGGTGCTGCTGCTCGATCCGGCGCCGCGCGGCGCTCCCCAGCACCGGGCGTTCGACGCGCGCGACGCCGCCGAACGGCGCGCGGCACGGTCGCAGCGAGTCTGGCAGGTCGCGGTGGCGCTCGCCGCGGCGGGTGCGGCGCTGCTGGCGGTGCGCTATCTGGCGGCGCGGCTGAGCCTCGCCGACGCGCTGCTGGTGGTGCGGCTCGCGCTCTACACGCTGGTGCGCGTGGCGGTGCTGATCGTCGCGGCGAGCCTGGTCTGGGTGCCGGTGGGCGTGTGGATCGGGCTCCACCCGCGCTGGACCGCCCGCGCGCAGCCGGTGGCGCAGTTCCTCGCGGCCTTCCCCGCCAACGTGCTGTTCCCCGTCGCGGTGGTGCTGATCGTGCACTGGCACGCCGACCCGGATATCTGGCTGACCCCGCTGATCGGGCTCGGCACGCAATGGTACATCCTGTTCAACGTGATCGCGGGCGCGAGCGCGATCCCGAGCGACCTGCGCGAGGCGGGGCGGCTGTTCGGGCTCAGGGGCTGGGCATGGTGGCGGCGGCTGATCCTGCCCGCGATCTTCCCCTCCTACGTGACCGGCGCGCTGACCGCGAGCGGCGGCTCGTGGAACGCCAGCATCGTCGCCGAGGCGGTGAGCTGGGGCCACACGCGGCTGACCGCGGCGGGGCTGGGCAGCTATATCGCCGAGGCCACCGCGGCGGGCGACGAGGCGCGCGTGCTGCTCGGCATCCTGGTGATGTCGGCGCTGGTGATCGCGATCAACCGGGCGCTGTTCCGCCCGCTCTATCGGCTGGCCGAGCGCCGGCTGCGGCTGTCGTGAAGGAGGCGCGCATGGCGCAGCACAACCCACCGCTCGTCATCGTCGAGGCATTGAGCCACCGCTACGGCGGCAGCGAGGGGCCGCCGATCCTCGACGACGTGGCGCTCACGGTGCACGAGCGCGAGGTGGTGGCGCTGCTCGGCCGCTCCGGCTCGGGCAAGTCGACGCTGCTGCGCTCGATCGCTGGGCTGGTGACACCCGACTCCGGGACGTTGCGCTTCATGCCGGCCGCGGACGGGCGCGCGCGCTCGGTGGCGATGGTGTTCCAGTCGTTCGCGCTGATGCCGTGGCTGACCGTGCTGCAGAACGTCGAGCTCGGGCTCGAGGCCAAGAAGGTACCCGCGGCCGAGCGGCGTCGACGCGCGCTCGCCGCGATCGACCTGATCGGGCTCGACGGCTTCGAGAACGCCTTCCCGCGCGAGCTGTCGGGGGGCATGCGCCAGCGCGTCGGGCTCGCGCGCGCCCTGGTGGTGGAGCCGTCGCTGCTGCTGATGGACGAGCCCTTCTCCGCGCTCGACGTGCTCACCGCCGAGACGCTGCGCAGCGACCTGATCGAATGGTGGGGCGACGGGCGGCTGGGCATCGCCGCGGTGCTGATCGTCACGCACAATATCGAGGAGGCGGTGCTGATGAGCGACCGCGTGCTGGTGCTCTCCTCCAATCCGGGGCGCATCGTCGCCGAGTTCCGCATCGACCTGCCGCAGCCGCGCGACCGGCTCGATCCCGCGTTCCGCGATCTGGTCGAGCGGATCTACGCGCGCATGACCCAGCGCGCCGCGCCCGCGCCGGAGGAGGCGCACGCGCCCGCGCCGGCGCTCGGCCGGCCGCTCGCGCCGGTGTCGGTCACCGCGCTCGCCGGGCTGATCGAGGAGGTGGAGGCGGCGCCGTTCGACGGCCGCGCCCCGCTGGCGGACCTGGGCGACACGCTCCAGCTCGAGGTCGACGAGCTGTTCCCGATCGTCGAGACGCTGCAGCAGCTCGGCTTCGTCGCGCTGGCGGAGGGCGAGGTGACGCTCACCGCCGCGGGCGCGGCCTTCGCGCAGGAGGACGTGGACCAGCGCAAGGCGATGTTCCGCGCGGCGCTGCTGGCGCACGTCCCGCTGGCGGGCGCGATCCGCGCCGCGCTCGACACCCGCGCGGGCCACCAGGCGCCGGCGCGGCTGTTCCGCGAGGAGCTGGAAGAGGCGCTGTCGCCCGACTTCGCCGACGACACGCTGCGCGCGGTGACGGAATGGGGCCGCTACGCCGAGCTGTTCGCCTATGACGAGGCCGGCGACCTGTTCACACTCGACGACCCGGGCTGAGTCACTTCAGCAGCGCGTCGACCGCCTTGGCGTAGATCAGCGCGAGCTTGCCCTGGCCGCCGACGCCGCCGGGCGCGCCGTCGGTGGGGTGGAGGCCGTCCTTGTAGAGCGCCTTGTCGAGCGGCGCGGTGTCCGGCCCCATGACCGGATCGGCGGCGAAATCGATCACCGCGTCGATCTCATGGCCCACCGCGGCGCGGAGCTCGGCGTTGACGATCTGGCGCCGCTCGTTGTGGATGCTGGTATAGTGCGGCTGGTCGGGCATGTTGACCGGCAGCAGCGTGCCCACCGCGACCGTCACCCCCGCCGCCTTGAAGCGCGCGGTGTAGCGGAACAATTGCTCGAGCCAGGCGCGCGCGCCGCTGGCGCCCTGGAGGTCGTTGGCGCCGATCAGCACGGTGAGCAGGCGCGGGTGGAGCGCGATGTCGGCGTCGGCGCGCGCCGCGAGGTCGTTGACGCCCGAGCCGCCGACCGCCTTGCCGTGGAAGGTCACTTTGGGGTGGGACGCGGCGTAGAGGCCGGTGTGGCTGCCGCCCCAGAAGACCGAGATCGAATCGCCCTCGGACAGCACGCCGCTGCCGCTCGCCGCGGGGGCGGTGCTCGGCGCGGGCGTGGGCTCGGCGACCGGCGCCGAGCTCGCGGCGGGGGCGGTCGCTGCGACCGGGGCAGCCGCCGCGACCACCGCGACGGGCGCGGCGAGGGAGGCGGCCGCGGCACTGCTCCCACCACCCCCGCACGCCGAGAGCGAGGCGAAGGCGATCAGCGCGGCGACGCGAGGAAACGGGCGGTTGGCCCTGGCCAGCGGGGTCGACGCGATCGTCATCGGAAGCTCTCTCCTGCGCCGCGCCGCGGCCATAAGACGAAGGGTTATCGGTTCGTGGTTGACGAGAGGTAAATAGCTCGCGCCGAACACGGCTCGATATCGCCGGGGTGAGGCGCCACATATCTGTCCGAAACTGGAGCAGATTGTACATTAAAGCAAATGTAAGCCGCTTCGTGCGACAGCCGGCACGGTGATACGAATCGATCCGCCGTTCGATGGACTCTCCCGTGATCCCATCGGCCGCGCGGGCGATTGTAAGAAGTGGGGGCGACAACTTGGCGAACGGAGACGGCGCGGCCGCCGCGCCGGTGGGACATATCGCGCCACTCGACGGCATCCGCGCCTGCGCGGTGGCGATCGTGATGCTGTCGCACGCCGGGCTCGAGCGGATCGTGCCCGGCGGGCTCGGCGTCTCCGCCTTCTTCTTCCTGTCGGGCTATCTCATCACCACGCTGATGCGGGTCGAGCAGACGCGCACCATGGCGGTGAGCCTGCGCGGCTTCTACGCGCGCCGCGTGCTGCGGATCGTGCCGCCGATGTGGATCACGCTCGGGCTCGGCCTCCTGCTGGTGCTCGCCGGCGTGCTCCCCGCGAGCGGCGGGGCGGGGCTGGATCCGCGCGCGCTGGCGGCGCAGTTCCTGTTCCTCAACAATTACACCGACAGCTTCGGGCTGAGCGGCGCGGTGCCGGGCATGCCGGTCTGGTCGCTCGCGGTGGAGGAGCATTATTACCTCGCCTTCCCGGTGCTGTACGTCGCGGTGCTGCGGCGGCTGCCGAACGCGCGCGCGGCGCAGCTGTGCCTGGCGCTCTGCGTGCTGGTGCTGCTGGTGCGCGGCGCCCACGCGCTCGCCGGCGACCCGCTCGACTCGCTCTATTATTGGTCGCACACGCGGATCGACAGCATCCTCGCGGGCTCGTGCCTGGCGCTCCACCGCAACCCGGTGCTCGACGGCGCCGCCGCGTGGCGGCCGCGCCGGCGTGAGACCGTGCTGGCGGCGGCGCTGCTGCTCGCCACGCTGGCGATCCGCGACGAGCTGTTCCGGCAGACGCTGCGCTACTCGCTCCAGTCGCTCGCCTTCTTCGTGCTGTTCGCGGCGGTGCTGCAGTCGCGCGGCCGCGTCGCGCGCTGGCTCTCCTCGGCGCCGCTGAAGCGGGTGGGCGACTATTCGTACAGCCTTTACCTGTCGCACCTGCTGCTGCTGACGCTGGTGATGGCGCTGAGTGGGATGGGCCGCGGCGCCGCGGCGCTGGTCGCCTATCCGCTCGCCTTCGTCTACGCCGCGGCGATGTATCGCTGGGTCGACCAGCCGCTGGCGCAGGTGCGCCGCGCGCTGCACCGCGGCGGCTATCGGCTGCGGCCGACGGCGGCCCGCGCCGTGGCGGTGTGAGGGGCGATGGGTGAGGAACACCGTCCAATCCGTGACGTCGTCCTGAACTCGTTTCAGGATCCACGGTGCCGCGCACCCCAGCGGTCGCGGGTCCTGAGGAACGGTGGATCCTGAAACAAGGTCAGGATGACGGAGTGGGGCGCAGGGAGCGTGGCGCACCGCCCCCGCTCACTTCGCCTTCTTCGCCGACGCCGCGGGCACCACCAGCCTGACGACGTCGTCGGGCGCGTCGTGGAGCTTGAGGTAGAGCGCGCCGCCGACCGGATGGGGCACCGCCAGCTCGCCGCCGACGAAGCCGAGCGGCACGGTCTGGGACTTCTGGAAGCCGGCCTCGTCCGCCACCTGCGCGATCAGGAACAGCTCCCGGCCGCGCAGCGTGCAGGTGGCGCCGTCGCAGCGCACCTCGGTCAGCTCGGGCAGTCGCACCACGCGCGCCAGCGGCTGCCAGTCGCCGACCAGATCGCCCTGCACCAGCCGCATCTTGAGCGGCCCCGTCGCCGCCGCGCCGAGCGCCTCGCGCGGGGTGAGGCTGGCGACCGCGACGTCGCTGCCGATCAGCTGGAGCTTGCCACTCGCCACGCTGAGCCTGGCGCTGGCGCCGTCGTCGGCGGTCGCCACCTCGATCAGGTCGCCCGCGCTCAGCCGCGTGTTGACCGCGCGCGCCGAGAAAGTGAGCGTCGCCTCGGGCGCGAGCGCGAAGTCGGGCAGCTCGAGCGCGAGCCGGTCGGGCGCCGCGGGCGCGGCGACGCTGCGGCTGACCAGCTCGAGCCGCGGCCGCGGCGGCGTGATCGTGGCGCGCACCGCGGTGGTGCGCCCGTCCTTGAGCGTCACCTTGGCGTCGCTCGTCCCCGTCGGCACCGTCTCGGTACTGGCCTCGGTGGTGAGCGCGAGCCGGTCGCCGCCGCTCATGTCGCGCGACAGCGCGCCAGCGGTGAAGGTCAGGCCCGCCACCTCGAGCGAGGCGACCTGGTCGAGCCGCGCGCCGACCAGCCGTCCCTCCTTGTCGCCGGTGTAGAGCGTGAAGCCCTCCAGCCGGCTCGCCTCGCTCTGGCCCTTGAGCGTCAGCTGTGCCGGCGCGCTGGCGCCGTAATGCGACACCAGCACGGTCAGGTCACCCGGGCGCGCGCGCTGGAGCGGCAGCGTCGCGCCGATCTCGTCGGGGGCGCTGGCCTTCCACTCGACCGGCCTGATCGTGCCCGAGCGATCGCGCAGCGCGACCTGCTCGACGCAGGCGGCGGCGCCGCCGCGCAGCGTCAGCGGCGCGTCGCGGCCGACCACCACCGTGTCGTCGGGGCGCGGCTGCCACGCCGCCGGCGCGCCGTTCTGGAGCGGGAAGCGCGGGCCGGTGAAGCTGTCGAAGCCCCAGCGGCCGGTCAGCACCGCCTCGCCGATCGTGCTGGCGCCGAGCTTCTGCGCGTCGGGCCCGACCACGAGGCCGCCGCGCTCCGCGTCGGCGGTCACCGGCAGCTCGACCGTCCTGCCGTCCGCCAGGGCGAGGCGCAGCGTCAGCGCGCGTGCATAGTCGGTCGCGAACACCAACGGCGCGTCCTCGAGCGGCAGCACCAGCCCGGGCTTGGCGAGGCACACCGCGTCCTTGAGCGCGGCGCGCAGCGGCGGCGGTGCGGCGGCGCCGATCGGGGGCAGCGGCGCGACCAGCACCGACTTGGGATTCTGGAACGAGGGCGGCGTGTTGAGCTGGAGCCGCAGCCGCTCGTTCTGCCCCACCGCCAGCGCGGGCGAATATTGATAGTCGGCGCTGCGGAACACGCCGAACAGCCGCGCGAAGTCGCGCGCCAGCGAGATATACGGGCTGAACTCGCCCGCGCCGCCCTCCTTGGTGGCGGCGAGGCTGTAGGCGAACTGGGTGGTGGTGCCCCCGATCACGTCGATCAGCGAGGCCGCGCCGCCCCCGGTCTGGAGCACCATGCCGTCGCGGTTCTGCGTCAGGCACGAGGCCTGGAGCGCGCGGCTGCGCGCGAGGCAGTCGGCGTTGAGCTTGATCCCGAGCGAGCCGGCGAGCGCGGTGGAGACGGGGACGAGCCGCTCGGGCGCGCTCTCCTCGACGCGCGCGACGCCGTTGACGAAGGTCTCGAGCCGGGCGCGGTCGAGCGAGGCCTGGTAGAGGTCCTGCGCGGCGCGGACGAACACGCCGGGGCGCCCGCGCACCGCCTTGACCAGCGCGTTGTAGCCGCCACCGGTCTCGGGCGCCATCAGCGCGATCGCCTGCTGCGCGCCCTCGGGCACCTTGACGCTGAGCGTCGCTTTCTTGGGGTTCCAGGTCTCGGCCTCGTAGAACCAGTTCTTGGGCGGCGGGTTGGTCGCGCCGCGCAGGAAGACGAGGACGAGCAGGTAGCGCGCCGCCTGGTCGGCCGGCAGGTCCGCCTTGAGCTCGAGCTGGTCGCCGACGCGTAAGGAGGGCACCTGGCCGATCGGCAGCGTCACCTTCGCGCGCGTGATCGACATGGTCAGCGCCGGGCCGGCGAGATCGAAGCTGTTGCCCTGCGCGCTCGCCGCCCCAGGCGACAGGAGGAGCGAGGCGAGCGCCAGCAGCGCCGGCAATCGTTGGAGAAGAAGCCGCATCACCCCTCGCTATAGCCCAGCCGCGCGCGCCCGCGCCACCGCCGCCGTGGGTGGCGCGCGATCTGGGCGAGGATGCGGCGGCGCGGTGGGGATGGTGGGGCGGGCGGGCGCGGGCGGGCGCGAACGTTGAGTGATGTTGGAGCGAATGTTGCGAATGTTGAGCCGCTGGCGCGGTCGCGCATGGGTCGGGGCGGGGGCGGCGGGAACGGCACGGCGCTATCTTAGCCGGGGGCGGGCGACGTAGGACAGCGGGCGAGCGCGCGGTAGCGGCGCGCCCGCGTCTCGCCGTATTGAGGCAACGAGACGTGATAGTCGTGGTGAAAGTTGGCGGCCACAACGTTGATTACGGGATAGTTATAGCGGCTCTACTTATAATCAAACACTTGCTATAGTTCGTTGGACCTGCGTGCAATACATAAGATAACTGCTGAAACGCCGGCGTCTATGCCGGTGATAGGAGGATTGATCAATGCGGAAGTTCGGCCTGTGCGTCTTGGTGGCGGCCTCGATCGCGAGCGTACCCGCGTCCGCGGCGAAGGTCTCGATGACGTTCAAGAACTTGGGTAACAAGGAAATATCTGTAGCTAAGACTAGTTTCTGCGGCACGCTTTCTCCCACGCCTAAGTCGATCAATCCAGGGGGAACATCGGAGGTGTCGAGCACTGATTGCGGAAGTACGGTCTCGTCCGCCTATGTCGATTACAAGAATGGCGTGGATACCTGTCGCTTCGTGATCAGCACGATCTACACAAATCCCAACTCGATCACGGGCGCGGCCGGCTACTGGACCGGCACGGCAAACGCAACCGCGAACTCGGGGTCGCCAACCTGCAAGGTGGAGTCGAGGGACACGTCTACCACGGCGACAACTGGCGATTTCGGCGCCGTCTTTTCGATGAAGTAACAGCGTCCATCAGCGAACGGAGGCAACAATGCAAATCTTAGCGACACACAGCAGCACGGCAAGCGCGATACCGGCGTCGCCGGCGCTTGGTTCGGTTCGTCACGATGGCGTGAAGACGACAAGTGGAGCATCCGCGACTCAGGCTTCGGCAACGCCGACCGACCAGGAAAGCTTCGCCGACACGGGCAACCGCGCGCGCCAGCTGCTCGACGCCAAATATGCCGAGGCACGCAAGGCCGGCACGCGGATCAAGTATGACATGTCGGAGCAGGGCATCCGCGCCGATTACTCGTCATTCTCCGATCAGGAACTCGCCGCCATCGCGTTGAACCGTAATCACCAGTTCACCGAGACGGAGGCCGGCTGGGCGAGCGGTGAATTCACCGAGCGCACTCGTGTGGCGCTGGAGCCATTCAGCAATGACGTTATGCACCGCTTCGACCGCCGCGGTCAGGCACTTGCGATCAACATGCTGTACAATAGTATGACTTCTGAAGTGCGTGAGGCGCTCGGCTGGGACGAGGCGATGATGGTCTCGAACAACGAGATGCTTACCCGCGATACGAGAGACTTCGGTCCGATCGACCGTCAGTCGGTGGCGCAGCTCGTGCTCGGCACGCGTTCCACCGGTCGTCCGTTGGGGATCGACTTCCTCAACAAGGGGGACAGCTTCAACTTCGACTGGTCGCCGTTGTTCTACACGCCGGCCACCTTCGCGAGGAAGGGCGCGGCACCCGCCGAGAAGTCGAGCAGCGCCGCGTCGAAGCACTGAGCCGCTCGCCGCGGCGGGCGCGTGCCCGTCGCGGCGGTTCGGCAAGCAAGATGGACGCCGGCGCCTCGGCCGATCGCACGGGCGGCGACGATCGCCCGCCGCGGCCTCAGCGTACCCGCGTGAAATAGCGGACGAGCACCCCGCCGTCGGGGTGGTGCGGCGTGGCGCTCGCGACCTGCGTCTGCGCCACCGCCAGCGCCGAGCGGTGCGCGGGGTCGAGCAGGTCTGCGCGCTGGAGCGCCTCCTCCGCGATCCGGCGGTTGCTCGCGCTGGCCTCGGGCGCGACCGCGGCGACCAGCTCGCACAGCGTAGCGCCGCACCGCACCTGCGCGGGCACCTGCGGATCGAGATAGGGGATGGCACGCGTCGCCGCGATGATCGCGCGCTCATTTTCCGTCGCCCAGGGCGCGTCGCGCGGCTCGGCCGCGAGCCGGCGGTGGAAGGTGCCGGTGCTCGCCGCGGGCGGCAGCACCTCGTCCTCGGCGAGCAGATCGGCGAGCAGGGCGTCGCCCGTCGCCGCAGCGGAGGGCGGCGCGACCGGCGCGGAAGACGGCGCGGGCGCCGGCGCCGCGGCGACGGGGAGCGGTACCGACGAGCCGGTGCCCTGCACGACGCGGATCGGCGTGGTCTCCGCGCGCGGCCCGCGGGACGATCCCGCGCCGAGCCAGGCCGCGAGCGCGAGCACTGCCGTCGACGTCGCGGCGATCAGCAGGTGATAGGTTCGCATCCGCTGGCCCTCGCCCGCGCCGATGCGCGGACGGCTCGATCGCACCCGACCCGCGCCGCGCGGTCAAGCCGCCGCTGACCCGCGCTGGACGGGCGCGCGAGCTTCAACGTTAACCACCCCTCAACCAAATTCCGTCATCCCCTCGCCATCACGGGTCACAGGATCGGGCGAGGGTGATGGCGATGATCGGCGCGACTTCTGCGGCACAGGCGGGCGAGGCGGTCGACGTCGCGATCATCGGCGCCGGCCCGGCAGGGCTCACCGCCGCCTATCTGCTCACCCAGGCGGGCTACAGCGTCGCGGTGCTGGAGAAGGACGAGCGCTACGTCGGCGGGATCAGCCGCACCGTCGAGCACCAGGGCTTCCGCTTCGACATCGGCGGCCACCGCTTCTTCTCCAAGTCGAAGGACGTGGTCGATCTCTGGAACGAGATCCTGCCGCACGACTTCATCGAGCGCCCGCGGATGAGCCGCATCTATTACGAGGGCAAGTTCTACAGCTATCCCCTGCGCGCGTTCGAGGCGCTGGGGCATCTCGGCATCGTCCGCTCGACCCTCTGCATGGTCAGTTTCGCCAAGGCGCGGCTGCTGCCGCGGCGTCGCGTGCGCAGCTTCGAGGACTGGACCGTCAACGCTTTCGGCCACAAGCTCTACTCGATCTTCTTCAAGACCTATACCGAGAAGGTATGGGGCATGCCGTGCGACGAGATGAGCGCCGACTGGGCGGCGCAGCGGATCAAGGGCCTGTCGCTCGGCAAGGCGGTGATCGACGGGGTCAAGCGCTCGCTCGGGCTCAACAAGCGCCCCAACGACGGGATGCAGACCAAGACGCTGCTCGAGAATTTCCGCTACCCGCGGCTCGGGCCGGGGATGATGTGGGAAGCGGCGCGCGACCGCGTCGTCGAGCGCGGCGGCACTGTGCGGATGGGCCATTCGCTGCGCCAGCTCCACCACCACGCGGCGAGCGGGCGCTGGACCGTGTCCGCCGACACCGCCGCCGGCATCACCGCGCTCGACGCCGCGCACGTGATCTCCTCGGCGCCGATGCGCGAACTCGCCAGCCGGCTCCACCCGCTGCCCGCGGCGCTGCCCGAGGCGGCCAACCTGAAATATCGCGACTTCCTCACCGTCGCGCTGATGATCCGCTCGCCCGAGTTGTTCCCGGACAATTGGATCTACATCCACGATCCCAAGGTGAAGGTCGGCCGCATCCAGAACTTCCGCTCCTGGTCGCCCGAGATGGTGCCCGATCCCGCGATCGCCTGCGTCGGCCTGGAGTATTTCTGCTTCGAGGGCGACGGGCTGTGGACCTCGAGCGACGAGCAACTGGTCGCGCTGGCGACGCGCGAGATGGCGGCGCTGGGGCTGTGCGACCCGTCGCACGTCGTCGGCGGCACGGTGGTGCGGCAGGAGAAGGCCTATCCCGTCTACGACGAGGATTACGCGCAGAACGTCGACATGCTGCGGCGCGAGCTGGAGGGCCGCTACCCGACACTCCACTGCGTCGGCCGCAACGGCATGCACCGCTACAACAACCAGGACCACGCGATGATGACCGCGATGCTGACGGTCCGCAACATCCAGGCCGGCGCGCGCGTGTACGACACCTGGGCGGTCAACGAGGACGCGGAATATCACGAGAGCGGGCGCGAGGGCGAGGCCGCGGCGCTCTCCAGCCTGCGCCAGGTGCCCGGGCGGGTCGGCGCGGACGTGCGCCAGGCGGCGTGACGCGATGACCCTGCGGCGGCACCCCGCCGCGCCGGTGCTCGCCGGCTGGCTGCTGACGTCGCTGCTGCTGGTGGCGGCGAGCTGGGACGCGATCCGCGCGCGGCTGTTCCTCGACGCCGACGACGCGATGCGGCTGCTCGAGGTACGCGACTGGCTCGGCGGCCAGGGCTGGTTCGACGTCGCGCAGCACCGGCTCCACCGCGGCGACTTCCCGATGCATTGGTCGCGATTGGTCGATCTGCCGCTGGCGGGCGCGATGCTGGCGCTGCGCCCGCTGCTGGGCGCGGGCGGCGCCGAGCGCGTCGCGCTGGTGCTGGTGCCGCTGCTGACGCTGCTGGCGGTGACCGCGCTGGCGGCGCTGCTGGCGCGGCGGCTGGCCGGGCGCGCGCGCGTGCCCTACGCGGTGCTGCTGGTGGCGCTGGCCTCGCCGCTCCTGTCCCAGCTGCGCCCGCTGCGGATCGACCATCACGGCTGGCAGGTCGCCGCCGCGCTCGCCGCCGCCGCCGCGCTGCTCGCGCCGCCGACGCGGCGCAGCGGCGCACTGGCGGGCGCGGCGCTGGCGGTGCTGCTGACGATCTCGCTCGAGGGGCTGCCGATCGCCGCCGCCACCGCGGCGATCGCCGCGCTCGGCTGGGCGTGGCGACCGGCGCGCGCGGCCATGGTGGTGACGCTCGGCTGGACGCTGGCGGGTGCGGCGAGCGCGCTCCATCTCGCCACGCGCGGGCCGCTCTGGGCACAGCCGGCGTGCGACGCGATCGCGCCCGCGTGGCTGGCGGTGCTGTGGGTCGTCGCGATCGGACTGACGGTGGCGGTAGGGCTGGGGCGGGTGTCGGGGGGCGGCACGGTCACCTCACACCTCCCGTCATCCCGGACGTGGTCCGGGATCCACCGTGCCGCGTCCTCTTCGGCCAAGGAATACGCGGGAGGGTGGGCCCCGGAGCAAGTCCGCGGTGACGGCGAGATCCGCGGCGAAGGAGAGCCAACGCCGCTCCCGTCCCGTGCTCCTGCGCACGCAGGAGCCCAGAGCCGCCACGCGCATCGCTCACCGTCCTGGGTTCCTGCGTTCGCAGGAACACCCACCCAGCTCGCGCTCCGTCTCGTCCTCCTCGCGCTCGCCGGCGCGGCCGCCGCCGCGACATGGCTGCTGCTCGCCCCCGACTGTCTCGCCGGGCCGTTCGCGACGCTGCCGCCGATCGTCTATCGCTGGTGGTATCTCAGCGTACTCGAGGGCCGACCCTTGTGGGACCAGCCGCCCGCGCTCGCCGCCGCGGCGATCGGCCTGCCGCTCGCCGGGCTCGCCGGCACCGCGCTGGCGCTGCGCCGCCTGCCGCCGCGCGCGCTGACCGAGGCCGCGCGCGAGCGCTGGTGGCTCTACCTGCTGCTGCTGCTCGCCGCGACCGCGATCGCCATCTGGGTGAGCCGCGCCGCCGCCACCGCCAACGCGCTCGCGGTGCCCGGCGCCGCGGTGCTGCTGGCGACCTTGCTGGCGCGCGCGCGCGGTCTCGCCGCGCCGCTGCCGCGCACGCTCGCCACGCTCGGCGCGCTCCTGCTCGCCTCGCCCGGCCAGGTCGCCGCCGCCGCGCTGCTGCTCGTGCCCGGGCCGGTCGAGCGCGCGCGCGACGAGGCGCGTCGGCCGAGCTGCGCCGCCGCGACCGACGTGCGCGCGCTCGCCGCGCTGCCGCCGGGCATCGTCTTCGCGCCGCTCGACGTCACCCCCGAGCTGCTGGTGAGCACGCGCCACCGCGCGATCGCGGGCGGCTATCACCGCGGCGCGCGCGCGATGGAGCAGGTGCTGCTCGGTTATACGCTGCCGCCCGCGCGCGCCCGCGCGATCGTGGCGGCGAGCGGCGCCGACTATCTGATCGCCTGCCCCGGCCTGACCGAGCTGGCGCAGTATCGCGCCGCCGCGCCGGACGGCCTGTGGGCGCGGCTGGAGCGCGGTGAGCGGGTCACCTGGCTGGTGCCGATCGCGGTGCGCGGGCCGGTGCTGGCGTGGCGCGTCGCGCGCGACCCCTTGCCCGCGGGGCCCGCGCGCCCTTAAGGCGCTCGCGATGCAGGCAGACCGGCTCCATTGGTGGCAGACGCGGTGGTTCGTGCTCGCCGCGATGGTGGCGGCGTGCGTGCCGCTGCTCTGGCCCGACATCCCTCCGATCGTCGACCTGCCCGGTCACATGGGGCGCTACCGCGTCCAGCTCGACCGCGGCGCGCACCCCTGGCTGACCGACTGGTACCAGTTCCGCTGGTCGCTGATCGGCAACCTGGGCGTCGACCTGCTGATCGAGCCGCTCGCGCCGCTGATCGGGCTGGAGCCGGCGGTCAAGCTGATCATCCTCAGCATCCCCGCGCTCACCGTCGGCGGGCTCCTGTGGATCGCGCGCGAGGTGCACGGGCGCATCCCGCCGACCGCTCTGTTCGCGCTGCCGCTGGCCTATGGCTATCCGTTCCACTTCGGCTTCGTGAACTTCGCGCTGTCGATGGCCTGGGCGCTGTGCCTGTTCGGACTGTGGCTGCGGCTGGCGCGGCTGGGGCGCTTCACGCTGCGCGCGGTGCTGTTCGTGCCGCTGTCGTGCCTGCTGTGGGTGTGCCACACCTTCGGCTGGGGCGTGCTGGGCGTGCTCGCCTTCTCGAGCGAGCTGGTCCGTCAGCACGACCTCCGCAAGGATCGGCCAGGTCAGCAGCGGGCCGGCGGCCACTGGCTGGAGAGCTGGGTCCGCGCCGGGCTGGGCTGCGTGCCGCTGGCGCTGCCGATGGTGCTGATGGTGGCGTGGCGCTCGGGCGCGGACGTCACCGGGCAGACCGCCGACTTCTTCTACTGGCGCACCAAGATCGCCTGGATCGTGATGGCGCTGCGCGACCGCTGGCTGTGGTTCGACGTCGCCAGCGTGGCCGTGATCTACCTCGTGCTGTTCAAGGCGGTGCGCGACCCGCGGATGGGCTATTCGCGCCACCTCGGGCTCTCGGCGCTGCTGATGCTGCTGGTGTACATCCTGCTGCCGCGGATCGTCTTCGGCTCAGCCTATGCCGACATGCGGATGGCGCCCTTCATGATCGCGGTGGCGGTGATCGCGATCCGGCCCAAGCCCGGCGCCGACCTGCGTCATGCCGCTCTGCTCGCCGCGGCGGGGCTGAGCTTCTACGCGGTGCGCCTCGGCGCGACGACCATCAGCTTCGCAAGCTTCGACGCCGACTACGACGCCGAACTCGCGGCGCTGCCGCACGTGCCGATCGGGGCGCGGCTGATCAGCTTCGTCGGGCACAATTGCTCCAACGCGTGGCGCATGTCGCGGCTGGAGCATCTGCCCGCGATCGCGCTGGAGCGGCGGCTGGCCTATACGGACGACCAATGGTCGATGGCGGGGGCGCAGCTGCTCACGGTTCACTATCGCGACGCCGGCCCCTACGCGCACGATCCGACCCAGATCGTCACCTCGGTCAAATGTCCGTACGAATGGTGGCGTCCGGCCAATTACGCGCTGGCGCGCTTCCCGCGCGACGCCTTCGATTATGTCTGGCTGATCCGCCCGCCGGCGTACAACCCGCGCTTCACCGCCGGGCTGGTGCCGGTGTGGCGCTCGCCGTCGAGCAACTCGGTGCTGTTCCGCGTCGACCATGACGCGCCCGCGATCGAGGCGACGGACGAGGAGCTGGGCGTGCCCAAGTGGCTGATCGAGCGGATGCAGCGCCGCCGCGAGCGGCTCGAGCGGCTGCGCGAGCGGCAGGAGCGCGAGCAGGAGCGGCTCGAGCGGCTGCGGGTCGAGCAGGAGCGGTAGGAGGTCGCTCGGGCGACGGATCGCCTATATGAAGGTGAGGAACGCGCCCGTGAATTGATGGGTGCACGATAATTAGTTGCCACGGCGTGTGAGCGGATGTACGACATCCATGGAGATCGAGTTCGACCCGGCCAAGGATCGCGCCAATCGGGAGCGGCACGGTCTGTCGCTAGGGTCCGCCGCGGCGTTCGACTGGGACACGGCGCTCGAGCGCGGGGACGATCGCTTCGACTATGGTGAAGTCCGCTTCGTGGCGCTCGGGCTCATCGCGGATCGGCCGCATGTGCTGGTGTTCGCCGAGGGATCTCATGACCATGCAGTCCGCGCGATCAGCCTGCGCCGGGCCGAGAAGCATGAGGTGAGATTCTATCATGACAACCTCTGACCCCGAGCGCGACGACAACCCGCCGCTGGATGAGGCCTTCATGGCGGGCATGACGCGGTCGCGACGCGGCCGACCGCGATCGGAGGCGCCGAAGGTGGAGGTGAAAATACGCCTGGACGCCGCGACGGTCGCGCACCTGCGCGCGAGCGGCCCCGGCTGGCAGACCCGGGTCAACGCGGTGCTCGGCCGCCTGGTGTCCGCCGGAGAGATCTAGCGTCTCACCGACGTTCGGTCGTGCTCCGGCGCAGGCCGGAGCCCAGGGTCACAAGGAAGCCGTGCGTGGCTCTGGGCTCCCGCCAGCGCAGGAGCACGGCGGCCGGCAGCTGAGCGCGATCGATCAGCGGTAACGCCTCACCCCCGCCGGAACGGCGTCATCTCTCCCAGGAACTCCTGCTCCTGCGCCACCGCGGCGCGCTCGCGCACCAGGAAGTCCGCCACCGCGCGACGGAACGAGGGATCGGGGATGTAGTGCGCGGACCAGGTCGGCACCGGGACATAGCCGCGCGCGAGTTTGTGCTCGCCCTGCGCGCCCGCCTCCACCGTCTTGAGCCCGCGCGCGATCGCGGCGTCGATCGCCTGGTAATAGCACAGCTCGAAGTGGAGGAACGGCACCTCCTCGGTGCAGCCCCAGTAGCGGCCATACAGAGCGTCGTCACCGATCAGGTTGAGCGCGCCCGCGATCGGCACGCCGTCGCGCTCGGCCAGGATCAGCAGTACGCGCTCGCCCAGCGCCGCCCCCAGCAGCGGGAAGAAGGCGCGGGTGAGATAGGGGCGTCCCCATTTGCGGCTGCCGGTATCCTGGTAGAAGCGCCAGAAGGCGTCCCACTCGCGCCGCCCGATCGCGGCGCCGCTGAGATGGCGGATCGTCAGCCCCTCCACCGCCGCGGCGCGCTCCTTGCGGATCGCCTTGCGCTTGCGGCTGGCGAGCGCGCCGAGGAAGTCGTCGAAGCTGGCATAGCCTTGGTTCTGCCAGTGATATTGCGTGCCCTCGCGGATCAGCCAGCCGGCGCGCTCGAACTGCGCGATCTGGTCGGGCGCGACGAAGGTGGCGTGCGCGGAGGAGAGGTCGTGGCGGTCGGTCACCGCCTCCAGCGCGGCGATCAGCGCGGGCGCGGCCTCTGCGTCGCGCAGCAGCAGCCGCGCCCCCGGTACCGGGGTGAAGGGAACCGCGACCTGGAGCTTGGGGTAATAAGCGCCGCCGGCGCGCTCCCACGCGTCCGCCCAGCCATGGTCGAAGACATATTCGCCCTGGCTGTGGCTCTTGGCATAGGCCGGCGCGATCGCGGCGGGCGCGCCGTCCGCGCCGTCGACGACGACGGGGATCGGCTGCCAGCCGCTGCGCCCGCCGACGCTGCCCGATTCCTCGAGAGCGGCGAGGAAGGCGTGGCCGAGGAAGGGGTTGGCGGTGCCGGCGCAGGCGTCCCACTGGTCAGCGGGGAGGGCGCCGACCCCCTCGGCGATTCGCGCGGTCAGCGAGGTCATCACCGCCTAAGTTAGGCGCGCGCGGGCGGGGGTTAAAGGACGGAGACGCGGGGCGTGTGGTTTCTTCCGGCGGTGCGGTGTCGTCGCGCGTATCCGACCGTCACCGTCATCCCGGCCTTGCGCCGGGATCCATGCCGCCGCGAGAGGAACGGCCGAGGCGTGCGCGGCATCATCGATCCCAGGTCAAGTCCGGGATGACGCTTCTCCAGAAGTCGCGCGAGCGACCCGCGCCCCGCGCTCAGAGCGAGGCGGCGACCTCGACGATCGCGTCGACCTCGACCGCGGCGCCGAGCGGCAGCGCCGCCACGCCCACCGCCGAGCGCGCGTGGCGCCCCGCGTCGCCGAACAGCTTGACCATCAGCTCGCTGGCACCGTTGGCGACCTTGGGCTGATCGGTGAAGTCGGCGGTGGAGTTCACGAACACGCCGAGCTTCACGATCCGCGTGACCTGCTCCAGCGTGCCGAGATGCGCCTTGAGCTGCGCCACCAGCATCAGCGCGCAGCGCTGCGCCGCGTCCTGCCCCTGCTCGAGCGAGACGTCGTCGCCGAGCCGCCCGGTGACCACCGCGCCGTCCCGGAAGGGCAGCTGGCCCGAGACGTGGAGGAACCCGCCCGCCGCGACGACGGGGACATAGGCGGCCACCGGGGCGGCGGCCTGGGGCAGCGTCAGGCCGAGCTCGGCGAGCGCGCGGTCGATACGATCGGTCATGCGCCGTCCCTGCGGCGTGCGTGCCCGCCGGTCAAGTCGGGGCCGACGCGTCCTCGGGGAGAGGCGCGGGCGCACCCGCGGCGAAGCGCGCGTCGATCCACGCCTCGGCCGCGCGCCAGTCGTCGATCCGCGCGTGCGCCTGTGGCGCTGCCGGCACACCCGCGGCGAGCGCGGGCTCGGCGATCATGTGGAGCCGCCACACGCCGGGCGCGTGCTTGGCCACCGACTCATGGTGGTGCGGCAGGTCGTCGACGAAGACCGTCACCGGGTCACCGTGCTCCGCCACGAGCCGCGCCACCGGCGCGCCCTTGCCGCCCTGGTTGCACTCGACCCGGTGCGCGATCCCGAAGCGCTCGAGCTGTTCGATGCGGTGGGTGCGGCACTGGTCCTCGAGATTGGTGAGGATGACGATGTCGGCGCGCTCGGCCAGCCGCGCCAGCGCCGCGCCGGCGTGCGGGACGAGCGTCTGGCGCGCCATCTCGGCGGGGAAGAAGCCGCCGAGATAGCCGAACATCTCCTCCTGCGTCAGCGGCACGCCGCCGCGCCGGCGCATGTTCTTGGCCAATTCCCAGCTGTCATAGCGGAACTCGATGTCGTGCGCTTCGTCGAGCCAGGTGGCGAAGTGGCGCACCATGTGGAGTAAGACCTCGTCGCAGTCGCTGATCAGCAGCGGTCGGGTCATCGTGGCGCTTCCTCCAGTCGAGCACGAGCCGCGACCAGCGCGGCCGGGGTGGTGCCGGTCGCCGCGGCGCAGGCGAGCAGATCGGGTTCGTGCGCCTCGAGGAAGGCGAGGCACGCGGCCAGGACGGCAGGATCGCGCAGCCGCGCGCGCAGGTCGTCGGGCGCGAGCCCCGTCACGCCGATCAGTCGTTCGGCGCGCAACGGTTCGTTAAGCGTCCAGGCGAGAGCGTCGAGCGCGATCGTGGTCGCGTCGGGCTGGTTTGGATCGGTTCGGACCATTATCTATCTGGTGTCAGAGGAGAAAGCGGCGCGTGGCCAAGCGAGTGCTCGTTGTCGAGGACAATGAACTCAATCTCAAGCTGTTCTGTGACCTGTTGCGGGCGCACGACTTCGCGGTCGAGCCGGTGCGCGACGGGCGCGAGGCGGTGGAGCGGACCCGCGCCTTCATGCCCGACCTGATCGTGATGGACATCCAGATGCCGCACGTCACCGGCTATGAGCTGATCCTCGAGCTCAAGGCCGACGACGCGCTGCGCCACATCCCGGTGATGGCGGTGACCGCCTACGCCGGGCGCGAGGACGAGGAGCGCATCCGCGCGGCAGGGGCGGACGCCTATATCTCCAAGCCGATCACGCTGGCGCGCTTCATCACCGCGGTGGGGTCGCTGGTGTGAGCAGCGGCGCGGTGCCGCTGTCTCGCGGCTGAGCGATCTTTCCTCTCTCTGGCTTGTACCCCGGCGGAAGCCGGGGCCCGGTCGGGGGACGCTGGTGAGACCCACTGCCGCCTTCCCACCTGGTCCCCGGCTCTCGCCGGGGAACAGGCTTGTTGGGGAAGGTCGAGTTCCGCGCCCGCCCGCGACTGTTTCCACCCTATAGATCGAGCGCCCAGCCGTCGCGCCCGCGCGGGTCGGGGGCGCGCTCCGGCACGTAGCGGGTCGCGCCCGCGGCCAGCCGCAGGATCGTCCAGTCGCCGCGGCGGTCGACCGCCTCCGGCGCGCAGCCGCAGCGCGCGAACGCCGCCACCACCTCGGCGCGCTGCGTCTCGAGCAGCCCCGCGAGCACGATCGCGGCCTGCGGCGCGGCGATCGCCGCCACCTCGGGCGCCATCGAGATCAGCGGGCCGGCGAGGATGTTGGCGATCACCAAATCGTAGGGCGCGCGCGCCGTGATCGCCTCTGACAGCGCGCCGTCGGCGACCACCAGCGCGATGCCGTCGACGTCGTTGGCCGCCATGTTCTCGCGCGTCACCGCGATCGCGGCGGGGTCGATGTCGGTCGCGGTGACCTGCGCGTCGGGCCAGAGATGCCGCGCGGCGAAGGCGAGCAGCCCGGTGCCGGTGCCGAGGTCGATCGCGTTGGTCACCGTGCGGCCGGCGAGCGAGTCGAGCATCGCCAGGCAGCCCGAGGTGGTGGCGTGGTGCCCCGTGCCGAACGCCTGGCCGGCGTCGATCAGGAAGGCGCGGCCGCCCGGCGGCGCTGCGACCGGGTGCGCGCTGGTATGGACGACGAACCGCCCCTCGCTGATCGGCTCGAGCCCGGCCTGGCTCAGCGTCACCCAGTCCTGCGCGGTGAGCGGCGTCACCGCGGGCTCGGTCGCCACCGCGCTCGGCACCAGAGCGCGCAGCGCCGCGAGCATCGCGGCGTCGGGCTCGTGCTCCATATAGGCGTCGAGCCGCCAATGCTCGCGGTCGTCCTCGACCTCCTCGCTGGTCATCAGCACCGCGTCGATCGCGAGATCGTCGGCGGCGTCGATCGCCTCGGCCTCGGCGCGCGTGCACGGCAGCGTGACGCGCCAGCTGTCGATCGCCTCAGCGGACATAGCTGGCGCCGTTGACGTCGAGCACCGCGCCGGTCATCGACGGCGGCGCCTCGAGCGCGAGGAAACGCGCCACCGCCGCGACTTCCTCCGGCTCGGCGACGCGGCCGAGCGGGATGTCGGCGAGGAGCCTGTCGCCGCCGCGGCTGGCGATATAATCCTCCGCCATGCCGGTCATGGTGAAGCCGGGGCAGATCGCGAAGGCGAGGATCTCGTCGCGGGCATAGCCGCGCGCGATCGTCTTGGTCATCGCCACCATCCCCGCCTTGGCGGCGGCATAATGCCAGTGCGCCGGGCTGTCGCCGCGATAGGCGGCGCGGCTGGCGACGTTGACCAGTCGGCCGCCGCGCGCGTCCGCCTGCCAGTGGCGCACCGCCAGCCGGCTGAGCTCGGCCGCGGCGGTGAGGTTGATCCGCAGCGTGCGCTCCCAGCCGGCGACCCAGTCGTCCGAGTCGAGCGGGTTGGCCTCGAACACGCCGGCGTTGTTGATCAGCACGTCGACGCGGCCGCCGAGCCGGTCGAGCGCGGCGTCCCACAGGCGCGCGGGGGCGGCGGGATCGGCGAAATCGGCGGCGAGGCCGCTCGCGGTGGCGTGGCGCGCGAGCGCGACGTCGGGGGCGGCGTCGAGCGTGGCGGCGATGGCGGCGCCGATGCCACGGCTCGCCCCGGTGAGGAGGATGTTGACCATGCGCGTCGCGATAGGACGGAAGCGGGGGGCGGGGCCAGAGGGTTGCGCGGACGGGCGTGCTGAAGAGAGGCTGAGCTCGTCGATGCCTCGTCTCGACGCGCTCTCGCCGAGAGCGGGACGATGCTTCGAGACGCCGCTTCGACAGGCTCAGCGGCTCCTCGGCACGAACGGTGGCGTGTTCTCCCCCGTTCGCGCCGAGGAGAGGCTGAGCTCCTCGAAGCCTCGTCTCGCCGCGCTGCCGCCCCCCGCCCTTACCCCTCGCTCGCGGAGAAGCTGTCCGCCGAGGCGCGCAGCGTGTCGAAGCGGTCGCCGATCTGCTCGAAGGCGTGGCCGAGCGACACGATCTCGCCGGTCACCTCGTTGGTGTCCTCGCGGATCGCCGCGATCGTGTGCGACATCGAGTCGGCGGCCAGCGCGGTCTCGTCCACCGCGGCGGTGATCGCGGTGACGGTCTGCGCCTGGAGCTGCATCGCCGCGGTCACCTGCACCGCCGAGCGCCGCACCTTGCCCACCGTGTCCTTGATCGAGGCCGAGGTGTCGACCGTCACGCGGGTGGCGGCCTGGATCGCGGCGATCTTGGCGGCGATGTCGTCGGTGGCGCGCGCGGTCTGGCTGGCGAGGCTCTTCACCTCCTGCGCCACCACCGCGAAGCCGCGCCCGGCGTCGCCCGCGCGCGCCGCCTCGATCGTGGCGTTGAGCGCGAGCAGGTTGGTCTGCCCGGCGATGTCGCGGATCAGGCCGAGGATCGACTCGATCGACTTGGCGTGATCGCTCAGCGCCGCGCTGGCGCTCACCGCGTCCTCGGCCTGCGCGCTGGCGTCTTCCAGCGTGGTGGTGCAGGCGCGCATGTCGCTCTGCACCGAGTCGATCGCGCGGATCAGCCCGGCCGCGGTCGCGGCGGCGTCGCGCATCGCCAGCGCCGACTGTTCCGCCGCCGTGGCGACCTCGCTGGTCTTGTCGAGCATGCCGCGGGTCGAGCCGGCCGCGGCGCGCGCCTTCTCGCGGACGATATGGCCGCGCGCGGCGATCGCGCCGATGCCGTCGCTGACGCTCGAGCGGAACGCCGCCGAGCGCTCCGCCCGGGCGGAGCGCACCGCCTCGAGCGAGAGCTCGCCCAGCCGCGACGCCATCAGATCCGATTCCATCATCGCCAGCCGCAGCACGACATTGCTGAGCCGCTCCAGGCGCGCCGCATCACCGGCACAACCGGCGCCGAGCAGCGCCAGCGTCTGGCCGTGCGCGCGGGTCAGCGCGGCAAGCAGCAGCGTGAGCGGCACGCCGTTCGCCTGCGAGACGTCGACTTGGCCGACCACCATCGCGTGCCAGCGCTCGCTGAAGGGCTCGGTGTAGCGTAGCCGCATGTAATGGGTCGCGCGGCCGAGCTGCTCGTCGAGCCGCGCGCCGGTGACGTCGCGCATCGCCGCGGGCAGCGTGGGCAGCGCCAGCAGATGGTCCCAGAAGGTGCGCGCGACCTGTCGCCAGCCGTCGGCGGCGTCGAGCAGCGCGGCGATCTCGCGGCACGCCGGCAGGATGCCGCGGTCCCAGTCGAAGTCGCCGACGCGATCGGCCAGGCCGCGCTCGTCGTGGTGGAACATGCGCATGACGCTCACTCGGACCGAAGGGGAGGGATCAGGCCGCGACCTTGCTGGCGAACTCGCCGGCATGGCCGTCGAGCGCGCCGAGCCGGCCCGCGAGCGAGTCGAAGCCGATGCCGAGCCGGTCGATCTCGGTCGCCACCGTCTCGGTGTCCTCGCGGATCGCCGCGATCGTGTGCGACATCGAGTCGGCGGCCAGCGCGGTCTCGTCCACCGCGGCGGTGATCGCGGTGACGGTCTGCGCCTGCGACTCCATCGCGTGGCGGATCCGCGTCGCCGAATCCTGCACTTCCGCCACGGTGGTGCGGATCGAGGCCGAGGTGTCGACCGTCACGCGGGTAGCGGCCTGGATCGCGGCGATCTTGGCGGCGATGTCGTCGGTGGCGCGCGCGGTCTGGCTGGCGAGGCTCTTCACCTCCTGCGCCACCACCGCGAAGCCGCGCCCGGCGTCGCCCGCGCGCGCCGCCTCGATCGTGGCGTTGAGCGCGAGCAGGTTGGTCTGCCCGGCGATGTCGCGGATCAGGCCGAGGATCGACTCGATCGACTTGGCATGGTCGCTCAGCGCGCCCGAGACGTTGACCGCGTCGCCCGCCTGTCCGGCGGCGCGAGTCGCGATGTCGGCGGCGACCTCGACCTCGGCGCGCGCGTCCTCGATCGCGCGGATCAGCCCGGCGGCGGTGGAGGCGGCGTCGCGCATCGCGACCGCCGACTGTTCCGCCGCGGCGGCGACCTCGCTGGTCTTGCCGAGCATGCCGCGCGCCGCGGACGAGGCGTGCGACGCCTGGGCGCGGAGATGGTCGCCCTCGCGCGTGGTGTCCTCCACCGTCACCGCGATGCCGTCGCGGAACTCGGCGGCGAGCCGGTCGCGCGCGACCTGCGCGCGGTGCTCGCGGTAGGAAGCGTACATCTCCACCGTGATCTCGCCCTCCAGCGCGGAGAGCCGCATCAGCGTGTCGACCAGCTCGGGCAGGCGCGGATCATCGCGCGCCACGTTGGCCATCAGCACGTCGAGCGCGGCGCGGTCGCTCGCGCTGATCATCGACAGCAGCGCCATCGGCGTGACCTCGGCGGCATAGGCGCCCGCGACCGAGCGCTCGATCGACTCGATCCAGGCGCGCTCGCGGGTGCGCAGGAAGCGGTTCTCGAGGAAGGTGCAGCCGAGATCGATCATCCGCTCGGTCTCCTGCGTCGCCCAGGAGCGGCGGTCGGCGAAGCAGAGCTGCCACTGCTCCCAATAGGCCTGGGCGATCTCGCGGATGCGCGGCGCCAGCGCCACCCACACGTCGCTCGACGCCTGGGTCAGCCGGCCGTCGACGTCGAACACGCGGAAGCGGGCGGGGAGGTCGAAGGTGGCGGCGACCGATCCGATCGGCGGCAGGTCGTGGGACAAGGAGGAGCTCCCGCTGGGGTCAGAGTCGTGACCCTAGCTAGCGCTGCCGGGTTAACAGTGGGTTAGGTAACGGGCGGGGATTCCCGCGGCCGACCCGGCACCAAGCTTGCATCGCGGCGCCGCCGGACGCATAGACCGCGCCAAATCGATCCGCCGTTTTCGTGACCTGAGGAACCCAGCGCTTGGCCTCCAAACCCGCCCGCCCGCGCAGCCCGCACCTGTTCAGCGGCCCGCTGCAGCTGCACTATCGCTGGTCGCCGGCGATGACCGCCTCGATCTTCCACCGTGTCACCGGCGACGGCATGGCGACCGTGGGGACGCTGCTGCTGGTCTGGTGGCTCGCCGCGATCGCCGCGGGACCGCAGGCCTATGGCGTGTTCCTCGACGTGTTCACCACCGCGAGCGGCGCGCTCAACCCGCTCGGCTGGATCGTCGGCGTCGGGCTGACCTGGTCGCTGTTCCAGCACATGATGAGCGGCATCCGCCACCTCATCCTCGACACCGGCGCGGCGTTCGAGCTGAAGGTCAACCGCGCGCTGGCGGTGCTCACCTTCGTGATGTCGGTGCTGCTCACCGCGGGCTTCTGGTTTCTCCTCGTGGGGATCAAGTAAATGACGACCGAGATCGGCCGCGTCCGCGGGCTGGGCAGCGCGCACGCCGGCGCGCATCACTGGTGGCACCACAAGCTCACCGCCGGCACCAATTTCCTGCTGCTGGTGTGGTTCCTGGCGTCGATCGCGATGCTGCCGTCCTATGACCACACCACGGTGCGGCTGTGGCTCTCCTCGGCCTGGGCGGCGGTGCCGATGGCGCTCCTGATCGCCTCGGTCTTCTACCATTTCCGCCTCGGGCTGCAGACGGTGATCGAGGATTACTCGCACAAAGAGAACCGCTTCGTGCTGACGATCCTGCTCAACGTGTTCACCGCCGCGACCGCGGGCACCGCCATCTTCTCGATCCTCAAGGTCGCCTTCGGAGCCGCCGCCTGATGTCCGACGCCTATAAGATCATCGACCACACCTACGACGCGGTCGTCGTCGGCGCGGGCGGCTCGGGGCTGCGCGCGACGATGGGGATCGCCGAGAGCGGGCTGAAGACCGCCTGCATCACCAAGGTGTTCCCGACGCGCAGCCACACCGTCGCGGCGCAGGGCGGCATCGCCGCCTCGCTCGGCAACAACTCGCCCGACCATTGGTCGTGGCACATGTTCGACACCGTCAAGGGTTCCGACTGGCTCGGCGACCAGGACGCGATCGAATATATGGTCCGCGAGGCGCCCGCCGCGGTCTACGAGCTGGAGCACGCCGGCGTGCCGTTCAGCCGCAACGACAACGGCACGATCTACCAGCGCCCGTTCGGCGGTCACATGCAGAACATGGGCGAGGGCCCGCCGGTGCAGCGCACCTGCGCCGCGGCGGACCGCACCGGCCACGCCATGCTCCACGCGCTCTACCAGCAGAGCCTGAAGTATGACGCCGACTTCTACGTCGAATATTTCGCGCTCGACCTCATCATGGAGAACGGCGCCTGCCGCGGCGTGATCGCGCTGTGCATGGAGGACGGCTCGATCCACCGCTTCCGCTCGCACGCGGTGGTGCTCGCCACCGGCGGCGGCGGGCGCGTCTACCAGTCGGCCACCTCGGCGCACACCTGCACCGGCGACGGCAACGGCATGGCACTGCGCGCCGGCCTGCCGCTGCAGGACATGGAGTTCGTCCAGTTCCACCCGACCGGCATCTACGGCGCGGGCGTGCTGATCACCGAGGGCGCGCGCGGTGAGGGCGGGTATCTGACCAACTCCGAGGGCGAGCGCTTCATGGAGCGCTACGCCCCCAGCGCCAAGGACCTCGCCAGCCGCGACGTGGTGGCGCGCTCGATGGCGATGGAGATGCGCGAGGGTCGCGGCGTCGGCAAGGAGAAGGACCATATCTTCCTCCACCTCGACCATATCGATCCCAAGGTGCTGCACGAGCGGCTGCCCGGCATCACCGAGACGGGCAAGATCTTCGCCGGCGTCGACCTGACGCGGCAGCCGCTGCCGGTGACGCCTACGGTCCATTACAATATGGGCGGCGTGCCGTGTAACTATCACGGCGAGGTCGTGCGGCTGCGCGACGGCGACCCCGACTCGGTCGTCCCCGGGCTGTTCGCGGTGGGCGAGGCGGCGTGCGTCTCGGTCCATGGTGCCAACCGGCTCGGCTCCAACTCGCTGATCGACCTCGTCGTGTTCGGCCGCGCCACCGGGCTGCGGCTGAAGGAGACGCTCAAGCCCGACACGCCGCACAACCCGCTGCCCAAGGGCTCGGAGGAGATGGCGCTGAGCCGGCTCGACCATTTCCGCCACGCGTCGGGCAGCACGCCGACCGCCAAGCTGCGCGGCGAGATGCAGCGGACGATGCAGCGCCACTGCGCGGTGTTCCGCGACTCGGCGCTGCTGGCGGAGGGCGTCGAGAAGATCGAGGCGATCTACCAGGGCGTGCAGGACGTCGGCGTGGTCGACCGCTCGCTGATCTGGAACACCGACCTGGTCGAGACGCTCGAGCTCGACAATCTGATCGGCCAGGCGGTGGTGACGATGAAGAGCGCGGCCAACCGCAAGGAGAGCCGCGGCGCGCACATGCACGAGGACTTCCCCGAGCGCGACGACGCCAACTGGATGAAGCACACGATCACGACGTTCGACGGCTGGGGCGGCAAGAGCGGCGCCACCGCGATCGACTATCGCCCGGTGCACGATTACACGCTCACCGACGACGTCGACTACATCAAGCCCAAGAAGCGCGTCTACTGATCAGCGCACCTCGACCAGGCGCTCGCCGGCGGCGAGGGCCTGGTCAGGCGGCGCCGTCGAGCCGTTCGGCGAGCCAGCGCGCGATCAGCGCCTCGCGGGTGATGGCGCTCTCGGTGGCAAGCTGGTCGAGCCGGCGGACGCGCCACGCGGGCAGGTCGAGCGCGACACGCTCGATGTCGTTGATCCGAACGGCCGCGCCCCAGTCGACCAGGTGGCTGATGTCATCTCCGGCGTCGAAGCGCCGGTCGAACTCCTCACCGCTCATCGGCTCGCTCATAGGCCCTCGCTTCCTCCGGTCGCGCGCGGCGCACCGATATGATCCGGATCCGGTCGCCGCGTTCGGTCACCACGGCTGTCCATAGCCTTCCGTCCGTACGACCGACGACCAGCCAGCGCGGCTCGACGATCGTCGATCGTCTCACCGGAAGACGCAACGCCCGCGGATCATGCCACAGCGTCTGAGCCGTAGGAAAGTCGATGCCGTGCTTGAGCCGGGTCGCGGCGCTCTTCGCTTCGTCGAACTCGAACACGCTCTATCGTAGACACCCGCGGCGAGCCGCCCCTCCCGCGCCCGTCTTTTCTTGCCGCCATCGGGGAACCCTGACCCGCCCCGTCGCTTACCGCCGCCATGACCGACAGCAACGCCGCCCGCTACCCGCTCCTCGCCGTCCCGCACATCCAGCTCCACGGCACTGTGGACGATATGATGTATGCGGGGTTCAAAGAGCAGCTCGCCGCCGTGCCCGCCGATGGGCCGATCGTCGTCTCGCTCACCACGCTCGGCGGCGACCCCGAGATGGCGCGCGCGATGGGGGACTCGATCCGCCTGCTGCGCGAGTACACCGGCCGCGAGGCGCTGTTCCTCGGCAAGGTCGCGGTCTATTCCGCCGGCGCCACCTTCATGTCGGCCTTCCCGGTCGAGAACCGCTTTCTCACGCGCAACACGCGCCTGATGATCCACGAGCGCAGCATGACGAGCACTCTCCAGCTCTCCGGCCCGCTCAACACGATCCCGCCGATCCTCAAGGCCAAGCTCAACGAGATCGCCGACTCGATCCGCATCCAGGAGGAAGGCTTCGCCGATCTCGTCCGCGGCAGCCAGGTGACGCTCGACGAGCTCAAGAAGCGCGCGCCCGACAATTGGTATATCGAGGCGCACGAGGCGCGCGACCTGGGCCTGGTGCTCGACGTCATATGACGGAAGCGGCGCGCCGTCAGCCCCCGCGCTAACCCACCACGGCGAGCCTCACGCGAACGCCGGCGCCTGGCGGAGCTGGTGATAGGCGCTGATCACCTTGGCCAGCATCGCCTCGTGGCTGCGGTCGCCGCCGTTGCGGTCGGGATGGTAGCGGCGCACCAGCTCGGAATAGCGTCGGCGCAGCGCGGCGCGGTCCGCGTCCGCCGCCAGCCCGAGCGTCTCCAGGCTGCGCCGGTCCTCGCCTGACAGCGGCTTGCCGTCGCCTCTCTCGGGCGCGGCGGTGCGGCGGAAGCGCGCGCCGATCGCGTCGAGCGGGTCGGTGAAGTCGGCCCAGCGCGGTCCCTGGTCGCCGCCGCCCGCGCGCGTGAAGGCGCGCGTCGCGTTCTCCCAGCCGGCCAGCGGGCGCTGCGCGTGGTGGATCTCCTCCGCGGTCATGCCGTCGAAGTAATTGTAGCCCGCGTTGAAGGCGCGGATATGGTCGAGGCAGAACCAGCGGAAGCGCGGCGGCCCCTCGGCGTTGGCCGGTCCCTCCAGCGGCGGTGCGCGGAACTCGCCGGCCTCGGCGCAGCCGGGGTGCGCGCATTCCTGCGCCGCGCCCTCGACGCGGCCGTGGAATCTCGTCTGTGGTCGATCCTTGTGAGGCTTCACTGAACTGCCGTCGCTTCCCGGACAAAGGAGGGTATATGGGGGCGATGACCGACGCTTCCACCGGGCCGATCGCGGCCGAGATCACCGCCCGTCTCACCGCGGCGCTCGCCCCGTCGCGGCTCGAGGTGATCAACGAGAGCGCGCTGCACCATGGCCACGCGGGCGACGACGGCAGCGGCGAGAGCCACTTCCGCGTCGTCGTGGAGAGCGCCGCCTTCGCCGGCCGGTCGCGGGTCGAGCGCCAGCGGCTGGTCAATCGCGCGCTCGCCGAGCTGCTCGCCGACCATGTCCACGCCCTCGCGATCCGCGCCATTGCGCCGGGCGAGCCGGCGTGAGCGGCTATCGGCTCTGGTACTGGCCGACGATCCAGGGCCGCGGCGAGTTCGTCCGGCTCGCGCTCGAGGCGGGCGGCATCGCCTATGAGGACAGCGCGCGCACGCACGGGATAGAGGCGATGCTCGCCGACATGGCCGCGCACGCGCCATTCGCGCCGTTCGCGCCGCCCTACCTGGTGGCGGACGGCCGCGCCGTGGCGCAGGTCGCGGACATTCTGCTCTATCTCGGCGACCGGCACGGGCTGGCACCGGGCGACGCGGCGATGCGCTATGGGCTCAACCAGCTCCAGCTCACCGTTGCCGACCTGGTGGCCGAGGCGCACAACGTTCACCACCCGGTGGCGGCGATGGCCTATTACGAGGAACAGAAGCCCGAGGCGGCGCGCGCCGCGGCGCAGTTCCGCGACGAGCGCTTGCCCAAATTCCTCGATCACTTCGAGGCGGCGACGCGAGCAGTGGCGGGCGAGTGGGTGGCGGGCGAGCGCTGGAGCTATGTCGACACCTCCCTGTTCCAGGTGATCGCGGGGCTGCGCTACGCCTTCCCGCGGCGGATGGCGACGCTGGCACCGCGCTACTCCGGTCTGGCGGCGCTGCACGACCGCGTCGCCGCGCTCCCCGGCGTGAGCGCCTATCTTGCCAGCGAGCGGCGGCTGCCGTTCAGCGAGGAGGGCATCTTTCGCCACTATCCCGAGCTCGACGGGGATTGAACCGATCCTCCCCGCTTGGCGGGGAGGATTGTCTCTGCCTTACCCCCGCAGCGAGTCGGGGACGATGCCGCCGCTCTGCTCCAGCGCGCGCATCACGGCGCGGTGGAGCCAGATGTTCATCTCGGCCGAGCCGTCGAGCGCGCCGGTATAGCCGAGCTCGGTGGCGAGCTCCTTGCGGTTGGACAGGCTCGAGTCGATGTCGAGCAGCTTCATCAGGTCGACGATCGAGGTGCGCCAGTTGAGGTCGGGGTTGCCCTTGGCCTGCGACGTGGCGACGAGCACCTGCTCGACGTCGACCGGGGCGGCGGGGGCGGCGGGGGCGGCGGGGGCGGCGGGAGCGGCTGGCGCCGCGGGCGCGCCCGGTGTCGCCGGGGTAGCGGGAGTCGCGGGGGTGGCTGGCGGCGCGCCCGGGGCGGGCTGCGGCGCGGCGCCGGCGGGCGCGTCCTTGTGGCCGCCGAACTGGCCGCCGAGCGGGCCCTTGTCGCCGAAGATCGCTTTCTTGATCGCGCCGAAGATGCTCATGTCACTCACTCCCACCAGGTCGAGGTCGTCCCCGGCAACGTCGCGTCGCCACGAAGGTTCACCCGCGCACTCCGCCAGCAGCCCCTCCGCCTCGGCGCATCCCTCCTCGTCGCTGCCCCAATGATCGGGATCGATCTCCTCGCGCGTCGGGGGCGTGCGCGCCGCCGCGCGCAGGCGGCGGATCAGCTCGGCCTGGGTCGCGCTGAGCGGTTCGCCGCCGCGGCGCGGGTCCCAGGCGCCCGCGGCCTGATCGGCGCGCGGGCTCCGCGAGGTCGGCGGCGGCGGCACCCCCGCGCGCGCGGCGGCGGCGGTGAACCAGGCGTCGCGCGCGTCGAACAAGGCGTCATATTCGTCGTCGTCGTAGCGATCGGGGTTGGGCCCCATCGCGCGCGCCTCGGCGGGGGTCAGGGCGCGCGCATAGGCGCGATCGCCCGGCAGGCCCTGTTCCTCACCGACGAAGGCGTAGGGCGGCGGGAAGCGCGTGCGCCAGTCGCGCGCCGCCGCGTCCCACCACACCGGCGCGCGCGAATGTTGCGAATATTGAGCCTCGGGCGCGGTCTCCGCCGCTATCGCATCGGGGGCGGGCGGGGCGAGCACCACCAGCCCCGCCGCCTCGGCGCGCGCCCACTGCGCCGCGCTCCAGCGGTGGCGCGCCGCGGCGTCGAGGTCGGCGACGTCGACCTCCTCGGCGCGCGCGGCGCCGACGCGCTGGTACCGGTCCGCCGCGGCGAGCGCGAGGATCGGCGCGAGCTCGCGCGCGAGCGCGTCGGCGGCGGCATCGGCCGTGGTCGCGTCGCCGTCGGGCGCGGCCGAGTCGGCGGGGGCGCCGCCGCCGAGCAGCTCGCGCAGCGCGCCGCTGCGCCGCGCCAGGAACAGCCCGGCGCGCGCGGCGCTGCCCTCCGCCGTGACGCAGTCGAGAAAGGCGTCGAACTCCTGCGCGACCAGCCGCGCCGCCTGCGCGTCCGCCGCGGGCGCGGACTCGACCTGGCGGTCGAGCCGCTGGAGCAGCCCGAGCGCGAGCCGGTTGTCGTGGCGGTGGCGCGTGAGGGTGCTGCCGTCGGCGCGGACATAGGTGTCGGTCTGCCCCTCCAGCGCGCGCACCATCAGCGTCTCGGCGACGGTTTCCCGCGCGACCAGCGTGGCGGCGCGCCAGCCGAGCGCGAAGGCGCTGCCCTTGGCCGAGCGGCGGAAGGCGAAGGCCGAGGTGGCGGAGAGCCCGACGCGCGCGGCGGCGCGCTCGACGCCATCGCCCTCCGCGATCGCCTCGAGGAAGGCGCGCTGGTTGGTCGCGGACCAGCCGTGATGGCGGCGCGAGGCGGTGAACGGGGCGGCGAGCGGGTCGGTGGTGGGGGCGGAGGGCGCTTCGGCCCGGCGTGCGGGGGCGGTGATGCCTTCCATCGGCGACATGACGGTCATGGGCGCGGCTCGCTGCGGCTGGAGGAGGCGGCGAGGGTGGGCGGTGTTGGAGGGTGTAGGACAGGGGCGCCGTGATGGGTCGTCGAAAGGCGCACAGGGGACTGGGCAGTGGTTATGTAGTTACATAATGTGGAGCGGAGATCAGCTTGCGCGCGCGCGCCAAGCCGCAGGTGACGCTGCGGCTCGACCCCGACGTGGTCGAGCGCTTCCGCGCCGACGGGCCGGGATGGCAGCGGCGGATCAACGCGGCGCTGCGCAAGGCAGTGGGGCTTCAGGGATAGCGTCGTCGCGCGTGGACGACGGCGAGTACGTCGATAGTCGTGCGAGAGACGCTGTAGATCAGGAGGTAATTGCGGTGAACCACTGCCTCGCGCGTACCCGGCGCGCGTCCGGGGCGGTGGAGGAAGGGAAAAGCCAGCAGGCGCCTAGCGGTGTCTTCAAACCGTTGGGCCAAGTCCGCGGCTGCCGCGGCATGACGATCGGCGATGTATCTGATGATGACGGTCACGTCGCGTCGAGCGGCCGGCCGCCAGATGAGCGTCCTCGTCAACGGGAGCGTGCGCGCTCGATGATTTGTCGAACTTCTGCCATCACCTGCTCGTGCGGGATGCCCGGTTCGGTAGAGGCGATCGCCTTCTCGACCTTGGCGCGCAACCACGCATCATAGGCGCCGGCCTCGTCGCGCGACGACGCGGTGGGCGTGTCGGTTGGTAGCTCCGCCATTCCTGCATCATAAATGACGGCGGCTTGGGGCGGAAGCTCGCTCTTCGTCTTGCCTCCCCCGCGTTGCCTCAGATTGGCGAGGCCCCAGCGACTCGCTCGGCGAGCGGAACGCACACTCGCCCCGACTATCCCGCGCGCTGCGCGCCAAGCAGCAGGCGACCCTGCGGCTCGACCAGCGTGATGACCCGACCTACCAGTCCGCCCCGTGCTGATCCAGCGCCTCAAGGAGCGCTCGTTTGCTCGCCGAGCGTCGGTTGCCGGCGTTTCGCGGCATCTCCGGCTTCCCGGTCTCTTCCCGTCGAGCAGCAAGGCGAGACACGAGATCGCCGTGCTCGATCACGCGACCCTGCCAGTCGGCGGCGATGTCAGTCTTCGAGGCCGCCGACGCCATGATCGTTTACAGCTTCGCGGCGGATACGCTCTTCGACCGCGAGCAATGCCAGCACACGCAGCAGCTCGGAGCGGTGTGGCATCACTCCGCCGCCTCAGCCTCCGCCTTCACGCCCGGCCCCCGCTTCACCAGCAGCGGCGCCAGATACCGCCCGGTGAAGCTCCGCTTCTCCTTCACCACCTGCTCGGGCGTGCCTTCCGCGACGATCTCGCCGCCCTTGACGCCGCCCTCCGGCCCCAGGTCGATGATCCAGTCGGCGGTCTTGATCACGTCGAGGTTGTGCTCGATCACCACCACGGTGTTGCCCTGCTCCACCAGCGCGTGGAGCACCTCGAGCAATTTGCGCACGTCCTCGAAGTGCAGCCCCGTCGTCGGCTCGTCCAATATATACAGCGTGTTCCCCGTCGCGCGGCGCGACAGTTCCTTGGCCAGCTTGACGCGCTGCGCCTCGCCGCCCGACAGAGTCGTCGCCTGCTGGCCGACCTTGACGTAGCCGAGCCCGACCTCGACCAGCATCGCCATCTTGTCGCGGATCGGCGGCACCGCGGCGAAGAAGCCCGCGGCGTCCTCCACCGTCATGTCGAGCACGTCGGCGATCGAGTGGCCCTTGAACTTCACCTCCAGCGTCTCGCGATTGTAGCGCGCGCCGTGGCAGACGTCGCAGGTGACGTAGACGTCGGGGAGGAAGTGCATCTCGATCTTGAGCACGCCGTCGCCCTGGCACGCCTCGCAGCGCCCGCCCTTGACGTTGAAGCTGAACCGCCCCGGCTTGTAGCCGCGCGCCAGGGACTCGGGCAGCCCGGCGAACCAGTCGCGGATCTGGGTGAAGGCGCCCGTGTACGTCGCCGGGTTCGAGCGCGGGGTGCGGCCGATCGGCGACTGGTCGATGTCGATCACCTTGTCGAGGTGCTGCAGCCCGGTGATCTTGTCGTGCTTGCCCGCCAGCACGCGCGCGCCGTTGAGCTGGCGTGCCGCCCCCGCGAACAGCGTGTCGATGGTGAAGCTCGACTTGCCCGAGCCCGACACGCCGGTCACGCAGGTGAAGGTGCCGAGCGGGATCGAGGCGGTGACCCCGGTGAGGTTGTTGGCGCGCGCGTTGTGCACCGTCAGCTTCTTGCCCGATCCCTTCCGGCGCTTGGCCGGCACCGGCACCGCGCGCACGCCGTTGAGATAGTCGGCGGTGACCGAGCCGGTGCTGGCGAGCAGCTCGGGCAGGGTGCCCTGCGCCACCACCTGGCCGCCGCGCACGCCCGCGCCCGGTCCCATGTCGATGACGTAATCGGCGGTGCGGATCGCGTCCTCGTCGTGCTCGACCACCAGCACGGTGTTGCCGAGGTCGCGCAGCCGGCGCAGCGTGGCGAGCAGCATGTCGTTGTCGCGCTGGTGCAGCCCGATCGAGGGCTCGTCGAGCACGTACAGCACGCCCGACAGCCCGCTGCCGATCTGCGACGCCAGCCGGATGCGCTGGCTCTCGCCGCCCGAGAGCGTGCCCGAGGTGCGGTCGAGGTTGAGATAGTCGAGCCCGACGTTGTTGAGGAAGCCGAGCCGCTCGATGATCTCCTTGAGGATCCGCTCGGCGATCGCGCGCTGCTGGTCGCCGAGATGGTCGGGCAGGTCGGTGAAGAAGGCGAGCGCGTCGACCACGCTCAGCCGCGTCGCGTGGCTGATGTCCTGGTGCGCGATCTTGACCGCGAGCGCCTCGGGCTTGAGCCGCGCGCCGTGGCAGGTCTCGCACGGCTGCGACGACTGGTATTTGCCCAGCTCCTCCTTGATCCACGCGCTCTCGGTGGAGAGCATGCGGCGGTTGAGGTTGCCGATCACGCCCTCGAACGGCTTCCTGACGTCGTAGCTCTTCTTGCCGTCGATGAAGGTCAGCGTCACCGGCTGCCCTTCGGTGCCGTAGAGGATCTTGTCCGCCACCTCGGGGTGGAGCTCGCCCCAGGGCGTGTCGAGCGAGAAGCCGAGCTCGCGCGCCAGGCTCGCCATCACCTGCATGTAATAAGGCGAGGGCGGGTTGCTCTTCGCCCAGGGCACCACCGCGCCCTTCCTGATGCTGAGCAGGTGGTTGGGGACGATCAGGTCCTCGTCGAACACCAGTTTCTCGCCGAGCCCGTCGCACGCCGGGCAGGCGCCCTGCGGCGCGTTGAACGAGAACAGCCGCGGCTCGATCTCGGCGATGGTGAAGCCGCTGACCGGGCAGGCGAACTTCTCCGAGAAGACGATCCGCCCCGGCGGCGCGTGGTCGCCCAGCACGACGCTCTCGGGCGTGCGCGGCTCGTATTGGTCCTTGGCGGGATCGGCCGGGTCGACATAGGCGAGCCCGTCGGCGAGCTTGAGCGCGGTCTCGAAACTGTCGGCGAGGCGCGTCGCGACGTCCTCGCGCACGACCAGGCGGTCGACCACCACCTCGATGTCGTGCTTGTACTTCTTGTCGAGCGCGGGGGCCTCGTCGATCTCGTGCACCTCGCCGTCGATGCGGACGCGCGTGAAGCCGGCCTTCTGCCACTCGGCCAGCTCCTTGCGATACTCGCCCTTGCGCCCGCGCACGACCGGCGCGAGCAGGAACAGCCGCGTGCCCTCGGGCAGCGCCATCACGCGGTCGACCATCTGGCTGACCGTCTGCGCCGCGATCGGCAGCCCGGTGGCGGGCGAGTAGGGCACGCCGACGCGCGCCCACAGCAGCCGCATATAGTCGTAGATCTCGGTGACGGTGGCGACGGTCGAGCGCGGGTTGCGGCTGGTCGTCTTCTGCTCGATCGAGATCGCGGGGGAGAGGCCCTCGATGTGGTCGACGTCGGGCTTCTGCATCAGCTCGAGGAACTGGCGCGCATAGGCCGAGAGCGACTCGACGTAGCGGCGCTGGCCCTCGGCGTAGATCGTGTCGAACGCGAGGCTCGACTTGCCCGAGCCCGACAGGCCCGTGATCACGGTGAGCGTGTCGCGCGGGATGTCGACCGACACGTCCTTGAGATTGTGCTCGCGCGCGCCGCGGACGGAGAGGGTGGTGAGGGCCATGCGTTCGTCTGTTCCAGATTTGTTCGGGCAGGTCCAGCCTCGGGTCCGGACGGGTCCGGTCGGCGCCGGGCGCTCGCGACGCGTAACGCGCCGACGCGCATGTGGGTCGCAACCGAGCGCCGGGCAAGCCGCGCGACGCGGCGGGGGCGTCGGACGGGCCCGGAGGCGCGTGACGGTCGCGCTTGAAGGTCCGCGCGCGTGTCTTACCTTGCTGGCACACAGGCGGGCGGGACGCTCCGCCCGGCAGCGGAGGCGCGAGGACTCGGATGGGCAAGAAGAAGGACAAGGCCGCGGGCAAGCACGGTGGCGGTACGGCGGACGGCGCGGGCGCGGGCGCGGGCGCGGGCTCGGGCAAGAGCGCGGGCCGCTCGGCGCGGCTGCCCAAGGAGCTGTTCGGCGTGAAGCTGCCCAAGGAGCTGCGCCGCCAGGGCGAGGCGTGGATCGAGCGCGCCCAGTCGCCCGCGGGCCAGCAGGCGATCGCGGGCGCGCTGACCGCGGTGGCGGGCATGGCCGCGAGCGCGGTCGCGGCCAAGGCGGCGGAGAAGGCCGCGAGGAATGCGGCGCCGGCGGGCGGCGCGGGGGAGGCGCAGGGCGCGGGCGCCGCGGCGGCGGGCGCCGGCGGTGGCCAGCGCACGCGCGAGCAGGAAATCGGCGACGCGGTGACGCGGGTGGCGACGGCGTTCTTCGGTGGGTTGAAGGGGCGGGGGTGAGTGGCTCGAACTAAGCAGCAGAAGCTAAGGGCATCTCGTTCCACTCCCGTCCGTCAAGTTCTCGGCCGCCTGACTTTGGTCGGAAGCCACCCCATTGCTTGAAAAAGAACGGTACTGATTGCCTTGAGCACTCGTCTCGGACCTCGCGCGCCCAATCGATGTGCATAGGGCGCGCTCGCGCGCCACTTTCCCCACCGGCGATGACCCAATGGATGCCTTCAAGGTTCATCGCCCCAACAGCACCGATCAAGGGTTCAATCGATAGAAACCTGACTGCCTTTGGAGATTGGCGAAGGTGCTCAATACGCGACTTGGCCTCAGCGCTCTCCACAGAAACTCCGATCCAGATATGTGACGGAACCGCAGCTGCTTGATAGCGCTGCTTGACATAGTCCCTCAGCAATGATGATCTTTTTGTCAGAACTTGAAAAGTATGCCAATTAGCCCTTTCCATGGTAGTGAAGACACCATCGATGAAGTCCTTTGGAATGGCTTTGTGAAAAAGATCGCTCATCGAGTTCACGAATATCATGCGTGGGCGACGCCACGCGAACGGTTGCTCTAAGCGCTCCGGTCGCAACTGTAAGTCGAAGCCATTTTCAAAGGGATGGCCGGAAACACCACGAAATCTCTCGGCGAAGCGGGCCGCATAGCAATTTTCACAACCGGCCGTGATCTTTGTGCATCCGGTCACGGGATTCCACGTCGAATCGGTCCATTCAATTGCACTATCGTGTGCCACGCTACTTCCATCCTCAGCGGAACATCGGTAGAACGATGCCACCTACCGAATCGCGATGCAAGAGCGGATTGGCTTACAGCTGCCTTCTGTTATGAAGCTTGCAACCGACGTAGCTGCAAACACGAGCTCGTGGAGCTTTGCTGATGCCGTTTGATGACCGGGTTGAGCATAGCTTTGGTGGTAGCTGGACTGAGGTAAAACTAAACGCAGTAGCTGATTACCTACAGTTTTTTACCAAGGCCTTGCGTAACGTTCCTAAGCCTGAAGATTCTTTTGAGACTTGGTACGTAGACGCTTTCGCTGGAACGGGCGATCGGACCGTCCAGATTGAAACTGGCGGCCTTTTTGAAGATGGCTATGGTTTGGTCGAGCGTGGTCGGCTTGAGGGCTCCGCGCGGCGAGCGCTAGCAGTCGATCCACCATTCAAGCACCTCGTTTTGATTGAGAAAAATGCTCGACGCTTCTCTGCTCTGTCCAGGATCAGGGCTGAATTCCCTCAGCGAGACGTCAGATGCCTCCGTGGCGACGCCAACGTTGAGCTTCGGCGTCTTTTCAATGAGGGGCCGTGGATCGATCGAAGAAAGGCAGGCTTGCAGCGAGCAGTTGTTTTTCTGGACCCTTACGGCATGTCTGTGGAGTGGTCGACTCTGCGTTTGTTGGCCGATACGAAGCGTGTGGATGTTTGGTATCTCTTTCCTCTTCATGCGGCGCTTAGGCAGCTAAGTCACGATCACTCTGCGTTGGATCGGGGTAAGCGCGAGGCTTTGAACGAAGTTTTTGGCACAGTTGACTGGGAAGATTACTTTTATCGATTCAAATCACAGCATAGCGATCTTTTCAGTTTCGCTCCCGATCCCTCGCCGAACCGTCTGGCTGACGCGGAGAAGGTCGAGGAGTTCGTTGCGGAGCGATTGCGTTCTATATTCAGTTTTGTGTCTGAGCCCATCCCGCTGCTCGCCAAGCGCAAGCTTAGAATGTTTTCGCTTTTTCTTTTGAGCGGCAATCCGAGTGAGAAGGCGACCTCTCTGATTAAAAAGGGCGTTGACGCGCAGGTGAAGAAGTATGGAGGCGGGCGCTTTAGGACATAGCGGAGCCTATCAATCTTGGCTGTGCGTTCCGCTGGCGTTACCTTGCTTCTCATGCCCAACGACAAACGCCTCGCCGCCGAAGCCGCCGTCGCCGAGGTCACCCCCGGCCTGCTCGTCGGCCTCGGCACCGGCTCCACCGTCGCGTACTTCATCGACGCGCTCGCCGCGCGCGTCCGTGACGGGCTCGCGATCCGCGCCGTCGCCACCAGCCGCGCCAGCGAGGCGCGCGCGCGCGCGGCGGGCATCCCCGTCGACGACTTCGCCGACGTCGCCCACGTCGATCTCACCGTCGACGGCGCCGACGAGCTCGACCCGCGCTTCTACGCCATCAAGGGCGCGGGCGGCGCGCTGCTGCGCGAGAAGATCGTCGCCGCCGCCTCGGCGCGGATGGTGGTGATCGCGGACGGCTCCAAGCAGGTCGCCGCGATCGGCGCCGCCAAGCTGCCGGTCGAGGTGATCCCCTTCGCGCGCGCCTTCGTCGCCGCGCGGCTCGCCGCGCTGGGCGCCGCCACCACCCAGCGCGACTCGCTCACCGACAACGGCAACCTCATCCTCGACGCGCGCTTCGCCACCTTCCCCGAGCCGCGCGATCTCGCCCGCGCGCTCGACGCCACCCCCGGCGTGATGGGCCACGGGCTGTTCCTCGACGAGGTCGACGCCGCGTACGTCGCACACGGCGGCGTCGTTACGCGTCTGGAACGCGCCGCCTCGAACGGGTAAGGAGGCACGGACTCGGACGGGCGGGGAGGCGGCAACCGGCCGCGCCCCGGTGCGTTCGAGGGCGCGAAGGCCGGGGCGATGACGGGCCCGGCGCGCGCCTGTATCTCACGGTGCGACCTGTTGCGACAATATGAGGCGAGGGGCTGACATGACTGATACCGCTACCATCAACGCGGACGTCCACGAGGACGGCAGCCCCGAGCGGCTCCAGATCGACACCATCCGCACCCTGTCGATGGACGCGGTGCAGAAGGCCAACTCGGGCCACCCCGGCACGCCGATGGCGCTGGCGCCGGTGGGCTGGACGCTGTGGACCAAGTTCCTCCGCTACGACCCGCGCCACGCCGACTGGCCCAACCGCGACCGCTTCGTGCTGTCGGTCGGCCACGCCTCGATGCTGCTCTACTCGCTGCTGTATCTCGCCGGGGTCGAGGAGATCGACGCGGACGGGCAGAAGAGCGGCAAGCCCGCGATCGGCCTCGAGGACATCGAGCAGTTCCGCCAGCTCAATTCCAAGACGCCGGGTCACCCCGAGTATCGCCACACCACCGGCGTGGAGACCACCACCGGCCCGCTCGGCGCCGGCTGCGGCAACTCGGTCGGCATGGCGATCGCGGAGCGCTGGCTCGCGGCGCGCTACAACCGGCCGGGCTACGACCTGTTCTCCCACGACGTCTACGCGCTCTGCGGCGACGGCGACATGATGGAGGGCGTCGCGGCCGAGGCGGCGAGCCTCGCGGGGCACCTCAGGCTCAGCAATCTGTGCTGGATCTACGACAGCAACCATATCTCGATCGAGGGCGGCACCGACCTGGCGTTCGACGAGGACGTCGGCCAGCGCTTCCAGGCCTATGGCTGGAACGTGATCCACGTCGACGACGCCAATGACGTCGGCGCGCTCACCGCGGCGATCGAGACGTTCAGGAAGACGAGCGACCGGCCGACCTTCATCGTCGTCCACTCGGTGATCGGCTGGGGCAGCCCGCGCGCGGGCACCGAGAAGGCGCACGGCGAGCCGCTCGGCGCCGAGAACGTCGCCAAGACCAAGGAGGCCTATGGCTGGCCGGTCGACAAGGACTTCTACGTCCCCGCGGGCGTGAAGGAGGCGTTCGGCGAGGCGGTGAGCGCGCGCGGCGGCAAGGCGCGCGATGAGTGGGTCGCGCTGTTCGACCGCTATCGCGGCGCGTTCCCGGAGCAGGCGGCGGAGCTCGACCTGCTGCTCAAGGACCAGCTGCCCGAGGGCTGGGACAGCGAGATCCCGACCTTCGACGCCGACGCCAAGGGCGTGGCGAGCCGCGACGCGGGCGGCAAGGTGCTCAACGCGATCGTCAAGAAGGTGCCGTGGCTGGTCGGCGGCTCGGCCGACCTCGCGCCCTCGACCAAGACCGACGTCAAGGGCGCGCCCTCGTTCGAGGCGGACAATTATGGCGGCACCAACTTCCACTTCGGCGTGCGCGAGCATGCGATGGGCGCGGTCGTCAACGGCATGGCGCTGTCGCACCTGCGCGCCTACGGCTCCACCTTCCTGGTGTTCCTCGATTACATGCGCGCGCCGGTGCGGCTCGCGGCGATCATGGAGATCGGTGCGGTGTACGTCTTCACGCACGATTCGATCGGCGTCGGCGAGGACGGGCCGACCCACCAGCCGATCGAGCATCTCGCGACGATGCGCGCGATCCCGGGGCTCGACACGATCCGCCCGGGCGACGCCAACGAGGTCGCCGCGGCGTGGCGCGCGGTGATGAAATCCGCCGACCACCCCACCGCCCTGGTGCTGTCGCGCCAGGCGCTGCCGACGCTGGACCGCTCCAGATACGCCAGCGCGGACGGGGTGGAGCAGGGCGCCTATGTGCTCGCCGACGCGGCCGAGGGCGGCGTGCCCGAGGTGATCCTCATCGCCACCGGCTCGGAAGTGGGGCTCGCGGTCGCGGCCTATGAGCGGCTCGTCGGCGAGGGCGTGAAGGCGCGCGTCGTGTCGATGCCGAGCTGGTTCCGCTACGAGCGCCAGGACGCGTCGTACAGGGAGAGCGTGCTCCCCAAGGCGGTGACCGCGCGGGTCGCGATCGAGATGGCGGGCTCGCTCGGCTGGGACCGCTATGTCGGCTTCGAGGGACGGCAGATCACCATGTCGACCTTCGGCGCCTCGGCCCCGCTGGCGAAGCTCCAGGACAAGTACGGCTTCACCGTGGAGAATGTCGTCAAGGTCGCCAAGGAGGCGATGGGGCGGTAATCACGTCGCTCCTCCGTCATTCCCGCGAAGGCGGGAATCCAGACGCGCAGACGTCGGCGATCGGGCCGCACCGCTCGCGCGCCTGGATCCCTGCCTGCGCAGGGATGAGCAGAGAGGGGATGAGGGGAGAGATGACGAGAAGGGGTGAAGGCGGCGCGGGCGCTAACCGCGGCGACGGAAGCGCCGACCGCCCGCACAGGCTTATTTGGCGCCCCCGCCGCCCCTATATCGGCGGCACGCGCGACGAGATGGAGGAAGGCGAGTGAGCAAGCTACAGGACCTCAGCAAGGCGGGCACCGCGGTGTGGCTCGACTTCGTCGACCGCAGGTTCCTCGAGAAGGGCGGGCTGCAGCAGCTGGTGGACGCGGACGGGCTGAGCGGCGTCACCTCCAACCCGACGATCTTCGAGAAGGCGATGGGCGCGGGCGACGCCTATGACGAGGGGTTCGCCGCGTTCGACCGCGAGAACCCCGGCGCCGAGCCGATGGCGCGCTACGAGGCGCAGGCGATCAAGGACATCCAGGCGGCGTGCGACACGCTGCTGCCGGTCTATCAGAGACTCGACGCGGCGGACGGCTACGTCAGCCTCGAGGTCTCGCCCTATCTCGCGCTCAAGGGTCCCGAGACCGCCGAGGAGGCCGAGCGGCTGTGGCAGGCGGTCGACCGCCCCAACCTGATGATCAAGATCCCCGGCACCGACGACGGCGTCCGCGCGATCCGCGACACGATCGCCAAGGGCATCAACGTCAACGTGACGCTGCTGTTCGGGGTCGAGGCGTACAAGCAGGTCGCGCACGCCTATGTCGAGGGGCTCGAGGAGCGCGTCGAGAAGGGTCTGTCGATCAACAACATCGCCAGTGTCGCCAGCTTCTTCGTCAGCCGCATCGACAGCAAGATCGACGACAAGATCGACGCCGGCGTCGGCGGCGAGGAGGCCAAGCCGCTCAAGGGCAAGGTCGCGATCGCCAACGCCAAGCTGGCCTATGCCTGGTACGAGGAGTTCATCGCCTCCGAGCGCTGGCAGACGCTCGCCGCCAAGGGCGCGCGCCCGCAGCGGCTGCTCTGGGCCTCGACCGGCACCAAGAACCCCGATTATCCCGACACGCTGTACGTCGACCAGCTGATCGGGCCCGACACGGTCAACACCATGCCGCCCAAGACGATGGATGCCTTCCGCGACCATGGCACGGTGGCGCAGACGCTCCAGCAGGACGTCGAGGGCGCGCGTCACGTCATCGCCGAGCAGGCGCGACTCGGGCTCGACCTCGACGCGGTGACCAAGGAGCTGGTCGACGAGGGCGTGGCGAGCTTCTCCAAGTCGTTCGACGACCTGCTCGCGGTGATCGAGTCGAAGCAGCCCGCCGCGGCGTGATGCCGGGGTAAGCCGGGGGGCGGCGGCGGCTGCCGCCGGTGCCCGTCCCTGATCACGGTCGCGCGGCACGGCGACCGCGTGGCACACGATCGTGGTGCCGCGTGGCGTCCCCCCCCCCCCCCCGCCGCCTCGCCATCCCCGCGGCGGCGGGGACCCAGACGCGCGGGCGTCTCGGCGCCGCCGACCGCCGCATCCGACCCCGCCGCCTGCCTCGTCATCCCCGCGCAGGCGGGGATCCGGACGCGCTGACGTCGCGTCTCCATCGACAGGTCCGCGCGTCTGGATCCCTGCCTGCGCAGGGATGACGGGGAGAGCGGGGTGTCTGGGTGACGGGGCGACGGGTGACGGGTGACGGGCGACGGGTGACGGGGCGCCGGGCGACGGGGTGACGCGCCGGGGCAGAGCGACGTGACGGTGGGGGAGCGATGACGGGAAACGGGCGACGCACCGACCTTATTACCCGCGCCATCGACCCCTCCACCGGCCCGCCCGGATCACCCGGCGGCGGCTCCCGCGTCGCTCAGCCTCACGCCCCGAATCACCCGACGGCGGCTCCCCCCTCGTCCGCCTCCCGACCCGCGTCAGCTCCCTTCGTCTGCCGCGAGTGCCCCGCACTGCGGACTCCGCGCCACACCCGCGCTTGTAAATTACCGTTACGTCAACTTTGAAGCGGCACCCCGCCTGTCCCGCCTTGACACGCGTCAGGTCAGCGGCGAGACGTCGTCGAGTGGATGACTTTATACGATGAACGGTGTCGCACGGGGCCTTGCACGGGATGTCTGACGACCAGCGCGCGCCAGTGATCCTGGTGGTGGACGACGAGCCGCTGGTGCGTCGCACCGTGTGCGAGCAGCTTCAGAGCACCGGCTACAGCGTCCGCACCGCCGCCTCGGGCGATGAGGCCTATGGCATGATCAGCCAGGGCGTCCATTTCGACGTGCTGCTCACCGACGTGCGCATGCCCGGCACGATCGACGGCTTCGGGCTGGTGCGCCGCGTGCTCGCGCTGCTGCCGGGCGCGCGCACGATCGTGATGTCGGGCTTCGTCGGCGACGACCATCTCGAGACCCGCACCGCCGATCGCTTCATCGGCAAGCCCTTCACCATGGCGCGGCTGCAGCGCGAGCTGAGCGACCTGCTCACCTCGGGGATGTGCTGAGCGCGCCACCCCTTCCCTGAGCGCGCGCGCGGCCCCATCTGGGCGGGCGTCCCCACCCGCCGGGTCTTCATTCTCAGTGTGCTCCGGCGGATGCCGGTGCGCAGGAGCATGGTTGAGCTCGGCGGGACCGGCGTCTAGCAGCGCCGGGATCGTAGCGCGCCGTGTCGACGCCTCGGCGCGCGTGCCCATCGTCCCGCGTCCACGGAGCCGCCCGCTTATGCCCGAGTATGACTATGACCTCTTCGTCATCGGCGCGGGCTCGGGCGGCACACGCGCGGCGCGGGTCGCCGCGGCGCATGGCGCCAAGGTCGCGGTGGCGGAGGAATATCGCGTCGGCGGCACCTGCGTGATCCGCGGCTGCGTGCCCAAGAAGCTGCTCGTCTACGGCGCGCATTTCGCCGAGGACCTGCGCGACGCGCGCCACTTCGGCTGGGACGTGCCGAGCGACTGCGCGTTCGACTGGCAGCGGCTGCGCGACAACGTGCTGCGCGAGGTCGATCGCATCAACGGCGCCTATACCCACACGCTGGAGAACGCGGGCGCCGAGATCATTCACCAGCGCGCCACCGTCTCCGGCCCCCATGAGGTGACGCTCGGCGACGGCACCACGCGCAGCGCCAGGACGATCCTGGTCGCGGTCGGCGCGCACCCCGCGGTGCCGTCCTGCCCGGGCCACGAGCACGGCATCACCTCGAACGAGGCGTTCCACCTCGACGCTCTGCCCAAACGCGTGCTGATCGCGGGTGCGGGCTATATCGCCAACGAGTTCGCGGGCGTGTTCCACCAGCTCGGCGCGCACGTCATCCTGATGAACCGGACGAAGGAGATATTGCGCGGCTACGACCTGCAGATCCGCGACCGGCTGCTTCAGATCAGCATGATGAAGGGGCTGGAGTTCCGCTTCGACGCCACGTTCGAGGGCATCGAGAAGATGGACGACGGCTGCCTCAAGGTCAGCATGAGCGGGCACGAGCCCGCGATCGTCGACCTCGTCATGTTCGCCACCGGGCGGCGCCCCAACACGACCGGTCTGGGGCTGGAGACGGCCGGGGTGGAGCTGGACGAGCAGGGCGCGGTCAAGGTCGACGGCGACAATCGCTCCACCTGCGCCTCGATCTTCGCGGTGGGCGACGTGACCAACCGGATCCAGCTCACCCCGATCGCGATCCGCGAGGGCCAGGCCTTCGCCGACCGGATGTACGGCGGCAAGGACACGCGCGTCGACTATGATTGCGTGCCCTCGGCGGTGTTCAGCCACCCGCCGATCGCGGGCGTGGGGATGACCGAGAGCGAGGCGCGGCAGAAGCTCGGCTCGGTGAAGGTCTATTCGTCGGATTTCCGGCCGATGAAGAACGTGCTGGCGGCGCGCGACGAGCGCGCGCTGTACAAGATGGTGTGCGACGGCGAGACCGACCGCGTCGTCGGCATCCACATGATCGGGCCTGACGTGCCCGAGATCATCCAGGCCGCCGCGGTGGCGGTGAAGGCGGGGCTGACCAAGGCGCAGTTCGACGCCACCGTGGCGCTCCACCCGACCATGGCGGAGGAGCTGGTGCTGCTGCGGTGACGGGGGCTGCACTTTCCTCCTCTCGTCCGTCATCCTGAGCTCGTTTCAGGATCCACGGTGCGGCTGGCCCAGCGGCGGCGGCTCGTGCGGCGCAGTGGATCCTGAGACAAGCTCAGCATGGCGCCGCCGAGAGTATGAAACGGGGCTCGTGTGCCCTCGCCGCCAGCGATGCGCCACGAACAGCGGCAGCGCGGCCAGCCCGACCACCCAGTGCGCCAGCGCCACCGCCGCGCGCGAGTCCTCGTCGGCGAGGTAATAGAGCAGGTCGCCGCTGAGCGCGAGCGCGACCCCGCTGGCGAACAAGGCGCCGCCCGACCAGCGCCGTCGCCGCGCGCGCCAGCCCGGCGCGACGTGCACGCCGTAGAGCAGCCCGAGCAGCGCCACCGTCGCGGTCGCCGCCACGCCGTGCACGCGCAGCGCCCAGGGCTCGGCCTGGCTCGGCTCGGGGCCGAACGCGCCCTCGCGCTGCGCCCAATGGTGCAGCACCAGCCACGCCGCGCCGCTCGCCCACACCAGCGCCAGCACCGCCTGCGCGAGACGCCGGAGCCCGCGCCTCACGCCACGATCTCCTGCCAGGCGCTGTCGGGGCGGTGGAGGACGGCGCGCGCGCCGAGTCGCGCCACCAGCGCCGCCGCCGCCGCGCCGCGCGCCAGCACCACCTTCGTCAACGCGTCCGCCACCGCGCAGCGCGGTGCGGCGACGCTGGCGAAGCCGGGCGGCAGCGCCGCGCCGGTGGCCGGGTCGCGGTGCTGTGGCGCGCCGCGGTCCTCGGCGGCGGCGGCGACGTCGCTGCTGGCGAGCGCGCCGCCGGCGATCAGCACCGCCATCGGCGGCGCGGCGTGGCGCGGCGTCAGCGCGACCCACTCGTCCGCGCCGTAGCTGCGCAGGTCGCCGCCGGCGTTGACCGTCGCCGCCGACACGCCGGCGCGGCGCAGCGCGGCGATCGCGCGGTCGACCGCATAGCCCTTGGCGATCCCGCCGAGGTCGAGCCGCAGCGGCCGCGCCACCGTCACCGCGCCGTGCGCCACGCGCAGGTCGCGCCACGTTGCCGCGCGCGGCGCGTCGGCGGCCCCGGGCATGACCGGGTCGAACGCGCCGTCGCTCGCGCGCGCCAGCGCCAGCGCGAGCCACAGGCAGCGCGCGGTGAGCGGATCGACGGCCACGCGCTCGCCCGCGCCGAGCCGCGCCACCGCGGCGAGGTCGCCGTCGTCGCGATAGGCGCTCATCCGCGCCTCGACCGCGGCGATCGCGGCGAAGGCGGCGTCGACCGCTCGCTCCAGCGCGCCCGGGCCCTCCGCGCGCACCGCGACGAGCGTGCCGAGCAGCGGGCGCGCGCGCTCAATGCGGCGCAAAGACGATCCGGTCGGTGGCGAGCAGCCGGCGCACGCCGTCGGCGACGTGGCGCGCCGAGAGCGTGCCGCCCGAGTTGTTGCGGATGTCCTGCCCCAGCGCGAGCGGCGCGCCGTCGCGCTTGCCGGTGAACTGCGCGCGCCACGCCGGGTCGCGCACCTGCCCGCCATAGCTCTCGCGATAGTCGAGGATCTCGAGCGCGCGCACCGCGCCGGCGGGGTCGAGCGCGAGCGCGAGCGTGATGTTCTCGTGCTTGCCCAGCACCTGGTCGACGATCAGCCGCGCGCCGTCGGGCGCGCGCCAGCTGTGCACCGCGCGCGCGTGGACGCTCACCCCCGAGTGCGCGCGGATCGCCGCCGCCTGCGCGTCGGTGAGCGCGCGGTCGTCGCGCACCAGCGAAACACCGGGAAAGAGCGCGGCCTTGGCCTGGTCGACGGTCATATAGGTGGTCGCCCAGGCCGGGCTCGCCAGCACCGGCGCGACGGCGAGCAGGACGAAGCGGCAGCGCATCCTCGCGCGCCTCAGAAGGGGATGCCGTATTTGAGCGTCACCTCGTCGCGCTCGTGGCTGCGCAGGAAGAGGTGGCGGCCGATGTCGCGCCCGTCCTCGTCATAGCCCGGGTTGCCCGCGACCTGGTGGAGCCAGCCGAGCGTCGCCCAGCCGTGCTGCCCGGCGAGGTGGAGCGACGGCCCGACCCAGTAGACCGAATGCTCGTGATGGACGAAATTGCCGTACTCGTTGTGGTTGCGCCCCTCGACGCCGAGATAGAGCCGGGGCGCGACACGCGCGGTGACGCCCAGCTCGTTGTTCCAGTCGAGCTCGCTGTTGGTGTCGTCGCGCCCGGCGAAGCGGATCGACTCGGCCTCGAGCACGAGGTTGTACGCGACGATCACGCGATCCTCGGCGAAGTTCTTCTGGACGATCGCGCGCGTCTCCAGCTCGAACGTGCCCGGCGCGTAGCGCAGCCCGTCGTGGAGGTCGCGGAAATCATACTCGGGCTCGATGTAGAGCGCGAGCCCCCAGCCGCCCTTGTTCTTGTACGGGCTGAGCGCGCGATAGACGAACTCGGCCGAGACGCTCTGCGGCGAGAAGCGATGGCGCGTGAAGCCGGTGTCGGCGTTCGGGTCGTCGTCGTCGGGCGCGCCAATGGCGTGGATCCGGTTCGAGTTGACGTAGAGCGAGGCCTGGAGATCGTCGGTCACCCCCACTTCCAGCTCGCTGCGGAAGTCGGTGGCGTCATAATGGCCGAAGCGGCGCCCGGCGCGCTCGCGCACCACCTGCTCGACCTCGACATGGCCCTTGGGCGTGAGATCGGTGGTGTAGAGCCGCGAGAACATGCCCTCGCCCGCGCGCGCCGGCGCGGCGGCGAGGCAGGCGCCGGCGAGCAGCGCGGCGCCGAGCGCGCGCGCGTGAGATGTCATGCGGATGATCCTCTGGGGTGATTGTTGCGACCGGTTCGCATGTACGCGGGGGAGGGGCGCGGTCACAAGCGACGGGTGACCCGCGATGGGGAGGGGGCGGGAGCCGCTGAGATCCTCCCCGCTTGCGGGGAGGGGGAGCGCGGGGGTGCGCTGAGATCCTCCCCGCTCCGCGGGGAGGGGGAGCGCGGGGGTGCGCTGAGATCCTCCCCGCTCCGCGGGGAGGGGGACCGCCGGCCCCAGGCCGGTGGCGGAGGGGGCTCTCAGCGGGAGGGCCGCTAGTTTACGCTAGATCGGGCGTATCCCCCCGCGGAAGCCCCGCTCCACCATGCTGCGCATGGTCCCCTCCCCGCCCAGCGGGGAGGATCTCGGTGCCTCGCCGAGACGGCGCCGCCTCCGTCCCCTTAACCCGTCCCGAACGGCAGGATCGTCTCGTAGCGCGCCAGCTCGGGCGCGCCCGCGACGGTGGCGCCGTGCCGCAGCAGGAAGGCGTGGCGGACGATCTCGGCCTGCTGCTCCAGCCCGTAGCGCGCGAGCGGCCAGCCCGGGTGGATGGTGTAATGGTAGCGGCACCACGGATGGCGCGCGAGCGGCAGGCACACGCCGCGCTGGTGCTGCCAGACGTGGCACATTTCGTGGACGAACAGCCCCTGCAGCCCGAGCGGCGCGGCGGCGAAATCGTCGCGCCACAGCTCGCCCTTGGGGTGGAAGTGGATCGTGCCGCGCGGCGCCATCACCACGTCGCGCGGCTGGAAGAAGGCCCAGGCGCGCCGCGCCAGCCGCACCGGCGCATAGTCGATCGCGTCGCCGTAGACCGAGCGCGCGAGAGCAATCTCGCCGGGGGTTAGCGGGCGGGTCATCGGCGTGTCGAACGTGCGACGCGGACGAAGAGACGCGCGACGCCCCCCTTTTTGCCGGGGCACCACGGGAACTGGTGTCCTACCTCTCCCTGACCGACTGGGACGTCCCCGGACCGCGGCTCACTCCGGCGCGGCATCCCCCGCCGCGATCACGCGCGCGTCCGCCCGCACCGCGCTGCCGTCGGCGAAGCGCAAGGTCAGCGGCAGCGTGCCGCCCGGCACGACGCTGGCGGGCAGGCCGAACAGCATGACGTGCTGCGCGCCCGGCACGAAGGCGACGCTGCCGCGCGCGGGCACACGCACGCTCGGCAGCGAGTCCATCGTCGCCATGCCGTTGCCGGTCATGCGGCTGGTGTGGAGCTCGACCCGCGCCGCGCCCGGCGCCTCGACTTGCACCAACGTGGCGTCCCCGGCACCGCCGTGGAGCAGGAAATAGCCCGCCGCCGGCCGCCCCGGCACCGCCGCGAGCCGCACATAGGCGTCCCCCGCGACAGGCGCGCTCGGCTCCGCCGAACAGGCGGCGAGCGACGCGGCGACCGTCAGGGCCGCGGCAAAGGTCCAGCGTGCGGTCACTCTCGTCTCCTCGCACGGCGGTGTAGGTGCCCCCGCTACGCCCGGCAAGCCGTGCGCCGCGCGCGCCGCCGCCTCGCGCCGCACCCGCCCAAGCCCGCGCCATTGCCAGCCGCGCCCCCGCCACCTAGGTCCGCGCGATGGCCGCACCCATCCTCTCCTACGAAAATCTCGGGCTGGTGCAGGGCGCCGGCTGGCTGTTCCGCCACCTCGACCTGTTCATCGGCGAGCGCGACCGGCTCGCGCTGATCGGCCGCAACGGCGCCGGCAAGTCCACCCTGCTCAAGCTGATCGCGGGCGCGATCGACAGCGACGAGGGCCGCCGCACGATCGTGCCGGGCACCAAGGTGGTGATGCTCGAGCAGGACCCCGATCTCGCCGGCTTCGCCACCCTGGCCGACTATGTCCTCTCCGGCGAGCAGCCGCCGCAGCCCTATGAGGCCGAGGCGATCGCGGGGCAGCTCGGCATCGATCTCACGCGCGAGGCCACCTCCGCCTCGGGCGGCGAGCGCCGCCGCGCCGCGATCGTGCGCGCGCTCGCGCTCGCGCCCGACGTGCTGCTGCTGGACGAGCCGACCAACCACCTCGACGTCGGCGCGATCGAGTGGCTGGAGGACTGGCTCAAGCGCTTCAAGGGCGCCTTCGTGGTGATCAGCCACGACCGCACCTTCCTCACCCGGCTGACGCGCCAGACGCTGTGGCTCGACCGCGGCGAGCTGCGCCGCGCCGAGGTCGGCTTCGGCGGCTTCGAGGCCTGGACCGAGCAGGTCTATGCCGAGGAGGAGCGCAACGCCGCGCGGCTCGACGCCAAGCTCAAGATCGAGGAGCACTGGCTCCAGCGCGGCGTCACCGGGCGGCGCCGGCGCAACCAGGGCCGGCTCGCCAAGCTCAAGGAGATGCGCGCCGAGCGCGCCGCCATGACCGGCCCGCAGGGCGCCGCCGCGCTGTCGATCGCGAGCGACGACGTCAAGACCAAGGTGGTGATCGACGTCGAGCATGTGTCGAAGAGCTACGGCGAGCGCGCGATCATCCGCGACCTCTCCCTGCGCGTCGCGCGCGGCGACCGGATCGGCATCGTCGGGCGCAACGGCGCGGGCAAGACGACGCTGCTCCGTCTGCTCACCGGCGAGATCGAGCCCGACGAGGGCACGATCCGGCGCGCCCGGACGCTCGACGGCATCGTCATCGACCAGCAGCGCAGCCTGATGGCGCCCGAGAAGACCGTGCGCGACGTCGTCGCCGACGGCGGCGAGTGGATCGACGTGCTCGGCACGCGCAAACACCTCCACGGCTATCTCAAGGAGTTCCTGTTCGATCCCTCGCTCGCCGAGGCCAAGGTGGGGTCGCTGTCGGGCGGCGAGCGCTCGCGCCTGCTGCTGGCGCGCGAGTTCGCGCGGCGCTCCAACCTGCTGGTGCTCGACGAGCCGACCAACGACCTCGACCTCGAGACGCTCGACCTGCTCCAGGAGGTGATCGCTGATTACGAGGGCACGGTGCTGATCGTCAGCCACGACCGCGACTTCCTCGATCGCACCGTGACGGTGACGCTGGGTCTCGACGGCACGGGCCACGTCGACGTGGTGGCGGGCGGCTACGAGGATTGGGAACGGCAGCGGCGCCCGCGCGTCGAGGCGGCGCGCCGGCCCGCGGTCAAGGCCGCCGCCGCCCCGCCGCCCCCGCCCCCGCCGGCGCGGACCAAGCTGACCTACAAGGACCAGCGCGATTACGAGCTGCTGCCGAAGCGGATCGAGGAGATCGACGCGGCGATCGCGCGCGACGAGGCGGCGATGGCCGATCCCGGGCTCTACGCCCGCGACGCCGCGGCGTTCGATCGGCTGAGCAAGGGCATCGCCGCGCTGCGCGACGAGAAGGAGGCCGCCGAGCTGCGCTGGCTCGAGCTGGCGGAGAAGGTGGAGGGGTGAGGGCGGGCGCTGCCTCAGGCGCCACTCCCCTCTCCTCAGTCGTGCAGGATCGGGCCGAGCGCGTTGACGGTCAGCTGCAGGCTCAGCGCATGTTCCATCTGCGGCCGCGCGCCGCCCAGCCCGAGGCGATATTGGTTGAGATAGCCGATATCGAGCATCACCTTGCGGCGGACGAAGGGCAGGGTGACGCCCGCCATGTTGCGCATCCGCTCGTAGCCCGAGCGCTGCCCCCAGGCGGTGCTGTTGGGGACGATGAAACTTTCGTGGCTCACGTACAGCGCGTAGCCGCGCCGGCCGAGCGGTTGGTTGTAGCGCGCCAGCGGGCGGACGCGGAAGCCGACCTCGCTGCCGCCGGGATTGAAGCGCTCGTCCACGCGCAGTCGCCCGACCAGCCGCCCGCGGGTCAGCACCAGCTGCTGGCGCAGCCGGTCCTCGTGCACCGTCGGCCCCGAGGCGCTGTACAGCCCGACGTGTCGGTAGCCGATACCCAGCTCGAGCGTGTCGCCGAGCTTGTAGCCGAGCAGGCCGCCGACCTCGGTCTGGGTCAGCCCGTCATTGCGGTCGCCCCAGCGAGCGATCTGCTCGAGCGTGACGCGCACCTGCGGGGTCAGCGGCACGACCAGGTTGACCTGTTCCCAGAGCTGCCCGTCCTCTACCTGCGCGGCGGCGGGCGCGGCGGAGAGGAGCAGGGCAGCGAGCGGGGCGGGGAGCAGGATCGCCCCCCGACGTGATGGCACCACCAACTTCTTCTCCCCTCGACGAGCCGCGCGTCGCTACACGCGGTGGCGCGCACGTGCCATAGCCGAGGATAAGGCGCGCCGCTGCGGCACATAGCGAAAAGCGGGACCGTCGCCGGCCCCGCCCCTCTCTCCCCGCACGGGACGCTACTGGTGCGGTCGGTCGCGCCGCGGCCTGCACTCCATCACAGGCCCTCGGCTCCCTCCGCGGCCGAAGCCGCGATCAGAAGTGCGCCACGCTGCCGAGCGTCGGGCGGGAACTGTTGGTCCAGCCGAAGAGCGAGACCTCGCCGCGCACGTGGATCCCCGGATCGCCGGTCAGGTCGCCGAGACCGATCTCCTCGGGGCCGACCTCGAAGCCGATGCCGCCGGTGACGTCGTGGACGTCGGGATCGGTGTTCACACGCTTCGGGAGGGGGGGCGCTCGCCTCACCACCGTCATCCCGCCTGCGCGGGGATGACGGGAAGGGGGTGATGACGGAAGGGGGAAGGACGAGATGGGGATGACGAGCGGGTAGATATGACGAGCGGGGGAGATGTTCGAAAGGGAAGGATGTCGGGACGGTGAAGCGTCGCGCCGGCGCAGTCAGCCCGCGGGCGGCGGACGGTGGAAACGGCGGGGGATCCGCCGCGCGGGCGACCTTCGCGCCGAGGCCCGCTCACTCCGCCTCATACTTGATCTCCAGGAAGCGCCGCCGGGTCGCGAGCGCGTCGAGGTCGCCCTGGGCGAGTTCCCCGCTGGTGGCGGCGAGCTCGCGCTCGATCACGCCGAGCCCCTCCACCAGCTGCTGGTCGGGCGTGCGGCCGCCGCGCGCGGTGCGGCGCAGGTCCGGCGGGACGCGCGCGTAATCGCGCACGAAGTCGGGCAGCTGCTCGCCGATCAGCCGGCGCATGTCGGCCGCGGCGGCGCTGGTCTCGTCGAGCGCGGCGAGCTGGACACCGAGCGTGTCGAGCCGCTGCTCGATCCGGTCGACCACCGCCAGCGCGGGCGCGGGCAGCGACGGGCGCTGCGCGTCGAGCCAGCGCGCGGTCTGCGCCGGCAGCGCCTTGAGCTCGGAGCGCGCCAGCCGCTCGGGGGTCGGCACCGGGGTCGCGGGGGCGAAGGCGATCGCCAGCGTCGCCGCCAGCATCAGGGTGATCGCCGCCACGCCGCCGAACAGGCCGACCCCGAGCAGCGCCGCCACCAGCAGGATCGCGCCGTTCACCGCCGCGATCGCCGCCAGCCGCGCCTTAGCCCCGCCGCGCCCGCGCCGCGGGCGACGCTGCACCGTCAGCACGCCGCGCCCGCTCACCCGGCCCGCGGCGGCGCGCGCGCCCGCGATCGCGGCGTCGGTGTCGTGGCTCGGCGGCAGCGTCACAGCGCCTCCAGCTTGAACTGCTCGGCCGGGCTGGCGAGGCTGTTGCGCGACGCCCCCTCGGCGCGCGCGATATAGCCGCGCGACTTGTCGACCTCGCGCCCGAGCGTCTCCACCGTGACCTTCATCGTGTCGAGCGACTTGAGCTTGAACGTGTCGATCGCGTCCATCGTGTCGTAGATGTTCTGGAAGGCGCGCTGCAGCGTCTCCAGCGGGATGGTCGAGGCGGCGGCCTGCTCGTGGATCGCGGCGGTGTTCTGGCGCAGCAGCTTGCCGGTCGAGTCGATCAGCCCCGCGGTGGTGGCGTTGAGCTGGGTGACCTGTTCCAGCACCAGCTTCTGGTTGGTCAGCGCCTGCGCCACCGTCACCGCGGTGCGCAGCGCCGCCACGGTGGTGGTGCTGGCGCGGTCGACGCCCTTGATCAGCTCGAAATTGTTCTTCTTGACCAGGTCGAGCGCGAGATAGCCCTGCACCGTCACCGCCATCTGGGTGAGCAGGTCCTGCGTGCGCTGGCGCGCGTAGAACAGAGCGGTCTCGCGGATCGCCTTGGCCTTGGCGGGATCGCTGGCGTCGAGCTCGTTGGCCTTGTCCTCCAGCCGCGCGTCCATCGCGCGGGCGAGGTGGATCATCTGCTCCAGCCGCCCCATCGAGGCCCAGAGATTGGCGCGCTCGGTGTCGATCGCGGCATTGTCCATCAGCAGCTCGTCCTTGCCCGAGGACAGGCTGCGCAGGATCGCGGCGATGTGCGTCTGGCTGCTCTTATAGCCGTCGAAATAGTCGCGCATCTTCGAGCCGAACGGGATCACGCCGAACAGTTTCTGCGGCTTGGAGAGATTGCCGCGGCGGCCGGGATCGAGCTGCTCGACGGTGCGGCGCAGCTCGGCGAGGTCCTTGCCGACCCCTGCCTCCTTGTCCATCGCGCGCACCGGGCGATCGAGGAAGCGGTTGGACTGGCCCGCGGCGTCGCGGATCTCCTTCTGTCCCATCGCGGTGATCGCGTCGACGCGCTTGCCGAACTCGGGCGAGTTGACGTCCTCCGCGAGCAGTTGCTCGACGAAGGCGTCGACCCGCTTCTCCAGCTCGCTGCGCGTGCCGGGGTCGACCGGCACGAGCCCCGCGGCGCGCTCGCTCGGGACCGCGGGGACGGGGTCGGGCGGGGTCAGCGTCAGCGCCGGCGCGGTCTCGGTACCGGGGGAGGTCGCCATGCTCGTCTCCTTCGTGCGTCGCGCTCTTGTCTCGCGGTGGCGCGCGCTGTTCAACTGTGTTGTGGATGTAATACGGTGGGGCGGCGTTGTCGAGGTGGGAGCGCGCGGATCTCACCGCCGTGACGGGTAGCCCAGAGCGGCGTCGCCCCCTTCCTCGCGCCGCGTGTCTAGCTTACTTTCGAGGGTGCGTGGGACGGCGACATGCGGGTGAATTCGGACGAGGCGATCCGGCGCGGGATGCTGGTGCATCGAGGGAGTGTAGGTCGAAAAACAGCCAAGCGGCATCTTAGATCCTCCCCTGCAAGGGGAGGTGGCGCGCGCAGCGCGTCGGAGGGGTGTCGCGGGGGCGTGTGTCCCGCGGTCCTAATTACCGGCGACACCCCTCCGTCAGGCCTGCGGCCTGCCACCTCCCCTTGCAGGGGAGGATCGAGGAGCAGGTCACCGCTTGGCTTACCCGGCATCATGTCGAGGGCCGATCCACGTCGCTGATCCAGCTGCAGAAGGCCGAGATCGCGAACGTCGCCTTCGACGTGATTGACATGCGGCCGTTGCACCAGCCCGCCTGACAGCTCCCGACCCCTCGCCCCATGCTGCGGCCGCGAAGACTGGCGCCCGCGCTCGCTTTCCGCTATGCGCGCCGGCGACATCGCCTGCGGCCGCCGCGGGCCACCTCAGGAATCCGTATGAACCTGCGCAACATCGCCATCATCGCGCACGTCGATCATGGCAAGACGACCCTCGTCGACCAGCTCTTCCGCCAGTCGGGCACGTTCCGCGACAACCAGCGCATCGAAGAGCGCGCGATGGACTCGAACGACCTCGAGAAGGAGCGCGGGATCACCATCCTCGCCAAGCCGACCTCGATCGTGTGGAACGACACGCGCATCAACATCGTCGACACGCCCGGCCACGCCGATTTCGGCGGCGAGGTCGAGCGCATCCTCTCGATGGTCGACGGCGTGATCCTGCTGGTCGACTCGTCCGAGGGCGCGATGCCGCAGACCAAGTTCGTCACCGGCAAGGCGCTGGCGCTCGGCCTGCGGCCGATCGTGGTGGTCAACAAGATCGACCGCCCCGACGAGCGCACCCAGGAAGTGCTCGACGAGGTGTTCGACCTGTTCGTCTCGCTCGACGCGACCGACGAGCAGCTCGACTTCCCCGTGCTCTTCGCCTCGGGCCGCAACGGCTATGCCTCGACCGACCCCAAGGCGCGCGAGGGCACGCTGACGCCGATGTTCGAGAAGATCGTCGAGCACGTCCCCGCGCCCAAGGTCGACCTCGAGGCGCCGTTCACCTTCCTGGTGACATTGCTCGACCGCGACAATTTCCTCGGCCGCATCCTGACCGGCCGGGTCAACTCGGGCGTGGTCAAGCTCAACCAGCCGATCCATGCGCTCGACAACGACGGCAATATCGTCGAGGCGGGCCGCGCCTCCAAGCTGATGTCGTTCCACGGCCTGGAGCGCGTGCCGGTCGAGGAAGCGCGCGCGGGCGAGATCATCAGCCTCGCCGGCCTCGCCGTCGCCACCGTCGCCAACACGATCGCCGACACCTCGGTGAGCGAGCCGCTCCACGCCCAGCCGATCGACCCGCCGACGCTGTCGATGCGCTTCGCGGTGAACGACTCGCCGATGGCGGGGCGCGAGGGCAGCAAGGTGACGAGCCGCATGATCCGCGATCGCCTGATGCGCGAGGCCGAGTCGAACGTCGCGATCAAGGTGACCGAGGCCGCCGACCGCGACAGTTTCGAGGTCGCGGGCCGCGGCGAGCTTCAGCTCGGCGTGCTGATCGAGACGATGCGCCGCGAGGGCTTCGAGCTCGGCATCAGCCGCCCGCGCGTGCTGTTCGGCGAGGACGAGAACGGCAAGAAGACCGAACCGTACGAGACCGTCATCATCGACGTGGACGAGGAATATTCGGGTACCGTCGTCGAGAAGATGAACCTGCGCAAGGCTGAGCTGACCGACATGCGTCCGTCGGGCGGCGGCAAGACCCGCATCACCTTCTCCGCGCCGAGCCGCGGCATGATCGGCTATCACGGCGAGTTCCTGTCGGACACGCGCGGCACCGGCATCATGAACCGGCTGTTCGAGAAGTACGGCCCGCACAAGGGCGCGATCGAGGGCCGCAAGAACGGCGTGCTGATCTCCAACGGCGCGGGCGAGGCGCAGGGCTATGCGCTCGGCCCGCTCGAGGACCGCGGCGTGCTCTTCGTCGGCCACGGCGAGGCGCTGTACGAGGGCATGATCATCGGTGAGAACGCCAAGACGGACGACCTCGAGGTCAATCCGATGAAGGCGAAGCAGCTCACCAACTTCCGCGCCTCGGGCGGCAAGGACGACGCGATCCGCCTGACCCCGCCGAAGAAGATGACGCTGGAGCAGGCGATCGCCTATATCGACGACGACGAGATGGTGGAGGTGACGCCCAAGTCGATCCGCCTGCGCAAGCGCTACCTCGACCCGCACGAGCGCAAGCGCGCCGGCCGCGCCAAGGTGGCGGCGTAAGGGGAGGGGGCGTAGCGCCCCCTCCGTCGCTCGTCGCACGGGAAGCGGGCATCCCTTTTCTTCTTGCTCACGTGCAGGGGATGGTTGCGACACCCGTCAGTCTGAGTGTTGCGCACCCGTGTTCCGGCGAGAGCCGGAACCCAGGGCCAAGCGGAGCGACCCCTGCCGGTGTGCGTGGCTCTGGGCTCCTGCGTGTGGAGGAGCACGAAAGGCGTTCGCCGACCTTGCTCGGCGAGGGAACGTTGGAGGCGCGGTGCTGACGGCGGCTGGCCTCGCCTTCGCCCCCGACAAACCTATGTTACCGCCATCTTCCGCCCCGCCAGCAAAACGGCTAACGGCGGGAAATGGCCGCCGATTCCGTCCCGTCCGATCCGTCCATCCGCGATGACGTGGACCCCACGGGGCTCGCCGCCGGCAAACGGGCCGAGGGCACGATGGACACCGGCGCCAACGAACCGATCGAGCGCAGCGGTCTGCATCACTGGCGCGAGAGCACGATCACCGATCCCGACCTGAACGACCGCGGCGGCGTCTTCTTCGCCGCGATCGAGATGACGCGGATGCCGATGATCCTCACCGATCCCAACCTCGACGACAATCCCATCGTCTTCGCCAACAAGGCGTTCCTCGACCTCACCGGCTATGAGGAGGAGGAGATCCTCGGGCGCAACTGCCGCTTCCTCCAGGGCGCGCAGACGGATCGCAACGCGGTGGCAGAGCTGCGCCACGCGGTCGAGAACAAGTCCGCGGTGGCGCTCGAGCTGCTCAACTATCGTCGCGACGGCACCCCGTTCTGGAACGCGGTGTTCGTCGGCCCCGTCTATGACACGGGCGGGACGCTGCGCTATTTCTTCGCCAGCCAGCTCGACGTGACGCGCCGGCGCAACACCGAGCAATCGTACCGCCAGGCGCAGAAGATGGAGTCGATCGGCCAGCTCACCGCCGGGCTGGCGCACGACTTCAACAACCTGCTCCAGGTGGTCAACGGCAACCTCGAGCTGGTCGCCACCGCCAAGGATCCCGAGCGCGCGCAGCGCTACGTCGCCGCGGCGCAGTCCGCGGCCGAGCGCGGCGCCAAGCTGACACGCCAGCTGCTCGCCTTCGCGCGCAAGACCCGGCTCGAGCCGCGCGCGCTCGACCTCACCCAGCTCGTCACCGAGTTCAGCGACCTGATCGAGAGCTCGGTCAACAAGCAGGTCGAGATCCATCTCAGCCTGCGCCGCGGGCTCGCGCCGGTGGTGGTCGATCCCGACCAGCTCGAGATGGCGCTGCTCAACATCGTCAACAACGCGCGCGACGCCATGCCCGAGGGCGGGCTGGTGACGATCACGACCCGGCCGCTCAAGCTCGATCCGATCGACAATGGCGACGGCACGGGCAACACCGCGCTGCGCGACGGGGTCGAGCTCGCCGCGGGCAACTATGTCGTGCTCGAGGTGCAGGACGAGGGCCATGGCATGTCGCCCGAGGTGATCGAGCGCGCCACCGAGCCCTTCTTCACCACCAAGGGCGTCGGCAGCGGCACCGGGTTGGGGCTGGCGATGGCGAGCGGCTTCGTTCGCCAGTCGGGCGGTCGGCTCGAGATCGAGAGCAAGCCGGGCGAGGGCACCGTGGTGCGCATGCTGTTCCCCGGCGGTCGCGCCGAGCAGCGCGAGGAGGCCGCGCCCGCGCCGCACGTCGCCGCCAGCGCCGTGTTCGACAGCGACGGCGTGCGCCACATCCTGGTGGTGGAGGACAGCGACGAGGTGCTCGCGATCGCGCGCGAGATCCTCGAGAGCGCGGGCTATCACGTCTCCACCGCGGCCAACGGCGAGCAGGGCCTGCGCCTGTTCGAGCAGATCCACCCGCAGGACCGGATCGACCTGCTCTTCACCGACCTGGTGATGCCGGGCGGGATGAACGGCCTGATGCTGGCCGACGCGGTGGTCGAGCGCGACGCCTCGGTCTCGGTGCTGATGACCACCGGCTACAACGAGGAACTCGTGATCAACGGTACGCGCGCGCGCGCCACCGACGTGCTGAGCAAGCCCTATCGTCGCGCCGAGCTGCTCGATCGCGTCAGCCAGGCGCTCAACCGCCGCGGCGAGCGCGGGGCGCGGCGACGTCGGTCGGACTTCGGCGCGGCGCAGGTGTGAGCGGCAGGCGGTCGCAAGGTCGTGTCTGATTTAGATCGACACTTGTGGTCACTCGTGCGAGCCCGTGGCGCAACGCCGCTGTACCCGCGAGATACCGCGGTGGCGGTGCCAGATGACGGTCCCGGCATGACAATGGTTACCGCCTGGAAAGTTGGTGCACTTACGTAATTTACTCATTTTTGCAGATTTATAGTCGAGCCCGCGGCGTGCTATTGGTTTCGTAATCTGTTGATGCCACGAAACGCCCATGATCTCGACGGTGAGCCTCGAAGCGAAGCGGGAGCGTGAGCGGCTGGGCGCGCTCGCGCGCCTCCAGATCCTCGACACCCCGGCCGAGCCGATGTTCGACCAGATCACGCATGTCGCGGCGCTGGCGATCGGCGTGCCCTACAGCGCGGTGACGCTGGTCGACGATCGCCGCGCCTGGTTCAAATCGCGGCGAGGCTTCCGTTCGGGCGAGATCCCGCGCGCGTACTCCTTCTGCGCGCACACGCTGCTCTCGCCCGAGCTGATGGAGGTGACCGACCTCGCCGCCGACGAGCGCTTCGTCGACCATCCGATGGTCGCGGGCCATCCGGGGCTGCGCTTCTACGCGGGCGCGCCGCTGGTCACCGCCGGCGGCCACCATCTCGGCGCGCTGAGCGTGCTCGACACGCGGCGCCGCGCCAATCTGTCCGCGGCCGAGCGCAAGATCCTGCTCGCGCTGGCGCGGATCGCGGTGGAGCAGATCGAGACGCGGCTTGCCCGCTCCGCCGGCGAGATCGCGCAGCAGATGGTGGAGAGCGCGCCGGTCGCGGTGCTCTACACCGACGCTGCCGGCCAGATCGTCTACGCCAACGCGCTCGGCGCGGGCATGCTGGGGACCCACCCGTTCGAGCTGATCGGCCGTCCCGCGAGCGCGCTGCTGCCGCAGTGGGACGCCGCGGTCGCGGCGTTCGGCAGCGAGACCGACGCCAGCACCGATTATGCCGGCGAGGCGCGCCACGCCTCGGGGCGGATGATCCCGGTGGCGCTGACGCTGTCGAGCTGCAGGCTCGGCGCGGAGATGGGCGGTTATGGCGTGATCATGCGCGACGAGACCGTCCGCCGCGCGCTCGAGCGCGACAACGCCGAGGCGCACGCCTTCCTCGACACGATCATCGACCACCTGCCCGCGATGCTGTTCGTCAAGGACAGCGCCACCGGCCGCTACCTGCTGACCAACCGCGCCGGCGAGCAGTTGATGGGGCGCCCGCGTTCCGAGATGATCGGGCGCACCGCGCGCGAGCTCTACCCGGCCTGCGGCGACCGTTACGAGGAGCAGGATCGGATCGCGCTGGCGAGCCCGGCCGCCGAGCAGCGTTTCGAGAATGAGATCCTCCGCCCCGACGGCAGCCGCGCGAGCCTGCGCACGACGCGGATCGTGCTCGACGGCCCCGACCGCCCGGGTCAGTATCTGCTCGGCCTGTCCGAGGACGTCACCGAGGTGCGCCGCGCCGAGGCCGAGATCCTGCGCCTCGCGCATTTCGACTCGCTCACCGGGCTGGTCAACCGCCACAGCTATGTCGACCAGCTCGACGAGCTGATGGCCTCCGGCACCGAGCTCGCGCTGCTGTCGATCGACCTCGATCGCTTCAAGGCGGTCAACGACCAGTTCGGCCATGTCGCGGGCGACGTCGTGCTCGCCGCGGTGGGCGAGCGGCTGCAGGCGCTGGTCGAGCCGACCGACGTGGTCGCGCGCGTCGGCGGCGACGAGTTCATCATGCTGGTGGTCGGCGACTCGCCGGCGTCGCGCGCGCGCGGTGTCGCCGAGGCGGTGATCGCGGCGATCGCGCAGCCCTTCCCCACGTCGATGGGCACCGCGCATGTCGGCGCCAGCGTCGGCATCGTGCTGGCACCGGTGCATGCCGCCATCACCTCGGAATTGCGCCACTGCGGCGACGTCGCGCTCTACCGGGCCAAGGCCAGCGGGCGCGGCGCGATCTGCTTCTACCACCCGTCGCTGGACGAGGCCGCGCGTGACCGCCGCGCGCTCGAGCTCGACCTGCGCGCGGCGATGGAGCGCGGCGAGATCACCTTGCTGTACCAACCGGTACTCAAGGTCGACACCGGCGCGATGGCGAGCGCCGAGGCGCTGGCGCGCTGGACCCACCCCACGCGCGGCCCGATCCGGCCGGACCTGTTCATCGCGATCGCCGAGGAGAGCGGGCTGATCGTGCCGCTCGGCCGCATGCTGCTGCGCCAGGCCTGCATCGACGCCGCCACCTGGCCCGACCATCTGGCGGTCGCGGTCAACCTCTCGCCGGTGCAGTTCCACGCGGGCGACGTCTACGACACGGTGATCGCCGCGCTGGCCGACAGCGGGCTGCCGCCGCGCCGGCTCAAGCTGGAGGTGACCGAGAACGTCGTGATGCACGACGTCGAGCGCACCTTCGTCGAGCTCGAGCGGCTGCGCGCCGCCGGGATCAAGATCCTGATGGACGACTTCGGCACGGGCTATTCGTCGCTCAGCTATTTCGAGCGCTTCCCGTTCGACAAGGTGAAGATCGACCAGTCGTTCGTGCGCGGGCTCGACACCTCGCGCGCGGCGGGCGCGATCATCAAGGCGATCGTCGGGCTGGGCGAGGCGCTCGGCATGGCGATCGTCGCCGAGGGGGTCGAGACGTGCGCGCAGCGCGACGCGCTGGTGCTGGCGGGCTGCACGCATCTCCAGGGCTATCTGTTCAGCCGCCCGGTCAGCTCGGCCAGCATCGCCGCATTGGGCGCGGCCGGCCCGGACGCCTGCGCGATCGCCGCCTGACCTCAGGCACCACATTTCGTCGCGCCCGCGAAACGTTCCGTCGCGCGATCGGCCTATGATGTGCCCGAGGCCTGCCGCGTGGCGGGCGGGAGGTGCGAGTGGACGACTGGATCCGGCCGTGGCGGCTGTACGCGGACGTCGACGGGCGCGCGACGCGACGCGACTATTGGCTCTTCCATCTCGGCGCGGCGGCGGTGCTGGTGGCGGTCGCGATCGTCACCCGGCTCGTGGAGGACTCGCTCGCCTGGCTGATCGCCGCGCTGGGGCTGGGCGAGAGCAACGCCGCCGCGCTGCTGCTGTTCGCGATCATGCTCGCGCCGCTGCTCGCGCTCCCGATCCTGCTGGTGCCGAGCCTCGCGGTGAGCGCGCGCCGGCTGCGCGACCTTCGGCTCTCGCGGCGCTGGCTGCTGCTGCTGGGACTGCCGTTCGGCGGTGTCGCGCTGCTCGTGCTGCTGGGGCTCGGCCGCGAGGGCGCGAGCGAGGTCGAGCTGCCGGCGCCGACGCGGCGCGCTGCCATCGACGCCGACATTGACGAGCTCGCCGAGCAGGCGCGCTTTCCCGCCTGAGAGCGACCGACGGAGGATCCGATGCTGCCTGATTACGTCACGCGACCGTTCCGGCTCTATGCGGTGTTCCGCGGGCGATCGACGCGGCGCGAATATTGGAGCTTCGCGATCGTGGCGCTGGCGGTTCTGTTCGCCGCGGTCTGCCTCGGCGGCGCGTTGGACGGTCCCGGCAGCAAGAGCGGGACGGTAACATCGTTCGTCCTTGTCGGGCTGGCCTTGCTGTCTCCAGGCGTGGCGCTCAAGTCGCGCCGCTTGCACGACATCGGACTCTCAGCATGGTGGATGCTGGCCACCTGCGTGCCGCTCGTCGGCGGCGTGATCGACCTGTTCTTTGGCCTCACGCCCGGCGATGCCGGCGAGAACCGCTTCGGCCCCGATCCGCGTGCGAGCGAGCCGGCGGCGGACCCGCCAGCTGAGGTGGCGACGGGCTGACCCAGGCCGTGTCGTCATCGGGACAGTCGTCCCCCTGCCCGGGAAGATCGAGTAGTCTCCACATTAATCCCGATGCGCTCTCGACCTCACGCCCCCGCGTCGGTCAGTCGCTCGAGCTGGTCGGGCGTGAGCGACAGCGTCATCGCGCCGACCAGCTCCTCCACCTGTCGCGCCGAGGTGGCGCTCGCGATCGGGGCGGTCACGCCGGGCTGCGCGATCAGCCACGCCAGCGCGACCTGCGCCAGCGTCGCGCCCGACTCGCCCGCGACCGAGTCGAGCGCCGCCAGCACCGCGGCGCCCTTGCCCTCGAGCAGCTCGGCCACCTTCGCGCCGCGCACGCTCTGCGCGAGATCGTCGCGGCTGCGGTACTTGCCGGTGAGGAAGCCCGAGGCGAGCCCGTAATAGGGCACCACGCCGATGTTCTCGGTGACGCAATAGTCCTGCAACTCGCCCTCGAAGCGATGCCGCGTGACCAGATTATATTCGGGCTGGAGAACCTGATAATGCGGCAGCCCGACGGCGCGCGCCGCCTCCACCGAGGATTTCAGCCGCGCCGCGTGGAAGTTGGAGGCGCCGAGCACGCGCACCTTGCCCGCCTCGACCAGCCGCGCGAACGCCTCGGCGACCGCCTCCTGCGGCTGTGCCTCGTCGTCGCGATGCGCGAAATAGAGGTCGATCCGATCGGTGCCGAGCCGCCGCAAAGAGGCCTCGCACGCCGCCGCGACCCGCGCGGGCGCCAGCCCCTCGCCGCCCTCGCCGGGCAGCATGCCGACCTTGGTGGCGATCAGCACCTGGTCGCGCTTGCCGCTGGCGCGCAGCCACTCGCCGATCATCGCCTCGGACTCGCCGCCCTGGTGACCGTCGACCCAGGCCGAGTAGACGTCGGCGGTATCGATCATCGTGCCGCCGCCCGCGACGAAGGCGTCGAGCACCGCGACGCTGGCGGCGCGGTCGGCGGTCCAGCCGAACACGTTGCCGCCCAGCACCAGCGGCGCGATCTTGAGGTCGGAGGCGCCGAGGCGGCGGAGATCGGTCATGTGGGTCATCCCGGGGCGTCGAGCGCCGCCGCGCGCGCTGGCGCGGCGGCGGCGGGGTCGGTCAGGCTCAGTCTTTCAGCTTCTCGCCCGCGCGCACCAGCGTGTTGCCGGTGGCGTCGGCGGCGCGGTCACCCGCGTTGCTCAGCGCGTCGCCGGTGCGGTCGCCCGCGTTGCGGAGCGAGGCGCCGGTGCGGTCGAGGCCGTTCTCGGCCGAGTTGAGCGCGCGGTCGGTGGCGGCGTCGACGTCGTCCACCGCGTTCGAGGTGGTGGCGGCGGTGTCGGCGGCCATCGTGTTCGCCGCGGCGGCGGACTGGTCCTGCGCCTTCTCGCTGCAGGCCGCGAGGCCCAGCGCGGTGGTGGCGGCGAGGGCGGCGATCAGCGTGCGCTTCATGGACATAACTCCCCTGTCGTTACGCCGGCACAATAGCCGGGGGTGGGGCGCGAACGCCGCAGCGGGGGGAAAGGGTCCCGATAGCTGATCGACGTTGTACCGCGCTGAGCCACGCGCGCCGCTCACTTGAGCTGCTCGACCACCCCGTCGATCACGAACTGCACCGCCAGCGCCGCGAGCAGCACGCCGAGCAGCCGCGTGATCACCGCCTCGATCTTGGCGCCGAGGATCCGCATGATCGGCCCTGCCGCCAGCAGCGAGCCCAGCATCAGCAGCAGGTTCGCGCCCAGCGCCGCCATCACCACCGCCGAGCGCTCGAGGCCGTTGCTGCGCGCCATCAGCAGCATCACCGTCGCGATCGAGCCCGGGCCCGCGATCATCGGCATCGCCATCGGGAAGATCGAGACGTCGTCCGCCTCCTCCGCGGTCACCTTGGCGGCGCGGTCCTCGCGGCGCTGCGTGCGCTTCTCGAACACCATCTCGAGCGCGATCAGGAACAGCATCAGCCCGCCCGCGATGCGGAACGAGGCGAGCTCGATCCCGAGCGCGTGGAGCAACGGCTCGCCCGCCAGCGCGAACAGCAGCAGGATCCCCGCCGCCGCCACCACCGCGCGGATCGCCATGGCGCGGCGATGCGCCGGGGTGGCGCCCGCGGTCAGCCCGGCGAAGATCGGCGCGCAGCCGGGCGGGTCGATGATCAGGAACAGCGTGACGAAGGACGAGACGAACAGCTCGACCATCTCAGAGCGACGGGTCCGCCGCCAGCCCGGCGCGGCGCGCCGCCGCGACGACGGTGTTGCGCAGCAGCACCGCGATCGTCATCGGCCCGACCCCGCCCGGCACCGGGGTGATCGCCCTCGCCACCTCGGCGACGCGCGGGTCGACGTCGCCGACCAGCCCGCCCTCGACGCGGTTGATGCCGACGTCGATCACGGTCGCACCCGGCTTGATCCACTCGGGCTGGACGAAGCCGGGGATGCCGACCGCGGCGACGACGATATCGGCCATGCGCACATGCGCCATCACGTCGCGCGTGCGGCTGTGCACCGTCGTCACGGTGCAGCTCTCCTGGAGCAGCAGCGCCGCCATCGGTTTGCCGACGATGTTCGAGCGGCCGATCACCACCGCCTCCAGCCCGGCGAGATGCGGGTGGACGTCGCGCAGCAGCATCAGGCAGCCGAGCGGCGTGCACGGCACCAGCGCGTCCAGCCCGGTGGCGAGCCGCCCGGCGTTGAGCGGGTGGAAGCCGTCGACGTCCTTGTCGGGGTCGACCCGCGCGATCACCGCGCGCTCGTCGATGTGGCGCGGCAGCGGCAGCTGGACGAGGATGCCGTCCACCGCCGGGTCGGCGTTGAGCCGGTCGACGAGGGCGATCAGCGTGTCCTGCGTCGTCTCGGCGGGGAGGCGGTGCTCGAAGCTCGCCATGCCCGCGGCCAGCGTCGCCTTGCCCTTGGAGCGGACATAGACCGACGAGGCTGCGTCCTCGCCGACCAGCACCACCGCGAGTCCCGGCTGGCGCCCGGCGGCCTCGGTGAAGGCGGCGGCGGCGGTGGCGACACGGTCGCGCAGCGCGGCGGCGAAGGCTTTTCCGTCGATGAGGCGGGCGGTCATGACTCGGCCGCATAGAGCGAAGCGGCGCGCTGTGCCAGCGCCGCGGGGTCGCCTTTGATCGTCAGCCGCTTGAGCCGCGCGGTCTGGCCCGCCACCAGCGCCACGTCGCGCTTCGCCACGCCGAAGTGGCGCGCCACCAGCGCGACCAGCGCCTCGTTGGCGGCGCCGTCGACCGGGGCGGCGGAGAGGCGCGCGGCGAGATGCTCCTCGGTGCCCGAGGCCAGCGAGTCGTGCCCGCCGCGCGGCGTCACGCGCACAGCGAGCGCGATCCCGTCCGCGGTCGCGCGCCAGGCGCTCAGACGGCGGCGCCCACCAGCACGCTCGCGGCGATGTTGTTGAGGATGATGTTGAGGATCACCAGCCCGAGCAGCACCACCATCGGCGCGAAGTCGATCCCGCCGGTGGCGGGCAGCAGGCGGCGGATCGGGCGGTAGAGCGGCTCGGTCAGCCGGTCGAGCCCGTCGTGCAGCCCGCGGATGAACGGGCTGGAGGTGTTGATGATGTTGAACACGATCAGCAGCGACAGGATGAACTGGATGATGATGATCCAGCGCACGAACGAGATCAGCACCTGCAGGATCTGGATGATGGTGAGCGTCAGCACGCGCGGCGTCTCCGTGATGGTGTATCGGTCATATAGGGCACTGGCGCGGCCTGTGCCAGCGGGGTGTGGGGCGGGGGTCGACGTCGGTGCCGATCTAGCTCCTCCCCGCTCGCGGGGAGGGGAACCATGCGAAGCATGGTGGAGGGGGGCTTCCGTATACGAGCCGGTGCGTTCGCGGCGAGCCCGCTCCACCACTCGCTTCGCGAGCGGTCCCCCTCACCGCCGAGCGGGGAGGATCTACACCCCCCTCACCGCCGGATCAGCGTGCCCGCGCCGCGCCGCGTGAAGATCTCGAGCAGCATCGCGTGCGGCACGCGGCCGTCGAGCACCACCGCGGCGTCGACCCCGGCCTCGACCGCGGCGACGCAGGTCTCCAGCTTGGGGATCATCCCGCCCCTGATCGTGCCCTCCTCGCGCAGCCGCCGGATCGCCGCGGGGTCGAGGTCGGTGAGCAGCTGGCCGTCGCGGTCGAGCACGCCCGCGACGTCGGTCAGCAGGAAGAAGCGTGCCGCGCCCAGCGCCGCGGCGATCGCGCCCGCCATCGTGTCGGCGTTGATGTTGTAGGTGTGGCCGTCGGCGCCGATGCCGATCGGCGCGATCACCGGGATGATGCCGTCGCGGCTGAGCGAATCGATGATGCGGCGGTCGACCGCGACCGGCTCGCCGACGAAGCCGAGGTCGACCTTGCGCTCGATCCCCTGCAGCGGATCGGGGTCGCGCCCGCCGACCTTCTCGGCCCGCACCAGACCGGCGTCCTTGCCCGAGATGCCGACCGCGCGCCCGCCGGCGCGGCCGATCCAGCCGACGATCTCCTTGTTGATCGATCCGGCCAGGACCATCTCGGCGATCTGCGCGGTCTCCGCGTCGGTCACGCGCAGGCCGTCGACGAACCGCGACTCGACGCCCAGCCGCTTGAGCATGCTGCCGATCTGCGGTCCGCCGCCGTGCACCACCACCGGGTTGATGCCGACCGCCTTGAGCAGCACCACGTCCTCGGCGAAATCCGCCTGCGCCTCGGGCTCGCCCATCGCGTGGCCGCCGTATTTCACCACGAAGGTCTTGCCGGCATAGCGCTGGAGATAGGGCAGCGCCTCCACCAGCGTCTCGGCCTTAAGCGACGGGGGGAGCGCGGCGGCGGGGGTCGGATCGGTCATCCGCGGCGCCATAGCGGCGCGGGGGCGGGGGCGAAAGGTCAGCCGTCAAGCCGGCGGCCCAGCGCGACCATCAGGTAGATCAGCGGCGGCACCAGCACGATCGACAGCACCACCTTCGCCAGCATCTGCCCCGCCATCAGCCAGCCCACCGCGGAGAGGCCGAAGGCGATCGAGATGAACAGCACCGAGTCGACGATCTGGCTCAGCGCGCTGGCGGTCGCGGCGCGGAACCACAGCAGCCGCCCGCCCTCGCGCCCCTTGAGCCAGGAGAAGATCGTGACGTTGAGCGTCTGCGACACGCCGTAGGCGACGATGCCGCCCGCCCAGATCCACGGCGTCGCGCCCATCATCTGCTCGAAGGCGGCGAGATGCGCGCGGTCCATCTCGGGCGCGGCGGGCAGCTCGAGCACCACCAGGGTCAACCCCATCGAGACGAGCAGCGGCACGAAGCCCATCAGCACCAGCCTGCCCGCGACCTTCTGCCCGTGCAGCTCGGCGATCGCGCTGGAGGTAACCACCAGCAGCAGGAAGGCGAAGATCCCCGCCTCCACCGCGAGCGGCGGCAGCCCCACCAGCGGCCCCAGCGCCGAGATCGGCCCGAGCGACACCTGCTTGTTGCCGAGCACCCCGGCGATGCAGACCATCCCGCCGTAGAAGATCGACAGGGCGAACAGCGAGCGCGGGATCGGGGCGTGGGGTCGGGAGGCCATCCCGGGCGTCGTAGCGGGCGCGGGTGGCGCGGGGAAGGTGCTGCGGGCCGGCTGTTCCCGTGCTCGGGCCAAGTGTCGACGTCGGTGGAGGCGTGAAGCGGGACGCTCCCGCCTACTCCGTCATCCCGGACTTGGTCGGGGATACACCCGCCCGCCTGCCCCGCGGCCACCGGGTGCGCGCCACGGTGGATCCCGGACCGGGTCCGGGATGACGGAAGGGGGAAAGGAGAGGGCGTTCTCCCCGCCGCCGTCGACGCCCGCTAGTCGATCCGGAACGCCCGGAACGGCGAGCCCTTCCGCAGCGGCACCGGCACCAGCCAGTCGAACCGCTCGCCGCGCGCCAGCCGCGCGTAGAAGCCGCCCGGCGCCTTGGCGCGATAGTTGGTCGACTCGGCCATGTCGGGGCACACCAGCAGCAAGGTCGCGCCGTGGCGCTTCATGATCGCGTGCGCCAGCTCGGGCGTGCCCTTGAAGGCGTGGTGGACGTCGAGGATCGCGTCGCCGTTGCGATGGTACGGCCCCGCGATGGCGTCGTGGTGGGTCAGCGTGATCAGCCGCGGGCCGATGTCGACGAAGGTGAAGATCGTCTGGCGCGGCAGCCGGTTGAGCGGCGCCATCGCGGGGATCGTCATGCACCGCCCGGTGGCCTTGTTGACGCGGCGGACATAGGCGCTGGGGCGGTCGATCTGGAACCAGTCGATCGCCAGCTGGGTGAAGCTCCCCGACACCAGCACGAACACCGCCACCGCCGCGAACGCCTTGGCGGGCCAGTAGCGCGGCGCGAGCAGCCAGGGCAGCGTCGCCCAGGCCAGCGCCGCCGCGCCCGGGATCGCGAGCAGCTGCGCCGCCGGCCCGGCGCGCGCCTGCCACAGCAGCATCAGTGCGGCGAAGGCGCCGAACAGCGCGACACAGGCCCAGCCGCGCAGTTCCGGCGTGCGCCGCGCGCGCCACGTCGCCAGCAGCGCGCCGATGAGCCCGATCAGCGGCAGCGTCACGATCGGCAGCGCGATCCGCAGCGGGTGGCGGTAGATCGGCTTGGCCTCGCGCACGTTGGCGAGCCAGGTGGTGTAGAGCTCGTCCGACACCTGCTCGGGGCGGCCGAGGCATTGCGGGAAAGCGAGCGCGAAGAAGGCCGCCACCGCCGCCCCCGCCGCCAGCGCCAGCACCAGCCGCACCGCCGGCTTCCTTGGGTCGGCCAGCGCGAGCAGCAGCAGCAGGCCGCCCGCGAGCACCACCACCGACAGCCACACCGGGGTGAGCGCGTCGCAGCGCAGCACGCGGTTGGCGTAGGAGGCGAACCCCGCGTAGCCCGCCGCGCTCCCGCCCGCGAGCGTCAGCGCGTAGACCGCGAGCCGGTCGCGCTCGCCGCGGTCGACCACCCAGGCGAGCGCGATGATCGCGCCCGACATGGCGGCATAGGGCAGCATCTCCAGCCCGATCGTCAGCGACAGCGCGGTGGCGATCCCCACCAGCGCGCCGCCGCGCGCGCCGCGCGGGTCGCACAGCCCCGCCACCGTCACCGCCAGCATCGCCAGCTGCCAGCCGTGATGGTCGATCCGGTCGGGCAGGAACATGCCGAGCGTCACGTTGGTGGCGAGGAACAAAGCGGGCGCCAGCCCCCAGGCGAGCGGGTGGATCAGCCGCCGCAGCGTCGCGCCCAGCGCCACCAGTGTCACCGCCGCGGGCAGCAGCGGGGCGATGCCGCACGCCAGCCGCTCCGCCTCGGCGTAGCCGAGCAGCGGGCGCAGCAGCAGGATCAGCCCCGCGATCGGCAGGTCGACCAGCCGCGACCAGTGGATGTCGAACCCGGCCGGCGGGTTGAGCCGATAGTCGCGCAGGTCGTACCAGCCCTGGCCGTTCAGCAGCGCGCGCACCTGCATCAGCCGCATATTGTCGTCGGTATCGCCCAGCGACAGCCAGTGGATCGCGGCCCAGCGCTGCCACACGAACCAGGCCGCGATCGCGAGCCAGGCGAGCAGCGACAGCCGCAGCCAGTCGCGATCGATCACGCGCGCCGCTCGCTCCAGCCGGTCGCGCATCGTGTCGCGCTCACCCGGCCCGGCGTCCCGCCCCTGCATATCCAAAACGCTTCCTTCCGGCCGCCGCGCGCGATAGAGCCGCAGCCGCGTCTAGCCCCGGCGGCGCAAAGGGCAAGGTTTTGGCAGCGTCTCACTCATCCCCGTCGTCCCCGCCGCCGGCGTCTTCCTCACAGCGCGAGATGGTCTGGCAGCTGGTGCGCTTCGGCGTGACCGGCGGGGTGATGACCGCGCTCTACGCCCTGGTCTACTGGCCGCTCGCCACCTATGTGATGAACCCGAACCTGGCGGTGGTGGTCGCCTTTCTCAGCGTGACCTTCATCGGTCGCTTCGCGCACGGCGCGGTGAGCTTCCGCGGCCATGGCACCCGGGGCGCGCGCACCGCGCGGCGCTTCTTCCTGGTGCAGCTGTTCGGTTTCTTCCTCCAGCAGGGCTTCACCTGGGTGCTGGTGACCGGCCCCTTCTTCCACGGGCCGACATGGTGGCCGCTGGTGCCCGCGGTGTCGGTGGTGCCGCTGCTGACCTTCTGGCTCCAGCGCAACTGGGTGTTCGCGTAGATATGAAGGCTGATCGCTGATGGACCGCCGCGTCTACGACCGCATGGCGGAGCACGACTCGACCCACTGGTGGTATCGCGCGCGCCGCGACGTGCTCGCCGATTTCCTCACGCGCGAGGCGCGGCTCCCCGCCGACGCGCGCATCCTCGAGATCGGCTGCGGCACCGGGCACAACCTGCCGATGCTGGCGCAGTTCGGCACGGTCGACGCGATCGAGATCGACCCCGCCGCGCGCGCGATCGCGAGCGATCGGCTCGGCCGCGCGGTCGGCGCCGCGCCGCTGCCCGAGCTGCCCGGCGTCGAGCGCGGCGCCTATGACCTGGTCGCGGTGCTCGACGTGGTCGAACATATCGAGGACGACGTCGCCGCGCTGGCGGCGATGCGCGCGTGCCTGAGACCCGGCGGCAAGATCCTGATCGCGGTGCCCGCGCACCAGTGGATGTGGAGCGCGCACGACGTGGTGAACCACCACCACCGCCGCTATTCCAAGCCCAGCCTGGTGCGCGCGATCCGCGCCGCCGGGCTGAAGGAGCGCGGGCTGACCTATTTCAACTCCTTGCTGTTCCCGCTGGCGGCCGCGGCGCGCGTCGCGGGGCGGCTGACCGGGCGCGACGACAGCGACGATTCGCCCCCGGCGGCGCCGCTCAACGCATTGTTCGAGCGCGTCTTTCGCGTCGAGCGCCACCTGGTGGGGCGGGTGCCGATGCCGATCGGCGTGTCGATCCTGACGCTGGCCGAGCCGGCGTAGCAGGGCAAGGCGAGCGCACGTCGAACGCTCCCGGCCGCCTCACCCCATGTGCCGCAGCGCCTCGGCCGCGCCGGCCAGCTCGCCGTCGTCGAGCGCGGCATAGACCCGCGGCACGGTCGCCAGCAGCCGCGCATATTTGCCGCTCCCCGCGAACAGCGGCGCCATCTCCGCCAGTCGCAGCAGCGGGCGCAGCGCCGCCGCCAGCCCGCCGGTGACGATCACCCCGTCCCACGCGCCGTAGATGATCGCGAGCTGGCCGGCGTAGCTCCAGAAGGCACGGCACAGCCAGGTGCAGGCCTCGCGCGCGAGCGGGTCCGAGGCCATGGCGCGCGTGATGTCCTCGGCGCTGGTCCAGCGCGGCGCGGTGTGGCGGCGGCGCGCCAGCGTCTCGTACAGGCGCACCAGCCCCGGCGCGGAGAGCAGGTCCTCGGCCACCACCGGGTAGCGGCCCGGGAAGATCTCGGCGGCGAGCCGCGCCAGCTCCTCGCTCACCGCGATGAACCCGCCATGCCCCGCCTCGGTGGCGAGCACGCGCACCGCGCCCGCGTCGTCGCGGCTCAGCACCGAGACGCCCAGGCCCGAGGTCATGCCGAGCACGCAATAGCTGCCGGCGCGGCGCAGCGAGAGCTCGTCGCCCGCGAACCGCTCCTCGGCGCGCACGTCGGCACCGTGGAAGGCCCAGGCCTCGGCCTCGAAGTCGTTGAGGATCAGCGGCGCGTGCCCGAGCATGCCGCGCAGCCCCGAGCGCGACACGTACCAGCGCCCGCGCGTGATCGACACGGTCTCGCCGCGCGGCAGCCCCGCCACCGCGAAGGCGGAGCGGCGCGGCGGCGCGTCGGGGCGGGCGTCGCGGAGGAAGTCCATGATCGCGCCGGAGATGCTGACGGTGGTATCGGCGGTGAAGCTGCGCACGCTGTCGCGGCGCACCTGCCCGGCCGCGTCGGTGAGCGCGAAGCGCATCCGCTTGCGCCCGACATGCCCGACCAGCGCCGCCCCCACCTCCGCCATCGGGCGCTCTCCCTTGTTATTGTTCTCGGTGATATCGCTATCAGGACAAGACTAACAGAGGGTTAGCTGTAAGTTGGGGAGCGGGTGTAGATCCTCTCCGCTCGCGGGAGGAGTGAGAGCCTCACTCCCCGATCACATGCAGCGCCACCCGGCGGCGATGCGGCACGGCGCGGTGCTCGGCGAGGTAGACGCCCTGCCACGTCCCCAACACCATCCGCCCGCGCGCCACCGGGATCGACAGCGACACGCCGGTGAGCACGCTGCGAAGATGCGCTGGCATGTCGTCCGGTCCCTCGTCGTCATGCTCATAGTCGCGCGATTCGGGCGCGACCTTGGCGAGCCAGCGCTCGAGGTCGCGGCGCACCGCGGGCGCGGCATTCTCGTTGATCAGCAGCGAGGCCGAGGTGTGGCGGCAGAAGACGGTGAGCAGCCCGGTCTCGACCGCCGCGCCGTCGAGCCACGCCGCCACCTCGCGCGTGATCTCGACCAGCCCGGCGCCGCGTGTCGCCACCTCGATCTCGCCGACCGCCTGGCGCATCAGAACAGCCGGCCGCCGTCGGGCACGCGCTCGCTCGGCGCCACCAGCACCACCTTGCCGTCGGCGTCGGGGAAGCCCAGCGTCAGCACCTCGGAGAGGAACTTGCCGATCTGGCGCGGGGGAAAGTTGACCACCGCGGCGACCTGACGCCCGACCAGTTCCTCCACCGCGTAATGCTCGGTGATCTGCGCCGAGGAGCGCCTGCGCCCGATCGCGGGCCCGAAGTCGATCAGCAGCTTGTAGGCGGGCTTGCGCGCCTCGGGATAAGGCTCGGCCGAGACGATCGTGCCGACGCGCACGTCCACCCGGAGGAAGTCGTCGAACGCGATCTCGGGCGCGGCGGCGGCGGCGGGGGCGTGCGTGACGTGCATCAGAAGTCCGGGTTCTCGTAGTAGCTCGGCGGCTCGATCCCGGTGATGCGCTCGGCCAGCAGCGGGCGGAAGCTGCGCCGGCTCTTGAACGCGGAATACCACGCCTTGCTGTGCGCGTGGCCCGTCCAGTCGATCCCGCCGAGATAGTCCGCGACCGAGATCTGCGCCGCCGCGGCGAGGTCGGCGAGGCTGATCGTCGCGCCCGCGATCCACTTGCGATGGTCGAGCAGGAAATCGATATAGTCGAGGTGACCGACCGAGGACTTCATCGCCTCGCGCAGCCGCGACGCGTCCGGCGTGGTGCGGTGGACGACCCGCTTGATCATCCGCTCGTCGAGCAGGGGCTGGGTCACGTCGCGGTAGAAATGCGTGTCGAACCAGGCGACCAGCCGGCGGATCTCGGCGCGGTTGGCGGCGGTGCCGTTGATCATCGCGACGCGCTCGACGGTCTCCTCGAAATATTCGCAGATCGCCATCGAGTCGACCAGCACGGTGCCGCGCTCATTGTCGGTCATCACCGGGGTCTGGCCGGCGGGGTTCATGTCGATGAAGGCGTCGCGCCGCTCCCACGGGTTCTCGCGCATCAGCTGGTAGCCGACGTCCTTCTCGTTGAGGAGCGTGCGGACCTTGCGCGTGAACGGGCACAGAGGGAACTGGTAGAGCTGCCACATGCCGGCCCGCTTAGGCCGAAAGCGCGGCGCGGGGGAAGCGGCTTCGTGGGCGCGCGCCGCGCCACTGTGTCGGGGTGGCGCGCTGGGGCGGAGAGGGGCGACGCGGGGGCGGGGGAGAGCGGGTGGGGGCGCGGGTGGCGAGCGGCCGTCTACTTCCTTCTTCCGTCATCCCGAACTCGTTTCGGGATCCACCGTGCCGCGTACCCAGGTGCCGCGGCGCCTGCGGGACGGTGGATCCCGAAACGAGTTCAGGATGACGCTGGCGAGGGAGGAGAGGCGCGTCCGCCCCGCCGGGTCACGCTGCGGGGTGACCGTCGCCAAGCGGCGTGGCAGCGGGGTACGAATGTCGCTCGACGAGCCCAAGCCAGCGCCCACCCCGCCGCCGGCGGTCGCCGCGGTCGCCGCGCTCGTCACGCTGGCCGCGCTGGCGATCGGGCTGACGCTGCCCGACGTCGACCTGCGGCTCGGGCTGGGCCATCGCAGCGCGCTGACGCACAGCCTGCTCCCCGCGCTGCTGCCGCTCGCGTGGCGCGGGCGCGCCGCCGCCTGCGGGATCGCGGGCGGCATCGGCGTGCACCTCGCCGCCGATTGCTTCCCGCGGCGCATGACCGGTTATGCCACGGTGAAGCTGCCGCTCCACGGCGCGCTGCCGCCGCTCGAGTCGTACGCCTGGCTCGCGCTCAACGCCGCGGCGGCGCTGCTGCTCGCGGCGTGGTGGGCGCGGCGGCTCCACGCGCCGGCCGCGCGCGCGTTCGTGGGGCTGGCCGCGCTCGCCGCGGCGCTGCATTACCTGTGGCACGATCCCGGCGGTTGGCCCGTGCTCGCGCTGGCGGGCGGGGTGGCGTTCGCGGCGGTGCGGGCAAGGGGCTCAGCCCTGCTCCGCCGTGGATGCGAGGAGGAGGAGCAGGAGCGATGAGCTGACACCGCCCCCCTCAATCGTCGAGGACGCTGAGGTGGCGCCTCGCGCTCCCCACCTCCGTCATCCCCGCGAAGGCGGGGATCCAGAGACGCTGACGTGGCGACTCTCTCGCTGAGGTCCGCGCGTCTGGATCCCCGCCTGCGCGGGGACGACGAGGGTGGGAGGGGGCACGATCATGGGGAGGGGACCGAACCTACACTTGTCGGCGGCCTCGCTCCGCCAAGCCTATACGTGTGGCCGCCGCCCCGTGCCCCTCACTCAGCCGCCACCAGCGTCTCCGCGTCGTCGAGCGGGTGCGCCAGCCGGGTGAGCATCTCGCGCGGCACCACCTGCCACACCGAGGCGATCGTGCGCTCCCAGTCGTCGAGCAGGCCGCGCGACCAGCGGCTGTCGGTCGCCACCGCATGTTCGGCGATGAGCGAGCGCAGCTGCTCCTCCCAGTGCGCCGCGGCGACGCGCTGCCAGGTGATGTTCTCCGGGTTGGCGGAGCGCGCGAAGCTGCCGTCGGCGTCGTAGACGAAGGCCATGCCCCCGGTCATGCCCGCGCCGAAGTTGGCGCCGACCGCGCCGAGCACCACCGCGACCCCGCCGGTCATATACTCGCAGCCGTTGGCGCCGCAGCCCTCCACCACCACGGTCGCGCCCGAGTTGCGCACCGCGAAGCGCTCGCCGGCCTGGCCCGCCGCGAACAACTTGCCCGAGGTGGCGCCGTACAGCACGGTGTTGCCGAGGATCGTGTTCTCCTGGCTGCGCAGCGGCGAGGACACCGCCGGGCGGACGATGATGGTGCCGCCCGACAGTCCTTTGCCGACATAGTCGTTGGCGTCGCCGAACACCTCGAGCGTGATGCCGCGGCACAGGAAGGCGCCGAGCGACTGGCCCGCCGAGCCGCGCAGCCGGATCGTCACGTGCCCCTCCGCTAGCGTCGACATGCCGAACTTGCGCGTGATCTCGCTGGAGAGGCGCGTGCCCACCGCGCGGTGCGTGTTGCGCACCGAATAGGTGAGCTGCATCTTCTCGCCGCGCGAGAACACCGGTGCGCCGTCCTTGATGATCTGCGCGTCGAGGCTGTCGGGCACCTCGTTGCGGAAGGTGCTGAGCGAGAAGCGGCGCTCGGCGTCGGTGGCGTCGACCTTGGCGAGGATCGGGTTGAGGTCGAGGTCGTCGAGATGCTCGGCGCCGCGGCTGACCTGGCGGAGCAGCTCGGTGCGGCCGATCACCTCGTCGAGGCTGCGCACGCCGAGCCGGGCGAGGATGTCGCGCACCTCCTCGGCGATGAAGGTCATCAGGTTGATCACCTTCTCGGGCGTGCCGACGAACTTCTGCCGCAGCGCCTCGTCCTGCGTGCAGACGCCGACCGGGCAGGTGTTCGAGTGGCACTGGCGCACCATGATGCAGCCCATCGCCACCAGGCTGAGCGTGCCGATGCCGAACTCCTCCGCGCCCAGGATCGCGGCGACGACGATGTCGCGCCCGGTCTTGAGCCCGCCGTCGGCGCGCAGCTTGATCCGCCCGCGCAGGCCGTTGAGCGTGAGCACCTGGTTCACCTCGGAGAGCCCCATCTCCCACGGCGTGCCGGCATATTTGATGCTGGTCTGCGGGCTGGCGCCGGTACCGCCGACATGGCCCGAGACGAGGATCACGTCGGCGTGCGCCTTGGCGACCCCGGCCGCGACCGTGCCGATCCCCGCCGAGCTGACCAGCTTGACGCAGACGCGCGCGCGCGGGTTGATCTGCTTGAGGTCGTAGATCAGCTGCGCCAGGTCCTCGATCGAGTAGATGTCGTGGTGTGGCGGCGGGCTGATCAGCGTCACGCCCGGGGTGGCGTGGCGCAGCTTGGCGATGAACTCGGTCACCTTGAAGCCGGGGAGCTGCCCGCCCTCGCCCGGCTTGGCGCCCTGCGCGACCTTGATCTCGATCTCGTCGCAGGCGTTGAGATACTCGGCCGTCACGCCGAAGCGCCCGCTGGCGATCTGCTTGATCACCGAGTTGGCGTTGTCGCCGTTGGCATAAGGCGTGTAGCGCGCCTTGTCCTCGCCGCCCTCGCCGGAGACCGCCTTCGCGCCGATCCGGTTCATCGCGATCGCCAGCGTCTCGTGCGCCTCGGGCGAGAGCGCGCCGAGCGACATGCCCGGCGTGACGAAGCGCTTGCGGATCTCGGTGATCGCCTCGACCTGGTCGACCGGCACGCCCTCGGTGGGAAAGTTGAACTGGAGCAGGTCGCGCAGGTAGATCGGCGGCAGGTCGGCGACGCCGCGCGAGAATTGCAGGTAGCTCGAATAGCTGTCGGTCGCCACCGCGGTCTGCAGCAGGTGCATCAGCTGCGCCGAATAGGCATGCGCCTCGCCATTGTGGCGCTGGCGGTAGAAGCCGCCGATCGGCAGCGTCGCCACCGCCTGATCGTACGCCGCCTCGTGCCGCTCGGTGGCGTTGACGTGGAGCGAGGCATAGCCCTCGCCCGAGATCTTGGCGGGCATGCCCGGGAACAGGTCGTTGACGAGGCTGCGGCTGAGCCCGACCGCCTCGAAATTATAGCCGCCGCGATAGCTGGAGATCACCGAGATCCCCATCTTGCTGAGGATCTTGAGCAGCCCCTCCTCGATCGCCTTCTTGTGCCGCGCGAGGCAGTCCTCGAGCGAGAGCTTGCCGAACAGCCCGCGCGCGTGGCGGTCGGCGATCGCGGCCTCGGCGAGATAGGCGTTCACCGTGGTGGCGCCGACGCCGATCAGCACCGCGTAATAATGCGTGTCGAGGCACTCGGCCGCGCGCACGTTGACCGAGGCGTAGGAACGCAGGCCGCGGCGGACGAGGTGCGTGTGCACCGCCGCGGCGGCGAGCACGCCCGGGATGGCGACGCGGTCCTCGCTGATATGCTCGTCGGTGAGGAACAGCTCGCTCTTGCCCTCGCGCACCGCCTGCTCGGCCTGGTTGCGGATGCGCTGGATCGCGGCGCGCAGCTTCTCGGGGCCGCCGCCCGCCTCGAAGGTGCAGTCGATGTCGGACGCGGCCTGGCCGAAATAGCCCTTGAGCCGCGCCCAGTCGGTCGAGGTCAGCACCGGGCTGTCGAGCACCAGCACGCGCTCGCGCCGGTCCTCGGTGTCGAGGATGTTGGCGAGGTTGCCGAAGCGCGTGCGCAGCGACATGACGTAGCGCTCGCGCAAGGGATCGATCGGCGGGTTGGTCACCTGGCTGAAGTTCTGGCGGAAGAACTGGCTGATCAGGCGCGGCTTGTCCGAGATCACCGCGAGCGGCGTGTCGTCGCCCATCGAGCCGATCGCTTCCTTGCCGCTCTCCACCATCGGCGACAGGATCAGCTCCATGTCCTCGATCGTCTGGCCCGCGGCGACCTGGCGCCGCGTGAGGTCGGCGCGGGCGTAGCGGGTGAGCGTGTCGACGGGCGCGGGGGGCAGGTCCGCCATGGTGGAGAACTCGCCGATCATCGCGGCATAGTCCTGCTCGGCGGCGATACGGTCCTTCACCTCCCGGTCGCGCAGCACGCGGCCCTCGTGCAGGTCGACCGCGATCATCTGCCCCGGCCCGAGCCGGCCCTTGGCGATCACGGTGCTCTCGGGCACCACCACCATGCCCGCCTCCGAGCCGACGATCAGCAGCCCGTCGGCGGTCTCGGTGAAGCGCAGCGGGCGCAGCGCGTTGCGGTCGACCCCGCCGACCGCCCAGCGCCCGTCGGTCATCGCCAGCGCGGCGGGGCCGTCCCACGGCTCCATCACCGAGGCGAGATACTGGTACATCGCGTGGTGCGCCGGCGGCATGTCGTCCGAATAGGCCTCGGGCACCAGCATCAGCTTGGCGGTGGGCGCGTCGCGGCCCGAGCGGCAGATCGCCTCGAACGTGGCGTCGAGCGCGGCGGTGTCGGAGGCGCCGGCGGGGATCACCGGCTTGATGTCCTCCGAATGCTCGCCGAACGCGATCGAGGCCATGCGGATCTCGTGGCTGAGCATCCAGTTCTTGTTGCCGCGCACGGTGTTGATCTCGCCGTTGTGGGCGAGGCAGCGGAACGGCTGCGCCAGCCACCATTGCGGGAAGGTGTTGGTGGAATAACGCTGGTGAAAGATCGCGACGCGGCTCTCGAAGCGCTGGTCCTGCAGGTCGGGATAGAAGACCGACAGGCTCTCGGCGAGGAACAGCCCCTTGTAGATGATCGAGCGGCAGCTCAGCGAGCAGACGTAGAAGCCCTGGATCTGCGCCGCGATCACGCGCTTCTCGATGCGGCGGCGGACGAGGTACAGGTTCTTCTCGAACTCCTCGGCCGAGACCTGATCGGGCAGCGGCCCGGCGATCATGATCTGCTCGATCTCGGGGCGCGTGGACTGCGCCTTGAGCCCGATCACCGACACGTCGACCGGCACCTGGCGCCAGCCGTAGATGGTGTAGCCCGCCTCGATGATCGCGCTCTCGACGATGGTGCGGCAGGTCTCCTGCGCGCCGAGATCGGTGCGCGGCAGGAACACCATGCCGACCGCGAGGCGGTTGGGCATCAGCTTGTGCCCGCTGGCGGCGACGCAATCGTCGAAGAAGCGCACCGGCAGGTCGACGTGGAGGCCGGCGCCGTCGCCGGTCTTGCCGTCGGCGTCGACCGCGCCGCGGTGCCACACCGCCTTGAGCGCGTCGATCGCGGACTGGACGACGCGGCGCGAGGCGCGCCCGTCGGTCGCGGCGACGAGGCCGACGCCGCACGCGTCGCCCTCGAATTCGGGGCGGTACATGCCGTGCGTGGCGAGGTGGGTGCGGGGATCGGTCATTGGGAGAGACCTCCGTTGGCAACGAACGACTGGGCCGATCGTGCGGTCTGTGTCAGCAGCGGGATGGCGGCATGCGCCTGGGTCAGCAGGTCGAGCTGCGCCTCGGGCGCGAGCGGGTAATCATGGACCAGCCGGTTGCGCAGCCGGATGATCGCGGTCCAGGCGAAGCCGTCGTCCAGGATGCCGAGCTTCTCGGCGAAGTTCGCGTGGTCCTGGGCGAACCAGCCGCGCGTCTCGACCAGCATCAGCCTGGGCAACAGCCGGAACAGCCGGGCGAGCTGATCCTCGGTCTGCTCGACCGACTTGAGCAGCGCGCGCGAGGCGACACGCCGGCCGCGATCCATCGCAGCGAACTCCGTGGTGTCACGCGGGAGGGTGCCGAGCGCCTCGGCGTCCTCGTCAAGCGCGACGAGGAGCGCGTCGAGCCGGGCGAGGATGGCGTGCAGCACGTCGGTCTCGCCCTGGGTCACAGCACGATCCCGTCGCGATAGGCGATCTGCTCGAAGCCGCGCGGCGTGCCGCCGCGCTGGGTCACGATCACGTCCACCTTCTGCGGCTCGATGCGGCGGAACAGCACGTCCTCGAAGGTGCCGCGCGCGCGCCACTCGTCGTCGAGCGGGTCGGTCTCGACGTGCAGGTCGATGTCGCCGCCGCGCAGGTCGTCGCGCACGCGGCTGCCGAACAGGCGCACCACCGCGCCCTCGCCGAACGCCTCGCGCGCGGCCTCCTTGATCGCCGCGACATAGTCGGGCGGCAGCCTCACGCGGCGACCTTCTCGCTCTTCGCTTCCGCCCGCAGATACTGGTGCATCGTCGCCGCGACGTCGCGGCCGTCGCGGATCGCCCATACCACCAGGCTGGCGCCGCGGACGATGTCGCCTGCCGCGAACACGCCGTCGAGGCTGGTCATCAGCGTCTTGGAATCGACCAGCACGGTGCCCCAGCGCGTGACGCCCAGCTCGGGCGCGTCCCACAGCAGCGGCAGCTCCTCGGCGTCGAAGCCGAGCGCCTTGATCACCAGGTCCGCCGCCATCGTCTCGGCGCCGCCGGGGGCGACCTCGGGCGCGCGCCGCCCGCTCGCGTCGGGCGCGCCGAGCCGCATGCGGTTGACCTCGACCGCGCTCACCTTGCCCTCCGCGCCGGTGAACTTGGCGGGGGCGGCGAGCCAGACGAACTCGACGCCCTCCTCCTCGGCGTTGGCGACCTCGCGCTGCGAGCCCGGCATGTTGGCGCGGTCGCGGCGGTAGAGGCACTTCACGCTGGTGGCGCCCTGGCGGATCGCGGTGCGGACGCAGTCCATCGCGGTGTCGCCGCCGCCGATCACCACCACGTCGCGCCCCGCGGCGTTGAGCGAGCCGTCCTCGAAGGCGGGAACATGGTCGCCGAAGCCCTTGCGGTTCGACGCGGTGAGGAAGTCGAGCGCTGGGACGACCCCGGCGAGGTCGTTGCCGGCGAGGTCGATCGCGCGCGCCTGGTAGACGCCGGTCGCGATCAGCAGCGAGTCGTGGCGCGCGCGCAGTTCGTCGAGCGTGGCGTCGCGGCCGACCTCGAAGCCCTCGTGGAAGACGATCCCGCCCGCCTTGAGCCGCTCGACCCGGCGCATCACCACAGGCTTCTCCAGCTTGAAGCCGGGGATGCCATAGGTCAGCAGCCCGCCGGCGCGGTCGTGGCGGTCGTAGACATGGACCTCATAGCCGTGGCCGCGCAGATATTCCGCCGCGGTGAGCCCGGCCGGGCCGGCGCCGATCACGCCGACCGACTGGCCGCGCGCGGGGCCGGGGACGAGCGGCTCGACCCAGCCCTCCTCCCACGCGGTATCGGTGATGAACTTCTCGACCGAGCCGATCGTCACCGCGCCGTGGCCGGAGAATTCGATCACGCAATTGCCCTCGCACAGCCGGTCCTGCGGGCAGATGCGGCCGCAGATCTCGGGCATGGTCGAGGTGGCGTTGCTCAGCTCATAGGCCTCGCGCAGCCGGCCCTCGGCGGTGAGCCGCAGCCAGTCGGGGATATGGTTGTGGAGCGGGCAGTGGACCGAGCAATAGGGCACGCCGCACTGCGAGCAGCGTCCGGCCTGGTCCTCCGCCGCGGGGGTGGCGTAGCGTTCGGCGATCTCGCGGAAATCGTCGGCGCGGTCGGCCGCCCCGCGCTTCGCGGGATAGGATTGCGCGCGTTCGACGAACTTGAGCATGTCGGCCATCGGTGTCCTCCGATCGCCGACGTGTCACACCGATATAGGTGAGTCACGCGCTTTCTGGCCGATACGTCAGCAAAGCTGCCGCAAAAACTTCGATTGTTGCGCGGCCGCGCACCGTCCTACCTCTAAGGCGTGAGAAGAAGGTCCGTTCCGGATCAATGTAGGGCGAGCAGGAGGAGCGCGAGCGTGCCCGCGACGATGCGATACCAGGCGAAGGGGGCGAAGCCGTGCTTCGTCACGACGCCCAGGAACCAACGGATCACCAGCAGCGCGACGACGAAGGCGACGACGAAGCCGATCGCGATCGCGCCGTAGTCGACGTGGCCGGGCAGGTCGCGGCTCTTCCACAAGGCCAGCGTGGTGGCGCCGAGCATCGTCGGTATGGCGAGGAAGAAGCTGTACTCGGCGGCGGTCTCCTGATCGACGCGCATCGCGCGCGCGCCCATGATCGTCGCGCCCGAGCGGCTGACGCCGGGGATCATCGAGATGCACTGGACGACGCCGATGCCGAGCGCGACGCGCCACGACATCGTCTCCACCTCGCTCTTGGGGGCGGGGGGGACGGTGCGCTCGATGAACAGGATCGCGATGCCGCCGACGATCAGCGCCACCGCCACCACGGTCGGGCCCACGCCGGGCGCCTCGAGCACCTTGCGGATCGCCGAATAGGCGATCGCGCCCACTACCGCGGAGGGCAGGAAGCCGAGCAGCACGTTGCGCGTGAAGCGGATCGCGCCGGGATCACGCCGCAGCAGCCCCTGGCCGACGTGGAGGAAGCGCCGCCAGAACAACACGATCACCGCCAGGATCGCGCCCAGCTGGATGACGATGTCGAAGGTGGCGTCGGCTTCCTTGAGCCCCAGCAGCGCGCCGGCGAGCACGAGGTGCCCGGTGGAGGAGACGGGCAGGAACTCGGTGACCCCCTCGACGATGCCGAGGAGGATGGTGATCAGCAGGTCGTTCAATGTCGTTCTCCCCCCGAGCTCAGCGGCGCGTCTCCCGCGCGCCGATCAGCCCGCGGTCTGGTTGATCATGCTGAAGCGCCCCGCCTTGCGGTAGCGCACCAGCCAGTTGGGCGCGACCGCGTCGATCGGGGTCGGCTCGACGCCGAGCGCGGCCAGCCCCGCGGCGCCCTGGCCGACGACGCTGTCGTGGCCGAGCAGCTTCCACTGGTCGCCCGAGATCGGCGCGAGCGGCAGCGCGGCGAGCAGCGCGCCCGCGCCGTCGGGCACCGTCACGAAATGCGGGCGGCGGCCGATATGCTCGGCGACGCGGCGGTTGAGCTCGAGCATCGTCAGCACCTCGGGCCCGCCCAGCTCATAGGTGCGGCCGGCGTGCGCGTCGCGGTCGGCGAGCGCGGCGAACACCGCCTGCGCGACGTCGACGACATAGACCGGCTGGAAGCGCGCCGCGGGGCGCAGCACCGGCACCACCGGCAGCCGCGCGATCATCCCGGCGAAGCGGTTGAGGAACTGGTCCTCGCGCCCGAACACGGTGGAGGGGCGCAGGATCGTCGCGGTCGGGTCGGCCTGGCGCAGCGCCTGCTCGCCCGCGCCCTTGGTGCGCGCGTAGACCGAGTCGCCGTCCGCGTCGGCGCCGATCGCGGAGACATGGACCAGCGCGGCGCCCGCGTCGCGCGCCGCCTCGGCGACGATGCGCGCGCCCTCGACATGGACGCGCTGGAGATTGCCCGCGAAGGTGCCGACCAGATTGACCACCGCGTCCGCGCCCGCGACCGCGCGCTGGATCGTCTCGGGCCGCGCGATGTCGGCGGCGACGAACTGGGTCTGCCCCAGCCCGCCGAGCGGCTTGATGAAGAAGGCCTGACGGGGGTCGCGCTGCGCCACGCGGACGCGCGCGCCGGTCTTGAGCAGGGCCTGCGCGACATAGCGGCCGAGGAACCCCCCGCCGCCGATCAGCGTGACCAGTCTGTCGTTCATGCCGTCCTTCATCTCGAACGCCTTTCCGCTACGCTCGCCGCTCTGCCCGCCGCGCCGGCCGATGACAAGGCCGGATGCGGCGGTGCGGCACGGTTCGCGAAAATGCGTGTTGACAAGGCCGGCGACCACCCCCTAGAGGCGCCGGCCTACCCCGTGCCCAGATGGCGGAATTGGTAGACGCACCAGCTTCAGGTGCTGGCGATCGCAAGGTCGTGGAGGTTCGAGTCCTCTTCTGGGCACCATTCTTCTCCGGCTTAGCCGTTGAGAATAGCTAGTCTTCGGACATTCACGGATCTCTCAACGCCACGTGGGTCCCCTCATTCTGCCTCGGCTCGCGGCGAGCGTCGGCGAGCCGCCACGGTCATCATGGGCGCTCGTGAACGGCATTTCTGGGCGACCGTCACCGGGCGCGAGGACGCGCGCCTTGACGACAAGCCCACGGACGACGCCGACGTCTATGACCTGGCCGATCTCCCAGCGCTGCTCGGCGCGGGGCGCTGCGTAGAGCGCCTCGAGGGCGGACGAGATTCGCGAGAATGCCCCGGGATCTGTCCAACCGCGCGGGTAGGTACAAACGCGCCGTCCGCTCCGAGACGAGGGAGATCGTCAGGTCGTGTGAGGTGGATCGTCGCGCTCCACGCGCAAACCATCCGTCACGACACGGTTCAGTCGAGGCCTGTCGTACTCAGCGGCAGTTTGCTGCTGTGACATCAGCCTCGATCAGTTCTGCGCGAGGTAAGCTGTGACCAGGGGGATGGCGTAGGCGCTTGTTCCGCCTGACCCGTCAGCGATGCCTCCGAAAGCGCGATATCTGCTCCGACCGGCGCATGCGACCTTCCCGAAGGTTCAGGCAAGCGGGCGGGGAAGGTCCTCGCACGACGGCGTGCGTCATCGAGGAAGAACCAGAATATGGTGCCACCAACGCCGACGAGCGAAGCGGCAAACACCAGCGCGGCAACGAACCACCCATGAGGTGACATCGCGGCATTCCCCTTACCATGATCCTACGTCCACGGTGCCTCTTGCCCGATAAACCTTGCTACGACGTTAACCACTTTGGAGAAATCTTCCCGCGTCACCGGTGGGACCGGCGACCTCGCATGTGGTCCAGATTGACCCAGAGTCGAGCAGGGCTCGGCGATGTCGATCGAGCATAGCCACCCGCCGGGTGGTACGGTCGGCATCTGGCGATTCGGGCGGATGCCGAGGAAGGGTAAAGATGATCGCGCATCCGTCCGGCCGCCCCACGTGGGTGTCGATCCAATATCTGCGCGCGTTGGCTGCACTGCTGGTGGTACTTCACCATGCCCGCAACCCCGAACCGTGGCTTTTCAACCCACTGAAGGGTTTCTCTCACGGTCAGGCAGGGGTCGACATCTTCTTCGTTATCAGTGGCTTCATCATGTACGCCGCGGCGCGCGAAGAGTCGGCGATGCAGTTCGTTCATCGACGCGTGATCCGCGTTGCTCCGCTCTACTGGATCGCAACTGGAGTCTCGCTCGCTTTTTTCTATCGCCGCCAGCTGCTGGGGTTGGACGCGACGCTGCTGACGAAGTTGGGCGCCTCGCTGCTGTTCGTTCCGCACTACAACCTGCTTCACCCAACAGAGATTTGGCCCGTGCTCGTGCCTGGCTGGACCCTCAACTACGAGATGTTTTTCTACGCCGTCTTCGCGCTTGCGCTGCTCAGCCGAAAGCTGGTGCCTGTGGTGATAGGTGTGATCGGCGTGTCGGTAGCAGCGGGTCTCCTCGTTCGCTTGCCCGATCCGTTGTGGTTGACCTACACGGATCCCATTCTCCTCGACTTCGCGTTCGGCTTGCTGATCGCGCGTTTTTACCCGGCGCAAGCGAGCCGCTGGCTCGTCCTGCTCATGCCACTCGGCGCTGCCCTGCTGCTGCTCACGCCGGTGCCCGGCATCTGGCGTGCACTGACCTGGGGCGGCCCTTCGGCGCTCATCGTGATGGGGGCGCTCGCCCTTGAGGCTGGTGGATCGCTGCCCAGGGTGGCCGGCCTGAAGGCGATCGGGGACGCAAGCTACTCGATCTATCTCGTGCACCCTATGGTCATCACCGTTGTCGCGAAGGTGGTCGAGAAACTGCCGGTCGGCGGGCTGACGCAGTTTATCCTGCTGCTGGTAACCGCGTTCGGCGGCTCGATCCTGGCGGGCCTGGCGACTCATCGGTGGGTCGAGCGGCCATTGCTGCGTCGGCTGCACGGCAGACGCCGCACCGCATCGGGGGCTGGCGTAGCCCCGCCGCTCGAGCGGACCACCTGAACGCGCGACGGCGATGAGCCGTGCCGTCGGAGCGATGACCGCATGATGCTTTCTACCGGGCGTTAATCGACCTGACCGTAAGAGCCGACCCGTCGCAAGATGGGAACAAGACGGGTGCGGTTCGGAAGATATCTCGGCTTGTCGCTGACGCTTCTCGCCACGGCATGCGGGCAGGTGGAAGCTCCGGCACAGGGGGGCGTGATCGTCGTCTCGGCTGCGAGCGCTGCTCCGGCGGTGCCGATCGCGGCATCGTCGGTGCGCGCCGTGACAGCAGACTTCGTACCGGCAGAGAGCCGCGAGCAGGACGCCATCGATCTCGCTGGCACAGACCGTTATCCGACGCTGCCACCGGACCGGCTCGAACTGGCGCGCGATATCTTTCCCGGTGACGGAACTGACGGCGTCTAAGACCGGTAGGAGTGCGGCGCCGGCGACGGGTCAGAGTGCACTAGAGAGCGGAATTGTGCCATGCAGGCGCCGATCTCAAACTCCGATAGCACCCGTTCCCGACCGCGCGAGGCCAGGGTGCTGCGGAGCTCCCCGTCCCGCCCGAGAGTCACGAGCGCGTCGGCGATGGCGCCTGCATCCCGCTCCGGTACCATCAGGCCGCATCCGTCGCCCGCCAGCTCGGCGATGCCCCCGTTCGCAGTGGTCAAAACCGGGAGCCCCGCTCCCATCGACTCGATCAGAAAGACGGGAATGCCTTCCTTGTCGCCGTCAGCCGCGGTCACGCTGGCGAGTACTGAGGCGTCGAAGCGCCCCGAGAGAAGTGCCTTCAACAGCGCGTCATGTGCCGTGACACCGTGCCACTCGATCTGGTCGGCGACATCCAGCCTTGCCGCCTGCTCGCGCAGAGCGGGACCGAGGGGACCGTCGCCGAAAACGTCGAGCCGTACGCGCTGGCCTCGGTCACGCGCCAGCCGGAGCGCCTCGACAAGATAGAGGTGCCCCTTCTTGTCCACCAGGCGCGCCGCGGTGGCGATGCGAAGCTCGGGCAGCGCGCCCGGACGCGGTTCGGCAGGGATGGGTGGCACGGTCACGCCCATGTGGAGCACCCGGGGTGCCGGTGTGCCAGGGCGGAACTGCGCCGCGAGCTCGCTAGCCCCCGGTTCGTCGATCGCCCGTACGAATCGCGCACCTTCGGCCTTCCAGCCGATCAAGTTCCGCTGCGCGATATCGTATCGATGGGCGGTGATACTATACGGCAGTCCGGCCATGCGGGCTGCGACCACACCCATCGTCGCCGGCGCGGCGATCCAGTGGATGTGGACGTGATCGAAGCCGTGTCGCCGAAGTTGGCGAGCCAGCCACAGACCTTTCGGGAAAACGGCCACGTTGCGGAGCGCGAGCGTGGGGCTGGGCGCGCGCATGACCGTCAGCAGCGTTCTCATCGTTCGCCAAGGGCGACGCGCCGCCTCGGCGAGCGCTCCGCCGAGGACGCCTGCTGAGATCACCGGCGCCGCCAGTGTACGGTCGAGCAGGTGCTGACCATGGACCATCGACGCGCGGGACAGCGGCACGAGCCACACGTCCCAGCCCGCGGCGAGGTGGTCCGCCACCTCCGGCAGGATGAAGGCCTCGGTCGCGCCGAACGGCATTTCCTTGCTGAGGTACGCGATCTTCATACCGCTGTCTCGAAGGTGCGAGGTCATGATGCTTCCCGCATCTCACCCACGTCGGCTTGGCGCAGCTTCTGTCCCACCTTGACGACGATCGCGCGCGCTCGCTTCGTGCGACTGCCAAGGTACCGCTGAAACGCTTCGCGCGTCTTCCGAAAGGCGGCATCCTGATCAGGGAAGACGCGCGCCAGCGCTTCGAGTTGAGCGATATGAAGCTCATGGTAGAACGGGCTGGCGACGTTGCCGGCAAGGTCGTACGTCGACCAATAGCCGGTGTCGAAGCGGGGCAGCGCGCGCGCGAGATCGGCGGCGAGAGCGCGGCTCTGCGCAGCCACCGCGGGGTCGCCAGTGAGCACGGCGTAATCGACGATGCCGACGAGTGCGAACATCCAGCCGTTCAGTACCGCTGGCATGGCGTCTCCGGGATATTCTTCCAGAGCGAGGATGCCGTCGAACCGACGGGTCAGCCCTTCTGCGCCCGAATTCATCAGAAAATGGTAGGCACGGTCCGCAACTTCACGCCACGGCCCTGTCGGATCTGTGACGGCCGCTCGCGCTAGTACCGATAGGCCCTCGCCTTGTGCCATGGCCGAGTAGTAGGATATCGTCGGCCGTCGAAGGGCGTGCCAGCACGACCAGCCACCCCGCTCGTCGATCGTCTCGGCGGCCCAACGAGCCGCTTGCATCAGACGCTCTCTCCCTTCCGGGTCACGGCCGAGCAACGCTGCATCCCAGTTGCCGAGAGCCCATTGAAAGACCACGATAGGAAAGCTGAACGCCGGATCGGTGTCCGTCTGCACCACGGGAACTCCGTGGATGCCGGTCGCACCGGTCCAGGCGGCCTTGCCGGTGAGGTCGTTGAAATAGCCTTCTAGAGCCCACGGCCGGAAAGCCTGCCCAACTCCCTGCGGGACGTGTTGGTAGCTTCGTCCGGTGGCGTACCGGGCCCATTTGGCGAAACGCATCAAGTATCGACGGATCATTCAGTCCCACCTTCGCGGCTGTCATAGGCGCGATCGTTCGCCGCGCCACCAGCTTTCCCGGCAGTATGGTGCACCGTTGTCACGCTTGAGGACAGCTTGACCTCATTGTCTCAAATCAGGACGACTGAGATTCAACAGTGCGGCAAGCCGTTGTATGAGAAGGACGAACCGGTAGCTCATAACTGACCTGGGGAGAGCTGAAGTACCGATGATTCGTCGTAACCGCCCGTCAAACTTGGCCGAGAGGCGCATGTGAACGTCGTCGAGCCCACGCTCGGCCGCGGGTCGCTGCCTCTCGCGCGACACGCGCCGGGCGTAAGGGTTCGGACGCGTATGGAGACGCTCGCCAGGATCGCGAGACGTTGGGGCGCTCTGCCCATCGCTACCGGACTTCTACTCGCGCTCGGGTTCGGTGGTGATCTGACCTCCGCGCTGGCAGGTGTTGGCGGCCTAGCCTGGCGGCTAGGTGCTCTCTCGCTGATCCTGCTGGCCTGCCGAGGTAAATTCAACGTTGATGCCGGTCTCGCCTTCGCGCTGATCTTCCTACCTTGGCTGGCAGCTTCGATGATCGATATGACGTTCTTCCTGAACGTTGATCATGTCGCAGACTATGCGCGCCAGATCTTTATGGTCGCGGTCGGGGCGGCTGTTTACGCGGCGGCACAGTCCCGAGAGAAACGGATGCAGGTGCAGGTCGCGTTGTTGTGCGCGGCGATGCTGGCTGCTGTGCTGAGTGCGATCATGACAATCCCGCTTCTTCAGCACGGCTGGTCATGGGAAGCAGTTCGGGCGAGTAAGAACGAGCTGGTGCTTACGACAGGTTTCGGCGCGAACACGGTCTGCTTCGCCGGCATGATCGCGGCGATCGCAAGTCCGCAGAGCGGGCCCGAGCGGCTCGTGCGGCGTGGCCTCATCGTGTTCTTCACGCTGCTCTCGATCGTTCTCGGCGCGCGGGCGCCCATCGCATTGTTCTTCCTCGCAGCCCTGATCGCCGTCCCCCTTTCCAGACGATCGTGGCCAACCGGTAAAGGGCGATGGGCATCGGCACTTCGCCTGTCGTTACTGGTGATCGGTGCGATCATCATGTGCTTCATGCTCTCGATCCAACTGATAGCACACTCGTTCATTGCCGACGGCCTCGCCGGGCGCGCGGGCCTCTGGCAGATCGCGCTTCGCGGCTGGCTTGACTCTCCTGTGTTCGGCCACGGCGTGCACTCCTGGGTGGACGTGGTGCAGCAGAACCTCGGCGTGGCCGAGTACCGCACCATGTACGAGATGCAGTCTACCGCGTCGCTGCGTACCGGAGGGTTCCACAACGTGTGGATGAACACGCTGGCGGAACGTGGCCTGATCGGTCTGGCCGGTCTTTATTCTTCCTACTGTCTGCTGCTCGCGCGGCTGATCGCCAACCTGCCATTCAACGATCGTGATCAGCGTTTCCAGGCGCTCGTCCTCTTCCTGTTCGTGTTCCTGAGAGGCTTCGTGGAGATAACAGGTTTGATGTCATACTCCGACGCTGCCCTCGACGCGATCGTCATCGCCGCGTTGGCAGTGACGGCGGCGGCCGAGTCGCCGCGGCGTCGGCGCCGGGTGCGTCATCGCTTGTCAGCGAGGAGAGCGGCATGACCCGCGCCCGCATGGGTGGGCTCGCAGCGATGCTGCTGCCGCTCGCGTTCGTCCTCGCCTCCCGCATCGTGGGGCTGGGGCGAGAGCTGATCATCTCAGCCGGCTTCGGTCTATCCGCCGCTACAGACGCGTTTTACCAGCTGTCTGCCATCCCGACGTACCTGATCACCTACGTCACGGGTCCGTTCGCCACCGCCTACATCGTATGGGCGACCGGCGCCCGAGCCCTGCCGGAAACGCGTCAGCTTCCGATCATGCGGCGCTGGACGGCGGTCGCCAGCGTCCTCGTCGCGTCCGTCTTCTTAGTCGGTGTCGCCGTGATCACCGGGGTTCATGGGCACGCACGCGACATGATCGCGGCCGCGATGATGGCGATCGCTTGCGTCATGCTCGGCCGAGTCGGACTGGGTACGGCGGTGTCGAATGCTCGCGGCCGGTTTGGACGCGCGCAGGGCCTTCTCTTCGCGAACAACCTGACCTTCGTCCTGCTGCTCGGACTCGGCGCCCTGCTCGGCCCCGGCGGCGACGTACTGCTGGTCCTGTGCGGTGCGTTCTGCGTGGCGTCGCTGGTCGCAGCCGGCTTCGCGCAGCGCGCGTTGCTCCCTCAGGAAGCGGCAGAACCGGCCGATCCGAGCGCGAACGCGGAGGCGACCCGCCGGTCGATCCGGCGCGATCTGCTGCCCAACCTCCTCTACGCCAGCGTCGAGACTGGCGCGTTCCTACTGACGCAGAGCGTCGTGCTGGTGCTCGCCTCCTCCTCCGGCGTCGGGACGACGTCGGCCGCGTCCTTGGCGCAGCGTCTGTGCCTAACGGCTAACGGCCTCTTCGTGAATCCGCTGTCGAACATGGCGATGGTGCATACGTCGCGGCGGAAGGGGACGGACCAGCGCGGATATGCCACTCGCATCGTGCTCACCACTCTGGCGGCGCTTGCGGCCGTGGCGATCCTCCTGGTGGTGGCACGCCGTTGGTTGCCCGAGCTTGCCGAGCATGGTGGCCGCTTCAGCCGGTCCAATGCCGAGTTGCTCGCGGCGCTGATCCCGGCCTACGCGCTCTGGCTGGTGGCTCAGGGCACGAGCCTCATGCTCAGCCGGCTGTCGTTCACGCTGGGCCACGCGCGGCTATACACCGTCCTGACCACCGCGGGCTACCTCGTCGCCAACCTCGCACGCGTCCTGTCATGGTGGAAGCTCGGCTTCGTCGCCGCGGTCGCCGCAGGCGCTGCGATCGAGCTAGCCGTGGCGCTCGCCGTCCTCGCGCTGGTCGCTCGGCATCCACGGCGGCAGGCGAGCATGCCCACCGAACTGCAGGGAGCGCAGGCATGAGCACGCCCGAACTCATGCTGGTCACCGAGTCGTCTGGGTCAGGGATGGGGCGCTTCACCGTCGAGCTCGCCAACGCCATTCAGCGGGCTGGCGTGGCGGTACAAGTGGTAGCGCCGCCGCAGCAGCACGAGTTCCAGGGGGTCGCCCACGCGGTGCTGGCACCTCCGACTTCAAGGCATCGCATCGCCAAGCTCGCCAACCTCGCGCGCCTCTCGGCGCAGCTTGCCGGTGCGATTTTGCGCCGCGGCGGCCGAGACAGGCCGGTCTTGATGGTCCATCTCGCGCCCTCGCTGCCGGCCAGCCTGCTGCCGATCGCGGCGGCACGCCTGCGCGGCGCGTCAATCGCTCTGAACCTTCACGACTTCTATCCTCACACCCTGCGCTTCCCCGTCCGACTGCGAGGCGTCGAGCGCGCGCTCTACCGCTGGGCCTATCGTCGCTTCGACCTGGTCCTGACCACCACCGATGAGCAGGCGCGGCGTCTTGCCACGAACGGCGTGCGGACGGATCGCATCGCTTCGCTGTACCACGGCGTCTTTACCGTACCGGGGATCGCCGCGCCCGACGCCGCTTCGCCGACCCGGCTGCTCGTTTTCGGCTCGCTTCGTCCTAACAAGCGCGTGCTCGAGTCAATCTGGGCGGTCCGACGGCTGCGCGATGAAGGCGTGAACGTGGAGCTGCGTATCGCCGGCGCACCCCGGCGCGAAGACGCGGACTATTGGCGCGACTGCCTTGCCGCACTGCCGAGTGATGGCATCGGCTTCGACGTGCAGGCACGCTTCATCGACGAGGCTGAGCTGTCCGCGATCTACTCCGGCGTAGACGCCTTCCTCTGTCCGTACGCCGACTTCGATTCTCAGAGCGGCGTCTCCATGACGGCCGTATCGAACGGCGTTCCGGTGATCGGCACCTCCGCGGCGCGCGCTGCCAGCCTGCCGGCGAGCGGCGAGGGGTGGACGACCGTGGCCGATGCTGCCGACGTGACGGCGATCGCTGACGCGATTACCGCTTTTCTTAAGTTCCCGCGGGATCAGCGCCGGGCAGACGCGGACGTCGCTCGCGCGCGCATCGAGGAAGTCGCGGGCTGGCCGCGGCTTGGCCGGCTCTACGCGGAAGCGATGACGGATCGCGGCTTTTGGGCTCGGCCAGGGCCGCCCGGGTAGTCGCCACCGCTGCGCGCTGGGGCGCGCGCCGTAACCAGCGTACCGACAACGACAGACAGCACGGGTCGTAATCAAGTCGTGGCCGCACTCCGACAGCGGAGGGGGAATATGCTCGTTTTCTTCAGCATCGTGTTCATCGTGGCGCTCGTTCTGTTCGTCCACCCGTACGTGATCTACCCGGCGTCATTGTACCTGTTTCCGGCCAGGAAGCTTGCACTCGACCCGTCGCGGCGTCAGCCGAGTGCCAGTCTCCTGTTCTGCGCCTACAACGAGGAGCGTTCGCTTCCTTCGAAGGTAGAGAACCTACGGGCGATCAGCGCCGGCCGTTCCGACGTGGAGTGTCTGGCCTACTCCGACTGCAGCAGCGATGGCACCTTCAATCTGCTGCAGCAGGAGGCGGACCTGATCAAGCCGGTGTCGGGTACCAACCGGACGGGCAAGGCGCTCGGCATGCGGCGACTGGTAACCATGGCGCGGAACGACATCCTGGTGTTCACCGACGCCAACGTGATCTTGGACCCGAAATCGATCGATCCGCTGCTGTCGTATTTCTCAGATCCGCACGTCGGCGGAGTCGCCGGCACGCTGGTCTACGTCAACCCTGACGAGAGCACGACTGCGCAGGTCAGCAGTGCTTACTGGCGGCTAGAAGAGGCAATCAAGCAACTCGAATCTCGCTGCGGTTCGATCATGGGAGCGGACGGCTCGATCTTCGCAGTGCGGCGCGAGTTGTACCCCGAAGTGCCTGGACACCTGCTCGACGACTTCATCGCGTCGATCTCGGTGACCTTCCAGAAGCATCGTCTAATCCACGCCACCGACGTTGTGGCGTATGAGCGCAGTGCCACCGTCTCGGCGGACGAGTTCCGGCGTAAGCGTCGTATCGCGTGCCGGGCGTTCAACACGCATCGCTACCTTTGGCCCACGATTAGGCGTCACTACTCCGCCGGCGATCTGTACAAGTACGTGTCGCATAAGCTACTTCGATGGTTCGGCATGGTCACGCTGACGGTGGCGTCAGTAAGCGCCATTCTCATGTTCGCCTTGGCCGGTCTTCCGCTAGTTGGGGCTGGGCTGGTTGTGGCGGGTATTGGTGTGTTCCTGCTCGGGCAGCGCGGCGTTCCCATGGCGAGCGCAGCCAGCGAGCTGCTGCTGTCGATCGCGGCGACGTATCTCGGTATCATCGATTCGCTGCGGGGTAAGACCTACCAGACCTGGGCGCCGGCGCTGTCGCGTACGTAAACGCCGTCCCAGCCATCGATTGTTAATGCTATCAGGCTAGAGGCGAGCTCGCTCTCGAACCGACCGTGCTGCGGAGTCTGCATGTCCCTTGCCTTCTATCACCGACCGATCGGCGGCCTTGTCGCTCTCCTCGTTGCAGCGATGCCGTCGGTCGCAGGAGCGCAGGCCAAGGATGCCTTCGCCGGATGCCGGGGACAGGCTTGGGCGGGCATCCTGCCGACCTCGATCGGCTCGTTCGTGTTCTCGCCATCGGCGCCGGCCCGTCCGTACGCGATAAGCCGAGTTTCGCCCTCGATTTGGCGTTTCGAGTCGCGAGCGCATGACGGCAGCAGCTCGGGCGCGGGGAGTGATCGCACCGAGATGGTGGCGCAATACTCGCGCTCGACCAGCTGCAACACGGTGCCGTGGAGGACCGACATCTGGCAGTCCTTTGCCATGCGCGTGAGCGGTCAGGTCGAGAAGGACGGCAAGTGGGTGGTGCTTGGGCAATGGCATGCTGTGCCCGACGACGATGACGCTTCGATGTCTCCTGTTCTGGCCCAAAGCTTCACGGACGGCGTCTTCAAGATTTCAACTCGCTCGGACGATCAGCGGCGACAGACGGCTGCGAGTACGGGTAGCCCTCGTACCGTGTACGAGGACCGGGGCTTCCCACTTAACACGTGGGTGAACTTTGTTTACCGCATCAGATTCGACTACGCCGGCCGCGGCATCCTGCAGGTTTGGCGTGACGGAAAGTCGATAGTGAATCTGCGCAACGTCCCGATCGGCTATAACGATGTGCGTGGCCCTCGGTATCAGTTCGGTATCTACCGGCAGAAGGATTCGACGAGCACGCTCGCTGTTGAATTTGCCAACCAGCAGATCGCGAGTGCGTCCATGCTGTCGATCGTCTCCAGGCCGGCGACGATCAGGTAAGCGGTGAGGATCGTCTTCTACTCAACATAGGTGGCGCAGCGGTATGAAGGTGACGTACTGCCAAGACAGGCCAAAGAAATTCATTTGTGAGCGCGACGAGATTTCACTCCCGGGCGCAGGTGGCTTCGTTGAGCTCGACGGCAGTCGATATGCCATCAGGCGCGTCGAGAGGGTGGCTCGTGAGGCCCTGGCGTACGTAATGCCCGATTGATAGTAGGTTTGGGAGAGCTTGTCTCTGAAAGGACAGGTTTGAGTTCTTTGTCTCGCACGACTTACGATCAAGGCAGCGGCCGGTTGATTTCCTCAAGGTGCCAGAATAGCCGCTTTGGACGATCGCGGAAAGTCACCGCAACCGAGGCGATGGCATTGTCCGTGAGCGATGGCAGCCTATAATAGACACGCTTATCGCGCCTGCCCTCCCGTAGGTTTGAGCGACCGTAGAGTGCGCGGATCGCGGTTCGTTGCAGCTTGACGCGGCTCGGTGAACCGATCCCTGGCCGGACGGTGTGAGGGCGAGGCTACCAGCGCGCTGCGCTGATGCCGGGAACTGAACCCCTTTCGACGGTGTCAGGCCGGTGACAGCTATGCCCGCGCCAGTGTCGCTGCCACTTCAGCACCGTCCCACTCGCGACCATGGGGGAGGAGACATCCCCTCCCCGCGACGAGGCGCACCAGGCCGCCGTATTCTGACCTTTGCCGTTACCGACCGAGCGGCAGGACAGCCATCGACCCTCAACAAGCACGAAGCCATCCCGAGGTCAGCCTCTGACGCGCCCGATGATCCAGCGCGGCGAACGGTAGGTAGCTCAAGCGGCAAGAGCGTAGCGGCGACAATGGTCCAGGTAGCCCGCCTCATGGCTGCCCGCGAGCGAAACCACACTCTCCCATAGCCAGGATGGGGTGTCGATCGCGCCACGCCGGTCGGCTTCAAGCACGCTACGCCATTCCTCGCGGGTGGCGGCATCCATCTGCCGAGCGTGCGCCTTGCCGACCACGAAGGCCAGATAGCGCGCCGATCGCACCGCCTCCCCATGGCTGAACTGATCGATCTCGAGCTTCAGGTCCTGAGGGGCCAGCTCCCTGATGAAAAATGATCGGCCGAGCAGACGCACTGCCATCATTCGGCTGCCCAGATGCGGAGAAAGGGCGCGGGCTGCCGCGACGACACGTTCGCCATGGTCGTCCGGCATCTTCTCGCTCACCGCCGATGGAGCAACCGGATCGACCGCCTGTTTCAAATCGACGAGCGCGAAAGACCAGCGCCCCTTGCTGGTTCTGAGCGCTACGATCGCTGCGTAGCGCAGCAGGCCGAGCGAACTGCACCCCTTCATCCAATAGGCCGCATCAACCAGGCGAACCTCGCGGTCCGCCGGCTTACCTTTGAGCGACAGGATCATGTGCGCGACACGCGGGTCTTCGAACAGCCCATGAAGCGCGGAACGCTCCTCATCGGCAAGCGCCCAGAACTTTGTACCGAGCGGGATCTCCGGCTCAACCGCGTCAAGGCGCTCCTTAGCGAGGTGGCGCCACCGACGGCTTACCGCCTGCCGCTTGATGCTGCGCACGACATGAGGTTCCACGCCGGCATCGCCGCTGGTCGGATCGTGGATCGCGGCCGCATAGCCCTCGACCATCTCCTCCATCATGCGAGCAGTGGTGACGCCGGGCAGATCGGAACCGCGCGCTGCCGTCGCGAGCGACAGACCCAACCTAATGAGGTCATGTGCAGGATTGCCAATGACGGCCTGATCGAGATCGCGGATCTGCACCTCAACTCGCCCGACCCCGTTGGCAATAGGGCCCAGGTTGCCGAGGTGACAATCGCCGCAGATCCAGATCGCCGGCCCCTCCGGTACGCGTTTGGCGGACGGAGACGCTGCCAGCCACTCGTAGAACTGCGCGGTGCTGCCACGAACGTACGCGTGCGCGGAACGGGCCATCTTCAAAGTTCGACTGGCGGTGAGGACGGCGTGACGATCAGCAGGCAACGGCATCGATGATCCACCTCGGACTTGATTCGAGGGCTTAAACGCGTCCCACCAACCTTGGTGACAAAAGATTGCTATTTACCGAGGTTAGGCCGCGCACCAGAGCGCCGCCCGAGCCGATCAGGATCGATCCCGAGAGCTGCTACCCGGCACATCATAGACTGCGCCGTGGATCGCGAGAACCATGTATCGTCAAAGTTGATTTCCAGGCGAAGATCACGACGGACACGATGTTGAACGTCGGCGTCGATCAATCGGCCGTTTTCCGGAGGATGAGCGAACAGCAAGAGAAGCATCTCAGAACATCGATAGGTTTTTGACGGCATGACGGCGGCCTTCCGGAAGCCCTTTAACGATGGCTGTTTGACCTCATGCTTTGAACTGACAGCCATCCACGCGGCAGCTAGAGGACGGGCTTTCCGCCAGCTTTCCGCGCTGCCTCGATCTGCGCCAACCTCCGCTCTTCCAAGAAAGAGTCTCGCTTCTCAGCCATATCGGCCGCCTGCGGCTGATCGATCAACAGCATGTCAACAGAGGTAACCAGACCAGTCGCGCGATCCGGCACATGGTACGTGACAATCAGACCAAACCCGCAAAACTCCTGAGGTGTTACCACATTGGAGATTGGTGGCGGACCGCTCCCGCCGTTCTTTCCGTATTGTGGCGCACGCACCTTTGCTGTGACGGCCTCGTTCGAGGATCCTATGCCAATGCCGACGACACACGGATTCGGGTAGCTGCTTGGCAGGGAGTCCAGCATCTTGAATAATCCGCCACGCTTCTTGCCGCTCTTCGACCACTGCACATATTGCTCGATCGCTGTACCGCCAACGTCACGCCAGTAGGTCTCGTTACCCGCCCTCTCGCGCACAGCGGCTCGGTAGCTCTCCAACGTTGGAGCCTTACCCGCTTTGAAGGTGATGGAACGCCACACGACTATAGTCCGGGCTTGTGCCGGAGGCTCAGAGAACCGCACGACCACAGTCTCTCGTGTCGTTTCATCATTCTTTTCGGCGTTGAGCGCTTGCACATAGGGCATGTCGGCCGCCAAGTCGTATTTGGCCATCATCTGCGACACGTCGAACCCGCGGCTCTCAAGTGCGATGGTCGCTTGCTGCACGTCGTTGCCCAGCAACACTCCCGCGCTATCAAACGTCGAGATATCCTGCGCCAGACCAGCAGATGCAGAGCCGCCGAGGATCGCAGCCACGCTCAAGGCCGCTGTCCAACCGATCTTCATTCGCTGCTCCCCCGGGCTCCCCGCGACACGACTATGCAAGCACCTTCTGCCGGTCGCAACCAGCCCGCCGTGTGATCGACGTCAGATCGGAGAGATACCGCCTAGAGGCGGGCGAGAGGTCGATCATGCACGCCCGATGGTGTGGCCAAGCGGCTGACGCCCCGACGACGCACATGAGCATGTCCCACTGGGTGCCGCCGGCGCTCGGCCCGGCCAGGCACCCGCGCTGACTCGAACCATGCCGAACGGCGAGGTTCGGCCGGTCACGTTCGATGGCATCGATGGCGCCTATATGATCGAGCGTAAGCTGAAACTGCAGGATCGGGCCGGTTCACGCGGGCAGATGGCATGGCAGGCGCAGGCGCTGGAGGAGCACCGCCGGATCGCCGTGTGGGAGGTGAAGGGTGCTAAGCGTGCAGCGATCGCGAGGAGAATGATAAAGAGAAATGGAACGAGGAGGATCAGCGTGAGGACCGTGAAACCACGACGACAGTGGATCTCGCCCGAATATACGCGGCGGCCTACATCTTCATCGGGCAGACCCACGAAGAACTGCGTGATCTCGATGCAAACGTCGGGATAGGCGAATATATCGGAGATGCGCTTGACCATGTGGGATTGGAACATCTGCCTGCCTTGATCGCAGCGTTCGATGTCGTCGCCGACACGCTAGACGGCGAGAAGGCCTCGATCGTCCGCGACGTATCGGAGAGTCATGGGCTACCGGACCGATCGGAGCTACCGCCACGGATTGGGGCGAATGTCGTCCGCCAGCGCGCGACCTGCGAGCCCACTGGTATCTCTCCCATCGCGGTGGCGGCCCATGTCGTGTCGGTCTCCACCCTCATCCTTGAGAACGCCTTCGCCGAGGAGATCGAGCCCGGCGCCGACGACGAGGGGATGCGGCGGCTCGCGGCGACGCTGCACGCGCTGCCGCCGGGGTCCCGAGTCGAGCTGATCGCGGCCATCGACGTGATCGCGCCCGATTACACCAGCGACGCCGATGCCGTCCGCGCGATCCCGCGCGACGTCACGCTGCTGGAGGCGCTCGCCGGCGCGGCCCCGCCGGTGGAGGCGCCCGCGACGCTGCGCCGCGCACGCGCCGGGCTCCCGCCCCGAGTCTCCGTGCCGCGACTGATCGGGTGATGATCTTCGCGCGAGAGCGCCGGTGAACCTCCGACGTCGGCGAGCCCCTGAAGGCGCGGGCAGGAGGGGCGGGCGGTCGCGGGTGGATAGGCGCGGAGAGAAGGCGCGGCGGTCGCGCGACCGCCGAACTCCCGCGCGCAGGAGGCGAGGGCCTCTACCGCCGATCGCCCCCGTCCCACTCTAGCACAGCCCCGCGTCCCGTCCCGACTCGACTCCGCATTGCGCCGCGAGTCGCGGGCGCTAGGAGCGCCCGTTGTGTCCCCGCAACGAACATTCGTCCTGCTCGCCGCCGCCCTGCTCGCGCGCTCCTCCGCCGACCTTCCCGCCCAGGCCGAGCCGTCGCGGCTCGGGCCGCCGCCGCGCGGCGGGGCGACCGAGTGGCGGCAGCGGATCGATCCGGCGCCGCGCGGGTCGGCGCTGCTGCGCCAGGCGATGCTGGACGAGCACAATCGCGCGCGCGCCGAGCTGGCGCTGCCGCCGCTCGCCTGGGACGAGACGCTCGCGCGCGCCGCCGAGGGCTATGCGCGCGAGCTGGCGCGCACCGGCCGCTTCGCCCATGCCGCCCAGCCGCAGGGCCGCCAGCGCCAGGGCGAGAACCTCTTCGCCGGCACGCGCGACGCCTATGCCTATGCCGAGATGGTGCGCTGGTGGCTCGACGAGCGCGGCGCCTATGTCAACGCGCCCTCGCCGCGCTTCAGCCGCACCGGGCGCTGGCAGGACGCGGTGCATTACGCGCAGATCGTGTGGCGCGCTACCGCGCGGCTCGGCTGCGCGCTGGCGGCGGGGCGACGCGACGACGTGCTCGTCTGCCGCTACGCCCCCGCGGGCGAGGCGATCGGCGAGACCGCTTACTGAGGGCGCGCGGCCGCCGGCAACATCGCGTTACTTTCCGGCCGCCGCCGCGTTGCTGCCCTAGATCAATGGGGAAGCGGAATATGGGACGGCTGCTCACGGTGGCATTGGCGTGGGTCATCGCGACCCTCGGCGGTTTCTTCGCGGTCGCCGGCGGTGTGCTCGCGTCGCTCGGCGGCTCGCCCTACTACGTCGTCGCCGGGGTCGCGATGGTGGCGAGCGGGGCGCTGCTCGGGCGCGGGCACCCCGCCGGGCGCTGGCTGTACGTCGCGGTATGGGCCGGCACGCTGCTGTGGGCGCTGTGGGAGGTCGGGCTCGACGGGCTGCAGCTGATCCCGCGCCTGGTCGCGCCGACCGTGCTGCTCGCGCTAGTGCTGCTGACCGGCTGGCGGCGCGGGCCGCGCGCGCGGTCGCGGGCGGTGCCGGCGGTGGCGGCCGGCGTCGCCGCGCTGGCGGGGCTCGGGCTGATGCTGGGCCACCAGGATGTCGCCGCGCAGGGGGCAGCCCCAGGCGCCGCGCCGCGCCCGGCGCTGGCCGCGGCGCCGACCGGCGTGGCCGACGCCGATTGGCGCGACTATGGCGGTACCCCCGCGGGGCGGCGCTACTCGGCGCTGGCGGACATCACGCCGCAGAATGTCGCCCAGCTCCAGCTCGCCTGGACGCAGCGCACCGGCGACCTGCCGATGCCCGCCGAGGCGACCGAGCACAAACGCGAATATCATTCCGAATCGACCCCGATCCACATCGGCGACACGCTCTACACCTGCACGCCGCACTCCTTCGTCCAGGCGATCGACGCCACCACGGGTCAGACCAAGTGGAGCTGGCACGAGGCCGCCAAGGTCGAGGGCAACAATTATCTCGTCTGCCGCGGCGTCACCTATTTCGAGGCGCCCGCGGGCACGGCCTGCCCGAGGCGGATCTTCGCGCCGACGTTCGACGCGCGGCTGGTCGCGCTCGACGCCGACACCGGCCGCCCGTGCCCGAGCTTCGGCCAGGGCGGCGCGATCGACCTGCGCGCCAACATGGGCGTGTCGAAGCCGTCCGACCAGATCGGCACCACGCCGCCCGTCGTGGTCAACGGCCGGCTGATCATCGGCGAGCGCATCACCGACAACGTCAACCGCGACATTCCCTCGGGCGTGGTGCGCGCCTATGACCCGGTGTCGGGCGCGCCGGTCTGGGCATGGGACGTCGGCCGCTCGGCCGACGCGATACCTCCGCTGCCCGCGGGGCAGGTCTATACCCGCGGCACGCCCAACGTCTGGGGGGCGATCACCGCCGACCCCGACAACGGCTTGGTCTATCTCGGCACCGGCAACGCCTCGCCCGATTACTGGATCGGCTACCGCCGCCCGTTCGACGACCGCTTCGGCAGCGCGATCGTCGCGCTGGAGGCGCAGACCGGCAAGCTGCGCTGGGTGCGCCAGCTGGTCCACCGCGACATGTGGGACATGGACCTGCCGATCGGCCCGTCGCTGTTCGACTATCGCGCGTCGAACGGGCAGGTGATCCCGGCGCTGATCCAGACCACCAAGATGGGCCAGGTGTTCTTCCTCAACCGGCTGACCGGCGCACCGATCGCCGCGATCATCGAGCACAAGGTGCGCACCGACGGCGCGACGCCGGGCGTGCGCGTCTCGCCGACCCAGCCCTTCTCGACCGGCATGCCGAGCTTCACCCCGCCTGCGCCGACCGAGGTGGCGACCTGGGGCGCGACGCCGATCGACCAGCTCTTCTGCCGCATCGACATCCGCCGCGCGCAGGGCACCGGCATCTACCAGCCGATGGGGCTCAGGCCGATCATCGGCCACCCGGCGTTCGACGGCGTCACCGACTGGGGCGGCGCGGCGGTCGACCCGGTGCGCGGGGTGATGACGGTCAACACGATGGAGATGCCGTTCAAGCTGTGGCTGATGCGGCGCGACGACCCGCGCGCGGCGGCGCTGATGAAGCAGAAGCAGGGCGGCGAGAACGCGATGCAGGCACAGCTGCAGACGCAATATAACACGCCCTATGTCGCGGTGGTGAAGGCGTGGGTCGGCGTCTTCGGCGCGCCCTGCGTCGCGCCGCCGTGGGGGCATCTCACCGCGGTCGACCTCGGCACGCGCAAGGTGCTGTGGCGCGAGGTGCTGGGCACCGCGCGCGACACCGGGCTGTTCGGCTCGCACCTCGGCGTGCCGCTCAAGACCGGCGTGCCCAACCTCGGCGGCTCGATCATCACCGCGGGCGGGCTGGCCTTCATCGGCGCCACCACCGACCAGTATCTGCGCGCCTTCGATCTCAGCACCGGCAAGGTGGTGTGGAAGGCGCGGCTGCCCGCGGGGGCGCAGGCGACGCCGATGACCTATCGCGGGCGCGACGGGCGGCAATATGTCGTGATCACCGCGGGCGGGCACGGCGCGCTGGGAACGCGGTACGGGGACTATACGCTGGCGTACGCGCTGCCGCGGACGTGAGGGGACGGGAGGAGCGGGGCATCCCTCTGCCCCTTCTCGCCTCCCAGCCGTCGGCATCGTCACCTCACCGCGCGCCGCGCGCAGGGGTCAGAGCGTGAAGTGAGCCGCATCATCGTCGGGCGGCCACGGAGGATAGAGGATGGGCTTGTCACCGAAAAATTTCCGGACCACGCGCTGCACGCGGTCTAGCAACAATTCTTCAGGGTCGATCGCGTCCGGGTAGATGTACGTCGCCTCGAAGCGCCCGTCGCGAACGAGGTACTCGATCGCAGCCCAGCGATCATCGGATGGCTGCGCCTCCCACAGGTCAAGCAATGCGTCGCCGAGCCGATCGAGTTCTGGCGGACGGTAGAGAATGTGATTGCCGAGGTCCTTGTGGATTGACGGAGCGACGTACCCTTCGTCCACCTCGGCATATAGAAGAGTGTTATCGAGCGGATAGTCTCCGTCCTCTGCGAGGAGATTTCCTATCCCGTTTAGAATAGGTACGTTCTCGTCGCCCATCGTTGTTTCCTTGATCGATCCCTGAATTTCACGCTGTTCTCGGAACCATCCACCTTCCAGAATACATCTATTGCCGAGGGTCGGACGGAGCTACCGTCGAACGCAGGCGAAGCTGCCGCCGTGTCCGGTGAAGACCCGCTTGCGCGGCGAGCTAGCGAGCTGCGGGCCGCCGACCTGGGATCCCGAGGTGAACCGTCCGTCGCGGGGGTCGTGCCAAGGGTTGAACTTCAACTCGACGCCATCGTCGCGCCATGTCGGCAACGTCCCGGTGCGCAGCCAAGTCGCGAATAGACGTCGGCGTTCTGCCGGATCCAGATCTGCCGGTAGATAGGCCCGCGGCATGTTCATCGTGTCGCTCCGTCATGAAGGCGACGAGAACATCTGAGCAACATTGTCTAACAAAGCAATCGACGGGTCGCGCGCGATTGCCAACGCGGGTCAGCGGCTCAGTCGAGCCCGCGACTCGTCATCATCTTTCCAGTGACGCGATGAGAGGTGTGGGAGATCGAAAGCGCGGAGCCGCCGGGCGTTCCCTCTCGTCACGCGGCCTCGCGGGCCTCCACGCCCCTCAGAACACCGCCGCGACCAGCTGCCGGAAGGCGTCGCCGCGATGGCTGATCTCGTTCTTGGCGGGCTCGTCCATCTCGCCGAAGGTGACGTCGTGGCCGTCGGGCCGGAACACCGGGTCGTAGCCATGGCCCTTGTCGCCGCGCGGCGGCCACACCAGCGTCCCGTCGACGCGACCCTCGAACCATTCGACATGGCCGTCGGGCCAGGCCAGCGCCAGCGCGCAGACGAAATGCGCGGTGCGCGGCGCCTCGGGCAGCGCGGCGAGCTTGTCCTCGACCAGCCGCATCGCGTGGCCGAAGTCCTTGGTCTCGCCGCCCCAGCGCGCCGAGAAGATGCCGGGGTCGCCATTCAACGCGTCGACGCACAGCCCGCTGTCATCGGCCAAAGCGGGCAGGCCCGACAGGTCCGCCGCGGCGCGCGCCTTGAGCTCGGCGTTCATCACGAAGGTGGTGCCGGTCTCCTCGGGCTCGGGGAGGTCGAGCTCGCCCGCGGACACGACGTCGAGCCCGCGCCCGTCGAGCAGGGCTGCGATCTCGCGCACCTTGCCCTGGTTGTGGCTGGCGATCACCAGCTTGCCCGGGGCGAGCTTGCGGATCGCCTGCGGATCCTTCCCCTCGCCGCTCACGCGACCGCCTTCGCCTGCGCGGCGAAGATGTCGGTGCAGCCGATCCGCGCCAGCCGCAGCAGGCGGAGCAGCGCCTCCTCGTCGTAGGTGGCGTGCTCGGCGGTGGCCTGCGCCTCGGCGATATGGCCGTTCTCGAGCAGCACGAAATTGGCGTCGGCGTCGGCGTTCGAATCCTCGTCATAGTCGAGGTCGAGCACGGGGTTGCCCTGGTAGATGCCGCACGACACCGCCGCCACCTTCTGGCGGATCGGGTCGGCGGCGAGCTTGCCGTCCTTGAGCAGCGCGTCGACCGCGAGCCGCAGCGCCACCCAGGCGCCCGAGATCGAGGCGGTGCGCGTCCCGCCGTCGGCCTGGATCACGTCGCAGTCGAGCGTGATCTGGCGCTCGCCGAGCAGCGTCATGTCGACCACGGCGCGCAAGCTGCGGCCGATCAGCCGCTGGATCTCCTGGGTGCGGCCCGACTGCTTGCCCTTGGCAGCCTCGCGGCTGCTGCGCGTGTGCGTGGCGCGCGGGAGCATGCCGTACTCGGCGGTGACCCAGCCCTGGCCCTTGCCGCGCAGGAAGGGCGGCACGCGCTCCTCGATCGAGGCGGTGACCAGCACCTTGGTGTCGCCGAAGCCGATCAGCACCGATCCCTCGGCGTGGCGCGTGAAGCGCGGCTCGATCGTGATCGCGCGCATCTGGTCGGGGGTGCGGCCGCTGGGGCGCATGAAACTCTCCTCAAGCTCGGACGGTGCCGGCCCTAGCCGCGTTGCCGCCGCGGCGCCAGCGGGTTGCGGGGGAGAAGGGGGGGGACTCCCTGCCCTTCAGGGAGGGCTGGGATGGGGCCTCGCCGCGCACGCTCCACTTGAGGAAGCGCCCCACCCCGACTCTCCCCTGAAGGGGAGGGGGATCTGCGCTCCTCCACCCTATCGCCCGTAGCGCGCCGCGAAGTCGCGGTCGGACATCACGAGGTAGCGCACCATGTCGACGATCGATAGCGGCACCGTCACCAGCGCGCCGATCACGGTGAAGGTCAGCACCGCCATCACGATCCCCGAGGTGACCCGGCCGAGATAGAAACGGTGGATGCCGAAGATGCCGAACAGGAAAGCCAGTACCGCGGCGATATACTTGCTGCGGTCGGTGGTCGGCACCGACGCGGCGGGGGCGGGCAGCGCCGTGGCGGCAGGCGCGACCGGCACCGGGAAGACGTTGCGCGCGCGCCCCGCCGCCGCCTCGAAATCGACCAGCTGCCCGCGCATCGGCTCGCCGTGCTGCGCCCAGTCCTCGGGCGAGAAGGTGTAGCGTTCGCCGTCCTCGCCCGCGACCAGCCCGTCGCCGCTGCGTACGTCGACCCCGAGTATCTGTCCGCGCATCCGTGGCTCCGTCGTGTCGCGCCGGTGTTCCCGCAGCCGTGCGCGAAAGGCAAGGGTGCGGCAGAGGCGACCATTCTGGCCGCCGTGCGCCCGCCTGCGCGGGAGCACCGGCAGAGGCGAGGATGTCACCCTAGAGCAGCAGTTCCTGCGGCGTCATCCGCCCGACATGGCCGCCGCCGCGGCGCCGCGCCATCTCGGTCTCGGCGGTGTAGCGCACGTCGGGGTCGCGGTCGGTGAGGAACTTGACCAGGCTCTCCTCCTCGATCTCGCGCCACTCCTTGCCGCGGTCGGGGCCGTAGCGGACGCGCGGCAGCAGCCCGGGCTCGCTGGTCCACTGGATCAGCTGCGCCACCGAGGCCTCGTTGAGCTGGTCGCGCAGATGATGCGCGGTGACATAGGCGTCGGGGAAGGCGCGATGCGCGGGCAGGCCGCGCTCATGCTCCAGCCCGGCGGGCTTGCGCCAGTAGCGCAGCACCTGGTTGGAGAAGCTGGGGCTGTCGGGCCACAGCCGCAGCGCGCACTTCCAGGTGCAGATCCAGTCGGCGCCGTGGGTCAGCGCGGGAGTGCAGAACTGCTCCTCGAAGGCCGAGCGATGCGCGGCGAGCGCGACCCGGCGCGGATAGGGATCGAGCACCTGGCGCGCGACGTCGTGCCACCACGGCGCGTCGGCGACGTCCTCGTCGCGGATATGGTGGATCGCCTGGGTGATCGCGGGCATCGGCCGGCCCGGGTTGACGAGAATGTTGCCGCCCTCGCCGTACAGCTCCCACCGTCCGTCGACGCCGAGCGCGACGTCCTGCCAGCCGACCTCGCACACCGCGTGCGCGGGCGGGGCCGAGCCGGTGGTCTCGAGGTCGATGACGCGGACGATCTGCGGCTGCGGGCGACGGGCGTAGCTCATGTGCCGCGCTATGTGGGGCCGCGGCGGAGGGAATGCCAGCGCGGGGTGAGGGCCGGGCAAGCGGGCGACGGGGGCTGGGAGCGGAGACGGTGCGACATGCCCGTGCGCACCGCCCTTCCCCGACGGGCGCGAGTGCGGCCGGTGTGCGCTGCCCTGTCGCGCCAAGCGGGCGCTCGCCGGTGCGTGCTGCCGTTCTCCACCGGGCGTGCGCGTGCGCATCGTGCCGTCTGGCTGCTCAGCTGGCGCCAGCGGTCGCCGGTGCGCACTGCCTCATCCACCGGCGTCATCCTGAGCTTGTCTCAGGATCCACCGCGCCGCGTGACGATCGCTCCGCCGCTGACGGGGCCAGGTGCCGCGAGCCGACGGTGTTCGCGCCGCGGCGCCGCGTCCTCTCATGGCCGAGAGGTGCGGCCCGACACGTGGATCCTGAGACGAGTTCAGGATGACGGCAGGCGGGAGGAGAGGGGAGCGCCGAGCGACCACTGGTGGGAGGCCGGGTCCAGGGGCGCACCATCGCGGATCACCGCCCCCGCCACCGCGCTCGGCTCAGCGCCGGAACGGATCCTCGAACGGCGAGACCGGGCCGCGCAGCTCGCCCGCCTCGGCCGCCTCGGCGTCGCGCGCGGCCTGCTCGCGCTCGGCGCGGAGCGAGGCGATCAGCGCCTCGCGGTCGCCGTCGAGCCGCGGGTCATTGGCCTGCTGCTCGATCCCTGCCGCCTTGGCCGCCTTGGCCACCGCCGAGTCGAGCTCGCGCTGCGTGGTGAGGCCGAGCGTCACCGGGTCCTTCGGCGTGATGTTGCCGATGTTCCAGTGGCTGCGGTCGCGGATCGCGGCGATCGTGGTGCGCGTGGTGCCGATCAGGTTGCTGATCGCGCCGTCGGTGATCTCGGGGTGGTTGCGGATGATCCAGGCGATGCCGTCGGGCTTGTCCTGGCGCTTGCTGACGGGCGTGTAGCGCGGCCCCTTGGTGCGGCGCACCTGGTCGGGACCCTTGGTCATCTTCATGCGATAGGCGGGGCTGGCCTGCGCCTTGTCGATCTCCTCCTGCGTCACCTCGTGCGCGCGAACGGGGTCGCGCCCGGTCAGCTTGGTGGCGGCGGTGTCGTCCGCGATCGCCTGAACCTCGAGGATGTGCAGCCCGCAGAAGTCGGCGATCTGCTCGAACGAGAGCGAGGTATTGTCGACCAGCCAGGAAGCGGTGGCGTGGGGCATGAGCGGCTGGGCCATGCGGGATACTCCATAAATGCAAAGGGCCGCCCCTTCCCGGAGCGGCCGCCTGTTGCCGAACGACTTAGTGCCTGGCGCGCGCGAGGGCAAGCGGGCGTGGAGGGGGTGGGCGCGCGAGGGCGGAAGATCCTCCGCGTGCCGGGGAGGATCTGAGTCCCCCTACGCCACCATCCGCAGCGCCGCCCCGAACGGCGCGAGCGCGTCGAGGAACTGGCGCGCGCTCGCCGCCCAGGTGAAGCCCGCCCCCGCCGCGGCGCAGGTGGCGCGGTCGAGTGTCAGCGCGCGCGCGATTGCGTCCTCGAGCCGCTCCGCCATCGCGCCGGTGGCGGGGGTCAGCACGTCGACCGGGCCGGGCACCGGATAGGCCGCCACCGGCGTGCCGCACGCCAGCGCCTCGATCATCACCAGCCCGAACGTGTCGGTGCGGCTCGGGAAGACCAGCACGTCGGCGGCGCGATAGGCGGCGGCGAGATCGTCGCCGAACAGCGCGCCGAGGAACAGAGCGGCGGGGAAGCGGCGCTCGAGCGCGGCGCGCGCGGGGCCGTCGCCGACGACCACCTTGGTGCCGGGCACGTCGGCGGCGAGGAAGGCCTCGATGTTCTTCTCCACCGCGACGCGGCCGACGTGGAGCAGCACCGGCGCGCCGCCGCCCCCCTCGACGGCCGCGCGCGCCGCCGCCATCCGCGGCTCCACCTCGCCCTCGGGCCGGAAGGCCGGCGCGACGCCGCGACCCCAGCGCCTGAGCCGCGGCAGGCCGTGCGCGCGCAGCGTGCGCTCGATCGTGGCGGTGGAGGCTAGCACCGCGGCCGCGGGCGCGTGGAACCAGCGCACGTAGCGCCACACCCACTCCGGATCGGCGCCGGTGCGCGCCGCGACATAGTCCGGGAACTGCGTGTGATAGGCGGTGGTGAAGGGCAGGCCGCGGGCGCGGCACCAGCGCCGCGCCGACAGGCCGAGCGGCCCCTCGGTGGCGATATGCACCGCCTCGGCACCGAACGCCGCGATCCGCCGCCCCACCGCGGCGGGCGTCATCAGCGCGAGCCGGATCTCGGGATAGGTCGGGCAGGGCAGCGACGGCGCGTCGCTGGGCGAGACCACCAGCGCCTCATGCCCGCCCGCGCGCAGCTCGGCGATCACCGCCTCCAGCGTGCGCACCACGCCGTTGACCTGCGGCGCCCAGGCATCGGTGACGATCGCGATGCGCATCGCGCGCGGCTCAGGCGGCGAGCGCCGCGCGCGCGGGCACCGGGGCGGCGAGCGCGATCGCCGGAGCCGGCGCGTCGCGACGGCGCATCTCCTCGCCCCAGTCGAGGATCTCCATCCGCCCGTCGTGATGCTCGACCAGCGCGGTGCAGCCCTCGACCCAGTCGCCGTCGTTGTAATAGGTCACGCCCGCGATCTCGCGCATCTCGGCGGTGTGGATATGGCCGCACACCACGCCCTGGACGCCGCGGCTACCCGCCGCCTCGGCGACGATCTCCTCGAAGCGCGAGATGAAGGCCACCGCATTCTTCACCTTTGCCTTGGCGTGCTTGCTCAGCGACCAATAGGGCATGCCCCAGCGCCGCCGCACCGCGCTGACCCAGCGGTTGAGCGCCATCAGCATCGTATAGGCGGCGTCGCCGACATGCGCGAGCCAGCGGTGCGACAAGGTGATCGCGTCGAACTCGTCGCCGTGGAGCACCAGCAGGCGGCGGCCGTCCGCGGTCTCGTGGATCGCCTTGCGGCGGATCTGGATGCCGCCGAAGTCGAGCCCGGCGAACTGGCGGAACATCTCGTCGTGGTTGCCCGGGATATAGACCATCCGCGTGCCGCGGCGCGCGCGCTTCATCAGCCGCCAGATCACGTCATTGTGCGCCGCGGGCCAGTAGAAGCGCTTCTTGAGCTGCCAGCCGTCGATGATGTCGCCGACCAGGTACATGGTGTCGCTGTCGACATGGTCGAGGAAGTCGATCAGCATGTCCGCGTTGCAGCCGCGCGTGCCGAGATGGACGTCGCTGATCCACACGGTGCGGTAGCGGCGGCGCGTGCCGGTGACGTGCTCGGGGATCATCTGCTCGGGCCGGGGCGGACGCGCGTCGGCGTCGAACAGATCGGCGATGTCGCCCAGCGGGAAGCCCGCGGTGAGCGCGCTGATCGAGTGAACCGTCGTCGGCATGGCAGCCCTCCCTCGCTGACACGTCCTACGCCGCGCATGTGACACGCGTGTCACCGCGGCTTGACGCCGGGGTGACGCTGCCGTGACGGTTCGGCGACAGGCCGAGGGGGCGCTGGGGCGCGGCGACCCGATGTGGCGGTCGAGGGGCGGAGGATGGTCGCGGCGTGGGCGCCTACTTCCGTACTGCCACCACGCTTTCCTCCGCTCTCGCGTCATCCTGAACTCATTAAGGATCCACGGTCCCGCGACCGCCGCGGCGACTGGATGCGCGGCGCGGTGGATCCTGAGACGAGCTCAGGGTGACGGCAGGATGGGGGGACGGGCGCGCCGCCCCGCGTGCCCCCTCCCCACGCCGCCCCCCGCTCAGTCGCGGTCGAGCAGCGCGTCGGCGCCGCGGCGGACGCCCTCCACCGTCGCGGCGAAGACGAGGTGTGAGGCGAGCGCGTAGAGGTTGCCCCTGGCCTCAACCTCGGGCCACGGCCCCCAGCCAGCGGCGGGGACGAGCAGGTCGTCGAGCAGCAGCATCGTCATCGCGCCGAAGGGCAGGCCGAAGCCGGTGGCGGTCTCGGGCCAGCGCTCGGCCGCGGCGACATAGCCGATCCCGAGCGCGGCGCCGACGCCATAGTGCATCGCATTGCCCGCGAGCCGGCGGTGCTTCTGCGTCACCGGGCGGCCCTCGACGCGCTGGCTGACGCTGTCGGCGGCCTTGACCGTGGCGGGGTCATCGTGGCCGCCGCTCTGCCCCAGCGCGGGCGCGGCGGCCGCCTGGAACTGATCCATCGCGAGCGAGGCGACGAGCCCCGCGCCGAGGCCGATCGCGAGAGTGGTGAGGAGCGAGCGCATGGAGGTCTCCGATCGTGTCGGAGAGCGCAACGCGCGGGGGAGCGGGGCGGGTGCGGGATACAGGGCACGCGTCGCGTAGCGGCGGGGTGGAGGGGGCTTTCCGCTGGCGGAACGCTTAGTAAAGGAGTGACTCCCGCGCGCTGCGCCGCGCGGCGAGCCCCCTCCACCACCGGCCTGCGGCCGGCGCGTGGGCTTTGGCTTGCCCCCGCCAAGCCAAGATGGTGTCCGGGGGACACCATCTCGCCCGCACGCCCCCTCCCCGCGAGCGGGGAGGATCTCAGCGCATCGAGTGCTCGCCGCCCCTCAGAACTTCCATCCCAGCGTCGCCTGCACCGTGCGGCGGTTGCCGTACCAGCACCATTGGTAATTGGCGAAGCAGGAGGTGAGATAGCTCTTGTCGAAGACGTTGGCGGCGTTGACCGCGAGGCTCAGCCCGCGCAGCCCCGGCGCCGCGGCGCCGAGGTCGTAGCGCACCAGCGCGTCGTAGACGGTGTAGCCCGGGCTGTTGCGCGGGCCCGCGGCGGCCTCGCCGAACGTCGGCGTGTAGACCCCGGCATAGGCCTCGTCGGCGTGGCGCACCGCGCCGCCCAGCGTCAGCCCGGTGAAGGGGCCGCCCGGCGCGGTCCAGTCGAGGTTGACGGAGGTGCCGCCGCGCCCGACCGTCTCCAGCCCGCGGCCGACGCGCGACGGGTCCTGCGGGTCGCTCGTCACGCGCACGCGCTGCCGGCTGAACGCGCCGCGCACGGTGAAGCCGTGGCCGAGCGGCGCGAACCCCTCCAGCTCGACGCCGGTGGAGCGCACCTCGCCGGTCTGCCGCGACACGCTGAAATCGGGCGTCGAGGTCAGCACGTTGGTCTGGTCGATGCGGAACCAGGCGGCGCTGAGCAGGATCGGCGTGCCGGGCACGCTGAACTTGGCGCCGGCCTCGATCTGCTTGCCGAGCGAGGGATCGGGCAGGCCGAGCGTGCCGTCGTCGCGCAGCACCTGGCCGCCCTGCGGCTGGAACGAGGTGGAATAGCTCACGTAGGGCGCGAGCCCGAAGGGCAGCGTGTAGAGCGCGGCGGCGCGCCAGGTGAACTTCGCGTCGCGCTGGGTCGACCCCGCCCGGGTGCGCTCGCGCGCATAGGCCCAGTCCTGCCGGCCGCCGAGCGTCACGCGCAGGTCGCCGAGCGAGAGCTGGTCCTGCGCGTACACGCCCTGCTGGCGCTGGCGCGTGTCATAGCTGCCACTGAACGGAGTGGGCACCTCGGCGGGGGTCTGCGGCGTGGCGACCGTGCCATAGACCGGCTGATAGGCGTCGAGCGCGGGCGCGCTGCCGAACGCGAACGCCTCGGTCGAGTGCGCCACCTGGCGGTCGACGCCGATCAGCAGCTGGTGCTCGACCGGGCCGGTGCGGAAGGCGCCGCTCAGCTGGTTGTCATAGGTCCAATTGTCGAGCTGCTCGTCGGTCGCGTAGGAGGCGCGGTTGTAGCGCCGCAGCCCCGCGTCCGCGGGCGAACCGCTGACGTAGATGAGGCCCAGCCGCGCGGTGACGTTCTGGTAGCGGCCCGAGGCGCGGAAGCTCCACCCGCCGCCGAAATCGTGGCGGAAGATATAGGTGCCCGACGCCTGCTCGCGGCGATAGCGGTTGCCCGCCTCGCCGCCGTCGAAGCGCGACGAGATCCGGCCGTTGGGATTGTCGATCAGCGTGCCCAGCGCGGGGAAGACGCCGTACGCGCCATTCTCCGGATCGTGCGAGTAATTGCCGAGCAGCGTCAGCGTAGTGGCACCCCCGGCGCCGAGCGTCACCGCGCCCGAGACGGTCTGGCGCTCGCGCCGGCTGAAGCGCTGCTGCGTGTCCGCGCCGTTGGCGCTGCCGTAGACGCGCCACAGCACGCTCTCCCCGGCGCGGCCGCCGACGTCGGCGTCGACCCGGTAGAGGTCGAAGGTGCCGTAGGTCGCCGCGACCGCGCCGTAGAGCGGGGCGTCGACCGGCAGCTTGCTCGACTGCGCCACCAGGCCGCCCGGCGAGGACTGGCCGTAGAGCACGGAGGCGGGGCCCTTGAGCACCTCGAACCGGTCGAGCCGCGAGACGTCGACCTGGGGATTGGCGTAGCCGGTCGGGCTGTCGAACTGGCGCAGCCCGTCGAGGAACACCGCGGCGTCGAAGCCGCGCAGCTTGAACTGGTCGTACACCTCGGCGCTGGAGCCGCGCGTCTCGGGCGTGACGCCGGCGACGAAGCGCAGCGCCTGGTTGAGGTTCTGCAGCCCGAGCCCGGCGATGTCCGCGGCGGTGACGACGCTGACCGACTGCGGCGTCTGCGCAAGCGGGGCGCTGCTCTTGGTGGCGGAGGAGGCGACGTCGCGGGTCTGCACCCCCGTGACGACGACGTCGTCGCCGACCTGCTGCTGGTCGGGAGCATCGGCGGTGGCGCCGGCGTCGACCGCGGCGGCGTCGGTCGCGGAGTCGATCGCGGCGGCGACGAGCGGCGAGTCGGGCGCGGCGGCGAGCGCCGGGAGCGGGCAGAGCGCGCTGGCGACGAGCAGCGCGCGGACGAGACGATGATGCATGTGAGAACCCCTTCTGATCGGCGCTCTATCGCTTGTGCGAACGAGTATCAATAGCTTGTTGAGCACGCGCAGACAGTCCGTGTGGGCGCTCCTCTACCTGCATCAGGAAAAACGGCACCGATCCTGCCAAAAAGGACCGATCCGGACCCTCTTTCGCTGTCGCTCGGATCATGGTATGAAGGCGCGGGGGCGGGATCCGAGCGACCGCCGCTTACCCTCGACCAAGGCGTTGGAATGTTACGCAGAAACTGGTCGCGCGTCCTGGCCGATCATCCAGCATGGGAGATCGTCATGAAGCATTATTCGATCGTGATCGCGGCTATATGCGCGTTGTACCCGTCACTCGCCCCGGCGCAGCCGCGGCAGGGGGAAGTGACCGTCCGAGGAGATCAGCGCTCGCGCGAGCGCTGGGTCGCCGCGGTGACCCGGCGGCTCGAGGCGGCGCTGCTGCGCCAACAGGATCCGATCGGGTTCGACGCGGCGGCGGGCGGTATCGTGTCGGTACGCTTCACGCTGGACGAGCGCCACCGACCCTCCGCTCCCACGCTCGCGCGCTCGTCGAGCAACCGCCGGCTCGATCGAGTCGCGCTGCTCGCGGTCAGGCGGCTGGGCGAACTCCCCGCGCTCTCCTGGGGGACGGGGGCGCCGACGACGGTCCAGGCGAACATGATCTTCGCCTCGGACTATCTCGACTATCGCAACAAGCTGGCGACGCTGCGCCGTGAGATCCGCCTCGCCCGCGGAACCGACGGACCGACGCGGCTCGCCTCGGCGGTGATGGTCGGCGCGGCGGCCAACTGAGCCGCTCGCCGGCCGCTCCCTGCTCGCGCGATCGCCCGGCGCGACGGGCAGGGAGCGGCGCGGCGGCTGCGTGGCGACCTCGCTTGTTCCTTGATGGGCGCGAGGGCGGCGGCGGACGGCTTGTGCCGCTGCGCCGCGCCCGGTATGACGCCGCTCGTCTCCGTCCCGGGCCGCCAACACGCGGCGGGCGGAGCGGCCGGTGGGGGAGCCAGCGCGTGGCGCCTTCCCGCGGGTATGCGGGAATAGCACAATGGTAGTGCAGCAGCCTTCCAAGCTTCCGCGATGCTAGGTTTTCCGCGGGTTTCGCTGCAAAACAACCCCACTAACTCTTCTTTCCTCTCAGCGTCTTAGCAATCGGCAGCAAAACTGTGACGTGCTTCGCGGCCGTCGGCTGGGGCGCAGAGCGGGAGACGGCACCTGCGATATCGGGACCCCATTTGCGCGTTTGAGGTTTTCTCAACCCTGCCGTTTATGTATCGAGCTACTTCGATCGGGGGACGTCAGCAGATGGCTACGGAGCCGCAACCAAGCACAGGCATCATCATCGAGCGTCTGAGCGACTACCGTCATGTGGTTGCCGATCAGGTCGCAGCCATCTTTCTCGGCACCGACTACGACCTGTCGTTCCTCGCTTCGGCACCGCGCCCGATCATGCAAATAAGCGACACTCCGACGGAGACGCAGTTGCAGGCCGACGCGCGGGTCGTGGAGTCGGTACGCATTCGTATGAACACGACCGGCGTGCTCAACGCCATAACGGCACTGGTTGGCACCGCCGCGCAGAACTCGAGTGTTGATCTGGATATGGTCCAACGCGATATAAACACCATAATCGATAACGCTCGGAGGAGCCGCAACACGTGACAGGCGCGACTGCTGCCAACTCGGCTGACGCCAGAACGGTGAACATGTTCATCGCCTGCACGGCGGGCACGGCGTTCACCATCACAGGCTCCGCGGTGGCCATGAAGCCAGCGGCGAACTTCGTTCTAGCCTCGCGGGCGCCCGCTGCCGTGCCCGCGATCAATCCGCCTTGGGAGGAGTTGAGAACGGACCTGCTGAGATGGGAGAAATCGCCGGCGGATTGGGACGGCGATCATGGAATCGCTCCGCCTGCGCCCAGCCTTGCGGCTGCCAAGACCGTGATTGGCAAGCTGAAAGCAGCTCACATCGTCCCTCCAGACGCGTCCGTTTCCGGAGATGGTGAGATCGCGTACACCTGGTCGAGGGCTACGGCCTTCGCCTCCATTTCCTTTTTAGCGGACGGCCACCTCGTCGCGTACAGCCGCGTTGCCGGGCACGACACGATCGAGATTGATCAGCCGTATCAGGATGATTTGGATCTCATGGCGATGTTTGAGAGCCTACGCGATATCGCATGAGCGCCGACGACGGTTGGATGGAGCACGATGATAGCCAACAGCGATGCGCGGGGCTTCTTGGCCCTGTCGGCAACGATGAGACTGTCGCTAGACTGATCCACTCGACTATCGAAGAGCCGAAGTATAACGCCTTCAAACGGGACGAGATGTTCCCGCCAAAAGGGCCTATTTCAAACCTATGCGGCGAGTCACACGGAACGTCCCTCGTTCGCCGAGATGGCCTTTTAGATGAGGAGCTTTGCGCGCGCGCGACGCAATTGGCAGAAAGGCAGGAAGGTCGGGTTGGCCGCGGAGCGATGTTGGCGAACGCCGAGCGGCTGCGCCAAATCGAGCATCTCCATCTTCCTGGTCAGCGCGTTATCGTGATCTATGATGATCCTAAGCAGGGTGATCAACACCACTGCGTTCTTCTCGCGGCGCCTCTCCCGTCAAGGGCGCTACAAACAGAGGTTATTGATAAGGTGCGAAAGCTTTTCGCGGGCCGGGTTCTCCCGACAACACCTCAGACCTAACTACTTTTTAACTGTCGTTCGGCAATGCGTCGGCCGAGCTCCACCACGACACGCGCGTGATCGACATATACTCGGCGGATGCTGGCGACGCGCTCGGGGCTCCAGCCCATGATCTCGGCTGCCTCCTGGTCTGTCAGACCCCACGTCGTGAGCAGCATGGTGCAGAAGGTCCCACGCACGTCGTGTAGGTGCTTCTCGCGCCGCGCGCCCTCCTCGTCGACGTGGTGAATGTCGGCGAGCTGCTTCATCCGGGAGAACGAGCCGCCGAAGCTGTTGGCTGTCCAGCTCGTGCCCTTGCTGTTGACGAGCACCGTCTCGACACCCGCCTTCCGCGGTCGCGTGCGCAGCTCCGCGAGAAGCGCCTCGAGCTGTGGTGTCTGGGGGATGACGACGCGCCGGCGCCTACGTCGGCTGATCTTGAGCGCCTTCTTCACGATCGCGAACTCGCCGACCTGCGCCCACGTGAGCGTCACGAGATCCTCGCGACGTAGGCCCGTGACGGCGGCAAGGCGGAGGCCATCGGTGACGTGGCTCTTCCGCTCGGCCTCGGCCTTGAGGGCGAAGAGGTCCATGTCCTCTTTCGTCCAGACGATGTCGGCCCGATCGGCGCCGCGGTAGAGCGACGGCACGCCCTTGGCGATGTTGACGCGGATGCGTCCGTTAAGCCGGGCGTACTCGAGAAAGTGCTGTAGGACCGTCACGCCCATGTCCGCGGTCCGCGGCGTCGCCTCGCGCTCGTTCCGCCACTTCATCACCTTCTCGACCATGCGCGGGTCGTCGAAGACCGACAGCGGGAACTTGCCCCACTTCTCCTCGATCTTGTCGACGTGCGGGCGCCAGACGCGCTTTGTGTTGTCGCTCAGCGCGCGCCACTCCGGCGCTGCCTCCTCGGCGTCGCGCGCCGGGTCGATCGGGCACCAGGCGCGCAGCACGGCGCGCGTCGAACGCGGGTCGATGCGCGTCTGATCAGCGAGCGCGGCGGAGACCGCAGCGTGCTCGGAGGGCCCGAGGCGCGGCTTCCTGGGCCCGACGTGCTTTAGGATCAGGGGGCCGCCGCGGAAGGCGTAGACGTACCAGGTAACCGGCTTGCCCGGTCGCCTCGAGGCGATGAATTGGACGCTCACAGCTGGTCTGCGTACCGATCGAAGTCAGAGGTAGGGGCGGCAGGCTTGGCGTTCATGGCACGGGCCTCGAGGATTCGGATTGAACCCTCAGCCGATACCTCGAAGCCGGCAACGTCAAGGCCGGCACGTCGGGCGATTTCGAGCATGCGGGCGATCTGCTGCTCGCTCGGATAGCGACGGCGCTGCCTATCGGGAAAGGTCTCGTGCTTCATGCCGCGCGCGCCTCCTGGGCGTCGAGGCGCAAGCCGAGCGCCCGGTAAATGCCGGCGTCTTCGGCCGCGTCGATGACATACCTCTGCCGCGGTTTCCGGCGGGCGATCAGACCGTAGTGGACGATGCGTGGCATAAAACCGCCGGCGAGGTCCTGGTGCCAGAGCAGCGCCTCGACGAGGAGCGCGCGCTCGCGCAGCTGCCGGTCGAACGGCGCCGCATCGGAGGCGCCGCGCGCCCAGGGCGCCAAGCGCTCAAGCTGCGCCTGGATCGCGCCCTCTTCCGCTCCCCAGGTGTCCGGCAGCGGTGAGAGGCGAGGGTCGATCGCCCAGCGCCACTACGCGACCAGCGCACGCGCAACGGCGATGCTCGTGTCACTGCGGCGCATCGCGGCGAGCTGGCTGCGGTAGACGCCGCGATCGTGCCGATCACGCACAGCAAGGGCGGCAATCAGGCGACCTCGAGCGGCGCGCCGCTGCCGACTATCACCACCGCCAAGGGCGGCGAGTTCGCGCAGGCGACCGTCACGCTGGCGCCGCACGTAACCAAGTTCCGCACGGGGTCAGTCGGCAGCCACGCCGCTGAGCCGACGCGCCGCGAGCTGGCGAACGCTCAGGGCTTTCCGCCCGGCTACGTGCTCGACCCGATCGGGCCGAAGGGTAAGCCGCTGTCGATCAGCAGCTCGATCCGAATGATCGGCAATAGCGTCTGCCCCGACATGGCCGAGGCGCTCGCGCGCGCCAACGTCCGCGCCGAGCTGGTCGACCAGGTGGCCGCATGACCGTCGCGCAGAACGACGTCGAGCAGCTCGCTCGCCAGATCGCCGAACAGGAGATCGGCGGGCCGCCACCTCGCTGCACCGGCCACAAGGCCGACCGCTACAACGCTGCTTTTAATGCGGTGGCGAAGGCGGCGGCCGCTTTCACGAAAGGCAGCGAGCCTGTCGTGCTGCATCGTCAGTCAGGTGGTCAGGTTGCAGAGGCAACGTCCACACCGAAGCCAGCAGGGGACCGTGATGGCTGACCTGCACTTCACGAATGACTTGCCTTACTGCGCCTACGCCGCGCTCGAGCTGCTCAACGAACGCCGCGCGGCGACGCCGGCGAAGGTCGCGGCGGGCAAGCTGACGCAGGAAGAGGCCGAGGCGATGCTGGCGCAGAGCAGCGTCGCCGAGGCGGACGCGCCGGCGTGGAGCAGCGCGGCCACCTACGCCGCGGGTGGCCCTTCCACGTCGACGGCGACCAGGTGCTGCACAAGCAGTACGACCACGATCTCACCGGCAAGGGCAAGCCGCTCGGCACCACCTTCCCGGTCGCCGGACGCCACACCTTCACGCTCGAGCTGCGGCCTTGGGGCATCCGCCTCGCGGTCGACGGCCGCGCGGTGTTGTGGCGCGCCTGGCCCGCCGGGCTGAAGTGGGACCAGGACTGGCAGGTCATCCTCAACAACAGCTCGGGCATCGCATGGCCTGAGCAGGGGCAGCCGTACCTCGCGCCCGCGCTCGGCTCCCCGCCCTCCGACATGATCGTCCACTCCGTCCGCGTGCTCCGCGAGGACGAGCGCCAGATTTGGCGCAACAACGAGGTGCAGCCATGATCCGCATCCTGTTCGCCGCGGCACTCTCGCTGCTCGTGGCCTCTCCCGCTGCCGGTCAGGCGATCGGCAACTGCCCGTACCTGGGCGGCAAGCGCAACCTGGCGCAGCGCCTATGCGCCATCATCGCGGCCATCCCGCACAGGACATATGTCGAGCCGTTCATCGGCATGGGCGGGGTGTTCCTGCGCCGAGCCGAGCGGCCGCCGGTCGAGGTGATGAACGATATCTCGGCCGACGTCGCCAACCTCTTCCGCGTTGTGCGAAAGCATCATGCCGCGCTCGAGGAGGAGCTGGGTTGGCTGCTCGCGAGCCGCGACGAGTTCGATCGGCAGCGCCGCGTCGATCCTGAGACGCTGACCGACATCGAGCGGGCGGCGCGCTTCATCTACCTCCAGCGGCTCGCATTCGGCGGCAAGGTCACCGCGCGCTCGTTCGGCACGTCGACCACCGGCCCCGCGCGTTTCAACCTGAGCAACCTGCGCGATGATCTGCTCGCACTGCATCGGCGTCTCGAGCCGGTGACGATCGAGCGCCTGCCCTATTGGGAGGTCATCGAGCGCTACGACTCGCCCGACACGTGTTCTACCTCGATCCGCCATACTGGGGTTGCGAGAGCGACTATGGCCCGGGCGTGTTCCAGCGGGCAGACTTCGAGCGCCTAGTCGAGCAGCTCTCCGGAATCGGCGGCAAGTTCGTCCTGTCGATCAACGCGACCGAAGGCGCGCGGCAGGCCTTCGCCCGGTTCCGAGTCGAGGAGGTCGACGTGACGTACACGATCGCCACCCTGGCGATCGGGGAAGGCAAGGCGGTCAAGGAGCTGATCGTCACCGGCCCTGGTCAGGACGCGATCACCGTCGATCGCGCGCCGCAGCTGCTCTGATGCCAGTTCGGGGATAGTTCGGGACTCTCGGTTCCGCTCGTTCCCGTTTCGCTCCCTCTTGCTCCCTGAAACCGGGTGTGTAGAGGGGGCAGGAACGGCGGTTTTGCGGGGCTTTCCTCGCGCCGGGCGCTTAGCTCAGCTGGTAGAGCGGCTCGTTTACACCGACACAGTCGCACTTTTGCGGGCCGAGCCGGGCGAGCGGACATCCGGTACCAGGCGCACCAGCATTCTGGCTGTTCGCGGTAAGCTACGAACCGATTAACGGCGCATTTAAACTTGAACGCTATCGTAAATTTTTTAGGTGGTTCGGGAAAGTCGAAAGGACCAATTCGAAAAAAGACATTGTGCGGCCATCGATATCAGCCGTCCAGCGCGTCTCTCCGTCGTAAAAGGGCGCAAGCATTCGTATCAGAGCTTCGAGATCGTCTTGAATATGATCAGCGCCAGGATGGGGTACCCAGCTTCCATCTGGACGCATGACATTTACCGTCCACGTCGTCTCGACGGGAACGTCATTCTCGTAACAGCGCGTACATTCAAGAGATATAGTTGCGTCCGGGAACGTGTTGCTCGGCGCGCTGAAACCTGTCGTCCACGTGTCCATCCATCCCGCTTAACAAGCGGCGCGAACGTCATCAATCGAGATCGATGGCAGGGGTACTCTGGGGTGTCAGCCGAGGGTACAATCTCGGGTGAGCCCGGCCGCCCTGCCGACGATCCAGCGTAAGCGGACGGTCCGCTTATGGCAGGAGAGCGGACAGACCGCTTTTGGCTGGGAAGGCTACTAAGCGGACGGTCGCCCCTTAGTGCGGCCAACCAAGATCAACCCGATTGGTGTAACATAGAACCATGCGGCAACCACTGCCCATACGGCGACGCCTTCAGACGTGCTCTCGGCGCTAAACGACGGCCACAGCGGAATTTCCCACATGAAGAGGCTTAGGGTCCCTATCAGGAGAGCAGTCGCAAACCAAAGCACGAGAACGAGCCAGAACAACGCCCGCCTTGCGGTGAAATGCTTGCCGATCATGAGACAAGGATGTTGGCTTTGGGGTCGGCTGTCCAGACCGCCGAACGCCCGAAGTTAGGCGATAAAGCCGTAAGAGCGAGGTGCTGGAGCTTAACCAAAGCCGTTACAACGTGCGAGGGTGATTCGGCCAGTGCTCACATCGTACTCGATACTCACTTGAATGCAGCCACCGTCGCAATCGCTGGGCAGGAAGGCGTGGTCATCAAACCAACGCCGTTCACTCGCCCTCATGCCGATTGGCGGCGGGCATACCGCAGCCGCATCGCCGCTGAATCGAGGGGCCATCTTTGTGAATCTTTCACAGTATGCGTAATCGGAGGGGTTCGCCGCGCGAAAATATCTGGCGCGAACCTTGTTTCTCGAACTGAATTGATAAGCGCGAGCGTAGCTTTGCAGTGAATTTGCGCCGGCCGGAAGTTGGATCATGTGCTCGATCCTATTCATAACCTCAACCTTCTGACGGTCTCCGGTCGATGTACAGCCTGCCAGCCACAGGAACGCAGCAAGGAAGAGGTGACGTCTCATAATCCGTTCGTCGCACGTGACATCGCTAGTGGCAATCGGATCGTGCCAAGCCGATGATCGGCAGCCATTCGGGTGAACGAACGTCCGCAATTGGGCGGGCCAAGATCGTCGCGCGTGTCCGCCTACGGGCGGTTTCGGGCGCCAGCGGGTGTAATCATCGAGGCCGCGAGCGACCAGCGGGCGCTCGAGCGTCGTTCAGCTTGCGGCTTCGAGCGAGCGCGACGGGGGCGACGTCGACTATGAACGCCCGCCGACGGAATGGCTCGCGCTCGCGGCTCTCCCGCCGAGTGATCGCTCAGGTCGACAGCTGATCGTCCCCTTTCAGGAGGTTGGCAACCGCGGTCACGAGCCGCGCCATCGCGAATGGTTTCTGCATCAAGATGCTCGTCGGTACACCTTCAGATATCCAATCAGCGGCACTGTCGCCGGTCATATAGATCACGGCCATATGCGGCCGACGTTGACGAGCAAAGTGAGCCACGTCCCAACCACTCGGTCCAACGCCAAGCCGGATGTCCGTCACCAGCGCGGCGAAATTCTTCGTCTCGAGCTCAGTGAGGGCGTTCGCTCCCGTTTCGCTCCCAATTACGGTGAAACCTGCATCCCTGAACGCGCAAGTTAAGAACATGCGGATAAAGGTCTCGTCCTCAACAAGGAGGATTCTTCGAGAGAATTCCATGGATCACCGCCTATGATGCGATTTGATGAGTGTTATTTACGCCTAACTAGATAAGCCCGTCATTCGGAACCCTGGTCGCCCGACCATCTCCCGCGCCTCTGCTCTGCCGAAGAGAAAGCCTTGCCCATGGCTACATCCTTTCTCACGCAGGATCCGCAGCTGGAGATCGGTCTCGATGCCTTCCGCGACGACATCCAGCGCTAGGCTATTGGCCAGCCCTATGACGGCGGAGATGATCGCCGATATCTCGGCGTCGTCCGCCATGCGCTGAATGAAGGAGCGGTCGATCTTGACGAGATCCACCGGGAAGTCGCGAAGGTGCGCGAGGGACGAATAGCCGGTGCCGAAATCATCGAGCGCTATGCGGACCCCTTCACGCTTCAGGAGACGCAGCGCTCGCGCTACGTAATCGGTACCTCGCTCGCAGAAGACATGCTCGGTGACCTCCACCTCCAGGAACGACGCCGGCACGCCAGCGTCCGCCGCCTGGCGCAGGAGGCTCTCGGCATAGTCGTCGCGCAGGAACTCGACCGGCGCGGCGTTGATCGCGATACGTCCGAAGGTGACATCCTGATCTAGCCACCCGCGGATGTCGGCGACGACGCTGCCGCGCACGAGCTCGCCGATCCTTGACGCAAGCTCATAGTCCTTGAACGCTTCCTCCACTGTGTCCGGACCTTGTAGCCCGCGCGTCGGATGCACCCACCGGACCAGTGCCTCATAGCCCGTGATCTGTCCGCTGCCGAGGTCGACCTTGGGTTGGTAGTGCGGCAGGAGGCTGTGGTCGTGAAGCGCAGCTCGCGCCACGCTCAACTGCGACGCCGCGCGCTCGACCCGTTCGCGCATCTGGTGACGGAACATGCTCAGCCCACCCCTACCAGACGCCTTGAGCGCGTAGAGCGCGGTATCGGCGTTATTGAACAGCTCGAGCGCCGTTGCCGCATCTCGGGGGAACAGCGCGCCGCCGATGCTGACGCCCGCGCTCATGGAGCGCCCGCCGATCGAGACGGGCTGACCGAGACGTGCGGCCATGGCGCCGCCGGCGCGTTGCAGCGCGTGCTCCTCGGCAGTCTGCTCGACGATGATGGCGAACTCGTCACCCCCCAGTCTGGCGGTGACATCGGTGGGGCGGGTGCCGAGCTGGAGCCGCTCGGCGACGGTGCGAAGCAGTTGATCGCCCGCCGCATGCCCGAGCGTGTCATTGACATGCTTGAAATGATCGAGATCCAGCAACAGCAGGCCGAACGAAGCACCGGTGCGGGTCGCTCGCTTCACCGCCGCTTCGAGCCGGGCCTGAAATGCGCTGCGGTTGGCGAGCCCGGTGAGCGCGTCGTGCTCACTCGACCATTTCAATCGCAACGACGCCGCCTTGCTGTCGCTGACGTCACGGCAGATGGACAGCAGCCGGCTCACCTGTCCCTCCGGGTCCTTGATCGGAGTCACCAGGACGTCCCACCACCGCATGATGCCGTCGCTGTCGGTGCGCTTGGCGCTGAAGCGCGCGGCATCCCCGGCACGCGCGGCGTCGAGCGCGTCGGCGACCTTCGACTTGGTCCGGTTCGTCCAAAGATCGATCCATTGCCGCCCTAGCGTGAACGCGCGCGCGCCCACTCCCATCGCGCGGCGCCCGGGCTCGTTGATCAGTTCCAGCCGGCCATCAAGGGCAATCACCGCGATACAGTCGGCGCTCGCCTCCAGGATGCTACGGTGCAGCGCCTCGCTCTCGCGAACGGCGTCCTCCGCTGCCTGTCGGGCTGTGATGTCCCGCGATACGCCGATCACGCCGCAGAGGTCCCCATCCACGACCCACGGCACCTTCACCGTCTGAAAGAGCCTCGGTTCACCTCGTATCGGGATGATCTCGTCAGCCGTGACGGGTTTACCCGTCGAGACGAGTTGGTGGTCGGTGCCTTCGTAGCCCCGCACGAGATCGGGTTCGAACAGATCCTGCGTTCGACTGCCGACCTCCAGTCCGCAACCCTCGCGCAGCGCCCGATTGAGCAGGATGAAGCGGCCCTGCAGGTCTTTCGCGAAGATCAGGTCGTCCACGCTGTCGACGACCGTCTGCAGCAGCGTCTGCTCCCGCCGAAGCTCTTCGACGCGCTCGACCGGCGGGGCATCGATCTGGTGAGAGGGAGGCGCAGCCGTTTCACCGGCTATGTCCTGGGAGGCGGCACAAGGGTGGCTCGCACCATGTCGCGGCTGACGCGGTGTCATCATTCGCTCGTGTAGGCGAGACGCAGGGTCTGCATCCGCTCCGCCGTCTGGAGGCCGACCATTCGATCCGCGCACCAGCGAACGGTGGCAAGGACGAGAGGACGATCGGGCAGGCGGACAAGAACGTTCTGGCCCACGTCGAGCCTGGCTTCAAGCTCCAGCCGTAGGCCCGATCGCGACACGTCCCGCACGATCGTGCGATGGCAGACGTGTCCGACCGCGATGATGCCGATCCAATCGACGGGCTGGCGACGCGCGCGCGCGACGTGGGAAGGTAGTAAGCCCGGATCGATGTCCTGCGCCGCGTCGAGGAGATCAGTGGCGTCGGCGAGGTCCGCACCGAATCTATGCCCTCTCACCCATCGAACAATGCCCTCGTGGAACCGATCCGGAGTGACGGAGAAGAGGACGGGCTGCGCGGCGCGCAAGGCTGCCGAAGTCTCGCCAGCGAAGCCGGTTCGTGACACGTCGACGATCTTCAGTTCGACGTACTCCGCGATCGGCACCACCTCGGCCCGCAGCAGCACCTTCCTGCGTGGCTCGAGGCGTCGATCGCAGGGCGCCGTCGCGACAACCTGTCGTCCAGCGTGGATCCACGCGACTAGCCGCTCTATGAGCATGTCGGCTCGTCCCCCGCGAAGCGGTTGGTCGGGCGCGTGACGTGCCGCGAGCACACGATCCTTTCCCAAGATCGCAGGGGATGACGTGTGATCGGGTCAATTCGAGGGTCGGTGACGGCAGCAAGTGGCATGATGGCCTCCGGGCGCCAGATTGCGGCATCGGAGGTGTCGCCTCAACGAAGGTGAGCCGACGCTTCAGGACAGATGCACGTCACTTTCGTCGTGCTCTGCTGCCCCTGAGCCTGCAGTACGGAATCGGCTTCGATATTCGTTGGGCGTGACGCCTAGTCGACGCAGGAATACGCGCCGGAGTGTATCGCCTGATCCGAACCCGGCCGCGTGCGCGATCACTTTGATCGGAGCTCGACTATCTTCCAGCAAGCCGCGTGCGATATCAATCCGGGCCAGCTCCACGTAGGCAGCAGGGCTCATCCCCAACTCGTTTCGGAACAGGCGAGCCAGGTTGCGTGGGCTGACGCCGACGATCCTGGCGAGCGTCGCCAGACTCAGGTCCGCTTTGGGATCCTCCAGTATATGTATCTGAACTTTGTCGAATGGGTCGTTGGCGCTGGTCTGGGCCGTGAGCGTGGCGCTGAACTGAGACTGCCCGCCGGGTCGCTTCAGGAAGACGACCAAGCGCCGCGCCACCCACAAGGCGAGCGCACGTCCATGGTCCTCCTCGATCAGCGAGAAGGTGAGGTCAATGGCCGCCGTAACGCCTGCCGAGCTGAACACGGACCCATCACGGACGAAGATGCGATCTGGTTGGACCTGTATGTCGGGAAATTTGGCGGCGAGCTGATCGGCGTATTCCCAGTGAGTGGTGACGCTGCGCCCGGATAGCAGTCCGGCATCGGCCAGCACGAAGGCGCCCGTGCAGGTCGAGCCGTATCGCCTCGATTGCATGGCCTGCTCCTGCAGCCAGTCGCGAACCGCCTCCCCGGGGTGCTCTGGCACGCCATAGGGACCGACAACGATCAGAGTGTCTGAGGGATCGGCGGCGTCATGGATCCCCGCGTCGGGAAGAAACCTGACGCCCGACGCACTCTCCGCCGTCAAGCCGTCGTCGGTTATCAGGCGAACGCGATATTGCTGACCCGACGAGATCTTGCGGTTGGCCTCGAAGAAGGCATCCCGAACGCCCGCTATCTCGAGCAGATGCACACGCCGGGGCGCGAATATGGTGATGAGCACCGTCTGCCTCTTTCCCGTAGCGCGCCATGTCCGAAGCCGAGCATACGCTCAGCTTCTGTCGATAAAAAGAGCTGCGTGATCGAGTTAAGCTTAACATTTCGCTATTCCGGCTAGCCATTACGAGAGCTCCGACATGCGATGCGGCGGGGTCGCTTACAGCGGCGGAACGGCGGAGTTTTCTCCGGAAGGTCGGCCCATCCAGAGTTCACGACATCATACGCGAGATCAAACGAAGGGACTAGTAGCGGCTTAGCTCCAGCAGATCGCAGTCTGGGCTCAAGTCTAATGATGTAGTCTAGCGACTCGCCTGACGGCCTCGAACGTCAGTATGAATGGATTTCCGGAGTTGGTGGCGCGCGAGAGGCCGTGAGTGACCGTTTTTGGGCGCTTGCGGACATTCATCTCTCTTCGTGAGGGGAGCCGCTACGCGGGTTAGCCGGTGATTCCCGTTCACCGCTCAACCCCGCGTGCCCGATCCCGAACGCTCCCGATTGACCGCCTTCGGAGGCTGCGCTATCGCCTGCAGCTGCAAAACAGGATTGCAAAACATTCCTGCGCTGCCTTGCGAAAAGCACGCTTTTTTGCGGGTTTGCGGGTATAGCACAATGGTAGTGCAGCAGCCTTCCAAGCTGAATACACGGGTTCGATTCCCGTTACCCGCTCCACCGCGCTGCCGCGGCGAGAGGCTTGGCGCCGAGCCTTCTGATGGAGCGCTCATCTGACCGTCAGGCGGGACGGGCCGCTCGCGAAGCCTGACCCGGACAAGGGCAGCGGAGACGTCGCGCGACAGGTCCGTGAGCGCGAGACGATCTCCCCGACCCGCTACACGGCCCGCTTCAACGGGTCCGGCTTCTTCCCGTCGGGCAGTCGCTCGGCGAGATGCTCGAAGACGATCCGCTCGCTGAACGGCTTGGCGATGAACGACGCCTTCGCGGGCATATCGTCCTGCTCGGGCAGGACGTGGCCGCTGGCGATCACGATCTCGATGTGGGGCCAGTGCTGGTCGACATGCCGCGCCAGATCGAAGCCGTTCATGCCGCGGCCCAAGTCGACGTCGGAGAAGAGCAGCGTGACCTCCGCCTGCCGCTGCTCCAGCAGACCGATGGCCTCCTCGCCGTCCAGGGCGTCGTGGCAGCGGAAGCCGGCATGCTCCAGGATGTCGCGTGCCTGCATCAGGATGAAGGCATCGTCGTCGACGATCAGCGCATAAGGCTCGGTGGACAGCGTCATCGCGGTTTAACCAGATCAAGATGACGATCGTTCCGGCGGCGGCGGTACCGCGCCCGTCCCGCCATGCGACAGTCGCGGGCCGCTGTTTCCACGCATCCGCCGGGGGCGCGGCCGCGTATCTTCCTCCCCAGAGAGGAGAGCGGCCGATGCCGGATCTCGCGCGTGTCGAGCGGAGCATCGCGATCGGGGGCGGCCGGCGCGTGGTGCTCTACGCCGCGGCGGCGGGCGACGAGGCGCGCGCGCGCAACCTCGTCTGCCTCGATCGCGACGGCCGAGTCGTGTGGCGCGGCGAGCTGCCTGCCGCCTCCGGGCCCGACCGCTTCGTCGCGGTGGAGCGCGACGGCGACACGCTGCTGGTCGACACGCTCAGCGGCCGGCGGCTCGCGCTCAGCACCGGCACCGGGCGCGCGCCGCGCTGAGCGGGCTTGACAGCGCGACGCTGTTTGTGTACAGAACACGAACATCGAGATGATGTGAGTCGGGCCGGGCGGTTCGGGAGCGAGGCTCCCGCCGCGCCGGCCCGCTCGCGTTTCAGCGGGAGATCGGCGATGCGGGGCGAGCGCTCGGACGGGGCGGGAGCGCGCGCGCGCGCGGCGAGGGCGCCCGGCGCGGCTGGCCGCGGTCCCGCCGCCATCACTGCCGCCGCGAGCGCGTCGGCCGCGGCGGGCGAGGGTCACGCCGGCCCGCGCCCGGCCGCGGCGACCCCGGACCTCGCCGCGCCGGCGGTGCCGCTCGACGCTGCCACCCGCGCCTGCTTCCTCGACCAGCTCGCGCTGCTCGGCTGTCCCGCGCGCGCCGCCGCCGCGGTCGGGATCGCGCCGGTCTCGGCCTACGCGCTGCGACGGCGCAGCGCGCGCTTCGCGGCGGCGTGGCGCGACGCACTCGCGATCGGCTACGAGCGGCTCGAGGCAGCGGCGCTGCGCCAGTTGCTCGAGCACGAGGCGCCGCTCGACCTCGCCGCCGCGGTGGCGCTGCTCGATCGCCACCGCGCGGCCGCGGCCGGCGCGCCGGTCGCGCCGCCCGCGCAGCGCGGCCGGCGGGCAGCGCTCGGTCCCTTCGGCGCCGAGCTGGCGCGCCGGCTGCAGCTCTACGCCGGCGCGACGCCGGGCGCGCGCCGCACCCCGGTGTCGGCCGCCGTGGCCGCCGCGGTCGACGCGCTCGAGCGCGACGCGGCGGCGGACGCCAGCGCCGCCGCGGGTGTCGACGCCGACGCACCCGTCGACCCGGACGCGGCCGGCACCGGCGCCGGCCCGGATGTCGGCGCCGCGGCGTCCATCGACCTCGGTGCTGCCACCCGGATCGAGGCGGGACTCTCGCGACCTCCTCCCTGTGCTCCCGCGAACGCGGGAGAGCAGGACGATCGAGCGCCGCACGTCGCGGCGCCACGTGGCTCTGGGTTCCCGCGGGCGCGGGAACACCCTTCGTCCGACGGTTGGCGCGGAGGGATCCACGACGGTCCGCCTGACGCCGGCCCGCCCGCGTCGGCGGTCACGTCCGCCTTCGCGATCCACTCACGGGGCGAAGCGGCGTGGCTCGCGCGGCCGAGCGCGCCCGAGGCGGCGCGGGGGCGGTTCGCCGTCGACCCGCCCGACGCCGCTGCCGTCCTCGCCGCGCTGCTGAGCGCCGGGGACGCGCGACCGGTCGACGCGGCGTGTCCCGCGCGGTCGGACGGTCGGCCGGGGCTGGTCGGCACCCGCGTCGATGCGAGTCGCCCCTTCTACCCGGGCGGCGCGTCGCCGCCGCGTGCGACGCCCGCCGCGCGCCCGCGGGTGTGGGCATGACCGCGCCGCTCACGCGCTCGCTGCGCGCGCTGCGCCGGCTCGCCCCCGCCGCGGCCGCACCCGTGGTCGAGCAGCTCGACGAGGCGACCCGCCGCGTACTCGTCGCCGACTGGGCGAGCTGGGCGCATCCGGGGCAGCTCGCACCCGGCGGCGACTGGCGCGTGTGGCTGATCCAGGCCGGGCGCGGCTTCGGCAAGACCCGCGCCGGCGCCGAGTGGGTCGCGGCGATGGCGCGCGCGCGGCCCGAGGCGCGGATCGCGCTGGTCGGTGCCACCGCGGAGGACGCGCGCCGCGTGATGGTGGAGGGGCCGAGCGGGCTGCTCGCGGTGGCGCGGCACGCGGGCGGTGCGGTGTGGCGGCCGAGCCTGGGCGAGCTGCGCTTCGACGGCGGCGCGGTGGCGCAGGTCTATTCCGCCGCCGCGCCCGAGGGGCTGCGCGGCCCCGAGCACCATCTCGCCTGGGCCGACAAGCTCGGCAAGTGGCGCGACGCCGCGGCCTGGGACAATCTGATGCTGGGGCTGCGGCTCGGCGAGGCGCCGCGCGCGCTGGTGACGACGACGCCGCGCGCCACCGCGTTGCTGCGCCGGCTCGCCGCCGCGCCCGACACCGCGGTGACGCGCGGGCGCACGCGCGACAACCCGCATCTGCCGCGCGCCTTCCTCGCCGCGGCCGAGGCGCATTATGGCGCGACGCGGCTCGGGCGGCAGGAGCTCGACGGCGAGCTGATCGAGGACGTCGCCGGGGCGCTCTGGCCGCGCGCGCTGCTCGAGCGCCAGCGCGCCGCGACACTGCCCGCGCTGGTGCGCGTGGTGGTCGGGGTCGACCCGCCCGCGGGCAGCGGCGGCGACGCCTGCGGCATCGTCGCCGCCGGGCTCGGGCGCGACGGCCGTGGCTATGTGCTCGAGGACGCGAGCGTGACGGGCGCGAGCCCCGAGCGCTGGGCGCGCGCGGTCGCCGCCTGCGCCGCGCGCCACGCCGCCGAGCGAGTCATCGCCGAGGCCAACCAGGGCGGCGAGATGGTGGCGCAGGTGCTGCGCGCCGCCGACGCCGCGCTGCCGCTGCGGCTGGTGCATGCGACGCGCGGCAAGGCGGCGCGCGCCGAGCCGGTGGCGGCGCTCTACGAGACCGGACGGGTATGGCACGCGCGCGCCTTCCCCGCGCTGGAGGACGAGCTGGCCGGGCTGGTCGCGGGCGGCGGCTACGAGGGGCCGGGGCGCTCGCCCGATCGCGCCGACGCCTGCGTCTGGGCGCTCACCGCGCTGCTGCTCGGCGAGGGCGGCGCGGTGCGGGTGCGCGTGCTGTGAGCGGCGCGGGGGCGCGACGGCCCGATTGATCCACGCTAAAGCCGCGCACCCGGCGCGGTGGCAGGATGCGCGGACGATGGAACGCTTCTTCGCCGCGCTCGCGACCCGGATCGCCTCCGCCTCGGGTCAGCCGGTGACCTTCGCGCTGGCGCTGGCCTCGATCCTCGCCTGGGCGGTCACGGGGCCGATCTTCGCCTGGTCCGACACGTGGCAGCTGATCATCAACACCGGCACCTCGCTGGTGACCTTCCTGATGGTGTTCGTGATCCAGAACTCGCAGAACCGCGACGCCGCGGCGGTGCAGGCCAAGCTCGACGAGATCATCCGCGCGCTCGACAGCGCACGCGGCGAGTTCATCGGCATCGAGCATATGACCGACCGCCAGATCGAGGCGATCCGCGCCGCGCTGGAGAAAGAGGCGGGGCACGAGCCGGGCAAGGTCGGCACCGTCGACGACAGCGTGGAGACGCTGCTGGAGCGGCGCTAGGCGGGGCGTCGGCGCGGCCGGGAGACAGGGACACGACCCGCTGACCTGCGGGCCGGCCCACGCGAAGAATGCCGGTCTCGCCTGAGGTCATCTTGGCGAGGCCGGGACCTGCGCCGCGCGGCCAGTGGCTTGTCTGAGACCGCTAGCACCGCGCCTTCCGTCGTCATCCCGGCGAAGGCAGGGATCCATACACGCTGACGTGGCGACTCCCTCGACGGTCCACGCGTCTGGATCGCCGCCTTCGCGGGGATGACGGTTGAGTAGGGGCGGGGTCAAATGGCCGCACCATGCGGGTCGGGGGAGGGAACGCGGCTTCAAGGCGATCCTACCCGCCGACATCGTCGCCGAGCACCGAGCACCGAGCACCGAGTGCCGAGCGCCGAACACCTCACGCCTGCCGCCCCGTGCCACCCGCCCGCTGCGGTCACCGCCGCCGGCCCGTCGCCGACCGACACACCACCATCCGAGGAGACCTCCATGGCCTGGTTCCGCAAGACCGCGCCCGCCTCCGCGGCGGCGCGGCCGCCGCTCGCGCGCGCGTCGGGCATCGCCGCGCCGCCGCCGCCCGCCGTCTGGCCGCAGGGCTATGAGGCGCAGGTGCGCGCGGGCTATCTCGGCAACGCCATCGCGCAGCGCGCGGTGCGGCTCGTCGCCGAGAGCGTCGCCAGCGCGCCGCTCGCCGGCGACGATGACGCGCTGCGCGCGCTGGTCGCCGCCCCCGCGCTGCTCGAGACCGTCGCGGCGCAGCTGCTGCTCCACGGCAACGCCTTCGTCCAGCCGCTGCGCGACGCCGAGGGCGCGCCCGCCGCGCTCTACCCGCTGCGCCCCGAGCGCGTCAGCGTCGAGCTCGGCGCCGACGGCTGGCCCGCCGCCTTCCTCTACCGCGTCGGCGCGCGCGCCACCCGGCTCGCGCCCGAGGCGGTGATCCACCTGCGCCGCTTCCACCCGCTCGACGACCATTACGGCCTCGGCTGCCTCGGCGCCGCCGCGCCCGCGGTGGCGATCCACAATGCCGCGGCGGCGTGGAGCAAGGCGCTGCTCGACAATGCGGCGCGGCCCTCGGGCGCTCTGGTCTATGACGCGCGCGACGGCGCGACGCTGTCGCCCGACCAGTTCCGCCGGCTGCGCGACGAGATGGACGCGGGCTTCGCCGGCGCGAGCAACGCCGGTCGGCCGCTGCTGCTGGAGGGCGGGCTGACGTGGCAGCCGCTCAGCCTCACCCCCGCCGATATGGACTTCGCGGGCACCAAGGCGGCGGCGGCGCGCGAGATCGCTTTGGCGTTCGGCGTGCCGCCGATGCTGCTCGGCCTGCCCGGCGACTCGACCCACGCCAATTACGCCGAGGCCAACCGAGCGCTGTGGCGGCTGACCGTGCTGCCGCTCGCCGACGCGATCCTCACCGGGCTCGCCGCGGGGCTGGCGCGCTGGTGCGGCGAGGCGGCGCTGCGGGTCGACCTCGACCGCGTGCCCGCGCTGGCCGAGGACCGCGAGCGGCTGTGGCGGATGGCGGCGGCGGCGGACTTCCTCTCGCCCGAGGAGAAGCGCGCGATGGTGGACTGGCGATGAGCGCGCCGCGGGACGCGGGCGCCGCCGCGGTGCTGGCGCAGCTGCTCGCGCAGCTCGCGGCGGAGGGCGCCGACCCGGCCGGGCTGCGCGCGGTCGCGGAACAGGCCGGCGAGCTGGGCGCGACTCGCGCGCTCACCCGGCTCGGGCTCGCCGACGCGGGCGCGGCGGGCGACGTCGCCGCGTTGCGCGAGCTGCTGCAGACGTGGCGCGCGGCGAAGCGCTCGGCGTGGCGCGCGCTGCTCGGCTGGGTGACGCGCACGCTCGGCGCGCTGCTGCTGCTCGGGCTGGCGATGCGGCTCGGCGTCGACCTCGGCGGGGACGGCAAGTGAGCGGCCTGCGCTGCGGCGGCTATGCCGCACTGTGGGACCGCGTCGACCGCGTCGGCGACGTGCTGCGCGAGGGCGTGTTCGGCGCGCGACCGCGCCTCGTGCCGCTGCTGTGCCAGCATCGCGGCGCGCCGGCGGGGGTGCTGCTGCGGCTCGACGACGACGCGCGCGGGCTGCTCGTCACGGCGCGGGTCGACGATCCGGCGGTGGCGCGTGCGGTGAAGAGCGGCGCGCTGCCGGGCTTCTCGGTGGCGTATCGCGCGCGAGTCGTGCGCCAGGGCGCGCACCGCGCGATCGTCGCGGCCGACCTGGTCGAGCTCAGCCTGGTCGCGGTGCCGATGCAGCCCGGCGCGCTGGTCGAGTGGTGGGAGGAGCCGCCCGCTCCCGACGCGCGCCCGGATCCGCCGGGATGAGGTTCACGCGAAGACGCGAGGACGCGAGGACGCGCGGCAGAGAGAGGGCGCTCGGCGCCGGATCGGGCCGAGTCGTGCTCCGGCGCACGCCGGATCCCAGGGTCGCGAGCCTCGGCCCCGCGGCGCTAGGCTCCTGCTTTCGCAGGAGCACGGGGCAGGTCGAGCGACATGGATGAGCCTCCAGCGCCCGCGTGGATCGCGCCCCCGGCGCGTAGCGCCAGCACGATGTTCGCGCAGAGGCGCAGAGGCGCAGAGGCGCAGAGACGCGGAGCGGACGCGCGTCGGGCGGTCGTCCTGTCGCATCACGCCGGCGAGAGGCAGGAGCGCTGCCGCGCTCGAACCCGCTCTGCGTCTCCGCGTCTCTGCGCGAACAATCCTTCTGCTTCGCGCCTTCGCGTGAGTCTCTTCTCCGTACGCCACGCGAGCGCGGCCGGCGCTGCCTCGCACCACAGCTTCACCCAGAAGGAGACCGACCATGACCGACACCGTCGACGCGCGCCCGCTGCTGGAGGGCGCGAGACCGGAGGGCGACGCCGCCTTCGCGCGCTATATCCGCACCGGCGCGACGCTGGAGACCAAGGCCTTCACCGGCACCACCGGCGAGGGGGGCGGGGTGGCGATCCCGACCCAGCTCGACGGCACGATCGACGCGCAGCTCGTCAGCCTCAGCCCGATCCGCGCCATCGCCAACGTGGTCCAGGTCGGCAGCGCGGGCTATCGCAAGCTGGTCACCAGCGGCGGCACGCCCGCGGGCTGGGCCGGCGAGACCGACCCGCGCCCGGTCACCGCGACGCCGACCTTCCACGAGCTGGTCCCGCCCGGCGGCGAGCTCTACGCCAACCCCAGCGCGAGCCAGGCGATGCTCGACGACGCGCTGTTCGACAGCGAGGCGTGGCTCGCCGCCGAGATCGCGACCGAGTTCGCCAAGGCGGAGGGCGCCGCCTTCGTCACCGGCAGCGGGGTGGGGCGGCCGCGCGGCTTCCTGACCTCGCCGGCGAGCGCCGAGGCGGACGGCGCGCGCGCGTTCGGCACGCTGCAATATCTCGCCAGCGGCGCGGCCGGGGCGTTCGCGGGGGATCCCGGCGAGCGGCTGATCGACCTCGTCCAGGCGCTGCGCGCGCCCTACCGCCAGGGCGCGTGCTTCGTGATGAACGCCGCCACCGCCGCGCAGGTGCGCAAGGTCAAGACGCGCGACGGCCAGTTCCTGTGGCAGCCCGGGCTGGCGGCGGCGCAGCCCGCGACCCTGCTGGGCTATCCGGTGGTGGAGGCGGAGGACATGCCCGACGTGGCGGCGGGCAGCGCCTCGATCGCGTTCGGCAATTTCCGGCTGGGCTATCTGATCGCCGACCGCGGCGACACCGCGGTGCTGCGCGACCCGTACAGCAACAAGCCCTTCGTCACCTTCTACGCGACCCGTCGCGTGGCCGGCTGCGTGAGCGACAGCGATGCGATCAAGCTGCTGAAGTTCGTGGAGAAGTGAGAGGCTAAATCCTCCCCGCTCGGCGGGGAGGGGGCGCCTTGAGGGGCCGCACGGTCGAGTTCGGCAGGCTCAGATCCTCTCCGCGAGCGGGGAGGATCTGAGAACCGCGTCCGCCTCGCCTCCCATCATATCAGGAGATCCGTCATGCCGATCCTCAGCGGCGCGCCCGGTGCGGTGGCGCTGGGCGAGGCCGATCGCGCCGCCGCGCTCGCCGCGCTGCGCGCCGAGCTGCGCGCCGCCGCCACCGACGACGATGCGCTCGCGCTCGCGCTGGTCGAGACCGCGCTCGGCGCCGCCGAGCTGTTCCTCGGCCAGGTGCTGATCGCGCGCCAACTGGTCGCCGCGCTGCCCGCGCGCGCCGCGTGGCAGCCGTTGCCCGCGCGCCCGGTGCGCCACGTCGAGGCGCCCGCCGCCGCGATGGTCGACCTCGACGAGCAGGGCACCGGCTGGGTCCGCACCGCCGCGCCCGTCGAGATCCGCTTCACCGCGGGCGTCGCGGGCGACTGGGCCGGGCTGCCGCCCGCGCTGCGCCACGGCGCGGTGCTGCTCGCGGCCTATCTCTTCGCCGACCGCGGCGGCGCGACGCCGCTGCCCGCGGCGGTCACGGCGCTGTGGCGCCCGCACCGGACGCTGCGGCTGGTCGCGGAGGCACGCGCGTGAGCGGCGCGGTGGAGCGGATCGCCGCGCGGCAGGTCGCCGCGGCGAGGGCGCGCGTCGCGGCGCGGCTGCGCGCGCTGCTGCCCGGGACGCGGATCGAGCTCGTCGACGACGGCGTCGCGGTGAGCGGGCGCGGCCTGGTGCGGCGCTGGCTCGCCGACCCGCGGCTCGGCTGGTGGCGCGCGTGAGCGGCGCCGCGGAAGGCGCCTCCGCGACGCTGCGCGCGGCGGCGCTGGCGGCGCTGCGCGAGATCGCCGTGACGCGCGTGTTCGACGGCACCGCGCCGCGCGCGGCGGTGCCTTACGCGCTGCTGCGCGAGCTCGCCGCGACCGACTGGGGCAGCAAGACGCATGACGGGCGTGAGCTGCGGCTGGGCGTGACGATCCGCGACGAGGGCGAGAGCGGCGCGCGCGCCGAGCGGCTCGCCGCGGCGGCGGAGGCGGCGCTGCTGGCGCTGCCGCCGCTCGCGGGCGCGTGGCAGGTGGTGAGCGTCGCCCCGGTGCGGCTCGCGCTGGTGGCGGAGGCGCCCGCGCGCTGGGCCGCGCTGGTCGACGTCCGCGTGCGGATGCTGCGGGCGGGTGACTGAGATTCTCCCCGGCACGGGGTGGGGGACCGCCGCGCGTCAGCGCGGTGCTGGAGGGGGGGCTCCGCGAGCGCTGCGCTGCGTGGAATGAAGCACGTCCGCCGACGCAGCGCTGCGTGGAGAGCCCCCTCCACCACGCCACTTCGCGTCGCGGTCCCCCTCCCCGCGAGCGGGGAGGATTGCACCGTCTCATGCCCTGATCTCACCGACTCAAACCCACCCACCAACAAACCAGGAGAACCGACATGGCAGCGGAGAGAGGCAGCGCGTTCCTGCTCAAGGTGACGGACGGCGGCGGCGGCTATCGCACCGTCGCGGGGCTGCGCACCACGCAGCTCAGCGTCAACGGCGAGGCGGTGGCGATCACCAACAAGGACTCGGGCGGCTGGCGCGAACTGCTCTCCGGCGCGGGCGTGCGCTCGGTCAGCGTCGCCGCGGCGGGGATCTTCACCGGCTCCGCCGCCGAACAGCGGGTGCGCGCGAGCGCGCTGGCGGGCACGCTCGACGATTACCGGCTCACCTTCGAGAGCGGCGAGGCGCTGGCCGGGCGCTTCCTCGTCACCAAGCTCGACTATGCCGGCGACTACAACGGCGAGCGCAGCTACACGCTGGCGCTGGAGAGCTCGGGCGCGGTGGCGGCGGCGTGAGCGCCTGCCCGAACCCCGCGCCCGCTAACCCCGCGAGGGGCGAGGCGGCGATCCGCGTCGCGGGCGAGACATGGGTGCTGCGCCCGAGCTTCGCCGCGCTGGTCGCGGCCGAGCAGGAGCTGGGGCCGCTGTTCGCGCTGGTCGAGCGCGCCGCGGCGGGGCAGCTCGCGCTCGCCGAGCTGGTGGCGCTGTTCTGGCACTGTCGGCGCGACTGGCCCACGGCGCTCACCCGGGACGCGCTCGGCGAGGCGCTGGTGGCGGGCGGGCTCGCCGCCGCCACGCCCGCGCTCCACGCTTTGCTGCGCCAGGTGCTCGCGGGGCTATGAGCGGCGCTGGGCGCGGGCCCGACCCCACCTTCGCCGCGGCGGCGACGCGGCTCGCCGGTCTGGCCGCGCTCGCGCTCGGCTGGCGCCCCGACGAGTTCTGGCGCGCCACCCCGGCCGAGCTCGCCGCGCCGGGCGAAGCGCTCGCGCCCGAGCGACCCCCGCCCCCCGACGCGACGCTGCGCGAGCGCTTGCAGGAGATGTTCCCCGATGGATGAGGAGATCGAGCGGCTGGTGATCGGCGTGCGCGCCGACACCGCCGGTTTCGCGCGCGACCTGGACGCGATGCGCGGCCAGGTCGAGGGCCCGTTCGCGCTCGGCGCGGCGCGCGCCGGCCGCGGGCTGGAGCACGCGCTGCTCGACGCGGTGCGCAAGGGCAAGCTCGGGCTGGACGAGCTGCGCGGCGTCGCGATGGGCGCGATGGACGCGGTCGCGCGCGCGGCGCTGCGCGACGGCGTCGCCAGCGTCACCGGCGGCGGCGGCGCGACCGGGCTGCTCACCGGCCTGCTCGGCGGGCTGTTCGGGCTGGGCCACGGCGGCGGCGGGCGCGAGCGGGGCGCGCCGACCCCGTCCTTTCCGATGCAGCGGCCCGGTGGGGCGATCGACCTGCTGCGCCAGACCGCGGCGCCGTCGCGCCGCGGCGACCTGCGGCTCGCCATCACCGTCAACGCGCACGCCGGCGAGGCGCCGCGCGCGCTGGAGCGATCGGCGCGGCAGGTGGCGCGCGCGGTGCGCGCCGCGCTCGAGGAGGCGGAGTGATGCCCTATTGGCTCGCCACCCAGCGCGCCGAGCAGGCGACCGACTGGCTCACGCGCTTCGACCCGCGCTACTGGACGGTCAACTTCCCGCGCCCGATGATGGCGGCGGCGACCAACCCAGCGCCCGACGTGCTGCGCGTCGACGCGGTCTTCTACCGTCGCGACGATCTCGCCGGCATCATCTGGGAGAGCGTCGACCGGTACGACCATCCGCTGCTCGGCTATGACACCGAACGCGACTATCGCGCCTGCCGGCTGCGCTTCCGCTGGCGCTCGTCGGGCGTGCGCGCGCTCGACCAGGTCGACGGGCCGACGCTGACGATCGAGGGCCGCGACGCCGCCGGCCAGGCGCGCGCCTGGTACGTGCGGCTGTGGAACTATGCGCAGGGCTCGCCCGAGGACGCCGAGGTGGCGCTCGACTTCGCCGCGCTCGACGCCGGCTTCGCGCTGCCCGCCGACCGCGACCCGGTCTGGGCCGGCGACATCGACCGGCTGTTCGTCTCGCTGGTCGCGCCCGGCTACGACCGGAGCGCCGCGCCGCTCGACGCGCCGGCGGAAGGCTGGGCCGAGCTCAGCGGCATCACCGTCGACGGCGCGGGCGCGGTGCTCGCGATCGGCGACGTCATGGTGCCCGCGCACGACCTGCGCGTGGCGAGCGGCTACGACGACCATTACCACCTCACCCCGGCGCGGCTGCTGCGCAACGCGCTCCAGCTCGGCTATCGCGGCGCGATCGACCATTATGTCGGGATGAGCCACTATTTCCGCCTCGAGGCGGTAGGTGCGGGCGCGGACACGCGCTGGCTGGTGAGCCGCCGCGGCGGCACGCTCAACGCGCCCTGCGCCGCCTGGCACGCCGATCTCGCGCGGCGCGCGGCGCAGCTCGGCTATGAGCTGATCTGGTCGCTCTCCTACGAGCTGCTCGACCGGCATTGCTGGGACGATTGGAAGCAGCGCGACGCCGACGGCACCCCCGCGCTGACCGGGTGGGACCCGCCCTCGACCCTGCTATCACCGACCCACGCGGGCGCGATGGACTATCTCCACGCGGTGGCGCGCGCCTTCGTCGCGATCGGCGCGGACGCGGGGCTGGCGCCGCGCTTCCAGGTCGGCGAGCCGTGGTGGTGGATCGCCGCCGACGCGCGGCCGTGCCTCTACGACGAGAGCGCGCGCGCCGCGCTCCAGCCGGTCACGGTTCCCTCGCTGCGCGGCGCGCTCGACGATGCGCAGCTGGCGACGCTGGATCGCGCGGCGACGGCGCTGGCGCGCTCCACGTCGGCGCTGGTGGCGGCGGTGCGCGGCGACTGGCCGGGGTGCGTGAGCTACCTGCTGATCTACCTGCCGACATTGCTCGACCCCGCGATGCCGGGCGCGCGGCGGCTCAACCTGCCGGACGGCTGGGCGTCGCCCGCCTTCGATGGTCTCCAGCTCGAGGATTACGACTGGGTCACCGCGGGCGCGACCGGCGCGAGCGAGCGCGGCGCGGCGTTGGTCGGCGCGACGCTCGGCTATCCGGCGGAGCGGCAGGAGTATCTCTCCGGCTTCGTGCTGCGCGCCGACGATCGCGGCGCGTGGGCAGCGATCCTCGCCGCGGCCGCGGCGGCGCGGCGGCGCGGCGTGGCCGCGCGCTATCTCTGGGCGCTGCCGCAGGTGCTGCGTGATGGATTGGTCTATTGGCAGGGGGAGGACGAGATGGACGCGTTCGACGACGTGCTGTTCCCGCTCGCTCTGGGGCGCGAGGCCGAGGTGGCGCCGGGCTTCTCCACCGCGGTGACGACCAGCGCGGGCGGGCACGAGACCCGCACCGTCGCCTGGGCCGAGGCGCGCACGCGCTACGACGTCGGGCCGGGCGTGCGCGGCGAGGCGGATATCGCGCTGCTGCTCGCTTTCTACCGCGCGCGCCGGGGGCCGGCACGCGGCTTCCGGCTGCGCGACCCGTTCGACTGGCAGGCGCGCGAGGTGCTGCTCGGGCACGGCGACGGCGCGACGCGGCGCTTCGCGCTGGTGACGCGCTACGGCGACGCGACGCGGCGGATCACGCGGCCAGTGGCGGGGAGCCTACGCGTCGCGGTGGCGGGGGCGGCGACCGCGGCCTTCACGCTCGAGCCGCTCGGCGTGATCGTGCTCGACGACGCGCCCGCGGCGCGCGCGGCGGTGACCGCGTCGTTCGACTTCGACGTGCCGGTGCGCTTCGCCGAGGACCGGCTGAGCGTCGCGCGCGCGACCTATCTGGCGGGCAGCGCGCACAGCGTGCCGCTGGTGGAGCTGCGCGAGGCATGAGCGACCGGGTGCTGGCGCTGGCCTTGTGCTGGCGGCTGGAGCGGCGCGACGGCGTCACCCTGGCGCTGACCGCGCACGACCGCGACCTCGTCATCGACGGGCTGGTCTATCGCGCCGCGCCGGGGATGACGCCCTCGGCGGTGGCGCTCGGCAGCGGGCTCGACGCCGACACGATGGCGGCGGAGGGCGCCTTCACCGCCGCGGCGATCACCGCGCGCGACCTCGCCGACGGGCGCTGGGACGGCGCGCGCGTGGTCTGCCTGGCGGTAGACTGGAGCGACGCGAGCGCGGCGCCGCTGCCGCTCGGCGAGGGGCGGATCGGCGCGGTGACCGCGCGCGACCGCGACTTCACCGCCGAGCTGAGCGGCGCGCAGGCGCGGCTCGACCGCCCCGCGGTGGAGCTGACCGCGCCGACCTGCCGCGCCGAGCTCGGCGACCGCCGCTGCCGCGTGATGATGGCGGCGCGGCGGCGCTTCGCGCGCGTGGTTGCGGCGGACGGCGCGGTGCTGACGCTCGACGCGGCGGAGCCGGTGGCGGGGGCCTATGCGGGCGGCGCGCTGCGCTGGTTCGGCGGCGGCAACGCGGGGCTGGTCAGCGCGGTGACGGGCTCGGCGGGTGCTGGCGTGACGCTGGAGGAAGTGCCGGTTCATGCGGTGGCGGCAGAGACGCTGGTGGAGCTGGTCGAGGGCTGCGACAAACGGCTCGCCACCTGCGCGGCGCGGTTCGGCAACGCGGTCAACTTCCGCGGCGAGCCCTATGTGCCGGGCAACGACCTGCTGACGCGCTACCCGGTGGGGTGAAGGGGGTGTCTGGCACGGAGGAGTCCGGCGCAGAAGGAGATCCTCGCGGGATCAAGATTTCCTCCATCCTCCCCGGGACGGAGCGTCGGGTCGGATCGTCCCCCGGACGATCCTTGACCATGCAGGGCATGGTCAACCCGATGCTGGGAACCGCCGCGCGCAGCGCGGTGGTGGAGGGGGGCTTCCGCACACGGACCGGCCCGCTCGCGGAAGCCTTCCTCCGTCATCGCTTCGCGCTGCCACCTCCCCGCGAGCGGGGAGGATCTGGCGTCCTCGCCGCCGCCCGGTCGCTGCTCGGCGTGCGCTTCCGCGCGCAGGGACGTGACCCGGGGCTCGGGCTCGACTGTGTCGGGGTGGTCGCGGTGGCGCTCGCGCGCGCCGGGGCCGAGGTGACGCTGCCGCGCGACTATCGCCTGCGCCGCGGCACGCTGCCCGCGCTCGCGCTGCCGCCGGGGCTAGTCGCGTGCGACGGCGCGGCGCCGGGCGACGTGCTGCTGCTGCGCGTCTCGCCGGCACAGCTCCACCTCGCGCTGCGCACCGAGCGCGGTCTGCTCCACGCCGACGCCGCCGCCGGCCGGGTGGTGGAGCGCCCGGGCGAGGCGCCGTGGCCGCTCGTGGCGGCGTGGCGCTGGTGCGGGTGAGTGGGGGACGATGCCGGGGTGCGAGGCGCTTCGCCACCATCGACCCACCCCCGCGGCGGCCGGGGCGGAGCGTGAGGAGCGCGGCGCCGCGTCCGCGATCGGCTCGCGAAGGCGAGGTCGCACCGTCCGTATGCCTCGGCCGACCACCCCGGCGGACGCCGGGGGCCAGTTGGGGAACGTTCATGAGTCCCACGCCGGTCCTCCCACCTGGGCCCCGGCGTGCGCCGGGGGTCGATGGCGTCCCCACCCTCGCACGCCGACCACACCATCACGGAGACCCACCCGCATGGCCACGCTCGTCCTCTCCACGCTCGGCCGCGCGGTCGGTGGGCCGGTCGGCGGCGCGATCGGCGGGCTGCTCGGTCGCCAGCTCGACCGCGCGCTGTTCGCGCCGCGCCCTCGCGTCGGCCCGCGGCTGGCCGAGCCGCGCGTCACCACCGCCGCCTATGCCACGCCGCTGCCGCTGCTGTTCGGCGTGACGCGGGTGAGCGGCACCCTGCTGTGGTCGACCGAGCCCGCCCCCGCCGCGCTCGCCGCGCACGGCAAGGGCGGGCGCGGCGGCGGCGCCGGCTACACCGCCTCCTTCGCGGTGGCGCTGTCGGCGCGCGCGATCGTCGACGTGCGGCGCATCTGGGCCGACGGCCAGCTGCTGCGCGGCGCCGCGGGCGACTGGAAGAGCGCCACCGGCTTCCGCCTCCACCATGGTACCGAGGACCAGCTGCCCGATCCGCTGATCGCCGCGCACGAGGCGGACGCGCCGGCGTTCCGCGGCATCGCCTATGCCGTGTTCGAGCAGCTCCAGCTCGCCGACTTCGGCGGGCGCGTGCCGATGCTGTCGTTCGAGGTGATCGCCGACGCCGCGCCGGTGCGGGTCGGCGACGTCGCGCGCGCGATCGGCGCGGGCGCGATCGTCGGCGCCGGCCCCGACGCCACCGTCGACGGCTATGCCGCGAGCGGCGACAGCGTGGCGGGCGCGGTGGCGCCGCTGGCGAGCCTCACCGGCGGCTGGTTCGTCGCGGTGCCCGGCGGGGTCGCGCTCGCCGACCGGTGCGACACGACGCTCGTGCTCGACGACCCGATCGCGCGCGAGACGCTGCGCCGCCCGATCGAGACCGCGCCGCGCACGGTGACGGTGGCGCATTACGACGCCGCGCGCGACTATCAGGTCGGCGCGCAGCACGCGCGGCGCGGCGGCGCGGGCTGGCGCGAGGAGACGGTGGAGCTGCCCGCGACGCTGAGCGCCGCGCGCGCCGCCGCGCTGGCGCGCGACACGCTGCGCCGCGCCGGGCGCGCGCGCGTGTCGCGCACGGTGACGCTCGACGCGCGCGCGCTGGCGGCACGGCCCGGCGCCGCGGTGCGGCTCGACGAGGAGGCGGCGGCGTGGCGGGTCACGCGCGCGCGCTACGAGCAGCACGCGGTGACGCTCGAACTCGCCGCGCTCGACGACGCGCCGAGCGAGACCGCGCCGGCCGATTCGGGGGCGGCGCGCCGCGCGCCCGACGTCGCGGTCGGCGCGACCTTGCTCCAGCTCGCCGAGCTGCCGCCGCTCGACGACGCCGTGCCCACGGTCGAGGGCGTGACGGTGTTCGCCGCGGGCACCGCGCCGGGCTGGCGCCGCGTCGCGCTGCTGGCGAGCGACGACGCCGGGGCGAGCTGGACCGCGGCGGGCGACAGCGCGCCCGCGGCGGTGATCGGCGCGCTGGCGGCGCCGCTCGCGCGCGGACCGGGGACCTTGGTGGACCGCGCCGGGACGATCGAGCTGCTGCTCGCGCACGACGAGATGGTGCTTGAGTCCTGCGCCCCGCGCGCGCTCGACCGCGGCGCCAACCTCGCGTTGGTCGGCGACGAGCTGATGCAGTTCGCCGCGGCGCTTCAGCTCGCACCGCGACGCTGGCGCCTGTCGACGCTGCTGCGCGCGCGCCGTGGCAGCGCGGCGGCGGCCTGGCCCGCTGGCGCTCGCTTCGTGCTGGTGGAGCGCGCGACCGCGGTGACGGTGGCGCCGCCCGGCGCGCGCGCGGGCGATACGCTGCGTGTCCTCGCCGCCGGGGTGGGCGACGTCGCGCCGGTGCGCGCCGACGTGGCGCTCGACGGCCGCGCGCTGGCGCCGCCGTCACCGGTGCACCTGCGCGCGCGGGCGCTGGCGGATGGCGCGACGCTGCTGACCTGGGTCCGCCGCAGCCGCCACGGCTGGCGCTGGGACGAGGCGCCGGTGCCGCTCGGCGAGGAGCGCGAGCTGTACGTGGTGACGCTCGACGACTCGCGCCGGGTGACGGTCGTGCAGCCGCGGCTGCTGCTGCCGGCGGGTCACGGCGTGCGCCGCGTGGCGGTTCGGCAACAGGGCACGCTGGCGCTCTCGCGCGCGGCGGAGCTGATGCTGTGACGGCCGATCGATCTGTCGGCGCTGAGGCGTGGAGAGGGTGTGCCTCGCCGCGGTAGCGGCTCTCACGATGAGGTGCGCGTCGGCGCGGGACGGTACCGCGGGCGCGACACCTCCGCGTCTCCGCGTTTCCGCGCGAACCATCGCGCGAGGCCGCCGCTCAGAAGCTTGATGACTCACGCGAAGCCGCGAAGCCGCGAAGAGATCGGTTCACGCGGTCGCGCGGAGGCGCGGAGAGATCGCGCCCGGGTCGTCCGTCCGCGCACGTCACGACCTCGATGAGGCGGCGCTGGCGCGCGGTCGCTTGCTCTTCGCGTCTTCGCGCCGTCGCGTGAGCTTGGATAGGCTGCCACGCGCGCACCTCTCCGGGTCTCCGCGTCTCTGCGCGAACCATCCTCCGCGACGTGCCGGCGCACACTCTGATGTTCGGTGACGCGAAAACGGGACGGCGTCTCGGACCGCAGCGCGCCACCGGTGTCGATCGCGACGGTGCGGCAGCGGCGCTTCTCCGTCTCCACCGAAGCAAACAGGAGTCCATCGATGAGCGACGACACCACCGCCCGCCTGGCGCTGCCGCTGCTGGTGAGCGGCCAGGCGCACAAGGAGGAGACGCACAATGAGGCGCTCGCGCTGATCGATCTCACGCTGTGCGGCGCGGTGGAGGCGAGCGGAGTCGACGCCCCGCCCGACGCGCCGCTGCCGGGCCAGTGCTGGATCGTCGGCGCCGCGCCGCGCGGCGCCTGGGCGGGGCAGGCGGGGGCGCTCGCCGGCTGGAGCGGCGCGGGGTGGCAGTTCGTCGCGCCGCGCGAGGGGCTGCGCGCCTGGGATCGCGCGCGCCAGTGCGTCGTCGCCTATACCGCGGCGGGCTGGGAGAGCGGCGTCGTCCGCGCGATGCGCGTGATGGTGGACGGTCACCAGGTGGTCGGCGCCCGCGCCGCCGCGATCGCCGATCCGGGGCAGGGCGAAGGCGACGCGGTGGCGCGGGCCTGCCTCGCCAATATCTTGGCAGTGCTGCGCGCGCACGGACTTATCGCATCCTAAAGGCGCGTGCCGGTGTTGTATTCAAGCAACAGCACCCAGGATTTGTCAGCTTGTTCGGAAACCAACTAGCCGATAGTGAGTTTGCGCTGTCCGTAGTGACACCATGGAAAGGGGATTATGATGCGTAAGCTTGCCATGATCATGGCGCTTGCCTCCACCGCCCTCGCCACGCCCGCGCTCGCGCGCGACAAGGCGTGGTACGTAGGCGTGGAAGGCGGCGCGATGATCGTCGAGGATATCGATTGGGATATCGCCGGCACCACCACCGCGCTGAGCGGCACCGGCACCACCGACTCCAAGTACGGCTGGGACGTCGACGGGATCATCGGTTACGACTTCGGCGCGTTCCGCCTCGAGACCGAGGTCGGCTATCGTCGCGCGTCGGTCGACAGCTTCCGGACCACCGCGGCCGTGCCGATCAGCGGCACCGCGACGGTGCCGGCGGGCACGTTCGACAACATGGGCGGCCGTACCTCGGCGCTGAGCTTCATGGTCAACGGCCTGCTCGACTTCGGCGAGGACGACGGCCTGCAGGGCTTCGTCGGCGGCGGCGCCGGCGTGGCACGGGTCCAGGCGCGCCTGGAGCCGTCCAGCTCGTACACGCTGCTCGACGATTCGGACACGGTGTTCGCCTGGCAGGCGCTCGCGGGTATCCGCGCGCCGCTGACCGACCACGTCGATGTCTCGCTGAAGTATCGCTTCTTCAACGCCGACAACGTCAAGCTGTTCGATGCGCGCGGCAGCTCGTACGACGGTCGCTTCCGGTCGCACAGCCTGCTCGGCGGCGTGACCTACAACTTCGGCGCACCGGAGGAGGCCGCTCCGCCGCCGCCGCCGCCGCCGCCGCCGCCGCCTCCGCCCCCGCCGCCGCCGCCGCCGCCCGAGGTGGTCTGCTCGCCGGGTCCGTTCATCGTGTTCTTCGAGTGGGACAAGTCGGACATCACCCCGGAGGCCGCGTCGATCCTCGACAGTGCCGTCACCCAGTATCAGAACTGCCAGAACGCGCAGGTCATGCTGGCGGGTCACGCGGACCGCTCGGGTTCGGCCAAGTACAACGTGGGGCTGTCGCAGCGCCGCGCCGACTCGGTCAAGGCGTACCTGACCTCGAAGGCGATCCCGGAGAACGTGATCAGCACCGAGGCGTTCGGCGAGAGCCGCCCGCGCGTCGACACCGCCGACGGTGTCCGCGAGGTGCAGAACCGCCGCGTGGAGATCACCTACGGTCCGGGTGCGGGCCAGTAAGGTCGATCGCTACGGCGAACGAGAAGGGGAGGTCGGCGCGAGCCGGCCTCCCTTTTTCGTTGGGGGGCGAGGTCAGACGTCGATCTGCGACATTTATCGATCCAACTGTTCGTGGCGGTGTAGTGGACCGGCGTCACGCTTCCTTGAGCGGGCCGCCGAGCGCGAGGGGCCATCACGCCCTGCATGGCGAGGGGCGCGGCTCGCGGATACTAGCATTTCTCGGGCGATCTGGCGCCGAAAGGCGGCTCCGCGGCGCCGTCCGGCGTGATGCTTGACCCGCACCGACGCACAGGTCCATCGGTCCCTTCTGCCCGAACGAACCGCGCGATCCCGCTCTCGATGTTCCGTGCTCCTCCGCACGCGGGAGCCCAGACGCTCGCGCACGATCAAGCGTCGTTCTGCTCGGCCCTGGGTTCGGGCATTCGCCGGAGCCCACTGACATAGTGCGCGGATCGCGCTGGCTCGCGATGATGTCGCTGGGCGAGGGTGTCGGTCTGTAGCACGACGAGAGGGCGTCGGTGCCGCCTGACACGGCAGCCGCGACGTCTCGTCTCGCCTCAGTAGCGCGCGCACTCGCGGCGGCGCGCGTGGCCCTTGGGCGTGAGCACGAGATGACCGAGACGTTCGCGCACGAGCCCCTCGCGCATCATCATGCCGATCGCGTCGGGGTGCTGGCTCCGCGATACGATGAGGCTGCTGCCCGCGCTGCGCGCGGTCCAGAGGATCTGTTCGAGCTGCTCGGCCATGGACTGGCCGAGAACGTCCACGTTCATCACTTCACCCCCACGGGCGCTCGGGCGACCTGCTATTTTATTCTAACGCAAGAAGCTCCTAGTCAGAACCGATTCGCCGGTGCTGACCGCAGATCATTAACCCAATTTGACGAAGATAAGGTTAATGTATTCGACAGGAACGCCGTGGGACGAGTGAGTCGAGCGACGGATCGAGCCGCGGACGCCACCGCCCGGGGCGGTGGCGCCAAGTCGAGGGTCGATCAGAAGCGGGTCCGCAGCGTCACGCCATAGGTGCGCGGCTCGGCGAGGAACGACGAGAACAGTTGATTGCCGACGCCGCCGAAGCTGCGCACCTGCTCGAGGCTGCCCGCGCCCTGGAACGGCGTGTTGAACGCGACCTGCTGATAATCGGTGTTGAGCAGATTCTGCGCCCAGACCTCGACCGCCCAGCGCTCGTCGCGCCCGCGCAGGCCGACGCGCGCGTTGACCAGCGTGAAGCCATCCTGGATCTTCTCGGCGAACAGATCCGAGCCGGTGTTATAATCCGACGACGTGCGCTGATCGACGTAGAACAAAGCGCTCATCCCACTGTCGCCGATCGGCGGCGTCCAGCTCAGCGAGGTCGTGATCACGTTGCGCGGCGCGTTCGAGATCTGCGCGCCCGAGAGCAGGAACAGCGCCGGATCGAGCGCCGCGCCGGCGTCCGAGCCGACCAGGTTGCGGCGGTATTTGGTGTCGGCCAGCGTATAGCCCATCGCGAAGGCGAGATGCTCGACCGGGTAGATCCCCGCCTCGAGCTCGATGCCCTGGCTGCGGACGCCGTACTTGACGTCGCCGGTGCAGACGCCGGTCGCACCGCTGGCGTCGCGGTCGGCGCCGTTGAGGCTCTCCGAGCAGGAGCCGATATTCTCCACGACATAGTTGGTGCCGTTGAAGGTGTTGAGCTGAAAGTTCTTGAACTCCGAGCGGAACGCCGCGGCGTTGAAGGTGAACGAGCGGCTCGAATATTTGAAGCCGATCTCATAGGCGTTGACTGTCTCGGGATCGAAGCGCAGCCGCCCCGCGTCGATGTTCGCGATCGTCGCGGGATTATAGGCGTCGCCCAGGTCGGAGCGGTCGAGGTTGTAGCCGCCCGCCTTGTAGCCGCGCGAGTAGCTGGCATAGGTCATCAGCCGGTCGCTCGGCTTCCAGCTCAGCACCGCGGTGCCGGTGAACTGGCTCTCGCTGAAATCGTCCGCGATCTGCTTGCCGTTGAGCGCGGCCGAGCTGTTGCCGGTGCAGGCGAGCGTGGCGATGCCGCGGGTGAGCGCGGCGAGCTGCGCGTTGTTGAACAGGTTGCCCGCCGGGCCCGCGCCGAGCAGGGTCTGGATCTGCGGGCAGACGGTGTTGTTGTTGCCGAAGCTGGCGTCGAACTTCTTGCGCTCGTGCGTCCAGCGCAGGCCGCCGGTGAGCGAGAGCGTGTCGGTCAGCTTGAAGATGTTGTGCGTGAAGACCGCGAAGCTCTGGCTGTCCTGGTTGTAGACGTCGCGCGTCGTGCCGAGGTCGTTGAGCGTCGACAACAGGCGGATGTTGGCGAGCAGCAGCGGGGTCGCCGCGCCGAACGCCGGGGTCGTTCCCGGCACCTGGCCCGAGAGGACCGCGCTGCCCGCGGCGCTGAGACAGCCCGGGTTGGCGGGATTGCGCAGCGCGGCATTGGCGTTGATCGTCGCCACGATGCGGCACGCGGCGAAGGCGCCGTAGTCGCGGCCGAACTTGAGGTTGTCGACGACCTGCAGGTCTTCCTTGCTGTAGAAGCCGCCGATGAGCCAGTTGAGCCGGTCGCCGAAGGCCTCGCCGTTGAGCCGCAGCTCCTGGGTGAAGGTGTGGAACTGGCGGTAGTTGTTGCCGTCGTTCGGGCGGTAGCCGATGTCGAGCACGTTATAGTCGATGTCGCTCGCGCCGTCCGACTTATACTCGCGATAGGCGGTGATCGAGGTCAGCGAGGCGCCGCCCAGGTTCCAGTCGATCTGGCCCGAGCCGCCGTAATCCTTGGTGACGTTGGAATAGGCGCGCCCCGGCGTGTTGGCGATGCGGCGGCTGTACGGGTCGCTGCCGCTCGGGAAGACCGAATCCGCGGGATAGCCGCGCAGCGCGGCCAGCGCGGTCATCACGCTGACGATGCGGTTGCCCGCGGGGTTGATCGCATAGTCGCCGGGCACGCCCGGCGTGGGATCGATCTTCTCGCGCGTATCGACATAGACCGCGCCGCAGCATTTCTCGTTGCGGCGGGTGTAGTCGCCGATCAGCCGCAGCGAGAAATCGGACGAGGGCTCGAGCAGCAGCTGGCCGCGGACGAAATAGCGGTCGCGGTTGTTGAAGTCGGTGTCGTTGGCGACATCCTCGTAGAAGCCGTCGCGCTTCTGCCACACGCCGTCGACGCGGAAAGCGAGCACGTCCTTGACGATCGGACCGGTCAGCGCGCCCGCGGCGCGGTAGAAGTCGTAATTGCCGTAGGTGCCCTCGGCATAGCCGCCGAAGTCGAACGACGGCGCCCTGGTGTAGATGTTGATCGCGCCGGCCGAGGAGTTGCGCCCCGACAGGGTGCCCTGCGGCCCGCGCAGCACCTCGATCCGGTCGACCTCGCCGAGGTCGTTGAGGCCCGAGCCGGTGCGGCTGCGATAGACGCCGTCGATGAACACCGCGACCGAGCTCTCCAGCCCGGGATTGTCGCCGACCGTGCCGACGCCGCGGACGCGCGCCGAGGCATTGGCCTCCGAGCCGGTCGAGGAGACGTTGAGCGAGGGGGCGAGCTGCGCCATCTGGCGGATGTCGGTCGCGCCCGAGTTCTGCAGCGCCTGCTGGCTCACCGCGTTGATCGAGATCGGGACGTCGGCGAGTCGCTCGGAGCGACGGGTGGCGGTGACGACGATGTCGTTGGCGTTGAGCTCGCGCGTGTCGCCGGCCTGGTTCGAGCCCGCCTGATTCGGGGCGGTGTCGCTCTGGCCGTCGACCGCGGCGTTGCTGGTCACCGGACTGGCCTGCTGTTGCGCCAGAGCGGGTGCCGCGACGATCATCGCGGCGGACGACAAGAGGATGTGGCTCAGTCGCATGGCGGTCCCTCTCCCAAGGTCCTGTTCTCCCGACCCTCGTTTTCGAAGGTTCGGTATTGGGGAGAGATTAGCGCACGCCTAAGGTTCGTCTAGCGCTTTCGTGCCCGACGTGGTGATTTTCAATATCGGGTGTGGAGCGCGCGCAACGCCGCGGCGGCGTGACGCTACGGAAAGCAACCGGGCCGCGGCGCTCGGCCACGGCCCAGCGGCTCACTTGGGCGCGAGCACCATCAGCATCTGACGGCCTTCCATGCGCGGATAGGCCTCGACCTTGGCGACTTCGGCGACCTGCTCGGCGACGCGCTGGAGCACGTTCATGCCGAGCTGGCCGTGGCTCAGCTCGCGGCCGCGGAAGCGCATCGTCACCTTGACCTTGTCGCCCTCGCCGATGAATTCCGCCACCTTCTTCATCTTGGTGTCGTAATCGTGGTCGTCGATGTTGGGACGCATCTTGATCTCTTTGATCTCCTGCGTCTTCTGCGACTTGCGTGCGAGGTTTGCCTTTTTCTGCGCCTCGTACTTGAATTTGCCGACGTCGAGGAACTTGGCGACGGGCGGATCGGCGTTGGGTGACACCTCGACCAGGTCGAGGCCGACCTCGCGCGCCTGTTCCATCGCCTCGCGCGTGTACATCACGCCGAGATTCTCGCCCTCGTGGTCGATCACGCGGACCTTGGGGCTCTGGATCCACTCGTTGAAGCGGGGCCCGTTCATCGGAGGCGCCTGCATCGGCCGGCGCATCATGGGGGGAGGTATAGGTAAATCTCCGTTGGCTGTTCTGCCCGCCAATATAAGGGAGAATGCGCGATTTTAGAAGGGGCGGTGAGTCAGTGCCGCGGCTGTCGCTGGGCGGGGCCGTCGAGGAGGCTGCGGGTGGCGTGATCGCGCCCGTCGATCTCCGTGCGCACCGAGTCGGAAAGGCCCCCGCCGCTGGCGTAGCGCGCGGCGATGGCGGCGTTGACGTCGGTCTCGGCCCTGGCACGGCGCGCGTCGCGGCGGGACAGGCGGCCGGCGCGGCGCTCGCGCGCGATGCTGTCGCGCGTGGTGGGGAGATCGGGTGTCTCGCCCGAGTCGGTACGCGGCGTCGGCGCGATCGGCCCGGTGCGCTGTGCCGTCGCCGGGGCGGGGAGGAGAAGCGGGAGGAGCAGAAGGGGCGAGGTCGTGGGTCGCATCACCGAACTGTCCCTCATCTACGGTGCTCTCGCGCAAGCGGGACCCCAGGGCCGCACGCGTCCAACCCTGTTGCCCCGGGTTCCCGCATGCGCGGGAACACGGCACGTCACCAGCGCCGCACGGGCGGGCCGTCGATCTCCTCCAGGCAGACGCTCACGGGGAGGAGCAGCGCCGACACCCGGTCATGGGCCTCATATTCCTCGACATCGGTGTAGGCGCCCTGCACCGGGGCGCGGTGCACGCGGGTCGTCTTGCGGATCGCGTCCACCACCCAGTAATCGCGCACGCCGAAGGTGGCGTAGCGCGGCGCCTTGACGCGCAGGTCATAGCCGATCGAGGAGACCGCCACCTCGATGACGAGCAACAGGTCCGGCCCGCGCACCTCCTGCGAGCCGATCTCGGCGGGCCAGACGGCGAGGTCGGGCTCGTGCAGGTTCGTTGGCGTGAACGCCACCTCAGCTTCAATGAACACGCCAAGGGCGCGGGGTAAACTTGTGGTCAGTGCCCAGTTGAGCGCTCGCTTGACCCGCTCGTGGTCGCTCGACTTGGCCGCCGCCATCGGCACGATCTCTCCGTCGATCAGGTCGAAATGCTCGTTCTCGGCCAGCAGCCCCGCCTCGGTGAGCGCGTAGATCTCCGCCACGGTGAGCCGGGGCGGGATCGTGCCGGCCTTGATCTCCTGCCAGATCGTCACCTTCGCCTCCTTGCGTCAGGCACGTGCGCCCGCTCGGCACGCGCTGTCGCGCGACCACACGCCGTCCCGGCTTATTCGAGGCCGCCCGCGGTGTCGCCCGGGACAGGCGTAAGCTGGGATCGATGCCGCCGCGAGAGCGACGGTCGCAGTGTACGCGGCACCATGGCTGCCGGGTCAAGCCCGGCATGACGGGACGGGCCTTGGTACAGCCGACATCGGCCGCTCTGGGCCACGAGGGAGGCGTGCGACTCGGACCGACATGCGCCCGCCGGCGACCACACGGGTCAGCCCGCGCCCACCCGCCTCAGCGCAGGTCGGGCGGGGTCGCCTCCCCGCGCAGCATCGCCACCGCCGCGTCGAGCGTGACCACCTCCTGCGCCTGGCTGCCGAGCCGGCGCAGCGCGACCTTGCGCTCCTCCGCCTCGCGCTTGCCGACCACCAGCAGCACCGGCACCTTCGCCACCGAATGCTCGCGCACCTTGTAGTTGATCTTCTCGTTGCGCGTGTCGGTCTCCACCCGGATCCCGGCCGCGCGCAGCGCCGCCGCGACCTCGGCGGCATAATCGTCCGCGTCGGAGACGATCGTCGCCACCACCGCCTGCACCGGCGCGAGCCACAAAGGGAAGCGTCCGGCGTGATGCTCGATCAGGATGCCGATGAAGCGCTCGAACGTGCCGAGGATCGCGCGGTGGAGCATCACCGGGCGGTGGCGCTGCCCGTCCTCGCCGACATAGCTGGCGTCGAGCCGCTCGGGCAGCACGCGGTCCGACTGAATCGTGCCGACCTGCCAGGTCCGCCCGATCGCGTCGGTGAGGTGGAACTCCAGCTTGGGGGCGTAGAAGGCGCCCTCGCCGGGCAGCTCCTCGAACTTCGCCTTGATCGCGTCCGACAGCCCCGAGGCGTGCACGGCGTCGCGCAGCTCCTGCTCGGACTTGTCCCACATCGCGTCGTCGCCGAAGCGCTTGTCGGGGCGCAGCGCCAGCTTCACCGCATAATCCTCGAAGCCGAGGTCGCGGTAGACGCTGTCGAGCAATTCGCAGAACTTCCGCACCTCCTCGACGAGCTGGTCCTCGCGCACGAAGATATGCGCGTCGTCCTGGGTGAACTGGCGGACGCGCATGATGCCGTGGAGCGCGCCGTGCGGCTCGTTACGGTGGCAGCAGCCGAACTCGGCCATGCGGATCGGCAGGTCGCGATAGCTCTTGATGCCCTGCTTGAAGATCAGCACGTGCGCGGGGCAGTTCATCGGCTTGAGCGCCATCAGGTCGCCCTCGCCGGTGAAGATCGCGCCCTCGTCCGCGGTATTGGGAATCTCGTCGGGGACGACGAACATGTTCTCGCGATACTTGCCCCAGTGGCCCGACTGCTCCCACTGGCGCGCGTCCATCAGCTGCGGCGTCTTCACCTCAGCGTAATCGGCGGCGTCGAGCCGGCGGCGCATATAGGCCTCGAGCTGGCGCCACAGCACGAAGCCCTTGGGATGCCAGAACACCGAGCCCTGCGCCTCGGCCTGGAGGTGGAACAGGTCCATGTCCGCGCCGATGCGGCGATGGTCGCGCTTGGCCGCTTCCTCCAGCATGTGGAGGTGCGCGTCGAGCTGCTTCTTGTTGAGCCAGCCGGTGCCGTAGATGCGGCTGAGCATCGCGTTCTTCTGGTCGCCGCGCCAATAAGCGCCCGAGACGCGCGTCAGCTTGAAGGCCTGCGGATCGAGCCGTCCCGTCGTCGGCATGTGCGGGCCGCGGCACATGTCGAGCCACTGGCCTTGGCGATAGATCGTCAGCTCCTCATGGTCGGGCAGTTCGGCCGCCCATTCCGCCTTGAAGGTCTCGCCCTGCCGCTGCCACGTCTCGATCAGCTGCTCGCGCGTCCATACCTCGCGCGTGAACGGCTCGTTGCGCGCGATGATGCGGCGCATCTCCTCCTCGATCGCGGGCAGGTCCTCGTCGGTGAAAGGACGCTCCTTCGGCGCGAAGTCGTAATAGAAGCCGTCGTCGGTGGCGGGGCCGAAGGTGATCTGCGTGCCCGGGAAGAGATGCTGCACCGCCTCGGCGAGCACGTGCGCGAGATCGTGCCGCGCCAGCCCGAGCGCCTCGGCCTCGTCGCGCTGCGTCACCAGCGCCAGCGTCGAGTCCTGCGTCAGCGGGCGCGAGAGGTCGCGCAGCTCGCCGTCGACGCGCGCCGCGATCGCGGCCTTGGCCAGCCCGGGACCGATCGCGGCGGCGATCGCCGCGGGCGTGGTGCCCGGCTCCACCTCGCGGACCGAACCGTCGGGCAGCGTGATCGAGAGCATGTCCATGGAGTATCTTCCTGCGAGAACCGTGGGGCACGCCCTAAGGCGCGCGTGACGCGACGAAAAGAGGGAGGCTGCCCGGCGTGGCGCGGGCGGCGGGGCGCGTCAGCGGGTGACGCGCGCGCCGGCCGTGGGCCGCGCCGGGATGCTAGTAGTGAGCAGGGCCGTGCGCATGGTCGCGCCGATATAGCCGCGCGAGTGCCGCGGCGCCAGCGTAGGCTTATCCGCGGCGGTCGCCTCCCTATATCCTCTGCATGCCCGTCGACGTCTCGGCCAACCCGCATTTCTACCTGCTGCTCGGCGCCCTGCTGGTGGCCGCGATCGTGGCGCGGCGCGTGCCGCTGCTGCGCACCTTGGTGAGCCTGGCGGTGTGGGGCGGGCTGGCGGTGCTGCTGTACACCTTGCTGGTGGAGCGCGAGCGCTTCGACCCCTGGCTCGGCCGCGTCGCCGCCGCGCTCGACGTCGAGAGCCAGCAGGTCGCCGGCACCGAGACGCGCGTGACGATGAGCCCCGACGGCCACTTCTACGTGCGCGCGAAGCTCGGCCCGCCGGGGGCGACGGTGGAGCGGCGGCTGCTGGTCGACAGCGGCGCCACGATCACCGCGCTGTCGCCCGCCACCGCGGCGGCGGCGGGGGTCGAGGTGAAGCCCGCCACCTTCCCGCTGCTGCTCAAGACCGCCAACGGCACGATCCGCGCCGACACGGGCGCGCTGGCGGAGCTGCGCTTCGGCAACGTGGTGGCGCGCGACCTCGCGGTGGTGGTGTCGCCCGCGTTCGGCGACGTCGACGTGGTGGGGATGAACTTCCTGTCGCGGCTGAGCTCGTGGCGGGTCGAGGGGCGCACGCTGATCCTCACGCCGCACCACCCGCAGGAGGCGTAGGGGGCGGGGGAGGGGCCAGCGGGCTGTCATCTTGACCGCTAGGATGCTCCCTTTCGCCCAACACTAACCGTCACCCCGGCAAAAGCCGGGGTCCAGTTGGGGGACGTTGGTAAGTCCCACCACGGCCTACCCGACTGGGCCCCGGCCTTCCCCGCCGCGGCAGCGTGGGGGCAAACGCCTTTCGACACACCGATCGCGCCGTCCCCTTCCCCACGCTGACCCACCACGGCGATCACGCGTCATCCGCAATTGCCTTGTTGGAGAATGTTGCTCAGATGTTCTCGCCGCGTCAGCAGGGCGGGGCGACACGATGAACATGGAGCGGGCATGGATACCGGCGGGGGCGAGCCCCGCCGAACGACGGCGCTTATTCTCGATCTGGGTCCGGACGGGGCGGATCCCGACGCGCCGCGACGACGGCGTCGAGCTGAAGTTCAACCCCTGGCACGACCCGCGCGACGGTCGCTTCACGTCCGGTCCGGGCGGCGAGGCGGCGGCGCGCGACGGACCGCCGGAGCGAGGAGGTGAGGGCGGTGGCGTAGGAGAGGGCGGTGTCGTCCGCTCGGACGGCGTCTACCGGCCGGGCGAGCCGGGCCCGACGCTGATCCCGATCGGCGCGCCGGAACCGCCCGAGACGCGCGGCGGCAACATGCGCGCCTTCGAGGATCCGATGACGCTGGATGAGTGGCAGGTCGACGAGCATTCAGCGCTCGGGCCACCGCTCAGGCTGGCAGACCAGATCTTCGATATAACTGGGCCGGGGGCAGAAGTCCGAACCGCGCTGATGCGGGTGCAGGCGGAGAAGATCCTCAGCGACATCCATCAATTAGATCCGACTTATGTCTTTCAGTCCTTTCAATTTCCTTATAGCGAAGATGGGCAGCGGCGGCTCATCGACGGACTCCGCTTCGACCGCGCGGTTTTGACCATGCGGGTGAAGGGCGATCTTGAGCCGCTGCAGCTTGAGACTTACCGGTTCGCGCAAGGAGCCACGAATGACGCCTACCAAGAAGGTTTGAGGCGTCTTAAGCTGACAATGCTTCCGATCCGACTGAGTGAACGAGAGGCACTTGGAAATTTCGTTGACCAACGCGTTCGCGAGCAGTTGCGGCAGCGGTTCTTCTTGGCTGGAGTTGATTGTTCCGGCGCTGGGCCGGTCAGGCTCAATCGGAACGAGGCTGTCGGCGAGAACGGGCGATTTCGTCGCCCCGATATCAGGGTCGGTGACGTTGCCTTCGATGTCTCGCTCTCGGCAAAAACTAGAGGGCAGGCGCAGATACGGGGTTTCTTCAACGCTAACTTCAAGCCGTCTATGGTTGTCATCATCCGGCCCAGCGAGCTGGGTAGAAGCACAAGCTACATTCTTCGGCGATAGAGGGCAGCCTTATGAACGACTATGTATTCAGAAGCCCGCTGGCAAGCGGCGCGCCCTTCATCCCTGCTAACTTGGGAGAGCTGGATGATCAGCTCGCATCGATGATGCTCGAGGCCCCGACCTTTGTCGATCGGCTAGGCTTCTTGCCCGACCAGACGATCGATTCGCGCTTCCATCAGCTCGACACCGCGCTGAGCCGAGTGAAGCCGAAGCTGGGCGCTGAGAGCTACGCTAAAGCGGTCGAACTTTCTGCGCGAGCCAAGGCACTGTTTCTAAGCGATCCCGATATGACGAACGGGAAGACCAAGGAGGGCGTTTGGCTGCTCGACGAGATCAGCCAGCTTATCACCGACGCGCGGCGCCGCCGGGTCAAGGCCAAGCTGAGGGACGATGAGGGCGAGGTGACCGGCGACTGAAGATCAGCCGTGGCGGGTGGCCGGCCGGGATGCCACGTAGACCGCAACGTCTGAGCGGCAGGTTGTAATATCCTGCATTAATAGAACCTAGCCATCTACAATCGTCATTGTCAGGCCGTCGCAGGAAGGTGGGTCATAAATCATAAGGAGGGCAAAGTGAAGTTCCATCACCAATCCTCAGCCTTATGTGCCGCAAGCGCTGAGCGAGATCGAGGATCAGCTTGGCTCGATGATGCTCAAATCGCCTCACTTCAAAGACATAACCGGGTATTTTCCGGACACGAGCCTTGAGTCAAACTTCTTCAGCTCAATAGTGGCCTAGACCGTATGTGCGAGAAGCTCGGGGAGGATGTCTACGCCAAGGCAATCGAGCTGTCAGGCCGCGCGAAGGCGTTGTTTCTACAGGCACCAGATATTACCAGCGAGAAATTGAGGGAAGGAAACTGGCTGCTCGACGAGATCGATCAGCTGATCAACGCGGTGCGACGCCACCGCTACGAGAGCGGTCTCAAGGACGATGAGGGCGAGGTGAGCGGCGACTGACGCTCGACGAGCGCCGGCGATCGGTCGAGGCCGGCCGGTGGGGGAGGGGCGAGTTGGGCGGGCCGCGGTGCCTCCCACCGACACCTCCCCACCTGAGCCCCGGCCTGCGCCGGGGCACAGGAGGCGCCACGCCGCGCTCCGCCCCCTACCGCCGCGGCACCGGCGCGGGGGCGTCCTCCAGCGCCTTCATCTCGGCGCGCATGTCCTCGGCGCGCTGGCGGTCGATCAGCTTCTCCACCGCATTCTGGTCGCGCTTGGCCGACTGGGTCGCCGCGCCGCTGCGCTCGGCCTGCTGCTCGGCCATGCGCACGCGGTTCACCGCCGCCTCGGCCGAGCGCTGCAGCCGCTCGCGGAAATGCGCCGCGGCAGCGAGGTTGACCGCGCACGTCGCCGCGGTCGGCACCGGCGCCACCGCGTCGACCAGCTGGCCGATGCGGTGCGCCAGCTGGGTCTCGCTCGTCAGCTGCGCCCGCGCGCGCGCCTCGTCCGCGCGTGCCAGCCCGAGCTGGAGCGTGCGCACGCGGTGGAGCCGCCTGAGCCGCGCGGCGTCAGCCATCGCCGAACACGCCGACCAGCTCGGCCGCGGCGTCCGCCAGCGGTACTACCTGCGACGTCTCCTGGCGGATGAACTCGGTGATCGCGGGATGATAGGCGATGGCGTTGTCGATCGCGGCGTCGCTGCCCGAGCGATAGGCGCCCATCAGCACGAGGTCGCGGTTTTCCTCATAGGTGGCGAGATGACGGCGCAGCGCGCGCGCGGCCTGCTGGTGCTCGACCGGCACGATGTCGTTCATCACGCGGCTGACCGACTTGGAGACGTCGATCGCGGGATAGACCGCGCGCTCCGCCATCGCGCGGCTCAGCACGATATGGCCGTCGAGGATCGAGCGCGCCGAGTCGACCACCGGGTCGTTGCCGTCGTCGCCGTCGGCCAGCACGGTGTAGATCGCGGTGATCGAGCCGCCGGTGTTCACGTCCGAGCCGGCGCGTTCGATCAGGTTGGGCAGCATCGCGATCGCAGAGGGCGGATAGCCGCGCGCCGAGGCGGGCTCGCCCAGCGCCAGCCCGATCTCGCGCCCGGCGTGCGCGACGCGGGTGAGCGAGTCGATGATCAGCAGCACCTTCTTGCCCTCGGCGCGGAACGCCTCGGCGATCGCGGTGGCGCGCAGCGCGCCGCGGATGCGCAGCACCGGCGAGTGGTTGGCGGGGACCGCGACGACCACCGCGCGCTTCCGCGCCTCGCCCGCCACCTTGGTCTCGAGGAAGTCGGCGACCTCGCGCGAGCGCTCGCCGATCAGCCCGATCACGATCACGTCGGCCTGCGCCGCGCGCACCATCATGCCGAGCAGCACCGACTTGCCGACGCCCGAGCCCGCCATGATGCCGACGCGCTGGCCCTGGCCGACGGTGAGCAGCCCGTTGATCGCGCGCACGCCGACGTCGAGCGGGGCGAGCACGCGGCCGCGGTCGAGCGGCGACTGCATGTGCCCGGCGAGCGGCCAGCGCCCCGCGCCGCGGATCGGGCCGAGCCCGTCGATCGGCGCGCCCGAGCCGTCGACGACGCGCCCGAGCAGCGCCGCGCCGACCTCGGCCTCGCCCGGCGCGCCGAGCGGGCGCACCGGCGCGTTGGGCAGCAGCGCCGCCGGGCCGCCGAGGTTCATCATCAAAGTGCGGCCGTTGCGGAAGCCGATCACCTCGGCCTCGACCTGCGCGGTGCCCGCGGCGCCGATGCGGCAGACGGTGCCGACCGGCAGCGACAGCCCCACCGCCTCCATCAGCAGCCCGTCATAGGACGACAGCCGGCCCGAGACCTTGGCGGCGAAGCGCGGCGCGGCCTCCGCCAGCGTGGCGAGATAATCGTCGGCGAAGCGGTTCAGCACGCGGGCACCGCCGCGCGCTCGATCGCCGCCGTCAGCTGCTCCATCCACGATTCGGGTCCGTCCTCGACGATCGTCGAGGCCGCCTCGAGCACGAAGCTGCCGCGCGCCACCTCGTTGTCGCCGATCGGGAAGATCGTGTCGGGCAGAAGCCCCGCGAGCAGCGCGACGTCCGCTGGGTTGACGCGCAGCATCGCCGACTCGCTCGCGTCGGCGAGCAGATCGACCGCGGCCTCGACGCGCGCGGCGAGCAGCGGGCCGGAGACGCCGGTCTCGCCCACCACCGCGGTGACGAGCGTCAGCACGGTGCGGCGCAACGTCTCGGCCAGCGCGGCGCGGTCGATCGCGCCGCCGCCGCGCAGCTGCGCGGCGACGCCGTCGAGCAAGGCGCGGTCACGCGTCGCCTCCGCCTGCGCGGCGTGCGTCGCGGCGGCGAAGCCTTCCTCATAGCCTTCCGCGCGCGCGGCCTCGACCTGCTCCAGGCACGGCAGCGGCTGGGCCTCGGGGTCGAGCATGTCCCAGCCGGCGGTGGGGTCGCTGCCCGGATCGGCCGGCGCGAAGTGGCGCGGCTCCTCCGCGCTGGCGCCGGTCTCGGGCGGGCGCGCGCCGAACGCCTGCTCGATCCGCGCGATCAGCTCGCCGGGGGTGAAGCCGGCGAGCGCTTCCGATTGCGCGCGCGCGCGCGTGGTGGCGGCCGCGTCGGCACGTGCCGGCAGCCCGATGACGAACGTCGCCTCAGACATAATCGTCGTCACCTGCCCCCATGTTGATCGTGCCGTCCTTGGCGAGGTTGCGCGCGATCTGGATGATCATCTTCTGCGCCTCGAGCACCTCGCTCAGCTTCATCGGGCCGCGCGCTTCCATGTCGTCGCGGATGCCGTCCGCGGCGCGCGCCGACATGCAGCCGAGGATGCGGTTGCGCGCCGCCTCGTCCACGCCCTTGAGCGCGCGGGTCAGCGTGTCGCCGTCGACGTTGCGGATCAGCGTGCCCAGCGACTTGTCGTCGAGCTCCAGCAGATTGTCGAAGACGAACATCGCCTCCTCGATCTGGCGCGCGATGTCGCGGTCCATCTTGAGCAGCTTGGGCATGACACGCTGCTCGGTCGCCTTGCGCGCGCCCTGCAGGATCTTGGCCGCCTCGCGCGCGCCGCCGAGCTGGAGGCCGCCGACCGGGCCGCCGCCGCTGGCGCCGCCGCCGCTGCGCGACGCGATCAGCGTGCGCAGCGTCTCGACCGCCTCGGGGGTGATCGGGCCGAGCTTGGCGATGCGGTGGAGGATGTCGGGCTGGACCGCCTCGGGCAGCAGCTCGAGCACCTGGCCGCCGACCGCGGGATCGAGGTTGGCGATCAGCACCGCGGCGATCTGCGGGTGCTCCTTGTCGAGCATCGTCGCGATCTCGCTGGCGTCGAGCCAGTCGAGCAGGTCGATCTCGCACACCGCCTCGGCGGGCGTGATCTGCGCCAGCACGCTCTCCGCTTTCTCGCGGCCGAGCGCGCGCGTCATCACCGCCTCCACCTTGGGGCCGGGGTTGAAGGTGATGCCGGTGCGCTCGCGCGCGCGCCCGACGAAATCGTCGAGCACCAGCTCCACCTCCTGCTCGCTCACGTCGGCCACCGCGAACATCGCGCTGCCCAGCTTGCGGACCTCCTCGGGATCGAGCTTCTGCAGGATCGCGGCGGCTTCCTCCTCGCCGACGAGCATCATCAGCACCGCGGCGCGCTCGACGCCGGTGAAGGTGCGCGGGGTGGCGGCGACCGCGCTCACGATTTGGCCTCGGCGGTGATCATGTCACGCACCGCCAGCGCCGCGCGCGCGGGATTGTCGCGGGTGAAGCCGCGCACCGCGCCGATCCGCTCCTCGTAGCTGCGGCTGGTCTCGATCTGGTCGAGGCTGACCGGCGGCGCCACCGCGATGCCGGCCTCGCCCATCAGCGGCTGCCCGTCCGCGCCGACCAGCGGCTGGCCGTCCTCGCCGAGCAGCGGGGTGCCCGGCGTCGCCGCCTGCGCCGCGAGCGTCGCGGGGCTGGCGTCCTCGCGCTTCTTCATCAGCGCCTTGGCGATCGGGCGCACGCCGAGCAGCAGCACCAGCAAAGCGATGATCAGCGCGGTGACGTTGCGCGCCAGCACCGGCAGCCAGGCATTGTCGTACCACTTCGGCGCGTCGCCCGCGTCGGTGGCGTCGGCGAACTTGCGGCTGATCACCGTGACATTGTCGTTGCGGGTCTGGTCGAAGCCGACCGCGCTCTTCACCAGATCGTTGATCTGGTTGATCTCCATGGCGTTCCGCTTGCCCTTCTCGGGGTCGCGCAGCAGCACCGCGACCGACAGCCGCTTGATGTTGCCGGGCGCCGCCCGGGTGACCGAGACCTCCTTGTTGAGGTCATAGGCGCGCTGGAACGAGTCGGTCTGCTTGGCCGGATCGGGCGCGGGACCGCCGGCGACGGGCTGCGCCTGGGGCGTGCCGGGCGCGCCCGTGGCGGGCTGCGGCGTCGACAGCTGCGAGGCGGGCGGCGGCGTGTTGCTCAGCGCGCCGGGGATGCCCGCGGGCGCCTGGCCGGTCGCCATGTTGCCGGTCCAGTTGCCGGTCTCGGCGCGCAGGCGGCCGTCCTTGTCATAGCTCTCGCGCGTCGCGCTGGTCTCGTCGAGGTTGACGTCGGCCTGCACCTCGGCGGTGAAATTGCCCGCGCCGACCAGCGGGGTGAGCAGCTGGATCAGCTGCTGGCGGTACTTGTCCTCGACGCGGCGCTGGAACTCGATGCGCTTGTCGTTGGCGGCGTCGGGGCCGTCGCCCGACTTGGTGAGCAGGCCGCCGAGCTGATCGACCACAGTGACCGAATCGGGCTTCATCCCCGGCACCGAGGAGGCGACCAGATTGACGATCGAGCTGACCTGCGCGTCGCTCAGCGAGCGCCCGCCCTGCAGCTTGAGTACCACCGAAGCGGAGGGTGCGGCATTGTCGCGCACGAACACGCTGGCCTCGGGCATGGCGAGGTGGACGCGCGCCTCCGCGACCGCGTCGATCTCCTGGATCGAGCGCGCCAGCTCGGTCTCGCGCGCCTGGCGCAGCCGCTCGCCCTCGACCGCGCGGCTGACACCCATCGGCAGCTGGTCGAGGATGGCATAGCCGCCCGGCGCCGCCTTGGGCAGCCCCTGGCCGGCGAGCAGCATCTTCGCCTTGCTGACATCCTCCTCGTTGACGGTCAGCGCGTCGGACGAGGAGTCGATGTGGCTGGTGATGTTGGCGGCGCTGAGCGCACTGGTCACCGCCGCCTTGTCCGAGTCGGGAAGCCCCGAGAACAGCACCTTCTGCGGCGGGGTCGACAGCGCCGACCAGGCCAGGCCCGCGGCGCCGATCAGGCCGACCATCAGCGCCATCGGACCGGCGCGGCGCACGGCGGGCTGCGCGAACACGCCCTGGATCTGGCGCAGCGGGTTGGCGAACTTCTCCGGCACCAGGGTGATCGGCGCGGGGTTCTGCGGCGAGGGAGTGAGAGCGTTGCTCATATCAGACCGGCATGCTCATGATATCCTTGTACGCAGACAGGATCTTGTTGCGGACCTGCAGCGTCGCCTCGAAGCCGACCGAGGCCTCCTGGCGCGCCAGCATGACCTTGGCGATGTCGACGGTCTCGCCGCGCTCGTAGGACTCGGCCAGCGCCGAGGCCTTCTGCTGGCCGTCGTTCACCTTGGCGAGCGCGGTCTGCATCGTGTCGGCGAAGCTGGTCGCGTTGGCCGACGCGCTCTGCGGCCCGGCGGCCGGCGCGGCGCCGGCGCGGCTCAGCGCGGCATTGCGCTCGAGGATCTGCGCGCGCAGCGCCATCACGCGGTCGATGCCGCCGACACCTCCCACCGCGCTCATGCCGAGATCGCCCGCTGCGTGGCGGAGGCGAGATCGTCACCCTGCTCGCGCGCCTTGGCGAGGCGGTAGCGCAGCGTCCGCTCGGAGATGCCGAGCCGCCTGGCGGTCTCGATCCGGCTGCCGCCGCACGCCGCCAGCGTCTCGCGGATCGCGGCGAACTCGGAGAGCTGGACCACCTGGCCCAGCGTCGCGTCGTCGACCTGCTGCGCGACCGGCGCGAGGCGCGGCGCGCTCGGGCGGTCGAACACGATGTGCGCCGCCTCGATCGTGGCGCCGCCGCAGAACAGCAGCGCGCGCTGGATCACGTTCTCGAGCTCGCGGACGTTGCCGGGCCAGTCATGCGCGACCAGGGCGGCGATCGCCTCGTCGCTCGGCCATGGCACCACCGGACGGTTGCCGGCATGGCGCAGGATCATCGTCGCGGCGAGCGCGGGGATGTCCTGCGTGCGCTCGGCCAGCGCCTTGGTGGTGAGCGGGAAGACCGACAGGCGGTAGTAGAGGTCGGCGCGGAAGCGGCCCGCCGCCACCTCCTCCTGGAGGTCGCGGTTGGCGCAGGCGATGACGCGGACGTCCACCGCCTGCGGCATCGTCGCGCCGATCGGCACCACCTCGCGCTCCTGCAGCACGCGCAGCAGCTTGGCCTGGAGGTTGAGCGGCATCTCGGCGACCTCGTCGAGCAGCAGCGTGCCGCCGTTGGCGGCGCGGAAGAAGCCCTCGCCGCCCGAGGACGCGCCGGTGAAGCTGCCCTTCTGGTGGCCGAACAGCATCGCCTCGAGCATCGTCTCGGGCAGCGCGGCGCAGTTGATCGCGATGAACGGGCCGTCGCGCCGCTCCGACTGGAGGTGGATCGTGCGCGCCAGCACTTCCTTGCCGGTGCCGGTCGGGCCGTTGATCAGCACGGTGATGTCGGCCTGGGCGACGCGCTCCGCCAGCGCCAGCAGCGCGAGCGACTCGGGGTCGGCGGCGGTCGGCAGCTCGGGGCCGCCGATCATGGCGCGGGCGAAGGCGTTGCCGACGGTCGCGTCGTCGTGGCCGTAGGCGATCCGCGCCGGCTGGCCGTCGCGGAAGGGGAGTACTTCGCGCTCGCCGCTGCCGACGATCAGCGTGCGCGCCGGCGCCGGGATCGGCTCGCCCGCGGCGACGAGGTAGCTCACCCCCGCCTGCGGGCGGGCCGCGGCGGGCTGGATCGCGAAGCCCTGCGCGCGCAGCGAGGAGACGAGCGTCAGGTGCTCGCGCTCCACACTGGCTGACGGCATGATCGAACGCATCGGAAATACCCCTCGAATCTCGAAGGCTTGAATGCGCCGCCGGTGGTTAACGCGGAGTATAATTGCCGGGGGGCGGCAGGTTTTTTCCGGGGGCGCGAGCGTCCGCGCCACGCGCGCGCGTACGGAGGGGAGGGGATCGGGGCCGGGGCTGCAGGTTCGCCGATCCGGGACGAAGCTTTTCGCTAAATGTCTGCGCGGCGCGGTCGTTTGAGGCGGTGACGGCGCGGCCACCTGCTCATTCGGGGGCGGCGGGACCGGCCGAGCAGACGGAGACACACCATGACCGTGATCAACTCGAACACCTCGGCGCTGCGCGCCACCGCCGCCTCGAACAGCGCCAACAAGGCGCTGTCGGTCTCGATGGAGCGCCTCTCGACCGGCAAGCGCATCAACTCGGCGAAGGACGACGCCGCCGGTCTCGCGATCAGCAACTCGATGACCTCGCAGATCCGCGGCATGAGCCAGGGCATCCGCAACTCGAACGACGGCATCTCGATGGCGCAGACCGCGGAAGGCGCGCTCGGCGAGGTCTCCAACATGCTGCAGCGCATGCGCGAGTTGACGGTGCAGGCCGCCAACGGCACCTATTCGGCGACCGACACGTCCTCGATCCGCTCGGAGCAGGCCGCGCTGAAGGACCAGATCAGCTCGATCGTCACCACCACCTCGTTCAACGGCAAGAAGCTGTTCGACGCGACCGCGGCGACGGGCTTCTCGATCCAGACCGGCGCCAACAGCGGCGACACCGTCACGCTCAAGTCGGTCGACTTCTCGGCCACCGGCAGCTCCAAGCTCGCGGTCGTCACCGCGCTGGCGTTCGATGCCGCCGGCACCAGCGCCACGCTCGCCAACTATGACGACGCGATCGCCGAGGTCTCGGGCGCCCGCGCCTCGCTGGGTTCGTCGCAGAACCGCCTCGAGTCGGCGGTGAACAACGCCACCGCCAACGTCACCAACCTGAGCGACGCGCGCAGCCGCATCGAGGACGCCGACTTCTCGACCGAGACGACCGCGCTCGCCAAGTCGCAGATCCTCAACCAGGCCTCGACCGCGATGCTGGCCCAGGCCAACCAGTCGCAGCAGGGCGTGATGAAGCTGCTCGGCTAAGCGCGAACGGCCGCCGGTCCCTCGCCCCCGAACACGGCGGGGCCGGCGATCGGGGGGATGAGTGAGGATGCGGGACCCCCGTCAGCGACGCTGGCGGGGGTTTTCGTTGCGAGAGCGAGACAGCAACATCCTCCCCGGCACGGGCAGGGGGACCGCGCCCGAAGGGCGTGGTGGAGGGGGCTCGCCCCTCACGCAGCGGCTCGTATGCGGAAGCCCCCCTCCACCATGGTGCGCATGGTCCCCCTCCCCGCGAGCGGGGAGGATCTGCGATGCTCCCCACGAAAACCGCTAAATCTCCCGCCAGATCGGTCGTTTGTGGGGGAGACGGCACGGCCACCTACGCGATCGGGGGCGGCGAGCGGGCCGGGCAGATGGAGATAGTCCCATGACCGTGATCAACTCGAACACCTCGGCGCTGCGCGCCACCGCCGCCTCGAACATGGCGAACAAGGCGCTGTCGGTCTCGATGGAGCGCCTGTCGACCGGCAAGCGCATCAACTCGGCGAAGGACGACGCCGCCGGTCTCGCGATCAGCAACTCGATGACCTCGCAGATCCGCGGCATGAGCCAGGGCATCCGCAACGCCAACGACGGCATCTCGATGGCGCAGACCGCGGAAGGCGCGCTCGGCGAGGTCTCGAACATGCTGCAGCGCATGCGCGAGCTGACGGTGCAGGCCGCCAACGGCACCTATGCGTCGACCGACACCGATTCGATCCGCGCCGAGCAGGCCGCGCTGAAGGCCCAGATCAGCTCGATCGTCACCACCACCTCGTTCAACGGCAAGAAGCTGTTCGACACGGCCGCGGCGACGGGCTTCTCGATCCAGACCGGCGCCAACAGCGGCGACACCGTCACGCTGAAGTCGGTCGATTTCGGCGACGCGGCCTCGAAGCTCAACATCGTCACTACCAAGACCTTCGCTGACGCGGCGAACTCCGCCTCGCTCGGCGACTATGACGCGGCGATCGCCGAGGTCTCGGGCGCGCGCGCCTCGCTGGGTTCGTCGCAGAACCGCCTCGAGTCGGCGGTGAACAACGCCACCGCCAACGTCACCAACCTGAGCGACGCGCGCAGCCGCATCGAGGACGCCGACTTCTCGACCGAGACGACCGCGCTCGCCAAGTCGCAGATCCTCAACCAGGCCTCGACCGCGATGCTGGCCCAGGCCAACCAGTCGCAGCAGGGCGTGATGAAGCTGCTCGGCTAAGCGCCGACGCCCGTCGCCGGTCCCTCGCCACCGAGCGTGGTGGGGGGACAGTTGAAGAACGCGGGACCCCCGTCAGCGACGCTGGCGGGGGTTCTCGCGTTTCGACGTACGAAGGCGAAGGCCGGGGGCGCCGTAAATCCCTCCCGCGAGCGGGGGGGATCTTAGCTCTGCGGAAGGTGTTGGCGCGCCCGGCCTATTCCCCGCCCTGCACGGTGAGGTCGTCGGGATTGTCCTCGGGCTCGCCGTCGGGGAGTTGGTCGACGCTCGGGTCGGCGGGGGCGTCGCGCTCGCGCTCGGGCTCGGTGAGCGGCGTGGCGGCGGGGTCGGGCTGGCGTGAGTCGGTCATCGGCGGCTCCTCTCGGACAGGTCGCGGGGGCAACGCCCGCGAGCCGCACCGCGATCCCGCCTCAGCCGCGCGTCATCGCCTTCTTCAACCGCGTGTGCGCGCTCGACTTGATCTGGCATACGCGCGCGGCGCCGACGCCGAGCACCTGGCCGATCTCCTCCAGGTTGAGCTCCTCGACGTGGTAGAGCTGGATCACCATCTGCTCGCGCTCGGGCAGCGAGGCGATCGCGGCGATCAGCCGGTCGCGCGTCTGCGCCTCGGAGAGCTGCTCGAAGGCGTCGGGCGTGTCGCTGGCGAACCACGGCTGGTCGTCGGCGTAGACCTCGTCGATCGACTCGTAGCGCACCGCCTCCGCGGCGGCATAATCGGTGCGCAGCTTCTCGGGCGTCACCTCCAGCTTGGCGGCGAGCTCGCGGTCGGTCGGCGCGCGGCCGTATTCGTGGCTGAGCTGGTTGACCGCGCGGGCGTACTCGCGCTTGCGGCGGATCGCGCCGCGCGTCATCGCGGCGTGGCGGCGCAGCTCGTCGATCATCGCGCCGCGCAGCCGCGTCACGAGATATTGCTTGAGCGTCACCTGGCCGCGGTCCTCGAAGGCGGCGACCGCCTCGACCAGCGCGACCAGCCCGACCTGGACGAGGTCCTCCACCTCGATCGCGGTCGAGACCGAGCCGTGGACATGCCACGCCAGCCGGCGGACCAGCGGCAGGTGCTGCTGCACCAGCGCGTTCTCGTCGCGCTTGCGCGGGCGCGAGTAGGTCAGCGGCGCCGCCATCGCGGCGGGGGCCGCGGCGGGAGCGGGCTGGGCGGCGGCGAAGGCGCCGCGCATCGGCTCGGCGCTCATGCCGCCAGCGCCTGCGGCTGGTGCTGGCCACCGATGATCGCGACGACCTCGACGGCCTTGTCCTCGGGCACTTCGAAGAAGCTCATGACAGGGGTATCCGGGAGAACGGTGCGGATGAGTTTGCGGACCGCGACTCGGATCGCGGGCTGCACGACGAGCGCGAACGGCTTGGCCTCGGCCATCAGCGGCTGCGCCGCGGCCTGGAGCGCGTCGACGATGCGGCGGCCGAGCTCGGGCTCGATCACCTGGCGGCTGGGATCGCTGCGCAGCCCCTGGCCGAGCAATTGCTCCAGCCCGCCCTCCAGCGTCATGACGCGCAGCGGCTCGCGCACGCCGGCCAGCTTGGCGATGATCAGCGGGCCGAGCTCGGGGCGGATCAGCTCGATCAGCTCGACCGGGTCGTGCGTCTTCTGCGCGGCCATCGAGATGGCGGCGGCGATGCGGCGGAACTCGCGCAGCTGGATGCCCTCGGACAGCAGCCCCTTGAGCACCGCCACCAGCGCGGTCTGCGGCAGCGGGGCGAGCGCGGCGACCAGCTGCGGGGCGCGCTCCTTGAGCCCGTCGAGCAACGACTGCACCTCGTCGGCGCCGAGCAGGTCGGCGGCGTTGGCGCCGAGCGCGTGGTTGAGGTGGGTCGCCATGACGGTGCCGGCGTCGACGACCAGATAGCCCTGGCCGGTCGCGGCATCGGCGTCGCCCGGCGAGATCCAGGTCGCGTCGAGCCCGAAGGTCGGGTCCTTGGCCTTCTTCCCGATCAGCTCGCCGAAGCCCTGGCCGGTGTCGAGCGCCAGCATCTCGTCGGGCGAGACCTGGTCCTCGCCGACGCACACGCCGCCCAGCATCACGCGATAGGTGTAGGGCGCCAGGTTGATGTCGTCGCGCACGCGCACCTGCGGCACCACGAAGCCCAGCTCCTTGCTCAGCTGGCGGCGCACGCCGGTGAGGCGGCTCATCAGCGGCGCGCCGCGGCGCTCGTCGACCAGCGGCACGAGGCCGTAGCCGACGTCGAGGTTCACCATCATCGCCTCGGTCACCTCGTCCCAGCCGATCTTGGACGGATCGGGCTGCTCGACCGCGGCGGGAGCCTCGACGAACTTGGGGCGCTTGGCGATCTGGTGCAGCTTCCAGGCGGCGAAGCCGGCGAGGGCGGCGAGCGGCAGGATGACGAAGTGCGGCATCCCCGGCAGCAGCCCCAGCAGCGTCAGGATCACCGCCACCGGCGCCCAGGTGCGCGCCGAGCCGAACTGGCCGCCGATCTGGCCGGCGAGGTCCTTGTCCGAGCTGACGCGGGTGACGATCGAGGCGGCGGCGATCGACAGCAGCAGCGCGGGCACCTGCGCCACCAGCGCGTCGCCGATCGCCAGCATGGTGTAGCTCTGCGCCGCCTTGGCGATCGTCAGCCCGTGGCTCACCGGCCCCAGGATCAGCCCGCCGACGATGTTGGCGGCGAGGATCAGCAGGCCGGCGACCGCGTCGCCCTTCACGAACTTGGACGAACCGTCCATCGAGCCGTAGAAGTCGGCCTCGGTGGCGACCTCGACGCGGCGCTTCTTGGCGTCGTCGGGGGTGATCAGGCCGGCGTTGAGGTCGGCGTCGATCGCCATCTGCTTGCCGGGCAGCGCGTCGAGCGTGAAGCGCGCCGACACCTCGGAGACGCGGCCCGCGCCCTTGGTGACCACGATCAGGTTGATGATGACGATGATCGCGAAGACGAACAGGCCGACGACATAGTCGCCGCCGATCACGAACGAGCCGAACGCCTCGATCACATGCCCCGCCGCGGCCGAGCCGGTATGGCCGTGGACCAGCACGATGCGCGTCGAGGCGACGTTGAGGCCGAGCCGGAACAGGGTCGCGAACAGCAGCACCGTCGGGAAGGACGAGAAGTCGAGCGGCTTCTCGGCGTTGAGCGCGACCATCAGCACCGCGAGGCTGATCGTGATGTTCATGATGAAGAACACGTCGAGCATGAAGGCCGGGATCGGCACCACCATGAGGACAACGAGCAGCAGGATCGCGAAGGGCAGCGCCGCCTGGCGCGCATGGCTGAGCATCTTCATCGGATCAGCTCCCCATCCGCGCGAGCATCATGTAGGCGAGCCGCGCGTTGGCGGGGGTCGGGCGGAGCAGGCTGGCCTGCTGCGCCTGGCTGCCCTTGATCTGGCCGAGCGTCGACTGGCCCAGCGTCGACCGGGCCCAGGCGAGCGCGTCGGTCGCGCTCTCGCCCGCGCCGGTGACGACAGTGTTCTCGTCCCCCATCGCCAGCGCCTGCGCGGCGAACTGCAGCCGGTCGGACGGCGTGGCCGTGCCGACCGAGGCGGCGCCGTCGCCCAGCTTGCCGGCGAAGCGCTGGTACACCTCGCCGAGCGAGCGCGCGCCGCCGTCGCCGTCGAAGAAGACGCCGCGGTTGGCGCGCGCGGCGGCGGGGAAGAGCGAGGCGGCGCTGCGCTCCGGGTTGCTCTGCATCGCCGAGAGGAAGGTGCGCGCGCCGCCCAGCCCGAGGAAGTGCGCCATATAGAGGTCGGTGCCGGTCGCCGCGCGCCCGGTCGACGCCTCGATCGCGTCCTTGTTGTCGCTGGCATGCTCGGCCGCCATCAGCGAGGCGACCTCGGGATCGTTGCGCAGCCCGAGCACCGCGGCGCGGTTGCCGCCGGTGACGGTGAAGCGCCCGCCCGACTGCTGGATGCTGTCCGCCGCCCAGCCGAGCCCGTGCTCGCTGCCGTGCTTCTTCACCACCGCCAGCCAGCTCTGCTCGACGAACTGGTACAGGCCCGAGGCGGAGGAGGTGCTGGCGCGCGCGCTGGCGTTGAGCCCGCTCTCGATCTTGGCCTGGCCGAGGAGATAGTTGAAGTCGACGCCGGTGCGCTGCGCCGCGCGCTGGATCGCGGAGGTGACGCGGCCGGTGGCCGGGGTGAGCGCGGAAACGGTCATGCCCTGCGTGGAGCAAGAGGCGTGCCAGATGGGGGCGCGAGTTGTGCTCTGGTCCCTCCCCTGAAGGGGAGGGGGAGTACCTGCTAGACGTCCCCCAACTGGGCCCCGGCCTGCGCCGGGGAACAGCGTGTGAGATGAAGGCGCGCCCTTCAGGCGTAGGCGAGGCCCGCGCGGCCATAGGCGCCGCCGTTCTGGCCGGAAAGAAGTTGCAGGCGGCGGCGGACATTTGCCGCCATCAGGTTGACGTAGATCCGGCACGTGTCGTTGAGCCGGTCGGCCTCCTCGACCAGCCCGCGCAGCTCCGCATCCGCCGGGCCGTCGCCGAGCGCCTTGAGCGTCTCGATCGCGCGCAGCTTGTTGCCGGTGGCGCGCTCCAGCCCGGTCATGTCGTTCGCCTTGAGCGCCGCGATCTCGGCGTGGAGCATGTCGATCACGCGCACCAGCGCGTCACGCCTGTTCATTGGCCATCCAGTCGAAACGAAGTGCGATGAACTGGTCCGCGATGGTCGCGGGCGAGAGCGGGAAGGTGCCGTTGGCGATCGCGGTCTTGATCTGCTGCACCCGATCCCCGTCGACCGGCGGCTCGGCCGCGAGCGACTTGGCGAGCGTCTGCGGCGCCGCGGTCGCGGTCGTCGCATTGCTCGCGGCCAGCGGGGCGGCCGGCGTCGGCGCGCTGACGCGCGACACGCTGGCGACCCGCAGGTCGTTCGCCTTGATCGTCGATGTTCCTACCGCTTCCACCATCTCTGCACCTGTCGGTCCCCGTGGACATCGGGAAAAACGACGGGCCGTGGCGCAACTTTAGGACTTTTTTATCGCCGCTCATTCGGGCCAGCCGGGCAGCGTCGCGCGCCCCGCCTCGACCGCCACTGCCTGCACCGGGCGCGGCGCGTCGTCGACCTTGATCATCACGCGCGCGCCGGGAGCGGCGTCGGCGATCGCCACGCCCTCGCGCGTGATCGCGAAGCCGTCGCTGCCCGCCTCGATCGTCACCGCGTCGCCGCGGCGGATCACCGGGTCGGCGCGCACCGGCACCGCGGCGGCGGCGGCGCGCGAGGCCACCACGCCGCTGGGTCGCGGCGGCGCGATCACGGGGACGAACAGGCGCCACGCCGGACCGGCGCAGGCGATCACGACCGCGTCATGCACCTCGGTGCGCCACGACATCGCCACCATCGGGCAGGCGGCGAGGCGCAGCCGCGCGTCGACCGGCGCGCGCGCGCCGCCCTCGCTACCGATCGGGCGTGCGGTGAAGGCGGCAACGGCGCGGTCGAGTGCGGCGGTGTCCTGGAAGCCGGCGCCGGTCGCGGCGGCGGTGAGGAGGAGGGCGGCGATCATGGCTTCTTTCCTTGTTCGCCCGCGAAGGCGAGCGTGACGAGTACCTGGCGGCGGCCGGGGCGCACCGCGGTGGCGAGGCCGAGCCGCGTGTCGGGCACGCCCGCGGCGGCGAGCGCCGCGGCGACCGCGCGCGCGCGATCGGCGGCGAGGAGGGTGGCGCTGCGTGAGTGCGGGTCGACATCCGCGACGGTGCCGTCGGTCGCTCCGGTGACGGTGAGGCTCACGCGCGGGTCGCGCAGCTCGGCGCGTGCCCAGGCGGCGAGGCCGGCGGGGGTGCCCGGGGGCGTCGCGCTGCCGGGCACGAAGCCGTCGACGCCGTAGCTCGCCACCGGCATCGCCGCGGGCGCCTCGACGCCGAAGCCCTGGGCCAGGCCGGCCGCGAGCGCGCGCGGGTCGAGCTGCCGGTTGGCCTGAAGCAGCACGAAGAAGCCGACGAGCAGCAGCGCGAGATCGGCCAGCGTCATCAGCCACAGCGCGCGCGCGGGGGCGTCGTCGGCGAGGAGATCCTCGTCGCTCATGCCGCCCGCTCGCGCGGCATGGCCTCGTTGTCCTCGGCCTCGTCGTCCGCGACGGCGACCGGCTCGGGCGCGGGCTGGACCCGCGCGCCGGCGCGCACGCGCGGCGCCTCGCGCGCGGCGAGCTCGGCGAGCGGGGCGACGAGGCGGGCGCGTTCGATCGCCTCGGCGCGCGCGGCGGCGCGCAGCCGGGTGGCGATCGGCGCGGCGACGAGGTTGGCGAGCAGCGCGCCATATAAGGTAGCGAGCAGCGCCACCGCCATGGCGGCGCCGATCGCGCCGGGGTCGCTCATCCGGGTGAACATCGCGACCAGGCCGACCAACGTGCCGACCATGCCGAGCGCAGGCGCGGCCTCGGCGACGCCGGCCCAGCAGTCGGAGACGAGGCGGTGGCGCTCGATGCGGGCGCGGCGCGCGGTGTCGAGCGAGTCGATCACCGCCTGCGGCTGCGCGCCGTCGACGATCAGCGCCACCGCGGCGGCGACGTCGGTGTCGTGGATCACGCTGCGGTCGAGCGCGTGGACGCCGTGGCGGGCGGCGATGCGGCCGAGCGCGGCGATCTGGTCGAGCCGGTCATCCGCGCGGAAGCGGCGGCGCGGCAGCACGCGCAATGCGAGCAGCGCGCGCCCGAGGTCGCGCGCGGGCGTGCGCAGCGCCGCGGCGAGCGCGGTGCCGCCGAACACGATGGCGAGCGCGGCGGGGTCGAGGAACATGCCGGGGGTCATGCCCGCCTGTGTTGCAAACGGCGGGCCAGATGCTGATCGGCGCTTGGATCGTCGCCGCTTTTCCGGGTCCACCCCGACGTACGCGGGGGTCTAGGCGGGACGGCGGTGGTCGCTCTCGTGTACGTCCCCCAACTGGATCCCGGCGTCCGCCGGGGTGGAGCGAAGCGGGGCTACCGCTCTCCAAAGCGTTATCCTGAACTCGTTTCAGGATCCACTGGCCCACGAGCGCCTCGGCATCGGAGGTCGCGGCACGGTGGATCCTGAGACAAGCTCAGGATGACGAAGAGAGAAGGGGGGGTAGCCGCCACCCCTCCCGGCGCCGAGTTGGGTTGGCCTCTGTGACGACCGCTACGGCCATCCCACCTGGGCTCCGGCCCTTCGCCGGAGCACGATAGCGTTCGTGGTCGCGGCAGCCGGCAACCGGCAGGCAACCGGCAACCGCCCGGCTGCCGCGCTTGCCGGCAAACCCGGCCGGCAACCGGCAAGCCTTTGCCGCCTCACGCTTCCCTTGCGCTCCATCACCGTCGTGACAGCATTTGGCACGCCGCTTGCTCCACTCTCCGCGAAGGCGACGGGCGATCCCCGTCTCGCATGGAGGTTCGGCCAGTGGCTGAGAGTTTGTTCGGCGTTCACGGAGCAGCCCTGGAGGTGCGCAGCCAGCGCATGGGCGTGCTCGCGTCGAACATCGCCAACGCGTCCACGCCCAATTTCAAGGCCCGCGACATCGACTTCACGGCCGCGCTCGGCGCGGTCGAGCAGCAGGGCGCGAGCGGCGTCGGCGACGCGCTGAAGTATCGCGTGCCGACCCAGCCCTCGATGGACGGCAACACGGTGGAGCTCTCCACCGAGCAGACCGCCTTCGCCGAGAATGCGGTCCAGTACCAGACGACGCTCTCGTTCCTCAACGGGCGCATCGGCCAGATCACGCGCGCGCTGAAGGGGGAGTAAGACGATGTCCGGCTCGCCGCTCACCATCTTCCAGGTCGCTGGCCGCGCCATGTCGGCGCAGCTGACGCGGATGAACACCACCGCGTCGAACCTCGCCAACGCCGGCGGCGTCGCGGGCTCGGAGGAGGCCGCCTACAAGACGATGAAGCCGGTGTTCCGCACCAGCTTCGACGAGGCCAGCGGGCTCTCCACCACCGACGTGCAGCAGATCGTCACCGCGGGCGAGGCGCCGACCAAACGCTACGACCCCGGCAGCCCGATGGCGAACAAGGACGGCTACGTCTTCGACGCCGCGGTCGATGAATCGCGCGAGCTGGTCGACATGATGGAGACCGCGCGCACCTACCAGAACAACGTCGAGGTCATGCAGACCGCCAAGACGCTGATCCTCGACACCCTCAAGATGGGCCGCTGATCATGACCAGCATCACCGCCAATACCTCAAGCATCGACAAGTCCGCGCAGGACGCGATCTTCGCCTCCGCCGGCGTGGCGCGCTCGAACACCACCACCGCGAGCGGCGTCAGCGCCACCACCGGCAAGTCGACGCTGGGGCAGAAGGACTTCATCGCGCTGATGACCGCGCAGCTGGCCTATCAGGACCCCTTCAACCCGGTCGACAACACCCAGATGGTCGCGCAGATGGCGCAGTTCTCGTCGGTCGCCGGCATCAGCGAGATGAACCAGACGCTGTCGGGCATCAGCGGGCGGCTCAATTCCACCACCGCCACCGACGCGATGGGCTTCGTCGGCCGCACCGTGCTGACCGAGGGCAAGACCGCGTACGAGCGCACCTCGGGCGGGATCGCCGGCGCGGTCGAGCTGACCGGCGACGCGACCGACGTCAACGTCTCGATCGCCGACAAGGACGGTCGCCCCGTCAAGAACATCCAGCTCGGCGCGCAGCCCGCGGGCGAGGCCAGCTACAGCTGGGACGGCAAGGACGACGCCGGCAACAAGATCGAGAACGGCCCGTACACCGTCACGGTCGAGGCGGCGAAGGGCTCGGTGATCGTCGACGCCGCCTCGCTGGTGTGGGCGCCGGTCGAGAGCGCCAGCCTGCCTCCGGGCGGCTCGCCTGTCCTCAACGTCACCGGGCTCGGCACGGTCGATCCCGCCGCGATCCGCAAGGTCGCCTGACCTCTTCTTCCCTGATCCCCCGCTTACCCCAGGAGCAACCCCATGTCCTTCTTCACCTCGCTCTCCGGTCTCCAGGCCATGCAGACCGACATGTCGGTCATCAGCCACAACCTGGCCAACGTCTCCACCAACGGCTTCAAGAAGAGCCGCACCGCGTTCGCCGACGTGATCTCGTCGAACGTCTCGACCGACCCGCGCAAGATGGTCGGCTCGGGCGTGTCGGTGAAGGGCACGGTGCAGCAGTTCAGCGACGGCTCGTCGAACCAGACCAAGAGCGCGCTCGACATGCAGATCCTGGGCGAGGGCTTCTTCGTGGTGAAGTCGACCGGCCTGTCGGACCAGGTCAACTACACCCGCACCGGCGCCTTCACCGTGGACGAGAGCCGCAACGTGATCGACGCGCAGGGCAGCTACCTGATGGTCTACCCGGTCGACAATGACGGCAACGTCACGGCGACCGGTGACAAGTCGCTGACCAACCTGCAGATCCAGCCGACCAGCGGCACGCCGAAGATGACCAACAACGTCGCCACCAAGGTGCAGATCCCGTCGACCGCGACCGTCAAGGACCCGGCCGCGTTCAAGCGCACCGACACGACGACGTACAACAACTCGGTCGCCACGCGCATCTACGACGCCAACGGCAACCCGATGACGATGACGAGCTATTACGTCCGCACCGCCGAGGGGCAGCCCAACGCCGCGACGCCGAATACCGGCACATGGCAGGTCTTCACCTATGTCGGCGACCAGATGCTGACCCCCAAGGGCGCGACCCAGGCCGGGCCGATCACGCAGGTCTACGACACCAAGGGCGCGCTGACCGGCGCGCAGAGCATCCAGTTCGAGGACTTCATCCCGGCCTCGGGCGCCGCGGCGCAGTCGATCACGCTCGACCTCACCGGCTCGACCCAGACCGCGGCGGCGGCCGCGGTGAGCGCGCGCACGCAGGACGGCGTCGCGGTCGGCCAGCTGGTCGGCATCACCGTCGACGACGCGGGCATCATCAAGGCGAGCTACTCCAACTCGGACATCGTGCCGCTGGGCAAGGTGGCGATCGCCAAGTTCTCGGCGCCGACCGGTCTGCGCCAGGCCGGCAGCAACTACTGGCAGGCGACCGGCATCTCGGGGAAGGCGACGCTCGGCTTCGCCGCGGCGGAGGGCTTCGGCAGCCTGAAGTCGGGCCAGCTCGAGGGCTCCAACGTCGATATCACCGAAGAGCTTGTTAACCTTATTGCGGCACAGCGCAACTTCCAGGCGAACGCCAAGGCGCTCGATACGGCGACTCAGGTCTCGCAGTCGATCCTCAACATCCGCGCGTAAGCGCGGGCTTGGGGTTCTAGGAGAGGATGTAAGTGGACAAGCTGGTCTACACCGCGGCGACCGGACTGCGCGCGCACATGCAGGCGCAGGCCGCGATCGCCAACAATATGGCGAACGCGTCGACCACCGGCTTCCGCGCCGACCGCGTCTCGTTCGACCGCATCATCCTCTCCGACGGCTCGTCCCAGCTGTCGGCGCGCGCGCCCACCTCGGAAGAGGTGCGCGACGCCGACCGCGCGCCGGGCGCGATGCAGCAGACCGGTCGCCCGCTCGACGTCGCGCTCGGCGACCGCGACACCTGGCTCACCGTCCAGGGCGCCGACGGCAGCGAGGCGTACAGCCGCCGCGGCGACTTCACCGTCTCTGAATCGGGCACGCTCCAGACCGGCGACGGCTTCCTGGTGATGGGCTCGAGCGGCCCGATCACGCTGCCGCCGTACGAGTCGGTCGCGATCGGCTCGGACGGCTCGGTCTCGATCGTGCCGCAGGGCGACAAGAGCGGCCAGCCGCAGGTGATCGACCGGCTCAAGCTGGTCTCCTCCGCCGGTTCCGACACGGTGAAGGGGCTCGACAACCTGCTCCACGTCCGCGGCGGCGGGACGCTGCCCGAGAATCTCGATGGCAAGGTCACCGCGGGCGCGCTCGAGGGATCGAACGTCAACATGACCGAGGCGCTGGTCGACATGATCGAGAACCAGCGCAGCTACGAGCTCCAGGCCAACCTGCTCAAGGAGGCCAAATCCATGGACGAGTCGAGCGCATCGGTGATGCGCCTGCCGGGCTGAGGAAGGATTAGACCATGACCACGTCCGCCATGCACATCGCGCGTACCGGGCTCGACGCCCAGGACACGCGCATGCGCGTCATCTCGAACAATCTCGCCAACGTCAGCACCACGGGCTTCAAGCGCGACCGCGCCTCGTTCGAGACCTTGTCCTACCAGGTCGTCACTGCCGCGGGCGCGCAGTCGACCGCGGAGAGCAAATACGCCACCGGGCTCAACCTCGGCACCGGCGTGCGCGTGCAGGGCACGTCGCGCACCGAGACGCAGGGCTCGATGAACCAGACCGGCAACAGCCTCGACCTCGCGCTCGACGGCGACGGCTATTTCCAGGTGCAGATGCCCGGCGGCCAGCTCGGCTACACGCGCGCGGGCAATTTCTCGCGCTCGCCCGAGGGCCTGCTGATCACCAGCCAGGGCTATCAGGTGATGCCGGGCATCACCGTGCCCGCCAACGCCACGCAGATCACGATCGGGCTCGACGGCACCGTCTCGGCCACCGTGCCGGGGCAGGACCAGGCGCAGAACCTCGGCCAGATCCAGGTCGCCAGCTTCCCCAACCCGGCGGGCCTCACCGCGACCGGCGACAACTTTCTCACCGAGAGCGCCGCCAGCGGCGCCGCCAACCTCGGCGTGCCGGGCGAGGACGGTCGCGGCCGCGTCCGTCAGGGCACGCTGGAGGCGAGCAACGTCAACGTCGTGGAGGAGCTGGTCGACATGATCGAGACCCAGCGCGCCTATGAGGTCAACTCCAAGATGATCTCGGCGACCGACGACATGCTGAAATACGTTAACCAGAACATGTCATAGAATCGCACATGATTCGACGCTCCCTCCTCCGCCGCCACCGCGCGCGCGTCGCCCGCAGTGCCGCCCTGTGCGCCGCGCTGGGCGCGCTCGCCGCCGCCGCGCTGGTGCCCGCGCCCGCGCACGCCGGGCTGCTCGGCAAGGTGCTCAAGAAGAAGCCGGCGGAGGATTTCTCCGCGGTGCACGCGCCGGCGCAGCCGCCCGCGCCGCCCGCCGCCAACGGCGCGATCTTCCAGGTCTCGGACGGCTATGCCGCGCTCTACGAGGGCTGGCGCGCGCGCCGCGTCGGCGACCCGCTGACGATCGTGCTGGTGGAGCGGACCGCCGCCTCCAAGTCGTCCTCGTCCAAGCTCGCCTCGGACGGCAGCTTCTCGCTCACCCCGCCGTCGACCGGCCCGCTCGGCGGGATCGTCAGCGGCACCGACGTCGGCTCGAGCGGCAAGCGCGGCTTCAACGGCACCGGCACCGCGGACCAGGCCAACTCGCTCTCCGGCGAGGTCTCGGTCACCGTCGCCGAGGTCTATCCCAACGGCACGATGCTGGTGCGCGGGCAGAAGCGGGTGACGCTCAACCGCGGCGACGAGTTCGTCCAGATCAAGGGTATCGTCCGCACCGCCGACGTCGACCGCGACAATCGCGTGCCCTCCACCCGCGTCGCCGACGCGCAGATCGCCTATACCGGCAAGGGCGACGTCGCGCGTTCCAGCCGGCAGGGCTGGCTGTCCCGCTTCTTCCAGGTCGTGAGCCCGTTCTGATGATCCGCCAGCTGCTCCTCGCGCTCGCCGCGCTCGCCGCCGCCATCGCCGGCCCCGCCCACGCCGACCGGATCAAGGATCTCGGCGGCTTCCAGGGCATCCGCGCCAACCAGCTGACCGGCTATGGCGTGGTGGTCGGCCTGCCCGGCACCGGCGACGACAATCTCGACTATACCGTCCAGTCGGTGAAGGCGGTGGCGTCGCGCTTCGGCCTCCAGCTGCCCGCGGGCGTCAACCCGGGGCTCAAGAACGCCGCGGTGGTGCTGATCACCGCCGAGCTGCCCGCCTTCGCCAAGCCCGGCCAGCGGATCGACATCACCGTCGCCTCGATGGGCAAGGCCAAGTCCCTGCGCGGCGGCAGCCTGGTGCTGACTCCGTTGCTCGGCGCCGACGGCCAGGTCTACGCGATGGCGCAGGGCAATCTCGCGGTCGGCGGGCTCGGCGCCGAGGGCGCGGACGGCTCCAAGATCGTCGTCAACATTCCCTCGACCGGCCGCATCCCGGAGGGCGCGACGGTGGAGCGCGCGGTCGCGACCGGCTTCGCCGACACGCCCTTCGTCACCTACAATCTCCAGCGCGCCGACTTCACCACCGCGCAGAACGTCGCCGCCTCGATCAACCGCAAGTTCGGCGCGGGCGTGGCGCAGGCGATCGACGCGGTGTCGGTCGCGGTGCGCGCGCCGACCGGCGCGGACGTCCGTGCCACGCTGATGAGCGAGATCGAGAATCTCGACGTCGCCTCGGCCGAGCCGCCCGCCAAGGTGATCGTCAACGCGCGCACCGGCACGGTGGTGATCAACTCGGCGGTGCGAGTCGGCGCGGCGGCGGTGACCCACGGCAAGCTGACCGTCCGCATCGACGAGAGCCAGCGCGTCAGCCAGCCCGCGCCGCTCAGCCAGGGCCAGACCGCGCTGGAGAACCGCTCCAATGTCCAGGTCTCGGAGGAGAAGAAGCCGATGTTCCTGCTCAATCCGGGGCCCAAGCTGGCCGACGTGGTCAAGGCGGTGAATGCGATCGGCGCGAGCCCGGCCGATCTCGTGGCGATCCTGGAGGCGCTCAAGGAGGCCGGCGCGCTCAAGGCCGAGCTGGTGGTGCTCTGATGGGCGACTCACCCGTCAACAACGTGGGCGTCGCGATCACCGGCAAGACCGGGCTCGACACCGGCCTCAGCCGCGCCGCGACCAAGACCAACCTCGACAAGGCCGCGCAGCAGTTCGAATCGGTCTTCACCGGCATGATGCTGAAGTCGATGCGCCAGGCGAAGCTCGCCGACCCTCTGTTCGACAGCAAGGCGCTCACCACCTTCCAAGACATGTCGGACCAGAAGGTGGTGCAGGAGATGGCGACGCACAAACCGATCGGCATCGGCGCCGCGATGAGCAAGTTTCTCGCGCAATCTCAACCGGATCTTAACGGGAATCATGGCACGCCGGTGGAATGAGTGATCTGCTCTCCATCGGCGCTTCGGGCGTCCGCGCGTACCAGACCGCGCTGACGACGACGTCGGAGAACATCGCCAACGCCGGCAACGCGTCCTACGTGCGGCGCAGCGCGACGATCCGCGAGGTGCAGGCGAGCAACGGCTTCAACTCGTCGCTCAACGGCATGGGCGCGGTGGTCGACGGGATCGCGCGCAACGGCAGCCCCTATCTCGAAGCCTCGGTGCGCAGCGCCAGCTCGGACGCGAAGAAGACCGAGGCGAGCACCGTGTGGCTCGAGCGGATCGAGGGCGCGATGACGGGCGGCGCGCTGTCGACCAACCTCACCGGCTTCTTCGCGGCGAGCACCGCGCTCCAGGCCGAGCCGACCTCGAGCGCGTTGCGCGCCGGCATGCTGGGCAGCGCGGCGACGCTGGCTGATTCGTTCAAGGTCACCGCCAAGGCGCTCGACGACGGCATGGCCGAGCTCGACACCAAGGCGCAGCAGACCGTCGGCGAGCTCAACCGGCTGGGCCAGGCGCTGCTCAAGGTCAACCAGGGCATCGTCAAGTCGCAGCCGGGCTCGTCCGCCGCGGCGGGGCTGGCGGACCAGCGCGACGACCTGCTCACGCAGATGAGCGCGCTGACCGAGGTCGACGTCCAGATCGACGACTTCGGCCGTGCCACCGTCCGCGCCGGCGCCAGCAACGGCCCCGTGCTGGTCGATCCGCGCGAGGCCAGCGAGATGAGCTACGCGCGCACCGGCGGCAACGCGGTGCTCAACGTGCTCAAGCCGAGCGGTGTCGCGATCCAGGCCAACCCCGAGGGCGGGGCGCTGGCGGGCATGATCGAGGGCGCGCAGCGGATCGCCGCCACGCGCGACCAGCTCGGCGCGATCGCCACCGACCTGACCACCGGCGTCAACGACCTGCAGAAGCAGGGGCAGGATCTCACCGGCGCGCAGGGCCAGCCCTTCTTCGCCAACACCAGCGACCCCGCCGACTTCAAGGTGGCGCTGACCGACGGCAGCCAGATCGCCGCGGCCAAGACCGGCGGCGGCGCGCGCGACTCGTCCAACCTCGCCGCGCTCGCGTCGCTGCGCACCGGCAACCAGTTCGAGAGCAAGGTCCAGGCGCTCACCACCGACAATGCCGCGACGCTCAAGCAGCGCCGGCTGGTGGGCGACGCGCAGACCGCGATCTACGACGGCGCGGTGACCGCGCGGTCCGAGGCCTCGGGGGTCAACCTCGACTCGGAGGCGGTCGACCTCGTCCGCTTCCAGCAGGCCTATCAGGCGTCCAGCCGCGTGATCCAGGTCGCGCGCGAGACCTTCCAGTCGATCCTCGAGATCAGGTAAGCCGTCATGCAGATCTCCAGCAACCTCCTCTACGATCGCTCCGCCGCCCGGATGGGCGCGCTGATGGCGACCGCGACCAAGCTGCAGACCCAGATCGCCACCGGCAAGAAGATCAGCTCGCCGTCCGAGAATGTCGCGGTGGCGCAGCAGCTCGCCGAGTTCGACCGCAAGGACGCCGACGCGGGCGCGTTCAAGACCAACCTCGACCTCGCGGGCTCGCTGCTCAAGCAGGCCGACGGCACGATGGGCTCGATCACCGAGCAGATGCAGCGCGCCACCGAGCTGGTGAACAACGCCGCCACCGACACACTCGGCGCGTCCGACCGCAAGGTGATCGGCGATCAGCTCCAGTCGGTGATCGCCACGTTGGTCTCGCTCGGCAACACCAACGACCTGCGCGGCCAGCCCCTGTTCGGCAGCGCGGCGGGCACGCCCGCGGTGATCGACAACAAGGACGGCACCTTCACCTACAATACCGCGCCCAGCCTGTCGGAGGTGCCGATCGGCGAGAACGGCCTGTCGATCCAGCCGACCGAGACCTCGGCGCGCATCTTCAATTCCGGCAAGGGCGACACGCTGGCGATGCTGTCGGCGCTCGCCACCGCGTTGCAGGCGGGCGAGCCGACCGGCGAGAAGGCGCGCGCCGCGATCGACTCGCTCAAGACCGCGAGCGACCAGGTCTCGACCGTGCAGGCCTCCGTCGGCGCGCGCGCGGCGCGGGTCGACCTGCAGCAGAACCTGCTGACCAACGCCAGCGTGGACCGCGCCGAGCTGCGCTCGACGCTGGAGGACACCGACGTCACCCAGGCGTACACCGAGCTGTCCAAGACGATGACGATCCTGTCGGCGACCCAGGCGAGCTTCTCCAAGCTATCGCAGCTGTCGCTGTTCACCTACCTGCGCTGATCGCGCGGTCGCGGCCCTCGTGCTCCTGCGGACGCAGGGGCCGAGACCCGCGTGAGCCGCCGCTTGCGGCCCTGGGCTCCCGCCTGCGCGCGCGCTCGTGTGCGACACAAGGAACCGCCGTCGCCGCGCAGCATTGATGCAGCGCAACGACGAGGGTTTATCCACATGGGTGCCACCACCATCGGCGCGCTGATCGGCGGCGCGATCGACGCCATGTCGGGCGACGACAGCGCGGCGGATGGGGCGCTCTACGGCGCGATTACCGCCAATGTCCTCAAGCTCGTCCTGCCCGTCGCGTTCACCTACGTGATCGGCTGGGGCGTGCTGAAGGGGGTGGAGACGCTCGGCGACGCCATCTCGGAAAAGGTAAAGTCATGATCAGGACCATCATTGGCGCGCTGCTCGGGCGCGAACTCGACCGGCGCGACGGCCGCGGCGGCGTCGGCGGCGCGATGGTCGGCGCACTCGCGACCCGTGCGGTCACCAGGATGGGACCGCTCGGCATGGCGCTGGGCGGCGCCTATGTGGCCAAGAAGGCTTATGACCGCCATCGCGCGACTCGCGCGGGTGTGCCGCCGCGGGCCTGAAGTAAGTCCTCCCCGCTTGGCGGGGAGGGGTATCGCCGGACGTAGGTTGGTAGTGGAGGGAGCTCTCCCCAGGCGACATCGTGTGTGCCCCCCCCCCCCCCCCCGCCGCCACGCCCCTTAGGCGAGGTCCGCCTCCCCACGAGCGGGGAGGAATGCAGGCTTACCGCCACTCCGCCTCCTCATGCTCGCCCAGCCGCGGGCTCGCGCGTTCGGCGACCACCCGCGCGCCATCGTAGACGATCGGCGTCGCGAGGCCGGGCAGCCCCTCCACCAGCAGGCGCATCCCGCGCGCGACCACCTGCGGGTCGGCGAACACCTCGTCGATGCGGTTGACCGGACCGACCGGCACCCCCGCCGCCTTTAGCGCGGTAAGCAGCGCGGCGCTCGTCCACGTCAGCGTGCGCCCGATCAGCACCGGCAGCAGCGCGGCGCGGTTCGCCACGCGCGCCGGGTTGGTCGCGAAGCGCGCGTCCGCCGCCAGCGCCGGGACCGCGAGTACCGCGCACAGCCGCGCGAACTGGCGGTCGTTGCCCACCGCCACGATCAGGTCGCCGTCGCTCGTCGGGAAGCTCTGGTAGGGCGCGAGATTGGCGTGGCCGTTGCCCATGCGGCGCGGCACCGCGCCGCCGACCATCCAGTTGAGCGCCTGGTTGGCGAGCACCCCCACCTGCGTGTCGAGCAGCGCCATGTCGATGTGCGTGCCCGCGCCTGTGCTGGCGCGCGCGTGCAGCGCGGCGAGGATCGCGACGGTGGCATAGACGCCGGTGAACAGGTCGGCGGTGGCCACCCCGGTCTTCTGCGGCGGGCCGTCGGGCTCGCCGGTGATCGACATCATCCCGCCCATCCCCTGGACGATGAAGTCATAGCCGGCGCGCGCCGCGTACGGCCCGGTCTGGCCGAAGCCGGTGATCGAGCAGACGATCAGCCGCGGGTGACGCGCGCGCAGCGTCGCCGCGTCGAGCCCGTATTTGACCAGCCCGCCGAGCTTGTAATTCTCGATCACCACGTCGGCGCCCGCGGCGAGCGCGGCGACGCGCGCCTGGCCCGCGGGCGTGGCGATATCGACCGCGACCGAGCGCTTGCCGCGGTTGCAGGCGTGGTAATAGGCCGCCGACAGGTCGCTGCCGTCCTCCCCGCGGACGAAGGGCGGCCCCCAGTGACGCGTATCGTCGCCCTCGCCGGGGCGCTCGACCTTGATCACGTCGGCGCCGAGATCGGCGAGCAGCTGCCCCGCCCAGGGGCCGGCGAGGATGCGCGCCAGCTCGAGCACGCGCAGGCCGGCGAGGGGGCGGGGGGTGTCAGTCATGACAGCGGTGTAGCGGCGCGCGGCGCGGGGCAGAAGGGTGCCACGACGGTTGAAGCCGCCGCGCCCGCGGCATAGAGACGCAGCCGATCTTTAAGACAGAGAGGCCACCCCATGAAGACCCGCGCCGCCGTCGCGTTCGAGGCCAAGCGGCCGCTCGAGATCGTCGAGCTCGACCTCGAGGGGCCGAAGGCCGGCGAGGTGCTGGTCGAGATCATGGCCACCGGCATCTGCCACACCGACGCCTACACGCTCGACGGGCTCGACAGCGAGGGGCTGTTCCCCAGCGTGCTCGGCCACGAGGGTTGCGGCGTGGTGCGCGAGGTGGGCGCCGGCGTCACCAGCGTGGTACCGGGCGACCATGTCATCCCGCTGTACACGCCCGAGTGCCGCCAGTGTAAGTCGTGCCTGTCGGGCAAGACCAACCTGTGCACCGCGATCCGCGCGACCCAGGGCAAGGGGCTGATGCCCGACGGCACCACGCGCTTCAGCTACAAGGGCCAGCCGATCTACCATTACATGGGCTGCTCGACCTTCTCGAACTTCACCGTCCTGCCCGAGATCGCGGTCGCCAAGATCCGCCCTGACGCACCGTTCGACACGAGCTGCTACATCGGCTGCGGCGTCACCACCGGGGTGGGCGCGGTGGTCAACACCGCCAAGGTCGAGCCGGGCGCGACCGTGATCGTGTTCGGGCTCGGCGGGATCGGGCTCAACGTGATCCAGGGCGCCAAGCTGGCGGGCGCGCACCGTATCATCGGCGTCGACATCAACCCCGACCGGGAGGACTGGGGGCGTCGCTTCGGCATGACCGACTTCGTCAACCCGCGGGACGTCGGCGAGATCGTCCCGCACCTGGTCGCGCTGACCGACGGCGGCGGCGACTATACCTTCGACTGCACCGGCAACACCGTCGTCATGCGCCAGGCGCTGGAGAGCGCGCACCGCGGCTGGGGCGAGTCGATCGTCATCGGCGTCGCCGAGGCGGGCAAGGAGATCGCGACGCGCCCGTTCCAGCTCGTCACCGGTCGAGTATGGAAGGGCACCGCGTTCGGCGGCGCGCGCGGGCGCACCGACGTGCCCAAGATCGTCGACTGGTACATGGACGGGATGATCCAGATCGACCCGATGATCACGCACCGGCTGAGCCTCGACGAGATCAACAAGGGCTTCGACCTGATGCACGCCGGCGAGAGCATCCGCAGCGTGGTGGTGTATTGACGGACGAAGATCCTCCCCGGCACGGGGAGGGGGACCAGCCGCAGGCTGGTGGAGGGGGTTTTCCGCGAGCGCTGCGCTGCGTGGCGAGCCCCCTCCACCACCGGCCTGCGGCCGGCGGTCCCCTCCCCGCGAGCGGGGAGGATCTTGGGAGAGAGACCATGTTCAGCCACGTCATGCTCGGCACCGACGACATCGCCGCCGCCCGGACCTTCTACGACGCGACCCTCGGCGCGCTCGGCGCGGCGCCGGGTGTGATCGATGAATGGGGGCGGCTGGTCTACGCGCACGACGGCGGCCGCTTCCTGATCACGCGCCCGATCGACGGCCAGCCCGCCAGCCGCGCCAACGGCGGCACGCTCGGCTTCCGCGCGACCTCGCCCGGCCAGGTCGAGGCGTGGCACGCCGCGGGCGTGGCGAGCGGCGGCACCGCGATCGAGGCGCCCCCGGGCGTGCGTCACGCCACCGGCGGGCGCGAGCTGTACCTCGCCTATCTGCGCGACCCCGCGGGCAACAAGGTCTGCGCGATGTATCGCGTCGCCTGAGCGGAAGGAGCAAGCATGGAGACCGTCTCGACCGCGCGCGCGCACGGCGGCACGCAGGGCGTCTACCGCCACCGCAGCGACGCGACCGGCACCGACATGACCTTCTCGGTCTACGTCCCCGACCACGCGCCCGGCGCGAGGCTGCCGGTCGTCTGGTACCTCTCCGGGCTGACCTGCACCCACGCCAACGTGACCGACAAGGGCGAGTATCGCGCGCACTGCGCGCGCCACGGCCTGATCTTCGTCGCGCCCGACACCAGCCCGCGCGGCGACGACGTGCCCGACGAGGACCGCTGGGACTTCGCCAAGGGTGCCGGCTTCTACGTCGACGCCACCGAGCCGCCCTGGTCGACTCACTATAAGATGTGGTCCTACGTCACCGCGGATCTGCCCGCGCTGGTCGCGGCGGCGTTCCCCGCGGACATGGCGCGCCAGTCGATCATGGGCCATTCGATGGGCGGGCACGGCGCGCTGACCGCGGCGCTGCGCCACCCGGGCCGCTACCGCGCGGTCTCCGCCTTCGCGCCGATCGTCGCGCCGACGCAGGTGCCCTGGGGCGAGGCGCTCGACCTTTATCTCGGCGAGGACGAGGCGGCCAAGCGCCGCCACGACGCGGTCGCGCTGATCGAGGACGGCGCGCGCGTGCCCGAGCTGCTGGTCGACCAGGGCGAGGCCGACGCCTTCCTCGCCGAGCAGCTCCGCCCCGAGCTGCTCACGCGCGCCTGCGCCGCCGCGGGCATCCCGCTCGAACTGCGGATGCGCGCGGGCTACGACCATTCCTATCTCTTCGTGTCGAGCTTCATGGGCGAGCAGCTCGACTGGCATGCGGCGCGGCTGAAGCGGGAGGCGTAAGCCCGCGCGCCGCGCGTGCGCTACCCGGCATGACCCCGTCGCCGTCATGCGGGGTTCCCACCCTTCGGCGCATCGGTTACCAGCCCTAGCCATGACGGCGGGCGCGCGAGATCAGCCAGCGGAGGGGCGGTTCGCGGGGAGAGTGCATCTCTTCCCGCTGCGGGTCTATTTCGAGGACACCGATCTCTCCGGCGTGGTCTATCACGCCAACTATCTGCGCTACATGGAGCGCGCCCGCTCCGACATGCTCCACGTCGCCGGCATCGACCAGCGCGCGCATCACGAGGCGGGCGGCGGCGCCTATGCCATCGCCGACCTGCACATCCGCTACGCCGCGCCAGCCCGGCTCGGCGACGCGCTGCTGGTGGAAAGCGAGGTCGCGCGAGCGCGCGCCGCCAGCGTGGTCATTCATCAGACAGTCAGGCGCGGCGCGGAAATGCTGGCGCGGGCAGAGGTCACCGCGGCGCTGGTCGGCGCCGACGGTCGGCCCCGTCGCCAGCCCGCGGCCTGGCTCGCGCAGTTCCGCCGCCTCGCCGCCACCGCCGCGGCGGATACCGCGACGGCCGACACCACAGGGGAAGAGACGCCGTGAATCCGATCTTGCAGACCGACGCCGCGACGCTGTCGCCGATCGCGCTGTTCCTCCAGGCCGATTGGGTGGTGAAGGGCGTGATGCTCGGGCTGCTGCTCGCCAGCATCTGGACCTGGGCGATCATCATCGGCTTCTGGCTCAAGCTCGGCCGCACCCAGAGGAAGAGCGCTCAGTTCGAGCGCGACTTCTGGAAGGCGGACGACATCGACGCCTTCTACAAGAGCAACGGGCAGAGCGACCTGCCGTCCGCGCGCGTGCTCGCCGCCGGGGTCACCGAGTGGCGCCGCTCCACCCACGGCAACGTGATCGACCGCGACGGCACGCGCGAGCGGCTCGGCACGGTGATGGGCGCCGCGGTGGCCAAGGAGATCGACGACATCTCGGACCGGCTCAACGTGCTCGCCACGGTCGGCTCGGTGGCGCCGTTCGTCGGGCTGTTCGGCACCGTCTGGGGCATCATGCGCAGCTTCACCGCGATCGCCAGCCAGCAGAACACCAGCCTCTCGGTGGTGGCGCCGGGCATCGCCGAGGCGCTGTTCGCCACCGCGATCGGGCTGTTCGCGGCGATCCCCGCGGTGATCGCGTACAATCGCTTCGGCCACGCGATCAACCGCATCGAGGCGCGGCTCAACCGCTTCGCCGACGGCTTCCACGCCACACTGTCGCGCCAGCTCGACGGCGAGCGCTGAGGGCCAACGCGCATGGCGATGAACCTCCCGTCCAGCCGCGGCAAGGGCCGCAAGGCGCCGATGGCGGAGATCAACGTGACGCCGCTGGTCGACGTCATGCTGGTGCTGCTGATCATCTTCATGGTCACCGCGCCGCTGCTGACCCAGGGCGTGCCGGTGAACCTGCCCGACAGCCGCGCCAAGCCGCTCGACCAGGACCAGCAGCCGACCGAGATCTCGCTCGACGAGCAGGGCCGCATCTTCGTCGCCAAGGAGGAAGTGCCCGCCGATGCGTTGCCGTCGCGGCTCGCCGCGATCGCCGCGACCGGTGCCAAGGCAGGGGACGGCCAGCCGCCGCAGGTGTTCCTGCGCGCCGACCGCGGGCTCGACTATGGCCGCGTGATGCGCGTGATGGGCGAGCTCAATCGCGCCGGGCTCAACCGCGTCGCGCTGGTCACGGTCGGCGAGGACTGACGCGGACGTGGAACGCGCCGAGAAGATCGGGCTGGGAGTCGCGGCGGCCGGGCATATCGTGCTCTTCGGCCTGCTGTCGGTCGGCTTCCTCGACACGCCCAATCCGATCAAGCTGAAGCAGAACCCGGTCGAGGTCAGCCTGGTGCAGGACGTCGCGCTCGAGGCCGCCGCGCCCGCCGCGACCGAGCCGCCGTCGCAGCGCGTGTCGCCCGAGGCGGGTGAGCCGGTCGACTCGCCGCCGCCCGCCGCGGCGCCGCCCGCGCCGGTGCCCGCCCCTGCGCCCGTGCCCGAGCCGCGCCCGGAGCCCAGGCCCGAGCCGAAGCCCGCGCCGCCCAAGCCGGCGCCGCCGAAGCCGGCGCCGCCCAAGCCGGCGCCCGCGCCGAGACCCGAGCCCAAGCCGCAGCCCAAACCCAAGCCGGCGCCGGCGGCGGAGAAAGCCCCGAGCAAGCCCGCGCCGACCAAGCAGCAGAGCGCCGCGAGCGCGCCGAGCAAGGCGAAGGCGCCCGCCGCCGCGGCCAAGGGCAACGGCAAGACCGAGACCGCCACGGCCGAGCGCGCCAAGGGCGGCCGGCTCGGCAGCGACTTCCTCAAGGGTCTCACCGCGGAGAAGAGCAGCGCCAAGGAGAGCGACGCGCCGCCGTCCGCCGCGCGGGTCGACGCGCGCGCGCTGGCGGGGATCCAGCAGGCGATCGCGCGCCAGATCCAGCCCTGCGCGGACCGCCAGGTCGATCCCGGCCCGGGCGCCAACCAGATCGTCACCGCGCTCAACCTGCGGCTCAACCGCGACGGCACGCTGGCGGCGGTGCCGACCGTCGTGCGCCAGTCGGGGGTGAACGACGACAACCAGCGCTACGCGCGGCGCGTGGTCGATCTCGGCATCGCCGCGTTCAAAGGCTGCTCGCCGCTCAAGCTGCCGGCCGAATATTACGCCACCGCCAACGGGGGGTGGAGCAACATTAACTACAATTGGAAACTGCGGTGATGCGACTCCGACTCTGCGGTTCTACGCCCTTCCGCCGGGCTTCTTCTTGTGCCGTCGGTGGCTGGCCGGCGGGGGGACGACTGTCGTTCGCCTCCTTTACTCCGTCATCCCGGACTTGGTCCGGGATCCACGGTGCCGCGAACTCGTCGACCGCGGCGCCTGCGGGCCGGTGGATCCCGGACCAAGTCCGGGATGACGGAAGAGGGGCGGGGCGCAGGCGCGGTACCGTCATCGGGAGGCTGGCGCCCACCGCGCTCCTCGCCGCCGCCGCGCTCCTCGCCACCCCTGCCGCGGCGCAGCTCGTCCCGCCCGCCGGCACCCCCGCCGCGCCCGCGCCCGCGCAGCAGCCCGGCGGGCCCGCGGGCCAGACCCCGCCGCCGCTCGAGGTGGACGTCACCGGCGGCATCTCGGCGCCGATGCCGATCGCGATCCCGCCGATGCCGACCCAGTCGGTGGTGCAGACCCCCGCGGGCCCGACCGACCGGCTCGGCCGCCAGCTCAGCGAGATCGTCGCCAACGACCTGCGCAACTCCGGGCTGTTCAACCCGGTGGCGGCGGCCGCGACGCGCGCGATCGCTTTCCCCGAGGTGACCGCGCCCGCCTATGATTACTGGGGCGGCTCGGGCGCGCAGGCGCTGGTGCAGGGCTATATCCGCGCCAACGGTGACGGCACGCTGACGGTGGGCTGCTACCTCTACGACGTCTCGGCGCGCACCGAGCTGACGCGCCAGGGCTTCGTGGTGCCGCCGTCGGACTGGCGCCGCGCCGCGCACAAATGCGCCGACATGGTCTATACCCGCCTGACCGGTGAGGGCGCCTATTTCGACAGCCGCGTCGTCTATGTCAGCGAGACCGGGCCCAAGGCCAACCGCATCAAGCGGCTCGCGATCATGGACCAGGACGGCGCCAACAGCCGGTTCCTCACCGCGGGCTCGTCGATCGTGCTGACGCCGCGCTTCGCGCCCAACCAGCAGTCGATCGTCTATATGAGCTACGTGGGGAGAACGCCCGCGATCTATGTCTACGAGCTCGGCTCGGGGCGGCAGCGGCTGGTGGTGCAGAATGTCGCCACCACCTTCGCGCCGCGCTTCTCGCCGGACGGGCGCTACATCCTCTTCTCGATGGCGCAGGCGGGCAACACCGATCTGTACCGCGTCTCCGCCGCGGGGGGCACGCCGCAGCGACTGACCAACTCGCCGGGCATCGACACCGGCGGCAGCTACTCGCCCGACGGCTCCAGGATCGTGTTCGAGAGCGACCGCTCGGGCGGGCAGCAGATCTACGTGATGAACGCGGACGGCTCGAACCAGCAGCGCATCAGCTTCGGCGGTGGCCGCTACGCCACGCCGGTGTGGAGCCCGCGCGGCGACCTGATCGCCTTCACCAAGATCCAGGGCGCGTTCCGCATCGGCATCATGAGCCCGAGCGGTTCGGGCGAGAAGCTGCTGACCAACAGCTGGCAGGACGAGGGGCCGTCGTGGAGCCCCAACGGCCGCGTGCTGATGTTCTTCCGCCAGGGTCGCGGCAACGCCGGCAAGGCCGACCTGTGGTCGGTCGACCTGACGGGCGTCAACGAGCGCCGCGTGCCGACCCCGCTCGACGGCTCGGACCCGGCCTGGGGACCATTGCGCCCGTAGCGCTAAGCGGCGACACTTCACCACAAGACCAAGACGAACACGGGAGAACATGCGATGGCACGACTGACGACCACCTTGTTGATGGCGACCGCTCTGGTGGCCACCGCGGCCTGCTCGAAGAAGCGCCCCGACGTGCTGCCGCCCGCCCCTGGCGGCGCGCCCGAGGCGCCGCCGGCGACCGGCGCGACCGACCCCAACGCCGGGATCACGCCGGGCTCGGCGGCCGACTTCAAGCGCTCGGCGCAGAGCGACACCGTGCTGTTCGGGCTCGACATGTATGACATCGACGGCACCGCTCGCGGCATCCTCGACAGCCAGTCGGCATGGCTGACGCGCTATCCCAACGTGCGCATCACCGTGGAAGGCCACGCCGACGAGCGCGGCACCCGTGAGTATAATCTTGCGCTGGGCGATCGTCGCGCCAACGCCGCGAAGAACTATCTGGTCGCGCGCGGCATCGCGCCGGGCCGGATCACGACGATCAGCTACGGCAAGGAACGCCCGGTCGCGCTCGGCTCGGACGAGGAGAGCTGGGCGCAGAACCGTCGTGCGGTGACGGTGGTGGTGCAGTGATCGCACCGCGCCCGACCCGTATCGGCGATCGGGCGCGGTAACCGCCGTATAGCGTTACCCAAGACGGCGAGCGGAGCCAAGGCGCCGTTCACAAGTGCCTGACAAGAGATGGGTCGTGACTTTGTTGCTTCGAAGCAACAGAGTTGCGACTCTTTTGTTGCAGGGACCACCCTCTCGTCTCGGCCACCGGCGGCCGGGACAAGGGGTGGGACATGACCAGGGTGACGTTACTCGCCGCGACCGCATTGGTCGGCGGCATGATCGCGCCAAGCGCGGCGCGCGCGCAGACGGCGGTGGGCGAACAGGGCCCGCCGACCGCCAGCACATCGTCGACCGGTGATGAGGAGGGGCTGCGCGAGGTGGTGGTCACCGGCTCGCGCATCGTCCAGCCCGCCTATGACGGGGTGATCCCCGGCGCGCAGGTCAGCGGCGAGCAGATCCAGCGCCGCACCTTCACCAACATGCTGGACGCGCTGACCGACGTGCCGTTCATCGGTAGCGGCGCCTCGCCCTACGGCACCAACGGCGGCCAGCCCGCCAGCCTCGGGCAGGCCTATGTCGACCTGTTCGACCTCGGCTCGGCGCGGACGCTCACGCTGGTCAACGGCCGCCGCTACGTCTCCGGCAATGCGGCGTCGCTGTTCGTCGCCAACAACTCGCCGGGGTCACAGGTCGATCTCAGCACGATCCCCGCGGCGCTGATCGCGCGCACCGACGCGGTGACGGTCGGCGGCGCGGTGGCCTATGGCTCGGACGCGATCGCGGGCGTGGTCAACATCGTGCTCAAGGACGATGTTCAGGGCCTGTCGCTCGGCGCGCTGAGCGGGCTGACCGCGCGCGGCGACGGCGCGCGCTACCGGCTGAGCGCGCTCGGTGGCACCAGCTTCGCGGGTGGGCGCGGCAACGTCACCGTCGCGCTGGAACATGATCGCGACGACGCGCTCTACGGTGACGCGCGCGCGGGCTATCGCGCCAACTGGGTGGCGCCGACCTCCTTCCACGACGGCGGCGTGCGCAACCCGGCCTATGTGCCCACGCTCGATGGCAGCGGCGGCGGCGCCTTCCTGCCGGCGGCCTCCGACAAGGTGCCGCGCAACATCGCCGGCGCGGGCTATCGCGGCGGGTCGCTGCTGGTATCGAACGCGGGTGCGGTCTTCAGCTTCGACGCGCCGGGCGGTCTCGCCGATGCCCTGCCGCGCGACTTCCAGGGGCTGATCACCACCGATCCGAACGACCTCGACGCCTCGCCCGGCTATCGCCCCGAGACTTTGTGGACGATGCCGCGCAACACCAACCTCGTCCCCGGCCGGCCGGTGTCACGCGGCAGCGGCTGCCGGGTGACCGATCTCACGGGCTTCTGCGCCTTCGCGCCCGCGGCGCTGCCCGGCACGCGCGCCAACGCGACCGGCGCGGCCGCGCGCGACGCCTTCGACGCCGCGGTGATCGCGCGCTACGCCTCGGCGCTGTCCGGCGCGGGCGGTACCGCGACGCAGCGCGACGCGCTCGCGCTCAACCTGCTCCAGGCGCATCTGCCGACGCCGCGCGACTATCTGAAGGCGCATCCGGGTACCGATATCAACGCCTTCATCGGCAGCTTCGTCAGAGGCTTCCTCACCGTGCCCAACCGCGACGCGGCGAGCAGGGGCGCGCTGCCGCGGGTCGCGGTGCCGCTGCACTTCGACGCGACGGGTAGGCTGCGCGCGATCGTCCCTGCGGTGATCGCCGACCCGGACGTGTCGCCCGGGACGACGGGCGGCGCGGTGGGCGGCGAGGCCGCCGACCTCGACGACGGCGCGCGGCGCAACCTGTTGCGCGCCCAGCAGGACCGCGCCATCGCCGACGTGCTCGCGCATCTCAGCATCAGCGACGCACTGACGCTCTATACCGAGAACCACTACGCGCGCGTGCGCAGCGTGGTGCCGCGCGTCGGCGGGTGGGGTAACGCGATCTCCTACGCGAGCGCCGAATATAGCGCGCTGGCGATCCAGCTGAGTAACCCGTATCTGAGCCAGCGGGCGCGGGAGCTGCTCGGCCAGGCGGGCGTGACCGATCGCTTCCTGCTGTCGCGCACCAACCAGGACCTCTACGACGGCCATCCCACCGTAGCGACCAGCGACACCTATCGCACCGTCATCGGCGCGCGGGGTGAGTTCGCGGCGTTCGGCAAGACGACGCATTATGACGCCTCGCTCAGCTATGCCGCCAACGACCTGTCGCACCGCGCCTATCAGATCCGCGACATCGAATATGCGCTCGCCGCCGACGCGGTCCGCGACGCCGCGGGGAACATCGTCTGCCGCGCACAGACGCCCGGCGGCGCGGGTGTGCTCGGCACGACACCGTACGGCGTCACCGGCCAGGAGATCGTGCGTGACCGCGACCGCGCCGGCCACCTCACCGAACATTATCTGCGCCGCACCGTGTCCGCCGCGCAGATCGCCGCCTGCCGACCGCTCAACCTGTTCGGCTACGGCCAGATGTCGGCGGAGGCGCGCGACTATGTGATGACGCCGACGCGCCTGACCAATCGTTCGCGTCTGCTGTTCGGCCAGGCGTCGCTGAGCGGCGCGCTGATCGATCTGCCCGGCGGCACCGCGCGCTACGCGCTGTTCGGCGAGTATCGTCGCGAGCAGATCGACTATCGCAACGACGAGCTGTCGCGCACCGGCGGCACGCGCTCGGTCGCGCTCGCCGACACGCAGGGCCATATCGAGTCGGCCGAGTTCGGCGGCGAGGCGATCGTGCCGCTGCTCGGCGAGGACTTCTCCGCGCCGCTGTTGCGCGAGCTGCATTTCCAGCCCGGCATCCGCTTCGTCCGCCAGAGCGGCGCCGCACCCGACGTGCGGCTGCTCGACGGCAGCGAGATCACGCAGCGCGAGCAGGGCAGGTGGAACCGCATCTGGTCGCTGGCCGGCACGTGGCGACCGATCCACGCGTTGCAGGTGCGGGGCAACGTCACCCGCTCGATCCGCCAGCCGAGCATCACCGAGCTGTTCCTCGGCGGTCAGTCCGCCTTCACCGCGCCGACCGATCCCTGCGCGTCGAGCGAGATCGGGCAGGGGCTGCGCCCGCAGACCCGCCTCGCCAACTGCCGCCGCGCGGTGGTCGACGCCGGGCTGGCGAGCGACACGGCGGGCGCGGACCAGTTCCTCAACGCCTACGTCCCCTCGGGCGCCGCGATCACCGGCGTCGTCGATGGCGCGCCCGGTCTGCGACCGGAGCGCGGGAGAAGCTGGACCGCGGGCGTCGTCCTGACCCCGGCGTTCGTGCCGCGCCTCAAGCTGAGCGGCGACTATGTCCACGTGCTCGTCGACGACCAGATCAGCCTGGTCGATTCCGACACCGAGCTCCAGCTCTGCTACGATAGCCCCACCTATCCCGACACCACGCGAAGCTTGGGCGTGAACACGTGCCGCTTCTACAAGCGCCTGCCGAGCAGCCACCAGCGCGCGTTCGAACTGGGTGACGGCTTCACCGACAGCTTCGTCAACCTCGGCAAGCTGAAGGTGGAGGCGGCCAACGCCGCGCTCGACTACTCGCTGCCACTCGGTGCGGCCGCGAAGCTGACGTTATATGCCAACGTCTACCACCTGTTCCACTATCTCTCGGCGCCGGATAACAACCTGGCGGCGGCGGAGGAAGCCGCCGGCAGTATCGGCGACAGCACATGGCGTGCGCAGCTGCGGCCGGGCTTCGAGCGTGGCGGCTTCTTCGCGCAATGGGTGTGGAATTGGAACAATGCCACGCGTTACTTCTCCGCGGGCGCGCCGGTGGGGGGGACCGACGCGGCGAACGAGGTGCGCGACTTCATCCGCCTCCCAGGCTACAGCTTGCACGACGCGACGATCGGCTACAGCTTCGGCGAGCAGCGACGGTTCGGGCTCACCTTCAACGTCAGCAACGTCTTCGACAAGCTGACCCTGGGTAGCGTGCCGCAATCCTACGCGTTCAGAAGCGGCATCATCGACGACTTCGGCCGCCGCTTCACCTTGAGCGTCGACGTGAGATGGTGACCGCCCGCGCTCCCGCCGCAGCGGGAGCGCACCGTCACCGCGCCTTCAGCGCCCAGCGCATCACGCGGCTCAGCCCGTCCGCGCCGGCGCGGATCGCGGGGCGCGCGGCGGCGGGCTGGAGGCGGCCGTGCAGCGCCGCCGCCCAGCCCGGCAGCAGGTCCACCGCCGCCGCGCTCGCCATCGCCAACGCCGCGGCGGCGGCGGGGTCGTCGCCGGGCGCGAGTAGCGCCGCCGCCACCTCGCGCGTGCGATGGTCGGCGCGCAGCTCGGGCAGGATCCGGGCGTAATAGTCCGCCACCGCGGCGCGCGAGCTTGGTACGTCGGCGGCGCCGAGCCTCTCCGCCACCACCGCGGTGTCGGCGAGATAGCGGTCCTGCTCGGCCGCGCTCAGCGACGAGTCGCGATAGCGCAGGTACGCGCGCAGGAAGCTGTCCACCTCGGCGACGTGGATCCAGGTGAGCAGCGCGGGATCGTCGGCGCGATAGGGCGTGCCGTCGGGCAACGTGCCGGTGACATGGTCGTGGACGCGGCGCACCTGCGCGATCGCGCGCTCGGCGGTGTCGGTGGCGCCGAAGGTGGTGACGGCGATGAAACTGGCGGTACGGCGCAGCCGGCCGAGCCGGTCGTCGCGGAAGCCGCTATGGTCCCACACACCGGCGAGCGCGCGCGGGTGGAGCATCTGGAGCAGCAGCGCGGAGATGCCGCCGATCATCATCGCGGAGAAGTCGGCGTGGACCGCCCAGGCGGGCGAGTCGCGCGCGATCAGACCGGGATCGTGGGGCGCGCGCGCCAGGTCGAGCTGCTCGCTCGCCACCAGCGCGCGCAGCCGATCGCCGAGCGCACCGCGCGCGCGCTCGACCAGTCCGGCCGCGGGGGCGTCGGTCACGCCCCGAACCCCGCGGCCGGCGTCAGGCTCAGGCCTCGGCCGGGGCCGACTTGCGGCGACCGCGCGGCGCGGGGGCCGGCGTCGGCGCGGCTTCCTCGCCACCGCCGCGGCGCGCGCCGGGCTTGCGGCCGAGGCCGATCTTCTTCGCCATGTCGCGGCGCGCCTGCGAGTAATTCTCGGCGACCATCGGATAGTCGGGCTTCAGGCCGAAGCGCTGGCGATAGTCGTCGGGGGTCAGGCCGTGGCCGGCGAGGTGGCGGCGCAGCGTCTTGTACGGCTTGCCGTCGATCAGCGAGATCAGATGATCCTTCGACGCCAGCGACTTACGCACAGAGACCGCGGGGGTATAGTCGCTCGCCGGCTCCTCCGACGTGGTCACCGAAGTGCTCGACGACAGGTTCGACACCGCGTCGTGCATCGTGCGCAGAAACGCCGGGACGTCCTCGCCCGAGGCGCGCGTGTTGGGATTGGACAGCCAGGCGATCGTCAGTTCGGTCGCGAGCTCGACCACATTGGTGCTGGCGGTCTCGTCGTTCATTGTAACACTCCTCGAAATGATAGCGTGGCGTCTATACAGCGGCCGAGAGGCCGTCAACGCGCCCGAGCTAATAGTTCTAACATGTGTCCCACAGAAGAGACAGTAGAACTCTTATCCCACCAGATGTCGGGGCCAGCCGTCCCATATTCGCACGAAGCTTGACCGCCGCGCTCCCCCCGTTCCATGGTCCCGGAGAGGGTAGAGCATAAGAAAAGGGGTTAATGCATGAAGCTCGGTCGAGGGCGCCGCGCGCTGTGGGGCGCGGTCGCGATCGCGCTGCCACTCGCCGCCTGCGCGAGTGACGGCAAGGATCGCCCGAAGAGCGCCGCCGCCAAGGCGCCGCCGGTCAAGTACGCGCGCGATCCTTATCCTTCGACCTACCACGCCTATCCCGGCGTGCCGACGCTGGTGCGCAACGTCACCGTGTTCGACGGCGAGGGCGGGCGGATCGACGGCGGCGCGGTGTTGCTGGCGGACGGCAAGATCGCCGCGGTGGGTCAGTCGCTCGACGCGCCCGCGGGCGCGACGGTGATCGACGGCGCGGGCAAGTATATCACCCCCGGTATCGTCGACATCCACAGCCACCTCGGCGACTATCCCAGCCCGCAGGTGCAGGCGCTGTCCGACGGCAACGAGGCGACCGCGCCGATCACCGCGGACGTCTGGGCCGAGCACAGCGTGTGGCCGCAGGACCCGGGCTTCGGCCGCGCGCTCGCCAACGGCGGGGTGACGACGCTGCAGATCCTGCCCGGCTCGGCCAATCTGATGGGCGGGCGCAGCGTGGTGCTCAAGAACGTCTACGCGCGCACGATGCAGGCGATGAAGTTCCCCGGCGCGCCCTACGGCCTCAAGATGGCGTGCGGCGAGAACCCCAAGCGCGTCTACGGCAGCAAGGGGCGCGAGCCGTCGACGCGGATGGGCAATGTCGCGGTCGATCGCCAGACCTGGGCCAAGGCGGTGGCGTACAAGCGCAAGTGGGACAAGTACGAGAAGGAGGGCGGCGATCCGCCCGACCGCGACATCGCGATGGACACGCTGCGCGGCGTGCTCTCGGGCGAGATCATGGTGCAGAACCACTGCTACCGCGCCGACGAGATGGCCATCGTGCTCGATATGGCCAAGGAGTTCGGCTACCATGTCACCGCCTTCCACCACGCGGTCGAGGCGTACAAGATCGCGGACCTGCTCAGAGCCAGCGGCACCTGCGCCGCGGTCTGGGCCGACTGGTACGGCTTCAAGATGGAGAGCTACGACGGGATCGGCGAGAACCTCGCGATCCTCGACCGGTCGGGCGCGTGCGCGATGATCCACTCCGACGACGAGAACGGCATCCAGCGGCTCAACCAGGAAGTCGCCAAGGTGCTCTCCTCGGCGCGCCACGCGGGCATTCAGGTGAGCGACGAAGCGGCGTGGAAGTGGCTCTCGCTCGGGCCGGCCAAGGCGCTCGGCATCGACGCGCAGACCGGCAGCCTGCGCGCCGGCAAGATGGCCGACGCAGTGCTGTGGAACGGCAATCCCTTCAGCGTCTACACCCGGCCCGAGAAGGTCTGGGTCGACGGCGCCTTGCTCTATGATTCGAGCGACCCGAAGCGCCGCCCGGTGAGCGACTTCGAGCTCGGCCAGCCCGGTTCGGGAGACGTCAAGTGACGCGCGCGCTGCTTCTCCTCGCCGCCAGCGTATTGGCGATGCCCGCCGCGGCGCAGACGATCGCGATCACCGGCGGTACCGTCGCGATCGGCGACGGCTCGGCGCCGATCGAGCGCGGTACGGTCGTGATCGCGAACGGCCGCGTCGTCGCGGCGGGCGCGGGCGTCGCGGTGCCCGCGGGCGCCGAGGTGGTCGACGCCACGGGCAAATGGGTCACGCCGGGCGTGGTCTCGGCGATGACCGACCTGTCGCTGGTCGACGCCGACGGCGTGTCCGAGAGCAACGACGCGGGCGCGCGCACCTCGCCGTTCAAGGCGTCGCTCGACGTCTCGTTCGCGGTCAATCCGGCGGGGGTGAAGATCGCCAACGAGCGCCTCGGCGGCGTGACCCGCGCGATCGTCGCGCCCGAGGCGGGCGGGTCGATCTTCGCGGGGCAGGGCGCGGTGATCGATCTCGGCAGCGACCCCGACGCGCTCACCCGCGCGCGCGCCTTCGAATATGTCGAGCTGGGCGAGGACGGCGGCAAGCTCGCCGGCGGCAGTCGCCCCGCGGCCTGGGCGCTGCTGCGTGACGCCTTCCAGCAGGCGCAGGACTATCGCCGCGATCCCAAGGCGTTCGACGGTCGCTCGCGCGACTCTCTGGTGACCCGCGGCGACGCCGAGACGCTGGGGCGCGTGCTCGACGGACAGCTGCCGCTGCTGGTCCATGTCGAGCGCGCCGCGGACATCCGCCAGGTGCTCGGGATGGCGCGCGACTATCCCAAAGTGAGGCTGGTGCTGGTCGGCGTCGCCGAGGGCTGGCTGGTGGCGCGCGAGATCGCCGCCGCGCGCGTGCCGGTGATCGCGCACGCGCTCGCCGATCTGCCCGCCAGCTTCGAGAGCCTCGCCGCGACCGAGTCGAACGTGGGGCGGATGCGCGCGGCGGGGGTGCAGGTCGCGTTGGCCGCGACCGGCGCGTCCGGCGGCGACCACGTGCTGCGCCAGTTCGCGGGCAACCTGGTGGCGATCACGCGCGTGCCGGGCGCGACCGGGCTCGACTGGGGCCAGGCCTGGGCCTCGATCACCAGCGGCCCCGCCGAGGCGATCGGGCTGGGCGGCGAGATCGGGTCGCTGCGCCCCGGCCGTCGCGCCGACGTGGTGCTGTGGGACGGCGACCCGCTCGAGCTGTCGTCGGTCCCGGTGGCGACCTGGATCGACGGCCGCGCGCAGCCGATGCGCTCGCGCCAGACCGAGCTGCGCGACCGCTACCTGACGCCGACCGAGGGCGCGCTGCCCAAGGCGTACGAGCGGCGGTGAGGGGCGAATCCTCCCCGGCACGGGGAGGGTCGTGCAGGTCGCTATGTCCCCCGGACATGGCTGAAGTTGCCGGGGGCAACTCTACCCGCGCGACAGCAGCAGGCTGGTGGAGGGGATCGCCTCGAGCGCGCCGGCTCGCGCGCGGAGATCCCCCTCCACCACTCGCCTAGGGCGAGCGGTCCGCCTCCCCGCGAGCGGCGAGGATTCGAGGTGCTCCTAGCGCTATCCCACCCTCCCCATTGAAACCGCGGCGCGTCTCCCGCATTCAACGCGCCACATGACTTCCCCCGCACGCTCGCTCGGCGACAGCTTCGCCACCGTCCCCGTGCCCGAGGGGGCGGGGTTCTGGCGCAAGTTGATGGCCTTCGTCGGGCCGGGCTGGCTCGTCGCGGTCGGCTATATGGACCCGGGCAATTGGGCGACCGACATCGCCGGCGGCTCGGCGTTCGGCTACACGCTCCTCTCGGTCGTGCTGCTGTCGAACCTGATGGCGATCGTGCTCCAGGCGCTCTCGGCGCGGCTCGGCATAGGCGCCGGACTCGACCTCGCCCAGGCGTGTCGCCAGCACTCGTCGCGCCCGCTCGCCTGGCTGCTGTGGGGGCTGGCCGAGATCGCGATCATCGCCTGCGACCTGGCCGAGGTGCTCGGCACCGCGATCGCGCTCAAGCTGCTGTTCGGCCTGCCGCTGGTCTACGGCGTGGTGGTCACCGCGCTCGACGTGTTCCTGATCCTCGCGCTGCAGCGCTACGGCTTCCGCCGGCTCGAGGCGTTCATCGCCAGCCTGCTGATCATCATCGCGGGCTGTTTCGCCTTCGAGCTGTTCTGGGCAAACCCCGATTGGGCGCAGGCGGCGCGCGGGCTGGTTCCCTCGCGCGAGGTGGTGGCCAACCCGGCGATGCTCTACATCGCGATCGGCATCTTGGGCGCGACGGTGATGCCGCACAACCTCTACCTCCATTCCTCGATCGTGCAGACGCGCGCTTATGGCAGCGGCGCGCGTGACCGGCACGAGGCGCTCAAGCTGGCGACGATCGACTCGACCGTCGCGCTGGGGCTGGCCTTCTTCATCAACGCCGCGATCCTGATCCTGGCGGCGGCCGCTTTCCACACCGCGGGGCGCACCGCGGTGGCCGAGATCGAGCAGGCGCACGAGCTGCTGTCGCCGATGCTCGGCGTCGGCGCGGCGAGCGCGGTGTTCGCGGTGGCGCTGCTGGCGAGCGGGCAGAACTCGACCGTGACCGGCACGCTGGCCGGGCAGATCGTGATGGAGGGCTTCCTCGACGTGCGGCTGCCGGTGTGGCTGCGCCGGCTGGTGACGCGCGCGATCGCGATCGTGCCCGCGGTGCTGGTGGTGGCGGCGATGGGCGATCGCGGCGCGACCGAGCTGCTGGTGCTGAGCCAGGTGGTGCTGAGCCTGCAGCTGCCCTTCGCGGTGATCCCGCTGGTGGCCTATACCGGCAGCCGGCGGCTGATGGGCGAGTTCGCCGCGCCGCGCTGGCTCGGCGTGACGGCCTGGGCGATCGCGGCGGTGATCGTCGGGCTCAACGGCTATCTGCTGTGGGGGATGGTGGCGGGTTGAGCCCGTTACCCGACGCCGCGTCGCGTCGGCGCGTGGAAGTCGGGGGGCTTGTCCGCGATCCAGCCGAGGAAGCGCGCGATCGCGGGCCAGTCGCGGATCGAGTCGAGCGTGCCCGCGCGCGCGAGGGCAGCATTGTCCGCCGCGGCGTGGATCGCGCGGTGGCAGATCGGGTGGAGCGGCACGGTGTCGCGCCCGCCCTCGCTGCGCGGTACGACATGGTGCCACTCGACGCGGCGGCCGAGCGGGCGGCCGCAGAGCGCGCAGCGTTCCAGCGGCGCGGCCTCGGTCGCGGCGCGCCGCTCGGCCTCCGCCAGTCCCTGCTTGCGCCGCACGCGTCCCGCCATGCGGCGCGGAATGTGCGGGGTGGGCGGGGTGTTCCGGCGGGGGCGGTGGCGGAGCGTAGGGTCGGCCACCGACCTACCCGCTGGCGTCATCCTGAGCTTGTCTCAGGATCCACGGGGCCGCGTGTCCAGCCGCCGCGGAGCCCGCGGCACAGTGGATCCTGAAACGAGTTCAGGATGACGGCGGGAGAAGGGGAGGGCGTGGCGCTCCTTCAACTACAGCCGCGCTCCTATGCAGGCAGGAGCACACCACGTCAGCGCCGCCGCCGTCCCCGCGCGGGTGCCGCCTGTGCCGCCAGCGCGGCGAGCAGCGCCTTGGCCGCCTCGGTCTCCGCCTCCTGCTTGCTGGTCCCTTCCGCGAGCACCTCGTCCTTGCCCACCGACGCGCGAACGGTGAAGCGCGGCGCGTGGCCCGGCCCGGCGCGCTCGACGATCGCGTAGGACGGCACCGCGCGGCGATTCGCCGCGGCCCATTCCTGCAGCGCCGACTTGGGATGCTGCGGCGCGCGCGCCTCGGTCTGGACCTTGTCCCGCCACAGCCGTCGCACCGCCGCGCGCGCGGGCGCCAGCCCGGCGGTGAGATAGACCGCGCCGAGCAAAGCCTCGACCACGTCGCCCAGCACGTTGTCGCTGTGCTGCGCGCCGTCGTCGCGCGCCTGCTTGCCGAGCCGCACGCGCACGTCCGCGCCGATCGCGCGCGCCACCTCCGCGCACACCGCGCCGGTGACGAGCGCGTTGAACCGCTTGGACAATTGCCCCTCGGGCTCGGCCGGGAACAATTCCACCAACCACTCCGCCATCGACAGCCCCAGCACGCGGTCGCCGAGGAATTCGAGCCGCTCGTAGCTGCCGCCGGCCTGGCCCTCGGCGTGGCTGCTGTGGGTCAGCGCGCGCACGAAGGGGGCAGTGTCGTCGGGGCGGACGCCGAACCGCGCCTCGACCCAGCCGGCGAGATCCTCGCCGGCGTCGCTCAAAAACCCTCCCCGATGCGGCGGAACCGCGCCGCCGAGACCCAGGTCCAGGGCTTGATCCACTCGGACGAGCCGTCGGTCGACCAGAAGGTGACCACCGCCTTGCCCTCGATCCGCTCCATCGGGATATAGCCCATGCCGACCGGCGGGGCGAAGCGGCTGTCCGCCGAATCGTCGCGATTGTCGCCCATCAGGAACACGTTGCCCGCGGGCACCTTGTACACGTCGGTGTCGTCGGCGACGGGGATGTTCTCCTGGTCGAGCACCGTGTAGCTGCGCCCGCCCGGCAGCGTCTCGCGGAAGCGCGGGTAGCGGCAGATCGGCTGGCCCTGCGCGTCGCTGTCCTGGAAGCGCGCGCCGCACTTCTCGGCGGGGAAGTTGGGGGAGAGCGGCACGATGAAGTCGGCGACCCGCTGCTTCGGGATCGCCTGACCGTTGAGGAACAGCTGGCCGTTCCGCATCTGCACGGTGTCGCCGGGCAGGCCGATCACGCGCTTGATCACGTCATGGTCGTCCGGCCCCATCGAGCGGAACACCACCGTGTCGCCGCGGGTCGGATCGTGCGCGAAGATCCGCCCCGGGATCAGCGGCACGCCCCACGGCAGCGACCAGCGCGAGTAGCCATAGTTCCACTTGGAGACGAACAGATAGTCGCCGATCAGCAGCCGCGGCAGCATCGACTCGCTCGGGATCGAGAAAGGCGAGAAGATGAAGCTGCGCAGCACGAAGACGAACAGCGCCAGCTTCAGCAGGAAGCGGATCGTCTCGGCGGTTTCCGAACGCGCGGGCTTGCCGGCGGCAATGGGGGTGGCCATGAAGCACCGCGTCGCGCAACCGTCGCGTCGCGTCAAGCGGAGCCTTGGCGCCGCCGACCCGTTGTGCGCCGCGACACGAGACAGCCGGAAGGACAGATGACATGGCGGACTGGTCGACCATCGAGGCGCTGCCGCAGGAGCGGCTCGAGACGCTCTTCGCCAATGACCCGGATCGATTGAAGCGGCTGTCGCTCGACGTCGCCGGCATCCACTTCGACTGGTCCAAGACGCACCTCACCGCCGAGGCGCTCACCGCCTTCGAGGCATTGGCCAAGTCGGTCGATCTCGCGGGCAAGCGCGAGGCGATGTTCGCGGGCGCCAACGTCAACGTCACCGAGGATCGCCCGGTCGAGCACACCGCCGAGCGCGGCGAGGGCAAGGCCGAGAGCGTCGCGCGCGCGGCCTCGTACCACGCGCGGATGCGCGGGCTGATCGACGCGATCGAGGCCGAGGCGTTCGGCCCGGTGCGCTCGATCCTCCACGTCGGCATCGGCGGCTCGGCGCTGGGGCCGCACCTGCTGGTCGACGCGCTCGGCCGCGGCAGCGACCGCTACGACGTCGCGATCGTCTCCAACGTCGACGGCATGGCGCTGGACGACGTGTTCGACGACTTCGACCCCGAGACGACGCTGCTGGTGGTCGCCTCCAAGACCTTCACCACCACCGAGACGATGATGAACGCCGAGAGCGTCGTCCAGTGGATGACCGGCGCCGGCGTCGAGGACCCGTACGGCCGCGTGATCGCGCTGACCGCCTCGCCCGAGAAGGCGGTCGAGTGGGGTGTCGACGAGACTCGCATCCTGCCCTTCTCCGAGGGGGTCGGCGGGCGCTACTCGCTCTGGTCGTCGATCGGCTTCCCCGCGGCGATCGCGCTCGGCTGGGACCAGTTCGAGGAGCTTCTCGAGGGCGCGGCCGAGATGGACCGCCATTTCCGCCTCGCCGCGCTGCACGAGAACGCCCCCGCGCTCGCCGCTTTCGCCGACCTCTATTACACCCAGGTGCGGCACGCCGAGACGCGCGCGCCCTTCGCCTATGACGAGCGGCTGCGGCTGCTGCCGAGCTATCTTCAGCAGCTCGAGATGGAATCGAACGGCAAGGGCGTGACGGTCGAGGGTCAGCCGGTCGGCCGCCCGACCGCGCCGATCACCTGGGGCGGGGTGGGCACCGACGCGCAGCACGCGGTGTTCCAGCTGCTCCACCAGGGCACGCACCTCGTACCCGTGGAGTTCCTCGCGGTGATCGAGGCGGGCGACACCTTGCCGCCCGAGCACCACCGCCAGCTGCTGCTCAACGCCTTCGCGCAGGGAGCGGCGCTGATGACCGGGCGCGCCAACGCGGCCGACCCGGCGCGCAGCTATCCCGGCGACCGTCCGTCGTCGACCCTGCTGCTGGAGCGGCTCGACGCGCGGACGCTCGGCGCGCTGATCGCCTTCTACGAGCATCGCGTGTTCGTGAACGGCGTGCTGCTGGGGATCAACTCGTTCGACCAGTTCGGCGTCGAGCTGGGCAAGGAGATGGCCAAGGCGGCGGCCAAGGGCGGCGGCGACTTCGACGCCTCCACCGCTGACCTGATCAAGCGCGCCTTCGGGGAGTGAGCCCCAGGCGGCCCGCGCCGGCCCTCTCGCGAGGACCGGCGCGGAACCGCGGTGATCAGAACGAGAAGCGCACGCCGGCGTCGTAGCGCGGGCCGAAGTTCTGGTATTGCAGCAGCTGGTTGTCGAACCGGCCGGTGGTGTAATATTTGGCGTTGAAGAGGTTGGTGCCCTCCAGGAACACCTGGGCGTAGGGCGTGACGTTCACCGCGACGCTGCCGTCGAACTGGCCATAGTCGCGCACGAAGATCGGCTCGTTGCCCGCGCCGCCGGCGAGCTCACGCAGGAAGCGCTCGCGCCGGTTGTAGGCGATGCGCGCCGAGACGCCATATTTCTCATAGAAGACCGTGGCATTCTGCGAGTTGCCGATGCCCTCCGCGGCGAACGACTGGCCGACCTGGCTGGTGTCGAAGTCGCGGTTGGTGCTGACGAAGGTGGCGTTGGCCTGGAGGCCGAAGCCGCTCAGCACGCCCGGCAGCCAGTCGAACGTGTGCACCAGGTTGAGCTCGAGCCCCTTGATGTCGAGCGAGGTAGCGTTGCGCGGGCGCCGCACGCTGAAGCGCGCGGTGTTCTGGTCGACGATCAGCCCGCCGACCGGCAGCCCGACGCCCTGCGCGTTGCCCGCGTTGCGGATCGGGAACAGTTCGTCGCCGAACAGCTGGATGATGAAATCGTCCACCTTCTTGTAGAACACCGCGGCCGACAGCGTGGTCGTGCGGGTCGGATACCATTCGAGCGACACATCGAGGTTCTTCGCCTGGTAAGGCCGGAGGCTCGGGTTGCCGCCGCTCGCGGTCAGCGTCGCCGGGCGCAGCGTACCGATGTCGAGGCTCGGCGCCAGGTCACCGATCGCGGGCCGAGTCAGCGTCTTGTAGGCGGCGAAGCGGACCTGCAGCTCCTGCGTGAAGTTGAGCCGCGCGTTCAGCGCCGGCAGGAAGTTGCTGTACGACGACTTCTGCGAGATCGGCGTGCCGGTCGGGCTGGCGAACACGCCGACGTAGATCGTCGGGTCGGTCGGCGGGTTGCCCTGGGTCGGCGTCAAATCGACCAGCTGGCGCTGGCTGCCCGACGAGGTCAGCTCGGTATATTCGTAGCGCGCGCCGACGTTGACCAGCCACGGCAGGCTGCCGAGCTCGCCCGAGAAGTCGACGTCGGCGTAGCTCGCCCACACCGTCTCCTTGACGCGCGTGCCCGGCTGCGGCGCGACGGCATAGCCGTTGGTCGCGGCGTAGCGCGCCGCCGTCGTGCCCGGCGCCAGATTGTACTTGGCGTCCAGCGCCGAGGTGGCCGCGGGGCTGGCGAGGAAGTTGAGGTATCTGAACGCGTCGTAGGTGAGGAAGGTGGTCGGCACCGAGCCGCTCGGCGCGCCCAGCCCCTTCACCGTGAAGGGCGACAGCAGCGACGAGTCCGCCAGCGTCGGATAGCCGCAGTAGACGCAGCCGACGTCGTCGCCCGAGGTGACCGCGACGTTGGTCTTGTCGCGCGTCGTGCTCATCAGGCCGAAGCGCACCGTCTGAAGCACGCCCCACGCCGGCTTCCACTCGTTGTTCCAGCGATATTCCTGCACCTTCTCGGTGACGTCGTTGCCGTTGATCCCGGCGATATGGGTGCGGCCGAGCGCCGGGTTGGTCAGCACGCCGTCCGCGAAGCCGTTGACCGTGGGGATGCCGTTCCCCTCGGCCTGGGTGAAGGAATAGGGCGTCGCCGTGCCGATCACGGTGAAATAGGAACCGCCGCCGCCCGCGTTCTTGGCGCGCGAGTAAGCCGCGTCGATCACCATCTTGAAGTTGTTGGCCGGGTTCCACTCGGCGTTGAAGCCACCCTCCCAGGTCGTCGTCTCGCGCAGTGCGCCCGAGGAGATGAAGTCGGCGTTGCCGTTGGTGGTGAGCGAGGTCACCGTGCGGTTCTCGTCGACGGTGGCGGCGGTGTAACTGGTGGGCTCGAACCAGGCGCCGAGCGCGCGCGTCTTCGAGTCGCTCTTGAACTTGTTGTACAGGCCGTCGAGCGTGAAGGTCAGCTCGTCGGTCGGCTGATATTGTGCCACCACCGTCGCGCCGAGGCGGGTACGGTCGTCGCGCGCGGTGTTCACGTCGAAGTTGCGCGGCGCGTAGACGCCCGTCGCGATCGGGTTGCTGTTCGGGCCGACCGAGCTGTTGGGCAGGTAGCCGTCGTTGCTGACCGAGGCGATCTGCGCGATGCGGCGCTGGTACGACACCGAGGCGAGCAGGCCGATCTTGCCGTCGGCGAAGGTGTCGCTGATCAGCCCGAAGCCCTGCGGGGTGAACTTGTCGCTGTTCTTCTCGTATAAGGCCTTGCCGGTGGCGATGACCTTGAAGCCCTTGAGCGCGAGCGGGCGCGGCGTCTGCACGTTGATCGTCGCGCCGATGCCGCCGCCCTGCAGCGGCGCCTGCGCGGTCTTGTACACCTGCGCGCCGCTGATCAGCTCGGCCGGGATCAGGTCGAACGAGAAGGCGCGGTTGTAATTGTCGCTGGCGAAGCTGCGGCCGTTGAACAGCACGGTGTTGAACGCCGGTCCGAGCCCGCGGACGCTGACCTGCGCACCCTCGCCGTTGGTACGGTCGATCGCGACACCGGGGATGCGCTGGAGCGACTCCGCCACGTTGGCGTCGGGGAACTTGCCGAGGTCTTCCGAGGAGATCGCGTCGAGGATGCCGACCGCGTCGCGCTTCTGCGCGGCGGAGGAAGCGATGCTGCCGCGGATGCCGGTGACGACGATGTCGCCCGACGTGCCGTCGGCGTCGGCCTGGCTGGGCGGAGCGGAGACCGCGGGCGCCGCCGCCTGCGCCAGCACCGGGGTGGCGGCGATCAGCGCGCCGATCGCGCTTCCCATGCCGCCCGAGAAAAGAAAAGCACGCGCCGTCACTTGCCGAAAGCTGGTCGCCACCGTCATCCTCCCCTATCGCAGCCACACTTGTTATGCGTGTGCTGCCGAAAAACAGTCTCACGGATATATCGGACAAATACAAGTGGGATCGATTACATAAACGGCGCCAAGACGTCGCAGCGGAGAGGTGTGAGAAGGATAATGTCGGCGAATCAACGACATGATGACGCGCCCGTGACCCAAGTCGTGGTCGTCGGCGGCGGCTCGGCGGGATGGATCGCGGCCTGTCGACTCGCCGCGCAGGCGCAGCGCACGCGCAGCGGCGTCGCGGTGACACTGGTGGAATCGGCGCGCATCCCGACGGTCGGGGTCGGCGAGGGCACCTGGCCGACGATGCGTAACACGTTGGCGAAGATCGGCATCTCCGAGACCGACTTCGTCCGTGGCTGCGACGCGGCGTTCAAGCAGGGCGCGCGATTCGCCGGCTGGACCGATGATTCGCCGGGCGAGGGCTATTACCACCCGCTCAACCCGCCCGCGGGCGCGACCGAGCTCGACCTGGCGCCGCACTGGCTCGCCCAGTCGGACGCGCCCGCGGCGGCGGACTTCGCCACCTGGGTCGATTTCCAGGCGACGCTGTGCGACGCCGGGCTCGCGCCCAAGTCGATCACCACGCCCGAGTGGGTCGGCCAGGCGAACTACGCCTATCATCTCGACGCGGGCAAGTTCGCGACGCTGCTGCGCGAGCACGCGGTCGAGCGGCTCGGCGTACGCCACGTCCTCGGCGACGTCGCGCGGGTCGAGCAGGCCGAGGGCGGGGACGTCACCGCGCTGGTGCTCGCCGACGGCGCCGCGATCGCGGGCGACCTGTTCGTCGACTGCACCGGCTTCGCCGCTCTGCTGATCGGCGGGGTCTACGAGGTCCCGTTCCGCCGCTGCGGCGACGTGCTGTTCGCCGACCGCGCCATCGCGCTCCAGGTGCCGTACGACAGCGAGGACGCGCCGATCACCTGCCACACCGTCTCCACCGCGCAGGCGGCGGGGTGGATCTGGGACATCGGGCTGTGGACCCGCCGCGGCGTCGGCCATGTCTACAGCAGCGCGCATATCGGCGACGACGAGGCCGAGGCCGCGCTGCGCCGCTATGTCGGCCCCGCCGCCGACTCGCTCACCGCGCGCCGCATCACCATCGACGGCGGGCATCGCGAGCGCTTCTGGCAGAACAACGTCGTCGCGGTCGGGCTGTCGGCGGGGTTCATCGAGCCGCTCGAGGCCTCGGCGCTGATGCTGATCGAGGCGTCGATGGACGCGATCGCCGACCGGCTGCCGCGCACGCGCGGCGCGATGCACGTCGCCGCGCGCCAGTTCAACGCCGCCTTCACGCACCATTGGGCGCGCATCATCGAGTTCCTCAAGCTCCACTATGCGATCACCAAGCGCACCGACACCGACTTCTGGCGCGACAATGCCTCGCCCGCGACCTGGCCCGACGGGCTGGCCGAGCGGCTCGAGCTGTGGCGCACGCAGCCTCCCGCGCCGCAGGACTTCGAGCATGCGCGCGAGGTCTTCTCCTGGCCGAGCTACCAATATGTGCTCCACGGCATGCGGTTCGACGCGCATTACGCCGCGATCGACCCGGGCGCGCCCGAGAGCGCGCTGGCACGACGCCATCTCGCCCGCGCCGAGCGCGCGCGCGCCGATGCCATGCAGCGGCTGCCGCGCCACCGCGACCTGATCCGCGCGGTGCGCGAGCACGGGTTGCAGGCGGTGTGAGCGGCCTGGTCGCGCTCGATCCCGCGCGCCACGGTGCGCTGCGCTTCGACGCGGCGGCGGCGGGGCGGGGGCGCGCGATCGCGCAGCTCGGGCGCGGCGAGATCGCGCTGGCGGCGTGCGACATGCCGCTGTGCTTCGCCAAGGACGCCGGCACCGGCCGCTTCAACCTCGTCGCGCTGATGGCGCTGGGCGGCGACAACCTCTTCGCCGGCGGGGACGGCTTCCACGCCACCTACATGCCCCAGGCGGTGCTGCTCGGCGCCTTCCGCCTCGCCGAGGGCGGCACCGGGCTCGCGATCGATCCCGCCGACGCGTCGCTCGGCGCGCGCGGCGCGGCGCTGATCGAGCGCGGCGCGGCGACGTCGTTGGTGAGCGAGCTGCGCGACGCCTTGCGGCGACTAGTCGCGGACGTCGCCGCGGCGCACGCGTTGGCGGGGGCGCTCGCGCGGCACCGGCTGCTGCGGCCGTGGCGACTGGTGCTGCGCCGCGCCAACGCGCGCGAGCACGCGCTCGACGGGCTCTACACGATCGACGAGGCGGCGCTCGCCGCACTCGACGAGGCGGCGGTGGTGGCGCTCCACCGTGACCGGGCGCTCGCCGCGGCGGCGGTGATCGCCGCCTCGCGCCACCAGCTCGAACGACTGCGCCAGCTCCACGACGCGGCGCATCCGGGCGACCGGATCGCCGCGGGCGAGCTGCCGCCGGGCGACTGACCCGCGCGCCGCGGCTCGACAACCACGTCCTATAGTGTATTAACGCAGCATGGCAGCGCTCAGCAGCGACGACTCGCCGGTCTACCTCCGGCTACGCGGCACGATCGCCGCGGCGATCCTGCGCGGCGACTATGCCGCGGGCGACCAGCTTCCTTCGGTGCGCGCGCTCGCGGCCGAGCACGGTGCCAACCCGCTCACCGTCGCCAAGGCCTATCAGAGCTTCCAGGACGACGGCTATGTCGAGGTGCGCCGCGGCGTCGGTATGTTCGTGCTGGCGGGGGCGGCGGAGCGGCTGCGGCGCGCCGAGCGCGAGGATTTCGTCGCGCACCAATGGCCGCGCATCCGCGAGCGGATCGACCTGCTCGGGCTCGACGCGACCGACCTGCTCGAACGAGTCGCCGGCTGAGGCGTTGTCGCGCATGATGCGACGCCTGATCTCCCTCGCGGCCTGCGCCGCGCTCGCCGCCTGCCAACAGCAGCCCGACCAGCCCGGCAACACGGCGCCTGTCTCCGCGCCCAGCGCGTCGCCCAGCGTCGCCGCCACGCCGGTCGCGGCGCTGGTGCGCTACGTCGGCCACTATCCGACCGACGCGGTGGAGGGTGGCAGCAGCTTCCTCGCCGATCCCGCGGTGCGCGCGGCGACCGCGGCGGCGGTGCCCGACGCGGCAGTGCGCGCGCGCGTGCTCGACAGCGACGTCACCGCGACGCCCATCGCTGAGGTCGACGGGCGCGTGCTCTCCTACGGCTGCGAGCCGCACAATTGCGGGCCGCACAATTGGACGATCGCGCTGACGCCCGACGGCGGCTCGGGCGCGGTCTGCTACTACGACGAGGACCGCAAGGTGGCGCGCTGGTACCCCGAGGGCGCGGGGCCGAACCCGGCGAGCGGGTGCCCGTCGGGGGAGTGAGCGGGCTGCCTGGGGCCTAGGTGCTCCGCGCGGCGACGTCCGTTCCCCGGGACAGGTCGTGGCCCAGGGTGCGAAGGCCGGGTGAGTCTCACCGGCGCCCCCAACTGACCCCCGGCCTTCGCCGGGGCACGCGGAGGAGGTCGTTGGGTACGCTCTCCTCATGCCGGCCCGGCGGACGCCGGGGCCCAGGCGGGGGACGTCATTGAGACACACGACGGCCGTCCCACCTGGACCCCGGCGTGGCCGGGGTGACGCCAGGAGGAGGCGGAGCTCATTCTCTCCGCCCCTCGTCCACCATCCTCTCGCCTAGAACGCCCCCGCGGGCAGCGCGTACAGCACCTCCGCGCTCGCGCTCGCGGCCGCTTCCAGCCCCAGCGCCTCGGGCACGATCTGGTCGAGGTAGAAGGCGCAGGCCGCGCGCTTCACCGCGTCGGCCGCGGGAACCGCCGCCTGGCGCTCCATCAGCCAGCCGCACGACGCGACCGACAGCATCGTCAGGAAGGGATAGCTCGCCGCCTGGCGATCGTCCGCGCTCGCCCCCTGGAGCCGCCGCCCGACCGCCTCGCAGGCGTCGACCAGCCGCGCCAGCGCGGGGTGGCGCGCTTCGCGGCGCAGGTCCGCGATCAGGTCGGCGAAGGCGCCGCCGTTGGCGAGCGAGAGCTTGCGCCCGACCAGGTCGGCCGCCTGGATCCCGTTCGTCCCCTCGTAGATCGGCGTGATCCGCGCGTCGCGGAAGAACTGCGCCGCGCCGGTCTCCTCGACGTAACCCATCCCGCCGTGGACCTGCACGCCCAGGCTCGCCACCTCGTTGCCGAGATCGGTGGCGTGCGCCTTGGCGAGCGGGGTCATGATCTCGAGCCGCTCGCGCGCCTTGGCGTCGCCGAGCGTGGCGCGATCGACCTGGCCGCAGGCGTAATAGACGAGCGCGCGCGCCGCCATGGTCTGCGCCTTCATCCGCAGCAGCATGCGGCGCACGTCGGCATGCTCGACGATCGCCGCGGGGGCGCCGTCGCGCGCGCCCTGGACGCGGTCGCGCGCATAGGCCGCGGCCTTCTGCGTCGCGCCCTCGGCCACCTGCACGCCCTGGACGCCGACGTTGAGCCGCGCGTTGTTCATCATCGTGAACATCGCGCGCATCCCGCCATATTCCGGGCCGATCAGCTCGCCGACGCAGTCGCCATGGTCGCCGAACGACAGCACGCAGGTGGGCGAGGCGTGGAGCCCGAGCTTGTGCTCGATCGACACCGCGCGCACGTCGTTGGGCGTGCCGTCGAGCCGCACCTTGGGCACGAGGAACAGCGAGATGCCCCGCGTCCCCGCGGGCGCGTCGGGGGTGCGCGCGAGCACGAGATGGACGATATTGTCGGTGAGGTCGTGGTCGCCGAAGCTGATGAAGATCTTGGTGCCGCTGATCAGGTACGTCCCGTCGCCCCCCTCCTTCTCAATGGGCGTGGCGGTGGTGCGCAGCGCGCCGACGTCGCTGCCCGCCTGCGGCTCGGTCAGGTTCATCGTGCCGGTCCAGGCGCCGCTGGCGAGCTGGGGCAGGTAGGTCGCCTGCTGCTCGGGCGTGCCGTGATGCGCCAGTGCCTCGATCGCGCCGACGGTGAGGATCGGCGCGAGCGCGAAACCCATGTTGGCGGTGCCGAGCGTCTCCAGCACCGCGGCCTGGATCACGAAGGGCAGCCCCTGGCCGCCCCAGCGCTCGTCGACCCCGATCGTGCCCCAGCCACCCTCGACATAGGCCTGGTAGGCGGCGCGATAGCCCGCGGGCATCACCACGCCATCGGAGGTCCAGCGCGCGCCGATCCGATCGCCCGCGGTGGCGAGCGGCGCCCATTCGCCCTCCGCGAACGCACCGATGCCCTCGAGCACCGCCTCGACCGTGTCCGCGCTGGCGGCGGCGAAGCGCTCGTGCGCCGCGATCTCGTCGAGTTTGACGACATGGTCGAGCACGAAGCGCTGGTCGGCGATGGCGGGCGCGAAGGTCATTTCTCTCTCCTGTGTGCCCTCGCTATACCCGCCGCGATGAGCGCTCAACTCCCCGAGATCCGACGCTACGGCACGGCCGCGATCGCGGCGGCGGCGGCGGCGATCCGCGCCGGCGGGATCGTCGCGGTGCCGACCGAGACGGTCTATGGCCTCGCCGCCGACGCGCGTGATTCGCGCGCGGTGGCGCGGATCTACGCCGCGAAAGGGCGGCCCAGCTTCAACCCGCTGATCGTCCACGTGCTCGACCTCGACGCGGCGGAGGCGCTGGCGGTGTTTGACGGCGACGCGCGGGCGCTGGCGGGGCGGTTCTGGCCGGGGCCGCTGACGCTGGTGCTGCCGCTGCGCGCGGGAGCGGGGGTGGCGTCGCTGGTCACGGCGGGGCTCGACACGATCGCGCTCCGCGTGCCGGCGCACCGCGCGATTCGCTCATTGCTGGCAGCGAGCGGTGCGCCGCTGGCGGCGCCCTCGGCGAATGCGAGCAACGCGATCAGCCCGACCCGCGCCGAGCATGTCGCGGCGAGCCTCGGCGCGGCGGTGCCACTGATCCTCGACGACGGCGCGACCCACGCGGGAGTAGAGTCGACGATCGTGGCGGGGCGGACGATCCTGCGCCCCGGCCCGGTGACCGCGGAGATGCTAGGCGAGGTGCTGCCAGTCGCGCCGGGCACGACCGCGCACGTCAGCGCGCCGGGCCAGCTCGCGACCCACTACGCGCCGCGCAAGCCGCTGCGGCTGGAGGCGGTTGCCCCGGAGGTGGACGAGTGGCTGATCGGCTACGGCGCGGTGGCGGGCGACGATACGCTCTCCGCGGCGGGCGACCCGGTCGAGGCGGCGGCGCGGCTGTTCGACTCACTCCACCGCGCCGACGCGAGCGCGCGGGCGCGGATCGCGGTGGCGCCGGTGCCCGAGGCGGGCGTGGGCGTGGCGATCAACGACCGGCTGCGGCGGGCGGCGCGGCGGTAGGCGGTACCTGCCGTGTCCCTGCGGACGCGGCGCCCTCGCGCACAGCGGCTATCACACCTCGTTCGTCATCCCGGACTTGGTCCGGGATCCAGCGCTCCGCGTACTCAGACGGTGTTGCTCACGCGGAAGGCTGGATCCCGGAACAAGTCCGGGATGACGGAAGGGGCTCGGCCATCGGATCGGTGACAGGCGCCCGCGACGACCGTCCCATCCCGGAGACGTCGCCGCGCGGCCACGCTGTCAGCGCCAGGCCGCCGCTACCCTAAGCCGCCGGCGCGCTCGCCCTGCTGCGCGCGGCGAAGCTCTTCCGCAGCTTCTGCAGCTTGGGCGGGATCACCGCCATGCAATAGGGGTTCGAGCGGCCCGAGGTCTCCCAGTAATCCTGGTGGTAGCCCTCGGCCGGGTACCAGTCGCCGAACTCCTCGATCGTGGTCACGATCTTGCCCGGGACATTCTCCTGCGCGCGCGCGATCGCCTGGTTGGCCTGTTCCTCCTGCATCACCGTCTCGGGGAAGATCGCGGAGCGATATTGCGTGCCGACGTCGTTGCCCTGGCGATTGAGCTGCGTCGGGTCGTGCGTCGCGAAGAAGATATCGAGCAGGTCGGCGTAGCTCACCTGGGCGGGGTCGAAGCCGACCCGGATCGCCTCGGCGTGGCCGGTGTCGCCGCCGCACACCTGCTTGTAGGTCGGGTTGGGGACGTGGCCGCCGATATAGCCGCTCTCGACACTCTCGACCCCGATCACGTCCTTGAACACCGCCTCGGTGCACCAGAAACAGCCACCCGCCAGCGTCGCATAGTCCGTCATGAAAAGCGTCTCCTTTACGTGTCATGTAGGAAGCCGCTAGGCCGCGGCAACGGCACAGGAGACAGGCATGACGCAGGACGCGACGCTCGACGGCAAGGTGATGGTGACCGGCGGTGCCGGCTATATCGGCAGCCACGCCGTGCTCGCGCTGCTCGACGCCGGCTATGACGTCGTCGTCGTCGACAATCTCGTCACCGGCTTCGACTGGGCGGTCGACCCGCGCGCCGCCTTCGTCAACGTCGCGGTCGAGGACGCGCGCGTCCGGGACGTGATCCGCGAGCACGAGGTCCGCGCGATCATGCATTTCGCGGGCTCGGTCGTGGTGCCCGAGTCGGTCAGCGATCCGCTCAAATATTATCGTAACAACACCGCGGCGACGCGCAGCCTGATCGAGAGCGCGGTGGCCGAGGGCGTGCCGCACTTCATCTTCTCCTCGACCGCGGCGACCTATGGCACGCCCGAGCGGGTCCCCGTCGCCGAGGGCGACCCGAAGGTGCCGATCAATCCCTACGGCATGTCCAAGCTGATGACCGAGCATATGCTCAAGGACGTCTCGGCGGCGCACCCGATGAACCACTGCTGCCTGCGCTATTTCAACGTCGCCGGCGCGGACCCGCAGGGGCGCAGCGGCCAGTCGACGGTGGGCGCGACCCACCTGATCAAGATCGCGGTCGAGGCGGCGACGGGCAAGCGCGCGGCGGTGTCGGTCTACGGCACCGACTTCCCGACCAGCGACGGCACCGGGGTGCGCGACTATATCCACGTCAGCGACCTCGCCGAGGCGCATGTCGCCGCGCTCGGGCTGCTGATCGAGCGGCCGGGCGAGAGCCACACGCTCAACTGCGGCTACGGCCGCGGCTTCTCGGTGCTCGAGGTGCTCGACGCGGTCGACCGCGTCACCAACCACCCGATCGAGCGACGCCTCGAAGGCCGCCGCGCGGGCGATCCGGCCGAGCTGGTCGCGGACAATGCCGCCATCCTGCGCACGATCGACTGGGCGCCGAAGCGCGACGACCTGGAAGGGATCGTCCGCGACGCGCTGGCGTGGGAGCGCCGGCTCGCCGAACGCGCGCGGTGACGTGGCGCTCGCTCCTGTTCGTGCCGGGCGACCGGCCCGAGCGGATGGAGAAAGCGCTCGGGCTCGGCGCCGACGCGCTGATCCTCGACCTGGAGGATTCGGTCGCGCCCGCCGCCAAGCCGGCAGCGCGAGACGCGGTGCGCGCGATGGTGGAGCGGGCGTCGGGTGGGCCGGCGCTGCTGGTGCGGGTCAACCCGGTCGGGACGGAGGCGTTCGTCGCCGACGCCGCCGCGCTGGCGGGCGCGCCGCTGACCGGCGTGGTGCTCCCCAAGGCAGAGGGACGCGCCACCGTGGCAGCGCTGCGCGACAAGCTGCCGGGCGACTATGCTTTGCTGCCGATCGCGACCGAGACGCCGCGCGCGGTCTTCGCGCTGGGCGACTATGACGGCGTCGGGCTGGCAGGACTGACCTGGGGCGCGGAGGACCTGCCCGCCGCGATCGGCGCGCTCGGCGCGCGCGAGGCGGACGGCGGCTATACCGACCCGTACAAGGTGGTGCGCGCGCTGGCGCTGTTCGCCGCACACGCCGCAGGGGTGCCCGCGATCGAGACGGTCTATCCCGACTTCCGCGACCTCGACGGGCTCGCCGCTTACGCCGCGCGCGGGCGGCGCGACGGCTTCACCGGCATGATGGCGATCCATCCCGCGCAGGTGGCGGTGATCAACGCGGCCTTCACGCCCGACGAGACCGAGCTGGCGGCGGCGCGGCGCCTCGTCGCATTGTTCGAGGCGAACCCGGGCGCGGGCGCACTCCAGCTCGACGGCCGCATGGTCGACGCGCCGCATCTGGCGGCGGCGCGGCGGCTGCTCGCGGCGGCGCCAGGGGACTAGCGCGCTGTCCCTGTCGCCTGGGGTCGCGATGCTCCCGCGGACGCAGGAGGCCTAGAGCCGCGTTCGTCCCGCTCGTGGCCCTGGGCTCCGGCGTTCGCCGGAGCACGGGCGCGCGTCGGTGGATCAGCGGCTAGTGCGCCAGCGAGCGCCGCAGCGTCGCGCCGAGCCACCACCACAGCGCCGCCCAGCCGGTGCCGGCGCACCAGCCCGCCAGCACGTCCGACGGCCAGTGCACGCCGAGATACACGCGGCTCACCCCGATCGTCCCGGTCAGCAGGATCGCGACCGCGAAGATGTAGCTGCGCACCGCGCGCCCGTCCGCGACCTGCGCCACCAGCCCGGCGAGCGTGAGATAGACCAGGGCGCTGTTGGTCGCGTGACCGCTAGGGAAGCTCAGCCCGGTGACCTGGACGAGATGGTCGACCAGCTCGGGTCGCGGCCGCCCGACCCAGTGCTTCGCCTGCGCCGCGACGATCGAGCCGCTGATCGTCGCCGCCGCGACCAGCGCCGCGGTGAGCCACAGCCGCCGCACCAGCAACAGGCCGATCGTCCCCGCCACGACCAGGGTCAGCACCGTGCCGCTGCCCAGCGCGGTGACGTCGACCAGCGCGGCATGGAGCCAGCGCGGCCCGATCGGCTGCGCCGGGTCGCCGGGGACGCGCAGCGCGAGCATGATCGCGCGGTCCCAGGCGAGCGGCGCGCCGCCCCAGACCAGCAGCGCCAGCAGCGCCACGCCGACCAGTCCGGCGAGGCCGAGCGCGATCCACAGGACGGGCGGGGCGGGCGGGGCCTCGCGCGGTTCCTCGGTGGGGACGGCGCGGTCGATCATCGTCTGCATGGTCGGCGACAACGAGCGAGCGGCGTCGGCGCTGCGTCTGGGTGAGGAGATTCGCCGGGGGCACCGCGCCGAGTCCGGCGACTGGGCGGGGCTGGGTGCCGTTGAGCGCCCGTCACCGGTCACCCCTCTCCGCCCGTCATCCCCGCGGGGGTGGGGATCCATAGTCGCTGACGTAGCGGCCCTTTCGACGGTCCGTGCGTCTGGATCCCTGCCTCCGCAGGGATGACGGAAGGGACGGGGCGCGCACGTCTGCTCGCCTGTACGCCGCCACCGTTCCTGTCGCTCCGTCCGGGCACACCGCGCGCCATGCGGCCGTTGCGCCTCGAGGGCGGCAACAAAATGTCGAACCTCGTCGCAGCCGTGATTGACGCGGCCCCCCACCGCAGCGCAGCATGGCGGTCACACATAAGAAACAATGGGGGCATTGTGGTGGTGAGCTTCAAGCGTCGCATGCTGGTGCAGCTTCTCGCGTCGGCAGCGATCGCGTCCCCGGCGATGGCGCAGGCTACGGCGGCGGATCAGGTCGCCGCCGCGCCGACCAGCCCGGGCCAGACCACCCAGGCCGACGTGCCGCAGAACAGCAGCACGACGGACGGCGACATCATCGTCACCGCGCAGAAGCGCGACGAGAATATCCAGGACGTGCCGATCAGCATCCAGGCCATCGGCACGCGCCGGCTGGATCAGCTCAACGTCTCGAACTTCAACGAATATACCCAGCTGCTGCCGTCGGTGGCGTTCCAGTCGTCGCAGCCCGGCGTCACCACGGTCTACATGCGCGGCGTCGCCTCGGGCGGCGACGGCAACCACTCGGGCTCGCTGCCCTCGGTCGGCACCTATCTCGACGAGCAGCCCGTCACCACGATCGGCGGCACGCTCGACATCCATATCTACGACGTCGCCCGCATCGAGAGCCTCGCCGGTCCGCAGGGCACGCTCTACGGCGCGTCGAGCGAGGCGGGGACGATCCGCATCATCACCAACAAGCCCGACACCGCGGGCTTCTACGGTCGCGTCGACGGCGAGGTGAACAGCGTCCGCTCGGGCGGGATCGGCTACACCACCGAGGGGATGCTCAACATCCCGTTCAGCGAGCGCATGGCGCTGCGCGTCGTCGGCTTCTACCAGCGCGACGCCGGTTTCATCGACAACGTGCCGGGCACCCGCAGCTTCCTGCCCCAGCCCGGCGGCATCACCGTCACCAACGACGCATTCGTCGAGAAGGACTATAACGACACCGAGACCTACGGCGGCCGCGCCGCGCTCAAGATCGACCTCGACGACAATTGGACCGCGACGCCGACCCTGCTCTACCAGGAGCAGCGCAGCCACGGCAGCTACGCCTATGATCCCCAGGTCGGCGACCTCGAGGTGCAGCATTTCTACCCCGAATATCGCAAGGACCGATTCGCCCAGGCGGCGCTGACGATCGAGGGCCAGCTCGGCAACTGGGACGTGACCTATGCCGGCGCCTATCTCGACCGCCGCGCCGAGCAGTCGACCGACTATACCGACTATTCCGAGGCCTATGACTCGCTCTACTCGTCGGTCGGCGGGCTGGCGGGCTATTTCTACTATCAGGACGCCGCCGGGAACACGATCGACCCGCGCCAGCGCGTCGTCGGGCGCGACCATTTCAAGAAGACCAGCCAGGAACTGCGCGTCGCCTCGCCCGCCGACCAGCCCTTCCGGATCGTCGCCGGCGGCTTCTACCAGCGGCAGAGCAACCTGATCTTCCAGGACTATCAGATCCCCAACCTGGGACTGGACGTGTCGGTCAACGGCTATACGGGCACGCTGTGGCTCACCCGCCAGCACCGCGTCGACAAGGATTATGCGGTGTTCGGCGAGGCGAGCTACGATCTCACGCCGCGGCTGACGCTGACCGCGGGTGGGCGCGCCTTCATCTACGACAACTCGCTGGTCGGTTTCTTCGGCTTCGGCCGCAACCCCGGCGTCGATCCCGCCGACGGCCGGCCCTATACCGCGACGCCGTTCAACGCCGCGGGCAGCTCGCGCACCGGCGTGGCGAGCTGCTATCTCGCGGGCGGCGGCACGCTGCGCGACGCTTACCTCAACGGCGGCGACACCAGCGCCTTCCTCACCGCCGCGGACGTCGGCGGGATCCCCTGTGCCAACCTCGGCGTGGTGGACAACGGCAAGGTGGTGCCGAAGCGCGCCGACGGCCAGGGCGTGACCTACCGCTTCAACGCGACCTGGAAACCGACCGACCTGCTGCTGTTCTACGCCACCTGGTCCAAGGGCTTCCGCCCGGGCGGGATCAACCGGCGCGGCGACGTCGGCGATTATGCGGCCGACTTCCTCACCAACTATGAGCTCGGCTGGAAGACGACCTGGCTCGACGGGCGGCTGCGGATCAACGGCGCGGTGTACCAGCAGGATTGGGACCAGTTCCAATTCTCGTTCCTGGGCGAGAACAGCTTCACCGTGATCCAGAACGGGCCGGACGCGCGCATCCGCGGGATCGAGATGGATGCCAACGTCAACGCCGGGCCGCTCTCGCTCACCGCCTCGGGCGCCTATAGCGACGCCAAGACCCGGACTGACCTGTGCGCGACCGTGACCTGCCTCGGCGACGGCAGCGACGTGCTCGCGCCGAGCGGCACGCGCCTGCCGGTGACGCCGCGCTTCAAGATCGGCGGCACCGCGCGCTACACCGTGCCGATCGGCGCGGCGAAGGCGTACCTCCAGGCGCTGGTGTCGCACCAGAGTTCGGCGGCATCGGACCTGCGGCTCGCCAAGGCCGCGGCACTGGGGCGGATCGAGGGCTACACCACCGGCAACCTGGCGGCGGGGGCGGAGTGGACGCGCTACACGCTCGAGCTGTTCGTGCGGAACCTGTGGGACGAGCGCGGGCAGATCTCACGCTTCCAGCAGTGCGGCGCGTGCGACCAGCGGCCCTATATCGTGCCGATCACCCCGCGCACGATCGGGCTGCGGCTCGGCGCCAAGTTCTGAGTGTCGTCGCGGTTCGTTGCGCTCGCTCGGTCATCCCCCCGTCCCGCCTTTCCCCTTGCCGTCATCCTGAACTCGTCTCGGGATCCACGGTGCCGGACATGCCGTCCGCGCGAGAACGGGGCACGGTGGATCCTGAGACGAAACCTGGATGACGTCAGTAACGGGGGCGGCCGCGCGCCGCGCTCGGTCAGGCGTGCGGTCATGCGGACGAGGCAGATGTCGCCGCGTACCGCAGACCGCGACGCCCGTTAACTCGCTGGCGGCGCGGTCTAAGCCCCGGTAAGCGGGGGCATGACCGGATCGCCGCACGACGAGGACGCACGCTGGTTCCGCCGCGCGGCCGCGGCGGCGGGGCACGCGATCGTCATCACCGGGCCCGAGGTCGAGCGCCCAGGGCCGGTGATCCGCTTCGTCAACGGAGCGATGTGTGCGCTCACCGGCTATGCCGAGCACGAGCTGCTGGGAGCGACCCCGCGGGTCGTCCAGGGCCCCGAGACCGACCGCGCGGTGCTCGCGGCGCTCAAGGAGGCCCTGCTGGCCGGGCGCGGCTATGCCGGGGAGACAGTCAACTACCGCAAGGACGGCGTCCGCTACGTCGTCGCCTGGACGATCGACCCGATCCGCGCCCCCGACGGCGCGATCGAGGGCTGGATCGGCGTGCAGCGCGACGTGACGGCGGAGCGGCACCGCGACGCGCAACGCGCGGCGACCGACGCGCGGCTGCGGGCGATCTTCTCGGCCGCCTCGGTCGGCCTCTCCGAGGTCGATCAGGACGGGCGCTTCGTGCGCGTCAATCAGGAATTGTGTCGCCTGCTCGGCCGCGACGAGGCCGATCTGCTAGAACACGGCATCGCCGACGTCACCGAGCCGGAATATCTCGCGCCGTCGCTCGCGGTGGTGGCGACCGCGGTGGCGACCGGGCGCACCGCCGCGCTCGACAAGCTCTACCGCCGCCCCGACGGCAGCACCGTCTGGGCGAACAGCAGCGTCACGCCGCTCGACGGCTACGGCGACCGGGCGCGCACCATGCTGGTGGTCACGATCGACCTCACCGCGCGCAAGCGGGCGGAGGCGGCGCTGCGCGAGAGCGAGGCGCGCTTCCGCCAATTCGGCACTGCGTCGGCGGACGCTCTGTGGGTGCGCGACACGCGTGACCTGCGGGCCGAATATGCCAGCCCGGCCTTCGAGCGGCTGTACGGCCTGACGCTCGCCAGCGCCGACGGCCATGACGATCTGCGGCGGCTGGTGCGGCTGATCCTCCCGGTCGACCGGCACCGCGCGCTCGACGCGCTGCGCCAAGTGCGCGCCGGGACGACCGTCACCGCCGAGTTCCGCGTCCGCCGCGCCGATGGGGCGGTGCGCTGGGTCCGCGACACCGCCTTCCCGATCCCCGACTCGGCCGGGCGGGTCCACCGCATCGGCGGCATCAGCGAGGATGCCACCGCGGCCAAGGCGAGCTCGGACCGTCTCGAGGTGCTCGTCGCCGAGCTGCAGCACCGCACGCGCAACCTGCTCGGCGTGGTGCGCGGCCTGTCGAACCAGCTGATCGCGCGCAGCGGCTCGCTCGACGATTTCGCCGCTCGGTTCGACGATCGGCTGAGCGCGCTGGCACGCGTCAACGGCCTGCTCGCGCGGCTCAGCGAGGGCGATCGCATCACCTTCGACGAGCTCGCACTGAGCGAGCTCGACTCGCTCGGCGGGACCGACTGGCTCGCCACGGGACAGGTCACCATGGCGGGGCCGCTGGGGGTGCGGCTGCGCTCCAGCACGGTGCAGACCTTCGCGCTCGCGCTCCACGAACTCGCCACCAACGCGCTGAAATACGGCGCGCTGTCGTCACGCGGCGGGCGGCTGGCGCTGAGCTGGCAGGTGGCGCCGAGCGGCGGCGTGCCGATGCTCCACGTCTGCTGGCACGAGACCGGCGTCCGGCGCGATCCGGTGGCCGACAGACCCGCGCCGGGCGGCGGCTATGGCCGCGAGCTGATCGAGCAGGCGCTGCCCTATCAGCTCGGCGCGCGGACCCGCTTCGAGCTGCGCGACGACGGAGTCTTCTGCGAGATCGCGCTGCCCGCCTGGCGCGACGCCGAAAGTGCGAGCGAAAACCCCCGCGCTGCGCTAGACGCTGGCGCAGATTCCGGCCGCGCCGGGCACGACGTCGGAGAGGATTGATCACCTTATGACCCAGATGGGCCGGTTCGACTGGGCAGACCCGTTCCTGCTCGACGATCAGCTGAGCGAGGACGAGCGGATGGTGCGCGACACCGCGCGCGCCTATGCCGAGGACAAGCTCGCGCCGCGCATCGTCGAGGCGTTCGCGCACGAGCACACCGATCCCGCGATCTTCCGCGAGATGGGCGCGCTGGGGCTGCTCGGCCCGACCATCCCGGAGGAATATGGCGGCGTCGGCGCCTCCTACGTCGCCTACGGGCTGGTGGCGCGCGAGGTGGAGCGGATCGACTCGGGCTATCGCTCGATGATGAGCGTGCAGTCGAGCCTCGTGATGTATCCGATCTACGCGTACGGCTCGGAGGAGCAGCGCCACCGCTGGCTGCCGGGGCTGGCGCGCGGCGAGCTGATCGGCTGTTTCGGGCTGACCGAGCCCGACGCCGGCTCGGACCCGGGCGGGATGACGACGCGCGCGCGCAAGAGCGACGGCGGCTACGTCCTCTCGGGCGCCAAGACCTGGATCTCGAACAGCCCGATCGCGGATGTCTTCGTGATCTGGGCCAAGAGCGACGCGCACGACGGCGCGATCCGCGGCTTCGTGCTGGAGAAGGGCGCCAAGGGGCTCGCCACGCCCAAGATCGAGGGCAAGCTCTCGTTGCGCGCCTCGATCACCGGCATGGTGATGATGGACGAGGTCGAGGTCGGCGAGGACGCCTTGCTGCCCAACGTGGCGGGGCTGAAGGGACCGTTCGGCTGTCTCAACCGCGCGCGCTACGGGATCAGCTGGGGTGCGCTGGGCGCGGCGGAATATTGCTTCCACGCGGCGCGGCAATACGGGCTCGACCGCAGGCAGTTCGGCACGCCGCTCGCCGGGCGCCAGCTGTTCCAGAAGAAGCTGGCCGACATGGAGACCGAGATCGCGCTCGGGCTGCAGGCGAGCCTGCGCGTGGGGCGGCTGATGGACGAGGGCCGGTTCGCGCCCGAGATGGTCTCGCTGGTCAAGCGCAACAACGTCGGCAAGGCGCTCGACGTGGCGCGCGCGGCGCGCGACATGCACGGCGGCAACGGCATCTCGGGCGAGTATCAGGTGATGCGCCACCTGATGAACCTCGAGACGGTCAACACCTACGAGGGCGCGCACGACGTCCACGCGCTGATCCTCGGCCGCGCCATCACCGGCATCGCGGCGTTCTGAGCCAACAGCTCCTCCTCGCACGGCGGGGAGGATTGGGAACCTCGCGCGCTTCGCCCCGGTTCTCGCTCGCGTCGCTGCAGGAGCGTGTGAGATGGCGAAGCAGAGCAAGGCGCAGCAGGAGACGGTGGAGCGGGTGATGCACGAGTTCGCCGAGGGCGAGCTCGAGACCAGCGCGGGGGACAAGGTCACCAGCCGCCGGCAGGCGATCGCCATCGGCCTGAGCGAGGCGGGCGCGTCGAACCAGCAGAGCCCCGCGCAGAACAAGCGCCGCAAGGGCGAGGCGGAGCGGCGCGAGCGCGGGCCGAGCAGGGCCGAATTGTATGAGCGCGCGAAGAAGGCGGACGTGCCGGGCCGCTCAAGGATGAGCAAGGCGGAGCTGGAGAAGGCGCTGGGCTGAGAGGGCTGCGATGCCGTGAGCTTTCTCCCCGCTCCCTTGCCACCGCCGTCATCCCGGACTTGTTCCGGGATCCACCCTTCCGTGAGAACATCGGCGCGAGGATGTGCGGGACGGTGGATCCCGGAACGAGTCCGGGATGACGGAAGGGGGCGGGTGCGGCGGTGTTACCGCCTACCGGCACCACAGCCGTGACCCCGCCGCCCGCCCCTCAATAGGCCGCGGTGAAGCGCGCGCGCGGGTGGCGGTGCTGTTCAAGCTCGTCGACCATCGCGATCGCATAGTCGGCGAAGCTGATCCGGCTCTGCCCCTCCGCGTCGACCACCAGCTCGTCGGTGCCGAGCCGGAACTGCCCGGTGCGCGGTCCCTCCTCGATCAGCGCGGCGGGCGAGAAGAAGGTCCAGTCGACGTCCTCCACCCCGCGCAGCGCGTCGAGGAAGCGGACGCCGCCCATCGCCATGTCGCGCCACGCCGCCGGGAAGTCGGGCGAGTCGATCAGCCGGCCGCCGTCGGCGGTGCGCAGGCTCGCCGCGCCCCCGGTGACGAGCAGCCGCGGCACGCCGGCGGCGCGCAGCGCGCCCAGCAGCGTCTCGGCGGTGACGTCGAAGTGGAGCGCGCTGATCACCGCGTCGTGGCCGCGGATCAGCCCGGCCAGCGCGTCGGCGTCGTGCGCGTCACCCGCCACCTCGGTGACGCCGTCGCCCGCGGGGATCGTTTCCGGATGGCGCGCGACCGCGGTGACCGCGTGGCCGCGCCGCGCCAGCTCCCGCGTGATCTCCTTGCCCGCGCGACCGCTCGCACCCAGCACCGCTACCTTCATCTCGCCCTCCGAGGGTGGTTTCCAACGGTGACCTACTTGGCTAGGACGAGGCGTCATGCAAGACGGCACTTCCATCTCACCTGGTTACTTCGGCGATACCGCGCGCGGTGACGTCTATGCCGCCGACTGCCCGACGCGGCGCCTGCTCGACCGCGTCGGCGACAAATGGAGCGTGCTGATCCTGCTGCTGCTCGGCGACTCGTCGCGGCGCTTCAGCGAGCTCAAGCGCCGCATCGCGGGCGTGTCGCAGAAGATGCTGAGCCAGACGCTGCGCTCACTCGAGCGCGACGGACTGGTGACGCGGGAGGTCGAGGCGAGCGTGCCGATCAAGGTGGTCTACCGGGTCACGCCGCTCGGGCGCGAGCTGCTCGGCGCGCTGCGCGAGATGATCGACTGGGCGGAGACGCGGATGGGCGCGGTCGCCGCCGCGCAGGCGCGCTACGACGCGCGCGGCGAGGCCGCGGCCGAGATGGTAGCGCTCCCCGAATGATGCTGTTACCCCTCTGATCCGCGACGCCGAGAGCGTCGACGGGACAGGGAGAGGGACATGCGCGAGGCCGACCGTCGCACCATCATCGCCGGGCTCGGGATGGGGCTCGCCGTCGCCGCGAGCGGCGCCTGCGCCGCGCCCCCGCGCGACCGCAAGATCGGCTATGCCGTGGTCGGGCTGGGCCGCTACGCCGAGCTGATCATGTCCAAGTTCGCCGAGTGCGACCACTCGCGCCTGGTCGCACTGGTCAGCGGCACGCCCGCCAAGCTCGAGAAGTTCGGCGCGCAGTACAACATTCCCAAGACGCACCGCTACAGCTACGCCAATTTCGACACGATCCGCGACAATCCCGACGTCGACGTGGTCTACGTCATCCTGCCCAACGCGATGCACGCCGAGTACGTCGTGCGCGCCGCCAAGGCGGGCAAGCACGTGATGTGCGAGAAGCCGATGGCGGTCTCGGTGGCGGAATGCCAGACGATGATCGACGCCTGCCGCGCCGCCAAGCGCAAGCTGATGATCGGCTATCGCTCGCGCTTCCAGCCGCACAACGTGCTGGCGATCCAGCTCGCGCAGAGCGGCTTCGTCGGCAAGACGCAGATCATCACCTCGGAGCACGGCTTCACCATCCAGCCCAACCAGTGGCGGCTCGACCGCCCGCTGTCGGGCGGCGGCTCGCTGATGGACATCGGCATCTACAGCCTCAACGCGGCGCGCTATCTCTCCGGCGAGAACCCGATCGAGGTCAGCGCGATCGAGTCGACCGACCGCTCCGACCCGCGCTTCCGCACGGTGGAGGACAAGATCTCCTTCCTGCTGCGCTTCCCCTCGGGGATCGAGGCGACCTGCGTGTCGAGCTACAATTCGAACCACAACGCCTATCGGGTCACCGGCACCAAGGGCTGGATCGAGCTCGAGCCCGCCACCTCCTACGAGGGGCAGAAGATGCGCATCAACCGCGACGGCCGCACCGAGCCGCGCGACCCGCCCGCGGGCAAGGCGCAGCACGCCGGACAGCTCGACCATCTCGCCGAGTGCATCCTCGACGACAAGGAGCCGCTGACCGGCGGCGAGGAGGGGCTGGCCGACCTGCGCGTGATCGAGGCGATCTACCGCTCGGCGCGCGAAGGGCAGCGCGTGCGGCTGGTATGACGGCGCTCACCCGGCGCGCGGCGCTGGCGGGACTGGGCGCCGGGCTGGGCGCGGGGGCGCTGCTCGCCGGCGCCGCGCGCGCGGCCGAGCCGCCGCCGATGGGGGTGCTGCGGCTCGACCCGCGGCTCGACTGGATCATCCCGCGCGGCGCGACGATCGAGACGCTCGCCACCGGCTATCGCTGGGCCGAGGGGCCGGTGTGGGTCGCCAAGGGCGAGTATCTGCTCTTCTCCGACGTGCCCGCCAACGTCGTCCATCGCTGGTCGCGCCGCGACGGCGCGCGGCCGTTCCTCGATCCCTCGGGCCTGCAGACGCCGATCCCGCCCGCGATCCGCGAGGCCGGCGCCAACGGGCTCGCGCTCGATCACCGCGGCCGGCTGATCGTCGCCGACAGCGGCACGCGCGCGATCGTCCGCGTCGATCTCGCCACCAGGAAGCGGACCGTGCTGGCCGACCGCTATCGCGGCAAGCGCTTCAACAGCCCCAACGACGTGGTGGTGGCGCGCTCGGGCGCGATCTATTTCACCGACCCGACCTACGGCTTCGCGGCCGGCCCCGACTCGCGGCTGCGCGAGCTCGATGTGATGGGGCTCTACCGGCTCGATCCCGACGGCACGGTCACGCTGCTCGACGGTGCGCGGCGCTTTCCCAATGGCGTCGGCCTCTCGCCCGATGAGCGGACGCTGTACCTGTCCTGCTCGGACGACGCCGCGCCGCTGGTGTGGGCCTATACGCTCGACGCGCGCGGCTCGCCGACCGGCTCGCGCGTGTTCAGCGACATGCGCGCGGACAAGGCGAAGGGCTGGGCGGGCGCGCCCGACGGCATGGACGTGGCCGCGGCGGGGCATCTGTTCGTCAGCGGGCCGGGCGGCATGCACGTGCTCAGCCCGGCGGGCGAGCCGCTCGGTATCATCGGCAACGGCAGGCCGATCGCCAACGCTTGCGTGGGCGAGGGTGGCCGCAGCCTGTTCCTCACCGCTTCGGACCGGATCTGCCGCGTGGCGCTGGTGGGGTAAGAAGGCACGCGCGGGTTGCCCACGCTCTGGTTCCGGAGGAGGGGGGCCGGCGCGGGGCCTCGCCGCACATGCGGCGCTCGCGGAAGCGCCCCACCCCAACCCCTCCCCTGAAGGCGAGGGGCTTGCCCTCCGCACTGTGGCGCAGAAGCAACCATCCCACATCAACGATCCATCGCAGCCCGCCGCGTGTCGACACGAGTCCGTGCGCACCTTACATTTACGGTTAACGGCGCCACCCGAGCGCCGCACCAGAGGGAGAAGAAGCATGCGGTCCACCCACGCCACGCGGCTGCTCAGCGGCGCCGCCACCGTCGCGCTGACGCTGCTCGCCGCGCCCGCGCTCGCCCAGTCCGACATCGCGCCCGACACCAGCCAGACCACTGCCCAGGACACCGCGCAGCGCTCGCAGCCCGACACCGGCATCGTCGACACGACCGCGCCGACCGGCGACGACATCATCGTCGTCGGCACCGCGGGCGGCGGCACGCGGCGTCAGGACGCCGCCTTCGCGGTCACCACGCTCAGCGACGACGCGATCGAGCGCGCCGCGCCGAACAGCACCGCCGATCTGCTCCGCACCGTCCCCGGCGTGATGGCGGAGAGCTCGGGTGGGCAGAACGGCGCCAACATCTTCGTGCGCGGCTATCCCTCCGGCGGCGACGCGCAGTTCGTCACCTTCCAGCTCGGCGGCGTGCCGATCTTCCCGCCCTCGACGCTGTCGTTCCTCGAGAACTCGCAGCTGATCCGGCTCGACGAGACGGTGCAGCGGGTCGAGGCGGTGCGCGGCGGCACCGGCTCGCTCTTCTCCAACGGCCAGCCCGGCCTGACCGTCAACGTCGTGCCGCGTACGGGCGGCAGCGCGCTCCACGGCCTCGCGAAATTCTCCTATACCGACTATGATGAGGCGCGCGGCGACGCCTGGGTGTCGGGCCCGCTCGGCGAGAATACCGGCTTCATGATCGGCGGCTTCTACGCGCAGGGCAACGGCATCCGCGACCCCGGCTTCCGCGCCGAGAAGGGCGGCCAGGTCACCGCCAACGTCCACCATGATTTCGAGGGGCGCGGCTCGGTCGAGGTCTACGCGCGCTACCTCAACGATCGCGGTCAGTGGCTGCTGCCGATCCCGGTGATCCAGGACGGGCGCAAGATCAGCGCCTATCCGGGCTTCGACGCGGGCACCGGCACCCTGCTCGGGCCCGAGACGCGGCTGACGCGCAACGTCCAGGGCAACACCGTCAACCTCGAGAACGGCCGCGGCGCCGACGTGATCAACACCGGCATCACCTTCGACTATGAGGTGGCGGACGGCCTGCGCGTGCGCGAGCGGATGAGCTATCTCGGCGGTCGCGCCGACACGGTCGGGCTCGTCCCCGACGGACCGCCCACCGCCGCCTCGGCCATCGCGACCGCGCTCGGCGGCGCCGGCTCGACGGTCGCCGCGCTCAGCTACGTCAACGGCGGGGGCGCGGTCGCCTCGGGCGCGGACACGCAGGTGATGCGCGCGGGCATCTGGAGCGTGCAGAAGAAGATCACCTCCTTCGTCGCCGACACCGCGCTGGAGTGGAAGGTCGGCGGCAACAAGCTGACCGGCGGCTTCTACTACGCCGATTACACCACGCGCGACCAATGGGCGCTGGGCAACCAGGTGCTGCTCACCGCCGAGCCGCGCGCGCGGCTGCTCAACCTGACGCTCAACGGCGGGCGCACCGCGACGCAGAACGGCTTCACCAGCGGCGACGGCTTCCTCGTCGACGCTTATTACAAGGGATCGGACCTCGCCTTCTACGCGGTCGACGAGCTGCAGATCACCTCACAGCTGCGCGTCGACGGCGGCCTGCGCTATCAGAAGCACATCGTCGACGGTAACCTGCGCACCCCGGCGGCGACCCAGGTCAACCTCGATGGCAATCCGAACACGCTCTACGACAATGCCGTCAACGTGTTCGGTGAGCGCCGCGCGCTCGACCCGTTCCGCGAGGGGCGCTGGTCGTGGACCGCGGGCGCCAACTTCGACTTCACCTCGCAGGTCGGCGTGTTCGCGCGCTACAGCCGCGGCCACAGCTTCCCGCAGTTCGACAACCTGCGCGAGGGGCTGACGATCGTCGCCAAGGTCGACACCTATGAGGGCGGGCTCAAGGTCTCGATGCCGTGGCTCAACCTCTACGCCACCGTGTTCCACAACAAGTTCGACGGGCTGGCGACGACGCAGCTGATCAACAATGTCGCGCTGAGCCAGGTCGGCGGCGCCAAGGCGACCGGCGTCGAGCTGGAGGGCGCGCTGCGGCCGTTCGCGGGCTTCAGCCTGGCGGCGGCGGGGACCTTCCTCGACGGCACCTACCAGGACTTCTTCACCGGCGGCGGCGCGATCGACAATACCGGGAACCGCGTCCAGCGCCAGCCCCGCTGGATGTGGCGCGTGACGCCGTCCTACGAGCTGCCGGTGGGAAGCCTGCGCCCGTCGCTGTTCGCGACGCTGCAATATACCGGCGACCGCTTCTCCGACCCCGAGAACCAGCAGCTGCTGCCGCGCTTCTACCAGCTCGACGCGGGCGTGTCGGTGGAGGTGGCGGAGCGGATCCGGCTCCAGGTGACGGGCAACAACCTCACCAATGAGATCGGGCTGACCGAGGGCAACCCGCGCATCATCGGCTCGCAGGGCACCGGGCCGGTGCTGGCGCGCCCGATCCTCGGCCGCTCGCTGCGCTTCAGCGCGGCGCTGAGCTTCTGAGGGGGGCGGGTACCCTTCTTCCTTCCGTCATGCCGGACTTGTTCCGGGATCCACTGTGCCGCTCATCCCGACGTCGCTGTGCTTGCGGATGAGTGGATCCCGGAACAAGTCCGGGATGACGGTGGGAGGTGATGCAGCCGTCTGCCGCGAGGACTGATCCGTCGCCCCCAGCTTACGGCAGCGACGCTAACGTATCGGCTTGCTCCGCTCCCTGACGTGACGCATACAATAAGATAATTGCTTTCGAATGGCGCGACTCCCCGGAGCTTAGCAGGGCGCGCGACACGGGGGCGGTGAGCGCGCAAGCCTCTGCAACGACGCACGCGAAGGAGAGACGATGACGATCAGCGAGGGGATCAGCCGCCGCACGTGGCTGGCAGGCGCGGCGGCAACGGCGATGGCGGGGGCGCTGCCAAGCGCGGCGCGGGCGGCGCGGCGGCGCAAGGCGGGCGACAAGATCAACATCGCGGTGATTGGCGCGGGCGGCATGGGCGCCGCCAACGCCTCGCGGCTGACCGGCGAGAATATCGTCGCCGCCTGCGACGTCGATTTCGACCATGTCGCCAAGTCGCTGCTGGGCCGCGACGGCAACACCAACCCCGACCGCGTCGCGCTGCGCGCCGCCTATGACAAGGCCGAGCATTTCAGCGATTACCGCAAGCTGTTCGACAAGCGGAAGGACATCGAGGCGGTCCTGATCGCCACCCCCGACCACCATCACGCGGTCGCGGCCAAGATGGCGATGGAGCGCGGGCTCCACGTCTACGTTCAGAAGCCGCTGACCTATACGGTCGCGGAGAGCCGCATGCTGGCCGAGCTGGCGCGCAAGAACCCCAAGCTCGTCACGCAGATGGGCAACCAGGGCCACTCGGGCGACGACGGCCGCCGCGTGGTCGAGCTCCTGCGCGGCGGCGCGATCGGTACCGTCCGCGAGGTCCATGCCTGGACCAACCGCCCGATCTGGCCGCAGGGCATCGCGCGCCCCGAGCCGGTGGCCAAGCCCGCCAGCCTCGACTGGGACCTGTGGCTCGGACCGGCCTCGGTCGACTGGGGCTACCATCCCGATTACGCGCACTTCAACTGGCGCGGCTGGACCCCGTTCGGCACCGGCGCGCTGGGCGACATGGGCGCGCACCTGCTCGACTTCCCGGTCTGGGCGCTCGAGCCCGGCCTGCCGACGCGGGTCGAGACGCGCCACTCGCGCTGGGCGTCGCGCGACCAGCCCGCGCAGCCGGGCAGCTGGCCGCTGGCGGGGCTGACCTTCTTCGAGTTCGGCAACGCCAAGGGCGGGCCGGTCAAGCTCACCTGGTACGACGGCGGGCTGATGCCGCCGAGCCCGCGCGACCTGCCCGCCGAGGCGGTGATGTCGCCCGAGGGCGGCGTGCTCTACGTCGGCGACCAGGGCATGCTGATGCACGAGACCTACGGCGAGAAGCCGGTGGTGTTCGGCGCCGGCGCGGCCGAGCGCGCCGCGGCGGTGCCGCGCACGCTGCCGCGCATCGAGGGCGGGCTGCAGGGGCATGAGCGCAACTGGCTCGCCGCGATCCGCGGCGAGACGCAGGCCTCGTGCCCGTTCGCTTATGCCACCACGCTGAACGAGACGATGCTGCTCGGCATGGTCGCGCTGCGCGCGGGGCGGCCGATCAGCTACGACGGCACCGCCGCGCGGATCACCGACGCGGCCGAGGCGAACACGCTGCTGACGCGCGACTATCGGAGCGGGTGGACGATCTGACGGGGATGCGCTGAGGTCCGTGTAGCGGGCCTCGCGGTCTCAGCCAGCGGCCGATGGCATGTTAGGTGATCGTGTTCCGGCGAAAGCCGGAACCCAGAGCCGAGCAGAACAAGAGGTGATGGTGCACGAGGCTCTGGGCTCCTGCCTGCGCAGGAGCCCAGAGAGGAACCCCGCGCCAATCGTCCAGGAAGAAGGACCCTTCGCCCCCTTCACGACGCCCGCGCCGCGCCAGGGACGAGATACCAGGCCCCGTCCACCAGGATGACGCGCGGGGCCGCGCCATCATGCTCGTTCACCGCGCGCGGCGCCCCCGTCGCGGCGACGCGACGGCGCGGCGGCCGCTCGGTCATGATGATGTCGTACGACTTGATCAGGCGGTACAGCGTCGTCCGCCCGATGCGCAGCCGCTGCGCCGCATGGGTCAGGTTGTTGTCGGCGGCGAGCAGCGCCGCCAATATGGCGTCGCGCTGTGCCGCGGCCATCGTGCCGCTGATCTGCCAGTCCGGAACACTCATTCGAGCACCTGTCACCGCACCGGAACGGCCCCTCGGGGCGCGTCTATTGCCGGCCATCAAGTTAAGCCGTGCCATAGGTCAGATCAACGCGGTATTAATCACCATTTCACGTGAAGTTCAGGTGGGGGAAGGGCAGGTGAGCCGCAGCTCAGCAGCAGCGCCCGCTGCCGCCGCGGTAGCGCGCCGCCTCGCGCTCGCGGAAGAATTGCGCGCGAGTCATCGCCTCGCGCTCGGGATGATGCTCGGCGAGATGGCGGCGATAGGCATCATAGTCGGGCTGGCCGACCATCAGCCGCGCCGTCTGCGCCAGCCGCCGCCAGAGCGCGCTCACGCGGTCGCTCCGGACGGCGGGATCTCGCTGACGCTCGGCCGGTCGAGCCGCCGCACCGCGAGGCAGGCGCGCACCGCATAGACGAGGATCGCCGCCACCACCGCGAGGAACAGCGCGCACAGGCCCGCGTCGATCCGGTCGTTGAGCACGATCCGATGCATCTCGGCGAGCGTCTTGGCGGGCTTGAGCACCTCGCCGCGCGCCGCGGCCTCGGCGAAGCGGCGCGCGTGCGCGAGGAAGCCGATCGCTGGATCGGGATGCGCCAGCTTCATCACGCCCGCGGTGCCGGTGCACAGCACCAGCCACGCCGCGGGCACCACCGTCACCGCGGCGTAGCGCGCGCGCTTCATGCGGAACAGCACCACCGTCGCGAGCAGCAGCGCCACCGCGGCGAGCATCTGGTTGGAGATGCCGAACAACGGCCACAAGGTGTTCACCCCGCCGAGCGGGTCGGTCACGCCCTGGTAGAGGAAGAAGCCCCAGGCGCCGACGCACAGCAGCGTGGCGACCAGCCCGGGCGCGAAGCCGCGTGTGTCCCTGAAGCGCGGCACCGCCAGCGCGAGCAGGTCGTGCAGCATGAAGCGCCCCGCGCGCGTTCCGGCGTCCACCGCGGTGAGGATGAACAGCGCCTCGAACAGGATCGCGAAATGGTACCAGAAGGCCTTCATCGCGGGGCCGCCGATCGCGTGCGAGAAGATCTCGGCCATCGCCACCGCCAGCGTCGGCGCGCCGCCGGCGCGGCTGATGATCGTGGTCTCGCCGACCTGACGCGCGGTCTCGGTCAGTGTCGCGGGCGCCACGGGGAAGCCCATCGCGCTCACCGCCGCGGCGGCGGTGACGGGATCGCCCGCGGTGATCGCGGCGGGGGCGTTCATCGCGAGATAGATGCCGGGATCGAGGATGCACGCCGCCACCAGCGCCATGATCGCCACCGCGCTCTCCATCAGCATCGCGCCATAGCCGATGAAGGCGGCGTCGCTCTCGCTCGCGATCAGCTTGGGCGTGGTGCCGCTCGCGATCAGCGCGTGGAAGCCCGACACCGCGCCGCAGGCGATGGTGATGAACAGGAAGGGGAACAGCGGCCCCGCCCAGACCGGCCCGCGCCCGGTTGCGGCGAAGTCGGTGAGCGCGGGCATGCGCAGCGGCGGCGCGAGCAGCACGATGCCGATCGCCAGCGCCGCGATCGCGCCGATCTTGAGGAAGGTGGAGAGATAGTCGCGCGGCGCCAGCAGCAGCCACACCGGCAGCAGCGACGCCACCGCGCCATAGCCGATCAGCCCGACGCAGAGCGCCACCGGCGTGAGCGTGAACCACGGCGCGAGGCTCGCGCTCGCCGCGACCGACTGGCCGAGCAGGATCGCGGCGACCAGCCCGACGACGCCGATCACCGATACCTCGCCGATCGCGCCCGGTCGCAGCCAGCGCGTGTAGCCGCCCATCACCATCGCCAGCGGCACGGTGGCGACCACGGTGAACAGCCCCCAGGGGCTTTCCGCCAGCGCGCGCACCACGATCAGCGCGAGCACGGCGAGGATGATCACCATGATCATGAAGGCGCCGACCAGCGCGATCGTGCCCGGCACCGCGCCCATCTCCATCCGGATCAGCTCGCCGAGCGAGCGCCCGTCGCGGCGCATCGAGATGAACAGCACCATGAAGTCCTGCACCGCGCCGGCGAGCACCACGCCGGCGAGAATCCACAAGGTGCCGGGCAGATAGCCCATCTGCGCGGCGAGCACCGGGCCGACCAGCGGCCCCGCGCCGGCGATCGCCGCGAAATGGTGGCCGAACAGCACGCGCCGGTCCGTCGCGACATAGTCGAGCCCGTCGGCGCGCCGCACCGCGGGCGTGGCGCGCGCCGGGTCGACCGCGACGACGACGCGCGCGATGTAGCGCGCGTAGTAACGGTAGGCGACGAGGTACACGCAGAGCGCCGCGGCGACGATCCACAAAGCGTTGACCGGCTCGCCGCGCACCGACGCGACCACGCCGAGGCAGGCGGCGCCGGCGAGCGCGAGCAGGATCCACGGTAGGTGCCTGGTCATCGTCGCGCGCTCCTCGTCCTTCTTCCGCCGCTATGCGCGCTGACCGCGGGCCCGATCAACGGGCATCGCGCGGCATCGCGTCAGAAGCGCAGCCCCAGTTCCAGCCCGAGCGTGCGGCGCTCGTTGAAGAAGCCCGCGGTACCCAGCAGGGTGGTGTACTGGCGGAAGAACAGGTGCTGCTCGTCGAGCAGGTTGCGGCTCCACAGCGCCAGCTCGATCGTGGCGCCGGGCGAGACCGCGACGTCGGTCAGTGCGACGCGGCCGTTGACCACCACGCCCGCCGCGCCGCGCGGCTGGCGCATCCCGCGCTCCGGGTCGTTGTAATTGGCGTAGAAGCCCGAGTCGGCGCTGGCATCGACGTGCGCGCGCAGTGTGCCGCCGGGCACCGCGGCATGATAGTCGATCGCGCCGCTGATCGCGTCGCGCGGCGTGTACACCGGGTAGATCCGCACCGGCGCGGTCACCACCGTGCCGTTGGTCTGCGGGAAGGGGTTGGCGGTGGGCGGGATACGCAGGTCGGTGCGGGCATAGGCGCCGCTGAGCGTCAGCCCCTCCGCCGGCAGCACCGCCAGCTCGGCCTCGGCGCCGCGCAGCCGCCCCCGGCCGGGAGCGTTGAAGGTCTCGGTGGTGGTGCGCGTCGATTCCAGCAGCCGGCCGCCCTGGTCGCGCTGCAGGTAGTTGGCGGTGAAGTCGATCTGGATCGCGGCGTAGCCGCCGGCATAGACCGCGAGGTTGAGACGGGCGCGGCGATCCAGCCACTCGCTCTTGGTGCCGAGCTCCCAGACCGAGACGCTCTCCGGCGCGAACGGCGCGTAGGTGAGCGAGCGCGAGTTGGCGCCGCCCGAGCGATAACCGGTGCTCCATCTGGCGTAGGCGTGGAGGTCGGTTCCGGCGTCGGCGGCGATCGTCACCATCGGATCGACCCGCGACCAGCGCGCGTCGAGCCCGCGCGGCGCGACCACGCCGTTGACGCTCGGCGTCTTGTTGTTGACGAGGTACAGGTTGCCCCGCTTGCTGTCGCGCGACCAGCGCAGACCGCCGGTGAGGTGGAGCCAGTCGTCCTCCACCGCGGGTGACCAGGTCGCCTGGCCGAAGGCGCCGAGGCTGTCGGTGGTGATCCGGCTGGCACGGTCGATCGGCTGCGCCGCGAGCGTCAGCGGGATCACGCTGGCGGCGGTGCCCGCCGTGTTCCACCGCATCGTGTTGAACGCCTGCGCCCGATCGGCGACGCGCTCGCGATAATAGAGCGCGCCGGCGAGATAATGCAGCCGCGGCGCCTCGCCGATCAGCTGAACCTCCTGGCTCCACTGGCGCTGGTCGAAATCGGCGAGGCTGTAGCGCGCGAAGGCGCCGCCGGGGTGGAAGGCCGAGTTGTTGGCCGAACCGTTATCATATTGCGACTGGGCCATGATGCGCAGTGCGGAGATCGACTTGAGCTCCAGCCCCGGCGCCGCCTGCCAGCCGAGCGTGAGGCGATGGCCGTGGGTGCGCCCGACGCTGTCCTGCTGGGGCACGCCGACGCTGGCGACGCGGACCCGCCGCTGCTCCACGGGCTGCGCCGGCGCGCGCGGCAGCGAGCCCGCCGCGACCGTCTGGTAATAGAGCGGCGACGAACCGTCGTGGGCGGTGTCGAAGGCGTAATCGGCGCTCACTCCTTCGGCCGGGTGCCACAGCGCCGCGAGGTGCGCGCCGCGCCGCTCGTAGAAGTCGAACGGTGTCTGGCCGGTCAGCGGGTCGCGCACCAGCCCGCCGCGCGCGGTGACGATGCCGTCGAGCTTCACCGCCACGCCGGCGAGCGAGGGCAAGTCGAAGTGCACCTCGCCACCGTAGGCGCCGGCGCTGCCCACCCCCGCGGCGGCGCGCAGTCCGAGCTGGCCGCTCGGCGCGCGCGTGACGATGTTGACCGCGCCGCCCTCGGTGTTGCGGCCGAACAGCGTCCCCTGCGGCCCCTTGAGCACCTCCAGGCTGGCGACGTCGTACAGCGCCGCGCCGAGCCCCTGCGCGCGGCCGAGATAGACGCCGTCGACATAGACGCCGACGCCCTGGTCGCGCGCGGGCTGGTTGCTGTCACCCAGCACGCCGACGCCGCGGATGTTCACGATCAGCGCCGAGTTGCGCGAGTAGAAGGGCGCCACCCGCAGCGACGGGATCGCACCGTCGCGCAGGTCGCCGAGCGACTGGACGTGACGGTCGCGCAGCCCGGTCGAGTCGAGCACCGACACCGCGACCGGCGTCTCCTGCAGGTCGGTGCGGCGGCGCTGCGCGGTGACGATGACGTCGCCGAGCGCGGGCGCGGCGGTCGCGTCGGCCGCCTCTCCCGCGACAGCCCCCGCGGGCGGCTGCGTCTGTGCGGCGGCGGGGGCGCATAGCAGCGCGCCGACGATCGAGAGGAGGAAGGCCTCGTCACGGTAGAAGATGGTCATGGTCCACACCCCAGTTGCGGGGGCAGAGCTAGGTCGGCTCAGCGACTCACGGGTGACCGCGCCGGGCGGATCGTCGGTCTGGGTAACCCGTTCTGCTCGGGCGAGCGCTGGCCTTGAACATCTCGTGCACCGGCGGGGGCGGGGGCCCCGGTGGTAATTGCAGCGACTTGACCGCGACCCCTTCCGGTACTGAGCCCGGGCCTCCGCCGGGGCACTCGGATGATGTTCTTACGTCTGATCGTCGTTCTCACGCGAGTCGGCCCGCGACCTCTCGCTCAGCACGCCGCGCGTAGCGGCGCGGGCGCGCTCTCCTCCGAGGGAGCGGAGAGGCGTTCCCGCCCGCGCGGGTCGGCGCCGTAGCGATTGGCACCGCGCGTGCCCGGCAGCAGCAGCAACGGGGCGGTGATCGGGAAAAGCAGCCACCAAGCCGAATGGCCGGCATCGTGCAGCCGGCGCGCGTGGACCGCGACGCACGGCGCGGTGCCGAACAACAGCACGAAGCCCAGCGCCGCGAGCAGCACGCCGCCGCTCGCCGCCTCGGGGCGCAGCTTCAGCGCGCCGAGCCAGGGGGCCGTGAGATCGGGCGCGTGCCAGGCAAGCGCGAGCGCGGCCAGGAGGGTGAGGTCGAAGCCGGCGAGCTCGCGCCGCGTCGCTCGCCCGGCGAGCTCGCCGTAGAGCCGCCATGGCCGCGTGAGATGCTCCATCGCTCGCCTCCCTCGACGCGCCTGCGCCGTAGGGGGATCGTAGCGCGAGGGCGGAGCGGGGTGGCGGAGTCGAGCCGGGCAGTGGCCCGTTATGGCGGGCGGCCAGGCGAGTGCTGATCCAATCAGAGCGGAACCGTGCTCCCGCGCACGCGGGATCCCAGAGCGGCAGGCGGTGATGTTGGTGACCCTAGGCTCCGGCGTTCGCCGGAGCAGGCCGACGATGCAGAGGAGGTGGATCAGCCTCTGAGAAGTGAGGTGACGCGAGGACGCGAGGACGCGAGGAAGGTTGGTTCACGCGGAGGCGCGGCGAGGTTGCGCCCCGCCGCGGAGGCGGCGCCTCTTATCAAGCGTTGGGACGATGAGCGTGCGCTGCCGCGCGCGCTACACCTCCGCGTCACGGCGCCGCCGCGTGAACCAACCTTCCTCGCAACCTGGAGTCGTCGCGTGAGGCACCTCACGCACGCTGCCAGCCGCGCCGCCGCTCAGTCGCGCCGCACGCCCACGTCGCGGAAGGCGCGCGGCTCGACCGGCGGGATCGCCGACTCGTTGAGCGCGCATTGCCACAGGCCGACGTCGATCCAGCGCCCCTGCTTGTAGCCTACCTCGCGGTACACACCGGCGCGGCGGAAGCCGACCGCCTCGTGCAGCGTGATCGAGGCGTCGTTGGGCAGCGCGATCACGCCGATCGCCTGGGTGAAGCCCTGCGCGCGCAGCGTGTCGACCAGCGCCTCGTACAATAGCCGGCCGACACCCTGGCGCTGGGTCGCGCCGGTGGCGTAGATCGATGTCTCGACGACGTAGCGATAGGCCGGCCGGTCGCGGAAGCGCGTGGCATAAGCGTAGGCGAGCACCCCGCGCTCCCCGCCGTCCTCGCCGCGCGAGACCGCGACCAGCCAGGGGTAATAGCCCGCCGACCCCTCGATCCGCTCGCGCATCGCCGCGGCGTCGGGCGCCTCGCTCTCGAACGAGACCGTGCCCTGCAGCACATAGGGCGCGTAGATCGCGGCGATCGCGGCGGCGTCGTCGGCGGTGGCGGCGCGGATCGCGATCGGGCCGGGGGGCATCAGAGCCCCACCTTGGCGAGCACGAGCTGGAGCAACGTCCGGTCCGCCGAGCTGGCGCGCACCGGGCCGAGCCCGGCGCACTCGAGGCACTGCGCGCGCACGGTCGCGCCGGTCAGCATCCGCTGCGCGTCGCCGAGCGCGACCGCGAAGCCCTGCTGGCGCTGCCACGCCAGCTGGCCGATCGCGTCGGCGGGGGCGCCCGCGTCATCGTCGTCCTCCTGGCTGGCGAGCTGCTGCGCGATCTGCGCGGCGAAGCCCGGCTTCTTGTCGAGATACACGACCGGCGGCGTGTCCTGGTCGAGCTTGGCGCGGCGCGCGGCCTCGCGCACCGCGGCGTCGAGCCCACCGAAGCGGTCGACCAGCCTGAGCTGGTGCGCGATGCCGCCGACCCAGACGCGGCCCTGGCCGATCTCGTTGACGCGCTCGACCGGCAGTTTGCGCGACTGCGACACGCGCGTCAGGAACTCGCGATAGCCGTGCTCGATGCCCGATTGCACCACCGCGTCGAGCTGCGGCGTGGTGCCCGCGAGCAGGTCGGGCTGGCCCGACAGCGGCGTGGTCTTCACCCCGTCGGCCGAGAGCCCGATCTTGCTCAGCGTGTTCTCGAACGTGGGAATGATACCGAAGATGCCGATCGAGCCGGTGATCGTGCCGGGCTCGGCGAAGATCACGTCGCCCGGGGTCGACACCCAATAGCCGCCAGAGGCGGCGAGCCCGCCCATCGACACCACGATTGGCAACCCGCGGCGCTTGGCCTCCATCACCGCCAGCCGGATCTTCTCCGACGCCAGCACCGAGCCGCCCGGCGAATCGACACGCAGCACCAGCGCCTTGAGCTTGTTGTCGATCATGCCCTGGTAGAGCAGCTTGGCGATCGTGTCGCCGCCGGCCCGGCCGGGCTGCGCCTCGCCGTCGACGATCTCGCCCGCGACGGTGAGCACGCCGATCTGCCCGGTCTTGGGCAGCGGTGCGGCATCGACATAGGGCTGGTATCTGATCGTGCGGAACCAGCCCGCGGGCTTGCCGTCGTCGCCGCCGGCGAGCTGCGCGACGCGGCGGCCGAAGGCGACGCGGTCGCCCAGCTTGTCGACCAGCCCGGTGGCGACATTGGCCTGCGCCACGTCACCCTGCGCCTGCTGGACGAGCTGCGCCGGCTGCGCCAGCCACGGTGCCACCTGCGCCTTGGGCCGCGCGGTCGCGATCGACTCGCGCCACTGCTGGAAGAGCGTGCCGTACAGCTCCTGGCTCGCGGCGCGGGCCTCCGGGCTCTGGTCGGTACGGGTATAGGGCTCCACCGCCGACTTGAACTTGCCGACGCGATAGACGTGCGCGTTGACCCCGATCTTGTCGAGCAGTCCCTTGTAATAGAGCTGGCTGCCACCCGGCCCGGCGAAGATCGTGCCGCCCAGCGGGTTCATCCAGATCTCGCTCGCCGCCGAGGCGAGGCGATAGCCCGCGTCGGTATAAGCGGTGGCATAGGCCAGCACCGGCTTGCCCGCCTTGCGCGCGCGCAGCAGCGCGTCCTGCACCTCGCCGAGCGAGGCGGGATAGCCGCCGCCGAACTTGTCGAGATCGAGCACGATCGCCTTGACGCGGTCGTCCTGGGCCGCCGAGTCGATCGCGCGCAGCAGGTCGCGCAGGCGATATTGCTTGCCGATCTGCTGGCCGCTGAGCAGCGCGGTGGGCTGGATCTCCTCGGGCTGCTCGACGATCGGACCGTCGAGCGCGAGCAGCAGCGCGCCGTCCTTGATCGCGCCGGGGCGCGAGCGCGCGTTGAGCGCCGCGAACAGCAGAGCGAAGAACAGCAGCATCGCCGCGAGGACCAGTGCGTCCTTGATGCCCACCAGCAGCTTCCAGGCGCCGCGCACCAGTTTCATCGTGATGTTCCATCTTCTTCGCGGAGGGACTCCCGCTGCCGCCAGCCTAGCCCGGCGTGTATGAAGTGAGCAATACGCTTTGGGGTACGCCCGGCGCGCGATCGCGCCTGTCGCGCACGGGCAGGGGCGGGCGCCACCGCGACGAGATGTCGCCGCCCGCGATCCCATGGTGCCGGAGACACGCCGAAGCACCTTGAAAAATCTACGCCGCCGACCCGGCCGGGCCCGTGCGCCAGCTATAAAAGGATCGGCTGCCGAGACTTCCTCCGACGGCGCCGCGTGCTCGTTCGACTTCTGCTCAGCGGGCCGCGCCGGCGTCTGTCGCACCGCTCCCACCATACCCCGCGTGCACCGCGCCGCGAACTCCTCTACGGCACGCGCGATGCACGGCGCCGCCACCCTCCACCCGCTGACCGAGCGAGCGCCCGCCACCTGGCAGCGCGAGCTCCGCGCGCTCGCCGCGCTCGCCGGGCCGCTGGTGGGAGCCAACCTGCTCCAGATGGCGGTGTTCGCGGTCGACGTCGTGTTCGTGGCGCGGCTCGGTCCAGTCGAGTTCGCGGCCGCGACGCTGGGCGTGTTCCTGTTCAACCTGCTCGCCTTCGCGTTGGTCGGTCTGGTCGGCGCCGCCGAGCCGCTGATCGCCGCCGCGCTCGGCCGCCGCATCGGTGCGGTGCGCCAGGTGCGCCGCTCGTTCCGCATGGCGCTGTGGCTCGCCGCGGCGGGCTCGCTGGTGGTGATCGCGCTGCTCAACCTCGCCGAGCCGATCCTGCGCGTCGCCGGGCAGGACGCCGCGGTGGCGGCGCGCGCGGGCGGTTTCTGCCGGCTGCTGTCGCTCGCCGCGCCGTTCGCGGTGGCGGCGGCGCTGATGCGGCTCACCGCCGCCGCGCTGGGGCGGCCGGGCTGGGCGCTGGTGGTGACCTTGCTCGCGCTCGGCGTCGCGGTCGCCACCAACTATTGCCTCGTGTTCGGCAACGCCGGCTTCCCCGCGCTCGGCCTGGAGGGCGCCGCGATCGCGAGCGTGCTCACCTCGCTCGCCACCGCGGCGAGCTACGCGGTGATCCTGTCGACCGACCGCCGGCTGCGCCGCTTCCATTTGTTCGGCAAGTGGTGGCGGACCGAGTGGCCGCGCCTGATCGAGATCGCGAAGCTCGGCACCCCGATCGCGCTCGGGTGGATGGCGGAGGGCGGGCTGTTCGGCGGCGCCGCGCTGCTGATGGGGCTGATCTCGGTCACCGCGATCGACGCGCATGCGGTCGCGCTCAACATCGCCGCCGCGGCCTTCCAGGTTCCCTTCGGGCTGGCGCAGGCGGCGACGATCCGCGTCGGGCTCGCTTATGGCGCGGCCGACCCGCGCTGGGTCGGTCGCGCCGGCGGGGTCGCGATCGTGTCGGGGATCGCGGTGATGGTCGTCAGCGCCTCGATCCTCTGGGCGGTACCTGGGCTGCTGGTCCGCGCCTATGTCGACCCTGCGCACGAGGTGGCGGTGGCCGCGCTCGCGGTGAAGCTGCTCGGCGTCGCCGCGGTGTTCCAGCTGGTAGACGGCGCGCAGGCGGTCGCGGCGGGGGTGCTGCGCGGGGTGCAGGACACGCGGGTGCCGATGATGATCCAGCTGTTCGGCTATTGGGGGATCGGGTTCGGCATCGCCGCCTGGCTCGGCTTCACCGTCGGCTGGGGCGCGATCGGTATCTGGTGGGGTCTTGCCGCGGGGCTCGGCGTCGTCTCGGCGCTGTTGATCTGGCGCTGGTGCGCGCGCGAGCGGCTCGGCCTGCTGCCCGACCCGGCCGCACCCACGGCCTGACGCACGGTTCCCGAAAAATCGTGCGGCCCCGGTTGACCGCCGCGGGCACGCCCCACATATGCGGGGCGCTGGCACTCGCCCCAGGGGAGTGCCAAAAATCTGTCACATGCCTTCAGAGAGGTAAGAGCAATGAACTTTCGTCCGTTGCACGACCGCGTTCTCGTCCGCCGCGTTGAGGCGGAAGAGAAGACGGCCGGCGGGATCATCATCCCGGACACCGCCAAGGAGAAGCCGCAGGAGGGCGAGGTCGTCGCCGCCGGCACCGGCGTGAAGGCCGAGGACGGCAAGGTCACCCCGCTCGACGTCAAGGCGGGCGACCGCATCCTGTTCGGCAAGTGGTCGGGCACCGAGGTCAAGGTCAACGGCGAGGACCTGCTGATCATGAAGGAGTCGGACATTCTCGGCGTCATCGCCTGAGATCGTCCCGCACCCTCAACCTTATCAACATTCGTTCATCTGAAAGGGTAGCCACATGGCAGCCAAGGACGTGAAATTCGGCCGCGACGCGCGCGAGCGCATCCTGCGCGGCGTCGACATCCTCGCCGACGCGGTGAAGGTCACGCTGGGGCCGAAGGGCCGCAACGTCGTGATCGACAAGAGCTTCGGCGCACCGCGCATCACCAAGGACGGCGTCACCGTCGCCAAGGAGATCGAGCTCAAGGACAAGTTCGAGAACATGGGCGCGCAGATGGTGCGCGAAGTGGCCTCGAAGACCAACGACATCGCCGGTGACGGCACGACCACTGCGACCGTGCTCGCCCAGGCGATCGTGCGCGAGGGCATGAAGTCGGTCGCGGCCGGCATGAACCCGATGGACCTGAAGCGCGGCATCGACCTCGCGGTCGCCAAGGTCGTCGAGGACATCAAGGCGCGCTCCAAGCCCGTCTCGGGCTCGCAGGAAGTCGCCCAGGTCGGCATCATCTCCGCCAACGGCGACCGCGAGGTCGGCGAGAAGATCGCCGAGGCGATGGAGAAGGTCGGCAAGGAAGGCGTCATCACCGTCGAGGAGGCCAAGGGCCTCGAGTTCGAGCTGGACGTCGTCGAGGGCATGCAGTTCGACCGCGGCTATCTGTCGCCCTACTTCATCACCAACCCGGAGAAGATGTCGGTCGAGCTCACCGATCCGTACATCCTGATCCACGAGAAGAAGCTGTCGAACCTGCAGGCGATGCTCCCGATCCTGGAAGCGGTCGTCCAGTCGGGTCGCCCGCTGCTGATCATCGCCGAGGACATCGAGGGCGAGGCGCTCGCGACGCTGGTGGTGAACAAGCTGCGCGGCGGCCTGAAGGTCGCGGCCGTCAAGGCGCCGGGCTTCGGCGACCGCCGCAAGGCGATGCTCGAGGACATCGCGGTCCTGACCAAGGGCGAGGTGATCTCCGAGGATCTCGGCATCAAGCTCGAGACCGTCACGCTCGGCATGCTCGGCACCGCCAAGCGCGTGTCGATCGACAAGGACAACACCACCATCGTCGACGGTGCGGGTGATGCCGACTCGATCAAGGGCCGCACCGAGGCGATCCGCCAGCAGATCGAGGTGACCACCTCGGACTACGACCGCGAGAAGCTCCAGGAGCGCCTCGCCAAGCTGGCCGGCGGCGTCGCGGTGATCAAGGTCGGCGGTTCGACCGAGGTCGAGGTGAAGGAGCGCAAGGATCGCGTCGACGACGCGCTGCACGCGACCCGCGCCGCGGTGGAAGAGGGCATCGTCCCGGGCGGCGGCACCGCGCTGCTGTACGCGACCAAGGCGATCGAGGGGCTCACGGGCGCCAATGAGGACCAGACCCGCGGCGTGGACATCGTCCGCAAGTCGCTGACTGCGCTGGTTCGCCAGATCGCCAGCAACGCCGGCCATGATGGCGCGGTCGTCTCGGGCAAGCTGCTCGACGGCAACGACACCACGATGGGCTTCAACGCCGCGACCGACACCTACGAGAATCTTGTGGCGGCCGGCGTGATCGACCCGACCAAGGTGGTGCGCACCGCGCTGCAGAACGCCGCGTCGGTGGCGGGCCTGCTGATCACCACCGAGGCGACCGTCTCTGAGCTGCCCGAGGACAAGGCCCCGGCCATGCCCGCCGGCGGTGGCATGGGCGGTATGGGCGGCATGGACTTCTAAGCCGCTGACGGTCCCGCGCCGGCGCAGGCCGGTGCGGGGCGGTCACGGTCGGTCCGCCGATCCGTCTCGCACGAGACGAGCGACACCCGGGCAGCACGCGCTGTCCGGGTGTTGTCGTATGGCGGGGGGGATGAGGGCGCCGCGCTTCACCGCATCACGTGTTCCCCGGCGAAGGCCGGGGTCCAGGTGGGAAGGCGGTGGTGGGACTCACTCGCGTCCCCCACCTGGGCCCCGGCCTTCGCCGGGGAACAGGAAGAGGAAAGGCGGTGCATCAACGATGACCGCCCCTCACGCCACCCCGAACGGCACCACCCGGTTCGCCTGCGTGTGCCCCACCTCGGCGCGGCCGAGATACGGCACCCCCAGCTCGCCGCACCAGCGCGTCATCATCGCGTCGAGCGGCTCGCCCCATGCGGGGTCGTTCTCCTTCACCGCGGTCACCGCGCCGAGCCGCACGCCCGCCAGGCTGCGCAGCTGGGTGGCGTTGCCGAGCGTGAACAGCATCCGGTCGATCGCGTACAGCGCCTCGGACACCTCCTCGACGATCAGCACGTGGTCGGCGAGGTCGGGGAGATAGGGCGTGCCCACCAGCGCGGCGAGGATCGAGAGGTTGAACGCCGCCGCGGGGCGGCCGTCGAGCCCCGGCTCGAGCCCGGCGCGGTCGCGCCGCGCGAACCAGCCGAGCGCGCGCGCCACGGTCGCGTCGCCGTTCGTCCGCCGGATGTCGCTCGCCATCGGCCCGTGCACCGGGTGGCCGATCCGCCGCGCGTAGAGCGCGCCGAGCAGGAAGCCGACGTCGGAATAGCCGAGATAGGTCTTGCGTCGCGCCGCCTCGCCCAGCCGCGGCATGATCGTGGCGAGCAGCCGGTTCGAGCCATAGCCGCCGCGCAGGAACCAGATGCCGTCGAAGGCGGGATCGTTGGCATATTCGAGGAAGGCGGCGGCGCGCACCGCGTCCGATCCCGCGAAATGCCCCTCGTGCGCGTAGCATTGCGGGTGGAAGACGAGGTCGATCTCGGGGAAGGCGAGCGCGGCGAAGGCCGAGACGGGCGCGATCACGTCCGGGTTGGCGACGCTGCTCGCCGCCAGCACTCCGATCCGCATCGCGCACACTCCCGCTTGCCACCCGCCCGGTGAAGGCGGATAGCCCGGCGCCATGCATGACGGCAACGTGGCGGACCAGCGTTTCTTCCTGGTGGGTATCGGCGGATCGGGGATGATGCCGCTCGCGATGATCCTGCGCGGGCGCGGCGCGACCGTCGCCGGCAGCGACCGCGGGCTCGACCAGGGCCGCGTGCCCGCCAAGTTCGACTCGCTGCGCGCGCTCGGCATCGACCTCTTCGCGCAGGACGGCAGCGGGGTCACCGCGCGCGAGCAGATCGTGGTCGCCTCGGCGGCGGTGGAGGAGACGGTGGCGGACATGGTCGCGGCGGCGCGGCTCGGCTGCCAGCGGCTGTCGCGCGCCGAGCTCAACGCGCGGCTGTTCAACGCCAGCGCGCTGCCGATCGGCGTGGCGGGGACGAGCGGCAAGTCGACCGTGACCGGCATGATCGCCGCGATCCTCGGCGCGGCCGGGCGCGACCCGACAGTGATGAACGGCGCGGTGATGAAGCATGTCGCGCGCGCCGATCGGCCCTTCGCCAGCGCGCTGGTGGGGCAGGGCGACGCCTATGTCAGCGAGGTCGACGAGAGCGACGGCTCGATCGCGCTCTACGCGCCGCGCGTGGCGGTGCTCAACAACGTCAGCCTCGACCACAAGTCGCTCGACGAGCTCAACCTGCTCTTCGGCGACTTCCTCGCCAAGGCGCATCACGCGGTGGTCAACGCCGACAATGCCGACGCCGCCACGCTGGCGCTGCGCCTGCCGCCCGCGCGGGTGACTCGCTTCTCGCTGCACGACGCGGGCGCCGACCTGTACGCCGACGAGGTCGAGGAGGCGCCGTTCGCCGCGCGCTTCACGCTCCACCAACGCGGCGAGCGCCGCGCGGTGGCGCTTCAGGTGCCGGGGCGGCACAACGTCGCCAACGCGCTGGCGGCGGTCGGTGCGGCGCTGGCGGCGGGCGTGTCGCTCGATGCCGCGGTCGCGGGGGTCGAGCGCTTCGAGGGCCTGCGCCGCCGCTTCGACCTCGTCGGCAGCGCCGCGGGCGTGACGGTGATCGACGACTTCGGGCACAATCCCGACAAGATCGCCGCGACGCTCGACACGCTCCACGCCTTCCCCGGCCGGCTGATCGTGCTGTTCCAGCCGCACGGCTACGGCCCGCTCAAGGTGATGCGTGCCGAGCTGGCGGCGATGTTCGCCGGGCGGCTGGCGGCGGACGACCTGCTGGTGCTGGCCGATCCCGTCTACCAGGGCGGGACGGTGACGCGCGAGGTGACCAGCGCCGACGTGGTGCGCGACGTGGGCGTCGCGGGGCGGCAGGCGATCCATATCCCCGATCGCGCGAGCGCGGCGGCGCACTGCGTCGCGGTGGCGCGGCCGGATGACCGGATCGTGGTCATGGGCGCGCGCGACGACACGCTGTCGCTGCTCGCGGCGGAGATGGTGGCGATGCTGGGCGGGGGCGAGGCCTAGATCCTCCCCGCATGGCGGGGAGGGGGACTGCCGGCGAAGACGGTGGTGGAGGGGGCTCTCCACGTAGCGCAGCGCCTGTGGAAGCCCCCCTCCACCAGCCTTCGGCTGGTCCACCTCCCCGTGCCGGGGAGGATCTACCCTCACCCCAGCGCCGCCGCCTCCACCGCACGCGCGTCCGCCAGGGCGCCCGCGCTCGCCTCCGCCAGCGCCAGCTCCTCCGCCAGCTCGCGCTCCAGCGCCGCCCGACGCGCCACCCGCGCCGCATTGTCGAACGCCTGCGCCGGGTTCTTCGAATAGGTCGCGAACAGCTCGCCCGCCGCCACCTCCTCCAGCCACGCCTCCGTCAGCGGCAGCGCCAGCTGTCGCGCCGCCGCCCTCAGCACCGCCGTCGGCGCGGCGAAGAAGCGCTCGGCGTCGAGCGAGCGCGCGGTCGGCCACGCCACCAGCGCGGCGGCGAAGCGCGTCATCTGCGCCGACCACAGCCGCGCCGCGCGGACCGCGTCGGGCGCGCCCGCCAGGTCGCCGAGGTGCGGCGCCAAATCGGTCGTCACGCGACGCAGCCAGGCGCGGTGCGACTCGCTGCGCAGGATCGCGAGCGCATAGTCGCGCAGCGGCAGATACAGAAGGATGGCGCGCGCCTCGGGCTGCGCCGCCGCCAGCGCGGGCAGCAGGAAATTGACCGGCACGTTGGCCTTCACCAGCGTCGGCGCGTCGTCGCGGTAGCGCCGTCCCAGCATCGCGCCGACCAGCGCCAGCCGCGCCGCATCGGGCGCGAGCGCGGTCTGGCGCAGCGCCTGCGGCTCGCGCAGCACCAGCGAACCCTCGAGCGAGTCGAGCGCGCGCGCCAGCAGCGTCGAGCCGCAATGCGCGACGTGGAAGATCCAGGCGGTCCCGCGCGGCGCCGGGGGATCGCGCAGCATCGCCACCGGCAGCCGCATCTCCTGCGGCGCCGCGGGTGCGATCCGCGCGTCGAGGAAGATCGAGCGGTGATAGGCGGCGCGGTCCATCGGCACGAACACCGCCGCGTCGCGCTCGAAGCGCTGGAGGTAATGGTCGGGGGAGGCGTAGAGGTCGGCGAGCGTCAGGGCCATGGCGCGCTATAGCGCGGGCAGGCTCTCCCCGCTAATCCACGGAGCCATGCCGCATGTCACGCTGCCGGGGCCGGGCCGCCCCCATGTCCTGATCGAGGCCGAGGCCGAGGGCGCCGAGCGGCTCGCCGCGCTCGATCGCGCCCAGGTGATCGACCTGTATCGCACGCACGGCGCGCTGCTGTTCCGCGGCTTCGGCGCCGACGTCGACTCGTTCCGCAGCTTCGCCAAACGCTTCTGTCGCACCGCCGTGGTCAACGAGAGCCCGGGGCGGCGGCCGATCGATCCTGCCGCCAACATCCACACCGTCGACGGCGGCACCGGCGCCTTCGCGCTCCACCCCGAACTCTCGCGCGAGCCGTGGAAGCCCGACGCCGCCTTCTTCGCCTGCCTCTCGGCGCCGACCCGCGGCGGGCAGACGACGATCTGCGACGGCGTCGCGCTGGCGCGCGAGCTCCCCGAGCCGGTGCGCGCCGGGCTCCTGCATCGCCGGCTGCTGTACATCAAGCCGGTCTGGCCCTCGCTGCTCCGTTACTGGCTCGGCACCGAGGCGCCGAGCGACGCGCAGCTCGCCGCGCCGCCGCCCGCCTGTCCCTATCAGTTCCGGCGCTTCCCCGACGGCACGATCGTGCGTTTCTTCTCGCGCCCGGCGCTGCACCGACCGATGTTCGCCGACGCGCCCGCCTTCGGCAATTTCCTGCTGTTCGCGCGCTTCAACAACAACCGGCCCGACCATCCCGTGCTCGACGATGGGCGCCCGGTGCCCGAGGCGTGGCTGCAGGCGATCAAGGCGGCCGGCGACCGGCTGATGGTGCCGGTGGAGTGGCGGAACGGCGACGTGCTGATGCTCGACAACACGCGCTTCCTGCACGGCCGCACCGCGATCACCGATCCCGGCGAGCGGCTGATCGCGACCTATTTCGGCTATGTCGACTTCGCGGTGCCGGACCCGGAGGAACCGGCGGACGCGATCTGGCGCCGCGAGGACTTCGCCCCGCCGCTGCCGCCCGACCACCCGCGGCTGCGCGAGCAGGGGATGCGCTAGGGGAGCGCTGAGGGGCGGCGAGCAAGGGCGCTGTAGATTCTCCCCTGCAAGGGGAGGTGGCAGGCCGCAGGCCTGACGGAGGGGTGACCCGCCCGGCGAGGGTCGGTGGACTCAAGACCCGCGACACCCATCCGTCGCGCTTCGAGGGCCACCTCCCCTTGCAGGGGAGGATTGCTGTAAGTGCGCCTCAGAACAGCCCCAGGGCCGCCACCTCTTCCTTCGCCAGCTCGATCCCGAACATCAGGCTGAGCCGCATGCGATACACGCGCGGGTCGGTGATCTCGCCCGCGGCGGTGTTGCCCGCGGCGCGGCGGCGATAGGCACGATCGGTCAGCGCGGCGAAGCCGTGCGGCAGCACGATGCTCACCACCGCGCGCTGGGTGAAGCGGCTCGCCGGCGCGCTCATCGCCCAGTGGTTGCTCATCGCCAGGTCGCTGTCGTGCACCGACTCGGTGGTGAAGCTGTACTGCGGCTGCCAGCTCGTGCCCTCCCACCCCGGCGCGGTGCGCCCGTCGGTGCTGACCGGATCGCCGTCGCGCAGCAGCAGCCAGCCGCCGTCCTCCTCGCGCGCGAGCCGGAAGCGCGCGCCGTCGGGCGCGGTAACCTCCTCGTCGGCGACCAGCGGCATCACCGGGGCGTAGCTCGCGCCGAAGCCGGTGTCGGCGATCCACTCGGCGCCGTCGATCGTCACCAGCGACAGCGCGTGGTTGCGCGGCGGGGTCGCCTCGGCGCCGAGCCAGACTCGCGCGAGCAGCGGGCGCGCTTCCATCTCCAGCGCGGCGAGCGCGTCGAGCAGCAGCCGGTTGTGCTCGAAACAATAGCCCCCGCGGCGCGAGGCGACGAGCTTGGCCGCGACGGAGTCGCCGTCGATCGCGATCCCGCGGCCGAGCCGAACATCGAGGTTCTCGAACGGGATGGTGAGCCGGTGCGCGAGCTGGAGCCGCGCCAGCCCGGCGGCGTCGCGGGTGGGGCGTGCGGGCAGCTCGATGCGGGCGAGATAGGCGTCGAGGTCGAACATGCCGCCGCGCTACCCCAGCCGCGCGCGGATGAGAACGGATTTGACCGCAAACCTTTGCACCGGCATCCCCGAGGCAGGCACAGGATAGGAGGCGAGGATGGAAGAGGTGACCGGGCTGGAGCTGCGCTCGACCGTGGACGAGGGCGGCACGTTGACCCTGTCGCTCGAGCCGGTGACACTGTCGCCGCCGCAGGGCGACGAGCTGATCGTCCGCGTCGAGGCGGCGCCGATCAACCCCTCCGATCTCGGGCTGCTGCTCGGCCCCGCGGACGTCGCCACGCTGGCCCACGGCGGCAGCGCGGAGCGGCCCGAGCTTCGCTTCCAGGTACCGCGCGAGCGGATCGGCGGGGTGCGCGCGCGGCTCGGCCAGTCGCTGCCGGTCGGCAACGAGGGCGCGGGCACGGTGATCGCCGCGGGGCCGGACGCGCAGGCGCTGCTCGGGCGCACGGTGGGGATGATGGGCGGCGCCATGTACGCGCAGTATCGCAAGCTGCGCGCGCGCGACGTGGTGCCGCTGCCCGACGGCGCGGAAGCGGCGGACGGCGCGGCCATGTTCGTCAACCCGCTGACCGCGCTCAGCTTCGTCGAGACGGCGCGGGAGGAGGGGCATCACGCGATCGTCCACACCGCGGCGGCGTCGAACCTCGGGCAGATGCTCCAGAAGATCTGCCTCGCCGACGGCGTGCCGGTGGTCAATATCGTGCGGAGCGAGGCGCAGGCGGCGCTGCTGCGCGACATCGGTGCCACGCACGTGGTCGACAGCCGCGCCGAGGACTTCCGCCGCCAGCTCGCCGACGCGATCGCGGAGACCGGCGCGACGATCGCCTTCGACGCGATCGGCGGCGGCACGCTCGGCAGCGACATCGTCCAGGCGATGGAGCAGGCCGCCAACCGCCGCGCCACCGAGTACAGCCGCTACGGCTCGACCGTGTTCAAGCAGCTGTACATCTACGGCGCGCTCGACACGGCGCCGACCACGCTCAACCGGCTGGCGTTCGGCTTCCAGTGGAGCGTCGCGGGCTTCCTGCTGACGCCGTGGCTGCAGAAGGCGGGGCGCGAGACGGTGGCGCGGATGCGCCAGCGCGTGGTCGACGAGCTGACGACCACCTTCGCCAGCCGCTACACCCGCACGATCGGCCTCGCCGAGGCGCTCGATCCCGACGTGCTCCGCGCATACGAGCGCAAGGCGACGGGGGAGAAGTATCTGATCGACCCCACGCGGTAGGGCGGGGGGCATCACTGCTCTCCCCCCGACCCAGGCGTCATCCCGAACTTGTTTCGGGATCCACCGGGCCGCACACCCAAGTGCCGCGGCGTATGCGGACCAGTGGATCCTGAGACGAGCTCAGGATGACGCCGGTGGATGGGGTGGAGCGCGACCTCACGTCGGTTGATAATCGCCTCTCCCTGTTAGGGGAGGGGTTGGGGTGGGGCCTGCCCGCGGGCGCGGCCTATGCGGAGGCGCCCCACCCCCGGCCTCTCCCTGAGGGGGAGGGGAGAGGACGCTTGCTCTTACCGAACGGATGACCTTGCCACGCCGCTACCGCAGCAATTCGTCGCGCACCCGGATCGCGTGGATCGACAGCCGCACCTCCACCATGAACGCCACGAACGCCGCGATCAGCAATGACATCGCCAGGATGAAGCTGAACGCCACCCACTGGCCGATGTGATAGCGAGTCAGCGCGCCGACGAAGAGCATCGCCACCACGGTGCAGGTCGCCACCGCGCTCGCCACCGCGAGGAACAGCGAGGCGTTGATCACCTTCATCCGCCGCGCCAGCCGGCGCAGCTCGGCGGCGGCGCGGGTGCGGTCGTCACGCTGGAGCGCGGGGTGGCGTTCCTCCAGCACGCGCGCGCGATCGATCACGCGCGCCAGCCGCCCGGTGAGCACGTTGAGCAGCGCGCCGATGCCGGTGAGCATGAACACCGGGCTGAGCGAGGCCTGGATCGCCTCGGCGATGGTGGGAAGAGCGGGAGCATAGGGCATGGCGCGCGACTGTGCCGCGCCGCCGCGACGCGCACAACTGTCGCGCCGGCGTCGCGCTCCCGTCGCCCTGGCCCGCCGCTGGCAACATTGGCCGTATCGCCTGTGAGAAATGATTGCGCCCGCGGCCGGCTTCGTTGAAGCGGGCCCACCCGCCCTCATCTCGGCGGTGCCACCGGGCAGCATGGCCCGGGGCAGCGCAAGGAGAAGACCATGTACGTTCCCCTCGTCGCCGGGCTCGCCCTGGCGCTCACCGCGACCGAGCCGGCGCCCGCCGCCGCCGACACCGCGCACCGGGTCCAGCTCGACCATCGCGGGCAGCGCGTCGACGTGACCTATCGTAGCGACGTCCGCGTGACTCACCGCCAGCTCGGCGCGGCCGGCGCGCCAGGCCGCCCCAGTGCGCTGCGCTGCGCCTGGCAGGCGTCGGTCGCGGTGCGGCGCGAGGCGCGCCATCCCGCCGGCCACGTGCTGGCGCGCACCGTCGACGCCGAGAAGCCGCTCACCGGCTCGCGCCCGGGCTGGTGCGCGACGCAGAAGGACGCGATCGCGCGGGACGTCGCGGCGCGCAGCGGCGCGATGCGCGCGCATCTGCTCGCGGTCGCCGCGCGCGACCAGGACTCGCTGGTCGCCGAGCTCGACGCGGCGCATGACCGGGTACGCGGCTGAGTGCGGCGCTCTCCCTTCCTGCTGGCGGCGCTGACCGGCGCCGCCCTCGTCTCCCCGGCGGCGGCGCAGCTGGCGCCGCACGCCGGCGTCGAGGTCACCACCGACGAGCGTCGCCGCGGGCTGAGCTGGAGCGACTCGCAGCTCGCCCCCGTCGCCTGGGCGCGGATCGACCTGCCCGCGGGGATCGACCTGGGCGCGCGCGTCACCGGCACGCGCGGCGACCCGCGCCACGGCGGTGCTGACGCGGTGATCGAGCCGACGCTCGGCTATAGCAAAGCGGCGGGCGGGTTCCGGCTCGACGGCTTCGTCACCGGGCATCTCTTCACCGGCGCGCGCGGTGCGCTCGACTATGGCGAGCTCGGCGCCGGGGCCAGCTACACGCTCGGCCCGGTCGAGGCGGGCGCGGAGGCGCGCTACGCGCCGTCGCAGGGCGCGATCGGCGGCGACAATCTCTACCTCGGGGTGCGCGGGCGGGTCGGCATCCCGGTGACGCCCTGGTCGCTCACCGCCAGCCTCGGCCGCTCCTCGGGCAGCGTCGACGACCCGATCCGCGCGGCGCGGCTGCGACCGACCGGCCGCTATCGCGACTGGTCGGTCGGGCTCGAGCATATCACCGGCCCGTTGACGCTCGCGCTGGTCTACACCGGCACCGACATCAGCGACGACGCCTTGGTGGTCTCGCCCTACGCGGCGCTCGACCACGCCGGCGACCGCATCGCGGCGCGGGCGTCGATCGGCTTCTGAGCGCCGTGGAATATAGCCCTTGGGCTTTTCGGCGTTAGATTTCTGAGCAACGAACATCGGATCAATCCTCCCCTGCAAGGGGTGGTGGCGCGCGCAGCGCGACGGAGGGGTGTCGCCCTCGGTGAGTGTCGGCGAACCTCGCCGGACGGGTCACCCCTCCGTCAGCGCTTCGCGCTGCCACCTGCCCTCCGGGGGAGGACCGATCGTTCCGCGCCGGGAGACGTGATGGACCTGCTCGCCCTCGCCGACTTCACGTTGGTCGCCCGCCACGGCGGGATCGGCCGCGCCGCGCGCGCCGCGGGGCGGCCGAAGGCGACCTTGTCGCGCCGTGTCGCCGAGCTGGAGGCGGCGCTCGGCCTGCGCTTGTTCGAGCGCGGCGCGCGCGTGCTGAGGCTGACCGAGGAAGGGCGCGCGCTGTACGAGCGCACCGCAGCGCTCCTCACCGAGCTGGACGAGACCGCCGCGGCGGTGGCGGCGGGCGGGCGCTCGCCGCGCGGGCGGCTCAAGGTGAGCGCGCCCTTGCTCTTCTCGCAGACCGCGATGGGGCGGCTGGCGGCCGGGTTCGCGCTGGCGCACCCCGAGGTGCGGCTCGAGGTGAGCAGCGAGGATCGGGCGGTCGACCTGGTCGAGGAGGGCTATGACCTCGTCATCCGCGTCGACCCGGCGCCCGAGGCCGCTCTGGTCGGCCGCCCCTTCCTGCGCGACCGGCTCGTCGCGGTCGCCGCGCCCGGCCTCGCGCCGCCCGCGCCGGGCGAGCGCGTGCCCGCGGTGGCGCGCGGCGGCGTGGGCGAGGGGGCCGAGTGGCGGCTGCGCCCCGGCGGCGTGGGGGAGAGCGTCGCGGTGACGCCGGTGCTCGGTCTGTCCTCGCTGGTGATGGTGCGGGACGCCGCGCTGGCCGGCGTCGGCGCGGCGCGACTGCCGGTCTCGCTGGTCGCGCACGACCTCGCCGCGGGGCGGCTGGCGCTGTGGGGCGAGATCGACGCCGCGCCGATCCAGCTCTGGGCGCTGTACCCGACGCGGCGGCTGCTGAGCGCGCGCGTCGCCGCCTTCCTCGACCATCTCCGCGCCGCCTTCCCGACCGGCAGCGCGGAGGAGCTCGCCGCCTTTCTCGCCGACTGAAGCCCGCTATCGCGCGGCAGAATAAGCCTCTACAGCCGGCGCGGGGGCAGGGGAGGAGCAGGACCGATGGCGCGACCGCCGCAGCGCGACCTCACCGCCGGGCCGATCGGGCGCACGCTCCTGCTGTTCGCGCTGCCGACGCTCGGCTCGAGCGTGCTCCAGTCGCTCAACGGCTCGATCAACGCGATCTGGATCGGGCAATTCCTCGGCGAGCGCGCGCTGGCCGCGACCACCAACGCCAACATCATCATGTTCCTGTTGATCGCGGCGGTGTTCGGCTTCGGCATGGCGGCGACGATCCTGATCGGCCAGAACATGGGGCGGCGCGATCTCGACGCGGTGCGGCGCGTGCTCGGCACCTCGCTCGGGCTGTTCGCGGGCGTGTCGGTGGTGACGTTGCTGGTCGGCTGGTTCGCCGCGCCCGTTATCCTGCGCGCGCTCGCCACGCCGGCGGAGGTCTACCCGCTGGCGCTCGCCTATCTGCGGGTGATCTTCGTGGCGATGCCGCCCGGCTTCCTCTCGGTGCTGCTGACCATGGCGCTGCGCGGCACCGGCGACTCGATCACGCCGCTCAAGTTCATGGCGCTGGGCTCGGCGATCGACGTCGCGCTCAACCCGCTGCTGATCCGTGGGCTGGGGCCGCTGCCCGCGCTGGGCATCGAGGGCTCGGCGCTGGCGACCCTGCTCGCCAACACCGTCTCGCTGCTCGCGCTGCTCGGCTATATCTACCGGCGCGACCTGCCGGTGCGGCTGCGCGGGGCGGAATGGCGCTACGTCCTGCCCGAGCGCGCGCTGCTGCGCACGATCGTCGCCAAGGGCGTGCCGATGGGGCTGCAGATGCTGGTGGTCTCCACCTCGGCGCTGGCGATGATCGGGCTGGTCAACCGCCACGGCACCGCCACCACCGCCGCCTATGGCGCGGCCAACCAATTGTGGACCTACGTCCAGATGCCCGCGATGGCGGTGGGCGCGGCGGTGAGCGCGATGGCGGCGCAGAACATCGGCGCGGGGCGGTGGGATCGCGTCGGCCGGATCACGCGCACCGGCATCCTCACCAATCTGGCGCTGACCGGCGGGCTGGTGGCGCTGCTGACGCTGCTCGATCGCCACCTGCTGTGGCTGTTCCTCGGACAGGACGGCGGCGCGGTGGACATCGCGGCGCGGATCAATCTGATCGCCGGGTGGAGCTTCGTGCTGTTCGGCGTGTCGATGGTGCTGTCCGCGACGGTGCGTGCCAACGGCGCGGTGATCGGGCCGCTGGTGATCCTGGTGGTGGCGATGTTCCCGCTGCGGCTGGGCATGGCGGCGGGGCTGTCGCCGCGCTGGGGCGCGGACGCGATCTGGTGGAGCTTCCCGGCCGGCTCGATCGGCTCGATGCTGCTGATGATCGGTTTCTACCTCCACGGCGGGTGGCGACGCGGCCGGCTGCCCGCGACCGCGCGCGAGGCCGAGGAGAAGGCGCTGGCCCACGCCGAGCCGACCGCCAAGTCGATGCCGGTGGGGTGAGGGGACGAGAGCCGCGGCGTGCCGCAAACCGGCGTGTCCATGGCTGCGGTCGCCCCACCCACCGGCGTCATCCTGGACTCGTTTCAGGATCCACCGTCCCGCGAGCGCCTCGGCCCTCCTGGGGGCCGATGGGTGGATCCTGAGACAAGCTCAGGATGACGCCGAGAAGGAGGGGGCGTCGCGCTCGGATCGCCCCGCCGAGCCTGCCGCGCTTCTATGCCCTTACGGCACCGTCGCGCTCTCGCGTGCGAGCTGGCGGCGGTCCGCGGCCCAGGCGCGCATCATCGACTGGGTGCAACCGGTCTGGCCGCCGGTGCCGACCGCCGAGCAGGTGTTCGGCAGCCCGCCGGCGACGCGGCCGACCTCGTCCATCGTGGCGACGCGGTTGACCCAGCTCTGGTTCTTCGCCGCGATCTCGGCACGGCGCAGCGGCTTGGGGATGCGATAGGGCTCGTCGAGCGGGGCGCACACCACGACCTCGTCGCCGGCGGGCTTGGGGCAGGCCTCGCCCGGCGCGAGCGCGACGCTGCGGACACGCTGCGGCGGTGCCGGCACGGCGGCGTCTGGCACGGTCCCGGCCAAGAGGACCGCGGCGAGCAGAAGGGTCATCATCGTCTCCTCCCCGCCGCGGTCGAGTAAGGCGCCGCCCGCCCACCGGGAGGAGAAGCGGGCGACGCGAGGCAACGGACAGCACGGGAACGCCGCGACCTCGTTGCCCTGGTGGCGGCCGCGCCGCATCGCACGATTGCGACATGTGTCGGCGCCGCAACCTTTGTCGCACCGCCTCGCGCCACGACACGGCTGGACAGCCACCAGCCGCGACCTACAACGGCGCGCGACACGCGACGCGCGGCGGATGGGAGAGACACGGGTGCAGCTTGCCACGATCGACGTGCTGGTGGTCGTCGCCTATGCCATCTTCATCTTCGCGCTGGCGCAATGGGTCAGCCGCGACAAGGCGGGCGCCGGGCCGAAGAACACCACCGACTATTTCCTCGCCTCCAAGAACCTGCCGTGGTGGGCGATCGGCGCGAGCCTGATCGCGGCCAATATCTCGGCCGAGCAGATCGTCGGCATGTCGGGCTCGGGCTATGCCATCGGGCTCGCGATCGCGTCCTACGAGTGGATGGCGGCGCTGACGCTGCTGATCGTCGGCAAGTTCTTCCTGCCGATCTTCCTGCGCAACGAGATCTACACGATGCCGCAGTTCCTCGAGCGGCGCTACGGCCCCTCGATCCGGACGCTGATGGCGCTGTTCTGGCTGGCGCTCTACGTCTTCGTGAACCTCACCAGCATCATCTGGCTGGGCTCGATCGCGGTGACCAAGGTGGCGGGCGTCGACCAGAATATCGCGCTGGTGGTGCTCGGCGCCTTCGCGCTGCTGTACCAGCTCAAGGGCGGGCTGAAGGCGGTGGCGCTGACCGACATCGTCCAGGTGACGTTGCTGGTGCTCGGCGGCCTGATCATCGCCTATCTCACGCTCGGGGAGCTGGGGCAGGGCGCCGGCCTCGCCGCGGGCTTCGCGCGGCTGACGCGCGAGCTGCCCGACCATTTCGAGATGATCCTGTCGCGCGACAACCCGCATTACATGGATCTGCCCGGTCTTTCGGTGCTGATCGGCGGCATGTGGATCGCCAACCTCAGCTACTGGGGCTTCAACCAGTATATCATCCAGCGCGCGCTCGCGGCCAAGTCGCTGGCCGAGGCGCAGAAGGGCGTGCTGTTCGCGTCCTTCCTCAAGCTGCTGATGCCGATCATCATCGTGCTACCGGGGATCGCCGCGGTGATATTGGCGCCCGGCCTCGCCAAGCCCGACGAGGCCTACCCGACGATGATGCGGCTGCTGCCGACCGGGCTGCTCGGCCTCGTCTTCGCCGCGCTGGTGGCGGCGATCGTCGCCTCCACCGCCTCCAAGATCAACTCGATCGCCACCATCTTCACGCTCGACGTCTGGGCCAAGTTCAAGCGCCGGCCGTCCGCGGCCGAGGACGGCGCGGTGGACGACTCGCGGCTGGTGCTGGTCGGCCGGGTCGCCGCGATGGTGGCGACCGTCATCGCGATCCTCACCGCGCGGCCTCTGGTGGGATCGTCCGAGCAGGCGTTCCAGTTCATCCAGGAGTTCACCGGCTTCTTCACGCCGGGCATCACCGTGATCTTCCTGCTCGGGCTGTTCTGGAAGCGCGCCAACGAGGCGGGCGCGATCAGCGCCGCGGTCGGCTCGGTGCTGCTGTCCTGGGGGTTCAAGCTGCTGCTGCCCGGGCTGCCGTTCATGGATCGCATGGGACTGGTCTTCCTGATCGCGCTGGCGCTGGCGGTGGGCGCCTCGCTGGCGACGCCGCGGCGCGACGATCGCGACACGATCGTCACCGGCGACGTCGGCTACGCCACCAGCGCGGCGTTCAACGTCGGCGCGCTGGCGCTCGTGCTGATCCTGGTGGCGCTGTACGTGAGCTTCTGGTGAGGGGCTCGCGGGGCGAGCCTGGGGGTGCCGTCCGCTCGATAGCGTCATCCTGAACTCGTTTCAGGATCCACCCCGCCGCATGCTCGACTGCGGGCGGTGTCCGCGGCACGGTGGATCCTGAGACAAGCCCAGGATGACGCCGGTTGGGGCGGAGGGCGCGTCCCCATCCGATGACGCGTTGCAAGAGGCTGCGGCGAAGGTCGCACCTCGACCGCCCCGCTGGCGCCGCCGCGCGCGATCCGTCATGCTGCTCCCGCGCGCCGCGCGGGAACGGCGCGGCAGGGGAGCGCGCCGTGACCTTCTTCGAGAGCCTGCTCGCGCTGCTCGGCGTCGCGGTGCTGCTGCTCCAGTTCGCGCGCCGTACCAGCATCCCCTATCCCGCGCTGCTCGCCGCCGCGGGGGTGGCGCTCGCCTGGCTGCCCGGCGCGCCGACGATCGCGCTCGACCCGCACACCGCGCTCGCTTTGTTCATCGCGCCGATCCTGATCGACGCCGCGTTCGACTTCCCCGTCCACACGGTGGTGCGGCTGTGGCGGCCGCTGACCGCGCTCGCGCTGGTCGCGGTGCTGCTGAGCGCGGGCGCGGTGACCTGGCTCGGCGTCGCGCTCGCCGGGCTGCCGATCTATGCCGCGCTGGCGCTCGGCGCGATCGTCGCCCCGCCCGACGCCGCCGCGGCCACCGCGATCTCGGGCAGCGTGCGCATGCCGCGCCGCACCGTCGCGGTGCTCAAGGGCGAGAGCCTGCTCAACGACGCCTCGGCGCTGCTGCTCTACACCGCCGCGATCCTGGTGGAGAGCCACGGCGGGGTCGACGGCGGGCTGGCGCTGCGCGTCGGCGTCGCGGTGCCCGGCGGAATGCTGCTCGGCTATCTGCTCGCGCTGGCGATGAAGCGGATCCAGCCGCTGGTCTGGGGCACGCTGAGCGGCAACATCTTCCAGTTCGTCTCGGGCTTCGCCGCCTGGCTGGTGGCCGAGCGGCTGGGCCTGTCGGCGGTGCTGTGCCTCGTCACCTTCGCGATGACGATCGCGCGCTCGGCCGGGCTGGTGACGCCGCCGCGCGCGCGGCTGCACGATTTCGCGGTGTGGGAGACCGCGGTGTTCCTGCTCAACGTGCTCGCTTTCCTGCTGATGGGCTTCCAGGCGCGCACGATCGTGGGCGGCATGGCGCCCGAGCGGCTGCGCGAGGCGGCGGTGTTCGCCGCCGCGGTGGTGGCCTGCCTGATCGTCGTGCGGATGGCCTGGGTGCTGATCTACAACCGGCTCACCTACCATTTCCCCAAGCTGCGCGGCGACTATCCCGCCACCGGGCTGGCGCAGAGCGTGGTGGTGGGCTGGTGCGGGATGCGCGGCATCGTCACGCTCGCCACCGCCTTCGCGCTGCCGGGCCACTTCCCGCAGCGCGACCTGATCGTGCTCACCGCCTTCGCGGTCGTGCTCGCGACCTTGGTGGCGCAGGGCATGACGCTGGCGCCGCTGGTGCGTTGGCTCGGGCTCGACGGCGACGACGGGCTGGGCGAGGAGCTGGCACGCGCGCGCGTCGCGCTGGCCGAGGCGGCGCTGGCGCGGATCGGCGACACGCCCGGCGCCGCGGCGGACCATTGGCGCTACGGCCTGACGACCAAGCGCGATGCGATGCGCACCGGCGGGGACGCGCGCGCGGGCGAGGAGAAGCGCCAGCTCGGCCTCGCCGCGGTGGCGTGGCAGCGCGAGCGGCTGGAGGAACTGCGTGAGGCGCAGCAGGTGGGCGCCGACTCCTTCCTGGTGCTGCAGGAGGAGCTCGACTTCACCGAGATGAGCCTGCGCACCGAGGAGGAGCGCCGCATCGAGGAGGCCTGAGCGGCGCCCCGACTCGCTCTGGCGCGAAAGCGACTCGGCTGGGCGCGTACCGCGGGCGCATGGGTCATGCTGCCGTGGGCGCGCGCACCGGGCGGGCGTACACCCGCCGCGGGGACACAGAAAAAGGGGCCGGACCGTGCGTTTCCAGCAGAGCGCGCCCGTCGCGTCGATCACCGGGGCGCTGTTCACTGCCGCGCTGCTCGCGGGCTGCGCGCGCCACGCCGCGCCGCCGCCGACTGCCTCGGTTGCACCACCGCCCGTGGTCGCGATGGTGCCCGCACCGCTGCCCGCGGGCGCGCGGCCGGGGATGAGCGTCCCCGCGCGCCTGCCCGACGGCAGCTATCCCACGCCCAACCGCGCGCTCAGCGGTGCGGGCGCGGTGTGGCACCTGCGCAGCGCGCTCAACGTCGCCGCGCTCGCCTGCCGCGGCGCGCAGGAGGCGACGATCATCGCGCAGTACAATGCGATGCTCGCCGCGCGGAAGATTGAGTTCGCCAGCGCGCAGGCGACGCTCCAGGCCGAGTATCGCGCCGGCGGCGGCGACTGGCAGGACCGGTTCGACGACCACATGACGCGGCTCTACAATTTCTTCGCGCAGGATCTCGCGCGCGAGGCCTTCTGCGCCGGCGCGGCCGACACGTTGGGCGCGATGGCGGCGGTGCCGGCGGCGACGCTGCCGGGCTTCGCGGCGGAGCGGCTGGCGGCGCTGGAGCGGCCGTTCACCGACTTCTTCGCCGCTTATGATCGCTGGCGCGCGGGCCAGCTCGTCCCCGCCGCGGTGGTGGCCGCCGGCGTTCCGCCGCCGCCGCCGCGGCCGGTCGCCGGGACGGTGGGGTAGGGGCGGGTCTGACTCCGGAGTGCTCTTCGCTCGTCGCCGAGAGTGGGGCGACGCGCCGGCGTCGCACCGGCAGCACTGGCCGGGGAAGCGCACCTTCTCACCGGCGTCATCCTGAACTCGTTTCAGGATCCACCGTGCCGCGCAAGATCACGCCGGGGGGGCGCGGACCAGTGGATCCTGAGACAAGCTCAGGATGACGGCAGAGGGTGGAAAAACGGCGCCCTACCTATGCCGTGCCGGCGCTTGCAGAGCTACGCCACGCCTTCTACCCAGACAACTATAGTACCAACCTGATACCGGAGCGCGACATGACCCGCACGCGGACCCCTCGATCCCCGTGGCTCGCCGCCGCGCTCGCCGCTGCCGCGGTCACGCCCGCCGCGGCACAGGTGCCGACGCTCCCGGCTATCTTCCCCGCGCCGACGAAGATGGCGCTGACCGGCGGCCGCGTCGCGCTCGGCCGCAGGGCGGTGCTGATCATCGCACCCGGCACCGCACCCGAGACGGTGGCGCTGGTGCGCGCGGCGCTCGCCGCCGCCGGCGTCACCCAGGTCACCACCGCGAGCCGGCTGCCCGCCGCGCTCACGTCGCTCCACGTCGTCGTCGGGACGAGCGACGCCGCGGCGGTGCGCGCCTCGCTCGCGCGCGCCGGTGCCACCGGCGACGACCGACCCGAGGGCTATACGCTCGCGACGCGCCCCGACGCCGCGGGCGGCGGGCTGATCGCGCTCGCCGGACACGATGCCGACGGACTGTTCCACGCCGCGCAGACCTTGCGCCAGCTCGCGCGTCGCGGCGAGGTGCCGGGGCTGATGATCCAGGATCATCCCGCGATGCCGATCCGCGGCACGATCGAGGGCTTCTACGGCAAGCCCTGGACGCAGGAGGATCGGATCCGCCAACTCGACTTCCTCGCCAGCGTCAAGGCCAACACCTACGTCTACAGCCCGAAGGACGATCCGTACGCGCGCGACCGCTGGCGCGAGCCCTATCCGGCGGCCACGCTGGCCGAGCTGGGTACGTTGGCGGCGGCGGCGAGGCGCGACCACGTCAATTTCGTCTACGCCATCTCGCCGGGGCCGACGGTGTGCTTCTCCGACCCCGCCGACGCGGCCGCGCTGGAGCGCAAGTTCGACGCACTGCGCGGTATCGGCGTGCGCAGCTTCTACGTCGCGCTCGACGACATCGAGTATAAGAAGTGGAACTGCGCCAGGGACGAGGCGGCGTTCGGCCCGTCGGGCGCGGCCGCGGCGGGCACGGCGCAGGCGCGGCTGCTCAACGCGGTGCAGCGCGACCTCCTCGCCAAGGACCGCGCCGCGCCGCCGCTGATCATGGTGCCGACCGAATATTACGACGCCAAGGAGACGCCCTACAAGACCGCGCTGCGGCGGGAGCTCGACCCGCGCGTGGTGGTGCAGTGGACCGGCACCGACGTGGTGCCGCCCGCGATCTCGATCGGCGACGCCAAGACCGCGACCGCGGCGTTCGGGCGCAAGACGCTGCTGTGGGACAATTACCCGGTCAACGATTATGCCCAGACCACGGGACGGCTGCTGCTCGCCCCCTATGCGCGGCGCGAGGCCGGGCTGGCGGGCGAGCTCAGCGGCATCCTCTCCAATCCGATGAACCAGGAGGCGCCGAGCCGCGTCGCGGTGGCGGGGGTCGCCGCGTTCGCGTGGAACGACCGCGGCTATGACCCGGCGCAAAGCTGGCGCTTCGCCGCCGACGCGCTGTCGGGCGGCGACCCGCGCACCGCGGCGGCGCTGCTCGACCTCTTCGACACGCAGCATCTCGCCCCCACCTTCGGGAGCCAGCCGTGGCAGGAGCAGGCGCCGCGGCTCAGGGCGCTGCTCGACGGGGTCCGCTTCGCGCTGGCGGACGGCGACGACACGGCGCGGCGCGCGGCGGTCGCGGCGCTGGCGGCGCGCGCCGACGCGCTCGCGGCGGCGCCCGACATGGTCCGCGCGGGCGTGACCGACCCCGGCTTCGCGGCGCAGGCGGCGCCGTGGCTCGAGGCGACCGCTTTGTGGGGCCGCGCGCTCCAACTCACCGCGGCCGGACTGGGCGCAGCGCTGGACGGCAGCGCGGCGGCGGCGCGCGACTTCGCCGCGGCGGGGCAGCTCGCGGCGCAGGCGGCGGCGGTGAAGACGATCCCCGGCGCGACGCGGTTCGACGGCCCGGTGAAGGTCGCAGACGGCGTGCTCGACCGCTTCGTCGCGGACGCGCCCGGGCTGGTGGGGGTGGCCCCGGCGGGGGAGTGAGGATGGCGGCGGATTGATCCTCCTCTTGCAGGGGAGGATAAGCTTCCCCTCAGCCCCGCGCCGCCTCGGCATAGGGCATCACCAGCGTCCCGTCGGGTGCGGCGGTGAAGGTGGTCTGCGTGGGGTAGGCGATGCCGATCTTCTCGTCCGCGAAGCGGCGGATGATCGCCACCATCAGCCGGTCGCGCGTGGCATGCGCGGTCGCCCAGTCGTCGCCGGGCGTGTCGACCTGGAGCGCATAGTCGAGGCTCGACGCGCCGAACGACTCGAACCCGGCGCGCGCCACCTTGGCGCCCTCCGCCCCGACCAGCTCGGTCAGGATCGCGGGCACGCGCGCGAGCGTGTCGGGCGGCGTCTCGTAGGTGACTCCGATCGTGTAGGACACGCGGATGTGGTCGCGCAGCGAGGTGTTCTGGATCTCCTTGTCGAGCAGGTTGCGGTTAGAGATGATGCGCAGCTCGCCGGTGAAGGCGCGGATGCGCGTCGACTTCAGCCCGATCGACTCGATCACGCCGCTGGTGGTGCCGTAGCTGATCTTGTCCCCGCGGCGGAACGGGCGGTCGAAGATGATCGCCAGCGCGGCGAACAGGTCGGCGAAGATGCCCTGCGCGGCGAGGCCGATGGCGATGCCGCCGACGCCCAGCCCCGCCACCAGGCCGGTAACGTTGACCCCGAGATTGTCGAGCACCACCACGAGCGCGATTGCGAACACCGCGACACTGACGAGGAGGCGGATCAGCCCCATCGCGCTCATCAGCGCCTCGCCGCTGTAATGTTCGCCGCGGGTGCGATGCTCGATCGCGCCGAGGATCAGCTCGCGCGCCCAGATCGCGCCCTGGAAGGTGACCGCCACCTTGAACAGGAAGGCGATCGTCGCGTCCAGCTCGGGCGGGGTGGCGGCATAGCCGCTCACCAGCCGCGCCGAGAGCATGATGATGAAGAAGGCGTTGGTGCGCTCCACCGCGCGCCCCAGCACCGCCGACCAGCCCTTGCCCGAGGCGCTGCGCCGCGCCAGCCGGGGGCCGAGGGCGCGCAGCCAGAACAGCAGCAGCGCGATCGCCACGCCGATGCCCAGCGCGATCAGGATCTGGAGCCAATGCTCTTGGAGCCAGGTCACGCTCGCCGCGACCAGCGCCTGCGCCTGATCGCCGACGCGGCCGGCGTCGATCGCCACGGCCGGCCCGGCCGACCCCGCCTTGCTGTCACTCATCTCAGGCCGCTTTCAACTCGCACGCGCCGCTCTGCTCGAGGAAGGCGATCAGCCCGCGCTCGGTGCGACTGAGATAGTGGCTGGCGCGCGGCAGTCGCAGCGTCTGGCGGAACGTCGCCTGGAGCGCCTTGTCCTTGCCGAGTTCGATCAGCGCGGGATGGACATAGGATTTGCGCGCGATCGCGGGGGTGTTGCCGAGCCGCTCGACCACCGGCTCGAGCATCGTCTTGAGCCCGATCGGCGCCGGCGCCTCGACCAATGCCTCGAACGCGACGACGCTCGCACCCCAGGTGCGGAAATGCTTGGCGGTGAAGCCGTCGCCCATGGCAGCGCGGAGATAGGCGTTGACGTCGGACGAGGTCACCGCGTGCGGCGCGCCGTCGTCGCCGACATATTGAAACAGCTTCTGCCCGGGCAGGTCCTGGCATTTCTTGACGAAGCGCGCGAGGCTGCCGTCGGTGATGCGCAGCTTGCGGATCTTGCCCGACTTGGCCTTGTACTGGAGCGCGAGCGTGCTGCCCTTGATCTGCGCGTGACGGTCGCGCAGCGTGGTCAGGCCGTAGCTCTTGTTGGTCTTGGCATAGGTCTCGTTGCCGATGCGCAGCGCCGCCATGTCGAGCAGCTTGACGATCGCGGCGACGGTGCGCTCCTTGCTGTGGCTGCGCTTGTCGAGATCGGCCTCGACGCGCGCGCGCAGCTTGGTCAGCGCGCGGCCGAACGGCGCGCACAGGTCGTATTTCGCCGCCTCCTGCTGCGCGCGGTAATCGAGGTGATAGCGGTACTGCTTGCGGCCCTTCTCGTCCCAGCCGACCGCCTGGATATGGCCGGTCTGGTCGGGGCAGAACCAGGCGTCGGTATAAGCGGGGGGCAGGCCGATCGCGTTGAGCCGGTCGATCTCGTCGCGGTCGCTGATGCGCGCGCCGTCGGAATCATAATAGGCCCAGGCGCCGTGCCGCGTCTTCTTGCGCGTGATGCCGGGCTCACCGTCGTCGAAATAGACGATATGGCAGCCGTTCTCGGTCGTGCGCTCCGCTTCTACGCTCATGTCGCGGGAAATGCGCGGGCTGCCGCATCGTTCCGGAACGGCGGCGCGGGGACGGGGTTTGGGGCGCTGTCGAACCGACACGTATCAGGAGATTTCCCATGGCCGACCTGTCGCAAGCCCGCGTGCTGATGCTCGCCGCCGACGGCTTCGAGACGGTGGAGCTGTTCGAACCGCGCAAGGCGCTGGAAGCCGCCGGCGTCACCGTCACGCTCGCCTCGATCAAGCGCGATCCGATCCAGGGCATGAAGCAGGACATCAACCAGGCCGAGACCGCCACCCCCGATCTCACGCTCGACGAGGTCGAGGTGGACGACTACGACGCGCTGGTGCTGCCGGGCGGCGTCGCCAATCCGGACAAGCTGCGCGTCGAGGCCAAGGCGGTGCAGATCGTCCAGGACTTCATGGACGAGGACAAGATCGTCGCGGCGATCTGCCACGCTCCCTGGCTGCTCGCCGAGGCCGACGTGATCGACGGGCGGCGGCTGACCGGCTTCGAGTCGATCCGCACCGACCTGGAGAATGCGGGCGCCGAGGTGGTCGACGAGGAGGTCGTGGTCGACGACAACCTCATCACCAGCCGCAAGCCCGACGACATCCCCGCCTTCAACAAGGCGATCCTCGCCGCACTGACCGAGGAACTCGGCGCGGACGAGGAGGAGGAAGAGGAGGCGTAAGGAGTTTAGATCCTCCCCTGCCACGGGAGGTGGCAGCGCGTCAGCGCTGACGGAGGGATGTCGCCGGCGGTCAGTCCGCCGGCTCTAACCAGCTGGGTCACCCCGCCGTCAGGCCTGCGGCCTGCCACCTCCCCTTGCGGCTTAGGACCTTGGTTTACGCCCCCACCGCCTCCACCACGCTCGTAAATCCATCCCGCGCGAGGCATGCCGCCAGCTCCGCCACGATCCGGCGCGGCAGGCCCGGACCCTCGTAGATCAGCGCGGTGTAGACCTGCACCAGGCTCGCTCCGGCGCGGATCCGCGCGTACGCCTCGGCGCCGCTGTCGATCCCGCCCACCGCGATAAGCGGCAGCGCCCCGCCCGTGGCGCGGCGGAAGTCGGCGAGCCGCTCGGCTGCGAGCGAGCGCAGCGGCGCGCCGGACAGTCCGCCGGTCTCGGCCGCGTGCGCGCTGCGAAGCGGCGGGCGGCTCACCGTGGTGTTGCTCACGATCAGCGCGTCAACGCCCGCGTCGAGCGCGGCGCGTGCGATCGAGTCGACCAGCGCGGCGTCGAGATCGGGTGCCACCTTGAGGAGCAAGGGCGTGTCGCCGCGCGCCGCGACACAGGCGGCGAGCAGCTCGGCCAGCGCGGCGCCGTGCTGCAGGTCGCGCAGTCCCGGTGTGTTGGGCGAGCTGACGTTGATCGTGACGTAATCCGCCACCGGCGCCGCCGCGCTCACCCCCGCGACATAATCGGCGACGCGGTCGGTCGCGTCCTTGTTGGCGCCGACGTTGATGCCGAGCACGCCGCCGTGGCGCCGCGCCGCCGCGGCGCGCGCCACCCCCGCGGCGAGCCCCCCGTTGTTGAAGCCCATGCGGTTGATGATCGCGCGGTCCTCGGCCAGCCGGAACAGCCGCGGGCGCGGGTTGCCGGCCTGTGCGCGCGGGGTGAGCGTGCCCACCTCGACCGAACCGAAGCCGAGCCGCATCAGCCCGGCGACCGCGCGCGCGTCCTTGTCGAGCCCGGCGGCGAGACCGACCGGGTTGGTGAAGTCGATCCCGGCGACTCGAGTTGCCAGGCGCGGCATCGCGCCGCCGAGCGGTCCGCCGAGCGCGCCCCAGCGCGCCAGCGCCCCGAGCGCGACGTCGTGCGCGCGCTCGGGCGGCAGCGCCAGCGCGGCGCGGTGGAAGAGGGTGGAGATCGCCATATCGCGTCTGTCGTCGCCTCGAGAAGCGAGATCAAGTCGGGCGATCTGTAAAAAATCGTCTTGGCCGCGCGGAATCCGTCCAATCCTTGCGCGACGAGCTGTGTGCATAACGCGACTGCGACCCGAAGGGCTTCCGAACGGAAGTTCTTTCCTCAAGGGCCCGGCAGCCTCTGCCGGGCCCTTTTTTTGCGACGCGTTGCGGCGGGCGCGGTTGATTTCGCCCGACGGGGCGGCCACATGGCAATCGGAACGATCTACTCCGATTTGAGAGTCGATCGCAACTGTTGAATGTGGGATGATGCGCCTCTCGAGCCTGACCGACTATGCCGTGGTGCTGCTCACCGCCGCCGCGCGCCACTGCGGCGGGCTGGCGCGGATGAACGCCACGTCGCTCGCCGAGGAGACCGGCGTGCCGCTGCCGACCGCGCAGAAGCTGGTCAGCCGGCTCGCGGCGGCGGGGCTGATCGACAGCACGCGCGGCACCGGCGGCGGGATCCGGCTGGCGCGCCCGCCCGCGACGATCACGCTGGCGGACGTGGTCGAGGCGGTGGAGGGGCCGATCGCGCTCACCGCCTGCGTCGACGCCGCCGAGCACGACTGCGCGATCGAGGGCAATTGCCGGGTCAAGCCGCACTGGAACGCGGTCAATGAGGCGGTGCGCGGCGCGCTCGCGGGGGTGACGCTGGCGTCGCTCGCCGCCGCGCCCGCGCCCGCGTCCGAACAGATGAAGGTTGAGGCATAAGATGGCCACGAAGAACGCCGAGGCCCATGCGGCCGTCGCCAAGAAGTATGAGTGGGGCTTCGCCACCGACATCGAGCAGGACTTCGCGCCCAAGGGGCTGAGCGAGGACACCGTCCGCTATATCAGCGCCAAGAAGAATGAGCCCGAGTGGATGCTCGACTGGCGGCTCAAGGCGTTCCGGCTGTGGCAGACGATGCAGGCGCCCGACTGGGCCAAGCTCAACGTCCCCCCGATCGATTATCAGGACGCGTATTACTACGCCGAGCCCAAGCAGAAGAAGACGATCGCGTCGCTCGACGAGCTCGATCCCGAGATCCGGCGCACCTATGAGAAGCTCGGCATCCCGATCCGGGAGCAGGAAGTGCTCGCGGGCGTCGAGGGCGCGCGCAAGGTCGCGGTCGACGCGGTGTTCGACTCGGTCTCGGTCGCGACCACCTTCCGAGAGGAGCTCAAGGCGGCGGGCGTGATCTTCCTGTCGATCAGCGAGGCGATCCGCGAATATCCCGACCTCGTCCGCAAGTGGCTCGGCAAGGTAGTGCCGCAGCGCGACAATTACTTCGCGACGCTCAACTCGGCGGTGTTCTCGGACGGCACCTTCGTCTACGTGCCCGAGGGCGTACGCTGCCCGATGGAGCTCTCCACCTATTTCCGCATCAATGCCGAGAACACCGGCCAGTTCGAGCGCACGCTGATCGTCGCCGACAAGGGCGCGTACGTCAGCTATCTCGAGGGCTGCACCGCGCCGATGCGCGACGAGAACCAGCTCCACGCCGCGGTGGTCGAGCTGGTCGCGCTCGACGACGCCGAGATCAAATATTCCACCGTGCAGAACTGGTATCCCGGCGACGAGAACGGCGTCGGCGGCATCTACAATTTCGTCACCAAGCGCGCGCTCTGCCAAGGCAGGAATAGCAAGGTGAGCTGGACCCAGGTCGAGACCGGATCGGCGATCACCTGGAAATACCCGAGCTGCGTGCTGGCGGGCGAGAACAGCGTCGGCGAGTTCTACTCGGTGGCGGTGACCAACAACCGCCAGCAGGCCGACACCGGCACGAAGATGATCCACCTCGGCAAGGGCTCGCGCTCGACGATCGTGTCGAAGGGCATCTCGGCGGGGCGGTCGGACAACACCTATCGCGGGCTGGTGCGCGTGGCGCCGACCGCGGAGGGCGTGCGCAACTTCACCCAGTGCGACTCGCTGCTGCTGTCGGACCAGTGCGGCGCGCATACCGTGCCGTACATCGAGGTGCGCAATCCCTCGGCGCAGATCGAGCATGAGGCGACGACGTCGAAGATCAGCGAGGACCAGCTGTTCTACGCGATGTCGCGCGGGCTCGACGCCGAGGCGGCGGTGGCGCTGATCGTCAACGGCTTCGCGCGCGAGGTGCTCCAGCAGCTGCCGATGGAGTTTGCGGTCGAGGCGCAGAAGCTGCTCGGAATCTCGCTCGAGGGGAGCGTGGGGTGATGCTTCTTCCCTCCGTCACCCCGGACGTGTTCCGGGAGCCGGCTGTCGGCGCGCCTGACGGTCGGTAGGGTAAGCGGAAGGATGGATCCCGGAGCAAGTCCGGGATGACGATAGACATGCAACGGCCTCCTTCACGCGAGGGAGGAGCTTCAGGAATGACGATGCTCAAGATTGACAACCTTCACGCCGAGATCGACGGCAAGCCGATCCTCAAGGGTCTCACGCTCGAGGTGAACGCCGGCGAGATCCACGCGATCATGGGGCCCAACGGCGCGGGCAAGTCGACGCTCGGCTACGTGCTCGGCGGGCGACCCGGCTATGAGGTGACCGCGGGCTCGGTCACGTTCAACGGCGAGGATCTGCTCGACAAGGAACCGCACGAGCGCGCCGCGGCGGGCGTGTTCCTCGGTTTCCAATATCCGGTCGAGATCCCGGGCGTGTCCAACGTCCAGTTCCTGCGCGAGAGCCTCAACGCGCAGCGCGCGGTGCGTGGCGAGAAGCCGCTGTCGGGCGCGGAGTTCCTCAAGGTGGCGCGCGCGCAGGCGGACGCGCTCGGGCTCCAGCAGGACATGCTCAAGCGCCCGGTCAACGTCGGCTTCTCGGGCGGCGAGAAGAAGCGCAACGAGATGGTGCAGATGGGGATCATCGACCCGATATTCGCGATCCTCGACGAGACCGACTCGGGGCTCGACATCGACGCGCTGCGCGTGGTCGGCGACGGCATCAACCGCATCATGCGCCGGCCCGACAAGGCGGTGCTGCTGATCACTCATTACCAGCGGCTGCTCGACTATGTCCGCCCCGACCGCGTCCACGTGCTGGCGGACGGGCGCATCACGCGCTCGGGCGGGCCGGAGCTGGCGCAGCAGCTCGAGCGCGAGGGCTATGCCGAGGTGGCGGCGTGAGGGTTGGGTTCACGCGAAGCCGCGAAGACGCGAAGAAGATGATTCACGCGGAGGCGCGGAGACGCGGAGGTGTCCCGCGCGCGGCAGCGCGCTCTCATCCTCTCACGCTATATGATGAGGCGCCGCTGACGCGGCGGGGCGTGACTGCTCCGCGTCTTCGCGCCTCCGCGTGCCAACCTCTTCGCGTCTCCGCATCTTCGCGTGAAATGGATGACAAAGGAGCCGCCGCATGAGCGTGCTCGACCTCCCCTCCAACCGCGAGGAAGCGTGGCGCTGGGCCGATCTCGGCGGGATCGCCGCGGCCGCCGCGCTCGCGCCCGTCGCGCGCCCCGACGCGCAGTTCCTCGACCTGCCCGGCGCCAAGCTCCTGTTCGTCGACGGCGAACTGGACGAGGGCGCGAGTGAGCTCCACCGAGTCACGGTCGGCGCGATCGCCTCGAGCGACCATCCGCTCGGCCGCCGCGCCGCGCGCGGCTGGACGCTCCGGCTCGACGCGCAGGCAATCGCCGACCCGGTCCAGGTCGTCCATGTCGCCACCCGCGCGGAGAACCATCTCGGCGCCGCGATCGAGCTGGGCGACGACGCGGTCGCGCAGCTGGTCGAGAGTTTCGTCGGCGCGGGCTGGTCGAACCGCTTCACCAGCGTCCGGCTGGGGCGCGGCGCGCGGCTGTCGCGCGCGGTGCGGCTGACCCAGGCGGCGGGGTTCGTCTCGCTGCGCGACGAGATCGTGCTCGGCGAGGCGGCGAGCTTCGTGGGCACGGTGCTCGCCGCGGGTGACCAGGGCGCGCGCGTCGACGCCGCGCTGACGCTGGCGGGCGAGGGCGGCTACGCCGAGTTCGGCGGCGCGCTGCTGACGCGCGACCGGCTCCAGCAGGAATGCGCGGTGCGCGTGCGCCACGCCGAGCCCAACGGCCAGTCGCACCAGCTGTGGCGCGCGGTCGCGGCCGACCAGTCGCAGGCGAGCCTCGCCGCCGCTGTGGAGGTGGCGCGCCACGCGCAGAAGACCGACGGCGAGCAGTCTCTGCGCGGGCTGCTGCTCCACCGCACCGCGACGGTGAACCTCAAGCCCGAGCTGGAGATCTTCGCCGACGACGTGAAATGCGCGCACGGCGCGACCGTGGGCGAGCTCGACGCGCGCGCGCTGTTCTACATGGAGAGCCGCGGCATCCCGGCGGCGCGCGCCAAGGCGCTGCTGACGCACGCCTTCGTTGCCGACGCGCTCGACCGCATCGCGGACGAGACGGTGCGCGCGGCGTTCGCGGCCGACGCCGCGGCGTGGCTGGAGCGCACGCTGTGACGCTGTCCTGCGCGCGGGATCGGTGCGAAGGGGCGGGGGCGGCGGCTCCCTGGTCCTCGAGCATCGGCGCGCGCGTGGGGCGCGGCCGACTCAACTTACTCAACATTGGGGAGCGCGCATGACCGTCCTGACCGCCGATCCCGCCTCGCGCCCGCTCGACGTCGTCGCGGACTTTCCCGCGATCCCCGCGGGCTGGGCCTATCTCGACACGGCGGCGACGGCGCAGAAGCCGCGCGCGGTGATCGACGCGATCACGCGCGGCTATGACACCGACTATGCCACCGTCCACCGCGGCGTGTACCAGCGCTCCGCCGACATGACGCTGGCCTATGAGGCCGCACGCGAGACCGTCGCGCGCTTCGTCAACGCGCACGCCGACGAGATCGTCTTCGTCCGCGGCGCGACCGAGGCGATCAACCTCGTCGCCCAGTCCTTCGCCGGCACGCGCCTCAAGGCCGGCGACCGCATCCTGCTCTCCACGCTCGAGCACCACAGCAACATCGTGCCGTGGCAGATGGTGGCCGAGCGGGTCGGCGCCGCGATCGACGTGGTGCCGCTCACCGCCGACCAGCGCATCGACCTCGACGCCATGGCGCACATGCTCCGCCCCGAGCACAAGCTCGTCGCGCTCGCGCATGTCTCGAACGTGCTCGGCGCGACGCTCGACGTGCGCCGCGCCAGCGAGCTCGCGCATTCGATCGGCGCGACGATCCTGGTCGACGGCTGCCAGGCGGTGGCGCGGCTGCCGGTCGACGTGCGCGCGCTCGGCTGCGACTTCTACGTCTTCTCCGGGCACAAGCTCTACGGCCCGACCGGGATCGGCGTGCTGTGGGGGCGACGCGAGCTGCTCGACGCGATGCCGCCCTATCAGGGCGGCGGCTCGATGATCGACCGCGTGTCGTTCGAGCGCACCACCTACGCGCCCGCGCCGACCCGCTTCGAGGCGGGCACGCCGCATATCGTCGGCGCGCTCGGGCTCGCCGCCGCGATCGACTATGTGCAGGGGATCGGTCTCGAGCGCATCCACGCGCACGAGACCGCGCTGGTGACGCAGGCGCGCGAGGCGCTCGGCCGGATCAACTCGGTGCGCGTGCTCGGGCCGGCGGACAGCGCCGGGATCGTCTCCTTCGCGATGGAGGGGGTGCATCCGCACGACATCGGCACCATCTTGGACGAGTCGAAGGTGGCGATCCGCGCCGGCCACCATTGCGCGCAGCCGCTGATGGCGGCGCTCGGCGTCGAGGCGACCGCGCGCGCCAGCTTCGGCGTGTACAACGGCCCCGACGACGTCGCCGCGCTCGCCGCGGGGATCGAGCGCGTGGCCCGGATCTTCGGATGACGTTTTTGAATAGGGACGAGGGACGATGAGCGACCCGATCAAGGTCGAGGAAGTCGAGACGGTGCAGGCGCCGCCGCGCGCGAAAGTGTCCGACGCGGTCGAGCCCGCGGTGGCCAGCGCCGCCGAGGGCGCGCGCCAGCGCGACTATCTCGCGGGCTTCCTGGCGCAGCAGCCCGCCGGCGGCGAGGCACCGCACGAGCCCGGCGGGGCGCTGTACGAGGGCGTGATCGACGCGCTCAAGGAGATCTACGACCCGGAGATCCCGGTCAACATCTACGACCTGGGCCTGATCTACGCGGTCGAGGTGACCGACGCCGGCCAGGCGACGGTGACGATGACGCTGACCACGCCGAACTGTCCGGTCGCCGAGTCGATGCCGGGCGAGGTGGAGATGCGCGTCGCCGCGGTGCCGGGGATCGCCTTCGCCGACGTCAACCTGGTGTGGGATCCGCCGTGGGACCCGCAGAAGATGTCGGACGACGCCAAGCTCGAACTGGGGATGCTGTGATGGCCACCACCCTGCGCGCGCGCCCCGCGGCGCTGAACCTCACCGCGAGCGCCGAGGCGCGTATTGCCGAACTGATGGGCAAGGCGCCCGAAGGGGCGGTCGGGGTGAAGCTCTCGACGCCGCGGCGCGGCTGCTCGGGGCTGGCCTATTCGGTCGACTATGTCGACGCGGCCAGCGCGATGGACGAGCGGATCGAGACGCCGGGCGGCGTGCTGTTCGTCGACGGCGCGTCGCTGCTGTACCTGATCGGCTCGACGATGGACTGGGTCGAGGACGATTTCACCGCGGGGTTCGTGTTCGCGAACCCCAACGCCAAGGGCGCGTGCGGGTGCGGGGAGAGCTTCACGGTGTGAGGGGGTGGGTGGTGGCGTGATCCACTACCGTTCGCTCCCGCTCCTCTCCCTTCGCCCCACTCCGTCATTCCCGCGACGGCGGGAACCCAGACACGCTGACGTCTGGTCGTGAAGCGCGACGCTCGCGCGTCTGGATCCCCGCCTTCGCGGGGATGACGAAAGCGTGGGGGTGGCGCGTGAGGGCGGCATCGCGGGCGGTGCGTAGGCAATTCGCAGGCGACTTGGCCTACGCAAACGTGACCCTTCGCCCTCTTCCTCCCGCGCAACAAAACTCCACGGACCCTCCGCCGCGCTGCGGCGTTGCCCGGGTAATGCGAGTCGACCTCTCCTCCGCCGACCTGTGGCGCTCCTTCCGCGCCGACTGGTGGGGCCAGCTGAAGCGCGCCTACACCGCCTCCGACGCCGACAATCTCGGGCTGATCGCGGCGGGTGCGGCCTTCTACATCATCTCCTCGATCGCGCCGATCCTGGCGGTGACGGTGCTCGGCTACGGCCTGTTCGCCGACGCGCAGACGGTGCAGGAGGACATACGCGCGCTCTTCGCCGCCTTCCCTCGCGACGTCGCGGTGCTGATCGGGCAGCAGCTCGACACGGTCGTCTCGGGCTCGCAGGGCAAGAAGGGGCTCGGCATTCTCCTGGCGCTGGCGATCGCGCTGTACGGCGGCAGCAAGGCCGCCACCTCGATGATGACCGCGCTCAACGTCGCCTATGAGGTCAAGGACAAACGTAGCTTCGTCACCTGGACGCTCACCTCCTTCGCGATCGTGCTCGCCGGCGTGGTGCTGGTGCTGACCGGCATCGCCGCGAGCGCGCTGGCCGCGTTCATCGGTACTTTGATCCCCTGGTTCCCCGCGGTGGTGCTGGTGGTGATCCGGGTCGCGACCTATCTCGCGCTCGCGCTACTGGTGATCACCGGCGCGTCGCTGCTGTTCCGCTTCGGGCCCTACCGCCACGGCGCGCGACTGCGCTGGGCGACGCCGGGGACGGTGGTGGCGACCGCGGTATGGCTGCTCGCCAACGTCGCCTTCAGCCTCTACGTCGCCAACTTCGGCAATTACGGCGCGACCTACGGCTCGCTCAGCGCGATCATCGTGGTGCTGACCTGGCTGTGGATCAGTGTCTACGCTTTCCTGCTCGGCGCCGCGCTCGACGTCCAGGCCTATCGCGGCCGGGCTGGTCACGCCGCCATCTCGGACATAGCCACCGCGGCGTCGCGCGGTTAGGGTCCGCATCGACATCATCGCCCGGGGGCCAGACACTTGACCGCGACCACCGACGTCAGCGAGCGCGGGCCGCTCGCGCTCGCCATCATCGACACGCTCGTCCACCGCATCGGCAAGGACGAGCGCGCCGCGCGCCCGCACGACTGGCTCGAGGCGACCATCCTCACGCTGCGCAACGAGATCATCGAGCGCTGGATGGCCTCCACCAAGCAGGCGCACGCTGCCGGCGCCAAGCGGGTCTATTATCTCAGCCTCGAGTTCCTGATCGGCCGGCTGCTGCGCGACACGCTGGCGAATCTGCGCCACCGCGACGAGGTCGGCACCGCGCTGCGCCAGCTCGGCGTCGACCTCGTCGCGATCGAGGAGCTGGAGCCCGACGCCGCGCTCGGCAACGGTGGGCTCGGGCGGCTGGCGGCCTGTTTCATGGAGAGCCTGGCGACGCTCGACCTGCCCGCCTACGGTTACGGCATCCGCTACGTGAACGGCATGTTCCGCCAGCGCATCGACGACGGCTGGCAGGTCGAGCTGCCCGAGACCTGGCTGGCGCACGGCAACCCGTGGGAGTTCGAGCGCCGCGAGAGCGCCTATTTCGTCGGCTTCGGCGGCGAGGTGACCGGCGACGAGGCCGGCCGCGTCCACTGGAAGCCGGGCGAGGCGGTCGAGGCGGTCGCGGTCGACACGCCCGTGGTCGGCTGGCGCGGCAAGCGGGTGAACACGCTGCGGCTGTGGACCGCGCGCAGCCTCGACCCGTTCAAGCTCGACGCCTTCAACCGCGGCGATTTCGAGGGCGCGATGGCGGACCAGCTCCGCGCCGACAGCCTGGTGCGCGTGCTCTACCCCAATGACTCCACCGCGGCGGGGCAGGAGCTGCGACTGCGCCAGGAATATTTCTTCTCCTCGGCGTCGATCCAGGACATCGTCCGCCGCCACATCCAGTATTTCGGCGACATCCGCACGCTGCCGGATCGCGCCGCGATCCAGCTCAACGACACCCACCCCGCGGTGGCGGTCGCCGAGCTGATGCGGCTGCTGGTCGATCACCATGAGCTCGATATGGACGCGGCCTGGGCGATCACCCGCGCCACCTTCGGCTATACCAACCACACCCTGCTGCCCGAGGCGCTGGAGAGCTGGCCGCTGCCGCTGTTCGAGCGGCTGCTGCCGCGGCACATGCAATTGGTCTACGCGATCAACGCCCGGCTGCTGCGCGAGGCGCGCGCCGCCGAGGGGATCGACGATCGTGCCATCGCCGCGATCAGCCTGATCGACGAGGGCGGCGAGCGCCGCGTGCGCATGGCCAACCTCGCCTTCGCGGGCGCGCACAGCGTCAACGGCGTGGCGGCGCTCCACACCCAGCTGATGAAGTCGACCGTCTTCGCCGACCTCCACCGCCTCTACCCCGACCGGATCAACAACAAGACCAACGGCATCACGCCGCGGCGCTGGCTGCAGGGCTGCAATCCGGCCTTGACCGCGCTGATCGCGGAGGCGATCGGGCCCGATTTCACCGACGACGCGCAGAAGCTGCCCGCCCTGGCGCCCTTCGCCGAGGACGCCGGCTTCCGCGAGAAGTTCGCCGCGGTGAAGCGCGCCAACAAGGTCGCGCTGGCCGAGCACGTCCGCGACACGATCGGGTTGCGGCTCGACCCGGACGCGATCTTCGACGTCCAGATCAAGCGCATCCACGAGTATAAGCGCCAGCTGCTCAACCTGATCGAGACGGTGGCGCTGTACGACCAGATCCGCAGTCACCCGGAGCGCGACTGGACCCCGCGGGTCAAGCTGTTCGCGGGCAAGGCCGCGTCGAGCTACGTCAACGCCAAGCTGATCATCAAGCTCGCCAATGACGTGGCGCGCCGGATCAACGGCGATCCCAGCATCGGCGGGCTGCTCAAGGTGGCGTTACTGCCCAATTACAACGTCAGCCTCGCCGAGCGGATGGTCCCGGCGGCCGATCTCTCCGAGCAGATCTCGACCGCGGGCATGGAAGCCTCGGGCACGGGCAACATGAAGTTCGCGCTCAACGGCGCGCTGACGATCGGCACGCTCGACGGCGCCAATATCGAGATCCGCGACCATGTCGGCGCCGAGAATATCGTGATCTTCGGGATGACCGCGGAGGAGGTAGCAGCCCAGCGCGCGGGCGGGTACGCGCCGCGCGCGGTGATCGAAAATTCGGCCGAGCTGGCGCAGGCGGTGAACGCGATCGCCTCTGGCGTGTTCTCTCCGGATGACCCTGACCGCTACCGCGATCTCATGAACGGCCTGTACGACCACGACTGGTTCATGGTCGCCGCCGACTTCGACGCTTATGCCGCCGCGCAGCGCGAGGTCGACCGTCGTTGGGGCGACCGCGACGGCTGGCAGCGCAGCGCGATCCTCAACACCGCCAACATGGGCTGGTTCTCGTCCGACCGAACGATCGGCGACTATGCGCGCGAGATCTGGGGCGTGCTGTGAGACCCCCGGCGGCAGCGATCGACGCGCTGCTCGACGGCACCAGCGCCGACCCGTTCGCGCTGCTCGGCGCGCATGCCGGACCGGAGGGCACGTTCGCGCGCGCCTGGATCCCGGGTGCGGAGAGCGCCGAGCCGCACACGCTCGCGGGCGCACCGCTCGGCGCGCTCGAGCGCGTCGACGACCGCGGCCTGTTCGAGGGAATGATCGATGGCGATCCCCAGCCGCTGCGCTACCGCGCGCGCGGCGGCGGGGCGGAATGGTGGGTGACCGACCCGTACAGCTTCGGCCCCGTGCTCGGCCCGGTCGACGACCTGCTGATGAACGAGGGCACCCATTTCCGCCTCTACGACAAGCTCGGCGCGCACCTGCTTTACCACCAGGGCGCCGAGGGCATGCATTTCGCGGTCTGGGCGCCCAACGCGCGGCGCGTCGCGGTGGTGGGCGACTTCAACGACTGGGACGCGCGCCGTCACGGCATGCGGCTGCGCGCCGACACCGGCGTGTGGGAGATCTTCCTCCCCGACATCGGCGCCGGCCGCGCCTACAAATATGCGATCACCGGCCCCGACGGCGTGATGCAGCCGCTCAAGGCCGACCCGTACGCCTTCGCCGCCGAGCTGCGCCCGAAGACCGCCTCGCTCACCACCGCGCCGCCGACGCACGAGTGGGGCGATGCCGCGCACCGCGACGCCTGGGCCTCGGTCGACCCGCGGCGCGTGCCAATCAGCATCTACGAGGTCCACGCGGGCAGCTGGGATCGCGACGAGAACGGCTGGTATCTCAGCTGGGACCAGCTCGCTGAGCGACTGATCCCCTACGCCGTGGCGATGGGCTTCACCCACATCGAGTTCATGCCGATCTCGGAACATCCCTATGATCCGAGCTGGGGCTATCAGACCACCGGCCTGTTCGCGCCGAGCGCGCGATTCGGCGACCATGAGGGGTTCGCGCGCTTCGTCGACGGCGCGCACCGCGCCGGGCTGGGCGTGCTGCTCGACTGGGTGCCCGCGCATTTCCCGACCGATGCGCACGGTCTCGCGCATTTCGACGGTACCGCGCTCTACGAGCACCAGGACCCGCGGCTGGGCTATCACCCCGACTGGAACACCGCGATCTACAATTTCGGGCGGCGCGAGGTGTCCGCCTTCCTCGTCAACAACGCGATCTTCTGGGCCGAGCGCTACCATGTCGACGGACTGCGCGTCGATGCGGTGGCGTCGATGCTGTACCGCGACTATTCGCGCAAGGCGGGCGAGTGGATCCCCAACAGCGACGGCGGGCGCGAGAATTGGGAGGCGGTCGAGTTCCTGCGCGCCACCAACCGGGCGGTCTACGCGCGCCACCCCGGCGTGATCACCGTGGCGGAGGAATCGACCAGCTGGCCCGGCGTCACCGCGCCCGCCTATGACGAGGCCGCCGCCAGCGCGCTCGGCTTCGGCTTCAAGTGGAACATGGGCTGGATGCACGACACGCTCCAGTACATGGCGCGCGACCCGATCCACCGCCGCCACCACCATCACAACATCACCTTCGGGCTGGTCTACGCCTTCAGCGAGAATTTCGTCCTGCCGATCAGCCACGACGAGGTGGTGCACGGCAAGGGCTCGATGCTCACCAAGATGGCCGGCGACGACTGGCAGAAGTTCGCCAACCTGCGCGCTTATTACGCGATGATGTGGGGCTATCCCGGCAAGAAGCTGCTGTTCATGGGGCAGGAGTTCGCGCAGCGTCAGGAATGGAGCGAGGAACGCGCGCTCGACTGGGGGCTGACCAACTCGTCCGCGCACGACGGCGTGCGCAAGCTCGTGCGCGATCTTAACAAGGTCTATCGCGAGCACCGCGCGCTGCATGCCCGCGACTGTGAACCCGAGGGCTTCGAGTGGCTGATCGACGGCGACGCGGAGAACTCGGTGTTCGCCTGGCTGCGGCGCGCGCCCGGTGCGCCGCCTGTGGCAGTGATCGTCAACATGACGCCGGTGGCACGGATGCCCTATCGCGTGCCGCTGCCGCTCGCGGGGCGCTGGCGCGAGCTGATCAACTCGGACGCGCAGGATTATTGGGGATCGGGACTTGGCAATCTCGGCGGCGTCGTCGCGGCGGCGGGCTATGCTGACGTTACCCTGCCGCCGCTGGCGACCGTGATGCTGGAGTTCGAAGGGTGAACCGCGCTCAGAAGAGCCGCGTGAGCAATGCGATGATCATGGCCCAGGCCAGGATCGAGGGAATGATGGCCGTCATCAGCCCGCGGATCAGACCGTCGGGCGAACGATACGGAAATGCGCGATCCATTGCAGATCCTCTCTTATCATTGTCGTTCCTTGATACGCCATCACTGACTGAGCAACGCGGAATCTGCTCGAGCGTTCCGAACCTAACCGGCACAAGCCCGGCAGTAAAGACGATACAGAGAGGAGTCTGACGTGGACGAACGCAGAGGTCAGCCGCTGGCGCGCGACGCGATGGCCTATGTTCTGGCCGGCGGCCGCGGCAGCCGGCTCAAGGAACTCACCGACACGCGGGCCAAGCCCGCGGTCTACTTCGGCGGCAAGAGCCGGATCATCGATTTCGCGCTGTCCAACGCGATCAACTCGGGCATCCGGCGGATCGGTGTTGCAACGCAATATAAAGCGCACTCGCTGATCCGTCACCTGCAGCGCGGCTGGAACTTCCTGCGGCCCGAGCGCAACGAGAGCTTCGACATCCTGCCGGCGTCGCAGCGGATCAGCGAGTTCCAATGGTATGAGGGCACCGCCGACGCGGTCTACCAGAACATCGACATCATCCAGGATATCGCGCCCGAGTTCATGGTGATCCTGGCGGGCGATCACATCTACAAGATGGACTATGAGATCATGCTGCGGCAGCACTGCGACAGCGGTGCCGACGTCACCGTGGCCTGTCTCGAGGTACCGCGGCACGAGGCGAGCGCATTCGGCGTGATGCACGTCGACGAGCAGGACCGGATCATCGACTTCGTCGAGAAGCCCGCCGACCCACCCTCGATCCCGGGCCAACCCGACCTCGCGCTCGCCAGCCTCGGCATCTACGTCTTCCACACGCGGCTGCTGATCGATCAGCTGCGCCGCGACGCCGCGACCGAAGGCTCCGCGCGCGACTTCGGCAAGGACATCATCCCGTACCTGGTGAAGAACGGCAACGCCTATGCGCACCGCTTCTCCGCCAGCTGCGTCCGTTCGCCCGACGAGCCCGCGGCCTATTGGCGCGACGTCGGCACGGTCGACGCCTATTGGGAGGCGAGCATCGACCTCACCGACGTGGTGCCCCAGCTCGACCTGTACGACCGCGAGTGGCCGCTGTGGACCTATTCCGAGCTCACGCCGCCCGCCAAGTTCGTCCACGACATCGAGGGGCGGCGCGGCCAGGCGGTGTCGAGCCTGATCGCGGGCGACACGATCATCTCGGGCTCGAACGTGCATCGCAGCCTGGTATCGACCGGCGTGCGCGCGCACAGTTTCTCGTCGCTCGACGAGGCGGTGGTGCTGCCGCATTGCCACATCGGCCGCGGCGCCAAGCTGAGCAAGGTAGTGCTCGACCGCGGCGTGATCATCCCCGACGGGCTGATCGTCGGCGAGGATCCCGAGGCCGACGCGCAGCGCTTCCGCCGCACCGACAAGGGCGTCTGCCTGATCACCCAGCCGATGATCGATCGCCTCGGCTGACATGGCGATCTCCGTCCTCTCGGTCGCGTCCGAGGCCTATCCGCTGGTGAAGACCGGGGGTTTGGGCGACGTGGTCGGCGCGCTGCCCGCGGCGCTCGCGCCTTATGGTGTCGAGGTGACCACTTTCCTGCCGGGCTACCCGCGCGTCCTCGCCGCATTGGAGGCTGATGCCGCCCACGGTAAGCGCGCGCGTACTCGTGCTTGGGCGAACGCCGGAGCCCAGGGCCACAAGGGTGACGAGCGCGGCCCGGGGCTCCTGCGTGCGCGGGAGCACGATGGTTCAGGCGAGGTGAGTCACGGACTGGGCGCGCCGCTGCACCGCTGGCCCGACCTGCTCGGCGCGCCGGCGCAGCTGCTCGAGGGCGAGATCGCGGGGCATCGCCTGCTGGTGCTCGACGCGCCCGGCTATTTCGCGCGCGAGGGCGGCCCCTATGGCGACCCGGCCGGGCGCGACTGGGACGACAATTGGCGCCGCTTCGCCGCCTTCGCGCGCGCCGCGGCGGACGTCGCCGGGGGTGCCGTCGGTGGCGAGCGCTACGACGTGCTCCACGCGCACGACTGGCAGTCGGGGCTGGCGCCGGCCTATCTCCGCTTCGCGCCGCCCGCGCCCGAAGCACCGCGCACGGTCATGACGATCCACAACATCGCCTTCCAGGGCCGCTACGACGCGAGCATCTTCGCCTCGCTGGCGCTGCCCGCGCTCGCCTTCGCGGTCGACGGCGTCGAATATTACGGCGGGGTCGGCTACCTCAAAGCCGGGCTCGAATCCGCCGACGCGATCACCACGGTGAGCCCAACCTACGCGCGCGAGATTCTCTCGCCCGACTTCGGCATGGGGCTGGAGGGGCTGATCCGCACGCGCCAGCGCCGCGTCAGCGGGATCGTCAACGGCATCGACACCGCGGTGTGGTCGCCGTCCGCCGACCCGTCGCTGCCGGCGCGCTACGACGCCGCCACGCTCGACCGCCGCGCCGCCAACAAGCGCGCGGTGGAGAAGGCCTTCGCGCTCGACGTTGGTGACGGTCCGATCTTCTGCGTCGTCAGCCGACTGACATGGCAGAAAGGGATGGACGTGCTCGCCGACGCCATCCCCGCCCTGGTCGAGCGCGGCGCGCGGCTGGCGCTGCTCGGCTCGGGTGACGCCTGGCTCGAACAGGCCTTCCGCGACGCCGCCGAGCGCTTCCCCGGCCAGGTCGGCGTGCGGCTCGGCTATGACGAGGCGCTGTCGCACCTGCTCCAGGCGGGCAGCGACGCGATCCTGATCCCGTCGCGCTTCGAGCCGTGCGGGCTGACCCAGCTCTACGGCCTCGCCTACGGCTGCGTTCCCGTGGTGGCGCGCACCGGCGGGCTCGCCGACACCGTGATCCACGCCAATGCCGCCGCGCTGGCGGCGGGGGTTGCCACCGGTATTCAGTTCGATACCGTCACGTATGAGTCACTCGTGGGTGCGATCGCACTGGCGACCGACCTCTTCGCCGATGCCGAGCGCTGGGAGCAGATCCAGCGCGCCGGCATGGCGGCCGATTTCTCATGGGCGACGAGTGGTCGCCGTTACGCGTCATTGTACAGGGAGCTGCTCGCGGCATGATCGTCACCACCGCCACCACGCCGTTCGACGACCAGAAGCCCGGCACCTCGGGGCTGCGCAAGAAGGTGCGCGTGTTCGAGCAGCCCAACTACGCCGAGAACTTCATCCAGTCGGTGTTCGACGTGGTCGAAGGCAAGCAGGGCGCGACGCTCGTGATCGGCGGCGACGGTCGCTACCTCAACCGGGTCGTGATCCAGAAGGCGATCCGCATGGCCGCGGCCGCCGGCTTCGCACGCGTCGTGGTGGGGCAGGGCGGCATCCTCTCGACCCCCGCCGCCTCGAATGTGATCCGCCAGCGCGGCGCGCTCGGCGGGCTGGTGCTGTCGGCGAGCCACAATCCCGGCGGCCCCGACGAGGATTTCGGGATCAAGTACAATGTCGCGAACGGCGGCCCCGCGCCCGAGAAGGTGACCGAGGCGATCCACGCGCGCACCCTCTCGCTGAGCGAGTGGCACGCCGCTGACAGCGCCGACATCGACCTCGACTCGCTCGGCGAGGTGACCGTGGAGGGCATGACGGTCGAGGTGATCGATCCCGTCGCGGACTATGCCGCGCTGATGGAGCGATTGTTCGACTTCGCCGCGATCCGCGCCGCCGGGCTGACCGTGGCATTCGACGCGATGAGCGCGGTGACCGGGCCGTACGCGACCGAGATCCTCGAGCGCCGGCTCGGCTTCGCGCCGGGCACGGTGCGCAACGGCACGCCGCTGGAGGATTTCGGCGGCCATCATCCCGACCCCAACCTCGTCCACGCGCATGAGCTGTACGAGCTGATGATGTCCGCCGACGCGCCCGACTTCGGCGCGGCCTCGGACGGCGACGGCGACCGCAACCTCATCATCGGGCGCAGCCGCTTCGTCACCCCCTCGGACAGCCTCGCGATGCTCGCCGCCAACGCGCATCTCGCGCCGGGGTACAAGGACGGGCTCAAGGGCATCGCGCGCTCGATGCCGACCAGCGCGGCGGCCGATCGCGTCGCCGAGAAGCTCGGTATCCCTTCCTACGAGACGCCGACCGGCTGGAAGTTCTTCGGCAATCTGCTCGACGCCGGCATGGCGACGATCTGCGGCGAGGAGAGCGCGGGTACCGGCAGCGATCACGTCCGCGAGAAGGACGGGCTGTGGGCGGTGCTGCTGTGGCTCAACATCCTTGCGGGGACGGGCAAGAGCGTCGACCAGATCGCGCGCGAGCATTGGGCCACCTACGGCCGCAACTATTACGCGCGCCACGACTATGAGGGCGTCGACAGCGCCGCGGCGGACACGCTGATGCGCGAGTTGCGCGGCAAGCTCGCGTCGCTGCCGGGCACGTCGGTCGCCGGGCTGACGATCGCCGAGGCCGACGACTTCGCCTATGAGGACCCGACCGACGCGTCGGTCAGCCGCAACCAGGGCGTGCGCGTGCTGTTCGAGGGCGGCAGCCGCGTCGTCTTCCGCCTTTCGGGCACCGGCACCAGCGGCGCGACGCTGCGCGTCTATCTCGAGCGCTATGAGCCAGCGGGCGGCCAGCTCGACGAGGAGACGGGCGACATGCTCGCCGACATCGTCGCCGCGGCCGAGCAACTCGCCGCGATCCGCCAGCACACCGGCCGCGAGCGCCCCGACGTCGTGACGTGACCGCGACGATCGAGGCGGGCGGCGTCACCTTCACGGTGCGCGCGCCCGCCGCGGCGGCGTTGTGGCTGTGCCTGTTCGACGGCGAGGAGGAACACCGTATCGCGATGGCGCGCGACGGCGAGGGTTGGCGCGTCCATGTCGCCGGCATCGGCGAGGGCACGCGCTATGGCTTGCGCGCGGAGGGTGAGCCGCCGTTCGACTTGGCCAAGCTGCTCGTCGACCCGCACGCGATCGAGCTCGACCGACCGTTCGCTTATGACCCGCGGCTGGCCGAGCGGGGCGCCGATACCGCCGCGCTGGTGCCGAGAGCGATCGTGCGCGCCCCGCTGCGCACGCTCGACCTCCCGCCGCTCCTGCGCGCGGGCGGCCTGATCTACGAGATCAACGTCCGCGGCTTCACCATGCTGCACCCCGACGTGCCCGCGGCACAGCGCGGCACGGTCGCCGCGCTGGCGCACCCCGCGGTGATCGCGCACCTGCGCAAGATCGGGGTCGACGCGGTCGAGCTGATGCCGATCACGGCCTGGATCGACGAGCGCCACCTGCCGTCGCTGGGGCTGCGCAACGCCTGGGGCTACAACCCGGTCGTGCCGATGGCGCTCGACCCGCGCCTGGTGCCCGGCGGCGTGCGCGAGCTGCGCGAGACGGTCGCGGCGCTGCGCGCGGCGGGGATCGGCACGATCCTCGACCTCGTCTTCAACCACACCGGCGAGAGCGACGAGCTCGGCCCGACGCTGTCGCTGCGCGGGCTCGACGACACGGCCTATGCGCGCGCGCCCGACGGCACGCTGATCAACGACACGGGCACGGGCAACACGCTCGACTTCGCGCGAGGCTGGGTGCGCGCGCTGGTGCGCGACTCGCTGCGCCACTTCGTCGCGCAGGCGGGCGTCGACGGTTTCCGCTTCGACCTCGCCACGGTGATGGCGCGCGGGCCGGGCTTCGCCGCCGATGCGCCGATCTTCGCCGAGATCGCCGCCGACCCGCTGCTGCGCGATCGCGTGATGATCGCCGAGCCGTGGGACACCGGCCCGGGCGGCTACCGGCTCGGCGCCTTCCCGCCGGGCTGGTGGGAGTGGAACGACCGCTACCGCGACGACGTGCGCCGCTTCTGGCGCGGCGATGGCGGCGCGGGCGCGCTGGCGACACGGCTGTCGGGTTCGAGCGACGTGTTCGGGGCGGAGCGCACGCGCGGGGTCAGCTTCGTCGCCGCGCATGACGGCTTCGCGCTCGCCGACCTGGTCTCCCACGCCGACCGCCACAACCATGCCAACGGCGAGGACAATCGCGACGGCCACGGCGGCGAGATCGCGTGGAACAACGGCGTCGAGGGGGAGAGCGACGATCCCGCGGTGCTGGCGCGGCGCCGCGCCGACGCGCGCGCACTGCTCGCGACACTGTTCGCCACGCGGGGCACCATCATGCTCACCGCGGGCGACGAGTTCCGCCGCAGCCAGCGCGGTAACAACAACGCCTATGCGCAGGACAATGCCACGACCTGGCTCGACTGGACCGGCCGCGACGTCGCGCTGGAGGACTTCGTCGCCGAGCTGGCGGCCGCTCGCGGCGCCGTGCCGGCACTGCGTGATCCGGCCCTGCGCCACGACGCGCGGTGGTACCGGCTCGACGGCACGCCGATGCGCGGCGCCGACTGGGACGGCGCGGACGGCTTCGAGCTGCGGCTACCCGAGCTCACCGTCCGCGTCGATCGCCCGGAGCGGCGGGTGGAGCTGCGTGCCGCGCCGCTCAGGCGCTGATCGCGACCGGGGCGGCGTTGCTGCTCGCCTCGGCGACGCGGCGTAGTTCGTGCGAGTTGAGCGCCTTCATGAACTCGCAGCCGAACACGTCGCCGTCGTGCCAAGCGATCCGCGCGTGATGCTCGCTGCCCCCCGGCAGCGAGAATTTGAGCAGCGTCCCGGCCGCGAGCGGCAGCGAGATGCGCGCGCGCAGCCCGTTGGCCGAGACGTCGAGGATGGTCACCGAGATGGCGAGCCGCGCCATGGCGCGGCACTCGGTATGGAAGCGCGGGTCGCGCCGTTTGTCGATATCAGGCTGCGAGGCCACGCGGAACATCCCCCCTTGGTGTCGGGGGACGTTAGCACGCACTGGTTAACGATCAGTAAGGCGGGATGAACGCGGCGCAAGGAGTGGAGCGGGTGAAGGGAATCGAACCCTCGTCGTAAGCTTGGGAAGGCAAGGTGGATTGATGCCAAGGAGAGGAAAAGTTCACGAATACGCTCGAGTAAGGCTCTAAAATCGAGAACAGACCAGAAACATCGAGCGCTTTTACCGCAGATTTACCGCAACCTGTCTACCCCAGGGGGCAGCCTGCTGGGTCACGTGAATTTATCGATGGCGTCTAACAAATCGACAATCCCGACATAGGGATTGATTTGATATGGCTTGCTCCGGCCGGATTCGGCGTTCTCGACGCCGCGCTTGTTCAAGCGCGCGCCTCGCCGCTTGGCGTCCGGGATCAGCTTCTTTATCGAGTCAAACAGTGATGCTGAAGATTTGTCATAGTCGCAGCCACAAACCTTTTTGACCTCCTGGTTAAGCGCGCTATTCTTCTTCAGATCGTCGAAATTTTGATAGGGCGCATCAGTGTCAATGAAATGAAGAAGGATCCAATATTCAAAGCACACATTGCACAGCGCGACCTTGACATCTGCGCCGCTTGCCTTGCTAATAGCTCTTGAATGAAGCTCATCAGAATATTTCGCGATACTTTCCCGATCATAAACGACCCAAAACTCGTCCTCAGGTAAAGAATCCGCAGACTTCTTTGCCTTGATCGCCTCGTCGACAAGCTGAACTGCTGTATTCTTACGCGTCGGCTCCACTTCCACGACAGATTTGCGCGCTTCGCTATCGAGAGTGGCGATATATCCCTTAAGATAATTCGGCTCCGTCTTCTCGCCTTCGCAAAAAATCTTGAGTGTTTTTAGAGGCTTCTGGTTTGCCGGCTTGCGGGGCTTAGGCATCGGCGACGTCCTGTTGGAACGACGCTTTAGCTGCAAGCGCGCCCAAAATAGCTTCTTTGACCTTACCGTAGGAAACTCTGGGAAGTGCGCCCAACCTTCCATCCCGATAAAATGATTCGAAGGGGCTGTCGTGACGCACGTATTTACGATCGTATTCATCCAGACTCTTCAGGGATGATGAGCCCTTGTCTTTGGTGACGAACCAGATCTGATCACGGCGAAGCGATGACGAGTCCAGTATGTTGGTGTCGTGGGTAGTAAATATAATTTGCGCACCTCTCCTATTGATCTGATCATCATGAAAAAGGCGCAAGATCAAATCAACTATGTCAGTATGGAAATGAGCATCGATTTCGTCGAACGCTAGGACGGCGCCCTTTTCAAATGTTTCAAGCACTAAGGGTAGAATATGGAGGAGGCGTGTTGTCCCATCAGACATCTCATCAGAATCGAAAGCGATGAGGTCTCCAGATTGCGACTGTATCCAATACCGGGCAGACAGCCTATTTTGCGCTAGGATTATCTCTTTTAGGTCTTCAGGCATGCCGTCTGGCAGCTTTATGTCGTCCGCGCCTTCCTTCTCTTCCATTGTAACCTTGGTCACGCCAGTGTCAGCCAGGCAGACTAATTCGCTGACTGCCGCCAAAGTCGATGCGTCAGTCAGGGGAAGAAGTGAGAATAGATTGTTGCCGGCCGGGATGTTAGAAATATCAGCGAAATACCTATAAATTTCCCTGATAAACTCCGGAGAGGAAGCGTCATTTCCGGCACGAGAAAGATACGCCGCATTGGGAAAGAATGGAAATCGTCGATTCCCACCTTTGAAGTTTCCCCCAAACTTTATAGTTTCCCATGTGTCGTCGGGACCGCGCTCAAAGATCGTTGCTCGAACACGACGCGCATACGAATACAGGCGCTCTTCAAGAATCCTGTTCTTCGAAAAAGCTAGTTCATAGCGGTATCTCACGCCCGATGGCACAACGAACTCGATCTCAAGGCGCACAGGTTGACTCTGTCCTGCCTTCGACAGACGAAAAGGCTCATATGGCGGAATGGATTGGCCTTCCTTTCTGCCACCTGAGGATTGAACAATCCACTTCACCGCCATCAAAGCCGTGAGCAGGTTGGACTTGCCGGAAGCATTTGCTCCAAGGATCGCGGCAGAGCGAAGAACGCCAATACGGCCCTCTTCAATCAGGGTAAAATTCGACGAATGCCTGGTGCGCGCGCCCTCGACGTTCATGCTTAACATCTGATCTTCTTGGAAAGATCGAAAATTCGACATCGATAGATCGATGATCATGTTCAGTATCGCTTTCAACGGCCAATTATGCGGCGATTGCCACAAAAAGGTTCACGAAACGATATGCGCAGCCGTGGGCGCATTGTCTAGTGGGAGATGGCCCTGTGGCCGCGCTGGGGTGCGGAGCCCGGCCCCGTATACGAGGTCGTGGATCGCACTAGCGAGCCTTGCCATCGGACTGCAGGTGTAGCTTCATAGCGGCAAGATTTGCCACGTCTTCAGAACCCACAACCGCGACCGCTTCACGCCCCCTCGGACCAATGGCTTGTCGAACAAGCGGCGAGGACTCAAGCCATTTTGCCGCGTGCCGCCGGATCGGTTCCAGCATCGTTTCAACTTTGGAAATCATGGTTTCCAACCGATCCCTCGCCGTTTGCAGGGCGCGTCGCTCAACCTCTGCGGCTTGCGCGATTTCCATGACGCGCGTGTGCTCCGCCCGGATTTCCTGCCTTACGGCACTGGCCGCATCCTCTTTTCGGCGCAGGATTTCTTCCCTCATCACGATAAGTTCGCGTGCTTCCTTTGCCTCGGTCTCCGCAATGAGCCTGATCCTCGCTACGTAATCATTTGCCTCGCGCTTGATGCGCTCAGCCTCTTTGTGAGCTTCCTCTGTCACGTCGATCTGTCTCATGAACTCTCTCCCCAACTTATTCGATAAGTCGGCCTGTTCGGCCTGCCACTCCTTCAACGGCTTGTGCCTCGTCGTGCCCGCTGGCCGGTCCTCCCCGCGCACCAAGCCGAAGCTCGCCATGCGTCCGGCGTAGTCGGTTACGATCGCCTTCATGGCGTTCGGCCCCGGCAACATCTTCTCGGTCGAAAGCCGCCACGCGGGGCCGGCGTCGTCTCCCTTCTCCCGTCCATCTTGGCGGAATTGAGCCGGGACGATCAGCGCATGCACATGCGGCGAGGCCTCATCTTGGTGAAACACGACGGAGGCGATCAGGTGCTCGCCGAACCGCGATCGTAAATAGGCGAGCTGATCCGCCTTCCATGCTTCGATAACGTCCAAAGTGGCGCCGGATGGGATGATGCCGGATCGCCATCCATGTGAAGACCACCATTCCGGCGACGCCCCAAGGATGACCTCGATGGCTACGTTGCCGTTCTTGCGGACCTTGGCGATACCCAACCGGTCCATAACGCTCGTCACGTCTCTCCAGGGCTTCTTCGTTCCGACCATGATCTCGACCGGCGGCGCGCCCTTGTTGGCATTCGGAGTCTCGATCCCCCGCGCGTTGTGCAAGCCTGTCGCGACGAGGTGGCGACCAGCCTTGATCTTCTGATGCCGAATGATCGCGAACGCTTTCATAATCCTCTCCTATGACGGGTATCATGATACCCGTCATAGTCAGCCATGGGAATCACCCCGTCGGTCATTTCGCGACGAGGGGTTGCGAAGCAACTCCGTCACTCAGGACGGAATTACGCGAGCCTAATTCCCCTTCGCCGAGGTGGCTGCACCCCCTGGACCCCGCCAATCGCCCTAGCGGGCGAGCGCCTTGCCCTCCGACGCCCAGCCGTGCGGGGCGGCGTCTCCGGGCAAGGCGCAAGGACGACTGCTATGCCCAAATCGTTGTTGATATGTTCCGGGAACGCGCCTATATTGATTCTTGCCGCCGAGGGGCATTGTTCCCGGACCTGATATGTCGCGAGGCATATCTTGTAGAGCGGTCATTGACCCCAGGCACCAGCAGCCTGCGGAAATCACGTCGCGCTCGCAACACGTAACCGTGGGGCCTCCCGAAGAACGACCGCATCGCGGCACGGGTCGAGGATCAAAGGCGGATCGGCTCTGCGGCGCTTGCGACCGAGAAGAAAAGTTTGGGGGCATCAGACGTCTCCTGCTTATTGGCTGCGTGAGCCATAGATCGGGATGACGTCGCCTCTTCTCGGTGACGAACATGTCTCCAACTGCCGAAGCACCGCAAGGTGAACCGACGACGCTCGACAGTGGTGGTCGTCGGTCCTCTCTGCGCGATACCCTTCGAAGCCAGATTGCGGCGTTTAAAGCCACGTCCGCGACCATCATAATCGTGCCTTACGCGGACCCGAATCCCGACCGTCTCTCCGATCGGGAGGACAGCCGATGACCCGACTTCGCCTCGGGCCCAACGATCAAGGACCCCCATCCTATAACATGGGGGTCACTTCGCGCGTTACGTTCCCCTGGAAGGCCAAAAAAGACCAGGAGGATGACCGTCAGGTCACCTCCTGCACCTTCGACTGGTATCAGGCCACGCTACCCGGTGATGATCGTCAGACCGGCCCGCAGTATGTGCGGAAGGTCTCCGAGATGCTGGCGGATCATCTCAAGCCGTTCCAGTTGCGCCATGTCGATAGCGGCACGTCCGGCTACCAGAAGCGCACCGAGTTCGTGGACAATCGCGGCGGCGTCGAACTGACCATCCTGCACGGTGGCAATCCGAAACCGAATGTGAAGGCCACGTCCCGACACGCGGCGCCGTTCGCCGAGTTGCTGCGCCGCCTCCAACCGGATCACCGCGTCACCAGGATTGACGCTGCCATCGACTTCGCTGGTCCCGAAGTGTGGGGCGCGGCGCTGAAGACCTGCCAGCTGGTGATGGACGTGCGCGGCATGGATTCCGGGCTGCTAATGAAGCCCGACAATCCCCTGAAAGGCGCGACCTACTATATGGGGAGCCGCAATTCCCCCGTCATGGCTCGCCTGTACCAGAAGGGCTTTGAGCAACTCGGGAGGTTCCCAGACTGCGGCGCCGACCCGGAATGGGTCCGCCTGGAGCTGCAAGTGCGGCCGCAGAAGGACGCCAAGACCACCTTCGCGACCAAGACTGCGGAGGAAACGTGGGGCGCAACGAAGTGGTCGCGCCACCTGATCGGCGTGTTCTCGGGCGGAGCGTGGCAGCCGGAGGGCATCCGAGTGGCTCCGCGCACCGAAACCGAGTGGGAACGCACTCACCGCTTCATGACCGGCCAGTATGCGCGGCACATGTTCGAGGGGGCAAGCTCGCCCGCGACAACCTCATCGTGCCCGGCCGCGCCGCAAGCTGGCGTGAAGGACTGCGCCTCTTCTTCGCCGAGATGGAAGAGGAGGTCGCTGCCATCATCCGCGAGCGGATCAAGGCTGGCGACTGGACCCCAAACGATCGTGGCTCTTACGACGTGCAGGGGCCGGCAATCCTGGGATGGGAGGCGTCGTGATGGCGTCGCTCCCCGACCTCGACCGCCGCTTCTCCCGGAAGATCGAAGCAGGCAAGGGCATCCAGCTTTCGGCGGATGACCTTGACCTGTTCGTATCGACCGGAGCCTATGACGTGTTCCGCCAGGCCGTTGCCGAATACCAGAGGACCCAATGCCAGCAACGAAACGCCCGAAACCGATCTACCAGCGCGGCCAGTTCGCCCTCTACGAACGGCCAGGGCGCAACCTCGAGATCGTCTGGTATGACCACGAGCGACAGCGTGAGCGAAGCGCAAGCGCGGCTACGCGCGATCCTGAAGCCGGGCGGCTAGCCGTCGATCGGAAGTTCCTCGAATCAGAGGGTGCGCACCATTGCCCGACCTGTGGTCGGGCATGGGAGGCGTCGGGCAGTCCGCTACTGTTGTCGCTCATCGCCGACTACCTCTTGCTGTCGGCGGGTAAGGCTGGCGAGAAGTCCGCGAGGACCCGGCTCGGTCACGTCGTGCGCTACATCAACACGAAGAATCCAGCGATGACCGCCGCCCAGGCGGACGAGAAGTTCGCCAATGCCTTCCGCGAGTGGCTCGGCGCGGAGAAGATCACCGGTGGCTCGCGGGGCGGAGAGGAACGGCACCGGGCGTTGTCCTCGATCGAGGGAGCGTTGATGCAGCTTGCGGCAGCCATTAACGCCACGCCCGGGCAGAAGGCTGGATTCGCTGTCATCCAGCAAAAGGAGGTTTCGGCATCGCCGCAGTATCGTGCCGACGTCCGAACGATTGCCGCCATGTTCAACTACTGCCTCCGGCCCGACGACAAGTCGGTTCGGCACTGGCGCAACCCCGACGAGATCAACGCGAACCTCGTCGCTCGACGCATTGAGGAGCGCGCGAACCTGTTGCGCTATCTCCGCGCGGCCGTCGCCACATGGGCGCGTCCTGATGCGCTCTACGACCTCCGCAAGCGGCAGTGGCACTCAGCGTCGGGCGTCCTCGACCTCAACCCGCCCAACCGGCGACAGACGCGGAAGCATCGACCCAAGGTGCCAATCGCACGGCAGTTCGCTCCGTACTTGAATGACATGGGCGATGTCTGGCTGCCGGTGGCGTCGATCCGCGCAGCCTGGGACCGCATGGCGACTACGATCGGGCTGCCCGAGCATGGGGAGGCGGGCGAGAAGCTCATTCGTCGCAGCATGGCGACGATCGCGCGCGGGCGGATCGGGGAGGCCCAGTGGCAGCAGGGCAAGATGATGCTTGGACACGTCCGCGCCGACATCTCCGATATCTACGCTATCCGGGACATAGCCAACTTGGGACTGGCCCTCGCGGCGGCCGAATCCATCATCGAAGAGGTCGAGTCGCTCGCTCCCGGAGCATTTTGCCGCGAGTTTACCGCAACGGCTGGGAGGCTGACTGTCGCGGCCTAGTGCCTAAGTCGTTCAGAATGCTTCGAAAAATCGTGGAGCGGGTGAAGGGAATCGAACCCTCGTCGTAAGCTTGGGAAGCTTCTGCTCTGCCATTGAGCTACACCCGCGAATCAACGACTTAGCGCCGATCTGACCGCTCGCGAGCCGCCGGTTTACAATTCCGGTTTACAGACCCCGTGCGATACGGCGGCCAAGTGCCACACTCCTCGGGTGGTCGTCAACGTAGATCGTCCGAATCCTTCGGACATCCGCGGGCGACCAGGCCATGATGTCGGCGATTTCCTCGTCAGTCAGATCGGTCGTGGTCATCAGCCGTGTCACGAAGGTACCGCGGACATCGTGAAGGTGCTTGCGGCGGGTTCGAGGAGGTTTGTCCTTCTCCGGCACGTCAATATGAACAACACCGGCCTTCTCTACGATCCTCGTGACCTCGTGGGTAAGGGTGTCGAGGTTCCAAGGTTGCCGCGAGCGCGTCACCGATATCGTTTCCACGCCAGGATCTCTATGGCGGTTTCGAAGGTCCGCAAGTACGGCGTCTAGGGCGGGGATCCGCGGGATCGTGGCAAAGCGGCGCTTCCCCCCGCTTCGCTTGGCTGTTTCCTTGACCAGGGTGAATTCACGAACGCTGGCCCAAGTCAGCCATGCGAGATCGTCGCGACGCAGACCTGTTGCGGCGTCAAGGCTTATCGCATCGACCACGGGTCGATCGTCCGGCTCTGCGGCCGCTTCGAAGGCATTTAGATCGTCTTCCGTCCAGACGATGTCGGCACGCTGACCATTCTCATACAGCTTCGTGATTTCATTGGCGACGTCACGGCTGCGAAGCGCATTCTGCATCCCGAACTTGAGCAGTGCTTGGAGAACGGTGATGCCGTTGTCGGCAGCGCGAGGCGTGTCCCGGCGGCTGTTTCTCCAGGCGATGACCTCTTGGGTCATGCGCGGATCATCGAACACCGCCAGCGGCACAGACCCCCATTTTTCCCCGAATTTGTTGAGGGCAGAACCCCAAGTCTTCTTGGTGTTGGCGGCAAGCCGTTCCCATTCGGGGCTTGATGCTCGATCGGGATGTTCGGATCGCCACATACGGATCAACGACAGCAGCGTGTTGGAGTTCGGCGCTCGTTCCATCTCGCGCATCTGAAGAGCTCGGTTGATCGCATCGATCGCGTCTGGCGTCAGCTTAGGCTGGCGGCGATCCTCAGCGGACGGAGAGCGGCATCCTGGGCGCGGCCCGGTTGAACGACACGTCGTCGAGCAGATCCTCGTGACGACCGGTGGCGCGGACGGTGAGCGTGTTGATCGCCGGCACGACGAGCCCACCTCTGTTGAGGAAAACGAGAGCATTGTTTGAGGATTTTGGCCCACCTGCTCGGTGGGCCAAAACAGTCGTCACACGTGGCGGCGCCAAAGCCCCGAATGAGATGTCTTGGCGCCCTCACTGCGATCTTCGCTACACTCGCAATGCAAATATGCCTGCGGCTGATTTGCGGTATTGCGCCTCCCTTTTCTGGTGGGCCGACGTTGGCATTATTGGCCCACCCAGCACGGGTGAACTGAGGATCATTTCTGCCGATCCTCGCCCACCCACCCACGTCGATGGGAAGTGGGCCAAAAAAGGCCGGCGCACCAACGATCAATCACGTCATTGACTGATGCTGTGAAGCCTTGCGTGTCCGCGGCGTCATGGAATCGGCGACCGAGTTTCCGCACGGTCTGGATAGAAATGGGAATGCCTAGGCCGTGGAAGCACCACCGCTGTCTGAGGGTCGTCATCTCGACAGAATGACGACCCCTCAGACACTCAGGCGACCGCGTAGCGCGCCGCTGGCGTGGGATTGCGGAACTTGGGCGCGAGGTCACGGCGCTCCTGCCCCCGGCGGGTCCACGCGTCGCCTTCGTGGAGACCCGGGATCGTGACGAGCTCGCCCTGGTCAAGTCCGGCCAGCGCCGCGTCGACCAGATCGGCCGCCTGCATGTTGATCTCGGCCGTCTTCTGCGGCGCATAGCCGGCAACGTCCCTGCAGTTTGTGGCGGTCGCGGCGGGCAGGACGGTCTGGAAGCGGACGCCCTTGTCGGCGAGGTCCTTCTGCAAGAATGGCCGAGGCTCAGCACGTAGGACTTCGATGCGCGGTAGACGCCGTTCAGCGCCTCGACCGAGATCCCGACAACGGATGATATGTTGATGATCGTGCCGGCGCCAGGCTTCATCTCCATGACGTGAAGCCGGTTGCACACGTCGAGCGCAGGATCGCGTTCCAGCGCCGGGATACCGATCGGCCAGGCGGCGACTACGGACGCTTCGACACGCTGTTCGGGATGGGCCGCGCCGACCTTGCCCCCGCCGGGCTCTACAATGCCATCATCCGCAGCAACCTCGTCAGTCCCGGCGTGCGGGTCGAAGCCGCGCCCGACAAGCGGACCGAACTGATGCCCTCTCTCCGTCGTTCTGGCTGGCGGCTCGCCAGGACGCGTTCTCCTTTACTGGAGTGCGCGACGCGACCGGCCGATCTGGCTCGTTCGTAGGCACGCCGTTCAACGGGCGGGTGCGACATCAGCGGTCGCAGGCATTGCGCCTCGAATCTGACGCCGTTGTGTTCGCGAAGCGCAGGTTCCTCGGGACGGCACCGAACGCAATGCCAGAACGTCGGACAAGATATATGTCGCTCAACGCGATCGCAGTTTTTTAGCGGGAGTGAAGCGGCCGAGAAGCGGACATCGGTTGAAGCGCCAGCATTGGCATAGGCGCACCCGGGTCACCATATGCGTCAGGTCAGGAGAGGCAGATGGCCGGCGGTTGGGCGCGCGATGGCGCGGTGCAGGATCAGATCGATGATTCCGTGGCGGACGCAGTGTCGGCCGCACGCGCCAGCATGCCAAGTGGAACGGGTGAACCGTTCTGTACACTCTGCGGCGGCGACATCCCCGAAGGTCGACGTCGGGCGCTGCCAGGAGTGCGGACCTGCGTGACGTGTCAGAGCGGCCGCGACCGGCCTCTTGCCGCTACGTTCAACCGGCGGGGAAGCAAGGACAGTCAGCTGCGGTGACGATCTTCCAGGTTGTGGTGCATCGGTGCGGCGTTCAGACATTGTTCTGCGGTTCTGATAGAGCATAGCGGCTATCGATCTCGGCCATCGTGTCGCCAAGCGACGGGGCAACCCGCTGGGCGAGCGGCTCCCATTTACGGCGATCGACGGTGTATCGCCCAATGCCGTCCGGTTGCACCGCGATGCCGGCGCGTTCGAATGTCTTGATCGCAGCAACGTAGGTCAGTCGCGACCGCCACGTCTCACTCGAATCCGACGTGTGATGCTCGACGGATGGGAAGTTTCGGTCGAGGGTTTTAAGCAGCATGAAGGCCCCCTGCCGCAGCGCGCAAACAGGCGCGGACTTTACAAGAGTTCCGTAGCGGTGCGGGTCGAGCCCGGTAGCGATCAGCGTTGTCAGATCGAGGAGGACGAAGGTGAAGCGGGAAACGGCATAGCGCGGCTCTTCGAAGCGGAAGTAGAACAAGAGCGGGTAAAAATGATGTGCTTCCTTCGTCGCTGCGAGCGACTGGACGAGATTGCCGAGTTCGCTCGCGGCGCCGTCGGGATCGCCATCGGGCATCAGCCTCGCCAGCATGGCCGCGGCATCGCCCGTCCCGTCTGTCATCAGGTCGATCGTCAACGCCAGCGCATTGCGCTCTCGAAGTGCCGAATAGACCTGGACGAGGTAGCTCAGCACCAGGCTCAGCACCGACGCACCGATCAGCGAGTTGCTCAGGAAGAGGATGCGCGTGGCGGACGTGTGCGGGCTGTAATCGCCGCCGCCCACTATCGAAAGGCTGTTGCCGGCCACGAGGAGCGCCGTGACGAAGTCTGTGGAGGCGCTGCCCGTCGAGGGCCGGATCGCGGTGCCAAGTTCGGGCTGGATGACGAGCGCCGCACCGATTGTCAGGCCGAACGCCCAGAAGCCGATCAGCAGGACGACGATCACCGGGCCGGCGAACGACAGGAGCGCCCTTCGCCGACGGCCGGACAGCCGGGCCGCGGCGCGCATCGAAGCCCATACCGCGCGGTTCCAGTGTGGCGCGAGCAGCCCCGTGCCAGCCCGGGCGTAGAGGACCGTGAGGAAGATGTCGGCGAGGAACAGCAGCATCAGCGCTGCCCCAACGAACTGTTCAGGCTTCATGGCCGACTTCTCCTCCGGACCTGCCGCAGCGGCGACGCCCAGCCCCACGGCGAGTATGGAAAGCTGCGTGGGCGCGATCGACATCTCCAGCCTACAGCATCGGGAGCCGCCGTGGCCGAGGACCGAGCGGGAATGCCGCATCAATCCGGGCACGTTCGGCTTCCGTCAGGATCAGCGCGCCGGCGCCCGCATTGTCGGCGGCGTGCTCCGCGCTCGATGCCTTCGGGATCGTGAAAGTCGATGGCCGCCGCACGAGGAAGCGGAGCGCCACCTGACGCATCGTCGCGCCGTGGCTTGCGGCGATCTCCGCCAGCACGCGGCCGCCGGGCGAGCCTGGATCGGGGAAGTTTCCGTGACCGAAGGGGCTGTAAGCGACCGTGGCAACGCGATGCTCCTCGCACCAGGGCAATACGGCGTGCTCGATCGCGCGCTCCTCCAGATGGTAGAGCACCTGGTTGCAAGCGATGCGCCCCTTGCCGCCGGCTGCCCAGGCCGCTTCGAGATCGGGGACGTCGAAGTTGCTCACCCCCCAGGACAGGATCTTGCCCTGCTCGCGCAGCCGCTCGAAGGCTTCGAACGTATCTTCCAGCGGGTATGAGCCCGGCCAGTGCAGGAGGTAGCAGTCCAGATGGTCGGTGCGCAGCCGAGCGAGCGAGCGCTCGCAGGCCGCGACGGTACCTGACAGCGAGGCGTTGTTCGGGAGCACCTTTGAGACGAGGAACACCGCGTCGCGCCGGCCTGCGATCGCCTCGCCCACCACAAGCTCGGCGTCGCCGTACATCTCGGCGGTGTCGATGTGCGTCATGCCGAGGTCGACACCCCGGCGCAGGGCGGCAATGGCGGAGGGTCGGTGCGCGTCGTCAATGTACCAGGTCCCTTGACCGATGACCGGAACGTCGCGCGGCACGGACCCAAAGGGTCGCTGCTCCATGCCCTTCAATCCCGGCGCGGACAATGCGCGCTGCGATGCGCCAGCTGCGGAGGCGGGCGTCACGTCACCGCCGCTTGCGACGACCACGCGGCCGCGAACAGGTCGATCATCTTTTCGTCTCCCGTAACGAGCTGTTGCGCCGAGATCGGCTCTCGTCTTTTCGAACGCTTGGAGGCTCTGCAGGCTCTATACCGGCTGCTTCTCTGCGACGACATCAAGACGCTCGATCGTGGGCTTCTGGAAGAGAACACCCGTGTTCTCTTCGAGCGCCTTCGCGACCTCACCCGACAGATGCGCCTCACGCCCGTCTTCATCGGGAAAGGCATCGAAGATCCCGAACGACGAGGGTCCGAACTGGACCCCGAACCACCTGACGGTCTTCGGCTCCCCTTCGACGATCGACAACCCCTGGTTCAAGAAGCCGCGAACGTCGCCCTCCTTGCCGGGAAGGGCTTCGAGGCGGACCAGAACCGCCTTGCTGACATGTGTCGCCATCTCGAATCCTCTCCTTGCTCGTGTGTCATTGTAGTGATCAGAATGCGGCGGCTGCCGCCTCGGCGACCGTCTGATCCTGCTCGCCGCTGCCCCCGCTCACGCCGACGGCCCCGACGACCTGACCGTCGTGGCGGAGCGGAATCCCGCCGGCGAAGATCATCACCCTGCCATGGTTGGAATCCTGGATGCCGTAGAATTGCTGTCCCGGCTGAGCGTTTTCGCCCAGATCCTTGGTGGCGATGTCAAAGGCGCGCGCGGTGAAGGCCTTGTTGATCGAGATGTCGATGCTGCCCACCCAGGCGTGGTCCATGCGGATGTGGGAAACGAGGTTGCCGCCCGCGTCGACCACGGCCACGTTGCTGGGCGACCCGATCTCGCCAGCCTTGGCCTGACCGGCGGCGATAACGCGACTAGCGTCCTCGAGAGATACGGAAAGTTGGCTGATGGTCATGGCGTCCTCACTGGGTTGATCGCTTGAGGCTTGATCGGTTGGCCTTCACGGATGCCGCGTCGCACTCCCCTCAATGCGCCACAATTGCGTCGTGAGGCGGGGGCCGTTCTCCGGCTTGAACCAGCTCATGTCCTGGATGCGCGAGCTGGTGACGTAGATCGTGCCGTCGGGTCCCTCGGAGAAAGTGTCGGGCCAGCGTAGCCGCTTGTCCCGAACGAGGGTGGCGACGCTGTCGCCATCACGAACATGCACCGCGTCCTGCTCGATCGCGCTGAGGTACATGCGCCCCCGACGGTCGATCCACAGCCCGTCGGTAGGCTCGGTCACGCCGGCACTTTGCACCCGAGCTTCGAGCAACTCTTCGGACAGACGCGGGTCATCCAGAGCCTCGGTCGAGATGCGATAGAGCGTGCGACCGGTCAGCGCCTTCCAGTAGAGCGTACGGCCGTCCTCAGACAGCGCGATGCTGTCGGCAGCGAACTCGACTCCTCGGCCGTCCGGGCGGCGCACCTCACGGCCATCGGTTTTCACTACCACGTTCTTCTCAGGCTGCGTGCTAGGGTGGCCATCAAGGACGCGGCGAGCGTTGCCGGTCTGCAGATCGACCACGACGAGCGCGCCTTTGGCACCGGCGTCGGTGAGATAGGCATGCCGCCCATCTGGCGAAAACCGCCCATCGTTGAGATAGCTGCCCTGCGGTGCGACGGTCTCGTCGAGGCGGATCACCTGCGCGACCGTGTTCGTCTTCAGGTCGATCCTGACGAGCTTGGGCCCACCCTGGACGACGGCTGCGGTTGCCGGCGCAGCGGGATCGACGACCCACAGATTGCCGCGCGCGTCGGCTACAACGCTCTGGACGCACACGAAATGATCCCCGGCGGACATCTGGTTCTTGCTGGCATTGCGCCAGGCATTCCATGCGCCATCCGGGTAAGGCCTGATCCGGCCGTCGCGCATCACCTCTGCGACGGAGATCGGCGCATCCTCCGTCCAGCGAGGAAAGTTGACGAAGATGCGGCCTTCCGGGGAGACGGTCACTCCGGTCACCTGATGCTCGAAGCTGGCGACCTGCTCGAGGCGCGCCGTTCCTGCCGCTGGAGCAGTTCGCTGCTGTGCGAGGGAGGCGGTAGCAACAATCGTTACCGCCACGGCGGCGGACGCGACCCTTAGCCCGGCCATGATTGCCTCTCCGTAGGACGGGTGCGGACGATGATGGCGGCTCATGGCGCGAACACCGCGCGCACGCAGCCGTCTTCCTTGTGCTTGAACATGTGATACCCCCTAGGGCTGTCCTCGAGCGAGAAGCGGTGGGTGGCGAGCGCGGCGGGCGTCAGCTCGCCGCGCTGCGCGTGCTCCAGCAGCCGCGGGACATAGGCCTGCCCGTGCTGCTGCGCGGTCCGCACGGTGACGCCCTTGTTCATGAGCAGGCCAAGCGGGAACTTGTCCATCAGCCCGTAGACGCCGAGGATCGACAACGTGCCGCCCTTGCGCACCGCCAGCATCGCCTCGCGCAGCGCGGTGCCGCGGTCGGTCTCCAGGTAGAGCGCCTGCTTGACCCGGTCATACGCTTGCTGGAGCCCGGTGCCGCCCGCTTCCATGCCGACCGCGTCGATGCACGCGTCGGGGCCGCGCCCGCCGGTCAGCTCCTTCAGCGCGTCGATGACATCGACCTTGGTGTAGTCGAGGGTCGTGGCGCCGAACGCGGCGGCCTGTGCGAGCCGTTCGGGGTAGCGGTCGATGGCGATCACGCGCTCGGCACCGAGGATCATCGCGCCCTGCTGCGCCATCAGGCCGACGCCGCCGCATCCCCATACGGCTACCACGTCGCCGCGCTGGATGTTGCAGAAGTCCGCACCCATAAACCCGGTCGGCGCAGCGTCCGAGATGAACAGGGCGGTTTCGTCGGACACACCGTCGGGCACGACGAAGCAGTCTGTGTCGGCGAACGGCACGCGGATGTATTCGGCGTGGCTGCCGGCATAACCGCCAAAGGCATGCGAATAGGCGTAGATGCCGGCGGTCGGATAGCCGAGCAGCGGCTCCTGCAGCTCGGGTTTGGGGTGTGTCGTGTCGCACAGCGAGTAGAGATCGTGCGCGCAGTACCAGCAATTGCCGCAGGCGATGAACGACGGCACCACCACACGGTCGCCCTTCTTGACCTTCATCACGCCGCGGCCGACGTCGACGACCTCGCCCATGAACTCGTGGCCGAGCACGTCGCCGGCCTTCATTGTCGGGATGAGGCCGTCGATCAGGTGCAGGTCCGACCCGCAGGTCGTCGACAGCCGGACCTTCAGGATCACGTCGTTAGGGTTGATGATCTCGGGATCCGCGACCGTCTCGACGCGGAGATCGTTAACGCCGTTCCAGCAGAGTGCGCGCATGGGTCTTCTCCTACCGGTCAGTGCCGCCGTTGCGGGCGGCGGGCTGGTGATCGGTGGTCGGGATCTCGCCGGTGAGCGCCAGCGCGCGGAACCGGTAGAGCGCGGTCAGCACGATCTCGCGCGGGACGATGCGGAACAGCTTGACCGCGGCTTCGCCGACGATGCCGCCGGGCGGATCGAAGCGTATGTCGAGGTGCAGCTCAGTACCGCGGTCTCCGGGTGCCGGGCGAAACCGCAGACTGCCCGCGTTCGCGACGTCGGCGCCGTCGAGGGAGGTCCAACGCAGCGCGTCGGCAGCGCTCGCGTCCGTCTGCGTCTGCCATCGATACTCGCCGCCCGCCGGACCGTGCGCGACCCAATCGGCGGCACCATCGCCCGATGCCGTCACGTTGGCGAAATGCGCCCAGATACGCGACTGTGTGTCCGGCTGAAGCCAGAGCGTGCGAAGTTCCTCGGCGGGTCTGCCGATCGTGACTCCAGCGCGTGCAGAAGCGTCGAGCGCCGCTTGGGCGGCGGGAGCGTTCATGACGCGAGCGCCGGCAGCGCGTCTGCTACCGTGCCCTCCGCGCGGTAGTCCGCCGGTATCTGGAAGTCCTTTCGGGCCAGACCGCGAGAAGCCTCGGCACCCCGCGGCAGGCCGCTGCGATCCGAATAATCGCGGTCGCTGCCCGGCTCGCGGCGGTGGGCAGCCTTCACGCTCTTGTAGGCGACGACGTCGAGCAAGGTGATCCCGACGATCATCGCGGTCGCGATGGCGGCGTTGCTGCGCTTCGGATTGTCGGGATGCAGCGCGGTGGCAAGCGTCGCCAGATCAAGGCCGTCGCCCCCGATCCGCGCCGCCAGCCCGACGGGCTTGTCGATCGACAGTGTCGGCACGGCGCTCGCGAGTTCGCGGGCACCGTACGCACGGATCAGCCCTTCCTTGCCCTCGAGACCGAGAGTGCGGGCGATGCGGCCCGGCGCGACGAGCTCGGCGATACCGAGCCCGACCGAGAACCAGCCAAGCGCGCGTGCCAGCCGGTCGGGACCGGTCAGCGAGCTTGGTCCTTTGCGCTCGACACGGGGATCGCCTTCCGATCGGGCGATGCCTGAGATGTTGGTGAGTGGCATGGGATGCGTCCTTCAGGGCTGGAGCATGACCTTGATGCAGCCGTCCGCCTTGTCGCGGAACGTGGCGTACATCTCGGGGCCTTGGGAAAGCGCGACCTTGTGCGTGATGACGAACGACGGATCGATCTGCCCGTCCTCGATCCGGCGCAGCAGGTCGCCGGTCCAGCGGGGCACGTGCGCCTGCGCCATGCGGAAGGTCAGGCCCTTGTTCATCGCCATCCCCATCGGGATCTTGTCGACGAGACCGAGATAGACGCCGATGATCGAGATGACGCCAGCGGGGCGACAGACGAAGATCATCTCGCGCAACACGTGCGGCCGATCGTTCTCCAGCATCAGCATCTGCTTGGCGCGATCAACGATGGTGTCGGGCTGGCCGAAGCCGACATGGCTTTCGGCGCCGACCGCATCGATACATTTGTGTGGGCCGAAGCCACCGGTCAGCTCGTTCAGCCGCTCGACCACGTTCTCCTCGTCGAAATTGATCGTGATCGCGCCGGCGGCGGCCGCCATCGACAATCGCTCCGGCAGATGATCGATGGCAACGACCTGTTCGGCACCGAGCAGGATGGCCGACCGGATCGTCATCTGGCCGACCGGGCCGCAGCCCCACACCGCCACCGTGTCGCCGGGCTGGATGTCCGCCTGCACCGCCGCCTGCCAGCCGGTCGGCAGGATGTCCGACAGGAACAACAGTTTCTCGTCGTCGATGCCGTCGGGCACCTTGATGTGCGTCGTGTCGGCGAAGGGTACGCGCAGATATTCGGCCTGTCCGCCGGGATAGCCGCCCGTGAGATGAGTGTAGCCGAACAGACCCGCCGTCCGGTGACCGAACGCCTTGTCGCCAAGTTCGCCCTTTCGGTTTGTCCGCTGGCAGACCGAGAAATTGCCGCGGCGGCACTGGTCGCACTCGCCGCATTGGATGGTGAAGGGAATGACGACGCGGTCGCCCTTCTTCAGCTTGCCCTTCGCGCCGCTGCCGACCTCGACGACCTCGCCCATGGTCTCGTGACCCATGATGTCGCCGGGCAGCATCGCGGGGACGAGATTGTGGAAGAGATGCAGGTCGGAGCCGCAGATTGCGCAGCTCGTGACCCTGATTATGGCATCGCGGGGCTCTTCGATCGCAGGATCGGACACCGTGTCGTAACGGATGTCCTCCTTGCCGTGCCAGACTAGGGCCTTCATGCCGGTCTCCTCGGTTAAGCGACGGGATCTAAGCGCTTATTTTCCCATGCCGGACATGCGGGTGATCCCTAGGGAACATCCCGGATCGCCGAACGGTTGGCGCTTGGCCAGCAAGCCGTGAGGAGGACTGGCACCATGACCGAGACGACATCGCCAGCGATCGTGTCGCAAGGCAGCGAGAGCGCGCCTTTCACGGCCAAACTTCCGCGCCAGCTCCGCTTACTTGAAGCTTACCTCTCGTCAATCTCCGATTTCGTCTACGCTTTCGATCGCACGCGCCGTTTCGTTTATGCCAATCCCGCCATGCTTGCTCTGTTCGGCCTGTCGTGGGACGAGATGATCGGTAACACTTTCGTCGATCTTAACTATCCCACAGATCTGGCTAACCTCCTCAACGGCCATATCGATCGCATCTTTGCAGAGGGCGTGACGGTCGAGGATGAAGTTTTCTATGACACCCCGTCGGGGCATGCCGCCTACTTCTCCTATCGTTGGGGTCCTGTGCGTGGCGAGGACGGCACCATCGAGCAGGTCATCGGCGTCTCGCGCGACACCAGTGAACGGCGCGCCTTCGAAGATGCGCTTCAAAAGAGCGAAGCCCGCTTGCGCGCCGCCACCGAGCTCGTCGGCCTCGGCATATATGCCTGGGACCCGATGACCGGCGCGCTCGAATGGGATGCGCGGCTGCGCGAGATGTGGGGGTTGCCCGCCGACGCGACAGTTAACACCCAGGTCTACGAGGCCGGCATCCATCCCCGCGATCTGCCGCGCGTACATGCGGCGATCGCCGCGTGCGTCGATCCGGCCGGGGATGGTCGCTACAGCATCGAATACCGCGTGATCGGGCGGGACGACGGGGTCACGCGCCACATCGCCACGTCGGGCCAGACGACCTTCAGCGACGGCCAGCCAGCCGGCTTCGTCGGTGCAGCCATCGACATGACCGCGCGACGCAACACCGAGGCGGCGATCCGGGCGAGCGAAGCGCAGTTCCGCAGCTTCGCCGCGCACAGCAGCAACCTCATCTGGATCGGAGATCCGGTTGCTAATACGATCATCTATCGCAGCGCTGCGTTCGAGCGCATCTGGGGCACCCCCTGCGCCGAGGGACCTACCGACCTCGGCGAATGGATGAAGAACGTACACCCCGACGATCGATCGCAGGTCGAGCATGCCCTCGCCTCCGTCAAAGCCGGCGAAGTGGTACAGTTCGAGTATCGGATCGCACGACCGGCCGATGGGTCGACGCGCTGGCTTCGAGATACCAGCTTCCCGATCCCCGATGATGCGGGCGCGATCACCCGGATCGGCGGCGTTACCGAGGACCTGACGCGGGAGGACGTTCGACAAGCCTATATCGTTGGCGCCCAGGCGAGTGCGGTTCGCAAGTTGGCCGGCTTCGTCCGGGGCCTCGGCTACCGCGTGCGCACCTTCGACGACGCTTCCGCCATACTCGACATCGCACCAGTCCTTTCGCCTGGTTGCGTGCTCGTGGATGTTCGCATGAGCAAGGCCGATGGCTTGGCCATACCCCGCGAACTGAAAGCGCGCTCAATCACGCTGCCGACGATCGTGCTGGATGCGCCCGCCATGGACGCCGCAGCCGGCGTTGCCGCGATGAAGGCCGGAGCCGTGGACTATGTCGCCGTCACGGACGATGCTGCCTTCCACGCCGCGCTAGAGATCGCGATGACTGAATGCCACGGTCCGACGCGTCCTCCGACGCGCGATGAGAACGCCGGTGCCCGCGTTGCACGCCTGTCGTCGCGCGAGCGCGAAGTTCTCGTCGGTCTCGTGGAAGGGGGCACCAACAAGGTCATCGGTCAGAAGCTCGGCATCAGCCCGCGCACCGTCGAATTGCACCGCGCGCAGGTCATGAACCGTGTCAACGCTCGGACCCTGAGCGAGCTTCTACAGATCGCGATGGCTGCAGGGATCGTACCGGCAACGCAGAGTGGGCCCGCCTCTTACTGATGCGCCCAAACGGCGTAGATCTTTCGGCAAGTCAGACGCGCCCTGATGGCCCCTCATCGATGTGTGTTGACCGGCATCCGCAGCTCGAACGCCTTCGATCCCGATGGGGGCGGGATGAAAAGTCCGCCGATGGATGCCATCAACCGCTTCGCCAACCCCATACCCAGCCCCTTGGTGCTACCCGCCGTCTCCACGAACGGACGTCCATCGTCTTCCACGATGATCACCAGATCGCCACCGCCATTCCTTCCGATCCATATGCGGATAATTCCCGAAGCGCCGTCCTGGAACGCATGCTTGATTGCGTTCGTGGTCAGCTCGTTCACGACGAGAGCAAGCGTAGTCGTATGCGTTGCCGATAGATCGCGTGCCTCGTCTTGAACCTCCAGCGAGATGAGGATCGACCGGGGCTCCGCCTGCGACTGCAACGCCTCGCAAACCTGCCGGATCGTCCCTTCGAGGCTTGATGTGCGACCGCGATGTTGAGCGCTGCGCACACGCGCAAGGATCGCAACCCGCTCCATCACCTCGGCCAACGCCTCACGGGTCTCGAGAGTTACAGCTTGCCGGCTCTGCAGTGCCAGCAGGCCTACAACTAGCTGGAGGTCGTTGCTGCATCGATGGTTCGTCTCGCGAAGCAGCAAGTCGTCGTTTTGGCCGGCCCGACGAGCGACAGCGGACATCGTGGACATGTTGCTCGCCATTTTGATCAAATCCCCAATCCGATGTCAGAGGCCGGTGGTTGCACCTTCTATCTGGCTGGCGCATGCGGCCCTAAATTTTGGTAAGCTCGGCTCTACTGTTCCGCCGCCAAAATGTGATTAAGCGTGGACGTCATTGTTACAGGCTGTTGGTGGAATACCGTGAAAGCGTCTGCGTCATCCACCTCGCTAGAAACCTAGTCGTCTTTGGAGGGTGCGCGATCAACACGGAATTAGGAGGATACCTACGTAGTTCCCCGTTGATTCGAGCCCTCCGTGCGACAAGTCAGAGCTCAAGGCAGTTAACCTCGTGACCCACAACACGACATTCAGCGGTCGTTTCGCGCTCCCCCAGTTCGGACGTCCATTCATGTTCGCTCGACACCTCGACCAGCGATGGCGGAAATGGTGAGAAGTGAGACGAACCCGCCGCTGCAAGCGACCCTGCGGCAACGGCGGCTTCATACCGGATGCGGTCGTTGCCAACGGTCACTCATCACAGCGGATTGGCAACATTTCCAGCCCCGAAGCCTGGTTTGCTGAAACGGCCCGGGCGGAAGCGCGTGACCGCTCGCGCCTCTTGCTTTGACTGTGGCGAGAGAGAGAATGATGCTCCCACGGGGCATCACGAGCGTGTTGCCACGGTCATCGCCCAGATAGTCTGCGACGATAACAGTCTGCCTCAGGGGGCGCCGACGTCGCCCGTCGTTTCGAACCTCCTCGCCCACATCCTCGACGTGCGGCGGGCCAAGCTCGCCCGGCGCTTCGGCCTCCACTACACGAGATATGCCGACGATCTGACCTTCTCGACTAACAGCCGCGCCTTTCCCGAGGAGGCGGCGGTGACGAACGACGCTGGTCACTGGGTCGCCGGTCCGGCTCTTGACTCGACAATCCAACGGGCTGGGTTCGCGCTCAATCCCCAAAAAACGCGGCACCAGATGCGGCAGTCACGGCAGGACGTGACCGGTCTGATCGTGAACGACAAAGTCAACATCCGCTCGGAATACTGTCGGGAGGCGCGGGCGAAATGCGACCACCTTTTCAGGACCGGCACCCTATCGGGCGAAGCAGCTGGTTCGGAAGGATGACGGCACCACCGCGGTCGAGGAGATGCCCGTAACGCTCGATCAGATGGAGGGGGTGTTGAGCTTCATTGACAGCGTGAAGCGGTACAAGCGGCCCGCGGACCGCTGGACAGCACCGTCGCGCGCGGGCAGGCAGCGCGGCATGACCGAGATCCTCGCCGGCCCCGATTGCACCGACATGGCGGAGGTACGCGCGGGCGTCGACTCGCTCGACCGCGAACTGATCGCCCTGCTGCGCCGGCGCTTCGATTACATGGACGCCGCCGCGCGCCTCAAGCCCGAGCGCGGTCACGTCCGCGACGAGGCGCGCAAGGCGCAGGTGATCGCGCAGGCGCGCGCCGCCGCGGAGGCACAGGGGCTGCCGGGCGCGGACATCGCGCTGCTCTGGGAGCAGTTGGTGGAAGCGTCGATCGCCTATGAGCTGGCGGCGTTCGATCGCCGGCCCTGACGCCTCACACCTTGGCGGCGTAGATCATCCGGCCTGGCCCGAGCCGCTCGAACACCTCGGACAGCTCGCTCTCGCCCACCGCGAAACAGCCCTGGCTGCGCCCCAGCATGCCGCGCTGGCGGATCATCTCGGGGTTGGCGTACCAGGCGGCGTGCACCACGATCGCACGCGACAGCGCATTGTCGTTGGTGCGGTCCAGACCGATCAGCCGCTGCGACTTGCCGTGCTTGCCGACATAATAATCGGCCGCGAGGAAGGCGCCCTCGCACGAGGCGTTCGAGCCGTCGGTGTTCGAGAAATGCTGCAGATAGCCGGTGTGCGTCGGGTCGGAGCCGCTGCCGTGCGCCACCAGCTTCGAGACCGTGCGTCCGCTCTCGAGGTTGATCAGGTGGAAGCGCGGCTCGCTCGAGCCGGTGCTGAAGTCGGCGACGGCGATACGGTCGCGCTGGGCGATGCGGTCGCCGTGACGCTCGAGCGCGGCCATCGCCCGCTGCAGCAGCCGCGGGTTGACCCCGGGCGCCTCGATCGCGACCGGCCGCGCCGGCGCGGCCATCACTGGGCGCGGCGCGGGGGCATGCGGCGTCTGGAAAAAGTCGTGCGGCACCAGGCTCTCCGGCGTGCCGCGCGCGCGATCGCGCATCCCGGCCGACACCGCGCCCGGGATCATCAGAGCACCCGCGAACAGTCCGCCCGTCTTCAACAAAGCACGGCGCGAATGCACCCGGTCGTGCGTGTCCATCATCACTTCGGTCAATCCCCGCTCCATTGGCCGGGATATAGCACGAGCCTGGTTAACGATCGTCAACGTTTGCGACCTGTCGTGCACTCGTTCCGATCACTTGCCGCGAAAGCGCAACGCTTCGTCGATGGCACCGAAAGGCTAATGGCGCGTTTGTTGCAGCGACGGACCCGCTCGCCCGCCGGCGTGCGGTGAGATGACGACCGAGATGGAGATCCTCATGCAGCGATTCGCGGCAGCTGGAGTCGTGCGTTCGGTGACCGTGGCACTGGCGATGGTGCTGGCGGCACCGGGCGCGGGTGCGCAGGCGATGGACGACCTCGCGATCACCGAGGCGGCCGCGATCATGCCACCGGGCCGCTTCCTCTGGGCCGACGATCCCGCCGCGGTGGGACCGGTGAGTGTATTGATCTCGCTGCCCGATCAGCGCGCTTACGTGTTCCGTGGGAGCAAGATGATCGCGGCCTCGTCGGTGTCGACCGGCTCCGACGAGAAGCCGACGCCGCTCGGTCGCTTCACCATCCTCGAGAAGAAGGCGATGCACCGCTCGAACCTCTACGACGACGCGCCGATGCCGTTCATGCAGCGGCTGACGTGGGACGGCGTCGCGCTCCACGCCGGCCGCAATCCCGGCTTCCCGGCGTCGCACGGCTGCGTGCGGCTGCCCGCCGCCTTCGCCAAGAAGCTGTTCGCCGCGACCGCGCTGGGCGCCACCGTGGAGGTGACCGACGAGGCCTATGTCGCCGGCGCGATGATGGAGCCGGGCGGCGGACGTGAGCTGGCGCGACGCTAGCGGCGCGACGGCGCCGGTCGCGCGCCAGATATGCTCACGCGGAGGCGCGGAGGAAATCCCACCGCCGTGCCGTCGCGCGCTGCGATCGGGGTATCTCGGCGTCGGTCGCACGCGCGACGGTGGTCCTTACCCAGCTTCTTCCAGGCCCCGCGCCTCCACGTGAACGAAAGCCAGGCTGTTCATGACGCTGCCCCTGCGAGCGTGGTTCACGCGAAAGCGCGGAGACGCGAAGAACTACCTTGGGCGCCGCCGCGCGGCTCGATGAAGCTTCTCCACGTCTTCGCGTGAACGTTGATTCTGGCGGTCAGCGCTCCGCCGCCTCCGCCTCGATCACCCATTCGTGGTTCTCCAGGATCCACGCCGGTACCGGTCGACCGCCCGCATCGCGCGAGGGATCGTAGCGGAAGCGGCGCTGGATCAGGCGGCAGGTCGTCGAGTCGAGCGCCGCGCTGCCGCTCGAGCGCATCACCTCGCAGTCGCGCACGCGCCCGTCAGTCCACACCAGGAACTTGACGGTGACAATGCCCTGGAAGCCGGCCTCGCCGACCTCGGGGGGGTAATCCGCGTCGGTCAGCCGGCCGCGTTTCCACACCGGCGCGCGGTCGCCGCCCCCGCCGCCGTCACCGTCGCCCCAGCCGCCGCTGCCGGTACCGTCGCCCGCGCCGCCCGCGCCCGTGCCGGGGCCGACCCGCTCGGTCGCGCCCTGCGTCGGCGCGCTGCCGGCGAACGGCTTGAGCGCGACGGTGATCGGTGGGGGCGGCACCGGCACCACCACGATCGGGCGCGGCGCCGCCACCTGCGTCGCCTGGCTGCGGAGGTTGGGCGGGGCGGCGCGACCGGAGCGGCGCGGGCTCGCCGCGCGCCGCTGGGCCACCTTGGCCTCGGAGCGGGGCGGCGGCGTGGGCTGGAACAAGGCGAGCCCCTGGTCGACCCGCTCGCGCATCGCGTCGACCGCCAGCCCGAGCAGCAGCGCCCAGCCAAGCAGCGCGGTCAGCGCCGCCGAGGCGAGCGCCGCGCCGTATCGATCCTGCCGAGCTGCCGCGTACATGCGCGCGATATAGGGAGCGCGCGATGAATTGCGCGTGAGCGGGTAGGGTAGGCTAGGGCGATCGTCGCGGCATCGGACGACGCCGCCGCGCGCTACATCGTCATCGTTACTGGCGTCATCCTGAACTCGTTTCAGGATCTACGTTTCCACGGTCCCAGCAGCCGCTGGCTGCGCGGGGCGGTGGATCCTGAAACAAGTTCAGGATGACGTCGAAGAGCGAAGAGTGAGGAAGACCGTCGTCGAGACGCGACGCGCACGCGCCCGAGAACCTGCCTCGCCCACGACAGCATCACCGCCGGATCGAGAAGGTGTAGGTCAGCGCCAGCCCCGCCGAGAGCTGGTCGTGCGAGTTCACCCGCCGGATCACCGGCGAGCGCGCCGCGTCCCCGATCAGCCGCTGGTACACCGCCTGCGCCTGCACGCCCCAGCGCGGCGTCAGCGCGTAGATCACGCGGCTGGTCGCGCCGAGCGACTGAAGCCCGCCGCCGGGCGAATAGGCTGCCAGCCCGGTCCGCGCCGCCGCCTCGGGCGAGACGCCGAACCAGGCGCGCTGGTAACGCGAGTCGGTCACCACCGCGCGCGGACCGAAAGAGACGAGCCAGGCGTCGCGGTCGCGGCGGACATAGTCGACGCCGAGCTGGCTGATCCAGCCCTCGTGCCCGCCCAGGCCCTTGCGCACCTCGCCGTGCCAGCGCCAGCGGTCGTCGGTCCAGGTCTGCGCGTATCCGCCGAGCTCGACGGTGCGGCCGACCGCGGGCAGGCCGGGGACGATGTCGTCGGTGCGACGCCGGCCCTGCAGCTCCACCGTCGGGCCGAACTCGGTGCGGCCGCGGCGGATCAGCGCGATCGTCGTGCCGTCGTCGGGCGCGCCGTAGCCGAACGGCGTGTCGCCGCGGGCGCGCGCCACGCTGATCATCGGGGTGAGCCGGAGCGCGTCATTGCCGGGGAAGCCGGGCACCAGCTGCGGCCCCGCCCCGACGCGCACGCGCAAAGGCTCGCGGCGCTTCTCCTGCCCCGGCTCGGTCGGGAGCAGCGGCTGGTCGGCGAGGACATCAGGCCCGAGATCCTGGGGCGCGGCACCGTCGGGTGGTCCGGCGGGCTGCTGCGCGATCGCGGGCGCCGCGGCGGCAGTAAGGAGGGTCGCGGCGAGAGCGGTCCCGGTCAGGATGCGATACGACATGCGACCCCCCTCAGCGCCGCGATGGATCGAAGTCAACGCGCGATCGGCGCGCCGGCTCCGGCGCGGACCGCGCCTGCCTATCATAGAGGATTTCCCCCGTCCGCCCGCGCGCTCTACAAGCCGCGCATGAAGCCCGTCATCTTCGGCCTGTCCGGCCTCGAGCTCAGCGCCTCCGAGCGCGATTTCTTCCGCGCCGCGCGCCCTGCCGGCTATATCCTGTTCAAGCGCAACGTCGCGGATCGCGCCCAGCTGCGCGCGCTGACCGACTCGCTGCGCGCGATCGAGGGACGCGACGACGTGCCGATCCTGGTCGACCAGGAAGGCGGGCGCGTGGCGCGGCTGGGGCCGCCAGAGTGGCCCGCCTTTCCCGCCGGGCCCGCGTTCGACCGGCTGTACGATCGCGCGCCGGTCTCCGCGATCGAGGCGGCGCGCGCCAACGCGCACGCTTTGGGGCTGATGCTCGCCGAGGTGGGCATCACGGTCGACTGCCACCCGATCCTCGACGTGGCGCGCGCCGACACGACCGAGGCGATCGGGTCGCGCGCCTTCGGCGGCGAGCCGATGCGCGTCGCCGCGCTCGGCCGCGCCACGCTGGAAGGGCTGGCGACGGGCGGGGTCGTCGGCGTGGTCAAGCACATGCCGGGGCACGGCCGCGCGCTGCTCGACACGCACTATCACCTGCCGACCGTCACCGCCTCGGCCGAGGAGCTGGAGGAGGATCTCGCCCCCTTCCGCGCGCTGGCGCACGCGCCGATGGGGATGACGAGCCACATCGTCTTCGAGGCGTGGGACCGCGAGCGGCCCGCTACGCTCTCGCCGGTGGTGATCGAGCAGGTGATCCGCGGCACGATCGGCTTCGACGGCCTGCTGATGACCGACGACATCGACATGAAGGCGCTGTCGGGCACCGCGGGCGAGAAGGCCGCCGGCGCGATCGCGGCGGGGTGCGACCTGGTGCTCGACTGCTGGGCGCGCATGCCCGAGATGGAGGAGATCGTCGCGCGGCTCGACGACATCGCGCCGGCCTCGATGGCGCGGCTGGAGCGAGCGATGGCGACGCTCGCGCCGCCCGCGGGCGACATGGCGGCGCTGCTCGACACGCGCGACCGGCTGTTGGCGCTGGCGTAGGCGGTCGGGTCCGGGTGAGCCGCTCGAACGAGCTGTTCCCCGGCTTTCGCCGGGGAACAGCTCGTTGTCAGGGCAGCCGGAGCCACCGCCACCCCTAGCCGCACCAGCCGCCCCGTGCCACGGTACGACGCATGTGCCGCATCAGCACCTTGCCCTCTCGCCCCGGCCCCACCCGGTGAGCGACGCGCCCGAGCAGCTGACGCTCGATCTCGAGGGCTGGGAGGGGCCGCTCGACCTGCTGCTGTCGCTCGCGCGCGCGCAGAAGGTCGACCTGCGCGAGATCTCGATCCTCGCGCTGGTGGAGCAATATCTCCGCTACGTCGAGCGCGCGCGCGTGCTCCAGCTCGAGCTCGCCGCCGACTATCTCGTGATGGCGGCGTGGCTGGCCTATCTCAAGTCGGCGCTGCTGCTGCCGCGCGACCCCGAGGTGGAGCCCGACGCCGACGAGCTGGCGCTGCGGCTGCAGCTGCGGCTCGAGCGGCTCGACGCGATGCGCGACGCCGGCGCGCGGCTGATGGCGCGCGACCGGCTCGGGCGCGACGCGTTCCGCCGCGCCGCGCCCGAAGGCTTGCGGGTGGTGCGCAAGGCGCAGTGGACCGCCGATCTGTACGGGCTGATGACCGCCTATGGCCGCGTCTCGGCGCGCTCGCGCCCGGTCATGCACGTCGTCCACGACCGCGAGGTGATGACGCTGGAGGCGGCGATCGCACGCGTCGCGGCGCTGGTCGGCAGCGCGATCGACTGGCGCGCGATCGAGGCCTTCCTGCCCGAGCAGGCGAGCGTCGCGCTGCGCCGCTCGGCGCTGGCATCGAGCTTTCTCGCCGCGCTCGAGCTGGCGCGCCAGGGTCGGGTCGAGCTGCGGCAGGAGGCACCGTTCGCGCCGCTCTACCTCCGGCGGCCGGCGGCGTGAGCGCGGCGAGCGAGCGCGCGGTCGAGGCGGTGCTGTTCGCCAGCGCCGAGCCGCTGTCGCTCGACTCGCTGCGCGCCTATGTCGGCGAGGGCGACGGCGGCAGCGACATCCGCGCCTCGCTCGCCGCGCTGGCCGAGCGCTACCGCGGCCGCGGCGTCGAGCTGGTCGAGCGCGGCGGACGCTGGCACTTCCAGACCGCGCCCGATCTCGCCCATCTGCTGCGCCGCGACCGCGAGGAGGTGCGCCGGCTCAGCCGCGCCGGGATCGAGACGCTCGCGATCATCGCCTATCACGAGCCGGTCAGCCGCGCCGAGATCGAGGCGATCCGCGGCGTCCAGGTCGCCAAGGGGACGCTCGACGTGCTGATGGAGGCGGGCTGGGTCCGCCCCGCCGGGCGACGTGAGGTGCCGGGTCGCCCGCTCACCTACGCGACCACGCCCGAGTTCCTGTCCCATTTCGGGCTGAGGAGCCGGCGCGACCTGCCCGGGCTCGACGATCTGCGCGCCGCCGGGCTGCTCGATCCGGTCGATCTCGCCTTCGAGCAACTCGCGGTAGAAAAAGACGCCGACGACGACTAGATGACACGTAATTAGGAGATTCCGTGATGGGCAGCTTCAGTCTTCCGCATATCCTCATCCTCGCGATCGTGGCCGTCCTGCTACTCGGTGGCGGGCGCTTCTCGAACCTGATGGGGGACGTCGCCAAGGGCGTGAAGAACTTCAAGAAGGGCATGGCCGAGGAGGACGCCGAGGATCGCGCGCCCAAGCCGCGCATCGAGGCGCAGTCGAGCGCCGAGCCCGCGTTCGACCGCGACGCCGACCGAGTCCGCGAGGAGCGGCGCTGATCCCTCGCACCCGGCCGGCACGCTGAATGTTCAACATCGATTCGTCCGAGTTCCTGCTGGTCGCGCTCGTCGCGCTGGTAGTGATCGGCCCCAAGGACCTGCCCAAAGCGATGCGGGTGGTCGGCTATTGGGTCGGTCGCGCGCGCGCGGTCGGGCGCCAGTTCCGCGCCGGCTTCGACGAGATGGTGCGCGAGGCCGAGCTGGAGGAGATGGAGAAAAAGTGGAAGGCGGAGAATGAGCGGATCATGCGTGAGCACCCGATGATCCCGCCGCCGCCGCCCGAGCCAGCCTCAGCTGAGCAGGCACCCGCGCAGATCGCGCACACGCCCGCCGAGCCCTCGTCGGCCCCGTCGCGCGATCACCCGCACGAGGACCACCCGCCGGTGATGGTGGAGCAGCCGCGCGTCGTGCCAGGCGCACCGCACGAGACGCCGGCGGCCGACACCAAGGCGCCGTCGTGAGCGAGGTCGTGGACGAGCTGGAAGACAGCCGCGCGCCGTTGCTCGACCATCTGCTCGAGCTGCGCCGCCGCCTCCTCTACTGCATCGCCGCGGTGGTGCTGTCGTTCGGCGTCTGCTGGTATTTTGCCGAGAACATCTTCGCCTTCCTGGTCCAGCCGCTGCTCAGCGCGGGGCAGAAGACGCTGATCTACACTCAGCTGTTCGAGGCCTTCTTCGTCCAGGTGAAGGTGGCGTTCTTCGCCGCGATGATGATCTCCTTCCCGGTGATCGCGATGCAGCTGTGGCAGTTCGTCGCGCCCGGCCTGTATCGCAAGGAGAAGCGCGCGCTACTGCCGTTCCTGTTGGCAACGCCGCTGCTCTTCCTGCTCGGCGCATCCATGGCTTATTACGTCGCCATCCCGATGGCGCTGCACTTCCTGCTCGGCTTCTCGGGCGACGTCGGCGGCGTGCACCAGCAGGCACTGCCGGCGATGGGCTATTATCTCAGCTTCGTCATGCAGTTCCTGTTCGGTTTTGGCGCCGCCTTCCTGCTGCCGGTATTGCTGATGCTGCTGGAGCGCGCCGGGATCGTCACGCGCAAGCAGCTGATCGGCGCGCGCCGCTACGCCATCGTCGGCGCTTTCGCCATCGCCGCAGTGCTGACGCCCCCCGACGTCGGCTCGCAGCTGCTGCTCGCGATCCCGCTGGTGATCCTCTACGAGCTGGCGATCGTGGGCATCTGGTTCACCGAGCGCAAGCGTGCGCGCGAGACCGCCGCGGCGCTGGAGGCGGAATAGGGCAGCCGATAAATCCTCCCTCGGAGGGGAGGATGCTGGAGCCGCTGCCGATCGACCCATAGCAAAAGGCGGGCCGCGTCGCCGCGACCCGCCTCCCGTGCGACCCCGAAGGGATAGCGTTATTTGGACTTGTCCGCCGCGGTGCTGACCGCGTCGCCAGCTGACGACACGTCCTTGCCGACGCCGCCGACCGTGTTGCACGCCGTCACCAGCATCACACCGGCCAGTGCCGCGACTGTCATCACCTTACGCATGTAACCGCCTCCTAGAAGATCACGTCAACAATGCGCGGCGTTCGCGATCGTTCCGCGCCTGCAATAGCTTACAGCGTCGGATGGATGACCAGCCTGGAATGATAAAGGCCCGAAAGCGTCACCGGGGGGGGGGAGGGGTGGACGCTTCCGGGCCTATGTCGAGGACAGCGAGAGCGGGGGGGCATAAGGTCGCTGTCCGATCTGCTGAACGGGCCGTCCTGAGATCGGTTCCGCCATCCCCGGCATTAATTTCCAAAGTCTTTGGAAATGCCCGTTCATTCGCTGCCCGTCACCGCCACGGCGATCTCATAGGCGCCCGAGAGCGGGTCGTGCTGCAGTGACGAGCGCAGCTGGCGGGTCAGTCCCTCGATCACGCGGCCGTAGCGGTGGCCGAGCCCGTCGCGCAGGACGTCGCTGTCGACGAGAGCGCGCGAGGACAGCCGCAGCATCGCTTTCTCGGGCGTGCCCGCGACCGGCTTGAGCGAGAGGCGCAGCTGCGCCTCGGGCGCGCACGTCATCGCCAGCTCGACAAGTTCGGTGACTAGGAAGGCGACCGCCACCGCCACGTCCTGCGTCACGTAGAAGGGGTCGATGTCGAGCACGATGCCGATGCGAGTGCCCTCGGGCGCGGTGGCGCGAATGCTCGAGGCCAGCTCGCCCAGCACCGAGCGTAGCCCGACGCCGCGGTTCTCCTCCATCTCGGCGAAATGATAGCGATGGACCACGGCGAGCGCGTCGACGCGGCGCTGGATCGACGCATAGGCCTGGGTTGCCTCCGCGCTGCGCGCGCCGCGCGCGTGGAAGTTGATCAGGCTGGAGATCACCTGGAGGTTGTTCTTGACGCGGTGGTGCACCTCGCGCGTCAGCTTGGTCTGGCGCACCAGCCCTTCGGCCAGCCCCGCCTCGTGCAGCGCGACCGTGCGGCTGAGCGCGCGGAACGTGTCGCCGAGGTCGCGGATCTCCTGCGCCGGCAGCGCGCGCAGCATCGCGGGGTCGGGCTGGTCGCCGGGGGCGTAGGCAGCGATGCTGCCGCGCAGCGCCCGCAATGGCCCGATCAGCAGGCGATCGACCACGAACCAGCTGATCGCGGCGGCCAGCGCCCACATCAGCAGCGGCAGCGCCAGCGCGATCAGCAGCGGCGAGCTGATCGGTGCGCTGCGCACCTGCATCTCCAGCGCCAGCCCCGCGATGGCGAGATCATTGCGCGCCGCCTCGCGCCGCTCGAACGCGCTCTCGCGCTCGAGCGGGTCGAGCTCGAGCCGCTGGTTGCCGAGCGTCAGCGTCGAGCCGTAGTCGACCGGGAAGCCGCTCGGCCGGCTCAGCTGCTGAAGGAAGGCGGCGGGAAAATACGCCGCCGCGCTCACACCGTTGCTGCGCCCGGCGATGCGCAGCATCAGCCCGCGCCGCCCGCCCGCCGTCCCGTCGATCAGCCGAGCGCTGACCACCGCGGGGTCGGACTGACGCGCGAAGGCGGCGGCGCCGGGGAAAGGCTCGCCGCAGATCGGTCGGCCGCGACGATCGAGGATGACGAAACCGGTCCCCGCCGCCGACTGCTGCGCGAACACGCCCTGCGCGCGCGCGCAGCTGGGCGCGTCGCCGCGGTCCGCCGTGAGCGCGTCGACCGCGACGCGCAGCGCGGTCATGTCGCCGACCAGTTCGATGGCGATGGCGCGGCTCGACTCAGCCGCGGCGACTCGAAGGTGCGAACGCAGCTCGGTGTCGGCGATCTGGGTGACGCGCAACGTGGCGAAGATCGCGATCAGCGCCAGTGGGAGCAGCGCGATGCTGAGGATCAGGAAGAGCTTCGCGCCTGTCGGCCAGCGGCCCACGAACTCACCCCGCCCCGCGGACGGGCGCGGGACGTCAGCGGCCGCGGACGCCGTCACCTCGGTCAGTCAAGCTTGCCGAGCAGGGAAAGTAGATCGTCCGGCACGCTTTCCTCGACGGTCTTCTGATAGACGGAGCGCAACGCCGAACCCATGTCCCGATTCTTCGAGTGCGCGACGGTGCCCTTCTTCGGCTTTTCCGACGCTTTCTTGTCCGACGTCAACGCTCACCCCCAAGAGAACTCGGCCACAGCGACCGCTGGGCGGGTCGAGCGGAACACGATGGAACATCCATACGCTGCTGGCACGGTTGGCCGCGCTCGCCGGATGAAACCAAATAGCGCTTCGATGGTTCCCCCGCCGTGCGACGAAAATCGGCGGCCGGGGGGAACTTATTGCCACGGTTGCGCACCGTCCACGACCGGTATCACGACACACGGCGGCGCGTTCGCGCCCGGCCGTGAGGGAGGGCTTTCTACACATGTCGCTCGGACAACAACTCGCGCCGCATCTTCCGTTCCTGCGCCGCTATGGCCGCGCGCTGACCGGGAGCCAGGCGCAGGGCGACCGCTACGTCCGCGCGACGCTGGAGGCGATCGTCGCGGCGCCCGATCAGTTCCCGCGCGACGTCGATCCGCGCCTCGGTCTCTACCGCACCTTCCAGGCGATCTGGAACTCGGCCAATTTCGACGAGGTCGATAGCACCGAGCCGGCCGAGGAGCAGGAAGCGGTGGCGCGCGCGCGGCTGTCGCGCATGACGCCGCTGTCGCGCCAGGCGCTGCTGCTCACCGCGATGGAGGGCTTCACCCCAGAGGACGCGGCCTATCTGATCGAGGTCGAGCCCGCCGAGGTCGACTCGCTCGTCGCCGAGGCGCTCGCCGAGATCGAGAAGCAGACCCGCGCGCGTGTCCTCATCATCGAGGACGAGCCGATCATCGCGATGGACATCGAGTCGATCGTGCGCGACCTCGGCCATGAGGTCACGGGCGTGGCGGTGACGCGCGACGAGGCCGTGGCACTGGCGATGGAGGATCGTCCCGGCCTGGTGCTGGCCGACATCCAGCTGGCCGACGACAGCTCGGGGATCGACGCGGTGAAGGACATCCTCGCCGAGTTCAACGTGCCGGTGATCTTCATCACCGCTTTCCCGGAACGCCTGCTGACGGGCGAGCGGCCTGAGCCGACGTTCCTGATCACCAAGCCGTTCCAACGCTCGACGGTGAAGGCCGCGATCAGTCAGGCGTTGTTCTTCGACGAGACCACCGTTCCGGCGTGAGGGTCGAGGGCGGGGGGCGCGCGGGCGTCCCTCCGCCGCGGGAGCGGGCTTTGCGCCAGCGCAGCGGTTCGGCGCTCTCAGGTTGCCGCCCAGCTTCGTCCCACAGCGTCATCCCTGGGCAGGCAGGGATACAGATCCGCGAACACCTCGGCTCTGCGGCTGACGTCGGTGTGTCCGGATTCCCGCCTGCACGGGAATGACGGATACGGTGTGGCGGGTGGAGCGACCTTCAATGAGCTGTTGTCCCAAGGGCGCGGCGCATAGCGACGACCGCACGTCGTGACGCCCCCTTCACGCATCGACCGCCACCCCCGAGGCCTGTTCCCATCCTTACGGACCCAAAACGGTCGAAGTGCGTTTCTATCTCATGGCAGACGACAACGATCGAGTTCATCTCGAGACCGACGAGGCCCGCGCCGGCAGCACGCCAGGCATGACTCGCTACATCCTCGCGGCATCGCTCGTGCTGATCGTCGTGGCCTTCGCCGCCATCCTGCTTTCCTGACACGATGCTTGAACAAGTGGTGCGTGACGGGCTGGCCAACCGGCCGACCGATACCTATCTTCCAGCATCGAACGAGCGCCAGGACGGCGCCGCGTCAGCACGACGGAGCGGCATGACCCAATCACCCTCGCATGCGGACGAGGCGTCGGCGCCGGCGCCGACGGAATATGTCGCGCTATCGGATCCTGAGTTCAAGAAACAGCTCGCGCTGGTGATCCCTCACCTGCGCGCGTTCGGGCGCTCGCTCTCCGGCAACCGCGATCTCGCCGACGACCTGGTGCAGGAGACGCTGCTGAAGGCCTGGGCGGCGCGCAAGCGCTTCCAGGCCGGCACCAACATGCGCGCGTGGACCTTCATCATCCTGCGCAACCTGTTCCTCAGCCAGATGCGGCGTGCGCGCTTCAAGGGCGAGTGGGACGATCTCGTCGCCGACCGCGTGCTCGCCGCGCCTGCCAGCCAGGACAAGCACGTCGAACTCGCCGACATGCAGCGCGCGTTGATGCATCTGCCGCAGCCGCAGCGCGAGGCGCTGATCCTCGTCGGCGCGGGTGGCTTCGCCTATGAGGAAGCCGCCGAGATCTGCGGCGTGGCGGTGGGCACGATCAAGAGCCGCGTCGCCCGCGGTCGTGTCGCGCTCGAAGCGTTGATGACCGACGGTGCGCTGTCGTCCCGCCGCGACCATGAGGTGAGCGGCGACCGGACGACGCTCGACTCGATCATGAACGAGGTCGACGAACTGAGCCGCGACCGCGATGCGTGAGGGTGGGGCGACGTCTGGCGAGCCGACGGTTTAGCCTACCACGCCGTCATCCTAAGCTAGTCTCAGGGCTCGCCCGCTTCGGGTGTGAGATGACGGCGTGGCGCGACGAGCGCTACCCGGGCCTTCTCGATGGATCGGGGCGATCTGCGTGGGGCGGGCTCGCGAACTTTCCGGCTTCCGTCTCGGCAGAGAAGTTGATCCTGATACGAGTCCAGGACGGCGTCATGCTCTAACCCGGCCTCGCGTTGTGAATGGCCTGTGATCGCTAACGCACGCGCCCCCGTCAGCTCGCGCCCACCCTCGACAGTAGCTGCGCCATATCGCTCGGCAGCGCCTTGTCGCGCCGGTACGCCGCGCGCAGCGACCCAGCGAGCACATCCCCCGCTTGCGGCGCGTGGACGACATAACCGCCGCGCGCGCTGCCTGAAGAAGAGGGGTGATCTGCTACCATGTTGCGGCAACGTGCGACCTCGGCTTAGGTTTCGCCATGATGACTCACTCGTTCGACGAGGCGCGCCGACGGGCGGAACAATTCGCTCCGTTTCTGAACACCTTGCTCCAACGAGAGGCGGTCACCGCGGCCGTCCTCGACACCCCCGACCTTCCCCTCGCACGGCGGCTGCGGCTGGAGCGGCGCGCATTGGCGCTAGAGGTGGCGCTGGGGGACCTGGCGGGGGCGCTCGACCTCAGCGCGGTCACCGGACGGCTGACCGACTTCGCCGACTCGGCGCTCGACCGCGCCATCACGGGTGCGATCGCGGAGCGCACCCCGGACGCCGCGCCGCGCGGGTTCGTCGCGATCGCGCTCGGCAAGCAGGGCAGCCGCGAGCTCAATTATTCGTCCGACATCGATCCGATCTTCCTCTACGACCCCGCCACCTTGCCGTGCCGCGCGCGCGAGGACGTCGCTGACGCGGCAGTGCGGGTCGGCCGGCGCGTGCTCGAGCTGCTGCAGGCGCGCGACGCCGATGGCTATGTGCTGCGCGTCGATCTGCGACTACGCCCCTCGCCCGAGGCGACGCCGATCGTGATCCCGATCGACGCCGCGATCAGTTACTATGAATCGCAGGCGCTGCCGTGGGAACGCGCCGCCTTCATCCGCGCGCGCGTCGCGGCGGGCGACCGCGCGCTGGGTGCCCGTTTCCTCGAGGCGGTGCGCCCTTTCGTGTGGCGGCGCAGCCTTGACTTCGGCGCGGTCGGCGAGATCCTCGACATCACGCGCCGCATCCGCGACCATCACGCGCAGGGACAGGCGTTCGGCCCGGGCTACGACCTCAAGCGCGGCCGCGGCGGCATCCGCGAGATTGAGTTCTTCGCGCAGATCCACCAGCTCATCCACGGCGGGCGCGACGCGTCGCTACGCGCGCCCGCGACGCGCGACGCGCTCGCGGCGCTCGCCGCCGCGGGACGGATCGACGGCGCTGACGCTGCCGCGCTGACACAGGCCTATACGCTGCTGCGAACGATCGAGCATCGCGTCCAGATGATCGACGATCGGCAGACCCACGCGCTGCCGTCGGGCGAGGCGCTCGACCGCGTGGCGCGCCTCCACGGGCTCGACGACGGCGCGGCGTTGCTGGCGCTGCTCGCGCCCGAGGTGGAACGAGTCGCCGCGGCGTTCGATCGGCTTGCTCCCGTCGCCGCCGCGGGTCTGCCCTTCGACCCCGCGCGGCTGGGCGAGACGCTGCGTGAGGCCGGGTTCGTCGACAGCGAGGACGCGGTGCGGCGCGTCACCGCTTGGCGCGAGGCGCGTTATCCGGCGCTGCGCTCCGCCGCAGCGCAGAGCGCGTTGGAGGCGGTGCTGCCCGCGTTGGTCGGCGCGCTGGCGCAGGCGCCGGTGCCCGCGGTCGCGCTCAATCGCCTGGACCGGCTGTTCGAGCGGTTGCCGAGCGCGGTCAACGTCTTCCGCCTGCTCGAGGCGCGCCCGGCACTCACCGCGCTGCTCGCCGAGCTGCTCAGCCACGCGCCGACACTCGCCGATGAGCTGGCGCGTCGGCCAGACCTGCTCGACGGGCTGATCGACGCCAGCGCCTTCACGCCGGTCGGCGAGATACCGGCGCTGGTCGCGGAGATGCGGGCGGTCGAGCAGGGCGCCGACTATCAGGCGCTGCTCGATCACGTGCGGCGCATCGTCGGCGACAAGCGCTTCGCGCTCGGCGCGCAGATCGTGGCCGGCGCGGCCGACCCGCTCGATGTCGCGGCCGGCTACGCGCGCGTCGCCGAGGCCGCGATCGAGACGCTCGCCGGCGCCGCCCTCGCCGAATTCGAGCGCGCGCACGGGCGCGTGCCCGGCGGCGAGCTGGTGATCCTCGCACTCGGGCGGATGGGCGGGATGGCGCTGACCCACGCCTCCGACCTCGACCTGATCTACCTTTTCACCGGTGAGTTCACCGCCGAGGCGGACGGCGCCAAGCCGCTCGGCGCGACGCTCTACTTCACCCGGCTGGCGCAGCGAGTCACCGCGGCGCTCTCGGTGCCGACCGCGGCGGGCCCGCTCTACCCGGTCGACACGCGGCTGCGACCCTCGGGTGCGCAGGGGCCGCTGGTGGTCAGCCTCGACAGTTTCGCGCGCTACCAGCGCGAGGAGGCATGGACCTGGGAGCATATGGCGCTGACGCGCGCGCGCGCCGTCTTCGGCTCGCACGCGGCGCGCGCCGCGGTGGAGGCGATCGTCGCCGCGGTGCTGGCGGGCGAGCGGCCAGAGCGCGACGTGCCCGCCGAGGCGGCAGAGATGCGCGCCGAGATGGCGCGGCACAAGCCGCCGCAGGGGCCGCTCGACGCCAAGCTGCTGCCGGGCGGTCTGGTCGACCTCGAATTCGCGGTGCATGTCACCCAGCTGACGCGGCGCTGCGGCTTCGACCCGCGGCTCAGCGTCGCGATCGACGCGCTGGTGGCGGAGGGGGCGCTCGCGCCAGCGATGCGCGACGCCTACGCGCTGCTCGCGCGGCTGCTCGTGACCGGGCGGCTGGTCGCGCCCGACGCGCAGGAGCCCGGCGCCGCGGCGACCCGCGCGCTGATCGCGCGCGCGGTGATGCTGCCCGATTGGGAAACGCTGCTTGCCACGCTGGACCGGGTGCGCGAGAGCGTCGCCGCCCAGTGGCAGGAGAGTATCGCGTGGACACCATCCCCGACGTCACCTTGACCGGCACCGACGGCGCGTCGCTGCGGCTGCGCGACCTGCCGCGGCCGCTGATCGTCTATTTCTATCCCAAGGACGACACGCCCGGCTGCACCCATGAGGCGCTCGACTTCTCGGCGCTGGCGAGCCGCTTCGCCGCCGCGGGCGCGACGATCATCGGCATCTCGCGCGACACCGTGGCCAAGCACAACAAGTTCATCGCGCGCCACGGCCTCGCCATCCCGCTCGGCAGTGACCTCGACGGCAGCGTCACCGAGGCGTTCGGCGTCTGGGGCGAGCGACAGATGTACGGCCGCACCTATATGGGGATCGAGCGCGCGACCTTCCTCTACGGCGCCGACGGCCGGCTGGTGCGCGCGTGGCGCAAGGTGAAGGTGCCGGGCCACGCCGAGGAGGTGCTGGAGGCGGCGCGCGCGTTGGGGTGAGAGGCGGCTGAGCGCATCGAGCGTCGCTGTGCGCTCAGAGCGTCCCCGCGCAGGGGGGCGTCGGTCAGAGCCCCCGTCATCTCGGACCAAGACCGGGATGACGGATGCTTATCCTGCGTCTCCTGCGCCCGATCACCGCAGTGGTCACGCCCGCATCATCGCCCCACATCGGAGCAAATCCTCTCTCGACGCCAGTCACCCGCACCGATCCGCCACCAAGAATCACGCGTAACCCACGTAATTCGCGCCAACCGTCGCTACTCGACTCGGCGAATTACAACGACTCGCCGCGTCTCTCCGTCGATCGGGCGCGCTCCTGTGCCGCTGCTCTTGCCCGATTAACCCTGCTCAGGTCACAAACCTTTGTGCCTGGGAGGCTTCGTCTCCGGGGCGGCAGTACGGGATGGGGAAGACCGCGCGGCAGCCCGCCGCCCGGTCACAGTCTTTGATCTGGGGTTCGATGAACGACACCGCTCTCACGCCGGCCGCGCGCCCGCTCGATCGCCTGCGCGCCGCCTACGGCACGCGTCGCCTGATGGTACGCGGTGGCGCCGCGATGGTCCTGGGTCTCGCCGGCTATGGCGCGGTCGCCGCCAGCCAGCAGGTCGCGGTCGCGACCGGGCTCAAGCCCGCACCGACCAGCGAGCGCAAGCTGGCCAAGATGGAGCAGAAGGTCGCCCAGCTCCAGACCCGCGTCGCGACCATCCGCCGCACCGCCGAGCTTCACGCCGGTCGCATCGAGCAGCGCCAGGCGCTGCTCGCCGCCGCGCTGACCGGCGAGGGCGAGAGCCGCCAGCTGGCGCGTGCCACGCTGGCGATCGACCCCGACGCCACGCGCCTCGCCGCCGACACGATCAAGCCGTTCCTCCGCGTCGAGACGCGCCAGGCCGAGCTCGCCGCGGTGGCGCAGCGCGAGCTCGACCAACGCTACGCCGCGACCGCCAAGACGGTGCGCAAGCTGGGCATCTCCACCGCCCGCTTGGCGAAGGGCGGCAGCGCGATGGGCGGCCCGCTGGTCGAGGCCAACAGCGCCGAGGCGCGCGCCGACCTCGCCGCCGACCAGCAGTTCCGCTCGCTGTTCATGAGCTGGAAGAAGCTCGACCGGCTCGAGCAGGGCGTGATCGCGATCCCCTCGGTGCAGCCGGTGCAGAAGCTGCAGTTCACCAGCAATTTCGGGATCCGCAGCGACCCGTTCCGCGGCACCGCGGCGATGCACGCCGGCGTCGACATCCCTGGTCCCAGCGGCACGCCGATCTACGCCACCGCCGATGGCGTGATCAGCCACGCCGGCCGCCAGGGCGGCTATGGCAACATGGTCGAGATCAACCACGGCAAGGGCATCGCGACGCGCTACGGTCACCTGTCGAAGATCCTCGTCTCCGATAACACGCGCGTGAAGCGCGGCCAGCTGATCGCGCTGATGGGCTCGACCGGCCGCTCGACCGGCCCGCACCTCCATTATGAGGTGAGGATCGACGGCCATGCGGTGAACCCGGTGCCGTTCCTCACCACCGCCGATTATCTGATGGCCGCGCAGGATCGTGCCGTCGGCCAGATCCCGGTGTCGACCTCGGGCCCCGTGCCGCAGGACTGACCTTCGCCGATTTAGGAGGGGAGGGCCGGCGCCGCGCCAAGCGGGCCGGCCCTTTCTCGTTGCGGGGGATGACGCCTTTCTGAAGGGAGCTCTCGTCATCCCCGCCTTGAGACGGGATCCATCCTTCCGCGCGAGCAGACGCGCGCAGCCTTCGCGGCGCCGTGGATCCCGGCTCGAGGCCGGGACGACGATGCGTGCGTCATGCGACGAATGCCGGAAACGAGGGAGCTGAGAGGTCATGTCCGCCTTCGCCCCCTTTCCCCCGCCGCTACCCACGCCTATCTTACCCGCATGGCCACGCTCGCACCTGCTATCGCGCTCACTCCCGCCGCCGCCGCGCGCGTCGCGGCGATCGCGGCGCGACAGAGCAAGCCCGCCATCCTGCGCCTCGCGGTCGAGGGCGGCGGCTGCTCCGGCTTCCAATATCGCTTCGGCTTCGCCGACGCGCCCGAGGCGACCGACCTCGTGGTCGAGACCGACGGCGTGCGACTGGTGGTCGATGATGTGAGCCTCGATCTCGTCCGCGGTGCCAGCGTCGACTATGTCGAGTCGCTCGGCGGCGCCTCGTTCAAGGTCGAGAACCCGCAGGCTGCGAGCGGCTGCGGCTGTGGCACCAGCTTCTCCGTCTGAGGTGCGCGCGGGGCAAGACAAAGCCCGCTCAGCACGATAGATCGTCGCGGGTGAAGATCGTCACCTACAACGTCAACGGCATCAAGGCGAGGCTGCCGCGGCTGCTCGAGTATCTCGAGGAGGCGCAGCCCGACGTCGTCTGCCTCCAGGAGCTCAAGTCGAGCGACGAGACCTTCCCCGAGGCGGAGGTGCGCGCCGCCGGCTATGGTGCGGTCTGGCACGGGCAGAAGGGCTTCAACGGCGTCGCGGTGCTCGCGCGCGGGGCCGACCCGGTCGAGCGCCAGCGCGGGCTGGAGGGCGAGCCCGAGGACGAGCACAGCCGCTACCTCGAGTGCGACGTCGCCGGGCTGACCGTGGCCTCGATCTATCTGCCCAACGGCAATCCGCTGCCCGGTCCCAAGTTCGACTACAAGCTGCGCTGGATCGAGCGGCTGCGGACGCGCGCGGCGCAGCTTCTCGCCAGCGAAGTGCCCGCGGTGCTGGCGGGTGACTATAATGTCATACCGAATGACGACGACGTCTTCTCCGTGCGCGCGATGGCGAGCGACGCGCTGATGCAGCCGGAGAGCCGCCAGGGCTATCGCGCGCTGGTCGCGCAGGGCTGGACGGACGCGCTGCGCGCGCGCCACCCGCGCGGCGGCATGTGGACGTTCTGGGACTATCAGGCGGGCGCGTGGCAGCGCGACGCGGGCTTCCGCATCGATCACCTGCTGCTGAGCCCCGCGGTGGCGGACCGGTTGGTCGAGGCCGGCGTCGACAAGGACTATCGCGGCCGTGAGAAAGCCAGCGACCACGCGCCGACCTGGGTGCGACTGCGATGATCCGCGCCGGCCTGCTCGCCGCCGTGCTGCTGCTCGCCGCTGCGCCCGCCGCGGCCGAGGAAGAGGACGGCAAACGCTTCTGCCCCAACCGCCCGTCGCTCGGGGCGAGCGGTTGCGTGACCTTGCCGGGGCAGGTGCAGGTGGAGGTCTCGGGGGTCGACTGGCAGCGCGACGATAGCGGCGATTCGCGCGAGGACCTCACCTTGTTCGGCGACGTCACCGCGCGTTTCGGTCTCACCGCGAACAGCGAGTTGCAGGTCGAGTTCACCCCGCTCGGTACGCTGCGGACGCGCGACAAGGCGACGGGCGCCGTGTCGCGCAAATGGGGCGCGGGCGACACGGTGATCGGCTATCGCTACGCGCTCAGCCACCCTGACGGGAACGCGGTCTCCTCGGCGATCCAGCCCTATGTCGCGCTGCCGACCGGGCGCGCCGGGATCGGCGACGGCGACTGGGCTGCGGGCGTGATCGCGCCGGTCTATTGGCAGATCGACAAGCGCTGGAGCCTCGACTTCACGGGCCAGGCCGCGGCGGCGGTCGACGACGACGGCAACGGCCGCCACTTCGACGCGAGCGGCGTGGTCGGGCTGGGCTACGCGCTGACCGACAGCCTCACCGCGGTGGCGGAGTTGTCGCTGGAGCGCGACGACGATCCCTCGGGCCATGTCACGCGCACGCTCGCGGCGGGGTCGCTGGCGTGGCAGCCGACCAAGCGCACCCAGATCGACCTGCTCGCGGTGGCGGGGCTCAACCACGACGCACCCGACGCGCGGCTGGTACTGGGCGGCGCGTTCATGTTCTGAGTGGAGAGGGGCGACATCTCTCCTGTTCCGGCGCCATCCTGAGCTTGTCTCAGGATCCACCTATCCGCGAAGAGTAACGGCCGGTGATCGAGCGGCGCGGTGGACCCTGAAACGAGTTCAGGGTGACGCCGAATTCATGGCTGTCCTCAGCCTACGCCGTTCCGTCGGGCTCCTGCACCGCGATCAGCTCGAGCACCTGCTTCGCGCCTTCGTCGCTCGCCGCCGCGAGCTTGAGCGGGCGCGCACCCAGCCCGACATCGGCGTTGAGAAAGGCCATCGCCCCAGCGAGGCCGAGCCGCTCGGTCGCCGCGCGGACCACCTGGCTCTCGCGCGCCGCGCTCTCGGGCGAGAGCTTGGGGACGCTGCTGGCGGGACGGAAATAGGGGCGGCGCGGCGGGCGCGGGGCGGGCTGCGGCTGATCGCTCACGCGCCGACCACCACGGTCGGGCGAGCGACGCCGGCGAGCCACTGCACGTCGGCGATCCGCGCGGCATAGCCCCGCGCGCAGATCCGGTACGATTCGCGGCCGGTCGCGCTGACGGAGTCGGACGCGCGCGCGATCGATACCTGGTGGCGTGAGTAGAGCTCGTTGAGGTCCATGTCGGTCTCCCTGCGTGCAAGCGGGAGCGCGTGCGGTCTCTCAGCTGTCCAGGCTCGCGTGGTCAGATCTGGACAGTTGATAGGAGATGGGGTGCGCGCGCCCGACCACAAGGGCTCGCCACCTTCTGGCGCAATCCGCCGGATGTCGGCGAGTGGCAGCGGGGAGTGGCGGGCGCTTTATGAGTAAACCACTGTAATAGTTATGAAATCAGGGTTGGCACAGTGTCTGCAAAGCACCTGCCGTCCCCGATCAACGGGGCAGGGAGACACTGCCATGAACGCCACGATCGTCGCCGCTTTGACCAGCCTGGTCCTCGTCGCGCCCGCTCAGGCCGAGCCGACCGCGCCGTCCGCCGTCGCTACCACCGCGGCGACCCCGGCCGAGGGCGGCGTCAGGGCGCGGAACCCCAGCACGCGCTACTGCTACAACACCGAGGCGACCGGCTCGCACATCATCCAGCGCGTCTGCCACACGCGCGCCGAGTGGAAGGAGCTGGGCGTCAAGGTCCCCGAGAGACTGTGACGGCCGCCAGCGGGCGGACGGGAGAGAGCGGCGCCGCCCCGGCCGAGGCGCGCGGCGTCGCCGGCTCCCCAGGATCAGAGCGCCCGCTCGTAGACCTGATAGACCTTGTTGATCTGGCTCTCGATCGCGGTGGCGATCGAGTTCATCCCCTGGTTGTCGTCGAGGATCCAGCCGATCTCGCCGCGCGAGGCGCCGTAGTTCGCCACCGAGGCCTTGCGGATCGCCTCGATCATCATGAAGGCGAGCTGGCTGGCCAGCCGCGAGGACTGCAGCTCCTTGCGGACGCCCATCAGCGGCACGCGCATCGTGCGGACGCGTGGCTTACGCAGCCAGAGCAGCAATTTGGCCCAGCCGAACGGGAGCAGGCTCCCGTTCAGCGGGCGGATCGCCTCGTTGAGGTCGGGCAGGGTGATCATGAACGCGACCGGCCGGCCGTCGACCTCGGCGATGCGGATCAGGTCGTTGAAGACGATCGGTTTGAGCTTGACGCCGACGTCCTTGATCTCGGGCGGGGTGAGCGGAACGAAGCCCCAATTGTCCGACCAGGCGTCGTTGAGGATCTCGAGGATGATCGCGGCTTCCTCGTCGAAGCGCTTCTTGTTGACCTCGCGCACGACGATGCTCTTGTTGTTCTCGCCCGAGCGAATGATCCGCTTCACGATCGGCGGGAACTCCTGCGTGATGTCGAGCTCGTAGGTGACGAGCTGCTTGACCGGCTGGTAGCCGGCGCGCTCGATCCACTCGCGATAGATCGGCTTGTGGTGCCCCATCATCACCGTCGGCGCCTGGTCGAAGCCCTGGATCAGCAGGCCGGGTTCCTCCCAGATCGACATGCTGATCGGGCCGAGCGCGCGCGTCATGCCCTGCTCGCGCAGCCATGCCTCGGCGCGCTCCAGCAGCGCGCGGAAAATGCCCTCGTCCTCGGCGTCCATCAGCCCCCATTGGCCGACGCCCGGGCCGAAGCCCTGTGCGGCGGGCATCTCGAGCGCGAGCGTGTCGATATGCGCCGAGATGCGTCCGACCACGCGGCCGCCGCGCCGCGCCAGGAAGAGCTGCGCCTTGGCATGGCTGAACCAGCCGTTCTTCTCCGGCGTGATCAGTCCCAGCGCCTCGCCCTTGAGCGGCGGGACCCAGTGAGGATCGTCGGCGTAGAGGCGGAACGGAAGGTCGACGAACGCCTTCCGCTCGCTCTTGGTGGTGACCGGCGTGATGGAGAGATCGGACATGGCGCTCGCCCGTAAACGGAGAAAGCGATCATAGCGAGCGAGCTTTTACTGGCAACGGGGACCGCGCCCGTCCTGTAAAGGTCACGCTGTCGCCACTATGTTGGACCAATGAACAGTGCCATGAACACGATGACCTTCGAGAGCACGGGCCGAGGCGCGTCGATCGCGACGCGGGCGGCGCTCGCCGACGACAAGGCGATGCTGCGCGCCGCGGCCGAGCTCACCCGCGACCTCGTGCAGCCGCGCCCCGCGCTCTACTGGGCCGACCTGATCGGCTCGGCCGTGGTCGGCTATGGCGCGCTCGCGGTCTCGATCGCGGTCGCCTCGACCGGCTGGGCGGTGCTCGCCGGCGTCGTCGCGGTACTCGCCCTGTATCGCGGCATGAGCATGATCCACGAGATCAGCCACATCAAGCACGCCGCCGTGCCGGGCTTTCGCGCCAGCTGGAACGCGCTGATCGGCGTGCCGATGATGATCCCCTCGTTCATGTACGAGGGCGTGCACAACCTGCACCACGCCAAGACTCGCTATGGCACTTCCGAGGACCCAGAGTATCTTCCGCTCGCGCTGATGCGGCCGTGGACTTTGCCGGTGTTCATCCTCGTGTCGGCGCTGGCGCCGGTCGGGCTGCTGATCCGCTACGCGCTGCTAGCGCCGCTGTCCGCGCTGTCGCCGCGGCTGCGCGAGGCGGTGGTGGCGCGCTACTCGGCGCTGTCGATCAACCCGCACTTCCGCCGCCGTCCGCCGCAGGGCGAGGAGAAGGCGCGCTGGACGCGCTGGGAGATCGTCACCAGCCTGTGGGCAGTCGCGCTGCTGACGCTGACGGCCACCGGCGTCGTGTCGTTCAAGGCCTTCGCGATCTTCCTGGTGGTCGGCTCGGGCGTCGCACTGATCAACCAGGTGCGGACGCTGGTGGCGCATCTGTGGGAGAATGAGGGCGAGCCGATGAGCGTGACCGCCCAGTATCTCGACACGGTCAACGTGCCGCCGCCCGCGCTGCTGCCGGTGCTGTGGGCGCCGGTGGGGCTGCGCTACCACGCGTTGCACCATCTGCTGCCGGGCCTGCCGTACCACGCGCTGGCGGAGGCGCACCGGCGCATCTCCAAGGTGCTCGAGCAGGATTCGCCGTATCATAAGGCCAATTACGCCGGCCTGCCCGGACTCGTGGGCAAGCTCGCCGCGGCGACGATGCGGGGGCGGTGAGGGGAGGGGGCCGGTCCTCTTGCCAGCGTCATCCTGAACTCGTTTCAGGATCCACGGTCCCGCAGGCGCCGCAGCCGGAGGGTATGTGCCACGGTGAATCCTGAAACGAGTTCAGGATGACGCCAGTGGAGGAGGTGAGGGTGCCGCCCCTCTCTTCCTCCCGCTCCGGCGAACGCAGGAACCAGAGCCGCGAAGATCACCATCCGCCGTCCTAAGATCCTACGTGCGCCGCAGCACGGGCCAGCGCCCGCGCCTCTTACTCCTCCGTCCGCAGCAGCACCGCCTCGCCGATCAGCAGGAACAGCAGGAACGGCGCCCAGGCCGCGAGGAACGGCGGGTAGGCGCCCAGATTACCCATCGCCAGCGCGAACTTGTCCGCCATGAAATAGGCGAAGCCGAGCGCCATGCCGATCACCGCGCGGACGAACAGCGCGCCCGACCGCGCGATACCGAACGCCGCCACCGCGCCGAGCAGCGGCATCAGCACCGAGGACAGCGGCCCGGACAGCTTGTGCCACAGCACGCCCTCGAGCGACTTGGTCGGCCGTCCCGCCTCCTCCAGGTCGGAGATGGCGGCGCGCAGCCCGGTGAAGGACAGCGCCTCGCCGTCGACGTTGGCGAGCGTGAACTGGTCGGGGGTGACACCGCGCGCCACCATCACCGCACCGAGCGGGGTAAGCGCGCCCGAGGCGACGTCGAAGCGCTTGGCCGGCCACACCTTCCAGCCGTCGTCCTGGCGCACGCCGTTGGGGGCGGTGATCAGCCCGCGCAGCCCGCCATCGGGGTTGCGCTCGTAGACGGTGATCCCGCCCAGCCGCGCCGCCTCGCCGCGCCCGTTGATCCGGTCCGCCGAGATCAGGTTGTTGTCGGCGCGTACCCAGACGTTGGTGCGATCCCCGCGATCGAGCGGCATCGCGCCGTAATTGACCTTCTGCCACGCGCTCAGCTCGGCGGTGGCGCGGCTGACGACTCGGTCGTTGAACGCGAACGTGACCAGCGCGATACCGACGCTCGCGATCACCAGCGGCGCCAGCACCTGGTGCGCCGACAGCCCGGAGGCCTTGAGCGCCACCACCTCGCTGTTGGCGTTCATCGTGATCAGCGTCAGCACGGTGCCGAGCAGCACCGAGAAGGGCAGGAAGGTCGAGATGATCTGCGGCGCGCGCAGCGAGACGTAGCGCCACACCTCGGCGTCGCCGTTGCCTGCCGTGCCGAGGATGCGCCCGCTCTCGCTCAGCAGGTCGAGCGTCTGCAGCACCAGCACCAGCCCGAACAGGATGCCGAAGGTACGCGTGAGGAACAGCCGCGCCATGTAGATCGCGACGGTGCGCGACGGGAAGAAGGCGTTCACGCGCGCGCCTCCTTGCGGCGGCGACCGGGCAGGTAGCGCGCGATCATCGCCCAGCCCTTGCCGAAGAACCGCTCGAGCGCGCCGATCGGCTGTCCGCCCGGGACATAGGCGAGCGTGTAGTACATCCACAGGATCAGCGCGCCGAACAGCAGGAACGGCACCCACAGCGCGATCAGCGGGTCCACCGCGCCGCGTTCTCCCACCGCCGCGGCATATTGGTTGATCTTGTGATAGGTCACCACCATCACGATCGACAGGAACACCCCGAGCGCCGAGCTGGAGCGCTTGGGCGGCACGCCGAGCGATACCGCGAGCAGCGGCAGCAGGAACATCATCGCTACCTCGACGACGCGGAAATGGAACTCGGCACGACTGCCGTCCCGCTGCGCCTCGCTGGCGTTGCGGGCATGGCCGAGCTGGGCGAGCTGGGGCAGCGTATATTCCAGGTTCTTGCCGCCGCGCGTGCGGAAGCTCTCGAAGCGCGGCAGGTCGATCGGCAGGTCGTGCGAGCTGAAGGTCAGCACCCGCGGCGTCGGGAAGTCGGGGCGGTTGTGGATCAGCGTGCCGTCGGTGAGGCGGAAGATGATCACGTTAGGGTCGTCGGTGGCGAGGAACTGGCCGGTCTCGGCGGTGACGCCGGCCCAGTCGTTGCGCGGCGTCAGCGCGTGGAGGAAGATGCCCGAGAGCCGACGCCCGCTGTCCTGGCTGCGCTCGATCCGCAGCGTGATGCGGTCGCCCAGGTGGGTGAACTCGCCGACCTTGATCGAGGCGCCGAGCGCGCCGGTGCGCAGCTCGAAGCGCAGCTTCTCGTAATTGTAGCGCGCCAGCGGCTGGACATAGCCGACGATCGCGATGTTCAGCGCGGCGAGGATGATCGCGTACATGAAAGGCACGCGCAGCAGCCGCGAGTAGCTCATGCCGACCCCGCGCATCACGTCGAGCTCGCTCGAGGTGGCGATGCGACGGAAGGCCAGCAGCACGCCCAGCATCAGCCCGATCGGAATGCCCAGGCCGAGATATTCGGGCAGCAGGTTGGCCAGCATCTTCCAGACGACGCTCACCGGGCCGCCCTGGGTGATGACGAAGTCGAACAGGCGGCCGATCCGGTCGAGGATCAGCAGCATCGAGGCGATCAGCAGGGTGGCGAACAGCGGCAACGCGATCAGCCGGGCCATGTAGCGGTCGATCGAGGTGAACAAGGTGCGGCGCTGCCCCGTGGCGTCGGGCGCTCAGGGCCCGGGTGAGGCTGCGGCTATACGGGCCCGCGGCGCGCGCGTCAGCAGCGAAAAGCGTTGCGGTGCGGGGGAATGTGTGGGGGCGGGCCGTACGATCCTCCCCGCTTGGCGGGGAGGGGGACCGCCGGCAAAGCCGGTGGTGGAGGGGGCTCTCTGCAGGTACAACGACGGTTTGGGCTATCCCTCCCAGCGCGGCGTATGCGGGGAACCCCCTCCACCAGCCTCCGGCTGGTCCCCCTCCCCGTCCCGGGGAGGATTTCGCTTGCTCACGCCGCCGCGACATCAACGCGGCTCGCGCCGCCGCTTTCTCACGCCGCCGCGCGAGTCTCTCCCGGTGCGACCGCGGCCTGCGCCACCGCGCGCTCCAGCCCCGCGAGCGTGAAGGGCTTGCGCAGCACGGGGCGACCGCCGAGGTCGATCGCCTCGTCGGCGCCGCCCGCGAAGCCCGTGACGAACAGCACCGGCACGCGCGCGTGCGTGGAGGCCAGCTTGGCGACCATCTCGGGGCCGGTCAGCGTCGGCATCAGCACGTCCGACAGGATCAGGTCGACGCGCTCCATCGCGGCGAGCAGCGCGGCGGCGCGGGTCGGGTCGTCGCACGCGCGCGGGTGATGACCCAGCTCGCTCAAAGCGTCCATCGTCGCGGGCAGTACGCGCGGGTCGTCCTCGACCACCAGGATGTGCAGGCCGGCGGTGCTCGGCGCGGGCGCGACGGCCGCCGCCGCGACGGCGTGTGTCGGCGGCGCGGCGGCGGCGGGCTGCGCGCGCTCGCGCGGGAGCAGCAGCGTCACCGTGGTGCCGAGCCCGACGACCGAGTCGACCGACACGTCGCCGCCCAGCCCGCGCGCGAAGGAGAAGACCTGGCTGAGCCCCAGCCCGGTACCCTTGCCGACCGGCTTGGTGGTGAAGAAGGGCTCGAAGACGCGCTCGACCACCTCGGGCGTCATGCCGCAGCCGGTGTCGCTGACCGCCAGCGCGACATACTCCTCGCCTGAGACCGTGCGTCGGAGCGCGCGCAGCGTGAGCGTGCCGCGCCCCTCCATCGCGTCGCGCGCGTTGACCGCCAGGTTGACGAGTGAGTTCTCGAGCTGGACCCGGTCGGCGCGGATGCACCAGCCCTCGCTCTCGTCGCCGAACTGGACGGTGACCCCGTCGCCCAGGGTGCGCCCGATCAGGTCGGCGAGGCCATCGAACAACGGGGCGGCGGCGATCGGTTCGGGGTTGATCGCGGTCTCGCGCGCGAAGGCGAGCAGCTGCTGGGTCAGCGCGGCGGCGCGCTGCGCGCCGTCGTGCGCGCTCGCGAGGTGCCGCGCGGCCGTCCTCGGATCGATCGTCACGGCGCGCTGCGCGAGCTCGATCCCGCCCAGCACTACCGCGAGCATGTTGTTGAAGTCGTGCGCGATGCCTCCGGTGAGCTGGCCCACGGCCTCCATCTTCTGGATCTGGCGCAGCCGCGCCTCCTGCGCGCGCAGCTCCTCGGTCGCCTGCGCCACCGCGCTGGCGAGTTCCTCGGCGCGATCGCGCTGCGCGTCCGCGTCGGCGCGCGCGACGGCGTGTTCGGACAGCGCCGACACCACCGCCCAGCCCAGCCAGATCACCCCCACCACGAGCAGCAGCCCGAAGGCGGCGAGCACCTTGGCGATGATGCTCGACCGTCTCACCGAGGCCTGGGCGTGGCTGGTGCGCGCCTCGAGCAGCATGCGCTCCTGCGCCACCAGCGAGTCGAGCCCCGCGTTGATCCGCGTCAGCGAGCCCGCCTTGCTGCTGCGATAGAAGCGCGCGAGCGCCTGGTTGTTCTTGCGATAATTGGTGCTGAGCGCGATCAGCGCGAGCTCGTCCCCGCGTTCGCGGAAGGCGCCGCGGATCTCCGTGAGGTGGCGCGATTGCACGGCATTGTCGTGCGTCAGCTTCTCGATCCGGTCGATCGTCTCGGCGGCGCGGCGCCAGTCCTCGAAATAGAGCCGGCCGAGCTGCTGATCGCCCGAGATGACGTAGCGGCCGAGCGACGCCTCGGAGCGCGCGATCGTACCCTGCAGCGTGCGCACCAGGATCATCACGTCGTAGCTGTGGCGCTGCGCCGCCAGTGCGTCGTCGCGGCGGTGGTTGGCGTCGCGCAGCGTCAGCAGCAGCGCGGCGAGCACCGCGACGCCGAGCAGCCCCATCGCCCAAAGGGCGATCGTGCCCCAGGTAGAGGTCGGGGCCCCGCGCTCGGCATCGTCGTCGGTCACCGCCGGCGATGTACCGGTGTTTACCTTACCAAAGGTTAAGCGGCCCCGCTCAGGCCGCGGTGATCGCCCCGACCTGCTGACCCGCCGCGGCGAACATGTCGATCACGCGGTCGATCTGCTCGGCGCTGTGCTCGGCGCAGATCGAGCAACGCAGCAGGAAGGTGCCCGTCGGCGTCGCGGGCGGGCGCGCGACGTTGACGTACAGCCCGGCCTCGAGCAGCCCCTGCCACATCGCCACCGCCTGCTCCTGGTCTTCCAGGATCACCGCGACGATCGCCGAGTCGGGTGCCGCGGTGCCGAGCCGGAAGCCCAGCGCCTTCAGCCCGCCGTGCAGCTGGCGCGCATTATCCCACAGGCGCGCGCGCTTCTCGTGCGCGTGCATCAGCTTGCGCACCGAGGTGGCGGCGGTCGCGACCACGGACGGCGGCAGCGAGGCGGTGAAGATATAGGGGCGGCAGGAGAGCCGCAGCGCCTCGAACTTGGGATGGTTCGAGATGCAGAAGCCGCCGACCGTGCCGACCGACTTGGAGAAGGTGCCGATCACGAAGTCGACGTCGTCGCCGAGCGCGAGGCCCAGCTCCTCGTAGACGCCGCGGCCATGCGGGCCGAAGAAGCCCATGGAGTGCGCCTCGTCGACCAGCACCATGCAGCCGTGCCGCCGCGCCACCGTGACCATCTCGCGCAGCGGTGCGATGTCGCCGAGCATCGAGTAGACGCCCTCGAGCACCACCAGCTTGCCCGGCTCCTTGGGCAGGCGGCCGAGGCGCTTGTCGAGGTCCTCGACCGAATTGTGGCGGAAGCGGACGATCTCGGCGTCGCCCATCTTGCAGCCGTCGTAGATCGAGGCGTGGCTGTCGGCGTCGAGGATGACATATTCGCCGCGGCCCGCGATCGTCGAGATCACGCCCAGGTTCGCCTGGTAGCCCGTGGAGAAGACCATCGCATGCTCGGCGCCGTAGAACTCGCGCAGCGCGTCCTCGGCGTCGACATGGTCGCGGAAGGTGCCGTTGAGCATGCGGCTGCCGTTGGTGCCGCTGCCGAACTGCTCCAGCGCGCGCTTACCCGCCGCGATCACGTCGGGGTCGAAGGTCATGCCCATGTAATTGTAGGTGCCGAGCAGGATCGTCTCCTGGCCGCGGATCACCGCGGTGGTGGGCGAGCGCACTTCCTCCATGACGATGCCGAACGGATCGCGTACGCCCGAGGACATCAGCTTGTCGCGCTCGGCGATCAGCGGATCGAACTTGGCGAACAGGTCGTGCGCGGTCGGCGCGGGCGCGACGATCTCGGGCAGAGCCTCGGGCTGGAGGCCGGTCTCGGTCATGGCGGTCAGCCCCGCAGCTTGTCGACCGCGTCGGCGAGCTGCCCCACCGTCTCGATCTCGGCCTGCATGTTCATCGTGATGATGATGTCGAACTCGTCCTCGATCGCGGCGACGAAGTCCATCACGGTGAGCGAGTCCCACTCCAGGTCGCCCTGGAAGCTGGTCGCCTCGGTGATCTCGATGCCCTTCTTGTTGAAGGGTTCGATCTGCGCGCGGAGCGTGTCGAGGATCGTGCTGCGGTCGGTCATGAGATCGGCTGTGGCCTTGAAATGCGGCGGATGTCGGGCCGCGCTATAGCAGCCCTTGGGCGCGATACCATCGCGCCGTGGCGGCCAGCCCCTCCGCCGCGCCGATCCGCGCGCGCCACAGCTCCGGGGGCGGCGCCTTGGCGGGATCGGCGGTCCAGTCGGGGTGCATCATATAGGCGACGCGGTCGGCGGTGAGCTTGGCCTTCGCGCCGCGGACCAGCGCGTCGCCACGCGCGGCGAGGCGGAGCACCCCGGCCGGGAGCGGCAGCGGCAGCGCGCGGCGGCCGACCGCGGCGGCGATGGCGCGCGCGAAGTCGGTGTAGCGCAGGGCCCCGTCGGGGCTGGCGGGCTCGTAGATGGCGTGCATGCCTGTTCCCGGCCGCTCGGCGAGCGTCAGCAGCAGCCGCGCGAGGTCGTCGACGTGGAGGATCGAGAGCTGGCCGTTGGGCGGCAGCGGCACCACGCCGCGTCGCGCCGCGCGGAACAGGTCGCGCTGCTCCATGTCGCCGGGGCCGTAGACGCCGGGCGGGCGGACGATCGTCCAGTCGAGCCCGCTGGCGGCCACCTCCGCCTCCGCGCCCGCCTTGGACCAGCCGTAGTTGGAGAGCGTCGGCTCGCGCGCGGCGAGCGAGGAGACGTGGACGAAGCGGGAGGCGCCCCAGATCTCGGCCGCCTCGACGACGGCGCGCGTGCCCTCGACATTGGCGTTGGCGAAACCGGCGCGGTCGGGCGCGTTCACCGCCCCGGCGACATGGACCACCGCGTCGGCGGTCGAGATCAGCGGCGAGAGCGCCGCCGCGTCGTCGAGCGCGCCGCTCACCCAGGTCACGCCGTCGCGCGCCGGCTGCGCCCGCCGCGCGAGCGCGCGCACCTGATGGCCCGCTGCCAGCGCCTGCTCCAGCAGCACGCCGCCGACGAAGCCCGTCGCCCCCGTCAGCGCCAGGATCACAGCAGTGCCATATGGTTGCGATGAACCAGCGCCGCGCGCGGGGCATAGCCGAGGATCGCCGCCTGCTCGTCGCTGCGCCGACCGAGCAGCCGCGCCGCCTCGCCCGCGTCATATTCGGCGAGACCGCGCGCGATCGTCCCCGCCGGCCCCTCGATGGTGACGAGGTCGCCGCGGGCGAACTCCCCCTCCACCCGCGTGACTCCCGCGGCGAGCAGGCTGCCTCCCTCGGTCAGCGCGCGCGCGGCGCCGGCGTCGACGTGGAGCGCGCCGCGCGCCGTCAGCCCACCGGCGAGCCACGCCTTGCGCGCGGGGGCGGGGCGCTCCGCGACGAAGAGCGTGTGGCGCGCCGCGGCGGAGAGCGGCGCGTCGGCGCGGCCCGAGGCGATCGCGAGCGCCGCGCCCGCGGCATTGGCGATCCGCGCCGCCGCGATCTTGGAGACCATCCCGCCCGATCCCATGCCCGAGGCCGAGCCGCGGTCCGCCATCGCCTCGATCGCGGCGTCGATCCGCTCGACCCGCGCGATATGGCGCGCGCCGGGCAGCGCGGGGTTGCGGTCGTACAGGCCGTCGACGTCGGACAGCAGCACCACGCCCTGCGCCGCCGCGGCCTGCGCCACGCGCGCGGCGAGCCGGTCGTTGTCGCCGAAGCGGATCTCCTCGGTGGCGACCGAGTCGTTCTCGTTGATCACGGGCACGACGCCGAGCTGGAGCAGCCGGTGGAGCGTGGCGGCGGCGTTGAGGTAGCGGCGCCGCTCCTCGAGGTCGCCGAGCGTGACGAGCATCTGCGCCGCGGTCAGCCCGCGCGCGCCGAGCACCTCGGCCCACACCCCGGCGAGCGCGATCTGCCCGGTGGCGGCGGCGGCCTGCGCGTCCTCCAGGCTGGCGCGCCCGCCCTTGGCGAGCCCGAGCCGGCGCGCGCCGAGCGCGATCGCGCCCGAGGAGACCACTGCCACCTGCTGCCCCGCGGCGGCGCGCTCGGCGATGGCCGCGGCGATCGTCTCAAGCCAGGCGCGGCGCACCCCTCCGGCGTCGTCGACGAGCAGCGCCGAGCCGATCTTGACGATCAGGCGCGGGCAGGCGGCGGGGGGGAACAGCGACATGGCGCGGCGAGCGGTAGCGCGCGCGCGCGCCGGGCTCAATCGCGCGCGAAGATCTCGGCGTGCGGGAGGGTGAGGCTGAGCGCGGGCAGCGCGAGGTCGGCGGGGGCGTCGTGCGCGACGTCGCTCCACGCGCGCGGCGCCGTGCGCTGCAGCACGCGCAGGCGCTCGGTCGCGATGTCGACGAACACGATCGTGTCGACGCTGGGCAGCGCCTTATACTCGTCCAGCTTCACTCGGAGATCGGTGCGCGCGGTGCTGCCGGAGAGCACCTCGAACAGGACGCGCGGGTCGGTGAAGGCTTTGGCCGTGTCGAACGCCGGATCGTTCTTGCCGCAGAAGACGGCCACGTCGGGAAGACGCACGGAGAAGTCGTGGGTCTTCAGCGCCATGTCGGATCCGTACGGCTTGCAGCCGCTGCCGCGAAGGAGCAGCCGCAAGGTCGAGATGATGTTGGCGGCGACTTCGGCATGGCGCGCCGACCCGCCGGCCATCATCCGCACGACGCCGTTGTCGAGCTCCGCCTTGTCCTCCCCGAAGTCCATCTCGAGGAAGCGGTCGGCGGTCAGCAGCGGGTAGTCGGGCGTGATCTGCGTGGCCATGACTCCCTCATAGGCGCTTCAATCTACCCCCGCAGCGGCGACCATTCCAGCGCTTCCTCCTCGCCGTCGTCGTCGACCGGCGACTCGCTCGTCGGGATCGCCTCGAGCAGTTTGTCGAGCGCCCAGTCGACGCCGACGCCGCTCGCGCCCGAGAGCGGGATCACCTCGGCGCCGCTCGCTTCCTCCAGCTCGGCCGCCAGCGCCGCGATCAGCTCGTCGTCGAGCGTGTCGATCTTGTTGAGCGCGACCACCACGGGCTTGTCCTCGAGCCCGCCACCATAGGCCGCCAGCTCGTCGCGGACGATGCGGTAGCTCTCCGCCACGTCGTCGTCCTCGGCGTCGACGAGGTGGAGCAGCACGCGGCAGCGCTCGATATGGCCGAGGAAGCGGTCGCCGACGCCCGCGCCCTCGGCGGCGCCCTCGATCAGCCCGGGTATGTCGGCGACGACGAACTCGCGCTGCTTGTGGCGCACGACGCCGAGCTGCGGGCGAGTCGTGGTGAAGGCATAGGCGCCCACCTTGGCCTGCGCGTTGGTCACCTGGTTGATGAAGGTCGACTTGCCCGCGTTGGGCAGCCCGACCAGCCCGGCGTCGGCGAGCAGCTTGAGCCGCAGCCACACCCAGGCCTCGTCGCTGGGCCAGCCGGTGCCGTGCTGGTGCGGCGCGCGGTTGGTGGAGGTCTTGTAGCTGGCGTTGCCGCGCCCGCCGTCGCCGCCGCGCAGGAACACGATGCGCTCGCCCACCTTGGTGAGATCGGCGAGCAGCGTGCGCTCCTCGTCGTCGGCGAGCACCTGCGTGCCGACCGGCACCTTGATGACGAGGTCCTTGCCGCCCCCGCCGGTGCGGTTGCTGCCCGAGCCGCCGGTGCCCCGCGGCGCGCGGAAATGCTGGGTATAGCGGAAGTCGATCAGCGTATTCAGCCCGGCCACCGCCTCGAAGATGATGTCGCCGCCCTTGCCGCCGTCGCCACCGTCGGGGCCGCCATATTCGATGTACTTCTCGCGCCGGAAGCTGACCGCGCCGGGGCCGCCCGCGCCCGAGCGCACGAAAATCTTTGCCTGATCGAGGAAATGCATGGCGCGCTCCGTACCGCGTCGCGCCGGCTAAAGCGACAGCGTCGTGGCAGCGGGTTGCCCGCGATGCCGCCGTCACCGTAGGAGCGGACAGGGGCGCACGGGGCGCCGTGGGAGCGAGCGTGGTCGACAGCAGCTGGAACCTGGGGGGAGCAGGGGGCGAGCGCCGCGACGCCGCCACAAGCGCCGACGAGCGCGCGGGGTCGAGCGAGGCGCGCGCCGCGGCACGGGCGGACGCGATGACGGCGCGGCTCGAGACGCGCGCCGCGGCGCGCGAGGCGCAGGCGCAGGAGCGCGAGGCGGCACGTCGCTCGCGTCGCAAGACCGCGACGGCATTGGCCGAGCGCGACCCACACCGCGCTGCGGCCGAGCGCAAGCGCGGCTCCGGGCGGCGCGACGTGGTGCGGCAGGATCGCGACGTCAGCGGTTATGCCACGCTGGTGGACAGCGAGCGGATCCGCACGCTCGCGGCGCGCGGTGCGAGCCTCGCCGGGCTGGCCGCGGTGTTCGGCCTGGCCGAGGACGAGGTCGCCCGGGTGCTCGCCGCGGACGCGGAGGCGGCGTGACCGTATCGGCTGCCTGGGACGCCGCCGCGGTGCGCACCTGGCTCGAGCGCCGAGTCGCGGCGGCGCGCGCCGACCAGGTCACCGCCGAGCGCCACGGCCGCGACCGGCACGACGACTGCGACCAGGCCGCGGCCGAGGAGATGGTGTGCGCGGCGCTGCTGCGCGGCGGCGCGACCGATAACCAGCACACGCTGACCGCCGCGCTGAAGGCCCTTCAGGAAAAGGACGAGTTCATCTGGCGTGGCGTCTACGACGATCGCAAGTTCGATCGCCACGCGCGCGGGCAGATCCGCAAGCTGATGAAGATGGCGAAGACCAACGCCGGGTTCGAGCGGCTCGGCCACTATCAATAGTGTATTCGTGGTCCACATGAAACTACGGGTCCGGCACCCGAAGGTACCGGACCCGCGCCCTCCTACTCTACGCGAGGGAACTCGTGGCGGTCGGGACAGCACGGCCGCTCGGCCACGTCCGCCCCTGTAACCGCAAGAAGTTAACGGCAGTACCGCGGGTTGTTCGACTTTTCGATCGCGTTGCCCGCGACCGCGCCGCCGACGCCACCCAGCACCGTGCCCAGCGTGCGGTCGCCGCGCGAGTCGATGACCCGGCCGAGCAGGCCGCCCGCGATCGCGCCCACCACCGTGCCGGTGGTGCCGCCCGAGCAGCGCTGGTTGTAATTGTACCGGCGCGAGTCGCCGCGACGGTCATAGTCGCGGTAGCTGCTGCGCTCGTAGCGATTGTCCCGATAGTCGCGATCATAGCGGCTGCCATAGTAACGCTGCGCGTCGGCGGCGGTCGGCGCGATCGCGGCGGTGCCCATCGCGAGCGCGGCGCCAGCCAGAGCGAGATTCTTGAACATCGGTCATCTCCCGTTTGCTTGTTCCGGTCGGCGGGGCTGCCCGTCGATGTTGCGGTTATGCTCGAGTCGCGTTGAGCCGACCCTGAATGCGCCCGTTATCGAAGGTTCATCCTTCTTTCCCCGGGGGCATGGCTCCCGTAGAGCGCCGCGATGCGCTGGTTCCTCTCCCTGCTGGCGGTGCTGCTGCTGGTGCCCGGCTGGGCCGGCGAGGCGCGGTTGCCGGTGCTCTCGTCCGACGCGACGGTGCGTGCGCGATGGCTTCCGCCGCGGGGCGGATGGCCGCGCCGGCTCGGCCCGCTCGAACCGCTCGGCGCGCTCTCGCTCAGCTCGGACGATCATGCCTTCGGCGGCTATTCGGCGCTGGCGCTGCGCGGTGACGAGGCGGTGTTGCTGAGCGACGGCGGCCAGTTCCTCCGACTCAGCATCGCGGGCGCGCGGCTGACACGTCGCGGCGTCGTGTCGCTGAAGGACGGCCCGGGTACCGGCTGGATGCGCCAGGATCGCGACACCGAGTCGCTGGTGCTCGATCGCACTACCGGCGACGCGTGGATCGGCTTCGAGCGAGTGAACGAGATCTGGCGGTTCGCCCCCGACCTCGAGCACGCCACCGCGCGGATCGCGCCCAAGCCGATGCGGCGCTGGGGTGACAACACCGGGCCTGAGTCACTGGTGCGGCTGAACGACGGCCGCTTCCTCGTCCTCCAGGAGGGTTGGCGTGGCATGCGTGAGCCCCATGAGGCCCTGCTCTTCGCGGGTGACCCGACCGCGCCCGGCGCGGTCTGGGGCGTGCTACACTATCAGCCGCCCGAGGGCTTCGCGCCGAGTGACGCCGCCGTCCTGCCGAACGGCGACGTGCTGGTGCTCAACCGGCGCTGGCACTTCCCGCCGTTGCGTTTCGACTCGGTGTTGGTGCGAATCGCGCGCGATTCGATTCGCCCCGGTGCGCTACTGGTCGGGCCGATCGTGGCCGATCTCAGCGCGATCATGGCGCATGAGAATGCCGAGGGCGTAGCGGTCAGCGTGGAGCGCGGCGCGACGATGATCTGGGTGGTCACCGACAACGACATGTCGCGCTGGCGCCCGACCGTGCTCGCCAAATTCCGCTGGCACGGCTGAGCCGCGTACGCGAAGCGGCCCGCCGTCACGGGGACGGCGGGCCGCGATCGATCGGATCGGGGAAGCGGATCAGGCCGCGACGGCGGCGGCGCGCTTCTTCACGACATCGCGCTTGAGCCGGCGCGCCTTGAGCGACAGCTTGTCGTCAGAGGTCTTGACCAGCCAGTTGTCCAGCCCGCCGTTGTGCTCGACCGAGCGCAGCCCGTGGGTCGAGACACGTAGCGACACCGAACGCTCCAGCGCGTCCGAGAGCAGCGTGACGTTCTGCAGGTTCGGCAGGAACGTGCGCTTGGTCTTGTTGTTGGCGTGGGAGACGTTGTGCCCCACCTGCCGGCCCTTGCCGGTCAGCTCGCAGATGCGCGACATGTGATCGATCCTGAATATCGGTTGCCCGGAAAGTGGGGCGCGATAGCCCGCGACGGCCGATCGGTCAAGCGATCACGCGATCGGCCACGCCGGGCCAGTGGCAACCTCGCTCACGGCGGCGCGTTGTAGCGGCCATGGCGTTGTTGCGCTAACGTACCGATCGGGAGGATATCACATGCGCATGTTGCTCGCTCTGGTGGGGATCGCGGCCCTGGTGCTGCTCGCCGCGATGATGCTGGGATTCGTCAAGTTCGATCAGACGCAGACCGCGCAGCTGCCACGGCTCGAGGGCGGACAGGCGCCCAAGTTCGAGGCGGACGTCGCCAAGGTCAGCGTCGGCACCGAGAACAAGACGGTCGAAGTGCCCAAGGTCGACATCCAGAAGCCCGGCGAACAGCACTGAGTCGCCGCGGAGCGATGTCGCTCAGGCTGGCGGGGCGGAGCGCGGCACGCTAGGCGCGCCGGCATGATCCCGCTGCCCCCCGCCATGCGCCAGGCGCTCGACGCGGCACGGGAGGCGGCGACTCGCGGCGAGGTACCGGTGGGCGCGGCGGTGGTGTGCGAAGGCCAATTGATCGCGGTCGCGGCCAATGCGCCGCGCGCGACGTGCGATCCTACCGCGCACGCCGAGATGCTTGCCATCCGCGCCGCCGCGCGCGCGCTCGGCCGCGACCGGTTGGCGGATTGCGATCTATGGGTGACGCTAGAGCCCTGCGCGATGTGCGCCGGTGCGATCGCGCACGCACGGATCGCGCGGCTCTATTATGCCGCGGACGACCCCAAGGGTGGCGCGGTGGAGCATGGCGCGCGCTTCTTCACCCAGCCCACCTGCCATCACCGACCGGAGATCTACGCGGGGATCGGCGCGCGAGAGGCGGCGGGGCTGCTGCGCGATTTCTTCGTCGCACGGCGACCGCGCTGAGCCGTCGCCGGCGCTGCTCCTCTCCGCCGCGCTACCGCCTATACGCCCGATGAATGCCACATTCCGGCACGGTTCACCGCGACTCGGTTAATCATCGCAACAGGCTCGCATCACTTTGCGTTGGACCCATCATGCGAACCGAGTTGAGGAGGTCTTGAGATGTCGGGACTGTGGAAAAAGGTTGGGCTCGCCACCGCACTGGCGGCGACCGCACTGACCAGCGCCGCGCCCGCGGAGGCGCAGCGTTACTGGCGTCACCGCGATCGCGGCGGCGACACGGCGGCGGGCGCGTTGCTCGGCGGCGTGATCGGGCTGGGGTTGGGCGCGGCGATCGCGTCGAGCAACAACCGCGACCGCTACTACGATCGCTACGATCGCGGCTATTACGCCGATCGCGGCTACTACGACCGCGGCTATTATCCGGCGCCGCCGCCGCGCGTCTATTACCGTGAGTATGCCCCGCCGCCCCGGGCCTATTACTACGAGCCGCGCGGCTATTATCGCGATTACCGGGCGCCGGGCTATTACGGTTACGGCTACTGACCACTCGAACGGCGCGGGAGCGATCCCGCGCCGTTTTTTGATGGCCTGCGCGCGCGGATTGCGGCATGGCGCCGCGCCATGACCGATACCCCTCCCGACCATCTCTCGATCGATCCGTCGAGCCCGCACTTCGACCAGGCCGCGCTCCAGCGCGGCGTCGGTATTCGCTTCAAGGGCGTCGAGCGTCGCGACGTCGAGGAATACAGCATCTCCGAGGGCTGGATCCGCGTCGCGCTCGGCAAGAAGGTCGATCGCCACGGTCGCCCGCTGACGATCAAGCTCAGCGGCCCGGTCGAGGCATGGTTCGAGCGCGGCGGCGGTGGCGAGGGCGAGGGCACGGAGGACGCGGGCGCGGACGAGTAGGGCTGCGGCCGCTCGGCCCTCTTAAATCCTCCCCTATAAGGGGATGGGGACCGCGCCCGAAGGGCGTGGTGGAGGGGTGTGTCCCGCGGTGAGCCGAGCGACACTCACCACCCGGGTCACCCCTCCGTCAGGCCTGAGGCCTGCCACCTCCCCTGCAAGGGGAGGATCGAAGTCGCTCAGTTGGCGCTCTCCAGCGTCTCGCTCGCCTCCATCCAGCGCAGCTCGACCGTGTCGAGCACCGCCTGCACGTCGCCGCGCATCCGGCTTAGCTCACCCATCGGCGTGCCGCGCCAGCGCGGGTCGGCGCCGGTCGGGTCCGCCATCGCGCGCTCGATGCCCGAGCGCTCCGCCGTGAGCCGCGCCATCTCCGCTTCCAGCTCGCGCACGGTCTTGCGCAATGCGGCGTCGCGGTCGCGCCGCTCCGCCGCGGCCTTCTTGTCGGCCTTGCGTTCGGCCTTGCTCATCCCCGGCTTGGCGGGATCGCCCTTGAGCACGAAGGCGATGTAATCGTCGAGGCTGCCGTCGAACTCGCGCGCGGTGCCCTCGTCCACCAGCACCAGTCGGTCGGCGGTGAGCTCGAGCATGTGGCGGTCGTGGCTGACCAGCACCACCGCGCCCGAGTAAGCGTTGAGCGCCTGCACCAGCGCCTCGCGCGCGTCGACGTCGAGGTGGTTGGTCGGCTCGTCGAGTATCAGCAGGTGCGGCGCCTCGCGCGTGATCAGCGCCAGCGCCAGCCGCGCGCGCTCGCCGCCCGAGAGCTTGCCCACTTTGGTGGTGGCCTTGTCGCCGGAGAAGCCGAAGCGCCCCAGCTGCGCGCGCACCGCGGCGGGCGTGGCGCCTTTCATGATGCGCGTCATATGCTCGAGCGGCGTGTCGTCGGTGTCGAGCTCCTCCACCTGATATTGGGTGAAGTAGCCGACCTTCATCTTGGGCGTCGCGTTCATCGCGCCCTCCAGCGGGGTCAGCTGCGCCGCGAGCAGCCGTGCCAGCGTGGTCTTGCCGTTGCCGTTGCGCCCGAGCAGCGCGACGCGGTCGTCGGGATCGAGCCGCATGTTGAGCCGCTTGAGGATCGGCGTGGCGTTATAGCCGACGCTGGCGAGATCGAGCGTGATCAGCGGCGGGCGCAGCTCGCTCGGATCCGGGAAGCCGAACGACAGCGTCGGGTCGTTCGCCATCTCCGCGATCGGCTGCATCTTGGCGAGCATCTTCTGCCGGCTCTGCGCCTGCTTGGCGGTGGAGGCGCGGGCCGAGTTCTTGGCGATGTACGACTGCAGTTTCTCGCGCTGCGCCGCCTGGTTGGCGCGCGCCGCCTCGAGCTGCGCCATGCGCTCGGCGCGCTGGCGCTCGAACGCATCATAGCCGCCGGGATAGAGCGTGATCTTGCCGCCCTGGAGGTGGAGGATGTGGTCGACGACGTTGTTGAGGAAGTCGCGCTCGTGGCTGACCACGACGATCGTCGCGGGGTAGCTCTTCAGGAAGTCCTCCAGCCACATCACCGCCTCGAGGTCGAGGTGGTTCGACGGCTCGTCGAGCAGCAGCAGGTCGGGCTGGGAGAAGAGCAGGGCGGCGAGCGCGACGCGCATCTTCCAACCGCCCGAGAAGCTGTCGAGCGGGCGCTGCTGCATCTCCTCGTCGAAGCCGAGCCCGATCAGGATCTGCGCCGCGCGCGCGGGGGCGGTGTAGGCGTCGATCGCGATCAGCCGCTCGTAGACGTCGCCGAGCCGGTCCGGGTCCTCGCAGGTCTCGCTCTCGATCATCAGCGCGGCGCGCTCGAGGTCGGCGGCGATCACCGTGTCGAACGGCGTGGCGTCGCCCGCGGGCGCCTCCTGCGCGATATAGCCGAGCCGCGCGCCTTTGGGCATGTCGGCCGAGCCGTCGTCGGGCTCGAGCTGGCCCGCGATGACGCGCACCAGCGTCGACTTGCCCGCGCCGTTGCGCCCGATCAGGCCGACGCGGCTGCCGGGCGGTAGCGCCGCGGTCGCGCCGTCGAGGATCGTGCGCCCGCCGAGGCGCACGGTGATGCCGTTGAGGTTGAGCATGCGCGCGCGTCTACCGCATCGCGGCGGGGGCGGGAAGGTGGGTTGGTGGGTTGGTGCGCGGCGCGGGTGGCGGCGTCCCCCTCCTTCCGTCATCCTCGGTTCCTGCGTACGCAGGAACACGGCTAGCCCTCGAACCGCTGCCCGACATGCTCCTCGCCGCGCGCCTCGGCGAGCCGCTGCTGGCGGTGGCGCTCGGCGTAGCTGGCGCGCTGCGCGTCGTCGCGGGAGTCGTGGCAGGCGGGGCAGCTCACCCCCTCCGCGTACAGCGGCGAGGCGCGATCCGCGGCGCTCACCGGCATGCGGCAGGCGTGGCACAGCAGGTGGGTGCCCGCCGCCAACCCGTGGCCGACCGCGACTCGCTGGTCGAACACGAAACACTCGCCCGACCAGCGGCTCTCCGCCGCGGGCACCTCCTCGAGATAGCGCAGGATGCCGCCGTCGAGGTGGTGGACCTGCTCGACCCCTTCGCGCTTCAGCAGCGCGGTCGATTTCTCGCAGCGGATCCCGCCGGTGCAGAACATCGCCACGCGCGTCTTCCCCGCGAGCAAGGTGTCGCGGTTGGCGCGGAACCAGGCGGGGAAGTCGGCGAAGCTCGCGGTGCCCGGGTCGACCGCGCCCGCGAAGCTGCCGACCCGCACCTCATAGGCGTTGCGCGTGTCGATCACGAGCGTGGCGGGATCGTCCATCAGCGCGTTCCACTCGGCCGGCGCGACATAGCTGCCGGCCTCAGTGAGCGGGTCGACCGGCTCGCCCATCGTGACGATCTCGCGTTTCACCTTCACCTTGAGCCGGTGGAACGGCGAGGCGGCGGTCCAGCTGTGCTTGAGCGACAGCGCGCCGCCCGGCAAAGCGCGGATCGGCGCGAGCAGCCGGTCGAGCGCCTCGGGCGCGCCCGCCACCGTGCCGTTCACCCCCTCGCTCGCGAGCAGCAAGGTACCGCGCACCCCGCCCTCCCGCGCGATCGCCAGCAGCGGTCCGCGCAGCGCGTGCGGGTCGTCGAGCCGCGCGAAGCGGTAGAGCGCGTCGACGCGGACGGGCACGTCGCTCAATGGACGAAGCGCGCCACCACGTCGCGGTAGCTGCGGCTCACCTTCACGCTGGCGCCCGAGTCGAGCACCAGGAAACACTCGCCGTTGGTGTGCGGCTTGACCTGCTTGACGAGGTCGAGATTGACGATCGTCGAGCGGTGGATGCGCTGGAACCGGCGCGGGTCGAGCCTTTTCTCCAGGTCCTTCATCGTCTCGCGCAGGATCAGCGTGTTGTCGCCGGTGTAGATGCACATATAGTCGCCCGCGGCGTCGATCCGCTCGATCGTGTCGACGTCGACGCGGAAGATCTGGCCGCGATCCTTGATGTTGATCATCTTCTCGAAGCGGCTGGCGTTGACCGGGTCGCCGCCGCCGTCGGCCATGTCGGCGGCCGCCTGCGGGGCATGCTCGGCGAGCACCTCCTTGAGCTTCTCCGCCTCACCCGCGCTCTGCCGCTCGGACAGACGCTGGCGCACGCGGTCGAGCGTGTCGGCCAGGCGGGCCTCCTCGACCGGCTTCATCAGATAATCGGTCGCCTGCGCCTCGAAGGCGCGGATCGCGTGATCGGAATAGGCGGTGACGAAGACGAAGAGCGGGGGCTCGACGTCCATCAGCCCTTGCACCACCGAGAAACCGTCGAAGCCCGGCATCTGGATGTCGAGGAAGACGAGGTCGGGCTTGTGGGTCTTGATCGCGCTGATCGCCTCGCGCCCGTTCTGGCACTTGGCGATGATCTCGACGTCGTCGTGCGCCGCGAGTCGGAGCTCCAGCCCCTGGATCGCGAGCGGCTCGTCGTCGACGAGGATGGTACGAATGCTCATCACACCTCTCTATTCGGTACTTCGCGCTGGTACGGGATCTCGATCTCGACCCCGAACCCGCCCGTCGGCATGGCCCGCACGTCGAAGCGGTGGTCAGGCCCGTAGGCCTGTGCCAGCCGCTCCCTGATATTGGCGATGCCGACGCCGGTGGAAAGGCTTGGCCGCGATTTGGTCGGCATCAAGCCCGGACCGGTGTCGGATACGCCGAGCAGCACCCTGTCGCCGACGAGCCGCGCGGAGACGCAGATCTCGGCGCCGTCCTCCTGCGGCGTGACCGCGTATTTGATCGCATTCTCGACCAGCGGCTGGAGCAGCAGCGACGGCAGTCGTGCCTTCTCGACGGCGGGGTCGACCTCGAACTTGGGGCGCAGCCGCTCCTCGAATCGCATCTTCTCGATCTCGAGATACAGCTTGAGCGTCTCGACCTCCTGCGCGACGGTGACGTGCGCGGTGGGCTCGTTGGCGAGCGTGTAGCGCAGGAACGAGGCGAGCCGCGACAGCATCGCATTGGCGCGCTCGGTCTGCTTGAGCAGCACCAAGGTCGAGATCGAGTTGAGCGTGTTGAACAGGAAGTGCGGGTTGAGCTGGTAGCGCAGCATCGCCAGCTGTGCGCTCGAGGCCTGGTTCTCGAGATGCTCCATCTGATCGATCTGGTCCTCGACGATCAGGTAGAAGTTGATCCCGAAATACAGCGCCGACCAGCCCGCCAGCACGGTGAAGTTGAGGAACAGCGTCGCCAGCAGCACCGACAGGTCGATCCCGGGCGCGGCGAGCTTGATCAGGCTGAACGAGAAGGCGTCGAGCGTGGCGTAGAGGAAGGTCGCGGCCGAGAGCGTGAAGATCGACAGCATGATGCCGGAGACGCGCGGCAGCCGGCGGTAGAAGCCGTACAGCGTCGAGAGCAGCAGCGTGATGCAATAGCCGACGATCGACTCGATGATCACCGGCACGATCGATTTGAGCGAGAAGCTCACCGACAGCGACGAGACCGAGCGCAGCAGCATGTAGCCGGTCCAGCCCGCCGCCTGCAGCTTCCAGAAGGCCGCGGCCTTGTCCTCGAAGAAGGGGCGCACGAACAGCTGGCGCGCCGGGGAAGCGACGCTGGTCGAGCTCGGGACGGGGGCGGTAGGCGCGGGGGGCGCATGGGTCGCGGAGGTCGCCATCGCGGCCCCCTCTACACCCGCGAACCGCTTGGCGCAAAAGGAAGGCCGCCGCCCCGGGCGGGGGCGGCGGCCTGGTCAGGTCGGTCGTGTGGCGCGCTTAGAAGGTGAAGCGCGCGCCGACGCGGATCGTGTAGAGCGACTGCGACGCGTAGATCGTGTCGCTCGGCGTCGCGTTGGGCAGCGAGTAGCGATACTGGGCGCAGGTGTTGCTGCCCACCGTCACGCAGCTCACCCGCGCCGCCACCGCGGTGTAGGGGAACTGATACTCGCGGATCTGCCCCCAGTTCTTGTTGAGCAGGTTGGTGAAGTTCTCGATGTCCGCGAACAGCTCGAAGCGCGAGTTGCCCACGAAGGTCGGGATCTCCTGGCCGACGTGCAGGTCGATCCGGGTGAACCACTTCGAGTTGAACGCGTTGCGCGGCGCGATCTTGCCGCGATACTTGGCCAGCCCCGAGTCCTCGAAGAACTGGTTGAGCGTCGCCGCGGTGGTCGTGCTGTCGTAGGTGACGAGCGGATCGTCGATCCCGGTCGGCACGTACATCAGGTAGCGCGTGTTCGAACCGGTGGTGCCGAAGATCGCGCTGCGCCCGCTCGACGTGTCCTGCATCGTGTAGCTGTACGGGCGACCGATGCGGGTCTCGCCGAACAGCGACAGGCGCGTCTTGTAGTCGCCGACGAAGGCGTGATCGAACGTCACGTCATATTTGAAGTTGTGCTTCACCTCGTCGTTCGACGTGCCATAGGCCGCGCCGTTGGCGTCGAGGAAGGCGCCGTTGGCATAGTTCGAGCCAGCGGTCGACGAGGTCGCCGGGGTGCGATCCTTGATGTTCTGGTAGGTGTAGCTCGCGCCCAGGTAGAGCCCGAAGTCGAACTGCTTGTTGATCCGCGCGACGCCGACGTAGCTGCGGCCGCGCCCGGTGTTGGTCAGCAGGATGTCGTTGAGCGTGTCCGACGACGTCGTCAGCGAGGTGTAGCGGATGCGGCCGTCCGGGGTGCGCGCCGCGGTCGGGACCGAGCGGATGTCGGTCCAGAACACCTGGTCGCGCACGTCCGACCAGAAGAAGTCGCCGCCGAAGGTCCAGCCGCCGCCGAGGAACTGCGGCGTATAGTCGAGCGACAGCGTGCCGCGCCACTGCGACGGCAGGCGGAAGTTCGGCGCCACCGCGTTGGTCGCCGCCGCGGAGACGCCGCCCTGGAGGTAGGTGTTCGCCGCGGTCGGGATCGTCCCGCCGTTGACGTTGCTCAGGATCGCCTGGCCGACCGCCTGCGACGGCAGCCCGGTGCCCTCGTACGTGCCGTTGTTGATCTGGCGCACGTCGATCACGTTGGACAGGATGCCCGTGTTCGAGAAGCTGTTCGACGTGTAGACGTCGGGCGCGCCGCCGCCGAAGATGCCGATGCCGCCGCGCAGGCTGATCTCGCGCACCGGCTTCCAGTCGAACCCGAAGCGCGGCTGGAACAGGCCGCGGCCCGACAGGAACTCCTGGTTGGTGAAGCCGTAGCGCTGGGTGAACGTCGGGTTGAGCGACGGGCGGCTGTGGCTGCCGTACAGGTCGTAGCGCATGCCATAGGCGAAGTTCAGCGTCGGCGTGATGCTCCAGACGTCCTGCACGCCGAAGGCATATTGCCAGTAGTTGAACTGCGCCGCGGCGTTGTTCGGATCGAGCGACGGCACCGCGTTGGTGTAGCCGAAGCGCTGCGCGTTGCCCGCCTGGAAGTCCGCCAGCGAGTCGAAGTAATAGGAACCGGTGGTGCCGGCGCGCGGGTTCGACGAGCTGAGGAAGGCGTTGAACACGTCGACATGCTGGATGTCGGTGAAGATGCGCAGGTCGTGGCCCTCGCGGGTGACGCGGGCCTGCAGCGTGCCGCCCCAAGTCTCGGTGCTGAGCGCGTTGAACTGGCGCGACACGTCGGGACCGAACGCGACCGTGGCATAGCCCGGGGCGCAGTTGAGCGAGGCGCCGGCGCCGGCACTGCCGGGGTTGCCGCGGTCCGAGGTCGGCGCGGTGCAGACGCGCATCTCGGCGAAGCCGCGGCCCAGCAGCGGATCCTGGATGCGGGTGTACTTCTTGTAGAAGCCGCGCGCCTCGGTCGAGAAGCTGTCCGACCAGTCCGAGTTCAGCTGGATCACGCCGGTGTGCAGCTTGTTGCCCTGGAGATAGGCGTTCGACGCCAGGCCGAGGCCGGGCGAGCTGGTGTTGGCGCTGGTGTTGTTGGTGAGGACGATCGAGTCCTCGGCGTAGCTGTAGGTCAGCGCCAGCCGCTGCGTGTCCGAGAGGTTGGCGTCGATGCGGGCGACGAGCCGGTCGTCCTTGTCCTGGTTGCTGCTGACGACGCCGCCGGTGTCGTAGCCGTAGCGCGACTGCGCGATCGCCGAGACGTTGTTGACGTCGGCGAGCGTCAGGTTGGGGATGGTGGTGCCCGCGTTGGCGTCGCTGGGGCCCTCGGCGATCGGGCGCGGCGCGCGCAGGCGCTCGCCGGCGACCATGAAGAACAACCGGTCCTTGATGATCGGGCCGGACAGCTCGGCGCCGTAATTCTCATACTTGAAGTTGGGCAGGATCACCTTGCCGGTTGGCACGCCCGGGCCGGCCTTCGTGTTGGAACCGCTCAGCTCGTCGGCCGAGTAGGAGTAGAAGCCGGTGCCGTGGAACTCGTTGGTGCCCGACTTGAGGATGACGTTGACGACGCCGCCCTGGAAATTGCCCTCGCGCACGTCGTACGGCGCGACCTTGGTCTGGAACTGGCCGATCGCGTCGAGCGGGATGGGCGAGCGGCGGCTCGGCAGGCCGTCCGGGTTGAGGCCGAAATTGTCGGTGATCGGCACGCCGTCGACGGTGAAGCGGTTGAAGCGGGCGTTCTGTCCGGCGAAGCTGACCGCCCGGCCGCCGCTGGGCGTATCGTCGAGACGGGCGAGCGGGTCGCGGCGCATCAGGTCGCGGATGTCGCGGTTGACCGAGGCGATGGTGCCGATCTTCTCGGCGTTGAGCACGGTCGCCGGGCCCTGGCTGACGGTGCGCGCGCTCGGGATCGAGGCCGCGGTGACGACGACGTCGGCGCCCTCCGGGGTCAGCTCGATCGGCAGGTCGAAGGTCTGCGCGACGATCGTGGTGACGTCGGTGACGGTGGTGTCGGCATAGCCGGCGGCGCGTACCGTGATCGAATAGGGGCCGCCCGGGCGCAGGCCGGTGGCGTTGAACGTGCCCTTTGAATCAGTGGTGCTGGTCGAGCGCGTGCCCGAGGGGACGTTGACGACCTCGACCGAGGCGCCGGCCACCGGTGCGCCCTCGGCCGTCACGGTGCCGCGGATCGTCGAGGTGGTTTCCTGCGCCATGGCGGCGGCGGGCGCGACGAGTGCGACCAGCGCCGCGCCTACGAGAAGGTTGTTTCGCATCGGAAGATGTCCCCTATGGCGCATGGCCTGGTGCGCGACGGAATTCGTCGTCGTTGGGCGCGCCGATGACGTCCGATTATGTCTCTTACATGACAGCGGAAAGCGCTTTCGTCCTGCGCTGCAACACAGTCGCGGAGCGTTGCAAAAAAGCGACAGCGAGGATGCCGTATACGGTGCCGCCTCGCCTCGCTCAGCGGCGTCGGAGCAGCCGCTTCCACACCGGAGTCGGGCTGCCCGACTGGAGCACGCCGCGACGGAACAGCCGCGCGCCGACGGTGATGAAGATCGCCACCCACAGCGCCTGCCACGCCAGCGCGGCGACGTGCGGCCACAGCGCTGAGTCGCTCGCCGCGCGCCCCGCCATCGCGAACGGCGACGACAGCGGGAACAGCTCGGCGAGCGTCGCCACCCAGCTGCCGGGGTGTGACACCGCCGCCGAGGAGAGCGCGAACATCGCCACCTGTACGATCGTGATCGGTAGCGAGAGCATCTGGATCTCGCGCATCGTCGCGGCCTGCGCGCCGACGCCGAGGAAGACCGAGCCGAGCAGCAGATAGGCCATGGTGAAATAGCCGCCGAACAGCAGCGCGAACCAGCCGCCGCCCACCGCGGGGGCGAGCGTGCGCAGCGAGTCGCCGACGTCGCCAGGCAGGAGCCCGCCGAGCTGGCTGATCACCACGCCCCAGAAGGTGACGAACAGCACCGCCACGCCGAACATGCCGACCAACTTGCCGAGAAACACGCTCTCCAGCGGCACCGCGGCGGCGAGCACCTCGATCACCTTGTTGTTGCGTTCCTCCGCCATGGTGCCGGCGACCTGGCCGGAGAGAAAGAGGGTGAGGAAGAAGATGCCGAAGACCGCGAAGAAGCCGGTCGCCTTGCGCACGCCCTGCGACGGCGCGTCGGTCTGCACCGAGGTGAGCGTCGCCTTAGCAGGAACGGTACCGGCGCGTTCGGCCAAAGCGGCGTCGCGCGCGAGGCCGGCGAGATAGCGCGCGCTCCCGCCAGCACCCGCGGCGTAGAGGACCGCGGGGCGGTCGAGCGTGCCGTAGAGCACCGCGGCGACGTCGACCGAGTCATGGCCGTGCGCGCCCTCGGCGAGAGTCGCCGCAGCCTGGTGCGCGCGGTCGGCGGCGGGGGCGCGCGCCTCCACGCGCGGCTGGCGCGAGTCGCCGGCGAGCAGCGGCCGCCAGCGCGCGTCGGCGTCGAGCACGCGCCGCGCCGCCGGCTCGGGGAACAGCACGACCAGCCGGGTGCGCGCGGCGGAGCTGTCCGACGCGCTCGCCGCGCCCATGCCGCCGACCGCACCGAACGAGGCCATGATCAGCGGCGCGAACAGGAACAGCAGGAAGATCGGAGTGAAGACGGTGGCGACGAAGTCCCGGCGCGCGATCGTCAGCGTCTGGCGGAGATGGCGGCGAAGCTGGGTCACGCGCGCGCCTCCTGCTCGCCGACCACGCGGACGAACGCCTCGTGCAGGCCGGGTCGCTCGATCGACAGGCCGGCGATACCGTGCCCGGCGGCGATCAGCCGGGTGAGCACCGCCTCGATCCCGTCGCTCGGCAGCTGGAAGCGCCAGCCCTCGCCGTCGCCGCGCGCGTCGGCAGGGAGCAGCGCGGCGATCGCCGGGTCGGCGCGGTGGGGCACGTAATGGACGTGCTGCGGCAGCAGCGCGCGCGCCTCGTCGACCGTGCCCTCGAAGCGGCGCTGCCCGCGCGCGATGATCGCGAGCCGGTCGCACAGCCGCTGCGCGTGCTGCATGACGTGGGTGGAGAAGAGGATGGTGGCGCCGCGCGCCTGCTCGGCGCGGATCAGCGCCTCCAGCCGCTCCTGGTTGACCGGGTCGAGCCCGGAGAAGGGCTCGTCGAGCACGAGCAGGTCGGGGCGGTGGACGACCGCGCCGAGCAGCTGGACCAGCTGCGCCATGCCTTTGGAGAGCTTGCGGATTTTGCCGTCGATCGCGTGGCCCAGCCCGGCCGCCTCGAGCAGCTCGGCGGCGCGCGCGCGGCCGGTGCGCCACTCCAGCCCGCGCAGCGCGCCCATGAAGGCGATCGCCTCGCGTGCGGTCATCGAGGGGTAGAGGCCGCGCTCCTCGGGGAGGTAGCCGACGCGGTCGCCGACGTCGCGCGGGGCGTCGCTGCCGAGCAGGCGGCGCCGGCCGGAATCGGGTTCGATGATGCCGAGCAGCATGCGCAGCGTCGTGGTCTTGCCCGCGCCGTTGGGGCCGAGCACGCCGTAGATCGCGCCCGCGGGCACCGTGAGATCGACGCCGTCGACCACGCGGCGCTCGCCATAGCGTTTCACCAGCGCCTCGGCACTGACCGCGATCCCGTTATCCGCCACCCGACGTCCCCTTGTCGCGACCGAGCCTAGGCGAGTGCGCGCGCCGGGGCCAGCGGCGAGGTGGGGTGACCCGGGTACGCGTGCTCCCCCGGCGATCCTCCCCACGTGGCGGGGAGGGGGACCGCCCGGCGCAGCCGGGTGGTGGCGGGGGTTCTCCACGCAGCGCAACGCTCGCGGAAGCCCCCCTCCACCAGCCTGCGGCTGGTCCCCCTCCCCGCGAGCGGGGAGAATCTGCTAGAGTCGCAGCGGCGGGGGAGCCGTCGCTCTCGCTTTCGGATGCCGCCCGCTCGACGCTCCTCGCTATCTCCCGCCCTCTCGCCGCGCCAGCGCCGCGACGCAGCTTGCGCGATCGATCGAGCGACCGTCGCGCTGGCGCGAGTCGACCCAGGTCACCTTGGCCTCGCCGCTGCCCGTGCTGGGCGGGTAGAGATAGGCGTCCAGGATGCAGATCGCGCTGGAGAATTGCAGCTTGCGCGCGGTCCCCTCGCGCACATCGGCGTCGGGCGGGCCGAAGCTGCGCACCAGCGCTGCGGCGTCCTGGCCGATCACGCTCTCCAGTCCCACGCTCGGCAGCGCCGCCGCCACCGGCTGCGGCCTCGGCGCGGTGGTCGGCGCCGTCGCGGTACAGCCCGCGATCGCGAGCGCGGGGAGCAGCGCGGCGAGACGGCGGGACGGGATCATCGGCGGGCTCCGTGATAGAGGTGGGTCGCCATCGCCGCGCCGAGCACGGGAGCGAGGACGTTGAGCAGCGGAACCACGAACAGCGCGGTGCCGGCAAGCCCCAGCACGAAGCGCCGCCCGGCGGTGGCCGCGCGCCAGTCTCGCATCGCCGCGCGCGGCAGGTGGCGCGCCGCGACCATGTCACCGAGGTCGCGCCCGAGCAGCCAGGCATTGACCAGGAAGAACAGGGCCGCGGTGCCCACCCCGGTAACGAGCAGCGCGAGATAGACCGGCAGCAGCAGCAGGTTGATCATGACGAAGCGCGCTGCCGAGCCGAGTCCCATCGCCACCCCGCGCGGCAGCGGCACCTCGCGCGCGCTCGCCGCCGCGTCGGGATAATGACGCCGCTCGACCGCCGCGACGATGCGATCGACGAACAGCCCGACCACCAGGATCGCGACCGCGCGGAACAGCAGCCAGAAGGCCAGCGCGGAGACCACCACCGCCGCCAGCCCCGCCATCGCGCCGTGATAGGCCCAGCCCGCGAGCGCGGCGTCGACCAGCCACCACAGGCCGAGCGCCAGCGCGGCGAACAGTGCCAGCGTCACCGTCAGCGACTGCGCCAGCACGCGCAGCACCGGCGGGTCGCCGAGCTGACCGATCGAGAGCAGCAGCGCGCGCAGCATCGTCGCGCAGCGATGCGCCCTGCGCCGCGGTTGCGCAAGCCGCGGGCGGCGGATAGGCGGGCGCTTTCCCGGACAGCAGGACCAACCCCTTGACCGAACCCCGCTACGACGTCGTCGCGATCGGCAACGCCATCGTCGACATCCTCTCGCCCGCGAGCGACGCCTTCGTCGTCGAGAACGGCATGACCAAGGGGGCGATGGCGTTGGTCTTCTCGCCCGAGGAGGCGGACACGCTCTACGCCAGGATGGGGCCAGGGCAGGAGGTGTCGGGCGGCTCGGCGGCGAACACGATCGCGGGCATGGCGGCGCTGGGCGCGTCCTGCGCCTTCATCGGCCAGGTCGCCGACGACCAGCTCGGCGACGTCTTCGCGCACGACATCCGCGCCGCGGGCATCCGCTTCGACACGCCCGCGCGCGCCGGCGCGCCGACCACCGGCCGCTGCCTGATCTTCGTCACGCCCGACGGGCAGCGCACGATGAACACCTTCCTCGGCGCCTCGCACTATCTGCCCGAGGCGGCGCTGGACCGCGCGCTGATCGCGGACGCGCGCTACCTCTATCTCGAGGGCTATCTGTGGGATCCGGAGGAGCCGCGCGCGGCGATGCGCGCCGCGATCGACGTCGCGCGCGCGGCGGGGCGCAAGGTGGCCTTCACGCTCTCCGCCGAGTTCGTCATCGACCGCCACCGCGCCGCCTTCCACGCACTGATCGACGCCGGGTCGATCGACCTGCTGTTCGCCAACGAGGCGGAGATCATGTCGCTGACCGAGACGGGCGACGTTGAGGCGGCGATCGCGGCGGTGAAGGACAAGGTGCCGCTGGTCGTCGTCACGCTGAGCGAGCGCGGGGCCACCGCGATCGCGGGCGACGAGCGCGTGACGGTGCCGGCACAGCCGATCGACAAGGTGGTCGACACCACCGGCGCGGGCGACCTGTTCGCGGCGGGCTTCCTGTTCGGCCAGGCGCGCGGCACGTCGCTCCAGGCATCGCTGACGCTCGGCGCGATCTGCGCCGCCGAGGTGATCCAGCATTTCGGCGCGCGCCCGATCGTCGACCTGAAGGCGATCACCGCGACGGTGTGAGGGGAGGAGGCCCCCAGCCGCTCATGCCGCCGTTGTCGTCATCCTGAACTCGTTTCAGGATCCACCGTGCCGCAAGCGCCGCACCTCCTGAGTGCGCGGCACGGTGGATCCCGAAACAAGTTCAGGATGACGGAAGAAGGAAGAAGCGCCGCGCCGCGATCTACCCACCGCATGTCATTGAACTGACCCAGTAACGTCATCGCGCCGCAAGATGACGCTCGCACAGCGAAGCGCAGACGGGCGGATCAGCGCCCGCTGGGGAACGATCACATGAACCGTAGGATGCTGCTCGCCGGCGCGGCCGCACTCGCCCTCCCGGTGGCGCCCGCCGCGGCGCAGGACTCGCAGATCGTGCGCGACGGCACCGGCGCCGCGTCTGCGACCGCCGCCGCCGCGCCCGCGGATCCCGCACCCGGCGCCGACCCGGCGACGACCGACGACACCGCCGCCACCGACGTCGTCGTCACCGGCGCGGTGACCCGCTCGGTGACCCAGATCGGCAGCGTCGAGATCCAGAAGATCCTGCCCGGCATCAGCCCGCTCAAGGCGCTGCAGACGCTGCCCGGCGTGACCTATCTCACCGCCGATCCGTGGGGCAACAACGAGCAGAACATCTCGCTCTTCATCCACGGCTTCAACGCGCAGCAGCTCGGCTACACGCTCGACGGCGTCCCGCTCGGCGATCAGCAATACGGCAATTACAACGGGCTGAGCCCGCAACGCGCGATCATCTCGGAGAATGTCGGCCGCGTCACGCTCGCCTCGGGCGCGGGCGACCTCGGCACCGCCTCGACCAGCAATCTCGGCGGTACGATCGACACTTTCTCGAGCGATCCGCGCGCCGACTTCGGCCTCACCGCGGCGCAGACCGTTGGCAGCTACCAGGCGACGCGCTCCTATCTCCGCCTCGACAGCGGCGACATCGGGCAGAACACGCGCCTCTACGTCTCGGGCGCGCGCCAGCGCGCGCGGGCGTGGGACTTCAACGGCTATCAGAACGGCTGGCAGGGCAACGCCAAGCTGGTGCACGAGGACAGCCGCGGCAAGCTGACCGCCTATTTCGCTTATTCCGACAAGACCGAGCCCAACGAAGACGCCACCGTCGTCTCCGCGACGCAGACCTACCAGCCCTATATCCGCCCGTTCCTCTACTCAGACCTGACCAACACGCTCAAGTATTTCAACAACCAATATGCGTACAACGGCGCGCCGAGCTACACCGCGGCGGGTAGCAACTACAGCAATTATTACGGCGGCGCGCTGCGCACCGACTATCTCGGCTATGCCAAATACGACTGGCGCGCGACCGATCGGGTGACCTGGTCGAACCAGGTGTATTTCCACCATAATGACGGCGTCGGCATCATCGCCGGACCGATCACCGCCGCCGGCCTGCCGCTGCTGTTCTCTTATTATTACCCGGGCGCCGCCGGCAGCAGCCCGACCTCGACGACCAACCTCGCGCGGCTGTCGACGATCTTCGGCAACTCGGGGCTGGCGACGCGCACCACCGAATATCGCATCGATCGCTACGGCGGCCTGTCGACGCTCAAGGTCGAGCTCGGCGACCACCAGATCGAACTGGGCGGCTGGTACGAGCGGCAGAGCTCGTCGAGCTACCGCCGCTGGTACGCCTTCGACATCAACGACCCCAGCTCGGTCTACCGTCGCCCCAACAGCTACGCCGACCCGCTGATCACGCAATATGGCAGCGAGGTGCGCGTCGAGGAGATCCAGGCGCATATCCAGGACGCGTGGCAGATCGTGCCGACGCTGCTGGTCCAGGCCGGCGTCAAGAGCACCTTCCAGAAGGCGCGCCAGGCGGTGCCGATCCAGCCGATCCCGGGTTCGTTCACCGGCTCGCGCGAGCTGCCGGTCGGTCGGCTCAATACTGACACATGGTTCCTGCCTCAGATCGGCGCCTTGTGGGACGTCACCGCGAGCGAGCAGATCTTCGTCAACGCGCAGAAGAACACGCGTCAGTTCCAGACCAGCGCGGCGGCGGGCCTGTCGCCCTTCGCGCTGGGCAGCCAGACGTTGTTCGAGGCGTTCAAGGACCAGACCAAGCCAGAGACGAGCTGGACCTACGAGGGCGGCGTGCGCACCCGCCGCGCGCTCGATCTCGGCCCGATCACGGGCTTCGAGGGCCAGATCAGCTATTACCACGTCGACTTCTCGAACCGTCTGCTGGGCGTCAGCCCGACCCAGACGATCAGCGCGGTGGCGAGCGGCGCGACCATCCTCGCCAACGTCGGCAGCGTGACGACCGACGGCGTCGACGTCGCCGGCACGCTCCGCTTCGGCTCCATCTTCTCGCTCTACAATGCGCTGTCGTACAACAACTCGCGCTACGACAATGATTACACCACCGGCGCCGCGCAGACCGTGGTGCCGACCGCGGGCAAGAAGGTGCCGGGCTCGCCCGAGTGGCTCAACAAGACGGTGGCGACGATCGGCACCGAGGGCGTCGAGCTGCAGCTGATCGGCGACTATATCGGCAAGCGCTACGCCACCTACACCAACGACCTCAGCGTGAAGGGCTATTTTACGCTGTCGGGGCGGATCGGCTTCGACATGCCGGTGTCGGGCGAGGGGCTGGCGAAGAAGCTGGGGGTGAGCCTCAACGTCACCAACCTCACCGATCAGCGCGGCGCCAGCACGATCAGCATCGGCGCGGCGAGCGGGACCTACAATTTCTTCCCGGTCGCGCCGCGCCAGGTGTTCGCCACGATCAGCGCGGGGTTCTGAGAGGGGAGCCATCCTCTCTCCCACCCCGTCATCCCGGACCTGTTCCGGGATCCACCGTGCCGCATAGGCGAGAGGCGTTGCTCTCGCGGACGCGTGGATCCCGGAACAAGTCCGGGATGATCGGCTAGAGGAGAACGCCGCACCGAGCGTGCGCGACCATCGCCGCGCGGTTCTGGGGCAGGGCGAGACGTTCGTCACCACGTCATCCCGGATCGAGTCCGGGATGACGACGCTCTGCGAACTCGCTGACCCACCCCATCGACGGCCGGCGCGGCATCGCCTAACGCCGCGCGCATGATCGCGCATCTCAAAGGGCTGGTCGCGTCGACCGGGATCGACCACGCGGTGATCGAGGTCGCCGGCGTCGGCTATCTCGTCGGCGCCTCGGCGCGCACGCTGGCCGCGCTGCCGCCCGCGGGCGAGGCCTGCCTCGTTCACACCGAGCTGCTGGTCGGCGAGGACTTCCTGCGGCTGGTCGGTTTCGCCGGCGCCGCCGAGCGCGACTGGTTCCGGCTGCTCACCGGCGTGCAGGGGGTGGGCGCGCGGGTCGCGCTGGCGATCCTCTCCGCGCTCGAGCCCAGTGATCTCAGCCGCGCGGTGATGGCGCAGGACAAGGCGACGGTGGCGCGCGCCAACGGCGTTGGCCCGAAACTGGCCGAGCGGATCGTGCGCGAGCTCAAGGACAAGGTCGGCGGAGTCGCGCTCGGGTCGGCGGCGGCGGCGCAGGTGGTGCCGGCGGGGGCGAGCGCCGACGCGGTGTCGGCGCTGCTCAACCTCGGCTTCCGTCCCGCCGAGGCCTCCGCCGCGGTCGCGGCGGCAGAGGAGGAGCTGGGCGCGGGCGCCGGGCTCGACGCGCTGGTGCGGCTCGCGCTGCGCAAGGCGGCGAAGTAGCGGGAGCGGGATGCGGCGCTCGTCGATTCTCCCCTCGCTGGGGAGGATCGACCCACCTCTCAGAACGTCGATCGCACTCTCACCGGCTCAGCGGCCGGCGGACGCTCCCGCGCCACCGGCGGCACCACGACCGCGGCCGCCGCGACGGCGACGGTTACCGCCACCGTTGCCACCCGCCGGGCCGGCGCTTGCGTTGGCGTAGTTGCGGCCCTGCGGCGAGCCAGCGGTCGGGCGCGGCGCGTGCGTCGCCTTGGGGCGCGCCGGCGGGCGAGCGCCGCGCGGACGGTCCTCGCGCGGCGCGGGGTCGGCGCCGATCGCCTTGACTCGCTCGCTCTTGAGCTGCTCGGCGCGGCGCAGGAAGTCCTCCGGCAGCTCATGCTGCGTCACCTTCTGGCGCGTCAGCTTCTCGATGTCCTTGAGGTAGGGCCGCTCGTCGTCCGCGCAGAAGGCGATCGCCTCGCCGCTGCGTCCCGCGCGCGCGGTGCGGCCGATGCGGTGGACGTACTGCTCGGGCACGTTCGGCAGCTCGAAGTTGAACACGTGGCTCACCCCCGAGACGTCGATGCCGCGCGCGGCGATGTCGGTGGCGACCAGGATCGGCACCTCACCCGCCTTGAATGCCGCCAGCGCGCGCTCGCGCTGCGGCTGCGACTTGTTGCCGTGGATCGCGTTGGCGGCGATGCCGTTGCCCGCGAGCAGCTTCACGACGCGATCCGCGCCATGCTTGGTGCGCGTGAACACTAGCGCGCGGTCGATCTTGGTCTCGCGCAGCAGGATGGTGAGCAGCGCCTGCTTCTCGGTCTGGTTGCAGAAGATCACCGACTGGTCGACGCGCTCCGCGGTGGTCGACTGCGGCACCACCGACACCGTCGCCGGATCGGTGAGGAACTGGTCGGCGAGCTGGCGGATCGACGGCGGCATCGTCGCCGAGAAGAACAGCGACTGGCGCTTGCGCGGCAGCATGCGCACGATCTTCTTGAGCGCGTGGATGAAGCCGAGGTCGAGCATCTGGTCGGCCTCGTCGAGCACGAGGATCTCGAGCATCGACAGGTTGAGGAAGCCCTGCTCGATCACGTCGATCAGGCGACCCGGGGTGGCGACCAGGATGTCGACGCCGCGCGCGACGTCGTTGCGGTTCTTGGCGATGCTGGTGCCGCCGAACACGGTCGCGACCGACATCTTGGAGAATTGCCCGTAGCCGCGCGCCGACTCGGCGATCTGACTGGCCAGCTCGCGCGTCGGCGCCAGCACCAGCATGCGGCAGTGCGTCGGCAGCACGCGCTTGTTCGCCTCGGACAGGCGCTGGATCGACGGCAGCACGAACGCCGCGGTCTTGCCGGTGCCGGTCTGCGCGATGCCGAGCAGGTCCTTGCCCTCGAGCAGCAGCGGGATGCTGTCGCGCTGGATCGGGGTGGGCTCGCTATAGCCTTTGGCCTCGAGCGCGCGGACGAGCGGCTCGGCCAGGCCGAGATGGGAGAATGACATGGGAGAATCCTGCGAAACAGGCCCACCGCGCGTCGCGAGGACGCACGGGTGGCGGGGGGAGAATGACGCCCCGCGTGACTTGGGAAGCCCTGAAACAACAACCGAGGCGGAGCCTGAACCCCAAGGGGCCCGATCACGCTGCATACGTCTCGATGCGGCGCAAATAGCGCAGGTGCAGCAAAAAGTCAAGGTCGCGGCGTTGAACCGCTGGCCCATGATGGTGTTTGGAGACCGTGACCTTACTGCGACAGCCTCTCTGACATGACCGACCCTTCTCCGCCGCCGCCCTCGCGCGCGCCCGCTCCATCGCGCCGACACGCGCCCGCGGAGGCGCCCAGCATCGGGCGCTGGGACTGGGACGTCCGCGCCGATCGCGTGACCTCCGACGCCGGTTTCGCCGCGCTCTACGGCGTCGCGCCCGAGCTCGCGCGCGACGGCGCGCCGATCGGCGACTTCTTCGGCGGGATACATCCGGACGACCTGCCGCGCGTGCGCGAGGCGATCGACCGAAGCATCGCCGCCGGCGCGCCGTTCGACGCCGAGTATCGCCTCGTCGACGCCGACGGGGGGACGCGCTGGGTCGCCGCGCAGGGTCGGGTCGACCGCGACGAAGACGGCGTGGCGCTGCATTTCCCCGGCGTCAGCTTCGACATCGACCAGCGCAAGCGGGCCGAGCTGCGCCTCGCCGCGCTGGTCGAGCTCGGCGACCGGCTGCGCGAGCCCGGCGACGCGGGCGACCTCGCGCTCGCCGCTGCCAAGGTGCTGGGCCGCGCACTCGACGTCAGCCGCGCGGGCTATGGTGTCGTCGATGCGGGTGAAGAGACGATCACCACCGAGCGCGCCTTCTGCTCGCCCGGGACCGCGCCGCTGCCCGCGGTGCTCCACTTCCGCGACTATGGCTCGTATATCGAGGACCTCAAGCGCGGCGTGACGGTGGCGATCGCCGACGTGCGCGACGACCCACGCACGCGCGAGACCGCCGAGGCGCTGCGCGACCTCGGGGCGATGTCCTTCATCAACATGCCGGTGACCGAGCAGGGCGGCTTCGTCGCGTTGCTGTACCTCAACCACGCGCACCCGCGCGAATGGAGCGAGGAGGAACAGGCCTTCGTCCGCGAGGTGGCTGAGCGGACGCGCGACGCGGTCGAGCGTCGCCGCGCCGAGCGCGAGCTGGCCGACCTCACCGCGCACCTGGAGCAGGAGGTGCAGTCGCGTACCGCCGAGCTGATGCGGGCCGAGGAGCAGCTGCGCCAGGCGCAGAAGATGGAGGCGGTGGGCCAGCTCACCGGCGGCCTCGCGCACGACTTCAACAATCTGCTGACCGGCATCTCGGGCGCGCTGGAGATGATCCAGGTGCGCGTAGCGCAGGGACGGATCACCGAGCTCGACCGCTACGTCACCGCGGCGCAGGGCGCGACACGGCGCGCGGCGGCGCTGACGCATCGGCTGCTCGCCTTCTCGCGGCGCCAGACGCTCGACCCGCGCCCGACCGACGTCAACCGCCTGGTCAGCGACATGGAGGACCTGGTCCGCCGCACCGTCGGCCCCGCCATCGCGCTCGAGGTGGTCGGTGCGGGCGGGCTGTGGGACGCGCTGGTCGACCCCAACCAGCTCGAGAACGCGCTGCTCAACCTGTGCATCAACGCGCGCGACGCGATGCCCGAGGGCGGCCGGATCACGATCGAGACCGCCAACCGCTGGCTCGACGAGCGCGCCGCGCGCGAGCGCGACCTGCCGCCCGGGCAGTATCTGTCGCTGTGCGTCAGCGACACTGGCACGGGCATGACGCCCGAGGTGCAGGCGCGCGCCTTCGACCCCTTCTACACGACCAAGCCGCTGGGCGAGGGCACCGGCCTGGGCCTGTCGATGATCTACGGCTTCGCGCGCCAGTCGGGCGGACAGGCGCGGATCTACAGTGAGGTCGGGCAGGGGACGACGTTGTGCATCTACCTGCCGCGTCACTACGGCACGGCGGGCGGCGAGGAAGACGCCGCGCTGCCGCTCGATCCGGCGCGCACGGCGTCGGCGGCGCAGGGGACGCCGGTGGTGCTGGTGGTCGACGACGAGCCGACGATCCGCATGCTGGTGGTCGAGGTGCTCGGCGGGCTGGGCTATGCCACGCTGGAGGCCGGGGACGGCGCGGCGGCGTTGCGGCTGCTCGGCGCGGGCGCTCGACCCGACCTGCTGGTGACCGACGTCGGCCTGCCCGGGCAGATGAACGGCCGTCAGGTCGCCGACGCCGCGTTGGCGCTGATGCCCGCGCTGAAGGTGCTGTTCATCACCGGCTATGCCGAGAATGCGGTGATCGGCGGCGGCCAGCTCGCGCCCAACATGGGGCTGCTCACCAAGCCCTTCGCGATGGAGGCGCTGGCGGGCAAGGTGCGCGCGCTGCTGGCCGGGTGATCGGTCCAGGCGCGAGGGTGGCGCGCCGCGCGCATCCGCGATACGCCTGGCTCGGAGAGGAGCAGCGCATGAAACTCGCCAGCCTGAAAGAGGGGCGCGATGGACGCCTCGTCGTGGTCTCGGATGACCTCGCCTGGTACGCCGACGCGGCGCACCTCTGCCCCACGCTCCAGGCCGCGCTCGACGATTGGGAGCGAGTCGCCCCTACGCTCGAGCTGCTCGCCATCGACCTGCGCAACGAGGCGATCCCGCGCGTGCGCTTCCACGAGCATGACGCCGCCGCGCCGCTGCCGCGCGCCTATCAATGGGCCGACGGCTCGGCCTATGTGAACCATGTCGCGCTGGTCCGGCAGGCGCGCGGCGCCGAACTGCCCGAGAGCTACTGGCATGATCCGCTGCTCTACCAGGGCGGCTCCGACTCGTTCCTCGGCGCGCGCGATCCGATCGCGCTCGCCGAGGAGGATTGGGACGCCGACTTCGAGGCCGAGGTGGTGGTCGTGACCGGCGACGTGCCGCAGGGCACCACGCGTGACGCCGCGCTGGGGTTGATCCGGCTGGTAGGGCTGACGAACGACGTGTCGCTGCGCGGACTGATCGCCGACGAGGTGGCGAAGGGCTTCGGCTTCTTCCAGTCCAAGCCCGCCTCGTCCTTCTCGCCGGTGTTCGTCACGCCCGAGTCGCTCGGCGAGTGGTGGCAGGGCGGCAAGCTCCACCGCAGGCTGATGGTCGAGCGCGACGGCCAGCCGTTCGGGCGCGCGGAGGCGGGCGCGGACATGACCTTCGACTTCGGCGCGCTGATCGCACACGCCGCGCGGACGCGCCGGCTCGGCGCGGGCACGATCATCGGCTCGGGCACCGTCTCCAACCGCGACTCGGACGGCGGCCCCGGCCGCCCGATCGGCGAGGGCGGGCTCGGCTTCTCCTGCATCGCCGAGCAGCGCGCGGTGGAGACGCTGCGCGGTGGCGCCGCGACCACGCCCTTCCTCCGGCGCGGCGACACGGTGCGGATCTGGGCCGAGGACGATCGCCACCACACGATCTTCGGCGCGATCGAGCAGGTGGTGGAGTGAGCGAGCGCTACCGGGCCGGGGGAAGCGACGTTCGCTCCGATGACGCCGTGTTCCCGCGAACGCGGGAACCCAGGGCCGAGCAGAGCCGCGGATCGCGTCGCACGCGTCACCCGTGCTCCCGCGTGCGCGGGAGCACGGGAGTCGTCGCCGCGGTGGTGCTCGCGCTGCTGCCGGCCGCAGCGACGGCCCAGGCCGCTCCCGCCGCTACCGCCACGACGGCGCGCGCCTATCCCGCCTATCCCGCCTCGCCCGCCGAGCTGTTCGGCGCTTTGTTCGACCAGGTGCAGCGCCGCCGGCTCTTCCCCGACGGCAAGACCTTCGCCGACGCCACGCCGAAGCGCAGCGCCGCCGCGATCATGGCCGATTACGCCCGCGCCGGCGCGCTGGACGACGCCGCGCTGAGCGCCTTCGTGCTCGCCAACTTCGACGTGCCCGAGCCGGGCCGCACCGCGCCGCCCAGCGCGGCGCGGCCGCCGCTCGCCGAGCATATCCGCGCGCTGTGGCCGCAACTCACCCGCCCGCCGCTGGCCCCGCCGCCGGGATCGTCCGCACTCGCGCTGCCGCGGCGCTACGTCGTGCCCGGCGGGCGCTTCCGCGAGATGTACTATTGGGACAGCTATTTCACGATGCTCGGCCTAGAGGCGGACGGCGAGCACGCGCTCACCCGCGACATGGTCGAGAATTTCGTCTCGCTGGTCGAGCGCTATGGCCATGTCCCCAACGGCACGCGGACCTATTATGTCAGCCGCTCGCAGCCGCCGTTCCTCTACCTGATGATGGGGCTGATGCGCGACGTCGACCGCGCCACCCAGGCGCGCTGGCTCGATGCGCTGCTCGCCGAGCATCGTTTCTGGATCGAGCAGCGCTCGGCGACGATGCCGGACGGCGCTCGGCTGCAGCATTACGGCGACGGCAAGTCGACCCCACGGGACGAGAGCTACCGCGAGGACGTCGCGACCGGCCGGGGCGACGCGCGCGTGTACAACGACCTGCGCGCCGGCGCGGAGAGCGGCTGGGACTATAGCTCGCGCTGGTTCGCCGACGGGCGGACGCTGGCGACGATCGACACGACGAAGATCGTCCCCGCCGATCTCAACAGCCTGCTCTACGGCATGGAGCGCGCGATCGCCGCCCGCTGTCGAACGCTCGCGCGGCCCTGCGCGGCGCCGTTCGAGCGCGCCGCGGCGACCCGCCGCCGGGCGATCGAGCGCTGGCTGTGGAGCGAGCGTGACGGTCGTTACGGTGACTATGATCTCGCCGCCGCACGGCTGCGCGACGGCGTCACCGCGGCGACCGCCTACCCGCTGTTCACCGAGGTGGCGTCGCGGTCGCGCGGCGCGCGCGTGGCCAAGACGATCGAGCGCGACCTGCTCGCCGCCAACGGGCTGCGCACCACCACCGCGGCGACCGGGCAGCAGTGGGACCGGCCCAACGGATGGGCACCGCTGCAATGGGTCGCGGTAGAGGGGCTACGCCGCTACGGCGCCGAACCGCTGGCGCGGCAGATCGGCACGCGCTTCCTCGCCACCGTCGAGCGCGAGTATCGCGCCTCGGGCAAGCTGCTCGAGAAGTACGACGTCGAGGAGAGCCGCGCCGGCGGCGGCGGCGAATACCCGACGCAGGACGGTTTCGGCTGGACCAACGGCGTCACCCGCGCGCTGCAGCAGCGCTACGCACAGGGCGCGCGGTAAGCGGAACGGTGCACGACCGGTGGCGGCTACGACGATGGTCGTCTCGGACACCCGCGGAAGGATGGATCCCGGCTCGACGCCGGATGACACATATATGGAACGACCGCGGTAAGAGGCTTGGCGCTCGACCTCGGGCGCGCGCTCCGCTACGCTGCTGCCGCGACCAGATCGGTCCGTCCCGTCGCCCTCGCGAGCGCTGCCAGCATCTCGGCGCGCAGCGCGGCCCGCAGCCTGCGCCGGCGCCGCGTGCGCGAGCGATGCTTGCCCGAGACCTCGGCCTCCTCGGGTTCCTCGCGATGCGGGTCGACCAGGAAGAAGTCGGTGTCGGTGCGCTTGCCGTCGAGCTTGGCCCAGAGCTCGTCATAGTCGAGCGAGCTCGACCGGCCGTCGACGACGTAGCCCGCGGCCACCTGGGTGCGGTTCGACGGGCCGGCCAGCAGCGCGGCGCCGAGCGCCTCGGCCACGGTCGCCGCGGCGAGCAGCAGCAGCGTCGGCGCGGCGATCTCGCCGTTCGCGCGCGCGGCGTAGCGCAGTTCCTCGCGTACCTGATAGCCGCCCTGCAGCCCGCCGACGAGCAGCACCGGCGCGTCCGCGGCACCGATCAGCGTGCCGCTCACCAGCGCGAAGGTCAGCGTGAACAGCCGCTGCCCGTCGAGCAGGAAGGCGAGCTCCACCTCGCCCTCCATCGGCGCCAGCCGCGCGGGGGTGAGTAGCAGCGCGTGGTGGCGCCCCTCCTCGTCGTGCCGCTCCCACAAAGTGAACGGTGCCCGCCACAGCGCGTCGCCGTGCGCGGCGGCGTGGCGTGCGACATAGTCATGGTGGTGGATCAGCGCGGCGAGCCGCTGGCGGCGGCTGAGCGGGGCGGCGAGATAGGCGCCGACATATTTGAACGCGCCATGCCGCGCGCCGGCACCCCTGGCCGGGGCCACGCCGGCGCGACGTGCGCGCGCCATCGCGCGCCGCAGCCGCAGCTGCTCGACCGGGTGGCGCAGCACGCCGAGCAGCTGCCGCGCACGGCGACTCGACGGCTTAAGCGCCTGCATGCGTGCTTCGGCGATCGGAGCCCATGGTCATCCGTTCTGTTGCCCTGGTCCCGGCTGCGATCGCGTCCGCGCCGGCCGAGGGCCTGGGTCGCGCCGCCGGGCGATGTTGCAAAGCAACGGAAGTTTCAAGCGAAATTGCTGTGGTTAAGGACGGTCGCGGGGAAGCGGCACGACCCGCCGTTTCAGCGCGGGACAAAGCCGCGGCGATGCTCTCCGCGCCCGATCACCGCGAAGCCGATGAAGGCCGCGAGCAGGCCGGGGTCCTCGACCCCCGCGAGCGCGCGCTTGACCGTGGCGAGGAAGTCGGTCGCGGCGCGCACGTCCTCGACGCGGCGATAGTCCATCCCCCAGTCGCCGAACTCGCGCGCGACGATCGCGGCGTCGCTGACATAGCCGATCGAGTGATGGCGCGGGTCGCGGGCGATGCGTGTCATCAGCGCTCGTAGCGCGGCCTCCTCGCCCTCGATCGCCTGGATGAAGCGCGTGCCGTCGTGGAGCAATAGGCCGGTGATGCCGGCGGCGCGGTTGCGCTCGGCGGCGGCATGGCAGAGCGCCGCTGCCGCGTCGTCGGAGAGCGGCGCGAGGGCGCGGCTGATGTACACGATCTGGTGCAGCGCATCGGCCATGGCGGGTCGTCCGGGAAGGTGGGCGGCGCACGTCCGCCGATGACAAAATGACGGTAAATGCAGGCGAGGGATTGTAGATTATTGCGGTCTGGACGCGACTTGGTGCGATCCTCCCGGTCTGCTTCACCGGATTGCTGCGGCGGCAGGAGCGAACAGCCATGCGCGTCCCGCTCGGGACGGTGGGCCTCAGTGTTCGCCGGAGCACGATCGCTCTGGTGAAGACTTCAATGAAAGTCGTGGCTGGCGATCGGGATCACGTCGTCGCGGCGGTCGCGGAAATGATAGTCGGAGCGCGGGCGCGGTTGCCAGCCCTTGTCGCCGCGGTCGGGTGCGCCGGGGTAGGTGGCACCGTCGCCGCGCGCCACCAGCCGCGGCAGGTCGACGTCACCGACCGACCTCAGCATCGCGGTGAGATCGGTGACGCGCTCGACGATGACGTGGATCACCGCGCCTTCCTGCTGCACGCGTCCCTTCAGGCTGACCATCGCCGAGGACATCACGGTGCGGCGCTGCGCCTCGAACCGGTCGGGCCAGAGGATGCCGTTGGCGACCCCGGTCTCGTCCTCGATGGTGATGAACAGCACGCCCTTGGCCGAGCCGGGGCGCTGGCGCACCAGGATGATGCCGACGACCTCTACCATCTTGCCGTCGCGCCCCGCGAGGTCGCCGCAGCGAGTCACCCGCGCGTCGTCGAGCCGTGGGCGCAGGAATTGGAGCGGGTGGGCGCGCAGCGACATCTGCGTGGCGCGATAATCCTCCACCACCTCGCGCCCCTGCGTGAGCCGCTCGAGCGTCACCGGCTCCTCGCGTCGCTCGATCCCGGCGAGCAGCGGCAGCGGCGTCTCGCCCAGCCCACGGATCGCCCATAGCGCCTGGCGCCGGTCGAGCCCGAGCGCGTGAAAGGCGTCGGCGCGGGCGAGCTTCTCCAGCGTCGCGAGCGGCACGCCCGAGCGGCGCCACAGGTCCTCCACCGAGCGGAACGGCGCGCGCGCGCGCGCGGTGAGGATCCGCCCGGCGTCCTCGCCCGAGAGGCCGTGGATCACGCGCAGGCCGAGGCGGAGCGGGGCGAGCGGGGCGGGGGCGTCGTCGCCCTGTCGTCCTGGGTTGCCCGCGGTCAATCGCGGGCGCTCCGCCGCGTTCGCACGGCTGGGCTCCTGCGCACGCAGGAGCCCAGCGCCGCGCGCGTCACGCTCATGGCCCTGGGCTCCGGCGTTCGCCGGAGCACGATCGCGCGCTGATGAGACAGGCTCTGAATCGCCGTCACTGCGGCGCAGGCCGGGATCTGGTCGAGGCGGCGGCCGTCTCAACTCTTGCGGTGCCTCTCGCTCTTCGTCACCCCGGACTCGATCCGGGGCCCATGGTTCCGCGTCCACCACGTCCGCTGCGTACGCGGCACCATGGATCCCGGACCGAGTCCGGGGTGACGGCGCGGGAGGTGGGAAGGGTGTAACCTCATCCGCGCCGCGAGCCTCCGCTTCACCCTGCACACTCGGCCCACGCGCCACCAGCGACTCCTCTTCCTCCACCAGCGCGGTGTCCCACTCGCTCTCCAGCACGCAGGGCGGCCGCACCGCCACGCCGTGCGCGCGCGCGTCGCGCACGATCTGCGCGGGGGCGTAGAAGCCCATCGGCTGCGCGTTGAGCAGCGCGGCGCAGAACACGTCGGGATGGTGGCATTTCATCCACGACGAGGCGTAGGCGATCTTGGCGAAGCTGGCGGCGTGGCTCTCGGGGAAGCCGTAGCTGCCGAAGCCCTCGATCTGCGCCACCAGCCGCTCGGCGAAGGCCTCGCTGATGCCGTTGCCGCGCATCCCCGCGATCAGCCGCTCGCGGAACCGCCCGACCCCGCCGGTCAGCTTGAAGGTCGCCATCGCGCGGCGCAGCTCGTCGGCCTCGCCCGGGGTGAAGCCGCCGCCGATGATCGCGACCTGCATCGCCTGTTCCTGGAACAGGGGCACGCCCAGCGTCTTCTCCAGCACCGCGCGCAGCGCCTCGTTGGGATATTCCACCGTCTCGCGGCCCTCGCGGCGCTTGAGATAGGGGTGGACCATGTTGCCCTGGATCGGCCCCGGCCGCACGATCGCGACCTGGATGGCGATGTCGTAGAAGGTCCGGGGCTTCATCCGCGGCAGCATGCTCATCTGCGCGCGGCTCTCGATCTGGAACACGCCGAGCGTGTCGGCCTGCTGGATCATCCGGTAGGTCGCCGGATCGTCACCCTGCAGCGGCGCGCTGGCAAGGTCCATGTCGATGCCCTTGTGCGCGGCGAGCAGGTCGAAGGCGCGGCGCATGCAGCCCAGCATGCCGAGCCCGAGGATGTCGACCTTCATGAAGCCGAGCTCCTCGATATCGGCCTTCTCCCACTCGATCACGCGCCGGTCGACCATCGCGGCGGGCTCGATCGGGACGAGCTGGTGGAGCGGGTCGCGCGTCAGCACGAAGCCGCCGGGGTGCTGCGACAGGTGGCGCGGCGTGCCGATCAGCTGCTTGGCGAGATCGAGCGCGAGCGCCAGCCGCGGCTCGGCGGCGTCGAGGTGGAGCGCCTCGACATGCTCGGTCGGCACGCCCTCGTTCGACCAGCCCCAGACCTGGCTGGCGAGCGCCCCGGTCATGTCCTCGGGCAGGCCGAGCACCTTGCCCACCTCGCGGATCGCGCCGCGGGTGCGGAAGCGGCTGACCACCGCGGTCAGCGCGGCATGGTCGTGGCCGTAGCTCTCGTAGATCCACTGGATCACTTCCTCGCGCCGCTCGTGCTCGAAATCGATGTCGATGTCGGGCGGCTCGCTGCGCTCCTCCGAGATGAAGCGCTCGAACAGCAACTGGTGCTTGATCGGGTCGATCGAGGTGATGCCGAGCACGTAGCAGATGATCGAGTTGGCCGCACTGCCGCGCCCCTGGCACAGGATCTGCTGCCCGCGCGCGAAGCTGACGATCGAGTTGACCGTGAGGAAATAGGGCGCGTAGCCCATCCGCTCGACCAGGGTCAGCTCGTGCTCGAGCTGCTCGGCGTAGCGCGGCGGGGGCGCGGCGTCGAACAGCCGCGCCAGCGCGTCGCGCGAGAGGCGGGCGAGCGCCTCCTGCGCGCTGCGCCCGCTCATCACCAGCTCGTCGGGATATTGGTACTGCAGCTCGCGCAGCGAGAAGGTGCAGCGCTCGGCGATCGCTTCCGCCGCGGCGAGCGCCTCGGGACGGTCGCGGAACAGCCGCGCCATCGCGCCCGGCGGCTTGAGGTGGCGGTCGGCGCTGCGCTCGCGGCGGAGGCCGAGCGCGTCGATCGTGCATTTCTCGCGGATCGCGGTGACGACATCCTGGAGCATGCGCTGCTCGGGCGCGTGGTAGAGCACGTCGCCGGTGGCGAGCGGCGTGAGCCCGTACGCGCGCGCCGCCTCGCTCAGCCGGTGCAGCCGCAATTGCTCGCCGGGGCGACGGTAATGCGTGAGGCAGACGTGGCCCGCGTCGCCGAACAGGTCGGCCATCCAGCGCATCTGCTCGGGTTCGGGCGCGTGGCCCGGGACCAGCGCGGCGACCAGCCCCTTGGCGTGCGCCGCGACGTCCTCCCAGTGGAGGAAGCAGCGCCCCTTCTCGCCGCGCTGCGCGTCGGCGCGCGCCTTGCCGCGGCTGAGCAGATCGGTCAGCCGCGACCAGCCGGCGCGGTCCTCGGGCCAGACCAGCAGAGAGGCGCCGTCGACCAGGTCGAGCCGGCAGCCCGGGATCGAGCGCACCTCCAACCCGCTGTCGCGGCGCACCTCGTCGCAGGCGTAGAGCGCGCGCACCACGCCCGCGACCGAGTTGCGGTCGACCACGCCCAGCGCGGGCATGCCCATCGCCGCGGCGGTGGCGACGAGCTGCTCGCACGACGAGGCGCCGCGCAGGAACGAGAAATGCGTGGTGACCTGGAGCTCGCTGTACGTCACGGGGCGAACCGACTATATGAAATGGTCAGTTGGAGGCGCGGATGAGCAAGGTCGTCGGCATCACCGAGTTCAAGGCGCGCTGCCTCGCGCTGCTGGGCGAGATGGAGCGCAGCGGCGAGCCGCTGACGATCACGCGGCGCGGCCGTCGCGCGCTGACGCTCACCGCACGCGAGCTGCGCGCCGACGATACCGTGCCGTTCGGCGCGATGAGGGGCACCGTGGCGGTTCACGGCGACATCGTCGCGCCGCTCGAGCCGGACGACGGCGCCCGCGACGCGGCATGGGACACGCTTGGCTTCCCGGCGCGGACCGACACGCCGTCGCGGTGATCCTGCTCGACACGCATGTCGTGATCTGGGCGGTCGACGACTCGCCGCGGCTCGGCGCGTGCGCCCGCGCGTCGATCGCGCGGGATGGCGACCGTCGCGTCTCGGCGATGGTGGCGTGGGAGATCGCGATGCTCGTCGATCGCGGCCGGCTGGTGCTCGGTCTGGCGCTCGACACATGGGTCGAGCGCAGCCTGGCGAGCCTCGCGGCGCGTGACGTGCCCGTGTCGCGCGCGATCGCGCTTGAGGCGGGGCGGCTCGGCGACGGGCTCCACGGCGATCCGTGCGACCGGCTGATGGTGGCGACCGCGCGCGCGCTCGACTGCGCGCTGGTCACCGCCGACGAGCAGATCCTGCGCTATGCCGCGGCGGGGCATGTCCGCACCGTGGATGCGCGGGGGTGAGTGGGTGGAGGTGACGTTGCTGAGTGACGTAGCAGTGCCACGCGCCCTTGCCCGCAGAAGTGATGAAAACGGCCCGACGGCCCCAGCGGCTACCGTCTCCCCGGCGGAAGCCGGGGCCCAGGTGGGGATCGCCGGTGAGTCCCACCACGGCCTTCCCAACTGGACCCCGGCTTCCGCCGGGGAGACGCGGGGCGAGGGGGCGGCGAGCAGGTTGCCGACCTCGCGCGGCCGAGGCAGCGTGACGCCGTCGCTGCGCAGCATCATGCTCCTGCGCCGGAAGGGACCCACACCCGCGCGGTCTGTTGCCCGCCGAGTGTGAGCCCACCCGCGGGTAGCTTCCACCATGTTCCCGCGCACGCGAGAACCAAGGGCTAAACGGCGTGGCGTCGGCCCATTGCCAGCACATGCGTCGGCGCTTGCTGCCCTAGGCTCCTGTGTGCGCAGGAGCACCGTGGCGATGATCTGGCCGACGATGCCGACGCGCCGCGGCTCGCCCCGCGCCAGGCCAAGGCCGCGCCGCAGCCCCCACCTGCTCACCCGCCCGCTCATCCGAACGTGCCGTGCATGTACCAGCTGAGGTCGCCGGTCTCGCCGCGCTCGCCGTCGCCGCGGCGGAACAGCCAGTAGCGCCGGCCGGCCTCGTCCTCGACCTGGTAATAGTCGCGCACCGCGTCGCGCTCGCCGCGGCGGCGCCACCACTCGCCCGCGATCCGCTCGGGCCCGTCGCCGCGCACCACCACGTGCGACTCGCCGCGCCAGGTGAAGCGTTTGGGCGGCTGGTCGGGCAGCTCGGCCAGAACATGGTCGAGCGGCTCGGGGCGGCGCAGCAGCCGCGTCGGGCGCGGCCAGCGCGGGTGCCACGGATGGTCCGCGTCGCGCGTGTCGAGCCGGCGCACGTCGTCGCGGCGCAGCGTCGGTGCGGCGCGCTCGGGCGGGTCGAGCGGCGCGGCACCCGCGACCGAGCGCTCGGGCACGTCGCTCTCCACCGCGCGCGCGCGCCACAGCCGCGCCGCGCCGATGCGGTTGACGATGGCGTCCACCAGGGGGGCGAGGTCGGGGCGCTCGCCCTCGGCGAGATCACCGTCGCAATATTCGGGCGCGAGTGGATCGGCGCGCTGGACGTGGAGCGTCAGCGCCTCGATTCCAAAACCCGGGTCGATCCGTTCGACCCGGCGCAGCAGCAAGCGGCGGAGATGCTCGCGCGCGCGCGTCGGCCGCGCGAAGCCAACCCGTAGCGTCTGCACCGCGGCGTCGACCCGCGTCGCGGCGAGCAGCAGCTGGCGCGCGCCGCGCCCCGCACGCGCCAGCTCGGCGGCGAGCCGGTCGACCAACTGCCCGATCCAGTGCGCGATCGGCTCGGCGGTGAGCAAGGGCTCGGCGAAGCGCTGCTCCACCGTGATCGCCACCGGCGGCACCACCGGCGCGAGCGGCTCGGGCGCGCGCCCGCTCGCCTGGTCGAGCCGCTGCGCCAGCGCGGTGCCGAAGCGCCGTGCCAGCGGCGCGCGCGGCAGTGCGGCGAGCTGGCCGACGGTGTCGACGCCGAGCCGACGCAGCAGCTCGAGCGCGCGCTCGTCGACGCGGAGCGATGCCACCGGCAGCGGCGCGAGCGCGTCCAGCGTCGCGCCCGGCGGCAGGATCGTCACGCCGCCGCGCTCGGGCTCGGCGTGGTGCGCGCAGGCCCAGGCCGCGCCGGCGGTATCGGCGATCGCGACGCGCGCGGTGATGCCGAGCCGGGCGAGCAGCCGCACCAGTCGCCGCGCCAGCCGCGACTCGCCGCCGTGGAGATGCGCCACGCCGGTGAGGTCGAGCAGCAGCGACTGCGAGTCCTCGATCGCCACTACCGGGGTCCAGCGTCGCGCCAGCGCGACCGCGAGCCGATGCAGCGCGCGCTGGTCGCCCTCGGGGTCGGCGTCGCGCACGACGATCTCGGGGGTGGCGGCGCGCACCTGGGTCAGCGCCATGCCGGGCTCGACCCCGATCGCACGCGCCGCGGACGAGGCGGCGGCGATCTCGACCCGACTGCCCACCTTCTGCACGGTGACGAGCGGTGGGGCGGTGTCGGCTGCGACCCCGGCGGAGGCGGTCGCGGCCGGGTCGTGGCAGACGCGCGCGATCGTGCCGGCCGTGGTGCGCCCGGTGTCGAAGAAGGCGGCGACCTCCTTCACCGCGGCGCCGGGGTCGTTCGAGCCGGGGCGGCGCTCCTTGGCGGCGGCCTTGTCCGGGTGCGGCCCGTCGCCGGGGTAGCGGATCGCGGGCATCGCGTTCCACGCGCCGCTCAGCGCGGGGGAGACGTGAGGGGGACGGCGGTGCCCGGATGTCGAGGGGGCGTCCGTTATGGAGGCAGCGGGGGCGCCCGCGGCGGGCGGTTCAGGGACTACGAGGCGGACGGGCCTAGGGTGCGCAGCCTCCTGCCTCTTTCCGTCATCCCGGACCTGTTCCGGGATCCAGCCTTCCACGCACGCCCCGTCCGTTGAGGGTGCGGCACCCTGGATCCCGGAACAGGTCCGGGAGGACGGTGGGGAGACGGCCGAGAGGTGCACCTCGTCACCGCGGCCCTGCGTCTTCACCACATTCACGTCCCGCTCGCGCTGGCGCGATCCCGGCCGTACGCCCTCGCCACCAGTGCGCACCGGCGCCATCGCCTCGTGTGGGCCGCGGGCGTGCTCCTGTGCACGCAGGAGCCCAGAGCGACGAGCGTCATCCTTGCGGCCCTGGGCTCCGGCGTTCGCCGGAGCACGGTTCGGCTTGGAGGGCGCGGCGGTCTGGTAGAACAGCGAAGGGCGATCATCGTCACCTTTGGCTTCGTGCGTCCGCCGGCGCTCGGCGGGCTCGGGCCAGCCGCTGGACTTGCCCCCGTCGTCGCCGGGCAGCCGCTTGAACGGATGCTCCGCCGCCTCGCTGCGGCGCCCCATCTCGCGCATGGGGGGGCGCTGGTGCGGCGCGATCGCGGCGACGCGGCGCGCGACGTCGGCGCGGGTCTCGCCCGCCCAGCACGCCCCCGCGCCGCCGGTCGTCTCGTCGACGCCGCGCAGCGGACCGGGCAGATAGCCGGCGTCGTCGCGCGCCCAGCGCGCACCCGGGCGCCAGCCCGTGTTGCGCGGCGCGTCGCACTGCTTGCCGCCCTGCTCGGCGTCGCCCGCCGCCTTCAGCGCGGCGAGGTTGAGCGCGACACGAGGCGAGGCGGGATCGAGCGCTGCGCGCGGCGACCCCGGGTCGAGCGCTGCGCGCTCAGGCGGCGGCGCGAGCGCCGGCTCTGCCCGCCGCAGCCGGTCGATCGACCAGTCGGGCAGGTAGAGCGATGCGACCCGTCTCATCGCATGCCTCCACGATTGTCTGAAAAGGTTCGCCGTTGCGTTGCCGTACCAGCGCGAGATCCCAGCGCGCGCGCCCCACGCCCGCGACCGGCAGCGGCGCCGAGGGAGCGGAGCCGACGCGCCACCGCGTCACCGCCGCGGACGGCACCGCGAGCGGATCCGCGCCCTCGCGCGCGTGGCGCTTGAGCAGCAGCGCGATGGTCCGCCCGCCCTCGGCGGCGAGCTGGAGCCGGCGGGTCGAGGCCATCGCCGCGCGGCGGGTCTCGCCGATCACTGCGCCGAGCGCGCGGTGGCGCAGGCCCTCCTCCATCAGCGCGAGCACCTCGGAGTCGTCGCTCGCCTCGGCGTAGAGCACGCGATCGGGCGCGAGTCCCGACTGGTAGAGGCCGGGCGCGAACAGGTCGCGCCGCCGCACCACCCACAGCACCGGCCCCCAGGCGCGCGCGGCGACCCCGGCGAGGAAGAGCGTGGCCGAGGCGTCGTCGCCCATCGCCGGGGTGGCGGCGGCGACCTCGTGCAGCGCGTCGAGCCGAAGCCCGCCGTTGGCGAGCCGCTCGTCGACCGCCGGCACACCGAACGGCAGCACCGGGCGACGGCGATGGCCGTCTGCCTCGATCGCGCTGAGCGTGTCGCGCAGGGACTGGAGGACACTCGACTCGGACACAGGTGACGACTCGCTGGTGGAGCGTCGTTCCTACTTTGTTCTGATGGGTTGAGTCGAGTCGCTATGCGGCCGACGGCGCGGCCTCATGGTTCCCGCAGTAGCCCTGCGCGCTACACGCTGCCATCCTGGCTAGCGCGGGGCCTTGGCGGACGTCGCGTCATGCTCTTCACCCTTCGTCATCCCGGCCTAGGCCGGGATCCAAGCTTCCGCCATCACAACGCCGGCGGCTCACGCGGCACCATGGATCCCGGGTCGAGCCCGGGATGACGAAAAGATGAGGACGTGGCGCCACTTCTGCAAAGGTCTCGCGTCCGCCGGGGCGGCAGCCACGTAGCGCGATCGTGCTTCTCTAGCGACACGCTTCGAGCGCGCCCGAACGCATCAGGGGGCTTCCGCTTCGCTTGAAATATAATTACAAGCCGCGGCGACGCCTCCCGGACCCAACCGGGCGGCCAGGAGAGTGACCTTGGGCGACGCCCGCAACCTGAAGCCGCTGACGCTGCACGTGCCCGAGCCGCGCTTCCGCCCCGGCGACGCGGCCGATTTCAGCGACCTGGAGGTGCCCCCCGCGGGCGCCGCGCCGCGCCCCGACACCGCCGCGCCGCCGCGCGACTTCACCGACCTGGCCTATACGATGGTGCGCGTGCTCGACGAGCAGCATCAGGCGGTGGGGCCGTGGAACCCGCGGCTCAGCCCCGACACGCTGCGCCGCATGCTGCGCCATATGGCGACCGTGCGCGCCTTCGACGAGCGCATGTTCCGCGCCCAGCGCCAGGGCAAGACCAGCTTCTACATGAAGTCGCTCGGCGAGGAGGCGGTGGCGGTGGCCGCGGCGCACGCGCTCGACGCCGAGGACATGTGCTTCCCCTCCTATCGCCAGCAGGGGCTGCTGATCGCGCGCGGCTGTCCGCTGGTCGACATGATGAACCAGATCTACTCGAACACCGGCGACAAGCTGCAGGGCAAGCAGCTGCCGATCATGTACTCGGAGAAGCGCTTCGGCTTCTTCTCGATCTCGGGCAATCTCACCACGCAATATCCCCAGGCGGTGGGCTGGGCGATGGCCTCCGCTTCCAAGGGCGACACGCGCATCGCCGCGACCTGGTGCGGCGAGGGCTCCACCGCGGAGGGCGACTTCCACTCCGCTCTGACCTTCGCCACCGTCTATCGCGCGCCGGTGATCTTCAACGTCGTCAACAACCAATGGGCGATCTCCAGCTTCTCGGGCTTCGCCGGGGCGGAGGCGACCACCTTCGCGGCGCGCGCCATCGGCTATGGCATCGCGGGGCTGCGGGTGGACGGCAACGACCCGCTCGCGGTCTATGCCGCCACGCGGTGGGCGGCGGAGCGCGCGCGCACCAACGTCGGTCCGACGCTGATCGAGCATTTCACCTATCGCGCCGAGGGTCACTCCACGTCCGACGATCCCTCGCAATACCGCTCCACCGGCGAGCCGACCTCCTGGCCGCTGGGCGACCCGATCCGCCGGCTCAAGGACCATCTCGTCGCGCTCGGCGAATGGGACGAACCGCGGCAGGAGGCGATGGACCGCGCAGTCGCCGAGGAGGTCCGCGCCGCGCAGAAGGCGGCGGAGGCCAACGGCATCCTCGGCCACGGCCTGGCGCAGCCGCTCGACTCGCTGTTCGACGGCGTGTTCGAGGAGATGCCCTGGCACCTGCGCGAGCAGCGCCAGATGATGATCGACGAGGAAGCGGCGAGCGGGCGGCCGTGGGATCGGAAGTGACGAGGGCCTTCGAGATCCTCCCCGCTCGCGGGGAGGGGGATCAGCCGCAGGCTGGAGGAGGGGGCTCTCCAACAGTGCTGTCGCCCGCGGGGAGCCCCCTCCACCACCACGCTGTCGCGTGGCGGTTCCCCTCCCGTGCCGGGGAGGATTTGGGATACTGACATGACCGACGTGATCGACACCCCCATCACCACCCGCATGAACATGATCCAGGCGATCAATTCGGCGATGGACGCGACGATGGCGCGCGATCCCGACGTGATCGTGATGGGGGAGGACGTCGGCTATTTCGGCGGCGTCTTCCGCGCCACGGCGGGGCTGCAGGCGAAATACGGCAAGACCCGCGTGTTCGACACGCCGATCACCGAGTGCGGGATCATCGGCGTCGCGGTCGGCATGGGGGCCTATGGGCTACGCCCCGTGCCCGAGATCCAGTTCGCCGATTATATCTATCCCGCGCTCGACCAGCTCGTCTCCGAGGCGGCACGGTTGCGCTACCGCTCGGCGGGCGACTTCACCGCGCCGATCACGGTGCGCTCGCCCTATGGCGGCGGCATCTTCGGCGGGCAGACCCACTCGCAGTCGCCCGAGGGGATCTTCACGCACGTCTCGGGGATCAAGACCGTGATCCCCTCGACGCCCTATGACGCCAAGGGGCTGCTGATCGCCGCGATCGCGGACAATGACCCGGTGCTCTTCCTCGAGCCCAAGCGGATCTACAACGGCCCGTTCAACGGCCACTGGGACCGCCCGGCGGAGAATTGGTCGAAGCATCCCGGCGGCGAGGTGCCGACGGGCTATTACACCGTGCCGCTCGGCGAGGCGAAGGTGGTGCGCGCGGGCGAGGCGGTGACGATGCTCGCCTATGGCACGATGGTGCACGTCTGCGCGCAGGTCGCCGCCGACACCGGGGTGGACGCCGAGATCATCGACCTGCGCACGCTCGTCCCGCTCGACATCGCGGCGATCGAGCGCTCGGTGAGGAAGACCGGGCGCTGCATGGTGGTGCACGAGGCGACGCGCACCGGCGGCTTCGGCGCCGAGCTGGCCGCGCTGGTGCAGGAGCGCTGCTTCTACCACCTCGAGGCGCCGGTCGAGCGGGTCACCGGCTTCGACACGCCCTACCCGCACAGCCTGGAATGGGCCTATTTCCCCGGCCCGGTGCGGATCGGCCAGGCGCTCAAGAAGATTCTCAAGGACTAAACGCATGGCGCGCTTCACCTTCAAGCTGCCCGACATCGGCGAGGGTATATCCGAGGCCGAGATCGTCGCCTGGCACGTCCAGGTCGGCGACCGCGTCGAGGAGGACCAGCAGCTCGCCGACATGATGACCGACAAGGCCACGGTCGAGATGGAGAGCCCCGTCGCCGGCGTGGTGGTCGAGCGCGCGGGCGAGGTCGGCGACCAGGTCTCGATCGGCGCGCCGCTGGTGGTGATCGAGACCGAGGCGGAGGGGGCGGCCGCCGCTGACGTCCCACCGCCGGTGGAGCAGGATACGCTGGAAGCGGAGAACCCGGGCGTGGAGGACGCGCTCGAGGCGGAAGATCCGGTGGTGAAGGAGGACACGCTCGAGGCGGAGAGCCCCGCAGGGAAGGAGAGCCAACTCCTCGCCTGGACGGAGCATCGGGTTGACCATGCCCCGCATGGTCAAGGATCGTTCGGGGGACGATCCGACCCGATGCTCCGTGCCGGGGAGGAGTTACGAGTCCTCGCCTCTCCCGCCGTCCGCGCCCGCGCGCGCGACCTGAACGTCGACCTCGCGCAGGTCCGCGTGGACGAGGGTGACCGCGTCCGCCATTCCGACCTCGACGCCTTTCTCCGCTACGGCGGCGGCGAGGGCTATCACGCGCCGCACGCCAGCCGCGCGCGCGAGGACGAGCAGGTCCGCGTCATCGGCATGCGCCGCCGCATCGCCGAGAACATGGTCGCGGCGAAGCGTCACATCCCGCATTTCACCTATGTCGAGGAGATCGAGGTCACCGCGCTGGAGGCGCTGCGCGCGCAGCTCAACGCGCGGCGCGGCGAGCGGCCCAAGCTGACCCTGCTGCCGCTGCTGATCGTCGCTTTGTGCCGCACCTTACCCGACTTCCCGATGCTCAACGCGCGCTACGACGACGAGGCCGGTGTGGTGACCCGCCACGGCCGCGTCCATCTCGGCATGGCGGCGCAGACCGACGCCGGGCTCACCGTGCCGGTGATCCGCGACGCGCAGGACCGCAACGTCTGGCAGCTCGCCACCGAGATCGCGCGACTCGCCGCCGCGGCGCGCGCGGGCAAGCTGCGCCCCGACGAGCTCGGCAACGGCACGATCACGCTCACCTCGCTCGGCCCGCTCGGCGGCATCGCGACCACGCCGGTGATCAACCGACCCGAAGTGGCGATCATCGGCCCCAACAAGATCGTCGAGCGCCCCGTCTTCGTCGCCCCGGAGGAGGCCGGGCGCGGCGATGCGATCCGCCGGGCCAAGCTGATGAATCTCTCGATCAGCTGCGACCATCGCGTGGTCGACGGGCATGACGCGGCCAGCTTCGTGCAGGCGCTGAAAGGGCTGATCGAGGCGCCCGCGCTGCTCTTCGTCGACTGAGCCGCGCGGGGCGGCTAGGGGCGGGGCCATGCACCTCGACCTGCTCCAGTCGCTCAGCCTGTGCGGCGACCTCGACACGCCCAACGACGACCGCGGCGGCGCGAGCGCGCGCCGCGCCTGGGTGATCGACGGCGCCACCGATCTCGCCCCGCCCGGGCTGCTGGGCGATCGGGGCGGCGCGGCCTGGCTCGCCGCGACCGCCGATGGCGCTTTCGGGCTCGCGGAGGGCGCAGACCTGGGCGCCACCTGCGCCGCGGTGTATGCGATCGTGGCAGAGCGCTACGGCGCCGAGCGACGGCGTGAGCCCGCGGGCGCGTGGGAAGTGCCGAGCGCCTCCTTCGCCGCGATTCAGCTCGTCGGCGACTCGCTCGATGTGGCCTGGGCGGGCGACTGCGCGATCCTGCGTGAGCGTGCGGACGGCACCGTCGACTGGCTCACCCCGGCGCCCGACCGCGCCGCGGAGAGCGCCGAGGCCGCGGCGCTCGGCGACGCGCTCGGCGCCGTGCGGACGCCCGCGGTGATCGCCGACCGTCGCGCCGCGCGCGAGCGGCCGGGGCGGCGCGTTCTCGGCGTCGACGCGGCGGCCTCAGGTACCGCGACCGAGCACGCGAGCGTGACGGTCGCACCCGGCGACCATCTGCTGCTGATGAGCGACGGCTTCGCCGCGCTGGTCGACAGCTACCACGCCTATGACCCCCCGGGCCTGATGGACGCGGTATGCGCGCGCGGCCTGGCGGCCCTGGCGGAGCAGCTGCGCGCGATCGAGTACGACGATCCCGCCTGCCGACGCTATCCGCGGTTCAAATGCAGCGACGACGCGACAGCGCTATGGGTGCGCGTGGGGCCGTATCATCCTCTACGACAGAAGCGGTGATAAATCGCGCAGACCGGGTGCCGTGTCACCGCGCTCCGGCGGTAGCCGGAGCCCAGGGTCAGGCGAGATAAAGCCTGCTGATGGGCGTCGCCCTAGGCTCCTGCCGGCGCAAGGCCGCAGCGATCGTGGTAGCGACAATCTCCGACTTGGGGAGAAGGTTATCACCGCGCCTCCGCGTGCGAGAAGGGAGGAACCCTCCCTACACCCGGCGGCCGCTGAACAGCTGGACCAACCCGACGATGATCGCCACGACGAGTAGGATATGGATGAGCCCGCCGGCGACGTGGAGGCTGAAACCCAGCAGCCAGAGCACCAGGAGAATAACGGCGATCGTCCAGAGCATCGGGGTAACCTCCTAGTTTGGGAGGATAAAACACTATCGCCCCGGCTACCGTTCCGCCTGCCGGCAACATTTCGTTACGGCGGCGTGCGCGTGTGGGTCAACGGCGCCCGGTGAACAGCTGCACCAGGCCGATGATCAGCGCGATCACCAGCAGCAGGTGGATCAGTCCGTGGGTCAGGTGAAAGCTGAATCCCAGCAGCCACAGGATCACCAGGATGACGACGATCGTCCACAGCATCGCTCGCTCCGCGCTTCGCCCACGCGCATTATAGCGCGGGCGAAGCGCGGTCCGGCTCAGCGTGCGGCGGTGACTCGCCAGATCGCGTCGCCGACGTCGTCCGCCACCAGCAGCGCGCCGGCGCGATCGGTGATCACACCGACGGGGCGTCCATGCGCGTCGCCCTCGGGCGTGACGAAGCCGGTCAGCACGTCGACCGGCTTGGCCCCCTTCACCGGCCATCCCCCCGCGTCGAAGGGCACGAACACGACCTTGTAGCCCGACAGCGGCTTGCGATTCCACGAGCCATGCTCGCCGACGAACGCGCCGCGCGTGAACTGACCGCCCAGCTTGGCATCGGCCGCGAAGCTCAGCCCGAGCGCGGCGACGTGCGGGCCCAGCGCATAGTCGGGACGCTTCACATATTGCTGGAGCTCGAGGTTCCTCGGCTCGACCCGCGTGTCGATATAGCCGCCCCAATAATACCAGGGCCAGCCCAAGTTGTCGCCCAGCTCCACCGCGGTGAGATAGTCCGGCACGAGATCCGAGCCGAGCATGTCGCGCTCGTTCACCACGGTCCACAGTCGGTCGGTGCCGGGCACCAGCGCCATGCCGTTGGGGTTGCGCAGGCCAGTGGCGTAGACGCGGAAGGTCTTCTCCTTGGGATAGACCTGGAGGATCGCGGCGCGGAACTTCTCGCGCTCGAACCCGCCCTCGGCGACGTTCGAGGCCGAGCCGACGGAGACGTACAGGGTGCGCCCGTCCTCGGACGGAATGACGTTGCGCGCCCAGTGGTTGCCGCCGCCCGGCAGCTTGACGACCAGCTCGGGCTTGGCCGTGATGCTGGTCGCGCCCTCGGTGTAGGGCACGCGCACCAGCGAGTCGGTGTTGGCGACGTAGAGCTGGCCGTCGAACAGCGCCATGCCGGTGGGCGAGTTGAGCCCGGTCATGAACACGGTGCGGGCCTCGGCGCGACCGTCGCCGTCGGCGTCCCGCAGCAGCGTGATGCGGTTGGCCGAGGGGCCGCCCGCGCCGACCTTGCCGAGCAGGTGGCGCATCACCCAGCCCTGGATGCCGCCCCCCTCGCGCGGCGGCGAGTTGGTCTCGGCCACTAGCACGTCGCCGTTGGGCAGGCGATAGAGCCAGCGCGGATGATCGAGCCCCGTCGCGAAGGCCGCCACGCGAAGGCCCGCCGCGGGCGTCGGCGCCTGGCCCGCCTTCCAGCCGATCGGGTCGGCGGTCTTGACCGTGGGCAGCATCTGCTCGCGCGGCGAGGTGATCGTAGGCCGCGCGCCACTCACCGCCGCGACGTCGAGCCGCGCCGCGTCGGGCCAGGCGAGATAGGCGACGACGCCGACCGCGGCGAGGACGAGGAGGCCGAGCACGGCGAGAATGTGTCTGCGCATGCTGGCAGATGTAGGGCCGAGCTCGCGCTCGCGCCACCGTCGCGTGCGTTGCCGTCGCCCCCCGTGGCAGTGTAACGTCGGCGCGTCGGTGAGGGGACGCGATGCACGGTGGCTCGAACAGCGGGGCGAGTGGGGCAGTGGCGGCGGACGCACTCGCGGCGCGCCCGGCGCGCGCGCCCGATCACGCGACCGAGGCGGCGATCCTCTCCGCGCTGGCACACGACCTCGCGGACCGTCCCGCCGAGCTGCTCCAGCGGCTGACCGACCTGATCGTCGCATATGGGGTGGCCGGCTCGGCCGGGGTCAGCCTGCGCGAGGCGCATGACTTCCGCTGGGACGCGTTGTCGGGCGCCTGGGCGGGCTATCGCGGCGGCGGGATGCCGCTCGACGCCAGTCCGTGCGGCGTCGCGATCGCGCGCGACACGGCGCTGCTGTTCGAGCGGCCGGAGGAGCAGTTCGCCGGCCCCGCGCTCGACCCGCCGACGCGCGAGCTGCTGCTGATCCCCTTCCATCGCGATGGCCGCGCCGCGGGCACCTTGTGGCTCGTCGCGCACGAGGGTGACCGCCGCTTCGACCGCGAGGACGCGCGCCTGCTCGCCAGTCTCGCGCAGTTCGCCGCGAGCGCGCTGGCGGTGCGCCAGCGCACCGCCGAGCTGGCGCGCGGGCGCGACCTGCTGCGCGCGACGATGGACGCTTCGACCGACATGATCCAGGTGTTCGAGGCAGTCCGGGACGAGAGCGGCGAGATCGTCGACTTCCGCTGGCTGCTCAACAACCATACCTCGGAGAGTCGCTACGGCGAGGTGCGCGGCGAGAGCCTGCTCGAGCGCAACCCCGGCGTGATCGAGGAAGGTATCTTCGCCACCTTCAAGCACGTCACCGAGACCGGCGAGCCGCGCCAGGACGAGCGCCACTATGTCCACGAGCAGTTCGACGGCTGGTTCCTGCAGACCGTGGTCAAGCTCGACGACGGCGTCGCCACCACCACCAAGGACATCGGCGCGTGGAAGAGCGCGCAGGAGGAGCTGCTGCGGCTGCGCGACGCCGCCGCGGAGGACCAGGTGCGCCGCAGCGAGGAGCGGCTGCGCCAGTTCGGCGATGCCTCGCACGACGTGCTGTGGATCCGCGACGTCGCGACGCTGCGCTGGGACTATCTCACCCCCGCGTTCGAGACCGTCTATGGGCTGAGCCGCGACCGCGCGATCGCGGGCGACGCGGTGCAGAGCTGGCTCGATCTCGTCCACCCCGAGGATCGGGCGCTCGCCGAGGCCGCGATGGCGCGCGTGCGCGGCGGCGAGCACGTCAGCTTCGACTATCGTATCCTCCGCCCCGTCGACGGTGCGACGCGGTGGATCCGCGATACCGCTTTCCCGATCCGCGACGACGCGGGCGCGGTGACGCTGATCGGCGGTATCGGCGAGGATATCACCGAGGCGCGCGAGGCCGCCGAGGCGGTGCGGCGCAGCGAGGAGCGGTTGCGCAGCGCGGTCGAGGTCGGCCGGCTCGGCCTGTGGGACTGGGACGTGCGCTCGGGCAAGGCGCACTGGTCGGATGAGCAATTCCGCATGCAGGGCTATGCCGTCGGCGAGGTAGTGCCGAGTTACGCGGCGTGGCGCGACCGCCTGCACCCCGACGATCGCGACGGCGCGGAGGCAGCACTGCGCACCGCGCTCGCCGAGCGAACCGAATATAGCCGCGAGCTTCGCGTCCTGCTCCCCGACGGCCAGGTGCGGTGGCACGACGCGCGGGGCCGCTTCTTCTACGACGCGGAGGGCGCGACCCGGATGGTCGGCGCGATGGTCGACGTCACGGAGCGGCGCGCGTGGGAGGAGCGCCAGGCTGTGCTGATCGCCGAGCTGCAGCACCGCACGCGCAACCTGATGGGGGTGGTGCGCTCGATCGCCGACACGATGGTGCGGACCAGCACCGACCTGGCCGACTTCCGCGCCCGCTTCACCGAACGGCTCGACGCGCTGGCGCGCGTGCAGGCGCTGCTGTCGCGGCTCAACGACGTCGATCGCGTCACCTTCGACGACCTGCTGCGCAGCGAACTGGCGGCGATGGGAGGCCTGGATCAAGCGACGCTCGACGGGCCCGCGGGCGTGCGACTGCGCTCCTCGACGGTGCAGGCGCTGGCGCTGGCGCTGCACGAGCTCGCCACCAACGCGGTGAAATATGGCGCGCTGGGGCAGCCCGGTGGACGATTGGCCGTGACATGGCGGCTGGAGCCGGCGGGATCAGGCACGCGGCCGTGGCTGCACATCGACTGGCGCGAGCGCGGCGTGGAGATGCCGGCGGCGGACGGCGGAACCAGCGGGGGCGGGCAAGGGCGCGAGCTGATCGAACAGGCACTGCCCTATCAGCTCGGCGCGCGCACCGCGCTGACGCTCGAGCCCGACGGCGCGCATTGCATGATCGCCCTCCCGGTCTCGGCGAGTTCCGGCGAGGGATGAGCCGGCGCGCGTCCCGGCTGGCATAAGCCGCGCACGCACGCTAACCGACGGCGCCGTGTCCACACCTCGATTCCTCCTGCCGCCCGAGGGCAAAATCGCGCCGCGGCTCACGGCGTTGCTGGTGCCTGGCTTCCTCGCGCTTCTCGCCGCGGGGGGCGGCGCCGCCTGGGTGACGCGGCAGAACCAGATTCATACCCGGGCCGTTGTCCATACATACGAGGTCGAGAAGGCGGTGCTGGAAGTGCGCCGCGTGATCGAGGAGGTCGAGGCGACGCGGCGCGGGGCGCTGCTCGCCCCCGCCACCGCGGCCTATCGTGAGGGCTATCACCGCGCCGCCGCCGAGCTGCCGCAGCGCCTGGCGACGCTGGCGCGACTCACCGCCGACAACCCGCGCCAGCGCGACAATCTCGCCCGCCTCCAGCTCCAGCTGGGCACGCTGGCGCAGCGCCGCGCCGAGACGATGGCGCTGGTCGAGCGCGGCGACCAGCGCGGGGCCTTCGCCGGCTTCCGCGCCGACACCGAGGCGACCAGCATGCGCGCGGTGCGGTTCCTGATGAACCACATGGCGGCCGAGGAGCGCCGCCTGCTGGCGATCCGCGACCGTGAACTGCGCGTCACCGAGCGCGCCTTCTACGCGGTGCTGGTGCTCGCCGCGGTGCTGCTCCTCGCGCTCGCGGTGATCGCGCTGCTCACCGTGCTGGCCTATACGCGCGACCTGGCGCGCTCGCGCGACGCCACCCAGGCGCTCGCCGACAGCCTCGAGGAGATGGTGGCGGAGCGCACCGAGGATCTCACCCGCGCCAACGAGGAGATCCAGCGCTTCGCCTATATCGTCAGCCACGACCTGCGCTCGCCTCTGGTCAACGTGATGGGCTTCACCGCCGAACTGGAAGCGGCGACCGGCCAGCTCGGCGCTCTGGTCGATAAGGTCGAGGCCGAGGCGCCGCAGCTGCTCAGCGAGGACGCGAAACTGTCGGCGCGCGAGGACCTGCCGGAGGCGATCGGCTTCATCCGGGCCTCGACGCAGAAGATGGATCGGCTGATCAACGCGATTCTTCAGCTCTCCCGGCAGGGCCGGCGCCAGCTCGCGCCCGAGCGGATCGACCTGGCGCAGCTGGTCGGTCAGATCCGCGACACGCTCACCCACCGGCTCGCCGATGCCGACGCCACGCTGGAGGTCGCGGGCGCGCTGCCCGAGGTGATCAGCGACCGCTTCTCGCTCGACCAGGTTTTCTCCAACCTGATCGAGAATGCGGTGAAATATCTCCGCCCCGGCGTCCCCGGACGGATCACGGTGAGCGGGCGGCGCGAGGCCCAGCGCGTGATCTACGCCATCGCCGACAATGGCCGCGGTATCGATCCGCGCGACCATGCGCGCGTGTTCGACCTGTTCCGCCGCTCGGGCGCGCAGGACAAGCCGGGTGAGGGGATCGGGCTCGCGACGGTGCGCGCGCTGGTGTTCCGGTTGGGCGGCGCGATCAACGTCGAGTCCAACCTGGGACAGGGCGCGGTTTTCACGCTATCGCTACCGTCGACGCTGGAATTACAGGGTAAAAGCGAATGAACGCGCATCAGTCGGTCGGCATCGTCATGATCGAGGACGACGAGGGCCACGCGCGCCTCATCGAGAAGAACATCCGTCGCGCCGGCATCCTCAACGAGATCCGCCACTTCACCGATGGGACGAGCGCGCTCGACTATATCTTCAACGATCCGGTCGGCCCCGCGCTGAGCGGCCCGGCGCTGATCCTGCTCGATCTCAACCTGCCCGACATGAGCGGCACCGACATCCTGACGCGGATCAAGAACAGCGACGGTCCGGTCAAGCGGACGCCCGTGGTGGTGCTGACCACCACCGACGATGCGCGCGAGATCCAGCGCTGCTACGATCTCGGCGCCAACGTCTACATCACCAAGCCCGTCAACTATGAGAGCTTCGCCCAGGCGATCCGCCAGCTCGGGCTATTCCTGTCGGTGATCCAGGTGCCCGACCTCGACGGGGCGAACTGAGCCCCGCCGTGAGCGACCCCGCGGCCACCCGCATCCTCTACATCGACGACGACGCCGGCATCCGCCGGTTGGTGGCGCGCGCGCTCGAGCGGCGCGGCTATCAGGTCACCACCGCCGACGGCGGCGAGGCGGGTGTGACGGCGGCCGCGGCCGAGCCGTTCGACCTCGTCGCGGTCGACCACTACATGCCCGGCATCGACGGGCTGGAGACGCTCGAGCGGCTGCAGGCGCTGCCCGCGCCGCCGGCGGTGGTCTATGTCAGCGGATCGGAGGAGACCCGCGTGGCGGTGGCGGCGCTGCGCGCTGGCGCGGCGGATTACGTGGTGAAGACGCCCGGCGACGACTTCTTCGACCTGCTCGACGCCACCTTCCGCCAGGTGCTGGCGCGCGCCGAGATCGAGGCGCTCAAGACCCGCGCCGAATCCGACCTGCGCGCCAGCAACGCGCGGCTGGAAGCGCTGTTGGCGGAAGTGAACCACCGCGTCGCCAACTCGCTCCAGCTCGTCTCCGCGATGGTGCGGATGCAGTCGAGCGCGCTCGAGGACCCCGGCGCGCGTGCCGCACTGGAGGACACGCAGCGCCGCATCAGCGCGATCGCGCAGGTTCACCGCCGGCTCTACACCGGCGACGACGTCGAGCACGTCGAGATGCGCGAGTATCTCGCGCAGCTGATCGAGGAGCTGGGCGCGACCTGGTCGACCAGCGAGGCGCCGCGCCGGCTGAGCCTCGCCGCCGAGCCGCTGCGGCTGCCGACCGATCGCGCCGTGTCACTCGGCGTGATCGTCACCGAGCTGGTCAGCAACGCCTGCAAATACGCTTATCCCGCGGGCGACGGTGAGGTGCGGATCGCGTTGGCGCGCGACGGCGAGCTGCGCTTCCGCCTGGTGGTGGAGGACGACGGGATCGGCATCGGCGACGACGGGCCGAAGGGCACCGGCGTGGGCTCGCGGCTGATCCGCGCGATGGCGCAGAGCCTCGACGCCGCGCTCGACTATGACGCGGCACACCGCGGCACGCGCGCGGTGCTGGCGGCGGCGATCCGGTAAAAACATATCTTCCCCTCGCGCGGGGAGGGGGACCGCCGCGAAGCGGTGGTGAAGCGGGCCATCCGCGCGCGCGACTTGCGTCGAGCACGCTATCAACAGGCGTTCCTCCGCGAGGAGAGCCCCCTCCACCACCGCGCTGCGCGCGGCGGCCCCCCTCCCCTTGCAGGGGAGGGTTGAATGCCCCCCACGCCGCGATTGTCAAATCACTGCAAAAACAGCCTGTTCTAGGCAGAATCACGCGCCGCGTGCAGCGGTGGCGCCGTCCAGGGAGATCACCGAATGTCGCGTCTCATCGACTTCGTCGCGGGCGTGGCCGCGATGCTCGCGCCGCCCGCCGCCCGCCGCCAACCCGGCGTCCTCGCTCTCGGTCGCGCATGCGGCGCGCGCCGCCAGCGGCAGCGCCAACGCCAGCCCGATCGGCGCCGCGGTGCCCACCACCACGCTGATCAGCATCGTCGCCGCGCTGACCGGGATCGTGCTGCTCGTCGCCGACAATGGCGACAGCAACAACAGTGACAGCAACTGATCCAGGGTCGATCGGCGCGGTGCCCCCGGGTACCGCGCCGACCCGTCCTCGGCGCGGCTCAGTGCGCCAACTGCACCACCATCTCGGCCGCCATCGCGATCGTGACCCAGCTGGCGGCGGTCAGCACCGCGAGCACCGAGTAACGCCGACGCGTCGACATCATGCCGTTCATCATCATCCCCTCCCGTTGTTATTCACCCAGATTACGCGCGCGCCGGGGCTGCTAAAAGCGAGCAGCACTGTCACAAATTTAAAATTTTCCCGCTTTGGTTCAGTGCCTTCTCGGCGCTCAGCGAAGCAAGGTGAGCGCCAGCGCGATCGACCCGGCGAGCAGCGCCCAGCTCGCCGCGACCAGCAGCAGCAGCAGCGCCGCGCGCCGACGCCGCGGCCATTTCTCGTCCGACATCGCCGCTCCCTCGCTCGCCCGCCCACTGCCTCCTCTCGTAGGTCAACTTTCCCGCCCGGTGCCGCGAAGGCGTGGGAAAATCGGGCGAACGCCTCTGCGCTCCGCCCGGTCACGGCGCGGGTGATTGCCGTCGTCGCGCGGGGTGATTAGGGCAGGGCATGACCGACACGCTCGCTCCCGCCGCCGCTGCCGCCACCGACACCGCGAGCGGCGCCGCGCGCCTCGCCCGCCGCATGGCGCGCGGTGCCGCCTTCCTCGGCAGCGAGGTCGCGATCATGGCCGGCGCGATGTCCTGGGTGAGCGAGCGCCGTCTCGTCGCGGCGATGTCCAACGCCGGCGGCTTCGGCGTGATCGCCTGCGGCGCGATGACCCCCGAGCTGCTCGACGCCGAGATCGCCGGCACCAAGTCGCTCACCGACAAACCGTTTGGGGTCAATCTGATCACGATGCACCCTGCGCTGGAGGAGCTGATCGCGGTGTGCGCGCGCCACGGCGTCGGCCATGTCGTGCTCGCCGGCGGCCTGCCGCCCAAGGGCTCGCTCGAGGCGATCAAGGCGGACGGCGCGAAGGTGATCTGCTTCGCGCCGACGCTCGCGCTCGCCAAGAAGCTGATCCGCTCGGGCGTGGACGCGCTGGTGATCGAGGGGATGGAGGCGGGCGGGCATATCGGCCCCGTCTCGACCAGCGTGCTGGCGCAGGAGATGCTGCCCGAGATCGCCGACCAGCTGCCGGTGTTCGTCGCGGGCGGGATCGGCCGCGGCGAGGCGATCGCGGGCTATCTCGACATGGGCGCGGCGGGAGTCCAGCTCGGCACGCGCTTCGTCTGCGCCACCGAGTCGATCGCGCACCCGCGGTTCAAGCAGGCGTTCATCCGCGCCAGCGCGCGCGACGCGGTGGCGAGCGTGCAGATCGACCCGCGGCTGCCGGTGATCCCGGTGCGCGCGCTCAAGAATGCGGGCGGCGAGCTGTTCACCGCCAAGCAGCGCGAGGTCGCCTCGTCGCTCGACGAGGGGCGCGTGGCGATGGCCGAGGCGCAGCTCCAGATCGAACATTATTGGGCGGGCGCGCTGCGCCGGGCGGTGATCGACGGCGACGTCGAGCACGGCAGCGTGATGGCGGGTCAGTCGGTCGGCATGGTCACCAGGGAGGAGCCGATCGCGGAGATCATCGCCGCGCTGATGGCCGAGGCGGCGCACGCATTGGAGCGCCGCGCCGGCTGAGGCGCCGCGATGCCGGTCGCGTGAATGCAACGTCGGCGCGTGTCGCTGGTTGGGGCGGGCGAGGAGACCCACGATCTTCCATCTGATCTTCGCGACGCCCTGCCTCTACGTCCTGCTCCGCACGCTCTGGCCGCTGGCGCTGCCGCTCTGGGCCAAGGGCGGGGTCGCGGTGCTGCTGCTCGCCGCGTCGCAGTTCCATTATTGGAGCAAGCTGTCCTCGGGCTCGGTGTTCGCGCCCGAGTTCCCGCGCGCGATGGTAGTGCTGTTCAACTGGGCGTTCGGCGCGATCGTGCTGCTGTTCGCGCTCCAGCTGCTGCTCGACCTCGGTCTGCTGGTGGCGCAACTGGTCCGCCGCGGCGCGACGCTGCCCGACGGCGCGCGCTACGCTGCGGCGGGGCTGGCGGCTCTGCTCGCCGCGATCGGCGTCGCCAAGGCGATGCGCCAGCCGCCGGTGCGCGACATCACGGTCGAGATCGCCGGGCTGCCGCCGCGCTTCGACGGTTACCGGCTGCTCCAGCTCAGCGACCTGCACCTCAGCAAGCTGTTCCCGGCGCGCTGGGCCGAGGCGATGGTGGCGCGCGCCAACGCCGCGGGCGTGGACCTGATCGTCGTCACGGGCGACTTCATCGACGGCTCGGTGGCGATGCGCCGCGCCGACGTGACGCCGCTCGCCACGTTGCGCGCCCCGGACGGTGTCTGGGCCGTCCCGGGCAACCACGAATATTTCTTCGACTATGACGCGTGGATGCGGCACCTCGCTGGGCTGGGCGTGCGGCTGCTGCCGAACGCGCACACGATCGTGGAGCGCGGCGGCGAGCGGCTGGTGCTCGCCGGCGTGACCGACGCCTCGGCGGCGCACAGTGGCCACCCCGCGCCCGACCTCGGCGCGGCGCTGGCGGGCGCCCCCGCAGGCGCGCCGGTGGTACTGCTCGACCATCAGCCGCGCCACGCGCGCGCCGCGGCGGCGCGCGGCGTGGCGCTTCAGCTCTCCGGGCACACGCACGGCGGGATGATCGTCGGGCTCGACCGGCTGGTGGCGCGCGGCAACGACGGGTTCGTGTCGCGCCGCTACCAGGTCGGCGCGATGACGCTCTACGTCAGCAACGGCACCGCGCTATGGCCCGGTTTCGCGCTGCGGCTGGGGCGCCCGTCCGAGATGACACGGATCACCCTGCGACGCGCGGGTTAGGCGGACCGCAGCGGTCTGCCGGCGTGCGCCGGAGCCTCGAGCCACGAGCGTCCCTCCTGCAACCCTGGGCTCCGGCATCCACCCGAGCACGATGCCACGGAGATGGATCAGGTTCTCGTCGCAAGAATCGAACTCCGTCAGCCGCTTGTGCACCGCCGTGGGGAGGACGATAGGGCAGGCATGACGCCCCTTTCCGCCCCGCACCCGCACCCCGCGCCGCGCGGCATGCACCCGCGCGAGTTCGTCGCCTTCATCGCGGCGCTGATGGGGGTCAACGCGCTCGGCGTCGACCTCATGCTGCCCGCGCTCGCCGACATCGGGCACGACCTGGCGGTGAGCGCCGCCAACCACCGCCAGTGGATCGTGACCGTCTACATGATGGGCTTCGGCCTGGGGCAGCTGCTCTACGGCCCGCTCGCCGATCGTTACGGCCGCCGCCCCGTGCTGATCGTGACGCTCGCCGGCTTCGTCGCCGCCAGCGTCTTTGCCGCCAGCGCCGCCACCTTCCCGGCGCTGCTTGGCGCGCGACTGCTGCAGGGGCTGATGTCGGCCTCGACCCGCGTGCTGGCGGTGGCGATCGTGCGCGACACCGCCTCGGGGCGGCAGATGGCGCGGACGATGTCGATCGCGCAGATGATCTTCTTCATCGTGCCGATCCTGGCGCCGACGCTGGGGCAGGGGCTGCTCGCCTTCGGGCCGTGGCGCTTCATCTTCTACGCGCTCGGCGGCTTCGCCGCCTTCGTGCTGAGCTGGACGCTGCTGCGCGTGCCCGAGACGCTGGCGGTAGAGCGGCGCGTCGCCATCTCGCTCGCCAACCTCCGCGCCAACTATCGCCTGACGCTGACCAACCGCTATTCCGCCGGCTATGCCGTGGCGGCGTCGCTGACCTTCGGCGGGATCATCGCCTTCGTCTCCTCGGCGCAGCAGATCTTCGTCGACGAGTTCGGCGCGGGCGACCGCTTCACGTTGCTGTTCGCGCTGTGCGCGGGCGCGATGGGCTGCGCCTCCTTCGCCAACAGCCGACTGGTCGAGCGGCTCGGCACGCGGCTCATCTCGCAGTCGGCGGTGCTGGCGCTGATCGCGCTGTCAGTGCTGCACCTGCTGGTGATCACCGCCGGGTGGGAGACGCTGGTGAGCTATATCGTGTTCCAGGCGCTGAGCATGACCTGCATCGGCCTGTGCGGCTCGAACTTCGGCGCGATGGCGATGGAGCCGGTCGGCCATATCGCGGGCACCGCCTCCTCGGTGCAGGGTTTCATCACCAGCATCGGCGCGGTGCTGGTGGGAAGCGCGATCGGCCAGTCCTACGCGGGAACGACGCTGCCGCTGGCGCTGGGGTATCTCGCGATCGGGGTCGCGGTGCTGGTCCTGGTGTGGGTGATCGAGGGCGGGCAGCTGTTCCGCGCGCGGATGGGGTACAGCTAGACGATCCGCTCGAAAAGGACGGAAGAAACTCCTCCCCGCGAGCGGGGAGGAGTTCGTCGTCAGAACCCCGACCAGTCGTCGCTCACCGCGGTCGCGCGCGGCGCGGCGCGGCGGCGGACGCCCGCCGCGGCGCGCTGTTGCAACTGGTGGACCGGGCTCGCCGGGGGCGACGCCGCGCCGGTGCGGAACCGCGCCACCTGCTGCGCCAGCGCGTCGGCCTCCACCGACAGGCTGCGCGCCGCGGCGGTGGCTTCCTCCACCATCGCGGCGTTCTGCTGGGTGACATTGTCCATCTCGGCCACCGCGGTGTTGACCTGCTGGAGCCCGGTGGCCTGCTGCTCGGCGGCGGTGGCGATGGTGCGCACCAGCCCGCTGAGTTCGCCGACGCGCGCGTTGATCCGCGCCAGCGCGTCGCCCGCGGCGTTGACGAGCGTCACCCCGGCGTCGACCTGGCCGGTCGCGGCGGTAATCTTGCCCTTGACGTCGCGCGCCGCCTCCGCGGAGCGCTGCGCCAGCGCACGCACCTCGCTCGCCACCACCGCGAAGCCCTTGCCCGCGTCGCCCGCGCGCGCCGCCTCGACCCCGGCGTTCAGCGCGAGCAGGTTGGTCTGGAACGCGATCGCGTCGATCACGCCGATGATCTCGCCGATCTCGCTCGAGGCGCGCTCGATCCCGCCCATCGCGGCGACCGCGCGCTCGACCACCTGCGCCGACTGCTCGGCCTCGACCCGCGCCGCCTCGACCGTCTGGTTGGCCTGTGCCGCGCTCGCCGCGGTCTCCTTCACGGTGGAGGTGATCTCCTCCATCGCGGCGGCGGTCTCCTCCAGGCTGGCGGCCTGCTGCTCGGTGCGCTGCGAGAGATCGTCGGAAGCGGCGCGGATGTCGGCCGCACCGTCGTTGATGCCGTTGGTCGCGCTGGTCACCGCGCCCATCACCTGCGCCATCGCGTCCATCGCGGCGTTGAAGTCCTGCTCCAGCTTGGCATAGGCCGGCGGGAAGCCGCTGAAGCGCGCGGCAAGGTCGGCGTCCGCGAGCCGGGCCAGCCCGCCGCCGACCTCGGCGAACACCGCCTGGCGCTCCTGCTCGGCGCGCGCCTTCTCCACCGCCGCGTCGCGGAACACCGCCACCGCGCGCGCCATCGTGCCGATCTCGTCGCGGCGGTCGGCGCTGGGCAGCGTCACCTCGTGCCCCCCCGCGGCGAGCTCCTCCATCACCGAGGCGATCGCCACCACCGGCCGCGCGATCGAGCGCGACAGCAGCATGCCCATCGCCGCTGCCAGCGCCACCGCGACCGCGCCGCCGAGCGCCAGCGCCAGCGTCACCATCGTCTCGGCGTGGCGCTGCGCGGCGTCCTGCTTGTCGACCCAGTCCTGCTGTGCCGCCTGTATGTCCTTGATGATGTCGCGCATCGCGCCGAGCTGCTTGGAGCCGGCGAGCTCGCGCGCCTGCTCGCGCGTCGCCGGTTCGGCGAAAGCGGAGAGCGTCGGCGCCACCTTGGTACGCTGCCACGTCTCCACCGCCGCGAGGAAGCGGCGCACGCGCTGGGCCTGATCGGGCCGCGCGGCATGGCGGTTGAACTCGGCCGCGGCGGCGGTGATCGCGGCCGCGTTTTCCTTGTAGGTGTCGAGGAAAGCGGGCTTCCCGAGAAGGACATAGCCCCGCACCGCGCTCTGCCCCTCGACCACGCCGTTGAGCATGTCATCGGCATGGTCGGAGGCCAGCTTGGCCTCGTCGCGTGTCACCGCCACCTGGTGGAGCGTGCGCACGTTGGCGAAGACCAGGAGGCTGACGATCGAGAAGGTCGCGATCAGCAGCGCGAAGGCGAGCGCGAGCTTGCGCGGGATGGCGATGTTGCGAATGGTCACGAACCTCTCCTGGCGGCCGTGACGTGGTAGCGATGCGGAGTTAAGCGCTGGCTAACTTTGCGACTAATGGTCTGTTGTTGGGTCTATTTTTCGCGGTAAGCGGACGTCGTGCGTTAACTGCATTGCAAGCCGTCGCGCTTACGGGGGGAACATGGCTCATCTGTCAACGCTGACCCGCCGCCTCGCCGCGGCCACCGTCGTCGTCTTCGCCGCGGCGCCCGCGCTCGCCGACCCGATCACGCTCACCCCGACCGAGGACGTGCGGCTGCGCTACGAGCGGGTCGAGCAGGACGGTATCGCGCGCGCCGCCGACGCGGTGACGATCCGCGTGCGCAGCGGTGTGGCGGCGACGAGCGGCGCGATCTCGGCGCTGGTCGAGGCGCAGGGCAATCTCGCGATCGTCGACCATTATGACGACACGGTCGGCAACGGCGCGGGCTATCCCGCCGTCGGCGACCCGGAGAATATCGCGCTGTACCGCGCGCAGCTGCAATATAAGACCGCGCCGCTCACGCTCATCGGCGGGCGCCAGAAGATCGGCCTGGAGGACGAGCGCTTCGTCGGCGCCGCCGCGATCCGGCAGAACTCGCGCTCGTTCGACGCGGTGCGCGGCCAGTTCAGCTTCACCAAGCATCTGCGCGCCGACGTCACCTATGCGTGGAGCGTGCGGACGCCGAGCGGCATCAACGGCCGCGGCGCCAAGCCGGCCGCGATCGGCGGGGACAACGTCTTCGCGCTGCTGGCGCAGGACACGCCGCTCGGCACGCTGACCGCATTCGCCTATCTGATCGACCAGGACGAGGCCGCGGTGCAGGGCTATCGCCTGTCGAGCCAGAGCTACGGCGCGCGGCTGGTCGGGTCGCACGCGCTCGCTCCCAAGGTGAAGGCATCCTGGCAGCTCAGCTACGCCACCCAGTCCGACTATCACCGCAACCCGAACGACTATCGGGCCGATTACTATCTCGTCGACGGTGGATTGGACGTGCACGCGCTGCACGTCGGCGCGGGCTATGAGGTGCTGGGGGCGGGCAACGGCACCGCGCTAACCTCGTTCCAGACGCCGCTGGCCTCAATCTTCAAATTCCAGGGCTGGGCGGACAAGCTCACCACCACCCCGCCCGACGGCGTGCGCGACGTGTACGGCAGCCTGGGCTGGGGCTGGCCCAAGCTCGGCGCGTTCAAGGCGGTCGGGGTGCAGGCGGTGTACCATCGCTTCGCTGCGGAGCGGGTCGACCGCCGCTACGGCGACGAGGTCGACCTGCTCGCCTCGGCCAAACTGGCGCGCTACGGCGTCTCGGCGCGCTACGCCAGCTATCGCGCCGACGGGTTCGCGACCGACACGCGCAAGCTGTGGCTGGAGCTCACCTGGGCGTTGTGAGGTGGCGCATAGGCTCGGCCGAGGCGAGTCGGTACGCTGACGCTCAGCGATCCACCCCACCGTGGCGCAAGACAAGGAGCGCACCCGCGCGATCTTCGTGGCGCTCGAGCTGTGACTTCGTGCTGCGCTGTCAGGCTCGCCGACGCCTCGCCACGCCGAATCACATGCGGTCCCCTTTCGTCGGCACGGCAGCTTCTCTCGTTAGCTTGCCCTTAAGTAAGCTCGATCCACGCGCTCGCCGCGCGTCCATCTGGATCACTCACCTGGATTAGCAACTGGCTGAAATCCGCCAATAACATGCCTTCTCCTACGATAGTCACGGAGGGTTCGACCGCTGCCGTGCCGAGGCTCTCCTTCCTTCGTATACGGTTGTGATCGATTAATCTTCCTCCCGTACCTTCATCCGCAACAGGATAAAGGTTCAGCGATGATCGCGTGGTTCGCACAGCATGCGCCGGTTCGCACGAAGTTCAAGGTGCTCCTCACCGTACAGGTCGTCGTCGCGCTGCTGAGCGTCGCCGCGGTCTATACGGCGGCGATGACGCCGCCCGATCGCGTCTGGACGGTGATGGCGTGCGGTTGCGGCCTCGCATTGGTGCCGGTGCTGCTCACCTGGTGGAGCGGCCGGGCGATCAGCGACCCCTATGTCGCGACGGTCGTGCGGATGGAGGGCCTTGCCGCGGGCGACCTGGCGTCGCCGATCCTGCGCACCGACTATCGCGACTGCGTCGGTCGCATGACGCGCGCGATGGAGGTGTTCCGCGCCAACGCCGAGACGGTGCGGCGCTCGAACGTCGCGGCCGAGACGATCGTGCGCGAGCTGGGTCTCGGTCTGGGCCGGCTCGCCGCGGGTGATCTCTCGCAGCGGATCGAGGAGCCGTTCGTCGGCCAATATGAGACGCTGCGCCACGACTTCAACGACGCCATGGCCGAGATGGCGACGACGCTGGGCAAGGTCACCGCGACCGCGGGCGACATCAACAGCGGCGCCAACGACATTCGCCAGGCCTCGGACGACCTGTCGCGCCGCACCGAGCAGCAGGCCGCTGCGCTCGAGGAGACCGCCGCGGCGATGGAGCAGATCACCTCGACGGTGCGCCAGACCGCCAGCGGCGCCACGCAGGCCAACGCGCTCGTGGCGGACGCGCAGGCGGAGGCGCACCGCTCCGGCGAGGTGGTCCAGCGCGCGATGACCGCGATGGACGGGATCGAGCGCGCCTCGGCGGAGATCTCCGAGATCATCTCGGTGATCGACGGCATCGCCTTCCAGACCAACCTGCTCGCGCTCAACGCCGGCGTGGAGGCGGCGCGCGCGGGCGACGCTGGCCGCGGCTTCGCCGTCGTCGCCTCCGAGGTGCGCGCGCTGGCGCAGCGCTCCGCCGACGCCGCGAAGGACGTGAAGGCGCGGATCAGCGCCTCGGCCGAGCAGGTCGACCTCGGCGTCGAGCTGGTCACCGCGACCGGCACCGCGCTGCAGGGCATCATCGGCCGCGTCGGCTCGATCAGCACGATCGTCTCGTCGATCGCCTCGTCGGCGGAACAGCAGGCGGTCGGGCTCCAGCAGGTCAACACCGCGATCGCGGAGATGGACGGGGTGACCCAGCAGAACGCCGCCATGGTCGAGGAAGCAACCGCGGCGACGCGCAGCCTCGCCTCGGAAGCGGAGGAGCTGACGCGCGAGGTGGCGCGCTTCCGCGTGGCGGGGCACGCCGATGCGCCCCGCTCCAGCAACAGCAACGTCGACCAGCTCGTGCACCCTCAGAGCTGGTCCGAGCGCCGCGCACGCCCGGTGCGGCCGGTCGCGGCGCTGAAGGCCACCAGCCAGGAAGAATGGGCGGAGTTCTGAGGACGCCACTACTTCGGGCGCCCCACGAACGGTCAGCGCGAGACGCTCGATCTTGCCGGATCGCTCTGGTGAAAGCGCGATGTAGCAATGGCTTGGATGAAAGGTACCACCTTCTTGTACCCGCTCCATCGTTACCGTGCGCTCGCCGACCTTACCGCCCAGGAAGAAGAAGCGCTTCTCGCTCTCGGCGATGCCGAGCTGACCTACTCACCGCGAGAGATCATCCGTTCACAGGGCGACGTCGTGTCCGGCTTCTATCTCGACGTGCGCGGCTGGGTGGCGTCCTCGATCATCCTGCCCGACGGCGCGCGGCTGATCCAGGAGCTTCATCTGCCCGGCGACATGCTGGGTACGCCGAGCATGGTGCTGCCGCACGCCGCCGACACGCTGACGGATCACGGCGGCGATCGTAGCCTTCATGCCGCTCGAGCGGATCGGCGCCATCTATGCCCGCCAGCCGCGGCTCTCCGCACTCTTCACGATCGCCGCCCAGGCAGAACGGCTGGCGCTGATGGATACGCTGGCGGTGACAGGGCGCGCCTCGGCGATGCAGCAGTTGGCGCGCCTCCTCCTCGATCTCCACGCGCGGCTCACGCCGCTCGGGCTGGTCGAGGATCAAGGCTTCGACCTTCCGCTCAGCCAGGAGGTCATCGGCGATCTCACCGGCCTCACCGCGGTGCATGTCAATCGGAAGCTTCGGGGGTCGCGCGAGGCGGGACTGATCGGTCGCGACGGCATCGGGGTGCGCAACCTGGATCTTGACAGGTTGCAGGCACTGTCGCCGATCGCGCCGCGACAGCGGCAGGTCCAGCCGGCCTGGCTTCCGCCGCCGCGCTCGCCGACCTATACGGGAACCGCGTGACGGCTTAGCCGGTCGAGTCCTACAAACGGACATCAGCATTGTTCGGGGGCTGGACGAGGCGATGCGAACGTCCACCGATTGGCGACAGGCGGCGGATACGATGCCGTACGCGGCGAAGCGATCGGGGCGAAATTCCGTCCGGTAGCGCCAGATGACGTCGCCGCTCTGCCTTGCGCTAAGCTGATCGCGGGCCTCGAGCGGAGGCGGGTCGATGGCTGACTCTGCTACCTTTCATATCACGTCGTCCTACTACGAGGCGTTCGGGGCCGCGACGCGGAACGATGCCTCGGGCGACGCGGAGCGGCAGGTCGCCGCCGCCCCCTACCCTGCGCAGGGCTCGGCGCGACGATCACCCCGCGCGGGCAGGAACGTCAGCTCAGCCCTTGCCTCCGGCCTACAGACCTGTTTTGTAACGGAAAAGCTGGGTGAGGGGGTGAGTTGGGATGGGCGCTCACGACGGCGTGCTCGTGGCCATGTCGGTGCTCGTCGCGATGTTCGCGTCCTACACGGCGCTCGACCTTGGTGGGCGGGTCCGTGCGGCGAGCGGTCGCGCTCGCCATATGTGGCTCATCACCGCCGCGATCGCGATGGGAGGTGGCATCTGGTCGATGCATTTCCTCGCCATGCTCGCGCACAGCGTGCCGGGCCTGGAAGTCACCTACGACCTGACGCTCACCGGCGCGTCCCTCCTGGTGGCGATCGTCGTCACGGGGCTGGCGTTCACGCTGATGGATCGCGCGCACCCCTCACGGCGACGTCTGGCGGTCGCCGGCCTCCTCATGGGCCTCGGCGTGGTCACGATGCATTACATGGGCATGGCCGCGATGCGCATGGCCGCCGACCTCCGCTACGATCGCCTCTGGATCGCCGCCTCGGTGTTGATCGCGATCGGTGCCGCCGCGACCGCGCTGTGGCTCGCCTCGCGCGACAGCAGTCAGGTCAAGCGCATCGCCGCGGCGGTCGTCATGGGGATCGCCGTCTCCGGTATGCATTTCGCCGGCATGCGGGCGGCGAGCTTCGCGGTGCATCGCGGCGCGATCGATCCACGTACCAGCGTCGGCCAGACCGGCCTGGCGCTGGCGGTCTTCGCCGCGACCTTCGTGATCCTGTTCCTGTCGCTCGTCGCCGCCATGTTCGACCGTCGCTTCGCGCAGCTCGCCGAGCGCGAGGCCGCGGCGCTGCGCTCGAGCGAGGAGCGCTTTCGCGCGCTATATCGCGGGACGCCGCTGCCGCTGCACTCGCTCGACCCGGACGGCCGCCTGGGACAGGTCAGCGACGCGTGGCTGACGCTGCTCGGCTACGAGCGCGGGGAGGTGTTGGGGCGCCCGTTGACCGACTTCATGGCGGCCGAATCGGCGAACCGCTTCGCCGGGGCGGACTGGGCCCGGCTGCTGGCGACGGACGTGCTGGAGACGCGTGAATATGAGATGGTCGCCAGGGACGGAGCCGTTCTGGATATGCTCTCGGACGCGCGGGTCGAGCGCAGCGACGCGGGTGCGGTCGCGCGCGTGCTGGGCGGCCTGACGAACGTCACCGATCGCAAGCGCGCCGAGGCCGCGCTCCGTCAGGCGCAGAAGAACGAGGCGATCGGTCATCTCACCGGCGGGGTCGCGCACGACTTCAACAATCTCCTCGCCGTCATCATCGGCAACCTCGACATGCTCTCGCGCCGCATGCCCGAGGACCCCCGGATCTCTCGTCTCGTGACCAACGCGCTGGAGGCGGCCGACCGCGGCGCCGCGCTGACGCAGCGTCTCCTCGCCTTCGCCCGGCGCCAGAACCTGCGTCCGGAGGCCACCGACATACCGAACCTCGTCCGCGGCATGACCGATCTGCTGCAGCGCTCCCTCGGTCCGCGAGTGCGCCTCTCGACTCACTTCCCGCCCGACCTGCCCGCGGTGCTCGTGGACGCTCACCAGCTCGAGCTCGCGCTCCTCAACGTCGCCGTGAACGCGCGCGACGCCATTCCCGGCGGCGGGACCATCGAGGTGAGAGCCTCACCCGTAGACGTCCCGCCCACCAGCGTCGTTGGCCTCGCGCCGGGACGATTCGTGCGGCTCTCGATCAGCGACGACGGGATCGGCATGGACGAGGCGACGCTCGCTCGCGCGACGGACCCGTTTTTCACCACCAAGGAGGTCGGCAAGGGGACCGGCCTCGGCCTGTCCATGGTGCACGGTCTCGCCGCGCAGTCGGGCGGTCAGCTCGTCATCACGAGCCGTCTGACTGCCGGCACGACGGTCGACCTCTACCTTCCCGCGACGAGGATGTCAGACATGGCGGCGCTTACTTGCGAGGAGCCGTCCTGCGCCGAACCGGGCGCGGCCATGACGATCCTCGTCGTCGACGACGAGCCGCTGGTGCTCGAGAACACCGCCGCGCTGCTGGAGGAGCTGGGTCACACGGTCCGGCTCGCGGCGTCGGGGCCGATCGCGCTGGCCCAGATGGAGGCCGGCCTGAGGGTCGACGTTCTCGTGACGGATCAGATGATGCCCGGCATGACGGGCACGCTGGTGGCACAGCGTGCCCGGCTCCTGCAACCTGGGTTGAAGGTGCTCATCGTGAGCGGCTATGCGGAGATCGGCGACCGGGAGAAACTACGCTTTCCGCTGTTGCAGAAACCGTTCGATCGGAGCGCCTTGGCACGGGCAGTGCGCCAGTTGGTGGCCGGTGAGAGCGCGGCCAGGGCGGCAGATCGCGCGGAGCGGTGGGCCGGCTACCGAGGTGGCACGCAGCCTCAAAGCATAAGCTGAGTAAAGGGCAGAGATCGACGCGATAGCCTGAGCGACCAAACCTCGGCCCAGGCAGGTCTTACCGCCGTGCGCGTCTTTGAGGCCCACTCTGGCTTGCATCACCTCATCTCTGTGCGTGCCGCTCCAGCCTGACGACCGCAGGGCCGGTCGTGCAGTAGTCGGCTAGATGGTCACCGTCCTCTCAATCTCGCAGAAGCCGCCGCGCGGGCATTCGCTCGCCTTGAAGCGATCCATAGAACTGAGCCTTGGCTTGCATCGCCGCGTCGCGAGCCGACATCGGCATGATGAAGTTTGCCTCCCTGTGCCTGCTGTTCCTCGCGGCCTGCGACAGCGCGCCCACGACCGCATCCCCTCAGCCGTCGGTCGCCGTACGAACAACCGGTGTCGATGCCGCAGCCTTGCGCGCGGCCGTAGATGCAGCCGGCCGTCTGCCGCGACTTCGCTCGCTGCTGGTGCTGCGCGACGGCGAGACGATGGCGGCGCACGTCTTCCATGATGGGCCGCCGCTGGACCGGCCGGTTAACATCAAGTCAGCGTCAAAGTCGGTGATGTCGGCGCTGATCGGGATCGCGATCGAGCGCGGCGTCTTCACTGGCGTCGATCAGACCGTGCTGCCGCTGCTGCGCTCCGACGCACCGCGCGACCCTGATCCGCGGCTCGCGCGGGTGACCGTCGGCGACCTGTTGTCCATGCAGGCGGGGCTCGAGCGGACGTCGGGTGAGAATTATGGTCGCTGGGTCTCGAGCGGCAACTGGGTACGCTACGCTCTGTCACGTCCCTTCGTCGCCGATCCTGGCACGGACATGCTGTACTCGACCGGTTCGACCCACCTGCTCTCAGCGGCGCTCACGCGGGCCACCGGCCGCAGCACGCTGGTGAACGCTCGCGCCTGGCTCGGCGAGCCGCTCGGTATCACAATCCCAGCGTGGCCTGCAGATCCGCAAGGCATCTACTTCGGCGGCAACGAGATGCGCTTGTCGCCGCGCGCGCTCGCTCGGTTCGGCGAGCTGTACCGCCGCGGCGGCGAGATCGATGGGCGTCGGATCGTGTCGGCTAAGTGGATCGAGCAGAGCTGGACGCCGCGCACCGTCTCGCCGTGGAGCGGGCAGGCCTACGGCTACGGCTGGTTCCTCACCGACATGCGAGGACATGCCGTGCGTTTCGCATGGGGTTACGGCGGGCAGATGGTCTATGTGATACCCGATCTACAGCTGACCATCGTGATGACCTCGGACCCGAACGGGTTCCGCGACACGGGCCACATCGACGCGCTCCACCGATTGGTCGCCGATCACCTCGTTCCTGCCGCCGAGCGCGGCGCGTAGGTGGGAAGGATCGACTTCCGCGGACAAGAGGGTCTCGGTATTCAAGGGCACGTGACGAGAAACCGCTATTACTCAGGCCCGCCGAGCGACCATTACGACGGCGCGCGCTTCTTCAACCCGGGGCAGGAGACGACCGACCGCGGGTTGCGCGACATGCTGCGCTGGAAGCTCGGCGGCGCGGCGCAGCGATGGCCGAAAGCCATACCGGTCACCCAAACGGTTCCGGACGACCGCATCTCTGGCATACGCGTCACCATGGTCGGACACGCTTCCCTGCTCATCCAGGCGGCAGGGCTCAACATACTGACCGATCCTGTCTGGTCGGACCGTGCCAGCCCCTTCACGTGGGCGGGGCCGAAGCGTGTGACCGAGCCAGGGATCGCCTTCGAGCACCTCCCGCCGATCGACGCGGTTCTGATCAGCCATTGCCACTACGACCACATGGACATGGCCACGCTCCAGCGTTTGCACGCCGCACATGCGCCGGTGATGGCGATGCCGCTCGGCAACGACGCGATCGTGCGTGCCGCGATCCCTGATGCGCGCTGTGCCACCGGCGATTGGTGGGACACGATCGTGCTCGGCGGTGGTGTGACCACGACGCTCACGCCTGCCTATCACTGGGCCAATCGCTGGCCGTCGGACGTTCGCATGGCGCTGTGGGCGGGCCACTACCTCACGACACCTGCAGGCACGATCTGGTTTGCCGGCGACACGGGCTACGGCGACGGCAAAATCTTCAGTGACATCGGCGCGCGACTCCCCGCATCCGATGTCGCGCTTATCCCGATCGGCGCCTACGAGCCACGCTGGTTCATGGCGGCGCAGCACGTCGACCCCGGTGAGGCGGTCCGCATCTTCCGTGATGTCCGTGCGAAGCGGGCGCTCGGGATCCACTGGTGTACGTTCCAACTGACGGATGAGGGGCGCGAGGCGCCCCGGCTCGCGCTTGCGACGGCTCTCTCGTCCGCCGGAGTTTCACCCCGCAGGTTCGTCGCGGCGCAACCCGGTGGAGTGTACGACATCGCAGCCGGCGACAGCGACGAACGCGACGCTACGACGTAGGGCCGCCGCAGACACCCGTGCGGGTCGCGGGCACGCAGACCCTCGCGTCACCACTCGATCGAGAAGCGTCTGTTGGCTCATCGCCAAGACGGAGCGCTCGCCAAACGGCCGCTGACGGATAAGAGCCGGTCTGGGCGCAAGCGACTGCGACGTGGATCGAGTTACCTCAGCCAGGCGCCATGGATGCCAGGCGGCACGCGATGCGGGATGCGAACGGATGCCACGGGCGGCGCCTCGAAGTTTCGTGCGTCCAATATCTCCAGCGCGGTGGTGTGCCCCCCGGCGTCGATCACGAGCCCAACAAGCCAGCCGTCATCCTCGCCGGCATCTGGCGAGCGCGGCACGAAGACGAATTCGCCCGCGATGCGGCCCGGCCCGAATTGATGCAGCCGTCGCGTTTCATTCCCCAGGTCGTGCTTGATAAGCGCCGCTTCGCCGACCAGCGTCTCCGTCATCTGTTCGGGCAGGCCGAGCGCATAGACATAGCGGTAGGGGAGGCCGGTGCGACGCTCATCTATCGTTGGTAGTTCCTGCGGCGCTGAGTTGATCGCGCGCTGGTCCACCGATCCGGTCAGAGGATCGATCGTCCAGCGCTCGAGGCCGCGGGGCTGCTCGTCCGGCGCCAGATTGTCGCCGGCGAACATGCGGTCGTACGCGATCACGTCGAGCGCCACACTCCCGTCCGGCAGATCATGCGCGTTGGCGGTGTGGAACACGAAGCAGGGATCGAGCGGGAACCACCGTATATCCTCCGCCTCGCCGTCACGGGGCAGCAGCCCGACTCGGGCCGGGTGCTTCTCGTTCCACCGGTAAGGAAAGCCGTGGCCCGCCAGCACCGTGCGCATCGACAGGGTGAGCGGCAGGTCCATGACGACGACGTAGCGCTGCGTGATGGCGCAGTCGTGGATCAGCGGCCCATGCGAAACCGCGATCGTCACCGATCGTCGCACCCGGCCGGTGACATCCACGACGTTGTACCGTATGCGCTTGGGATCGGTCGCCTCGTAACACAGCGCGTGCAACTCGCCTGTCGGCGGATCACGTCGCGGATGCGCGGTGAAGGAGCCCGGCAGGGTGCCGCCGAAGTCGTCGTAGCGCTGCGTCTCCAGATGCTCGTCGAAGCGGACCGGCGTGCTGCCGGCCTCCACCAGTGCCCAGCCGCTGCCGGCATGGTCCAGCACGCTCGTGTTGACGGTGTCGAAGATGTGCCGTGGTCCCGGAGCCGCCGGCACGTCCCTCGCGGCCGCGACATCGGTCGAGCGGATCCAGCGGTTCCGATACCACCGGGCTCGTCCGCCCTGGAGGCGGACGCCGTGCAGCATGCCGTCACCGGTGAAGAAGTGGTAGGAGCGCGGGTCGGCGTCGGCGGGGTTCGGTCCGATGCGAACGTAGCGGCCGTCGAGCTCGGGCGGAATGATTCCGTCGACGGCGAGGTCGGTGAGGGTCAGCTCCTCGGTCATCGGCTCGTGGATGCCGGTAAGCAGCGGGTGTGGCGCATCGCGGGGCGGCAGGCGGCGCTTGTTGAACGCCGCGATGCGGGTGACGATCGGCGAGGCGACCGCGCCGACGACGTTGTCGATCGCCTGTTCGATCCGGCTGGCGAACGTTGGGCGCCGAGTGACCGTCACGATGGCGTGACCGTCTGGATGACGTCGAAGCCCTCGAAGCGGGGCGGCGCCAGGTATAACGGCTTGTGGTCACCGGCGCCGCGATGGGCGGCACGGAAAGCCTCGGATCGGGTCCAGTTCTCGAAGTCACCGCGCGACCGCCAGACGGTATGGGAGGAATAAAGGACGTGATCGTCCGCCGCGGGCCCGCGCAGCATGTGGAATTCGACGAAACCCGGCACGCCGGCAAGGTACGAGTCGCGTGACAGCCAGACCTGCTCGAAGGCCTCCTCCTCGCCAGGGATCACCTGAAACCGGTTCATGGCGATGTACATGGGGCAACTCCTGCGCCGACTGCGTGCGCATAAGGTGGGGTGGAGTGGGTCGGGATGCGAGGGCATGACATCCTTAGAGAGTTGAAAGTCTAATTTGAGCGATTGTCGAACACGGAATGGCTATGGCGCGAGCTGAACGGCCCGATGTCGGTCAGCGCCGGGTGGCGGCGTGGTGTCACCAAGAGCGCGATTTTGCCGATGCGAATGGTAGCCAGCTGATTGTTGGCGCTTAAAGCCGCCCTTTGGACCATTGAGAAAGGCCGGTTTTAAGATCACGCGGCAGTCGGACTTTCTTTTGTCTCGTATTCGTCCTAGGTAACGACTGGATGGCTCTCTCACCCGACTATTATTCGGTCCTTGGGGTACCCTCGACGGCGAGTCGCGACGCTATTCATGCCGCGTGGAAAGCGCTGCTTCGTCAATATCACCCCGATGCTAATCACGGCGTGGATGTTTCTGCGCGTGCGAAAGAGATCAACGAGGCGTACGCCGTCTTGGGAAAGAGTGAAGCACGCGCTGCCTATGATCGCTCGCAGATCAGGGCGTCTGTCCGCCGAGCGACCGAGGACCGCTCCTTTCACCACCGAAAAGCTGGCAGGCGCCAGATGCGACCTTACCCGTCAATGCAGCCCAGCGGTAGCTTCTCCCAGCCGCTAGAGGCCAACGATTGGCTGATGGGTCTATTCCTGCTGATCCTCACCGCCGCACCGATCGCTACAATCCTAGTTCTGTATTATGAGGAATCCGGAGCGGTATCTACGGTTCGACGTAGCGATGCCGCTCACCCCGCACCTGAGCCTGCTGCAAAAGCGGTTCGCAGCTCGTCCGGCACAGAACTCGGACTTGGACAGCCTGCTTCATAATTCATCGTCCAGTCGCGACATTCGAGTTCGCAGGTTCAAGCGCCAAAAACGGTCGCAACGCGGGGATGAACGAGCGGCCGAAGTTCGGAAGCTTGGAAGGTGCCGCGGACGTCTGATTTTGGGTCTAGGCCACAGGAGATGGAACTTGCTAGGAGTCTTCAAAAATCGAGGGCGAGCGCTGCGACTAGCCGACCCTTGCTGTCATTCTCCGACGAGCGCCCGTGATAACGCGCGTCGACCCATGCCAAGGACCAAGTAACGCCGCTCACCGTGATATCCGCGCCAAGTAACCAATCGATCTTGGGCGAGCCCGTGATGGTGTTGACTCCGGTTTCGCGGCCGAGATGCGCGTGCAAGATGATCGGGAGTGACGGCAGCGGCTTCGCCGCTTCAGTGAAGAGGTACAAACCGTCCCTCGCGCCAAGCTCGGTCTGGTGTGGTGTGTAGCTGATACCGGCCTTCACCTCGGCATCGCCTACCGCATGAGCGCCGCTGCCGTAGATCTCGGCGCTGCTGACACCATCGGCGCCGGGGTAAAAGTACGAGATGATGCCAGCGTCGACGTCCCATCCATGAAGGGCCGTACGATAGCCGCCATAGGCGTCGACCTCCGAGTGTGCGCCTTCATAGGCGGCGACAGACGAGCCCCACAGGCCAGCGTAGAAGCCGGCTGGGGCGCTCGCCTCCACGGAGGCCTGGACAGCGGGACCACCGTTCGTCTGGCTGACGCCGCGTAGCCGATAGTCGCTGACGGCAGCGAGATTGAACGCCAGCGTTGGTCGGTCCGCCGGGACCCGCTTGCCGTCAGGGATGGCGTCGGGATCGCCATTGGGCCGCGGTCCGCTGGTCTGTTCGGGTGGTGCGGCGGCTCCGACCGCGCCGGCAGGGGCGGGCAGGAGGATGGCCAAGGCGAGCGGAATCATGCGGCCCTCGACTGGCGAAGGAAGAGGGCGATGTCGTCGTTCAGTGAGCTCAGCGCGGTGGTCAGATCCATCGCCACCTCGTCCATACGGTCGGCGGCGTGGAGACCGGCCGCTATCGCCGCTCGGGCGTTCGCCACCGCGGTGGTGGTGCCGCGGCTCTCGTCTGCGACGGCGTCGATACTCTGCCGGATCGAGGATGCTCCCTGGACCTGTTGTCGGACCACCGCAGTAATGACCTCTGCGGCGCGTTCGGTTCGGGCGAGCGCCGAGGCGATGGTCCTTGCCGCACCGGACGTGTCCGCGGTACGACGCAGCAGGTTGTGGAGCTGGTCGGTCACCTGTCGGGTGAGATCGGCGGTGTGATCGGCCAGCGCCTTCACCTCGCCGGCCACGACGGCGAAGCCGGCACCAGCGGCACCGCAACGCGCAGCCTCAATGCTCGCGTTAAGTGCGAGAAGGTTCGTCTGACGCGAAATCTGGTCGATGCCGCCGACGATCGAGCCGATCTCGTCGAGTGTCGAGGAAAGCGCGGCGATACTGGTCTGCACCTCTTCGCCATCGTCGCTGGCGCGTTGCACTTCGATCAGCGCGGTGCGCGCCTCCGCTTCGATCTCGCGGCCTGCGTCTGCGAAGGCTGCTGCCCTTGGCGTCAGCTCGCCCAGACATCGCTCGGTCTCGATCGCGGCCTTGGTCGCAACCTCAACCAGCTGCTCCAGCCCGCGCCCCTGATCGCGGACCAGTTCAGAGGCGGCCGTCAACGTTCGTGCCTGCCCCTGCATCGCATCCAGCAGCGGCGACAGCTTCGCCTCGAGTTGCTCTCTCGCGTCGATCAGCGCGGCATCTCTTGTCGCGGCGAGACGCCGGTTCAGCTCGCTGTTCTCGTGCCTGACGTCTCGGACGATGACCTCGAGCTGTTCGCGTGCCGCCGCGTCAGCCATCGCCGCGTCGGCTCTGGCCCTTCTCAGATCCTCGAGGGCGAACCGCGCTTCCTGAGCATCGGCGGCGGACTGCCGCATCGCCGCGTCGGTCTGTTCGACAGCGAGACGGCAGCGGCGCAAGACGCGGCTTCCGATCAGCACCATCGCCAACAACAATATACCGAGTGGTAGCAGACACCGATCGCGCAAGGCGGTACCAGGGTGCTGCACGGCCCATCGCAGATGACCAAGCGGACGTCCATCTGCGCTCCGCAGCACGACGGAGCCGGGCACGTTCGGCTTGGCAACGTCGCCTCCCGTGAAATGTAGGGTCGGCAGGCGTCGTTCGGCACCCAAGCCGGCGAGCTGTTGCGGCGTGAGGATGTCCACCAACAGCAGGTAGGACGCGGGCCCGGGTGGCAACCGGACTTTGCCCGGATCAGGGACGATGGCGGCGATGCTGAACGCGGCGAGCTGGTCGCCGACACGGAATAGACCGCTGCGGCGATGGTCCTCACCGACCGGCTTTTCGCGTAGCTCTGCCAGCGCGTGCGTTAACGTCGGTCCCATGAGCGCGAAGGGACTGACGCGGGCTGCAACCCCACGATCGCTGGCATAGATCGTACGGTCATGGCCGTCGATGACGAAGCTATGCTCATAACCCTGCGTGCGAAAAAGGTACGGGCCGATGTTGTCGCTTGCCCACTCCGGATCGATGGAAAGCACGAGGTTCGCTACGGAATCGTCCCAGGTGGCGTAGTCGCTCTGATTGCGCAGCATGAAGTCGAGCCGGCTGGAAACGACTAAGCGGGCGAGTTCGGCCTCGCGAGCGGCTTCCTGAGCATCGGCATTGACGGTCAACCAGACCAGCAGGGCGACGATGATGATGCCTGCGACCGCCATGAGGGCGCATAGCGGGTAGAGGAAGTGGCGCCGATAGCTGTGAAACGACGCGTGATCACGTCCACTGCCCAACATGGTTGCATCCGCCTGCATCAGTAAAGCAATGCGCATCATTGATTAAGATCAGGCTACAGGCGGTAAGGTAGATGCGAGGTGGTCGCCCGTTGACAGCCACGAACGCGTCGGTTCTGGAAGTCCACGTCAGCCCTTGGAGATGGCCTTGACGAGCATCGGAGCACGCGCGATCAATCGCTTACAAGCGCCTCATGAAGCGAGGCAAGCATCAAGAGCTCTGTGACGGATGAAGATTTTTCTGCCTTTTCGAAAGGTGCGCTTATGTTGCTTGCCCTGACGGCGTGCAGATGTGGCTCAAAGCTGGATTGATTATGCAAAGCTGATCAAGGTGCTACTCTAGGCGACAGGAAGCGCGCCTTTGAGTTCAAGGTTATACCGGTTTGCCGTCGTCGGCATGATGGGCTGTGTCACTTCCAACACGCGCTGGAACGCTGCTTCGTTGAGGGGCCGACTGATGTGATATCCTTGAATCGTGTCACACCCTTCTGCCACGGAGAAGGCAAGCTGCTCGCCTGTCTCAACGCCCTCCACGGTGGTGGCTATGCCGAGGCAGGAGCTCATCGTGATGATGGCGCGGATAATAGCGGCACTCTCCGGATCTTCCGGGATCTGACGCACAAACGATTGATCAATCTTGATTTTGTCGAACGGGAACTTGCGAAGGTAGCTGAGCGACGAATAACCGGTGCCAAAATCGTCCATCGAGATCCGCACGCCGGCTTCCTTCAGGCAAGCCAGTGTTGCTAGCGTACGCGCTTCGTCGTTGAGCAGTACGCCCTCGGTGATCTCTAATTCCAGCCGGTTCGGCGCTAGGCCGGATGAGCTGAGCGCGGACAGCACCACGGATGACAATGTCGGATCGCGGAACTGTGCTGGTGATAGATTGACCGCAACGGTGATGTGCACCGGCCAGGTTGCCGCTTGCGCACAGGCCGTCCTTAGTACCCAGTCGCCGAGCGGGAGAATAAGGCCCGTTTCCTCGGCCAGGCCGATGAAGTCGATCGGCGGTATCAAACCTCGTCCCGGATGGTTCCACCGCACCAACGCCTCTGCACCCGTGATCTCGCCACTCTTCGCGTTCATCAAAGGCTGATAGTGCAGCTCGAGCTCGCCGCCGTCGATCGCGTGACGCAGGCCGATCTCCAAGCGCCGACGCTCCTGGGTCTGCTCGTCAAGCCGGGGATCGTAACGCCGCGAGGTCGCGCGGCCGTCTGCCTTCGCGGCGTAGAGGGCCAGATCGGCGTTGCGTAACAACTCGGCGGGATCGTCGCCGTCGTGCGGTGCCCAAGCGAAGCCGACGCTTGCGGCGAGGTGCAGTGCCTGGCCGAGGTAGGTGAATGGCCGTTCGCCGATCGTCTGCACTAACCGATGAGCCAGGACGGCGACCGAGTCGAGGTGATCCGCGGAGACCTGGAGGATCGCAAATTCATCACCGCCGAGTCGCGCCAGCACGTCGCCATCTCGCAGGGTGGATTGCAGTCGCTCCGCTACCATCCGCAGGATCGTGTCTCCCGCCGCATGCCCCATCGAGTCGTTGATCGGCTTGAAACGATCAAGGTCGATCATCAACACGGCGAAGGATTGATCGTTCGACCGGCGGGAGGCAGCGTGGATGGAGAGAAGATCGAAGAAGCGGGTGCGATTGGCCACTCCGGTCAAAGCGTCGTTGAACGCGAGCGTCCGCATGCGTGCCTCGGTACGCAGGCGCTCGCGCTGATCCCGTACGGCGATCACCGTCTGCACCTTGTGCCCGAGCGCGACCTGCGAGCGCAGCACGCGAACTGGGATCATACCATCGCCTGCGGTAAGGAGCTGAGCCTCGCGCTCCTCACGCTCGGGCATACTCTCGAAGTCCACGCCTGGGAGTAACTTACTCAGCGAGAACCCGGCAAGCGTACCGGCGCTGTAGTCGGACAGGCGTTCGATACTCTGGTTAGCGGTGATGACCTCGTCGCCGCGGCAGATCAGCAGACCTTCCAAAGCCACGTCGGCGAGCTCGCGAAGGCGCTTTTGGTCGTGGCGCCATCTCGCCTTCGCGGCCAAGTCGAAACGCCAGCCGACGACCGCGAGCGTGAGCAGCGCTGTGGAGACGCCCGCAACCCACGGAGCGACGGTCGACGGTGACATGGCGTTGGAAGGAAAGACGACGGCGCTGTCGCCATGCAGCGTCATGGCGGACATGCCGCAGAAGTGTAAGATGGCGATGGAGAGTAGCAGCAGCGGCGGCGCCGCCCGACGAAAACGACGACGACGGTGAGACAACGTCATCATACCTAGGCCCATGACGGGCACACCGACCAGCATCGACGCCAGAACCAGAGGCAGGCTCCATGAGACGCTGCCGCGCACCAGGTAGGCCGACTGGCCGATGTAGTGAAGTCCTGCGATGCCCACGCCGATGACCACACCGGCGACGAACTGGCGTGAGCTGCGTCGCGAACCCATCGACACCAAGATACCTGCGCCGATGCCTGCGATCGCGCAGGCAAGCGAAACAACGGTGCCCGACGGATCGAAGGCGGCGTCGATGCCGGGCTCGAAGGCCAACAGCACGATGAAGTGAGTCGCCCAGGCGGTGCAGCCACCCGCCACAACACTCACCAGCGCCCAGCGCCGACGTGGAACGCCCTCGGCGCGAGCCGCGTGGCGGGCGATGGCGAAGGTTGCGTACACGCCAACGCCGCACACCAAGGCCGCTAGTACCACCAGCAGATGGTCATGGCTCTGTGCGACGCAGTGCGCGATGGTCGCGAGAAGGATCATTCGAACGGCCTACGATCAGATTATTAACACCGATCAAACGGCGGAGCGCACCGCGAAGTAGGTAGAGGGCGTTCCTCGATGCGGCGGCCGCAGCAACGCAGCTTGCCAACTCGGCGCTTCGTGGCGCTCCATCATTGAACTCTCAAAAGGAGGACCAATCGTCCTGCGGCGACGCGGCTGCCACGCTGGTGCGCCGCGCACGCGCGCCGGCAGCCAATCGAGCACCAACCTGCGCGGCGCGCGCCTGGAGCTGGTGGACCGGCGACGCCGGCGCCACAGCGTTGCCTAGTTTGAAGCGGCTGACCTGACGCGCCATGTTCTCGGTCTCCTCGGACAGGCTGCGCGCCGCCGCGGTGGCTTGCTCGACCATCGCGGCGTTCTGCTGGGTCACGCCGTCCATCTCGCTGACCGCGGTGTTGACCTGCTGGAGCCCGGTGGCCTGCTGCTCGGCCGCCGAGGCGATGTCCGAGACGAGCGTGCTGATCTCGCCGATCCGCCCGGTGATGCGGGTGAGCGCCTCGCCCGCCTGCGCCACCAGCTCGACCCCGGCGTCGACCTGGACGGTCGAGGCATTGATCTTGCTCTTCACGTCCTTGGCGGCGTCGGCGGAGCGCTGGGCGAGCGCGCGCACCTCGGAGGCGACCACCGCGAAGCCCTTGCCCGCGTCGCCCGCTCGCGCCGCCTCGACGCCCGCGTTGAGCGCGAGCAGGTTGG
>NZ_JAIOKB010000022.1 GCF_019898765.1 Sphingomonas yunnanensis | reverse complement strand
AAGGACGACTTCAACAACGCGATGCAGTCGGTCGCGGGCACGCTCACCGCGGTCAACGCCAGCGCCGAGGGGATCACCAACGGCGCCAGCGACATCCGCCAGGCCTCGGACGACCTGTCGCGCCGCACCGAGCAGCAGGCCGCCAGCCTCGAGGAGACCGCGGCGGCGATGCACGAGATCACCACCACGGTGCGCGAGACCGCGGCCAACGCCACCAAGGCCAACGGCGTGGTCATCGATACCCGCCGCGACGCCGAGCAATCGGGCGACGTGGTGCGCCGCGCGGTGGAGGCGATGAACGGGATCGAGCGCTCGTCGAGCGAGATCAGCGACATCATCGCGGTGATCGACGGCATCGCCTTCCAGACCAACCTGCTCGCGCTCAACGCGGGCGTCGAGGCGGCGCGAGCGGGCGACGCGGGCAAGGGCTTCGCGGTGGTCGCCTCCGAGGTGCGCGCGCTCGCCCAGCGCTCCGCCGACGCCGCCAAGGACGT
>NZ_JAIOKB010000021.1 GCF_019898765.1 Sphingomonas yunnanensis | reverse complement strand
GCCGCAGCGTGGCGCCGTCGCCGCGCAGCGTCACGCGCGCGCCCGGCCCGGCGGGCGCGTCGGCGCGCAGCCACAGGCGGTAGCCGTCGTCGGCGCGCGCCGACGCGGTGCTGGCGAGGAGCAGCGCGACGGCGCCGACCATCGTCGTGATGTGAACCATGCGTGCGCCCATCTGCCTCTCCCGCGCGGCATTGACCGGCCGCACTCTGTCGGTCACGGTATCGCTACCAGCCGGGTTGGCAAGCTGTCGCGCTCAGACGGCGGCCTGGATGATCGGAGAGGAGTTCGCGTGACCGCCGTCGATGCCCCGCGCCGCATGCCCGGCGGCGCCCCGCTCGTCTCTCCGCTCGACGCCGCGAGCTGAGGAGCGGCGCCATGCCCGTCATCACGGACGCACGCGTCATCATCACCTCGCCCGGGCGTAACTTCGTCACGCTCAAGATCATCTGCGACGACGGTACCAGCGGCGTCGGCGACGCCACGCTCAACGGCCGCGAGCTGGCGGTGGCGAGTTACCTCGCCGACCATGT
>NZ_JAIOKB010000020.1 GCF_019898765.1 Sphingomonas yunnanensis | reverse complement strand
TAACCGCGGTCGCCAAGCAGCCACTGCGCCTTGGGCAGGTCGTCGAGCAAGGCCGCCGCGCCGGTGTAGTCGCTGACCTGGCCGGCGGTCATGAAGAAGCTCAAGGGGCGTCCGTTCGCATCGGCGACGGCATGGAGCTTGGTGTTCATGCCGCCTTTGGTGCGGCCGATCAGGCGGCCTGGGTCCCCCTTTTTACCCGCAGGCTGGATGCCGTGCGGTGTGCCTTCAGGTAGGTGGCATCGATCATCACGGTCCTGGGCTCGGCGTCTGCCGCAGCCAGTCCCTCCATCATGCGGAGGAACACGCCTCGCTCACCCCAGCGCTTCCACCGGTTGTAGAGCGTCTTGTGTGGGCCGTAGGCGCTCGGCGCATCTCGCCAGCGCAGCCCGTTGCGGTTGACGAACACGATGCCGCTCAGCACCCGGCGATCATCGACCCGAGGCTTGCCGTGGCTCTTGGGAAAGAACGGCCGCAAGCGCTCAACCTGCTCGTCCGTCAGCCAAAAAAGGTCGCTCATCCTCGGTCTCCTCGCGGAACCTGAATCAGACCGCGGACCTCACATCAATGGGTCCTGACCCTAG
>NZ_JAIOKB010000019.1 GCF_019898765.1 Sphingomonas yunnanensis | reverse complement strand
ACATGGTCGGCGAGGTAACTCGCCACCGCCAGCTCGCGGCCGTTGAGCGTGGCGTCGCCGACGCCGCTGGTACCGTCGTCGCAGATGATCTTGAGCGTGACGAAGTTACGCCCGGGCGAGGTGATGACGACGCGTGCGTCCGTGATGACGGGCATAGTAATCCTATAACGTCGGTGCTGCAAAATCCATAGTACGTCCTCCTATGGCTGAGCTGCCGGTTGTGGATCCTTAAGAAAAGCGCAATCTGCCGGTATTGTCTTCAATTATTCAGTTGCGCGACGGCAGTCTGCGGCGATGCTGCAACCTGTGAGCATCGCTGCCGCGGTTGGTGCATGAGCACGACCGCCTAATTTTGCTGCAAGCTTTTTCGCCGTATCCACGCGCGCTATGACGTACTCGTCGCTGGGGGTGCGGCCGTACAGGTGACGACCGAGGCCAATCCTCCGTCTCCTCATCGACGTCACTCCGGATGACCCGGCGCATAGTCGAACCGCTGCGCCTTGTACCAGGCGAGGTCGTGCTCGGGTGGCGTGGCGCCGGCGGGCAGCGAGCGGCCGTTGACCGACATCCAATAGGTCAGGCTCG
>NZ_JAIOKB010000001.1 GCF_019898765.1 Sphingomonas yunnanensis | reverse complement strand
GCCGCAGCGTGGCGCCGTCGCCGCGCAGCGTCACGCGCGCGCCCGGCCCGGCGGGCGCGTCGGCGCGCAGCCACAGGCGGTAGCCGTCGTCGGCGCGCGCCGACGCGGTGCTGGCGAGGAGCAGCGCCAGAGCCGCAAAAGCGTGATTGATCCCTCGCTGACCCACCCTGAACACTCCCCGGAGCCACTTAACAGCCGCGGCGATCCGCGTCTGACTGGCATCGTCATAAAACGTAAGAATAGGATTGCCAGACCAAAAACTAATTACCGACTTGACGATAGAGCCTCAACGACATACCAAGATGATGATAGCGCTAACGGCGCTACTCAGCCTGCCGGCTCGAAGCAGGCGTGATCAAATTGGAGGAGAGGCTTCGTGTCAGTGCGTCGTCGCCACAAGAATCGCGTGCAGCTGCTGGTAGCTGCCGCTGGATTGGCTCTCGTTGCCGCCGAAGCCCAGGCGCAGAACACCGCGCAACCCGGACCTGGTGGCCAACAGCCCTCTCCCGCGACGCAGGTCGACACCGCCGCCAGCCCGAACGCGCAGGTTCCACCTGCCGCCGTGCAGAGCGTCGAGCAGGTCACTGAGAGCGGGCAGCCCGGCGCGGACATCGTCGTCACCGGCATCCGCGCCTCGCTTCAGAGTGCGACCAACGCCAAACGTAACTCGGTCGCGTTCGGTGACTCGATCTTCGCCGAGGACATCGGCAAGCTGCCCGCCACCAACCTCGCCGAGACACTTAATCGCATCCCGGGCGTGCGCCTCAACCGCGATATCAGCGGCGAGGGCACGCAGGTCTCGATCCGCGGACTTGGTCCCAGCTTCTCCAAGGTGCTGCTCAACGGCACGCAGTTCGCGGTAGCATCGGACGGCGGGACCAACGGGTCGGGCGGCGGCAACCGTGAGGTCGACCTGGACTTCTTCCCGTCCGAGCTGTTCACCCGCCTCGACGTCGCCAAGACGCCGACTGCCTCGACGCTGGAGGGCGGCATCGCCGGCACAGTCAATCTGCGCAACGCCCGGCCGTTCGACAAGCCGGGCACGCACATCACCGTGGTCGCGCAGGGTGCCTATACCGACAGTAACGACAAGGTCGGGCCGCGCGGCGCGCTGGTTGCCAGCCACACCTTCGGCGACACGTTCGGCGTACTGCTCGGCGTGGCGGGCGTCCGCCAGAAGACCCGCGTGGACGGCTATGACACGGTCGGCTTCACCGATGCCAACCTCGCCTGCGGCACCGGCTGCAACGTCTCGCCGCCCGAGAGCAACGGTTTCAGCTTCGCCTCGATCACGCCCGCCAACGTCGGGCGCGGACTGGTCGCCGGAACGCCGGTCGATCTCGCGGCGACATCGGGCTTGACGCTGTCCCAGCTCTCCAAGGCGATCATCCCGCGGCTGGGCCGACCGGTGCTGACCGAGGGCACGCGCGAGCGCATCTCGGTGGTCGGCGCGGTCGAATGGCGCCCGTCCGACGCGCTACACTTCGCGCTCGACGGGATCTGGGCGCGATCGAAGCGCGATTACCTGCGCTCGAACATGAACTGGCAGGTGCGCAACTCGGGGCCGGGTACGTCGCCGCAGTCGACCGGCGGCATGGTGCCGTTCGACATCGAGGTCGACTCGAACAACGTCGTCACGTCGGGCGTGTTCGCCAATTCCTCCTTCTTCTCTGAGAACAGCATCTTCAACCAGGACACCAAGTTCTGGAACGTGACGCCGAGCGCGTCGTGGAAGCCGAGCGAGACGGTCAAGGTCGACCTGTCGGCCAACTTCGGCAAGAGCACCTTCTTCCGGGAGCAGCCGACCTTCGCCTTCCAAACGGCGCCGAACTCGGGCGTCGAGGTCGCCTACGACAACACCAACGGCAACCCACAGCCGATCATCGGCGCCAACGTCGACCTCGGAGACCCAAACCTCGGCTGGCAATGGTACCGCGTCAACGTCCAGAACGTGCGTCGCGAGACTGAGACGCGCGGCGCGCACCTCGACATCTATGTCGGCGACGACGCGCTCAACGTGAAGTTCGGTGCGGCCTACGACCAGGCCAAGCGCAGCGTCCGGGCCTACGACAACACCAACCCGTTCCAGCTGTCGGTGTGCGGCAGTCCGTGCACCGGCAACACCGGCAGCGTCCCCACCAGCGCGATCCCGCAATATCTGATGCGCACCGCCGCGACCAACTTCGGCCACCTGTCGCGCGGCTCGTTCGGCGTGACGAGCTTCATCGTCCCCGACCTCGATCGCCTGAAGGAAGTGACCAACTATGCGCAGTTCCGCGACACCGCGCCGGAGACGCGCGGTGCCGTGACGGGCGGGTCCACCGGAGACATCGACGAGAAGGTGTACGGCGGGTACGCCGAGATCAACGGCACGTCCGAGCTGTTCGGCCGCGAGCTGCGCGCGAACGCGGGCTTCCGCTACACCTATACCAAGCAGCACGTCGTCGGCCCCAGCCAGATCGGCACCGCCATCGTCGATATCGTCGCCGACTCGAACTACGAGGAGGTCTTGCCGTCGGCGAACCTCAGCTACGACGTGCTCGACAACCTGAAGCTGCGCTTCGCCGTGTCCAAGTCGCTGACGCGGCCCGACGCGGGCTCGATCCTGCCCGGCGTCACCTTCTCCGACCCGAGCGCGCAGATCGCCACGGCGGGCAACCCCGCGCTCCAGCCCTACACCTCCGACAACATCGACGTCGGAGGCGAGTTCTACACGGGTGGCGCGGGCTACATCGGCGTGGCGCTCTTCCGGAAGAGCATCAACGGATTCACGGCCACGATCCAGCAGGCGACGCCCTTCTCCGAGCTCAACATCCCGGTCGACGCGCTGCAGGCGACGCAGCGCCAGGCGCTGCTCGACCGTGCCGCCGCCTCGGGCGTCGCGGTGTCCGCGGTGCCGATCACGGTCAACCTACCGGTCAATCTCAACAACCTCGTGATCAAGGGAGTCGAGGGCACATGGAACCAGCCCCTCGACTTCGTCGTCAAGGGGCTCGGCTTCCAGGCAAACGGCACGCACATCACGCAGAAGTCCGACAGCGGGCTCGTGGCCGCGGGCGTTCCGCGCTGGCAGTACAACCTCCAGGGCTATTACGAGAACTATGGCCTCTCGCTGAGCCTCAACTACGTCTGGCAGGGCGGGGTGATCGCGGCCAACGCGCCGCAGAACAACCTGCCGCTGGGCCTGCTGGCGGACGCGCGCGGCCAGCTAGACCTGTCGGCGGGCTATCAGCTGCCCTTCATGAACAAGGCAGTGCGGCTCACACTCGACATGCTCAACCTGACCAATGCGCCGATCCGCACGACCTTCGGCTACGACAATGCCGCGTACAGCGTCTACTATCCCGGGCGGCAGGTCCTCTTCGGCCTGCGCGCAAGCTTCTAAGCGGTTGCGGCGCGTCTCGACTCCTTCTCCGAGACTCGCCGTTGCTAGGCCGGCCTCCCACAAGAGGCCGGCCCCTTTGTTGATTTGCGAGACCCACTTAGGGAGCTGCGATGTCCAGCCTGTTCTCCGTCACCCGAATAATCCTGACTGGCGTCGCCTTGCTCGTAGGCACGGTTGCCCAGGCGCAGTCCGCGGGCGCACCGCACCTTGAGCGGCGCGGCAAGGCAACGCAGCTGATCGTCGACGGCAAACCCTTCCTGGTGCTGGGCGGCGAACTCCACAATTCGAGCAGTAACGACCTCGCCTACATGGCGCCGATCTGGCCCAGGCTGAAGGCGATGAACCTCAACACGGTGCTCGCACCCGTCGCGTGGGAGACGATCGAGCCGCAGGAGGGCCGTTTCGACTTCAGCAATGTCGACGGCTTGCTGAAGGGCGCGCGCGCGCAGAACCTTCGGCTGGTCCTCCTCTGGTTCGGAGCCTGGAAGAATACGTATTCGAGCTATGTGCCCGCATGGGTGAAGCGCGATCAGACGCGGTTCGCGCGCGCGCAGACCAGCGACGGACGTGGAACCGAGCGACTGTCGCCGTTCTCGACGACCACTAGGGGCGCGGATGCGCGCGCGTTCGGCGAACTGATGCGGCACCTTCGTGCCGTCGACGCGGCGCAGCACACCGTTTTGATGGTCCAGGTCGAGAATGAGGTGGGCGTCATTCCGGAGTCGCGCGACCATTCGGCGGCCGCCGGTGCAGCGCTGGCCGCACCGGTGCCCGAGCCGCTCTTGCGCTACCTCGCGGCGAACCGGTCCACGTTGCATCCGACGTTGCGCACCGCTTGGGAAACTGCTGGCGCCCGCACTGCGGGATCGTGGCGCGAGGTTTTCGGCGATCAGTCGATGACCGACTCGCTGTTCATGTCATGGGCTTACGCGACCTTCATTGAAGGCGTCGCTTCGGCGGGGAAGGCGCAGTACCAGCTTCCCATGTTCACCAACGCGGCACTGATCCGGCCCAATTACGAGCCAGGCCAGTACAATTCTGGCGGTCCGCTGCCCTTTGCCATTGATGTCTATAAGGCGGGCGCACCATCGCTCGACTTCCTGGCACCTGACATCTACTTCGAGGATTACGCCAGCTGGGCGTCGCAATACACGCGACCCGATAACCCCCTGTTCGTGCCGGAAGCTCGCGGCGGTCCGGTCGGGGCGGCGAACGCGCTCTATAGCTTCGGTACGTTGGGCGCCGTCGGCTTCTCGCCATTCGGGATCGATGGGGAGGGCGTCGTGTTGCAGGGAGACGCGAGTATCGGGCTCAGTGCGGCGGGCGAGGGCGACCCCGCGATGACGGCGCTCTACGGCCAGCTTGCTCCTCTCGCGCCCACGATCCTGCAGAAGCAGGTGGAAGGTGGGCTCACGACCGTGCTGATGGAAGGCGGAGCGCAGCGCGCGGGACGCGGCCGCATCGGCGACTACATCGTCAACATGACTCGCGCCGGCGGGGCAAAGGGCGACGTCGATCAGACCAGTCGGGTGGCAGCGATGTTCCTGCAGACCGCCCCGGACGAGTTCCTGGTCGTGGGCAGCGGCGATGTGCAGCTCAGTTTCACCACGGATCGCCCCGGCCTTCCGATCGTCGGCGTCGACAGCATCGACGAGCAGCTCTTCCAAGACGGCCAGTTCGTCACCGGTCGGCGGCTGAATGGTGATGAGACGGGCCAAGGACAGTCTCTGCGATTGTTCTCAAAGGATGCTGGCGACAGGAAGGTTTATCGTCTTCGGCTCTACCGCTATCGCTGAGGCGGCCGCCATCCTGCATCGATGTGGGCGGCGAGTGGCCCGCCTACGTGCTGCGAGGTCTCGAAGCCGACGCGCGCGCGCTTGTTGCAGCTACGATGCAAGGGCTTGATCGTGGGAGCTTTCCGCGTCGTTCGTAGATGATCGGGCGCGACCAATCAAGTGCGCTCCCCTGATCCGCTCGCTGCGGGCGGATCCCTCGGATGCTGAAAGTGCGTGGGCTCCGCGAGCGATCCCATCCTATGCCGGCATGGTCATTCTGCCGGCTCGGCCACTCCCGCGCGCCGCGCGAAAACGTGACGACGTTCGTCCATCTTCAGTCTCGCTCGCTCGCGGGCATCGTGCTCTGTCGCGCGGTAGAGACTTTCCGTGACGCGTGTCAGGTGAGCCTGCATTGCCTCACGAGCTCCATCCGGATCGTGAGCCCGTAGCGCGGCGAGGATGCGCCGATGGTCGTCCACCGGCGGCTGGATTCCAATCTGCCTCGCGAGCGAAAAGAGATAGACGCACAACGGCGAGCTATACCTCTTGTCCCAAAGCGATTGTACTACACTGACGATGGCCTCGTTGTGCGTCGATCGAGCTAAGGTCAGATGGAAATCGCGATCTGCTCGCTCGCGTATCGTGGGGTCTAATCCATCGTCTGCCATCTGCGACAACAGGCCCTCCAGTTCAGTCAGCTCGGCCTCGCTGATCGTACCGGCGGCCAAGGCCGCAGTCTCACCTTCGAATAGGCGTCGTGCCTCAGTTACCTCGAAGGGGCCCACATTGTCCGTCAGGTCGGGAGTCGTCGTCTCCGGCTCCGCTGCGATGACGTAGACGCCTGTGCTGTGACGCATCTCAACCACGCCGCGCAACTCGAGAACGATGATAGCTTCACGGACCGTCGGTCGGCTAACGCCGAGGAGATCCGCGAGCTCGCGCTCAGAGGGCAGCCGACTGTTCACCGGGTAGTGACCCAAGCGGATCGACTGCTGCAGGCGACGTGCGACTTGCATGTATAGTCGCTCGGGAACAATCTTCGATCCTTCCGCTGTCAAAGTCTCTTTGTCCCATTCGCTACGGAGTGGCGTGCTCCGGATGTCAGCTTCACGCGCGCTGTTATCCGCCATTTGCCTGCCTTACCACGTCGTCCGACAATCTCTAAGCCGCTTTGAGTTGCAGGCATGCCGCTTTGCTCCCGTTTGCCGCGTGAGAGTCGCTTGCGCAGTGGATGCGAACGCGTCCGAACGGCGGGCCTCTGCAAAACGCAAGCCGGACTTGCAGCGCTACAAGCGGGCGGTACCTTGCCGGCCGGTGAGAACGAGTGTCCTAGGAGAGTAGCGGATGCGGCTAGGTAGTTGGCGATCGGGCGGGCTGCTGCTTGCGGCTTTGCTTCTCCCGGCGGCCGGTGACGCACCAACGGCGGCCGAGCAGGACCATCAGGGCATGATGCGACAACTGGGCATCGTGCAATTGCGACCGGGCCCCAGCGGCGACCCGGAGGCGGCGAACGCGGCCAACTACGATCCTCTTAAGGCGAACCCCTATCCGGTCTGGCCAGATCTCATGACGATGGCGGATGGGCGCCCGGTGACCAGCGCGGCCATGTGGAAGCGTGAGCGCCGCCCTGAGCTGGTGGAACTGTTCGAGCGTGAGGTCTACGGTCGCGTTCCCGCCGCTGCGCCAACGGTCACTTGGCGCGTCGACAGCACCGATCGTGAGTTCATCGGAGGCCGGCCAGCGCTCGCGCAACAGCTGGTCGGCCACCTCGACAACCGAGGGGCGCCGCAGATCGCCGTTAATTTGAGGGTCACGCTCGTCCTGCCAGCCAACGCAAAAGGGCGTGTACCCTTGCTCATCATGTTCGCGCCGGCTCGTTACCCGGCGCCCTCGCAGCCCGACGCGCGCGACGCCGCTCGCCTGGACGGGGCGATGAAGGCGCTGCTGCTCCAGCGGGATCCATCGCTCGGCGCGATCTTTGCCGCGCATCCTGGGCTGGCGTTCGTGGAGCCTGGCAACTTCCCGCCGATGCCACCCCGCGACGATCGGGTGGCCAAGCTCATAGCGGATGGTTGGAGTGTCGCTCTGCTCGACACCGCAAGCATCCAGGCCGACGATGGCGCCGGCTTGCGCGAAGGCGTGATCGGCCTTGCTAATCAGGGGCGCGCTCGGACGCCGGAGCAATGGGGCGCGTTGCGGGCTTGGGGCTGGGGCGCAAGTCGGCTCCTCGATTACCTGACCATACGGCCGGAGATCGACGCGGCGCACGTCGGCGTCGAGGGCGTGTCGCGGTGGGGTAAAGCAGCGCTGGTCGCAGCGGCCTTCGATGAGCGGTTCGAGATGGTCCTGATCGGCTCCTCAGGCGAGGGTGGCGTGAAGCCACATCGCCGCAACCTGGGCGAGCAGGTCGAGAACCTCACCGGGGCCGGCAGCTACCACTGGATGGCTGGCAACTTCCTCAAATACGGAACGGAGCAGGGGCAGCTTGGTCGGAAGACGGCGGCGGACATTCCGGTCGACGCACATGAATTGCTCGCGCTCGTCGCCCCGCGCCTCGCGTTCGTGAGCTACGGCATTCCCGCGCAAGGCGACGCAGAGTGGCTCGACCAGCAAGGCAGCTACATGGCGACGATCGCTGCCGGGCGTGCCTGGACCCTGCTTGGCAAGCGGGATCTCGGCCGCGGAAATGACTATAGGGCGGCCGTTATCCCGCCTCCAACCACCGAGCTGATCGATGGCGAACTCGCTTGGCGCCAGCACGAGGGCGGGCATACGGACGCACCGAACATGGAGTCCTTCCTGCGGTGGGCTGACCGAAAGATCGGGCGGCGGTGACTTTTGCGTCCGCAAGCGCCCGAAGCGGATGCCGAGGAGGAGGAGAGCTAATGCGAAGTCACCCGCCAAACTACCTCTAGCTGCCGACTACAAGGCCAAACGGACGCCGTCACGGACGCTCAGTAGCGTCGATCGTACAAATGAACGAGCGACCGGAGTTGGGGATTGGTTGGGGCGCCGGGAATGACCGCTATCGGGTCTCCGCTCGGCATCGAAGCAGAACCAGGAATGGCGCCAGAGCTGCAGTCCGTCGCTGGAGGGCTCGACCTCGGTCTACTGGCTTAGCTACGAGGTCGGCCTCAAGAACCGGTCGGCAATCAGTGCGCGGCGACCCGGTCGGCGCTTGGGCGCGGTCCGACAGGAAAGCCGTGCTCGACCGATCGCAACGCGATACTGAGAGCGAGCATAACAAGTACGGCGACCGCGTACGGAAAGGATGAGACGCCCGCCCACTCGAGCAGGAGGCCGCCGGTGACACTGCCACCAGCGATGGCCAGGTTCCAGGCGACCACGTTCATCGACAGCGCGATCTCTGCTCCCGCTCCTGCGGCATCGGCGAGCGCGGTTTGCAGCAGCGTCGCGGCTCCGCCGAAGCTCAAGCCCCAGATCGCGACGCCGGCAATGACCCATGCTGGCGACTTGGCCGCAACCGCGAAACCGAGCGCGACCAGCGTGAACACCGCCAGGCTAACGATTACGGTATGACGCAGCGCGCGGTCGACGAGCCTGCTGCTCAGCCAGATGCCGCCGAGCGACGCCACCCCAAATACCAGCAGCACAAGATCGACCCGCTCTCCCAGCCCGGCCTGTGCGACGAGGGGAGCGATGTAGGTGTAGATGATGTTGTGGCCCAGCATCCAGGCGAGCACGACGAGCAGGATTGGCCGCACGCCGGGATGAAGTAGAGTTCGGAGCAGCGCGGGCCGCTGACCGCGCGGCTGACCCGGGAAGCTCGGCACCACACAGAGGATCCATATCGCGAGGACTGCCGCAATCGCGGACATGATCGTGAAGGCATGTCGCCAGCCAAAGCTCGATCCTAGCCACGTCCCCAGCGGCACCCCGATCGACAAGGCGATCGGAGTGCCGATCATTGCCACGGCGACGGCTTTGCCCTGCAAGGACGACACGACCATGCGCCTCGCATAGGCCGCGATGAGACTCCACGCGAGGCCTGCCGCGCATCCTGCCAGAAAGCGAGCGACGAGGATGATGGCGATGTTCGATGACAGCGCCGTCACGGAGTTAAAAAGCAGGAAGCCGGCGACGGTAAGGAGCAGCGCTCGCCGTCGCGGCCAGGTCGCGGTCGCGAGTGTCAGCGGGATGGCGGTCATGAGTGAACCGAGGGCGTAGGCCGTGACCGTCTGACCGGCGAGCGCAGGTGACAGGTCGAGGTCGCTCGTCATCTGAGGGAGCAGTCCGGCGGGCAGCGTCTCCGTGGCGATGCAGAGGAAGCCTGTCAGCGCCAACGCGAGCAGCGCAGGTAGTGGAAGCTTCGCGACGCGGCCGTCGCCGTCGGGAAGGGAATGGGACATCGAACCCTCACATATGGACCGTTGGGTCTGTAATTGCGGCCGATGGCGTGCCATTGTCAACGACTTGTAGACCGCCTATTCTAAAAGGGAGGAGATCAGGCTATGCCGCGCACCGGCCGTCCGCGTGAATATGACCGGGATGCGGCGCTGCGCGCCGCGACACATCTGTTCTGGGAGCATGGTTTCGACGCTGTCTCGCTTGAGCAGCTGCTCAAGGCCATGGGTGGCCTATCGAAAGCGAGCTTCTACGCGGCGTTCAAGTCGAAGGAGCAGCTGTACCGGGACGCTGTCGCTTATTACCTCGTCGAGCACGGTCGCGTGTCCGACGATCTCGTCAACCCCGCACTACCACCACGAAAGCGGCTTGAGGTCGCGCTGCGACGAACGGCGGCGATGCAGTGCGATCCGTCGCATCCAAGCGGCTGCCTCATCGGTCTGTCTGCGATGACGGCGGCTACAGGGGGGTTAAACGCGCTGACCGCTGACGAGCGCGCCCGCAACCGGGCGCTGATAGGCCAATGTGTCCGGGAGGCGCTCGCCAGTGGCGAGCTTAAGCCGGGGGTCGAGCCGGACGGTGTCGCCGCGCTGCTTGACGGCTTGCTCCTGGGTATTTCGATCATGGCACGCGATGGCGTGCCAAGAGACACGATCGATGCGGCGATCTCCAGCGGGTTCTCGGACTGGCGATCAGACCTATAGGATTTATCCAGCACGCTCAAAGGTTGGCGAAATCAGGCGCGACGGGCGTCGCGCGTGCATTGGTGAGCGGGCCCACAAGGCTGCGGGCCCGTCTGGTTGCCCTAGCTCGCCTGTGACCAGGCGACCGCGTCGGCACCTGCCGGCAAGTGCGCGCGTCCCCCCTTCTCGGTCACCGCGCGCCAAATTGCATCGGCGACGTCCTCAGATGAGGTGGTCGGCCCCGTGTCCTGCTGCCAGCCAGCCATCACCTGTTCTACCAGCGGCAGATACGGTTCGGGGAAGCCGCCGGGCATGGCGGCGCGGGCATTATCACCAAAGCGCGTCGTCGGCGCACGGCCTGGCAGCACGACGCGAACGCGAACGTTGAACGGCTCGAGCTCCAGCGCGACGCTGTCGGAGAAAGCGTTCACCGCCGCCTTGCTCGCGGCGTAGACCGACAATAGCGGCAGCGCGCGATAGGTCACCGACGAGGTCACGTTGACGATCACGCCGTCGCGCCGTTCTCGCATCTGCGGCAGCACCGCCTGCATCATCGCGATCGTGCCGAGCGTGTTGGTCTCGAAGATCTGACGCGCAACCTCGATCGGCGTGCCTTCCAGCGCGTTGAGGAAGCCGATGCCGGCATTGTTGACGAGAGCGTCGATCGGACCCGCCTCGGCGATCGCACCCGCGATGCTGGCGGCATCCGTCACGTCGAGCGGCAGCACGCGAAGGCGCCCTGACGGGGGCAGCACATCCTCCCGCGGATGCCGCATCGTCGCGATCACGTCCCAGTCGCGCGCCGCGAAGTGGCGGGCGACTTCCAGCCCGAAGCCCGAAGAGCACCCGGTGATCAATATGGTCGGCATCAAAGCTCCTGTCGTTATGCACTGCACCAGATGGCGTTCACGCACGGATCTGCTACGTTTGTGCGTCCGCATCTGTTTGGCGAGCGTCCGAAGTTGACTGATCCTCTCACGCAGGTCGTCGGCCTGCTCCAGCCCGACCTGTCGTTCGCCAAGCTCGTCGAGGCGGCAGGGACGTGGCGGATCCGCAGGGCGGCGGACGGCCGCGCCTTTTTCTTCGCCGCGCTCGAAGGCGCCGTGCGGCTCGACATCTCAGGGCATGCGCCGCTCCTGATCGAGAGCGGCGACTTCGTGCTGATCCCCGCCGCCTATGACTTTACCTCGTCCAGCGTGAGCGACCTGCCCTCGACGGCCCGCGACAGCCTGCCAGTGGAGATCCGGCCTAACGTCTTCCGCCTCGGCGACCAGCTTGATGAGCCCAGCGTTCGCATGTTGGTCGGCTCGTGCGGCTTCGGGTCACCAGATGCCGGGTTGCTCGTTTCGCTCCTCCCCTCATTGATCCACGCGCGCGGCGAGCCGCGCCTCACCACCCTGATACAAATGGCGGTTGAGGAATCGAGGGGCGGGAGGGCAGGGCGTGACGTTGTGCTCGCTCGGCTCATGGAAGTGTTGTTCATCGAGGCGCTCCGCTCCTCCGGTCCGCATCACCCTTCGGGCATCCTGCGTGGACTGAGTGATGAGAAGGTCGCGGGAGCGATCCGTGCGATCCATGAACAACCGAGCGCCACGTGGGACGTGCCCCGGCTAGCCAAGACCGCAGCGATGTCGCGTTCGGCCTTTTTCGAGCGCTTTCGGCACACCGTAGGCATGGCGCCGATGGAATATCTGCTGCACTGGCGGATGGTGCTCGCGAAGCGATCGCTCGAGGAGGGTAAGCTCGCCGTCGCCGAGATCGCCCGGAAGGTCGGCTATAGCTCCGCCAGCACCTTCAGTGTCGCCTTCTCGCGGCATGTCGGTGCAACGCCGACCATGTACGCGCGACGACAGCTGTTCGAGAACGAGCCTGCGGGTGACCCGCAGCGTCATCATGAACCAGCGTCCGCTTTCGGTTAGCGATCTAGGAGCGCGGAACGGCGGCTATTGGGTCTCACTCAGCTGTGGTCCTTTGAAGGCATGCTAAAATCAATGTGCGGATTGTTGGAAGCTGGCTGGCGCGGTCGACCATCCTGAAGGTGGGTGCGAGGCTCGAGAGTTTGAGTTTCGTGCGGAACCTGCATCCAACCTTGCGACGCGGAGATGCCCGGCAAAGATCGCGGGCGTGTCGTTGCCCTATTAGCATTCCACGCTGGCTTTATCGAATGCGATCGATGCCGAGAGCGTCAGCCCTGTCGCGTAGGTATTACAACGCTTGCATGCGCGGTTATGCATGGTTGGTGCACGATATGCAATACTACCTGTTCGGGGGGCACGAATAGCCCTGCGTTGGCATGGCTCGAACCAGCCTTTTAGAGCCTGCCTCGCATGGTGTTGCACGATAATGCCTGATCTATCTTGCGCAAGAGCTTGCTGGCGTTAGATCAGGAGCATGCCAAGCGACCTGCCTTTAGCCCGCCGTGATGCGATCGCAGCCCGCCTTGCCGCCGGTCAGCAGGTGAGCTCGATCGCGCTCGCCACTGAGTTCAACGTATCCGAAGATGCGATCCGGCGGGATCTGCGTGCCTTAGCCGCAGCCGGGTTATGTCGCCGGGTCTACGGAGGTGCTCTCCCGCTTGCCCCCGGAACCACGCCGATGAAGGATCGCGTCCAGAGCGATCTGGCGCAGAAGCGCGCCCTCGCCAAGGCGGCTGCGCCTCTCGTCGCGCCAGGCAGCTTCGTTTTCCTGGATAACGGCAGCACCAGCCTCATCATCGCCGACGAATTGCCCCGTGACTCCGACCTGATCGTCGCCACCAGTTCGATCGAGATAGCCTCAAGGCTCGCGGCGCGGGGTGATGTTCACATCCACATGGTAGGCGGCCAGGTCGATGCGGTGATCGGTGGAGCCATCGACGGCATCGCGCTGGAAGCGGTCGCGCGGCTGAACATCGACACGTGCTTCCTGGGCGTATGCTCCCTGTCCGCTGCGGGCGGGGTGAGTGCGCTCGATCCAGCCGACGCTACGTTCAAGCGAGCGCTAGTATCACGAAGTCGCCGCACCCTCATCCTGGCGACGACCGACAAGATGACAGCCCGTGCGCCGCACCGTGTCGCCGAGTTAAGCGCTGTCGGTAGCATCATCGTCGAGCATGACGCGCCAGCCGAGGCCGTCGAAGACCTCCGCCTGGCTGGCGGCAAGGTTGTGCGAGCCGAGTCACACGCCAGCCCGAGTATCTGACAGACTGGAAGCCTCCGTGACAAAGCAAGCCGCCGGATCGCGCCTCGCGACGCGCATAGCCTTTTTCGTCTCCGGCTTCGGCCTGGCGTGTTGGGCGCCGCTGGTCCCAGTCGCCAAGTCGCGCCTCGGCATCAGCGATGCGTCGCTCGGGCTGCTGCTTCTCTGCCTGGGCCTCGGATCCGTCGTCGCGATGCAACTCGCAGGTCCGCTGACGTCTCGGCTCGGCGCTAAGCCTGCCGTCCTGGCAGGAGGCGTCGGGATGACGGTCGCCCTGCCATTCCTCTCGCTCGCGCCGAGCATCTGGATCATGGGCGCGGTCCTGCTCGTCTTCGGTGCCTCTCTCGGCGTGATCGAGGTCGGCATGAACGTCCATGCCGTGGAGGTTGAGAAGCGAGCCGGCAGGCCGCTGATGTCGGGTTTTCACGGGCTCTTCAGCGTAGGTGGTTTCGTCGGCGCCACGCTCATGACGCTCGCGCTCTCGGCCAGGGTAGGGGCTGTTCTGGGTACTGTTCTGGCCTCGGCTCTGATGCTCGCCGCGTTGCTGTTTGCCGCATCGCGGCTGATCGTCACCCCGAAGGTCGATGACGCGCCGGCGTTCGTCGTGCCTCGAGGCATCGTGGTGCTGCTGGCGCTGCTTACCGCGATCACCTTTCTCACCGAAGGAGCGATACTCGACTGGGGAGCGCTGCTGCTGACCAGCCAAAATCTCGTCGAACCGGCTCAAGCCGGCTTCGGTTACAGCGTCTTCGCCGTCGCCATGACCGCCGGCCGTCTCACCGGCGATGCCGTTGTCTCGCGCCTTGGCGATCGGAAAACGATGCTCGTCGGTGGTGTCCTCGCGATCGTCGGCTACCTTGTCCTACTCACCGCGCCGATCGCGCCGATCGCCCTTCTAGGCTTTCTCCTGATCGGACTAGGAGCCTCCAACACCGTACCTGTGCTGTTCCGACAGGCCGGCGCGCAAAGCGCGATGCCGCCTAGCCTCGCGGTCGCCTCCGTGACGACGATCGGCTACGCCGGCATCCTCGCTGGACCTGCCGGGATCGGCTTCGTGGCAGAGGCGGTCGGCTTGCCTGGAGCGTTCTGGATGTTGGCCGGCCTCGTCTGCCTCGTGCCTCTGAGTGCCGCTGCCGCGACCCGTTCGTCAGATCGTGCAGGCTGACCCATGAGCTTCATCGACATGAACTGATGGCCTGAGTTAGGCTCCGAGCAGTTGGCTCCGGATGGCCGACATTGGGTCTCCCTGATCTGAGCTCATACCAATGCGTTCGAGCGAATTAGCTTTCATGGCGCCGTTGCGGGGACGATAGCGTGTGAGAGCACACGGCAGCCGGCGTTGACATCGATCAAGCCGTGCAACACCACGCCAACGTGATGATGGCATGATGCGCCTGCGACATATTGAGGTATTCCACGCGGTCTACTCGGCCGGGTCGGTCAGCGCGGCGGCTCGCGCGCTCCACGTGTCGCAGCCATCCGTCACTAAGGTGCTGCAACACGCCGAGCAGGTGCTCGGCTTTCCGCTGTTCGAGCGGATCAAGGGCAAGATGGTGCCCACTGCCGACGCGCACGCGCTGTTCGACGATGCAGCCGCGATCCAGGAAGGCGTCCATCTGATGCAGCAGCGCGCGCACAATCTGCGACGCGGCCGCGACACCACGCTGCGACTGTCGACCTTGCCCTCGCTCGGGCTAGGCGCGGTCCCGCGAGCGGTGGCGCGCTTCCTCGAGCGCCATCGCGAGGTGCGCTTCGAGCTCCACACCATCCACACTGCCGATATCGCGCGCAACCTGCTCGAGGCCGAGAGCGATATCGTGATCAGCTATCACCGCCCGCGCGGTGCGGCGTTGCAGAGCCTGCGAGTCGGCCGCGGCGAGATGGTGCTCCTCTACCGCGCCGGAGCGCTGCGCGACCCGCCCGCGCGCGTGCCACTCGACCGGCTCAGCGGCCTGCCCTTCGTCTCGACCGTCGACAGCGGTCCGCAGGGACAGATGCTGCTCGCAGCCCTGGAGCAGCACGACGTGCAGCTCGACGAGGTCGCCGCGGCGCGCACCTTCTTCGTCGCCGCCGCGCTCGTCGAGGCAGGCGTCGGCGTGACCGTGGTAGACAGCTACACTGCGCGCACCGCGGTGGCGCAGGGGCTGGAGAGCCGTCCGCTCGATCCCCCAGTCGCGTTCGACGTCTACGCCCTCTATCCCGAGAACCGACCGCCTGGCGCGTTGGCGGCGACCTTCCTTGACCATCTGGTTGCCAGCCTCGCGACAGACCTAGGCCTATAGCGCGCGGCTATGGCGTGCGACCAGGAAAACATCGGACAATAGTCTTTCCCTTTCGACCCGATCGACGCAAGAACGTGTCACACAGATCGGGAGCGGTGACAGATAAGCTCGTCCGAGCATCTCGCGATGCGGTCGGGCACGCCGTCACCATGCCCGGCCGCGCGCCGCCACGCGGCCGCACCGCCCGCCACCGGGCTTTCCGCAGGGAGAACGACGACGCGCCGCGCAAGCGGCCACGCGAAGGGGTTTGTTGATGTTGTACGTGAATTTGTTCCGCCGCGCGCTCGCGGCGGGCGGCAGCGCGTTCGCGCTGTCCGCCACGCTTGTCGCGCCGGCTCTCGGGCAATCGGCCGTTCCGGCGGCGACCGCCGGCGATGCCGGTATCGATCCGGCCGCCACCTCGGCCACCGCCACGCCCGACCAGGCGAGCGCGCTTGACCAGCGTGATGCCGCCGGGCAGGACGTGGTCGTCACCGGTTCGCGCATCGATCGCGCCGGCTATGACGCGCCCACGCCCACGCTGCGGGTCACCGCGACCGACCTGAGCGTCGGCGGCCGGCCCAACGTCGCGGCAGCGCTCAACGACCTGCCGCAGTTCCGCGCCACCACCTCGGCGCAGACCACCGGCACCAACACCGGCGCGGGCACCGCCCCGGTCGACCTGCGCGGCCTCGGTACCAGCCGCACCTTGGTGCTGCTCGACGGGCGCCGCTTCGCCAGCGACAACGACCTCAACACGATCCCGACAGTGCTGATCAAGAGCGTCGACGTGGTCACCGGCGGCGCCTCGGCTGCCTGGGGCTCCGGCGCGGTCGCGGGCGTGGTCAACGTCAGCATCGACGATCGTTTCAACGGGTTGCGGCTCGGCGCGCAGGCGGGCATCTCCTCGTTCAACGACGCCGCCGAGCGCCGCTTCGAGGGCGCGTTTGGCGCCGCGTTCGCGGGCGGGCGCGGCCACGTGCTGGTCGGCGGCGAGTATCTCGACAATGACGGCGTGGTGCCCAAGGTCAGCCGGCCGCGGATCGGCCGCTGGGCCACCGTGGCCGACGGCGCCGGGCGCTTCGTGCTCGCGCCCGACGTCGGCTTCTCGAACGCCGCCTATGGCGGGCTGATCATGTCGGGCGTGCTCGCCGGCAACGCCTTCAACCCGGACGGCACGCTGCGCCGCTTCGACGGCGGCACCGTGCGCGGCACCAACTCCATCGGCGGCGAGGGGCCGTCCAACGACGACCTCAGCCCGCTGGTGACGCCGCAGCGCCGCTACAATGGCCTGGCGCGCGTCAGCTACGAGCTATCGGACGCGGTAAAGGCCACCGCCGAGGTGCGCCACTCGCGCATGTACAACGACTATATTTGGTTCGGTGATCACAACCGTAGCAGTGCCACCAGCGGGCTGCGGATCGGCAGGGACAACGCCTTCCTCCCGGCGGCGGTGCGCGAGCAGATGGCCGCGGCGGGGCAGACGAGCTTCTTCCTCGGTCGCTTCAACAACGACTTCGCCTACTCGACCATCGACTTCGAGCGGGAGACCACGCAGGCGACGCTGGCCCTGGACGGTACGATCGGCACCCGGCTGCGCTGGAGCGCCTATTACACCCACGGCGCGTTCCAGAACAACATCGACACGCCCGGCTTCATCCTGACGCAGAACTATGCTCAGTCCGTCGACTCGATTGTCAGCCCGACCACGGGCCAGGCGATCTGCCGCGTCGCGCTGACCGACCCGGGCACCGCCTGCGTGCCGATCAACCTGTTTGGCGAGGGCGCGCCGTCCGCCGCGGCGACGGCCTATGTCACAGGCACGCCGATGTCGCGCTCGACCACCAAGCTCGACGTCACCGGCTTCTCGCTGCGCGGCGAGCCGTTCGCGCTGCCCGCGGGGGACGTCTCGTTCGCCGCCGGGTTCGAGGCGCGCAAGGAGCAGATCGACACGCGCGTCGGCGCGCTCGACCTGGCGCGCGCCTTCACCTCGTTCAGCTTCTCGCCGCTGGCGGGCGCGTTCACGGTGAAGGAGGCGTTCGGCGAGCTGCTGGTGCCGCTGATCCACAACACGCCGCTGCTGCGCCGGCTCGAGCTCAACGGCGCGGTGCGCGTCAGCGACTATAGCACCACCGGCTCGATCTGGTCGTACAAGCTGGGCGGCACCAACGAGTTCTTCCCCGGGCTGCGCGGACGCGCGACCTACTCGCGCGACATCCGCTCGGCCAGCCTCTCCGAGCTCTTCACCCAGTCGACGATCGGCTACAACAACCTGACCGACCCGCAGACCGGGCAGAGCGTCTACGTCCAGAACGTCGGCGGCGGGAACGTCGCGCTGCGCCCGGAGGTGGCGAATACCTTCACCGGCGGCGTGACCTGGTCGCCCGCGTCGGTCGCCGGGCTCAACCTGACGGTCGACTATTACGACATCAGCATCGACGACGTGATCACCACGATCGCGCCGCAGGACCTGGTGACGCGCTGCTTCGCCGGCAACCTCGACCTGTGCTCGCGTATCGACCGCGACGCCGCGGGCACGTTGGTCCGTACCCGCTCCACCTTCGTCAACCTGTCGCAGTACCAGACCAATGGGATCGACGCCGAGCTGTCGTACCTGCTGCCGCTCAGCCGGCTAGGGGTCGACAGCGGCGGGCGGCTGCGCTTCCGCCTGCTCGGCACCTGGGTGGACGGGCTCAGCACCGACGACGGTGTCAGCCAGATCGAGTATGTCCGCTCGCAGGGCTATTCGTTCGGGCTGGGCGTGCCGAAATGGCGGGTCAACGGCGCGATCGGCTATGACGACAAGACCTATTCGGCCGAGCTGCGCGCGCGCTACATCTCGCCGGGCGAGTATAATCTGACGCAGGACATTACCAACGGCCATATCGGCGCCTACACCTATGTCGACCTGCAGCTCGCCGCGCGCATACCGGTGACGAGCGGGCCGTCGCTCGAGGTCTACGCCAATGCGAGCAACCTGTTCGACAAGGCACCACCGGTGGGCTCGCTCTACTCGCCTTACTATGACGTGATCGGCCGCTACGTCACGGTCGGCGCTCGCGTCCGCTTCTGATCCCCTAACCGTCGCCGTGCTCGGCGGCGACGGTCCTCTTCCTGGAGACCTGCCATGCGGCCGCTGCGCCCAGTCCTATCCGCCACCTCGCTCCTCCTCCCGCTCGCAGCCGCCGCGCAGGCGGGCGATCCCGGCGCGATCCCCGCCGCCACCCTGGCCAAGCCGGCGGCGATCGTCGCGGACGGTGTCCCCGCCATCCCGGTTGCGCTCGCCGACGCAACCCGCCCCTATCTCCAGTCGCGCCGCGCGCAGTTCCTCGGCTGGAACGACGCCGACCGCTCGATGCTGATCCGCACCCGCTTCGGTAGCACCGATCAGGTGCACCGCGTCGCCGCGCCGCTCGCGTCGCGGCACCAGCTGAGCTTCGAGGATGAGCCGGTTCTCGCCGCCACGCTGGCGCCAGGCCGCGCCGACGCGCTGGTTGTGCAGAAGGACGTAGGCGGGGGAGAGTTCTACCAGCTCTACCGCCTCGCCGACGGCCGGCTCGAGCTACTGACCGACGGCAAGAGCCGCAACTGGTTCGGTGCGTGGAGTCGCGATGGCGCGCTGGTCGGCTATTCCTCGACGCGGCGCAACGGCGTCGACAGCGACCTCTACGTCATCGACCCACGCGACCGCGCCAGCGACCGCCGCGTCGCGCAGGTACGCGGCGGCGGCTGGAACATCGCCGATTTCTCGAGCGACGGGGGCCGCGCGCTGGTGCTCAACCGCCAGTCGATCAACAAGGCCGATTTGTACGAGCTCGACCTCGCCTCGGGCGCCCTCCGCGCGCTTACCGACGTCAAGGCGCAGGTGTCGTACGAGCATCCGCGCTACGGCGCGAACGGCACCATCTGGGTCGTGTCCGATGCCGGCGGTGCCGACTTCCTGCGGCTCGGCCGGCTCGACGCGCGCGGCCGCTTCACAGCGGTGTCGCGCGAGCCGCGCTGGGACGTGAGTGACTATGCGCTGTCACCCGATGGCGCGACGATCGCCTACGCCGTCAACGAGGCGGGAATTAGTCGGCTGCGCATGCTCGACGTCGCCGGCGGGACGGTGCGGCCGGTGACCGACCTGCCCGAGGGCGTCATCCCGTACAGCATTGGCCCGGCGCTAGAGATCTCCCCCTGGGGCGTGATCGGGCTGAGCATCGGGTCGGCGCGCGTGCCCGGCGACGCCTTCGCGGTGGATGCGAAAACGCTGGCCGTTACACGCTGGACCGACAGCGAGGCGGGCGGGCTTGATCCAGCCAACAACGCGGCGCCGCAGCTGGTCGAAGTTAAGAGCTTTGACGGCCAGACCGTGTCGGGATTCCTTTACCGGCCCGACGCACGTCGGTTCCCGGGCAAGCGGCCGCTGGTGGTGGACATTCACGGCGGCCCCGAGGGCCAGACTCGGCCCGACTTCCTGGGCGCCGACAATTACCTGCTCAACGAGCTCGGCGTGGCGCTGTTCTACCCCAACGTGCGCGGCTCGACGGGCTTCGGCAAGCGCTTCGTCAATCTCGACAACGGCCCGGACCTGCGCGAGAATTCGGTGCGCGATGTCGGCGCCTTCCTCGACGCGCTCGAGCGTGACCCGGCGCTGGACCCGGCGCGCTTCGCGGTGACCGGCGTTTCGTACGGCGGCTATATGTGCTACGCCAGCGCGATCCGCTACGCGGCGCGGTTCAAGGGCGCGAACTGCTACGTCGCGATTTCAAACTTCGTCACCTTCCTCGAGAATACGCAAAGCTATCGCCGCGACCTGCGCCGCGTCGAATATGGCGACGAGCGCGACCCGCGCCAGCGCGCCAAGCTTACCGCGATCTCGCCGCTCACCAGCGTCGACAAGATCACCATGCCGCTGCTGGTGGCCACCGGCGGCAACGACCCGCGCGTACCGAAGTCGGAGGCCGATCAGATGATCGCGGCGGTGCGCGGCCGCGGCGGCACGGCCTGGCACCTGATCGCGCAGAACGAAGGACACGGCTTTCGCAAGAAGGAGAACAGCGACTATTACTTCAACGCGTCAATGTTGTTCTGGCAGACAACTTTACTTGCAGGGGCTGCCGATCTGACACGTTAAGATGCACCTGCGCGATAGCGCCTGACTGTCCGGCCGCCCTTCCAGGTCTCAGGCATGAAGGCGAGAGTGCAGGGAGCGACCAAAGTATCTCAGGGCGCGAGCGTGAACTCCTATTCCAGTATCACGCCTCACATGAACACGGAGGAGGCAGCCGTGGCATTTTGCCGGTCGGCAAAGCGCCACGAGTGCTCAAACGGCGTCGGATCGAAGAAGGGGATTCACTCGCGAGTCCGACTGTTCTTGTAAAGTTCCATGTTCCAGCACGAGCTGTTCCCGTCCGAGCGGTGCGACGAGCAAGCCAAGGGTAGCGCCTCCCGCCCACTACTTGACCTACCCGCAATCCTCGAGCGATTGACCGAGTCTTGCGAGCGGCCGCGCTACAGCTTCATGGTTCTGAACCTATCGCTCAGGCGGGCGCGCGCAGCGGCTCGGCGGGACCGCACATCCGCGAAGGCGATACGATCATCCCGATCTGCGACTGGCTTCGCGACGCCTTGTTGCCAGTCGCGCAGCGCGATCCTCGGCGGCTCGCTCTCTCCCAGATGGTGCGTCGCGAGCTTGAGGCCGAGCGGGTTCTCCCGGCCGGACCGGAGCTTGCGCAACGCCTCGTGGACGAGAAAGTGGGCGAACGTCTCCGTCGGTCAGGCCGTACCAACGTCAGTCGCGCCGTGTCAGAGCTCGTCCGCGCCGGCCTCGTCACGCGGCACTATCAGGGGTACCGTGTCGATCATCGAAACCGCGGCGCTAAGCGGCAGGCGGTCTACACGGTCGTTCCAGAGGTACGGCGCGCGCTCGGATCTGGCAAGTGATCGAGCAGCGATCGATTGGCCGGAAGAATCGGCGTCCGCTTCCCTTGTTGAATCAGTGCCAGAGGGTGGCCACTCACGCCGAAGCACGACTGTTGCAAGCCGGCTGAACGAATGGCGGGAACTGGAAGCCGGGTAGTTGACGCTGAGTGACCGATAATGGGTCCTCGGGACGAGAGGGCAGAGGGCGGCAAGCGCCCAAAATTAGCCATTTGGTTGGTTCGTCGCTCGACCGAAAGCCGATGTTCGTTCATCTACCTGCGCAAGCGGCCGCTGCGGATCGATGTGAGCCGCAAGACGAGCCTTCTCAGATCTTGGCCCGTCCGTTTGCCGAAGCTAAGGCAGATTGGGCGATGCCATTTGTGAGCAGACTTGCTACACCCAAATCGTACATGGCAGGTTTCCTTCAGCACGCGTTCGGAGCTCAGATCCCATGACCGCTCCACGCGGATGCCGAATCTCTATCGTAGCAGCAGCCACGATAATTATAAGCGGTTGCTCCGGGCCAACATGGCCAAGTGATCAAATCCCCGCCGGAATGGAGATCAAGCGGACGCTTTTTACAGCAGGCGGCTCTGGACTAGATGAATGCATTGCCTTGGTAGTAGAGCTTACAAATGCATCGATGACTCGCCTGGAAACGGCTAAGAGAACCGAAAACGGCTTCGAACGTACGCCTCCAAGTGGAGGATGGCGTATGACTCCCGTTCGTGAGGTCCCTGGCATTCACGGTTACGAGCTCGCCTTCAACGGCTGCGGCGAAAGAGGAGATCGCGAGATTCCGCCGGGGGACATGGGTGGAGCGTTAACTCGGCCTGGAAATTTCTACAAAGTGCTACGCGGTGACGACGCTATTCTGATCGTTGCCCCTCGAGCGAAGCTCGCAGGGTACTTCGCTATAGGGTAAGTTGGCGAGCCTGCTCTTTGCGAGAGGCTTTTATGGGTGTATCTGCCAGCCTCGCCTACGAAGATATGACAGGCTTCTCGCTCGATAGCGGACCAGCAGCTTTCCTGCCAATCGGGCCAGCCGGACAGCGGCGCGAACGTCCGGGAGGCCCGACTGGCGAGATGAACAAGCGACCGGAGTTGGGAGGGCGCCAGGTGGCCCTGAGTGACCGGCATTGGGTCCTTGCCACGTGTGAGCAGAGGCACCTTCGCGATTGTGACGCTGCCTCCCATCATCGCGCCCGCTCAACAAGGGAGTAATCGAAGGCTTTTGAAGGCGGCATTTGACCCGGCGGCGTTCGTGCATGCTCATCCTTTCCTAACCGGAATCGTGACAAGCGGGCGAAGGCAAGAGGGATGGTCATGAACCGGGTCAGATGGTGGGGGTTCGCTTACTGCTTCGGCTTCATGCTCGTGGTCGCGATCGGCTACGTGCCAGGCTTCCATGATGCGGATGGCAACCTGTTTGGATTGTTCAAGCTCGACCTGTATGATGACAGCCTTCACTTCTTCTCCGGGCTCTGGGCCGGCGTCGCTGCATGGTGGTCGTACGGCGCTGCACGAAGCTACTTCAAGCTGTTCGGCCCGCTCTACTTCGCCGATGGCGTCATGGGATTGTTCCTCGGTAGCGGCTATCTGGACGGTGGCATCTTCCTCTATGGACCGATCCGCCAGTCGCTTTACGCGCATGTCTTCGCCAATCTGCCTCACCTCATCATCGGCGGAGCCGCGATCTGGGTGGGATATCGCCTGGCGCGATCGCCTGGGCTGGCTGGTGCCGAGGCGTGAAGCGGCGTTGGCGGCTTCTCATCGCGGCGGGGGCGCTGCTTGTTGCCGGGGTGCTCGTTCCTATGGCCGGTATCGAGCTCGGGTGTCGTTCGCCTGTTGACGGGTATTCACCCGACGCGGCTTACCGTCGACTACTGCCGATCGGCGAAGGAAGGCCTGAAACCAGAACCTGGCTGACCTATCCCGAGTGGCACATCGTCTACTCAGCTGAGAGCCTCGGCCGTCATCTTTCCGCCGGACGACCGCCGAGCGCTTACCCGTACGGTGGCGACATAACCGGCTTCTGGCGCAGCTTCTGCGCCATCAATCGAGTGAGCAGGGGCCGATCCGGGGCATCGGACGCGAAGGTCATGATCTACACCATCGGTGTGAGCTTCACCGCCGAGATGGCGATCAAAGCGGCCTATGAGCGAACGATAGGCCGGCTGTCGGAGTGGATAGGTGGTTGGCGAAGCGCGGACGACCGCTACGCTGCCACCGTGCAGCAGCGCTACGCCACCTTCATGCATGAGACGCCCTGGTACCGCTTCCCGTTCAACGAGGCGTTACGCGGTGAGTGGCGAACGAGGGATCGCGGCATCCGTCACCTCGAACGCCGTTTCGCAACGACTGCCGAATATGGCATGAAGGGGATCTATGCGAAGCTGATCGGCGCTGCCGGCGCGGCGGCGATGCAGCCCGACCAGGTTCGCATGCGCTTCGTGGCCCGCTCGACGCCTGACGAGATCGTCGTCATCGATCCGCGTTTGCGCGTCGTGCGCTCCGCCGGGGGCGGACTGACCGTGGTCGACACTCCGCGGTACGCGCAGTTCACCGATCTTGTCGCGAAGATGGCGTCCGCGCGCTTGCAGCTGGTCGAGATCGCGGGGAACGACGACGTGTTCGTGACCCTGCTGGCGCCCGATGGCGCACGGTGGCAGGGCACCACCCTCATGACGATGAGGCTGGCGGAGCGGTCAGGCTGGTCGCGCTATGGCGTCGCGGTGAAGGTGCCTGAGCTCCTGCCGATGGTAGCAGCCGCGCGAGCGCACGGAGCGGCTCTCGAGCATGTCTACGACTACTAGGGCCGCCGTTCGCGTGGCGCTGGTCCTGCTGCTCTGGAGCTTTGTCATGCTCGCGATGCCGTTCATAGGTCCGGCGGGCCGGCAGGTCGCGGTCGTCGGTGATGCCAGCATGGCGGTGCGTGCCATCGCCGCCGCTGGTGGTCAGGTCGTGGAGGTGCGCCGCGGCGCAACGCTGGCGCGCGCCCGCGATCCTGGATTTGTCCGGCGCCTCTACGCTAACGGAGCTTGGGCAGTAGTCGAGGGCCGGATTGCGGGGGGCTGCTTCGCGAAAGCCGGGGCATAGCGTGCATACCAGGTGTTGCTGAGGAGCTCCTGCGGATCCCACTGGCGCTTGGCTGCGAAGAAGCTGCCGATCTCCGGATAGGAGCGCGCGAGCTGCTCGGGACTGTAGTGGAGCTGGTATGGCAGGAAGAAGCGTCCGCCCTGTCGGGCCGTAAGATCGATCAGGTCGCTCGTGAGCTGCCGCATCGCCTCGGTGCCCTTAGGTGTCGTTGGCTGGTTGAGGTAGAGTACGACGGAGAAGGCAGGTGCGGGTGCATAGCTGAGTGCGTTGTCCTCGCGGCCCACCGCCCGGATGGACGCGTTGACGAGATTTGCTCCTTCGCGCTGGAAGATCTCGCGCATGCCGTCGATGAAGGAAGTGATGCGCCCGCGAGGTACGAAATACTCGTGGAGGATGTCGGTTTCGGCCGGCAGGTCGTTGAACAGGTAGGCGACGGAGTCGTGCATCGGATCGTTGCGCGCGACCAGGCAGGCCTCGCCGGATCCCTGGGCCTGGCTGCGGGTGATGGTGCAGCTCTCGAAGCGATGCTCCAGGTGCTTCTCGCTCCACCATTTCACGCGCTTGAACGTGTCGTTCCGCTTGGCGAGGTTGACGGTGAGGCGGCGGATCTTGGTCGAGGCGACCTCGCCGAGTGCCGCGCGGCTTAGCCCCTGGTCCTCAGCATGTTTCGCATACGTGTAGACGAGCGCCTCCCGCAGCAGGCTGTCAGGTGAGGTGGAGAGATGAACGTAGCTGAGGCCGATGCTCGGGTCGGCTGTGATCCGCTCGAAGGTCGCCGGAAAGGCTTGGTAGTCGATGATCTCGCGCCCGGAGCGATAGACGTCGTTAGGCACCACATCGAGAGTTGCCGAGAGGATCACGCCGAACAAACCATAGCCGCCGACCACGTGCCGAAAAAGGTTAGCATTCTCGTTCCGCGAGGCGGTCACGATCTTGCCGTCCGCGAGCATGAGCCGGAGGCTCCTGAGAGAACCCATGACCGCGCCAGCCTGGTGATCCATCCCATGTGCATTGACGCTGATAGAGCCGCCTACCGAAAAGATGTCGGTCGACTGCATGGCTTTCACCGCGAAACGAGGGTGAAGGGCCATCTGGATCTGGTGCCACGTAGCGCCCGCGCCCACCTCGACAGTGCGAGCCTTCGGATCGAGCCGGATCGCATCCATGCTTCGCATGTCGAGAACGACGCCGCCACGCTTGAACGCTTGGCCGCCCATCGAGTGCTTCACGCCCGCGGCCGACACGGTCAGCCCATGTGCGCTGGCGTATCGTAGCGCAGTCTCGACATCAGCGTCGGTTCGTACCCGCACAACGCCCGCCACGGATGTCCGGCTGAGGCAGCTCGCATCGTTGACGTGCCCTCCACGCTGAGCCCAGTTCGGTTCGGGCGCGTCAGCTGCCCGCGAGTGTGCGTCTGGCAGCTCAGGCAGGATCGAGGCGCAGTCCTTCGGACCTCTCGGGTCAGCTGCGAGCGGCGCGACGTAGGCGGTTGCTCCAGCGGCGACGAGCGCCAGCAGCGAGGCCCCAACCAACAAGTGCTTGCGCGTCACTGGGCAGGCTCCTCAAGCGCGGCGTCCAGCGCCGGTAGGAAGTGGGTCGGGTCTTCGATATGAGGCACATGCCCCACGCCCGGCAGTCGTGTGATCGGCGCGCGCAACAGCCTCGCCAGCGCGAGCCCCTGCAAGATCGGGGTGACGTTGTCGGAATCTCCCCAAATTAGCCGTACGGCGGGCTTCAAGCCGAGCAGCGCTTTGGTACGGCGGCTTGGCGCGCCATCATCGGCTGCCAGCAAAGAGGGCAACCATGCTGCGTACGCCGCAGTGGTGCCGGGGCGGCGCATGGGAGCGCGCAGGGCCTCTCGCCATTCCGCGGCCGCCTCCTCGCGCGCGAGCATCGACCGGGACAGCGGGCCAATCGCATGCGGATTGGTGAGCGTTGCCGCGACAAGTGGCTGCGCGATAAAAGGCAGCCAAACCAATGCGTTGCCGCCTGACCCGGTGGGATCAAGCTCGCCGAGTGCGCCGTCGATAAGTACCAGACGGGCGACCCTCTTTGGATCGTCGAGGGCGAGTTCGGTCGCGGGCCCGGCTCCGAAGCTGTGCGCCACCACGATAGCTGGCATCGGAGACGTCGCCGCCAGAACCGCTCGCAGGCGTGCAGCCTGTGATCTTCGGTCGTATCGGGCGCGAGCATCGTGCTTCGAGTAGCCAAACGGCGGCAGATCCAGCGCCACCACGTGGTAGCCGCGTGCGACCAGATGCGCGGTCACGTTCCTCCAGAAGCCGCTCCAGCCGGCGGTGCCAGGTACTATCAGGACGGTTCGACCAGATTGAGGACCTTGTTCGTCGACTGCTACTTGGCCGAGCGGTGTATCTATCATCCGAAGTCCGGCGGGAACGTGCGGGTCACGCTCCCGTACCCAAGCAGCTGCGCGGACAACGGCCAGGACGCTCGCTGCCGTTAGCAGCAGAAGCAGCGACCATCGAAGAACAGTGCGGAGTAACACCCGACAGGTCCTAATTCGATTATCTTACTGAGCCGCTACCGGCACGACAGCCACCTAGAAGAGGTGCACGTCCGCCGCATCAAGCCGCCCTGGAGACGCTCCAGCGCGTTGCCGGCGGTCCTCAGCTGCGAGCAGGATCTCCCGGGGCGTCCAAACCGAGCTAAAGCGACCGCTAGGCTTCCACTCAAGCCATCTGGTACCTACGCGAGGCGCTCGGGAAGGCTTGAACACCGAGATGAACAAGTGCCCGAAGGTGGGACGGCGCCAGGTGCTCCTGAGTGACAGCTTCTGGGTCCTCGCCACGAGCGGGGAAGGGGTGCGTTCGCCCACTTTCAGACTCTCGCCAAATCATGCAGAGTGAGCTCATGGACGCGCAAAGCCCATGCTGCTGCCGCGAGGTAGGCGATCTTGTGGTGATCGGCATGGGCGATCCAGACGGGCTTGATGTCCGCGTCTTCGCTACTCTCGATCGTATCCGAATGCATGGCGGCCAACGATGGTGGCTGTACGCGTCCACGTGCAACGCGTGCGGACAAGATTGGCTGATCGCGCAGGAAGAGCGCATCCATGATAATTATGTGCTAAAACGCGTTGACCCCATCACCATGGAAAATATCGCCAAGGCCTCAGACTGGTCGGGCGATTTCTTGACCTTCGAGCGGGTACTCCGCCTTGAGCGGGAATCTGGAAAGATAGCTCGGTTTGTGGACCCTTGCAGCCCGGCGCTTGTCGAGACCGTTGTCGATCTACGGCGCGAACGCGCTGACATATCGATCGACGATATCGCGTTGGCCCTCGCGATATCGACGGAATCAGCAGCGCGTATCGCTCGACTGTAAGATCCGTTCGCGCTCAAAAGCAGCCGTCACGCTGATCTCCCACCCGTGATCATAGGGGTTCGATCCGGATATCTTCAAGATCGGGGTAGTGGATCAGTCCCGCCTGATCATCCCTGACCAGGATACCCATCCCAAGAAAATCTGCCCAATCGTCGACAGCATATTCTTCGTCAAACTGACGGTCGGCAACGATGCCAATCAAGGTCGCTAGATACCCATCGATAAGATACCGGCCGCCCACGCGGATGTCTGTCACTGGTTAGATCCATTCCCAAGCCGGGCAGTGTAGTCAGCTTCGCGACCAACGCCAATGGAAAGCTGTCCTCCGCCAACTTACAGTCAGGGCAGCGGGACAGCTGGGAGCAATACGCGGACGGTCTCAGCGGCGAGGTGAATAGCAGCCGGAGATGTGGGGGGCGGCAGGTCGCCCTGAGTGGCCGATCTTGGGTCTCGGCGCCATAGGGGAGGAGGCCGCAAGCGCCCGATTGCGGACGATGCCTTTGCGTGCGAGCGTGATGGCATGAGCGATGGCGAAATCGTGGTAGTGACCGCAGAGGGCGATAGCGGGTTCAAACGTTGGCGCTTGCTCCTGAGGCCGCACGGCTTTTTTCTCTTCGAAGAAGTGACGTTGCAGGATGAGATCTATCGTGTGAATCATGGCGGCAAAGAAGAAGTAACCGTCGCTGAAGCTTATTGGATGCCGACGCACGTATCCGGCCTGTTTAAAACGAGAGAGGCAGCCCGCCAGGACGCTCTCGCCTCGCTACCTTGGCTGCGCGAGGCTTTAACGAAGGGCAGCTAACCTGCCAGACCCGATCAGGGCAACGGCTTTGCAGCGCGTCATGCGTGTCGGCTGCAGAGATGAATGGGTGTCTGAAGTTGGGAGCCGGGCGGGGCGCCGGGAGTGACCGTTTCTGGGTCGTCGGCACGAGAGGTCAGGGCCGCAATGCGCCCATCCATGCCTCAGCACCGGTCGTCGCGGAGATGTAACGATTGTTGCGCATGTTCCCGGATCGAACTTTCGAGGCTGCGGGAGGCGTGTACGGATGCCGGTACTGGTGGGACTAGGCATGGCCTTGGCGGCGCAGGCCAGTGTCGAGGCATCTATCCTGGAGCCCGTCGGAAGATGGTCCCTCGACTACGGGGAAAGTGGCTGCTTGCTGGCCCGAACGTACGCAGCCGGGAGCAGCAAGGTCCTGGTCGGATGGCGCGGGATCCCGTTCGACGACAACTACGAGCTGGTCATTCAAAGCGCCGCCAAGGAGGAAGAACTGAGGCGGGGCGTCGTCACGGTCTCCGTCGACCGCGGCCGCCGCAGCGAGGCACTCTATCGGACTTTTCCGCTTCGCGGGCAGTCGCAGCGCAGGCTTGAGGCTCGTCTGGAGAGCGCCCTCTTCGACGGCGTCGAGGACGGTGCGATCATGTCTATCGCGCCCTCAAGCGATCCGGCGGTCTCGATACGAATGCTGAAGGCGAAGGACGCGTTTGCCGCACTCAGACGCTGCGGCGACGAGACCCTCGTCAGGTGGGGCATGGATCCATCCGAGCGCGCCAGAGTGGCGTTCGCGCCTGTCTGGCTGAACATGGGCGATGTCATGAAGACCGACTCGTACCCGCGCGGTGCGATCGAGGGCGGAGCGGTCGGCTCCGCGACGGTGCTGCTCGCAGTCGACGCGGCCGGGAAGGTAGCCAGCTGTCGCGTCGTGCTCTCGAGCGGTACCGCTTCGCTCGATGCCGTCGCTTGCAAGCATATGCCGAGGGCGCGCTTCAGTCCCGCTAGAGATGCTCTGGGTCGTAGTATCGCCTCCCACTTCTCTACCAGGATCAACTGGGAGATGGGAGGATGGCACGACGATGGCCCTTACCGGACGCTCTCGGCGGAGAAGGAGAGGGAATACCAGGCCAGGAGGAGGACGTCTGTCAGGTAGCTGCGAACGGCCCGCTCAACCAGGAGAAGCAAGCAGCGCTGGCGACATTCGCTGCCGAACAAAGCGACTAGGCAGCGGCGGTGAAGCGACGGTGACAGTTGCGCGGCATGTCGGTGACAATCGCCAACAACGGCCTATTGAGCTTGTTGCTGGAATTGAACACTGAGGCGTTATCTGCTGGCACTGCCCACACGCCCCATCCGCGATCACCAAGCCGTCATCATCTCGTAAGCTGACCGACGCCAAGTCGTCATCAAGCCACCCTAGCTGCTCCCGTGCAATCCGGGGAGCACCGATGAGAACTCGAACGAGGGGCGTTTCGCCGCTGGCTCTGCTGCTGTGCAGCGTGGCCACGATAGAGCCTGCCGCCGGGCAGGATTTGACTTCGCGCGATGCGACACCGGGTGAGCCGCAGCTGGAGGCCGACGCAGATATCGTCGTGACCGGCCAACGACGTGCGCAGCGAGAGTCGATCGCGACCAAGCGGGACTCGTTCGCCGTCGTCGATGCGATCTCGTCGGACGACATCGGCAAGCTGCCGGACCACAATACCGCTGCGGCGCTCCGCCGCATTCCCGGCGTGTCGGTCCAGGAGGATCAGGGAGAACCGCGCTTCCCAGTGCTGCGCGGGTTGCGCTCGACGTACAACCGAACGACGGTGGATGGTGCGATCGTCGCAGGCGTGGACGAAGAGGGGCGCACGGTGCCGCTCGACATCATTCCGTCGGTGATGGCCGGACGCGTCGAGGTCATCAAGACCGTGACGCCGGAGAACGATGCCAACGCGATCGGCGGCATCATCAACATCGAGACGCGCAGCGCCTTCACCGCCAAGCGGCCGTTCTTCAACGGACTGGCTTCCTACGGTGTCTACGAGCAGCATGGCGACGTGCGGAACGACCGTCCCTCGCTGCGTCTCGCCTTCGCGACCGGCCGGACGTTCGGCGCTTCCGACGAGTGGGGCGTCGTCGTAGGCGGCAGCTACGAGCAGCTCGACTATGATATCCCGCAGGTCGAGGTGGCCTCACCGTCGGTGCGCGAGTACACCGCGGCAGGTGCCCCGGTGGACTCGGGTAGCCCGCGCGGCAACGGGATCCAGGTGCCCACGCAGCTGCGCCTCTTCTGGTACAACAACAGCAAGAAGCGGTACGGCGCCAACGCCAAGCTCGAGTATCGCGTCGCCGACGCCTTCCACTGGGAGCTGAGCGGCATCTACGCCAAGACCCAGGACGACGAGGAGCGCATCGAGTTTCGCACCGAGCCGCTCGGCAACGTCTCCGGCCAGACGCCCACCAGCGGCAGCTTCGCGCGCGGTCGCAACATCATCCAGCTCAATCAGCCGATCACCAACCGCGAGATCGTCGTGGGGCGCACCGCCTTCGACTGGAAGGCCGCCGATGCATGGACGCTCGACGGTGACGCCATCTACTCGCAGGGGCGGCTCTACACGCCGAACACGTCGGTCGAGTTCCGAACCCGGGATGCGCAGGGATCCAGCTACGCCTTCAGGTACGACACCTCCGACTTCTATCCGATCTTCACGCCGGCGGACGCGACGCAGAACCGAAATCCGGCGAACTTCTACCTGCAGCAGCAGCGCGATGCTTCGGTGCGGACGCTCGAGAAGAGCGGTCAATTGCGGCTGAACGCGACCTATGACGACGGCGCAGGCGTAAGGGTGAAGGCGGGCGGCGTGGCCCGGACGACGCGGCGCAGCTATCGCAACAGCCAGACCAACTACACGGCCGCGAGCGGCTTTACCTACACGCTGGACGAGGTGGACGCGGAGGGTCCCGACAAGCTGATCCGCGACCGCTACCTGCTCACGCCCCGGATCGACGCGGATAGGGCGATGGACTTCTTCGCGGCCAATCGCGACCGCTTCGTCACCTCGGTTGCGCTGCCGACCGGCGACTACCGTGTGCAGGAAGACGTGTATGCCGGCTACTTCCAGGCCAGCTACAAGCTCGACACGCTGACCCTGCTTGCGGGGCTGCGCTACGAGCGCACCGACGTGTCCTCGCTCGCCGTTCGAGCAGTCGGGCAGGCCCTCACGCCGGTCATGAACGAGGGCGGCTACGGCAACTGGCTCCCTGGCGTGCATCTGCGCTGGGACGCGCTGCCGGACGTCGTCGTCCGTGCCGCCTACACGAATACCATCGGTCGCCCCGACTATGCACAACTGGCGGCCAGCGAGAACCTGACGTTCGACGGCAGCCAGCCGACGCTGACTCGCGGCAATCCCGATCTGCGACCGCGCAAGAGCCGCGGCTTCGACGGCTCGCTCGAGTGGTACCCGCGCGACGGCGTGGTCTCGATCGCGCTCTTCTCGAAGGACATCAACGACGAGATCTTCTCGCTCACGAGCGTGGAGACGCTCGATGTCGGCCGGGGCGCCGAGCCGGTGATCGTCACCGCGCCGCGGAACGCGAACACGGCCAGGATCCGCGGCGTCGAGCTAAACCTGCAGCAGGCGCTGACCTTCCTGCCGGGTGCGCTGTCGGGCCTCGGGATCGCCGCGAACGCCACTTTCCTGGACACGCGATTCACCTTCCTGACCACAGCCGGACCACGCGAGACGGGGCTCTACCTTCAGCCGGACGCGACGGCGAACGCGACGGTCTACTATCAGCGAGGACGCTTCGAGGGACGCGTCTCGTGGAACTACATCGGCGGTTTCCTCGAGACGATCAACGACACGATCCCCAACGCCGACCAGTACTGGAAGGAGCGCTCCACCTTCGATGCGAACGTAAGCTTCCGCATCACGCCAAGGCTGACGCTCTACGCCGAAGGGCAGAACCTCTCGAACGCAGGACGGCGCGAGCTGACCGGTCCCGGTCGGTCGTACCTCCAGGAGTCGGCCGAGTATGGGCGGACCTTCTGGGCCGGCGTGACGGCGAGCTTCTGATGCGCCTCTTTCTACTGCTCGCAGCTGCAACGACAACCATTGGCGGCAGCGCCGAGACCGTGCGCAGGCTGCCCGCACCCGAGGCCCGCCAGGGCGCCGCTGTCGGGCCGCGGGACCTGTATGCGATCGCGAACTACCGGATCGCGCGCTACGACAAGCGCACCGGCGAGAAGCGCGCGAGCTGGGAAGGGGACAAGGCGCGCTTTCCCCATCTCAACAGCTGCGCGGTGATCGGCCGCGATCTCGTCTGTGCGCTGTCGAACTTCCCGGGCGTGCCGCAGTGGAGCTCCGTCGAGTTCTTCGATCCCGTCACGCTCGCTCACCGACGAACGGTTTCGCTTGGTCAGGGTATCGGCTCGCTGACATGGGTCGATCGTCATGCCGGTGCCTGGTGGGCGATGTTCGCGAACTACGACGGCAAGGGCGCGGAGCCTGGTCGTGATCACCGCCACACCATTCTCGTCCGCTTCGACGACGGTTGGCGACGCACGCAGAGCTGGGCTCTACCGGCCTCGATCCTGGAGCGGATCGCACCGATGAGCATCTCGGGAGGCGGCTGGGGCCCTGACGGGCGCTTGTACCTGACAGGTCATGATCGGCGGGAACTCTACGCTGTGCAGCTACCGAAGGGCGGCGCAGTGCTCGACCATGTCGAAACGATCGGCATTGAAGCAGCCGGGCAAGCCTTTGACTGGGACGAGTCCGCACTCGGGACACTCTACGGGATCGATCGAGGAGGAAGCAGCATCCTCCAGATGAAGGTAATCGGTAACGCGAAATGATTGTAGGATCGGTCCGCCGCAAAGACTATTGTTCTGAACAAGCGTCTGCATTTGGGAGCTGGGCGCGACCCTCTGAATGGCTGCTTTTGGGTCCACGGGTCGACGCCGAGAGTAGGTCGGGCTAGCGTCAGCCGCATGCTCGGAACCCTCTGCCGCTCCGCTGACCTCACCCTCAACGATGACGGAGCCCAACTGTTCGCACAAGTTTTGGACGAAGCTGCGTGCGGTCGCCTAGAGATTGCCCTGTCTGCGCTTCCGGCAAGCAGGCCGGGAGTGCGGATTGAGGAAGGGCGGCAATCGCTGTCCTTCCTTGATCGCTCGGGACCTATCGGCGCGATCGCGGCATCCGTGCTCGGAGGAGATGTTAGGCCCGTTCGTGCGATCCTGTTCGACAAGACCGCAGAGCGGAACTGGGCGCTCGGCTGGCATCAGGACCGTACAATCGTGGTCAAGGAGCGAGTGAACACCGACGGGTACGGGCCGTGGACCGTCAAGTCCGGGCTGATCCAGGTGGAGCCGCCTTTCGAGATCGTCGAGCGCATGGTGACGCTGCGCGTGCACCTGGATCCGGTCGACGAGACCAACGCGCCGCTGCGCATCGTCCCCGGCTCGCATAGGCTGGGCCGCCTGCCCGAAGCCGAGATCGAGCGCGTCGTGGCGACCATCGGCGAGCGGCTATGTCTCGCCGAGCGCGGTGACATTTGGCTATACGCCACGTCGATCATCCACGCCTCGCTCGCCGCTGATCCGCCGCGCCGGCGCCGCGTCCTCCAGGTCGACTTCTCAGCCGATGCCGCGCCAGGTCCACTCGCCTGGCGCGGCCTGTAGGGGCTAAGGTTGAAGCGCCCCCGCGTACAGACGGTGCTGTTCGTGTGCAGCCAGAACAAGCTGCGCAGCCCTACGGCCGAGCAGGTGTTCTCGCGCCGGCCGGACCTGGAGGTGGACTCCGCCGGCACCAACCACGATGCCGAAAATCCGCTTACGGCCGAGCTCGTCACGTGGGCCGATGTGATCTTCGTCATGGAGAAGGCGCACCGCAGCAAGTTGCAGCGGCGCTTCCGAGCGGTTCTTGGGGGCAGGCGCGTGGTCTGCCTCGACATACCAGACGACTACGCCTTTATGCAGCCCGAACTGATCCAGCTACTGGAGGCCAAGGTGAGCCGTCACCTGCCTGCATCGCCACCGACGCAAGAGCCAGACGCGTGATCGACCGGCTCGAAATCGCGAGTGAGCTGCCTCGATCCTCGCCCAACGAATGACCGATGTGAGCGGACGGGACGGGCAGGCTGAACGGCCGAAAGTAGGTCCTCGGCACGGGAGGTAAGAGGGTCGCAACCGCACTTCTCGGCCATGTGAGGTACGCGGCCATGCTGATTGCCGCCTATCGCTCAGGTGCTAGAATGCGTGGAGTGCGGGAGAGTAGTGGCGATGATAGGCGTCCTTCTAGCTGCGGCAGCGTCAGCAGCTTCTTGTCCCATCGAGCGAGCAAGGTATGTGTTCCGGAACGACCCAAGCGTGACTGCCTACTTCCGCCCGGTCGAGAGCGGGCCGGATTGGCCGAGCCGCATCGCTCTAGCAGTGCATTACAAGAAGACGGGCCGAACATGTTGGTGGCTCCCATGGAATGGTGGATCGGACAGTCTGCAAAACGTAGCGTCGACGGAGGATGTTACGGCAAGGGGCTGGACGGCTCCGAGCGCTGACGGCGGTCCTCGCCCATTTGGCAACAGGCAGTACATCGCAACCGATGCGGCCTATAACATTGCAGATCACGTGCCTGTGCGAGGAGATCCTGCACCAAGCCATATGCTTTTCCCTGACTCGGCGAGATCCGGAGATACGGCGTTCTTAAATAGACAATTCTTCGATTTCGTCGGGTGCCGTAAAGCCGGCGAGTGACAGTATCGGTTTGAGGCCGGTTACCGCAGAGTTTGCGGTGCCCCTTCCTCCCACAAGGCGGACTTACGTCTTCCCTTCCAATCTGGTCCGCCGGACAGCTGCCCGGTTCGCTGCGAAGGCTCGCGCGGCGAGATGAACGAGCGTGCGAAGTTGAGCGGCTGACAGGCGGCCCTGAGTGACCGTTTCTGGGTCTTTGCCGATGTCGGGATATTATGCTCAGGTCCGCTCGTCTCGAGCTATCGGGAAAATCAGCAGTGTCGAGGTGGCGGTAGCGCAGAGTCTGCCTTTCACGTCTACCAACTTGGCCTCCGAGAAGCCGACACGCCGGCCGAGCGACACGATGGTGCCCTCTGCGCGGACCGGCCCGCTCGTCTCGCTCAGCGCCCAGTGGTAGGCGATCTTGAGTTCGAGCGTCGTGTAGCCCAGGCCCGCGGCGAGCGCGGAATGCACCGCGCAACCGCATGCGCTGTCGAGCAGGGTCGCAGCATAGCCACCGTGCACCGAACCGATCGGATTGAAGACGCGGCGTGTCGGATTGCCTTCGAATAGCACTCGTCCACGCTCCAGCTCGACGAGATAGAATCCGAGCGTCTCGCCGATCGGCGGATGCCGGTCCGCCGCCATCAGCGCGGCGAGCTGGCCATGCCCGTCGAGTGTCGCCAGTTCTTCGCTGATGTTCATACCACCGATCCCGTTGCTTCGGCGAGCCAGGCCCGCGTTTCTGCCAGTATTTCGTCGGACAGGGGCGTGTCGGGGATCGCCCGCGACAGGATGAGCGCCCCTACCATCGCCGACCATCGACCGATCGCGGCGCGTCGTCGCTCGGCGTCGCTGCCCTCGGGCATCAGCGACGACAGACGCTCGATCTGCGCCGCCAGCCCCTCCGCCATCGCCTGCTGCGCGGCCGATTGCTGCGCGGGCAGCAGGCCCGCCAGCGCCGCCGTCGGGCAACCGCTTGCCGCCGTATCGCGGTGGCGGGGGGCCAGATAGGCGTCCAGAAACGAGGCGAAGGCGTCGGTGCCGCCAGAGTCGTGCCGGACCATCGCATGCGCGATAGTGGCGGCGATCAGCGCGTCCTTGGAGGCGAAATGACCGTAGAAGCCGCCATGCGTCATGCCGGCGGCCTTCATCACGTCAGCGACGGTGACGCCCTCGAACCCGCGCTCGCGAAACAGGCGACCGGCCTCATCCAGGATGCGAGCGCGGTTGGACGACATCTGTTCGCGGGAGACGCGCATGGTGGCCTTTCATACCGGTTGACTCATATCATGACGATCATCATATATCTAATGATGACAAACGTCATGTAAATTCGATACGAAAGATTGTCCATGTCCAAGCCCAGGGTTCTCGTCACCGGCGCTTCCTCCGGGATCGGCGCGGTCTATGCCGATCGTTTCGCGCGGCGGGGGCACGATCTGGTCATCGTCGCGCGCGATGCGTCGCGGCTCGATGCCCTGGCGGCACGCCTGACTGCCGAAACGGGCGTTGCGGTCGACGTGCTGCGCGCTGACCTTGCCGAAGATGCAGACGTAGCACGGGTGGAAGCGCGGCTGCGCGACGACGCGGCGATCGGCATTCTCGTCAACAATGCGGGCGTCTCCTATGCGGGCGCCTTCGCCGATCAGGCGCCGGCGGATCTTGCCCGGCTGGTCGCGGTCAATGCGACGGCGGTGATGCGGCTTGCCCATGCGGTAGCGCCGCGGTTGGCAGCCGCGGGCGAGGGTGCGATCGTCAATATCGGATCGGTGGTCGGGCTGGTGCCCGAGTTCGGCCAGACCGTGTACGGCGCGACCAAGGCATTCGTCCTGTTCCTGTCGCAGGGACTGGCGCACGAGCTTGGCCCGAAGGGCGTCTATGTCCAGGCGGTCCTTCCTGCCGCGACCGCGACCGAAATCTGGAGCCGCGCCGGTGCGAATACCGATCAGCTCCCGCCGATGATGGCGGTAGATGCGCTCGTCGATGCCGCGCTCGCTGGCTTCGACCGGCGCGAGGGCGTGACGATCCCGCCGCTGCACGACGGCGCTTTGTGGGACGCATATCAGCTCGACCGCGTCGCGATGATCCCCAGCTTCGGCGCGAGCGTGCCGGCCCCGCGTTACACGGAGACCGCGCGGTGAAAGCCTATGTCCTCGATCGCTATGGCAAAGGCCAGCCGCTTCGCCTGACGGACGTGCCGGACCCCTTGATCGGCAGCCGCGACGTGCTCGTTGCGGTCGGGGCGACGGCGCTCAACCAGCTCGACAGCAAGATCCGCGACGGCGAGTTCAAGGCGCTGCTGCGCTACAAACCGCCCTTCGTCCTAGGCCATGATGTCGCCGGCAGGGTGATCGCGGTAGGGCAGGGTGTCCGCCGTTTCCGGCCGGGCGATGCGGTCCATGGCCGCCCCCGTGACGGCCGGATCGGCACGTTCGCGGAGAGGATCGCGATCGACGAGGCCGATCTTGCGCACAAACCTGCTGGCCTCGACATGGCAGAGGCGGCGTCGCTGCCGCTGGTCGCGCTCACCGCGTGGCAGGCGCTGGTCGAGGTGGCGGCACTGCGCGCTGGCCAGAAAGTGTTGATCCACGCCGGTTCCGGCGGGGTCGGGACGATCGCCATTCAGCTGGCCACACATCTGGGCGCGACAGTCGCGACCACGACCAGCGGCGCCAACGCCGATCTGGTCCGCAGCCTCGGCGCCGATATCGTCATCGACTACCGGACGCAGGATTTTGCCGAGCAGCTGTCGGGCTATGACCTCGTTCTCGCCAGCCTCGATGCGAAGACCCTCGAGCGGTCGCTGACGGTCCTCAAGCCCGGCGGACGGCTGATCTCGATCTCGGGACCGCCCGACCCTGCCTTTGCCAAGGCGCAGCGGTTGAACCCGATCCTCCGGCTCGCGATGCGCGTGCTGAGCGCCGGCATTCGCCGGAAAGCGAAGCGTGCGGGCGTCGCCTATTCCTTCCTGTTCATGCGCGCCGACGGTGACCAGCTTGCCGAGGTCGATGCGCTGATCGAGCAGGGTGCGATCCGGCCGGTGATCGACCGGACCTTTCGCTTTGGTCAGCTCAACGACGCGCTCGCATATGTCGACAGCGGCCGTGCCAAGGGGAAGGTAGTCGTAAAGCTGACCTGAAGCCGGTGGCGGATCGCCGATCGCCCACTTGTGAGGCAAACGTCGGAGGTGCACGAGGACCGGCACTCAGGAGGAAATCTATGTCGGTCAAGGTCGTCGCATTCGTCAGCGTCAAGCCGGGGCAGGAGGACGCATTCGCCGCCGCCGCGCGCGACTGCGTCGCCGCTTCGCGCGCCGAGCCGGGGGTGCTTCGCTACGATCTTTGGCGGGAATCCGAGGGTGAGCGGCGCTTCATATTCGACGAGCTCTACGTCGACGACGCCGCCGTCCAAGCCCATATGTCGTCCAACCACTTCAAGGCGTTTGGCATGGCGGCGCGCGACCTGGCGGCGGCGCGGCCGAACATCGCCGTCGCCCATGGCGTCGCGGTGGCCGACTGAGATGACGCCGCGGGTACTCGCCTTCGACGTGTTCGGGACAGTGGTCGACTGGCGGACCGGGATCGCGCACGGGTCTAAACCCTTCCTTGCCACGATCGGGCGGCCCGACATCGAGCCCGCCGGCTTCGCGGACGCATGGCGTGCGCTATACCTGCCGGCGATGGCGGTGGTCCGCGATCGGATGCGGCCGTTCGTTGCCCTGGACGTCCTCCATCGCGAGATGCTGAGTCGGCGCTGACCGCTCACGGTGTCGATGTCGCTGCGCTCGATCCGCAGATGCTGGAAGACTGGACCTACGCCTGGCATCGGCTCGATCCGTGGCCGGATGCGGTCGAGGGGTTGACCCGCCTCAAGGCGCTTTCCGATCGTGACACTGTCGAACGGCAACATCGCGCTGATGCTCGCGATGGCGCGGCGCGGCGGGCTGCCTTGGGACGCGATCCTGGGCGCCGAGGTAACCCGCGCCTACAAGCCCGCGCCCGAGGCGTATCTGGCGACGGCGCGCAGCCTCGGCATCGCGCCGGGCGAACCTTGCCTGGTGGCGGCGCACCATAGTGACCTTGCCGCCGCCCGGCGTTCGGGCCTGCTTACCGCCTATGTCGATCGGCCGATGGAGCGCGGCGGCCCGGCGGCGTCGGACCGCGATCAACGCGAGGAATGGAATTGGTCCTCCGATAGTCTGACCGACTTGGCCAAACAGCTTGGTTGCTAGCTCTCGCGCCAGTCTTTGCATCAACAACGGCGCTTCGACCTCTTCCTGGAGCCGCAACGGCAGGATTGGTTACGGCCGAGCTTAACGGGCGTACGTGTCGCTGCGACAGCAACGAGGCCGCCTTTCGCGCACGGGTGGCTGACCGAGCATACTTCAGAATACCGCAAAGATGAACGAGTGGCCGCTATCAGAGGGTGGCGGAGCATCTCAAAGCGTCCGTATCTGGGTCCATGCGGCGATTGAGCGCCCGACTGCGATGAAATCGGTTTTGGCCGTATACTATGCGGACCGCGTTCCCGAAACGCGCCGCCGGGGACGAGCGCACCTTCCCCGTTTCGCCACCTTAACCCGGCGGTTTCGGGAGGATGCAATCGGGAGCAGGTCTGGGGAAAGCGAACCTCGCGGGCTGCCGCCAGCACGATCGGCGCGGCCGGCTTCCCGTCGCTAATTCCTCAACGTGAAGCGCCTCCGCGATGGAACTTGGGTAGCCCGCGTTGTCTTGGAATCATCGCGCCCGTAGCACTTTAGTATATTGCAGCAAGGGACCGCTCGATATGAAACGTCGAGAGCTGATCGAGACAATCGCCGGCATCATGGCTGTAAGCGCCTGTGCGCCGGCGGCCTTGGCCGAGGCCGGCCATTCCGGCACGCTTTTGGCCATCAACGGCAGGCAGCTTTGGGTCGACGACAGCGGGCCACGCGATGCACCCGCGCTCCTCTATGTCCATGGCGGGCCGGGCATCGGCGCGTTCGACTTCGAACACTACATGAAAGGCCCGCTTCAGGGGCGGTTGCGGTTGATCAGTGTCGATCAACGCGGCGTCTTGCGATCCTCCCCGCTGCCTGCAGACACAAAGGTGACGGTGGACGACCTCATCGCCGACTTCGAGGCGATCCGGTCCGCGTTGGCGATCCCCCGTTGGCAGATCCTGGGGCACAGCTTTGGTGGTATGGTCGCGCTTCGCTATGGCCTCGCCCATCCGCAGCGGGTGGAGCGGCTGATACTGGAAAGCCCTGCGATCGATCTGGCCAGCTCGTTTCGCTGGCTCTGCGCGGCAGCGGCGCAATCGCTCAACGGTCGCGATATCGCCGCGGCCATTCAGGCGGCACGACTGGCCGATCCGGCAATCCCGTTCGACGACACGTTCATCGAGACGATGGATCGAACGCTGGGAGCGTTGGGCGAGCGTCGCCAGGACCTTTACGTTCGCGCCGCCAAAAATCGCGACATCTTCTCCCGCTTGGCTGAGACCGCAGGTCTGCCGGAAGCCCGCTGGTCGCAAGGCGCTATTCCGGGCAAGGCTTTGCTGGCCGAACCATCGAGCCGGAAGCCGATGCTGTCGTCCATCGTCCAATGGAAGAAACCGCTGCTTCTAGTGCGGGGAGACGGCGACCACGTGACGAGTCCTCAGGAACTAGGGGCGGTCGAGCGGGCTGGAGGCAAGATCGTCACCGTACCGGAAGCCGGTCATTTCGTGCATGTCGAACAGCCCGTCGTCCTGGCCGACCTGATCGTGGCCGGTTATCGCTAATCCAGCGGAAGGCCGGAAGCGGCTTTCCCGAAAGTCGATCGGTTTTGAGAATGCCCGTGCCATCTCGATAGTCGTTACCAATCGAGAATGCGTCGCGCGGTCACGGCGGCGCACTGATCGGTGAGCTCTCGGACATTGGCGAATCTCATAGCCGCCGTGATCGTGGGGTAATCTCGTTGGGAGTAAGCACGTCCTAGAGCTGGCACCGCCACGCAGGACCGGCGGTGGCCCGGCATTTTCCGAATTAGCCGTACCCGGCGTGCTGAAGAAGACTTTTCTTGGCCTGGTTTACCTGTCGGCCGCTGTGGCGACGATCGGATCCACCTCATCGGATCGAACAGGCGAGCGTGCGCGAATGATCGGCTCGATCAAGGTAGCGGCTGCTGACATCCCAGCATCGCGAGATGATCCTTACTTTCGAGCAGCGGTTGCGGTGGAGGCAAGGCTGCCACGCGAAGTCTTCGTGCCCCGCGCTGCCAAGCCGCAAGCCTATTTTGGGGCGCCATTGGAAATCGGGTGGCAGCAGACGATTTCCGATCCTTACGTCATGGCGATCATGACGGCCGCGGTGCGAGTGCAGCGCGGGTCCCGCGTGCTGGAGATCGGGACGGGCTCCGGCTATCAGGCCGCGATCCTCGCCGAGTTGGGTGCAGCGGTATCCACGATCGAAATCGTCCCACAGCTGGCGCGCCAAGCGGTCAGGGCGTTGCGCCGGCGCGGCTATCGGAAGGTCCATGCCCGCGTCGGGGACGGCTTTGCCGGCTGGCCCGAGCGCGCGCCGTTCGACGCGGTGATCGTAACCGCGGGCTCTGCAAGCGTTCCAGCCCCGCTGCTCGATCAGTCGGGATCGGCGGACGCTTGGTGATGCCGATCGGCCCCTCCACAGCGACGGAGCGGCTGCAGGTTTTCACGAAACAACCTGACGGTAACGTCGTCGCATGTTCCCTAGGCTGGGCAATGTTCGTGCCCCTCACGGGCCGTGGATATGCACCCGATCGTCCGGGGATCGCCGATCACGGCAAGCCATGGTGTTTCGGCGAGTCGGTGACCTGATCGTTGGCGGAGGACAGACGGAGACCGATCCGCACACACAAGCCCTCTGTGCCGTCGGGGATGGTGCACTTCGCCTGATGGAGGCCGGCGATGGCTGATACCAGCGCCAAGCCAAGACCCGCGCCTTCCGTGCTGCGACTGGCATCCCGTCGGTAGAAGCGTCGAAACACCTTCTCACGTTCATCGGAGGGGATGCCGGGACCGTTGTCGCATATCTCCGCCACGGCTTCGGTGCCGATGGTGCGCAGGCGGGAAACGATGCGCGTTCCACTCGGGGTGTGGACGATCGCGTTCTCGATCAGGTTGGTGAATAGCTGCGCGAGAAGGTCGGGGTCGCCGATGACGGTGACCCCTCCGCTATGGTTGGCAATGAATGTCTGCCCACAGTCCTCGACCACAGGCACATAGGCCGCATGGATACGGTCTAGCAGTTCGGACAGGTCGACGGGACCGAACCGACGTCGCCCGACACCTCCCTCGATCGACCCGATCCGCAGCAGGGCCTCGAACGTCGCGAGCAGTCCGTTGGTCTGCTCCACGGCCGCATCGATACTGTCGGGATCGCCGGCACCTGCCACCTGCAGTCGTTCGAGCCGCTGATGGAGCCGGGTAAGTGGCGTGCGCAGATCATGCGCGATATCCGTCGACACCTGCCGCAGAGCCTCCATCGCCGCGTCCTTCCGCTCGAGCATGCGATTGAGGTTGCGCGTTAGGTCGTCGAACTCAGGACCGAACCCGATCATCGGCAGCCGTTCCGCGCCGTCCCCATCGATGATCCGGTCGATGGAGCGATTGACCGTTGCGAGCCGACGCAGGAAGACGCGCCCCACCAGATACCCGCCGATCAATGCAAAGGCGGCGATGGCGATGCCGCTCCAAATCGTGAAGCGTCCGAGCCGGTAACGTAACTGCTGAACGTCGAAACTGTCGGTGGCTACGACGAGCAGCAACCCGCCGGGCAGCTGCGTTACTTGCGTTGCGAGACGTTCGACGTGTCGCGAGCCGTCGAGATCCTCGGGCACCGCAACGCTTCCTTGACCGATCCTGGCGGCTTGCAGCGGCAGGTCGCCGGATAGACGGTGTCCCGTTCTGTCGATCAGGAGATATCGATAGGGGGGATCCGCGTCGCTCCCCCGATGCCGCGCGATAGCATCCGTCAGTCCCGAGAGACCCAGTTCAGCATATTCCGCGGCCAGAACCGACGATTCTGCCCGCAGCATCCCATCGCTGGCTTCTCGGGCGTAATAACCGACCTGCTGCTCCACGGTGAACAACAGGGCGCCTGCGCCGAGGGCCACGACGACCGCCAGCATCAGGGCGAAGCGAAAGGCCGCGCTTCCGAATGCGGCCGGCTTGAGCGACCTAACCCGCATCGATCCGGTATCCAGCGCCCCGAACCGTATGGATCAGTTCACGTCCGAAACCCCGATCGATCTTGGCGCGCAACCGGCTCATGTGGCTCTCGATGATGTTGGTCTTGGGATCGAAGTGAAACGACCAGACATTCTCAAGGAGCATCGTACGCGTCACCACCTCGCCCGCGTGCAGCATCAGATATTCGAGCAGCTTCAATTCCTGCGCCTGCAAATCCACTCGCTGACCTGCACGCGTCACGTGGCGGCGGATACGGTCGAGGACAAGGTCGCCAACGGCAATCGTGGCGGCGACATCCGAGATCGGAGGACGCCGTGCGAGCGCATTGATCCGGGCAAGCAGCTCGATCGCCGCGAACGGCTTCGCCAGGTAGTCGTCGGCTCCGGCCTCAAGCCCTTCGACGCGGTCCTCGACGCCGTTCATGGCCGTCAGGAAGAGCGCCGGGGTTCGTATTCCCGCCGCCCGGATGGCCTTGAGCGCAGGCAGGCCAGCAATGCCAGGCACCATTCGATCGAGGATCAGAACGGCATATTCGCTGGAAGACGCCAGGAAGATCGCGTCCTGCCCGGTCGTACAGGCGTCGACGACATGGCCGGCGCTGCTCAGGACACGCTCTAGGTCCTCACGCGTCCCGGAATCGTCTTCAAGCAACAAGAGCTTCATTGACCGATGATCCGGTTTCGAGCCTGAGACGGCAAGTTGGGCATAATCAATCTTGTCCTCACCCGCGGCCAAGGTTGCCGCACCTAGAAGGGCACCGTGTAACCTGCCTCTAGGAGTGTGTGTCATGAAAGACGTGCGATTGATGCTGGGTCCGCTGTCCGTCGTAGCGATGAGCGGGACAGCCGCCGCGGCACCAACGAAACTGAAAGGACACCATTATGCCGCTGAGGCGAAAGTCTCTCTCGCCACGGCGCGGCAGGCCGCGCTCAAGGCGCGCCCCGGCACGATTACCGACCAGGAATTGGAAAAAGAAAAGGGCGGCAGCGGGCTGCGCTATTCCTTCGACATCACCAGCCACGGCAAGCCTTATGAGGTCGGTATCGACGCGCGAAGCGGCGTGATCCTCGAGAATGTCGCTGAGAGCAAAAATCCGGACTGACCACCATCGAGAGGCCAGCGTGATGACCAGCGTCACCGCCGGGAGGCGTGACAGAAGCATGCAGATCAGGGGGATCAGGAAGGGCGTTCAGCCTATTTTACTCGCAGCGTTGCTGGCGGGCTGCGCGCATTACGCCCCCCTCCCGCTCACGCGAGACATACCGCTCGCGCCGTCTGTTGGCGCACTGCGGGGTGCCGTCGAGGATCAAGAAGCGCTGTCGGTCGGAGACGTCGTGACGTTGGCGCTCGTCAACAACCCGGACCTGCGCGCGGCACGCCTGAAGCGGGGCATCGCCGAGGGCCAGGCGACGCAAGCCTCGATCCTCGCCAATCCGTCCCTGTCGGGCGCTTTCCTGCCTCTGCTTTCGGGAGCGGGCACTGTCCCGGCCTGGAATCTAGGACTGGCACAGGACATCAAGAACCTCGTCACCTATCGTGCCCGACGCCGCGCTGCCACTGCGAGCACCCGGCAGGTCGCGGCCGATCTCGTCTGGCAGGAATGGCAGGTCGCCGGACAGGCGCGCCAGCTTGCCACCGACATCATCGTCGGCACGCGCAGCCGCCCGACCTATGTCGCGGCCTACGATCTCCTGTCCGACCGGAACGGCAAGCTCGAGCGCGCGCTGGCGGCGCGAACCGTGACGCTCGTCACCGTCGCCCCGGACCGTGTCGCCCTTCAGGCGGCGCGGACATCGCTCAACACGCTCGACCAGACTTTGCTCTCACAGCGTCACCAGCTGAACGCCCTGCTGGGCCTGACGCCGGACGCGGTCGTGCCGCTCGCAACCGCGCCCGACCTGCCGCCGTTCGACCTTACCGCGATCCGTGCCGGGCTTGCGACCCTCCCTGATCGCCGGCCCGACCTGCTCGCGCTGCGCCTCGGCTATGCCGCCGCGGACGAGCAACTGCGTGTCGCGATCCTGTCGCAGTTTCCTGACCTGGTTCTCGGCGGTTCCGCGTCGAGCGACAGTTCGAAGGTCAGAAACGGAGGGCCGAACGTGCAGGTCGGCCTGCCCATCTTCGACCGCAACCAGGGCAATGTCGCGGTCGCGCGGGCGACGCGGGCACAGCTCCAAGCCGATTATGTGGCGCGGCTAGCGGCCGCTACCGGAGCGGTCGGCGCGCTGCTGCGGGAATATGAACAGCTTGCGGCGCAACTAGCGGTCGCGCGCCGCGATCTGCCTGCCGCCCGCATCGCCGCGGCCCGGGCGCAGGCGGCGTTCGGCGCCTCCAACATCGACGAGCGCGGCTATGTCGACCTCGTCTCCAACCGCTTCGCCAAGGAAGAGGAGATCATGACCCTGGAACTGGCGCTGTTCGATCGTCAGATCGCCATCCAGACGCTGGTCGGCGACGGCCTGCCGACGGCCGACCTGCCGCCCGAGCAAACGGGGACGGTCCGATGACCTCAATACTCAAGAGGATCTCCGCTGCCCTTCTTCTACTGCCGGTTGCAGCGTGCAGTCGAACGTCCACCACGCCCGATCCCAGCGCCACACCGACACCGAGCGTCCTCGTCGGCACCGTCGCACCTCGCCAGGGTGCGTTGCCAGCGGTCGTCACCGCCTACGGTTCCGTGGCACCGTCCGAGATCGGCACCCGCACCTTCAACGAGGCGCAACCGGGCCAGGTCACGCAGCTGTTCGTCGCGCCCGGCAGCACGGTGCAGGCCGGTCAGCCCTTGGCGACCTTCGTCACCGCGCCGACCGCGCGCAGCGCCTATGAGCAGGCGGTGAGCGCCCTCGGGGCTGCGCAGAAGGCACGCGCCAGCACCGTGCAACTGCTTACCCAGCAGCTCGCGACGACGGATCAGCTGGTGCAGGCGGACAAGGCGGTGTCTGACGCTCGCACGGCGCTCGCCGCGCTGCGGGCAGAGGGCGCCGGGGCGCCGGTCCATACCATCACGGCGCCGTTTGCCGGCGTCGTCACCGCCGTGGCCGTGGCGCAAGGGGACCGCACTGCTGCAGGCGCCACGATCCTGACCGTCGCGCGGTCGGGCGGGATCGTCGTGACCGTGGGAATCGATCCTTCGCAGCGTGGAGGCGTCGCCGTCGGCGAAGGTGCGTCGTTGAAGCGCCTGTCCGGGGGCGGCACGCTCGAGGGTCGTATCGTCCGGGTCGACGGCGCGTTGAACGCCGTGACCAAGATGGTCGACGTCGACCTGTCCTTTCCGGCGGGAGCGCTCCTGCCGGGCGAGCCGATGCAGGTCGACATCCGCACCGGCGAGGTCGGCGGATGGGTCGTGCCGCACGCGGCGGTGGTCACCGCGGGCGGTCGCCCGCGCATCTTCCAGATCCGGGGCGGCAAGGCCAAGGCGGTTCCGGTCGCCGTCCGGCTCTCGTCGGACGCCGGCGACGTGGTCGACGGCGCCCTCTCACCGCGCCTCCCGATGATCGTCGCAGGCGCCTATCAGGTCACTGACGGCGACGCGGTCCGGAGCCGATAATGCTCGAGCGTCTCCTGCGCACCCAGTCGCGCGCATTCGTCCTTTTCGGCCTGGCGCTGGCGCTCGCGGGGATCGTCGCAGCCTTATCGTTGCCGATCGGCCTTTTCCCGCAGGTGTCGTTTCCAAGGGTCGTCGTCGATCTCGATTCCGGGAGCCGCCCCGCCGATCAGACCGCGCTGACCGTCACCCGCCCCGTCGAAGAGGCGATCCGCGCCATCCCCGGCGTAAACAACGTCCGTTCCGAGACGGCGCGCGGGACGGCGCAGATCTCGATCGACTTCGGTTGGGGGCGCGAGATGATCGCGAGCACGCTGCTGGTCGACACCGCGGTCGGCCGTATCCTGCCATCCTTGCCTGCTGGCACGCAGTACAATGTCCGCCGGATGGACCCGACCGTTTTCCCGATCATCTCCTATGCCCTGGTGTCCGATACAGCGGATTCGGCCCAGCTCCAGGACTTCGCGCGACTTCAGATCACCCCGCTGCTGTCCTCGATCACCGGTCTCGCCAAGGTCGGTGTGCAGGGTGGCGACACCGCGGAGGTCGAGGTACTCGCGGACCCGCAACGGCTCGCAAGCTACGGCCTGGCGATGGCGGACCTTGCGACCGCTATCCGCAATGGCAACGTGTTGAGTGCGGTCGGGCAGGTCCAGGATCGTGGTCGGCTCTCGCTTGTCATTGCCGATCGCAGTGTTGCCAGCGCCGCGCAGGTTGGTGACATCGTCGTCAAGGCGGCCCCGGCAGGGGTTGTTCGGGTGCGGGATGTCGCGACTGTGCAGACCGGTGCCGTGCCCGTCTGGCAGCGGATCGTCGAGGACGGGAAACCCGCGGTACTGTTCAACATTTACGAGCAGCCAGACGGCAACGCGGTCCAGATCGCAAGGCAAGTGCAGGAAAAGCTGGCGGGCGTGAAGCTGCCGGCCGGGGTGAAGCTGGTCAACTGGTACGATCAGAGCGAGCTGGTGACCCAATCGGTCGCGAGCGTTCGTGACGCTGTGCTGATCGGCCTCGTGCTCGCCGCGCTGGTGCTCCTCCTGTTCCTGCGCAGCTGGCGCGTGACGCTCGTCGCCATCATCGTCGTACCGGCCACACTGGCGACCACGATGCTGGTGCTGAGCATCCTTGGCATGAGCTTCAACATCATGACCCTCGGCGGCATCGCGGCCGCGGTCGGGCTGCTGATCGACGACGTCATCGTGATGGTCGAGCATATCGCCCGACGCGCGGGCGAGATGAATTCGGGCGGAGACGTCGCTGGCAACGCTGCGGTCATCCCGGCCGCGCGCGAGTTCATGGCACCGCTGACGGGATCGAGCCTGGCGACGCTGATCGTGTTCCTGCCGCTGTCATTCCTGACCGGTGTGACCGGCGCGTTCTCCAAGGCGCTGTCAGTGACGATGGCGGCCGCGCTCGCCATTTCCTGGGCGATGACCGCTTTCGTCGTACCGGTCCTCGTGCGGTGGCTGGTGGACTTCCGCACATGGCGAGACCCCGGGGTCCCCGGCGAGGGGAGCCTGGCCGTCATTCACGACAAAGGCCTTGATCGCCTGTCGGCCCGACCGTGGCTGCTCCTTGTCATCCTCGTCCCGCTCCTGGCGGTCGGCTATATCGGCTATTCCAAGGTGCCGACGGGCTTCATGCCGAAGGTCGACGAAGGCGGCTTCGTCATGGATTACTACACCGCTCCCGGCACCTCGCTTGACGAAAGCGGGCGTCAGGTCGGTCAGATCGACCAGCTGCTTCGTGCCAATCCGGAGGTGCTGACCTTCTCGCGGCGGCTCGGCACCGGCCTCGGTGGCGATCTCGGCCAGAGCTATCACGGCGACTATTTCGTCCGGCTGAAGCCGGACCACAGCCGCCCGACCGAGGACGTGGCCGCCAGCGTCGCCGACGAAATCGGGGTCAAGGTGCCAGGCGTCCAAGTCGAGGTCGCACAACTCATCGAGGATCTGATCGGCGATCTCACGGCCGTCCCACAACCGATCGAAGTCAAGCTCTACTCGGCCGATCCGACCGTGCTCGATGCCCAGGCGAAGAAGGTCGCTGCCCTGATCGAAAGGATCGATGGCGTCGTCGAGGTGAAGGACGGCGTTCAACTGGCAGGTGACGCACTCGATGTCCGCGTCGACCCGGTCCGCGCCGGCGTGGAAGGGGTCGCGCCGTCAGACGTCGAGGCACAGCTGTCGACCGCCCTGAGCGGCACTGTCGCCACAACCCTTGCCCGGCCCGATAAGGCCATCGACGTGCGCGTCCGGCTTCCGCAGGCGATGACGATCAGCCAGTTCGGGCTCGCCCAACTGCCCATCCGTGCCACCGACGGCCATGTGTTTCCGCTGTCGCGCGTCGCATCCATCGAGGCGGTCGTCGGACAACCGCAGATCGCCCGCGAGAACCTGGAACCGATGGTGGCCGTGACCGGTCGCATTCAGGGACGCGGGATAGGTGCTGCCATCGGCGACGTGACCAAGGCCCTCAACCAGCCAGGCGTACTGGCACCCGGCATCCGCTACGAGCTGGGCGGCCTCTACCAGCAGCAGCAGATCGCCTTTGCCGGCCTCATGAAGGTGTTCGGCGCAGCCCTCGTCGCCGAGCTGGTGTTGCTCCTTGTGCTTTACCGGCGGTTCTGGTTGCCCATCATCATCATCGGCTGCTCGCTGCTGTCGACCACGGCAGTATTCACCGCCCTGTGGCTCGCAGGCGTCGACCTCAACATAACAGCGCTGATGGGCATGACGATGATCATCGGCATCGGCACCGAGATGGCGATCTTCTACGTCTCCGAATTCGAGGAGCTCTGCCACACCATGCCGCCCGTCGTCGCGACGCGCGAGGCAAGCCGCAACCGCTTGCGTCCGATCACGATGACCACGCTGGCGGCAATCCTGACGCTCCTGCCTCTCGCTCTGGCGATCGGTCAGGGCTCAGGCATCCAGCAGCCGCTCGCGATCGCGATCATCGCCGGCCTGCTGCTGCAATATCCGCTCGTTCTCTTGGCGATGCCGGTTCTCGTTCGGCTGACCCTACCCCGTTCCGACCATGGTCCTGCCATTCCAGAACAGGGAACTGCACGATGAAGAGCGTACTGACGACTGCCATCTTGGCGCTGACATCCTTCGCCGCGGCGGGGGCTGCCCCGCCGATGCCAGCGTATCGCGTCGCGGCTACGATCTCCGGTCCGGACGGCGGGGGATGGGATTACGCCCGCGTCGATTCCGTCGATCACCGCCTCTACATTGCCCGGTCGGCGTCGGTCACCGTCATTGACACCAGAGGTGAGCGGGCAGTCGGATCGATCAGCACGATCGCGCACGGTCATGCGGTCGTACCGCTTCCCGGCGGGCGCATCGTGGCAACGAGCGGCGACGATGCCTCGGTTCGCTTTTTTTCGACCTCGGATGGTCGCGAGCTGGGCCGTGTCGCCATCGGCGAAAAACCCGACGCTGCGATCGTCTCGGCTGATGGCAGGACCGGCTTTGTCATGAATGCCAAGGAAGGCGCGGTATCGATCATCGACACGACAGCGATGCGGACATTGCGCACGGTGCAGCTCAAGCCCGGCCTTGAATATGCCGCACTGACGCCGAACGGCACGCTGTTCGTCAATGACGAGGACGCAAACGAGATCGAGGTCGTCGACATCCGTCGCGGCACGGCCGCTGCGCCGATCGCCTTGCCAGGGTGCACCGAGCCATCTGGCCTCGCCTACGACGCCAAAACGGATCGCCTCATCGCCGCGTGTGCCAACGGTAAGGCGGCCATCGTCACCGGCTCGAACCGCAAACTTTCGCAGCTGGTCGACATCGCCACAGGCCCCGATGCCGTCATTCTAGATCCGCAGCGTCGCTTGGCGTTCATTCCCTGCGGCAGGGACGGAGTGCTGGACGTGTTGTCTCTCGAAGGCCCCATCGTGACGCGCGTGGGGCGTATCAAGACTGCCGCGGGTGCCCGGACGGGTGCGCTCGATCCAGACAGCGGTGCCATCTACCTGCCGACGGCGTCGTTTACCCTGCCAGCCCAACCCGGCGCCCGCCCGGTCGCAACGCCCGGCACATTCAGGGTCTTGGTCGTGAAGCCGGCGTGACGGTGAGCCGGGCAAAGGCGGCTACGCGGATTTTTGCCGCAGGCGCTCTGTTCGCATTTGGCGGAGCGCTTCTACTCGTCGTGGCGGCGTTCTTCGCGACAGGCCGGATGACGGGCTTCGACCCGGCCATCCTCCTGTGGATGCGCGAGCGCACCGGCGATCATGGTCCGCTGATCGCCATCGCCCGCGATGTGACCATGATGGGTAACAATTCGACCTTGTGGATCATGACCGCGATCGGGCTTGGGTATCTAGCGATCAGGCAACGCTGGCGGCTGTGCGCCTATCTTGCGAGCACGACCGCAGGTGGGGCCATTATCATCAGCGTTCTGAAGGCAATCGTAGACCGGCCCGGGCCGATGATTGTCGCGCATCTTGTTGATGTTCGAACGGCAGCTTCCCGAGCGGGCACGCCATGAACTCCGCTCTCGTCTATGGCTCTTTGGCGATCGTCCTGGCGGCGGAGGCTGGTGGCGGTCGTCGTGCGTTTGTCCCAACCGCCGTTGCCATGATGCTGATTTCCGCGATCGGCGCTTCACGGATCATTCTTGGCGTCCACTGGCCGACGGACGTGGCGGCTGGCTGGGCAAGCGGTCTGGGCCGGACAGCCATCGTGACGCGGGTTTTCGCTTCGACCGATGACATGATCCCGCGCCAAGCGGTTGGCCGTCCATCCGCTGGCCCATGATCAAAGACCCGACGCTGGCCGGTCATTCCAGGCGGCCAACGAGCGTGTGCACGCATTCGCGCAAGAAGACTGACGCGTCGAGGACATCAAAAATGAATGGGCTAAGCAATCTCATCGCGACGCTGGCGGGCTGGATCGTCGCCGCGATCGCTGCGACCGGATATACCGGTATCATCGGCTTGATGGCTCTCGAAAGCGCCTGCATCCCGCTGCCGTCTGAAATCATCATGCCGTTCAGCGGCTATCTGGTCTCGACCGGTCGCCTCGACCTGTGGCTGGTAGCGATTGCGGGGGCGATCGGCTGCAATCTCGGGTCGGCCCTTGCTTATGAGGCGGGGCGCCGCGGCGGCCGTCCCATGGTCGCGCGTTACGGACGCTGGCTCCTGCTCACATCCGAGGATCTCGACCGATCGGAACGGTTCTTCGACCGCTTTGGCGGTGCGGCCGTTCTGATCGGTCGGATGTTGCCAGGCATCCGCTCGTTCATCGCGCTGCCTGCGGGGATCGCCCAGATGCCAGTGCTGCGCTTTCACCTCTACACGTTCATAGGATCACTGCCCTGGTGCCTGGGATTGGCCTGTGCCTGCCAAGTGCTCGGGAGCCGCTGGAACACGGACCCGCGATTGTCGGCCTTGTTTCACAAGATTGACCTGTTCCTGCTGGGCGCGGTCGTGCTGGCAGCAATATGGTTCGTGCGGCGTCACCTGACGGGGGTGCGAGCTTCACGCGTCGCAAAAACCGAATAGAAGTCGGGGATGACCTTGGGGCCCCTCGTCTTCGATCAGAGCGGGGTGCCGCTACATTGGGACTTTGTATAATCGGCTCCAGTAGCGCCCATTCTTTGGTGACTAAGCGGTCATGATGCGCCAGACCATGCTCCTGATCCCGATGCTGCTTGCCGGTTGCGGCGGGAAGACCGCGAAGCCTCCCAAGGACGTGAAGGTCGACACGACCATCTTCCGGCCGGCTACCTTCATCGAACGCTCGATCGATAATCTCACCCGCGCGCTGATGATCGGCTGCGCGCTGGTGGCGGCGGTGCTGTTCCTGGTCACCCGTGACTGGCGGCAGGCGACAATCAGCCTCGACGCGATTCCGCTGTCGCTGCTCGGCGCGGGTCTGATGCTGCTCTGGTCGGGCGCGACGATCAACGTCATGATTATCGCCGGTCTTGTCATTGCGCTGGGCGAAGTGGTCGACGATGCGATCATCGACGTCGAGAACATCGCGCGCCGGCTGCGTCTGAACCACGAGGCGGCCGATCCGAAGCCGGCGTTCGCAGTGGTGCTGGCCGCCTCACTGGAGGTGCGCTCGGCGGTCGTCTTCGCCTCGCTGATCGTGATGCTGGTGTTCGTGCCGATCTTCTTCCTCGGCGGGGTCGCCGGCACCTTCTTCCAGCCCCTCGCCATCGCCTATGTGCTGGCGATCGGCATGTCGCTGCTGGTCGCGCTGACCGTCACGCCGGCGATGTGCCTGCTCCTGCTCCCCAACACGCCGCTGAAGGCGGAACGCGACACCCGCTTCGTCGCGGCGATGAAGCGCCGCTACGTCCGCTTCCTGCCGCGCGTAGTCGCGCGGCCGGCGATGGTGGTCGGGATCGTCGCGGGCGGGCTGCTGCTCGCCGGTTTCGGCTATGCGACGTTCAAGGACCAGTTCCTGCCCGACTTCCGCGAAGCCGACTTCTTGATGCACTTCGTGGAGAGGCCGGGCACGTCGATCGAGGCGATGGACCGGATCACGATCCGCGCGTCGAAGGAACTGCGCGCGATCCCCGGCGTCCGCAGTTTTCGGCGCGCATATCGGCCGCGCGGAACAGGCCGACGAGGTGGTCGGTCCCAACTTCACAGAACTCTGGATCAGCCTCGACGAGAATGTCGACTACGATGCTTCGGTCGCACGCATCAAGGAGGTGGGCGAGGGCTATCCCGGCCTCTACCGCGACGTGCTCACTATCGGCATCGCTTTGCCAGCGCCGCGATGCGCGATCGGTTCGCCCGCTGGCTCCATACCGGCGACAACTTCCATGCGCTCGAGGGCCTCGTGCATCTCGCCTACAGTCAGGGAAGGCACTCGGCCTTGAGCTTGATCGGCTGGCGGCCGCTCCGGCCGCCGCGGCGCAGCGGCGCATGCGTCGCACACTGACGGCAGCGTGACGCCGCTTGCTTCCTCCTCGCCCGACCTACATCGGGCGAGGATAGCGGCTTCGCTGGGAGAAGGCTTCTATTGCTTGCATCTTGTTTGGCGTATTTTGCTGTAGCTGCACAGGCATCGGTATGTCGTCGATTACGTGCGATCAGCGGTGCTCGTAATGGTCCTCGTCTTGTTCAAGTGAAAGCGCGTTCTGCAGCGGCCAGATCCTGTCCCCGCAACCACCTCTGCCGACATTCGAGTCATATTCGAGTGTCAGCTAAGATCAGAAGCACGTCTCGAAACGCTCGTGAGCGCCGCTCCGGACGTTTTGTCGTTCTCCAACCTGTGCCGCGCTTCGAGTCAGGCGAGGATCGCGCCAAATTCGCCGCGCGGCGTCGGCTTCATCTCGCCGCGTCGCTTGCCAAACCGGAGCGTCACGCGCTCGATCAGGCCGCGCGGGCGTCGGGGGCCTCGTCGCGTTCCTCCAGCTGATCCAGCGACTCGGCAAGCCGCGCGACCTTGCGCCGGTAGATATCGGCGATGTTCGGGCGAACGTCGGGCGTGTCGGTCGGCAGCGCGGCGAGGCGTGTCCGGACAGCATCTCCTTTCATCTCTAGCGCCGGGAGACGGTTGAGCAGCGCCTCCGTGCCCTTACCCTCCTCAGCCAGATCGAGGATGCCGGAGATCGCCGTGTCGATGTTCGCCAGCTCGGCGCGGTCCCCGCCCTGCGACGCGCGGCGCACATGGTTGAGCCGGTTGCTTTCGTCGACATAGGCCCGGATCGCTCCCGCCGCGACCTGGGGCGCTATCAGCTGGTCGCGCGGGCGGTCCAGCACCCGTGCTTCCGGCTTCCCGCGGCGAGGCCGCACTGGGGCTGCTCGATCGCGCGCACGACGAGATCGATCGCGTCTTCACCGACGTGATCATGCAGGGGATCAGCGGGCTCGACCTGGCGCGCGGGGTGCGCTCACGCCGGCCCGCGCTGCCCGTAACGTTGATGATCGGATACAGCCACGCGGTCGTCGCGGACAAGGACCATGGCTTCGCCCTGTTGCGCGAGCCCTACTCGCTCGAGGAGTTCGCGGCGTCCTCGCCTGACGCTGGCGCGCGTCCCAAAGGGTTAACCGCTCGTAGCCGTTGACGCTCGTCGACGCGCGGCGCAGCTTGCGCGTTCCTCTTACTCGATCGCTACGGGACATGCGCGCACCAGCCCAGCTACGACGAATCGAGCCATGTCCGCGGCGGCGACTCGTCGACGCGGTCCTGTCCGCCGCCTCGGTGGTCGCGCCGCGCGATGCGGGAGTAGGCAGGTGATCATCCGCTTCGATCCGTCTCGCGGCGCGGCGCGGGGAGCACCCCGGACGATGGTCGTTCGGGCGGGCGAGTGGACGATCGCGATCATGCGGCGCGAGTCGGTGCCGGACCGGCGCGCGGCGCGATGGGTGATCGTCGAGGCGTTCGGCTATCTCGCCGGTGACGAGGGACTCGCGTTCGCCACGCTGTTCCATGCGAGATGCTGGTTCATCTGCCGCCTCGCGCAGTCGGGGCGGTCGCTGTTGCGCGGCCAAGCCGTTTCGCGCTTGCCGGACTCGTCCGGCAGCGGGGTACGCGCGCTGCACTAGCCTTACCTTCATTCGTTGCTCTACTACTTTCGGAGTACGGCTCTCATCAAAGTAGTAAGCTACAATGTTTAGGCAGAGGCGCGCGCAGTCGAATGCTGATCTGCGCGATCGCCAAACAAGAATTGGTATCGCTTACAGCGCGGCGCTTGGATTACTCCGCCTGTCCTGATTTGGGTCAATTGTAACTTTGCCACCATTCACTTGGCAATGATCAAATTATATCACGTCGAACAGGGCGCGACAGTACATACAACGATCGTGGGGGCGGTGCGGGAGACACCGGACGATCGGCTCATAGGGGGAGCAGATGAGCGGACGTATCGGCCTGTTGATCGTATCGCCGAATGAGATCGAGGGCGAGGGACTGCGGCGACTGCTCGGGGGAGAGCGGTTCGACGTGATCGCGGTGGCACGCAGCTGCGCGGCAGCATGCGATGCCGCCGTGCCGGACCTCGTCCTGCTGCGCGCGCCGCCGGGCGAGGCGACCGCCATGTGTCGTGACGCCCGGGCGCGCTGGCCGCAGGTCCGTCTCGCCGTGATGGCGCGCGCGTGCGAGAGCGCGGCAGTCGCGGAGGCGATCCAGGCGGGAGCGGACGGCTATCTCAGCATCGAGACCTCGGTCGCGGGATTGACCGAGATGCTCAAGCTGATCGTGCTCGGCGAGAAGCTGGTGCCGTCGCAGGTCGTCAACGAGCTCGCCTCGCTGCGGCTCGAGGCCGGCACGGCGGAGCCCGAGATCGACCTGGGTGACGTCAACGTGTCCGAGCGCGAGCTCGAGATCCTGCAGGGCCTCATCCAGGGCGAACCCAATAAGGTGATCTCGCGCCGGCTCTCGATCACCGAGGCGACCGTCAAGGTCCACGTCAAGTCGATCCTGCGCAAGCTGCACGTGCTCAACCGCACCCAGGCCGCGGTCTGGGCGCTGAGCCGCGGGCTGGCCCAGCCGAGCGACGGCAACGTGTCGTCGCGCGTCGCCGCGGCGGCCGAACCGCGGACGCGCGATCGCGCGCCGACACACGAGATACGGCTCTAAGCAGCCGAAGGGGGCTCCGATGCGCGAACTCAGCACGCCCGGCGCGTCGCCGGCGGTCATGCGTCACGGCGAGATCGATCCCGGTGGGAGGGGTTGGAGCGAGCGCGACGGGGCGGACCCGCGCTCGGCGCATCCTGGCACTCGATCGGGCTATCTCAATCTCGCCTCCGTGGTGCGCATCCTCTACCGGCGCGCCGCGCTGATCGCGCTGGTGGTGCTGCTCGGCGTCGCGGCGGCGCTGTTCGTCGTGCTGCGGACCACGCCGGTGTACAGCGCGACCGCGACCATCATCGTCAAGCCGGACGACGCCAGCACCAACGTCGCCGCGTTGCCGACCGCGATCGTGAGTCCCAGCCAGGAGACCGCGATCGAGACCAAGGTCGAGCTGCTCCAGTCGCGCAACCTGGCGCGCGAGGTCGCGGCGACGCTGCGCCTCGCGGGTGATCCCGAGTTCGCGCCGCCGCGCGACGCGCGGCCGGGCCTGCTCGACCGGCTGCTCGGCTGGCTCAACCCACCGGCCGTCACCGCGGCGACCACGCCGCAGGCGATCGAGCGCGCGCGCAACGAGGCGGTGGTCGATCGGCTGATCGAGCGCCTCGACGTCAGCCGCGTGGCGCGATCGAGCATGATCAACATCACCGCCTCCTCCCCCGATCCGCGCAAGGCGGCGCTGATCGCCAACCGCGTCGCGGACACGTACATCAAGTCGCAGATGGCCGAGTCGACCGACTCGCGAGTCGCGACGATCGACGATCTCAGCGCGCGGTTGGCGCAGTCGCGCGACGCGGCGGTCGCGGCGGACCGCGCGGCCGCGGCCTTCCGCACGTCGCACGGCCTGCTGGTGTCGCAACCCGAGCTCGGCGCCGCGGCGAGCGCGTCACAGCTCGCCGGACTGGTCGGGCAGACCCGCGCCGACGGTATCGCAGAGGCGCGCCGCGCGCAGGCGGGAGGCTCGGCCACCTCGCCGCTGCTTGCCGGCCTGCGCGAGCAGGAGGCGACGCTGGCGCGGCGCCAGAGCGAGCTCACCGGCTTCTACGGGCCGGGCTATCCCGAGGTCGCCAAGGTCAACGCCGAGATCGCGGCGCTGCGCACCCGGATCGACCAGGAGAGCGCGCGCATCCGTACCGACCTCGCCGCCCAGGCAGGGGCGAGCCAGGCGCGTGCCGCGGCGATGGCGGCGAGCGCGTCGGGTATTCGCGGTGCCGCGCTGGCGCAGGGCGCGGCCGCGGTGCAGCTGCGCGAGCTGGAGCGCCGGGCGGAGACCGCCAACGCGCTGTACAGCTCGGTCGCGGCACTGCTCAACGGCAAGCTCAGCCTCGACCCGCAGACCAAGGCCGACATCGCGGTGGTGTCGCGCGCGCCGATCCCCGACTCGCCGAGCTCGCCCTTGCCCAAGCAGGCGCTCGGCATCGCGCTGCTCGCCTCGGCGGCGCTCGGCGCGGTGCTGGCGCTGGTGGTCGAGATGATGGACATCAAGCTGCGCACCGCCGAGCAGGTCGAGCGGCTGCTCGGCGTGCGCACGCTGGCGATGGTGCCGGACACGCGGCTGGAGGATGGTTCGGGCGCGGCGAGCCACGATCTCGTCAACCAGCGGCCGCGCTCGCGCTTCGCCGAGGCGATGCGCAACCTGCTGATCGAGCTGGAGGGGCGCCGCACCAGCCAGTCGCACGTGGTGGTGATCACCTCGCCGCTGGAGGCGGAGGGCAAGAACACGATCGCCAAGAGCCTCGCCGCCACCGCGACGCGCGTCGACCAGCGTGTGGTGGTGGTCGACTTCGACCTGCGCCGTCCCGAGCTCGCGCTCGGCAGCGCCGCGCCGGGCGAGGTGCCGCAGACCGGCGTGGTCGCCTATCTCGCGGGCGACGCCTCGTTCGACCAGCTCAGCGTCTCGCACGAGGGGCAGCCGTTCGCCTCGCTCGGCGCGGGACAGGCGCCGCTCGACCCCGGCGCGCTGCTGAGCTCGCCGCGACTGCCGCGCCTGATCGCGCAGCTGCGCGAGCATTACAGCCTGGTGATCCTCAACGCCCCGCCGATCCTGCCGGTGCGCGACGCCAAGATGCTCGCCGACGTGGCGGACTCGACGTTGCTGGTGCTGCGCTGGGGCAAGACCGATCCCGAAGCGGCGCGGGTCGCGGTGCAGGTGTTCGGCCGCTCGATCACCGGCGCGGTGATCAACATGGTCGATATCGCCGCGCACGCCGGTCGGCGCTACGGCGACATGATCCACCATGTCGCTCGCTCGTCGAGCTACTACGACCGCGCCATGCCGCGGCGCGGCTGGCGTCGCGTGAGCGGCGGCGCACGCCGGATCGCGGCCAGCGCGGCGACGACGCTGCATCTGAACTGATCTCGCGGCCAGGGAGGAGAGGGCTGCCTCAACCTGGGACCGGCCCGGCTCAGAAGCCTTCGGGCAGGTCGATCGCGCCGACCACCTCGCGGTAGCGCGCGATCGCGTAGCGATCGGTCATGCCGGCGATGAAGTCCGCGATGTGGCGGGTGAGCCCGGGCTCGTCCTCGGGCAGCCGGGCACGCCATTCCTCCGGCAGCCGCGCCGGCTCGTCGCGATATGCGGCGAACAGGCCTGCCACCACCTGCGCCGCCGCTCCGGCCGCGGCGAGCTGGCGTGGGTGATGGTAGAGGTTGGCGTACATGAAACGCTTCAGCGCGCGCTCGGCGGTCGCCATCGCCGGCGAGAAAGCGATGAGCGGCTGCCCCGCGGCGCGTACCTCCTCCACGTTCGTCACGCCAGCGGCGTCGATGCGGCGCCGCGACTCAGCGATGAGATCGTTGACCATCGCGCCGATCTGGCTGCGGATCAGCTCGCCGGCGAGGCGCGCGCGGGGCACGTCCGCGAAGCGCGCGGCGACCCGGTCCCACCCCTCGGCGACCAGCGGCACCGCCATGATCTGGTCGAGCGTCAGCAGCCCGGCGCGCAGCCCGTCGTCGATGTCGTGATTGTCATAGGCGATGTCGTCGGCCAGCGCGGCGACCTGCGCCTCGAGCGAGGCGTGCGTGTCGAGCGCGAGGGCAGCCTCGGCGTCCGCCTCGGCCAGCGCCCAGCCCGGGCGGCGCACCGGGCCGTTGTGCTTGGCCAGCCCCTCCAGTGTCTCCCACGTCAGATTGAGACCGGGCCAGCGCGGATAGGGGCGCTCGATCCGCATCAGCGTCCGCAGCGTGTGGCCGTTATGGTCGAAGCCGCCGTGCGCGTGCGTCGCCGCGCGTAGCGCGTCCTCGCCGGCGTGGCCGAACGGCGGGTGGCCGATGTCGTGCGCGAGGCACAGTGCCTCGGTGAGGTCCTCGTTGAGCCCGAGCGTGCGGGCGATCGTGCGGCCGATCTGCGCCACCTCCAGGCTGTGAGTCAGCCGCACACGGAAATGGTCGCCGTCGGGCGCGAGGAAGACCTGAGTCTTGTGGCGCAGCCGGCGGAAGCTGATCGAGTGGATGATGCGGTCGCGGTCGCGCTGGAAGGCGTCGCGCGGCCCGCGGTCGCCCGAGTCCTCGCGGTGAAGCCGGCCGCGGCTGCGCGCCGGGTCGGACGCCCAGGGCGCGCGGTGAGGGGAGTCGCTCACTGGTCGTCGAGCCGGGATACCTTCTGGCCCGCCTCGCTGGTGAAGGTGAAGGCGGAGAGCCCCTGCTTGGCCAGCGTGTTGACCATCGCGCGTGCCTCGGCCTGGGTCTTGAAGGGGCCGGTGACGACGCGGTGGGTGGCGCGCAGCGGCGCCGTATAGGCGCGCTTGCCCGCCAGCGCCGGGGCCTTGCCCTGCGCCGTCTTCCACGCCTTGCCGAGATCGCCGGGGTTGGCGCCGCCGGCGACCTGGACCCAGATCCGCGCCGGCTCCTCGCGCTCGACCTTGGGGGCGCTTCTGGTGGCGGCCTTGGCGCCGGTCTTGCCCGCTTTGGCGGCGGAGGCGTCCTCCTCGCCATTCTTCGTGATGGGCAATTTCCTGTCGCTCGCCCCCTTCTTGGCGGCCTTGCCCTTGACCGACGGTTCGTCGTCGACCGCGACGCGGCCGCGGGCACCCTTCCTGGCGACGGGTGCTTCCTCCTCCTCCACGCGGCCGCGCGTGCCCTTCCTGGTGACGGGGGCCTCTTCCTCCTCGACGGCCCGCGCCTTTCGCTTGTCGGCGGCGGCGAGCTGTCGACCGCGCGCGCGCGCGGGCTCGGCGGGGTCCTCGGCGGCGACCTCGCGCGTGGTCACCCGCTTCGCCGCGGCGAGCCGCTGACTCTTCTGCTCGTCCGCGGCGGCGTTGCGCTCGGCCGCCTGCGCCGCCTCGTCGAGCGAGGCGCTGACGGTGGTGGAGGCGGGGGCGGGCGGGGCAACGACCGCGACGACCCGCTGGGTGCCCGGCATCGGCGCCACGCCGAGCTCGGCACCGGGCACCGAGATGCCCGCGACGATGCGCGCCAGGATCGAGTCCTCGCCCAGCCGCGGGGGCGCCGGCCGCGCGGCGGCTAACGCGGGCGTGGGCGAGGGCGCGGCGGCGGGTGCCGCGGCGGCCGCCGGCCGCGCGTGCGTCGGCGCGGCCGTGGCGACCTGCACGCCGGCGGACGAGGTCGAGGCGCTCGGCGTCGGTGCCGTCGTCGGCGTCGCGGCCGCGCTCGACATTGCGGCTGGGGGCGTACGGGTGATCGAGGGCGCGACGCTGGCGGTGCTGAGCGGCCTCGCTAGCGGGGACGTCGTCGGCGCGCTCGCCATGCTGGCGGGCGCGGCCGAGGCCAGCTGAGTCGTGCTCGCTGTCTCGGGCGTTGGCAGCGTCGGCAGCGTCGCGGCGGCGACCTGCCGAGGTGGCGTCGGCGCCGGCATCGTGGCGACGACGGGCCGCGCGGCGATCTGCCGACCGGCGGGCGTGGCGCGCGCGGCGAGCTGGCGCTGGCGCTCCGCCTCCTTGAGTCGACGGCGCTGCTCGCCGCGCGACAGCGGCTTCTCTGCTACCGCCGTCGGCATAACGGCGGCGACCTCGACGCGGCGCGGCGCGTTCGGGTCGGCGCCGAGCACGGGCAGCACCGGGACCACGCGCGCATCAGCGAGCCGCGCCGGGGTCGGCGCCACCTCGCCGAAATGCACCGCGAAGGCGCGGTCGGCGGCGTTCAGGGTTGGCAACCGCTGGAAGAAAGCGGCGAGGCCCTGCGCCATGCCGGATGGCATCATCCCCGTGGCGATGCGGTTGGCGCCCGAGACGTCGCCCCCCATCGCCAGGATGAAGGCGCGCGCGCGCCACGCGCCGCGATCAGAGCGACGCAGCAGCGCGTCGATCTCGGCCAATGCCTCCTGCTGCCGTCCCGAGATGCCGAGCGACAGCGCGTAACGGCGGCGCAGCTCGTCGAGCTCGTCGCCCTGCGCGCCGCCTTGAGCGAGCGCCAGCCGATAGTCGCGCTGGGCGCGCTCCTGCTCGCCGATCAGGTCATAGGCGAGTCCGCGATCGTCCGCGTAGCGCGCCATCACCGCGCCGTAACGCTGCGCCTCGTCGAAATAGCGCAGCGCCTCGCCGGGCCGCTCGCCGTTGACCAGGATCCGCGCGATGCCGCCCTTCACGCGCGCGTTGCGCGGATCGATCGCCTCGGCGCGCTTGTACAGCGCCGCGGCCGCGGTGGCGTCACCCAGCCTGAACGACAGCTCGCCGGCCTCGACCAGCGCGGAGAGGTCGCGCGGTGAGGCGCCGATGCGGCGCACCAGCTCCGCGAGCCGGTCGGCCTCCGGGTTGGCAGCAGGCATGATCGCCTGCGCGCGCGCCGCCGTCACGGGCGCGGCGGCGAGCGCGACGGCGAGCGCCAGCGGCGCAAGGGCGATGGCGAGCGTGCGTCCCGGTCGCGGGCGAGGGACGTCGGTCATGCGAACTTCTCCCCGCCCGCGATGCGGCGTGCGGACTGGCTGAGGCCCGTCGCCGGGCCGGGGCGCCGTCTAGACCGGGTGGCGGCTGAACCGGCAATGACGCCGTCAGCGGTGCTGCGATAAAGCGCGCCGGCCCGGCGACGAGCCGAGCCGGACGCGACGCTCAGATCTTCTCGGCCGCGGCGAGATAGTCCCACATCTGCTTGCTACCCTCGCTCGTGAGCCGCAGCAGCACGCGGCGGCGATCGACGGGATCGGCATCGCGGCACACCAGCCCGCGCTCGACCAGCATCGTGATCTGGCGCAGCGCGGTGGTGAGCGGCGCTCCGGACGCGACCGCCGCGCTGGTAGTATAGGTCTGGCGGTTCGCCAATTCCTGGACGAACAGGTCGAGCAGCAGGTCGAAGGCGGGCTCGCCGAACATCTCGCCCTGGAAAAAATGCGAGCGCAGCCGCCGCTTGGCGAGGATCCGCTCGGCCGCGACGCGGAGGAGCCGGCGCTGGTCCTCGATCCGCGGGGCCTCCAGCACCTCGACCGTGGCGAGCTGGCGCAGCTTGGTACCGGTATGGAACAGGCTGACGTGGTTGGTCACCCAGATAGCGCTACCGTCAGCAGCGATGTACCTCTTGGTGATCGCATAAGGGTCGCCGCCGGCGAGCAGCGCGTCCGAGCGCTGGCGATTGATGGTGCGATCGTCCTGGTGGGTGAACTCGAGGACGCTGCGACCGACGAGCATGTCACGCCCGAAACCCAGCATCGCGACATAATCGTCGTCGGCGTCGACGACTCGCATGTGCTCGTCGACGAGACAACTCATCAGGCTACGCGACGCCGCGCGATCCATCGCGTCCATCCCCGTGTTCGTGCCGCGGTCGCGGGCTGATGCACATCGCTAACATGAATGATGCGGGAATGGAGCGAAGAAGATTTACTATGGATCAAATTCAGGAGCTTAGCCTATGTTAGCGGCGCTCCCGCGGCGTCCTCACAGCCGCCGCTGTCCGGGGTAGGCGAAGAGCAGGTCGGCGTCGTTCGACGCGTGCAGCTGCTCATACCCCGTGACGGTGACGCACTCGCCGGCCTTCCACTCGACGCCGGCGACCACGCCCTCGCCGCGGATCGGGACGAGCCAGCCGGTCGCCCCCTCGGGCAGCGCGATCTCGCGCGCGCCGCCGGTCCAGCGCTCCAGCACGAACTTGGGTCCCTCGACGAGGATGGTGCGCCCGGGCGCGACCTCGCCGGGGGAGGGATAATCGACATAGGGCTCGAGGTCGGCGACCGCGACGCCGTCGTCGAGGTGCAGCTCGCGCGGCCGACCGTAATCGAACAGGCGATAGGTGGTGTCGGAGTTCTGCTGCACCTCGATCAGCGTCAGCCCGGCGCCGATCGCGTGGATCACGCCCGAGTGCGAGTAGAAGAAGTCCCCCGCCTTCACCGGCTTCCAGTCGAGCTTGTGCTCGAGGCTGCCGTCCTCGGCGCTGGCGCGCAGCTCCTCGCGCGTGATCGGCTGGAGCGGGCCGAGCGCGATCGTCGAGTCGGGTTCGGCGGCGAGGATGGTCCAGCACTCGTCCTTGCCGCGCGGCAGGCCGCGCTTCTGCGCCTCCTCGTCGGAGGGATGGTCCTGCACCGACAGTTTCTCGCTGGTGAAGAGATACTTGATCAGCAGCTCCGACTGTTCCGGATGGGGCGACTGGAACCAGATCTCGCCGATCGGCTCGGCATCGGGTGCGGGATCGGGGAAGCCGGGGAACAGGTGATGCCGGCCCCAGGGTTTCTCGACGCGCTTGGTGGCGAGCAGGGTGGCGGGCATGCGGACTCCTTGGGTGCGAGCAGATCGAGCGGCGAGAACGTGCCGTGCGCGCGGCGCGTTGCGTCCGCGTGAAAGCCGTTGTTCGTCGCGACCTCCTTAAGCTAAGAGCCGGGTCGATGCGTACCCCCCTTTTCCGCTCCCCCTCCGTCCGGCCGCTCGCGCTCGGGCTCGTCGCCGCGCTGGCGCTCCCGGTCGCGGGATGCGCGGGCAAATCCAACCGGGCCGATCTGCCCTATGTCGCACGCGACGTGGGCACGCTCTACTCGGCCGCGAAGCAGCGGCTCGACCAGGGGCGGTACAAGGAGGCCGCGGCGCTGTTCGACGAGGTCGAGCGCCAGCATCCTTACTCCGTGTGGGCGCGGCGCGCGCAGCTGATGGGCGCGTTCAGTTACTATCTCAACCGCGACTACACCCAGGCGATCCAGGGCGCGCAGCGCTTCCTCTCGGTCCATCCCGGCAACCGCGACGCGCCCTACGCTTATTACCTCGTCGCGATGAGCTATTACGAGCAGATCAACGACGTCACGCGCGACCAGAAGATCACCTCGCAGGCGCAGGACGCGCTGGGTGAGCTGACGCGGCGCTATCCCAACACGCGCTACGCCGCCGACGCGCGGCTCAAGATCGACCTGGTGCGCGACCATCTCGCCGGCAAGGAGATGGAGATCGGCCGCTTCTACGAGCGGCGCCGGCAGTGGCTCTCCGCCACGCTGCGCTTCCGTCGCGTCGTCGACGAATATCAGACCACCACTCACGCGCCCGAGGCGCTGATGCGGCTTACCGAGACCTATCTCGCGCTCGGCGTCCGCCCGGAAGCGGAGAAGGCCGCCGCGGTGCTCGGCGCCAATTACCCCGGCAGCGAATGGTATCAGCGCGCCTACAAGCTGATGCGGGAATATCCGGCCAAGCCGCTGACCCCGCTCGCGCCGGGCGAGCTGGTCGTGCCGGTGGCGACTCGACCCAGCGTGCCCGGCGAGGCGACCGCCGCGCCGCCCCGTGCGGAGGCGCCCGCGCCGACGACGCCGACCACTACCGGCGGCGACAATCCCTCGGGCAGCACCGCCCCCGGCGCGGTCACCGACACGCCCGCGACCACGCCGAGCGGTCCGCAATAAGCGGTCGTTGCGGAACAGAAGGGGTAAACAGGCGCACGTTTCGCCGCTAAGGAGCGCAGGCCGATGCTGACCGCGCTATCCATCCGTGACGTCGTGCTGATCGAGGCGCTCGAGCTGGAGTTCGGCGCGGGCCTCGGCGTGCTCACCGGCGAGACCGGCGCGGGCAAGTCGATCCTGCTCGACGCGCTCGGGCTGGCGCTCGGCCGCCGCGGCGAGAGCGGGCTGGTGCGCAGCGGCGCGACCCAGGCGGTGGTGACCGCCAGCTTCGACGCGCCGCCCGCGGCGGCGGCGCTGCTCGCCGACAATGGCCTGGAACTCGAACCCGGCGAGCCGCTGATCATCCGCCGCATCGTCAAGGCGGACGGCGGCAGCCGGGCCTTCGTCAACGACCAGCCCGCGTCGGCGGCGCTGCTGCGCGAGCTCGGCGCACTGCTGGTCGAGATCCACGGTCAGCACGACGATCGCGGCCTTCTCGCCGCGGCGGGTCATCGCGCCCTGCTCGACGCCTACGCCCGCGGCAACACGCGCGCGGTGGCCGAGGCGCATGCGACGTGGCGCACCGCCGAGCGCGCGCTGGCAGAGGCCCGCGACGGCATCGCCGCGGCGCAGCGAGACCGCGAGTGGCTCGAACATTCGGTCGCCGAACTCGTCGCGCTCGCGCCCGAGCCGGGCGAGGAGGAGACGCTGGCCGAGCGCCGCCGCTCGATGCAGCGCGCCGAGAAGGTCGCGGACGACCTGGGCGCGGTGACCGATCATCTCGACGGCGGCGACGGCGCGCTGACTCATCTGCGCCAGGCCGCGCGCGTGCTGGAGCGCATCGCCGAGGACCATCCCGCGCTCGCCGACGCGCTGGCGGCGGTGGATCGCGCGCTGATCGAGGGCAGTGCCGCCGAGGAGCGGCTGCGCGAGGCCGCCGCGGCGCTGCTGTACGACCCGCGCCGGCTCGAGGACGACGAGGCGCGGCTGTTCGAGCTGCGCGCGATGGCGCGCAAGCATCGCGTCCAGCCCGACGAGCTCGCCGCGCTGGCGGGCGACCTGGCCGCGCAGCTCGAGCGGCTCAACGCCGGGGAGGAAGGGCTGACCGGCCTGGAGCGGGCGGTGACGTCGGCGCGGGGGCGCTACGAGGCCGCCGCCGCCGAGCTGACCGCGACGCGCACCGCGGCGGCGACGCGGCTCGACGCCGCGGTGGCGGACGAGCTGGCGCCGCTGAAACTCGACGCCGCGCGCTTCCGCACCGTGGTCGCGCCGCTCGCGGAGAGTGACTGGTCGGCGGCCGGGCGTGACCGGGTCGAGTTCGAGATCGCGACAAACCCGGGCGCCCCCTTCGCGGCGCTCGCCAAGATCGCCTCGGGCGGCGAGCTGTCGCGCTTCATCCTGGCGCTCAAGGTGGCGCTGGCGCAGGAGGGCGGCGCGAGCACGATGATCTTCGACGAGATCGATCGCGGCGTCGGCGGCGCGGTGGCGAGCGCGATCGGCGAGCGGTTGGCGCGGCTGGCGCAGGCGACGCAGCTGCTGGTGGTGACGCACAGCCCGCAGGTGGCGGCGCGCGGCGCGACGCATTGGCTGATCGCCAAGTCGAGCGACGGGGTGGTGACCCGCACGGGCGTGCGCCCGCTCGACGCGGCCGAGCGCCGCGAGGAGATCGCGCGCATGCTGTCGGGCGCGACCGTCACCGACGAGGCGCGTGCCCAGGCGGAGCGGCTGCTCGAGACGGCGTGAGGGGGGAGTAGCAAAATCCTCCCCGGCACGGGGAGGGGACCGCCGCGCGCAGCGCGGTGGTGGAGGGGGCTTTCCGCAGACGCTGCACTGCTTGGAGAGCCCCCTCCACACCCGCTTCGCCAGCGGTCCCCACCCCCCCGCGGGCGGGGAGGATCTGATCGCTTGCCATCTTCGGTCACTCCGATCTCCACCTCGACCCAGAGCGTCACTGCGCCGCTGGCGCGCGCCGCCCCCGTGATGGTAGACGCCCCGCATGGGCCACGGTCACCACCACGCGCACGCGCATCACCACCACGATCACGGGTCGCACGGCCACCATCACCATGCCCCGCCCGAGCGCTGGGACCGGGCCTTCGCGGTCGGCATCGGGCTCAACCTCGCCTATGTCGTCGCGGAGGGAGGCGCGGGGCTGATCCTCGGGTCGATGGCCCTGCTCGCCGATGCCGGGCACAATCTCTCCGACGTGCTGGGCCTCGCGGTGGCCTGGGGCGGCGCGACGTTGGCGCGGGCGGCACCGTCGAAGCGCTTCACCTACGGGTTGAAGGGCTCGACCATCCTCGCCGCGCTCGCCAACGCGCTGCTGCTGCTGGTGGCGATCGGCGCGATCGCGCTGGAGGCGGTGCACCGCTTCGGCGCGCCGCAGCCGGTGCCGGGGCTGACCGTCTCGCTCGTCGCGGGCGCCGGGATCGCGGTCAACGCGGTCACCGCCTGGCTGTTCGCGCGCGGCCGCGAGGGCGACGTCAACATCCGCGGCGCCTATCTCCACATGCTCGCCGACGCGGTCGTCTCGGCGGGCGTGGTCGCAGCGGGGATCGCGCTCTATCTCACGGGCTTCGGGTGGATCGACCCGGCGGTGAGCCTCGTCATCGCCGCGGTGATCTTCTGGCAGACCTGGGGGCTGCTGCGCGAGACCGTGGAGATGGCGCTGGCGGCGGTGCCGCGCGGGATCGACTATGACGGTGTCAGCGCCGCGCTCGCCGGGCTGCCGGGCGTGGCCGCGATCCACGACCTGCATATCTGGCCGATGTCGACGACGGAGCCGAGCCTGACCGCGCATCTCTGCATGCCGGGCGGCCACCCGGGCGACGGCTTCCTTCATTCCGCGCAGGAGATGCTGCACGCGCGCTTCGGCATCGGACACGCGACGCTGCAGGTGGAGATCGGCGCGCCCTGCGGGCTGGCAGACGACCGGACGGTGTGAACGAGAGCGGCGCGCTCAGGGGAGAGCGCGCCGCACCGGTTCTGAGTTCAACAGATCACAGGCCGCTCATGCCGGAGAGGCGAGCGGCGCGCCCCTCAGTTGGCGGCGCCGACGATGGTCGTCGACAGCGGCTGCGCGGCGCGGAACGAGACGGGCACGCCGTTCGCCTGGCCCGAGACACGGTCGCCGTTGACGACGAGGCGGAAGCGCCCGCCGCGACCGACCTCGTGGCCCTCGATCACGGTGCGCGCCGAGTCGAGCGCGCTGGTGGTGTACACATAGGTGTGGCCGTCGCGGGTGAAGCTGCGCTCGGCCGGAGCGGCGGTGGCAGCGGCGGCGGTCAGCGTGGCGGCGGCGGCGACGAGGATCGTGGCAGTGCGCATGAACGTTGCTCCAAGCTGGGGGGCGAGTGCCCGATTGATGCGTCGCAGCATGGATGGTGCGCCGCAACATGCGCAATTGAGCGTTGCGCAAACGTGATTGCAGCGAATGCACCTGCGCCCGCGCCGCGATCGCACACGCTTTTGCGTCACCCTCGCGCATAAGCTAAGGCGCCGCGCCTATGACGCTCTTCACTCGCTTCGCCGCTCACCTCGACGCCGCGCTCGACGCGCTCACCGCCGCCGGCACGCTGCCCGCCGGGCTCGACCGCCGCAACGTCACGGTCGAGCCGCCGCGGGATCCCAGCCACGGCGATCTCGCCACCAACGCCGCGATGGTGCTCGCCAAGCCGGCCGCGACCAACCCGCGCGCGCTCGCCGAGGCGGTGGCCGGCGAGCTGCGCGCGCTGCCCGACGTGGCGGAGGTGAGCGTCGCCGGGCCGGGCTTCATCAACCTGCGGCTGCGTGACGACGTGTGGCGCGGCGAGATCGGCGCGATCCATGCGGCGGCGGCGGACTACGGTCGTTCAACCGGCGGCGAGGGCGTCACGGTCAACATCGAATATGTCTCGGCCAACCCGACCGGTCCGATGCACATGGGCCATTGCCGCGGCGCGGTGGTGGGCGACGCGCTCGCCAGCCTGCTCGAGTTCGCCGGACACAAGGTGGTGCGCGAATATTACGTCAATGACGCGGGCGGGCAGGTCGACGTGCTCGCGCGCTCCGCGCACCTGCGCTACCGTGAGGCGCTCGGCGAGGACGTCGGCGCGGTGCCCGAGGGGCTATACCCCGGCGACTATCTCGTCCCGGTCGGGCGCGCGCTCGCCGAGGAGTTCGACGACCGTTACGCCGCAGCGCCGGAGGGCGAGTGGCTGGAGCTGTTCCGCACGCGCGCGGTGGCGGCGATGCTGGTGTTGATCCGCGACGACCTCGCGCTGCTCGGCATCCACCACGACCTGTTCTCGTCAGAGGCGGAACTACAGGCGGCAGGCAAGCCCGAGGCGGCCGAGGCGTGGCTGCGCGCGCGCGACCTCGTCTATGACGGGGTGCTCGAGGCGCCCAAGGGGGAGACACCCGAGGATTGGGAGCCGGTCGAGCTGCCGTTGTTCCGTTCGAGCCGGTTCGGCGACGACCAGGACCGGCCGATCAAGAAGTCGAACGGCAGCTGGACCTATTTCGGCGCCGACCTCGCCTATCACTTTCAGAAGGCACAGGGCGCGGACCAGCTGATCGACATCTGGGGTGCCGACCATGCCGGAACGGTCAAGCGCATCCAGGCCGCGGTCGCTGCGCTGACCGAGGGCAAGACCCGCTTCGACGTCAAGCTGGTCCAGATGGTGCGCCTGCTGCGCGGCGGCGAGCCGGTCAAGATGTCGAAGCGTGCGGGCAATTTCGTCACGCTCGCCGACGTGGTGCGCGAGGTCGGCAAGGACGTGGTGCGCTTCACCATGCTGACTCGCCGCTCCGACGCGCAGATGGACTTCGATTTCGCCAAGGTGGTCGAGGCGTCGAAGGAGAACCCCGTGTTCTACGTGCAATACGCGCACGCGCGGGTGCACTCGCTCCACCGCCGTGCGGCCGAGGCGGGGATCAGCGCCGAGGCGGCCGATCTGTCCCGGCTTGATACGGAGGAGCTGGCGCTGGTGAAGCGCGCGGCGCAGTTCCCGCGCGTGGTCGAGACCGCCGCGGCAGCGCGCGAGCCGCATCGTATCGCCTTCTATCTCTACGATCTGGCCGCGGAGTTCCACGCGCTGTGGAATGTCGGCAACGATCGGCCGGAGCGCCGCTTCCTCGTCCCGGAGGACGCTCAGGTCACCGCCGCGCGCTTGTCCTTGGCCGCGGCGATCGGCCAGATTATCCGCAACGGCCTCGCCATCATGGGCGTGGAGGCGGTCACGGAGATGCACTGATGACGAGGTCTGGGTCGTTCGCGCGCGGCGACGCGGACCGGCTGCCCTGGCTCGAGACGGTCGAGCCGGACGAGCCCGATGGCGCCCCGGTCGGCCGGGTGGTGCTGCTCGTGCTGCTCGGTCTCGTGGTGCTCGGCGCGGTGCTGTTCGGCCTCTACCATTATCAGCGCGGCGCGAGCGGCGAGGGCGCGCTGATCGCCGCGCCCGCGGGCGACTACAAGATCCGCCCCGACGAACCCGGCGGGCTCAAGGTGGAGGGCGAAGGCGATTCAGCGATCGCCGCGAGCGCTGGAAGCAACGGTGCGGCGGCGATCGATCTCTCCGCGGTGCCCGAGGCGCCGATCGCGCGCCCCAGCGCGGTGCCGAGCGCCTCCCCGACGCCCGCCGGCGGCGCGCCCTCGGTCAGCGCGACGGTGCCGCGCGCGGCGGCGCCGCTGCGCGTGTCCCGTCCCGTCGTCGCACCGGTGCCGCGGGTGCCGGGGGCAGGGACGGGCGGCGCGCTGGTCCAGCTAGGCGCCTTCCCCACGGAGGCGGCGGCGAACGTCGCCTGGAGCGCGATCGCCAAGCGCTTCGGCTATGTCGCCGCGCTCGGCAAGGTGGTGCAGCCGGCGACCGTGAACGGGCGCAGCGTCTATCGGCTGCGAGTCAACGCGGGCAGCGCGGGCGCCGCGGCGAACCTGTGCGGTCGGCTCAAGGTGGCGGGCGAGGCCTGTTTCGTCACGGGGTGAGGGAGAATGGTGCGATCGCCGGCGCGATAGCGCCCAGGACGATCATACCTCCCTAAAGGATGTTCTCGCGCGGTCCGCGATCCTGTCTGCTCTGAGACCCGTTTACCCGAGCGAACGTGGCACGACGTATACCGAGCCAAGACCGGCATGCGGGACGAGGATGGCGGACCTCGCCCCCTTCAGTGAAGTGCCTACGGTTCGCTCCCCTCGCTGCCGGCATGATGATGGCCGGCCCGCGCGACCAATATCGCGCGCCGACCGCGTGCAGGGGTTGCCGGTCGTCCGATGCCTCCGCCTACCGCCCGAGCAGCACGCGCGCCTGGCTCGCGATCTGCGCCAGCATCGCCGCATTGGGCGCCTGTGCGTTGCGCGCGCGGTCGATCACCGCGCGGAACTGCGCGACTCGCGTGCCATTGCGCGCGAGCCAGTCGGCGACCAGCGCCTCGGGATCGCCCGCGCCGCCGCGGCCGAGGAAGTCGAGGCGGAGTTGCTGGAAATCGCGCGCCAGACCGGCGATCAGCAGCCGCTCCCATGGGTCGCTCGGTGAGATGCGCGTCGCGGTCGACTGCGCCCAGTCGAGGCCCAGCGCCTGGCCGAGCCGGGTGAAGGCGCGCGCCAGCCGCGTCTCCTCGATCCCGGCGCGCTCTCCGAGGTCGGCGAGGCCGATCGCGCCGTCCAGCTCGAAGAGGCGCACCACCTGCTTCGCCAGCTCGTGCGGCGCACCCGCCTGCTCGAGCGTGTCGGCGATCCGGCGCGAGTGCGCGCGCGCCTCGTCGAGCAGCAGCTCGCCCGCCGCGACGTCAAGTCGCTCGATCCCGGCGGAGAGACGCGCCAGCACCGCGGAGGGTGGTGTCGCCGGAGCGGTGGTGCGCAGCAGGTCGGCGACCTGCGAGCGCACCGCCACCGCGGTCTCGTCGAACAGCGCGATCCGCCCGCTCTCGGGCATCGGCGCGGTCTCGATCGCGTGCCATAGCGCGGCGAGGCCGAACTGGCGCTCCACCACGACGAACATCGCGGCGATATCGGCGAGCGTCGCGCCCTCCTCCTCGGCCAGCTCGAACGGGTGGAGGATGCCGATCCGGTTGATGATGCGGTTGGCCAGCTTGGTGGCGACGATCTGCGGACGCAGCCGGTGCGCGTCGATCGCCGCGGCGAAGCGCGCGCGCATCGCCGACGGGAAGGCGGCGTGGAGATCGTCTGCCAGCGCGGGGTCGTTCCCCAGCGCGGAATGCTCGATCGCGTCCTGCAGCGCGAGCTTGGCGGTGGCGAGCAGCACCGCGAGCTCGGGCCGGGTCAGCCCGCGCGCGTCGCTGCTGCGCCGGAGCAGGTCGGTGTTGCTGCCGAGCCCCTCGACCCGCCGGTCGAGCCGGCCGCTCTCCTCGAACACCTCGATCAGGCGGACGTAGCTGGGCAGCGCCTGCACGCCGCCGCCCTCGGCGATCGACAGCGCGAGCGTCTGGAGCCGGTTGTCCTCCAGCACCAGCCGCGCGACATCGTCGGTCATCGCGCCGAGCAACGCGTTGCGGTCGTCGAACCCGAGCCGGCCCTCGATCATCTCGCGGTTGAGCGCGATCTTGATGTTGACCTCATTGTCCGAGCAGTCGACGCCCGCCGAATTGTCAATGAAATCAGTGTTGATCCGCCCGCCCCGCGCGGCGAAGGCGATCCGCGCCGCCTGGGTGACGCCGAGATTGGCGCCCTCGCCGATCGCTGTGGCGCGCAGCTCCTCGGCGTCCACGCGGAGCCGGTCGTTGGCGGGATCGCCGACCGTGGCGTTGTTCTCCGCCGCGGCCTTCACATAGGTGCCGATGCCACCGAACCAGATCAGGTCGACCGGGCTCCTGAGGATCGCGGCGATCAGCGCGGTCGGCTCGAGCCGCTCCGCGGTGACACCGAGCGCGGCGCGCGCCTCGGGCGAGAGCGGGATCGACTTCATGTCGCGCGCGAACACGCCGCCGCCCGGTGAGATCAGCGCGGTGTCATAGTCCGCCCAGCTCGACCGCGGCAGCGCGAACAGGCGATCGCGCTCGGCCCAGCTCGCCGCCGCGTCCGGATCGGGGTCGAGGAAGATATGGCGGTGGTCGAAGGCGGCGACCAGCCGGACCGCCTTGGACAGCAGCATGCCGTTGCCGAACACGTCGCCCGACATGTCGCCGCAGCCGACGACGCGGATGGGCTGCGTCTGCACGTCGAGCCCACGCTCGGCGAAGTGGCGCTGCACCGAGACCCAGGCACCCTTGGCGGTGATGCCCATCGCCTTGTGATCATAACCGTGGCTGCCGCCGCTGGCGAAGGCGTCGCCCAGCCAGAAGCCGCGCTCCAGCGCGATCGCGTTGGCGACGTCGCTGAAGGTCGCGGTGCCCTTGTCGGCGGCGACGACGAAATACGGGTCCTCGCCGTCGTGGACGACCACGCCGTCGGGATGCACCACCTCCCCGCCGACGATGTTGTCGGTGATCGACAGCAGGGTGCGGATGAAGATGCGATAGGCCTCGGTACCCTCCGCCAGCCACGCGTCGCGATGGCCCGGCGAGGGTAATTGCTTGGCGTAGAAGCCGCCCTTGGCGCCGGTCGGCACGATCACGGCGTTCTTGACCCGCTGCGCCTTCATCAGCCCGAGGATCTCGGTGCGGAAATCGTCGCGCCGGTCGGACCAGCGCAGCCCGCCGCGCGCGACCGGGCCGGCGCGCAGGTGGATGCCCTCGACCCGCGGCGAATAGACCCACACCTCGCGCCACGGCAGCGGCGCGGGCAGGCCGGGGATCCTGGCGCTGTCGAGCTTGAAGGCCAGGGCCTCCTTCGCTGCCTCGGTATAGGCGTTGGTGCGCAGCGTCGCGTCGATCACCGCGCGGAAGGCGCGCAGGATGCGGTCGTCGTCGATGCCCGTGACCGCGTCCAGCCCGGCATCGATCGCCGCCGTCGCAGCGGTGACGTCACCGGTGCGCGCGGGGTCATGGCGTGCGGCGAACAGGTCGACCAGCGCCTTGGTCACATCGCGCGCGCGCGTCAGCGTCTCCACCACCGTGGCCATGCCGTAGCTCATCCCGGCCTGCCGCAGGTAGCGGAACCAGGCGCGGAACAGCACCACCGCCGATGGCGACAGTCCCGCCTCCAGCATCAGCCGGTTGAAGCCGTCGTCCTCGGCGCGGCCCTCGAGCACCTGCGCGAGCGCCTCCTGCAGCGTGTCCGCCGCGGCGAGCACCGAAGGCACGTCGGCGGCGGTCTCCAGCGTGAAGTCGTGGATCGACGAGCGTTCCTCGTCGGTCAGCCCGGTCGGCATCTCCTCGATCACGCGGAAGCCGAAATGCTCGAGCGCGGGCACCGCGTCGGACAGCGCCAGCGGCCCGCCCTGGCGATAGACCTTGAGGTGGAGCATGCCGTCGCCGCCCGCGGTGAAGCGCACCTCGCGGTCGGCGTCGTCGACCAGGTTGGCGATCGCGACGATGTCGCGCGCCGCCTCGTCGGGAGTGGCGCCGGTGCGATAGCGCGGCGGGAAGGCGGCGGCGTGGCGCAGCGCCAGCCGCGCCGCGCGCGCCGGCCCGACCTCGTCGGCGAGCGCCGCCTCGATCGAGGGCGCCCAGCCGCGCACCATCTTCTCCAGCCGCGCGTCGAGCAGCGTGGCGTTGGGCAGGCGGCCAGCGCCGCGCAGGTCGATGGTGTAGCGCAGCAGCGCGGTGCGGCTGTCCTCGACGCTGGTGTTCCAGTTGAGGATCTGGCCGTTGGCCTCCTCCGCCAGCATCGCGCCGATCGCGACGCGGCGCGCGGTGGTCATCTCGTCGCGCGGCAGCCAGACGAAGGCGTAGAGGTGGCGTCCGAGCGGTGAGGGGACGAGCACCAGCTTGGGGCGCGGCCGGTCGGCGAGGCTCATCGCGGTGAGCGCCAGCTCCTCCATCCCCGCGGCACTGACCGCGATCATCAGGTCGTGCGGCAGCGTGGCGATCGCGTGGGTCAGTGCCTTGCCGGTATGGCCCGCGGGGTCGAAGCCGAACTTGGCCTCGCTCGCCGCCAGCCGCTGACGCAACACGGGCACGCTGCGCGGCGGCGCGTTGAGCGCGGCCGAGGTCCACAGGCCGGCGTGGATCGACAGGCCGGTCACTCTGCCCGCCGTGGCGAGCGGCACCACGAGCAGGTCGAGCGGCACGCGGCGGTGCACGGGAGAGATCAGGCTCGACTTGAGCAGCAGAGGCGCGGCGTTGCCGGCAGTGAAATACTCCACCGCGAGGCGGCGCGAACGCTCGGCGAGCAGCGGCACCTCGTGGTCGTTGCGCGCGATGCCGAGCGGCGGGGCGGGATCGGCGTGGCCGTCGAGGTGCCAGCGCTCGTGACCGAGCAGGGTGAAGTGGCGGTCGAGGAACCAGCGCAGCAGGTTGGCGCCCTCGGGATCGTGACCGGTATCGTCGAGCATGCCCGCGTCGGCGGCGAGCGCAGCCTGCATCTGACGCCAGTCGCCCACCGCGACGCGCACGTCGCGCAGCAGCCGCTCGATCTCGTCGGTCAGCGCGCGACGGTCCTTGGCGTCGACGCGCTCGAGCTCGACGTAGATCATCGACTCGGCTTGTCCGCCGGCCTCCTCGATCGCGGTGAGCGTGCCGTCGGCGTCGCGCGAGACGCGGATGACGGGGTGGATCACGCGATCGACCGCGATGTCGCGGTCTCCGATCGCGGCGGCGACCGAATCGACCAGGAAGGGCATGTCGTCGTTGACGATGGCGAGCCGCATGCGACGGCGCGCGCCGTCGCCGGGCAGCTGTTCCAGCGCGAGCGCGGCGGTGCCGGGCGCGCGCTGCGCCGCGGTCTCGGCCAGGAAGGCGGCGGCCTCGGCCTGCTTGTCCTCGCCGAAGCCGGCGATCTCTCCTGGGAGCGCGCGATGGGTGAGCCGCGCCGCGAGCGCGGCAGACAGTTTCTGCAGAGACTTCTCGACCATGGCGGCGCTATGCGCCGGGTGACGACGCGGCTCAACCCCGTGTGGAACCCAGGAGATAGCCGATGGAAAGCGCGAGGGGCGTCGCCCACCTCCGCCGTCATCCTTAGCGTGTCTCAGGATCCACCGTGCCGCGCGCTCATCGTCGCTGAGCCCGAGGAGCAGAGGATCCTGAGCCACGCGAAGGATGACGCCATCTATCGAAGCGGTGGCGTTATACGCCGAAACCGGGTCAGACGAGGCGCCGCAGCGACGCCGCGGTCGCCGGCTCACCGGCCTCAGCCGAGCCGGCGCAGCACCTGCTCTGCCAACCTGGCATCGTCGCCGACGGCACCGACCACCACGATGCCACCCGCGACGGCGCGACCGAGCAGCACCACCGGCTCGCCCTCCGCCAGGCCGCTGTCGAGCGCGAGCTCGGCCAGGGGCGCGCGCGCGGCGATCGCGGGCGCCAGCCGCGGGGCGGGGCGCGACACCGGCCGGCGCGATGCGCGCTCGTCGGCGACGAGGCGCTTGATCCCGCCCTCGGTCGAGTCGAGCACGCCGGCCAGCTCGCCCTCGGTGACGCCGGTGCGCGCCGCCCAGGCGAGCACGGTGGCCAGCTCGGTCAGCCGCGTCTTGTCGTGGTCCGTGCCGAAGATCAGCTTGGCGATCGCGGTCATCGGCGCGCGCGCCTGCACCTTGATCTCTGCCTCCTCGAGGATGGCGGCGAGCCGCTCGGGCGCGTCGGTGGCGGCCAGCGCGAAATCGTGCGCGCGGCCGAGCGCGCGGTACAGCGCGGCGTGGCTGCGCGTCGCCGCGGCGCGTGCCGAGGCCGCGCTCTCGCGCGCGGCGGCGAGCCGGTCGTCGAGGGATGCGGCGGGGGCCGCCTCGGGCCAGGGCAGCGCGTCGAGCTCGGCCGCGGCGTGCGGTCCGTCGGCCCAGGCGGCGGCGGGGACGGGGTCATGGCGCGGTGCGGGCGCGACCCCGGCCAGCTCGCGGTCGAGCGCGGCCTGGTGATCGGCGGTGACCAGTTCCTTCCAGTTGATCACGCCGTAGATGAAGTCGATCGACGCGCCGTCGGAGGAGAAGGGCATCAGGATGCCGCGGTACAATGTGGCGTGGCCGCGCGTGCCGACGAACTCCGCCTCGAAGCCGATCGGCGCCTGATTGGCGATGATCTGGAGGTAATGGTCGGTCAGCCGCGACAGCAGCGATCGCGCGGGCACGTCGCTGATCCGCGCGATCGCCTGATCGGCGCCGCACTCGTCGCGCAGCGCGCGGCCTATGAACTGGACCGAGGGATCGTCCACCCCGGCGGAGAAGTCGAGCAGCACGCTGTTGGCGCCGAAGTCGGCGATGCTGGCGGGCTCGAGGTCGGCGATCGCGGGATAGGGGCGCTCACCGAGCAGCGACACCCAGTGATTATAGGCGCGCACGTGCATGCGCCGCTCGTCGCCGCCGACCGCGAGCACCGCCTCGCCGACTCCGCCCTCGGTCGGGTCGAGGTCGTGGCGGGGGTCGTCGTAACCGCGCGGCGTGTCCATGCTCATCGTCCCAGTGAGGCCTGCGGAGTCGGCCTGTCACGCCCGATCTGCACCATGGATGGTAAACTCCGCGTAAAGCCCGGAAGCGCTTGCCACGCCCGAGGGCCGCTGCTAAGCGCGCGCTCCACGATGCGGTGCCCCCGGGCGCGATCGGGCCGCTTTAGCTCAGTTGGTAGAGCACATCATTCGTAATGATGGGGTCACAGGTTCGAGTCCTGTAAGCGGCACCAACAAAATTGGCGGTTATCCAGGCATTTTGACCTCCCTGAGGTTGGGTGCGGGTCGACTGGCTCCGGTGTGACTCCGGTGTAAGGCTCCTGGAGCCAGTCGATCTAACTCTGCGATGACGCTGCCCAGGGCGGTCACCACCGTTGGAAATTCGCCTATCGCGTAGGTCTCGGTCTGGCTGGGCGCGCGATGGCCCATGAAGCCCTCGAGATCCCAGCGTGCTGCTCCGCGATTGCGGACGAGCGTCGCGAGGCTGTGGCGCAGCAGGTATGGGCGCCACTCTCGGCCGGTCGGCATCTTCAGCGCGGCGAGCATCGTCGCCCAGGCGCGATCAACGTCTTTCACCGGCCGGCCGTAATAATTCACGAGCCAGCCGCGGCCGGCTCGAGCCTCTTCGGGAAGCGCCAGGTACTCCACCAGCTCGGCCTCAAGCCATTCGGCAAGGAGCGGCAGCACCGGGAGGAGCGGACGGCGCTTCTTGTTCTGGATCCGCCCTTTCGGGTTGAGGTCGATCGTGTCGGCGCCGTGGCTCCACTGGTGGCGATCGGGTGCGACCGATATGTCGCAGACGGCGCTCGGCCGCGCGATCGTGCAGATCGTGGCCACCAGGAAGCGGTGGAGCGAGCTGCGGCGCCTGCTCGGCTCAGCCGCATAGCTCAGCATCGCCGCGAGCTGGTCTACGCCGATCCGGTGCCGGCGCGCGCTGCACCTGGCTAGGGGGGAGGGGGCGGTACGCCGGCCGCTTGTCCGAACGCGCCGGGTCGGCATTGGCGGCGTGGTTGAGCGCGGCGATCAGCTGCGCCACTGAGGCTTCGGTAGACGACGGCGCGCGTGGGCGCTCCACCGTTACCTCGCCTGCCTTGTTGCGCCAGCGCGCGGGTGTTGCCTGAGACCAGGCGCGAAATTCGGTGATGAACGCGCTCGAGCACGCAATCGCGCAGCTCGTCCCAAGGCCAAAGCCGCCACCTGATTTGTCCTGCACGCCAAGGAAGTCGAGCACGTGGTTGAGCCGCGTCTCGATCGCCTCGGCCGAGGTGCGCTTATCGCCCCACTCTAGTCGGTAGTCGGCAATCGCGTCGGTGAGCAGGTAGGCGCTCGCCTGCGCGATCGGCTGGCCGCATGCGTGGCAGAAGGCCGCGGCTTCCGTAACATCGGAGAGGTAGCGTCGATCGAGGATCAGGGCTGCTTTGCCCTCTTCCGTCGTGCCCGTTGATGCGCTTCGGACACGTCGCGTGGCGGTGTCGTACCAGAAGACGGTGAGATAAGGCGAACGGAGTGATCCGTCGCGCTTCCGGTCCCAACCAAGCCAGTATTTTCCGCGGCGATAGAGCGGCGCCTCTTGTCCCGACACTTGGCTTGTTCCCTCAAATACTCTTGGCTGGCGTTGTGAATGACTGGCAGGACGCCGTGGGTCACGAGGAGGTCTATGTCAGCGGCTTCCAGGCGAATGCCTTTGCCGTTCTCGACCGCCTTGCAAAAGCGACGATCAAGCTGGGCGATGCTGGCGGGGGCGTTCACGGCAGTGCGTCCTCCGGTGGTTCGAACCTGACGACGGTGGTGGGGCAGTCCTGGTCGGCCAGGATGACGAAGCGCCGGGCGAGAAGCTGGTCCACAGCCGCAGAAGGCGACGAGCTCTTCGAGGTGCTCGGGCCCTCGATCGCCCGTGCGCCAGCCGCAAGGATAGCGGTGGCGCGCCAGAGTCCGGGGGCATGCTGGACAACGAGGATCGCGGGCGGCTCTTCGAGCTGGCTGACGATCGCGGCCTCGGTTGCAGTGTGCACCGCGCCCTCGAATTTCGGCGATTTTGACGTGGCGGCCTGACATGCGGCAACCAGCAAGCGGAGTGCGTCGAGAGCCTCGTCGTAGGTGCCGTCGCCCTCGCCGCGAAGCACGGCGTTGCCAGCCTGAGTAGCCGCGGCCGCGTCAACTGGCATCACTGCCCCCCGAACATGACGGTGACGCTGGTCCAGCCGAAGCACCAGTGCCCGAGCTGGATGAACGGCAGCGGCGAGATGAAGCCGGTGATGATCTGGACGGCTACGAGATCGAGCGAACTGAGACGGCACGTCGGCGTCGCGGCGCGAGACAATGGCGGGAGCAGCGGCACGGCGGCGCGAGCGCGATCGTGGCGGCGAGGCGGGGTGGCGGCGTGAAGCATCAACGATCTCCCGAGATGACCAGCTCGCGTAAGATCGCGAGCACGACGGCGAAGACGAGGACGAGGGTCGCGTAGGCGAGGCGCGGATGGCCGAGCAGCACCAGCAGCAGCCCGAGACCGAGCAGGACGCCGGCGATCAGCAGCGCAAGGCTGTAGGAAGGCGCCGGGCGGCGGGTCACGGCGAGCAGCTCGGACAGAGCGTGGCGGACGGCCAAGCGGTTGACCCTCTAAGTTGGCGCGGCGTGACACCGCAGCGGTGGCAGTGGACCGGCACTTTGACGCCATCGTCGCTGCGCGCTTTATCGAGTGCCTGCAGCAGGTCGATATCGAGGCGGATGTGCTCCGAGATGGCGACTATGGTGGTCTCCCGTGCCGGCATCAGATCGGCCTCGATCGCCAGGAGCCAGCCGGTGCGATCGGTCAAGCCGAGGTGCGGCAGGCACTCGAGTTGCTCCGCCAGCTGCTCGGCGGTGAAACGGTGCGCAGTGCGGCGCGCGGCAAGATAGGTGCCTGGGGTCATGGGGGCGCTCACCGGCCGCTCTCGTTCGTAACCGAGCCGCGCTTTGGCGAGGCCGCGTCCGTCGGAGTGTCGAGCGATCTGGTAACCAGCAGCTGGGCGACGCCGATGAGCCCGCGGGCACGATCCAGGAGCATTCGCGCCAGCATGGACGGCAACTGCAGCTTGCAGGCTTCGATCGCCCGATCGGTATCAACCAGATCTTCGCGAAGGCGGATGAGGGTGTCGCGGTACCACATCGAAGGTTTCCGGGCTGCAAAGGGCCGTTCCCGAAAGCTCGTGCGATCGGGGCAGCTGGGCAGATTTTTGATCGAGGTCTGATCGGCTGGAGCGGCTTACCCGGTGTCGGGCGGAGGCCGCGTTTCGCGGTCGTGCGACGCTCTCGAACGCGTCGACGAGCTAGAACGTCGGGAGGAGATCGCGCTAAAATGGGACGGCAATCGTGAGCGACGCGCTGCGTCCAGACTGCCATAAGTAAAGCTGTCGATCGCGGCTCTCAGGCACCACATGAACGAAGGCGATCTTGCCGCTTCCGGCGTAACAGGGGGAAAGATTGAGCGACCTTCGGGGGACGGCGACGCCGACCGGCAATTCCGATCGGCCGACGGCATCCGCCCCCGTCCAGTCTGCGCGCGCCTATCGCGGGAGCACGCGCGAAGCTGTGGGCGCCAACCTAAGCGGCTCATCGCACTACCTCGCGGTCGATGCTGGCTGCGGCAGGCGACGGCGCATAGTCGTGCGGGAACAGATCTGGCCGGAGGTCATGCCAGGTAAGCCCGGTCGCAAGCGATACCTCGCGGACGTATTCAGCCGGAATTTCTTTGTCGCCCTTGAGCCAAGCGCTCACGGTGGATTGGCGCCGGCGGATCAGCCGCGCAAACTCCGACTGCGATCCAGCCGCCCGGATTGCGCGCGCCAGCCCCGTGTCAGAGTCGTGTTCCAAAGCCATGCGCGTAGCTAACGAGTAGTCGTTATGTTATTCAACAGGCAAATCGAACTAGTGGCTAACGACGGGTCGTTAGATAAGGAGTCGATGACACTTGGCGCCCGTATCGAGCAGCGGCGGAAGCAGCTGAAAATTTCCCAGGCCGAGCTGGCCCGGCGCGTCGGCGTTCGTCAAAGCACGATCAACTCACTAATCAACGGCAGCTCGCGGTCGTCTCGCTCAATCGTTCAGATCGCGCGAGAGCTGCAGACAACGCCCGCTTTCCTCTATGGCGAGATTGACGATCCCGACCAAGGTGCGCCGCCACCTACTCCGGCGCCGAGCACGCAGGTGCTCATTATGCCTGTCGTCTTACCAAGCGAAGATGGTCTGGCTCGGGCGTTTGAAGGCGTGTTGGCGGCGTCGCGGGGAATGAACGAGGCCGAGCTTGCTCGTGAGCTTGCCAAGCGACTTCCCACGATGTTTTCGCTGCTGCGAGGCGCGCTGACAGCGGATCATGGCTCTGCCGCTGCCGCTCAAAGTCCGCCCATCGCTCCCGCCGAACGGCAGCAAGCATAGCGCATCGGACCTCACAATTCTCACACCCATGCCCGCACGCGGGCGCGTCCAGGTAGACGCTGGCATTCACGACTCGCCTTTCCGTTCTCGTTGTGTTCATAATGCCGGAACGGGAAGCCATGATGCCACATGTAAATTTCTCGTCCGAGTTGGCGAGAGGCCTTGAAGCGTGACGGGTCTGATTTAGCCGATTGTCACGGCCGGCCTGGCGGCCAACGTGCGGCGCCTGGGTGCGGGTACCGCGCGGGTACCGGGAGCATCGACAACGCGAAACCTCTAGCTCTTCTGCCGGACCGGCAGCATCGCGGCGGAGGTCACCTCCGCCGCGATGTCCGCTTATGGCAGGAAAACGGACGTTGCTTAAGGCGCGAACCCGCCGACGATGCGCTGCACACGAGCCCACAACTCGTCCGACATCCCGTTCTGCCAGACACACGCTAAGGTCCAGAAGAAGCGGCGATCTGCTCGTGCCTCCGCCTCGACATCAGCGATCACTCGGTCACCATTTTCGCCAAGCAGATCTTCAAGTGGCCCAGCGCCCAGCATGCCGAGGATTTGCTTAGCGCCGGTCTGACCTTCCGTGAACAGGTCTGACCCTGCATACCTGCTCACAACATCCTTAATCACGCTTAAGGCGAGTTCCGGCTCATCGTAGGCAAGGTTATCTAACCGGAAGCCTTTCTCAAAGACATCATCCGGTGCGTCATCAACGCTCTGATAGCGCTGCAACGCGATCCAATTGTCACCGTGTTCTTTGGCCGAAAGCTGCATCAGCGACACGGTGCCAGCGACTCCTGATGTCTGCAAGTGGGCGCTAACGGCCCGGCCGCTTGTGGCAGGTAAGCCGCCGTTCAAGCGACAGGCTCACTCCCGTCGCCCAAGTGTAGTTGACCCGCTCGAACGGTGAACCACCGCGGCGCATCATCGCGCCGATCCACCAGATGCCATTGCGGCTGCCCGTCTGTGGTCGAGAAGGACAGGAACCGGATTCCACCGTCCGTCGTGATGGTCACTTCAGGCAAGGCGCCATATAGCTCGACTCTCGCGATCCGGGCCCCGCGTAAGGCGTCGAGAGCTGGTTCCCATAGGTCTTCTTCGCTCCAGCTTCCGCATCGGATCGCCGTCGCATCCTCGATGCGCCAACTCCACTCGACCCCTAACGATACTTCACCTTCGGGATGGCCCATCGAGCCATCTCGATTGGCTACAGGTCGCAATTCGCCAAATTCAACGAATATCGCAGACCCGTAGCCACGCCAGACGTGGCTGATCGGCAAGCCGACGAGGGAGGCAGCAAAAGGCCCAAAGGCTTGGAGGGGTGTCATAGACCCTGATCGTACCTCGGCGCTACGATATCGGCTATTAGGCGATAACGGACATGCCGGTGGGTGACCGCGGCGGAGGTCCCCTCCGCCGCGATGTCTGCTTATGGCAGGGAAGCGGAACGTCTGCTTACAGGAACGCCGAGGGCGATACCAACATGGCGCGGCATCACCGTTTCCCGAAAACGATCGAATATCGGGAAAGGGTTAGCCTTCTCAAATCCCGCCGACAACGTCCGAGTTGATACGCCGGCAACGTCAATCTGCAACGCGAAGGCCGCTGCCGGCGCAGCCGCTTAGCCTCGCAGTACCCCCATCACGATCTCTTGGCGTTCGAGCGGCGCGCTATGCGGATTGCCCGTTCCGAAGGGTGGTTTTGGATCATATTCCATCGCCAGCTCGACCGCTGCCGCCATGTCGTGGCCAGCGATATAGGCACAGAGTGCGAGGCCGAGGTCGATCCCTGCCGTGACGCCGGCAGAGGTCCAATACTTGTCGTCCTGCGTCACCCTTTCTCCGGTGTACTCAGCGCCAAAGCGAGCAAGGTAGTCCTTCGCACGCCAGTTGGTGGTAACCTTGCGGTCACGAAGCAAAACGCGAGCGCCAAGGATCAGCGATCCCGCGCATACAGAAGCCGTCAGCTCCGTGCCTTGATCGAGCCGCAACACATTCGAGCGCACGAGTTCGCTGGCCATGCACTGCCGTAATCCCTCGATGCTGCCGCCCGGTATGAGCAATATGTCGGTTTTGCCAATGTTAGCGATTGCAGCGGAAGGCGCTAGAGAAAGAACGCCATCGCCGGTCCGGCAGGGACTACCTGTTTCGCTTACAAAGGTAATTTCGGTATCGGGTAGTCGCGCCAGCGGATCATACGCGCCAATCGGATCAAGAGCCGTGACACCATCGAACAAGAATACTGCTATCTTCATGCAGCTTCCTTCCGTGGAGCGGCCCAGGCGAGCGGCCTTCTGTAGAACCGCGCTCCCCGTTGGTTGCCCATCTACGTCGCCAGTCACGCAGCGAGGACAGCCTACCGCTAACGTGGCCTGATGCAAGATCGGGAACGAGGGGCAGCCGAGTGACCTTCCCACAAACGAACCCGTAGCGGGATGGCTGCCCTGGCGACCGCGCCAACGATCGTCCGGCTCGCCTGCTTTCCCAAAATCTGTTCCCGATTGCTCTTTCCCGAAATGGACCGTTGAAGATGGGAAAGCGGGAAACATCGCGCTTAACGAGCGGCCGTTATCGGCAGCCCGAGATGCCGGCCTCAACGTCTAAGTTTGGGCGTTAGCGGACGTCCACGCCGGCTGACCGCGGCGGAGGTTACCTCCGCCGCGATTAATAGTGCGGACCATCCACCGTAGAGCTGCTGAGATCCATGCTCTTGCGCACCATGACCAAGTCGAAGCGCTTGTAAAAAGACAGCAGCTTAGCCGGTGTGATCCTGGTCTCGACTGCTCTGACCTCGGAAGGGCGCTCCTCAAAGCTGGCAGCGGAACAAAGGTAGGCGACGAGAGAGCAGTCCTCGACATCGCCGGGTGACAACGAGCTGGCCGTCAAGCGCACGGCTGCGATCCTCTCGCCCTGCTGAGCGAGACCAAGTTCCTCAAGGTGCCTCAGCAGATCGCTGTTTTCGGCGATGTCGGCAGCGACGGTTCCTTCGAAGTCGTCATATTGCACGCCGGCCACGAAGATATTCATTCAGCTTCTCCCGATAGAGAAGCCGATGGTGAGCGCCTCGCCGTCCGCGAGGCAACCGCAATCCCATCCATCTTGAGGTCGACCATGCTGACCAACGCTGCCGTTAAGGCGGCGCGCCCACGCGCGTCCGCGTATAAGATCGCCGACGAGCGCGGTCTGCACCTGTTCGTGGCGCCGACGGGCCGCAAGTCATTCCGTTGGCGCTTCCGCTTTGCCGGGCACGAACAGCTGCTGACGATCGGCCAATGGCCCGAGGTGTCGCTCGACGCAGCGAGGGCGCGAGCCGAGTCAGCGCGCGAGCAGCTCGGCCGCGGTGTCGATCCGCGGACGATCGCGACCGCCATGACCTTCGAGCGCGCGGCGCGCGCCTGGCACGCGCAACAGGTCGCCGGGTGGACGCCGGTTCACGCGGCCGACGTGCTCGCCAGCCTCGAGGCCGACGCCTTCCCCGAGCTGGGCGCACTCGAGCTGGACTCGATCGACGCGCCGGCGGTGCTCCGGATCATCCGCGCGATCGAGCGCCGCGGCGCGATCGCGACGGCCAGGCGCGTCCGGCAGCGGATCTCCGACGTCTTCGCCCTAGCGGTGAGCGAGGGTTGGGCCGCGACCGACCCGGCGGCCGTCGTCGGCCGCGCGCTTGCGCCGGCGCCGGCGGTGCGGCGGCAGCCGGCGGTTACGACGATTGCCGAGGCGCGCGAGCTGCTCGCCGCGGCCGAGCTGGTCGACGCCGGCGCCGCGGTGAAGCTCGCCTCGCGATTCCTGGCGCTCACCGCGGTTCGCCTGGCGGTGGTGCGCGGCGCGAGCTGGTCCGAGATCGAGGATCTCGACGGCGCCGAGCCGCTCTGGCGCGTGCCGGCGGCGCGGATGAAGCTGGCGGCCGCGAAGAAGCTGGACGCGGCCAACGACCACTTGGTGCCGTTGGCGCCGGCCGCGGTCGAGGTCCTGCGCGCCGCGCGCGCGCTGTGCGTTGCCAATATGCATTCTGACGATGCAAATATGCATTGTGCATATGCGGATATGCGCGCCGGCGAGCTGATCTTCCCGGGTCGCGGCGGCGCGGCGCCGATCGGCGAGGGCGCGATCGGCGCGCTCTACGATCGGGCCGGCTTCGCCCGGCGCCATGTCCCTCACGGCTGGCGCGCGACCTTCTCGACGATCATGAACAAGCGTCAGCCGGCCGATCGGTTCGTGATCGACAGCACCCTAGGCCATGTCCTCAAGCGGGAGGACGGATCCGCGGCGAAGGTTGAGCGCGCGTACAATCGAGACGATCAGCTTGAGGGGCGACGTCGCGTGCTTGAGGCCTGGGCCGAGTTCCTGACGAATTAGTCGCGCAGCCGCCATCAGACCGCGGACATGCGCTCGATCTCGCAGAAGTCACACGGCTCGCCCCTCTCAGACGGCGCGGACTTGCACTCGGGGCATAGATCGTCCTGTTTCGCCGTCGGCGCACTGGCGGCCTTAATCACGCCGCGCCCAAACGACGGAGCTACGAACGCCATAAGAGTGGCCGCCGAGATCATAAGAGGTCCTCCTTTATCCTTATGCAGTGACAATAGCTTAGCGGAGCGAACAGCGACAGCGCGGCGCACGAAACATTTGAGCCAGATTGGCACCGTTCGTGCTCCATCCCAGGCAGCATCGGGGCGGCGCAAGCCGCCACGCTCGACCGCCGACACTTGGCAATCGATTGGAGAGGCCGGGGCCTGTCCACGCGGGGGGATGATCAAATCTAGCGCATGAGACCGCCTAAGCGGTCTCATTACTTATTCATTTGAAGCCCTGGTGGTGGATAGAGGACATTTCATGTCCTCGCGTTATGGATCGAAGAGCCCAGGCTGGCGACCGCGCTCCGGAGTTCGGAGGCGCCCGGCATCGCGGGCACTGCCGCCGACAGAGACGCTGCGGGAGCGTTAGTGAGCGCGGCGACCGCTCGACCGATCCGGCTCAGTTTCCGCGCTAGGATCTGGGCGTAACGGTGCCAGAGCCGCGACGGCATCTTCTGGCGGTGCTCGAAATGGTAAGCGTTGCTCGTCTGCTCGCGCTGAGGGCCGCGCTCGTGCTCGTTCCCGGTGCGTATGGTCCGACGCACCCAGCTGATCAGTCCGTGATCCTTGAGCCGGCGTAGGGACGCCTTGACGCTGTTGACGTGGCATCCGGCGACGTCGGCGATCGTCTCATGCTCCGGAATTAGCCGACCGCTCGCGAAGTCCAGGTGCTGCAGCAGCGCCTTGAGCACCGATACGTCGATCCGGCGAAGGCGGCGATCGCCGCGGTCGATGACCTTCTCGAGGACGCATAGCTCCTGGCGGATGGTCGCTGGTCGACCTGGTGGCACGTCCGCGGGCGACGCGGCGGCGAGCGTCTCCAGCTCGGCCTCCAGCTCGGCGTGCTTGGAGCGCGCCGCGCGGACGTCGGCCGCTGGCGTTTCTCTCCACCCTTGGTGGTACCACTGTTCCGCCGCTTGCAGCAGCGCCTCGATGTGCGCGATTCCCTGGCCGACCGACCCGTCTCCGATCCGCGCCCATGGTCGCGCTCGAGGATCCGCGACGTCGAAACTGTCGCGATGGGGCACGCGCCGACCCTCCCCATGATCGGGGCCGCGCGTCGCGGTGCCGGTGAGGTGAGCGGTGGCTTTCTTAGTGAGCTGGGCGATCTGGCGCGCCGAGTAGGTCTCGGTCGAGCTGGGGTGCGACATAGGGGGCGTCCCGAACGGGCAGTCGACGGACGCACGAAAGCGCCGGCATAATCGCGTTCGATCGCCGTGCGCTCATCGTGCAGTGGAAGGCGCCGTCAGGCGCCTCGCGTTGGCTGTCGCAGGTCCCGCGAGGGTCTCCGGTGTGACTCCGGTGTTAGCCGGAGCGACGCACGGAAATCCGCGGGATTTCAGAAGGTCTCGAGAGTGCCCATCTAGTCTCTAACCCGCAGAAAACCGGGCTAGGGGGATCGTTCGTAATGATGGGGTCACAGGTTCGAGTCCTGTAAGCGGCACCACCTTAAATCCAGATGTTGGCGGTCGCGCTGGTGTTTGCGCGCGTTGCGCGGGAACGGTGCCCCCGATGCGTTCCCTCATTCGTGCGCGGCTTGGCGCGATTATCGGCGAGCACTTCAGTTTCACAGCCCTGTGCAGACGCCATTTCTTGCACGATCTCGGATGCAGGCAGCAGGGACGCAGGAGGTCGTCGTTGACCGCCTCTCATCTCCTCCGATGGAACTGGCAGCGCATGCTTCGTCCCGCGTGATGTACGCGCCTGGGAGGATGTCAGACCAACGCCTTGAGCGCCGGCCCGTGCGGCGTCCCGCGCCCCGTCTCCGCCGCGGTCCAGAACGTCTCCAGCAACCCGCGGTCGGGCAGGTAGGGGCGCAGCACGCGGAGTACGAGTCGGGACGCGGGCACGCAGACCTCTCGCCCGCTCCCTCGCGGCGCTGTCTCTGCCGCCGACGTTGCGGGCGCTTTCGCGAGTTCGTCTGGATCAAGCCGATGAGGATCTCGGCTCTAGGACCTGCGTCGGCTGCGCTTTCGTCCGCGTCCTTGCTGTACTCTAGGCGGAGCCTAAACGAGTCTAGGATTGGGACAGGGTGACCGGAACACGGCTGCGGCCTTGATCTAAGTTCTTCCTCTGAGAACGCTATCTTCGTATCAACAGACCGCTCGACCACGGGCGCGGGATGTTGCAGCTCTGCCGGCTGCGCATGGCGGGATTCCAGCCGTCGGCGGTGTGTTCCCTTTCACATCGCCCCCGCTTGGCTTGGCTTCATCATAGCATGGCTGAGCCCAGCCACGTGACGATCCGATCGGAAGAGAAGCGATGTTCGGCCCATGGTGAATAGCCATGTCATCCTGCGCCGATCACTCCTCTTTGAACAGAGAGAAGAACACATCATCCGCCAGCCGGCTGCGTCAGATCGAGTGCCGGGCAAGTCAGGCCAGCATCGTTCGATACGGCCACCATCGCGATCCCAGCTGGCGCCATGTCAAAGCGTCCATCACATCTTGCCCGCCAAGCTCCCGACGACGGTGAGCGTAAGGGAAGGGTCGGCCGGATCAGGCAGTGTGAATGAGAAAACGCCTGCCGCCTCCTCGACCTTCGGACCAGAGACAAACCCATTCATCATCCCATCGCCGGCCGTGGCGGTCCAATTGCTCACGACGCCCGACTGAGCGCCCCGGAGCGATATGCTGCCGAGCTGGTATTGCGTAGCGGAACTGCGGGTGCTGTCGGTCGCGGTCAGTAGCAACGCGCCCGAGATATCGTGTGTCGCATAGTTGATGGTCAGCCGGACTGTGCCCGTGATGTCGTATTCTGCCCTCTTGGGCCGGATGGATTGATCGCCGCCGGCCGCGTGCCCGAGCACCAAGCCCTCGTAGAATATGCTCCCGCTGGTTGGCACAGCGTTTGAAGCGACAGGAAGGCCAAACGCGATCGAGCGCACATCTTGTGACGTTCCGCCAACGAGAACATTCGACCGAGCGAACCGGAAGCTGCCGATGGTGGCGTATGTCAGCGCAAGCTGATCGTTCGCAGGCCCGGCATTGAACAACCTTAGATCATACTCGCCCGGCGACATCCCAGCGAATGGCCCGCTTTTTCGGTACAAGGTGAAACGCGGCGTCGATTCACCTGTCACGATCTCGTCGGGAGTGAAGGTCACCTGACCGTCCGCCATGTACGAGCTGCCTTGATGGCGGAAGGCATACGCCCGTTGCGCACTGGCATAGGTGAGCGCCCCGTCGGTGACGGGAGGGCGCTGCGCATCGATCTGGATGCCCGTGCTGGTTGACTGGTAACTCAGGCCGACCGACGAGGTGACGAAGACCTGATCGGCGACAAGCGATACGAGATCGCTGTTCATGGGTGTGGGCGTCGGGATCGGGGTCGGAACGGGCGTGGGTGTCGGGCCAGGGCTTGGAGTCGCTATGGGAGCGGGTGTCGTGTCGCTACCGTCAGCGCCGCCGCAGGCGGCAACAAGCAGACAAGCGGCTAGCCCTGACATCGAGCAGAGCGATCGCCCGGTAAGCCCACGCGCCAAGCCGGCTTCGCGTGACGCCAGCGAACCGCTCAGTTCCGGAGTAGGTCGGGCTATGTGACGGTTGAACAAGACATCTCTCTCCTAAGAAAAGGCGTGATGCACGGATCGCCATGTGTCCAGCCCGATCGCCCTTGTGCGAGGCATGGACGGCCGGAGATACCTCCACGGCGGTGCAGTCTCCGCTTGTCGTGAGGCGATGCCCTTCGTTTCCGCTCCACCCCCTCGAGCGATCGGTACTTGTCGGTGGCAACCGACACGGATCTGTTGCTGGTAGCGAACCCGGCCGCCCCGCCGCTGACTGGTTCAGACGGCGCTGATGTGCTCGCGGGCGTCTTCGCGAATGAGACGCTGACGGGCGGGAGCGGCAACGATTGGCTGAGCGGCGGTGGGGGCAGCGACATTCTCATCGGGGGGCCTGGTCGTGACACGTTCCGCGACACGGCCGCCGGGCTGAACGGCGACACGATCACCGACTTCCAAGTGGGTGACCGTATCGTCATCAGCGATGCGTCACCCTCGCAGTTCGCGTTCTCGCTCAGCGGTCATACACTGACCTACACCGGAGGGGCTGTCACACTGACCAACCTGCCTTCCGAGGGGATCAGGGCAACCGCCTTGGCTGGCGGTGGCGTGCAATTGACCATCGGCGCGCCGACCTCCTTCGAGACGGTACGGCATGATTTCAACAACGACGGTCATTCTGACGTGCTCTGGCGCAATGCCGACGGATCGCTCAGCAACTGGCTCGGTCAGCCTAATGGTGGTTCCCTCGGCAACGACAGCAATGCGTTCGTACAGGTGACGAAGGACTGGCACGTCGCTGGAAGCACGGATGTGAACGGCGACGGGCACGCTGACCTGGTATGGCGCAGTGACGCCGGGGGCTTCAGCACGTGGCTCGGCACATCAACCGGAGGATTCGTCGGCAATGACGCCGCCGCGCGGACTCAGGTCGACACGGCCTGGCAGGTCGTTGGCGCGGGGGACTTCAACGGAGATGGACGAGGCGACGTGCTTTGGCGTCACGCTGACGGCACGCTATCGGATTGGTTGGGCCGTGGCGATGGCGGCTTCACGCCGAACCATGGCAACGCTCGCGCACAGGTTGGCACTGAGTGGCGCGTAGTCGGCACCGGTGATATCAACGGCGACGGTCGTGCCGACATCCTTTGGCGTCATTCGGACGGCAGCCTCTCCGACTGGCTGGGCAGAGCGGATGGCGGCTTCACCGGCAACGATGCCGCTGCCTTCGTTTCGCGGGTCTCCGCCGCTTGGTCGATCGTAGATACCGGTGACTATAACGGCGATGGTCGCGACGACATTCTCTGGCGAAGCCAGGACGGTGCACTCAGTGATTGGCTCGGCCGGGCCGACGGCAGCTTCGTCGCAAACGACGCTAATGCCTACGTCCCTGTTCCTGTGAGTTGGCAGACCCAGCACGACGGCATGCATATCGCCTGAGGGGCTTCGCTGGTCTCCAGGCTGCGTACTTCGAAGAAGTGCAAAGGTGCCCCGCTGTCTGTTCTGGCAGCGGGGTGCTCACTGTCGCATCGGCGGCGAGTAGGAGCGGTCGTGGCAGAGCTTGGTTCTAAGTTTCCAGTGATTTCTCCGTGACGACCTGGCGTGGCGCATCCGGGCGCAAGCTCATCTGAACGCAACAGCCGCCTGGCGCGTGCCTCTCGAGCGAAGTAATGATCTTGATGTGCTAGAATACGTGCCTGTTGGCACGGTCGCTCGCTGTGCCGGCCAGAGCATCGAGGTAAATGTACGCTCTCGAGCCCCGCGCGGCCGCGAGCGCCGCGGCGAGGACGGCTTCGTCGCCATGCGGGAGCAGCTTGACGCGGGACGTTCGGTGCCCAAGCTCCTGCTGGCGTCGATCCAGGTCAACATTCGCGCCAGGCGCTTCGAGGAGGCGCGGGCCAACGGCGTGACCTATCTGCGGAAACCCATGAAGTGGTCTGATAGATAAAGGAGCTTCGAGACTGCGGCCATGTTACTATCTGCCTGCTATAGCTCGCCGCTGCGGAGCGCGACGACCGCCCAGTTGTACTGACGTTACCGGCGGGGTGGCGAAACTTTTAGATGATTTGAGCGCCTAATTTGTCCCCCTACGCGGCATCGTCTCAGATCGTCGGGCACGAGCGCCCGATCGATGATTTGGCCGCCGATCTTCGCCGCGGAGGGGCACGAGACCTTCCTAGCCCGCCGCGCCAGTCGAACGAGCGCGCTTCACCACGAGTCGTCCAGGCAATTCGACGCGTGAGCCCATCACTCCTTACCCTCGACGTAACTGCCGCTGTCGCCCTCGATGCGATGCACCGCGTTGCGCCCGTGCGAGGCCGCGGTCGCTACCTTGCGCGCCGAGGTCGAGGCGGTGTGGAGCACGCGCGTGCGGCCGTGCACCAGCAGGTTGTAGCTGACGAACCACAGCGCCGCCGAGACGAGCAGCGCGGCGGCGAAGAAGACCCGCTTGCGGCGCCGCTGCCGCCCACCGTGGGTCAGCGCGCGCGTGCCGCACCAGGCGCAACGATGGACGGTGGTGCCCGGACGTAGGGTCGGATGGCTCTGCCAGCGGTGCAGGCCGAGGCTACACAGGATAGTCATGGGAACGAGACTTATGCCTCGCTGACCCGGCTCGGCAACGCCGCGCCGCGCGCGGTCGCCCCATAACGCTACGCCCCCTCGGCGCGCGCCGTGGCGAGATGGTGGAGCACGATCCCCGAGGTGGTCGCGACGTTGAGCGAGTCGAAGCCTGCCGCCATCGCGATCCGCAGCGTGCGCGCGCGCGCCATCAACGCCGGCGCCAGCCCCGGTCCCTCGGCGCCGAGCAGCACCGCGCTGCGCGGCGCGGGCCGCCACGCGGGCAGCGACATCGCGCCCGCGGGGCTGAGCGCGACCGCCTCGAACCCGTGGTGCGCCAGGAGCGCGAGCGCGTCCTCGTCGCGCCCGAGCCGCGCGAACGGGACCGTCAGCGCGGCGCCCACGGAGACCCGGATCGCCTTGCGATAGAGCGGGTCGCAGCAGTCGGCGTCGAGCAGGATCGCGCCCACGCCGAAGGCCGCGGCGTTGCGGAAGATCCCGCCCATATTGTCATGGTTGGCGATGGCGCTCAGCAGCAGCACGTCGCGCGGCGGCGTCGCGCCACCGAGCAACGCGCCGGCGGACAGGTCGGCGCCGCGCTGCCCGATCGCGAGCACGCCGCGGTGGAGCGGGAAGCCGGCGATCGCGTCGAGCACGCGCGGCGCGGCGAGATAGACCGGTGTGTCCGCTGGCAGCCGCGCCAGCAGCGGCGACAGGGCGTCGGCGCGCTTATCGGCGATCAGCAGCGAGGCGACGCGGTGCGTCGCGCTCTCCACCAGCTTCTCGAGCACGACCACGCCCTCGGCGACGAACAGCCCGCGGCGCCCGACCAGGTCGCGCTCGCGGATGTCGCGATAGGGCTCGACGCGCGGGTCGGCGGGGTCGACGATCGGGATCAACTGGGGCACGGCGATGTCCGTAGAGCATTGAGCGCGCCGTGCCATCCTGAGCCGGCGCCATGGCGGAGCGACGGCGGATGAGTGACGAACACGCGCGCGGCCAGCGCGACGGCCTTCGGCTCGCGCTCGCCATCCTGGCCGCGGAGGAGGAGAAATGGGCCGCGCTGCTGGGCGAGAGCCGATCGGGGCGGACCAACCAGGTGCGCGCGGTACGCCACAAGACGCTGCAGGTGGCGCAGCGCCGCGTGCAGACCGCGCTCAACCGGCTGACGCCGCGGCAGGGCGAGACGATCGACGCGGAGCTCGCCGCCGCGCTCGACACGATCGGTTTGTAAGGCGGGCTGCGGGAAGGGGCGCACGCCTCCATCGTCGCACCGCCGCTTCGTCTGGCGATAAACAAGGGAACATGCGGTCGGCGTCACTCCCGGCGCACCATGGTGTCGCATCTTCGACCACTCACCTGCGCCGCGTCCCGCGCCCGCGCGTCATCGGGTCGGGGCGCGGCGGGGGCGTCCAGCCCGGCGGCGGCGTGACTCGCTGCTGGCTCGTGCCCAGGCCCATCGCGCCGGGACGCTGGCGCTCGATCCCGCCGAGGTCGGCGGCCGCAGCCTCTTCCGCGCTCGCGCCACCGCGCAGCAGGGTAATGCGATCGCGCAGCCGACGCGCCTCCTCGAAGTCGAGCGCGGCGGCGGCCGCCTCCATCGCGGCGTGCAGGTCGGCGATCGTCTCGTCCATGTTTCTCTCACAGCCCCATCCGGGTCAGCCGCGCGTCGGCGAGGTCGAGCTCGCGGCCGAGCTGTTCCGCCAGCGTCAGCCCGATCTCACGGCGGCGGCCCAGCTCGAACAGCGCCTGGCGCTCGGCGCGCACCGCGGCGAGGCGGAGCTCGCGCTCGATCTCATTGTCCTGCGAGCGCTCGTCGCGCGCGCCGCTGTCCTCGTCGAGATGCGCGATCCGCTCGCGATACTGCGCCATCAGCCGCGCCGCCACGTCGGTGTAACGGTCGGCGTCACCGCGGTCCTGCGCCATGGCGTGCTGGACCCGCTCGATCGCGGCGATCGCCGCCTCGGCGGTGACGACCCTCGCGCGGTCGCGCTCGCCCGCGGCGCCCTCCTCGGCGGGGAAGGTTAGCCCGCGCAGCAGTAGCGGCAGTCCGCCCGCGGCGATCGCGAGCGAGGCCAGGATCACGCCCGAGGCGAGCAGGATGACGAGATCGCGTGCGGGGAAGTCGGCGCCGCTCGGCAGCGCCAGCGGCAACGTCAGCGCGCCCGCCAGCGTGATCGCGCCGCGCGCGCCCGCGACCGACATGGCCGCGATGACGCGTCGCGGCGGGCTCCCCTTGGCGCCGTCGCCGCGCTGCTTGGCGCGATAGAGCGTGAACTGGAGCGACACCCACACCCAGGAGAAGCGCAGCGCGGCGAGCACCGCCACGATCGCGGCGACATAGCCGAGCAGCCACCAGGCGCTGTCGTGTCCTGTGCCCGCCACCGCGGCCCTCGCGCCGGCGAACAATGCGGGCAGCTGCTCGCCGAGCAACACGAAGATCACGCCGTTGAGCGTGAACTGCAGCATGTCCCATACCGCGCGCCGGCGTATCCGCGTCGCGGCGCTCACCGCCACGCCGCTGCCGACGAAGGTCATCGCGATCCCTGCCGCGGCGGCGGCGAGGACGCCCGAGGCATGGACGTGCTCGGCGGCGAGATAGGCGCCGAACGGGATCAGCAGGCTGACGAGGATGTTCGAGCCGGCGTCGTCGCCGCCGGTCCGGCGCGCCACCAGCACCTTGCCGCCGATCGCGAGCCAGGTGACGCCCGCGCCGATCGCGACCCCGGCGAGCGCCATCCAGGCGAAGGTGCCGAGCGCCTCGCCGAGCGAGAAGGTGCCGCTGAGCGCGGCGGCGATGGCGAAGCGCAGGCAGACCAGGCCCGAGGCATCGTTGAGCAGCGACTCGCCCTCGAGGATATGCATCATGCGCTTGGGGATCGTCACCTTCTGCGCGATCGCGCCGACCGCGATCGGGTCGGTCGGCGACACCACCGCGGCGAGCGCGAAGGCGACCGCGAGCGGCATCGCCGGGATCAGCCAGTGGACGAAGAGGCCGAGGCCCAGCACGGTGAGGAACACCAGCCCCAGCGCGAGCCCGAGCACGGCGCCGCGATCGCGTAGCAGCTCGTCCTTGGGGATGCGCCAGCCGTCGAGGAACAGCAGCGGCGGCACCAGCAGCAGGAAGAACAGCTCGGGATCGAGCTCCACCCGGATGCCCGCGAAGGCGCCGATCAGCGCGCCGAGCGCGATCTGGACCAAGGGACGGGGTAGGGCGGAGGGAAGAAGTCGCGAGACGGTGCCGCTGACGACCACCGCCAGCAACAGGAACAGGCACAGGGTGACGACGTCCAACTTCAGGCTCTCCCGCTGAGACTCTTTTCTAAGACGCGCGCGGCGGAGGGGTTCCGTTCACGGGGCAGAAGATGGGGGATGGCTGCTGGAGCGCCCGCGCCACGCGCAATTCCCGACGCCAGCATCGCGTGGCTGACTGTCGCACGAGCGTGACCCAATCCCCGGCTCTCGCCGGGGGAGAGCGCAGGCGGTGGAACGGCAGCGAAAACGATGACAGCCTACCCCGCCGCGCGTCGCTCACAAACGCGGCAGCGTCACCCCGCGCTGGCCCATATATTTGCCCGCCCGGTCGGCGTAGCTGATCTCGCACGGCTCGTTGCCCTCGAGGAACAGGAACTGGCAGGCCCCCTCGTTGGCGTAGATCTTGGCGGGCAGCGGCGTGGTGTTCGAGAACTCCAGCGTGACATGCCCCTCCCAGCCCGGCTCCAGCGGGGTGACGTTCACGATGATGCCGCAGCGCGCGTAGGTCGACTTGCCCAGGCAGATCACCAGCACGTCGCGCGGCACGCGGAAATATTCCACCGTCCGCGCCAGCGCGAAGCTGTTGGGCGGGATGATGCAGACGTCGGTCTTGCGATCGACGAAGCTGTTCGAGGCGAAGTCCTTGGGATCGACGATCGCGTTGTCGACGTTGGTGAAGATCTTGAACTCGTCGGCGACGCGCGCGTCATAGCCGTAGCTCGACAGGCCGTAACTGATACAGCCGTCGCGCCGCTGTGCTTCGACGAAGGGCTCGATCATGCCCTCGCCCTGCGCGCGCTCGCGGATCCAGCGGTCCGACAGGATCGACATACAGGCTCCCCCAGGTGAGGCGGACGCTTTCGACGCTGCGTCGGGTGAGCGCAAGGGGGCGGTGGCGCTTCCTTCTTCCGCCTTCGCGTCGAGACGGCGTGTCGAGAAGGGGCCGCAGGTGCCGCGCTCTCGATACGCGCTCTCGACAAGTTCGATCGCTAGCCGAGCCGAACGGGTAAGAAGAAGAGTCGGGCGGCGAAGGCGCGCCGAACGAGACCGACCAGCTCAGCGGCAGTGCTTCCCCCACTCACTCCCGCGGCAGCGTGATCGTCGCGACCAGGCCGCCGCCGTCGCGCGCGGCGAGCACGATAGCACCGCCCGCCTCCTCGACGATCGCGCGGGCCAAGGCCAGCCCCAGGCCGATCCCGCCGGTCTCGCGGTTGCGCGAGGTCTCCAGCCGGATGAAGGCGCCGAACACGTCGTCCAGCCGGTCCGCCGGGATGCCGGGCCCGCGGTCGGCGACGACGATCGCCGCGCGCGCCGGCTCGGCGCGCAGCGACACTTCCGCGGCGCCGGCATATTTCACCGCATTCTCGATCAGGTTGCGCACCGCGCGGCGGATCAGCGACGGGCGCAGCCGCATGCGCAGCCGCTCGGCCTCCTCGAAGGCGACGTCGTCGCCCAGGTCGCGGAAGTCCTCCACCACCGCGTCCACCAGCGCGGCGAGGTCGACCTCGGTCACGGGCTCGCTCGGGCGGCCGAGCCGTGCCAGCGACAGGATGTCCTCCAGCGTGCGGTTCATCTCGGCGATCGTGTCGGCCATGCGCGCGCGGTCCTGCTCGTCCTCGACCGACTCGATCCGCACGCGCAGCGCGGCGAGCGGCGTGCGCAAATCGTGGCCGATCGCGCCGAGCATGCGGTCCTTCTCGTCGAGCATCGCGGTGACGCGCAGGCTCAGCGCGTTGAACGCGGCGATCACCGCGGCGACGTCGGGCGGGCCCTCCTCGTCGAGCGCGCGCGGCGGGGTGCGCGGTGAATAGGCGCGCGCTGCGGCGGCGAGCTCGCGCAGCGGGCGCGAGATACGGCGCGCGACCCACAGTACCGGCAGCAGCACCATGCCGTAGAGGATCAGCGTCTGCGCGAGCAGCCGCCAGAACAGCCGCGTGTCGCCGCGCGGCAGCCCGCCCGCCAGCACCAGCCAGCGCCCGCCGGGCTGCTGCGCGGCGACCACGATCGTCTCGGGCGGCGGCTCGGGGCCGTGGCGCGCGGCCATGCGGCGCTCGAAGCGGCTGAGCGGTACCTGATAGGTACCCGGCGGCGCGATCGCCACCTCCACGCGGCGCATCCGCACGCCGAACTCGTCGAGCTGCGCGCGCACCTCGCGCGCCATCTCGGGCTGCGGCGCCATCGACGCGGTGATCGGGCTGCGCGCGGCAACGCGGACGCGGCCGCGGTCGGGCGTGATGCGGCGCCCGCTCGCCTCTTGGTCGAGCGCGTCGGCGAGGCGGAAGGCGGCGGGGCGCGAGGCTTGCGCGACGCGGAAGCTGCTCCGCTCGCGCAGCAGCAGTGCGAGGTTGATCGCCTGCGCCACGAACAAAGCGAGCGCGACCAGCAGCGCCATCTGCCCGGCGAGGCTGCGCGGCCAGGGCAGGCGGCGCCAGGTCACGCGGCGCTCACAGCCGCGTCACGTCGGTGGAGAGCGCGTAGCCGCCGCCCCAGACCGTCTTGATGATCTCGGGCGCCTTGGGATCGGCCTCGATCTTGCGCCGCAGCCGGCTCACCTGATTGTCGATCGCGCGGTCGAACGCCGCCGCCTCGCGCCCCTGGGTGAGGTCGAGCAGCTGGTCGCGCGTCAGCACTTGGCGCGGGCGCTGCACCAGCGCGAGCAGCAAATTGTACTCGCCGGTCGACAGCGGCACCGACACGCCCTCGCGGTCGACCAGCGCGCGCTCGCCGGTCTTGAGCAGCCAGCCCGCGAAGGCATAGGCGCCGCTCTCGGGCGCGTGCTGGCGCACCGCGCCGCCCGCGGTGCGGCGCAGGACGACCTTGATCCGCGCCGCCAGCTCGCGCGGCGAGAAGGGCTTCACGACATAATCGTCCGCGCCCATCTCCAGCCCGACGATGCGATCGGTCTCCTCGCTCTTGGCGGTAAGCAGGATCACGGGCGTCTCGCCGGTGGCGCGGATGTGGCGGCACAGCGACAGGCCGTCCTCGCCCGGCATCATGATGTCGAGCACGACCAGGTCGATCGCATAGGCGGCCATGCGCGTCCGCGCGCTCTCCGCGTCGCCCGCCTGGGTGACGCGGAAGCCCTGCTTGGTCAGATAGACGGCGAGCGGCTCGCGGATCGAGCGCTCGTCGTCGACCAGCAGCAGATGCGGAGTGTCGGCCATGTCGTCGGGGCCTGCCATAGCTGATGCCTCGAAGGGAAGGGCCGGGTGTCAGTCGCGCTCGGGCGCGGCGCCGTCGCGTAGATCACCGCGCTCGCCCTCACGCTCGCCGCGGCGCGGGCCGGGGCCGCGCAGGTCGCCGTCGGGGCCGATGCGGCGCGCGCGCATCATCAGCCGCATCGCCTCGCGCTCCTGCTGATCGACGCGGCCGTCATGATTGGTGTCGGCGCGATCGAACATCCGCAGCGCGCGCTCGCGGAACTGCTCGCGCGTCATCTCGCGCGGCGCGCGGCGATGTTGGCGGCCGCCGCGGTCGCCCCAGCCGCGCCGGTCGCCGTCCCGCTCGGCACTTGGCGGCGGGGGAGGGGGCGGACCGTCCGTGCCGCGCGGCGGAGGAGGCGGTGGGCCGTCCGTGCCGGGCGGCGGAGGAGGCGGCGGCCCGACCGCGCCCGGCGGCGGGGGCGGGCCGTCCATGCCCGGTGCCGGTGGCATATCGCCGCGGGGCCGGTGCGGCGGGCGGAAGGCGCGGCGTTCCTCGCGGTCGATCTTGCCGTCGCCGTCGCGGTCCAACGCGGCGAAGCGGCGGTCGGCCTCGGCCGCGGCCTCCTCGCGGGTCACCACGCCGTCGGCGGCGGCGAGCGGGTCACGGGGCTCCATCGGTCGTGGCGGCGGCGCGTCCGCGCGCGCGGCGGGCAGGTCCTGCGCGAGGAGCGGCGCGGCGCCGGCGAGCGCGGCGGCGCCGAGCGCCGCGGCGGAGAGCAAGGTCTTCATCGGATATACCCCTCGACACGTTCGACGGGGCTCGGACCCCGTCAGTGTCGCGGTGCTACGCCGCGCCTGTCGCGCCGGGATGTCGGACCCCCGGAATATTGTCGCGATTTGTATCAGCCGAAGATCGCGACCGACTGGATCTGCTCGGCGACTGCGCGGCCGTCCGCGTCCCAGATCGCCATCTGCTGCGACGAGGCGCCATCGCGCGCGTGATCGGTGGCGGAGCGCAGCAGCCACCAGCCGTCCCGCGTCGCCGGGGCGGGGGCGAGCAGGTTGAGCTGCCAGGTCATCGAGCTCACCGGCACGCCGACGCCGAGCAGCCGCAGCGCCGCGGGGGGCAGGCAGTCGGCGATCGTCAGCAGTTCGATCTCGCGGTGGAGCCCGTCGCGCTCGGGCAGCCGTGCCCAGCGCAGCCACGCCGCCGGATCGCTCTGGCCTGGCGGATCGACGAACTCGAAATGGCGCGTGAACGCCACCTGGGGGTGACCGCCGCGCAGCACGCGGTTCTCGGGCGCGGGCGGGGCGACCGCAGGCGCGGCGCCGCGCGCGTGCGCCAGCGCCTCGGGCAGCGCGCGCATGAAGACGAAGGTGCAGCGCACGCCGAGCCCGGCCTCGCCGCTCACCTCGGCGGCGACGAACGCGGCGTTGCGCCCGCGCCGCAGCAGCGTGACGGAGACCGTCACCCCACCGGCGAGCGGACCGACGAACGCGACCTGCGCCGAGCGCAGCGGCGGCAGTCCCGGCTCGAACTGGCGCACCGCGTGCAGCGCCAGCGCCGCCGAGAGGCCGCCGAAGGTGGTGCGCCCCTGCTGCCAGTCGGGCGGGATCGTGCCGTGCCAGCGCGCCGCGCTGCCGTCGCGAGCGAGCGCGGCGAGCAGCTGGACGAGCGGGGTGGCGGAGGCGGGCTCGGTCATCATCCCAGGCTAGTCGCGGATCGCGACGGATCAATGCCGTGCGCCACCGCGGGGCGAGAAGAGTCGGCCGCGCGGCACGTCGGCACCGTCACGCGCGCTATGAAGGAGGCTGCGACGACAAGGAGATGACATGAGGCGGACACTGCTGGTGATCGACGTCCAGAACGCTTACTTCGCCCGCGGCGCGCTGCCGCTGTGGCGCGCGGAGGCGGTGGAGGAGCGGATCGTCGCCGCGATCGCCGCGGCGCAGGCGGCGGGTGACCAAATCGTGCTGGTGCGCCACGTCGCCGCGGGTGGTCCGTTCGCCGAGGACGAACCCGGCAGCGTGATCCGCCCCGCGATCATGGCGGTGGCGGAGGGCGCCGCAGTGATCACCAAGAGCTATCCCGACGCCTTTCAGGAGACCGACCTCGGCGCGCATCTGCTCGACACCGGCGAGCTGTTCCTCTGCGGCATGATGACGCAGAATTGCGTGACCTATACCGCGCTCGCGCCCGAAGCGACGGTGCTCGACCGCCGCGTCATCGGCGACCTGTGCACCGCACCCACCGATTTCGTGCATCAGGTCGCGCTCGCCGCGCTGGGTTCGAAGATCCCGGTGGTCACCGCGGCAGAGGTGTGGCCGACGCGAGAGGGGTGAGGACAGGCGTTCTGGCCCCCGCAAGGGGCAGTCATGACGAGGCTCCGGGCTCGTCCGTCCGCGTGTCGGCACGCGGGGCGAGGCGCCAGGCTCGTGAGAAGCGCGACGTCCACCACTTCCGTCATCCCGGACTTGGTCCGGGATGACGGACGAGGCGGAGCGACGGGCAGTACAGACGAGCATCGGCATGTCCGCCTGCGCCTAGCTCCCGCCTTCTCACGGGATGATCAACCCGCCGTCACCGCGCGGTCTGGCCGAACAGCACGCGCCGCTGCTCCTCACTCATCTCCGTGGGCTGCGCCTGCACCCGCGCGCCCTGCTCATAGGCGCGCACCACCGCTGGCCGCGCCTTGATCCGCGCGTGCCATGCCGCGACGTTGGGAAAGTCCCCGATGTCCTGTCCCTGCGCCTCGGGGAGGATCCAGGGGAAACAGGCCATGTCGGCGATGCTATACTCACCCCCGGCGACATAGTCGCGCCCCGCCAGACGCCGCTCGAGCACGCCGTACAGGCGGTTGGTCTCCTTGACGTATCGATCTATAGCATAGGGCAGGCGCTCGGGCGCGTAGCGCGTGAAATGATGGTTCTGCCCCAGCATCGGGCCCAGCCCGCCGACCTGCCACATCACCCACTCCAGCACCTCGACGTGCGCGCGCGGCGTCGCCCCGCCGAACTGCCCCGCCTTGTGCGCGAGATAGAGCAGGATCGCACCGCTCTCGAACACGCTGACCGGCGCGCCGCCGTCGCTCGGTGCGTGGTCGACGATGGCGGGCATGCGGCTGTTGGGCGAGATCGCCAGGAACTCGGGGCGGAATTGCTCCCCCTTGCCGATATTCACCGGGAGAACGGTGTAGTCGACGCCGGCCTCCTCCAGGAAGATCGTGATCTTGTGGCCGTTCGGCGTGGGCCAATAGTGCAGGTCGATCATCGCGCGTCTCCGTCGTGTGCGCGAAGGGTGGGGACGCCGACCGCCACGATCAATGCCGCCGCGACGATCAGCGTACCTGCCTCGATCACGGCGAGCTCATCGAAACCGTGGCGCGAGGCGAAGGTGAGGCGTTGCGTCGCGATCAGCAGCTCGGTTATCGCGACGATCATGGTCACGCGGCCACCTCGAGGTGCCCGCGTCTCACCGCCCCAATACGCTGATCTAAGTCAAGAGAACATGGATCAAAACGGTACCACGGCTTGCCTCGTTCGATCACCGCGGTAATGAGATGTAAATAAGGGTTGCTGGGGGGCGCCGGTGGGGGATCAGGAGAGCGTCGGGGTAGCGTATCATCGCCCGAGCGACGCGCTGACGCGGTACGTCACGGGCTATCACCGCTTCGCCGCGCCGGTGGTGCCGGGGCATGTCTTCCACGACGCCTTCTTCCCGAGCGTCGCGACGATCCGGGTGACGCTGGCGGGCAGCCCGCCCTGGGCGCTCCGCATCGGCAGCCGCACCTATGATCCGGTGCCGACGGTCGCGCTGACCGGACCGACCAGCTACGCGGGCTATGTCACCGGCTCGGGCGGGATCCTGGTGGGCGCCGGACTGCTGCCTTATGGCTGGGCGCAGCTGTTCGGCGGCGACGTGTCGCGGCTGTCGAACCGGGTCATTCCGCTCGACGAGCTCGACCCGGGCGCCGAGATGCTGCGCGCCGCGCTGGAGACGGGTGAGCCGGTCCAGCAGGTGTTCGACGCCTGGCTCGAGGCGCGGCTGCAGCGTCGCGCGCCGGCGGACCCGCGGATCGATCGGCTGTGCACCATGCTGCGCGATCCCGCCACGACCCGGATCGAAGCCGTGGCCGAGTCGCTCGACATGACGCCGCGCGCGCTCGCCGCGCTGACTCGCTTCAACTTCGGCTTCACGCCCAAGCTGCTGCTGCGCCGCACGCGCTTCCTGCGCGCGCTCAGCGCGGTGCTGACCCAGCCCGACGCCGCGCCGATGGCGCTGGAGGAAGCGGGCTATTGGGACCGCTCGCATTTCCTGCGCGACAGTCACTTGTTCCTCGGCTGCTCGGTGCGCGAGTTCTCGCGCCGGCGCGGGCCGCACAACCAGCTCGCGATCCGCGCGCGCACCGAGGCGCTCGGCGAGCCGGTGTAGCGGCGCGGGACGTTTCGCCGCAAGGGCAGCAGCCGGGCTCCTGCGCACGCAGGAGCCCAGAGCCAAGAGCGTTGCCCTTGCCACCCTGGGCTCGGGCGCGCGCCCGAGCACGGCTACATTCGCCCGCTCACTCCCCGAGCAGGCGGTTGTCGAACATGCCGAAGAGCAATGTCGAGGCGTACAGGCCCACGGCGCGCTCGTGCGCCATGGTCGATGCCCATTTGCGCATGTCGAAGGCGGCGTTGAGCAGTGCCATGACCGCCTGGCTCGCGATCAGGCTGTCGACCGCGCGGATCGTCCCTTCCGCGGCGCCGTCCATCAGCGTGCCGGCGAACCGCCGCGCGATCCGGGTGGAGCGGTCGACCATCTGCTGACGCTCGGCGGGTGGGAGGCCGCTCAGCGCGGTGGTGCGAAGCAGCGGGCCGCTGTCGGAGAATTGCACCCCCACCAGCGCCGCCACCGCGTCGCACAGCCGTTCCCAGTGCGAACCACCGCGCGCGTCGGCGCTGCGCTGCGCCGCCGCGATCGTGTCGAAGCTGCGGCGATAGCAGGCCGCGACCAGATCGTCCTTGGCGTCGAGATGGTGATAGAAGCTGCCCTTGGTGACGTTCAGCTCGGAGGCGATCCGCTGCACCGAGGCGCCGCGATAGCCCAGCTCGTTGATCAGCCGCGTCGCCGCCAGCAGGAAGGCGTCGCGGCCCGGCATCGCGTCGTCGCGCTCGAACGTCAGCGGGCGCGGCGCCCAGCACGCGTCGGCGCCGGCTAGCCCGTGACGGAACAGGCCCATCAGCCGCTCGGCCGCGCGCGGATATTGGTCGGCGTCGTAGCGCGGCAGCCAGGCCGGCAGCCAGAACATGTTCTCCAGCAGCACGTGCGCGCGCGCACCGGCGAGGTCGACCGCGCCGCGCCCGCGCTGCTCGCCCCATAGCGCGCGGGTACGACGGAACACCTCGCGCCAGCGCGCCATCAGCCGCGCGCGCACCGGCTCGTCCATCGCGCGCAGGTCGGAGAGCACCGCGAAGGCGCGTTCCTCGCCGCGCTCGATCCGGGCGAGCCGCGCGAGGTTGAGCGTGACGAGCTTCTCGACCCGATCGGACGGCGTCGCCTCGGTCGCGGCCTCGTCGAGCATCGCCAGCAGATAGTCGAGCGTGTGCTCGAACGCGGCGGCGGCGAGGTCCTCCTTGCGCTTGAAATAATAAGTGACGCTGGTGGTGTTGAGCCCGACGCGGCGCGCCACGTCGGCGAAGGTCATGCCCTTGGCGCTCTGCTCGTTGATCGCGTCCGCCGCGGCGGCCAGGATCGCCTCGCGCTTCTCGCGGAAGCGCCGCGTCGCGGTGGCGTCGTCGGTCCTCACATCCCCCATGGCGCGATGGTTAGCACGTCGCTTTCGAAGATACAGTCCCCTTTTCATCCACCTGGATCGTAGCTGCGACGGCGCGACGAAGCGTGCTTTACCGAATACACGGTATGGCCTAAGCCCGTCGTAACCGAGGAGGAGAGGGTGGCGATGGACTTCACGCTGAGCGAGCGCGAGACCTATTTCCGCGACCGCGTCCGCGCCTTCATCGCGCGCCACATCGCACCGCGCGACCATGAGTATGAGCAGCAGCTGACGAGCGGCGAGCGCTGGAAGGTCATTCCCGTGATCGAGGAGGTCAAGCGCGCCGCGCGCGCGGAGGGCCTGTGGAACTTCTTCATGCCACCGCACTCGGGCCAGCAGCACGTCGACGACAGCTTCGCGTTCCAGGGCACGCAGCTGACCAACCTCGAATATGCGCTGTGCGCCGAGGAGATGGGGCGGATCGGCTGGGCGAGCGAGTGTTTCAACTGCTCCGCGCCCGATACCGGCAACATGGAGGTGCTCCACCGCTACGGCACGCGCGCGCAGAAGGAGGCGTGGCTCCGACCGCTGATGGAGGGCGAGATCCGCTCGGTCTTCCTGATGACGGAGCCCGCGGTCGCCTCCTCCGACGCGACCAACATCGAGACGCGAATCGAGCGCGACGGCGACCATTATGTCATCAACGGGCGCAAATGGTGGTCGTCGGGCGTGGGTGACCCGCGCTGCAGGATCGGCATCCTGATGGGCAAGACCAGTTTCGAGGGCTCGCGTCACCAGCAGCAGAGCCAGGTGCTGGTGCCGCTCGATACGCCGGGGGTGAAGATCGAGCGACTGCTCTCGGTGTACGGCTATGACCATGCCCCCCACGGCCACGGCGAGGTGAGCTTCACCGACGTGCGCGTGCCGGTGGAGAATGTGCTGCTGGGCGAGGGGCGCGGCTTCGAGATCGCGCAGGGGCGGCTCGGGCCGGGGCGGATCCACCATTGCATGCGCACGATCGGGGTCGCCGAGGTGGCGATCGAGAAGATGGCGCGGCGGCTGCTCGCGCGCGTCGCCTTCGGCAAGCGCATCGCCGATCACAGCGTGTGGGAGCAACGGATCGCGCGCGCGCGGATCGACATCGAGATGACCCGGCTGCTCTGCCTCAAGGCCGCGGACATGATGGACCGGGCGGGGAACAAGGCGGCGCAGCAGGAGATCGCGATGATCAAGGTGCAGGCGCCGACGATGGCGTTGCAGATCCTCGACGACGCGATCCAGGCGTTCGGCGGCGCCGGCGTGGCGGAGGACGCGGGGCTGGCGCACGCCTGGGCCTCGGTGCGGACGCTGCGCTTCGCCGACGGGCCGGACGAGGTCCACTGCCGCGCCATCGCGCGGCACGAGTTCGGCAAGTACGGCGGAGGCGACGGACGGGGGGCGCCGTCGAGCGGCGACGTCGGGGCGGGGCGGTGAGGGGGATGGGGGCTGGCGGTCTCCCGTTCTTCTTCCGTCATCCTGAACGTGTTTCAGGATCCACCTTGCCGCGAGAGCCGCAGGGTTCGGGTGAGCGGCACCGTGGATCCCGAGACGAGTTCGGGATGACGCTGAAAGTGTCGGGAGGTGGCGCTTCCCTTCCCCCCGTTCATGCTGAGGGGAGGCTGAGCTTGTCGAAGCCTCGTCTCGAAGCACGGCCACGAGGGTCCGGACGGAGCTTCGAGACGGCGCTTCGACTTCGCTCAGCGCCTCCTCAGCACGAACGGGCGGCGTCGCGGCCGCACGTGTCTCGATGAAGGCCGCCGTCCTCACCGCCGTGCGCGAACCGCTCACGATCGCCGACGTCACCGTGAGCAAGCCGCTCGCGCACGAGGTGCTGATCCGCACCGCCGCGGTGGGCGTGTGCCGCTCCGACCTGCACTTCGTCGACGGCCTCTACCCGCACACGCTCCCGGCCATCCCCGGCCATGAGGCCGCGGGCGTGGTCGAGGCGGTCGGCAGCGAGGTGCGGACCGTGCGACCGGGCGACCATGTCGTCACCTGTCTATCGGCCTTCTGCGGCCACTGTGAATTCTGCCTCAGCGGTCGCATGTCGCTGTGCGTCAGCGGCGAGACGCGGCGGCCGCGCGGCGCCGAGCCGCGGCTTCGCTTCCCCGACGGCGACGCCGTGGCGCAGATGCTCAACCTCTCCGCCTACGCCGAGCAGATGCTGGTGCACGAGCACGCCTGCGTCGCGATCGACCAAGACATGCCGCTCGACCGCGCCGCGCTGATCGGCTGCGCGGTGACGACCGGCGCGGGCGCGGTGTTCAACACCGCCGACGTGTCGCCGGGCGAGACGGTGTGCGTGGTCGGATGCGGCGGGATCGGGCTCGCCGCGGTCAACGCCGCGCGGATCGCGGGCGCGGGGCGGATCGTCGCGCTCGATCCGGTGCCCGAGAAGCGCGCCATCGCCGAGCGGCTCGGCGCGACCGACACGTTCGACAGCGCCGCCGAGGGCGTCGCCGCCGCGGTGCTGGAGGCGACGCGCGGCGGCGTCCACCACGCGATCGAGGCGGTCGGCCGGCCGCAGTCCGCCGCGACCGCGGTGGCGGTGCTGCGCCGCGGCGGCACCGCCACGATCCTCGGCATGCTGCCGCCGGCCGAGTCGGTCGGCCTCTCCGCGCTCGACCTGCTCTCGGGCAAGAAGCTGCAGGGCGGGCTGATGGGCTCCAACCGCTTCCCGATCGACGTGCCGCGGCTGGTCGACTTCTACCAGCGCGGCCTGCTCGACCTCGACACATTGATCGCCGAGCGCCTCCCGCTTGAGCGGATCAACCACGCCTTCGACGAGCTCCGCCGCGGTGACTCGACTCGCAGCGTGATCGTCTTCGCGTGAGCGACGATCCCTCGCTTCAGCGCGATCTCGCCGAGCGCGACCGGCTCGACACCGCGCGTCTGGGCGCGTGGCTCGCCGAGCATGTCCCCGGCTTCGCCGGCCCGTTCGATTTTGCCAAGTTCGCGGGCGGTCAGTCGAATCCGACCTATCGGCTCGACACGTCCGAGCGGCGCTACGTGCTGCGGCGCAAGCCGATGGGGGAGTTGCTCCCCTCGGCGCATCAGGTCGAGCGCGAGTATCGCGTCATCGCCGCGCTCCACCCCATCGGCTTCCCGGTGCCGCGGCCCTACGTGCTGTGCGAGGACGCCGCGGTGATCGGCTCGGCCTTCTACGTCATGGAGATGGTCGAGGGGCGGACGATCTGGGACGGCGCCATGCCCGAGCTCGCCCCCGCGGCGCGCCGGGCGCATTATCACGCGATGATCGACACGCTGGCCGATCTCCACAACATCGATCCGGGCGCGATCGGGCTCGGCGACTATGGGCGGCCCGGCAACTACTTCGAGCGCCAGGTCGTGCGCTGGACCAAGCAATATCGCGGCGCCGAGACCGAGACCTTGCCCGAGATGGAGCGGCTGATCGAGTGGCTGCCGCGCACCGTGCCGCCGCAGACCCGCACCGCGATCGTCCACGGCGACTATCGCGTCGACAACATGCGGTTCGCGCCGGGAGAGGCGCCGCGCGTCGCGGCGGTGCTCGACTGGGAACTGTCGACGCTGGGCGACCCGGTCGCCGACCTGACCTATTATCTGATGAGCTGGGTCACCGAGCCCGAGGGCCGCTCGGGCGTGATGGGGCTGACCGGCGATGCCACGGGCATCCCGACACTGGAGGACATGCTGGCGCGCTACGCGGCGCGGACGGGACGCGACGAGCCGGTCGCGATCGACTGGTATTTCGCCTTCAACCTGTTCCGCTTGGCCAGCATCGTTCAGGGCATCCGCAAGCGCGTGCTGATCGGCACCGCCGCCAACGCGCGCGCGCAGGAGACCGCGGCGCGGCTGCCGCTGCTCGTGAGCGCGGCCCGGCACTTCGCCGGGCGCGCCGGGGCGTGAGCGGGGAGCGGGAGCGGATGCGGTTCGCGGGCAAGTCGATCGTCGTCACCGGCGCGGGCTCGGGTATCGGCCGCGCCGCCGCCCTGCTGTTCGCGCGCGAGGGCGGCCGCGTCGTCGCCGCCGACGTCAGCGAGGGTGCCGACGCGACCGCCGCCGCGATCGCCGACGCGGGCGGCACCGGGCTGGCGTTCCGCGGCGACGCCGGCGACGAGGGCGATGTCGCGCGGCTGGTGGCGCTGGCGGCGGAGCGGCACGGCGGGCTCGACGTCATGTTCGCCAACGCGGGGATCTCGGGCGGGCTCGCCAATCTGTTCGACACCGACGTGGCGCTGATCACCGAGGTGCTGCGCATCAACCTGATCGGCCCCTTCCTCGCGATCCAACACGCCGCGCCGCTGATCGCCGCGCGCGGTGGCGGCGCGATCGTGCTCACCGCCAGCGTCGCCGGGCTGCGCTCGGGCGCGGGATCGCCGGCCTATTCGGCGAGCAAGGCAGGGGTGATCAACCTCGCGCAGGTGGCGGCGCAGCAGCTCAGCGGCAGCGACGTGCGCGTCAACGCGATCTGCCCCGGCCTGACCGAGACGGGGATGACGCGCCCCACCTTCGACTACGCGCGCGAGGCGGGCAAGCTCGACCGGCTCGGCCGGCTCAACCCGCTGCGGCGCGGCGCACAGCCCGAGGAACTGGCGCGCGTCGCGCTGTTCCTCGCGAGCGAGGAGGCCAGCTACGTCAACGGCCAGGCGATCGTGGTCGACGGGGGCCTGTCGTCGAGCCATCCCGTGACTCGGCAGGACTATGGCAGGACCGCGGTGTGAGGCCGGCGTCGTAGCGGCGTCGCGCGCTCCGGAGCGGCGGCTCGTGAGGTGACGCGCCGCAACGCCCGGGCGCGCGCCACGCCGGCGCCGATCGCGGCGCGGAAGGCCGGGCCGACCACCGAGCCTTCGTAGAGGATCGTCGTCGCCCCTACGGCGAGGTGCGAGTGGATCACCGACAGGCCATCAGCGTAGCTGGGCGGCAGCGTCGTGATCGCGCGCTCGTCGGCGGTCAGCGCGAGGCTGGCGGCGATCGCGCGCGCGTCGGCCTCGACCGCGCGCGCGGAGTGCCGCACCAGCTTGGTCGCGCCGGTCGAGCCGGAGGTCGACAGCAGCAGCGCCAGGTCGAGGTGCGTCGCGGGCGCGTCCGCCGGGTCGCGCAGCCGCTCCACCCCGCGCGCCGCCGACCAGCGCGCCGCCGGGCGGAAGGCGGCGATCAGCCGGTCGGCGCGCTCGCGGTCGGCGGTGGTCTCCCCGCCGGCGGTACCGATCGCTGGCAGCCCGCGCCGCAGCCCGCCGAGATAGGCGATCATCGCGGCGGGACGGTTGTCGAGCGCGAGCAGCACCGGGGTGCCGCGCGGCAGGTCGAACACCGCGTCGGCGGCGCGCGCCAGCGCGGTATAGTCGAGCACGTCGCCGTCCGCGGAGACGAAGGCGAGGCGCCGGACGTGCCGCTCCAGATCCTGCCAGAAGCTCATCGATCCCCCACGCGCGACTTGCAGATGGCCGCGGGCAGGGGGCGGCGTGGCGGGGCGACTCTTTGCTCGTCCGGGATCCGCGCGATGGCGGGGCGGGCTCACGGCAGCACGGTCGCCACCCGCTGCGACTGGGCCGAGCAGGTGCAGCGCTTCCTCGACCCCGCGGTCGCGCACGGCCGCACCTCGATCGAGCACGCGGGCGGACCGCGCCAGACCAGCCTCGGTCGCGCCCAGCTTGTCCGTGATCCGACGGCAACAACCTGTCTCCGGTGAGCCGGCGTTGACGACCTATGGGGGCTGCTCCCTGCGCTCAGCGTCGGCGGCACGGGCACGCGGGCGATGGCGGACCTTCGGTGGCTGTGCGCGCTCTACCAACCCAACATCCGCGCGGTACGCCGGCGCGAGCCTGGCTTCGGACTCAACATTCGCACCATTGGCGCCTCTTCCAAGCCCGGGGTACAGCCGCTACAGGCCCGCCATGGAGCATCCCGACAGCATCCTCATCGTCGATTTCGGCAGCCAGGTGACCCAGTTGATCGCGCGCCGCGTGCGCGAGGCGGGGGTCTACAGCGAGATCGCGCCGTTCCAGTCCGCCGGCGACGCGTTCGCGCGGATGCGCCCCAGGGGCGTGATCCTCTCGGGCGGCCCCGCCTCGGTGGTGGACGAGGGCAGCCCGCGCGCGCCCCAGGCGGTGTTCGACTCGGGCGTGCCGGTGCTCGGCATCTGCTACGGCCAGCAGGTCATGAACGAGCAGCTCGGCGGCAAGGTCGAGAAGGGCAATGCCGGCGAGTTCGGCGAGGCCTATGTCGAGGTCGACGCCGCCTGCGGGCTGTTCGACGGGCTGTGGCAGTCGGGTGAGCGCCACCAGGTGTGGATGAGCCACGGCGACCATGTCGCCGCGCTGGCGCCGGGATTCGCCCCGGTCGCCTCGTCGCGGGGCGCGCCCTTCGCACTCACCGCGGACGAGACGCGCCGTTACTACGGCATGCAGTTCCACCCCGAGGTGGTCCACACGCCGGACGGCGGCAAGCTGATCGCCAATTTCGCGCGCCACGTCTGCGGGCTCGCGGGCGACTGGACGATGGCCGAGTTCCGCGCCACCAAGATCGCGGAGATTCGCGCGCAGGTCGGCAGCGGACGCGTGATCTGCGGCCTGTCGGGCGGGGTCGACTCCGCGGTGGCGGCGGTGCTGATCCACGAGGCGATCGGCGACCAGCTCACCTGCGTCTTCGTCGATCACGGCCTGCTGCGCGCGGGCGAGGCCGACCAGGTCGTCGGGCTTTTCCGCAATCATTACAACATCCCGCTGGTCCATGTGAACGCCGAGCCCCTGTTCCTCGGCGGTCTCGCCGGGGTCACCGATCCCGAGGCCAAGCGCAAATTCATCGGCAAGACCTTCATCGACGTGTTCGAGGACGAGGCGCGCAAGATCGGCGGCGCCGAGTTCCTGGCGCAGGGCACGCTCTATCCCGACGTGATCGAGAGCGTGAGCTTCACCGGCGGTCCGTCGGTGACGATCAAGAGCCACCACAATGTCGGCGGCCTGCCCGAGCGGATGAACATGAAATTGGTCGAGCCGCTGCGCGAATTGTTCAAGGACGAGGTGCGCGAGCTCGGCCGCGAGCTGGGGCTGCCCGACGCCTTCGTCGGCCGCCACCCCTTCCCCGGGCCGGGCCTCGCGATCCGCATCCCCGGCGAGGTCAGCAAGGAGCGCTGCGATATCCTGCGCAAGGCCGATGCGATCTACCTCGAGGAGATCCGCGCGGCGGGGCTGTACGACACGATCTGGCAGGCCTTCGCGGTGCTGCTGCCAGTGCGCTCGGTCGGCGTGATGGGCGACGGGCGAACCTATGACTCGGTGCTGGCACTGCGCGCGGTGACCTCGACCGACGGGATGACGGCGCAGGCGTTCCAGTTCCCGGGCGACTTCCTGCCGCGCGTGGCGACCCGGATCATCAACGAGGTGAAGGGCATCAACCGGGTGACCTACGACTACACCTCCAAGCCCCCGGGCACGATCGAGTGGGAATGACGCGGGAAGAGCGAGCAGCCGGGGGCTGCTCGCCCGCGTCATTCGGCGGCGCGAGCCGCCGCGGCGCGCGGGAAGAGCGAGCAGCCGGGGGCTGCTCGCCCGCGTCATTCGGCGGCGCGAGCCGCCGCGCGATGGGCCGGTCGCTGGGGAGCGACCCGGTCGAGCGGGACCGTGCTCCGGCGAACGCCGGCGCCCAGGGCCACATGCGGCGTGCGCGTGATCCTGGGCTTCTCCGTGCGCAGGAGCACGCGGTCGTCCCGAACGACAGGCATCGGACCTCGGCGGAGAGAAGGCTTACGGCGCGGATCGTGCCCGCTCTCACGTTCCTCGCCGCCGCCGCGCTCACCGTGCCGGCCACGCCCGCCGCTGCCGCGAGCGGTGACCCACCCGAGTGGACCCAGCCGCGCCCGCCGCTGCACCTGATCGGTCCGATCACCTATGTCGGCACGCGCGGGCTCGGCGCCTACCTGATCCGGACCAGCGCCGGCGCGATCCTGGTCGACGCGACCATGGCCGAGAACGTGCCCGCGATCGAGCGCAACATCCGCTCGCTCGGGCTGCGGCTCAGCGACGTCAAGCTCATCCTCGTCAGCCACGCGCATTTCGACCATGTCGGCGGGCTCGAGCGGATGCGGCGCGACACCGGCGCGCGCGTGCTCGCGGGCAGCGGCGACGTCGCCGCGCTGCGCAGCGGCACGCCGCCCGGCGAGACGAGCTACGGTGTCCATCGCTTCCCCGCGGTGGCGCGAGTCACCCCGGTAGCGGACGGCGAGCGCGTCACGCTCGGCGATGTCACGCTGCGCGCGGTGGCGACGCCGGGGCACACGCCCGGCTGCACCAGCTGGGCCTTTCGCGTGGACGATCACGGCCGCGCGCGCGAGGTGGTCTTCGCCGGCAGCATCACCGTCGCGGGCAATCGCCTGGTCGGCAACCGCCGCTATCCAGCGATCGTGCGCGATTATCGCGCCAGCTTCGACCGGATCGAGCGGCTCCGCGCCGACGTGGTGCTGCCGATGCACCCGGAGGCCGCCGACGTGTTCGGTCGCGCGCGCTCGGGCACGCTGGTGGCGCCGCGGCTGCTCGGCGAGATGGCGCGCGCGGCGCGGGTCGATTTCGAGCGCACACTGCGCGAGGAGACGCGCTGAGCGGCGTTGCGCCGGGCGGGCGCATGCGCTTGAGTGCGCGCGGGTCGCACCGGCGTCGCCCGACGATCGGTCGGCGCGGTCGAGAAGGAGAGACATGATGCGAAATCTGACCAAGGCCGGGCTGGCCGCGCTCGCTTTGGCGCTACCGGCGGCGCCGAGCGTGGCACAGCGCGGCGCAACCGCGCCCAACACGCTCAGCGCCCGGGAGCGCGCCGCCGGCTGGACCCTGCTGTTCAACGGCCGCGACCTGACCGGCTGGCGCTCGTTCAAGGGCGGCGCGCCGACCCCGTCCTGGGTGGTGCGCGACGGCGCGCTCGAGCTCACCGCCTCCGGCGGTCACATGAGCGGCGCCGATCTCGCCACCGCGGAGAGCTACGGCCCGTTCGAGCTCACGCTCGACTGGAAGGTGGAGAAGGGCGGCAATAGCGGCGTGATCTATCTCGCGCGCAACGTGCCCGAGACGACGCAGAGCTATGAGACCGGCCTCGAGATGCAGGTGCTCGACGACCAGGGTCATCCGGACGGCAAGATCCCGTCGCACCGCGCCGGCTCGCTCTACGACATCACCGTGCCGCCCGCGGGCGTGTCGCGCCCGGCGGGCAGCTGGAACCACGCGCGGCTGCTGGTCGAGCCCGGCCGCATCCGCCAGTGGCTCAACGGCGTGCCGACCGCGGACGTCTCCTATGGCGACGCGGCGTGGAAGGCGCGCGTCGCCAAATCCAAGTTCGCCAAGATGCCGCTGTACGGCACCTTCACCAGCGGCGTGATCGCGCTGCAGGACCATGGCGAGCCGGTCGCCTTCCGCAACATCAAGTTGCGGCGGATCGGCGCGGCGCGCTAAATTGTCTTCGGGGCAGCGGCGGTCGAGCCGCTGCCCCGAATCAGTCTCCGGAACGATCGCCGTGCGCCACGGCTTGTGAGTGCTATGGCTTTGTTTTACTTTCAGTTCGGCGGTCGTGACCGCGACATGACCGGCGTCGAGTGCCTCGACGTGGCCGAGGCGCGGAATCAGGCGGTGCGCCAGCTCGGCGGCTATCTCTCCGAGAACCCCGGCTATGCCGAGGAGGGCCATTGGCGCGTGACGGTGGAAGACGCGAACCGCCGCGCACTGCTCAACGTCATCGTCGCGACCGTCCCGGTGCGCGGTGCGCCAGACGAGTGACCCGACGTATACTGTTGTACGAACTAATCCTTAAGTACCAGTGACGTAGAGCAAAGCGACGAGGTCGTAGACCCGCGTCGCTCACAGCTCCACGAACGGGGAGGGGCGGCTGTCTTCCCCACCCGCCGCGCGCGAGATCGCCGCGTCGGCCCGACGCGGTCGCATGCGTATGACAAGCTTCTCCTGGTTGGCCCGCCTGGCCCGCGACCGCGGCGCGAACGTCGCCGCGATGATGGCGGTCGCGATGATCCCGCTAGCCGCGCTCGCCGGCTCGGCGCTCGACGTGTCGCGCATGTACGTGGTCAAGTCGCGCTTGCAGCAGGCCTGCGACGCCGGCGTGCTGGCGGGGCGGCGTTTCATGAACAGCGATGGCAACGCGACGCTCGACGCCAACGCCGCGGCGCAGGCCAAGACGTTCTTCACCAACAACTTCGGCAGCGGCTTCTTCGGCGCGACGGGCGCCAGCTTCACTCCCACCAAGACGAGTGACCAGCAGGTCGCGGGCACCGCGTCGGTGCAGGTGCCGATGACGGTCATGAAGATGTTCTCGGTGGCGACGTCCAACCTGACCGTGACGTGCAAGGCACGCTTCGACATCGCAGACACCGACATCGTCTTCGTGCTCGACACCACGGGCTCGATGGCGTGCCGGCCGGAGGACACCGACACGCAGTGCAACAGCTATGTCAGCGGCACCACGGTCCAGTCCTACGCGCGCCCTGGGAGCGACCCGGATGCGACCGCGGGCTATGTCGGCTCGACCGGCTACGCCGTCCCCGAGACGACCGCCGGCAACGGATCGCGGATCAAGGCGCTTCGCCAAGCGGTGAAGGACTTCTCCGCGGTGATCGCCTCATCGGTCGATAGCAGTACGCGGGTTCGCTACGGGTTCGTCACTTACACCTCGACGGTCAACGCCGGCAAGGCGCTCTACCAGGCGTCGCCTTCCTATCTGATCGGCGGCGTCAACGGCGAGACCGTGGCGTATCAGACGCGCTGGCCGTGGAAGGACTATGAGATCAGCTGGACGGGGACGGCCAACGCCAAGACCTCGACGGACTGTGTCACGATCGACGGCACGCGCTCGCCCGCGGTCACTGCCCCGCTCACCTACAACACCAGCAGCGGAACGGCGACGTGGAGTGGCGGGCAGCGTTGGAATAGCAGTGACGGGAAATGCTACGGCAATCTGACGCGCACCGTCGGACCGCAGTACCAATATCAGCAATATAGCTGGAACGTGTCCAAGTTCCTCGCGGGCAACACGGTGACCGACCCGACCAAGGTGAAGGGCGAGACCACCGCCTGGGATGGCTGCGTCGAGGAGCGCGAGACCGAGGCGGGAGCGACGAGCTTCACCTCGGCCTCGTACGACCTCGACCCCGACCTGATCCCGACGACCGACGCGCGGACGCGGTGGCGCCCGATGTGGCCCGACGTGGAATATTTCCGCCAGGCGTCGCCGACGGACACGACCAATGGCGACGATACGACCTACCGTCCGAGCTACAATCTCGCGTCGATGCGCAAGTCAGGCTATTATTCGTGCGGCAAGCCGATCCACCGACTGTCGACGATGAGCACGTCCGACATCTCGGCCTATGTCGACGCCGCTGACTTCAGACCTCTGGGGGGTACGTACCACGACACCGGCATGATCTGGGGCACGCGGCTGTTGTCGAGTGCGGGCGTCTTCGCGTCCGACAACACCGGCCGCACCGGTCAGCCCTTGCCGCGCAAGGTCATCGTCTTCCTGACCGACGGCGACATGTCGCCGAGTGAGGTCATCTACGGCATGTACGGGGTGGAACGGTTCGACCGCCGCGTCAGCAACGGCAATACCGGCAACCTTACCAACTATCACAACGCGCGCTTCCTGTACGAGTGCGGCCGCGCGCGCCAGCTCGGCATCGACGTGTGGACGGTGGCGATCGACACCAGCTCGAGCGACCAGCTGACGCAATGCGCGCGCAACAGCTCGCAGGCGCTGTACACCACCACCGGCAGCGGGCTCTCCACGATCTTCCAGAAGATCGCCAAGCAGGTCGCCATGCTGCGGCTCGACCAGTGAGCGCGCGCGCGGGGCTCGCCCGCGACCGCCGCGGCGTCAGCACGATCGAGTTCGCGCTGCTCGCGCCGGTGCTGTTCATGGTGGTGCTCGGCCTCTTCGACCTGATGTACGGCGTCTATGTCCGATCGGTGCTGGAAGGCGCGGTGGTCAAGGCGGGGCGCGACAGCGCGCTGGAGAACAACGCCGCCGACCAGAGCGCGATCGACAACAAGGTGCGCAACATGCTGGCGTCGCTCGGCGGCGGCATGACGATCACCACCTCGCGCAAGAGCTACGCCAGCTTCTCGCTCGTCAAGCCGGAGGCGTTCAACGACCAGAATCGGAACGGCGTGCGCGACAGCGGCGAGTGTTTCGACGACGTCAACGGCAACGGCGTGTGGGACGCCGATCCCGGCGTCGGCGGCCAGGGCGGCGCCAACGACGTTACCAAGTACACCGTGACGCTGACCTACAATCGCATCTTCCCGATGGCGGCGCTCGTCGGCTGGCCCAGCACGCAGTCGCTGTCGGCGAGCACGTTGCTCAAGAACCAGCCATACAAGACCCAGACGAGCACCGTGGTGAAGTCGATATGCACCTGAGCCTCGCCCCGCTCGCCGCCCGGCTGCGGCGCGACCGCTCGGGCGTGTCGATGATCGAGTTCGCGCTCACCTTGCCCGTGGTGCTCACGCTCGGCTGCTACGGCATCGAGACGAGCAACCTCGCGCTGACCTCGCTCCAGGTCAGCCAGCTCGCGCTCAACCTTGCCGACAACGCCTCGCGCGTCGGCAGCATGCAGAGCGACAACTCGACTCAGCTGCGCGAGGTCGACATCAACGACGTGCTCACCGCGGCGCGGCTGCAGGGCGCCAAGCTGGGGCTCACCACGCGGGGGCGTATCATCGTCTCCTCGCTCGAGGAGAGCGGCGGCAAACAATATATCCACTGGCAGCGCTGCCTGGGTACGCAGAGCGGCGCGGCCTATGACTCGCACTATGGCACCACGCCGACCGATGCCGGCACGCAGACCGGCAGCGGCTATGCGGGGACGGTGGTAACCGGGATGGGAAACCCCGGCGCGCAGGTCACCGCGCCGCCGGGTACTGGGGTGATGTTCGTCGAGGTCAACTACCTCTACAGTCCGATCATCAGCAGCCGCTGGCTCAGTACCGGGGTGCAGCAGATGCGCTACACCGCCTCTTTCATCGTGCGCGACCGCCGCACCTTCGACATGGTCTACAATCCCGCGCCGGCGGCGCAGCGTTACACCTGCGACCGCTACACTGCCTCCTGAGCCGAGGTGACCGCGTAGCGCAGGTGCAGCGCGCCGTGGCCGAGCTGGTCGACGCCGATCAGCTTGAGCTGGACCTTGCCCTTCAGCCCCGCGTCGCCCGCCTCGACGATCGCGCGGCTGGCGCCGCCGTCCAGCGCGGGGGCGAGCACGAGGTCGAACTGCTCCACCAGTCCGGCGGCGAGGAAGCCGCCGTTCACCCCGCCGCCGCCCTCGAGCAATAGGTGGCGCGCACCGAAGCGCTTGCCCAGCACGTCCAGCGCGGCGGCCAGGTCGAGCCCGCCGTCGTGATCGGCGCAGACGATGTACGATACCCCGTCGCCGGCCAGCTCGGCGAGATGCGAGTCGGGGACGGCCGCGCCGAGCAGCACCACGACATGGTCGCCGTGCAGCTCCCCCGCGACGAAGTGGAGCTTGCCGCCGGGGTCGAGCGCGATCGCATAGGGCCCGCGATCGCGCGCGACGTGAAGCGGGCGCGTCGGCGTGGCGGCCTCGGCCGGTGGGTGCGGCTCGCCCTTGGCCATCTCCGCCATGGTCACGCGGCCGACGATCCAGCCGTCCGCGTCATAGCGGTCGTGGAGCGTCTCATAGGCGCCGGTCCAGTCCGCCGCCGAGCCGTCGGGGCTCTCGGTCCAGCGGCTCGAGTGTAGCCGGCCGTCAAGCGACCCCGCCATCAGGCAGGTGAGCCGCGGGCGGGTCATGCCGCGACCTCGCCGCGATAGTCGGCATCGCTGACGGGTTCGAGCCAGGTGACCGCGCTTCCCTGCTTCTTCTCGGCGATGGCGATATGCGTCATCGCGCTATCGGGTGCGGCGCCGTGCCAGTGGCGCTCGTCCGGCGCGACATAGACGATGTCGCCCGGGGCGATCTCCTCGATCGCGCCGCCCGCGCGCTGCACCCGTCCGCGCCCGAAGGTAACGAGCAGCGTCTGGCCGAGCGGGTGCGTGTGCCAGTGGGTGCGCGCGCCGGGTTCGAACGTGACGGTGGCGCCGGCGAGCCCGCCGCTGCCCTCGAACGGCATGTCGAGCCGGACATGACCGGTGAAATAGTCTGCCGGGCCGCGCGAGGATGCCTCGCCGCCACTACGCGTGATCTTCATGATCGTCTCTCCGCGAGGATGGTTCGCGCACAACGCGACTCGCGCGCACCGTCTCCCTCGTGTCGCGACGAGCCGGCCGCGACGGCGCGCTGCGCCGCGCGCGTCAGCGTGCCGCGCCGGCGTCCGCCGCGGCGTTCAGCCCCGCCTGCGCGAGGTAGCGCGGCGCGACCCGCGCGCGCGAGCGCTGCTCATAGGCATAGCCCGCGCCGAGCACCGCCCGGTCGCCGCCGCGGGTGGCGATGAAGGAGAGGCCGACCGGCATGCCGTCGACCAGCCCCATCGGCACGGTGAGATGCGGGTAGCCGGCGATCGCGGGCAGCTGCGACGCCGACGGGCCGCCATATTGATCGCCGTAGACCCGATCGCTCGGCCAGGCAGCGTCGTAGGTCGGCTGGACCAGCAGCGTCGCGCGCGCCTGGCGCAGCATCGCGTCGATCCCCTGTGCGCCGGCGAGCCGCAGCGAGGTCGCGCGCGCGGCGCGATAGGCCGGGTCGTCGAGCCCCTTGGTCTTCTCCGCCCCCTCGAAGAACTCCTGGCCGAAATAGGGCATCTCGACGGCGGTATGGGCGCGGTCGAAGGCGATCACGTCGGCGAGCGTGCGCGTCGCGACGCTCGCGGGCGTGGTGGCGAGATAGGCGTTGAGATCGGCCTTGAGCTCGGTCGAGAGCACCAGCTGCTCGGCCTCGCCGAGCCCGTCGAGCTTGGGCGGCGTGACCTCGACCAACTCGGCGCCGGCGGCGCGCAGCACCGCCAGCGCGGCCTCGTAGCGCGCGGAGAGGGCGGGGCGCAGCTCGGATGGCCGGATCACCGCGACGCGCGCGCCGCTCAGCGCGCTGGTGGAGAGCGCGGCGGCATAGTCGGTCGTGCCGCCGGTCATCGCGCCGAGCAGCAGCGCGGCGTCGCGCACGCTGCGCGCCATCGGGCCGGGCGTGTCCTGGCTGTGGCTGATCGGCACGACGCGCTCGGCGCTCACCAGCCCCAGTGTCGGCTTGAGTCCGACCAGTCCGTTGATCGACGAGGGGCAGGTGACCGAGCCGTCGGTCTCGGTGCCCACCGCCGCGGCGGCGAGACTGGCAGCGATCGCGGCGCCCGAGCCGGACGAGGAGCCACAGGCGGTGCGATCGAGCGCATAGGGATTGCGCACCAGCCCACCGACCGCGCTCCAGCCGCTCATCGAACGGGTCGAGCGGATGTTGGCCCATTCGGACAGGTTGGTCTTCCCGAGGATCACCGCGCCCGCCGCGCGCAGCCGCGCCACCATGGGGGCGTCGCGGCGCGTCACGTTGCCCGCGAGCGCGAGGCTGCCCGCGGTGGTGGCGATCGGGTCGGCGGTCTCGATATTGTCCTTGAGCAGGATCGGCACGCCATGGAGCGGCCCGCGACTATGGCCGGCGGCGCGCTCCGCGTCGAGCGCGCGCGCCTGGGCGAGGGCGTCGGGGTTGAGCGCGATCACGCTGCGCAGCGTCGGGCCCTTGCGGTCGATCTGGGCGATGCGGGTGAGATAGGCGCGGGTGAGCGCGACGCTGCTGGTCTTGCCGGCGGCGAGCTGCGCGCTCAGCTGCTCGAGCGACACCTCCTCCACCTGCGGCGCCGCGGACGCGGGCAGCGCCAGCAGGGTCGCCGCGAGAATCATCGTCGTCATCGTCGCGCGCATCGGCTGCTCCTCATCGTTCGCGGCTATCCTCGCGCGTTCACAGGGACTTGAGCAAGGGTGCGAAACGCCGGTGTAGACTTCCTCCCCGCACCGGCTACGAACCCGCGACGAGCGCGCGTCGGCGCGCCGTCTCTCCCGCCGCAGCGGAGCCGCGCATGAACGACGATCTTCGGGCCCTGATCCGCACTATTCCCGACTTCCCCAAACCCGGCATCCAGTTCCGCGACATCACCACGCTGCTGCTCAACCCCGCCGGCGTGGCCGCCTGCGTCGAGCGGATGGTGGCGGCGACCGTGGGGCCGATCGACCTGGTCGCGGGGATCGAGGCGCGCGGCTTCCTCTTCGCCGCGGCGCTGGCGGTGCCGCTGCGCGCCGGCGTGCTGCTGATCCGCAAGGACGGCAAGCTGCCCGGCGCGACCATCGCGGAGGACTATGCGCTCGAGTACGGCAGCGACCGGATCGCGATCCACGCCGACGCCTGTGCGCCAGGCGCGCGCGTGCTGCTCGTCGACGACCTGATCGCCACCGGCGGCACCGCGCGCGCCGCGGTGCGGCTGCTGCGCAAGGCCGGCGCCGAGGTGCGCCAGGCGCAGTTCGTCATCGATCTCCCCGACCTGGGCGGTGCCGAGCGACTGCGCGCCGAGGATCTCGCGGTCAGCGCGCTGGTGGCGTTCGAGGGACACTGAGCGCCCGCGGAACCGTCGCCGGCCCAGCGCCGTTGGCTCCGCATTGGCGGCGCGTATCAGCCGCTTCCTCCGGGGTATGGAGAGTTCCGATGAGATGGACCCACATCGTCGCCGCTGGCCTGCTCGGCGGGCTGGCGATCATGACTTCTGCCTGCTCGACCGGCTATGGCTACAGCGGGGTCGGCTTCGGTGTCGGCGGCGGTGGCTATTACGACGACCCCTACGGCGGTTACGGCTACGGCGGCTACGGCTATGCGCCGAGCTATTACGGCTGGAACGACGGCTTCTATTACCCGGGGACCGGCGTCTACGTGTACGACCAGTACCGCCGTCCGTATCGCTGGAACGGCAACCAGCAGCGCTACTGGCAGCAGCGCCGCGGCGGCTACGCCGGCCGCGACGTGCGCGACAATTGGCAGGGTTTCCGCCGCGACGTCGGGCGCGAGCGGCGCGACTATCGCGGCGACCTCCGCGCCAACCGCGACGCGTACCGCGATGGCACGATCACGCGCGATCAGTTCCGCGAGGGGCGGCGCGACGCGCGGCAGGAATATCGCGGCGACGGGCGGCGCGAGTATCGCGAGATGCGGCGCGAGAACCGCGCCGAGGGCTATCGCACGCCGCGCTCGGACCGATCCGATCGTGGGCCGGGGCCGCGGCGCGGGGAGCGTCCGCGCTGACGGGTCAGCCGTGCTTCTTCAGGCCGCGCACGCGGTGCCAGACGTAGAACGCGATCGCCGCGACCAGCACCACGCCGATCGCCGCGTCGGCGCGGTGGAAGAACGCCTTCAGCCGCGGGTCGCTGTTCCACTTGTCGCCCAGCGTCATGCCGACCCAGGCGAGCAGCAGGCAGAACGGCCAGGAGCCCAGGAAGGTGTAGAGGTGGAACGGGATCAGCTTCATCCGCGCGACCCCGGCGGGGAAGGCGATGAAGGTCCGCACCACCGGCAGCATGCGCCCGATCAGGATAGCCCAGGCGCCCCAGCGGTTGAAGAAGCGGTCGGCGAGGTCGAGCTCGCCCGGGCCGACCAGCACGTAGCGGCCGAACTTCTCCGCCATGGGCCGCCCGCCGCGCCGGCCGATCTCGTAGGCGACCACCGAGCCGATGTTGCACCCGATCGCCCCCGCGGTCGCGGCGAGGAACAGGTTGAGCTCGCCGGTGGAGACGAGATAGCCCGCGAAGGGCATGATGATCTCGGACGGGAGCGGGATGCACGCGCTCTCGATCGCCATCAGCAGCGCGATGCCCCAATAGCCGCCGGCGGAGATCACGGCGATGGCGAAGCCGGCGAGCGCGGCAAGGATCTTCTCGACCATGGTGCTGCGCTTGCGTCACGCGGGTGGGAAAGGGAAGCCGCAAAGTGGAACCGCGCTGTTCAGCAACGGTTCGACGCGCATGACCGATCTCACGCTCAACGACGGCCGCCTGATGCCCCAGCTCGGGCTCGGCACCTATCAGATCCCGGATTCGCAGGTGGCGTCGGTGGTGCGCGCCGGCCTAGACCTCGGCTTCCGCCTCGTCGACACGGCCGCGCTCTATCACAATGAGCGCGGCGTCGGTGAGGGGCTGGCGCATGACGAGGTGTGGCTCACCACCAAATTGTGGCACGACCAGCACGGCGACGCCGAGGCGGCGCTCGACGCCAGCCTCGCGCTGCTCGGGCGCGACCAGGTCGACCTGTACCTGATCCACTGGCCGCACCCCGCGGGCGAGCGCTACGTCGAGGCCTGGCAGACGTTGGTGTCGCTGCGCGACATGGGCAAGGCGCGCTCGATCGGCGTGTCGAACTTCCTGCCCGAGCATCTCGACGCGATCATCGACGCCACCGGCGTCGTGCCCGCGGTCAACCAGATCGAGCTACACCCAACCTTCCAGCAGCGCGAGGTGCAGGCGTATAATCGTGAGCGCGGCATCGTCACGCAGAGCTGGTCGCCGCTGGGGCAGGGCGAGACGCTGCGCGACGAGCGCGTGGTCGCGATCGCCGAGCGGCTCGACGCCACGCCCGCGCAGGTGCTGATCGCCTGGCATCTCGCCAAAGGGTTGGCTGCGATCCCCAAGGCGGGCAACCCCGAGCATCTCGCGAGCAACTGGCAGGCGATCGAGCTGAGCCTGAGCGACGACGATGTCGCCGCGATCGATGCGATGGACGATCCCGACGGCCGGATGGGGCCGGACCCGCGCGAGCTGTAAAGGTTGAGCTGAGATCCTCCCCGTGCCGGGGAGGACCTGCTCATCGCCTCACCCCGCCGCGGCGTGCGCCATCCGCAGGTCCTCGACGAAGCGCTCATACTCGCTCGCCTTCGCCGCCTCATCGGGGAGCCGCAGCAGGTAGCTCGGGTGCACTGTGATCCAGGCCGCGCCGCCGTCCGGCAGGCGCAGCTCGCGACCGCGCTCGCGGCCGATCGTCATCACCTTGCCGAACAGGCTGCGCGCCGCGGTCGCGCCCAGCGCCACCGTGACCTTCGGGCGCAGCAGCATCTGCTCCTGCTCGATCCACCATCGGCACGCCTCGATCTCGCCCGCGTCGGGCTTGGCGTGGATCCGCCGCTTCCCCCTCGGCTCGAACTTGAAGTGCTTGACCGCGTTGGTGACATAGGTCTCGGCGCGGGTGATCCCCGCCGCCGCGAGCGCGCGGTCGAACACCTGTCCCGCGGGGCCGACGAACGGATGGCCGGCGAGATCCTCCTGGTCGCCGGGCTGCTCGCCGACGAACATCATCGTCGCGTCGACCGGCCCCTCGCCGAACACCGTCTGCGTGGCGGGCCTGTAGAGGTGACAGCGCGTGCACGCCGACGCCTCGTCGCGCAGCGCCTCCCACGCCGCCCGCGCATTGTCGCCGACCGCGCTCTCCCGCGCGCGCGCCTTGTCGATCATCCCGCTCTCCCGTGCCTGCGCGGTCGCCAGCAGCTGCGGCACCAGCGCGGTCTCCGGCATGTTCTTCCAGTATTTCCGCGGCATCTCGCGGAGCATCGTGCCGACTTTCACGCGCGCCGGATTGAAGATGCTGGCGTAATAGGTCTTCCACACTTCCTCGATCGGGTCGCCCTCCGGGGCGTCGCCGCGCTCCGCTGCGGGCCCTTCCTGGAGCGCCGCGCCATCCCAGTGGAGCGATACCTCAGGTGTCAGGATCGACCAGCGCATGCTGGCGAAGCGGTTGACGAAGAAGGCGGCGTTCGCGCGCACGATGTGGTGCTCGGGTTCGAACCAGGCGACGTAGCGCTCGCCGGCGTCGTCGCTGACCGAGCGGAAGCGGACGAAGGCGCGCATCTTGTGGATGTCGCGCCGCACCGACTTGGCGAGCGTCTCGATCCGGCGGACGAGCGGATCGGCATGGTCATCGGTCAGCCGCGGCGTCTCGCGCAGCCGCCAGAGCATCGCGTAGAGCAGCGCGAATCGCTCGGGATCGTGGTGGAGCGCGGCGCTGTTCGCGAGATCGAGGAAGGCGCGCGGTACGCGCGGCGCCGGCGCAGTGGCGTCATGACGCGGGGCGGGAGACGGTTCGGTGGCGGCCGCGGCGAAGAGGTCGGTGGCCGCGGTGCCGACCTGCCACACGACAGCGTCGGGTGCGACATGCTCGGCGAGCAGCCCGCGCGCGGCGTCGCGCCAGCCATCGACGTCATCGGGCGCGGAGAGGGTGACGACGCGCAAGGTCAGCCTATGTTCAAGCCCGAGCCCTTCAGGGGAGGGATCGGGGTGGGGAGCTCCCGCAGACGAAACGCTGGCGGCGACGTGCCACCCCCACCACCTCCCCAGAAGGGAAGGGGAGAGGTATGCGTCCCCGCTAGGCCACGTCGAACCATCATTCCGCCACAGCGCGCCACGGCGGTAAAGCGTTTCACCCGCGAGTCACTCTCACGCGGCGAAAAGCTCGAGCTGCTGCGACTTTACCCTGGGCGCGACGAGCGGCCTGAGCTCGGCGCGGTCGGCGAGCACCACCGGCCGCCAGTCCTCACAGACGATGAACGGCCGCACCCGCGCGATCGACACCGTCAGCCGCGCGACGTCGTCCAGCCGCAGCCGTCGCCAACGCCGCGCCGCCAGGATGCTCTTCACCGCCTTGGTGCCGAGCCCCGGCACGCGCCACAGCAGCTCGCGCGGCGCGCGGTTGACATCGACGGGGAAGCGATCACGGAACTTGAGCGCCCAGGCGAGCTTGGGATCGATATCGAGCGGCAGCATGCCCGTGCCCTCGTCCGCGGCGGCGACGACCTCGTCCGTCGAGAAGCCGTAGAAGCGCATCAGCCAGTCCGACTGGTACAGCCGATGCTCGCGCATCAGCGGCGGCCGCTGCAGCGGCAGCACCGCGGAGGCGTCGGGGATCGGACTGAACGCCGAGTAATAGACCCGCCGCAGCCCGAAGCGATCGTACAGCGTCGATGCCTTGCGGACGATGTCGCCGTCGGTCGCGGCATCGGCGCCGACGATCATCTGGGTCGACTGGCCCGCCGGCGCGAAGCGCGGTGCCGACTTGTAGCGGGTGCGCGCGTCCGCCGTATCGGTGATCGCCGCCTTCATCTCGCCCATCGCCCCCTCGATCCGCGCGCCGTCCTTCTCGGGCGCGAGCCGGCGCAGCCCACCCACGGTGGGGAGCTCGACGTTGATCGACACGCGATCGGCGTAGAGGCCGGCCTGGTGGACCAGCTCGGGATCGGCGTCCGGGATCGTCTTCAGGTGGATATAACCGCGGAAATGATGGTCCTCGCGCAAGGAGCGCGCGACCTCGACCAGCTGCTCCATCGTATAGTTGGACGATTTGATGATACCGGACGAGAGGAACAGTCCCTCGATATAATTGCGCCGATAGAAGGAGAGGGTGAGGTTCACCACCTCCTGCGCGCTGAAGCGGGCGCGGCGCACGTTCGAGCTCTTCCGGTTGATGCAATAATGGCAGTCGAACACGCAGCTGTTGGTCAGCAGGATCTTGAGCAGCGAGATGCAGCGGCCGTCGGGCGCATAAGCGTGGCAGATGCCCATCCCCTCGGTCGAGCCCAGCCCCTTGCCGTCGGCCGAGGTGCGTTTGGACGTGCCCGACGACGCGCACGACGCGTCATACTTCGCCGCGTCGGCGAGGATTTCCAGTTTCTGCCGGACGTCGAGCTGCGCCATATGTTCGATCTATGTTCACTTGCCCGCCTTGTCGAGGGCGAAGCGACCTGCCATGAATCAATCCCGTGCGCAGGATCATCGATCGGCTTGGGCCCGACGGCCCCTATCTCGCGCTGGCGCTGACCTGCCTGCTCGGCTGGGGCTTCAAGGCGCATTGCGGCGCGGCGTGGAGCGGCAGCGAGCAATATGTCACCGGCTGCTACAGCGACGCGGTGCCCTTCTGGGGGCAGCGTGGGCTCGCCACCGGACAGGTGCCCTACTTCCAGGCGCGGATGGAATATCCCGTGCTCACCGGCGGGCTGATCTGGCTCGAGGCGCTGCTCGCGCGCGTGGTGGCGGGAACGCGCGCCGACGCGGCCGACTTCCTCAACGCGGTGACCCTGGGCAACGCCCTGCTCGCCTATGTCGTGCTGGAGCTAATTCGCGGCACCGGCGCGAGCCTGCGGCGGCAATATGCCTGGGCGCTGGCGCCGCCGCTGGTGCTCTACCTCGGCCACAATTGGGACCTGCTCGCCGCCAGCTTCGCGGTCGCGGCGGTGCGTGCGGCGTCGCGCGACCAGGCGCCGCGGGCGGCCGCGCTCGCCGCGCTGGGCGGTGCGGCCAAGCTGTTCCCGGTGCTGCTGCTGCCGCTCCTGGGGCTCGGCGCCCTGTTCGGACGGGGCGACCCGCCCGCCCGCGGGCGGCGCACGGCGCGGCTGGTCGTCGTCGCGCTGGGCTGCTGGGGCGCGGTGAACCTGCCGGTGGCGTGGTTCGCCTACGACCATTGGCGCGAGTTCTACGCTTTCTCGAGCGAGCGCGGCGGCACCGCGGCGAGCGCGTGGGAGCTGCTGGCACAGTTCGGCTGGTGGCGGACCGACGTGGCGACGCGCAACCTGTGGTCGCTGTTGCTTTTCCTCGGCGGCGCAGGGACGATCGTGGCGGTCGGTTGGCGCCAACACGGCGCGCGGCCATGGCTGCTGTTCACCCCGGTGCTCGCCTGGTTCCTGCTGACCAACAAGGTCTACTCGCCGCAGTTCGACCTGTGGCTGTGGCCGCTGCTGGTGCTCACCGGCAGCCGAGCCCGCCCGCTCGCGCTGTTCCTGCTCGGCGACCTCGCGGCGTATTTCGCCGAGTTCTGGTTGTTCGCCGGCTGGGAGGGGGCGAATGTCTCGGCGACGCAGGCCGATGTGCTCGTCGCCGCGAGCGTCCGCGCCGTGGCGCTGCTGTGGCTGATCCACGCCGCGGTACGCGATCCCGCGCCCGGGTGGGTGAGCGGGCAGGGGGCGGGCGGACAAGGGTTGGACGACGCGGGAGTGAGGCCGGGGCGGGTCGGAGCGCGCACCCCGTTCCCCGAAGCCGTCATCCCCGCGGAGGCGGGGATCCAGACGCGCTGACGTCGCGCTTCTCGCACCGGCCTCAGCGTGTCTGGATTCCTGCCTGCGCAGGAATGACGAAGGGGAAGGCGTCGAAGGACAGCGGCGGAGGTGCAGGCCGGGCGCTGGGGCAATCCCACGCGCTCTCCCCGCCGCGCTCATCACCGCGGCACGTCGCCCCGCTCGTGCCGGTCGCGATAGAATTGCTGCACCACCGCCCAGCCCTCGGCCGCGCTCTCGACGTAGCGGAAGATGCCGAGGTCGCGCTCCGATACCACGCCTTCCTCCACCAGCGCGTCGAAGTTGATGACGCGCTCCCAGAACTCGCGCCCGAACAGCAGCACGGGGATCGGCTCGACCTTGCCCGTCTGGATCAGCGTCAGCAGCTCGAACAATTCGTCGAACGTGCCGAACCCGCCCGGGAACGCCGCCAGCGCGCGCGCGTGAAGCAGGAAGTGCATCTTGCGCAGCGCGAAATAGTGGAACTGCGTGCTCAGCGCGGGCGTGACATAGGGGTTGGGCGCCTGCTCGTGCGGCAGCACGATGTTGAGCCCGATCGATTCGGCGTGGACGTCCGCCGCGCCGCGGTTGGCCGCCTCCATGATCGACGGGCCGCCACCCGAGCAGACCACGAAATGGCGCTTGCCCGCCTCGTCGCGCGGGAAGTTGGAGCAGAGCTGCGCCAGCTCTCGCGCCATGTCGTAATATTTGCTCTTGGCGACCAGTCGCTCGGCGACGCGGCGGCTCTTCTCGTCGGTGGCCAGGTCGAGCAAAGCCTGTGCCTTGGCGGGCTCGGGGATGCGCGCAGAGCCGTAGAAGACGAAGGTCGAGCCGATATGCGCTTCCTCGAAGATCAGCTGGGTCTTGAGCAGCTCGAGCTGGAAGCGGACCGGGCGCAGGTCCTCGCGCAGCAGGAACTCCATGTCCTGGAAGGCGAGCTTGTAGGCGGGGCTCTCGGTCTGCGGAGTGGAGACGTTGGTCTTGGCGACCTCGGCATCCTGCGAGGCGCGCGGGAAGACGCGGCTGGGTACGCGGGTATCTGTCATCGCGGATCGATAGGACGGGATGATGACGGTCGCAAGAACATGGGGTGCGTCAGCGGCAGAAGCGCGCCCCGTCGTCCTCGAGATGCAGGTGATCGCGGTGCGCCGCGTTGTAATCGGGCGACAACACCGTGCCGAAGCGGCGGCAGGCCGAGGCGTGGACGGTGCGCAGGAACAGCTGCACCGCCGGGTCGGGCGAGCGCCAGTCGTTCAGGACCGAGATGCGGCGGCCGTCTTTGAGCTCGAACGCGGCGATGTCGATCGCGTTGGCCAGCGCGTGCCCCGAGCGCCGCGCCGGCCCCTTCGTGCCGATGGTGTTGCGGCAGGCGTAGCTGCCCATGCTGACGATGCGCGACAGCTCGGAGCCGAGGATCTGATAGGCCGCGGGCGCGACGCCGTTGCGCGCCCAGGCGGCATAGGTGCGCGCCTCGCCGCAGCGCACCGCGCCGAGGTTGGCGGTAGGCACACCGATGTCGAGCAGCTTGACGGTGCCGATCAGCGCGCAGCCGCCACCATATTGCTTGTCGGGCAGCGGCTGGAAGTCGACCCCGAGCGCGCGCAGGTCGGCGAAGCACTGGCGCGTCTCGCGCAGGCTGGGCCCCTCCACCTCGCCGCGCGCGCTCGGCGGGGCAGGGCGCTCGTTTCGCCCGCAGCCGGCGAGCAGCAGTGCCACGAGAAGGATACAGGAACGGTGGTTACGCCACGGCGTCATCGGCTCCGTGTAGCGTCGAGTGGCGGCGAGCTAAAGACGTCGTTCGTGGCCGAACCTACACCGCTGACCTAGGCGCCTTTCAGACGATCATGCGGCTTGCCACCGATCCCGCGCGCCTGTAGCGCGATCGACGGGCCACGCGGTCCCAACGCCGCGCGTGCTCTCTGTGAGGAGAGTCAGACATGACTGATACGATTGCCGCCGACGCCACCCTCGTGCCCGCGAAGCCCGCCACCCGGCCGGCCCGCCCGCATTTCTCGTCCGGCCCCTGCGCCAAGCCGCCCGGCTATGATCCCGCCAAGCTCGCCACCGACGTTCTCGGACGCTCGCACCGCTCGAAGCTCGGCAAGCAGCGGCTGCAACATAGCATCGACCTGATGCGCGAGCTGCTCGACCTGCCCGACACGCACCGGATCGGCATCGTCCCCGGCTCCGACACCGGCGCGTATGAGATGGCGATGTGGACCATGCTGGGCGCGCGCCCGGTCACCGCGCTCGCCTGGGAGAGCTTCGGCGAGGGCTGGGTGACCGACGCGGTCAAGCAGCTCAAGATCGATCCCAGCGTCATTCGCGCTGACTATGGCCAGTTGCCCGACCTCGCGCAGGTGGACTGGAGCAACGACGTGCTGTTCACCTGGAACGGCACCACGAGCGGCGTGCGCGTGCCGAACGGCGACTGGATCCCCGGCGACCGCGAGGGATTGAGCTTCGCCGACGCCACCAGCGGCGTGTTCGCCTACGACCTGCCGTGGGACAAGATCGACGTCGCCACCTTCTCCTGGCAGAAGGTGCTGGGCGGCGAGGGCGCGCACGGCGTGCTGATCCTCGGCCCGCGCGCGGTCGAGCGGCTGGAGAGCTACACCCCCGCCTGGCCGCTGCCCAAGGTGTTCCGCCTGGTCTCCAAGGGCAAGCTGACCGAAGGCGTGTTCAAGGGCGAGACGATCAACACGCCTTCGATGCTGGCGGTGGAGGACGCGATCTGGTCGCTCGAATGGGCCAGGTCGCTCGGCAAGGGCGGGCTGATCGCGCGGTCGGACGCCAACGCCGCCGCGCTCGACAAGATCGTCGCCGAGCGCGACTGGCTCGGGCACCTCGCCGCGGACCCGGCGTCGCGGTCGAAGACCAGCGTCTGTCTCACGGTCGACGCCGACGAGTCGGTCATCAAGAAGATGGTGTCGCTGCTCGAGGCGGAGCACGCCGCCTATGACGTCGGCGGCTATCGCGACGCGCCCCCGGGCCTGCGCATCTGGTGCGGCGCGACCGTCGACACCGCCGACATCGAGGCGCTCGGCCCGTGGCTCGACTGGGCCTACGCCACCGCGAAGAGCGCGGCAGCCTAACACACTCCTCGTCATCCCCGCGAAGGCGGGGATCCAGACACGCAGGTCGTCGCAGGAGCCGCATCGTCAGCGGCTCTGGACCCCGCTTCCGCGGGGATGACGACCGAAATCGAAAGGCACCTGAATGCCCAAGGTACTCATTTCCGACAAGATGGACCCGCGCGCCGCGCAGATCTTCCGCGAGCGCGGCGTCGAGGTGGACGAGATCACCGGCAAGACCCCGGACGAGCTCAAGGCGATCATCGGCCAGTATGACGGCCTCGCCATCCGCAGCTCGACCAAGGTGACCAAGGACATCCTCGAGCACGCGACCAACCTCAAGGTGGTCGGCCGCGCCGGTATCGGCGTCGACAACGTCGACATTCCCGCCGCTTCGGCCAAGGGCGTGGTGGTGATGAACACACCGTTCGGCAACTCGATCACCACCGCCGAGCACGCCATCGCGCTGATGTTCGCGCTCGCGCGCCAGCTGCCCGAGGCGGACGCCTCGACCCAGGCGGGCAAGTGGGAGAAGAACCGCTTCATGGGCGTCGAGGTCACCGGCAAGACGCTCGGGCTGATCGGCGCGGGCAATATCGGCTCGATCGTCGCCGACCGCGCGCTCGGGCTGAAGATGAAGGTCGTGGCGTTCGACCCGTTCCTCACCGAGGAGCGCGCGGTCGAGCTGGGCGTGACCAAGGTGACGCTCGACGAGCTGCTCGCGCGCGCCGACTTCATCACGCTGCACACGCCGCTGACCGACCAGACGCGCAACATCCTCTCGGCCGAGAATCTCGCCAAGACCAGGAAGGGCGTGCGTATCGTCAACTGCGCGCGCGGCGGACTGATCGACGAGGCGGCGCTCAAGGCGGGGCTCGACTCGGGCCATATCGCGGGCGCCGCGCTCGACGTGTTCGTGGCCGAGCCCGCCAAGGACAGCCCGCTGTTCGGCACGCCCAATTTCGTCTCGACCCCGCATCTCGGCGCCTCGACCACGGAGGCGCAGGTCAACGTCGCCATCCAGGTCGCCGAGCAGATGGCGGACTATCTCGTCTCGGGCGGCGTGACCAACGCGCTCAACGTGCCCAGCCTCTCGGCCGAGGAGGCGCCAAAGCTGCGCCCGTACATGGGGCTGGCGGAGAAGCTCGGCTCGCTCGTCGGCCAGCTCGCCACCGGCGCGATCGACCGCGTGTCGATCCACCGCGAGGGCGCCGCGGCGGACCTCAACCCCAAGCCGCTGACCAGCGCGGTGCTCACCGGCTTCCTGCGCCAGCAGACCGACACGGTGAACATGGTCAACGCGCCGGTGCTGGCGCGCGACCGCGGCATGGAGGTGCGCGAGATCCGCACCGAGCGCGAGGGCGACTATCACACGCTGCTGCGCGTCGCGGTGCGCACCGCCGACGGCGAGCGCTCGGTCGCGGGCACCTTGTTCGGTGACTCGGCGCCGCGGTTGGTCGAGCTGTTCGGGATCAAGGTCGAGGCCGATCTCACCGGCGCGATGCTCTACGTCGTCAACGAGGACGCGCCGGGCTTCATCGGCCGCATCGGCACGCTGCTGGGCGAGGCGGGTGTCAACATCGGCACCTTCCACCTCGGCCGGCGCCAGGCGGGCGGCGAGGCGGTGCTGCTGCTCTCGGTCGACCAGCCGGTCGACGCCGAGCTGCTCGCGCGCGTCAAGGCGCTGCCGGGCGTGAAGACCGCGATGGGGCTGGCGTTCTGAGGAGGCGCCGCCGCTACGGGATAAGCGGCTGATCGAGCGGAGTGGAGACTTAGATCCTCCCTGGGGCCCAGGGAGGAGTTAGCTTAACACTTGGCACTCCCTCCCCTTGAGGGAAGGGCCGGGGTGGGGCGCTTCCTTGAGCGTCTCGCGTGCGGTGACGCTCCACCCCCGACCGGTCCCCCGAAGAGGAGGGGAGAGCACCTCACCGGTTCGTGCGGATCCGCAGCGCCACCGACTGCGCGTGCGCCGGCAGCCCCTCCGCGCGCGCCAGCGCGATCGTCGCCGGGCCCAGCTCGTTGAGCGCGCTCTCGTCGAGCTGGAGGAAGCTCGTGCGCTTCATGAAGTCGGTCACGCCCAGCCCGCTGGCGAAGCGCGCGCGCCGCCCCGTCGGCAGCACGTGGTTCGGCCCCGCGACATAGTCGCCGATCGCCTCGGGCGTGTGCCGCCCGAGGAAGGCCGAGCCGGCGTGGCGCAGCCGGTCGAACAGCATCTGGGGGTCGTCGCACGCCAGCTCGACATGCTCGGGCGCGAGCCGGTCCACCAGCGGCATCGCCTCGGCCAGCGTGGGCACCACCACGATCGCGCCATTGTCCTCCCACGCGACGCGCGCCACCGCCTCGGTCGGCAGCGCGGTGAGCTGGCGGTCGACCGCCGCGGCGACGCGCTCGGCGAAGGAGGCGTCGTCGGTGAACAGGATCGACTGCGTGGTGGTGTCGTGCTCGGCCTGGCTGAGCAGGTCGGCGGCGATCCACCCGGGGTCGTTGGCGCCGTCGGCGACGACCACGATCTCGCTCGGCCCCGCCACCATGTCGATACCGACCACGCCATAGACCTGACGCTTGGCCTCGGCGACCCAGGCGTTGCCCGGCCCGGTGACGACGTCGACCCGCGCGATCCGCTCGGTGCCGTAGGCGAGCGCGGCGATCGCCTGCGCGCCGCCGACGCGCCATACCTCGTCCGCGCCGGCGAGATGCGCGGCGGCGAGCACCAGCGGGTTGATCACGCCGTCGGGGGTCGGCGTCACCACCACCAGCCGCTCGACCCCGGCGACCTTGGCCGGAATCGCGTTCATCAGCAGCGTCGAGGGGTAAGCGGCGCGCCCGCCCGGCACGTACACGCCCGCGGCGTCGACCGCGCGCCAGCGCGCGCCGAGCCGCACGCCGGCGGCGTCGGTGAAGTCGGTATCAGTTGGCCGCTGCTTCTCGTGATAAGCGCGGATGCGCGCCGCGGCGAGCTCGAGCGCGACCCGCAACTCCGGCTCCACCGCGTCGAACGCCGCGGCGCAGGCGGCGCGGTCGACACGCCAGCCGGTCTGGTCGAGGTCATGGCGATCAAGCTTCTGCGTGAAGGCGTGGAGCGCGGCATCGCCCTCGTCGCGCACGCTGCGCACGATCGTGGCGACATCGCGCGCAACGTCGGTCGCGGCCTCGCGGCGCGCGTCGACCAGCGCGTCGAAGCGGGTGGCGAAATCGGCGTCGCTTGTGTCGAGCCAGATCATGCCGCCTTCTTCCCCACCGCCGCGCGGAACGCCTCCACCAGCGGGAAGACGTGCGCGCGCGTTTTCATCGCGGCGCGATTCACCACCAGCCGCGCCGACACCGCCATGATCGGCTCGACCTCGACCAGGCCGTTCTCCTGGAGCGTCCGCCCCGAGGAGACGAGGTCGACGATCCGCGCGGCGAGGCCGAGCGTCGGTGCCAGCTCCATCGCGCCGTTGAGCTTGATACACTCAGCCTGCACGCCGCGGCGGGCGAAATGCTGCGCGGTGACGTGCGGATATTTGGTCGCGACGCGGACGTGGCTCCAGCCGCGGGGGTCGTCACGCGCGGCCAGCTCGGCGGGCTCGGCGACCGAGAGGCGGCAGTGGCCGATGTCGAGATCGACCGGCGCGTACAGCTCGGGATAGGCGAACTCGGCGAGCACGTCCGAGCCGACGATGCCGAGCTGCGCGGCGCCGTGCGCGACGAAGGTGGCGACGTCGAAGGCGCGGACGCGGATCAGCTCTATACTGGGATCGGCGGTGCGGAAGCGCAGCGCGCGGCTGCTCTCGTCGCCGAAGGCGGGCTCGGGCACGATCCCGGCGCGCGCGAGCAGCGGCAGCGCCTCGCCGAGGATGCGCCCCTTGGGCACCGCGATGACGATCGGCTCGGAAGGGGCAGAGTGTTCGGGCATGGCGGGGCTTTACGGCGGCGCCTGAGCGGGAGCAACGGGCAGGGAAGGAGGAAGCGACGATGAGCGAAGCAGCGGTGCGGGAAGCGTTCCGGATCCAGGCCTTCTACTGCGCGCGCATGGACGCGCCGATCTACGCGCGGCTGTGCGAGGCGATCGCCGACCGGCTCGGGCGCGACGGCGAGGTGGCGCGGCGCGTGCTCGACTGGCGCGGCGAGCCGACCCGCGACGCGCTGCCGCTGCGGCTGATCGGCGGGCTGCACGCGCTGGTTCTCGACCGCGCCGACGACACGCTCGCGGCGGTCTTCTCCGGCGCGGTGAGCGAGCCCGACGCGGTCGCCGGGGTGCTCGCCGCGGCGCTGGAGCGTCATGCCGCCCGACTGCTGCCGTACCTCGACGGGCCGCCGCAGACCAACGAGCCCGGCCGCGCGGCGGCGCTGATGGTCGGGTTGCTCGCGGTGGCGCGACGCCTCGGGCCGCGGCTGGAGACGCTGGAGATCGGCGCGAGCGCGGGGCTCAACCTGCTGATCGATCGCTATCGCATCGATCTCGGCGGGACGATGATCGGCCCCCCCGGCGCGCCGCTGACGCTCCGTCCGACATGGCGCGGGGAACCTCCCGCGCCGGTGGCGCTCGCCATCGTCGCGACACGCGGCTGCGACGTCGCCCCGCTCGACGCGCGCGACCCGGCGCAGGCGCGGCGGCTGGAGTCCTACGTATGGCCGGAGGCGCCCGAGCGGCTCGAGCGGCTGCGCGCGGCGGTGGCGATGGTGCGCGCGCACGGCGTCGCGCTCGACCGCGCCGACGCCGCCGACTGGCTCGAGGCGCGATTGGCCGAGCCGCAGGCGGACGGCGTGACCCGCGTGCTGCTCCACTCGGTGGTGTGGCAGTATCTGCCCGGGGCGACCGCCGACCGCGTCCGCGCTGCGATGGCCGCGGCGGGCCCGCGCGCGACGCGCGAGCGCCCGCTCGCCTGGGTGATGATGGAACCCGACCGCGCGAGCGCGCGTCAGCTGGTGCGCGTGCGCACCTGGCCCGACGATCGCGGCTGGGAGACGGTGGCGAGCGCGCACGCCCATGCGGCGTGGATCGCGCCGGGTGCGCCGGCGGAGGGGGGGCCGGGCATCACGCTGCCCGAGGCGGCGGTGAGCGAGCCGTGATGAGCGGAGGTCTTCCCCCAGCCAAGCGAAGTTGATCCCTAGCGCAGCCGTCGCGGGTCGATCGCGACGTGGCGGATGCGCTCGCGGTTCCAGGTGTAGGTCACGTGCACGAGGCCGTCGCGCGACTGGATCACCGCCGGATAGGCATAGCCCTCCGGTCGCGGCTCACTCTCCAGCGTCAGCACCTTGTGCCAGCGCACCCCGTCGTCGGACAGCGCCACCGCCAGCGGCCAGCGCGGCCCGGTGTCGCTGCCGGGGCGGTTGGTGCTGTCGTTGTAGACCAGCAGCTGGCGCCCGTCGGCCAGCGTCACCGCGTCGGTCCCGGCGTTCGGGTTGGGCAGTGCGAGCGCGGTCAGCGGCGACCAGTGCCGCCCCGAGTCGCGCGACCAGCTCGCCGCGAGCACGCCCTGCCGCGTGCGGGCGACCGCCAGCAGCCGCCCGTCGCGAAGGGTCAGCAGGCTCGGCTGGATCACCTCGAGCCCGCGCGGGGAGGCGATCGCGGGCAGCGCTCGCCACGTCCGCCCGCGGTCGGTGGAACGCTCGACCAGCGCGTACCAGCGGTTGTGCGCGGCGCTGCCGACCTCGCGGCTCGACGGCGCCAGCCACGCGCCGTCGCGCGCCACGATCGGCTTGTTCTTGATCGGCCCGAGCACGCCGGCGGGCAGCCGCCGCGGCGCGCCCCAGTGTCGCCCGCCGTCATGCGACTCGATCACCATGCCCCACCAGTCGCGCGGGTTCGGCCCGACCTTGTAGTAGAGCTGGAGCGGCGCGCCCGCGGGCTGGAACAGCACCGGGTTCCACGTCGGCTGCCCGTCGCCGGCCGCGACGGCGCGCGGCTTCTGCCAAACGGCGGCGGTGCGGCGCGCGAACCAGATGCGGACATCCGCGCCTCCCTCGCCGCTGCCGCCGAACCAGGCCGCGGCGAGCGTGCCATCGGCGAGCTGGACGATCGTCGAGGCATGCGCCTGCGGGTAGGGCGGGGCAGGGTCGACGAACGCGCTGGCGACGATCGCGGAGGGCGCCGTCGCGGCGAGCGTGGGAGCGGTGACGAGCGCGAGCGCGAGTGCGCGGGAGAGAGTCATGACGGCGCCTCGGTGAGGGAGGCGCTGCGTGTAGGCGGCAAAGAATGGCGCGTCATGGAGAACGTGCGCGTCCACCACTGTTCCCCGGCCAAGACCAAGGCCCAGTTGGGGAACGGCAGTGGACTTACGATAGCCTTCCCAACTGGGCCCAGGCCTGCGCCGGGGAACAGCTTACGCGAAGAGCGACGAGAGCCCCACCGCCGTCACATCCCGCATCACCGCCGTCGCGGCCCGCGCGCGGCGGTCGCGCCGCCGTTCGGCCGGCGTTGCGGCACCCGCGCCGCACGTGGTGGCGCGGCGCCTTCCATCTGCTCGATGCGCACGCCGTTCTCGTCCTCGCCGTCGCTGTTGGCCGACGCACGCACCGCCGCGGCGAAGCGCGCTGCCAGCGCGCGCGGCACCTGGAACTGCGTCTCCATCGGCCCGATCCGGATCGCGCCGATCTCGCTCTTCGTCACGTGACCGCGACGGCACAGCAGCGGCAGCACCCAGCGCGGGTCGGCGTTCTGGCGACGGCCGACGTTCATGCGGAACCACACCACGTCGTCGAAGCCGTCGCGATGCCCCTTCTGCCCGCCTTCGCTCGGCGCCTGGCCGGTCAGCTCCTCGGGCGCGGGCAAGGCGGCACGCTGCGCCGCCACCAGCGCGGCGGCGATGTCCTCGGGCGAGCGCTGCGCCAGCAGCTCGGCGGCGAGCGCGCGGTCGTCGTCGTCGACCTCGACCGGCGCGAGCAAGGTCTCGAGCAGCCGCTCGCGGTCCTTGGCGCGGATCTCCTCGGCGCTCGGCACCTCGCCCCACTCGGTCGCGATGCGCGCGCCGCGCAGCATCATCTCGACCCGCCGACGACGCGGATAGGGCACGATCAGCACCGCGGTGCCCTTCTTGCCCGCGCGCCCGGTGCGGCCCGAGCGGTGCTGGAGCACCTCGGCGTCGCGCGGCATCTCGACGTGAATGACGAGGCTGAGCGACGGCAGGTCGATCCCGCGCGCGGCCACGTCGGTCGCGACGCAGACGCGCGCGCGCCGGTCGCGCAGCGCCTGGAGCGCCTGGTTGCGCTCGTTCTGCGAATGCTCGCCCGACAGCGCCACCGCGGCGAAGCCGCGCTCGACCAGACCGGCGTGGAGATGGCGGACGTTGTCGCGCGTGGCGCAGAACAGCATCGCGGTCTCCGCCTCGTAGAAGCGCAGCAGGTTGATCACCGCATGCTCGATGTCGGCGGGCGAGACGGTGACCGCGCGATAGGCGATATCGCCGTGGCCGCGCTGCTCGCTGACGGTGGAGATGCGCAGCGCGTCGCGCTGATAGGTCTTGGCGAGCTGGACGATCGGGCGCGGCAGCGTCGCCGAGAAGAGCAGGGTGCGGCGCTCGGTCGGGGTCTGGTCGAGCAGCGCCTCGAGATCGTCGCGGAAGCCCATGTCGAGCATCTCGTCGGCCTCGTCGAGGATCGCGACGCGGAGCTGACCGAGCTTGAGCGCGCCGCGCTCGGCGTGATCGCGCAGACGGCCCGGCGTGCCGACGACGATATGCGCGCCGTGGTTGAGCGCGCGGCGCTCGCGGCTGGCATCCATGCCGCCGACGCAGGTGGCGATGCGCGCGTCGGCGTAGAGCCAGGCCAGCTCCTTGGCGACCTGGAGCGCGAGCTCGCGCGTCGGCGCGATCGCCAGGGCCAGCGGTGCCGCGGCGGGCGGCAACGCGCCGTCCTCGCTGAGCAGCTGCTCGGCCATGGCGAGGCCGAAGGCGACGGTCTTGCCCGAGCCGGTCTGCGCGGAGACGAGGAGGTCGCGGCCGTGTGCGGCCTCGGCCGTCACCTCGGACTGGACGGGAGTGAGCGCGGTATAGCCACGCGCGGCGAGCGCGCTGCCCAGCGCGGCAGGAAGATTCGGAAAGTCCATGAGGACAGCGCACATGGGCGCGATCGGCCGAAAATGCCAGTGGGAACGGCGCGACGGCGCGGGACGTTCGGCGCTTTTCTCCTGATCACGGTAGGATAGACGCGACATGGCGCTCGTCAACGACCCCGTCTGGTTCATCACCGGCTGCTCCACCGGCTTCGGGCGCGAGCTCGCGCGGCTGGTGCTGGAGCGCGGCTGGCGCGCCATCGTCACCGCGCGCGACTCGGGCCGGGTCGCCGATCTGGTCGAGCAATTCGGCGACCGCGCGCTGGCGCTGTCGCTCGACGTGGTCGATCAGGCGCAGATCGACGCCGCCGTGACCGCCGCAACCGAGCGCTTCGGCCGCATCGACGTACTCATCAACAACGCGGGCTACGGCTATCAGTCGAGCATCGAGGAGGGCGAGGATCACGAGATCCGCGCGCAGTTCGACGCCAACGTCTTCGGTCTGTTCGCGCTCACCCGCGCGGTGCTGCCCGGGATGCGCGAGCGCCGCGCCGGCACGATCGTCAACATGACCTCGGTCGCGGGCCTCGTCGGTTTCCCGTCCTCGGGTTATTACGCCGCCTCCAAGCACGCGGTGGAGGGTTTCTCCGACTCGCTCGCCGCTGAGGTGGCGCCGCTCGGGATCGCGGTCACCTGCGTCGAGCCGGGGCCGTTTCGCACCGACTGGGCGGGGCGCTCGCTGCGCCAGACGCCGAGCGCGATCGCCGATTATGCCGAGACGGCCGGGGCGCGCATGGAGTCGACGAAGGGTTATTCGGGTAACCAGCCCGGCGACCCGGTACGCGCGGCGGAGGCGATGATCGAAGCGGTCGAGCGCGCCAGCCCGCCGCGGCACCTGGTGCTCGGGAAGTGGGGCTATGACGCGGTCACCGAGCGGCTGCGCGGGCGCGTCGCCGAGATCGAGTCGCAGCGCGACGCCGCGCTCGGCGCCGACTTCCCGGCCGACGCTACCAGCGGTAGTTGAAGCTGACGGAGACGCGCTCCTCCTTGGCGGCGCTGGGCATTACCTCGTGGCGCAGCCAGCTCTCCCACAGGAAGAGCGTGCCCGGTGCGGGTTCGGCATAGACGAAGGTGCCGTCGCGCGGCGGCGCCGCCATCAGCATCGCCAGCCGCGGGTCCTCCAACTTGAGCGCGCCCGAGCCGGGCGGCACTGCGACGTAGAAGGTGCCCGACACCGCGCTGTACGGGTGGAGATGGCCCGAGTGCGTGCCGCCGGGCTTCATCACGTTGACCCACAGGCTGTCGAGCTTGAGCCTGCGCCCGCCGAGATCGAACCCGGCCTCGGCGGCGAAGGTCGCGACATGGCGGTCGAGCAGCCGCTTGAGGTCGGCGAAGGCGGGGTCGCGCTGCGGCAGGTCGTTGAGCGAGGCATAGCTGGTGTAGCCGCGATAGCCGTGCGCCTTGGACCAGCGCGTGCCGGCGACGTCCTCGGCGGCGAGCGCGCGGCAGGAGTCGGCCAGCTCGTCGAGCAGCGCGGGCTGGTCGAGCCGCACCTCGTAGAAATGCGTGGGGAAGAGCTGGCGCGTCGGCATAATGGGTCCTTGTTGTCGCGCAGGGTTTAGCCTGGGTCGGTGCAAAATCCTTCCCGGCACAGGGAGGGGGATCTGCTCACGCTCCGAGCCGCAGCGCCACGTCGTTCATGAAGCGTACGTCGTCACCCTTGGCGAGCCAGCCCGCCTCGGCCGCGACCGCGCCGAGCAGGTCGCTGAGCGGGTCGATCTCGCTCTTGGCATAATTGCCGAGGACGTGGCCGGTGACGCGATCCTTGTGGCCGGGATGGCCGATGCCGATCCGCACGCGCCGGAAGTCCGGCCCGAGATGCTGGTCGATCGAGCGGAGCCCGTTGTGCCCGGCCGTGCCGCCGCCCTGCTTCACCTTGACCTTCATCGGCGCGAGGTCGAGCTCGTCGTGGAACACGGTGAGTGCCTCGGCGCCGAGCTTGTAGAAGCGCAGCGCCTCGCCGACCGAGCGGCCGCTATCGTTCATGAAGGTCGCCGGCTTGAGCAGCAGCACCTTCACGCCGTCGACGCGCCCCTCCTGGAGCCAGCCCTGGAACTTCTTGGCGGGCGACGCGAAGCCGTGCACCTCGGCGATCGAGTCGACCGCCATGAAGCCGACATTGTGCCGGTGCATCGCATATTGCGCGCCAGGGTTACCCAGGCCGACCCAGAGTTGCACGATGGTGGTCTCCTGATGGGGTGCACGAGCGGCACGTCCGCTTGTCGGTCATCCTGGCCCCGTCGACGCCGCCTGCGACGGCGCTCAGGACAGGCTTGAGCCCGGGATCCATCTCGCCGCAAGCGCCCCACGAAAGCGAAGGGGCAGGGGAGCGTCGCCGCCACCCTGCCCCCGATATGGCTCACGCGGAGCGCGGCGCTCAGGCCTCGCTCGCACCCTCGGCCGCGGCGGCGTCCTCGGCCTCGTCGGCCGCGCCTTCCGATCGCAGCGCCGACGGCGCGACCAGCGTCGCCACGGTGAAGTCGCGGTCCTCGATCGCGGGGGTCGCGCCCTGCGGCAGCGTCACCTCGCTGATGTGGATCGTGTCGCCCACGTCCTTGCCCGCGACCGACACGGTGATCTCGGTCGGAATGTTGCTGGCGTCGACCACCAGCTCGAGCTCGTGGCGCACGACGTTGAGCACGCCGCCCTTCTTGAGGCCGGGCGACTCTTCCTCGTCGGCGAACACCACCGGCACCGCGACGGTGACGGTCGCGTCGGCGGCGATGCGGAAGAAGTCGACGTGGGTCGGGCGGTCGGTCACCGGGTGGAAGGCGACGTCCTTGGCCAGCGTGCGCTGCCCGTCGACCATGATCACCGAGTTCATGAAGTGGCCGGTCATCAATGCCTTGACCAGCGCCTTCTCCTCGAGGTGGATCGCCGACGGCTCCTTGTTCTGGCCGTAGATCACGGCGGGGACACGGCCTTCGCGACGCAGCGAGCGGGAGGCTCCCTTGCCAACCCGGTCACGCGTCTCGGCCGCGAGCGTGATGGTATCGCTCATGTTGGTGCTCCGAAACGTAAGATGACTGATATGCTCCCGCCACGCCTCCAGGGATGACCATGGCGGAAGTGCGCGCGCTTAGCCGCGACGCGCCCGAAACGCAATCAGTAGTTCACCCGCACCGCCCTCAGCCGGTACGCGCCGAGCTGCGCCTGGACGCTCTGCGCGCCGGCGAGATGCCCCGCGCCGACCGCGACGAAGACGGTGCCCGGCCGCTTCATCCGCTCGGCGATCCACGCCGCCCAGCGCCTGTTGCGATCCACCAGCAGCGCCTTGGCGACCTCGGGCGAGTCCTTGAGCGAGTCGTTCATCTCGCTCGCCACGCCGTCGGGATCGCCCTTTGACCAGGCGGTGACGAGCCGGTCGAAGGTGCGCTCGGCGGTGGGCAGCTCGTCGAGCGTGCTCTCGAGCAGCTGGAGCTGCGCGGGCTGCGACAGCGTGTCGAAGATGCCGAGCTGGCCCTCGAACGTCTCCAGCCCGACGACCTGCTTGCCCGCCGCGCGCGCCGCCTCGGTCAGCACCTTCTCGGGGCCGTTGGCGGCCTGGTAGCCGAGCTTCTGCACCGGCAGCAGCGACAGCGTCACCGCGGCGAACCACGGCCGCATCCTGTCATAGGCCTGGGCGGTGACGCCGCCCTCGCCCATCGCCTTGGCGAAGGCGGGGCGATAATTGGGCGGCAGCTGAGTCGTCAGCGTGCTGCCCGTCGGGGCGAAGGCCTTGGCCGCGACGATTTTCTGCGCGGTCTGCGAATCGGGCTCGACCATCTCGAGCACCAGGGTCTGCGAGCGGTCGAACGCCGACTTCACGCCCTCGTCGAACCAGGACAGGCCGGGCTTGAGCACGTGGATCGTGCCGAACAGGTAGATCGTCGTGTCCTTGTCCTTCACCACCCACAAAGCGGGATCGGCGTCGGCCGGCGTCGCGGGGGCGGGTGCCTGCTGCGCGCAGGCGGGGAGCGCGAGCAGCAGCGCGAGCGCGGAGAGAGCGGTCTTCATGGCAGCGTTCATGCGGCGGCGTCCCGGCGAAGGAAAGGGTGCGCTATCGGCGCGCGCGCCGCGCCGGGCAAGCGCGGCGCGCGCGGCATCAGCGGTGGCAGAGCTGCGCCGCGATCGACTCGAGCGTGCGGTTCGCCTCGGCGCGGGTGGCGACCGGGAGGCGCACCTTGCCCGCGACGCGCTGCCGCACCTGGTCGGCCTGCTGCCACAGCGCGTCGGCCTGCGGCGGCGTCAGCGTGCGCGCCTTTCGCGCGGTGGCGATGTCGGCCTGGAGCATGTTGCCACGCGTCGCCAGCACCGAGGTCGCCGGCACGACCCCGGGGGCAAGCCCGAGCGGGCGACACGCCGGGCGGGTACGCAGCGCGCGCTCGGCGGCCACGGGCGAGGTGGAGGGCGACGGTGCGGACGTCGCGTCGAGCAGAAGCGCCGTGAGAAGAAAGGTATAGGGCAAGAGGATCGCTCCTTTCGTTGATCTGGCGATGGGAGCGGTAGCAACGGCGGGCTGAACCGCGGCCGACTGGACTTGCTCGTCGCGCGCGGCGCCGCTCCAGCGCTTGCGCGGGCAAGCAGCATGTTGCGCTACCATTATCATAGACTTGGCCGCATCGAGTGGGAGAGTGTGTCACCGCCGCCTCGCGCCACTCGCTTGATTCCCCGCCGGGCTTCCGCCACAGCGCCGGGGGTGACCGACACCAGCGCCAACCGCCCGCTCAGCTTCCAGGCGATGATCCTGCGGCTCCACCATTATTGGTCGGAGCGCGGCTGCGTGATCCTCCAGCCCTATGACATGGAGATGGGCGCGGGCACCTTTCACCCCGCCACCACGCTGCGCGCGCTCGGGCCGGACACGTGGAACGCCGCCTTCGTCCAGCCGTGCCGCCGCCCCACCGACGGCCGCTACGGCGAGAACCCCAATCGGCTCCAGCATTACTACCAATATCAGGTGATCCTGAAGCCGAGCCCGAGCGACCTGCAGGAGCTGTATCTCGGCAGCCTCGCCGCGATCGGGGTCGACATGGGCGTCCATGACATCCGCTTCGTCGAGGACGATTGGGAGAGCCCGACGCTCGGCGCCTGGGGGCTCGGCTGGGAGGTCTGGTGCGACGGGATGGAGGTGACCCAGTTCACCTATTTCCAGCAGATGGGCGGCTTCGACATGAAGCCGGTGGCGGGCGAGCTGACCTACGGGCTGGAGCGGCTGGCGATGTACATTCAGGACGTCGACAACGTCTACGACCTGCGCTTCAACGACGCGGGGGTGAGCTACGGCGACGTCTTCCTCGAGAACGAGCGCCAGATGAGCGCGTGGAACTTCGAGGTGGCGGACACCGAGGCGCTGTTCGACGCCTTCCGCAAGGCCGCGGCCGAGTGCGAGAACAGCCTCGCCGCTGGGCTGCCGATCCCGGCGTACGAGCAGGCGATCAAGGCGAGCCACACGTTCAACCTGCTCCAGGCGCGCGGCGTGATCTCGGTGGCGGAGCGCCAGGCCTATATCGGCCGCGTGCGCGACCTCGCGAAGGGCGCATGCGGGGCGTGGATGGAGAAGAACGGGTGGGCGGCGTGAGCGCCCTGGGGGACGGCAGGGGGGATCCGGCGGACGTCGCTTCCGCGGAGAGCCCCATCCACCCGGCTGCGCCGGGCGGTCCCCCTCCCCGCGCCGGGGAGGATCGGTGTGTCACCGCGAGAGCGACCGACAAGATCCTGCCCGCTCGCGGGGAGGGGGACCGTCGCGCGCGGCGTCGTGGTGGAGGGGGATCGCCGCGAGCGCTCCGCCCCGAGTCGGCCACCGCCCGTCGCCTCCGCCGCGAGATGTCGCTGCCCGAGGTGCTGCTGGGGCAGCGCGTCAGAGGTGCCGCGGCGGGCGTGAAGTTCCGTCGCCAGCACCCGGTCGGGCCGTACGTCGCCGATTTCTACTGCGCCGCTACCCATACGGTCGAGGAAGTGGACGGTAAGGCCCATGGCCGCGGCGAGCGGCCCGAGCGCGATGTCAGCCGCGACGCTTTCCTCCGAGGCCACGGCTATCGCGTCCTCCACGTCCCCGCGGCCGAGATCCTCCGCGACGCCGACGCCGCGGCCGACGCGATCGCTGCGTTCGCGGCCACCCCCCTCCACCGTCCGGCTGCGCCGGGCGGTCCCCCTCCCCGTGCCGGGGAGGATTGAGAGCCTTATGACCGATTTCCTGCTCGAACTCCGCTCGGAGGAGATCCCCGCCCGCATGCAGGCCAGGGCGCGCGAGGATCTCGCCCGCCTGTTCGCCGCCGAGCTGGCGCGGGCCGGGCTCGCCGCGACGGAGACCGTCACCTACGCCACGCCGCGCCGGCTCGCGCTGATCGCGCGCGGTCTGCCCGAGGCGACCGCCGCCGTCTCGGAGGAGATCAAGGGCCCGCGCGCGTCCGCCCCGCCGCAGGCGCTCGAGGGCTTCCTGCGCAAGACCGGACTCACCCGGGAACAGCTGACCGAGCGCGACGGCGTGCTCTATGCGGTCAGCGAGAGGGCCGGCCGCGCCACTCCCGAGGTGCTGGCCGAGGCGGTGGCCGCGGTGATCCGCGCCTTCCCGTGGCCCAAGTCGATGCGCTGGGGTGCGGAGTCGCGCTCGACCGAGAGCCTGCGCTGGGTCCGACCGCTCCACGGCATCCTCGCTTTGTTCGGCGAGCAGGTCGTGCCGGTGGCGGTCGCGGGCGTCGAGAGCGGCGCGGCGACGCTCGGCCACCGCTTCCACCATCCCGGCGCGATCACGATCGGCTCGGCGGCGGATTACGTGGAGAAGCTGCGCGCCTGCCACGTCGTCGTCGACCAGGACGAGCGCGCCGCGCTGATCCGCGGCCGCGCCGCCGCGCTGGCTGCCGAGGCGGGGCTGGTGCTGGTGGAGGACGAGGGGCTGGTGGCCGAGAATGCCGGGCTGACCGAGTGGCCGGTGCCGCTGCTCGGCCGCTTCGACCCCGCCTTCCTCGACGTGCCGCCCGAGGTGATCCAGCTCACCGCGCGCGTGAACCAGAAGTATTTCGTGTGTCGCGACGCTGACGGGCGACTGGCGAACGCGTTCGTGTGCACCGCCAACATCGCCGCGAGCGATGGCGGCGCGCGGATCGTCGACGGCAACCGCAAGGTGCTGGCGGCCCGGCTGAGCGACGCGCGCTTCTTCTACGAGACCGACCTCAAGGTGCCGCTCGAGCAGCAGGCGGAGAGGCTCGGCAAGATCGTGTTCCACGAGAAGCTCGGCACGGTGGCCGACAAGGTGGAGCGCGTCGCTAGGCTGGCACATTGGCTGGTGGAAGAGGGTGTGATCCTCCCCGCTCGCGGGGAGGATCTAGCGTCGCTCGCCGACATGGCGGAGCGTGCGGCACGGCTCGCCAAGGCCGACCTCGTTACCGGCATGGTCGGCGAGTTCCCCGAGCTCCAGGGGCTGATAGGCGGCTATTACGCCGCGGCGCAGGGCGAGCCCGTCGCGGTCGCCGAGGCGGTGCGCGACCATTACAAGCCGGTCGGGCAGGGCGACGAGGTGCCGACCGCGCCGGTCACGGTGGCGGTGAGCCTCGCCGACAAGCTGGATAGCATCACGCAGTTCTTCGCCGCCGACCTGCGCCCGAGCGGCTCAAAGGACCCGTTCGCGCTGCGTCGTTCGGCTCTCGGCGTGATCGCGCTCATCCTCGACAACGGCCTGCGCTTCCCGCTCGGCGAGGTCGTGTCGCGTGACGTGCTCGACTTCTTCGCCGACCGCCTCAAGGTCCAGCAGCGCGAGGCCGGCGTGCGCCACGACCTGATCGACGCGGTGTTCGCGGCCGAACGACAAAGGGGCGTCGGCGAGGACGATCTCGTCCGGCTGCTCGCGCGGGTGCGCGCGCTCCAGTCGTTCGTCGGCACCGAGGACGGCGCCAATCTGCTCGCCGGATACAAACGCGCCGCCAACATCCTCAAGAAGGAGGGCGTCATCGACCGTGCTCCTGCGCACGCAGGAGCCCAGGATGGCGAGGCGCACGGTGGCTCTGGCCTCCTGCGTGCGCGGGAGCACAGGCCCGCGCACGAGCACGTGCCCGCACCACAGCACTTGCCCCTGTCCTACACGCCGGAAAAGGACGAAGCCGCGCTGATCGCCGCGCTCGACTCCGCCGAGCCCGCCGCCGCCGAGGCGGTCGCGCGCGAGGACTTCGAGGGGGCGATGGCCGCGCTCGCGACTCTCCGCGCCCCGATCGACGCGTTCTTTGACACTGTGACCGTCAACGATCCCGATCCGGCGAAGCGCGCGGCGCGGCTGGCGCTGCTCGCGCGCGTCCGCGCCGCGGTCCACACGGTCGCCGATTTCGGCCGGATCGAAGGTTGAGTCACACCGCGCCAGCGACTCAACTTACTCAACATTCGCGCGTCCGCCCTCGCCGAAACAAGGACTTGGAAGCATGACCGAGCAGTACGTCTATCGCTTCGGCGGCGGGGTGTCGGAGGGCAAGACGGGTGACCGGACACTGCTCGGCGGCAAGGGCGCCAACCTCGCCGAGATGGCCTCGATCGGCCTGCCGGTGCCGCCGGGCTTCACCATCTCCACCGCGATGTGCGCGCGTTACTATGAGGAGGGCGAGCTTTTCCCCGAATCGCTGCGCGCCGAGGTGGCCGCGGGGATCGCGCATATCGAGGGTGTCACCGGCAGAAGGTTCGGCGACGCGGGAGACCCGCTGCTCGTGTCGGTCCGCTCGGGCGCGCGCGTGTCGATGCCGGGAATGATGGACACCGTCCTCAACCTCGGGCTCAACGACGCCACGGTCGAGGGGTTGGCGGCGGCGAGCGGCGACGCGCGCTTCGCCTGGGACAGCTACCGCCGCTTCATCCAGATGTACGCCGACGTGGTGCTCGAACTCGACCACGGCGCCTTCGAGGAAGCGCTCGAGGTCGCCAAGGAAGACCGCGGCTATACGCTCGACACCGAGCTGTCGGCCGACGACCTGCGCGGGCTGGTCGCCGAGTATAAGCAGCTGGTCGAGCAGCTCTGGGGCAAGGCCTTCCCGCAGGACGTCCACGATCAATTGTGGGGCGCGGTGGGCGCGGTGTTCGGCTCGTGGCAGTCGGACCGCGCCAAGGTGTACCGCCGGCTCAACCACATCCCGGGCGACTGGGGCACCGCGGTGAATGTCCAGGCGATGGTGTTCGGCAACATGGGCGACACCAGCGCCACCGGCGTCGCCTTCACCCGCGATCCCTCGACCGGCGAGCGCGCTTATTACGGCGAGTTCCTCATCAACGCGCAGGGCGAGGACGTCGTCGCGGGCATCCGCACGCCGCAATATCTGACGCGCGCGGCGCGGGAGCGGGCGGGGGCCAAGCCGCTGTCGATGGAGGAGGCGCTGCCCGAGGTGTACGCCGAGCTCGCGCGCGTGTTCGACACGCTCGAGACGCACTATCGCGACATGCAGGACATCGAGTTCACGGTGCAGCAGGGCGTGCTGTGGATGCTCCAGACGCGCTCGGGCAAGCGCACCGCCAAGGCCGCGCTCAAGACCGCTGTCGACATGGCGGAGGAGGGGCTGATCACGCGCGAGGAGGCGATCGCGCGCGTCGACCCGTCCGCGCTCGACCAGTTGCTCCATCCGACGCTCGATCCCGCCGCGGTGCGCGACGTGCTGACCAAGGGACTGCCCGCCTCGCCCGGCGCCGCCTCGGGCGCGGCGGTGTTCGACGCCGACACCGCCGAGCGCTGGGCGGCGGACGGGCGTGCGGTGATCCTGCTGCGCACCGAGACCAGCCCCGAGGACATTCACGGGATGCACGCGGCCACGGGCATCCTCACCGCGCGCGGCGGGATGACCAGCCACGCCGCGGTGGTGGCGCGCGGCATGGGGCGGCCATGCGTCTCGGGCGCTGGCGCGCTCTCGATCGACGCGCGCGCCAAGACGGCGCGGGTCGGCGGGCGCGAGCTGCGCGAGGGCGACGTGCTGACGATCGACGGCGCCACCGGCGAGGTGATGGCAGGCGCGGTGGCGACGATCCAGCCCGAGCTCGCCGGCGACTTCGGTACGCTGATGGAATGGGCGGACGCGGCGCGCCGCCTGAGGGTGCGCGCCAACGCCGAGACGCCCGCGGACTGCCGCGTGGCGCGCGACTTCGGTGCGGAGGGCGTCGGCCTCTGCCGCACCGAGCATATGTTCTTCGAGGGCGACCGCATCACCGCGGTGCGCCAGATGATCCTGGCGACCGACGAGCGCGGCCGGCGCGCCGCGCTGGAGAAATTGCTGCCCGCGCAGCGCGCCGACTTCACCGCGATCTTCGAGGTGATGGCGGGGCTGCCGGTGACGGTGCGGTTGCTCGACCCGCCGCTCCACGAGTTCCTGCCGCACGAGGAGAAGGAGTTCGCCGAGGTCGCCGAGGCGGCGGGGGTGGCCGTGGACGTGCTCCGCCGCCGCGCCGCCGAGCTCCACGAGTTCAACCCGATGCTCGGGCATCGCGGCTGCCGGCTCGGCGTGACCTATCCGGAGATCTACGAGACCCAGGCGCGCGCGATCTTCGAGGCCGCGCTCGACGTGGCGGAGCGGAGCGGGGAGGCGCCCATCCCCGAGGTGATGATCCCGCTGGTCGCGACCAAGCGCGAGCTGGACCTGATGAAGGCGGTGGTCGAGCGCGCCGCCGAGGCGGTGTTCGCCGAGCGCGGGCGGCGCCTGGACTATCTGGTCGGCACGATGATCGAGCTGCCGCGCGCCGCGCTCAAGGCCGGCGAGATCGCCGAGAGCGGCGAGTTCTTCTCGTTCGGGACCAACGACCTGACGCAGACGACCCTGGGGGTGAGCCGCGACGACGCGGCGCGCTTCCTCGGCGCCTATGTCGAGCAGGGCATCTACGCGCGCGACCCGTTCGTCAGCCTCGACGTCGAGGGCGTCGGCGAGCTGGTGGCGCTGGCCGTGAAACGCGGGCGCGCGACGCGGCCGGCGATCAAGCTCGGCATCTGCGGCGAGCACGGCGGCGACCCGGCGTCGATCGCCTTCTGCGAGCAGGTCGGATTGGATTACGTCTCTGCCTCGCCGTATCGCGTGCCGATCGCGCGGCTGGCCGCGGCGCAGGCGGCACTGGCGGCGAAGTAGATCCGTCCTCTGCGAGGGGGCTGCGCGCAAAGAGCGTCGTAGAGGGGCGTCGCGATCGGTCAGGTCGTCGATACCCACCGCTGGCGACACCCCTCCCTCAGCGCTCCGCGCTGCCACCTCCGCTGAGCGGGAAGAATGGGGATGTCAGATGATGCGGCGATCCGTCGGGTGCGCCGGCGCTGCGGAGGAGCGCGGCACGACGGCCTCGTCGCGGAAGGCGCGCTCGTCGCGCACCACGCGCTCATCGAAAGTCGGCCGATCGCCGAGGATCGGCCGCTCGTCGCGCACCACGCGCTCGTCCATCGCGGGCGGCGCCGCGCGTAGCCGCTCATTCTCGCGCTCCAGCTCGGCGACGCGCGCATTCTCGCGCTCCAGATCGCCGATCCGCGCGTTGTCGCGCTCCAGTTCGGCGAGGCGAGCGTGATCGCGCTCCAGCTCGGCGACGCGCTTGGCGGTGGCCGCGTGCGCGTCGCGCTCGGCCGCGTAGCGCGTCTTCCACTTGCCCCCGCCGGGATGGCTCGCCAGCCCGAACAGCCAGCCCGCGATCAGGGCCACCGCTAGCGCGATATATTGCGTCGACGTCGTGAACAGCATGGCATCCTCCCTGCCGCCAGAGACGCCCGCGGCGCCTCCATAACGTCATAGCAACGACCGGTGCCGACGCGGTGTTCCGGCGCGACGCATCGCACCGGAACGCCGCCGCGCGTCACTTGGCGTTGATGAAGGAGTCGTTGAGCGAGCAGGCCGCCGGACCGAGGATGACGACGAACAGCACGGGCAGGATGAAGAGGATCAGCGGCACCGTCATGATCGCGGGCAGGCGCGCGGCTTTCTCCTCGGCGCGCATCATCCGCTCGTTGCGGAACTCGGCCGAGAGCACGCGCAAGGCGCTGGCCAGCGGCGTGCCGTATTTCTCGGTCTGGATCATCGTCGTCACCACGCCGCGCACCGCGTCGAGATGGACGCGCATCGCGAGATTCTCGAACGCCTGGCGACGGTCGGTGAGGAAGCCCAGCTCGATCGCGGTGAGCGCGAACTCCTCGCCCAGCTCGGGATAGGCCTTGCCGAGCTCGCGCGAGACGCGTTGGAACGCGGCGTCGACGGTGAGGCCCGCCTCGGCGCAGATCACCAGTAGGTCGAGCGCGTCGGGTAGCCCCTTGCGGATCGCGTCGCTTCGCTTGTTGATCTTGTTCTTCAGGAACAAGTCGGGCGCCTTGTAGGCGAGCACCAGCGTGGAGGCGACCAGGCCGTAGCGCTTCAGCGCGCTCCAGTCGGGGAAGGAGTCGAGCAGGTAGACGTAGATCATCATCAGGCCGCCGAAGACGATCGGCAGTACCAGCCGGCCGAAGATGACCGCGACCGCCCATTCCTTCTTGCGGATGCCGGCCTGCATCAATTTGTGCTGTGCGACCTTGAGCTGCTCGTCCTGGAGCACGCGCAGCGACGACAGGAAAGCGCGCAGCCGGTCGGCGGTCTCGTTCTTCTGGACGAGCTTGGCGCGGCGCTTGCTCGTCGAAGCGGTGATGCCGGCCTTGAGCTGCTCGCGCCGGTCGTTGAGCGCGCGGACGCGCTTGCTCATCGGGTCACGCACGCCGAGCGCGGCGTAGATCGCGACGAACACCGCCGCGGCGGCGATGCCGGAGAGCAAGGTCGCGGCCCAGACCACGTCGATGCCGAAGAAGGTGGCGTGCGCAGGTTCCATATCAGATCTCGAAGCTCACCATCTTGGCCATGATGAAGGCGCCGATCCCCATCCAGATCAGCCCGCCGCCGCCCGCTACCATCAGCCGCGGGTCGGCGAAGAAGTTGAGCATGTAGGGAGCGTTAATCGCGTAGATGACGCCAAAGACGATGAAGGGCAGCGAGCCGACGATATAGGCCGAGGCCTTGGACTCGGACGACATCGCCTTGATCTTCAGCTTCATCTGCCCGCGCTGGCGCAGCACCGTGGCGAGGTTCTGCAACGTCTCGGCGAGGTTGCCGCCGGTCTCGCGCTGGATCGCGATGGTAATGACGAAGAACTGGAACTCGGGCGTGCCGAGCCGATCGGCGGTCTCCTGCAACGCGACGTCCATGCCACGGCCGATCTTCATCTTATCGGAGACCGAGCGGAACTCGTCGCCGACCGGGCCTGGCACCTCGGCGCCGACCACCTGCATCGTCTCCGAGATCGGCAGGCCCGAGCGCAGGCCGCGCACCAGCAACTCGATCGCGTCGGGGAATTTGGCGGTGAAGGCGGCGATGCGGCGCTTGATCAACCTGCCCACCGCGAGATGCGGCACCAGTCCACCCAGACCGACACCGAGGAACAGCGCCAGCAGCGGCGGCATGCCCTTGAGCAGCAGCAGCACCGCCACCACGACCGCGACTCCGACCGTCGCGCCGCCGTAATGGCCCACGGTCCAGCTCTTCCCCGTCATCGACAGCCGCTTCTGCAGCTGCGCCACGTTGGGCAGCAGCCGCATCGCGGCGAGATCGGCGCGGGTCGCGCTCTTGCCCGTGATGCGGCGCATCTGCGCCTCGATCGCGTTGGTCGGCGAGGCGGTATGACGCTCGCGCATAGCGGCGAGGCGGCGGGTCGTCGCCTTGCTCGTCGACGGCCCGGCGAGCGCGGTGACGAGCAGCAGCAGCGTCAGCGCGGCACCGGCGAAAAGCAGGATCAGCGGCAGGATCGGCATGGCGGCTCCGGGACGATCGAGCGGGCGGTCACTTCGGTTTGGCCGTCTTCTTGGGGATCAGTCCCTTGAGGTCGGCGAACTTGGACAGCAACGAGCCGCCGCGCGACGCGCGCGCGGGCACCTCGCCGTCGTCTGCGCGGCGCAGCAGCTGCTCGGCGAAGTCGGCGAGCGGCGCGATCGTCTTGCTCGCCTTGCCTGCCTCCGCCAGCGGCTTGCCCAGCTTGGCCGCCTGCGCCGCCAGCTTCTGGTCGAACGGCAGGATCACATCGATCTTGCGCTCGATCGAGCCCTCGAAATCCTTGCGCGAGATCTCGGGCTGCGCGCCGGCGTGGACGCGGTTGGCCAGCACCGTCACCTGCACCTGCGGCGCGTTGCTACGCAGGTACGATAGCAGCCGGATCGAGTCGCGCGCCGAGGCGAGCGTCAATTCGGTGACCAGCACCACGGCGTTGACATCGGCGAGCAGGTGCGGGTGTTGCACCAGCATCGCGCGCGGCAGGTCGATCACGGTCGCCTCGAAGGCGGCGCGCATCTCTTCCTGCAGCTGGTAGAAAGCCGCGCCGTCGGTGATCACCGGCGCGCTGATCGGCGCCTCGGCCGAGAGGACCGAGAGCTTGTCCGACGCGCGCACCATCGCGCGCTCGATGAACAGGCCGTCGATCCGGCTGGGATTCTCGATGGCGTCGGTGAGGCCACGGCCGGGCTCGAGGTCGAGCGCGAGCGCGCCGGTGCCGAAATGCACGTCGAGGTCGAGCAGAGCGGTGGCGCGCTTGCCGTGCTCGCTGATCAGCCACGCCAGCGAGGTGGCGATGCTGGACGCGCCCGCGCCGCCGCGGCTGCCGATCACCGCCACCGAACAGTGCGGGCGATCGAGCGAGAGCTCGACCGGCTTGGGCGCGTTGAGCATCGCCTGCGCCTGGCCGAGCGCGTCGCGCACGGCGTCGGCATGGAGCGGCTTGAGCAGATAGTCCTGGAGACCGCTGGCGAGCAGGTCGCGGTACAGCCGGACGTCGTTGACCTGGCCGGCCGCGATCACGATCGTGCCGGGCTCGCACACTTCGGCGAGGCCGTTGATGTCGCCGAGCGGGTCGCTCGATTCGGCGAGGTCGACGAACAGCACGTGCGGGCTGGACGTCACCGAGAGCGTCTGCACCGCGTTGCGCAAACCGCCCTTGTAGATGTTCTCGGTCGGCCAGCCCAGCTCGGCCGCGATCGGGCGCAGCGCCTCGACCGAGCCGTCGTCGCAGGCGAAGGCGAGAAAGGGCGCGCGGCTGCCGGCGACGCCGGGCTTCCAGGGTGCGTTCATCTCACTTGCCTCCCGTCGACTCGGATTTCACTGCTGCGCCACCGCCGCCCGTGGGCGCGGCGCGGCGGCGGGCGGCGACCGCCTTGCTGCCGGTCATATTGTCATAGCCGTCCGTGTCGGCGACGCCGCGCACCAGGTCGGTCGGGTTGGCCACCATGGCGGCTAGGTTGCCGTTGACCGCGCAGCCATAATTGCCGCTGGTGTGCGAGTCGAAGTTGAGGATGCCGCGGTTGCTCTGCGGCGTGCAGCTCGTCACTGCCGCGGTGGTGCGGCTCACCGTGACGCGGGCGGTGCCCGGCGCGATCGCGGCGCCGGCGATCGGCGCCGCCTCGGCGAGACGCAGGCCGTAGCGACCGGCGATCGCGGCGACGTCGGCGCGCGCGCCGCCGTTCTCGGCGCTGCCCTGATCGAGCGCGACGGTGTCGCCATAGGACAGGCGCAGCGCGTCGAGCCAGCCGCGCAGCCGCTCCGGCTCACCCGGGGCGAGGCCGACGGCGGTGGTCTGCACGTCGAGCGCATAGTCGCTGCGCGACACCACCGGCTGGTGGATCGACTCCACGCCGCGGTAGCTGTTGCAGCCGGCGAGCGGCGCCGCGAGCGCGAGAGCGGTGAGGAGGAGCGGGCGGTTAGGCATCGTCTGGGACCTCAGTTGATCGAGAAGCCGGGCGCGGGCGCCGCGGCCTTGCGGTTCGACGGCTTGACCGCCTTGCGATCGGCGGGCGCCTCGAGCGGCGCCGCCGGGTTCGGCGTCACCTGGGCGGGGGCGACCGCGCCCGCCGTCGGAGCGGCAGCAGGGGTGGGCGCCTGCATCACCGGCTTGGGACGTTCCGCCGCCCGGTTGCCGCCCTCCAGCGAGCCGACGAACACGCGCTCGAGATCGCTGGGCGCGCGATAGCTGTCGGTCGGCAACTTGATGTCGTTGCCGTTGACGGGCCTCACCAGATACGGCGTGATCACGATTACCAGCTCGGTCTCGTTGCGCTGGAAGCCGTTCGACTTGAACAGCGCGCCGATCACCGGCAGGTCCGCGACGCCCGGCGTCTTGTCGTACGTGTTGTTGTGCGTGTTCTGCATCAGGCCAGCGATCATGAAGCTCTGGCCCGAACCGAGCTCCACCGTCGTCTCGGCGCGTCGCGTGGTGAGCGCGGGCACGCGGCCGCTGCCCACCGTCACGGCATTGGCATAGTCGAGCTGCGACACCTCGGGGCGAACTCGCAGCGAGATGCGCCCGTCGGACATGACCGTCGGCGTGTAGGCGAGGCTGACGCCGAACTGCTTATACTCGATCGTGGTGGTGCCGAGCGCCTGACTGACCGGGATCGGGATCTCGCCGCCGGCGAGGAAGGTGCCGGTCTCGCCCGAGAGCGCGGTGAGGTTCGGGTTGGCGAGTGTGGTCACCTGACCCATCGTCTCACCGAGGTCGATCGCGGAGAGCACGTCCATGCCGAGCAGCCGCCCGGCGAGGCTGAGCGTGCTGCGCGTGCCGCTGGTATCCTTGGTGAAGGAGTATTGCGTTCCAGGTCGGGTGACGAACTGGCGCGTCGCCGGATCGAACGGCAGCGAGATCGAGCCCGCGGGCAGGCCGTACAACGACGAGGCGTCGAGCGACGGCAGCTTCGAGACGTCGACGTCGCCGATCGCGCCGGGGCTACGACCCGAGCCGAGACCGAAAAGGAAGCCGCCACTATTGTCGCGGTTGATGATGTTGTTGCCGAAGTTCTTGAGGAAGGAGCGGCTCACCTCGGCGAACTTGACCTGGAGATTGACCTGCAACGGCGTCGCGGTCCGCAGCCTGTTGACCACGGTGACTTTCAGCACCGCGTTGTCGGCGCTGGTGTCGAGCCCGGGGTTGAGCAGCGACAGCACCAGCCGCTGCGCCTGCTCCGCGTCGGCGGGCGAGTCGACGGTCCCGTTCAACACGGCGATCTGGCCGACCTGGGTGATGCGGATGTCCGCTCCTGGCATCGCCGCTTTCATCATGCGGTCGATCGAGGTCGAGTTCTGCGCGACATGGACGCTCGCGGCGAACACCACCGCGCCGCTGCGATCGGTCGCGAACACGGTCGACTCGCCGGAGGCCTTGCCGAACAGGTGGATCTGCCGCGGGTTGGCGACATAGACGTCGGCCGTCTCGGGGTTGGAGGTCCACACTTCGCTGACGGTCGAGGGCAACGTGATCAGCTCGCCCTCGCCGATCGAGAACCACTTCTCGACCGTCGGCTTGGTGATGCCGGCGGGGGGAAGGCCGGCGCGGGCCGGCCGACCGGTCGCGGCCACGCTGGCCGAGACGTTGCGGCGGGTCGCGGGAGCGGCGCCCGCCGGGGGCAGCGCGACGCCGGCCATGGCGGCCAACGCGACACCGCGCGCGAGGAGGGAGTGGAGGCGCATCTCAGTTCTTCCCTGCGACGGAGACTTCGGTGACGTTGTTGCCGCGCGCGATCCGCACCATCGGGGTGGCGGGCGACGGCGTGGCGCCGGCGACGATCGGGGCACCGGGCACGGCTGGTCCGGCGGTCGCGGCCGACTTGGCGGGCACGGTGCGGCGCTGGAAGCGCGATACGTCGGCGCCGACCGCATAGGTGGTGTCGCCCGCCTGGGGCGTGTTGGCGAGGCGGCTGAGCATCGCCTCTTCGGCCTTCGGATCCTTGGCGTCGCCGGGGCTGATCGCGCCCGAGGCGATCGCCTGGTCGAGCTCGGAGGCATTGTCCGCGATCGAGCGCAGTGACAGCGACAGCGTGCCGATCGTCTGCGCCACCGCGATCTGCTCGGCGATCTTCGGGGTCGCCTCGACCGTCACGTTCGAGAAGGTCTGCACGATCGTGTTGCCGTTCGCGTCCTTCTGGTCGCCGGTGCGCTGGTCCGTGGCGAGCACGCGCAGGTTGCGGATCACCGTCTCGCTCGCCTTGAGCGGCGGGCCGTCACCGCCGCCGTCGACCGACTGGGTGAGGATGAGATCGATGTGATCGCCCGGGAAGACGAAGCCCGCCACCGAGGTCTGCGCCGAGACCGGCACGGTGACCGCGCGCATGCCGGCGCCGAGCGCCGCGGCGAGGAAGCCGCGGTCGCCGGGCTTGACCAGCTGGCCCTGGGTCACTGGCTGGCCGGCGGTGACCGGAAGGCGCACAACGGTGCCGATCAGTTTGGCCAGATCAGTCTGGTCCTTCTGGTAATAGGCATTCTCGACCAGCTCCTTGGGCCAGGGCTGGAACTTCAGTGCGGTGACGTCGAGGATGGTGCCGACGGGTAGGGCGCGCGTGGCGACGAGCACCTCCGGGCCATCGACCACGGAAGCGGCCGGTGCGGTGATCGCGGCCGCCGCGGGCGCCGCGGCGCCGGCGACCAGCGTCCGCGCGGCGACCGCGGTCACCACCGCGACCACCAGCGCGCCGACCAGCATGATGAGCTTGCGACTGTCCATCGGGGAGAGCATCCTCTGCGTGCGCCAACCGGCGCCAACTTCACGTAGATTATGGGCGGAATTGGTTAACAAGCGGTTCGGCTAACGTGATCAGCCCGGCCACCGCGATCGCGACGCCATAGGGGACCTCGACCGCTGCCTCGCTCGGCTTCCAGCGCCGCTCGATCACGAACAGGAGCGTGAGCACGCCGCCCAGCACCGACATGACCAGCAATGTGTCGAGCAGCCGCATCGGCGGCAGCCACAAGGCCAGCGCGCCGATCAGCTTGACGTCGCCGCCGCCCATCTGCCCGATCGCGAAGGCGCCGATGAACAGCGCGAACACCACGAGCGCGACGCCGAGTTGCAGCGCCATCTCGGGCCAGGGCGAGAGCCCGATCGCGCACCACCAGACCGGCGCGAGCAGCGCGATCGCAGCGTTCTTCCAATTGGCGATCTCGCGCACGCGCGCGTCCTCCACGCCGGCGGAGAGCAGCAGCGCTCCCATGATCGCGGGGAGCAGCCAGGCGAGGAGAGATTGACCCATAGCGGCGGTGCTAGACGACAGGGTTTGAGAAACCGTAACCATGATCGGGATGATGTTGGACCCCGTGAACCGCCGCCTGATCCCCGCCGAGGCGCGAGTCGCCACCGCGCGCGCCGAGGATGGTTGGCCGCTGCGCCGTTTCGAGTGGGCAGGGGAGGGACGTGGCACGATCCTGTTTCAGACCGGGCGTGCCGACGCGTTCGAGAAATATCTCGAGTCGTTCGCGCACTGGCACGCTCGGGGGTGGAGCGTCGCGGCGTTCGATTGGCGCGGCCAAGGCGGCTCGGGGCGGCTGTGTGTCGACGCGCAGGTCGGCCATTGCGACGATTTCGCGCCCTGGTTGAACGATCTGGCCGAACAATGGCGCAGCTGGGTCGGGACGATGCCCGGGCCGCACGTGATCATCGGCCATTCGATGGGCGGTTACCTGGCGTTGCGCGCCTTGCTAGACGGCGCGATCCGGCCACGCGCTGCGGTGCTGGTCGCGCCGATGCTCGGGCTCGCCTCGCCGGTAGGCGCTTGGCTCGGCGGCCGGGTCGCGCACCTGTTGCGGCGGCGCGGCGACCCCGCTCGCCCGGCGTGGAAGAGCGAGCGCCCTGGCGTCGCCGAGCGCCAGCGGCTGCTCACCGGCGATGCGGCGCGCTACGCCGACGAGGCCTGGTGGTATCAGCACGACCCGACGCTGCGGCTCGGGCCGCCGAGCTGGGCGTGGCTCGACGAGGCGTTCGCCGCGACCGCCCGGCTGCGACGCGACCCCGCACTGGCGAAGCTCGACGTGCCGGTGCTGCTGCTGGTGGCCGACGGTGACCGGCTGGTCGACTCGCGCGCGGCGCGACGGGTGGCAGCGCGGCTCCGGCGCGCCACGCTGGTCCGCTTCGGCGACGGCGCGGCGCACGAGCTGCTACGCGAGCGCGATTCGGTGCGCGACCGTGCGCTCGCCGCGATCGACTCCTTTCTCGCCGAGCATGCCGCGTGAGCGCTGACCTTCTCACCGCCGACATCGCCATCGTCGGAGCCGGGATCGCTGGGGCGAGCCTCGCCGCGGCGATCGGCGGCCGGGCGCGGGTCCTGCTGCTCGAGGGCGAGGAGCAGCCCGGCTACCACGCCACCGGCCGCTCCGCCGCTTTCTGGTCCGAGACGTACGGCGGCCCAGCGATCCAGCCGCTCACCACCGCGTCGCAGGAGGCGCTGCACGCGGGCGGTTACCTCGATCCGCTCGGCGCGGTCCATGTCGGGCGCGCCGGGGACGCGCGGGCGATCGACGCTCTGCTCGCCGAGTTCGCCGGCAGCAGCGTGGAGCTGAGCGCGGTTGACCCGCGCCCTCTGGTGCCGGGACTGCGCGACGATTGGTCGCTTGGGGTACGCGAGCCGAGCTGCGCCTATATCGACGTCGCGCGGCTCCACGGCGACTGTCTCGGCGCGGCGCGGCGCGCGGGCACGACGCTGCGGACTTCGGCGCGGCTAGCCGCGGCGGAGCGGCTCGGCAGCGGCTGGCGGCTGACGCTGACCGACCGACGCGAGATCCGCGCGGCGGTGCTGGTCGATGCCGCGGGCGCTTGGGCCGACTCGGTCGCCGCGCTCGCTGGAGTGCGCCCGCTCGGTATTCGACCCTATCGTCGCACCGTCGCGCAGCTCGCCATCGACCCGCCCGTGCCCGCGGCGACGCCGTTCGTGATCCACGCCGGTGGGGGCTTCTACTTCAAGCCCGAGGCGGGCGGTCGCCTATGGCTGAGTCCGCACGACGAGCATCCGGTGGTGCCGCACGATGTCGCGGCGGAGGAGCTCGACGTGGCGGTGGCGATCGACCGCCTGGAGGCGGCGGTCGACTGGCGCGTGCGCCGCGTCGAGCGCAGCTGGGCGGGGTTGCGCTCGTTCGCGCCCGACCGGTTGCCGGTCTACGGCTTCGCCGAGCCCGGCTTCTTCTGGTTCGCGGGGCAGGGCGGGTTCGGCATCCAGACCGCGCCCGCGGCGGCAGCGGTCGGCGCCGCGCTGCTGCTCGGTGACACGCCGCCGCGCACGATCGATGCGGCGCGCTACGCGCCGGAGCGGTTCACGCGGTGACCGGGGCGATCACGATCAGCTGTGCCTGCCCCGGGCGCGAGCAGGCACGAGTGATCGCCACCGCGCCGGTCGACCGCCGCCTCGCCGCCTGCGTCCAGCTCAGCGCGGTGGAGAGCGTCTACCGCTGGCAGGGCCAGAGGCAGCGCGACGACGAGGTCCTGCTCACCGCCAAGACGTTGGCGCGCCGCTTCGACGCGGTCGCGGCGTGCATCCGCGAGCTGCACAGCTACACCGTGCCCGAGCTCCTCGCCCAGCCGATCAGAGCGGCGGGGTCGGACTATCTGGCGTGGCTGGAGGAGGAGGTGGGGTGAGGCGGCCGGTGGAGGTTGCCGACCCTTGAACAACCGGCGTCATCCTGAAGTCGTCTCAGGATGCACTGTCCCGGACATGCCGCCGCTGTCGAGCGCGTGGCACGGTGGATCCTGAAACAAGTCCAGGATGACGCCAGCGGCCGAAGAAGGCTGCCTACCCGTAAATTTCACCCCTCCGGGCAGGTGTCGCCCGCGCCGGGGTCGAGGTCGAGGCAGCGGCCGTCCAGCCCGCTCACCTTCAGGCCGATCGTCGCCGCCAGCGTCGGCGCGATATCGACCGTCTCCACCGACAGCGGCTGCTCGAACCCGGTCATGCCCTTCCGCCAGAAAAGGATCGGAACGCGGCGGTCATAGTCCCAGGGGCTGCCGTGAGTCTCGACATAGCCCGGTGCCGGTGCCGCGACGGTGGTGACGCGCGGGCGCAGCAGCACGATCAGATCGCCCGAGCGCTCCGGATCGAACGAGGCGCGCGCGCGCTCGATCAGCGTCCAGGTCTCGGGCGGCGTGGTCGCCATGCGGGTGGCGGCGAGCTCGTCGCGGGTGAAGGCGGCGGCGACCTGCGGCTGCGCGAGGAAGCGCTTCTTCGCCTCGGCGAGCACCTGCGCGCGCCGCGCCGCGGGCACGGAGTCGGCGAGATAGACGTCGGTCTCGGGCCCGAGCAGCACCGGACCGGCGATGCCCAGATCACGCCCGATCGCCGCGCCGATGGTTTTCGCGGTCGACGCTGGCGCGATATGCTGCTCCATCGGCATGGCGCGCTGCTGCTGCCGCTCGGTTATGTCGTGCGCGCCGTGGTCGGCGGTGAGCATCACCTCATAGTCGACGCCGGTTCGGTCGAGCTCGGCGAGGAAGCCCCCGATCGATTCGTCGAGCTGCGCCATCTGGATGCACATCTCCGATCCCTGGGTGCCGTTCGCGTGGCCGACGTAATCGGTCGCCGAGGCGCCGACCGCGATCAGGTCGGTGGCCGGGCCGCGGCCGAGCTTCATGTCCTCGATCATCGCCGCCGCGAGCGCGAACACCGCGCCGTCGAGCGCGGGGGAGGCGCGGAACGCCTTGGCGTCGCCCGCGGCACGCTCGAACCGCCCGGTGCCGAGCGTCTGGCTGCCGACCGCGATCGGGCGCGACTGCGTCTTGCAATAGCCCGGCAGCGGCAGCGCCTCCTGCGGCCGGGCGAGCAGCGCGCTCACCGCGGCGTTGGCGCGGGTGACCACCGCTGGTTCCTGCCGGCCCGCGAGCGAGATGAACTTCTCGCCTCCCCAGAACCAGATCTGGTCGGTGGTGTGCCCGCCCATCATGATCGCCGCGCGGTCCTTGCCCGCCACCGCGACGACGCGCGACCGGGGGTCGGCGCGCTTCATCATGTCGCCGAGCGTCGGCACCTTCAGGTGGAGGTCCGAGGGCGTGTAATGTTCATGATCGCCGCCGGCGCGCTCGTCCTCGGCGCAATAGACCGTCTTGTCGGCGCGGCCGACCTTCTGGTCCAGCCAGTTGTTGGCGATGATCCCGGTGTGCGCGGGGCGCATCCCGGTCAGGATGGTGGAATGGCCCGGGCAGGTCTCGGTCGCGGCGTGGCTCTGATAGCCCGAGGGGAACACGACGCCGTTCAGCAGCCGCGCCATGCCGTCACTGAAATGATTGCGATATTGCGCGAACAGGTCGGCGGAGAATTGGTCGACCGAGATCGCGACGATCAGCTTGGGCGGCGTGCGTGGCGCTGTTGCGGGGGCGACGGGAGGAGGCGTCGCGGTCTGCGCGGCGGCGGGAAGAGCGGTGGTGGTGGCGAGGAGGGCGAGGAGGAGCGATTTCATGGCCAACCTTGATGCATGCGGGAGCGACCGCGGCTATGGTCCGCGTCCAATGGTCAGGCAAGCTGTGCGCGCGGCGCTTTTCATCCTCGTGACACTACTGGCGGGAAGCGGTGCGCTCGCTCAGCCGGCGCGCCACGTCGCCCTGACGCTGGTGGCGGAGAGCGACCGCCCCGCCGCGGGCGGCGCGGTGGCGTTGGCGTTCCGCGCCGTGCCGCAGCCAGGCTGGCATGGCTATTGGCGCAACCCGGGCGACGCGGGCGTGCCGACTCGCGTCACCTGGACGCTGCCCGCCGGCGCGCGCGTCGGCGAGCTCGACTATCCCGTGCCGTCGCGGCTGCTGATCGCGGGGCTGATGAACTATGTCTACGAGAAGCCCTGGGCGCTGCTGACGACGTTGCGGGTGCCCGCGGGAACCGCATCGGGGACGCGGCTGCCGCTCGTCGCCAAGCTCGACTATCTCGTCTGCACCGCGGAGATCTGCGTCCCCGAGACGCAGACGCTGACGCTCGACCTCACCGTCGGCGACGGCGCGATCGATCCCGCGCGCCGTGCTACCTTCGACGGCTGGCGTCGCGCGCTGCCGCGCCCGCTCTCGACGCCGGCGACGTGGCAGCGCGCCGGCGACCGCTTCCGGCTGGCGGTACCGCTGCCGGCGGACGCGCCCGCGAGCGGCGCGTGGTTCTACCCGGCGGGCGGCGGCGCGATCGACTATGCCGCGCCGCAGACCGTCACGCGCGACGGCGACACGCTGACGGTGGAGACCAAGGCCGCGGCCCAGCCCTCGACGGGGGAGATCGCGGGCGTGCTCGCCACCGGTGGGGGCGGGGGGCTGTCGCTCACCGCGCGGCCTGGCACGGTCGCGGCGCCACGCGGCGGCGAGGGAATGCTGGCGACCGCGCTGGTCGCCTTCGCCGGCGCGGTGCTCGGCGGGCTGCTGCTCAACGTGATGCCCTGCGTCTTCCCGATCCTCAGCCTGAAGGCGCTGGGTCTGGCGCGCTCGGGCGAGAGCGCGGCGCACGCGCGGCGCGAGGCCCTGGCCTATACAGCGGGCGTGCTGCTGGTGTGCGTCGGGCTCGGCGCCGGGCTGCTGGCGCTGCGTGCGGCGGGGTCGAGCGCGGGCTGGGCGTTCCAGCTGCAGGACCCGCGCGTGATCGGCGCGCTGCTGCTGCTCGTCACCGCGATCGCGCTCAACCTCGCCGGTCTGTTCGAGCTCCCGACGCCCCAGTTCGCTGCCAAGAGCGGCACGGCGGGAGCGTTCGTTACCGGCGCGCTGGCGGCCTTCGTGGCGACGCCGTGCACGGGGCCGTTCATGGGAGCCGCGCTCGGCGCGGCGCTGGTGCTGCCAGTTGGGGCGGCACTCGGGGTGTTCGCCGGGCTGGGGCTCGGGATCGCGCTGCCCTTCCTGCTGATCGGCTTCGTGCCGGCGCTGCGCGCCCGGCTGCCGCGCCCTGGCGCGTGGATGACGCGGCTGCGGCGTATCCTGTCGCTGCCGATGTGGCTGACCGCGCTCGCGCTCGCCTGGGTGCTGGGGCGCCAGGCCGGGGTGGACGGCATGACGCTCGGCCTCGCCGCGACTCTGTTCGCAGCGGTGGGCCTGTGGTGGACCGGGCTGCGCCAGCACGCCGGTCGCGGCGCGGCCTGGTGGCCTGCCGGCGTCGCGCTCCTGGTGGCGCTGGGCGGAGTCGCGCTGGTGCGCCCCGCGGCAAGCGGGGCTGCCGCGGTCGCGGGGCTGCCCGGAGCGGAGCCGTTCAGCGAGGCGCGGCTCGCCGCGTTGCGCGCCGAGGGGCGGCCGGTGTTCGCCTATTTCACCGCGGACTGGTGCCTGACCTGCAAGGTCAATGAGAAGGCCGCGATCGAGACCGCGACCACCGCCGCGGCGTTCAAGCAGGGCAAGGTGGCAGTGCTGGTCGGCGACTGGACCGACGGCGACCCCGTGCTCGGGCGCTTCATCGAGGCGCACAACCGAGCGGGCGTGCCGCTCTACCTCTGGTACAAGCCCGGCGCCGCCGCGCCGCGCGTGCTGCCGCAGGTGCTCACGAGCGGGATGCTCACCGCGCTGCCGGCGGAGCGCTGAGCCAGCCACTCCCGTGTTCCTGCGGACGCGGGAACCCAGAACCACACGGGTCGTCGCTTGCGGCCCTGGATCCCCCGCGTTCGCAGGAGCTAGGCGCCCAAAATCGCTCCGCCGGCTTGTGCAGCGCAACCAACTTCGCCAGCATGGGTCAAAATCGTGGATCATGCGTTGACGGGGGTAGATGGGGAACAAGGCGTTCGACGAGATCATGGGGGCGGCCGATCGAGACGGCGCACGCCCCGAGTTGGCGGACCTGTGTCGCTGGCTCGACGAGACGCCGTCGGACGAGCTGCGACGGCGCCAGCGCTCCGCCGAGGTCACCTTCCGCCAGCTCGGCATCACCTTCGCGGTCTATGGCGAGAGCGAGGCGAGCGAGCGCATCATTCCTTTCGATATCGTGCCGCGCGTCTTCCTCGCCGACGAATGGACGCGCCTGTCCGAGGGGCTGGTGCAGCGTGTCGAGGCGATCAACGCCTTCTTGGTCGACATCTACGGCGAGCGCCGCATCCTCAACGAAGGCGTGCTCCCGGCCGACCTGATCCTCGGCAACCCGCAGTTCCGTCCCGAGATCGCGGGCATCCGCCCGCCGCATGACGTCTGGGCGCATATCTGCGGCATCGACCTGGTGCGGACCGGGCCCGATCAATTCTACGTGCTCGAGGACAATGCGCGCACGCCGTCGGGGGTGAGCTATATGCTCGAGAACCGCGAGGCGATGGTGCGGCTGTGCCCCGAGCTGTTCGCCAAATTCCGCGTCGCCGCGGTCGACAGCTATCCCGACATGCTGCTCGAGACGATGAAGTCGGTCGCGCCGCGCGGCAGCGGGCAGCATCCCAACTGCGTGCTGCTGACGCCCGGCCACTATAATTCGGCCTATTACGAGCACAGCTTCCTCGCCGATTCGATGGGGATCGAGCTGGTCGAGGCGGCCGACCTCGTCGTCGACGATGACCTCGTCTACATGCGCACCATCGCGGGGCGCGTGAAGGTCGACGTGATCTACCGCCGCGTCGACGACGATTTCCTCGATCCTCTGGTGTTCCGCCCCGAGTCGCTGCTCGGCGTGCCTGGGCTGATCGCGGCCTATGCCGCGGGCAATGTCGCGATCATCAACGCGCCCGGCAACGGCATCGCCGACGACAAGGCGATCTACAGCTACATGCCCGAGATCGTGCGTTTCTACTCGGGCGGCGACGCCAAGCTGCCGATCGTCGAGACGTGGCGCTGCCGCGAGCCCGAGGCGCTGCGCTACGTGCTCGACCATCTCGACGAGCTGGTGGTCAAGCTGGTCGACGGCTCGGGCGGCTACGGCATGCTGGTCGGGCCGACCGCTTCCAAGGCCGAGGTCGAGCGCTTCCGGGCGGCGCTGATCGCCGAGCCACACCGCTATATCGCTCAGCCGACGCTGGCGCTCTCGACCGTGCCGACGCTGGTGGAGCAGGGCGTCGCACCGCGCCACGTCGACTTCCGCCCCTTCGTGCTGAGCGGCGCGCGCGGGGTGCAGGTGGTGCCCGGCGGGCTCACCCGCGTCGCGCTGCGCGAGGGCTCGCTGGTGGTCAACTCGTCGCAGGGCGGCGGCACCAAGGACAGTTTCGTGCTGATGCCCGGCGCACCCTCGATGTCCCAGACGATGGGTACGCAGACGATGGGTGGCATGACCCAGACGCTGGGCGGCGCCTGATGCTCAGCCGCACGGCCGCCTCGCTGTACTGGCTCGGCCGCTACGTCGAGCGCGCGGACTTCGTCGCGCGACTCGTCGAGGCGACGCTGCGGCTCGACGTGCTCTCCACCCGGTCCGCGGGCGAGGACGCGTGGCGCTCGGCGCTGGCGGTGACCGAGACCGAACCCGCCTTCGCCGCGATCGGCGGCGAGTTGACTCGCGAGGAGGTGGCGCGCTTCCTGCTCGCCGATCCCGGCCACCCGGGCTCGATCCTGCGCTGCGTCGGCATGGCGCGCGACAATGCGCGCGCGGTCCGCACCGCGCTCAGCCGGGAGGCGTGGCAGGCGATCAATGGCGCCTGGCTGCTGTTCGACCAGCGCGTCGCGCGGCTCGACCCCGCCACGACGCTGGCGCTGGTTGATTCCGTCAAGGCCGAGACGCGCGGCTTCGAGGGCGCGGTGCATCGCATGCTGCGCAATCAGACGACTTTGTTCATCCGGCTCGGCCAAGCGGTGGAGCGGACGGACAATACCGCGCGGCTGCTCGACGTGAAATACCATTTGCTGTTGCCCGCGGGCGAGCCGGTCGGCGGCACGGTGGATCGCGACCAATGGACCACGATTCTCCAGACCGTATCGGCGGTGACCGCCTATCGCTGGCTCTACAGTGACGGGCTCGCGCCGGCCAACGTCATCGACCTGCTGCTCAGCCGCGGCGAACTGCCACGCAGCGTCGCCGCCGCGACCGAGGAGACGGTGACCGCGCTCACCGGGCTGGCGCGCAGCAGCGGCACACAGGGGGAGGCGGACCGGATGGCGCGTACGCGCTCGGCGCGGATCGCGCGCACGCGCACCAGCGACGTCATCAGCGCGGGCCTGCACCAGCATCTCCAGGCCGTGATCGCCGAGAACGCGCACCTGCACGTCGCGATCGGCCGGCAGTTCAAGTTCGCCTGATGCGCCTCTCCATCGAGCATCGCACGAGCTATCGCTTCACCGCCCCGCAGGCGCGGGTCGTCCAGCTGCTGCGCATGACCCCGCGCAACAGCCACGACCAGACCGTCGCCGAGTGGCACATCGCGGTCGACTGCGACGCGCGGCTACGCGAGCATCGCGACGGATACGGCAACCGTACCACGATGCTCTACGCCGAGGGACCGCTCGACGGCATCGAGATCGCGGTCGCGGGCGAGGTGGTGACGAGCAGCTCGCGCGGCGTGCTCCACGGCACATTCGAGCCGCTGCCGCCCGCGCTGTACCTGCGGACCACCCCGACAACCGCCGCCGACGCGGCGATCGAGGACTTCGCGCGCGAGGCGATCGGTGATGCCGCCCCGATCCCGGCGCTGCACGCGCTCAACCGCGCGCTGCACGAGCGTTTCGCCGTCTCGTCCGAGCGGCCCGATCCTGGTCTCACGGCGGCCGACGCCTTCGCGCGCGAGAGCGCCACCCCGCGCGACCTGGCGCAGCTGTTCGTTGCGGCCGCGCGCGCGCTCGCGGTGCCGGCGCGCTACGTCACCGGCTATTGCGACCTGCAGGACGGCCGCCGCGCGACGCCGCACGGTTGGGCCGAGGCCTGGATCGAGAGGCTCGGCTGGGTCGGGTTCGATCCGACGCTGGGTGAGTCGCCCGAGGAGCATCACGTCCGCGTCGCGGTCGCGCTCGACGCGATCGGATCGTCGCCGGTCGCGGGATCGCGGCTCGGCGAAGGGCGCGAGTGCCTCGAGGTCGAGGTCCAGGTCAGCGCGCAGGAGTAAGGCGGGCGCTCAGGCGCGGTGCAGGCGGGTGCCGGCATGGGTCGCGGCGTCCACGATCGCGTCGGGTGTAGCGCCCTCGGTCACGAGATCGGCGACCCGTGCGAAGTCCGCGACGTGGATGGTGCCGGCGCGCGGCCGACTATAAGCGCTCGGCGGTGAAGGCGGGCGTCGCGGCCAAGTTCGTCGGCGACCGCAACATCGACACGCAGGGGAAGGCGGTCGCGGGAAGCTTCACGCTGCTGAGCGGCTATGTCGGCGCGGACCTTGAGGAGGTCTCCGAGCAGCTGAAGGGCGTGTCCTTCACCGTCCAGGGCACCAACCTCACCGACGAGCGCTACCTCGCTGGCGGCGATGGCGGGTCCGCCTTCCTCGGCACCGCGCGCACGGTGACCGCCTCGTTGACGCTCGACTTCTGACCGTCAGCTCTGGGGTGAGCCGCCGCCGCTCTGGCGGGCGGCGCACCCCAGCGGCCAGCGCGCCACCGCCTCGTAGCGCGCGCCGGCGGCGGTGAGATGGCTCTCGTATAGCAGCAGGTGCTCGAGCTGGAACTCGGGCGTGGCGAGCGCGGCATGCGCCTCGGTCCAGCGCGCCACGGCGACGGGGTCGGCACCGCGGCGCGGCAGCCGCGCCAGCGTGATATGGGGCAGGTAGCGACGCTGATCTCGCGCCACCGCGGCACGGCTCAGCGCCTGATCGACCTTGCGGTGAAGCGCGGCGAGCGGCTCGGCGGGCACGATCCGCGCCCACAAGGTATCGATTCGCCCGCGCTGGTCGAACGCGCCGACGCCCTCGACCCGCACGGTCGGCACCGGCGCGGTCACGCCAGCTAGCGCGGCGGCGACGTCCTCGGCCTGGGTGCGCTCGACCTCACCGATGAAGCGAAGGGTCAGGTGCAACTGCTCGTCGTCCTGCCAGCGGACCCCCGCGACGCCCGCGCCGGTGGTGGCGAGCAGCGCGGCACGGACCGCCGGCGGAGGGCGCAGAGCGACGAACAGGCGATGCATGAAATCTCTGTAACGAAGGGTTGCTATCGTCGGAACGGGGAGCCCCTTCCTTGAAATGGAAACGGTGCGCGGCGATATTCGTCGCAACCGGCATGAGTGCCGGGCGAAGGAGTTTTGAGACAATGGCCAACTGGTCCGATCCCCGGCCCTCCGCCGCCGCGTTCGGCGGAACCGCTTCGGGCACGCGCGACGCGGCGTTCGACGCCGGGCTGCGGTCGTACATGCTGTCCGTCTACAATTACATGGCCTCGGGCGTGCTGCTCACTGGCATCGTCGCACTGGCGTTCGCGCTGTCCGGCTATGCCCAGGCCGCGTTCCAGTCGCCGCTGCGCTGGGTCATCGCGCTGCTGCCGCTCGGCTTCGTCTTCGCGATGAGCTTCGGGCAGAGCAAGTTCACGACCCCGACGCTCAAGGCGATGTTCTGGGGCTTCGCGGTGGCGATGGGTCTGTCGCTGTCGTCGATCTTTTTCGTCTACTCGCCGGTCGCGATCGCGCAGGCGTTCGCGGCGACGGCGGCCGGTTTCGCCGCGCTGAGCCTCTACGGCTACACGACGAAGCGTGACCTCTCCGCCTTCGGCGCGTTCCTGATCATCGGCCTCGTCGGCCTGATCGTCGCCAGCCTGATCAACTTGTTCGTGAACTCTGGCCCGCTTGGCCTGGTCATCTCGATCGTCGGGGTGCTGCTGTTCGCGGGCCTCACCGCCTATGACACCCAGCGCACGAAGAGCCTGTATTTCCAAGTCGCTGGTTACGGCCCCGAGATGGTCGGCAAGGCGGTGGTGATGTCGGCGCTGAGCCTCTACCTCGACTTCATCAATATGTTCCTGTTCATCCTGCGGCTGTTCGGCGGCAATCGCGACTGAGCCGCGTGGCCGATCCGCGACCGGCGGCGTTTCAGAGGGGCTCGGCGGGCGACCGCCGGGCCCTTTCCCTTTTGGGTTCGCGGTGGCGGGCCGGAGACCCATGATATGCGCCTCTCGATCCAGGTCCTGCTCGACTATGGTTTGCCCGAGCCCGCGGACGTGTTGCTGCAGATCGAGGCGGCGGCGCTACCCGCCCAGCGGCTCGAGGCGCAGTCGCTGGTGATCGAGTCGGATCATCCGATCCGCGCTGTTGCCGGTGAGGAAGGGGTCGGACAGCGCTGCTGGGCACGCGGCGAGGGCCGGCTGGTGGCACGCTACGATGCCGTGGTCGCGATCGACCGCGCCGCGCTCGATCTCGCGAAGCTGCCGCCGACGCCGGTCACGTCGCTGCCGGCGGGAACGATCCCGTACCTGCTGCCGAGCCGCTACTGCGAATCCGATCGATTCGAGCACCTCGTCCGGCGGCGCTTCGAGGGGCTGAGCGGTGGTACGCTGGCGCTCGCGCTGGCCGACTTCGTGCGCGGGCACCTCCGCTACGACGGCAGCGACACCGACTCGCGCACCACGGCGATGGAGACCTTCGCGTCGGGGCGGGGGGTCTGCCGCGACTATGCGCATCTGCTGGTGGCCCTGGCGCGCGCGACCGAGATCCCGGCGCGCTGCGCCGCCGTCTACGCGCCCGGAGTCGACCCGCCGGATTTCCACGCCGTCGCCGAACTGTGGCTCGACGGCAGCTGGCACTTGGTGGACGCCACGGGGATGGCGCGTTGCGACGAGATGGCAGTGGTGACGGTCGGCCGCGATGCCACTGACATCGCCTTCATGACCGTGTTCGGCACCGCCCATCTGTGGACGCAGACCGTGCGGGTCGAGCGGCTGGCCGACTGAGCGCGGAGGAACGCGCACCCTGGCCACGGCGTTGGGCGCGACACATTGTTTTCAGCATCGCAGGAGAGAGACATGACCGACCAGAGCCCGATCGACGACCGCGCGCTCGACAGCCTCTCGGTGGCGCCCGAGGCCGGCAACGCCGGTGGATCGAAGGACCCGCGCCAGGACGCGGGCCAGGATCGTTCGATCGAGAAGCGGCTGCAGAAGCATCCCGAGAGCGCCGACGCGAAAGTCGACCAGGGATTGGACGAGTCGATGGACGCGTCCGACCCGGTCTCGGCGACCCAACCCGGCCGCAGCGACCCCGCGCCCTCGTCGGGCTATGACGAGGCGGAGGAAGCCGAGCGCCAGCGCGACGCTTGAGGTGTCGAGCGGCGCAAGCGGCGCCGTACGCACACGACGGCGTCATCCCGGCGGTCGCCGGGGTGACGCTCGTCTATGGCATGCTGCGTCAACGCACCTGACGTACGCGCCACCTTGGGTAACCACGCGGCGCGATCGAATGTTGCTCGAAAGTCGCGCCTCCGTCGTCTTTTCCGCCATGATACATCCGCTGGTCGCATCCATGTTGCGGTGCGGCACAGATCGTGATGGATTGATGACAATCGGAAGGCACGCGCGTTAAGGGCTGCGTTAACCCTTTTCGCGCATGATCCTCCCGGTTGAAACGCTGGGGCGGGGTACGGATCATGGGTGCCAGAAGGAAGCCGGCCGAGGGTGCGATGACATTGGCCGAGATGAAGGAATTCGCGGGCTTCGCGGCCGCGACACAGCGCTACGTGCGGCGCAGCCTGGACGTTGGGCTCGACCGCGACGATGCCATGACGCGCTGGTCACGCGACGTCGTCGAGGCGGCGAGCATCCGCGCGCAGGCGCATCACTATCGCCGCCTCCCCGCGATCCGCGCGCTGGTGCCCGACGACAGCGGACTCGAGGCCGCCGAGCAGCTGCTCGCGCCGCTGATCACGCTCTCCGCCTTCGATCTCGGACAGGGCCGGATCACCACCTTCTCGGCCTATCGCTTCCTCTACGAGCGGCTGGTCGGGGCACAGGTGCGGCCATGGCTGCCCTCCGCCTTCTGCGCCGCCGCGGCCATGCCGCACCTCCATCCGGAGCTGCGCCGGGCGCTGCTCCAGTCGATCAGCGAGGCGGCGGCGACGGCGTCGGGCTGGTCGTCGCGTCAGCCCGTCTTCTTCCCGGCCTGGGTCGAGAAGGTCGACGTCACCGCGCTGCCCCACTGAGCCAAGCTAACGTCGCGATCGCGTCGGGGCGCGCGATCGCGGCGCCGCGGGCAGGAGGCGAAGCTCGACCCGCTCGTTCAGCGCCGCGCCCGCGTCCGCGAACACCTCCCGCACGCGGGTCAGATAGGCCACCAGCGCCGCCGGGCATCCCGCCGCGCCGACCAGCTCCACCACCAGCGGCGGCCGGACACGGTTCAACCCCGACACCAGCGAGTCATACAGCGCGTCGAGGCTGTCGCCGTGCCACTCGGGCGTCCCCAGCGCGTCGAGCAGCGCGCGCCACATGTTCTCGCGGGAGTCCCAGCCGCGTGCGTCCAGGCGCAGGGCGAGCGCGCGAGTTCCGGGTGGCTCAGCGACGGGGCGCCACCCTTCTACCGGCACGCGCGCGAGCCCGTGGCGCCGCGCGCGGCCTGGTCGAGGTGCAGGTGGTCGCGGTGCGCCGCGTTATAGTCGGGCGAGAGCACCGTCGCGAACACGCGACAGGCGCCGTCGCGCACGTCGCGCAGGAACGCAGCTTTAGCACCGCCGCCACGCCAGTCGCGCAGCACGCTGATGCGGGTGCCGTCGTCGAGCCGGAAGGCGGCGACGTCGAGTGCGTTGGCGGTCGCGTGCTCGCTCCACCCGCCGCTGCTGCGGCCGTACATGCGACGGCAGGAATAGCTGCCGAGATGCTCGATCCGACCGACCTTCGCGCCGAAGTGGCGCTGCGCGGCGGGCGCGACCACGTCCCATTCCCACATCGCCAGCGCCGCGGCGACGGGGCAGGCGACCGCGACGGTCGCGGGCGCCAGCGCGATCCGCCGTGCGCCGCCTCTGTCGAGCCGCACCGCCGAGTCATAGCCGCATTGCGACTCCGCTGGGCGCCGCGCCGGCACGGTGGCGAAGCGCACCCCCGCTTGGTCGAGCAGCGCGGCGCAGCGCGCCGGGTCGTCGGCGAGTCCGGCGAGCTTGCGACCGGTGAACAGGCCGATCGGCTGGCCGAGATCGAGCGGCGCCCAGGGCAGATCCTGCGGGCGCTCGCGCAGGTAGCCCCACGCCGTCAGCCCCGCCGCGGCGAGCAGCAATAGCACCACCGCGGTCGTGAGCGCGCGGCGCGTGGCGCGGAGCAGGCGAGCGCCAGATGTCAGCCGCGTCGTGCGTCTGCCACCGGTTCTGCGGCGGTCGGGTAGCCGAGGTCGTCGGGGATGCAGAGGTGGTCGACTCCGTCGCGCCGCTCGATCCACGGCGTGATCCGCCGCACCGGCGTGGCGCGCGCGTGCGCCACCGCCTCGTCATAGTTGGCAAACTGCGCCAGCCGCTCGAGGTTGCGGCGGGTCGGGAAGATCAGGGTGCGCTCACCGCGGGCGGCGGCATCGAGCGCGTCGCGCGCGCTGAGCCAATCGAGCCGCACGTTCTCGGTCGCGTCGACCCGCGCCGGTGGCGCCGCGGCGGGCAGACGTGCGAGGTAGAAGAGCGCGTCGAACACGCGCGCGTGGCGCTCGCCGGGACGCCAACGAGCGAACGGCACCAGCGAGTCGAGGTCGAGCGTTGCACCACCCAATGCCTCGGCCAGCGCTGCGCCGCGCTGAAGAGCGCCGCGGATGACGTCGGCGGCGCGGGGTGCAGCCAGCCCGATCGCGACGCCGGTCTCCTCGATCGTCTCGCGGATCGCGGCGATTCGTGCGGCGGCGTCGGCGGGCGCGGTCGGTCCGAGCGAGTCGGCGAGCGCCACGTCGCCGGGCTCGACCCTCCCGCCCGGAAAGACCGTGGCGCCCGGCGCGAAGGCGAGACAGGCGGAGCGCTCGACCATAAGCAGCTCGGGCAGCGAACCCGCGCGGTCGCGGAACACGATCAGCGTCGCGGCAGGGGTGGCCGGCGGCAGCGTCGTATCGTCGTCGGCGGCGGTCATCCGCGGCCCCGCGGCGGGGCCAGAAGGGAGAGCGATCGGGCGGGTGGTGGAGCTGAGGGGAATCGAACCCCTGACCTCTGCAGTGCGATTGCAGCGCTCTCCCATCTGAGCTACAGCCCCGCCCGCTCCCGCGGCATCGCCGGGGAGCGCCGCCCTTAGCCGGCACGTTCGGGGGGTGCAACACGAAATTGTCGTTCTGTCGGGAATCCGGCCGCGCGGGCGAGCCGTTGGCCACCCGCGACGAGCCGCCGTTGCGGTGGCGCAACGGTAGGAACGAACCGTGCGGTTGATCCTTATCAGTTTGCCCGATCGCGACGGCGCAAGGCGCCGCGCGACGTGTCACGTAGGAGAACCACCATGGGTTACGAACGCTATCCGCGCGGTACCAATCCTCAGGGCGACTATTATGGCCGCAGTGAGACTCAGGACTATGGCCGCGACTATGGGTCGGGGCGCAACCAGAGCTACTCGAGTGCGCGCGATTATCAGAGCGCCGGCAGGTCTGATCGCGACGACGATGATCGCGGATCGAGCGGCCGCCGCGAATATGGCAACGCCGGTTACGCCAGCGGCTACCGTGACGATAACCGCGGCGATCGCGGCTACGGCGACCGCGGTTACGGCGAGGGCGGCTTCGGTGGCGGCGACCGCGGTCGCTACGGCGCGCAGCAGTACGGCCAGTCGGGCTACGGCCAGTCGGGCTACGGCCAGGACCGCGACCGCTTCCAACGCCAGGATTACGGCAACCAGAATTACGGCAATCGCGGCGGCGGTCAGCAGGGCTACGGCTCGCAGGGCCGCGGCTACGGCCAGCAGGGGCAGGGCGGCGAGTATCACGGCAGCTATGCCTCGGACGGGCGCCGCTTCGAGGATGTCGGCTCGCGCCGCCACGCCGACGACGACAATTACCGTAACCGCCAGCAGGGCGGGCCGCAGGGCGGCCGCGACTATGGCCGGCAGCCTGAGGGTTACGACTATGACGAGCGCGGCTTCCTGGCGCGCGCGGGCGACGAGGTCCGCAGCTGGTTCGGCGACGAAGACGCCGAGCGCCGTCGCGAGGCCGATAACCGCTACGACGAGCGCTATGACAACCAGCGCAGCGACAACGACCGCGATCGGGACGGCGATTATCACAGCTGGCGTTCGGGACAGATCGCGTCCTTCGACCGCGACTATGACGAATATCGTCAGGAGAACCGCACCAAGTTCCACAACGAGTTCGCGTCGTGGCGCACCGAGCGCCAGGGCCAGCGCGACTCGCTCGACAAGGTGCAGGAGCATGACGAGGTGCTCGGCTCGGACGGCAGCCATGTCGGCACCGTCGACAAGGTGCGCGGTGACCGGATCCTGTTGACCAAGAACGACGCCGACGCGGGTGGGCAGCACCACTCGATCCCGTCACGCTGGATCAAGTCGGTCGAGGACAAGAAGGTCACGCTGAGCAAGAGCGCGGACGAGGCCAAGCAGCACTGGCGCACCGAGGAGAAGAACCAGGCGATGTTCGGCTACGGCGATCGCGGCAACGACAGCAACCGTCAGCGTGACAGTTCGCTGAGTCGCGGTACGGCGTCGGGCGCGAGCGTCACCTCGGGCGGCAGCACGACCGGGGCGACGACGTCGGGCGCGGCGGCAGGCACGTCGACCACGAGTTCGGCGACGAGCGACGACGGCACCGGCTCGACCAACCTCAACCGCAGCTTCTCCGGCACCTACCGCGAGAGCTGATCGGACGGGTCGCTGACCCGACCGACATGGAGGCCCCGGGCGCTGACGCCCGGGGCTTTTCTTGTTCAGGCGGCGAGCGCGCGGCGCGGTGCCTCGGCGTAGCCTAGTACGCGCGCGTCGACGTCGAAGCGCGACACCTCCTGGGTGAGCGCGTCTGCCTCGCTCTCGAGATTGCGCGAGACCGCGGTGATCTCCTCCACCATGGCGGCATTCTGCTGTGTGACACCGTCGATCTGGTTGAGCGCGACGTCGATCTGGTCGAGCCCGCTCGCCTGCGCGCGCGCCGAGGTCGCGATCTCCGCGACGAGGCCGCCGATCGCGCCGATCTGCCCGGTGATCCGCTCCAGCGCGGCACCGGTCTCGTTGACGAGGCGGACACTCGCGTCGACCTGCTCGCCGCTCTGCGTGATGCGGTGGCGCACGTCGGTAGCTGCCTCGGCGCAGCGCGCGGCGAGCGCGCGCACCTCATTGGCGACCACCGCGAAGCCCTTGCCCGCGTCGCCCGCGCGCGCGGCCTCGACCCCGGCGTTGAGCGCGAGCAGGTTGGTCTGGAAGGCGATGGCGTCGATCACCGCGATGATCGCGCCGATCTCGGCCGAGGCCTGTTCCAGCCGTCCCATCGCCGCGACCGCTTCGCGCACCACCTTGCCGCCGCGCTGCGCGTCAACGTGCACCGACTCCATCGCTTCGTGCGCCTTGGAGGCGCCGTCGGCAGCCTGGCGCATCGTGCCCGCGATCTCGCTCATCGCCGCCGAGGTCTCCTCGAGGCTGGCGGCCTGATGCTCGGTTCGCCGCGAGAGGTCGTCCGACGCCTGGCTCAGCTCGGCCGTGTGGCCGTGCACCGCGGCACTGCCGTCGCGGATCGCGCCGATCGCGCCGCGGATCTCGTCGAGCGCGTTGTTGTAATCGGCGCGGAGCCGTTCGTAGCTGTCGGGGAAGGTGCCGTCGATCCGCGCGGTGAGCTGGCCCGCGGCGAGCGCGGCGAGGTGGCGCGCGAGCGTCTCGACGACCTCGCGCTGCTCCGCGTCGGCGCGCGCCTTGGCCAAGGCGCCCTCGCGGAAGACGCTGACCGACTGGGCCATCGTCCCGATCTCGTCGTCGCGGTCGAGCCCCGGCACGGTGACCTGGAGCTGCCCGCGCGCGAGCTGCTCCATCGCGCCGCGCATCTCGCCGAGCGGACGGAACATGCGCCGCGTGACCGCGAGGCAGGCCAGCGCCGCGGCGACGGTGACGAGGAGCGCGGCGAGCGCGATACTGAGCTGCACCTCGTGCAGATCGGCGAGGAAGTGCGCCGCGGGGATGCCGACGTACAGGACGCCGATTACCTTGCCGCTGGCGTCGGTGATCGGATCATAGGCCGTGAAGAAGGCGGTGCCGAGAATATCGGCGCGACCGCGATAGGGCTTGCCGTCGCGCAGCACCGCGTCGCGCACGGCCTGGCTGGTGAGCGTCGTGCCCACCGCTCGCGTGCCGTCAGGGTTCTTGACGTTGGTGGCGACGCGTGTATCGCCGCGGAAGATCGTGGCGGTGCCGCCGACCAGCGCCTTGACGTGATCGACCGCGTCATTGTCACCGTTGAGCGGGTGGATGCCCATCACCAGCGTGTCGCCGTCGAGGTGGGCGGTACGGCCGTGGCGGTGCAGCACGTCCCAGGCGACGCGCATGTTCGCTTCCTGGCGCTCGTCGGCGCGCTGTTCGGCATTGGCGCCGAGGATGGTCGCGGTGACGCCGGCGGTCACCAGCGCGAGCAGACCGAGCGACAGCACGATCAGCATCGTCACCTTGGCGGAGAGGCTCCGCCCCACCGGCGTCTTCGCCACTGCTCGCATGTACAGACCCGATCTTCGTTCAGCTGGAGGCGCGTCGCGCGCCGATCTTGGCCGTACGTGACCGGAAATGCTTAAAATGCGGCTACTAATTTGAGTGAGGGGCGGCCGTCCGCTGTCGACTCTGACTTGCCGTCATCCCGGACCAAGTCCGGGATGAGCAGGAATAACGTGTGACGATCGACGTCAGATCGCCCCCGAGAAGGTGTCGCACTGTGCCGGGTCGCCGCTCTCCATGCCGCGCCGCAGCCAGGTCTGGCGCTGCGCCGAGGTACCGTGGGTGAAGCTGTCCGGCACGACGCGACCCTGCGCTTCCTTCTGGAGCGTGTCGTCCCCGATCGCCTGCGCCGCGCGCATGCCTTCCTCGACGTCGCCGGGGTCGAGCCGCTGGCGGTTCTGCGCCGCCCACACGCCCGCGTAGCAGTCGGCCTGGAGCTCGAGCCGCACGGACAGCGCATTGCCCTCGCGCTCGCCGCCGCGCGCCTGCGCCCGCTGCACCTGGTCCGAGGTGCCGAGCAGCTTCTGGATATGATGGCCGAACTCGTGCGCGATCACGTAATATTGCGCGAAGTCACCTGGGGCCTTGAAGCGGTTGGTGAGCTCGTCGAAGAACTCGGTATCGAGGTAGATGCCGTTGTCGGTCGGGCAGTAGAACGGGCCCATCGCCGACATCGCCTGGCCACAACCCGATTGCCCACTGCCGTTGAAGAAGCGCAGCATCGGCGGGCTGAAGCGCTGGCCCTCCTTGGCGAAGATCTGCTCCCAGGTGTTCTGCGCGTTGCTGAAGGCCTGGCAGGTCTCGCGCCGCTGCGGCGAGGCGTCACAGATCTGTCGGACGCCGCTGCCCTCCGTCGGACCGACCTGCGCGGTCGGTGCCGAGGTCGTGCCGCCCCCGCTGAGCAGGCCGCCGAGATTGCCGAGCCCACCGAACACCGCCAGCAGCAGCAGCACCACGACGATGCCGCCGCAGCCGAACCGGCTGCCGATCAGCGGAAGCAGACCCAGCAGAAACCCGCCGCCTCCGCCACCACCGCCGAGCCCACCGCCGCCGCGCGCCTCACCGACGTTGATGTCGTTGTCGTAATCGTCGAGCCGCATCGATCCGTTCCCCCCAGGCGTTTCGTATCCGTCACGGCATGAATGCGTTCGGGGGCGGACGGGTTGCAAGTGCGTGCCGCCTCATCGATGGCGGAAGGCGGAGGAGACGAGCGGATGGACCTGGCAGGCAAGAGCGCGGTGGTGACGGGGTCGACCTCGGGCATCGGCCTGGCGATCGCGCGCGCGCTCGCCGCCGAGGGCGCGAACGTGATGATCAACGGCTTCGGCGAGGAAGCCGACATAACGGCGGCCCTTGCCGAGTTGAGACAGGCCAGCGGGGCCGAGGCGCTGCACGACCCCGCGGACATGACGCGGCCCGACGAGATCACGGCGATGATCGAGCGCGCGCACGGCGCTTGGGGCGGACCCGACATTCTCGTCAACAATGCCGGGATCCAGTTCGTCTCGCCCATCGTCGACTTCCCGGCGGAGAAGTGGGACTCGATCCTCGCGATCGGGCTGAGCGCACCGTTTCACGCCATGCGCGCCGCGGTGCCCCACATGCGCGCGCGCGGCTGGGGGCGGATCATCTCGACCGCCTCGGCGCACAGCCTCGTCGCCAGCCCGAACAAGTCCGCCTATGTCGCCGCCAAGCACGGGCTCGTGGGGCTGACCAAGACCGTCGCGCTGGAGACCGCGGCGGACGGCATCACCGCCAATTGCGTCTCGCCCGGCTATGTCTGGACGCCGCTGGTGGAGCAGCAGATCCCCGCGACCATGGCGGCGCGCGGGCTAACGCGCGAGCAGGTGATCGACGACGTCCTGTTGGCCGCGCAGCCGACCAAGCAATTCGTCACCTCGGAGCAGGTCGCCGCGCTCGTCCTCTTCCTGTGCGGCGAGGCGGCGAGCGCGATCACGGGCGCCAACCTGTCGGTCGATGGTGGCTGGACCGCGGCGTGAGGCGCACCAGCGCGCTCGCGCTCGCCGCCGCGCTGTTCGACTGCGGCAATAGCGCGGCACCGCGGCTGACCCCGGTCGCTGCCGGGAGCGACTGGCGCAGCGTCGCCACGCCGACCGACCGCGAGAGGCTGCGCGCGTGGCGCCAGACCTGGCAGCGCGCGCTCGCCGCCGCGAGCCGCGCCGCGCCCGAGGCGATCGCCGCGGAGGGCACGCTGTTCGACTATGATCGCGCGCTCGACCAGCCGATACCGCCGGCCGGGAATTACAGCTGCCGCGTGTACAAGCTCGGCGCGCGACAGCCGGGGCAGCGCGACTATGTCGCCTATCCCCCTTTCGCCTGCCGCGTGGCGATCGACGGAAGCGGCGCGCTGCGACTGGAGAAATTGTCCGGCGCGCAGCGCCCGACCGGGGTGATCTTCGCCGATAACGGGCTGCGCGCGGTCTTCCTGGGCGTCATGATCCTCGGCGACGAGGCGCGACCTTATCCCTACGGCCGTGAGCCGACGCGCGACCTGGCCGGCTGGGTCGAGCGGATCGGCCCGACCCGCTGGCGCGTGGCGCTGCCGCGGCCCGCATTCGAGTCGCTGCTCGACGTGGTGGAGCTGGTGCCGGCGGAATAGCGCGGGGCGCGAACCGACTCACTAACCCCCGGCGTCCGGGTTTGACCCGAATCCATGGTGCGGCGAGCGAGACGGCTGGCGGGTGCCGCAGTGACGTGGATGCCGGTTCAAGCCCGGCATGACGGGTCAGGGTTCCCCCTCAATCTGACGATCGCGCGAGCAGCGCCATCACCTCTTCGCGTCCGCCTCTTTTCCCGGCAGCGTGCCAGGGGTCGATACCGGCGCCTCCACCGGCACGGCGCCGTCGAGCGGCGGATTCTCGGCGAGATAGGCCTTGCCGTCCTGCTCGATCACGCGGACCTGCGCCGCGTTCGCTGCCGCCACGGCGCGGAGGAAGCTGGCCGGCTTCTTCATCAGGTTGGGGAAGTCGACGGTCGCGATCCCGGCCCGCCGCGCCGCCTCGCGCACGAAGGTGACGCCGTTGCGCTTACCCAGATTGTAGGTCGAGTCGCCGCTTATCGCGTCCAACTCGCGCACCAGCGCCAGCACCGCGACATAGTGAGCGTCGCTCGGCCTCACCGCGAGGCGCGCCGTGCTGCTCTGCATGTAGCTGAATTTGGGCCGCTAATGCGCCCGCTGACGTTGCCGAACAGGAGCGCGGGCGTGATCGAACGCGCGGTGAAGCCGTAGCTAACGTCGACTGGAGCACCGCCGGCGTCGAGCGCGCCGCGCAGCTGGAAGAAGGCGTGCGGAAAGTAGTTGCCGAAATCGCGGTTCCAGAAGGTCATCGTCACCGTCGCCTGTGCCGGCCAGGGGGCCAGCGTGAGCAGCAGCGCCGCCAGCCCGGCGAGCGAGCGGCCGATCACGGGCGTTCCTCGGCGGACAGCGTGGCGGCATCCTCGCGCCGCTCCGGCCGGATGTAGATCGAGGAGAGCCGCGGCTCGGCGGCGCGCAGCTGGTCCTCGATCGCCTCGATCATCCGCTCGCCCTCGCCCATGGTGAGCGAGTCGTCGAAATCGGCGCTGATCGCGACGAAGATGCTGTCCGGCGCGGTGTGAATCGTGCGGACGTGGTTGACCGCGGTGACGCCGCGCTGTTGCTCGACCACCGCTCGCACCGTCGCGACCACCGCCGGGTCGGCCCGCTCGCCGATCAACAGGCCCTTGCTCTCGCGCGCGAGCAGTACCGCGACCAGCGCCAGGATCACGCCGATCGCGATCGAGGCGAGACCGTCGATCCGCGGGTCGGCATAGGCGTGGCTCGCCCATACCCCCGCCGCGGCGATGACGAGTCCGGCGAGCGCGGCCGAGTCCTCGAACAGCACCATGAACCCGGGCGGATCCTTCGACTCGCGGATCGCGCGCCACCAGCCGGTGTCACCTTTGGCCGCGGCGAACTCGCGCATCGCGATGAACCAGGAGGTGCCCTCCAGCGCGAAGGCGATCGCCAGCACGATATAGTTGAGCATGGGGTCGGCGAGTGGCTCGGGCGCGCGCCAGTGTTTCCAGCCCTCGTAGATCGACACGCCTGCGCCGACCGCGAAGATCAGGATCGCCACCACGAACGACCAGAAATACAGCTCGCGCCCGTAGCCGAACGGGTGCGCCGCGTCGGGCGAGCGGCGCGCCTTGCTCTGGCCGTACAGCAGCAGGATCTGGTTGCCGCTGTCGACCAGCGAGTGGACGCCCTCAGTCAGCATCGACGACGAGCCCGAGATCCCCGCCGCCACGAACTTGGCGATCGCGATCCCGACATTGGCGGCGAGCGCGCCGTAGAGAACGGTATTCTCGCGCACCCGCGCGGCGAGCGTGGCCATGCAGTCTCCTAGAAGCCGGCGCCGGACACGTCGGTGATGCCGCCAACGCGCGAGCGCCACAAGGTGCCGCATCGACGCGACTCCGCGCGCGATCGCTGCCGATTCGGAGGCGATGTAAGCGTGTCCTTCACCACTCCCGCGCTACACAGCCCTTTCCGCGTCGAGGCAGCAGCATTTCATGGGAATTACCGTCTACGAGCCGGCACCAGTGCCGCCCGACGAGCCGGCGCGCGAGCGCCTGGTCGAGGGGTCGGGCGCGCTGGGCGTCCGCGACGACGGCGCGCTCCAGTCGCTGGTCGAGGACGTCCGCGAGACACTGCAGACCCAGGCCGCGGCGGTATCGATCGTCTACAAGGACTGGCACTACATCATCGCGGGGGCAGGCTACGCTCCCGGCGCCTATAGTCGTCGCACGTCGCTGTGCGGACACGCCATCCTGTCGCCGGGCGAGGTGTTCCACGTCGCCGACATCGCCGCGGACCAGCGCTTCGCGGGCAATCCGGCGCTGACCGAGCGCGACTCGCTTCGATTCTACGCCGCGGCGCCGCTGCTCGCCGAGCCGGGCCTGCCGCTCGGCACCCTCTGCGTGTTTGATCGTCAGCCGCGCGCGCGCTTCTCCCCCAGCGACCGCGGCTATCTCCACCGCCAGGCCGGCATGGTGGTGGCGCGCCTCGAGCGGCTCCAGGCGCGCTGAGGCGGCTCAGCCCTGCTGCGCGGCACGATGGTGGCGGATCACCTCGTCGATGATGAAGCGCAGGAACTTCTCGGAGAATTCGGGATCAAGCTCGGCCTCCTCGCTGAGCCGACGCAGTCGAGCGATCTGCGCCTCCTCGCGCCCCGGATCGGCGGCGGGCAGGCCCGCGGTCGCCTTGTGCGCGCCGACCGCCTGAGTGATCTTGAACCGCTCCGCGAGCAGGCAGACCAAAGCGGCATCGATATTGTCGATGCTCTGGCGATAGCGTTTCAGGACGTCGTCGGTCATCGCTGGCTCCCTCGCGTGCGCGGTCTCCATGCTGATCGAGATGACGAACAGCAAGCCCGCGCTTGCGTTGCGCGCGTGCGAGCCCCTAAGGGCGAGCGTAGATGAGCGCCACTCTCCACCGTCTCGCCGGCACGTCGCCGTCGCTCGATCCGATGATCGATCTGGTCGCCGAGGACATGGCGGCGGTCAACCGCGTGATCGTCGACCGCATGCGCTCGGAGATCCCGCTGATCCCCGAGCTGGCGGGGCATCTGATCGCGGGGGGCGGGAAGCGCCTGCGCCCGATGCTGACGCTCGCGGGGGCGCGGTTGCTGGGCTATGGTGGGACTCGTCACCACCTGCTCGCCGCGGCGGTGGAGTTCATCCACACCGCGACCCTGCTCCACGACGACGTGGTCGACGGTTCGGACCTGCGCCGCGGCAAGCGCACCGCGAACATCATCTGGGGCAATCCCGCCAGCGTGCTGGTCGGCGATTTCCTGTTCTCGCGCTCGTTCGAGCTGATGGTCGCGGGCGGCAGCCTGCGCGCACTCGAGATCCTGTCCAACGCCAGCGCGGTGATCGCCGAGGGCGAGGTCAACCAGCTCACCGCGGTGCGCCGGATCGATCTGGGCGAGGAGCGCTACCTCGACATCATCGGCGCCAAGACCGCGGCGCTGTTCGCCGCCGCCTGCCGCATCGCCGCGGTGGTGGCCGATCGCGGCGCAGCGGAGGAACTGGCGCTCGACTCCTACGGCCGCAATCTCGGCATCGCCTTCCAGCTGGTCGACGACGCGATCGATTACACCAGCGACTCGGGGACGATGGGCAAGGACGCGGGCGACGATTTCCGCGAGGGGAAGATGACCCTGCCGGTGATCCTCGCCTATGCCCGCGGCGGCGAGGACGAGCGCGCCTTCTGGCGGGACGCCGTGTCGGGGCGCCGCGCGGGCGAGGAGGAGTTCACCCGGGCTGTCGCGCTGGTACGCCAGTCGCGCGCGGTGGACGACACCTTCGCGCGCGCGCGCCACTATGGCCAGCTCGCGATCGACTCGCTCGCGGCCTTTCCCGAGAGCACGGCCAAGGACTCGATGATCGAGGCCGTCGAGTTCGCGGTGGCGCGGGCCTATTGAGCCGCGGCGGAGGGGGGCGCCCTGCCGCTCCTCTCACGCCACCGCCGTCGCGGCAATCGACTGGCGCGGTAGACGCCGCAGTGAGAACGTCAGTCCGGCGAGCCACACGGTGCCGAACAGCACGTGCGCGACGTTGGCGCCCATCGCCCCGACCCACAGCACCAGGAAGGGCGCGGTGAGATAGAAGGTCGCGGTCGCCGCGCCGACGACCCGCAGCACCGCCGGCTGCGCGCCCCTGGCGAGCAGCGCCGCGCGGCTCGCCGCCCCGCTGATGGTCAGCGACACCGCCAGGATCTGCACCGTCAGCAACGGCGCCGCGGCGGCGAAGCCCGGGCCGGCCGTCAGCCGCAGCAGCGTCGGCGCGAGCAGCAGCGCGCCGAGGAAGCATATGCCGCCGAATGCCGCCAGGATCGCCTCGGTCTGCAGCAGCACGCGGTTGAACTGGCGCTGCTCGCCCGCCGCGGCGAGCCGGCTGAGATCGGGGTAGACCACCGACTCGACCTGGCTGCCGACCTGCTGGACCACCCGGCTGATCCGCTTGGCGATGTGGAAGAGGCCCGCCGAGACCGGGTCGGCGAGCCAGCCCACCAGCAGCGTGTCCACCTGCTGCGCGCTCGCCCAGAGGCTGAGCGACAGGTTGGAGCCGAGCGCGAAGCGCCACAGCCCAGGAAACCGCTCGCGCAGTCCTGCCAGCGAGGCGCGCCACAGCCGATGGCGTCCGGTGCGTCGCAGCAGCCACCAGGCGGTCGCGAAATTGGCCACCGATCCCAGCGCCTGCGTCCCCGCCCAGATCAGCACGAAGCTCGCCAGCCCGGCACCGGCCGCATAGGCGGCGGCGACGCAGGCGAGCCGAACCAGCGCGTTGATCACCTGCACCCGAGCGACCAGGCGGAACTGCCCGGTGAGCCGGAAGATGGCGGTGCTGATACCGTTCAGGTTGAACAGCAGCGATAGCATGTAAGCGAGCGCGAGCAGCACTGTGCCGCCGTCGAGGTGGAACAGCAGCCGACCCGCCAGCACCAGCAGGCTCGCCACGGCCCAGGCGAGCGCGCCGCCGCCCAGGTCGAGCATCAGCCCGAACTTGAGCAGGCTGCGATAGTCGGCCTCATGCTCGGGCGAGTCGAGCGCGGCGCCGTAGCGGATCAGCGGCTGCCACGATTGGAAGCTGAGCAGTCGCTCGCATGCCTGGCCGAGCGTCAGCACCAGCGCGAGCACGCCATAGCCGGCCGGGCCGAGCGCGCGGGCCGCGAGGCCTACCGTGATCAGCGTGATCGCTACCGTGGCCGCGGTGCCGGTGAGCAGATGCGCGACCGCGCGCACGCGCCGCTCGCCCAGCAGCGCGCGCCATCGCGCCGGTTCGAGCGCCCATGCCGTTGCCGTCCTCAACCGCTCACCCGCCACGTGTGCTCCCCTCGTGCGCGTCTGTTCTAGCGCAAGCAGGCGGTCGCGGTGGCGTCCCGCGGGCGTAATCCCAAATCGCTGCCCGATCGCCGCGTCGGTTTTGCTAGGATCGCGGCGACGGGGGAACAGACCATGCCGATGACCGCAGCGCGCTTCTTCGCGGCCGATCCGAAGGAGATCTGGCCCGCGCAGGAGGACAGCTTCTTCAATCAACTGCGGACCAGCAATGCCACGTACAAGACGACCGCGCACGATCGCTTCGCCGATCTCGACGCCGCCTGCATCGCGCTGCTGCAACAGTCCGCACGGCCGATCCGCGAGGTGCTCGACATCGGCGTCTCCTCGGGCACGACCACGCTGGCGCTATACGACCGGCTGCGCGAGGCGGGGATGGACGCGCGCGTGACGGGGACCGACCGCTCGGTCAGCGGCCATCTCGTCCGCGTGCTCCCCGGCGTACGGACGCTGCTCGACGACGGCGGGGCGCCGATCCAGCACGATCTGTTCGGCCTGCCGGTACGCCCCTGGTTCCGCCGCGCTGACCGTTACACCGGGATGCGCGGCGTGCGGAGCGCACTCAACGCCACGCTCGGCGGGCGCGCTCGACGGCTGGTCGCGGCCGGCGCCTCCGACGCGAGCGCGGTGCGGTTGGTCAGCCCGCGGCTCGCCGAGCGCCCGCGCGTGACGATCGAGTGCAACGACATCTTCGCGCCGACCGCGGCCTATCACCGCCGCTTCGACCTGGTGCGCGTCGCCAACCTGCTCCACCCCGGCTATTTCAGCACCGAGCAGCTGCGCCTCGGCATCGCCCATACGGTGAGCTATCTCTCAGGCCCGGGCGCGTGGCTGCTGCTGGCGCGGACGCTCAAGCGTCGTCACGTCGCGACGCTGTTCCGCGTATCGGACGACGGTGCGCGGCTCGAGATCGCCGACCGTTTCAACGGCGGTGCCGAGGCCGAGTGGCTCGCGCTGGAGGCACCGCTGCCCGCTTGGGACAAGTAAGTGACCACCGTCTGCTTCCCGTTCGTCGGTGACCTGATCGGCGGCAGCCATGTCTCTGCCGCCGGGCTGATCCGTCGACTCGATCGCGCACGCTATACCCCGCTGGTGCTGCTGCAGCACCCCGATGGCGCGATGGCCCGCTTCTTCGCCGAGGCCGGGATCGCGACCGAGCCCGCGCCGCTCTCCCCCGAGATGGCGCATGGCCGCGCCGTCTCGCTCGCGGGCGCGGCGCGACTGGTCGCGACCTCGCTGCGGCTTCGTGACTATCTGCGTGCGCGCGGCATCGGCATCGTCCACAGCAACGATGGGCGGAGCCACGCGACCTGGGGATTGGCCGCCAAACTCGCCCGCGCCCGGCTGCTGTGGCATCACCGCGGCGCGCCCGACGCGATGGGGCTGCGCGTGGTAGCACCACTGCTCGCCGACCGCGTCGTCTCGGTCTCGGGCTTCTCCGCGCCGAAACCGGGGCGCTACTCCGCCGCGGCGCGCACGCGCGTGATCCGCAGCCCCTTCGATCATGACATGCACCACGACCGTGAGGAGGCCCGTGTCGCGTTGGCCGGACTGGTGCCGCCGGGCGGCGGGTCGCGCTTCGTCGCATACGCCGGGGTAATGATCGAGCGGAAACGCCCGCTGTTGTTCGTCGACGCGATCGCCGCGCTCCACCGGCGTCGGCCCGAACTCGACGTCGCCGGCGTGATGTTCGGCGAGGCGCTCGACGGCATGGACGAGAAGGTGCGCGCGCGCGCCGCCACGGCCGGGGTGGCCGAGCGAATCCACCTGCTCGGTCATCGCACCCCTGGCGGCTATTGGCTGGCGGCGAGCGACGTGCTGATGGTCCCCGCGGTCGACGAGCCGTTCGGTCGCACCCTGGTAGAGTCGATGCTGGTCGGGACGCCGGTGGTGGCGACTCGCTCCGGCGGCAACGTCGAGGCGATCGCGCACGAGCGTACGGGACTGCTGGTCGCGGCCGAGGACGCCGACGCGCTTGCCGACGGCTGCGCGCGCGTGCTGGGCGACGTGGCGCTCGCGGAGCAGCTCGCACACGACGCCGCCGCGAACGCCCGCGCGCGCTTCGGCGAGCAGGCGCACGCCGACGCGATCATGGCTGTCTACGACGAGATGCTCGCCGCGGGCGCCAGATAGAGCGTACCGCTGCCGTACCGGTCGGTGAGCCAAGGCAGCACGACACGGCGGTACCGGCGCGACCGCGCGAATGAGGCGAGCGGCCCGTCCAGCTTGCCCTCGAACCCGACCAGCACCGCCGCCGGCGGCGAAGCGGCGAGGAGCTCGTCGATCGAGGTCGGCGAGACCCAGTGCGCGTAGTGGCGGCGCTGCCGCAACGGCACATAGTCCCCGACGCGATACACCAGCGGCCCGGTGGCGAGCGCCGCGGGCACCGCCAGCCCGCCCTCGACCGCGTAGAGCGGCGCGAGCGTCGCGATGGTGGCGCCGCGACGCTCGGCGCGGAGCAGAGCGGCGAGGCGTTGTCCCTGGTCGTGCGTCACCGTGCCGGTCCAGCGGGCGCTGCGCGCCGCGTTGGGCCAGCCCAGCGCCAGCCGCGGCGCCGACAGCAGCAGCGCGCCGAGCAGCAGCAGTAGCGCGGCGGCGCGGGCGCGGCCCCTGATGCGGCGGGCCAGCGTCACCGCCAGCGCGATCGCGAACGGCACCGGCGGGGCGTAATATTGCGGGAAGGCGGGGCTCGGCACGAACGAGACCAGCACGCCGCCGAGCAGCAGCGCGACGATCAACCGATGCGGCCAGCGCACCCGTGCCGCGCCATAACCGCGCAGCCGCCACGCCGCGGTCGCCGCGAGCAGCAGGGCGGCGGCGATCAGTCCGCCGGGTGAGATCAGCCATAGCTTCGCGGCGAGGATGAGCTTGCCGGGCAGGTCGAGGATCTTGGCGCCGTCAAGGTCGGCGTTGGCGGTCCAGTAAGCGACATGGGGTCCACTGTGATAACCGAGCACGTGCGTGACGAAGCCGCTGGGGTCACTCGCCAGGTAGATCAGCGGCGGCAGCGCGCCGACGATCCCGCCCGCGACGAAGGGCAGCGTCACCCGACGCAGCCGCGTCGCGGCCGCCAGTCGCGACGGTGCCAGCAGGGCGGCGAGCGCGAAGGGGGGCAGCGCGAAGACGTAATTGGCCTTGAAGCCCGCGGCGACGCCGAGGCACAGCCCGCTCGCCGCGATCAGCAGCGGCGCGGGGACGTCGCGATCGGCGCCGGCGATCAGCAGATGGGTGGCCATCAGCACGAAGGCGAGCGGCAGAAAGTTGTTGGTCACCAACATCCCCGCGGGGCCGAGCAGCAGGGGATGGGTCAGCAGCAGCAGCGCCGCCAGCGTCCCGAGCGGCCATGACCGGGTGAGCCGCCGCACGAGCAGCAGCATCGCCGCGGCCGCCACCAGCCAGCCGGCGAAGATCGTCAGTCGTCCCGCGAGCAGCACCTGCTCCGCGCCGGTCACGCGCAGCACCGCGTGCATCAGCAGGGGCAGGTTGGGCAGGTTGTTGAAGCCGTAATCGTCGTAGAGCCGGCCGCGCGACAACATGGTGGCGATCGGTAGGTACATCTGCTCGTCGTGGCGGAGCGGGTAGGTCATCAGTCGGCCGAACAGCCCGACCAGCGCCAGCCCGATCGCCACCGCCGCGGCGGGCAGCGCGCGCGATCGCGTTGCCCCGCCCGCGCGCGGCACTCCCGTCGCCGCAGCCACACTCACCATGCGTCCACCCCCGACCCGTGTCCGTCGCGATCGTATCGGATCTCGCCGCAGGACGAAGCGCGCGGGCGGAGCGGGAGCGCGATCATTGGGGGTAGCCGGCGTCGATCGCATTAGCCCGGTTGCGCCCGTCGCTACCCACCTGACCGTGCGACTTCCCCGGCGCGATCTCGCATTCTCACCGCGGGGACGAGAGGCGGGGGAGCCGATGGACGAGGGGACGACTCTGGCGGAGGCGGAGGTTCGCGGCGACGCCCCGGCGCGATCCCGCCCGCTCGTCGTCGATCTCGACCACAGCCTGGTGCGAACCGACACGCTGCACGAGTGCCTGGTCACGCTCGCCTTCCGCTACCCGCAGCGCGTGCCAGCGGTGACGCGCGCGCTGGGGCAGGGGCGTGCCGCGTTCAAGCGCGCCGCGATGCTGCACGCTGGGCTCGACTGCGAGGCGCTGCCCTTGGACCCGGCGGTGGTCGAGGCGATCGCGCGGCGGCGCGCGTCTGGCGGCGAGGTCCATCTCGTCACCGCCGCCGACCAGCTCATCGCCGACGGCGTCGCCGCGGCGACCGGCCTGTTCGACAGCGCGACCGGCAGCGACGGCACGGCGAACCTCAAGGCAGAGGCCAAGGCGGAGGCGCTCGCGCGGCGTTTCCCGGCGGGTTTCGACTATGTCGGGGACAGCCTCGCCGACGTGCCGGTATGGCGCCGCGCCGAGACCGCGCTGCTCGCGGGCGATCGGCGCGGGGTGGCGAGGCGGCTCGCGCGCGAGCGGCTCGCGCCCGAGCTGCTGCCGCGCCGCGCCGTGCGCGCGCGCGACTGGGTGAAGGCGCTGCGGCTGCACCAGTGGAGCAAGAACTTGCTCGTGCTCGCGCCGATCGTGCTGAGCCACGAGTTCCTCGCGCCGGGGCTGCTGTTCCGGGCACTGGCGGCGTTCGTGCTGTTCGGCGTCGTGGCCTCGGCAACCTATCTGATCAACGACCTCGCCGACCTCTCGGCCGACCGTCGCCACCCGAGCAAGCGGCATCGGGCGCTCGCCGCCGGCCTGATCCCGCTCGCCACCGCCGTGCCGCTCGCGGCCGGGCTGCTGAGCGCGGGGCTGATCGGCGGCTGGCTGCTCGCGCCCGCTTTCGGCGCGACCCTGTCCTGCTACGCCGCGCTGACCTTGCTCTATTCCTTCCGGCTCAAGCGCGAGCCGCTGGTCGATGTCGCCGCGATCGCCGCGTTGTTCACGCTGCGCGTCGTCGCCGGCATGGTGGTGATCGGCCACTCCGTCTCGCTGTGGCTGGCGACCTTCACCGCGACGCTGTTCCTCTCGCTCGCGCTGGCCAAGCGCTCGGCCGAGCTGGTCCAGGCGGCGCGAAGCGGGCGGCCGGTGCACGGCCGCGGCTATCTGCCGGGCGACGAACCCCTGACGCTCGCGCTCGGCGTCGCTGCCGGGGTCGTCTCGGTACTGGTGATGGTGATGTACATGTCGGTCGACGCGATGCCGAGCGGGCTCTACGCGCTCGACGGCGCGCTGTACGTGATCCCGGCGGTGCTCTGCCTGTGGGTGATGCGCGTCTGGCTACTCGCGCATCGCGGCGCGCTCGACGACGATCCGGTGATCTTCGCGCTGCGCGATCGCGTCAGCTGGTGGCATGCCGGGGCGGTGGCGGGGCTGTGGCTCGTCGCCGTGGGAGGACGGGTGGCGTGACGCTGGCGCTGTTCGCTCTCATCGTCGTCAGCGTCTCGCTCAACGCGCTCGCCCAGGTGGCGCTGCGCAAGGCGATGACCTTCCGCGCGCTCCCCGCTCTCTCCGAGCCGATCGCGCTCGGCACCAGCCTGGTCGCCAACCCGTGGCTGTGGGCGGGCATGGCCTGCTACGCCGCCAGTATCGGCCTGTGGCTGGTGGTGCTGAGCCGGACCCAGGTGAGCGTCGCCTATCCGATGCTGTCGATGGGCTATGTCCTCGCCGCGGTGCTGGGCGTGCTGTTTCTGAGCGAAACCGTGGGGCCGGCGCGGGCCGGCGGGATCGCGCTGATCTGCCTCGGCGTGCTCGTCGTGGGGAAGACTGCGTGACCCGCCGCCACGTCATCACCGGTGGCGCGGGCTTCCTCGGCGAGCGGCTCGCCGCCGCGCTCGCGGCGCGCGGCGAGCGGGTCACGGTGTTCGACCAGGTGGCGCCGCGCACCGCGATCGACGAGGTGGTCCTCGGCGACGTCGCCAGCGCCGAAGACCTAGCGCGCCTCCGGCTCGGCCGCGACGATGTCGTGCACCATCTCGCCGCGCGCCAGTTCCACGGCGCGGTGCCGCGGCGCGATCGCGACGGCTGGTTCGCCGCGGTGAACGTCGAGGGCACGCGCGGGCTGCTGGCGGCCATGCGCGCGGCCGGGACGCGCCAGCTGCTCTTCGTCTCGACCGACATGACCTATGGCGTCCCCGTTCGCACGCCCGTGCCGCCGACCCACCAGCAGGCGCCGATCGGCCCGTACGGCCGCAGCAAGGTGGCTGCGGAGCGGCTGATCGCCGCGGCGGCGGACGAGTTCGGGCTGCGCGCCACCGTCTTCCGCCCGCGGCTGATCGCGGGCGCAGGGCGGCTCGGCATCCTCGCCAAGCTGTTCCGGCTGATCGCGCTGGGGCTGCCGGTGCCGATGATCGGGAGCGGGCGCAACCGCTACCAGATGATCGCGGTGGAGGATTGCGTCACCGCGCTGATCCGCGCCGCCGATCGGGGGCTGCCGCCGGGTCCGTTCAACCTCGGCTCGAGCGAGCCGCCGACGGTGCGCGACCTGCTGCGCTCGCTGCTCGCGCGCGCGGGCTCGCGCTCGGTCGTGCTGCCGACGCCGGCCAGGCTCGTGCAGCGCACGCTGGCGACGATGGACGGGGCGGGCTTCCCGCTGCTCTACCCCGAGCAGTTCGCGATCGCCGACGCGGACTATGTGCTCGACACCGCGGCGACCCGCGCCGCGCTCGACTGGTCGCCGAGCCGCCGCGACGCCGACATCCTGTTCGACGCTTATCATCATTTCCGCTCGCAGCCCGCGCGCGCGCACGACGCCCCGGCGGTGTCGCTCGTCGTGCCGAGCCGTGGCGTCAGCTAGGAGTGCGCGCGTGAGGTCGGCGCCGGTCGTGAGTAGAGGGGGACGGGGCGAGCATGTCGTCGCCGCGCACGGGCTGCGCGGGCTCGCCTCGGCGATGGTGGTGTTCGCGCACATCATCGGCGGCCCGGCGCGCCACGTCTACGCCGACAACGCGGCCTATGTCGCGCTCACCCGCGCGCCCTGGCACATCGCCACGTTCGGCGTGATGCTGTTCTTCGTCATCAGCGGCTTCGTCATCCTGCCGAGCGCGTTGCGCTACACGCCCGGCGAGTTCGCGCTGCGGCGCGGGTTACGGCTGTACCCTCTGTTCGCGGTACTGTCGGTGCTGTTCGTCGCGCTCAACGCGGTGACGAACGCCTACCCCAGGATCAACACGCCGCTGGCGGTCGTCTCGGGCTTCACCTTCACCAACCTCTTCACCGGCACCGACCAGCTCACCCCCAACGCGTGGAGCCTGAGCTACGAGGTGATGTTCTACGCGCTCACCTGCGCGGTGGTGAGCTGCGCGGTCAAGCGGGGCGACCGGCTGACCGGCGCGCTGGCGGTCGCGGCGGCGCTGGGCTTCGTGCTGGCCTTCCCGATCGCGCTCTATTTCGTCGCCGGGGTGGCCATTCGGCTGCTGCGCTGGCGCTATCCCGAGGGCGGCGGCGCGACGCGCTGGGTCGAGCCGCTCGCCTTCGCCGGCATGACCGCGCTGGCGAGCCACGCGCACTACGAATATTGGTGGCGCGATTTCCGCGACCCCGTCGTGGTGCCGCTGATCCTCTCGACCGCCACCTATTTCTACTGCGCGGTGGCGCCGGGGAGCTGGACCGAGCGGCTGCTCGGCAACCGCGTCTTCGCCTATCTCGGCACGATCAGCTACAGCCTGTACCTGGTCCATCCCTATATCTATCTCGCGCTGCGCAAGCTGTTCGTCCGCCACGGTCTGTTCACCGACGACCTGCTCCACTCGATGCTGCCGTTCGCGCTGTTGGTCGCGGTCGGGTCTCTGGTGGCGAGCCATGTCGTCCATCTCTGGCTCGAGCGCTGGCCCTACGAGCGCTTCTTCCGCCAGCGCATCTATCGCGCCGACCGGATCGCGCGCGGTGACCCCGCGACCGACGCCGCCATGACGGCGCAGCGCGCGTGACCGCCGCCGCGCTTCCGATGCCGCGGCCGCGGGCCGCGACCGGCGCCGAGGTGCCGCGGCCGATCATCCTGGCGGTGGCGCTGTCTTCCTATCTGTCGTGGCGGCCCTCGCTCGACATCATGTTCACGCTGAGCGACGTGCTGTTCCTGCTCGGCCTCGGCCTGCTCGCCTCGCGCCACCGCCTGCCGCTGCAGCCGTTCAGCGCGTTGCAGCCAGCGTGGCTGATGTCGTTCACGGTGATGATGGCGGGGCTGCTGGTCGCCTCGCTCGGCGCGCGCGACCCGTCGCGCTGGCTGATCGTCGCGATGCAATATGCCTTCGCCTGGGTGGTGCTGCCCTTCGCCATCGCGGGCCACGGCCGCGCCTACGCGACCACGCTGGCGCGCGCTTTGGTGGCGGGGATGGTGGCGATGGAGGCGTTCGGCATCCTCATCTACGTCTCCTTCCAGGCCTCGTTCGAGGTCGCGCGCAAGGTGCTCGGGCTCGATTTCCTCTCGGGCAACCGCCGGCTGGGCGTGTTCGCCACCGACGCCAACTGGAACGGCGCCGCGATCGCGATGACCCTGCCGTTCGTCCTGTTCCTGTGGCGTGCCGGGCGGCTGCGCACCGCGGCGATGCTGGTCGCCTTCGCGGTGCTGCTGGTGTCGCTGCTGCTGACCGCCTCCTTCACCGCTTTCTCCAGCGCGGCGATCGGGCTGGCGATCTTCGGCGTGATCGCGGGCATCCGGCTGCCGCGCTGGGTCGTCGGCGGACTGTTCGCCGCCGCGCTGGTGGTGAGCCAGACCGGGCTGATGCTGCCCGAGACCTTCAACAAGCGCGTCGCCGGCGCGATCGAGAACGGTGATATCAGCGAGGCCGGCACCTTCACCGGCCGCGTCGCGCTGATCGACGACGCCTGGTCGATGATCGAGCAGCACCCGTTCAGCGGCGTCGGGGTCGACCAGCACCGCGTGATCAGCAAGCTGAAGGCGCCGGTGCACAATATGTACCTGCTGGTATGGGTCGAGGGTGGGCTGGTCGCGCTGCTCGGCTGGCTCGGCATGCTGGTGGTGCTGGTCATGGTGGCGCTGTCGACGCTGCGGCGCGAGCGCGACGTCGCCGGGCTGGTGCTGGCGGTGCTGGTGACCTTCCTGATCTTCTCGGCCGCCAGCCCGCACATGTACGCGCGGCTCTGGTCTGTGCCGGTGATCCTGTCGCTGGCGATGGCGCACGGCGGCGCGGTGCGGCGAATACCGCGCGCGGTAGCGGCGCTGGCCTCGCGCCGCGCCGAGGCGTGAGATGACGCGGGTGCGCGTCCTGCTCGTCGCCGCGCTGCTGCTGCTCGGCGCGTTCCTGCTACTCACGACCGAGGGCGGAGTCGCGGTGCCCGCGGCGGCGGAAGAGAGCTTCCCGGTCGACTGCGACACCAGTGATGCGCCCCACACGCTGCCCGCCTTCCCGGGCGCGCAGGGCTTCGGGCGCTACGCGCGCGGCGGCCGCGGCGGGCGCGTGATCGCGGTGACGACGCTCGCAGACGCCGGTCCGGGCTCGCTGCGCGACTGCGCCGAGGCGAGCGGCGCGCGCACCTGCGTCTTCCGCGTCAGCGGCACGATCGTGCTGCGCGACTGGATCAAGGTCACCAAGCCGTTCCTCACCATCGCGGGCCAGACCTCGCCGGGCGGCGTCGCGCTGCGCAACGGCGCCTCCGGCAACGCGCCGATGCTGGTGCGCACGCACGACGTAGTGCTGCGTCACGTCCGCCTGCGCCCGGGCGCCTCGCCGCGTGCGTCCGACAATGTCGACACGATCCAGATCAGCGGCGGCGCGCACGACGTGATCCTGGATCATCTCTCGACCTCCTGGCCGACCGACGAGGGGATCAACATCGTCGGTGCCGGGCACGAGACGGGCCGCTGCGGCCAGACCCGCGACGTCACGGTGCAATGGTCGATCCTGGCCGAGGGGCTCAACCGCGCCAACCGTGGGCCGCACAGCCGCGGCACCTATTTCGGCTATGGCGCGCACGCGGTGACGTTCCACCACAACCTTATCGCCAGCAACGTCCGCCGCAACCCGCTCGTCAATTTGCGCGGGCAGTTCGACATGATCGACAACGTGATCTTCAACTCGGTGAGCTACAACGCCGAGCTGTACACGCGCTTCGGCGACCTCGACGTCAACGCGATCGGCAACAGCGCGATCATGGGGCCCTCGTCCGAGGCGACGACACAGCTCTACCTGCTCAACTACTTCCGCGACTATCCGGCGCGAGTCCGGATCCACCTGCGCGGCAACCTAGACGTCCACCGCGCCGACGATCGCGGCGACGAGCGGCTGGTGCTTGAGCCCGGCGACTGGCGCTACGTCGCGGCAGCACCGGTCGGCACGCTGTCGATGGCGGCGAGCGAGATCGACGATGCCGGCACCGCCTATCGCCGTGTCATCGCGGCCGTGGGGGCGACAAGGCCGCGGCGCGATGCCGCCGACGCGCGCGTGGTCGCCGGCCTGGTGGCGTGCCGCGGCGCGGTGCTCGACGATCCGGCGCAGGTCGGGGGATGGCCGGTGCTGAGCGGCGGCGCCGCACCCGTCGACCGCGACGGTGACGGCATGGCGGACGATTGGGAGACCGCACACGGCTTGTCACCCACCGATCCGGACGATCGCAACGTGCTCGGCGGTGACGGCTATACCAAGCTCGAGGCCTATCTGTCGGAACTCGCCGGCGACCGTGCGACGGTGACGGTGCAGCCGTCGCTGGTGCCGCGTCCGACCTGCGGTCGCGCGATCGCCGACCCGGGGCCGTTGCCGTCGATCGCCCTCAGTGCGGACCCGGCGCAAGTGGTGGCGGGCGGCGCGGTGACGCTGCGGTGGAGCGGCGAGAACATCCGCTCGTGCAAGCTCGACGGAGTCGCGGCGGGCGGGACAGGGGCACGCGTGGTGCGAGCGACGGCGACGCGCGCCTATGAGATCGACTGTATCGGACGCTACGGCGGTGACGCGATCGACTCGGCGCTGGTGACGGTGCGCTGAGCCGGACTACTCCTTCGGAGCCAGTTCGCTCCCCGATACCCCACTTATCGCGATACCGTATCGGACCTAATCTCCGGCGGCCGGTCACGCTGGGGGCGGACGGCGCTTTCCGGGGGAGGGGCGTATGGCGAACGGCGCGTTCACGAGCGCGGGCAGCGAGTTTCGCGTCAACTCGACATGGGCGGGGGTGCAGACCGATCTGTGCTTCGCCGCGCTGTCCGACGGCGGCTTCGTCGCGATCTGGACCGACGCGAGCGGCAGCGGCGGTGACTCGTCGGGTACCAGCGTCAAGGCACAGCGTTTCGACTCGACCGGCGCCGCGGTCGGGGCCGAGTTCCTGATCAACAGCGCGACCGGCAACAATCAGGATCGCGCCAACGTCACCGCGCTGAAGACCGGCGGCTTCGTGGTGACGTGGAGCGACGCGAGCGGGCTCGGTGGTGACGCCGACCGCGGCTCGGTCAAGGCGCAGATCTACGACGCCGCGGGCGCGCGCGTTGGCGGCGAGTTCCTCGCCAACACGACCACCGTCGCGGGACAGTCGGACTCGACGATCACCGCGCTCGCGGGCGGCAGCTTCATCGTCAGCTGGGTCGATGCCAGCGCCACCGCGCCCGACGCCAAGGGCAGCGGCGTACGCGCGCAGCTGTTCTCCGCCACCGGCACCAAGATCGGCGGTGAATTCCTGGTCAACAGCACCATTACCGGCAGCCAGGTCGCGCCCGCGCTCGCCGGGCTCGCCTCGGGTGGCTTTGTGTCGACTTGGATCGACTATAGCGGACTCGGCGGCGACTCGAGCGGCACCTCGATCAAGGCGCAGCTCTTCACCAGCAGCGGGGCGAAGCTGGGCGGTGAGCTGCTGGTCAACAGCACCACGCTGGGCGCGCAGGACCAGCCGGTGATCACTGCGCTGGCCGGCGGCGGCTTCGCGATCGTGTGGCGTGACAGCAGCGGGCTGAGCGACACCAGCGCCTCGGGGCTGCGCGGTCAGATCTACGATGCCAGCGGGGCGAGGACGGGCGGCGAGTTCCGCGTCAACACCACCACCTTCAACGCGCAGGACCAGCCGAGCATCGCGGCGACCGCGGACGGCGGCTTCGCGGTGAGCTGGCGCGACAACAGCAACATCGCCGCGGACGCCAGCGGCTTCGGCATCAAGACCCAGCTGTTCGACTCGCTCGGGCAGAAACTGGGCGGCGAGTTCCAGGCGAACGAGGTGGTGAGCGGCAACCAAGAGATGCCCGCGGTGACGGTGCTCGCCTCGGGCGCGCTGCTGGTCGGCTGGACCGACTACAGCACCGCCTCGGGGGACGTCGACGGCGGGATCAAGGCGCGGCTGTTCGCGCCGACGACGCCGGCGATCACCGACATCGAGGTGTCGCGCAACGCGCTCTCCGAGACCGAGGTGGAGAACAGCATCGTCGCGGTCTTCTCGGGCGTGGGCGCGCTCAACGCGAGCTACAGCTATCGCCTGGTGGACGATTCGACCGGCGGCGCCTTCGCGATCGAGGGCAACAAGCTGATCGTCGAGGACAGCCTCGCACTCGACTATGAGACCAACCCGGTCGTCTCGATCACGGTGCGCGCCACGGACACGTTCGGCGACACCTTCGACAAGACCTTCACCTTCGGGCTGACCGACGCGTTCAACGAATATCGCTACTCCGGCGCGCCCGAGGTGCTGGCCAACACCAATATTGCCGCGAGCCAGCTCGCCCCCGCGGTGGCGACCCTGGCCGACGGCCGCTCGGTGATCGTCTGGACCGACGGCAGCGGCGTCGGGGGCGACACGAGCTCGTTCGGGATCAAGGCGCAGCTGATCGCGGCGGACGGCAGCAAGATCGGCGGCGAGTTCCGCGTCAACGCCCAGACGCTGAACGCACAGGACGCGCCCGCGGTGACCGCGCTCGCCTCGGGCGGCTTCGCGGTCACCTGGAGCGACGCCAACGCCGGCAGCGACGGCTCGGCCAGCTCGGTCAAGGCGCAGCTGTTCGACGCCAGCGGCGCCGCTGCCGGCGGCGAGCTGCTCGTCAACACCGCCACGCTCAACGCGCAGAAGGCGCCGGTGATCGCCGCGCTGGCCAACGGCGGCTTCGTCGTCTCCTGGACCGACGCGAGCCTTCAGGGCGGCGATGCCAGCGTCACCAGCGTCAAGGCGCAGGTGTACGACGCCGCGGGCAACCATGTCGGCGGCGAGCTGCTCGTCAACACCGCCACCAACGGTGCGCAGGATTCGTCCGCGGTCACCGGTTTGCAGGGCGGCGGCTTCGTCGTGACGTGGCGCGACGGCAGCCTGCAGGGCGGCGACGCCAGCAAGGACGCGGTGAAGGCGCAGCTGTTCGGCAGCGACGGCGGCAAGATCGGCGGCGAGTTCCTGGTGAATACCGAGACCGCGGGCTCGCAGCAGGCACCCGTGGTGGCGGCGCTGTCGACCGGCGGCTTCGCGATCGCCTGGGCGGACAACAGCTCGCGCGGCGGCGACGCCGATTATTTCGGCATCCGCTTCCAGCTGTACGACGCCGCCGGCGGTCGTGTCGGCGGCGAGACGCTGGCCAACACGACGACGCTGGCGGGTCAGCTCGCGCCGACCATCACCGCGCTGGCGGGCGGCAATTTCGCGATCGGCTGGGCGGACTATAGCGGCGTCGGCGCCGAGGGCGGCACCGCCGGGATCAAGGCGCAGGTGTTCGCCGGCGACGGCACCGCGGTGGGCGGCGAGTTCCTGGTCAACCATCAGACGCTCGGCAGCCAGGTCGATCCGGCGATCACCGGCACCGGCGACGGCGGGTTCCTGATGAGCTGGACCGATTACGGCGGGCAGGGCGGCGACGACCAACAGACCGGGGTCAAGTACCGGCTGTTCGACCCGCTCGCCTCGCAGGGTACGCCGCCGGTACTGATCGCGCGCGCCGACACCGTCGCGGGGACCGAGGATCAGGTGACGATCATCGCGGCCGCGGCGCTGCTGGCGAACGACACCGACTCCAACGGCGCGGCCTTCGCGCTGACCGGGGTGGCGGCGCTGTCGGGCGGCACCGCCGCGATCAACGCCGACGGCGATGTGGTCTTCACGCCGCTGGCGAATTTCGCCGGCACCGCGCTGCTGACCTACACGATCGCCGATAGCGCGGGCGAGACCGCGATCGGGCGGGTCAACGTCCAGGTCGCCAACGTCAACGACGCGCCGGTCGCGGCGGCCGACCAGCTCTCGATCGATGAGGGCGCGACGAGCATCGCCGCGGCGACGCTGCTCGCCAACGACCGCGACATCGACCCAGGCGACACTTTGCGCCTCGCCACGGTCGCGGGCACCACCGCCAACGGTCTGGCGCTGACGCTCGCAGGCACGACGATCCAAGTGGCGACGCCGGCGAGCTATCAGGCGCTTCGCGCGGGCGAGACGGTGGTGGATCACTTCGACTACACCGTTGCCGATCGCGCCGGGGCGACTTCGACCGCCTCGGTCACGCTCACCTTCGTCGGCGCCAATGACGCGCCCTCGGCGCTGACACTCGATCGCACACGGGTCGACGAGAATGCCGCGGCGGGTACGGTCGTCGGGACGCTCAGCGGTTATGACGTCGACCACGACGAGACGCTGCGCTACCGACTGGTCGACGACGCCGGCGGCCGCTTCGCGGTCGACGCGACGACCGGTGCGGTGACGGTCGCGAACGGGGCGCTGCTCGACTATGAGACCGCCACCTCGCACCTGATACAGGCACGCGTCACCGACGCCGCCGGGGCCACCTTCGACACCAGCTTCACCATCTCGTTGAACAACCTGCCCGAGCCGAAGAGCTATACCGGCAGCAACAGCGCCAACACCTTCGTCGCGCCGACCAACGACTTGTGGACCATGCACGGGCTCGGCGGCAACGACGTGCTGACCGGCAACGCCAGCTCGGACGTGCTCTACGGCGACGCCAACAACGACATATTGGACGGCGCCGGCGGTGCCGACCTGCTGTACGGGGGCATCGGTTCGGACACCTTCTACGTCGACGACATGGGCGATCGCGTGATCGAATATTACGGCGAGGGTACCGACCTGGTCTTCACGAGCATCGACTTCACGCTCGAGGCCAATGTCGAGCAGCTCACCATGCTGGGCAGCGCCAACCTCAGCGCCACCGGCAACGACTTTGCCAACACGATGACCGGCAACGCGGGCGACAACGTCATCCGCGGCGGACTCGGCGGCGACCTCCTGATCGGCCTGGAGGGCAACGACACGCTCTACGGCGAGGCCGGCGGCGACTATCTCCAGGGTGGGGCGGGGGCGGACACGCTCGTCGGCGGCGCGGGAGGCGACGAGCTGATCGGCGGAGCGGGCGCGGACCGCTTCGTCTTCGACTATCTCGGCGCCGCGAGCGAGCGCGACACGGTCAAGGACTTCGTCGCGGGCGAAGACAAGCTCGTGCTCGCGGGCGCGGTCTTCACCGCCTTCGCCGGGCGCACCGGCGCGATCGCGGCGTCCGAGCTGGCGATAGGTGGCGCGGCGACCACCGCCGACCAGCATCTCGTCTACAACCCGACCACCGGCGCGCTCTACTATGACGCGGACGGCGCCGGCGGCGCGGCGATGGTGCAGATCGCGGTCCTGTCGACCAGGCCAGTGCTGGGAGCGACCGATTTCCACATCATCTGAGCCGCGCTCGATCGTCTTCGTCCTCGCCGGCCTGGGTGCCGGCGGTGCCGAGCGCGTCGTCAGCCTGACCGCGGCCGCGCTGGTGCGCGGCGGCGACGAGGTGACGGTGGTGAGCTTCGACCGCCCCACCGACCCGGTGTTCCACGCCTTTCCCGCGGGCGTCCCGCTGGTGCGGCTCGGCCTGCCGCCCGGATCGGCGCCGGGGCCGCTGCTGGTCGCGCGCCGCGTCGCCGCGCTGCGCGGTGCATTGAGCGAGCTCCGCCCCGCCGCGGTCGTGTCGTTCCTCACCAAGATCAACGTGGTGGCGCTGCTCGCCTCGCTCGGGCACCGGCACCGGCTGATCGTGTCCGAGCGCAACAACCCGCGCGCGCAGCCGGCGAGCCGCGGCTGGGGCATGATGCTGCGCGCGCTGCTGCCCCGCGCCGACGCGATCCTGATGCAGACGCGCGCGAGTCTGAGCCTGCTCGACGCGCGCGCGCGGCGCCGCGCGCACGTGATCGCCAATCCCATGGCGGCACCCCCGCGCGAGCGCCGACCGTGCCAGACGATCGTCGGCGTCGGCCGGCTCGATCGTCAGAAGGGATTCGACCTGCTGATCGAGGCGTTCGCTCGGCTCGCGCCCGTGCATCCCGACTGGAAGCTGGTGATCTGGGGCGAGGGCCCCGAGCGGGCGGCGCTCGAGACGCGCGTCGCCGCGCTTGGTCTCGCCGAGCGCGCCACGCTCCCTGGCAACAGCGTGGTACCGGGCGCCTGGCTCGACCACGCGGGGGTGTTCGCCTTGTCGTCGCGCTACGAGGGCATGCCCAACGTGCTCGGCGAGGCGATGGCGGCGGGCGTCCCCGCGGCGGCCTTCGCCTGCGCCTTCGGTCCGGACGAGATGATCGCGCACGGCGAGACGGGGCTGCTCGTCCCCGCGGGTGACGTCGCCGCGTTCGCCGACGCCCTCGAGACGTTGGTGGCGGACGCCGCGCTGCGCGAGCGGATCGGCGCCGCGGCGCGCGCCGCCTCAGCGCGCTACGCCCCCGCCACGATCGCGGCCGAGTGGCGCGCGCTGATCGACTCGCTGCTCGGCGCCCGCGCCTCAGTAGGTGAGCCGCAGCCCGAGCGTCGCGGTCCAGCGGCTGAACCGCTCGACCGGCTGGTCGGCGTCGCGGCGGGTGAAGCTGGCGTTGCCCAGCGCGGCTAGGTGGCGGTTGAGCAGATAGGTGCCCTCCAGTTCGGCGAAGCGGAAGCGCTGGTCCCGGTCGATCGCGCCGCGATAGGCGATGTCGCGGATCCCCACCGCCGCGCGCGCGAGGATGTCGTGGCGCAGTTCCTGATCGATCGCGAGGCTGAGCCGGGTGTCGACCCGCCCGATCGCGCCGGCGCGGATCGTCGCCACGTCGCCGCGGAAGGCGTCCAGCGTGATCGCGGTGCGCACGCGCGGCTGCCAGGTGAGCTGCCCGCTCGCCGCGAGACCGGAGAAGGCGCGCAGCGTCGGGTCGGAGGGGTCGGAGCGGAAGGTGCCGATCCCGAGCTCGCCCTGGACGCGGGAGCTGACGTCGAACGAGACGCCCGCCAGCGCGCCCCCCGTCGAGGCGTCGCGGTCGACGCCGTAGCGGTCGACTCGCAGCCGCGCGTCGCGTCGCACGGCATAGCCCTGCAGATACACGCTGGTGCGTCCGCTCACCGCATAGGAGCCGCGCAGCGCGACCCGATAGACCCTGAGGTCGCGGTCGGCGTCGGCGGCGGGCAGGAAGTTGTAGTCGGTCGCGGTCGCGCTCGCGATCATGCCGACGCGCGCGCCGGTGAAGCGATAGTCGACCCCGGCCTCGGCGACGTCGATCAGCGTCGGCCGGCGTCCCGCGCCGAAGTCCGCCTCGGGGTCGCTGCGCCGCTGGTAGCTGCGGTCGAACGAGGCCCGCGCGCGGACCGACTGGCGCGGCGCGACGTCGGCGCGCCAGTCGGCGAGGCCGCGGAAGGTGGTGACGTTCTCGCGGTCGTAGCGCGCGTAGCGGATGAGATTGGCGTTGGCGGCGAGCCGCAGGTCGCTGCTCGTTGTCTGGCGCCGACCCTCCAGCGCAGGTTGGAGGTTGAACACGACGTCGCCGATCTCGCCGGCACGCGTCGCGAAAATATTGTCGTTGTAGGTCGCGCCGAGATCGACCCGCGGCGTGACCACGATCCCGCCGATTGTCAGCGTGCGCGGCTCGTAGCCGGGGCGGGGCAGGTCGGCGATGGCGGTCGAGCGCTGCGGGTCCGCGGGCGACTGCGCGCAGCACAGCGCGCCCCCGGCAGTGAGCAGCATATAGCGCAGCAGCCTCAGCGACACGGCGATGCTCCCGCACCGCGCGATGGCCTCACAGCGTGCTCTCGGCCACGGTGACGATGTCGCCCGGCAGGATGCGTGCGTCGGGCTGCACCATGCCCTTGCTGCCGCCGCGGCGCACGACCGCACGGTTGGTGTCGGCGCGGAACGTATAGCCGCCCGCGATCGACACCGCCGTCATCAACGTCATGCCCGGCACATAGGCGTACTGGCCCGGCTTCTGCACCTGGCCGGTGATGAAGAAGGGACGATAGCTCTGCACCTGCGCACTGACGCGCGGCTGGTTGACCAGCTGGCGGCGGGTGATCTCGGCGGCGATGGCGCGCTCCGCCTCGCGCACCGTCTCCCCGTTCACCGCGATCGGCTCGAGCAGCGGCAGCGCGATCGCTCCGGTGTCGCTGACGACGTAAGTGTTGTTGACCGCGTCGAGCCCGAAGACGCTGACGCGCAGCTCGTCGCCCGGCCCGAGCCTGTAGTCGCTCGCCGCTACCTCGGGCAGCGGCGCCAGTCCGCTATACTCGCTCGCACATCCCGCCAGCGACAGCCCCACCGCCGCAAGCCCCAGCCACGTTCGCATCCTTCATTCCCCCTCACGCGTCACTCGGTCGATCGTCCCGTCAGGACGCCGCCGTCACTCGATCGTCATTGGCCCCCGCCACGGCGCCCGCGCGCCAGCGCGACAGGTCGCGCCCGATCATCGTCTCCAGGCGTTGCACGTCGTCGCGATAATAGTCGCGCAGCAGCGCGCGCAGCTCCACCGTCAGCGGCGGGTAGCGTACCGGGCGCGCCATCGTGCCGCGCAGCCGCGCCAGCAGCGGATTGCTCCGAAGCGGGTCGAGCAGCGGCCGCATCGGGCGCAGCACGCGGCGGACGGACAGCGGCAACATCGCCGCCGAGCCGTCGTTGCGGCGGCTCGCCACCGCGGCGGGCTCGATATGCGGCGCGACGCCGATATGCTCGCACACGCGCGCGATCACGCGCTCGGGCTGCTCGATCACGTCCTCGTAGAGGAACACCGCGATCTGTTCGCGCGAATGATGCGCGTAGAAGCGCGCGAGATGCTGAGCGTAGAGTCCACCGTCGAGGAAGCGTGCGCCGGCCGGGTCGCGTCTCTCGAGGTAGCGGCGCAAGTCGCCGGCGACGAGGCCGCGGCGGTAGAGCATGCAATAGTCGGAGTAAGCGCGCTCGACCGGGTCGCGTAGTTGCACCACCATCGGCACGTCCGGCAGCACAGCCGCGATGCGCTCGGCGGCGTCGGGATGGGCGAGATAGTCGGCCGATTTCTCGCCGATCCGCCGCCCCGCCGGCGCGGGGGCGAACAGCGAGCGGTAATGCTCGATCCCGCGCTCGTACTCGGTGCTGAAGAAATGCGGCTCGGCATCGGGCAGCCACAGTTCGGGCTGGCAGCGCAGCTGGTGCGAGATCCAGGTCGTCGCGGCCTTGACCGCCCCGATGACCAGGAAGCTGGGCAGCCCCTCAACCATGCGCCCGCCCCGTTGCCTCGAGCGCGATCGCGCGCAGGGTCTCGCCCATGAAGCGGCATTCCTCCTCGTCGAGCGTCGGATCCACCGGCAGCATCAGGCTGGTCTCGCCGAGCAGCTTCGCCGTGGGCTGCGGCGCGTCGCGGCCGAGGCCGCGCTCGACGAAGGCGCGCTCGCGATAGATCTCGGGGCAACTGCCGGTGAGGCAGGGTACGCCGCGCGCGACCGCCTCGCCGACGATCCGGTCGCGCGTCCAGCCCGGGGCGAGCGCGTCGGGGCAGACGAAGGCATAGAATTTGTAGTAAGCGTGGCCTACTCCGCTCGACGGCTCGACCAGTCGGACGGCGACGAGCCCGCGGAGCGGATCGAGGATCGCCGCGGCGTTGCGCCGGCGCGCGGCGAGCCAGGCGGGAAGCTTGGCCAGTTGCGCGACGCCGATCGCCGCCTGCATCTCGGTCAGGCGATAATTGCTGCCGACCTCGTGGTGGAGCCAGCGGAAGCCGGTGTTGCCGCCCCCCGCGCCGAGATCGCGCACGTCCTTGCCATGATCCTTCATCGACCAGGCGCGACGCCACGCCGCCTCGTCGCGCAGCAGCAGCAGCCCACCCTCGCCGCCGGTCGACATGATCTTGTCGGTGCAGAAGGAGAAGGCCGCGGCGTCACCGAAGCCGCCGACCGCCCGGCCGTCGATCGTCGCGCCGTGTGCCTGGGCGCAATCCTCGATCAGCAGGAGCCCGTGTGCGCGCGCCAGCGCCACGATCGGCGCCATGTCCGCCGGCCGGCCGCCGAGATGGACGACGATGATCGCCTTGGTGCGCCGCGTGAGCTGCGCCGCGATCGTCTCGGCCGAGAGCGCCTGCGTGTCGGGATCGACGTCAGCGAATACCGGGGTGGCGCCGCGCGTCACGACGCAGCTCGCCGAGGCGACGAAGCTGCGCGCGGGCACGATCACCTCGTCACCCGGGCCGATATTGAGCGCGTACAGCGCCAGCTCCAGCGCCAGCGTGCCGTTCGCCAGAGCGATCGCGTGCGGCATGCCGCAGAGCGTCGCGAAGCCGTCCTGCAGCAGCGCGTTGTGCGTGCCGTGGTGGAGCGCGTTGACCTTGCCCGAGCGTAGCACCGCCTCGACCGCGGCGATCTCGTCGGCCTCGTAGCGCGGCCAGCGGCTCGCGATCGGCGTGGGTACGGCGCGGAGCAGCGCGGCCGATGCCGCCGCCTGATGAAGCCCGGCGCTCATGCCGCCGCCCCCTCGCGGTTGCCGTGAAGGGAGCGCACGACGGCCCCGGCATGCTCGTCCGCGGGCTTGGCGGCGACGATCCGATCGGGGTCGAGCAGCTCGAACAGCAGCGCGCGCGCCAGGTCCTGATCATGCTCGCCGACCGCCTCGGCCAGCCGCGTGAACTGCGCCTGGAGCGCGGGCAGGGGGACGGGGATCGGCTCGGCCTCGAACACGCCCTCGATCGCGGAGGGCAGCCGCTGCTCGCGCGCGTCGAACAGCTCCTCGTACAGCTTCTCGCCCGGGCGCAGCCCGACGATATGGATCGGCACGTCGCGGTCGGGCACCAGCCCGGCCAGCTTGATCATCCGCCGCGCGATGTCGAGGATGCGGATCGGCTCACCCATGTCGAGCACCACGATCCGTCCGCGCTGCACGTTGCGCTCCATCGTGCGCGCGGTGCTGTGCAGCACCAGCTGCACCGCCTCGTGGACGGTCATGAAGAAGCGGGTGATCTCCGGATGCGTGACGGTCAGCGGAGCGCGGCGCGCCAGCTGGCGCTGGAACAGCGGGATCAGCGAGCCACTCGAGCCCAGCACGTTGCCGAACCGCACCGTCATGAAGCGCGGGCTGTCGGGTCGGCCCGAGCCCTGCAGGTCCATCGCCTGGACATACAATTCCCCGAGCCGCTTGGTCGCGCCCATCACGCTGACGGGATTGACCGCCTTGTCGGTCGACACCTGGACGAAGGCGCGCGCGCCGAAGCGCAGCGCGGCGTCGGCGACGTTGCGCGTGCCGATCACGTTGGTCATGATCCCGGCGCAGACGTTCAGCTCGACCAGCGGCACGTGCTTCAAGGCGGCGGCGTGGAAGACGTAGTCGGGCATATATTGCTCGAACACTGCCATCACGTGCTGGCGCTGGCGGATCGAGCACAGCACCGCGGTGCACGGCACCTGCGGGTAGTTCTCCCGCAGCTCCATCTCGACGAGGTAGAGGTTGTACTCGCCGCAATCGACCAGCACGATGTCGGAGGGCTTCATCGCCGCGATCTGGCGGGTGAGTTCGCGTCCGATGGTGCCGCCGGCGCCTGTGACCAGCACGCGCTTGCCCTCGATCGCGCGCGCCGCGACCGCGGCGTCGAGATCGGTGGCGGGGCGCTCGAGCAGGTCGGCGAGGTCGATCGACTCGGCGTCGAGCGACCGGCGGACGCTCGCGTCGGGCGTGGCGCTGCGCACCGACAGGTGCAGCGCCTGCGCGGCGTTGACGAGCTGGACGCGACGCGCGCCGGGCAGCCCGCCACCCCCGTTGCGTCCCTCGGCGATGATCACGACGCTGGGGCGCTCGTCGCGCGCGGTGAGCGTGTCGACCGCGTGGTCGATCGCGTCGACCATGCCGAGGATCGGGACGCCGCGCAGCCGCAGCGTGGCGTCATGGCTGTCTAGGTCGAGGATGCCGACGGGCAGATAGGCGGGGCTCTCCTCCTGCTCGATCTGGCGCAGCAACACCTCGACGTCCTCGGGACGCCCGACCAGCAGCGCGCGCTGCTGGCTGACGATCGTCGCGGCGCCGCGCGGCGTCGCCGAGGCGGCGCGGGCGCGACGCGGCAGCTCGCTGGCGACGCGGCGCCACAGGCGAGCGCCGGTCATGATCGCGGAGAGCACGAACCAGTGGATCACCGGGACCGACAGCGGCAGCCAATTGGCATGGCTTGATACCGATAGCAGCCCAACCGACAGCGTCACGGCCAGCGCGGCGGCGCCCATCAGCAGCAGCGCGTCGGGCAGCGAGGCGAGGCGCCACACGCGGCGATAGATGCCGGTGGCATTGAACACCAGGAAGCCCACCGCGATGAAGGCCGGCGCACTCCACGCCAGGCCCTCCCACATGGCGTCGGGAACGGCGCCGCTCATGCGGAGCAGCAGCGCGGCCGCGAGCGAGGCAACGATCGCGACCGCGTCGAACAGCTGATTGGCGGTGCGACGCGTACGCCGCGAGTAACGTTGGTAGTTCAAGATCCGCGGCATAAGCTCCCCCTGCCTGCCCCCCGAAGCCCGGACGCGACGACAGAAGGGTAGCGGGTTGCGGCGCAGCATGCGGGGACGCATCGGGCGATGCGTGCGGTCCATTCAGGTGAGAGATACGCCTGCTCCTTCGCGCTCCGCCGAGCCTCAATCGGTCAGCGGTGGTGCTCTTCCGGAGCCGACGCCCCCTCGAAGGGATTATGTGCCCAATCGCCAGAACGCTGCTCCTCCGCCCGCGGCTATGATGCGCGGCGTACGGGGGAGTGTGACGTGGCGGGACGAGGTAGCGGGCGGTGCGGCCGGTGAGAGTGCTGCATGTCATCACCGGGCTGGATGTCGGCGGCGCGGAGACGATGCTGGCGCGGCTGCTCGAGCACGGGCACCGCCACCCGCACCTGTGTTCCGAAGTCATCTCGCTGATCCCGCCCGGTCGCGGCGGCGCGCGCATCGCGGCGGCCGGCGTGCCGGTTGCGGATCTCGGCATGGTCGCGGGAATGCCGTCGCCGGGCGCGCTGCTGTCGCTCGCACGCGCGATCGCGGTGCGGCGGCCCGACGTGATCGTCGCCTGGATGCACCACGCGCAGCTCGCCGCGACTCTCGCCGCCGCGCTGGCGCGGCCGTGGCTGCGCGTGCCGATCATCTGGAACGTGCGCCACTCGGTCGCAGATCTCGCCGAGGAGAAGCCGCTGACGCGGCTGGTGCTGCGGGCGCAGGCGCTGCTGTCGCGCGGTGCGCGCGCGATCGTCTACAACTCGCACGCCGCGGCCGACCAGTATCGCCGGCTGGGCTTCCGCGCGCCGGACCAGCGCGTGATCCCCAACGGCTTCGACCTGGTCGCGCCGGTGCCGCGCGAGGCCGCGCGCGCGACGCTGTGTGAACGGCTGGGGGTGGACGGCGACGGACCGCTGATCGGCATGGTCGCGCGCGCGGCGCCGATGAAGGACGTGCCCAACCTGCTTCGGGCGGTGGCGATCGCGCGCGGGCAGGGGTTCGCCGCGCGCGTGCTGCTGGTGGGGAAGGGGATGGACGAGGATCCCGCGCTCGCCCCGGCCGCCTTCGGACTGCCCGAGGACAGCGTCATCCGTCGGGGGCATTGCGGCGACGTCGGCGATTGGCTCGGCGGGCTCGACCTGCTCGCGCTTCCATCCGCCTGGGGCGAGGGCTTTCCCAATGTCGTAGGTGAGGCGATGCTGGCGGGCGTGCCGTGCGTCGCCACCGACGTGGGGGACAGTGCCGCGCTGATCGGCGACACCGGCGCGGTGGTGCCACCGCGCGACGCCGCGGCGCTGGCGGCGGCACTGGTGCGGCTGGGGACGCTTCCCGCGGCGCAGCGCGCGGCGCTCGGTGAGCGCGCGCGCGAGCGCGTCCGCGCCCGTCACGACATCCGCGACGTGGTCGATCGCTACGCCGCGCTATACCGCGACGCCGTGCGCTCGGTGCCGCCGTCGCGCGACTGGGCGAGGGCCCGCGCGTGAGGGTCGTGGTGGTCGCGAGCCTGGCCTACTCGCTCGTCAACTTCCGCGGGCAGCTGCTCGCCGACATGGTCGCGGCGGGCCACGAGGTGATCGCCTGCGCCCCCGACGACGACCCACAGGTGCGCGCGCGTCTCGCCGACATGGGCGTCGCCCTGCGCCGCGTGCCGATGGCGCGGGTGGGGCTCAATCCTTTGGTGGATCTCGGCACGCTGCGCGCGCTCGTCGCGCTGCTGCGCGCCGAACGGCCCGACGTGGTGCTCGCCTACACGCAGAAGCCGATCATCTACGCCGGGCTCGCGGCGCGGCTGACGCGCACGCGCTTCTACGCGATGGTCAGCGGCCTCGGCCACGTCTACGGCGAGCACGCGTCGCCGCGGATGCGGCTGCTGCGCCGCGGCGTGTCGCTGCTCTACCGCGCCGCGGTGCGCGAGGCGGGCGCGGTCTTCGTGTTCAACCGCGACGATCGCGCCGAGATGCTGCGCCACGCCATCGTCGCACCGGACGCGCGCGTGATCCAGGTGCCGGGCTCCGGCGTCGATGTCACGCGCTTCGCGGCCACCCCGGCGCCGCCCGGGCCGGTGTTCCTGATGATCGCGCGGCTGCTGCGCGCCAAGGGGATCGACGATTATGTCGCCGCGGCGCAGGCGGTGCGCGCGCGCTACCCCGGCGCGCGCTTTCGTCTGCTCGGGCCGACCGACCCCGGTCCCGACGGTGTGACCGCGCGTGAGATCGCGCGCTGGGCCGAGGAGGGCGTCATCGACTATCTCGGCGAGACGCGGGACGTCCGCCCCTTCCTCGCCGAGGCGAGCGTGTTCGTGCTGCCGAGCTGGTACCGCGAGGGCCTGCCGCGCACGATCCTGGAGGCGATGGCGAGCGGGCGAGCGGTGATCACGACCGATCGCCCCGGCTGCCGCGACCCGATCGAGCAGGGGGATAACGGGCTCGTCGTGCCGGCGCGCGACCCGGCCGCGCTCGCCGCCGCGATGGAGCGGTTCTGCGCCGATCCCACGCTGGCGGCGCGGATGGGCGCGGTGGCGCGCCGCGTCGCCACCGAGCGCTACGCCGTGGAGCGGGTCAACCGGCTGCTGCTCGACACGATGGAGCTGTCAGCGGCCCGTCCGGTCGCCGCGGCGGTGTCTGGACCGGCTTTCGCGGAAGCCGCGGCATGACCGCGCGGCGGGTGGTGGACATCGTCGTAGCGGCGCTGGGGCTGGTCTTGGTCACACCGTTGCTGCTGCTGCTCGCACTGGTGCAGGCGGCCGTGGCGGGGCGGCCGATCCTGTTCGTGCAGGCGCGTTCCGGCCTGGCCCGGCGACCGTTCCCGCTCCGCAAGTTCCGCACGATGAACGACCGGTGCGACTCCGCCGGCACGCTGCTGCCCGACGCGCAACGGCTGCTGCCGACCGGGCGCTTCCTGCGCGCCACCCGCATGGACGAGCTGCCGCAGCTGTGGAACGTGCTACGCGGCGAGATGAGCCTGGTCGGCCCGCGCCCGCTGCTGCCGGTGACGATCGCCGCCGCGGGCGAACAGGGGGCGGCGCGTTCGCGGGTGCGCCCGGGGCTGACCGGCTGGGCGCAGGTCAACGGCAACACGCGGCTGAGCGAGGCGGAGAAGCTCGCGCTCGACCTATGGTATATCGAGCATCGCGGGCTGCGGCTCGATCTGGAGATCCTGTTCCGCACCCTGCTCGTCGCCGGGGGCGGCGGCGAGCGGCGCAACGCGGACGCCATACGGAGTGCCTATGCGGGCGATCCTCGTCGGCGCGGTTGAGAGCACCCGGGTCGCGCTGCGCGCGCTCGCGGCGGCGCCGGAGTGGACGCTCGCCGCGCTGGTCACGCTGCCGCCCGATCTCAGCGCGCGCCACTCCGACTTCGTCGATCTCGGCGACGCCGCGCGCGCGCTCGGCGCTGAGGTCGTGCATGCCGCGAACTGCAACGAGCCGGCGGTGCTCGACCGGCTGCGCGCGCAAGCGCCCGACGTGATCCTGGTGATCGGCTGGTCGCAGCTGTGCGGCGCCGACTTTCGGGCGGTCGCCCCGCTGGGAACGGTCGGCTACCATCCCGCGGCCCTGCCGCGGCTGCGCGGGCGCGGCGTCATCCCCTGGACGATCCTGCTCGACGAGCCGATCACCGCGGGCAGCCTGTTCGTCATCGACCAGGGCACCGACAGCGGTCCCATCCTGGCGCAGCACTTCTTCCATGTCGCGCGCGACGAGACCGCGCAGACGCTCTACGACAAACATATGGCCGCGCTCGCGACGATGCTGCCGCCGCTGCTGACGCGGCTCGCCGCCGGCGACGCGGCGGGCGCGCCGCAGGACGAGCGTTACGCCACCTACGCGGCGCGCCGTCGCGCCGAGGACGCCGAGATCGACTGGCGCGACGACGCGGCGACGATCGACCGGCTGATCCGCGCCTGCGGCGAACCCTATCCTGGCGCGCATACCCGCTCCGCGGCCGGAGCGGTGACGATCCTCACTGCCGAGCGGCGGCCGGGACGCGGCCACGACGCAGCGTTCGCCGGGCAGGTCGTGGCGCGCGACGACGCCAGCTTCACGGTACGCTGCGGTGACGGCGAGCTGCTGCGCGTGACCCGCTGGCGGCGCGATCGGCCCGGCCCACCGCCGCTCCACGCGCGGCTGGGACGACGAGATTGAGCGAAGGGGGAATGATGCTGGACCGGATTGAGCGCGCGCTGGTGCTCGCGCCCCATCCCGACGACGAGGTGCTCGGCTGCGGCGGCACGATCGCGCGGCTGACCGCCTTGGGGCGCCACGTCGAGGTCGCGGTGGTCACCCGCGGCACCGCGCCGCGCTTCGCCGCCGAGCAGGTCGCCGCGGTGCGGCGCGAGGCGGCCGCCGCGCACGCGCTGCTCGGCGTCGCGGCGACCCACTATCTCGACCTGCCCGCGGTCGAGCTTGATCAAGTCGCGCAGGCCGACATCAACGCCGCGGTCCGCGCCGCGCTCGTCGCGTCGCGCGCGGACACCTTGTTCGTGCCCTTCGTCGGTGACCTGCACCGCGACCATCAGCTGATCTTCGACGCGGCCATGGTGGCGGCACGGCCGCGCGGCAGCGACTATCCCGCGCGCGTGCTCGCCTACGAGACGGTGTCGGAGACCAACTGGGCCGCACCCTATCTGGCGCCGTCGTTCCAGCCCAACGTCTTCGTCGACATCGCCGACACGCTGGCGGCCAAGCTGGACGCGTTCCGCTGCTTCGAGTCCCAATGCCACGCCTTCCCGGACGAGCGCTCGATCGAGACGCTGCGCGCGCTGGCGATGGTGCGCGGCTCGTGCGTCGGGCGCCACGCCGCCGAGGCGTTCGTGCTGATCCGCGAGGTCGGGTGATGGCCGACCTCCGCCTGCTGCTCGGCTCGGCCGGGCGCCGCGTCGCGCTGCTGCGCTGCTTCCGCGAGTCGGCCGCCGCACTGGACGCGACGCTCGAGGTCCATGCCACCGATCTCGCGCCGGAGTGGAGTGCCGCCTGCGCCTCCGCCGACACCGCGCACGCCGTTCCCGCGGCGACGACCGAGGCCTATGTCGAGGCGACGCTGGCGATCTGTGCGCGCGAGCGGATCGACCTGCTGGTACCCACGATCGACACCGAGCTGCTCGCGCTGGCGCTCGCGCGCGACCGTTTCGCCGCGGTTGGCACAGATGTCGCGGTGGCGGATGCCGAGCTGGTGGCGATGGCGCGCGACAAACTCGATACCGCGCGCTTCCTCGATCGCGCCGATGTGCCGACACCCCCCACCGCGGCGGCGGAGGTCGTCGACGTCGACTGGCGCTGGCCGTCGATCGCCAAGCCACGCCACGGCAGCTCGAGCCGCGGTCTGGCGCGGCTCGACTCGCTCGCCGAGCTGGCGGCGCTGCCGCGATCCGAGCCCTATATCGTCCAGCACCTGCTCGGCGGGCAGGAATATACCGTCAACCTGTTCTTCGACGCCGCCGGGACGCTGCGCTGCGCGGTGCCGCACCGCCGCGTGGCGGTGCGCGCGGGCGAGGTGGAGAAGGGCGTGACCGAGCGCCACGAGGCCCTGCTCGAGGTCGCGCGCCGGCTCGGCGAGGCGGTGCGCGGGCGGGTGCGCGGCGCCTGGTGCTTCCAGGCCTTCGTCGACGCCGCCGGCGCGCCCTCGGTGTTCGAGATCAACGCGCGTTTCGGCGGCGGCTACCCGCTGGCGCATCGCGCCGGCGCGACCTTCGCGCGCTGGCTGCTCGAGGAGCGGCTCGGTCGTGCGTCGGCCGCGGCGGACGCCTGGGACGCCGGCGTCACCATGCTGCGCTACGACGATGCCGTCTTCCTCTGAGCCGCGCACCCCCGAGCGAGTCATCGTGTTCGACCTCGACGACACGCTCTACCTCGAGCGCGACTATGTGATCAGTGGGCTGGCCGCGGCGGGCGACTGGGCACACGCGCGGCTCGGGCTCGACCGGCTCGGCCCTTTGATGCGCGAGCGCTTCGAGGCGGGCGCGCGGCAGCGCATCTTCGACGACTCGCTCGCGGCCCTCGGTTACCCCGCCACGCCCGCGCTGGTCGCGCGGCTGCTCGCGGTCTACCGCCAGCATCGGCCGCGGATCGCGCTCGCGCCCGATGCGGCGCGCTATCTCGCACGACGCGACACAGGCACCGCGCTGGCGATCGTGACCGACGGGTTCCTCGACGCGCAGCGCCGCAAGCTGCGCGCGCTCGACCTATTCCGCCGCGGCGTGCGCCAGGCGGTCTGCACCGATCGCTGGGGCCGCGAGGCGTGGAAGCCGAGCCGGCGCGCGTTCGACCACCTCGAGGCATGGTTCGGGATGGGCGGCGCCTGCTTCACATATGTCGCGGACAATCCGACGAAGGACTTCGTCGCGCCGCGCCTGCTCGGGTGGCGCACGGTGCGGATCGTGCGACCCGGCGGCCTTCATGTCGAGGCCCGCGCCGTTCAGGCCGACGACGAGGCCGATCGGGTCGTACAGAGCCTCGACTCGCTCGATTGAGCGACTGCCCCGATCGGATCGCGACCGCGCCGTGGGGGTATATCACGAAGAGACGTTGCCGCTTGATCGCCCGGCTCGCACGGTCGTGACGCGTGCGTGACGGTTCGCGCAGCACCCGGAGCCTGTCATGCCGCCGATCCCCTCCGCGCCGGACGGCGAGTCCCGCCTGAAGCTGCTTCAGCGCGCGCGCCGCTACGCGCTTCTGGCCGAGCAGGCGCGCGACCCCGCGCTGATGCAAGCCTATCGCGAGGAGGCGGCGGACTGCCTGCGCCGCGCCGAGCCGCCGCGCCAGCGATGATGAGGGCATACCGGCAGTGTCGGGATAGCGCCCCCCGCCTCGCCGAGACTGGAGAAGATCGTCTCGTCCGAACCGCCGCGGCGGTCGCGTTCAGGCGCGGCAGATGGTGACCCCTACGGGGCTCGAACCCGTGTTTCAGCCGTGGAGGCAAAATCTCTAGAAAAATTAATGGCGCGTACCCGTTTAGGCGCCAAATACCCTTTAAGTAAATTCAATGGCTTAGCGAGAAGGGGGTTCGTTTCAGCCTGTCTTGAGGGTCACCACGCTCCCGCTGCGCAGCCGATCGGCTGCGCCGCGAGCGACCATCAGAGAGCGCGCGCGCTTTCCGTAGTGTCGGACCATCTCGGGCGACATCCCGAGTATCTCACCGACCTCGCTATCGTTGAGCCCGCGCTCGAGCAGATAGCAGCATGCGTTCTTCCGGAGTCCGTGGAAGGTGAAGCGTGCGTCTTCGCTAATGACCTCGCGGGCGACCAGGTCAGCGTGCACGTCGAGCACTGCCGGCTTGTCCATGAGCGCACGAAGGCGCTCCTGGATGGCGGCTGTGGTTTTGAAGGGAGCGCCGGTGCGCTCGTACAACAGGGTGATCGCGCGACGGGGCAGCTTTTCCAGCTCAGCGATCCAGAACGGATGCATGGGAACGGCGACGTGTTTGACCACGCCACCACGCCGCCGCTTCTCCTGATCGAACTCCATGATGCCGTCGTGGATCCAGCCGTACTGCATCCGCACGACGTCGCCGATCCGCTGGCCGGAGCACAGGCCGGTCACGATCGCGAGACGAGTCATCGGCGTGGCCTCTTCGAGACAGGCGCTTAACAGGTCGGCAGGCCAGGGCTCGTGCTCGCCCGTACGCAGGATCGGCACGTTGTCGCATGGGTTGTCGTCGCGAAGACCGATCTTCACCGCATGCCGCATCAGCGATCCGAAGACGCTTAGCCAAACGTTCGCCTTGCCGGGGGTGTCGGCCAGCTGATCCCGGAGCTTGTAGACGTGCACTGGGCGCACGCCGGACGCGGTCCGGTGACCATCCTTGTCGGAGATCAGGTCGAGATAACGCCCTTGGTTCTCCCTTGTGCGACCGCTCTTGGCCCGCCACTCAGGGCTGGCGCGGTAATCCGCAGCCAACCATCGTAGCGTGCCGTGCTCTGGCGCGGGGGCTACGATTTCTGGCGCGGCCAAGCGGGCATATTCGGCGGCGAAGGCTGGGTCGTCTACGGCGGGCAGCCGGTGGTACGTATCCCTTCCAGCCACTTTCCGGCGATAGTAGAGGCGCCCGCGCACCTCCTTCACGTTCTTCAATCCAAGTCGTCCCATGAGGCATCCCCGCCAAGCGCGGGAGAAAACTGAGGCAAGCCCGCTTGTCTGGCAACCTCCCGTTCGAGGGCGGCTTTTGCCCAAAAGGTGTTTGCACCCTCCTTGAAGGAAAGCTTGCCATAGCGGGTTAGGAAGGTGCTCTCCGACACGCACATGAACAGTGCAGCGACGTCAGAGGTCATGCGGATGGGCCAATCCGGCATCGCGTGAAGCCGCTCCATCTTCATGCCGCGCGCGCCTCCTCCGAATCGAGCCGCAGTCCGAGCGCCCGATAGATGCCGGCGTCCTCGTCCGGGTCGATTACGTAGCGCTGCCGCGGGTTGCGCCGGGCGATCAGGCCGTAGTGGACGATGCGTGGCATATCGCCGCCGTCGAGATCCTGATGCCAGAGCAGCGCCTCGACGAGCAGTGCGCGTTCGCGCAGCTGTCGATCGAACGGCGATGCATCGGAGGCAGCCCGCACCCACGGCGCCAAGCGCTCGAGCTGCGCCTGGATCGCGCGCTCCTCGGCGCCCCAGCTGTCCGGCAGCTGAGATAGGCGAGGATCGATCGCCCAGCGCCATTCCATTACCAACGCGCGAGCGACGGCGATGCTCGCGTCGGCCTCCTCCTGCGTCAGCTTACCAGAAGCGACCTTCGCCGGCGTCAACGAGCGGCGCTCGTTGAGCAGCTCGAGTGCCGCGAACGCGCAGTATGGCAGGTCGTTCGTGAAACGCGGGTCAGCCATCGCTGCCTCCGAGCGAGCCGTTCGTGCGCGCCAGGGTTGAGCCGGGATGCTGCAATTCGCGCGCCCAGCCGAAGATGGCGGCTCGCGCGAGGTCGGCGGTCGGAGCAGTTACCTCCAGCTCCTCCTCGCCATCGTCGCCGTAGTCCGCGTGTGCGTTCGAGTGGCCGCTCTCTCTCAGGTGCATCGAGAGAGACGCGCCGAAGGCATCCCACAACTCCTCGGGGCACCCGCAATCCTCGTCGACGTTCCGCTCGACTAGCTGCGGCACGCTGTCGGAAAGCCGAACTGGCCGGAGCTTAGCGGCCGCCTTCATCACCGCATTGAAGGCGGCGTTGTAGCGGTCGGCCTTGTGGCCGGTGCAGCGGGGCGGCCGGCCGCCGATCTCCTGTTCGGCGATCTGGCGGGCGAGCTGCTCGACCTCGTTCTGCGCCAGGGTCATGCAGCCTTCCTCGCGCGGCGCTGCTGACCTTCGTCAAGCAGCTCCGAGAAGCGGTCGATGATAGCCGCGGGGGTGGCGAAGCGGTTCGTGAGATTGTGGCGGCCGAGCAGCTCCGCTCGCACTTCGCCGATCACGACTGCGTCGGCGTGGTCGGGCACGTACAGCGGCCACCCGTCAACGTAGCGGTGCCGCGCCGGCATGGCCGCCTCGATCGCCTTCCGGCGCGCTGCGTCCGCCTTTGCGCGGGCGAGCTGCGCCGCGCCAACGTCGGCCAGCAGGTGAGGCGCCTTGTCGGCAAGCCACGCTCCCGCCTGGAAGCTGAAAGTGCTCGACAGCTCCCAGCCGATGTAGAGCGAGAACAGAGGCGCATTGTCCTCCTGAGCGCCAGCGATCACCAGGTCGTCATGCGACGCCATTATGCAGGCGGCGCACGAGTGGCGCGAGCAGCCGATGCCGTAGACCTTAGACAGGGGGATGCCGTGCCGCAGGTTGGCAGCGAACACGTCGACCTTCGTCATCAGAACGCCGGGGTTCCAGACCAGCATGCGGGTGCCTGCGCGACTGTTCGCCTTGACGAAGCGGGTGTCGACGCGGGCGACGGGCGTGCTGCGGCGCGCCGCGCTTTCGTCACGGCGGAGCCCCGTCACCTGGACGATGACCTCGCCCCGAAGGCGGCGCGAGAGGTCCGGCCCCATGACCTGGATCTTCTTTTCGGACTGGCAGAACTTGAGGCTCGGCGACGACCAGGGACCGCGGAGATTGTAGAGACGCAGCGCCTCGTAGTCGGCGAGCCCGCGCTGCCAGCGGTTCTCAAAACGCGAAGGCAGGTCGCCGGCGTTCGCGCGGACGACGATCAGCGGCAGCCCGAGCGCGTCGGCCTGGGCCTGCACCTGCGCTGGTGTCGAGGGCCACTCGGCCCGCCCGAGATCCGCGTGCATGGCTATGCGGCGCGCGCGCGGGTGGCCGATCTCGTCAAGCCAGCGGTTAGCAAGGGCCGAGACCGCGCCGCAATCCTTGCCGCCGCTTAGCGAGAAGACGAACCACGCGCCGGCGAGGGCGGCCTCCTGGATCATCGGGTCGAGCGCGATCTCGTCAGAAGACGGCGAGGGCGCGAAGAGCGAGGTCTGCGGCGCCAGGCTGGCGAAGGCGGACTGGTCGACAATCGCGTTCATCAGATCAGCCCCCGCGCGTGCATGAACCAGGCGGCGATGCCGACGGCGACGTAGAAGAGCATGAAGGCGGGCGTAGCGATCGCGAGCGCGCGCCAGAGGTGGCTCTCGTCGCCTTCCTCCTGCTCAAGCGGCTGGATAGGCTCATAGGAGAGCGGGCGATCCCGGCTCGTAATGATCGGCTTGCCGACGACGCGGAGCGGACGACGCGGGGCGCTCTCTACCGGATAGAGGGCGGTGAACGGGTTAGGGCGAACGCGCATGCGATCCTCCACGGGAGCGCCGAACCATCCGGCGCCTCATGGCTATGCGATATTCGCAAGTTATCCGTCAAGACTGAGTTTGCGAAACTCGCAAACGGCAGGGCTCGACCTTAAACCCGTTCTGTGTATGTTCTCCACCCGAGTCGCATGGGAAGAGAGGAATGGCGCTAGTTTACCGGGTCATAGCGTTGGGTAAGCCGCGGGGTCCGTGGCGAACGAAGAAGAGGCTGGCCGAGCAGGACGCGGTCGCGCAGGGCTTCGGCGAGGTCGACGAGTGGGGCGAGTTCTACCTCGACGGGCTCGCCTCGATCGAGTGGCAGCGCGAGGTGGAGGCTACGCCGAGCGCCGAGGTACGTCCCGCATCGAATACGAGAAGACACGACCCTCGATCGCAATCGGCTCAGCCCCAAGCATGATCTCGACGTGCGCCGGGTTGCTCGAGCAGGGCACCAGGCGCGCAGGGCCTTCCTGGTATTCCTTGAACGTGGTCTCGCCATCCGTCGTCCGCACCACGTAACGGTAGCCGGGCCATAGCTTCTTGTCGTCCGGGTCGATGATCACCGTGGCGCCGTCGGGCACGATCAGATCCATCGAATCACCGCGGACGGTCAGGCCGTAGGCGCGGGCAGGCACGTCGGGGTCGGTCACCAGCAGCCGTCGCCCGCCGCGCTGCTCCTGCGGCTGGAAGCTGCCCGCCGGCACGTCGCCGAGCAGAGGGATCGAGCGCACGTTCATCTGCCCCTCGACGGGCTCTTCCGGCGCCAGCTCGGCGCGGATCGCATCCATTTCAGGCACCTTGAACTGGCGGCGGCCGGCGAGCGCCTTGGATAGGTGGTTCTCGTCCATGCCGATGGCCTGCGCCAAATCGCGCTGGCTCATGTTGCGGCGAATTAGCTCCGCTTTGATCTGATCGTTGTCCACTAGCGTGTATGAGCGCGCATTTTGCGAAACTCGCAATCGCGATTATCGCAAACTACCGCTTGCTTCCACTCTGCGATTGTCGCAAATTGGGAGCATGCAGACGACAGCAGAGAAAATCATCGATGCGCTGGGCGGCACCACGCCCGTCGCGCGGCTGATGGGGAGCCCCATCTCGACCGTCCATAGCTGGCGGAAGAACGGCATCCCCCCATGGCGGCTCGCTCAGCTGCGCGTCGCCGCTCAGGAATGCGACCCGCCCGTCGACATCGACGCGATCGTCCAGGAGGCCGCCGGTCCGGCCCTCGCCGAGGGAGCCGCGGCATGAAGCTCAAGATGCACCTGGGCGCCCATGCGCCGAACGAGGGCGCGCGCCAGCTCGCCCGCTGGATCGCGAGCGAGTGCGCTGGCGACCTCCGGGCCGCGGCGCGCGGGCTCTACATCACGGAGAGCGTGCTTCAGCGCATCCTCGACGGCGAGATCACGCCGAGCACGACGCTCGGCGCCCGCATGTTCACGGTGTTCGGTGCGAAGGCCCGCATGTTTAACCGCGACGCGTCGGCGCCCTGGTTCGGGCCCGCGCCTCTGGCGCGCGCAGCCTGAGCGGGTGGCTTCGGTGCTTCTTTCCTCTCACCAGATCACGGGCGCTGCCGACGGGTGCGTCCGTGCCGAGGAGGCGGTGCGGTTCAGCCCCCTGCCGGCCGCCTCCTCGGGGTTCGTCGTGACCGACGAAGTGCCCGGCATCGTCGCCAGCCCCGAGCGGGTAGCCGCGTGGATGGAGCTGGCGAGCGCGGGCGACCGCTTCGTCTACGCAACCCGCGCGACCCTGCCGCTGCGCTCACCCGGTGCGACCGCGATGCGGCAGCTGAGCGATCGCGGGCTCGTCATCCTCGTGCGGCCGCGGTGCGCGGCCGACCCGACCGTTTTCAACTACACCGCCATCCGCACGAAGGCTCCGACCTCGCTCGAGAAGCCTAAGCGCGAGCGCCTGGTCGCTCGCGTGATCGACGCCGAGGCTGCGGTGGTCGACGCGCTGCTGCCGGTGCTCGAGCGCGCCGCCAGCTTCGGCCGACCGTGCCCCACGGACAAGCAGCTCGCGAGCAAGGCCGGCCTGCGCCCCGACGAGGTCGAGCCCGCGCTCGCCGCGCTCGTCGCCGCCAACCTCATTCGTATTCACCAGGCGCCGCGCCCGACGCTTCGCCGCGTCACGATCGTGGCAAGCGGCGCCCAGACAGGACTCGCCGCATGACGATCGAGATCGAGCGCGACGCGCTCCTGGCAGCGTTGCGGCAGGTCGCCGACGTCGTCGAGGCGCGCAACACCATCCCCGTCCTCGGCAACCTGCTGCTCGTGGCGGGCAGCGGTTCGCTGACGGTCACCGGCACCGACCTCGACATCGAGGCGAGCGCGACCGTCCCTGCCGCGGGAGAGATCGAGACCACGATCGACGCGCGCAAGCTGGTTGCCGCGGTCGCAAGCTTGAAGCCCGGCCGCCTCACCATCGGCGCGGCCGCGGACCGCTCGGCAGCAGTGGCGATCAAGAGCGGGCGCAGCACGCGGACCCTCGGCACTCTACCGGGGCAGGACTTCCCCAAGCGCAAGCCGCCCGAGGCCGCCTGCGCGTTCTCGATGCAGTCGGCCGTCCTCGCCCGCATGCTGGGCGCCTGCCACGTGGCGCAGTCAACCGACGAGACCCGCTACTATCTCAACGGCGTCTATCTGCACCTGGTCGACGGACATCTCGTCGCCACGGCGACCGACGCGATCAAGCTAGTGTCGGCGAAGACCGCGGCGCCCGAGGGCTGCGACCGCATGGCGCAGGTCATCGTCCCCAGCAAGGCGGTCGGGCTGCTGCGCAAGCTGCTCGCCAAGGCCCCCGGCACAATCGATCTGCTCGTTTCGGAGAACGCGGTCCAGGCGTCGACGGGTAACGTTCGTCTGACCTTCAAGACGGTCGACGGCACCTTTCCCGACTATCGGCGCGTGATCCCGATGGACACTCCTGGCGCGCACCGCATCATGCTGTGGCGCGATGCCCTGATCGAGGCCGTCAACGGCGTCACGTCGATCACCGACGCCGAAGGTGAACGCAAGTCGCGTCGCGTGCTCCTGCAGCTCACCGACGGCGCAGAGACCCATATGCTCAGCGCGCGCGACACGACGGGTTCGTCGGGCAACGACGAGATCGAGGCAACGGTCGAGGGCGGCGACACCGTGCTCGAGCTTGATCAGCGCTTCCTGCTCTCCGCCGCTGGCGTGTTCGCCGAGGGCGCCGAACTCACCCTGCACTTCATCGGCGAGTCGCCGGTGCCGGTGCGCCTGACGTCCGACAAGGACCCCGACCTGGTCGCCGTCATCCAGTCGATCGGGGTGCCGGGAGGCAAGTCATGAGGTGTAGCGAAGAGTTCGAGTTCCAGGAGCTGGCGCTCAAGCTCGTCGAAGCCGGGGTGCCGGCCGAGGCGACGCTGAGCGATCTGATCGCGGGCGTTCACCGCTCGCGCGACGGAGCGGTGACGATCAGCATCGACCTCGAAGACGGCGAGGCCATCGACCGCCTCTCGCCCGACGCGATCGTCGACGCCTACCGCGACATGCGGGGCCTCTGCGTCAGCGATCGCGACGTCGAAGACACCATCCGCTACGCCCGGAACGGCGAGCTTGGCCTCGCGCGTGCCATGGTCGGCCGCGTCTTCGAGGGCGCCGAACTCGCCGCCGCGGAGCGCGCGCTCGCGTGACCGACCAGATCGACATGGCCGCGGAGATCGAGGCCGAGCACGTCGCGCTCGGGCTCGCCCGCGCGCGCGTGTCGGTGCCCGTCGGCGCTGCCGGCGATTGCAACGAGTGCGGCCACTACATGCCGCGGCTTGTCGGGGGCCGCTGCGGCTTCTGCCGTGACGGCCGCCTGCCTCCCGACAGCTGGGAGCCGCCGCAGCGGCCCGGCGACCTTCCGCCAAGGACACCGACGATGAAAGCGAAGAATCTCCAGCTGCCCGCCTTCGCCGAGGAAGCGATTGCCGCCGTGGAGGCGCTCGCCGAGCGCGAGGACCTCTCCCTGGGGCACGCGGCCGCCAAGCTGATCGAGGCCGGTCAGGCCGCAGCCGAGGGTTCGACAGCGGCCTCGGCCGACGAGCCGCGCGGCGCGGTGCAGATCAATCTCGGCGCCCTCACGCTGACCGAGCTCGTCGACGAGCTGCGGCGCCGCGTCGAGGAGGTGATCGATCAGGACGAGCTTGCCGCCGCCAATGCGCGCGCCGTCTCGGCCGAGACCCAGCTCGCCGATCTGACAGCCAAGGTGAAGGCGCTCGCCTCGTGAAGCAGAAGCTCGAGACGCAGGTCGCAACCGCGGTCGGGGCGATGCTGGTCGGGCGCAAAGAGATCACGCTGGGCGAAGTCGCGGATGGCCTGCCTGCGCACATTCGCGCTGCGAACCCGTCGCTCAAGAGCATGACGAAGGCCCTGGTCGGCGCCGGCTGGACCGGCGAGCCGCGGGGCGGCGGCCAGGTCGTCTACGTGCCGCAGCGTGATCCGGATGAAGAGCGCGCCGCTGGCGAGGGCCACAACAGCGAGGGCCGGGTCGTCGAAGGCGTCGCGGCGGACGAGCTGCGGCTCCTGATCGAGCGCGCGGAGCGCCTCGAGGAGGAGAAGAAGGGCATCGCCGACGACATCAAGGACGTCTTCGCCGAGGCCAAGAGCCGCGGCTACGACCCCACGGCGATCCGCCAGATCATCAAGCTGCGCAAGCGCAAGCGCGAAGAGTACCAGGAAGAGGCTGCCATCATGGAAGTCTACATGCGAGCGATGGGGATGATGGCATGAGCAGCGTCAACAAGGTGATCCTCGTCGGCAACTTGGGGCGCGACCCTGAGAGCCGCAGCTTCCAGAACGGCGGCAGCGTCGTCAACTTCTCGATCGCGACGGGCGAGCGCTGGAAGGACCGCAACACCGGCGAGCAGAAGGAGCGCACCGAGTGGCACTCGATCGTGGTGCTCAACGAGGGCCTGCAGAAGGTGGCGTCGCAGTATCTGCGCAAGGGCAGCAAGGTCTACATCGAAGGCCAGCTGCGCACCCGCAAGTGGACCGACAGGCAGAACGTGGAGCGTTATTCGACCGAGGTCGTGCTGAGCGCCTACAATTCGGCGCTGACGCTGCTCGACAAGGCGGAGGGCGACCCAGGCCGTCACGACTACTCCGGCTACGGCGACACGAGCGGCGGCTCGCGCAGCAGCCCGCCGGTGGACGACCTGGACGACGACGTGCCGTTCTGACGGCGACCTGACCCGCTGACAGGCCGGGACGCCGCCTGCCGAACAGGTTCTCAGGGGTAACAGCGTGACCACCATCCAAGCCTCGTCGCTGCTCGACGCGGCGATCCTCTTCGCGCGCCGCGGCTGGCCGGTCTTCCCGTGCAATCCGAGGGACAAGTCGCCGCTGCTGCCGCGCGACAAGGACGGCGAAGGCAAACCCATCCCGCGCTCTGGCGGCGTCTCGAAGGCGACCACCGACGAGGAGCAGATCCGCGCCTGGTGGGCGAGATGGCCGCGCGCCATGATCGGCATCGCGGCCGGTCGCGCCGGTCTCCTGATAATCGACTTCGATCCCCGCGTCGACGAGACGGTCGACGAGGAGACCGGCGAGGTCACGCGCGACGTTTGGACGCTCGAGCGTCTCAAGCTCGAGCTTGAATCGCAGATGGGTTGCGCGCTGCCGGTGAGCCTCGCCGTCCGCACGCCGTCGGGCGGCGTCCACGTTTACTTCCGGATGCCCGAGGGCACGCCGATCGGGAACGTCGGCAGCCTGCCCGACCATATCGATGTGCGCGGCGAGGGCGGCTACGTGATCGCCCCGCCGAGCTACTGCGACGGCGATGGCCGACGCTGCGCCGAGGGCGTCTACACCTGGCTGCGCGGCGATGCCGACGCGGAGATCGTCGCGCTGCCGGCGTCGCTCGTCTCGATCCTCCGGACCCCGAAGCGCAAGCCGGCGGTCGATCGCGCGGCGCCGCCTCCTCGCGCATCCAGCGACGTCTTCACGCCCGACGTCGACGAGGCGCATCGCCGCTACGCGCTGGCCGCCCTGGCGCGCGTGGTGGACGAGCTGCAGGCGACCCCGGCAGGCGGCGGCAGGCACGGCGGCCGCAACAAGGGCGCCTACCAGGCCGCCTACAACATGGGCGGCTTCGTGGGCGCCGGCGCGATCTCGCCCGCGATTGTCCGCGGCGCGCTGATCGAAGTCGTCCGCACCTTCGACCCTGCCGCCTTTGAGAAACACGTCGCCGCGATCGACAACGGCCTCGAGGGTGGACGCGGCGCCCCCCACGACCTGAGCGGCATCGGCACCCAGGCGCGCCGGCGCGGCAGCGCCGGGTCCGCTGAGCCATCCTCTCCTCCGCCGCTGCCACCTCCCGAGGCCTATTCCGACGACTTCGATCGGTTCGGCGAGCCCGGACCCGCCCTGGCGGACGAAGCGAACGCCTTCCATTCGGGAACACCTGCGCCTTCCACGTCCACTAGGGGGTCGGGGGGACGCATTGCGCCCAAAGCAGACGCCGAGGTCGACCGTGCGTGCGCCCAGCTCGCCATGACGGACCTCGGCAACGCCGAGCGGTTCTTTCGACGGCACGGCTGGCGTTTTCGGTTCTGCCCGGAGCTGGGATGGTTCGCCTGGGACGGCCGCCGGTGGGAGCTACTGTCGGAGGAGAAGGACAAGATCCCCGGCAAGGTGAGCCTCGCGGTGTTCGACACGGTGCGGGCGATCAGGCACGAGGCCGACCTCGTTGCCGACAGCGGGTTGCGCGAGGACCTGCCCGATGACGCTTCGGACGAGCAGCGCCGAGACACCCTCGACTTCATCGTGCGGTGGCGCGGCAGCGGCGACGCGAAGGTGCCGATCTACTACAGCGAGATGCTACGCGACCACGCCAAGTCGAGCGAGGGCGCCCAGCGGCTCGGATGCATCGCCAACCTGGTGAAGTCGTTCGATGACATCGCGATCAGGTCCAACGCGATGGACGCGGATCGCATGGCGATCAACGTGCTCAACGGCACGCTGCGGCTCGTCCAGGCCGGTCGGCGCTGGGCGATGCGCGGCGGCGCGCTCGAGCAGATCAGCGCCGGTGAGCGCTGGGGCGTGGTGCTGACCGAGCATCGGCCGACGGACCTGATCAGCAAGGTGGCGCATGTCGCCTTCGAGCCAGCGGCCGCGTGCGAGGTCTACGACTCGTTCCTCGAGGACGTGCAGCCCGACGAGAAGATGCGACGCTTCCTGCACCAGTGGGGCGGCCTGTCGCTCACCGGCGACATCAGCGAGCAGAAGCTGGCGTTCTACCATGGCAAGGGCCGGAACGGTAAGTCGACGCTGGTCGACCTGTGGAGCCATATCGCCGGCGACTATGCGGGCTCGGTCGCGATCGAGACCTTCCTCGACCAGGGCAAGGGCCGCAAGGGCGGCGAGGCGACACCCGATCTCGCGCGGCTGCCCGGCATCCGCTTCCTCCGGACCTCCGAGCCTGAGAAGGGCGCCAAGCTCGCCGAGGCCCTAATCAAGCTGATCACGGGCGGCGAGCCGATCGACGCGCGTCACCTCAACAAGGGCTTCTTCACCTTCCTGCCGTCGTTCAAGGTCACGGTCTCGGGCAACCACAAGCCGAAGATCACCGGCCACGACGATGGGATCTGGCGCCGCGTCATGCTCGTGCCCTGGGACGTCCAGGTGGCGAAGGAGGACGTCGACAAGAAGCTGCCCGAGAAGCTGCGCGACAAGGCGCCGGGCGTGCTCAATCGGCTGCTGGCAGGTCTGCTCGACTGGCGAGAAAGCGGCCTCGTCGAGCCCGACAGCGTGATCGCGGCGACGGCGAAGTACCGCGAGCAGAGCGACCAGCTCGGCCGGTTCCTCGAGGAGTGCATTAGGCCAGCCGATGGCTCACGCGCGAAGTCGTCCGAGCTTTTCGCGCTCTTCACGGCCTGGGCCAAGGCGAACGGCGCGGCCGAGTGGCAGCAGATGGGCTTCACGAAGGCGATGGAGGACCGCGGCTTCGAGAACAAGCGCTCCAACGGCATCCAGTGGCTTGACATCGAGATGATCAAGGCGGTGAGTGACTTCGTTGACGGACGCGCCTCCTCGGACGGTCCGCCACCCTCGCCATACGAAGACATGCCCGATTGATTGGAAGCCCCGCGGGTTCCGCGTGGAAGGCTCGATTGGAAGGCAAAAATGGCGGTTTTCTGCGGCATTGGAATGGCTGGAAGGCGCTTTTGAGGTCCCGCCGTAATGCGCGTGTGCGCGCATGCGCGCACACGAAACCACCATGATTATGCCTTCCAACCCTTCCAATTTAATTTGATCGATCTTCCCCCTTCCAAAAACCCTAGGAAAACAGGCGATTTTGCGATGACGAACCGACCGGAAATGGAAGCCGACCTGTCTGAGACGAGCCTTCCAGTGGAAGGCCACCGTCTTCCACGCGCCGCTTGGACGTTCGGCGACGTCGAGGATCGGCTCGTCGAGGCTATGATCACCTGCTGGCGCACGCCCGACCGCGAGGCGGCTTGGCAGCGGGTGAAGTCGAACTGGCCCGAGGCCCTGCGCGAAATCGCGGTCGGCGACTACGACGCGCGCGGCGGCGATGGCACCAGCAGCGACGTCGCCCTGCGCCCGGCGTCGCAGACCAGGCGCGAGATCGCAGAGATGGAGGAGGCGTTCGGCTGGCTGGCGGCAGTGCCCGTCGACGACCGTCGCCTCGTCGCCCTGGCGATCGCGCAGCTGGCCGCGGGCAAGCGCGAGGTCTCGTGGTCGAAGCTCAAGCGGCGCATGGGCGTGGTGCGCGGCGCCGATGGCCTGCGCATGCGTTACGGTCGCGCGATCGCCCTGATAGCGTCCGCGCAAAACGGCGGAAATCCACGGGAACTCGTGTCAACCCTGTCAAAGTGCGTCGCCTAAGATTTTCCCTGTTCGCCTAGCGCACGAAATCGGCCTATTTATTGACACACTGAGACGGGCCTTCGGGTGCTTCTCGGCAACTCCCCGAACCTCCACGAAGGGCGCTCCGGCTTCGGCCTGGGCGCCCTTCGTGCATTGTGAGGCCGCATGGCACGCCTGACCGCACTCAAGCCGAGGCTCTCGCCTCTGCGGCCGCGGCTGGCGCAGCGCGACGATGCGCGCGCGGAGCTGGACCGGGTGCGTGACCAGCGTGGCTGGCGGAAGTGGTACAAGTCGGCACGGTGGCGCACGCTGCGCCTCTCGGTGCTGACCCGCGACCTCTTCACCTGCCAGTGGCCCGGCTGCGGCCGCATCGAGCCCGACACGTCGAAGCTGGTGGCTGACCATCGGCGCCCGCATCGCGGGGACGAGCAGCTCTTCTGGGACGAGCGCAATCTCTGGACGCTCTGCGCCTCGTGTCACTCGAGCGCCAAGCAGCGCGAGGAGGCGGCCGCGCTCTGACCAGGGGGGGGTGCAAACCCTGAGAGGGCCGCCGGCCCTGAACCACTTATGGCCGCACGCAGAGGTTTTTTTCTCGCATGGCGAAGATTCTGGTGACCGACCTGTTCGGCGACCCGGTCACGCCGGCGCCTGATGGCCGTGGGCGGCCTGAGCACGCGTGGTCTCTCGAAAACTCAAACAAGGTGCTGCTCGCCTTTGCGCGCGGCCTGAGCGTCAAAGAGGCGGCAACGGCGATCGGGGTCTCGGTCCCGACGCTGCGCAAGCATTATTCTTCCGAGGTCGGCAAGCGCACCGACGCTCGCCTGCGAATGGAGATGACCCAGCTCGCGCGGCTCAACGCCGCGGCGACCGAGGGGAACGTCGCGGCGGAGAAGGAGCTGTTCAAGCGCCTCGACAAGGCTGCGCTCAACGAGCTGGCCGACCGGGTCGCCAACCGCGGGCGCAATGGCGCTCCGCCGCGCGAGCCTAAGCTCGGCAAGAAGGCGGCTGCGAAGGCGGCTGCGGCGGAGGTGTCGGGCAAGTATGCCCCGCCACCTCCGCCGGCACGCCTGATCAACTGACGTGGAGCGCACCTGGTCGACCGCCTGTCCCGACTGGCAGGAGCGGATCGTGGCGGGTCACTCGCTGATCGCGATGGACCCGCTGTTTCCCGACGAGGCCGAGGCGGCGCTCGCGGTCTTCAAGTCGCTGCGCATCGTCGACGTGCCGGGCATGCCGACCTTCGGCGAGGCGTGCGAGGAGTTCGTCTTCGACTTCGTGCGCGCCATCTTCGGCGCCTACGACGCCGCGACCGGGCGGCGGCTGATCTGGGAGTTCATGCTCCTGATCAGCAAGAAGAACGCGAAGTCGACGATCGCGGCCGGGATCATGGTCACGGCGCTGATCCGCAACTGGCGCCACTCCGCCGAGCTGCTGGTGCTCGCGCCCACGAAGGAGGTCGCCGACAACGTCTTCATCCCGGCCGCCGGGATGGTGCGCGCCGATCCGGATCTGCTGCGCATCCTGTATCCGGTCGACCACGAGCGGAAGATCAGGCACCTCGGCAATGAGGCCGAGCTGAAAGTCGTCTCCGCCGACTCCGGCGTCGTCGCCGGCAAGAAGGCGGCCTTCATCCTGGTCGAGGAGCTGTGGAGCTTCGGCAAGGACCCGAAGGCGGCAGCGATGCTCATGGAGGCGACCGGCGGGCGAGTGTCCCGGCCGGAAGGCTTCGTCGTCTACCTCTCGACGCACTCGGACGAGGCGCCGCGGGGTGTCTTCAAGAGCCTGCTCGACCAGTTCCGCGGCATCCGCGACGGCACCATCGTCAACCAGCGCAAGCTGGGGATGCTCTATGAATGGCCCGAGAAGATGCTCGAGGCCGACGCGTACCTCGACCCGGCAAACTTCTACGTGACGAACCCGAACATCGGCCGATCGGTCGATGCCGAGTATATCGCGGAGAAGCTCGCCGAGGCTCAGCAGGGCGAGCCCGGCGACCTGCAGGTGTTCCTATCGAAACACCTCAACGTCGAGATCGGCACGCGGCTTTCGCGCGATCGATGGAGCGGCACCGAGTTCTGGGACCGCGCGCGCGATCCTTCGCTGGTCACCTTCGACGACCTGCTGAAACGCAGCGAGGTGATCGTCGCTGGCATCGACGGGGGCGGTCTCGACGACCTTCTCGGTCTCTGCCTGATCGGTCGCGAGAAGGGCTCGAAGCGATGGCTGGTCTGGGTCAAGGCCTGGGCCTGGTCGATCGTGTGGAAGCGGCGGCAGGACATCGCGACCAAGCTCGACGAGTTCGTCGAGGAAGGCTCGCTCATCCGCTGCGACCTGCCCGACGACGACGAGGCGGCGGCGCTGGCCTCGATCGCGGAGGGCGGCGACGTCGCCGACGCGGACGCCTCGGAGCTGACCGACGACATTCTCGGCGTCGTCGAGATCCTGGTGCAGGTTCGCGACGCGGGGCTCTTTCCCGACGTCGAGGCGATCGGGCTCGATCCCGCCGGCGTCGCGACGCTGGTCGACGAGCTGGCGCGGCGCGGCTTCGCTGCCGACCAGCTCAAGGCCATTCCGCAGGGCTGGCGACTCTCGAGCGCGATCAAGGGCATGGCCCGCAAGGTCGCGGCGCGCACGCTGCGCCACTTCGGGCAGCAGCTGCTCACCTGGTGCATCGGCAACGTGAAGCAGGAAGCCCGCGGAGCGAGCGCGGTCGCCATCACGAAGCAGTCGCCGAGCGCGAAGATCGACCCTGCCGCCGCGATGTTCTCGGCCGGCATGCTCATGACGCTCAACCCCGAAGCGGCCGGCGACGGACCGCAGGTTTTCTTCATCTAGGAGTGCAGGCCATGCAGAACCGGGCCTATTCGGTGCTGACGGTGAAGGCGGTCGACGACGACGCCCGCACCATCTCCGGCATCGCAACCACGCCCTCGGTTGACCGTGTCGGTGACATCATCGAGCCGCTGGGCGTCAAGTTCAAGAACCCGCTGCCCTTCCTCTGGCAGCACCAGCACGACAAGCCGATCGGCACCTGCGACTTTGGTCGGCCGACGGCCGATGGTATCCCGTTCACCGCGACGATCGCCAAGACGGACGAGCCGGGCACGCTCAAGGAGCTGCTCGACCATGCCTGGCAGTCGATCAAGCTCGGCCTGGTGCGCGCGACCAGTATCGGCTTCCGGCCGATCGAGTACGCCTACATGGACGCGGGCGGCATCCGATACGTCGAGACCGAGGTCTTCGAGCTGTCGGCGGTCACGATCCCGGCGAACGCCGACGCGGTGATCACCGCGGTGAAAAGCATCGACCGCACGCTGCGCCAGAAGGCCGGCGTGGCGGAACCCGAGAACCCAGCCCCGCCCGCGCCCGCCGCGACCGGCAAGTCCGTGCGCGTGGTGCGGCTGGATGACCCTGCCCGCGATCGGGCGCCCCCCTTCGTGATCCGCAGCATCAAGCGGCTCGCCTGATCGAGGAAGAGAGACCATGTTTAAGTACGCAGAGCAGATCGCCGCCTTCGAGACGAAGCGTGCGGCGCTGGTGGCGGCGAACGTCGCCATCATGGAGAAGGCCGCGAACGAGGGCACCACGCTCGACGCGGCGCAGACCGAGGAGTTCGACGGCAACCAGGCCGACATCGCCTCGATCGACGAGCACCTGAAGCGCCTGCGCATCGCCGAGAAGGCAGCGGGCACCGCGGCCGCGCCGGTCGCTGGCAGCGACGCGGCCGCAGCCGGCGCGGCGCGCTCGGGCACGCGGGTCGAGGTCAAGGGGACCAACGTCCCCAAGGGCACCTCCTTCACCCGTTACGCGATGGCGCTCGCGCGCTCGAAGGGCAACCTGATGCAGGCGGCCGAGATCGCGAAGAGCTGGGCCGACAGCACGCCCGAGGTCGAGACCATCCTGCGCGCGGCGGTCTCCGCGGGCACCACGACCGACACGGCCTGGGCGAAGCCGCTGGTCGAATACCAGAACATGAGCAGCGAGTTCGCCGAGCTGCTGCGTCCCGCCACCATCATCGGGCGGATCGCGGGGCTGCGGCGCGTGCCGTTCGAGATCAAGATCCCGCGGCAGGTCGGCGGCTCGTCGGTCGGCTGGGTCGGCGAGGGCAAGCCGAAGCCGGTGAGCGCGCTCGCGTTCGATCAGATCTCGCTCGGCCGTGCGAAGACGGCAGGCATCGTCGTGATCACCGACGAGCTGGCGCGCGCGTCCTCGCCCTCGGCCGAGACGCTGGTGCGTGACGACCTGGTGGCGCAGACCGCTCAGTTCCTCGACACGCAGTTCGTCGATCCGGCGAAGGCCGCCAGCAGTGGCGTGTCGCCGGCGTCGATCACGAACGGCGTGACGCCGGTCGTGGCGTCCGGCACCGACAGCGACGCGGTCCGCCGCGACGCCAAGGCGCTGATGGGCAAGTTCCTGGCGGCCAATATGTCGCTGGCCGGCGCCGTGTGGATCATGACCGAGCAGCAGGCGCTCGGCTTCGCGCTCATGACCAATCCGCTCGGGCAATCCGAGTTTCCGGGTCTCGCCATCAACGGCGCGAGCGGCGGGACTTTCATGGGCCTGCCGGTGGTGCTGTCCGAGAACATTCCGGCCAACGCGGGCAGCGGCAGCCCGGTCACCGGCGCGGGCGGGCGCATCATCCTCGCCAAGGCGAGCGAGATCCTGCTCGCGGACGACGGCGAGACGATGCTCGACGTCAGCTCGGAGGCGTCGCTGCAGATGGAGAGCGCGCCGACCTCGCCGCCCGATGCCACCACGGTCATGCTGTCGCTCTGGCAGAACAACATGATCGGCATCCGCGCCGAGCGCTACATCAACTGGGGCAAGCGGCGCGCCGGCGCCGTCCAGTTCATCGACAGCGCCAACTACGGCACCGCCTAACGGCGGTGTCCACCTGCCCGGCCGAGGGATCGGCCGGGCAGATCGATCACGTGAGGGAGAGGCTGCATGAGGCACCTGGGATATTTCACCCGTGCGCTGAAAGCGAACGACCCGCGCTACGCGCGCGTGTTCGGCAAGCTCGGCTACAGCCGCTCCGATCTCAGCGCGGACGACCAGGCGGCCACGCCGGAGCCGGTCGAGGAGGACCTCGGTGCGCTGCGCGATGAGTATCACCGCGTGCTCGGCAAGCGGCCGTTCAATGGCTGGGACGCGGCCGAGCTGCGCGCGCGGATCGCCGCGGGGCCGGCGCAGCCCTGATGCGTCTCCTCGGGCTCGAGATCAACCGCTCGAAGCGGCTCGCTCCGGCGGACGATCGGCGCGGCTGGCGTCGGGTCGTCTACGAGGCATTCGCGGGCGCGTGGCAGCAGAATGTCGAGATCAAGACGGAGGAGTGCTTCGCCTACCACGCCGTGTTCGCGTGCATGACGCTGATCGCCTCCGACATCGCGAAGCTCCGCGTCAAGCTCGTGAAGCAGTCCGACCAGGGCATCTGGAGCGAGACGACCAACGGCGCCTATTCGCCGGTGCTGCGCAAGCCGAACGGCTATCAGACCCGGATCCAGTTCTTCGAGGGCTGGATCCTGTCGAAGCTCGCCCGCGGCAACACCTACGTGCTCAAGGGGCGCGATGGGCGCGGCGTGGTGACGTCGCTCCACGTGCTCGACCCGAACCGGGTCAAGCCGCTGGTGAGCGACCGCGGCGAGGTGTTCTACGAGCTGAACGCCGACAACCTCGCCGGGATCGACGGCCCCGTCGTGGTGCCCGCGCGCGAGATCATCCACGACCGCTGGAACTGCCTGTTCCATCCGCTGGTCGGCCTGTCGCCGATTTACGCGAACGGCCTCGCCGCGACGCAGGGCCTGAAGGCGCAGCACAATTCGGCGATCCTCTTCGCCAACCAGTCGCGCCCCGGCGGCATCCTCTCGGCGCCGGGCCGGATCGGATCGGAGACCGCCGACCAGCTCAAGGCCGATTGGCAGGCCAACTACGGCGGCGCGAACACCGGCAAGATCGCCGTGCTGGGCGACGGTCTCAAATACGAGGCCATGACGCTCAGCCCCAAGGACGCGCTGATCGTCGATCAGATGCGCTGGACCGCGGAGATCGTCTGCTCGACCTTCCACGTGCCCGCCTACAAGGTCGGCGTGGGTCAGCTGCCGGCGAACACAAACGTCCAGTCGCTCAACGTCGAATATTACTCGCAGTGCCTGCAGGGCCTGATCGAAGCGGCCGAGCTGTGCCTCGATGAGGGCCTCGGTATCGGCGAGCAGTTCAAGCTCGGCACCGAGTTCGACGTCGACAACCTGCTGCGCATGGACAGCGCCACCCAGGTGGACGTGGTGCAGAAGGCGAAGGGCGTGCTCACGCTCGACGAGCAGCGCCGCAAGCTCGACATGGGGCCGGTCCCCGGCGGGAACACGATCTACCTGCAGCAGCAGGACCATAGCCTCGCGGCGATCGCCGCGCGCGACGAGCTGCTGATCGCTGGAACGAACGCACCGCCGGCGGTGCCGGAGGAGCCGGCCAACGACAATCCAGCCGATGCCGTCGCGGCCTCGCTCGCCCTGGCGGCGCGCGTGCGCCGGCGCATCCGCATGAAGGGGGCCAGCAATGCTTGATATGGAAGTGCTGGCCGAGGAACTGGCGGCGATCGTCGGCGAGCAGGTCGAGCGCGCGATCGCGCCGCTGCGTGCGGAGAACGCCGAGCTGACGGCGCGCTTGAAGGCGCTCGAGACGGCCGGCTTCGACCTCGCCACGGTCAAGCAGCTCGTCGTCGAGGCAGTCGCGGAGATCCCGGCGCCCCGAGACGGCACTAGCGTCACGCTCGATGACGTCGCGCCGCTGATCGCCGGCGAGGTCGAGCGCGCCGTTGGCGCGCTGCCTGCACCCCGCGACGGGACCAGCGTGACCATCGACGACGTCCGGCCGATCCTCGACGCCGCGATCCAGGCGCTGCCGGCGCCAAAGGACGGAACGAGCATCACGCTCGACGACGTCGCGCCGCTGATCGCCGGCGAGGTCGAGCGCGCGGTCGCCGCGCTGCCCGCGCCGAAGGACGGCGTCGGGCTCGCCGGCGCACTGATCGATCGCAAGGGCTCGCTCATGCTGACGCTCAGCGATGGCTCGCTGAGCGATCTTGGTCGCGTCGAAGGTCGCAACGGCGAGCCCGGCCTGGGCTTCGACGATATGTCGATCGAGCAGACGGGCGAGCGTGGCTTCGTCATCCGGTTCGTGCGCGGCGAGCAGGCGAAGGAGTTCGCCTTCGCCATGCCGGTCATGATCGACCGCGGCGTCTACCGCGCCGGCGAGAGCTACGAGAAAGGCGACTGCGTCACCTTCGGCGGAAGCCTCTGGATCGCGCAGGAGAAGACCTCGGAGAAGCCGGACGGCGCGAACACCGGTTGGCGCCTCGGCGTCAAACGTGGTCGCGACGGCCGCGGCGTGGAGCCGCGCTGATGGCGGAGCTGGTGACGATCGAGCAGGCGCGGATGCAGCTCAAGGTTGATCCCGGTCCGCTGGACTCGCTGATCCGCCAGTATCTCGAAGCCGCGACGCGCATGGTCGAGCTTGAGACCGGCCGGACCGTCGAGCCGGGGACTGCCGAGTTCGGCGACAAAGATCGTCCCGTCGCCGCGCAGGCGGTCATGATGCTCGTGCGCGCGTGGTATGACCGGCCGGACGGCATCGCGCCGAACACCGCGGCGTCCGAGCTGCCGTTCGCGGTCTCGTTCCTGCTGTGGCCGCTCAAGCGGCTGACCGTCTGATGCCGAGCGCCGACCTAGGCCCGCTCGACGACCGCGTGCGGATCGAGCGTCCGGCTGCCGACGACGCGCTCGACGGCGCCGGCGCGGACACCTGGGCCGAGTTCGCCGAGGTCTGGGCCAGCATCCTCGACATGCTGCCGAGCCGCGGTGAGCGCCTGGCCGAGGGGCTCAACGTGGCGACGCGCCCGGCGCGCGTCCGCCTACGCCACCTCGACGGGGTGACCAACGCCATGCGGCTCGTGCTGCTGCGCTGGGACGTCGCGACCGAGGCCTGGGTGGCGGAGGGTCGTCTCATGCAGATCATCACCGTGCCCGCCGAGATCGGACGGCGCGACGGCCTCGAGATGATGGTCGAGGACTACAGCCCGAGCCAGGCCGCCGGCTGATGGCGATGGTGAAGGGTCGGGAGCGGACGCGGGCCTATCTGCGTCAGCTGCCCGGCGAGATCGAGCGCAAGCTGCTCCGCGGTGCCGCGCGCGCCGCGATCGGCGTGGTCAAGGATGAGGCGGCCAGCGAGGTCACCTCGGACACGGTCCGCGGCGACCTGCGCACCAAGGTTCGGAAGCGCGAGAAGAAGATCGTCGCCACGCTCTACGTCGCGCCCGGCTGGTCGCGCATCCTAGCCAACTGGCTCGAGTATGGCACCGACCCACACGTGATCAGCGTCGACCTGGGCGCGAGCGGCGGCCGCACGGCGCGCCGCATCAACGATCAGGCGAAAGCCGGCACGCTGGTTATCGGCGGCACGCCCGTGGGCGCCACGGTGCTCCATCCTGGCGCCAGGGCGCACCCGTTCCTGCGCTCCTCGCTGGACCGCAAGGGCGCCGAGGCGATCGCCGCGGCGCAGAGCTACATCACCACCCGCGCGCCGACGCTCGCGACGCTGGACGAGGGAGACGACGAGTGAGCGGCGCCATGATCGTCGGCGCCCTGTTGCGGCGCCATGCTCCGCTGACGGCGCTGGTGGCGCCGAAGTGGATCAAGCTCGGCGAGCTGCCGGAGGGCGCGCCGGTGCAGGCGGTGCTGATCCGCTCGATCAGCCTGCTCGACACGCACTTCCTGAAGGCTGGCACCATGCAGCACTCGATCGAGCGAGTCGCGGTGCTCGTTCGTGCCGAGACCTATCGGGAGCAGGTCGCGCTGCTCCAGCTCGTGCGCGCCGCCTGCCGTGGCTTCACCGGCGCCCTCGAGGGCGTCGAGGCGGAGCGCATCGCTGTCCACACCAGCGGCCTCGGACCCGACCTGCGCGGCGCCGACGCTAGCTTCCAGCGGACGCAGGACTTTCGGGTGTCATTCGACGCCCCCGTGTGAGGAGACCACCATGACGACCAAGACGATCACCGCCGCGCGCGACTTCAAGGACGCGGGCACCGAGCGCCAGTTCAAGGCAGGCGAGGCGATCACCGACGTCGATGCCGGCGCGATCGACAACTACCGCGCGGCCGGGCTGATCGCCGAGGCCGGTGCAGACGAGGCCAGCGAGGCGCCGGCGCCGGCGCGCCGCACGCGGCGCACGCGCGCCAAGGCGAGCTAACCAGCTTCCTGCGCGAGCAGGATGACTCGCCGGCGCTGCCGGCTCGACCCGCCATAGGGAGAAGAACATGGCATCCACTACCGCGGCGGGCACCGGGCTCGCCATTTCGGCCGGCACACCGGCTGGCCAGACGGAGGCGGCGTACAAGGCGCTGACCTACACCGAGGTCGGTAACGTCGAATCGCTCGGCGGCTTCGGCGCGGCGACCGAGGTCGTCAGCTTCCAGCCGCTCAAGGGCGCCCAGCAGAAGTACAAGGGGCCGACCAACTACGGCACCCTCAACCCGACGATCGCCCTCGACGACGCCGACGCGGGGCAGCAGCTGCTCGCCACTGCCTCGGCGCCGGACAACAACGCGCTCTACGCGGTGCGGGTCACCAAGCCGGACGGCTCGACCCGCTATTTCCAGGTGCGCGTCTTCGGCATGCCGGAGACGATCGGCGCCGCCAACACGATGATCACCGCCCAGCCCGTGCTGGAGATCAACACGCCTGTCATCAAGGGCGCCGCGGTCTAACCTCCACCACCTTCCGGCTCCGGCCGGTTCCTGAGCATCGGCCCGTCTCGCCTATCGCGGGTTCGCGGGGCGGGTCGGTGCACCCTTCCTTCCCGCGAGAGGACACCCACCCATGGACATCACGACCCAGCGCGCCGCTCCGACCGGCGTGCTCCACCTGCGCGGCCTCGACGGCCAGCGCCTCTACAGCACCGGCCCGGACGGCAAGCCCGACCTGAGCAAGCCGGTCCGCATCCACTTCTACAGCCCCGGCTCCGCACAACAGGCAGAGGCCGAGGCGCGCGCGACGCAGCGCGCCTTGAAGCGCATGCAGGAGAACGATGGGCGTCCCAACCCGCCGACCCCTGAGGTGCGGCGTCTGGAGGCGGCCGAGGACCTCGCGTCGGTGACGCACAGCCTCGAGAACCTCGAGTACCCGCCCGCAGAGGGCGCGCAGGGTGAGGCGCTGTTCCGCGCGCTGTACGCTGACGCCGACCTCGGCTGGCTGGCCACGCAGAGCGCGACGTTCATCAGTAGCTGGGGAAACTTCAAGCCCAGCTCGGCGACCAGCTGAGCCTCTGGGTCCGGCACCTGGCGTGGCTACAGGCCACGCCGAAGCCGGACCCTCGATCGAAGCGGGCGCAGCAGGAGAACGTCGAGCTGGTGAGCCGAGTCGAGGCGATGAAACGCCGCGGCATCCGGACACCGCCGATGCCTGCCAACCCCGCGCCCCACATGACCGATCGGCTGATCGAGATGGGGCTGACCGAGGCCGCCGGCATGACGGCGGTCCCGCTCTCCTGGGCCGCGATCAATGCCTGGTGCGTCGCCACGGCCGTCGATCTGCCGCCGTGGGAGCGAAAGCTGATGCGGCGCCTGTCGAGCGACTTCCTGTCGACCGCGCGCGACGCCGAAGTCGAGACCTGTCCTCCACCCTGGCGATCCCCCGCCTCGCGCGAGACGATCGCTGCCGAGCTGAGCGTGCTCGACGAGCTGCTCGGCTGATCCGCCCGACCCCGCAACCTTCAAGCAGGAGGCCACACGATGGACGAAGACGCCCCCGGCTTGGAGGTCGGGTTCACGATCGACACGGGTCCCTCCGAGGCCAACATGGAGCGGCTGGTCACCGTCTCCGATCAGGCGGCCGACCGCGTGCTGCGCGACGCCAACCTGATCGAGCGCGCCACCAGCGGCATGGTGCAGACCGCCGCTGCCACGGCGCGGCTCAAGGATTTCGCCTCCGCGGCGACGAACCAGCTCTCGGGCGTGGCCGAACAGGCGGCGCGCACCACCGCTGCCACCTCCGGCTTGGGCGACGGCTATCTCGGCGCCGCGGCGAACGTCACCGCGTTCGGCAACGCCAGCACGCGCGCCGAGGCCGCGATCCGTGCCGAGCGCTCGCGCACCGAGCGCACCGGCGAAGCGCTGATCAAGGTCTACGAGCGCGAGACTGCCGCGATTGGGAAGACGCGCGAGGAACTACGCGCGCTCAAGGCCGAGGAGCTGGCGCTCACCGCGGCGCAGCAGGGCAACACCGATCTGGCCGAGCGCATCCAAGCGGCGACGCGGGCGAACGCGCAGGCGCGGTCCAACGCGGCTGAGGAAGCGCTCGCCGCCGAGACGAAGGCGCTCGGCGTACGCGACCAACAGGCGCAGGCCGACCGCTCGGCCGCGCTCGCCTATGCCAAGTTCAATGCGGTCGCGCGCGAGAAGATGGCGACGTACCGGCAGGAGGAGGCTGCGACCGCGGCAGCAGCGGCCGAGATGGAGCGCATGGCCGCCGCGGCCGACCGGCTCAAGCAGTCGGTTGATCCGGTCTATGCCGCGCAGCGGCGTTTCGACGACGAGATGGGCCGCGCGCGCCAGCTGGTCAGCGCCGGCGCCGTCTCGCTCGACGACTATGCCGCGAAGCTGCGGATGGAGCAGGGGCTGCTCAACAAGTCGACTGTGGCGCATCAGCAGCTCGGCGTGACCCAGCGCTTCACCGCCTCCGAGACCCTCAACCTCTCGCGCCAGTTCCAGGACATCGGCGTCACCGCCGCCATGGGGATGAACCCCCTCATGATCCTGGTGCAGCAGGGGCCGCAGATCTACGACGTGCTTGAGCAGGCCAAGCAGCGCGGCGTCGGCGCGGGCGCGGCGCTCGCGCAGATGGGTAAGGACGTGATGAGCTACGGCGTCACGGGCTTTGCCCGGCTGGCGACGTTCATCACGCCGGTGAACCTGCTGCTCGCGGGCACTGCTGTGGCGACAGTGGGCGCGATCCGTGCGCTCGGCTCCTACGGCGAGGCGATGCACCGCTTCGAGGCGACTGCGGCCGGTGTCGGCCGAGTGTCGGGCCAGACCGCGCAGCAGCTCGAGACGATCTCCGAGGTCGCCGCGCGCTACGGCGAGCGCTCGCTGAGCGCCACCCGCGAGAGCGCCAATGCCTTCGCCGCGGCCGGCATCCAGGGCGAGCAGACGCTGACGCTGCTGGCGGCCAACGTCGAGCGCTACGCCAAGCTCACCGGGCAGGATGCGGCCGCCGCGCAGAAGGCGCTCGCCGACGCCATGGCCGATCCGGCGCGCGCGGCCGAAATGTTCACGCAGCAGCTCGGCCTCCTGACCGGCGCGCAGTATGAGCATATCCGCCAACTCGCCGCGCAGGGCGACCAGGAGGAGGCCACGGCCGCGCTGACGCGCATCCTGAGCCGCGACCTCGCAGCGAATGCCGAGCACACCACCGGGCTGGCGAAATACATGGACGGGCTCGGCAGCGCCGTCGCCGGCGTGGCGACCGTGTTCGGCCGCCTCGATCAGCGGATCCGCAATGCGGGCGTCGCCTATGACGAGTGGCTGAAGAAGAACGTGGGCGGCTGGGCGGTCGACCTGCTCGGCACCGGCAACAAGGCGCCGGCCGGCCCCAACCCGAACGCCGGCCGCAACCAGGACCAGGTCACCGCGCTCAACGCCTCGCAGTCGCTCAACACGACCGGCATGAAGCAGTTCAACGATCTGCTCGCGCAGCAGCGCATCCTGCAGAAGGGTCTGGCCGACACGACCGGGCTGACGGTCGCGCAGGTCCAGGCGCTGCGCCACGACTATGCCGCGGTCACCGACACGATCGCGGCCAATCGCACCGCCTCGGGCGCGTGGATCACGACGCAGGAGCGCGCCCACATGGTCGCGCAGGCGCAGACCAAGCTCGCTGCCGCGCGCACGAAGACCGAGAAGGCCGCGGCGCAGCAGGAGCTGACGCGACTCCAGACCGGCGCCCAGGTGCTGACGCAGCAGGAGCGTCAGACGCAGGCGCTGGACGCGTACAACCGCGTAAACGAGCGCTACAGCCGCCCGCGCACTGACCACCACGCCGAGAACCTCCAGCGTGAGGCCGAGGCGGTTGAAGCGCAGACCGCCGGCCTCTACAAGCTGGCTGACGCCTATGGAGTGTCCGGCGCCGCGGCGCAGCTCGCCGAGGCCCGCGTCAAGGCGGAGACCTCCGCGATCCGCAAGCGCGGCGACGTGGACGCCTTCGTGTCGCGCCAGATCGAGCTGAGCATCGCCGAGGGCGCGGCCAACGCTGCAAAGAGCAGTGCCGCGATGCGCGATCAGGCCAGGCAGCAGGAGCTGGTCAACGCGGAAGTCGCGGCTGGCACCATCCCGTCTGAGCGTGCCAACGTGCTGCTGCGCGACAGAATGGCCGACCTGCCGCTGCTCGCAGCGCTCGAGGCGGCTGCGACGTTGAAGGGTGACGCTCGCACGAAGGCGACCGCCGCGGCGACCAAGGCGCTGGAGGACAGCCGCAAGGCGCGAGACAGCCTTACCGACGCCGAGCGCCGCGCCAGCCTCCTGGGAGCGCTGGAGCAGGGCGACGATCGCTTCGCGGAGATGCGTGAGGAGCTGCGCCTCATCGGAGCGACGGATGCGGCGCGGGTGCACTCGATGGCGATCTTCCGCGCCACGCAAGAGGCCGACCGCAGAAACTGGACGGGGCCGGACGCAGCCAAGTGGATCGGGCAGCAGGGTCAGCTGGCCGATCTCGACCATCAGCGTCAGCTTCGCGCCGACGCCTACAACGACAGCCTGCACTATCAAGCCGACCTTCTCGACACCGTGGCGAACAACGCCGGCAACGCCGCGCGCGGCATGGCCGACGCGTTCGGCGAAGCCGGGCGGGCACTCGGCGACACCGCGGCGATCTTCTCGCAATATGCGGCTGATCAGGCGCGGGCAGACGATGCTCGTCGGGAGCGGCTGAAGGTCCTTCAGCAGATGGACAAGGGCAGCGAGCGTGATGCTGCGATCCGTCGCACCAACGCCCTCTATGACCTTCGCAACTCCACGGCGCAGGTCGGCGTGTTCGGCGACATGGCCGCGGCGTCCAAGGGCTTCTTCGCCGAGCGCTCGGCCGGTTGGAAGGCTGCCTCGGCTGCCGAAAAGGCCGCGCGCGCGATCGAGTTCGCCCTGTCCGTCAAGTCCATCGCGGTGAACGCGGTAGAGACGGGGCAGAAGCTCGCCACCAGCGCGGCGCGGACGGCGGCAAACGCGGTTGAGGCGGTCGTCAAGGCGATCTCCTCCCTGCCGTTCCCCGCCAACCTAGCGGCGGGCGCCGCGACCGCGGCCGCGCTCGCCGCGATCGGCGTCTCGGTCGCGGGCGGTTTCGGTGGGGGCAAGAACACGCTGCCGAAGGCCAACGAGGGCACCGGCACCGTGCTCGGCGACACCGACGCCAAGTCGGAGAGCATCCGCCGCGCGCTCGACGCGCTCAAGGAGGTCGACCTGCTGATGCTCGGGACCTCGCGGCAGATGGCGACGTCGCTGCGCTCGATCGAGAGCCAGATCGGCGGCGTGGCGTCGCTCGTCGTGCGTGCCGGCAACGTCAACGCGGACGTCAAGGTCAACGAGGGCTTTCAGAAGAACCTGATCGGGTCCGTGCTGAGCAAGATTCCGCTGTTGGGCGGCGTGCTCGGCGGCCTGTTCGGCAGCAAGACCGAGGTGGTCGGCAGCGGCCTCTACGGCAAGTCGCAGTCGCTCGGCAGCATCCTCAACAGCGGCTTCGACGCGTCCTACTACAGCGACACGAAGAAGACGTCGAAGTTCCTTGGCATCACCACGGGCACGAAATACTCGACCTCGTACAGCGCGGCCGACGCCGGGCTCGAGAAGCAATTCACCCTCATCCTGCGCGACTTCAACGACGCGATCGCCGCGGCGGCCGGGCCGCTCGGCGAGTCGACGGACGCGATTAAGGGCCGGCTGAGCAGCTTCGTGGTAAGCCTCGGCAAGATCGACCTGAAGGGGCTGACGGGCGAGCAGATAGAGGAGAAGCTGACGGCCGTCTTCGGCGCCGCGGCCGACCAGATGGCCGCCTCGGCCTTCCCCGGCATCGAGCGCTTTCAGAAGGTCGGCGAGGGCGTGTTCGAGACGCTGGTTCGCGTGTCGTCGACCGTCGAGGCGGTGACGTCCTCGCTCGACCAGCTCGGGCTCTCGGCACGCGCGCTCGGGATCGACGCCAAGCTCGGCATCGCCGCACAATTCGACAGTCTGAGCGACATGCAGCAGGTCGCGGACGCCTACTTCCAGGCGTTCTACACGCCGGCCGAGCAGAACGCGGCCAAGCTCAAGCAGCTCGGCGCTGTCATCACTGGCCTGGGCGTAAAGATGCCGGAGACGCTGGCGGGCTTCCGCGCGCTGGTGGAGGCGCAGGACCTCACCACCGCGGCGGGGCAGGCGACCTATGCGACGCTGCTTCAGCTCGCGCCGGCGTTCGCCGATCTCAAGCAGTCGATGGAAGGGGCGAAGACCGCGGCCGACATCCTGGCCGAGCGGCAGAACCTAGAGCGCCAGCTGCTCGAGCTGGCCGGCGACACAGCGGCGCTGCGCGCGCTCGATCTCGCCAAGGTCGACGAGAGCAACAAGGCGCTGCAACAGCAGGTGTGGGCGGTGCAGGATGCGCAGGCGGCCGCCAAGGCCGCGGACGAGCTGCGGCAGGCGTGGTCGTCCGTCAGCGACAGCATCATGGACGAGGTGCGCCGCATCCGCGGGCTCTCTGCGACTGACACGACGCTCGGCTTCTCGGCGCTGATGGGCCAGTTCAACGCTGCGACGAGCGCGGCGCGAGGTGGCGACCAGGATGCGGCCAAGTCGCTGCCGGGCCTGTCGCAGGCGCTGCTCAAGGCGGCCGGCGATGCGGCGACGAGTCGGCAGGAGCTTGACCGGATCCAGACGATGACCGCCTCGTCGCTCGAGGCGACCTTTGCCGCAATTCAACGACTCGGCCTCGTGGCCGATCCGGCGAGCAGCGTAGCGAACATGATGGCGGCGATGCAGTCGGCGCCGGGCGCAGCCACGTCGACGCCGAGCACGGACCTGGCCGCCGAGATCACGCGTCTGCGTGACGAGGTGGCCGCTCTGCGATCCGACAACAACGCCGGGCACGCCGCGACCGCTGGCAACACGGGCGCCATCAAGCGGAAGCTCGACGACGTGACCGGTGCGAGCGGCGGTGATGCGTTTAGCGTGGTGCAGGCGGCATGAGGGTCGTTCTGGACGGCGGCAATTCGTTCGACCTCGGCATCGTCGAGGCCGCGCCGACGATCAGTATCACCGATTATAGCCGGCGGGTGACGGACGATTTCGGCGTCACCACGGTCGTGGAGCGCGGGTTCTCGCGCACGCTGTCGGTCAAGCTGGCGGTGCCGTTCGATGAGGTCGACGGGCTCCAGCGTCATCTCGCCGCCCTCCGCGCCACGCCGGCGCGCTGGATCGCCGACGAGCAGATCGCCTGGTTGGGGGCGCTGGGCTTCTTCAAGGACTTCGAGCTCGACCTCAACTATCCGCCGCTCAGCTACTGCACGCTGTCGGTAGAGGGCTTCGCGGAAACCGAGACGGCCGCCGACACCGGCACCGATCCCGCGCCCGACGATGCGACCTCCTCGCTGCGCGTCCTGCAGCCTGTCGTGCTCACCGAGGCGATGCTGGCGCAGAGCAGCGTGGCCGAGGCGGACGCGCCGGCGTGGAGCAACGCGGCCACCTACGCCGCGGGTGACCGCGTCATGCGGTCGCACGTCGTCTACGAGAGCGCTGTCGCCAGCAACAAGGCGCGTGACCCGCTCGCCGACCCAGCTGCCTGGCTGACGGTTGGCCCGACGAACCGCTGGGCTATGTTCGACCAGGCGCTCGGCACCGCGACCACTGCCAGCGGCTCGATCGTCGTCGGGCTCGACGCAGGCACGATCAACGCGGTTGCGCTGCTCGATGTGGTCGGCAGCACCGTGCGCGTGCAGGCGGCCGGCTATGACCGCACCGCGGCCGCTGGCCCAGGCGCGGTCACGTTTCTCGACATGCCGCAGGGTAGCGGGCGCGTCACGGTGACGATCGCGGGCAACGGACAGGTCTCAGTCGGCACGCTGCTGATCGGCAAGGTGGTGGGGCTCGGCACCACCGAGCGCGCGCCCACGGCGGGTATCACTGACTTCAGCCGCAAGGAGGTCGACGACTTCGGCGCCGTCACCGTCGTGCCGCGGTCGTGGGCGAAGCGAATGGGGCTGCGCGCGCTGCTGCGCACGGACGCGATCGACGCGGTGGCCAACCGGATCGCCTCGATCCGCGCGCGCCCTTCGCTCTGGATCGGCGACGTCGGCACCGACAGTCTCACGGTTTACGGGTTCTTCAAGGACTTCTCGATCGAGGTCGGCGAGGTCACCAGTAAGCTGGCGCTGACGATCGAGGGGCTGAGCGAGGCGGCGCCGATCTCGCCGGGCCTGGGCGGGGGAAGCGTGGCGTGGCCGGACATCACCGACCCGCTCGGCACGAAGCCGGCCAACAACGCCGACAAGACCAGCCAGAACACGTCTAAGGACACGAATGCGGTAGGCGGCACGCCCTCGGCCGACGTGTTGGCAGCGCTCGCCGCGGCGAAGGCTCAGCTGGCTGAACTCAACGACGAGATCATCCCGTCGGTCGACGCGCAGGTCGCCGCGGCCAATGATCGGATCTCGGCGGCGCGAGGCGATCTCGCCGCCGAGATTGAGCGTGCCAAGGGCTCTGAGGGGACGCTCAACGAGCGAATTGACAGCCTCGTGGTCGATGGCGGCGGCTACAACGACTCGGCCCTGCGCGCGGAGGTCTCGCGCGTCGATCAGGCCGCGATCACTCGCGACGCGGCGATCGGTCAGCGGATCGACACCGTTTCGGCGAGCGTCGGCAGTCAGATCGATGCCAAGGCGCAGGAGATCACCAGCGCTTACGCCACAGCCGACAAGGCGCTCGCCGATCGGCAGAGCACCCTCGAAGCGAACACCAACGATCTATCCAGCCGGGTGAGCAGCGCCGAGACCGCGCTGTCGGACGGCCGGTTCGCGACGGCGCAGAGTGTGCGGACGTTGGAAGCACGCGCGGCGCCACGGCCGAACTTGCAGGTCAATGGCGGCTTCGAGAACGGAACGGCGGGTCTGCTCGTGCCGCAGGGCGGGGCAGTCATCGACGATGCCGCGAGTGGGAAGCGCGTGCTGCATTGGGCGCTGCCAGATGAGTCGGTGGCGCTGCTGCCGCCGATCACCGTGCAAGCCGGCGCGCGCTATACCGTCAGCTTCGAGCTGACCCTGAGCGCCGACACAGGTGGCTTCCGCATCGATCCTTCGCTGTGGACAGGGGACAACGGCACCGGGTCGGTCTCATACGACACGCGCACCAGCCAGTCGTGGTTGGTCGGATCCAGCTCCAACGATCCGCGCAAGGAGTTCAGCTTCACCGCGCCTGCGGGGACCAAGTCGATTCAGCTGCGGCTGATTGCGTCGGGTATCAGCAACCCGCGCAGCATCGACGTCGCGCGCGTGAAGGTCGAGGCAGGTGACGCTCCGGCGACGACGTATACGGCAGACGCGTCCGTGACCGGTGGCCTGGCGAAGATCGACCAGGTGGCGACTGCGATTGCGGAGGGTGGCTTCGCCTCGGCCTCGACGCTCGAGCAGCTTCGGGCCGAGTATAATGGCACCGCGGCGACCGTGAGCACTCAGGCCGGCGCGATCGCGGGGCTCGACGGGCGCACCGCAGTTTTCTGGGGGGTCAAGGGACAGACGCCGGAAGGCAAAACGTCGATCCAACTCTCAAAGGTCGATGGCTCGCCCGCGCAGTTCTATGTCGGCGCGAATATGTTCGTTGAAGGCGACCTGTTGGTCGACGGTACGATCCGCAGCACAAAGCTCGACCCGAACAGCATGGCGCAGGTGGGCGCCGCCGCGTGGGCTGGGTCGGTTGCCGGCGTCGTAGGCGGCGCCAACGTGCCCTTCTCGCTCACGCTGACGCCTCTGCAACCCCGCGGTCGCTTCATGGTCGAAGCGATCATCGCGGTGCAGACCGACGCGGGTCAGCAGACGGTCACGACCAACTATAACGGCACGGGAAAGCCGCTGACCGTGACCCGCGTCGCGGATGGAGGCGGGCTGTTCCTCAGGTCCTATGACGATCAAGGGCACGTCTATCAGATCGACCCGGCGCGCCCCTTCCAGAGCATTCCGGTGCTCGCGACGACGCTGTTCGGCACCACCTTCGTCGCCACCGTCTACAAGGGCAACCGTGACACCGGCGTGGTCAACGAGGGCGACTATTACACCCGCGAGATCGCCGCCTCGTACGTCGTCACCGCGATCAACCTTCGCGTGACCTGGATCGCCATCTGAGGAGTCCGGCCGTGGAATATTGGATCATTTATCACCTTGAGACCGGCGAGCCGCTCATCCGCGGTAGCGGCTCGGCGGGCGCGGCAGCGCTCCAGCAGCTGCCCGACGGTGCCGGCATCGTGGTGGTGCCGCAGAAGGTTGTGGCACAGCCCGAGCTGGATCTCGTCGCGCTTCGCGTGGCGATGGCCGCGCGCGTCGATCAGGAGGCGGAAGCGCTGCGCATGCGCTACCTCACCCCTGGTGCCGGCCAGGCGATGACCTACACCCGCAAGGAAGCCGAGGCGCGCGCGTGGACGGTCGACAGTACGGCAGCGACGCCGTTCCTGTCCGCCGAGGCGACGGCGCGCGGCATCAGCCTCGCGCAGCTCGCGCCCGAGGTCATCGCGCAGGCCGACGCCTGGGTGCCGCTGGGTGCTGCGATCGAGGCCGTCCGCATGGGGACGAAGGCCGCGATTATGCGGGCCGGATCGCTCGGCGAAATCGTCGCGGCAGCGTCGCGCAGCTGGCCTGCCTGACCCTTCAAGAAGGAGAAAGACCATGAGGAAGATCATGCTGGCGAGCGCCTTGCTCGCCGCGCTGCTGGTGGCTGCCTGCGACGCAGACCGGCCGGCTGGCAACGCCGACGCCGGCAACTGGGTCGAAGCGGCGCCCTATCCCGACGGCACTCAGAAGTAAGGCTCGTGATCTTCATTCGGTTCGCCCGGACCTTCCGGGAGCGGGCGCCCGAGTGGGTGCTGGCCTTCATCCTCTGGGGGTGGGGCTTCACGCTCCTGCTCCCAGGGGACAGCTTCGGCCGTCCCTTCTTCCGGCCGCTGCGCGAGATGGCGCCGGAGGAGTGGTGGGGCACGGTCACCTTCGCCGTCGGATGCCTCCGCCTGGTCGCGCTCTACGTCAACGGCTCGCGCAGCGAGACGCCGAGGGTACGGCAGATCGGCAGCGGCGTCGGCATGCTCGTGTGGGCGTTTCTGACGGCCGGCGCGCTGGCAGTGGAGTGGCGGTCTCCTGCCGTCTTCACCTACGCCGGCCTCTTCGCCCTCGAAGCGATCATGTTTCAGTACGCAGGAGCCGACGCGCTCCGGGTTGCTTCGGGGACGTATGGCGATGGACGCAAGTGAGGTGCCGACGTGGGTGCAGTCTGTCGGCGCACTGTTCGGAACGGCAGGCACCGTCGCCTGGCTGACCTGGAACGAGCGGAAAAAGAAGAAGGCAGCCCCGCCGGTAGCCGAGGGCGAGGCGACCGTGGTTGCCGCGTCCATGGTCGACTCCCGTTCAATCAAGTCGTTGATCGACATGGTCTCCGAACTGAAAGCGGAGATCCGCGACGGCAAGGAGCTGCGGCACTCCGATAGCCGCTCCGAGCGCGACTGCATGGAAAGCCTGACCCGCGCGCTGCGTGAGAACACCGACGCGCGCCACAATCCGAGCCTCACGCCCGAGGTGGCGGTGATGCTCGCCCGCCTAACCGACAAGGGGTGATCATGACCGACACCGACCGACACTGGCGCTATGTGCTCGCCACGATGCTGATCCTCGCAGTCGCGGGCATCGCCGTTCTGGTGGCGTACCGCACCGTGCCCGAGGCGAGCCAGCGCCTCCTCGATACCCTCGCGGGCGGCCTGATCGGCGCGATGACACTCGCGGTGCAGAAGGCGATCGACGGCGCGCGAGCGGCTGCGGACGCGGTGACGATCGAGAGGCAGTCGGCACAGCTCGCCGACTCCCGGCCGGCCGACGTGCCGACCGGCCGCCCTGGTGATCCTGTCGCGGTCACCGAAGAGCCGCGCTGACCTCACTCGAGAAGGACTGACGATGACCAAACGGGCTTTGCTCGCTGCTGCCGTGCGCCCATTCGGCCCCGGCGGAAAGCTGCTTGATGAGCACATGCCGGCATTCAACGCCTTCGCCGACGCGATTGGCGTGCCCCGCGACGAGCAGGCGCCCGCCGCGGCGCCGGCGCCGTCCGCCTCGACGAAGGTGCCGCCCGACTATTTCGACAAGCTCGCAGGGATCGAGAGCGGCCACAAGCTCTACGCCAAGGCGCCGACGTCGAGCGGGTCGGGGCTCTACCAGTTCCTCAAGGCGACTTGGTTGGGCGAGGGCGGCAGCTGGGGCAGCAACGCGGCGCTGCCGTTCGGCGGCCTTAAGCCGACGGCCGAAGAGCAGCTCGCGCGTGTGAAGACGCTGACCGCGAAGAACGTCGTGGTGCTGCTGCGCGCCGGCATCCCGATCAACAGTGCCTCGCTCTACGCGGCGCACTTCTTCGGCGCCGGCAAGGCGGCCGAGGTGATCGGCGCCGACGTGAGCGCGCGCGCCGACGAGCTCGCTGGGTCGGCCGCGACGAAGGCGAACCCTTCCATCTTGAAGGGCAAGACGGTCGGCGACTTCCTGAGCTGGCTTCACCACAAGACCGGCGAGTGGGCGCGCTGATGCGCTCCGTCATCATCGCTATCGCGTTCGTCGTTGTGGTCGGACTCGCCGCGGCGATCATCGGCCCGCGTGCCTGTAGCCGGGCTCAGCAGACCGCCGCGGAGGCGCAGGCCGGCAGCGCGCGCTCCGACGCGATGGCCGACGCCGCGATCGGCGCCGCGGCCGACACTGCCGCCGCCATGACGACCGCCGCGGTGACCGCGGCCACCTCCAAGGAGAACGAAGATGCGATGCGCCGCGCGCCGGGCAGCACGACTGCTGTCCCCTCTACTTCCAATCGGGCTGCTCTTGGCAAGCTCTGCATGCGGCCCTCGACCCGTGATCAGCCGGGCTGCGTTGCCCTGCTCGGCCCTCGTCCAGGGACCGCTGGCCGCTGATGTTCCGTCCGCCGAGGTCCCGCCTGATCCCGCGACTGTGGCGGATTGGCAGGTCTTCGGCGACACCCAGACCGGCCAGCTCGAGACGTCCAACCTCTACCGGCGCTCCGCGCTCGAGATGATCCGCCGCTGCGAGGCGCGCGATCGCGCCGTCGACCAGCAGCTCAAGGCTCACTGACAGGCCTTCGACGGCATCCGCACGACTGCAAATCCAACATCCGACTGCTGGCGAGCCGGCAGACCTCAGGGAGAATAGACTCATGGCTTCGACCACCGCGGCCGGCACCGGCCTCGCGATCTCGGCTGGCGCGCCTGCTGGGCAGACCGCGGCAGCTTACGGCGCGCTGAGCTACACGGAGATCGGCAACGTCGAGTCGATCGGCGGGTTCGGCGCGGCGACCGAGGTGGTCACGTTCCAGCCCCTCAAGGGTCCGCTCCAGAAGTATAAGGGGCCGACCAACTATGGCTCGCTGACGCCGACCATTGCGCTCGACGACGCCGATGCAGGCCAGGCGCTGCTGGCGATCGCGGCCGCGCCCACCAACAGCGCGCTCTACGCCATTCGTGTCACCAAGCCTGACGGCTCGCTGCGCTACTTCCAGGTCCGTGTGTTCGGCATGCCGGAGACCATCGGTGCGGCGAACACCATGATCACCGCTGCACCGGTGCTCGAGATCAACACCGTGATCGTGAAAGTAAGCGCTGCGGGGGGCGGCACGCCGACTCCCACCCCGACCCCGACGCCCTCGCCGACCCTCACGGCGCCCTCCACGTTCGCGGCGCGTTACTCGCCCTCGCAGACCTTTGCGCTCAACAACGGCACCTATTCGACGAGCTTCGATGGCACCGCGGCACGCGCGATGGCCCCCTCGGCGGGCACGACCTGGTATGTCGACCCGACCGCTGGCACGGATGGCACCGGCGTCGCGGGCACCCGCGCCGCGCCGTACAAGAATCTCGGCTGGACGCTGACGAACAAGGCACAGCCCGGCGACACCGTTCGCATCATCAACATGACGGGCGACGTCGTGATGCGCAGCTCGAACGCATGGCCGGCGGCGCCTGGCTTCGCGGGCTCGGTCGCAATCATCAACGAGACGCCGCAGTATCGCCTGCTGCTCGCCGCAGCCTCGAGCGGGACGGTGAACAACTGGTCGCAGAACGCCACCTACCCGCAGGTCTATCAGAACGCGCGCAGCGCCGTGCCGACCACGGTAGTGGACGGCGCGGTCAAGGCTTACGCCTACCGCAAGCTGGCCTCCGGCAGCGGCTATGCCGTCAACGACACGGTCACCCTCTCCAACGGCGCGATCATCAAGGTCCTCGGCGTATCGTCGGGCGCCATCCGCGTCTGGAGCGTGGTGACCCCGGCGAGCAGCCTTGTCACTGGCACCGTCACGCAGACGGCGACCAGCGGTTCGGGTAGCGGCGTGACGTTCCAGAGCCAGTCGAATGCGCCCGCCATGTTCGCCACTGCTGCCAAGGCGGCGAGCCTCGCGGCCTGCGCGGCTACCCGCGGCACTTGGTTCGACGACGGCACGAACACCTACTACAATCCGGCGGACGGCCGCGCGGTAGCCGCATCCTCGCCGCTCATCGTCCTCTGCGCGAACGGACGCGACGGTGTCCCGATCAACACCGCCGGCGTCACCCAGTATTTCGAGGGGATCGACGTCATCGGTGGGACCGGCGGCATCGTCAGCACGTACACTGGCAACGGCGCGCGCGCGCAGATCGTGCTGAACGGCTCGTCGGTCCAGGGCACCAACTCGAACGGCCTCGGGATCGTCAGCAACGCCCAGGTCTACGGCTATCGAGCGGGCATCTATAACGCTGGTCAGGACAACTGGAACTGGCACAACAACGGCGGGACCAGCGTCACCGGCGCGGGCTCGACCGGGCTGCTCAACGAGTGCGTCGGCTTCGGCGCCGGTACGATCGGGGGCACGCTGGCCAGCACGAGCGATAACGACTTCACCGCGCACGAGGATTGTGCGGTGGTGCTCGTCAACTGCGTGGCCTGCGGCTCCGACGATCGAACGGTGGCCTTTATCGACACCAGCTATCTGTGGATGCTCGGCGGGTTCATCGGCACCTCGAAGACGGCCGCGACCTCGCAGATCACCAGCAGCTCGGTCGACCTGTCCAACCAGGCGATCATCTGGCTCGACGGCGTTACGGTCGAGGCGCCGGCAGGCGGCGATGCCGAGGCGTACCGCATCAATAGCGGCACCCTCAACTATCGCAACGTGACGCCGGTGCCGACGACGACCGGCGCCGGCACGGTGGCGAGCTACTGATGCCGAACCCTATCGGCATCGCGGTCTCGGACGCCGGCTCTCACGCCGGCGGCAACCTGAAGACCTATCGCGCGGTCGCGATCGACGACCAGTTCGCCACCTTCAACCACCGGACCGGAGGGCCGAGCTATGCCGGCAGCATGGCCGGGCGTGGACTGTGGTCGTCGATCGGTCGCTGGTGGTCGGACTTCGATCGCTCGCGGTATGGCTACGGCTTCGACGACTTCCTGAGCGCGGCGCACCCGTGCGCTACTGACCTCTACTCGCTGGTGAACGGGGGCCTGCGCCTCCGCTCGCGAGAGCCGACCGACGCCGAGTGGACGCAGCTCTGGCGGCAGTGGGCGATGAAGGGCGAGTGGCTCGGCAAGGAGATCAAGCCCTGGATCAGCCCCCACCTGTCGTCGTTCTACGCGGTGCGGTTCAAGCCGCCCTTCGTCGTCGAGTTCGACGCGACCTTCCCGGCGCAGGTGGATGGCCGCATCCCATTCTCGGCGCTGTGGCTCTACACCTGCGGTCGTCGCCCCTTCGTCGACGCCGATCACCCCGCTATTCCGGACGCGCGCGAGGCGGAGATCGATGTTGAGGTCTTCGGTAAGCGGCTGGCCCGCACGCTGCACGATTGGCCCTACCATCCAGATGGCGACCAAGTGCTGCATAAGCAGTACGACTTCCCCCTGACCGGCGCGGGCAAGCCCCTGGGCACCTCGTTCGTAATTGCGTCGCGGCACACCTACACGATCGAGGTGCGTCCGTGGGGTTTGCGCCTCGCGGTGGACGGCAAGACGGTGGACGTCACGCCCTGGCCGACTGGCTTCGCCTGGAATCAGGACTGGCAGGTCATCCTCAACAACAGCTCGGGCATCGCCTGGCCTGAGCAGGGGCAGCCATACCTTGCGCCCGCGCTCGGCTCCCCGCCCTCCGACATGATCGTCCACTCCGTCCGCGTGCTCTGTGAGGACGAGCGCCAGATCTGGCGCAACAACGAGGTGCTGCCATGATCCGCCTGCTGCTCGTCGTGGCGCTCGCCGCGATCACGTCCCCCGCGGCCGCGCAGGCGGGCACGGTCTCCGGCTGCTCCAAGGTTCCCGTCAACCGCGTCGCCACCAGCGTCGACCGCGCCGGCTTGCGCTCTGACATCGACTGCGCGCGCGCCGCGGCCGACGCGATCGCTGCACCGCGCGTCGCGCGCATCGTCGAGCTCGACAAGGCGCCACCTACGCCGGTGAAGCCTACCCCGGCACCCACGCCGAAGCCGACGCCCACGCCGACTCCTAAGCCACCCGTCACCACCGCGCCGAAGCCAACTAGCACCGCGCTGCCCGCGGCGATCCCGAGCCCCCTCGACCGCACCGCGTTAATTTCAGGCGGCACGCCGATCCCGCCCAGCGCTGCGCCCGACGTTGTCGGCGCCTTCCGCTTCATCTGCCAAGCGGGGCAGCTGCTGAAGGATGACCCGATCGTCTGGCCGGGCCAGCCCGGCAAGGCGCACGCGCTCCACCAGTTCTTCGGCAACCTCTCGGCCGACGCCAACTCGACCTTCGCCTCGTTGCGCACCAAGGGCGAGAGCACCTGCATGAACGAGCTGAATCGCTCGGCCTACTGGATGCCGGCGCTGCTCAACGCCGCGCTCGACGTCATCCGTCCCGACTACATCTCGATCTATTACAAGCGCCGACCTGCCAGCGATCCCGAGTGCCAGCGCATGGCGAAGGCGTGCGTCAAGCTGCCGAACGGCATGAAGCTGATCGCCGGTTTCGACCACGACTTGACCGGCGCTCAGCCGTCTGAGAACCGCGTCTTCCATTGGCGCTGCGCTACCAATCAGGTGCACCGCGACAACCTGACCGACGCGCTCGCCGACTGCGGCGGCGCTGGGCAGGTGCTCGGGACGGTCAACTTCGGCTCGTGCTGGAACGGCGCGGCCGACAGCGCCGATCATCGCTCGCACGTGGTGCACTTCGTCCGCGACCTGAACAGCGGGCAGGAGCAGTGCCCCGCCGGCTATGACCAGATCATCCCCGAGCTGACGCAGACGATGGCTTGGACGATCACGAAGGCGGACGGCGCGGCGCGGCTCTCCTCGGACCCGCCGACCGGCAAGGCAGGCACCACGCTGCACGCCGACTATATCCCCGCGTGGGATGGCCCCACGATCGACGGTGCCATGGCGAACTGCATCGACAAGCTGCTCAATTGCGCCGACGGCGAGCTTGGCGACGGCACGATCATGAAGCGGCGCGCGGGCTTCGGCTACCTCGCCAGTCCGCGCGTGGTGCCGGCGCCGGCGGGCACGGTGCCGATGGCGATGGCGATGGTGCACTGAGCTTATGCACACCACTTTCGCCACCACTTTGGCTGTAACTCAGGTTGCCCGCTTCCTTTGAGATTACCTCTTTAGTACGGGCGCTTAGCTCTCATCGGGGGATGGGGCAGGGGACTTCGAAATGGCAACTGGGTATGCGGCTGCGGCCGTAGGTTCCACCTCGCGTGCCGACGTCGGCGCGCGGCCTCGTTGGAGGCGTCGCTTAGCCGCGGGAGCGTTGGCGCTTGGCTGCGCGATTGGCGCGTTCGCCGAGCAGAACCTCCCTGGCTACCAGAGGAAGCTCGAGCTGAAATGGATCGACTTCACCGGACCTCCGACCATCTCCATACCATCGTATGGCGCCGCGGCGGGTCAGAAGGCGCGGTTCGCTTCGGCGACGAAGCGCGCGCCCCTGGTGATCGATCTTCATCAATGGAGCGAGGACCAGAGCGGCACCCTCGGCGATGATGCTCGGCTCGACAAGCTGGTGACGGCGAAGGGGTGGAATTACATTCGGCCTGCGCTCGCCGGCCCGAACAACAAGCCGTCGGCATGCTGCTCTCCGGCGATCATCGACGGTATCAAGGCCGCGATCTCCTACGCGGTCCAGCATGGTAAGGTCGACCAGCGCGCGATCTATATCGTGGGCGAGTCGGGCGGCGCTTATACCGCGCTCTGTGGCGCGCAGAGCGGGGCGCTGCCCATTCGAGCCTACTACGCCTGGGTGCCGATCACTGATCTGACCGGTTGGCATAGCGTCCACCGCGATGACCATTATGGCGACGACGTGATGGCGTGCACCGGCTCGCACGGCTCATTGAACACCGCTGAGGCGCGCCGTCGCTCACCCTTGTTTATGCCGCTGCCGCAGAAGATGCCGGCGCTTCACATCTTTCACGGCATCCGCGATGGCATGACCACCTCGGTCTCGCCTGAGCATTCCATCCGGTACTTCAACCGCATTGCGACTGAGAGAGGCTTCAGCTCGGCTGTGATTGAGCCTGAGGTGGAGCGAGACGTGCTCTACTCCAGAACAGGGCCGGAGGAGGGGAGCGGCCGGACGGTCGGCGGTCGCGCGGTCCATCTGTTCCGGAAGGCGGGCAACACCACCCTGACGATCTTCGAGGGCAAGCACGAAGGGCTAATGAAGCCCACCATGCGCGACCTTGCCAAGGACTGGGCCACCATCCGAGCCGGCAGTTAGCGCATACCACCCGCGGCGCTGGTGGTGAGCCGAGGGCGCCGCGGGTGAGCGGGCGATCCGTGTGGAAGGAGACGCCGCGCCGATCTCCGAGTCGCAGGTCGCCGGGTGCAGTTCAAGTCTTTGTTCGCTCTTCGTTCCGGCATATCGTCCCAGCATGGTCGGCCCACCGAAGACGCTACAGGACCTCCGCCGAGTCGAGGGCGCCGTGCGGGTGACCTGCCGCGCGTGCAAGGCGGTGAAGCAGCACGACCTCGAGGAGCTGATCATCGATCGCCGCTTTCGCCGGCTCTCGATGGAGTGGGAGGCGGTGCGGCGCACCATGCCGTGCCGCAAGTGCGACTCGACCGACACGCGCGTCGACGGCGTGCCGTTCGGCCAGGACGACGTCGAGCGCCGCGCGCGCCGATCACGGGCGCTGCTGATGAACCTGGCGCTGGCGGTGCTCGATGACGCGAGCCGCCGCGCGCGAGACGAGGACGTCTGCGTGCCGGCGACTCGCCTCGCACTGCGCGTGCTGCGGCCCTACCTGCCTGATCGCGAGTTGCTGGTGACCTTCTGGACTGCGGCGGAGACCGGGCGCGGCAAACCGCACGGGCCGGCGCTTCAGGCGATGCGGTGGATCGTCACCAAGCTGGTCGACGCCGGGCATCCGGTGTGGGCGGAGTTTCGATAGGTGAGCCAGATCAGGCGAGAGGCGGCTGATCGCTCGATAAAGTGGCAAGTTCTTTCGCTTCCTCCAGAAGCCGGCTCAAGTGGGCGATCGCAGCGCGTGCGAGCGGGATCGGATTAAAAACCTCTTCGAGAACCTGACCCATGTGCACCCGAGGCGGGTGGTAAACTACGCCTCTGTTGGTGACCGCGGCCAAGCGGATGCCATCTTTTCGATCAAGATGCATGCTTCGCCTGATACCATCTGGTCCTTGGTAGGTCGTGTTCCATATGCGCGCGCCTTCGTCGACAGTGATTTTAAAAATCGGATGGCCGTCCGGAAGGTCATATTGCTGGTGCCGCGTGGTTACGCTTTCTATGCCATGCGTTTCTGAGTTGCGGGCTTGGTGAAGGTAAGACAAAGCTGGATCGGACTTGCGCTCCCCTTTTACGCGGGAGTACCATCCGATACTTTGAGGGCTGCTCTTAGCGCCCTGCTCAAGTACGTTGAACACAACTCCGGAAGCCGTAAGGAAGTCGTTCCAAGCCGCTTCGGCCTCGTCGTGTGTTGTCGCCGCTTCAAGGGATGCGACAGCGCGCTCCGCGCGGGCAAAGCGAGTGGCGGCCTTCGCGAGTGCTACGGGGTGCAAAGTTAAAAATCCAGTTCGCGCCGTGCGACTTCAGCCGCCAGCGCGTCGATCGCCGGGTCGCCCAACTCCCACGTCGTCTTCACCCGTCCGGTGAGCAGCTCCTGGTCTGTCCAAGTGGCGAGCGCTTCGGGAGTGAGCTGCGGCGAGTCGTCAGGCATGGCGCAGCGTCGCGCGTTCGGCCGTGTGGAGCAAGCACCCGAGCGCGCGAAGCAGCCGATTGACCGTCCTCGGAGGCTGCGCTATCGCCTGCAGCCGCAAAACAGGATTGCAAAACATTCCTGAGCTGCCTTGAGAAAAGCACGCTTTTCTGCGGGTATGCGGGTATAGCACAATGGTAGTGCAGCAGCCTTCCAAGCTGAATACCGGCCCTCGTCAAAGCCGTTGCATCTCGAAATCGTCTTACTAGCTTAGACCCATTCGTAGGTTGTAGTGGAGGGTGGACGGCATGGTGGCACAGCTCTTCGTCGACGAAAGTGCAAGCGATGGGTTGTTCGTCTTTGCAGGAGTTTTAGCGAATCTCCCGGATTGGGAAAGGTTCTCTGAAAGCTGGCAGGAACTGCTAAAGCCGTTTGGCACGTTAGCAGCTGACGGCGTTTACCACTTTAAAATGTCAGAGATGGCCGCGCTCGAGGAACGAATGGCTCGCATGCCGGCGTTCTATCGGGTGATGGCGGAACACGTTCGAGCGTATTTTTCTATCTCTATAAGGCAGGATGATCTCGATCATGCGCGAAAGCACATCGTTGGCCTAACTTCGCCACGCAACATGTCTATGTTGGAAGATCCATATCAGATTTGCTTTAACTTATTCCTTGGAAGCATCGCTGGACGATGGAAACTTCTAAAGCCGATGCTGCATGAGGTTGGGGTAGAAGACGCCCCAATGGACGTAATCTTCGATTGCCACACGCACCAAGCGTCTTTGAAAGCGGCTTGGGAGTACCTCGATGCCGCAAAAATGTTTCCTATGTTTACTGAGTCTTCTCCGAAATTTATAAATGATCGTGAGAGAGTTCCTCTACAGGCCGCAGACCTTTGGGCGTGGTGGGTCAGGCGGTGGATTATCGTGGGCGAGTCTGACAAACTGGGCTCTCACGATTTCCCATTCCTGGATCAAAAAGACGCTCCGCCTTTGGTCATCAACATATCTTTTAACCGCCGGGAATTATTACGCGCGATCAGAAATCGTGTGTCACTTGTACCAGTCGCACGCGACTCTCGGGCGAAATGGTGGGACGCGGAGCAGTTCCGCGTGAAATGACCAACGCGGGTTGGATGTCTGCGGCCATCGAGGCAGATGCTGCTTCCTCGCCCGGTGCTTGCATCCCAGCGCTTGGTCGCAGGCGTTTCATTCCGGTCTGAAGGTTCTCAGAGCCCACACGGGCTAATCGGCAATCAGCTTGAGCCACTCCGCCGCTCCACCGCGCCGCCGGGTCAGCCGAGCGGGAGCAGGCTGCGGTGGTAGCCGACACACTGGTCAGGGTGGGGGCAGCCAGCGAGCGGGGCGAGTGGCGCCTCGTCGGCGGTGTACGTGCGCAAGGCGGCAGCAAGGCAGTGCTCGCACGGCCCGGCGGCCATGTTGTTCGGGATAAACTCGTAACGCGTGTCGGGCCCGAGAACGCACGCGCTCGCAGCTAGGCGTCGACGCGCACTATCGCGCTTCTCCTCGGGTGTGAGCGCCATCCGATCCGGCATACCGCGGCTCTATGAAGCTACAGAAAGCGGCGCAACGCTGTTCGGGAATAGTTCGGGACTCTCGGTTCCGCTCGTTCCCGTTTCGCTCCCTCTTGCTCCCTGAAACCGGGCGTGTAGAGGGGGCATGAACGGCGGTTTTCTGAGGCTTTCCTCGCGCCGGGCGCTTAGCTCAGCTGGTAGAGCGGCTCGTTTACACCGAGCCGGCTGAGTAAATTTCCTCGAGATCGGCGCCATTCTGATGTTTAATCAGGACGGCGTTTCGCTGTCGGCGTCTGAAATGGCCTGCTTGGAGTCGCGCGCGGCTAGCAGGCGCGAGATGGTCTCCTCACCCCTGACAACCTTCCCGTACTGCTCAGCCAATTGCAGATGCAGCTTCGCTGCAATCGGATCAGTAGCCTTTGCTGCTCGAGCTCTCTCGGCTTCTTCACGAGCACGATAATAAGCCATATTCTTTTGACGTGGCATGGCGTTGCTCCCAGCTTCTAGCGGAAGCTTTCCAACTGCTCCAGTCGTCAACGCGCTTTGCTCTATGTTAACGATAAACGAAACTACCGTCGATCTCGATGAAGAACTAAAACGCAGATTTATAAACCAAGAAGATTTTATTGCTTTAAATCAAGGCGACTCTTCGGTGCTCGAACCCGTGTTGCAGCCGTAAAAGGGTGGGGAGGTCACCTGTGATTAAGGTGCAGTGGGTGACACCGGTCCAAGCCTCGTCAATCTCGGGTCGGCTCGGCCGCCTGCCGATGATTCACCGTAAGCTGACGGTCTGCTCATGGCAGGAAACCGGAACGGCCGATCTCGGGCACTCTGGCGAGGTAAGCGGACGTTTGGTCATAAGGCTTTCGCCGATAGCTGCTCGTCGACGAAGTCGTGGAAGTGATCCGACCGCTGGTCTTCAAGTCGGGCTTGTAGACGACCGTCAATCTCTCGTCAGCCATCCGCATAGGTGTTCCGACGCGAGAGCGGGTATGGGTAGATTGCGCGGGCGCGCAGCAGGTGGCGCGGTGGGACGTTGACAAGTTGGTCGAGGACGGGAAAGAAATGAAAGCGGCCGTTACGTAAGTGCACATAGCGACTCATCTCAAAGATCATAAGGCGGTGCCGACGAACTACGCAATGAAGTCCCTGCGCGGCCGCTTCTTCTAAGCGAGACGTTTCTATAGCTGTGATCGCCGGCGAAGATGCAGGTAGCTCGGATCATAGCCACATAGTTCGCGCAGGCGCGGGAGATCGTGTACGCGGATCTTCTTTCTCTTGATTGAGACAAGCCCTTCGGTGCGCATCCGTTGAATCACACGATTCACGTGAACCGTAGTAAGCGCCATCGTATCGCCGATTTGTTCCTGCGTTAGCGGGACCTCCAACTCGTCGTCCTCCTTCAGGCCTACCTGTCGCAAGCGGTCCCACAGCTCGCAGAACAGGTGAGCGACCCGATCGAAAGCGTCGCGTTGCCCGAGATTGACGAGCCAGTGACGCAGCACCGCCTCATCCACTAGCGTCGACCACCAAAGTGCTCGCGCAATCTTGGGACAGCAGTCTGTCAGGTGGATGATGGCGTCACGCGAAATAAAGGCAAGCGCCGCGTCGGTCAGCAGGCCAATGCTGTGATCCATCGCGTCCAGAATAAAAACATGCGGGTCGCACAGATCGCCCGGCACGAGATAGGCAATGATCTGCTTTGATCCATCTTCAAGCACTTTGTACCGGCAGGCCCAGCCGCGGAGAAGCAGAATTACCTTCTCCGGTCGCTCACCGTCCTGGATTAGGTCGCTGTGCGCATCACGGAGTATCGGGGTGCCGATCACGGCGTCGAGCGCGGCCAGGTCACCCCCACTTAAATCAGTAAAACTACTTAGTTTTAGAGCAAGCGGATTGTCCATCGATCCTCCAATTCGCAAAGAACATAAACCTGGATCAAGGTTGCACAATAACATGCATCATGAAGCTTTATGATATTTTGTGCCGACGTTTATAACTCAGGTGGAAGTTGATGGTCTGAAATCAACGGCGATGTTCGGGAGCGCTTGGTCAGACGAGCGCGCCGCGATTGGAGATCCACCAAAGTGAAAATGCTTCCATCGCGACCCCACCATGATTATGCACTCTTGATTGCCGAAGCGCTGGTCGCCGGTCGGCGGGCTGGACGATCGCTGGAGGCTACTCTGGCTGATTGCCCGTTCAACCAAGCCATCGCCTCGGAACAACACGGCGCTTGGCACAGAGGTTTTCTCGTTGGGCGCACAATCGATCAGTTGCCGCTAAGCGAACAGGTTGATCTGGCTCATCGTCGTGAAACGTGACAGTAGGCCGGCGCCTGATCTCACAAAACCCATGGCCCTTTCTCAACCTGTGGTTGACGATGCAGAGCTGCTTTATCGGGAGGCAGCACGATGCCGGCGGCTTGCAGAGGGTCTGACGTCGGCAAGTGACAGAGCAACGATGCTGCGACTCGCCGTCGAGAACGAAGGCAATGGTGATCGCGCCAGGGCCGCCGGAGCGTGGGTCTCTTTTCGTGAGGGGGATAGCTACATGGGTTAGCCGGTGTTTCCCGTTTACCGCTCAACCCTGTGTGGTCCGCGCATCTGAGCGCAGCTCTCTTATCCACTCAGTCTCGCTGACAAGCTGGAGCTGCCAGCCGCCGCAAGGGATGGTTGATGGCACCGATCGTTTTGCATCGATGCGCAGACTGTACATGCCGACCTCAACGCTCGCGCCATGCCGAACGTCTGAGATGCTGTGCAGTCCAGGCAGGATTTGTCCGTCGGGCAATTTTAGCTCGTGACCCATGCTGCGCTCCAATCGAGAGGAGTCAGCATAGCGCGCTGTGGGGAGCGCAAGTAGGGCGGGGGGGTACTCTCGGGCGTCAGCCGGGGGTACTAGGTACACCCCGCTGACCTAAAAAATCGCAGTTTTCTGCGATTGGTGACCCCTACGGGGCTCGAACCCGTGTTTCAGCCGTGAAAGGGCCGCGTCCTAACCACTAGACGAAGGGGCCGCTAGGGCGGCTGGTCGGTTACGGGCAAAGCGGAGAGCGGTCAAGCCGGTTCGCCGCACTCGGCCTCACACCGCCCAGGCGGCGTCGTCGAGGTGGAGCTCGGCGGCGCCGCGGCCGCTCCACTCGTCGATCCGCGCGCGACCCGCCAGCCACAGTCGGCGCGACGGCCCGGCGGCGAGCAGCGCCTGTCCCAGCGCGGTATCGGCGGCGCGGAAGGCCATTGCCTTGAGGCTCCGCCCGTCGTCCCCCGCGACGATGGCACGGACGTGACCGCTGCCGACGACGTCGACCTTGATCGTCCGCACCGGTCCGACCGCGACACGCGGTGCCGGCCAGCCGCTGCCGTACGGGCCACCCGCCTCGAGCGCTTCGACCAGTGCCGCGGTGACGCCGCCGGGCGCCAGCACCGAGTCGACCAGCAGCGCGCGGCCGGCGTGCGCCGCTGTCACCGTGTCGGCCAGCCTGGCCTCGATCCAGTCGGCGAAGGCGGGCACCTGATCGGCGGCGATCGTCAGCCCCGCTGCCATCGCGTGGCCGCCCCCGGCGACCAGCAGGCCCTGCTCGCGCGCCGCGAGCACCGCCGCGCCGAGGTCGACGCCGGTGATCGATCGGCCCGAGCCCTTGCCGGACCCGTTGTCGTCGAGCGCGATGACGATCACGGGGCGCCCGGTCTTCTCCTTGAGACGGCCGGCGACGATCCCGATCACGCCGGGATGCCAGCCGCTACCGGCGACAACGCCGACCGCTCGATCCTGGCGGAGCAGCGCCTCGGCGGCCTCCTGCACCATCGCCTCGATCGCGCGCCGCTCCTCGTTGAGGCCGTCGAGCTCGGCGGCCAGCGCGCGCGCCTCGACAGGGTCGCTCGTGGTCAGCAGCCGCACGCCGAGATCGGCACGGCCGACGCGGCCGCCCGCGTTGATCCGCGGGCCCAGCGCGAAGCCGAGGTCGGTCGCGGTCGGCGCGCGCGTCAGCCGTGCGGCGTCGGCGAGCGCTGCCAGACCGATATTGCGCCGCTGCGCCATCACCTTGAGACCCTGGGCGACGAAGGCGCGGTTGAGTCCGCGCAGCTGCGCCACGTCGGCGACGGTGCCGAGCGCGACAAGGTCGAGCAGCTCGAGCAGCTTCGGTTCGGCGCGCGCGGCGAAGTGGCCTCGCGCTCGGAGCACGCGCAACAGCGCCGCGCCGAGCAGGAAGGCGACCCCGACCGCGGCGAGGTGGCCGTGCGCGGCGCCGTCGGTCTCGTCGCGGCGGTTGGGGTTCACCACGGCATGGGCTCGCGGCAGCTCGGTGGCGCACTGGTGGTGATCGACGACGATGACGTCGGCGCGTGCCGCGGCGAGCGCCTCGAACGCCTGCGCGCCGCAGTCGACCGTGACGATCAGCGTCGCGCCCTCGATCGCTAGGCGCTCCATCGCCGCCACGCTCGGGCCATATCCCTCGGTGAGCCGGTCGGGGATGTAGACCCGCGGCGCGTGCCCGAGCGCGCCGAGCAGCCGCGCCAGCAGCGCCGACGAGGTGGCACCGTCGACGTCATAGTCGCCGAACACCGCGACCTGCTCGCCCGAGACCACCGCGTCGGCGAGCCGCTCGGCGGCGGCGTCCATGTCGCGGAAGATCGAGGGGTCGGGCATGAAGCCGCGGATCGATGGTGCCTTATGCGCCTCCAGCCCGTCGCGCGGGCAGCCGCGTGCGAGCAGCAATTGGGTGAGAAGGTCGTCGGGCACGAACCGTTCGCGCTGATCTGCCGCCAGCGCGCGCCAGCGCCACGGCTGGCCCAGGATTGAGCGCTCGACATCGAGTACGTGACGCATCGCGGAGCTCCTACCGCATCGCGCGGGGGCAAGTCACGTGCCCCGAAGCCCGCGAGAAAATTCGCCGATGAGACATTGTAACATGTGCGCGCATCACCTAATTGGCGGGGCATGTCGTCGTCGCCCGTCCCTCGCAGCGAACGCCCCGGTCGCGTCGACCGCTGGGCGATCTGGCTGTCGGCCGCGTGCGTCGTCCACTGCCTGGCCACCACGGCGGCGGTGGCGCTGCTGTCGACCGCGGGCGGCCTGCTCGGCAGCCCGCTGATCCACGAGGTCGGGCTGGTGCTCGCGCTCGCGCTCGGGCTGCTCGCCTTCGGGCGCGGCGTGCGGGCGCACCGGCGGCTGCTGCCGGTCATGCTCGGCGGCGGCGGCCTGGCGCTGATGGCGGCGGCGATCATCGTGCCGCACGGGGACTCGCACCTGGTCGAGTCGCTGCTGACGATCGCGGGCGTCGCGCTGCTGGCGGCGGGCCACACCGTCAACCGACGCGCCCGCGGCTGAGCCGATGCTTGCTGCCCGGGCGCGCCGCGCTTAATCTGGAACGACCATGGCGCATCGTCACCACGAACCCGAGGGCGCGGACCTACTGGCCGCCGCGCGCAGCACGCTCGAGCGATCTGGCGAGCAGTGGACCGCGATGCGCGAGAGCGTCTATGCGGCACTGAGCGGCTTCGCCAAGCCCGCTTCGGCCTATGACATCGCCGAGGAGGTGTCGCGCACGCAGGGGCGCCGGATCGCGGCCAACAGCGTGTACCGCATCCTCGACCTGTTCGTCGCCGCCAACCTGGCGCAGCGGGTCGAGAGCGCCAACGCCTATGTCGCCAACGCGCACCCGGGTTGCCGTCACGATTGTATCTTCCTGGTGTGCGACGGCTGCGGCGTCACCACCCACCTGGACGACGACTCGCTCACGCGCGGGCTGCGCGACGCCGCCGCGGCCTCGGGCTTCGCCGCCGAGCGGCCGGTGATCGAGCTGCGCGGGCGCTGCCGCGACTGTTCCGCCGCCACGCACTGAAGCGCCAAAACCGGTAATCGACAGGCTGATGTCGCTCAGCTATTCCGCTTAGATGGCTGATGCCCCCGATACTCCGCTGCTCGACACGGTCGAGACGCCCGACGCGCTCCGCACCCTGAAGCCCGACCAGCTTCGCCAGCTCGCCGACGAGCTGCGCCAGGAGACGATCTCCGCCGTGGGCCATACCGGCGGCCACCTCGGCTCCGGGCTGGGTGTGGTCGAGCTGACCGTGGCGATCCACTATGTCTTCGACACGCCGCGCGACCGGCTGATCTGGGACGTCGGTCACCAATGCTACCCGCACAAGATCCTCACCGGACGGCGCGACCGCATCCGCACTTTGCGCCAGGGCGGGGGACTCTCGGGCTTCACCAGGCGCAGCGAGAGCGAATATGACCCGTTCGGCGCGGCGCACAGCTCCACCTCGATCTCGGCCGCGCTCGGCTTCGCCACCGCCAACAAGCTGAGCGGCGCGCCGGGCAAGGCGATCGCGGTGATCGGCGACGGCGCGATGTCCGCGGGCATGGCCTATGAGGCGATGAACAACGCGGAGACCGCGGGCAACCGGCTCGTCGTGATCCTCAACGACAACGACATGTCGATCGCGCCGCCGGTCGGCGGGCTGTCGGCCTATCTCTCGCGCATGGTGTCGAGTCGCGAGTTCCTCAGCGTCCGCGAGCTGGCCAAGCGGCTGGCGCGCCGGCTGCCGCGGCCGTTCCACACCTCGCTGCGCAAGACCGACGAATATGCCCGCGGCATGACGATGGGCGGCACGTTGTTCGAGGAGCTGGGCTTCTATTACGTCGGGCCGATCGACGGCCATAACCTCGACCATCTCATTCCCGTGCTGGAGAATGTGCGCGACGCGGCGGAGGGGCCGATCCTCGTCCATGTCGTGACCAAGAAGGGCAAGGGCTACGCTCCCGCCGAGAAGGCGGCCGACAAATACCACGGCGTGCAGAAGTTTGACGTGATCACCGGCACCCAGGCCAAGGCGCCGCCGGGGCCACCGGCCTATCAGAACGTCTTCGGCCAGGTGCTCAGCGCCGCCGCGGACAAGGATCCGCGGATCTGCGCGATCACCGCGGCGATGCCCTCGGGCACCGGGCTGGACCTGTTCGCCAATGCGCACCCGGAGCGCTTCTTCGACGTCGGCATCGCCGAGCAGCATGCGGTGACCTTCGCCGCCGGCCTCGCCGCGCAGGGGATGCGGCCGTTCTGCGCGATCTACTCGACCTTCCTGCAGCGCGCCTACGACCAGGTGGTGCACGACGTCGCGATCCAGAACCTGCCGGTGCGCTTCGCGATCGACCGCGCCGGGCTGGTCGGTGCCGACGGCGCGACCCACGCGGGCAGCTTTGACGTCACCTATCTCGCGACGCTGCCCAACATGGTGGTGATGGCGGCGGCGGACGAGGCCGAGCTGGCGCATATGGTGCAGACCTGCGTCGAGCATGATTCGGGCCCGATCGCGGTGCGCTACCCGCGCGGCAACGGCACCGGCGTGGCGCTTCCCGCCGAGCCGACCGCACTCGAGATCGGCAAGGGCCGGATCGTGCGCGAGGGCAAGAAGGTGGCGATCCTGTCGCTCGGCACCCGGCTGGGCGAGGCGCTCAAGGCGGCCGACGCGCTCGATGCCAAGGGCCTGTCCACCACGGTGGCCGACCTTCGCTTCGCCAAGCCGCTCGACGAGGCGCTGATCCGCCGCCTGCTCACCTCGCACGAGGTGGCGGTGACGATCGAGGAGGGCGCGATCGGCGGCCTCGGCGCGCATGTGCTGACGCTCGCCTCCGACGAGGGGCTTACCGACGCCGGCCTGCGGATCCGCACGATGCGGCTGCCCGACCTGTTCCAGGACCAGGACAAGCCCGACGTGCAATATGCCGAGGCGGGGCTCGACGCCGACGCGATCGTCCGCACCGTGCTCACCGCGCTGCGCTACAACGAGGCGGGCGCGATCGCGCGCGCCTGACGCGGGCGTGACCGGCTGGGAGAAGGTCGGCGCGCTCACCGCGCTGTACGTGATCGGCGCGCTCTGGGCCAATTGGCTGATGGTGCGGCGCGTGCGCGGGGCGGTGGCGGTGCGCGCCGCTTGGACCGCGGCGGACTTCGACGCCTGCTTCGCGGAGCTTGACCCGCGCGTTGCGCTCGCGGTGCGGGATGCGTTGGCGCCGTTTTATGGCGAGGGCGTGGTGCCGCGACCGGAGGACACGCTGCGCCGCTTCCTCAAGCTTGACCGGGGTGAGGTGGAGGACGTGGCGCTCGACGCGGGGGCGCGGCTCGGACTTACGGCGGCGGCGGAGCGGGAGGCGCTGCTCGTGGCGGACCTGCCCGATGTGGCCGCGCTGGTGCGGTACCTGGGAGAGAGGGTGAGGCAATCCTAGATCGTGCCCGCAAGCCGGGAGGATTGTAGCGTCACGCGACCTTAACGACTCGCTCGCCGCAACCCGTTGTGCATCCAGGCATTCCGCTTTCTGTGCCGCGTGAATGTTGAGAAAGTTGAGTCGCTGGAGCAGCACGACTCAACATTCGCGGCGGTCGGGGGAACGCGCGCGCTATATCGACGGTGAGAAAGAGCGGCGCGATCTTCACACATCCTCGCTCGTGTAGGACAGACGAGGCTTGCCAAGCTCCCGTCGTCGCTCTATCGTTTAACGCGTTAAACGGAGGTGCTGTTGCTCGGCGTCAGGCTCGACACGGAACTGGAGGAGCGGCTCGCCGCGGTCGCGCGTACCCAGGGTCGCAGCAAGAGCGACATCGCGCGCGAGGCGGTGCGGCGCTATGTCGAACTGCACGACGAGGCGTTCCGGCGCGAGGCGCGGCGCCAGTCGCAGCGCGCGTCGCGCCGCGACACGCAGCAGGATTATGCCTTCTGGGAGACGATCGAGGCGGAGGACTCGGCATGGCGGTGACGCTGGCCGAGCAGGCGACCGGCGCGGTCGACACCGCGCCGGCGATCACGCACGGCGCCATCGTCGAGCTCGCCGCGCCCGTGGATGCGGCCGGCGGCCCGCGTGTGTGCGTCGTGGTCCAGGCCGATCTCTTCAATGAGACGCATGCGACCGTCACGCTCTGCCCGCTCACCGCGGTGGTCGGCGGTGAGTCGCTGTTCCGGGTCGCGATCTCGCCGCAGGAGCATACCGGGCTGACGGTCGAGTGCGAGGTGCAGGTGGACCGCATCACCTCGGTGCGTCGTCATCGCATCGTCAAGGTGATCGGCCACGCTTCCGCGACCCGCATGGAGCAGGTCGATCAGGCGTTGCGCCGCTGGTTAGCGCTTTAAGTACAACTGGATAGGGACGGAATATGACCCCGATCGTGAAGTCCATCCTCGACAAGTACGAGGCCACCAGCCCGGCGATCAAAGCCAATCTCGCGCGCATTCTGATGCACGGCAAGCTGGGCGGCACGGGCAAGCTGATCATCCTGCCGGTCGATCAGGGCTTCGAGCACGGCCCGGCGCGCAGCTTCGCGGTCAACCCGCCGGCGTACGACCCGCACTATCACTATCAGCTCGCGATCGACGCCGGCCTGTCGGCCTATGCCGCGCCGCTCGGCTCGCTCGAGGCGGGGGCGGACACGTTCGCGGGGCGCATCCCGACCATCCTCAAGCTCAACAGCTCGAACAGCTGGGCCACCCGCAACGCGCAGGCGCAGACCGGCAGCGTCGAGGACGCGCTGCGGCTCGGCTGCGCCGCGATCGGCTTCACCATCTATCCCGGTTCGGAGGACATCTTCGAGTCGATGGAGCAGATCCGCGGGCTGCGCGAGGAGGCCGCCGCGGCGGGCCTCGCGACGGTGATCTGGAGCTACCCGCGCGGCGGCAAGCTGAGCAAGGACGGCGAGCTGGCGCTCGACGTCAGCGCCTATGCCGCGCACATGGCGGCGCTGCTCGGCGCGCACATCATCAAGGTCAAGCTGCCGACCGCGCATATCGAGCAGCCCGAGGCGCAGAAGGCCTATGAGGGGACCGACTGGTCGAACCAGGCCGATCGCGTCCGCCACGTCGTCCAGTCGAGCTTCGCGGCGCGGCGCATCGTGGTGTTCTCGGGCGGCGCGGCCAAGGGGATCGACGCGGTCTACCAGGACGCGCGCGACGTGCTCGCGGGCGGCGGCAACGGTTCGATCATCGGGCGCAATACCTTCCAGCGCGAGCGCGGCGAGGCGCTGGCGATGCTGGAGAAGCTGATAGCGATCTACCGCGGCGAGGGGTGAGGGGGAGGCTCTGGGAGAGCGGTCAAAATTTCCTTTCATCCCGGATTTGTTCCGGGATCGAGCCGTCTGCGAGAGCAACGCTTGCGGAGTTCGCGGGTCAGTGGATCCCGGACCCAGTCTGGGGTGTCGGATGGTCGGGGATGGGGCTCGTTCGCTCCGATGGAATAGTGGTGCGTTCGTCACCGTGCCCCGGCGAACGCCGGGGCCCAGGTGGGTAGGCCGCGGTGGCGCTTACCGAGCGTCGCCCGACTGCTCTCCGGCCTCCGCCTCGGCACGCCAGACGTGGGGCTGACACCAGGACCGGCCCCGCTTCCCCCCGCGCGCCTGACCCGCTAGTCGCACGCACATGACAGACGACCCGCTCGGCCCGCTCGACCCCGATTTCGCCGTCAACTTCAAGCGCGACGATCGCCGGCCACCGTGCCAGCTCTACCTGATCTCGCCACTGGACGTGACCGGCGCCTTCCCCGACCGGCTCGCGCGCGCGCTCGACGCCGGCCCGGTCGCGGCGTTCCAGTTCCGCGTCAAGGACGTGGACCAGCATCAGGCGGCGCGGCTCGCCGAGCCGCTTCAGGCGATCTGCGCCGAGCGTGACGTCGCCTTCATCGTCAACGACAGCGTCAGCCTCGCCAAGCGGCTCGGCGCCGACGGCGTCCACCTCGGGCAGGAGGACGGCGACGCGCGCGAGGCGCGCGCGATCCTGGGGCCCTCGGTCCAGATCGGCGTGACCTGCCACGACAGCCGTCACCTCGCGATGGAGGCGGGCGAGGCGGGCGCCGACTATGTCGCGTTCGGCAGCTTCTATCCCACCACCACCAAGGAGGTGAAGCATCGTGCCGATCCCGTGATCCTGTCGTGGTGGTCGGCGGTGTTCGAGCTGCCCGGGGTGGCGATCGGCGGCATCACGCCCGCCAACGCCGCGCCGCTGGTCGCCGCGGGCGCCGACTTCCTCGCGGTGTCGGGTGCGGTATGGGGCGGCGACGAGGCGGCGGCGGTGCGCGCCTTCGCCGATCTGCTGGAGCCGCGACGCGGCTGAGTCGTTACGCCTCCCACATGTTCGTGAGAGGTGGTGCCGATGCGATTCAAGTCTCTTCTCGCCGCGGCTGCGGCCGCGGCCCTAGCTCCCGTCGTGGCCGCCGCGCAGGCGCCGGCCGCCGCGCCGCCGCTCGATCGTAACATCCTCCACGTGCAGGTGATTCTCGACCATCTCGGCTTCGCGCCGGGAATCCTGGACGGGCGCGGCGGGCAGTCGCTCGAGCTCGCGCTGCGCGGGTTCCAGGAGAGCCGCGGTCTGCCCAGGACGGGCAAGCCCGATGCGGCGACGATGCGCGCGCTCTACCCCTATCGCGCGGCGCGGCCGACCGTCACGATCAAGCTGACCGCCGATATGGTGCGCGGTCCGTTCCTCGGCGCGATCCCGCACGACTATAATAAGCAGGCCGAGCTGCCGACGCTCGGTTATCGCTCGCCGATGGAGAAGCTGGCCGAGATGTTCCATACCACCCCCGCGGTGCTGATGGCGCTCAACTCGCCCGCGACGCGGATCGCGCAGGGCGCGACGGTGACCTTCCCCAACGCGCTGCCGACCTCGCGCAATTACCCCGGCGAGATCAAGCCCGAGTGGCGCCAGACGCTGACCATGCTCAACGTCGACGCCGCCTCGCCGCAGGGCGACAGCATCGTCGTCGACAAGTCGGAAGGGTCGCTGCGGGTGCTCGACAAGGCGGGCAAGCTGATCGCGCAATTTCCGGTGACGACGGGGAGCGAGCACGACCCGCTGCCGCTCGGCACGTGGAAGATCCAGGGCAAGGACTATAACCCCAAGTTCCACTACAATCCCTCGCTGTTCTGGGACTCCAAGAAGAACGACCAGAAGGCGATGCTGCCGCCGGGGCCGAACGGGCCCGTCGGCGTGGTGTGGATCGATCTCTCGAAGCCGCATTACGGCATCCACGGCACGCCCGAGCCCTCGACCATCGGCCGCAGCGAGAGCCACGGCTGCATCCGCATGGCGAACTGGGACGTGGCGCGGTTGACGCTGATGATCGGCAACGGCGCCAAGGCGGTGTTCCAGGCGTGAGGCGTATGTGACGAGGCTCGGCTGGGGCATCTTGGCGCTGATCGTCGTCGCTGTGGCGGGGTTCGTGTCGCTGCTCGAACCGCATCGGCCCGGGCGCGCGAGGGAAGGCGGCGCGCCGGCGGTCTCGGCCACGCCGGCCGCGGCGCCGACCCCGGTGGCGGCCGTACCGGGCAAGCTGCTCGTGCCGGTCGCGGGCGTCGCGCGCGCCGCGCTGCGCTCGTCCTGGGGCGACACGCGCGGCGGCGGCACGCGAGGGCACCAGGGGCTCGACATCATGGCGCCTGCCGGGACCCCGGTGCTCGCCGCGGCGGACGGGCGTGTGGAGAAGCTGTTCCAGAGCGGGCTCGGCGGCACCACGGTCTACCAGCGCTCGGCGGACGGCGCGTGGGAGTTCTATTACGCGCATCTCTCCGGCTACGCCCCCGGCCTCGCCGAGGGGCAGGCGGTGCGCGGCGGGCAGGTGATCGCCTATGTCGGCGACACCGGCGACGCGGGACCGGGCAATTACCACCTCCATTTCGGGCTCAGCCGCATGCCCGCGGGCGCGCGCTGGTGGCAGGGCGAGCCGCTCGATCCCTATCCTTACCTTGCCGTAAGCCCCGCCAGCCGCTAGAGCCGCGCCACCCGGCGCCCCGCTGACCAGCGGCGGTGCCCCAGTTCAGTTGACATAGGCACGTCCCCATGAAGATCAGCGGCGTGGACATTCGTCCCGGCAACATCATCGAGTACGAAGGCGGCATCTGGCGCGCGGTCAAGATCCAGCACACACAGCCCGGCAAGGGCGGTGCGTACATGCAGGTCGAGCTCAAGAACCTGCGCGACGGCCGCAAGAACAACGTCCGCTTCCGCTCGGCCGAGACGGTAGAGCGCGTCCGCCTCGACACCAAGGACTTCCAGTTCCTGTTCGCCGAGGGCGAGGGCCTGGTGTTCATGGACAAGGACACCTACGACCAGGTGACGCTGCCGCGCGACCTGCTCGGCGACGCCGCCGCCTTCCTGCAGGACGGGATGGACGTGGTGATGGAGCTTCACGACGAGGAGCCGATCAGCGTGCAGCTGCCCGACACGATCGAGGCGACGATCGTCGAGGCCGACGCGGTGGTGAAGGGGCAGACCGCCTCGTCGAGCTACAAGCCCGCGATCCTCGACAATGGCGTGCGCGTGATGGTGCCGCCGCACATCAGCAGCGGCACGCGCATCGTCGTCGACGTCTACGAGCAGACCTACGTCCGCCGCGCTGACTGACGAGAGACGATCCCGCCCTCGATGAGGGCGGCGGGGTGAGGGGGCGGCCCTAGATAGTACCGCCCTATGTCCCTCCGGCCCGGCATCCTCTCCGGGGCAGGGGGAGGAGAATGAACGTATGCCTTCCCATTCCGGCCTGATCACGGTCATCGAGCGCGCCGCGCGCAAGGCGGCGCCGCGGCTGCGCCGCGACTTCAACGAGGTTCAGCACCTCCAGGTGAGCCGCAAGGGCCCCGCCGACTTCGTGAGCCAGGCCGACCAGCGCGCCGAGCGGACGCTGTATGACGAGCTCTCCAAGGCGCGACCCGACTGGGGTTTCGTGATGGAGGAGGGCGGTACGATCGAGGGCGATCCGAGCAAGCCGCGCTTCATCATCGACCCGCTCGACGGCACCAGCAACTTCCTCCACGGCGTGCCGCACTTCTGCATCTCGATCGCGGTCGAGGAGCCGCTGGCCAACGGCAAGCGCGAGATCACCACCGGATTGATCTACCAGCCGCTCACCGACGAGAGCTTCTGGGCCGAGAAGGGCCGCGGCGCGTGGCTGCAGGACCAGCGGCTGCGCGTGTCGTCGCGGCGCGACCCGTCCGAGGCGCTGGTGGCGACGGGCATCCCCTTCATGGGGCACGGTGACTTCGTGCAATGGACGCGTATCTTCGGGGCGGTGGCGCCGCAGGTCGCGGGCATCCGCCGGCTCGGTGCCGCCGCGCTCGACCTCGCCTGGGTCGCGGCGGGGCGGTTCGACGCTTACTGGGAGAGCGACCTCAAGCTGTGGGACGTCGCCGCGGGCATGCTGCTGGTGAAGGAGGCGGGCGGCTTCGTCACCGACTATCGCGGCGGCGACAAGCCGATCGAGCGCAACGAGTTCCTCGCCGCCAATGACGGGCTCCATTCCAAGCTCCACAAGATGGTGGCACAGGCGCTCCGCTAAGCCGCCGGGCAGGCGCGCCGTGCGCCGGCGCGTCGCCAGTTCACCTGCGATTCATTCTCACCGCTCGCGGCCTTGCCCCCTCTTGGGCAGGGGTCTAGAGCGTCCGCATTCCATTCGCACCTGCGAGAGAGGCGAGAGAGACATAGTGGTCGATCTGTCGCAATATCTGCCGATCCTCCTGTTCCTGGGAGTGGCGCTCCTGCTGTCGAGCGCGTTCGTGTTCCTGCCGATGGCGGTCGCCAAGCTGACCGGCACCGCCAAGCCGACGCCCGAGAAGCTGTCCGAATATGAATGCGGCTTCCCCGCCTTCGAGGACAGCCGCTCGCAGTTCGACGTTCGGTTTTATCTCGTTGCCATCCTGTTCATCATCTTCGATCTCGAAGCGGCCTTCCTATATCCCTGGGCGGTAAGCGTGTTCACGCTGGGATGGACGGCGTGGTTCTCGATGATGATCTTCATCGCCGAACTCGCGCTCGGCCTTGTATATGCATGGAAGAAGGGAGCGCTGGAGTGGGAGTAGAGGCGCATTCCGGGCCGATCGGGCTCGTCAACAATCCGGAGCCCGCGGGCGGCATCGTCACGCCTGACCAGGGCTTCTTCGATGGCCTCAACGGCGAGCTCAACGACAAGGGCTTCCTGGTCACCTCGACCGAGGACCTGTTCCAATGGGCGCGCACCGGCTCGCTCTGGTGGATGACCTTCGGCCTGGCCTGCTGCGCGGTGGAGATGATCCACGTCAACATGCCGCGCTACGACATGGAGCGGTTCGGCGCCGCACCGCGCGCGTCGCCGCGCCAGTCGGACGTGATGATCGTGGCGGGCACGCTGTGCAACAAGATGGCACCGGCGCTGCGCAAGGTCTACGACCAGATGTCCGAGCCGAAGTACGTCATCTCGATGGGCTCCTGCGCCAACGGCGGCGGCTATTATCACTATAGCTACAGCGTCGTGCGCGGCTGCGACCGCGTGGTTCCGGTCGATATCTACGTGCCCGGCTGCCCGCCGACCGCGGAAGCGCTGCTGTACGGGGTGATGCAGCTGCAGCGGAAGATTCGTCGCTCGGGGAGCATCGAACGGTGAGGGCGCCCGCTCCCGCTTACGCGGCGAACCTCAACCAGGCGACGATCGAGTCCGCCCGCGGCGTGATCGGCGCCGGCCTGCTCGACGCGGTCGAGATCGCGGGCGAGGTGCAGCTGCACGTCACGCGCGAGGCGCTGGTGCCCGCGCTGACCGCGCTGCGCGATACGCCGGGGCTCGAGTATCAGCAGCTGATGGAGATAGCGGGCGTCGATTATCCGGATCGCGCCGAGCGCTTCGAGGTGGTCTATTGTCTGCTGTCGCTGACGCGCAATCACCGGCTCCACGTCCATGTCGGCGCGACCGAGGACACGCCGGTGCCGTCCGTCACCGAGCTGTGGCCGGTCGCCGGCTGGCTCGAGCGCGAGGTGTACGACATGTTCGGCGTGCTGTTCGCGGGCAACCGCGACCTGCGCCGCATCCTCACCGATTATGGCTTTCGTGGCCATCCGTTCCGCAAGGACTTCCCGCTGAGCGGCTTCGTCGAGATGCGCTATTCCGAGGAGCAGAAGCGCGTCGTGTACGAGCCGGTGAAGCTCGCGCAGGATTTCCGCAACTTCGACTTCATGAGCCCGTGGGAAGGCGCGGAATACGTGTTGCCCGGCGACGAGAAGGCGAAGCTGCCCGAGGCCAAGGGTGCGCCGACGCCCGTGACCGCGACCGAGATCCAGAAGGCTGGCACGACCGAGACGCCGAAGCAGGCGGCGCCCGCGTCGAGCGAGCCGTACGCCAAGAAGGACGCGACCAGCACCGCCGAGACCGGCGCGGGTCGAGATGAATCCGCCGGCGCGCCCAAGCCGGCCGCACCCGACGTCGTGCCGACGAAGGGCGGAGGGCAGAACCAATGACCGACATGCTCGTCGATAAGGATCAGGCGGTCGACCACGAGGTCGATCCCGCGCTGGAGAAGATCCTCCACGCCACCGACGCCTCGCACCCCACCGAGGGCGACGTCGCGATCCAGAATTACACGATCAACTTCGGGCCGCAGCATCCCGCGGCGCACGGCGTGCTCCGCCTCGTGATGGAGCTGGACGGCGAGATCATCGAGCGGATCGATCCGCACGTCGGGCTGTTGCATCGCGGCACCGAGAAGCTGATCGAATACAAGACCTACGCGCAGGCGATCCCGTATTTCGACCGGCTCGATTATTGCTCGCCCGCGTGCATGGAACATACGTTCGTGCTCGCGATCGAGAAACTGCTCGACATCGAGGTGCCGATCCGCGCGCAATACCTGCGCGTCTTCTTCGCCGAGCTGACGCGCATCTCGAACCACATGCTCAACCTGGGCTCGCACGTCATGGACGTCGGCGCGATGACGCCGAACCTGTGGCTGTTCGAGGTCCGCGAGGATTGCTACGGCTTCCTCGAGCGCGCCACCGGCGCGCGGATGCACCACAATTATTTCCGCCCCGGCGGCGTCCACCAGGATGTGCCGCTCAAGCTGCTGACCGACATCGCCGACTGGCTCGACACGCGGCTGCCGCGCCTGTTCGAGGACGCGATCAGCCTCGTCGCGGACAACCGCATCTTCAAGCAGCGCAACGTCGACATCGCGACGGTGAGCCGCGAGGACGCGATCCGCTGGGGCTTCTCGGGGCCGATGATCCGCGCCGCGGGCATCCCGTGGGACCTGCGCAAGTCGCAGCCCTATGACGTTTACGATCGGATGGACTTCGACGTGCCGGTGGGCACGCGCGGCGACTGCTACGATCGCTTCATGGTGCGCGTCGAGGAGGTCCGCCAGTCGGCGCGGATCATGAAGCAGTGCCTCGCCGAGATGCCGGAGGGGCCGATCGCCTCGACCGACCGCAAGGTGGTGCCGCCCAAGCGCGCCGAGATGAAGCGCTCGATGGAGGCGCTGATCCACCACTTCAAGCTGTACACCGAGGGCTATCACGTCCCCGCGGGCGAGGTCTATGTCGCGACCGAGAGCCCCAAGGGCGAGTTCGGCGTGTACCTGGTGAGCGACGGCTCGAACAAGCCGTATCGCTGCAAGATCCGGCCGACCGCTTTCTCGCACCTCCAGGCGATGGACTTCATGAGCCGCGGCCACATGCTCGCGGACACCACCGCGATCCTGGGTGCGATGGATATCGTGTTCGGCGAGTGCGATCGTTGACGACGGCGGTCACCAACGAGTTGATCTACTCGGTGCTGCAGAAGGTGCAGACCGATGTGTCGGAGCTGAAGTTCGACGTCCGGGACCTCAAGGTGCGGATGACGATGGTCGAGGAGCATCTCGGCAGCTCTCTTATCGCGACATCGGGCGTGAACAGTCGCCTCGATCGTCTCAATGATCGTGTCGAGCGGATCGAGAACCGCCTCGACCTTACGGAACACCGCTGATGGCCGACGCACCTACCATCCCCGACGAGGCCGAGACCCGCGCGCGCTGGGGCGCGTTCCAGTGGAATGACGACAGCCGCGCCAAGCGCGACGCGATCCTCGCGCGCTATCCCAAGGGACGCGAGCAGTCCGCCTCGATCCCGCTGCTCGATCTCGCGCAGCGCCAGGTCGGCGCCGAGACGCAGACGCAGGGCTGGCTGCCCGTGCCCGTCATCGAGTTCGTCGCGCGCGAGATCGGCGTGCCGTACATGCGCGTGTACGAGGTCGCGACCTTCTACACGATGTTCAACCTCGCGCCGGTCGGCCGCTTCCACGTCCAGGTGTGCGGCACCACGCCTTGCCTGCTGCGCGGCTCGGACGACGTGCTCGCGGCGTGCAAGAACAAGGGGCTGATCAAGGGCAAGACGACGCCCGACGGCCTGTTCACGCTCACCGAGGTGGAGTGTATGGGCAATTGCGCCTCGGCGCCGATGGTCCAGATCAACGACGACAATTACGAGGACCTCGATTACGATCGCACCGTCGCGATCATCGAGGCGCTCGCCCATGGCCAAACGCCCAAGTCCGGCACGCAGGAGCCCGGCCGCCACACCGTCGAACCCAAGGGCGGCCCGACCTCGCTGACCGCGATGGTGACCGAGAACCACGACTATCGTGGGGAGTGGGCGTGATGGGTGAGATCGACATCGCCGGCCACACCTTGGAGCTGCTCAAGCGGCTGAACGGCAAGATGGACTCGTTCGGCCTGGAACTGGGTGACCTGAAGATGCGCATGGCGCCGGTGGAGGACCATCTCTCGGGCCTGACCGTGTCGAACGCCGGGATCACGCATCGGCTGGACCGGATCGAGGGCAGGCTCGACCGGATCGAGCGCCGGATCGACCTGCGGAATGGGAACGCGTGATGCTCGCCGACAAGGACCGCATCTTCACCAACGTCTACGGCTATCAGTCGTGGCGGCTCGACGCCGCGATGGCGCGCGGCGACTGGGACAATACCAAGGCGCTGCTCGAGCTGGGGCAGGACAAGATCATCGACGTCGTCAAGGCGTCGGGTCTGCGCGGGCGCGGCGGGGCCGGGTTCCCGACCGGCACCAAATGGTCGTTCATGCCCAAGGAGCCCAAGCCCGACCGGCCGAACTTCCTGGTGATCAACGCCGACGAGTCCGAGCCGGGTTCGTGCAAGGACCGCGAGATCATCCGTCACGATCCGCACAAGCTGATCGAGGGCGCGCTGGTCGCTGGCTTCGCGATGCGCGCGCGCGCCGCGTACATCTACATCCGCGGCGAATATATCCGCGAGGCGGAGACGCTCTTCGCCGCGGTCGCCGAGGCCTATGACAAGGGGCTGGTGGGCAAGAACGCCTGCGGCTCGGGCTATGACTTCGACGTCTTCGTCCACCGCGGCGCGGGCGCCTATATCTGCGGCGAAGAGACCGCGATGCTGGAGAGCCTCGAGGGCAAGAAGGGCCAGCCGCGGCTCAAGCCGCCGTTCCCGGCGGGGGCCGGCCTGTACGGCTGCCCGACGACGGTGAACAACGTCGAGTCGATCGCGGTGGCGCCGACGATCCTGCGCCGCGGCGCCGAGTGGTTCTCCAGCTTCGGCGCGGAGAACAACCGCGGCACCAAGCTCTTCCAGATCTCGGGCCACGTGAACACGCCGTGCGTGGTCGAGGAGGCGATGAGCATCCCCTTCCGCGAGCTGATCGAGAAACATTGCGGCGGCATCCGCGGCGGCTGGGACAACCTGCTCGCGGTGATCCCGGGCGGCTCGTCGGTGCCGCTGGTGCCCGCCAAGGACATCATGGACGCGCCGATGGACTTCGACGGCCTCAAGGCGGTAGGCTCGGGGCTCGGCACCGCCGCGGTGATCGTGATGGACAAGTCGACCGACGTCGTCCGCGCGATCAGCCGGCTGTCCTACTTCTACAAGCACGAGAGCTGCGGCCAGTGCACGCCGTGCCGCGAGGGCACCGGCTGGATGTGGCGCGTGATGGAGCGGCTGCGTACCGGCGACGCCGACATCTCCGAGATCGACATGCTCCAGCAGGTGACCAAGCAGGTCGAGGGCCATTCGATCTGCGCGCTCGGCGACGCCGCGGCGTGGCCGATCCAGGGTCTGATCCGCCACTTCCGCCCCGAGCTGGAGCGCCGGATCAACGACCGCAACGGAAACGGGGGCGACCTGGCCCCGATGCAGGAAGCTGCCGAGTAATGCCAAAGGTCAAAGTCGACGGAGTCGAGATCGAGGTGCCGCAGGGTGCCACCGTGCTGCAGGCGTGCGAGCTGGCCGGCAAGGAGATCCCGCGCTTCTGTTACCACGAGCGGCTGTCGATCGCGGGCAACTGCCGGATGTGCCTCGTCGAGGTGAAGCCGGGGCCGCCCAAGCCGCAGGCCTCGTGCGCGCTGCCCGCCGCGGAGAACCAGGAGATCTTCACCACCACGCCGATGGTGAAGCATGCCCGCGAGGGCATCATGGAATTCCTGCTGATCAACCACCCGCTCGACTGCCCGATCTGCGATCAGGGCGGCGAGTGCGACCTGCAGGACCAGTCGGTCGCCTACGGCCGCGGCCACTCGCGCTACGCCGAGAACAAGCGCGCGGTGACCGAGAAGTACATGGGCCCGATCGTCAAGACGATCATGACCCGCTGCATCCAGTGCACGCGCTGCGTCCGCTTCGCCGAGGAGGTCGCCGGGGTCGAGGAGATCGGCGCGATCTACCGCGGCGAGAACATGCAGATCACCTCCTATCTCGAGGAGGCGGTGTCGAGCGAGCTGTCGGGCAATGTCGTCGATTTGTGCCCGGTCGGCGCGCTGACCAGCAAGCCCTACGCCTTCGAGGCGCGCCCGTGGGAGCTGCGCAAGACGCTGACGATCGACGTGATGGACGCGGTCGGCACCAACATCCGGCTCGACAGCCGCGGGCGGCAGGTGCTGCGCTGCGTCCCGCGCGTCAACGACGAGGTCAACGAGGAGTGGGCGACCGACAAGACGCGCCACGCCGTCGACGGCCTGGTGCGCAAGCGGCTCGATCGCCCCTATGTGCGGCGCGACGGCAAGCTCCATCCGGTGACCTGGGACGAGGCGTTCGCCGCGATCGCTTCGGTCGACCACGGCGGCTCGGTCGCGGCGGTAGCGGGTGACCTGGTCGACTGCGAGACGATGTTCGCGGCCAAGGCGCTGCTCAAGGAGCTCGGCTCGTCGCTGCTCGAGGGGCGGCAGACCGGCATGGACTATGACACGTCGAGCCTCGCCGCGGTGAACTTCAACACCACGATCGCGGGCACCGAGGAGGCGGACGCGATCCTGCTGATCGGCACCAACCTGCGCTGGGAGGCGCCGCTGGTGAACACGCGCATCCGCAAGGCGATCAAGAAGGGCGCCAAGGTCTTCGCGATCGGCCCCGAGACCGAGCTGACCTACAAGGTCGAGTGGCTCGGCGCGGATCTGGCGGTGCTCGGCAGCCTGCCGGAGCGCGTCACCGAGGCGTTCGCCGGCGCGGCCAAGCCGATGGTGATCGTCGGCGGCGCCGCGCTCAAGGGCGCGCACGGCGCGGCGCTCGCGCTGGTCGACAAGCTGGGCCTGGTGAAGGACGGGTGGAACGGCTTCAACGTCGTCCACATGGCCGCTAGCCGGATGGGCGGGCTGATGCTCGGCTTTGCGCAGAAGGCCGGGATCGCGGCGCTGTATGACGCCAAGCTCAGCTTCTTCCTCGGCGCCGACGAGTGCGACCACGCGCGCTTCACCGGCTTCAAGGTCTATGTCGGCCACCACGGCGATCGCGGCGCGCACCACGCCGACGTGATCCTGCCGGCGGCGAGCTATGCCGAGAAGTCGGGCACCTACGTCAACCTCGAGGGGCGCGTGCAGCGCGGCGAGCGCGCGGTGTTCCCGCCGGGCGACGCGCGCGAGGACTGGACGATCTTCCGCGCGCTCAGCGAGAAGCTCGGCTGCACTTTGGCGTTCGACACGATCGACGAGCTGCGCGCGGCGATGGCGCTCGACTGCCCCGAGCTGTCGACGCTGGGTCTGAAGACCTTCGCGTGGAACCCGCCGGCGCTCGGCGGCACCGCCGAGGGCGTGCTCGACGGCTATCCGATCAAGGACTTCTACCTCACCAACGCGATCTGCCGCGCGTCGCCGACGATGCAGCGCTGCTCGGCCGAACTGGTCCATGGTGAGAGTTTCGCGGAGGCGGCGGAGTGACCAGCTTCTTCAACACTTCGCTGGGCCTGCCTTATGGCTGGGCGTGGTTCCTGGCGACGATCGTGGGCATCCTCGCGATCGCGCTGCCGTTGATGCTGTCGGTGGCGATGATCATCTACGCCGACCGCAAGATCTGGGCGGCGATGGCGCTGCGCCGCGGCCCCAACGTGGTCGGGCCGTTCGGGCTGCTCCAGTCGTTCGCGGACGGGCTCAAGGTATTCCTGCAGGAGACGATCGTCCCCTCGGCGGCGAACCGCGGGCTGTTCCTGCTCGCGCCGATCATCACCTTCACGGTGGCGCTGATCGTCTGGGCGGTGGTCCCGTTCCAGCCGAGCGTGGTGCTCGCCGACATCAACGTCGGGCTGCTCTACGTGCTCGCGGCCTCGTCGCTCGGCGTGTACGGCATCATCCTCGCCGGCTGGTCGTCCAACTCGAAATACCCGTTCTTCTCGGCGATCCGCGCCGCGGCGCAGATGGTGAGCTACGAGGTCGCGATCGGCTTCGTGCTGATCTCGGTGGTGATGTGGGCGGGGACGTTCAACCTGACCGGCATCGTCCAGGCTCAGCGTGGGTTGTACGGTTTCATCAACGGTTTCGGGTTCAATCCCCTGCTGTTCCCGATGAGCGTCGTGTTCCTGATCTCGTCGCTGGCGGAGACGCAGCGCGCGCCGTTCGACCTCACCGAGGCGGAGAGCGAGCTCGTCGCGGGCTACCAGACCGAGTACAGCTCGATGGCGTTCGCGCTCTACTGGCTCGGCGAGTACGCGAACGTGCTGCTAATGTGCACGCTCAACGCCACGCTGTTCTGGGGTGGCTACCTGCCGCCGCTCGACTGGGCACCGCTCTACGCGGTGCCAGGGATCATCTGGCTGTTCGCCAAGATCCTGTTCTTCTTCTTCGTGTTCTCGTGGATCAAGGCGACGGTGCCGCGCTACCGCTACGACCAGCTGATGCGGCTGGGGTGGAAGGTGTTCCTGCCGCTGTCGCTGTTCTGGGTGTTCCTGGTGTCGGGCGTGCTGATGTTCATGCGCGTGGGAGTTTGAAGATGGGTATCGCGCAGACGATCAAGGCGTTCACGCTCTACGAGTTCGTGAAGGCGCACGCGCTGACGCTGAAGTATTTCTTCAAGCCGAAGGCGACGATCAACTATCCGTTCGAGAAGAATCCGATCAGCCCGCGCTTCCGCGGCGAGCACGCGCTGCGCCGCTATCCCAACGGCGAGGAGCGCTGCATCGCGTGCAAACTGTGCGAGGCGGTGTGCCCGGCGCAGGCGATCACGATCGAGGCCGAGCCGCGCGACGACGGCAGCCGCCGCACGACGCGCTACGACATCGACATGACCAAGTGCATCTACTGCGGCCTGTGCGCCGAGGCGTGCCCGGTCGACGCGGTGGTCGAGGGGCCGAACTTCGAGTTCGCCACCGAGACGCGCGAGGAGCTGATCTACGACAAGGCCAAGCTGCTCGACAACGGCGACCGCTGGGAGCGCGCGATCGCGGCCAACCTTGCCGCCGACGCGCCGTACCGGTAGGCGCTCGCGTGATTTCAGGGGTCGACATGATTCTGACGGACATCACCGCGGCCACGGCCGCGGTTTTCTCGACCGCGCGCCGCCGCGGTGCCGAATTGGGGGCAGCGTGAGATGATCCAGGCCATCGCCTTCTATCTCTTCGCGCTCGTCGTGCTGGTCTCGGGCGCGATGACGATCTCGTCGCGGAACCCGGTCCACTCGGTGCTGTGGCTGATCCTCGCCTTCTTCAACGCCGCGGGGCTGATGGTGCTGGTCGGCGCCGAGTTCATCGCGATGCTGCTGGTGATCGTCTATGTCGGGGCGGTCGCGGTGCTGTTCCTGTTCGTCGTGATGATGCTCGACATCGACTTCGCCGAGCTGCGCGCGGGCTTCGTGCGCTATTTCGGCATCGGCCTGGTGCTGGCGGTGGCGCTGGTGGCGGAGATCCTGATCGGAGTCGGCGCGTGGAGCGCGGGCGGGATCGATCTGGCGCGGCGCGCGGCGCCGACCGTCGCGGCCAAGTCGAACATCGTCCAGATCGGCGAGCTGCTGTACACGCGCTACCTCTTCATCTTCGAAGGGGCGGGGCTGGTGCTGCTGGTGGCGATGATCGGCGCGATCGTGCTGACCCACCGCGAGCGCTCGGGTTCGCGCTACCAGAATATCGCGCGGCAGAACGCGCGGCGTCCGCAGGACGCGACGCGCAACATGCGGCCGGAGATCGGCCAGGGGGTACAGCTGTGAGCGGAGCCATGTCGGGCGGGGTCGGCCTGGTCCATTACCTGGTGGTGGCGGCGCTGCTGTTCACCATGGGGGTGCTGGGCATATTCCTGAACCGCAAGAACATCATCGTCATCCTGATGGCGATCGAGCTGATCCTGCTGGCGGTGAACATCAACCTCGTCGCCTTCTCGGCGGCGCTCAACGACCTGGTCGGCCAGGTCTTCGCGATGTTCGTGCTGACCGTCGCGGCCGGCGAGGCCGCGATCGGGCTCGCCATCCTCGTGATCTTCTTCCGCGGTCGCGGCTCGATCTCGGTCGACGATCCCAGCCGGATGAAGGGGTAATCCGCCCGTGACGTCGATCCTCTTCATCGTCTTCGTGCCGCTGGTCGCGGCGATCGTCGCCGGCTTCGCCAACAAGTCGTTCGGCGCGACGCTGCCCAAGGCGATCACCACCGGCGGGCTGTTCCTCGCGAGCGCGCTCTCGTGGCCGATCTTCATCGGCTTCCTCACGGGCGCGAACGAGGCGACGGTGACTCCCGTGCTGCACTTCATCCACTCGGGCACGTTCGACGTGTCCTGGGCGCTCCGCGTCGACGCGCTGACCGCGGTGATGCTGGTGGTGATCACCAGCGTCTCGGCGCTGGTCCACCTCTATAGCTGGGGCTATATGAGCGAGGACCCGGACCAGCCGCGCTTCTTCGCCTATCTGTCGCTGTTCACCTTCGCGATGCTGATGCTGGTGACCGCGGACAATCTCATCCAAATGTTCTTCGGCTGGGAGGGCGTCGGTCTCGCGAGCTACCTGCTGATCGGCTTCTGGTTCCGCAAGCCGAGCGCCAACGCCGCGGCGATCAAGGCCTTCGTGGTCAACCGCGTCGGCGACCTCGGCTTCATGCTCGGCATCTTCGGCACCTATCTGGTCTTCAACACCGTCTCGATCCCGGCGATCCTGGCCGCGGCGCCGTCGATGGCGGGCTCGACGATCGGCTTCCTGTGGTTCCGCGCCGACACGATGACGGTGCTGTGCCTGCTGCTGTTCGTCGGCGCGATGGGCAAGTCCGCGCAGCTCGGCCTGCACACCTGGCTGCCCGACGCGATGGAGGGGCCGACCCCGGTGTCGGCGCTGATCCACGCCGCGACGATGGTGACCGCGGGCGTCTTCATGGTGTGCCGCCTGTCGCCGATGTTCCAGACCTCGCCGACCGCGATGGGCTTCGTGACCTTCATCGGCGCCGCGACCTGCCTGTTCGCCGCGACCGTCGGCACGACGCAGACCGACATCAAGCGCGTGATCGCTTACTCGACCTGCTCGCAGCTCGGCTACATGTTCTTCGCCGCGGGCGTCGGCGCCTATGGCGCGGCGATGTTCCACCTGTTCACGCACGCCTTCTTCAAGGCGCTGCTGTTCCTCGGCGCGGGCTCGGTGATCCACGCGATGCATCACGAGCAGGACATGCGCTATTACGGCGGGCTGCGGAAGGCGATCCCGATCACCTTCTGGGGCATGCTGCTGGGCACGCTGGCGATCACCGGCGTCGGTATCTACGGCATCGGCGGCTTCGCGGGCTATCACTCGAAGGACGCGATCATCGAGGTGGCCTGGGCGGCCGGCTCGCCGGTGGCCTCGATGGTGGGCGTGTTCGCCGCGCTGCTGACGAGCTTCTATTCCTGGCGCCTCATGTTCCTGACCTTCTGGGGCGAGCCGCGCTGGGCCGCCTCGGAGCACATCCAGCACGCGCTGCACGACGCGCACGGCCACGATCACGCGCATGACACGCATCACGACCATGCGCACGCAGCGGAGCACGGCAGCGCGCACGCGCACGGCCATGACGACGCGCATCATCCCGATCCCGCGGGCGAGGACTCCGGCCACGCACCCGCGGTGGAGTCGCGCGGGTTCAACGAGATCCCCAAGGGTACCGGCGGCTATCACCCGCACGAGAGCCCGCTGCCGATGCTGATCCCGCTGATCGTGCTGTCGATCGGCGCGGTCGCTGCGGGCTTCGTCTTCCATCACTGGTTCATCGATCCGGAGACGGCAGGCGGCTTCTGGAAGGGCGCGCTCTACTTCAACGAGCATCTCATGCACGCGATGCACCAGGTGCCGCTGCTGGTGCAGCTGGCCGCGACGATCGTGATGCTCAGCGGGTTCGTGATCGCCTACCTGACCTACATCCGCTCGCCCGAGCTGCCGGCCAAGTTCGCCGACACCTTCCAGCCGCTCTACCAGTTCCTGCTGCGGAAATGGTATTTCGACGAGTTGTACCACTTCCTGTTCGTCCGCCCCGCCTTCGCGATCGGTCGCCTGCTGTGGCACCGCGGCGATGAGGGGGCGATCGACCGCTTCGGGCCGAACGGCTCCGCCTGGGTGGTGCAGGTCGGCAGCCGCGTCGCCGGCCGCCTGCAGACCGGCTATGTCTATACCTACGCGTTCGTCATGCTGATCGGGCTCACCGCCGCGGTCACCTGGGCGATCGCGGGCTGAGGGGCTCCATCACGTGTCGTTCCCGATCCTCTCGCTGATGCTCGCGATCCCGGCCGCCGCGGCGGTCGCGTGCCTCTTCCTCTCGCCCTCGACCGCGCGCTGGACCGCGCTGGCCGCGACGCTGGTGAACCTCGCGCTCGGCGTCGTGCTGTGGCTGTCGTACGACATCGGCGGCGCGCAGTGGCAGTTCGTCGAATATGCGCCCTTGTTCGGCCGCTTCGGCTGGGCGCTCGGCATCGACGGCTACGCGCTGCTGCTGATCGTGCTGTCGGTCTTCCTGATGCCGATCTGCATCGGTGCCAGCTGGCAGGCGATCGAGAAGCGCGTGCCGGAATATATGAGCGCGTTCCTGTTCACCGAGGTGCTGATGATCGGCACCTTCGCGGCGCAGGACCTGTTCCTCTTCTACATCTTCTTCGAGGCCGGCCTGATCCCGATGTTCTTGATCATCGGCATCTGGGGCGGCGCGAACCGGATCTACGCCTCGTACAAGTTCTTCCTGTACACGTTGCTCGGCTCGCTGCTGATGTTCATCGCGATGCTTTACATGAGCATCACCGCCGCGACGACCAGCATCCCGGCGCTGATGAACTACGACTTCCCGCCGCAGGTGCAGACCTGGCTGTGGCTCGCCTTCTTCGCCTCGTTCGCGGTGAAGATGCCGATGTGGCCGGTCCATACCTGGCTGCCCGACGCGCACGTGCAGGCGCCGACCGCCGGCTCGGTGATCCTGGCGGGCGTGCTGCTCAAGCTAGGCGGCTACGGCTTCCTGCGCTTCAGCCTGCCGATGTTCCCCGAGGCCTCGGCGCAGCTGGTGTGGCTGGTGTTCGGGTTGAGCGCGGTGGCGGTGATCTACACCAGCCTGGTCGCGCTGGTGCAGTCGGACATGAAGAAGCTGATCGCTTATTCCTCGGTCGCGCACATGGCGATCGTCACGATCGGCCTGTTCGCGTTCAACGCGCAGGGGATCGAGGGCGCGATGATGGTGATGCTGGGCCACGGCTTGGTGTCGGGCGCGCTGTTCCTGTGCGTCGGCGTGATCTACGACCGGCTCCACACCCGCGAGATCAGCCGTTACGGCGGTCTGGCGATCAACATGCCGCGCTACGCTCTGCTGTTCCTGCTGTTCACCATGGCCTCCATCGGCCTCCCGGGGACGAGCAACTTCGTCGGCGAGATCCTGAGCCTGATGGGCACCTACCAGGTGTCGACCACGGTCGCGTTGCTGTGCACCACCGGCATCATCCTGGGCGCGGCGTACATGCTGTACCTGTATCGCCGCGTCGTGTTCGGCGAGATCAAGTCGGCGGAGGTCGCGGCCATGTCGGACCTCAGCCCGCGCGAATTGTGGCTGCTCGCGCCGATCGCCGCCGCGGTGCTGTGGATGGGTGTCTATCCGGAGAGCTTCCTCGCGCCGATGCGCAAGGACACGCAGATCCTGCTCGCGCGGATCGATCGCGCGCGGCCGGCGGGTGACTCGCTGCCGACGAGAGGCAGCGGCATCGTACCCGCCGCCCACGCCGAAACTCACGCGCAGGGGAGCGCGCACTAATGGACTATGCCGCTAATCTCGCGATGACGCTGCCCGAGGTGGTGCTCGGGCTGGGCGCGATCGCGCTGATGCTGGTCGCCGCCTGGGGCGGACCGGCCTCGACCAAGGCGGTGTCCTGGACCGCCGTGGCGGTGCTCGCCGGCGCCTGTGTCGCTTTGATCGGACCGGCCTCCTCGGGCGGGCAGGCCTTCTATGGCCTGTACCGCGCCGACAGCTTCGCCGCTTTCTCCAAGGTGCTGATCTACGTCGCCGCCGCGGTGGCGATCGTGATGGCGCCCGATTTCTTCCGCCGCACCGCGGGTGACAACCTGCGCCCGGAATATCCCGTGCTCATCCTGCTCTCCGCGGCGGGCATGGGGATGATGGTGTCCGCGGCCGACCTGCTGACGCTGTACGTCGGGCTGGAGCTGCAGAGCCTCGCCGCTTATGTGTTGGCGAGCTTCATGCGGCAGGACCAGCGCTCGGCCGAAGCGGGGCTGAAGTATTTCGTACTGGGCGCGCTGGCGAGCGGGATCCTGCTCTACGGCATCAGCCTCGTCTACGGCTTCACCGGCTCGACCTTGTTCGACGAGATCGCGGGCGCCTATGCCGCCGCGCCGCTGACCGGCGACGCCAAGTCGACCGGGCTGCTCTTCGGGCTGGTCTTCGTGTTCGCGGGCATCGCCTTCAAGATCTCGGCGGTGCCGTTCCACATGTGGACGCCCGACGTGTACGAGGGCGCGCCGACACCGGTCACCGCCTTCTTCGCCTCGGCGCCCAAGGTGGCGGCGATCGGGCTGGGCGTGCGCGTCGCGGTCGAGGCGATGGGCCCGGCCGAGGGGCAGTGGCGCCAGATCGTGATCTTCGCCGCGCTGGCCTCGATCCTGCTCGGCGCGGTCGCCGCGATCGGCCAGCAGAACATCAAGCGGCTGCTCGCTTACTCGTCGATCAACAATGTCGGCTTCGCGCTGATCGGTCTCGCGGCGGGCACGCCGGAAGGCGTCGCGGCGGTGCTGACCTATATGACGATCTACGTCGCGATGACGCTCGGCAGCTTCCTCGTCGTGTTGCAGATGCGCGACGCGGATGGCCAGCCGATCGAGACGATCGACAGCCTCGCCGGCCTGTCGCGCACGCGGCCGGGCCTCGCCGCGGCGCTGGCGATCTTCATGTTCTCGCTCGCCGGGATCCCGCCGCTGTTCGGCTTCTACGCCAAGTTCGCGGTGTTCTATGCCGCGGTGCAGGCGGGGCTGTTCCCGCTGGCGGTGGTCGGCGTCGTGTTCAGCGTCATCGGCGCTTATTATTATCTGCGCCTGGTCAAGACGATGTACTTCGACGAGCCCACGGGCGTGTTCGGCGAGGGTGACCGGCTCGAAGGCGGGCTGATCGCCGCGGCGGCGGTGATCGTCTCGCCGCTGGGCTATCTCGCCATCCCGGCGCTGTCGGCCTGGACGCTGGCGGCGGCCGCGAGTCTGTTCTGACGCGGACGCTCCACGTACCCGAGACCGGTTCGACCAACGCCGACCTGCGCTCCTTCGCGCGCGACGGCTATGGCGAGCACGGCCTCTGGCTCCGCGCCGACCGCCAGACCGCGGGGCGCGGGCGCGAGGGCAGGGCGTGGGAGTCGCCGGTCGGCAACCTCTACGCCAGCACGCTCGTCCGGCTCGCCGCGGGTGACCCGCCCGCGCCGACGCTCGCGCTGGTGGCCGCGGTGGCGCTGGAAGCGACGGTGCGCGCGGCGCTGCCCGATGCGGGGGCGCTCCGGATCAAATGGCCCAACGACCTGCTGCTGGGCGGGGCGAAGCTCTCGGGGATCCTGCTCGAGCGCATCGAGGAGTGGGTCGTCATCGGCTTCGGCGTCAATGTGACCAACCACCCGGACCTCGCCGACCGCGCCGCGACCAGCCTCCACGCCGCGGGCGCGACGATCGACGCCGCGGCGCTCCAGGGTGAACTCGCGGCGACGCTGGCGCACTGGCACGCGCGCTGGCGCGAGGAGGGGCTCGGTCCCGTCGCCGAGCGCTGGCGCGAGCGCGCGCACGCGCCCGGCAGCGAGCTGCGCGCCCGCCTGCCCGACGGCAGCGAGTGGCACGGGCGCTTCGAGACGCTCGACCGCGGCGGGGCGCTTGTCCTACGCTTGGCGGACGGGAGCCGGCGTGTCATGCACGCGGGCGATATATTCCTGCTGTGAGAGAGGGTGCGATGCTGCTCGCGGTCGACGCCGGCAACACCAATGTGGTCTTCGCTCTGGTTGAGACCGCGACCCGCACGATCCGCGCGCGCTGGCGCATCGCCACCGACCCGCGCCGCACCGCCGACGAATATGCGGTGTGGCTGAGCCAGCTGCTCGCGCTCGAGGGCTATAGCCGCGACGACGTCGCCGCGGTGATCGTCTCGACCGTCGTGCCGCGCGCGCTCCATAATCTGGAAGTGCTCGCCGCGAAGTATTTCCGCACGGACGCGCTGATCGCCGGCCGCGCCCCGCTCGACTGGGGAATCGCGATCGATGTCGACGAGCCGAAAAGCCTCGGCGCCGACCGCGCGGTCAACACGATCGCGGCGCACGCGCTCCACGCCGGCGACCTGATCGTGATCGACTTCGGCACCGCCACGACCTTCGACCATTCCGATTACACGGGTGCCTACAAAGGCGGGATCATCGCGCCGGGGATCAATCTCTCGCTCGACGCCCTCGTCATGGCGGCGGCCAAGTTGCCGCGTATCGCGATCGAGGCGCCCGCGAGCGACAGCGTGATCGGCCGCAACACGGTCGATCAGATGAACATCGGCATCTATTGGGGCTATATCGCGATGATCGAGGGGCTGGTCGCGCGCATGAAGCGCGAGATCGCGCGACCGGTCAAGGTGATCGCCACGGGCGGGCTCGCGACTTTGTTCGAGCGCGATACCGACGCATTCGACGCGATCGAGCCCGATCTCACCATCCAAGGGCTGGCGATCATGTACGAACGCGCCCATATATCAAGGTGAACGCCCGGCCGGCGCGCAGTTCGGCCCTTCTCTCTCCCTCCCGCTCCATCGGCGCATTCGGCGCCTGCGGGACGATAAAGGACTTCGATGACTCCCACTAACAAGGAACTGCTCTTCTGCGCCCTCGGCGGCTCGGGCGAGATCGGGATGAACGTCACGCTCTACGGCCATGCCGGCAAGTGGCTGATGGTCGACTGCGGCGTGACCTTCGCTGACTCGCATTATCCCGGGATCGACGTGATCCTGCCCGACCTGCGCTTCATCGAGGAGCGGCTCGACTCGCTCGTCGGCATCGTGCTGACGCACGGGCACGAGGATCATATCGGCTCGCTGCCTTATCTCGCCGAGGATCTCGGCGTGCCGATCTACGCGACCGCCTTCACCGCCGGGCTCGTGCGCGGCAAGCTGGAGGAGGAACGGATCGAGGAGCGCGTCAAGGTGCGCCTGGTCCATGCGCGCAAGCCCTTCAAGGTCGGCCCCTTCTCGGTCGAGGTCGTGCCACTGTCGCACTCCATCCCCGAGGCCAATGCGCTGCTGATCGACACGCCGGCCGGGCGCGTCTTCCACACCGGCGACTGGAAGCTCGACCCCACCCCCGTGATCGGCAAGCCCTCGACCCCCGACGAGCTCGCCGCGATCGGCGAGCAGGGCGTCGACGTGCTGGTATGTGACTCGACCAACGTCTTCAACAGCGAGGCCTCGGGCAGCGAGGCGAGCGTGCGCCAGGGTCTCACCGAGAGCGTCGCGCGCGCGCGCGGTCGCGTGGTGGTCACCACCTTCGCCTCGAACGCGGCGCGGCTGCACACGCTGGCCGAGGTCGCGAAGGAGAGCGGGCGCCGGCTGTGCGTCACCGGCCGCTCGCTCGACCGGATCATCCGCGTCGCCAAGGCCACCGGTTATCTAAAGGACTTTCCGGAGACGATCGACGTCGACGCGGCGATGCGCATGCCGCGCAACAAGGTGCTGATCATCGCCACCGGCGGTCAGGGTGAGCCGCGCGCCGCGCTGGCGCGCATCGCCGACGGGTCGCACCCCGTCCGCCTCGACATGGGCGACATGGTGATCTTCTCCGCCAAGCAGATCCCCGGCAACGAGGTGGCGGTGGGCCGCATCCAGAACCAGCTCGCCGGCAAGGGCGTCGAGATGGTGACCGAGAAGCAGGCGCACGTCCACGTCTCGGGCCACCCGGGGCGGCCCGAGCTGGCCAAGATGTACGGCTGGATCCGCCCGAACGCGCTGCTGCCGGTGCACGGTGAGATGCGCCACCTGATGGAGCATGCGCGCTACGGCCAGACGCAGGGCATCCGCGACGTGCTGGTGCAGACCAACGGTGACCTCGTCCGGCTCGCGCCCGGTGCGCCCAGAAAGATCGGCGACGTGCCGGTCGGGCGGCTCGTGCTCGACGGCGACGTGATCCTGCCCGCCGACGGCGGCACGATCAACGACCGGCGCCGCATCGCGGTCAACGGCCAGGTCTCGGTCGGCATCGCGGTGGACCGCAACGGGCGCGCCGGCGGCACCCCCGAGGTCCGCATCCAGGGCGTGCCGGTGGAGGAGGAGCGCGAGCCCTTCCTCCTTGAGGCGGCCGAGGCGGCGGCCGAGGCGATGAAGGGCCGCGTGCGCGACCGCGAGCGGCTGCGCGAGGACGTGCGGCTGGCGGTGCGCAAGGTCGCCACGCGCTGGACCGGCAAGAAGCCGGTCATCGACGTGGTGATCGTCCAGGTCTGAGCGGGGAGGGCAGGCGATGCGCTGGACGTCGCTGCTGGCGATCTACATCCTGTTCTGGGCCTTCTCGGTCTTCCTGGTGCTGCCCTGGGGCGTGCGCACCTCGGCCGAGATGGGCGCAGATCACGTGCCCGGCACCGCGGAGAGCTCGCCGCATAGCTTCTCGCTCAAGCGGGTGCTGGTGCGCACCACGATCGTCGCGACGGTGCTGTTCGGGCTGTTCGTGGCCAATTACGAGTTCGGCTGGGTGACGGCGGGAATGCTCGACTTCGCCGATCCGGCCAACGCGGTGTAGAGGACCGGAGGCGGAGGCGGAGGCGGAGGCGCGGATGCGCGCCGCTGTCGTTCCAATTGCCATCTTCTCATCCGTGGTCCCGGACTTGTTCCGGGATCCACTGTTCCGCCAACCCGGCGCTTGCTGTACCAGCGGCGCGGTGGTTCACAGGCCAAGTCCGGGATGACGGAAAAGGAAAGGTCGGGATGGCGAAAGCCTGATCCACCTTTGCCGACCCGGGCTCCCGCGCCCGCGGGAGCCCAGAGCGGCAGGTGTGACGTTGGTCGCCTTAGGCTCCGGCGTTCGCCGCAGCACGCTGACGATCCGGACCAAGCGGATCAGACGTCAGCGCAGCCGCTCGATCGCCTGTGCCAATGCCACGTACAGCTTGCCCATGTCGGACGAGAGCAGGGTCACGCCAAGCGGCGAGCCGTCGCGCTGCGCCAGGATCGTGCGCAGCATCGACTCGAAATCGTGGATGTAGCGGTTGACCTGCTCGCGGAAGGCGCCGTCCTCGTCGTACAGTCGTGCCACGTCGCGCTGCTCGCCGCCGTCGAGCAGCCGCACCGCCCGCCGCGTGAACACGCCGCGATCGCCCTTGAGATAGGCGGCCCAGGCGCTGTCCGAGATCTCGGGCGCGAAGGTGCGGGTGAGATCGATCGAGGCCGAGTTGAGCGACTCGATCAGCAGCGAGGCGCGCCGCGCGAAGCTGTCGCGCTCGTTCTCCTCGCCCGCCGCGCGCGCTTCCTCCAGCCGCTGGTCGATCAGGGCGATCGTCGCCTCGATCCCGTCCAGCTGCTGCTGCAGCCGCTCGCCCGCCTGGTTGGTCGCCGCGACCGCCGCCTCGGCGACCTGCGCGACCTGACGGATCTGGCCCTGCACACCGCTCTCCACCGCGCGGCTCAGCGCGGCCGCGCCCGCGCTCTCCAGGGCGTCGGCGGCCTCGGGGATGACTCGTGCGATCGCCTCGCGCGCGTGGTCGGCCGCGGCCGAGGCGGTCTCGCGCACGCGCAGCAGCGCCTCGACCAGCCGCGGCGCGGCCTGTTCGGTGAGATCGTCGATCTGGCGCGAGGCGTCGCCCATCGCCTCGCCGATCTCGTCGGCCTGGCTGCGGCCGCGCGCAAGCCCGTCGTGGAGCCGGCTGGTGAGCGACTCCACCGTCTGGCGCTGCTCGGCGACGACCTGTGCCACCGCCTCGATCGCGTCGTGCGTGCTCTCGGCGGCGGTGACGAGCGCGAGCAGCTCGGGCTTGGCCGCGGTGATCACCTGCTTGGTCGAGGCGACGCGGCTCTCCAGCCGCGAGATCGCCTCGGGCATGGTCTCGTCCATCTCGCGCGCGGCGGCGTCGAGCGCGACCAGCAGGTGCTCGGTGGTCGAGATCGTGTGCTGCGCCGAGGCGTGGCCCGCGTCCATCGCGCGCCCGAGCGCCTCGGCCGAGGCGTGGAGCGCGCTCACCGAGGCGGCGAGCTGCTGGGTGCGCTCGCCGCCGTCTCGGTGGAGCGCGACGAAGCGCTGGTCGACGCGCAGGATCGCGTCGTCGAGCGAGTCGAACAGCTGGCGGCCGGCGTCCTGCTGCGCGTCGAGCCGCGCCGCGATCCGCTCGATCACCACCTCAATCAGCCCAATCCGCTCGGCCAGCGCCTCGGCACTCTCGCGCGCGGCATGGTCGAGCGCGGTCTGGTTGGTGCTGACCATCGCCAGCATCGCGTCGCCCTGCGCCGCGATCGCCTTGCGCGACTCGTCGATCGCGCGCGCGGTGCGGTCGAGCAGCGCGTCGACCGCACCCGCCGCCTGCGAGGTGACCGCCTCCAGCCGCGCCCCAGCGGTGTGGCTGGTCGACTCCATCCGCTGCATGTAGGCGGCGAGCTTCTCCGCCGCGCCGCCCGCGATCGCCTCGGCATCGCGCCCGCGCGCGACCAGCGCCGCCACCTGCGCGTCGAGCCCGGCGCTGTGCTCGTAGGCGACCAGCCCGGCCTGGTCGATCGTCTCGGTCAGCGAGCGGGTCTCGTCCGCGGCGCGCGGCAGCGCGGCGAGCAGCGCATCGAGCCGCTCATGCGCCGCGCCCGCGGTCGCGAGGAGCGTGCCGGTCTGCGCGTCGACGCGCTGCACCTCGGCGGAGAGCGTGCCGGCGATATCGGCGAGCCGCGCGGTTGCGGCGTCGCCGAGCGCGGTGAGCAGGCGCACCTGCTCGGCCATCTGGGTGCGCTGGTCCTCGATCGTGGTGCCCAGCACCGCCACGGTATTCTCCAGCGCGACCGCCTCGCCGCGCATCGCGCGCGCGGTCGCGCCGAAGCGCTGCGCCTCGGCGGTGGAGGTGCGCAGCGCGGCGAGCCACACCACCCCCGCGAGCGCCGGCACGGTCGCCAGCGCGGCGCCGAACTGCGCCAGCGCGAGCGGAGTCATCGCCGCGAGCGAGTCACGCGCCAGCCACAGCAGTGCCGCGACCCACGCGGCCGCGAGCGCGGTCGCGACCCAGCCGAGCACCGGCCGCGGGCCGCCCAGCGCGGGGCGGTCGGGGGCGTCGTCGGAGAAGAACGGGTCGGTCACGGTCGGGGCAGGCTCCGGAGACGGGAGGGTGGCGGGATCGGGCCAGCTCTCCGGCCAGTGTTCGGGCCAGCGGGCGCCAGGATCGGCCGCACGCGTGTCGGATAGTGATGTCGGCCCCCCGTTCATCCGCTCCATCTAACACGTTTGCCCGCATCGGGAAGCCGTCTCGGAGGGGCACAAACGCTCGACCCGGCGCGTCGCTGCGCCGCGTCACGGATATTGCCGCGGTGCACGCCACCCCGTAACAGCCATGTGATGCTGGCCGGGCTCCTGTTCGCGATCCATGAGGCAGAGGACCGACCGGGGACGCTCGCGGCCACGCTGCCCTTCGCCGCGGCCTCGCTGATCGAGTATCAGGCACGGCTGCTAGTGGCGTGCGACGCGGCACAGATCGTCGTCGTGGTGGCGCGCGAGACGCCCGAGCTGACAGGCGCGCTGGCGCGGATCGGGCGGCGCGGCGTGGCGGTCGACGTGGTGCGCACCGCCGCGGAGGCGCTGGCCAAGCTGCACCCGCTCGCGCGCGTGGTGATGATGGCGGACGGGCTGGTCACCACCGAGGGGGTCGTGCACGCGCTGGCGGGTGAGGGCGGCGACGCGCTGCTGGTGGTCCCCGGCGCGCAGGCCTCGCCGCTGTTCGAGCGCGTCGGCGCGGGCGCGGCCTGGGCGGGCGTGGCCCGGCTCGACGCGCGGCGCATCGCCGAGGCGGCGCGGCTGCCCGACGACTACGATCTCCAGTCGACGCTGCTGCGTGCCGCCGACCAGGCGGGCGCGCGGCACCTCTCGCTGCGACTCGACGACATGGAGCTGGGACACGGCATCGAGCGTCGCGCCAGCGCGCTGGAGGAGCGCGGCCGCGCGGTGCTGTCGGCCTCGATGGCGGTGCGGCCGAGCTGGTTCGAGCGGCTGGTGCTGCGCCCGCTCGCGCGCGCGGTGATCCCGGTGATCGCGCGCCGCGCGATCGGCACCGGCACCTGCACCGCCGCGGCAGGGACGGCGGGGCTGCTCGGCTGTGCCGCGATCGCGCTGGGGGCGCCGGGGGTGGGCATGGTAATCGCGCTCGCGGCCGTGCTGCTCGCCGAGATCGCGGGGGCGCTGGCGCTGTTCCGCGACGAGCCCGGGCTGCTGCGCGCCAGCCGCGCGCTGATCATGGCGGTGCCCGCGCTCGCGGCGCTGCTGCTGGCGCATGTCGTAGACCGCGACGCCGCGACCGCGAGCGCGCGGTTGCTCGCGCTCGGCGCTCTGGTGGCGGCGGGCGTGGGCGAGCGCGCCGCCGGCGCCGCGCCGCGCCGCGCCTGGTGGGGCACCGCGCCGGGCTATCTCGCGATCCTGGCGGTGGCAACGCTGTCGGGCTGGCCGACTTTGGGGCTCGGCGTGGTCGCCCTCTATGCCGCGCTCACGCTGGTGGCAGCGGTCGAGTGGCTGCGACGAGTGACTTAGAGCGTGGTTAAGGATCGCTCGCTAAGAGGTGGAGAGATGCCCGCCCAACCCTCCCAGGCGATCGATTCGGACCTGGCCGCGCGAGTCGCGGCGCAGGCGGCGTCGGCCGACGGCCGCGCGGGGGCGCGGCTGAGCGCGGCGATCGCGGACGTCTTCGCCGACGAGCGCGACCGGCTCGACGAGCGCAGCCGGGTCGCGATCAATCGCCTCGTGGAGACGACCGTGGCAGCGATCGAGCGCGACGTCGCCGGTCACGCCGCGCGGCTGCTGGAGGCGCGGGGACTACCGGACGCCGCGGCGCTGCTCGCCGGCAATCGCGCGATGACACTGCCGCGATTGATCGAGTCGGGGCTGATGCGCGATCCCGAGCTGATGGCCGAGCTGATCGCGCAGGCGCGCGTCGACCTGATCGACGAGGCACTGGCGGCGCAGCGCGCGCCCGGTAACACCACCGCGCTGCTCACCGCGCTCGCCGACAGCGCGGACGGCGTCGTGCGCGGCCGCACGGTGACCTATCTGGTGGCGGACAGCCGGCGACGCCTGGCGCATGCCGATCGTCGCGCGGAACTGCCCCATGGGCTGAACGAGCGGCTCGTCTGGTGGGTAGCGGCGGCGTTGCGCGAGCGGCTCGGCCACGGCGTCCCGCCCGAGGTCGACCGCGCCCTGTCCGAGGCGAGCCAGCGCAGTATCGCGGCGCACGACGACGGCGAGCGGGTCGAGGCCGCCGCCGCGCAACTCGCCGCCGCGCTCGACCCGGGCTCCGGTGCGCTGCCGCAGCTGATGATCGACTCGCTCGGCGAGGCGCGCACCAGCCTGTTCGCGGCGCTGCTGTCGCACGCGCTCGGGATCGAGTTCGCCGAGGCGCGCGGGCTCACGCTCGACGCCGACAGCGACCGGCTGTGGCTGGCGCTGCGCGCGCTCGGGCTTGAGCGTCACCTCATCGCGCAGATCGGTTTCGTCCTGTGCGAGGCCGATCGCGAGCGCGACGTCGAGACCTTGCCCGACTCGCTCGACCGAGTCGCCACGCTCGCGCCCGAGACCGCCGCGCGCGCGGTGGCGCCGCTGACCTTGCACCGTGACTTCCGCGCCGCGGTGCGCGCGCTCGCCCGCAGCCCGCGCGCGTGACCGCGCTGGCCACGCTGCACGCGGCGGTCGACCGCCACGACCGGCTCGCCCGCGCCGACGACGCGTTCGCGGCGCTCAACGCGCGGGCGGGCGGCCGCCACGGCGCGCTGCTCGCCATTCCACAGGTCGCGGTGCTGGTGCGGCTGGCCCGTCGGCTACGGATCCTGGTGTCGCGCGCGGTGACGATCGCCGACGGCGATCGCGACCTCGACTGCTGGGTCAAGGCCATGCCCGACGAGAGCGGGGTAGCGCTGACCGTCTCGCTGCTGCGCGAGCGCGCCGCCGGCTTCGCCCGCGCCGGCGCCGCGACTCTGGCCGAGGTGAGCGCGCCGGAGGGCGCTGACTGGACCTGGGAGGTCGACTCGGAGTTGCGCGTGACCAGACTGTCGCCCGACGCGGCGGCACGGCTCGGGCTCGATCCCGCCGCCGCGCTCGGCCGGCCGCTGAGCCGGCTGTTCGTGCTCGAACCCGGCAGTGACGGCACGATGCCGCTGCTCGACGCGCTCACCGAGCGCCGCGACTTCGCCGACCAGCCCGCGCGGCTGCACGCCGGCGGGCCGCGCCTGACACTCGCGGGGCACGTCCGGTTCGACACGGGTGGTGGGTTCGGCGGCTTCGTCGGGGGCGCCTATGCCGCCGCGCCGCCTCCCGCCGCGCCGCAGCTCCGCCCGTTCGATCACCGGCTCGACTCCCTGCTGCGCGGCGCGCTGGCGCGGATCATCGCCAACGCCGACGGGATCAGCGCCGCGGCGGACGGGCCACTCGACAGCCACTACGCCGATTATGCCGCCGACATCGCCGGCGCCGGGCGTCACCTGCTCGGGCTGATCGACGATCTCGTCGATCTCGAGGCGATCGAGCGCGAGGATTTCACCACCGCGCGCGTGGCTGTCGACCTCGCCGACGTCGCGCGCCGCGCCGCTGCGCTGCTCGCCGCGCGCGCGACGGACGCGGGCGTGACGATCGACCGCGCGGGCTGCGGGGGCGAGCTGATCGCGCTCGGCGAGTTCCGGCGGATGCTGCAGGTGGCGGTCAACCTGATCGCCAACGCGGTCCGCTACGCGCCCCGCGACAGCGCGATCGTGCTCTCGCTGCGGCGCGAGGGCGGGCGCGCGCTGCTGACCGTCGCCGACGCCGGGCAGGGCATCGCCGCCTTCGACCAGGCGCGGATCTTCGGCAAGTTCGAGCGCGTCGATCCGGGCGAGCCGGGGGGCAGCGGGCTCGGCCTGTATATCGCGCGGCGGCTCGCCGAGGCGATGGGCGGTACGCTCACGGTCGACAGCGCGCCCGGCGAAGGCGCTCGCTTCACGCTGGCGCTGGCCGCGGGCTGAACCGCGCTCAGCGCTGGCGCGGGTCCAGCGCAGGGACCTGCCTCGCGGCACCGGCGGGTTCGATCCCGGGCCGCGCGCCAGTGGGCAGCCGCTCCTCGCCGCGGATCGCGCGACCGGCACGCTGGATCGCGGCGGTGAGCCGCGGGTAGATGCCGCAGCGGCAGACGTTGCCGATCGCCGCCGCGATCGCCTCCTCCGAGGGCATCGGGTCGCGCTTCAGCAGCACCGCCGCGGCCATGACGATGCCGGGAAGGCAGAAGCCGCACTGCGACACGTTCTCGGCGAGCAAGGCGAGCTGGACGGGATGGGTGCGGTCGCGCGACAGGCCCTCGATCGTCGTCACGAACGTCCCCTCCGCCGCGGCGAGCGTGATCTGACACGATCGCACCGCGCGCCCGTCGACGTCGACCGTGCAGGCGCCGCAGCTGCCCGTGCCGCAGCCATATTTCGTACCGGTCAGGTTGGAGGCGTCGCGCAGCGCCCAGAGCAGAGGCGTGTCGGGCGGCAGGCGGTACTCGACCGCCTCGTTATTGACCGTCAGCCGGGTCATCCGCGCTCGCGATAGGCGTCGCGGATGTGCTGCATCCAGCCGGCGCTGGGCTGGACGCTGGTGTTGCGCGCGCGCGGGCGGCGCGCCGCGGCGATGTCGACCTGCGCCTCGAAGTGCAGTCCCGCCAAGGTCGCTTTGACCCACATCACGCGCGCGACCAGCTGCTCGAGCGTGCCCATCGTGACGCGAACCTCATCGCCCTGCGTCAGTCCGGCGCTGTTGTCGACACAGGCGCCGGTGACGGAGAGGTTGCGGACGCGGCACTCGACCGCCTCGGTGCCGGTGTCGACCAGGGCGTAGAGGATCACGCTGCTGCGCGGTTCGCGGGGAGGAGTCGACATGCGGGCAGCTCTAGGTCCGGTATCCTAACGGGTTGCTACCCGATTCCATTGTCTCGCCGCCGGGGCAAGTCCTGTGTGTCGACTGTCTCGGCATCGCGCAGAAACGCCATGAAATAGTGTCCGATCAGTTGCCTGGAACGCGAATACTGCCATAAGCGCGCGATGGCAGGTCCTACCGTGCAACGCGACCCGACCGCGGAGTCGCTTAACCTGTCGGCCTGCGACCGCGAGCCGATCCACGTCCCCGGCGCCGTGATGCCGCACGGCCTGCTGCTCGTCGCCGACGCGCTCTCGCTCGAGGTGGTCGCCGGCGCGGGCGCAGTCGAGGCGCTGTTCGGCGACGATTGGCTCGGCGCGCGGCTCGGCGACCTGCTCGTGCAGGACATCGGCGCCCTCGCCGAGGCGGTGCCGATCGGCCCGGGCGGGACGATCCTGGCGGCGCCGGTGCACGGCCACGACGTCGCGCTTCACCGCACCGGACAGTGGCTGCTCGCTGAGCTCGAGCCGATCGGTGAGGCCGCCGGCGGCAGCGTCGCCGAGACGCTCGGCTGGCTCGACGCGATGGCCGCGGGGTTCGAGCGCACCACCACCTTCTCGGCCCTCTGCGAGCGTGCCGCGGTCGCGTTCCGCGCGCTGACCGGCTTCGACCGGGTGATGATCTATCGCTTCCTCGACGACGAGTCGGGCTGTGTCGTCGCCGAGGACCGTGCGCCCGAACTCGACACCTTCCTCCACCACCATTTCCCCGCGAGCGACATCCCGCGCCAGGCGCGCGCGCTGTACGTGCGCAATCGTACGCGCGTGATCCCCGACATCGACTATGTCCCCGCGCCGCTGCGTCCCGCCGGCTTCGAGCTGACCGACCTCAGCGACGTAGCGGTCCGCAGCGTCTCGCCGATCCATCTCGAGTATCTGCGCAACATGGGCGTGTCCGCCTCGGCGTCGATCTCGATCGTCAAGGACGGGCTGCTCTGGGGCTTGGTGGCCTGCCACCACGCGACGCCGCGACTGCTGCCGCGCGCCACCCGCGCCGCCGCTGCCGCGCTCGCCGGCGGGCTGGCGCGCCAGCTCCGCGCCAAGGAGGAGGCCGAGGCCTATCGCGAACGACTGGCGCTTCGCGGCGAGGAGGACTCGCTGCGCGCGCTGCTGCTCACCAGCGACTCGCCCGTCGACGTGGTGCAGGCGCGCGCCGAGGACGTTCGCCACGCCTTCGGCGCCGACGGGCTGGCGCTGGTGCGGGGCGGTCGCGCGACGACGGTCGGAGTCGCTCCCGACGAGGCGGCGGTCGTGGCGCTGGCGCGCTGGTTGGGCGCGCGCGACGACACCGCGCCGCTCGCGACCCGCGAGCTGGGCAAGGACTGGGCCGAGGCCGCCCGGGTCGCGCCCATCGCCGGCGTGCTCGGCTTCGCGCTCGGCGACGGCGACGCGCTACTGTGGCTGCGCGCCGAGCGGATCGAGGAGATCGAATGGGCCGGCAACCCGCACAAGGCGGTGCCGCACGATCCGCAGGCGACGCTGCGCCCGCGCGCCTCGTTCGAGTCGTGGAGCGAGCAGGTGCGCGGGCGCGCGCGACGCTGGACGCTGGAGCAGGTCGACGGCGCGGCGCGGCTGCGCCGGCTGCTCGCCGAGGCGCGCGCCGCCGCCGAGCTGCGGCGGCTCAACCGCGAGCTGGAGCGCGCCGGCGCGGAGAAGGACTCGCTGCTCGCGCAGAAGGACCTGCTGATGCGCGAGGTCGACCATCGCGTGCAGAACAGCCTGCAGCTGGTCTCGTCCTTCCTGGCGATCCAGGCGCGCGACGCCGGCGCGGGCGCGGTGGCCGACCAGCTGCTCGAGGCGCGCTCGCGGCTCTCGGCGGTGGCGCTGGTGCACCGGCGCCTCTACCGCGACGACCAGATCGAGGTGATCGACCTCAGCCGCTACATCGGCGAGCTGATGCAGGACCTGCGCTCCTCGCTGGGCGAGGAATGGGGCCGGCACCTCACGCTCGACCTCGCGCCGGTGCTGATCCCGACCGACCGCGCGGTCAGCGTCGGGCTGATCGCCGCCGAGCTCGTGATCAACGCGACCAAATATGCCTATCCGCGACAGAACGGCGGCGCGATCGACGTGATTTTGGAGCAGCACGGCCATCTGCTGCGGCTGATCGTGGCGGATCGTGGCGTCGGCAAGGTCGCCGGCGGCGACGGCGGCTTCGGCAGCCGGATGATGGCGGCGGTGGTGCAGCGCATCGGCGGTACGGTCGAGTTCCAGGACAATGATCCCGGCACGCGCGCGCTGCTCACCGCACCGATCGAGGGCGACTGAGCGCGCCGGCGCGCGCGTTGTGCGTCCGAACCTGCTCCCGGCTTGAGCCTGATCCACTGGCGGGGCCGTCAGCGTGCTCCGGCGAACGCCGGAGCTCAGGGCCAAGAGGATGACGCTCGTGACCCTGGGCTCCTGCGTGCGCAGGAGCCCCGTACCGCGTCGGACCATCCGGACCGGGACTAGTCGAAGCCGCGCTCCAGGAACCGCTCCGCCAGCGCGCAATGCATCGCCACGCCGGTGGCGAAGACCTGCTCGTCGATCGTCATCCGCGGGTTGTGGAGCGGCGGGTTGGTCTCGGGCGTGGAGCCCGGCGCCGCGGCGCCGATGAAGGCGATCGCGCCGGGCAGCTCGCGCAGCACATAGCTGAAGTCCTCGCCCCCCATGATCGGCGCGGGCATCGTCGCCCAACCCTGCGCGCCGCCGATCTCCTGCGCCAGCGCGCGCATCAGCCGCGTGGCGCGGGTGTCGTTCATCGTCACTGGATAGCCCTCGTCGATGCTGGACTCGACGGTGCAGCCGTGCGCTTCCGCCACGCCGCGCGCGACCTGGTGAAAGGCGGCGCGCATCGCCTCGCGCGTGCCAGGCGACAGCGTCCGCAGCGTGCCGGCGAGCTGGACCTCGTCGGGGATGATGTTGTGCGAGGCGCCGGCGTGGATCTGCGTGATCGTCAGCACCGCGGGGTCGGCGACCGGCACGCGGCGCGCGACATGCTGCTGGAGCGCGGTGACGATCGCGCAGGCGACCGGGATCGGGTCGATCGCGTCGTGCGGCATGGCGGCGTGACCGCCGCGGCCGCGGACGGTGGCGCGCACTGTGTCGGTGGAGGCGAGCAGCGCGCCCTCGCGCCCGAGGAACACGCCCGCCGGCGCGTTGGGCAGGACGTGGAGCGCGAAGGCGGCGTCCGGCCGGGCGCGATCGAGCAGGCCGTCGGCGATCATCTCGCGCGCGCCGTGATGCCCTTCCTCGCCGGGCTGGAACATGAAGACGACGGTGCCGGCGAGCTGCTCGCGTCGCGCCGCCAGCGCCTTGGCGGCGCCGACGAGCATCGCGGTGTGCGCGTCATGGCCGCAGGCGTGCATCGTGCCCGGTAGCGTCGAGGCGAAGGGCAGGCCGGTCTCCTCGACGATCGGCAGCGCGTCCATGTCGCCGCGCAGCAGCACCGTGCGCGCGTTCGAGCCCTCGCCGCCGTCACTGCGGCCACCGCGCAGGATCGCGACGAAGCCGGTCGTCCGCGTGCCGTCGTGGATCTCCAGCGGGAGACCGGCGAGCGCCGCTTTCGCCTTGGCGGTGGTGCGCGGGCAGTGCAGCCCCATCTCGGGCTCGGCGTGGATCGCGCGGCGCAGCGCGATCACGTCGGCGAGCTGCTCGGCGCCGAGCGCGCTCCAGTCGGTGGGCGAGTCGAGCGGTGGGGACATCGGGGACACTCCTTCGCGGCCCGGTGTAGACCCTCGCGCGGCGCTAGTCGACGCGCCGCGCCGCGGTGATCGTGATCACGGGCGCGAGCATCTGTCCTTTCATCACGCCCTCGCCGAGCGTCGGCGAGGTCGGCGCGGTGAGGATGCGGCGCACCACGTCCATGCCCTCGAGCACGCGGCCGAAGGCGGCGAAGCCGGGATTGTCGGCGGTGGCGTCCATCGAGCTCAGGTCGCCGACCGTGATGAAAAAGTCACCCGCGGCGGTGTCGGGCCTGGCCATCGCCATCGAGAGCGTGCCGTCGCGGTGGCTCAGCCCGGTGAGCGTGGTCGGTTCGTGCTTGATCGGCGGCAGCGTGCGCTTCGGATCGTTGCGCGTGCCGAACTGCGCGAGGCCGTAGCCCTCGGCGACCTTGACCGCGCGGTAGAAGCCGATGCCGTCGAGCCTGTGCTGGTCGACGTAGCGCAGGAAATTACCCGCGGTGATCGGCGCGGCCTTGGTGTCGACGCCGACGAGAATGTCACCCGCCGCGGTGCTGAGGCGGACAAGGGTGAGCGCGGCGGTGTCCGGGCTGGGTACGGCCGCCGGGGCAGGCGACGGGGTCGCGGGCGCGGCCACGGGCGCCTGCGGCGGAGCGCCGGCCGACGTGGCGGGCGCGGCCTGCGCGACGAGCAGCAGCGCGAGCGCGGCGATCATGCCGCCACCCGCGGCGCGCGCGCGATCATCACCGGCAAGGACGCTGCTTTGGTCCCGCTCAGTTGGAGCACGTAGCGACCCGGCTCGAGCCGGAAATCGACCATCTTGCGGATGCCCGTGCACGCGGGGCCGTGGCTGTGCGCGCTCGCCGTCAACGCGCGGCCCGCGCGCACCACGTCGATCCATGCGGCGTCGCCCAGCGCGACGCGATAGGTGCCGGGGTGGGCGACCTGGAACAGCGCCAGGCCGGCCGTCTCGCCGGTATCAGGCTCGCGCTGCGGCGTGACTGCGGGCGTGACCTGATCCGCCGGGGCGAGCCGCAGATCGGCGCCGTGGCCGACCACGATCACCGGCGCGCTGCGCGTGCTGGTCCCAGCGGCGAGCGGTGCGCGGCGGGACCAGCCGGTCAGCCCGGCGGGCAACGGGGGGCGCGACACGGCGCAGCGCTGGTCCGTCGTCGGCTCGGCTTCCGGTGCCTGCGCGATCGGCGCCGCGGCGACCAGCAGAGGAAACAGCAGCGAGAGAGTGAACATCCTGGGCTCCATGGGAACCCTCTCTCTACGCTCACGCGGCGCGCGCATCCAGCCCGCGAGTTCGGCGTTGATCCCGTCAGGCGACCCGGGACGGTGCGATCGCGCGCGTCGGAGCCCGCCGGCAAGGAGAGCGAGCATGAGCGACCACGGTGCGGACAAGGGCGGCGAGGGTGGCCTCGGCGGAGCGGGCGCGGCGGATCAGGCGCGGCACGGCGCCGAGCAGATACGCGACGCGTTCAACGAGCATGTGGTCGACCCGGCGCGGCGTGCGGGGGAGGCGATGCGCGCGTCCGGCGAGCGGATCGCGCAGAACGGGTCGGCGCTGGGCTCGACGATCATCGACCAGGCCGAGGCCAACGCACGCGAGGCCTTCGCCGCGCTGCGCTCCGCCGCGGGCGCGCGCGACCTCACCGAGGTGATGCGGATCCAGGGCGAGTATCTGCGCGAGCAGGGACAGCGCTCGATGGAGCAGGCGCGCGAGATCGGGCAGCTCATCATGCAGTTCGGTCGCGAGGCGATCCAGCCGACCGGGCGGGGCGAGGAGCCGAAGCAGGAGGAATAGCGGGTCCGCCCGCACCGGTTCCAGCGTCATCCTGAGCTTATCTCAGGATACACTGTCCCGCAGGCACCCGGCCGACTGATGGTGCGGGACGGTGGGTCCTGAAACGAGTTCAGGATGACGCATATTGCTGAAGAGGCGGTCCACCGCTCGAAGCCATGATCCTGCGGACGCAGGAGCCCTGAGCCACGGGGCGGCGCGGTCTCGGCTCCGAGGTCCTCCGTCCGCTGGAGCACGACAGCCAGATCGGCTACCGCGCCCCCGCCGGCGCGCGCACACCCGCCGCGTCCGCCTCGCCACCGGTCGCGGTCACCGGTCCCTGGGGCGTGGCCTCGAGCAGCGAGTCGCCGCCGAGGGTACGGTACAGCGTCACGAGGTTGGTCGCGCGGGTCAGCTGGGTCTGCACCAGGGTCTGCTGCGCCGAGTAGAGCTGGCGCTGCGCGTCGAGCGACGACAGGAAAGTGTCGATCCCGCCGCGGTAACGCGCGTTGGTGAGGTTGAGTGTGTCCGACGCCGCCTCGTAGAAGCGGCGGTTGGCGGCGAGCTGCTCGGTGATCGTGCCGCGCCGCGCCAGCGCGTCCGACACCTCCTGGAACGCGGTCTGGATCGTCTGCTCGTAGCTCGCCAGCGCGGCGTCGCGCTGCGCCACGCTATAGGCGACCCCGGCGCGCCCCGCCCCGGCGCGGAAGATCGGGTAGCTCGCGTTGGGCGCGATCGAGTAATTGAAAGAGCCACTGTTGAAGAGCGTGCGCAGCGCGGTGCTGGCAAAGCCGACCAGCCCGGTGAGCGAGATGCGCGGGAACAGCTCGGCGCGGGCGGCGCCGATCTCGGCGTTGTAGGCGCGCAGCGCATATTCCGCCTGCACCACATCGGGGCGGCGCAACAGCACGCCCGAGTCGATCCCGGCGGGCAGCTCGCCGATCGTCGCCGCGGCCTGCTCGATCGAGCCGGGCAGCAGCGCCGGGTCGACCGGCGCGCCGACGAGCAGCTGGAGCGCGTTGACGTCCTGCGCCAGCAGCGTGGTCTGCTGCGCCAGGTCGGCCTCGGCGGTGGCGAGGATCTGCTGGGCCTGGCGCAGGTCGGTGCGCGGCGCCACGCCGCCGCGGAGGCGCGCGTCGGTGAGCTTCACGCTCGCGCGTGCTGCCTCGGCGGTCTGCTGCGCGACGGTGAGCAGGCTGCGGTCGGCGGCGTAGGTGAGCCAGGCGTTGGCGATGTCGCCCACCAGCGTCAGCCGCGTGGCGCGCGCCGCCGCCTCCTGCGCGAAATAGCGCGACAGCGCCGCGCTGGTGAGCGAGCGGACGCGGCCGAACAGATCGATCTCGAAGGCAGTGACGCCCAGCTGCGCCTGGAAGGTGCTCCGCGCCGAGGAGACGGTCGTGACGCCGGTGCCGGTCCCGGTTCCGCCGGTGCCCGTGCCCACGGCGCCATTACCGGTTCCGGTGCCGCCCGCCCCCGTGCCGGTGCCGGTCGTTCCGCCGCTGTTGGTGCCGGTGACCACCCCGCTGTTGCCGCTGTCACGGTAGCTATAGGCGCCGGTGGCGCTGACCTGGGGGAAGAGATCGGCGCGCTGGATGCGATATTGCGCGCGAGTCGCCTCGATGTTCGCCACCGCGACGCGCAGGTCGCGGTTGTTGGCGAGCGCCTGGTCGATGATCGCCTGCAACCGCGGGTCGCGGAAGATGTCGCGGTAGGTGACGCTGGGCAGTCGCGCCTCGGACTGGCGCAGATAGGCGTCGCCGGCGGGCCAGGAGGTCGGCACCGGCGCGGCGGGGCGCACATAGGTCGGCGCGAGTGAGCAGCCCGCCAGCGCGGTGCCGGCGGCGAGCGCGACGAGCGCGGGGAGGCGGGTCATCGGGCAGGCTCCGGCGCGGGCAGCGCGGGGTGGTCGATCGGACGCGGCAGCTGCGGCGGGCGCTCGCCGCCGGGCGCGCCGCCCTTCGGGCCGCCGTGGTCATCGCTTCCCCCGCCTTCGTCCTCGTCCGGGCTCGGGTCGGCGCCGCGGCGCAGGCCCTTGAGGCCGTCGCGGAAGCCGCGCCGCACCAGCACGAAGAACAGCGGGATGTAGAAGATCGCCAGCACCGTCGCGGTCAGCATGCCGCCGATCACCGAGGTGCCGATCGCGATCCGGCTGTTGGCACCCGCGCCGGTCGAGATCGCCAGTGGCAACACGCCGAAGATGAAGGCGAGGCTGGTCATGATGATCGGTCGGAGCCGGATACGCGCGGCGGAGAGCGCGGCGTCGATCACGCGCTTGCCCTTCTTCTCCTCCTGCTCGGCGAACTCGATCATCAGGATCGCGTTCTTCGCCGCCAGCCCCATGGTCGTCAGCAGGCCGATCTGGAGGTAGACGTCGTTGATCAGCCCGCGCAGCGTGGTGAAGAGGATCGCGCCGATCAGCCCCAAGGGGATGATCAACAGCACCGCGAAGGGGATCGACCAGCTCTCGTACAGCGCGGCGAGGCACAGGAAGACGACGAGGATCGACAGGCCGTAGAGCAGCGGCGCCTGACCGGACGACAGTCGCTCCTGGTACGACAGACCGGCCCAGGACACGCTCGTCCCCTGTATCTGACCGGCGAGCTCCTGTATCCGCGTCATCGCGTCGCCCGAGCTCTTGCCCGCCGCCGCCGAGCCCTGGAATTCGAACGACGGCACGCCGTTGAAGCGCGACAGGATCACCGGCGCCTGGCTCCAGCCGATCCGCGCGAAGGCGGAGAAAGGTACCATCTGCCCGCTGCTGCCGCGCACGAACCATTGATTGAGGTCGGTCGGCGCGGCGCGGTACGGCGCGTCACCCTGGACGAACACGCGCTTGACCCGGCCGCGGTCGACGAAGTCGTTGACGTAGCGGCCGCCCCAGGCGGTCGATAGCGTCGTGTTGACGTCGGCCTGGCTCAGCCCGAAGGCGGCGAGCTTCTGCTGGTCGACCTCTACCTTGAGCGTGCCGACGTCGGGCAGCTCGGTCAGGCGCACCGCGGTCAGGGCCGGGTCGGCGTTGGCGAGCGCGAGCAAGCGGTCCTTGGCGTCGTTGAACTTCTCCGCGGTCATGCCGCTGGTGTTCTGCAGCTCCATGGTGAAGCCGTTCGACTGGCCGAGACCGCGGATCGCGGGCGGCACGAGCGCGAAGACGCGCGCGTCGCGCAGGCCCCGGAACGCCGCCGAGGCACGTGCCACGATCGCGTCGGCGGTATTCTCCTTGCCCTTGCGGTCGGCCCAGTCGGTCAGATTGACGAACCCCTGGCCGGTGTTCTGCCCGCTGACTCCGCCGCCCCCGCCGCCGCTGACGGTGAACATGGTGGTGACGTTCTTGCCCTCGCTGCCGGCGAGATAGTCCTCGACGCGGTGCTGCACCTCCTCGGTGCGCGAGCGCGTGGCGCCGGCGGGGAGCTGGAACTGCACCAGCGCACTGCCCTGGTCCTCGGTCGGCAGGAAGCCGGTCGGCAGCCGCAGGAACAGGATCGCGAGCAGCGCCACGGTGGCGACATAGACCAGCAGGAAGATCCACTTGCGGTCGATCACGCGGCGCACTCCGGCGACGTAGCGCGCGACCCCCTTGTCGAACGTGTCGTTGAATTTGTCTCGCGCGCGCTCGAGGAAGTGCGCCGCCTTGGGGAATTTGCGGCCGAGCCAGCTCTGCTCGATCGGATCGCCGTTCTCGTCGTGGCTCTGCTTGAGCAGCGTCGCGGTGAGCGCGGGCGAGAGGATCAGCGCGACCAACACCGACAGCACCATCGCCGACACGATCGTCAGCGAGAACTGACGGTAGATCACGCCGGTCGACCCGCCGAAGAAGGCCATCGGCATGAACACGGCGGAGAGGACCAGCGCGATCGCGACCAGCGCGACCGTGATCTCCTTCATCGACTCGATCGTCGCCTCGCGCGGCGTCATGCCGGGGTTCTCGTCCATCAGCCGCTCGACGTTCTCGACCACGACGATCGCGTCGTCGACCAGCAGGCCGATCGCGAGGACGAGGCCAAACAGGGTCAGCGTGTTGATCGAGAAGCCGGCGACGTAGAAGACCGCGAAGGTCCCCAGCAGCACCACCGGCACGGCGATCGCCGGCACCAACGTGGCGCGCCAGCTCTGGAGGAAGACGAACATGACGATGACGACGAGGATGATCGCCTCGATCAGCGTCTTCACCACCTCCTCGATCGACAGCTTGATGAAGTTGGTCGTGTCGTTGGCGAAGGCATATTCGAGGCCGGGCGGGAAGCCCTTGGCGGCGGCGGCGACCTGCGCCTTGACCAGCTCGGCGGTCTTGAGCGCGTCGGCGCCGGGCGCGAGCAGTACCGCGATGCCGGCGCCGGGGTGGCGGTTGACCCGGCTGAACGCGTTGTAGCTCTCCGCGCCCAGCTCGATCCGCGCCACGTCGGAGAGCCGCACCGTGGCGCCGCTGCTCTGCGTCTTGAGGATGATGTTGGCGAACTCGGCCGGCGTCTGCAGCCGCGACTGGGCGGTGACGATCGCGTTGAGCATCTGCGTGGACGGCATCGGCTGGCCGCCGATCTCGCCCGCCGCGACCTCGGTGTTCTGGTTGGTGATGGCGGTGACGACGTCGCCAGGCATCAGCTGGTAGCTGTTGAGCTTCTCCGGATCGAGCCACACCCGCATCGCATATTGCGAGCCGAACACGTTGGTGTCGCCCACGCCCTGGATGCGGCCGAGCGGGTCCTGGAGGTTGGAGACGAGATAGTCCGAGACGTCCTGGTTGGTCAGCTTATCGGTGACGTCATAGACGCCGACGATCAGCAGGAAATCCGGGTTGGACTTGCGCACCACCAGGCCCTGCTGCTGCACCTGCTGCGGCAGCCGGCTGAGCGACTGCTGCACCTGGTTCTGCACCTGGACCTGCGCGATGTCCGGATCGGTGCCCTTGTTGAACGTCGCGGTGATCGTCACCGAGCCGCGGCTCGACGAGCTCGACTGGAAGTAGAGCAATCCGTCGATGCCGGTGAGCTGCTGCTCGATCACCTGGGTGACGCTGTTCTGCAGCGTCTGCGCGTTGGCACCGGGGAAGGTCGCGCGGATCGAGACCTGCGGCGGCGCGACGTCGGGATATTGCGCGATCGGCAGCGACAGGATCGCGCCGACGCCCGCCAGCATCACGATGATGGCGAGCACCCAGGCGAAGATCGGCCGATCGATGAAGATGCGGGACATGAGCGGTTAGCCGGCCTTGCCTTTGGCCGACGACATCTTGTCCATCTGCTCGGGGGAGGGCGCCTGCACCTTCTGCGGCGTGTCGGCCGGCACAGGCTGGAGCGGGGTCTTGGGCTTCACGTTGGCGAGGCCCTGGGTGATGACCCTGTCGCCCGCCTTGAGCCCGTCGATCACGACCCAATAGGCGCCCTGCGTCCGCTCGGCGGTGACGGTGCGCTGCTCGGCCCGGTTGTTCGCGCCGACCACGTAGAGCGTCGCATTGCCCTTGGCATCGCGCGTGATCGCGGTCTGCGGCACGAGGAAGGCGTTCTGCTGGATCGACTGCGAGAACACCGCGCGGACGAACATGCCCGGCAGCAGCAGCCCGTCGGGGTTGGGGAAGCGCGCGCGCAGCGTCACCGTGCCGGTGCTGGGATCGACCACGACCTCGGCGAACTCGACATTGCCCTTGATGCCGTAGTCGCTGCCGTCCTCGAGCTTGAGCGTCACCTCGGCACGCGCCGGGACGGCGCCGCCGGAGGCGAGGCTGCGGCGCAGCGCGAGCAGGTTGGCGCTCGACTGCTGGATGTCGACGAACATCGGGTCGAGCTGCTGGATCGTCGCGAGCGGGTCGGTCTGGGTCGAGCTGACCAGCGCGCCGACGGTGAAGAGCGAGCGGCCGATCCGTCCGGTGATCGGCGCGGGAACGGTGGTGAAGCGCAGGTTGACCCGCGCCGTATCGAGCTGCGCGCGGTTGACCGCGATCGTCGCCGCGGCCTGGCGCTGCGTCGCGACGGCGTCGGTATAGTCCTGCGCGCTGATCGCCTCCATCTGCGCGAGCGGCTTGTAGCGGTCGGCGCGGATCTTGGCGGCCTCAAAGGTTGCCTGGGCGTTGGCGACGTTGGCGCTCGCCTGGTTGGCGCTGGCGCGATAGAGCGAGGGATCGATCTGGTAGAGCGGCTGGCCGCGCTTGACGATCGCGCCCTCGGTGAAGAAGCGGCGCTGGATCACGCCCGAGACCTGCGGGCGCACTTCCGAGCTCTGATAGGCGACGGTGCGGCCGGGCAGCTCGCTGGTGGTCGGCACCGACGTCGGTTGGACGACGACATAGCCGACCGTGACTGGGCCCGACTGGCCCGGCGCGCCGCCCTTCTCCTTGGCCTTGGCCGCGTCACCCCCGCCACCGCCGCAGGCGGCGAGCGCGAGCAGCGCCGACGCCGCCACACCGCCGATGACCTGGCGGCCCGGCCGAACCTCGATACGCATTCTCAGTCTTATCCCCGCGAGAGACTTCGGGCTGCCCCGGCGCCTAACCGCAATTTGTCGCAAATGTTTCGCAAGGGTGCCAGAAATTTCCAGTTCATCGACCCTGATCGGCGGGCGGCAGGGCTGACGCTGCGGCAATGCTAGGAAACCGATCCCGCCGTGGTACGTTAACGAATATCGGGGGCTAAGCGGAATGCCGCATGCCTTACCTAAAGGGGCGTATTTTCTTGTCTTTTCCTGTTCGTCGTTCGCGCCTGCTGCTCGCTTCCGCGGGTCTGGCGTTGGGCTGTGCGGCCGCTTCGGCGCAGATGCAGAAGCCCGGCACGGCGCCCGCGCGGGGGCCTGACTCACCTAAGCCAGCCGACGCGGCGCCCGCTCCCGACAGCGCGCCGATCGTACCCGAGGCCGAGTTCGACGCCGCGCTGCCCGCCTTGTCGGGCGATCTCAACGCTCCGCTCGAGCCGATGCCGGCCGATGCCGCGCCGCCCGCGCCGACTCCGGCCGACGCGGCGCAGGCTCCGGCGCAGGCGGCGGCGCAGCAGCCGATCACGCCCGGCGCGCTGCCGGCCGCGCCGCCCGAGGACCCGCAGCTCGCGCGACCGCTCGAGCCGCTCTCCAGCTTCAACACCGAGCCGCTGCGGGCCGTCGCCGACCCAGCGCGCGGCGACCAGCCCGACGTGCGCTATGCCAGCGAAGTGCAGGGGCTCGACCCACTCGGTCTCACCGACGAGTTCGACTCGCTCTCCGCGCTCAAGAAGGGCGGCGGCAAGGCGGACAACGCCACCCAGGTCTCGGCGCGGGCGCGCGAGGACGAGCAGCTCGCGCTGCGGCTGATGAAGTCGCTCGGCTATTACGACGGCACCGCGGTGGCGACGGTGGAGACCGTGGCGGGCACGCCGGCGAGATTGCGCGCGCTAGTCACTGCCTCCCCGGGTCAGCAGTACAAGCTCGGCAGTGTGACGGTGAAGGCGGGCGAGACCCAGCCGTCCGAGCTCGTGCGCCGTGAGCTGCCGCTCCGGGTCGGCGACCCGATCGAGGCGGCACGGATCCAGGGCGCCGAGGCCAACGTAAGCCTGCGCCTGCCCCAGCAGGGGTATCCTTTCGTCAAGCTGAGCGAGCGCGACGTGCTGCTCGACGAGCAGACCGGCAAGGGCGACTATACGCTGCCCGTCGACACCGGCCCGCGTTCCTCCTTCGGCATGCTGCGCACCGAGGGCGATCCGGTGTTCGACCTCAAGCACCTCAACGTCTTCCCGCGTTTCGACCAGGGGCAGCTCTACGACGCGCGACTCACCGACGACCTGCGCGAGGCGCTGGTCGCGACGGGGCTGTTCAACGGCGTCGGGGTCGAGCCGGTGCGCACCGGCGTCACCGCGGCAGACGGGACCGAGCAGGTCGACCTGCTGGTGCGGCAGACGCGCGGGCCGGCGAAGAGCCTGTCGGGCTCGGTCGGCTTCAACACCGGCGAGGGCGTCAAGGCCGAGGCCAATTTCACCAACCGCAACCGCTTCTCGCCCGAGGGTGCGCTGATCCTCGGCGTGATCGCGGGCACGCAGCAGCAGGGCCTCTCGGTCGGATTGCGGCGCCAGAACGCGGGCAAGCGCGATCGTACCGTCAGCCTGCTCGCGAGCGCCAACCACTCCAGCTACGACGCGTTCGACGCCTTCACCGGCACGCTGTCGGGCCGGGTGAGCTACGACTCGACGCCGATCTGGCAGAAGAAATTCACCTACGCTTATGGTTTCGAGCTGGTTGGCACCAACGAGAGCGTGTTCGACTTCGACAAGTTCGACCGCGACCGCCGGACCTACGGCGTCGTCGCGCTGCCGGGACAGGTGCTGTTCGACACGTCGGACGACCTGCTCAACCCGACCCGCGGTTATCGCCTGAAGCTCAATCTCAGCCCCGAGGTGTCCGTGTCGGGCCAGACCAAGCCCTATGCGCGCACTTTGATTGAGGGCACGGCCTATTATCCCGTGAGCGACAGCCTGGTGATCGCGGGCCGCGCCCGCGCGGGCGGCATCTTCGGCATCGCGCGCGACGATATCGCGCCGTCGCGGCGCTATTACGGCGGCGGCGGCGGCTCGGTGCGCGGCTACGGCTTCCAGCGGCTCGGGCCGCTCGAGCCGGTCGCCTCGCTCACCCCGGACTCGAGCGGCAACGTCGACCGTGCCGACCTGCGCCCGCTCGGCGGCCGCAGCATCAACGAGTTCGCGCTCGAGGCGCGCTACCGCTTCGGCAATTTCGGGATCGTGCCTTTCGTCGACGCGGGCAACGCCTATGAGAGCAGCCTGCCCAAGGGCAGCGACCTGCGCATCGGCGCCGGCATCGGCGGTCGCTTCTACACCAATTTCGGGCCGCTGCGCGTCGACGTCGCGACCCCGCTCAACCCGCGCGAAGGGGACGGCAAGATCGCGCTCTACATCTCGATCGGACAGGCATTCTGATGGCCGAGGACACGCTCCCGACCGCCGGCGAGACCGTCGTCGTCCGCCGCCCTCTGTGGCAGCGCGTGCTCAAGTGGGTCGGCATCGCGATCGCGGCGCTGGTGCTGCTCGTCGTCGCGATCGTGCTGGGGATCAACACCGATCCCGGCCGCCGCTTCGTCGCCGATAAGATCGGCGGCTACACCACCGCCTCGGGTCTCAACATCAAAGTCGGCCGGATCGACGGATCGCTGTACGGCCAGCTCCGGCTCAGCGACGTGCGCGTCAGCGATCCCAAGGGCGTGTTCCTGACCTCGCCGCGGCTCGACCTCGACTGGCGGCCGTTCGCCTTCGCCCGCAACCACGTCGACGTGCGCAGCGTCTCGGCCGAGCTGATCACGCTGCGGCGCAATCCCGAGCTCAAGCCGACGCCGACCACGCCCGAGGACGAGAACGCGCCGCTGCTGCCCGATCTCGACATCGACATCGACCGGCTCCACGTCGCGCGCTTCGTGATGGAGCCGCCAGTCGCCGGAGCGCGCCACGTCGCGCGCTTCGACGGGCAGGCGCATATCGCCGATCGCCGCGCGCAGCTCGTCGTCGACGCGGCGACGCTGCGCGCCCCCGGCGTCGCCGGTGGCGACGTCGCGCGGGTGCGGCTCGACGCGGTGCCCGACGACGACAAGCTCGACCTCGACGTGCGGCTCACCGCGCCTGCCAACGGCGCGGTGGCGCAGCTCGCCGGGCTCAAGGCGCCGCTCACGGCCACACTCGGGGGCAAAGGCAGCTGGACGTCGTGGCAGGGGCGCCTGCTCGCCAGCCTGGGCGGCGGCGAGCTCGCCAACCTCGCCATCACCGCGCGCGACGGCCATATTGAGGTACGCGGGCCGACGCGGCCTGGCCTTTACATCGAGGGACCGGTGGAGCGGCTGACTGCGCCGGCGCTGAACGTCGCCGCCGACGTGACGCTCGCCGAGCGGCGCGCCGACACGCGGGTCAAGCTGGCCTCGCAGGCGCTCGCGGTCGACGCGGGCGGGCTCATCGATCTTGCGAACAGCCGCTTCGGCAATTTCGCGGTCGATGCCAAGCTGCTGACGCCGGGCGCGATCATGCCGGGTGTGAGTGGGCGCGACGTGCTCGCGCGCGTGGTGCTCAACGGCGCCTTCGCGACTCCCACGGTGGACTATAAGATCCGCGCCGCCGCGCTCGGCTTCCAGCAGACCTCGGTGCAGGGCCTGTACGCCGAGGGGCTGGCGCGGGTGAACAGCGATCGCATCCTGGTGCCGGTGCACGCGCGCGCGCGCCGCATCGCCGGGCTCAACGCCGCGCTCGGCGGGCTCACGACCAACGCGCGGATCGACGGCGATCTCGCCATCGCCATGCCCAACATCCTGTCCGACAACCTCCGGATCCGCTCGGACACGATCGACGCCACCGCGATCATCGCTGCCAACACCGCCACCGGCCGCTACACCGGCGGGCTGCAGGGCCGCGTCAACAATTTCCGCGTCGACAGCGTCGGCGTGGTCAACGTCCAGACCGACGCCAAGCTCGTGCCTGGGCCGAACGGCGGGTTCGGCATCACCGGCCGCGTCGCGCTCCAGACCAAGCAGCTGTTCAACGCGGGTGTCCGCGACTTCCTCGGCGGCAACGCGGTGATGAGCACGCGGTTCGGCTACTCGCCGACCGGCGTGGTGACGTTCCAGAGCCTGTCGCTCAACGCGCCGCAGTTCCGCGTCACGCGCGGGCAGGGTCGCTTCGATCCCGCCAACGGCGCGCTGCTGGTCGATGCCGACGCTTACTCGAACCAGTACGGCCCGCTGTACGCGCGCGTGACCGGCTCCTCCACCGCGCCGATCGTGCGGCTGCGCGCGCCGCGGCCGGGCGTCGGGATCGGCCTCGCCAACCTCGACGCGCGCGTCGTGGGCCGCGGCGGCGCCTATCAGGTCAACGCCAGCGGCGGCACGAACTACGGCGCCTTCACCGCCGACGTGCTGGTCACGCCGGGCAACCAACTCGCGGTCGACATCCGCCGCGTGCTGTTCGCCGGCATCGACTTCGCCGGCCGCGTCGTCCAGACCGCCGCGGGTCCCTTCGCGGGGCAGGTGCGCTTCGCCGGCAACGGGCTGAACGGCAACGTCGCGCTCGGCGCGCAGGGCAAATATCAGCGCGCGAGCGTCAACGCGCGGGCGGCGGGCGCGACGATCCCGGGCATGGCCGGCTTCAGCATCGGCCGAGCGATCGTCACCGCCGACGCGGTGCTCTACGACAAGCCGCAGATCGTCGCGGACGCGCAGGTCGCCAACCTGCGCTACGGCGCGACCCTGCTCCAGACCGGTCGAGTCAAGGTGAACTATCGCGACGGCGCGGGCACCGCGCAGGCGCTGTTCAACGGCTCCAACGGCGTGCCCTTCCGCCTCGCGGTCAACTCGCGCCTGTCGCCCAGCCTCTACCTGGTCGCGCTGAGCGGTGCGGCGAACAACGTGGGCTTCCGCACCGCGCAGCCGGCACGGATCGTGCCCGCGAACGGTGGCTATCAGCTGGAGCCGGCGCGACTCGACTTCGACAAGGGTTCGGTGCGGCTCGCCGGCCGCTTCGGCGGCGGCGCGACCCAGGCGCAGATGCGGCTCGACCGCCTCGACCTGTCGCTGATCAGCGCGCTCGTGCCCAACCTCGGCGTCAACGGCCAGGCGACCGGCAGCCTCGACTATGTCCAGGACAAGGGCGAGGCCGTCCCGCGCGCGGATGCCCGGCTCAACGTCACCAACTTCACGCGATCGAGCCTGGTCGCGGTGTCGGAGCCGGTGGACGTCGTCTTCCAGGGGCGGCTGTCGAGCGCGGCGGGTGAGGGACGCGCGCTGATCAAGCGCGCCGGCACGCCGGTCGGGCGGCTGGTGGCGACACTCACGCCCTCGGGCAGCGGCAGCTGGTCGACGCGGCTGATGCAGGGGCCGCTCGGCGGCGGGATCCGCTACAACGGGCCCGCGGGCGTGCTGTTCAGCTTCGCCGGCCTGGCGCAGCAGCAGCTGACCGGGCCGATGGCCATCGCGGCCGATTTCGGCGGCACCGTCTCGGCGCCGCGCGTGATCGGCCTGATCCGTGCCGACAACCTCACCTATGACAACGAGGCCTATGGCACGCGCCTGACCAACATGAAGATCGCCGCGCGGTTCAACAACGACCGGCTCGAGCTGCAGCAGCTGCAGGCGCGCGCCGGGCAGGGAACGGTGCAGGCACAGGGCAATGTCGGGCTCGCCGCGGCGCAGGGCTTCCCGCTCGACCTCCGCGTGGCGATGCGCGACGCGCAGCTGGCGCGCTCCGACGCGCTCGGCGCCACCGCCAGCGGTGATCTTCGCATCCAGAACAGCGCAAGTGGCGGGCTGATCAGCGGTCAGATCAACGTGCCCAACGCGCGCTACGAGATCATCCGCCAGGGCGCCGCCGAGGTGCCCGAGCTCACCGGCGTGCGCAAGAAGAGCGAGGTCCTCGCCCAGCAGGCCGCCGCGGCCGCGGCCAAGGCGGCGGGCCAGGCGCCCGCGCCCGCGTCGCCGCCGGGCCTGTTCAAGCTCGACCTGCGCGTGCGCGCCGACAACCAGCTCTACGTCTCGGGCATGGGCCTGGAGAGCGAGTGGCAGATGGACATGCGCATCGGCGGCACCTCGGCGGCACCCGTGATCAACGGCGGACTCGACCTGGTACGCGGTACGTACTCGTTCGCCGGCAAGCGCTTCGAGGTGGAGCGCGGGCAGGTGCGCTTCCGCGGCGGCGCGCTGACCGATCCGGACATCAACATCCTGGCGACCACCACCAACGACAATGTCACCTTCAACATCGCGATCACCGGCACCGGCCAGCGCCCTCAGATCGCCTTCACCTCGACGCCCTCGCTGCCGCAGGACGAGGTGCTGAGCCGGTTGCTGTTCGGGACCAACCCGGAGAATCTCTCGGCGACCGAGGCGATCCAGCTGGCCAGCGCGCTCAACTCGCTGCGCGGCTCGGGCGGCGGGCTCAACCCGCTCGGCAAGCTGCGCTCGGCCACCGGCTTCGACCGGCTGCGCATCCTCGGCGCGGACGAGGCGAGCGGCCGCGGCTCGGCGCTGGCGGCGGGCAAGTATCTGACCGACGACATCTACGTCGAGATCGTCACCGACGCGCGCGGCTTCACCGCGACCCAGCTGACGATCGCGCTGACCAAAGCGATCAGCGTGCTGTCGCAGGCGGGGTCGTTCGGCGGATCGAACGTGCAGCTGCGCTACTCGCGCGACTTCTAGCGCCGGGGGGTGGGGCGGCGTGGGCGCGCGCTCTTTCGCCATCCCACCCACCGGCGTCATCCTCGTCTTGTTTCGGGATCCACCGTGCCGCACCCTCAGGCGTCGGGGCGCCTGCCGTACCGTGGATCCTGAAACGAGCTCAGGATGACTCCAGAGAGCGGGAGAGGCGCGGTGGATCGATACGACGTCATCATCATCGGCGCCGGCCTGTCGGGTATCGGTGCGGCCTGCCAGCTGCGGCGGCGGCTACCCGACCGGCGTTTCCTGATCCTCGAGGCGCGGGACGCGATCGGTGGCACCTGGGACCTGTTCCGCTACCCCGGCGTCCGCTCGGACTCGGACATGCATACGCTCGGCTACGCCTTCCGTCCCTGGCGCGCCGCCGAGGCGATCGCAGACGGGCCCGCGATCCGCACCTATATCGAGGAGACCGCGCGCGAGGAGGGCGTCACCGAGCACATCCGCTTCGGTCATCGCGTCATCGCGGCCGATTGGTCGAGCGGCGAGTCGCGTTGGACGCTCACGGTCGAGCGCGAGGGCGCAGGACCGCTCTCGCTCGCCTGCGACTGGCTCCACGCCTGCACCGGCTATTACGCCTACGACCGTGCGCACCGGCCCGCCCTCGCCGGGGAGAGCGAGTTCACGGGCACGATCGTCCACCCGCAATTCTGGCCCGAGCGGCTCGACTATAAAGGCCGTCGCGTCGCGGTGATCGGCAGCGGCGCCACCGCGGTCACGCTGGTACCCGCACTCGCGCGCACAGCGGCGCATGTCACGATGGTGCAGCGCTCGCCGAGCTACGTCGTGTCGAGACCGGCGCGCGACCGCGTCGCCGACCGCCTGCGCGACGTGCTTCCGGAACGCGCCGCTTATGCCGCCACGCGCTGGAAGAACGTGCTGCTCGGCCAGTTCTTCTACCGCTTGGCGAGGAGGCGGCCGCGTGGGGTCGCGCGGCGACTGATCGCGATGGTGCGGCACGAGCTCGGCGCCGATTATGACGTCGCGACCCATTTCACCCCGCGCTACGATCCCTGGGACCAGCGACTCTGCCTTGTCCCGGACGGTGATCTCTTCGCCGCGCTGCGCGAGGGGCGCGCCAGCGTCGCCACCGGAACCATCGACCGTCTCACCCGCGACGGCCTGCTGCTCGCGGACGGCACCCTTGTCCGGGCTGACATCGTCGTGACCGCCACCGGCCTCGAGATTCTACTGCTCGGCGGCGTCACTCTGTCCCGGGACGGGACGATCATCGATCCCGCCGCGTCGCTGCAATATAGGGGGATGATGCTGTCGGACGTACCGAACTTCAGCTTCGCGTTCGGCTACACCAACGCCTCCTGGACGCTCAAGGCGGACCTGGTGGCTGCCTACCTGTGTCGGCTGCTCGGCGCGATGCGACGGCGCGGCGCGGCGAGTGCGACGCCGCGGGTGGGATCCGACAGCGTCAGGGACGTGCCGTTCGCGGAACTGAGTTCGGGCTATATCCAGCGCGCCTTATCGGCGCTGCCGCGGCAAGGGCACCGGCGGCCGTGGCGGCTCAACCAGAGTTACGCGCTCGACGTGCTCGCGCTGCGCTTGGGGTCGGTCGCTCAGGAAATTGACTTTACCGCAGCCGATCACCGGCCGACGGCAAAGAAGTGAGTCCACGCATTACTAAGGCCCGGCGGCGGAGCGGTAGTCGCGCCGCGCGCCGGGCGTATGAACTGCTTACCAGGGCTTGATGGTGGTGCCGACGAGGCCGACCAGCGCGAGAACGAAAGCGAGCATCGTGCTTCTCCGATTACCAGGGCTTGATGGTGGTGCCGACGAAGCCGACCAGCGCGAGAATGAAAGCGAACATCGGGCTCTCCGATTACCAGGGCTTGATGGTGGTGCCGACGAAGCCGACCAGCGCGAGAACGAATGCGAGCATCGATCTACTCCCGATTACCAGGGCTTGATGGTGGTGCCGACGAAACCGATCAGCGCGAGAACGAATGCGAACATGGGTCTTCTCCCTATTTATTGCTCAACCCCCCCGAAGGGTAACGCGCAGGTAACGCTTTTTTCACCACGTCTCAACGCCATTAACCTGCAGTTAACCCAAAGTGGGACGTATCTAAGTCATTCATTAAGCTGCGAGGCCTAGGGTGGCTCCGGAATGGACATGCCTTGCTCCCCTGTGACGTCCGGGCCGGACGACGCGACGCGCGACCGTCAGCCCGTCGCCTTTGCTCGTCGCGGCGAACTGCTCGCGCGAGTTCGCGACTTCGCCGCGGTGCGACGGTCGCTCGGCGCCAGTTCGGCGGGGGAGCTTGCCGTACTGACGGCGGCACGCCTGGCGGATACGCTGCCGCTGGCGTGCGTCGCCGCAGTAGGGCAGGATGTCATACGGGTTAGGTGCGGTGGCGCGCTCGACGAGGTGGAGCATGTTTCGACGGCAGTGCGGGCCTTCTTCGATCCGGCGGACGAGCGGTGCGACGATGCCGCGCGTCTCGGTTGGGCGGTGGGCAGCGCTGTCGCGGCGCCGGAGGTCGACGACGTGACACTGGCGGAGACCAGCGAGGCTGCCCTGGCACAGGCGCTGACGTCGGGCGGCGGCGAGACCGTCGGTGCCGCGCTGGTAGCCGGCGAGGATCTGGCGAGCGAACTCGACCGCGCGCTCGCCGAGGATGAGATGGAGCTGTTCTACCAGCCCAAGCTCCACGTCCGCCAGCAGGTGATCAAGAGCGCGGAGGCGCTGATCCGCTGGCGTCATCCGAGCCGGGGACTGATCCCGCCCGCCGACTTCATCCCGCTGGCGGAGGAGCGCCGCCGTGTCGGACCGCTCACGCTATGGACGGTGCGCCGCGCCATCCAGGATCAACGGCGGCTGCGCAGGCTCGGTCACGACGTGCGCATCTTCATCAACATATCGGGTCAGGTGCTGGCCGACGCCGCCTTCGCCGAGGCCGTGTGCCACTATATTGCAGCTGCCCCGGACGCTCGGCTGGGCTTCGAGATAACCGAGACCGCGGTGATCCGCGATCCAGAGGGCGCGATCGCGAACCTGCAGCGCTTCGCCGCGATCGGCATCACCGTCTCGATCGACGACTACGGCGCCGGCCTGTCGAGCCTCGCCTATCTGAAGCAGCTGCCCGCGCGCGAGCTGAAGATCGATAAATTGTTCATCACCGGCATCACCAGCTCGCATCGGGACCCGCTGATCGTCCGCTCCACCATCGACCTCGCGCATGCGCTCGACATGGAGGTGGTCGCCGAGGGGGTGGAGACGCACGCCGCGCTGGCGCTGCTCTCGGTGATGGGGTGCGACATGGTGCAGGGCTACGTGCTCAGTCGGCCCGTAGAGCTGGAGACGCTCGCGAGTTTCCTCGCGGAGGAGCGACACCATCGCGCCTCCGCCGACACGCGCGCGTCCTTCACGCGACTCAGCGCGACGTGGAAGCGCGCCTGATCCGCCGGCTCGCGGGCGCCGTCCTCGCGGTCACGCTCGTGGCGTCGCCGCTGCGCGCGGCGCCGCCGTCGACCGATGCGACCGTCGAGCAGATGCGGCAGCAGATGCTCGTGGATCCGCGTGGCGCCATCGCGCTGGCGGAGCGATCGCGAGCGCGACCCGATGCCGCCACCGTGCCGGCCGAGTGGACCCGCGCCGCGACTCTGACGTGGCTGGAGGCTGAGGCGTTCACCCGGATCGGCGAGCCGGAGCGCGCGCTCCAACTGCTCACTCAGGCGCAGCGCCAGGCCGGGGTGGCGGACGCACGCTCCCACCTCACAGCCGACATCCTGCTCTCGCAGGGCAGTGCACTGACCGACGCGGGCCGCATCACTGAGGCATTACCCGTGCTTCAGCGCGCGCATGAGCGCTTCGTCGCGTTGCACGACCCACGCAGCCAGGCCAAGGCGCTGACGCTGATCGCGCTGCTCTATCGAAGTGCCAGCGACTATCCCACGGCGCTGCGGTATTTCTCCCAGGCATCGGAGCGATATGGCGCGGATCCTGGGCTTACCGTCGCGATCGAGAACGGCCGCGGGCAGGCACTGTCGGCACTCGGCCGCTTCGACGAGGCCGAGGGGTCGTTCCGCCGTGCGATGCAGGCCGCCGCGACGCTGCGCAGTCAGTTCGCGCTGGCGCAGGCGCTCAGCAGTATCGCCGAGGCGCAGCTCCGACTGAGGCAGCCGGCGCGGGCCGAGGCCAACATTCGTCGCGGGTTGGCGCTCACGCGAGAGGAGTCGGCCGCGGTGCAGCGCCCGCAACTGCTCGCCCTCTCGGCCGACGCCGCGCTGCAGCTGGGTGATCTACCCCGCGCGCGCGCCCTGATCGCGCAGCGTTTCGCCGGCGTCGATCCCGAGAGCACGCTGATCGCCGACCGTGACGTGCACGATATCGCGTATCGCATCTATGTCGCGAGCGGCGACTCCGCCGCGGCGCTGACGCAGTTGCGCGCGGTCAAGCGGCTCGACGACCAGGCGACCGAGATCGCGCGCTCGAACAGCGTCGCGCTCGCCGCGGCGCGTTTCGATTACGCCAATCAGGAGCTGCGGATCGCGCGGCTCAAAGCGGCCGACCTCGCCAAGTCGGTGGCGTTCGAGCGTCAGACCGCGCGCACGCAGCGGGTGCTGCTCTACGGCACCGTCGCCGGCACGCTGCTGATCATCGCGCTGCTCGCGATCGGCCTGTTCACGATCCGGCGCAGCCGCAACGAGGTCCGCGCCGCCAACGCCGATCTCGCCGCGAGCAACAGCGAGCTCGCCAAGGCACTGCGCGCCAAGACCGAGTTCCTCGCCACCACCAGCCACGAGATCCGCACCCCGCTCAACGGTATCCTCGGCATGACGCAGGTCATGATCGCCGACGCGAAGCTCGATCCGATGACCCGCGACCGGCTCGGCATCGTCCATGGCGCGGGCGTGACGATGCGCGCGCTGGTCGACGACATCCTCGACGTCGCGAAGATCGAGACCGGGCGTATGACGATTGAGACCGTGCCGCTAGACCTGCGCGCGGTGCTCGCCGAATCGACCCGGCTGTGGCGCGACCCGGCGCGCGCCAAGGGGCTGGCGTTCGACGTGGACGCCGATGCGGCACCGCACTGGATCATGGGAGACCCCGCGCGGCTGCGGCAGATCGTCTTCAACCTGCTGTCGAACGCAGTGAAGTTCACGCCTGCGGGGCATGTGACGCTGCACGTCGCGGTCGCGGGCGAGCGGCTGCGCGTCACGGTGGCGGATAGTGGTATCGGCATCGCCGCCGAGGCGCAGGAACTGATCTTCGAGTCGTTCCGCCAGGCCGACGCGGGAACGACCCGCCAGTTCGGCGGCACGGGTCTGGGACTGGCGATCTGCCGCAACCTGGCGCGCGCGATGGGCGGGGACGTCTCCGTGACGAGCCGGCTCGAGGAGGGCGCCACGTTCGTGCTCGACCTGCCCTACATCGCCGCGCAGGGCGTGGAAGAGCCGGTCGAGGCGATCGCGCTGGTAGTGATCGAGCGCAACCCAATCACGCGAGCGATGTACAAGACCTTATTCGACGGACAGGGTCCGATCCTCTTCGCCGACGGCGACGAGGCGCCGGCGGCCGTCGCGCGCGCGCGGCCCGCTCGGGTGTTGGTCGATGCCGCGTCGCTCTCGACCACTGACTTATCCGCGCAGCTGGCAGCGATCGGTGCGGCGGCGGAGGGCGCCCCCGTGGCGCTGCTCGCCACCGCCGAGGTAACCGCGCGACGTGGCGAATGGGCCTCGTCAATCACCCAGGTTATCGAGAAACCGATAGCCAAGAAAGCCTTGGTCGCGGCAGTGCTGAGCATGCCTCGCGTGACGGTGCGCGACGCCGCATGATGTGCTAGGACGATTGTGAAAGAAGAAGCCGGGTCGCGTTGCCGACGGGGGAGGGGGTCTCGGAAGTGACGGCGTTGACGGCTCTGTTCATCGAGGACGACCGGATGAACCGGCGCGTCGTTCGCGACATGCTCGACGTCGCCGGCGTCGCCATGGTCGAGGCGGAGAGCGCGGAGCTCGGCCTCGAGCTGATCGATCGCGACGATTTCGACGTGATCCTGGTCGACCTCCGCATGCCCGGCATGGACGGGATCACCGCGATCCGCCACATCCGCGCACGGGGCGATGTCAAGGCGCGGCTGCCCATCATCGTCGTCACCGCCGATACCGCGGTGGACCTGCGACAGCGTTGTCTCGAGGCGGGCGCGGACGACGTTATCTTCAAGCCGGTGGCGATGGACGCTCTGTTCGACTCGATGGGCCGGCTGCTCGCTGAGGACGACGACGACGAGCTGATCTGAGCCGGCCTGTTGGGCGAGACGGTCACGGGGCTCGACTGCTACCGACCCTTCGTCCTCCTGAACTCGTTTCAGGATTGGCCCGCCCGCTAGCGCCTCGATGTCAGAGCGCGCGGACGCATGGATCCTGAAGCAAATGCAGGAGGACGCTCAACGAAGATCTGCGCGATCGTTGTGGAGTTCCTGTTAGCAGGAGAGCACGTCACTCCCCCGACGCGCGCTCGCCGCCCCCGCGCAGAGCCGCCGCCAGCGACGCGCTCGCGCTGCCGCGCCGCGCGGGCTGGGGCTGGTCGGGGGACGGCGCCCAGCCAGTGAGGAAGACCAGGTCGAAGCGCTCGCGCACGCGATCGTCCGCGTCGGCGCGCGCGGCGAAGGCGCCGGCGGCACGCGCCAGCGTGTCGCGGCGCAGCGGGTGGCGGTCGGCGAGCACGTTGTTCGAGGCCATGCCGCGCAGGTCGTCGAGCAGCCGGCCGAGACCGCCATAGCCGACACTGAGCGTCTCGACGTCTGCGACGGGCAGCGCGAACCCCGCCCGCACCAGGAGGTCGCCCGCCGAGCGCACGTCGACCAGGGGATGGAGCCGCGCCACGGCGGGTCCCTCCGCGCCGCGCAGCGCCGCGCGCAGCTGTGCCAGACTGCCACCGCCGACGAAGGCGCCGAGGAACAGCCCGTCGGGGCGGAGGCAGCGACGCGCCAGGGCGAGCGCACCCGGCAGGTCGTTGACGGTGTCGAGCGTGCCGGCGGTGACGACCAGGTCGAACGACTCGTCGGCGAAGGGAAGCCTGTCCTCGTCACCTTGCACGCCGCCCGCGACGCGCGCGAAGGCGAAGCCGGGATCGAGCCGCGCCACGCGAGCGCCCGGCGGGGGCACGAAGTCGCCGCGAAAGCAGCCGAGATCGAGCACGTCGGCGAAGTCGCGCTTCACCGCGTCGAGTCGATCGGCGATACCGTCGAGCATCGCCGCGCGCAGGAAATCGTGCGCACCGAAGTCGGCGGCAGCGCGGTCGCGGTGCCGGCGGCGCGCGGCGCGGTCGAAGATCTCGGGAGGCTGCATGGGTCGCCCGGCGGCTTGTGCCCGCTCGCGGCGTCGCCCACAAGCGCGACGTGCTCATGCGGCTGATCGATCAGGTGCTGCCGCCGCGCTGCCCCGGTTGCGGCGCGATCGTCTCGGCGCAGGGTCGGTTCTGTCCGGACTGCTGGGCGTCGCTCCATCTGCTCGGGCCGCCCTGGTGCGACTCGTGTCACCTGCCGCTCGCCGCTGCGGAAGGCGCGGGTGCGCGCTGCGACGACTGTCGCGCCGCGCCGCCGCGGCACGCCGGGGTCTGCGCCGCGGTCGCTTATGGCGAGGTGGCGCGCACGCTCGCGCTGCGGCTCAAACACGGCGGCCGTGCCGCTTACGCTGTGACGGCGGCGAAGCTGATGGCGCGCTGGGTGCCGGTAGGGGCGACGCTGCTGGTGCCGGTGCCGCTGCATCGCTGGCGCATGTGGTCGCGCGGTTACAACCAGGCCGCGCTGATCGCGGCGGCCGTCTCGCGGCTCAGCGGCGTGGCATGGCACGCTCGGCTGCTCGAGCGTCACCGCGCCACGCCGATGCTGCGCCAGCGAGGCGCCGGCGAGCGGCATCGCGCGGTGGCAGGCGCCTTCCGCGTGACCGAGCGCGGGCGCGCCCGACTCCTCGGGGCGCATGTGGTGCTGGTCGACGACGTCTACACCAGCGGTGCGACCGCCGACGCCTGTACCGTGACCCTGCTCGCTGCCGGTGCGGCTAGCGTATCGATCTTGGTCTGGGCGCGCGTGCTGCCGCGTACGGATTGACAGCGCGGGGACGCGACCACAACTAGGTGGCATGGCACGGGTCGAGATCTACACCAAGGCGTTCTGCCCTTATTGTTCGCGCGCGATGAACCTACTCGCGAAGAAGGGCGTGTCGGTCGAGGAGACCGACATCGGGGTCCAGCGCGACAAGCGCGCCGAGATGATCGCGCGCGCCTCGGGGCGCTCGACGGTGCCGCAGATTTTCATCGACGGCGTCCATGTCGGCGGCTCCGACGATCTCGCCGCGCTGGAGCGCGCGGGCAAGCTCGACGTGATGCTCGCCGCCTGAGCGGCGCGTGATCGTCTTCGATCTTCGCTGCGCCCGGGCACATGTGTTCGAGGCGTGGTTTTCCTCCTCCTCGGCGTTCGAGGAACAGCGCGAGCGTCGCCTCGTCAGCTGCCCTCTGTGCGGTGGGACCGACGTCGAGAAAGCGGTGATGGCGCCCAACGTCAGCGCCAAGAGCAATCGCGCTCTCGCGACGGCGCCGTCCGAGACGTCGACCGAGGCGCTCCTGAAGCTGGCGGCATTCCAGGCGGAGCTGCTCCGACGGTCACGCTGGGTCGGCAGCGACTTCGCCACCGAGGCGCGCGCGATGCACGAGGGCGAGCGGCCCGAGGGGCCGATCCACGGTCAGGCGAGCGCGGCCGAGGTCAGCGAGCTGGTAGAGGAGGGTGTGCCGATCGCGCCGCTGCTCTTCCCCGTGGCACCGCCCGATCAGATCAATTAAAGCGCGGCAGCGCCGAGATAATCCAAGTCAGTCGCCTGTTGTTGAACGCTTTTCGGTCCGCGACGTTGATCCGCTTACGTGCCTCAGGGCGCTTATGGCAGGGGGCTAGGTCATGCCGCTCGAGACGATCAAGCGTGAGCCGCGCGGGGCGGCGATGCTCTTCGTCATCGGCGTGCTGGTCGCGCTGATCGTGTACGCCGTGAAGTGGCGGATCGCGCCGGCGAGCGGGCCCGACAACGTGCTGGTCTTCGCTCTGGTCGGCGGCGCGATCGGCTGCGCCGCCGCGGTGGTGCGTGACTGTCGGGAGCGCGGGTGATGGGCGGCGATGGCCCCCGGCTGTACGGCACCGTCGACCCCGAGAACAACCAGATGCCGCCGGCGGGCGGGATGCGCGGCGACGGCAATGCCACGCCCGCGGGCACCGACGAGTCGCTGAGCCTTGAGATGACGTCGAGCGACGGGCGCAGGCTCACGCTAAATGAGCAGTCCGGCGTCAGCTTCGTCGAGGCGAGCCGCCGCGCGGGCGAACGCCGGGTCCCGGCGCCGGCCGCGGCGGTCGTCGGACCCGTCGCGTGCACGCTCCTGCTCGCGGGTTCGCTCGGCTTCCTGTTGGGCCGGCGCGCGGCACGACCGCGGGTCGTGGCGCCGCCCCCGCGCTCCCCGGCGCCGCCGGTACGCGACGCAGGGCCAGAGAGCATGGTCGATCGCGAGTCACGCGGCTGGGACAAGGTCGACGAGGGATCGGACGAATCCTTCCCCGCGAGCGATCCGCCGACCTACGCCACGCCGGGGCGCTGAACGCGGGCGCCCTTAGCGCGCGCCCAGCACCATCCGATCCTGCTCCAGCACGGCGGTAAGTGCCGCATAGCCGTCGACCTGGCGCCAACGCGTCTCGAGCGGCTCGTGGTGCGTCGCCGAGATCACCATCACGTCGGCGCCCGCCGCCTCGGCCGCGGCGATGCCGGCGGGGGCATCCTCCCAGACGAGACAGTCGCGGGCGTCGACCCCGAGCCGCTCGGCCGCCATCAGGAAGCAGTCCGGCGCCGGCTTGCCGCGCTCGACGTCGTCGGCGGTGACCATCACCTCGGGCGGGGTGACGCCCGCGGCGCGGAGCCGGACCTCGGCGAGCGAGCGCGGCGCGGAGGTGACGATCGCCCAGCGCTCCGGCGGCAGCGCCGCGGTGAAGGCGCCGGCGCCGGCGATCTCGACCACGTCGGCGACGTCGTCGATCTCGGCCTGGAGCAGCAGTTCGAACTCGCGCTGCGGGTCGACACCGGGCGGGGCGAAGCGGCGGATCGTCTCGATCGCCTTGACCCCGTGCATCACGCGCATCAGCTCGTCGACGTCGATGCGGTGGCGCCCGGCCCAGGCGGTCCAGGCGCGCACCGCCGAGGGGATCGAGTTGATCAGCGTTCCGTCCATGTCGAACAGGAAGGCGGCGTATCGGCGGGTCACGCGCGGTTCGCCGCGGAGAGCACGGCGCGGACGCTCGCGGTGGCGATGTCGCTGTCGATACCGACGCCCCAGACGATGCGTCCGTCGGGCGTGCGGCACTCGAGATAGGCGGCCGCCTGCGCGCCCGCGCCGTGGCCGATCGCGTGCTCGGCATAGTCGACCACGTCGAGCGTCGGCCCCGTGCTATCGGCCAGCGCGGCGATCACGCCCGAGATCAGGCCGTTGCCGCGGCCCGACAACGATCGCTCCTCGCCGTCGATGGCGATGCGGCCGACGAAGACGCGCTCGCCCGCCGCGCCGCGCTCGTCATAATCGCGCAGCACGAAGCGGTCGCCCGCGCCCGGCAGATAGGCGCGCTCGAAGGCGCCCCAGATGTCGGCGGCGTTGAGCTCACGGCTGGTCTCGTCCGCCAGCGCCTGGACGTGGCGGCTGAAGTCGGCCTGGAGCCGCTTGGGCAGCCGCAGCCCCTTGTCCTGCTCGATCACCCAGGCGACTCCGCCCTTGCCCGACTGCGAGTTGACGCGGATCACCGCCTCGTAGCTGCGGCCGAGGTCGGCCGGGTCGATCGGCAGATAGGGGACTTCCCACAGCCCGTCGTTGCGCGCCGACTGGGCCGCGAAGCCCTTCTTGATCGCGTCCTGGTGTGATCCCGAGAAAGCGGTGAAGACGAGGTCGCCGGCATAGGGTGTGCGCGGGTGGACCGGGATGTTGGTGGCATATTCCACCGTCTTCACGATCGCGTCGATGTCCGAGAGGTCGAGCGCGGGATCGACGCCCTGGGTGTACATGTTGAGCGCGACCGTCACGAGATCGCAGTTGCCGGTGCGCTCGCCGTTGCCGAGCAGGCAGCCCTCGACTCGGTCGGCGCCGGCCATGATGCCGAGCTCGGCCGCGGCGACGCCGGTGCCGCGGTCATTGTGCGTGTGGAGTGAGATCACCGCGGCGTCGCGCTGGCGCAGGTGGCGCGCGAACCACTCGATCTGGTCGGCGTAGACGTTGGGGGTCGCGCACTCGACCGTGGCGGGCAGGTTGAAGATGATCGGCGCCTCGGGCGTCGGCCGCAGCACCTCGGCGACCGCCTCGCAGACCTCCAGCGAGAAATCGAGCTCGGCGGTGGAGAAGGTCTCGGGCGAATATTCGAACTGCCAGCGCGTGTTCGGGCGCTTGGCGGCCTCGTCGCGGAGCACCTTGGCACCCTCGACGGCGATCCGTTTCACCTCGTCGCGCGACATGCCGAAGACGATCTTGCGCCACGCCGGGCTGACCGCGTTGTAGAGGTGGACGATCGCACTGTGCGCGCCCTCCAGGCTGGCGAAACTACGCTCGATCAGGTCGCGGCGCGACTGGGTGAGCACCTGGACCTGGACGTCCTCGGGCACGCGATCGTCGCGGATCAGCCCCGAGATGAAGTCGAACTCGGTCGCGCCGGCCGAGGGAAAGCCGACCTCGATCTCCTTGAGCCCGACCTTCACCAGCAGGTCGAAGAAGCGCGTCTTCTTCTCGGCGTCCATCGGATCGATCAGCGCCTGATTGCCGTCGCGCAGGTCGGTGGAGAGCCAGCGCGGCGCGCGCGCGATCGTCGCGGACGGCCAGCGCCGGTCGGGCAGGTCGACGGGAGGGAAGGGGCGGTATTTGGTCGCGGGGTCGCGCAGCATGGCGGTGGCTCTCTCGACAGGAGCGGAAGGGATATGGTCCAGCCCTTAGGCGCGGCGCGACGGGCGCGCGAGCGGTGACGCGCCTAAGGGCGCGTAAGTCGAAGCAGCAGGGCGAGGCCGCGGGCCATGGTCATCGCGGCCCTGAGTAGCGCGCGCTACCGCAGCTTGTCCAGCGCGCCGATGCGCGCGCGAGATCTTGAGTAAAACGAAACCTTTGTCGGCGAGAAAGGGATGGTACGAGGGAGTTCACCATGTTGCAGCTGGTCTATATCAGCACCGCGGTCGGGCAGATCGCCACCGCCACGATCCTGGCGGAGTCGCGCGCCAACAACACGCGTGACCGAATCACCGGACTTCTCTTCAGCGACGGCCGGCGCTTCCTCCAGGCACTGGAGGGCGAGCCGGCGATGGTGGAGCGCGCCTTCGCGCGGATCGGCGCGGATCCGCGCCACCGCGCGCTGGTGGTGCTGTCGCGACGCGAGGTGGCGCAACGCGAGTTCGGCGACTGGGCGATGGCCGAGCGCGTCCCCGGCTCTGACGGGGAGGCGTTCACGCGCCGAGTGGCCGCACTGGTGGCCAACGCCTCGCCCGTGGTGCGCGCGACCTTCGACAGTTTCGCGCGGCTGCAGCGCGCGGCGTGAGTTCATCCTCACTGGTCATGGCGTCATCCTGAGCTCGTCTCAGGATCCACCGTGCCGCATACTCAGCCGCCCGAGCGCTCGCGGAAAGGTAGATCCTGAAACAAGTTCAGGATGACGCCGATAGGAGGAGAGTAGGTCGCGCCCGCTTACGCGGTGAAGGCGGCGTTGACGTTGAGCTTCACCGTGTCCGACACGACCGGCGCGGCATAGCCCAGGCCGAAGTCGCTGCGCTTGATCGTGCCGGTGCCGACGAAGCCGAAGTTCGCCTTCTTGCTCATCGGATTGTCGCCCGCGCCCACGAAGGTGACGTCGAGCGTGACCGGCTTGGTGATGCCCTTGATCGTCAGCTCGCCGTTGACCACCGCCTTGTTGGCGCCGCGCGGCGTCACCGTCGTCGACACGAAGCGCGCCGTGGGATTGCTGGCCACGTCGAAGAAATCCTTCGACTTGAGGTGGTTGGCGAACTGTGGGGTGGTCACCGAGAGCTGGTCGACCGCGAACGTGACCTCGACCTTGGTGGCGGCGGGCTTCTTCGGATCGATCGTGATCGACCCGCCCGAAGCGCCGAACTGGCCCTGCAGCATCGAGAAGCCGAGGTGGTTGACCTCCCAGGTGACCTGCGTGTGCGCGGGATCGACCTGATAGGTGCCGGCGGCGACGCGCGCGGCGCTCGGCTGGCCGGGCTGACCCGGCGCGGTGGCGAGCTGCGCGGCGGCGGGCACGGCGAGCGCGGCGACCAGGCCGGCGGCGAGAAGATGACGCATGGTGGTTCCTCCTGTTGTTCGCCTCTTGCACCATAGTATCGCCCGGGCGGCTAGGGGCCGCGACGAAACGGAGGTTTTCGGCGCTTATTCGCCGCCCGGCGAGTCGCGCGGCGGCTCGCCGGGGCGCGGCTCGACGGTGATGTCGAAGCGGATGCGGACCCAGGCGCCGATCAGCGGCTGGCCGCCGCGCCGCGGCGGCCGCACCAGGAACTGCCACGCGGCGCGGCGCAGCCCGCGCGCGATGCCCGAGCCGGGTGACTCGCCCAGCTCGCGACAGTCCTCGACATGGTAGCGCGGCGCGGTGCGGCAGGCGACGATGCCCCAGCCGGCCTGGCCGCGCGGGAAGAAGGGCGACGTCTCGGCGCGGGTCGGCTCGCGATACCATTCGGCGGCGTAGAGCGGCTCGCCGCCCGGGCCGGCGCCGACCGTGGGCGTGTCGTCGCCCGCGCCGGCGCTGGCGCTCTGCTGCCCGTCCGCTCCCGCGTCGGGCGCTGGCGCGGTGCCCTTGATCTTGCCGATGTCGGAGGCGGCATAGTCGCTGCGGCTGAGGATCATCACGCCGGGGAGCTTGAGCTCGGCGAGGGGCGGCGGCGTCTCGGCGGTGCGCTCGACCGGACGCTCGCGCGCGGCCGGGGCGGTGCGCTGGCGGCCCGACTGGCGCGCGCGTTCGGTTCGCTTGGTGGCCGCGGTCTCGGCGCGCTGGCCCTGCGAGCTGACGTCGAAGGTGTTGAGCGGGCGGTGGTCGCCGAAGTCGCCGCGCACCACGCCGCCCATGCGCAGCAGCGCCAGCAGGAGCGCCGCGGCGATCGCGAGCGCGAGCAGCCAGGAGGCGACGCGGCTGCCGGTGTCGGCGCGCGTGCGATACGACGAGTCTCGGTACGTCGCCGTCCGCATCGCGCGCGCCTACAGGAGCGCGCGCGCGGCTTCAATCCGCCGCGCGCGCGCCGAGCGTCAGTTGCGCTCCTTGTCGACCAGCTTGTTGGCGCCGATCCACGGCATCATCGCCCGCAGCTCGCTGCCGACCTGCTCGATCTGGTGGCGCTTGGCGGCGATCCGGCTGGCCTTGAGCTCGGGCTGGCCGGCGCGGTTGTCGAGCACGAAGTCGCGCACGAAGCGACCCGACTGAATGTCGGCGAGCACCCGCTTCATCTCCTTCTTGGTCTCGTCGGTGATGATGCGCGGGCCGGTCTTGATGTCGCCGTACTCGGCGGTGTTCGAGATCGAGTAGCGCATGTTGGCGATGCCGCCCTCGTACATCAGGTCGACGATCAGCTTCAGTTCGTGGAGGCACTCGAAATAGGCCATCTCGGGGGCGTACCCGGCCTCGACCAACGTCTCGAACCCGGCCTGGACCAGCGCGGTCGCGCCGCCGCACAGCACCGCCTGCTCGCCGAACAGATCGGTCTCGCACTCCTCGCGGAAATTCGTCTCGATGATCCCCGAGCGGCCGCCGCCCACGCCCGAGGCATAAGCGAGCGCGACGTCATGCGCGTTGCCGCTGGCGTCCTGGTGGATCGCGATGAGGCAGGGGACGCCGCCGCCGCGGACATATTCGGAGCGGACGGTGTGGCCCGGGCCCTTGGGCGCGATCATGATCACGTCGATGTCGGCGGGCGGCTCGATCAGGCCGAAATGCACGTTGAGCCCGTGCGCGAAGGCGAGCGCGCTGCCGGGCTTCATGTTGCCCTTCAGGTCATTCTCCCAGATCGCGGCCTGATGCTCGTCCGGGGCGAGGATCATCAGCACGTCGGCCCAGGCGGCGGCCTCCGCGTTCGCCAGCACCTTGAAGCCGGCGTCCTCGGCCTTCTTCGCCGAGGCGCTGCCGGGGCGGAGCGCGATCGCGATCTCCTTCACGCCCGAGTCGCGCAGGTTCTGCGCGTGCGCGTGGCCCTGCGAGCCATAGCCGAGGATCGCGATCTTCTTGCCCGTGATCAGGTTCAGATCGGCGTCGCGATCGTAATAGACCTTCATGTCAAAGCCCCTTGTCATTCCCGCGTAGGCGGGGATCCAGACCCGCAGACGCTCATGGTGATGTATCCCCGACTTCGCAGGGACGACGAAAGATGTGTTGGTCGCTACGCCGCCTCGGCGCCGCGCGCGATCGCGACGATGCCGGTGCGCGCCACCTCGACCAAACCGACCTCGCCCATCAGTTCGACGAACTTGTCGATCTTCTCGATCGTGCCGGTGACCTCGAACACGAAGGAGGCGATGGTCGCGTCGACGACGCGCGCGCGATAGACCTCGGCGAGGCGCAGCGCCTCGATGCGATGGTCGCCGCTGCCCGCCACCTTCACCAGCGCCAGCTCGCGCTCGACGTGCGCGCCGCGCGCGGTGAGGTCGGTGACCTGGTGGACCGGCACCAGCCGCTCGAGCTGCGCGACGATCTGCTCGAGCGTCGCCGGGCTGGCGGTGGTGACGATGGTGATCCGGCTCACCGCCTTGTCGAGCGTGATCTCGCTGACGGTGAGGCTCTCGATATTGTAGCCGCGCGCGGTGAACAGGCCCGCGATCCGCGCGAGGATGCCGGGTTCGTTGTCGACGATCACCGCCAGCGTGTGCCGCTCGGCCTTTTCTTCTCGAATCTGCATGTCGTCATCTCACTCCCCTCCCAGGGCGGGAGGGGTCGGGGAAAGGTTAAGACGGAAGGCGGGGGCGGAGGCAAGCGCACGTGACGACGTCGCGCAGTCGCTGCCTGCCGTCCGCTCGTCCCCGTGCCGGGGAGGAGCTAAGGGTTCACACCAGCGCCTTGGCCTCGTCGTCCATCGTCCCCGAGACCTCGTTGGCCTGGAGGATCATGTCGGTGTGCGCCGCGCCCGACGGGATCATCGGGAAGCAGTTGGCCAGCTTGGCCACCATGCAGTCGACCATCACCGGCCCGTCGTACGCGAGCATGTCGGCGATGCCCTGCTCGAGCTGGTCGGGATGCTCGATGCGAATGCCCTTCCAGCCATAGGCCTCGGCCAGCTTGACGAAGTCGGGCAGCGAGTCGGAATAGCTTTCCGAGTAGCGGCTCTCATAGGTCAGCTCCTGCCACTGGCGCACCATCCCCATATATTCGTTGTTGAGGATGAAGACCTTGACCGGCAGTCGGTATTGCGAGGCGGTGGCGAGCTCCTGAATGTTCATCTGGATCGACGCCTCGCCGGCGATGTCGATCACCAACGCCTCGGGGTTGCCGAGCTGCGCGCCGATCGCGGCAGGCAGGCCGTAGCCCATCGTGCCGAGCCCGCCCGAGGTGAGCCACTTGTTGGGCGCCTCGAAGCCGAAATGCTGCGCCGCCCACATCTGGTGCTGGCCGACCTCGGTGGTGATGATCGGAGCGCGTTCGTGCGTCGCTTCCCACAGCGCGCGGACGGCGCGCTGCGGCATGATCTCGGTGCGGCTCTCCGGAAAGCTGAGCGACTTCTTGGCGCGCCACTCCTCGAGCCGCTGCCACCAGTCGGTGAGGTCGGGGCGCGGGTGCTCGCGCTCGCGCCACAGGCGCACCATGTCGGCGAGCGCGTGACCGGCGTCGGCGACAATGGCGAGGTCGATGCGCACCGTCTTGTTGATGCTCGACCGGTCGATGTCGATGTGGACCTTGCGGCTGTTGGGCGAGAAGGCGTCGAGCCGGCCGGTGACGCGATCGTCGAAGCGCGCGCCGACGTTCACCACCAGGTCGGCCTGGTTCATCGCCATATTGGCCTCGTAGGTGCCGTGCATGCCGAGCATCCCGAGCCATTGCGGCCCGGTTGCGGGATAGGCGCCGAGCCCCATCAGCGTCGAGGTCACCGGCGCGCCGGTGAGATGCGCCAGCTCGACCAGCAGCTCGGACGCGCGCGGGCCGGCGTTGATGACGCCGCCCCCGGTGTAGAACACCGGGCGCTCGGCGGCGGCGAGCATGTCGACCACCTGCTCGATCAGCGCCGGGTCGGCCTCCAGCGCGGGACGATATGTTTTGTGCTGGATCGGGCCGGGGGCGCCGTAGGCCGCGGTCGCGACCTGAACGTTCTTGGGGATGTCGACCACGACCGGGCCGGGGCGGCCCGAGGTGGCGATGTGGAACGCCTCGTGGATCACCGGGCCGAGCCGCGCCGGGTCCTTCACCAGGTAATTGTGCTTGGTACAGTGTCGCGTGATGCCGACCGTGTCCGCTTCCTGGAAGGCGTCGCTGCCGATCAGGTTGGTCGGCACCTGGCCGGTGATCACCACCATCGGGATCGAGTCGAGCAGCGCGTCGGTGATCCCGGTCACCGCATTGGTCGCGCCCGGGCCGGAGGTGACCAGCACCACGCCGGGCCTGCCGGTGGAGCGCGCATAGCCCTCGGCGGCATGCGTCGCGGCCTGCTCGTGGCGGACCAGGATGTGCTTGATCCGCTGCGAACGAAACAGCGCGTCGTAGATCGGCAGGACGGCGCCGCCCGGATAGCCGAACACGACCTCCACGCCGAGATCGCACAGCGCCTCGACCAGGATATCGGCTCCGCTCTTCTCGGTGGTCACGACACGTCTCCTCGCTTGAAGTCGGGGCGCGCTACGGCATCGAAAGTTGCCCGTCAACACGCTTTTGAGAAATAAAATTCCAAAGTGGCGACATCGCTGCGGCGCCAGTCGGCCGGCGGCTGATGCCGGAACCAAGTGTATTGACGCTTGGCGTAGCGCCTGGTTGCGCGCTGCGCGCGGGCAAGGGCGGCGTCCTGCGTGATCGCCCCGGCAAGATAGGCCGCGATCTCGGGCACGCCGATGGCGCGGCGCACCGGTGCGTCGTCGGGCACGTCGTCGCGGGCCAGCAGCGCGGCCACCTCGTCGATCGCTCCCCCGGCGAACATCGCCTCCAGCCGCGTGTCGCAGCGCGCCATCAACGTCTCTCGCTCGGGCAGCAGCACCAGCGCGCTGAGACCGACTGTCGCGCCGATGCCGCCGATCAACTCCCCCTGCCAATCGGTGAGCGGGCGACCGGTCGAGCGCACTACCTCGAGCGCGCGGGCCACCCGCGCGGTGTCGCCTGGCGCGAGCCGAGCGGCGGCGGCCGCATCCTCTCGGGCGAGCGCGGCGTGCGCGTCGGTCACCGGAAGCGAGCGCACCGCGGCGCGCACCGCTGGATCGATCTCGGGCACCGGTGCGATCCCGTCCAGCAGGGTGCGCAGGTAGAGGCCGGTTCCGCCTACGAGGACGGGCAACCGGCCCGCCGCGTGCGCCGCCGCGATCGCCGCGCGCGCGTCTTCGGCCCAGCGCGCGGCCGAGCAGGCTTCCGCGCCGTCGACGTAGCCGAACAGCCGGTGCGGCACGCGCGCCTCGTCCGCCTCGGACGGCCGGGCGGAGAGCAGCCGCAGATCGCGATAGACCTGGCTCGCGTCGGCGTTGATCACTACGCCGCCGGTCCGTTCGGCGAGCTCGATCGCGAGCGCGCTCTTGCCGCTCGCGGTCGGCCCTGCGATGAGCGCGACCCGCGGTTTCCGACAAGTCTCAGGGGAAGAGCCCATGTTCACGGCGACGCTGATAGCAGCCGGGCGGCTGACGCCCAACATCGTCGCCGCCGCACAGGAGCGGCTCGCCGCGGCGGGGTGCGCGCCGACGACGCTCGGCTGGATCGACGAGGGTGACGCCGCGGACCTGCACTTCGAGCTCGCGGCGGCCTCGGCGCGGGCGGCACTGGAAGGCACGTTCGAGGGCGTCGACGTGGTCGTCCAGCCGCGCGAGACTCGGCGCAAGATGCTGCTGGTGGCGGACATGGACTCGACCATGATCACGGTCGAGTGCATCGACGAGCTGGCCGACTATGCCGGGCTCAAGCCGCAGATCGCCGCCATCACCGAGTGCGCGATGCGCGGCGAGCTCGACTTCGAGGCGGCGCTCGACGCGCGGGTCGGGCTGCTGAAGGGTTTGGGCGGCAGCGTCATCCAGGCGTGCCTGGAGGAGCGCGTTCGGCTCATGCCGGGTGCGACCGCGCTGGTACGGACGATGCGCGGCTGGGGGGCGCGTGCGATCCTGGTGTCGGGCGGCTTCACGCGCTTCGCCGAGCCGGTGGCGAACGCGATCGGCTTCGACCGCGCGATCGCCAACGTGCTCGAGCTGGAGGACGGCGTGCTGACCGGCATGGTGGCGCGGCCGATCGTTGGCGCGGCGACCAAGCGGACGACCCTGCTCGAGGCGCGCGCCGCGCTCGGCTTGGCGGACGTCGCGACGCTGGCGGTGGGCGACGGCGCCAACGACCTGGCGATGATCGAGGTAGCGGGTCTGGGCGTCGCCTATCGCGCCAAGCCGATCGTGGCGGCGGCCGCGGCGGCGCGGATCGAGCACGGCGACCTGACCGCCTTGCTCTGGGCGCAGGGTGTGTCGAAGGCGGAGTGGGCGGCGTAGGGCGCTGTCATCCCGGCCCTGAGCCGGGGTCCGTCGAGCCGCGCACACCCAAGCCGTTGCTCCTGCGGCTCCATCGATCCCAGCTCAAGGCCGGGATGACGGGGGATCCCTCGTCATCAAGCGCGCCCGTGCTCCTGCGTGCGCAGGAGCCCAACCTACTACGCCGCGACCACCTCGCGCTTCGCCGCCATCGCCTCTTCCAGCTGCGCCTCCAGCTCGGCGGCGCGGTGGACCGCGGTATGCCCCGCCAGCACGCGCGCGCGCCCGGCGGCACCCATCGCCGCGAGATCGTCGCGCGCCAGCATCGCCTCGACGTGTTCGGGCGAGTCCGCCAGCACGATCTCGCGCCCCGGCGTCAGCAGCTCGTCGATCCCCTCCCAGCGGTCCGAGACGATCGGCGTGCCGCAGGCGGTGGCCTCGAAGAGACGGACCGAGGGCGACCAGCCGGCCGCGATCATGTCCGCGCGGGTCACGTTGAGCGTGGCGCGGCTCGCCGAGTAGAAATCGGGGTGGTCGGCGGGTGGCAGATGCTCGATCCGTTCGACGTTGGCGGGCCAGTCGATGTCGTCGGGATATTGGGGCCCCGCGACCACGAAGCGCAGCTCGGGGTGACGTCGCGCCGGCTCCAGCAGCAGCCGGTCGAGCGTCGGCTGACGGTCCGGGCTGTAGGTGCCGAGATAGGAGAGGTCCCACCGCGTCGCCGCGCCGGTCGGCCGGTAGCGCTCGGCGTCGACCGAGCAATAGAGCGCGCGCGCCGCCGGGCTGCCGTAGCGGCGCTCGATCAGCCGCAGCGTCGGGCCGCCGGTGAAGGAGCAATAGACGTCGTAGCCGGGGATCACCTCGGGTGAGACATAGTCGCACGTGCCGGCCTCGATCTTGGCGAGCGTCACGGGTGTATCGATGTCGTAGAAGGCGGTGACGCCGGTCGCCCAGCCCTGCACCAGCCGCGCGACCGCGATGCCGTCGGGCACGTAGGAGCCGACCATCACCGCGTCCGCCTCGGCGATCACGTCGCGCCAGTCGGCGAGCGCCTCGAGCGAGTCATACAGTTCGAGCCGGCAATAGTCGGGCGTGGGCTCGTCACGGTGCGACGCGTACCAGGGCATGTCGCGCTCGAGGAACAGGATATGGTGCCCGCGCGCGGCATAGGCCTGGAGCAGCGCGCGGAAGGTAGTGGCATGGCCGTTGCCCCAGGACGAGCTGAGCGACAGGCCGAGGACGACGAGCCTCACGCCGCCACCCGCTCGCGCGTGGCATGCGCCTGGAAGAGCGCGTCGACCTGGGCGCCGCGCAGGTCATAGGTGTGCTCGGCCAGCACGCGCTCGAGCGCGGCGGCGCCGATCGCGCGCGCACGCTCGGGGGTGAGGGCGGCGAGATGGTCGGCGACATCCTGCCCGTCGCGCGCCACCAGCACCTCGCGGTCGGGTTCGAGGAACAACTCGATTCCTTCCCAGGAGTCGGTGATCAGGCACGCCGCCGCACCGGCCGCCTCGAACACGCGCGTCGCGGGCGAGAAGCCGACGTTCGCCATCGAGTCCCGCGCGACGTTGAGCACCGCGCGCGGCGTGCAGTTGAAGGCGTTGTGCTCGGCGGTGAAGACATGGCCGCGATGGCGGACGTTGGCGGGCATGGCCTTGCTGTCCCAGCCATTGCCGCCGATCAGGAAGCTCTGGTCCGGCAGCGCCGCGGCGGCGCGCAGGAAGAACTCCTCCACGCGCGCCTCGCGGTCGGGCAGGCGGTTGCCGAGGAAGGCGAGGTCGCAGGCGAAGCGCGCGTCGGGCGCGACCGGATGGTGCGTCGAGGGATCGAGCGCGTTGTAGACCGGCACGCATTCGGCCGCGCCGAAGCCGCGATAGGCGTCGACCACGGGCGCGCCGCCGCCGTAGGTCAGCACCATGTCGATCGACGGCAGCGCGGCGCGCACCGGGTGATCGGCGTCGGCGCGCATCTCGTCGAGCGTCGCGGCGGCGTCGACGTCCCAGAAGATCTTGAGCGCGCCGGGCCGCGCCGCCGCGGTGACGCCCTCGAGCAGCTCGCGGTCGAACACGCCGACGCCGTTGGCCTTGACGACGATGTCGGCGCCCGCCGCCTCGGCGACCACGGCGCGCATCGCCTCGACCGTGGCCGGGTAGACCACCGACTTGGCGTAGGGCGGCGGGTCGATGTCGCGGTGCTGCTGGCGCTCGAAGGCGTCGGGCTCGTAGAAGGTGATGTCATAGCCGCGCTCGGCGAGCGCGCGCAGGATGCCGCGATAATAGGTGGCAGCGCCGTTCCAGTAGGACGACACCAGGCTGGAACCGTAGAAAGCGATCTTCACGCGGCGGTGCTCCGGGCAGCGGAAAGGGAAGGGGCGTCGAGCCGCGCCAGGATGGCGAGCAGCTCGTCGACGCGGTGCGCGCAGGTGTGGCCCGCGAGGATGGTCTCCAGCCCCGATCGCGCCAGTGCGGCGCGGAGGTCCGGATCGTCGCGCAGCGTAGCCAGCGTCCGCGTCATCGCCGCGCCGTCTTCGGCGAACAGGAAGTCCTCGCCGGGTCGGAACAGATGCTCGGCGTCGTCCCACGGCGCGGACACGAGCGGGATGCCGCAGCCGAGCGCCTCGAACACGCGGATCGTCGGGATGCCCGGCAGGATCGTGGTGTAATAGCGCCGCGGCACGTGCACCGTCGCCAGCGCGCGCGCGAAGATCGCCGGCGCGGCGGCGTTGGGCGCCCAGCCATGGTAGCGCGCACCGTAGCGCGCCAGCATCGCCTTGCCCTCGTCGGGGTAGCGCACGCCGTAGATGTCGAGCGGCACACCGGCGTCGCGTGCCGGGCCGAGCAGGAAATGCTCGATCTCGGCGGTGCGCTCGCCGTCGCCCCAGTTGCCGATCCACACCAGGCCGGACCGCTCGCCTTCCACCGGGAAGAAGCGGCGCGTGTCGGCGGCCTCGTGCCAGGTCCAGACGCGATCACCCCAGCCCCAGTCGCGATAGACGCGCGACAGCGCCTCGCCGAAGGCGAGTACCCCGTCATAGCCGGAGAGGTCGTAGGCGCGCATCTCCTCGGGCGCACTGACCGCGCGGTGGTGAGTGTCGTGGAACAGCAGGGTGAACCGCGCGCCGGCCTTGCGCAGCGCGCCGAGCGCGGCGACCAGGGCATGGTCGTTCCACTCGTGGACGATCACGACGTCCGCGTCGTCGACCAGCGCGGCGGGATCGACCTCGGCGGCGTAGCGCGACGACGATAGCTCCGGATAGGCGGTGCGGTAGGCCGCCAGCGCCTCCTCGCCATGGTCGCCGACCAGGTTGGCGCGGCTCCAGCTGTCGGCGGGCTCGTGGACCTGAACGTCGTGCCCGCGCGCGATCAGCTCCGACAGCACGCCGCGCAGGAAGTGCGCGTTGCCGTGGTTCCAGCAGGAGTCGAGGCTGTGCGTGAGGTAGACGATCCTCATGCCGCGACCTTGCTACCGCCGCCGAGCAGCCGGGCGTACAGCGTCGCCATGGCATGACGGTTGCGCTCGGGCGTGTAGGTCAGCGCCCGGCGCCGCGCGAGCGTGCCGCGCGCCATCCGCAGCGAAACGTCGCCGGCCAGCTCCTCGATCGCCGCGGCGAAGCCCACTGAGTCGTGCGCGGGTACGAAGGTGGCGACGCCCTCCCACAGCTCGCGGAAGGTCGGAATGTCGGAGAGCACCAACGGGCAGCCCGCGAGCGCGGCCTCGAGCACCGCCAGCCCGAACGGCTCGTACACCGCGGCGGAGGCGAACACGGGGCGCGCCGAGAGGCAGCCTGCGATCACTTCGTCACCGACATGGCCGAGCAGGTGGAGGTGCTCGAGGCGGACCTGCTCGCCATCGGGACCGGCGGTCGCCCCCGCGGCCTTGAACGGGATGCCGAGCCGCGCCGCGGCGCGGTCGAGCGTGGCGGCGTTCTTGCCGCGGTCCCACAGCCGGCCGGCGGTGAAGGCGAAGTCGTGCATCGGGCCGCTCGCGGGCGGCAGCGAGCGCCCATTGTGGATCGCGAGCGGGATCGGCGCCTTGGGATAGAGGCGGAAGACGGTGGCGGCGAGCGCGGTGCTCGGCGCCACCACGGCACCGGCACGGGCCAGCCCGCGCGCGACCAGGTCGGTCTGCCAGCGCAGGCCCGGCGGCAGCGGGCCATCGCCGGCCGCCTCCCACCAGCTCGCGACGCAGCTGTGCACCACCGCGACCACCGGCATGGCGAAGTTCGCCACACCCAGCGCCGGCTGGTTGAGCTGAACGAGATCGGCGCCGCGGTCGCGCGCCAGCCGCGCCACCGCGTCGGCGGCGGCGATCACCTCGCGCGCGTCGGCGGCGAGCCAGTCGAGCGGCAGGCCGGTGTCGAGCAAGGTGACGCCTGCCTGATCGGCCTCGAGCCGTTGCGCGCGCGACGCGGCCGGTCCGAGCGACGCCAGGTCGACCGCCCAGCCGTCGCGCACCAGCCCGCGCGCCAGCTCGATCGCATATTGCCACACGCCGCCGACCGCGTCCGCGGTCATCAGCAACCGTCTCGTCACGCGGCGACCTCGATCCTCGGCGTCTCGGCATGCTCGGCACGCAGCCACTCCGCCAGCGCGGCGACGCCGTCGCGCCAGTCACGCCGTTCGGGCAGGCCGAGTGCGGTGATCGCGTCGCGCGCGTCGGCGACGAAATAGCGCTGGTCACCCGCGCGCCAATCCGAGAGGCGGAGGTCGACCGGGCGGCCGATCAGCGCGGCGATATGGTCGAGCAGCCGGCGCAGGCTGACCGCATTGCCGGGGCCGCCGCCGAGGTTGAAGGCGCGACCCGCGACCTGGTCGATGCGCTGCCACGCCGCGACATAGGCTTCCACCGCGTCGCGCACGTCGAGGATGTCGCGCACCTGATGGCCGTCGCCGTACAGCGTGATCGGCAGGCCCTTGAGCGCGCGGATCAGGAAGTGCGCGACCCAGCCCTGGTCCTCGGTGCCCATCTGGCGCTGGCCGTAGATGCAGCTCATCCGGAACACGCAGGTCTTCAGCCCGAAGCTGCGCGCGTAGTCGAGCACATATTGGTCGGCGGCGCCCTTCGACACGCCGTAGGGCGTGTGGAAGTCGAGCGCGCGCGCCTCGCCGATGCCGTGCGCGCGCACCTCCGCGTCGGTCGGCACATAGGCCTGATCCTCGAGCGCGAAGTCGAGATCGGCGAGGTCGCCGTACACCTTGTTGGTCGAGGCGAAGATCAGCGGCACGTGCGGCGCGCGCGTGCGCAGCGCCTCGAGCAGCTGGAAGGTGGCGGTGATGTTGGTCGAGAAATCGTCCGCCGGGTCGTCGAGGCTGGTGGTCACCGCCACCTGCGCCGCGAGATGGAAGACGGCGCGCGACCGCGCCACCTCGTCGGCGAGGCGCGCGGCGTCGCGCACGTCGGCGTGGACGAAGCGAACGCGCTGCCCGTGGCGCTGCTGCAGCCAGGCCAAGTTGCGCTCGACGCCCGCGCGCGCGAGCGCGTCGTAGGCGGTGACCTCATGCCCCTCGGCGGCGAGCCGGTCGACGAGGTTGGACCCGATGAAGCCGGCCCCGCCGGTGACGAGGATCGGCGCCGTCATGCCACCAGCCCGCGCTTCTCGAGCTCGGCGCGCATCGTCGCGACCTTGTCGACCGCGGTCTGCTGCGCGACCCACTCCGCCAGCTCGGCGAGGCCCTGGGTGAAGTCCTGCGTCGCGGCGAAGCCGAGCTTGTCCCGCGCCAGCGCGGTATCGCAGAAGCAATGTCGGATGTCGCCGATGCGGGCCTTGCCGACGATCTCGGGGGTGAGGTCGTTCTTGCCCATCGCGCGCGCCAGCTCGGTGGCGACCTCGGTGACCGAACGGTCGTGGCCCGAGCCGATGTTGAACGTGCCGCCCACCGCCTGCGGCAGCACCAAAGCGTCGGCGAAGGCGCGCGCCACGTCCGAGACATGGACGAAGTCGCGGCGCTGCTCGCCGTCCTCGAAGATCATCGGCTTCTGGCCATTGAGCAGGCGCGAGGCGAAGATCGCGAGCACGCCGGTATAAGGATTGGAGAGCGCCTGTCCGGGGCCGTAGACGTTGAACAGGCGGAGGCAGACGCCCTCGATGCCGTAGGGCGCCGCCATGATGTGCGTGGTGCGCTCCTGAACGTACTTGTTGAGCGCGTAGATCGAGGCGAGGTTGGGCTGCTTCCACTCCGGGGTGGCGACGGGGGCGAGCGGCCGACCCTGCGCGTCGACCGGCTCCCAGTTGCTGAGCCCGTCGCGCAGCCCCTTGCGCTCCGCGTCCTGGACCAGCGCGCCGTCGGCGTCGCGGTACAGCCCCTCGCCGTAGATCGACATCGACGAGGCGGTGACGACGCGGCGCACCGGCTTGTCGATCAGCTTCTCGAACAGCACCGCGGTGCCGACGTCGTTGGTCGAGGTGTAGCGCTCGACCTCGTACATCGACTGGCCGACGCCCACCTCGGCGGCCAGGTGGATGACGCTGTCGACGCCGTCGAGCGCCTTGGTCACGACGTCGCCGTTGCGCACGTCGCCGCGGATCAGCTCGACCTCGTCGTTGAGGAGCGGGGGGCGCTCGACATCGCCGTGGACCTGCTCGATCAGGCTGTCGAGCACGCGCACCTTGTTGCCTCGCGCGAGCAGCTCATCGGCGACGAAGCGACCGATGAACCCGGCGCCGCCGGTGATGAGAACCGTCTCCATTCCACCCTCCCACTCGCTCGACCGTTCGGGCCGCCACGGGGCCGACTGATCGAGATCAACGACAAGCGACCACGTTGCCGCTTGGTTACAGGAAGAGGAACATCTTCTACTTAGCTAAGTTCCATAACTTATTGCGCAGCCGAAATTTTCTGGGGAGTGGCGCGTGTCGTGCTAGAGGCGGCATATGACTCGCCTCCTGCTACTCGCCCGCCACGGCACCCACGGCGAGGTCGACCATGTGCTGAGCGGGCGGTCGGAGATCGCGTTGAGCGAGCGCGGGCGCGATGAAGCGGCGGGGCTCGCGCGTCACCTAGCGGGCGTCGATTTGAGCGCGATCTACGCCAGCCCGCGTCGACGCACGGTCGAGACCGCCGTCGCGGTGGCGCGACCGCGCGGGATCGACGTGGTCCATGCGCCGGCGCTCGACGAGATCGACTTCGGGACGTTCACCGGCCGTGACTTCGTCGCGCTGGAGGGTGATCCCGACTGGCAGCGCTGGAACGCGGAACGCGGCAGCGCGCGTTGCCCCGGCGGCGAGACGATGGGCGAGGCGGTGGCGCGCGCCGTCGCCCTCCTTTCCGCCGCGGGCGAGGGGACGACGCTGTTCGTCACCCACTGCGACGTCATCCGCGGTGCGGTGGCGCACTGGCTTGGGCTGCGCTTCGAGCGGATGTTCCAACTCGGCTGCGATCCCGGCTCGGTGACGACGCTGGCGCTCGACGCGCACGGCGGCGCGACGCTGGTCGCGCTCAACGAGCGGCCGTCAGCGTTCCACCCACTGATCTGAACCGTGCTCCTGCGAACGCAGGAGCCCAGAGCCCGAAGCGGAGTGCTCGTGCCCCTAGGCTCCTGCGCTCGCAGGAGCACGCCGGCGGCTCACGCCCGCTGGCCGAGGCCAGCGGGTGCTCGGCTCAGATCCCGACCTTGAGCGTCAGCCGGATGTCGCGCCCGGCGAGAGGGGCGAAGTCTTTGAGGAAGCTCGAGTGGCGGCGCGCCAGCACGTCGAAAATATTGTTGGCCGAGAGCAGGATGCTGGTACGATCGCTGGCGCTGCCGAAAGGATGGAACGACAGCGAGGCGTTGGTCATCGTGTAATCGTCGGTGCGCGTCTCGAAGGCGGCGGTGCGGTTCTGCGGGAAGACGTGCTCAACCTCGACCCGCCCGCCGAGCCGATCACCTTGCGCCTCCAGGCCGCCGAGCACGCGCGCCGGTGGGATGCGCGGCACGGGGCCGAGGTCGACGATGTTGGCGCGGACATAATCGCCGAGCAGGTCGGCGTTGATCGTGTAGCCGCCCACCTGCGCCAGCCGCAGCGAGGCGTCCGCCTCGAAGCCGTAGTAGCGCGCGGCCTGCTGCTGGTACTGGAAACAGGGGAAATCGACCGCGTCAGAGCGCGCCAGGCAGACCGACTGATCGACCTGGTTCTCCGAGATATAATTGCTGAACCAGTTGTAATAGGCCGAGGCGTCGAGACTGAACCCGTCACCGTGCGCGTGCAGCGTGGCCTCGAGACCCCAGGACTTCTCCACCTTGAAGTCGGCGCTGCCGAGCTCATAGGCCTGGGTGCCAGCGTGCGGCCCGTTGGCGAACAATTCCTCGGCCGACGGCGCGCGCTCGGTGTGCGAGCCGTTGACGCCGATACGCACGTCGGGTGCCACCTCGTAGGAGGCGCCGAGCGAGCCCGACAGCGCGTCGAACGATCTTGTTCCGTTGAAGAAGCGCGTGTCCACGCCGGGCGCGCGCGCGGCCAGGTCGGTGGTCTCGTAGCGCAGTCCACCCTCGGCGCGGAAGCCGCCGAGCGACACCTGCTGCAAGGTGAACAGGCCGAGCTGGTTGGTCTCGTTGCGCGGCAGGAAGGCTTCGTCCCCCACCACGTTGAATTGGCGATTGAAGACCTGCACGCCGCTGGCGCCCTGCCAGCCGCCGCGATTGGCCTGAACCAACTCGAGCCGTCCCTCCAGCCCATTGTTGTAGAAAGCGGTGCCGACGCTGCCGTCCTCTTCCAGCTCGAAGTGGCGATAGGTGGCGTGGCCGACGCGGATGCGAATGCGATCAAGGAAGCCGCCGCCGGTCTGCACCTCGCCGCGAAGGTCGACTCGATTCTGGACGACGCTGAGCCGCGGCGCCTCCTGCTCCTGGCCGACCGCGGTGGCGTAGCGGATCGGCACGCCGTAGAGGCTGTCATAGTGGCTGTACGACACGCCGAGATTGCCCGTGTCGGTGATGATCGAGGCGCCGACGCCCGCGGTCCAGGTCTCCGCCGCGGAGTTGGGGAGCCGGTCGCGCAGCGCGGCCGACGCGGCAAAGTCGATCGGCTCGTCGCTGTCCTGCGGCAGGCCGACCTGGCTCAGCGCCGCCGCGCGCGCCTGCGGCGACAGCAGATAGCCCCGCCCGGTCCGCAGGTTGCCGCTCTTCAAGTACGAGCCGTCGACGTGAAGAACGAGCGGGCCGGCGACCTGCGCGTCCGCCGCGGCGCCGACCGAGCGCTCGTCCGCGGCGCTGCCGTAGCTGCCGATCGCGTCGGCGCGATAGCCGTTCTCGGGGATGGCGCGCGGGATGCGGCGGTCGACCACATTGACCACGCCGCCGATCGCCGATGAGCCATACAACAATGCCGAAGGGCCGCGCAGCACCTCGATGCGCTCGGCGAGCAGCGGATCGATCACCACCGCATGGTCGACCGAGGTGTTGGAGACATCGATCGAGCCGATGCCATCGGTCAGCACGCGGATACGGTCGCCCTGGAAGCCGCGCAGGATCGGGCGCGAGGCGCTGGGACCGAAGGAGGTGGCGGAGACGCCGGGCAGGCGCGCCAGCGTCTCGCCGATCGTCGGGCGCAGCTCGCGAGTCAGCTCGGCGCCGCTGAGCACCGAGGTGCCCTGCAGCACATCGGCCTCGCTCTGCCGGATCGGCGCGGTGACGATTACGTCGTCCGAGCGGTGCGGATCGCGCTGGCGGGCGCTGCCGGCACCGCCGCTCGGATCGGCCTCGCTCGGGGCGGCGGGCATCGGGTTGGTCTGAGCGATGGCGGGAGAGGCGAGCGGCGCGAGCGCGACCGCGGCGAGGAGGATCTTCTTCATGAACGACTCCGACTGGAGCCGTTCCTCTAGCGCCATGTTACAACATATCAAGACCGGTATCACGGTCGTGCTCGTCGCGTTCCACCGCATCGAGTATCTTGCCGCCGGCGATGAAGACGACCCCGGTGCAGGCGGCGAACATCAGCCAGCCGCTCGTACCGGGCAGATGATGGACATAGTTGAAGCCGCGCTCCACCGCGCCGGTGGCGAGCGCGTAGATGACGAGAAAGGCCTCGAACTTCGTCTTGACCGCGAACAGCCGCTTGAACCGCTTCCACGGGCTGGGGCGAGGGCGCGCGCTCTGGGCGAGTGGCGGTCGGCGACGGGTCACGGGTGGCTTATAGCGCTGGAGTGTCAATCGTTCGCAAAGATGCGCCGGAGTGCAGGGCAATCGTGCCGCCATCGCGCGTCGCCTCGGCGAAAGCCGGGGCCCAGTTGGGTAGGCCTCGGTGGGACTCGCTGACGTCGCCCATTTTGACTCCGGCGTTCGCCGGGGTGGCAGCTCGGCGGGCGCGGACCGCGTTCGGTGTCACTCACCCCAGCTCCCCCAGCCCCAGCACCTCCAGCAGCACGCGCCGCGCCGACTCGATCTGCGCGATCAGCCGCGGGTCCCCGATCGAGTCGGGCGCGATCGACTCGGGCCAGTGGCGCTCGATCACCGCCGCGATCGTATCGAGACGCGCGGAGTCGACGAGGAATCGTGGGTCAACCGTCGCTGGATCGCACACGACGCGCAGGCGAAGGCAGGCCGGCCCGCCGCCGTTCGCCATCGACTCGCGGACGTCGACCACCTCGACCCGGCGGATCGCGCCGTTGCCGGCGAGGTGGCGCTGCACCCAACTCCAGATCCGCGGGTTGGCGCGCGCTTCCTCGGGCACGACCAGTGTCGTCGCGCCATCGGGTGGCGTCACCAGCTGGGCGTTGAACAGATAGGAGCCGATCGCGTCCTCCAGCGTCACCTCGGCGGCGGGGACCTCGACGATCTCCGCCTCGGGCAGCAGCGCGGCGAGCGCGTCCTGCAGGCCCGCGCGATCGGCGAAGGCCTGCTCGTGCGCCAGCAGCACGCGCTCGTTCGCCACCGCGACGACGTCGTTGTGGAAGGCGCCCGCCGCGATCGCCGCCTCGGCCTGCTCGACGAAAAGGGTCCGCGCCGGGTCGAGCCGGTGTGCGCGCGCCACCGCGCGGCTCGCCTCCAGGTGCTGGCGCGCGGGGAAGGGACCGCCGGTGGCGCCGTAGACGAACAGCTCGATCCCGCGGGCGCCATGGCCGGCGCACAGCCGCATGTGATTGGCCGCGCCTTCGTCCCCGAAGGGCGCGGGGATGGGCGCGTGCACCGCGAAGGCGGGATGAGCGAAGGCGAGCCGCAGCTGCGCCAGTGTCGCGGGCCACTCGTGGCTGCGATGCGGCATGGTCACCAGGTTGGCGACGGTGAGATGGCAGCGGCCGTCGCCGGTGTCGGCCGCGGGCGAGACGGTCGCGGCATTGGCGGCCCACATCGCCGAGGCGGACAGCGCGCGCGCGCGCAGGAAGGGCGCCGCCGCGGCATAATCGGTATGGAGCGCGGCCAGCCAGCCATGATCGGGGCGCGGGTGCGGCAGCAGCACCCCCTGAACCAGCCCGAGCGCGAGATTGGCGCGCATCTTCGCCACCCCCTGCAGCGCCGCGGCGCGCGGGTGCGCCACCGCGCCGGCATTGGCGGTGGCGGCGAGATTGCCGGGGCTGAGCCCGGCGTAATTGTGGCTGGGTCCGACGATCCCGTCGAGGTTGATCTCGCGCAGCAACGTCATATCCGCCCGATCCAGCTCACCGTCGCGCCCGGCTCGATCGCCAGCGCCGCGGCACAGCCGGGGTCGAGCGCGACCCCGCCGTTTACTTCCCGCACGGCGCCATAGGCGCAGCGGAAGGCGCCGAGCCGGCCCGTCGCGACCAGCGCCTCGACGCCGCCCCCGGCCTCGTCGACCGTCACCAGCTCGGCGTCGCGCGCGTCGCGGACGGTGCGGACCTGGTCGGTGCGCGCGGTCATGGTCGGGCCGCCGTCGAAGATGTCGACGTAATTCTCGAACGCGAACCCCTCGAGCTCGAGCATCCGCATCGCGGCGCGGCCGGAGGGATGGGGCAGCCCGATCGCGGCGCGCGCGCCATCGGTCAGCATCGCGGTGTAGATCGGGTGTTTCGGCATCAGGTCGGCGATGAACTGGTGACCGTTGATCGCGTTGAATTCATCCGCCTGCTGGAAGCTCATGCCGAAGAAGCGCCCGGCCAGTCCGTCCCAGAAGGGGGAGCCGCCGGCCTCGTCGATCACGCCGCGCAGCTCCGCCAGCGTCCGCTCGGCGAAGCGCTGGCGATGCGTGCGGATGAAGAGGTAGCGGCTCCGCGCGAGCAGCAGCCCGAGCCCGCCGGCGCGCTCGCCGGGGTGAAGGAAGAGACCACCCACCTCGCTCGCGCCCTCCAGGTCGGTGGTGAGCGTCAGCATCTCGGCGCGGAAGGTGCGCTCCAGCTCGCGGCTGTGCTGGGTCAGCGTGCCGATGCGATAGCTGTAGAAGGGGTGCTTCTGCCCGACGTGCGTGATCAGCTGGCAGGTCCCGCGCACCTCGCCGGTGGCGGTGTTCTCCAGCATCAGCACGAACAGCTCGTCGCGCAGGTCCGCGGTGTCGCGTCCGAACGCCTCGGCGCAGCGCGTCAGCTTGGCGCCGAGCGCGGTGCGATCGGGCGGCAGGTTGGTGAAGCCGCCGCCGGTCAGCTTCGCCATCTCGTACAGATGCGGCAGGTCGCCCTCGCGCGCGGCGCGGATCACGAAGCTCATGCTAGCGCCCCCTCGGCGATCCGCAGCATCGTCACCGCGGACAGGGCCGCGCGCTCTCTCAGACTGTCGACGATGAGATACTCCTCCGCCGAGTGGATCGCGCCGCCGCGCACGCCCATCGTGTCGACCACGGGCACGCCGCAGGCGGCGATATTGTTGCCGTCGCAGACGCCGCCCGTGTCGCGCCAGGCGATCGCCTGGCCGAGGTCGGCGCCGCTCGCGCGCACCAGCTCGAACAGCCGCGCCGCGCCCGCGTCGATCGGCTTGGGCGGGCGATTGAACCCACCGTGCACCTCCACCGTCACCTCGTGCACCGCCGCGACCTCGGCCGCGGCCCGCGCGACCAGCGCCTGTGCGCGCGCGATCTCGCCCGCGGCGGCGGGGCGGAAGTTGACACGCAGCACGGCGAGGTCGGGGACAACGTTGTTGGGCCCGCCGCCGTCGATCCGCGCGGGATTGACCGCCAGCCGCGGCGAGCGCTCGGCGTGAAGCCGCAGCGCCAGCGCGCTCGCCGCCACCACCGCGTTGCGACCGTCGGCGGGGTTGCGGCCCGCGTGCGCCGCGCGCCCGCGCACCACGATCGAGAAATTGCCGGTGCCGCCGCGCGCGCCCGCCAGCGTGCCGTCGGGCAGCGCCGGCTCGTAGGTGAGTGCCGCGACCTTGCCGCGCGCCGCCTCCGCGAGCAGCGTGGCGGAGGAGAAGGAGCCGGTCTCCTCGTCCGAGTTGATCACGACGTCATAGCCGAAGCGCGTTCCCTCGGCCTCGACCGCGAGCAGCGCCTCGAGCATCAACGCGAGGCCGCCCTTCATGTCGGCGACGCCGGGTCCGTTGAGCACGCCGGACTCGCGCCATGCCACTGCCTGGAACGGGTGGTCCACCGGGTAGACGGTGTCGAGGTGGCCGGTCAGCAGCAGCCGCACCGGCGCCTCGGGCCGTACCGTCACGCGCAGGTGATGGCCGTGGTCCAGCGCGGCGACGCTGCCGTCGGCGCCGACACTCTCCGCCGCGCCGGGCTCGACCAGCGTCACCTCGCCCGGCAGCGCGGCGAAGGCGTCGGCGAGCACCTCCGCCATCGCGGCGCACCCCGCCAGGTTGCGCGTCCCGCTGTTGATCGCGGCCCAGCGCTCGACCCGCGCCAGCATCCGCGCCGCGTCGAGCCGCTCGACCGCGCCGCTCTGCCCTCTCGTGAGTTCCCCCATGGCAGGCAGCCTAGCGGCGTCCGCGGCGCGAGGCCAGCCGGGCGTCAGCCGGGCAGCTTGAGGTGCCGCGCGAAGGCGTGCAGCACGTCGCGGTAGAGCTGCTGCTTGAAGGGCACGATCAGCTCGGGAAGGTCCGCCGGCTCCGCCCAGCGCCAGGCGCGGAACTCGGGGTGCGGCGTGTCGATGCGGATGTCCGAATCGGTGCCGTCGAAGCGGAACAGGAACCAGCGCTGGCGCTGGCCGCGATACTTGCCCTTCCACACCTTGCCGATCATCTCGGGCGGCAGATCATAGAGGAACTCGTCGGGTGCCTCGGCGATCAGCGTCACCTTGTCCGCGGTGACGCCGGTCTCCTCCCACAACTCTCGCGTCGCGGCGGCCCGCGCGTCCTCGCCGGGATCGATCCCGCCCTGCGGCATCTGCCACGCCTCGAGCACGTTATCGAGCCGCTGCCCGACGAAGACGCGGCCCTCGCGATTGAGCAGCATCACGCCCGCGCAGGGCCGATAGGGGAGGTCACTGGGATCGGTCATGCCGCTCGCCTTAGCGCTGTCGGGCGAAGCGGTGAAGCGCCGGCAACGGGGTCGACTCGGCTCAACGCGCCGTCGCGTCGCCGCGGTGGAAGAGGTGGAGCAGCCCCGCGATCGCGCCGCCGACCGCCAAACCTACCACCCCGGACAGCGTCGCGGTAAGCAGCCAGCCGAGGACCGCGCCTAGTGCCGGTGCGCCGTGCTCGACCCGCTCGGCGAGATGGTGGACGAGATGCTGGGGCGCGCGCCACCCCAGTGTCTCGGCGCCATGGAGCAGGATGCCGCCGCCGACCCACAGCATCGCCGCGGTGCCGATCACCGCGAGCCAGCGCATCAGCACCGGCACGCCCTTGACCAGCCCGCGCCCGATCGCGCGCAGCGGCGCGGACGGACTCTCGGCGAGGTGCAGCCCGACATCGTCGGCCTTCACGATCAGCGCCACCACGCCGTAGACGCCAGCGGTGATCGCCACCGCCACCACCGCCAGCGTGATCGCCTGGGTCAGCAGCGGGGTATCGGACACCTCGCCGAGCGCGATCGCCATGATCTCGGCGGAGAGGATGAAGTCGGTGCGGATCGCGCCCGATACCTTCTGGCGCTCCAACTCGGCCGGGTCGGTCGCCGCGTCCGCGGTGTCGTCGTGGTGCTCGCCCGAGAGTGCCTCGATCACCTTCTCGGCGCCCTCGAAGCACAGATAGGCGCCGCCCAGCATCAGCAGCGGCGTGATCGCCCATGGCGCCCAGGCGCTCAGCCCGATCGCGATCGGCAGTAGGAAGACGATCTTGTTGCGCAGCGATCCCAGCGCGATCTTGCCGATGATCGGCAGCTCGCGCTGCGGCGACAGGCCGGTGACGTAGCGCGGCGTCACCGCGGTGTCGTCGACCACCACGCCCGCCGCCTTGGTCCCGGCCTTGGCCGCGGCGGCGCCGACGTCGTCGAGCGAGGCGGCGGCGAGCCGGGTCAGGCCCGCCACATCGTCGAGCAGCGCGACCAATCCGCTGGGCATCATCTATCTCCCTGTTCGCGCGCGCTGATGCCCGGCGCGTCCGGGACTGTCGAGGGGCGGTGTGTGCTCAGCCGTCGCTCAGGCCGATGCCGATCGAGGCGCGCGCCGCCTCGGCCTCGTTCGACACCACCGGATAGGCGCAGTAATCGGCGGCGTAATAGGCGCTCGGGCGATGGTTGCCCGACCAGCCGATGCCGCCGAACGGTGCCGACGAGGAGGCGCCGTTGGTCGGCTTGTTCCAGTTGACGATGCCCGCGCGCGCGCCCGCCCAGAAGCGGTCGAACAGCGCGGGTGTCTGGCTGATCAGCGAGGCGGACAGGCCGTAGCGGGTGGCATTGCCCTCGGCGATCGCCGCGTCGAAATCGTCGACGCGCACGACCTGGAGCAGCGGGCCGAACAGCTCCATGTCCGGCCGCTCGGCCACGTCGGTGACGTCGATGATGCCGGGGGTGAGGAACGGTCGCTCGGGGTTGGGGCGCGCCATGTGGCGGATCGGGCGGCCGCCCTTCATCATCAGCGCGAGGAAGCTCTCGCTCAGCCCGTCGGCGGTCTCATTGTCGATCACCGGCCCCATGAAGGGCTGGGGCTCGTCGTGCGGCGCGCCGATGATCAGCCGGTTGGTCAACTTGGTCAGCTCGGCGAGCAGTCCGTCGGCGAGTGTGTCCTGGACGATCAGCCGCCGCGCCGCGGTGCAGCGCTGCCCGGCGGTGGTGAAGGCCGATTGCGCCACCAGCACCGCGGCGGTGTGCAGGTCGGGCGTGTCCCACACCAGGATCGGGTTGTTGCCGCCCATCTCGAGCGCGAGGATCTTCTCGGGCTTCTCGGCGAAGGCGCGGTTGAGCGCGATGCCGGTGCGCGCCGAGCCGGTGAACAGCAGCCCGTCGATGTCGGGATGTGCGGCGAGCGCGCGACCCTCCGCCGGTCCGCCGACGACCAGGCGCATCGTCTCCTCGGGCACGCCCGCGGCGTGGAGGCACTCGACCAGGAACAGCCCGGTCGCGGGGGTCTTCTCCGACGGCTTGAACACCACCGCATTGCCCGCGATCAGCGCCGGGACGATGTGGCCGTTGGGCAGGTGCGCCGGGAAATTGTACGGCCCCAGTACCGCGAGCACGCCGTGCGGCTTATGGCGTAGCGCCATGCGGCTGTTCATCGGCGCGTCCATGCGGCGCTGCGCGGTGCGCTCGGCATAGGCGGTGACCGAGATGTCGACCTTGGCGATCACGCTGTCGACCTCGGTGCGCGCCTCCCACAGAGGCTTGCCCGTCTCGCGTGCGATCACCTCGGTGAAGGCGTCGGCGCGCTGGCGCACCACGTTGGCGAAGCGGCGCAGCGTCTCGATGCGGAAGGAGAGCGAGCGCGCCGCCCAGGGCACGAAGCCCTCGCGCGCCGCGGCGACCTCCTGATCGACGTCGCTCGTCGGGCCGCGCCAGAGCTCGGCGCCGGTGGCGGGCTCATACGAGATCATCTCTGCCATGGCGTCCTCTTCGCGCACTTTGCGTAACTTGCCAATCGGGTGCGGGGCGCGCACGCTGTGCTCTGCTGGCATCATCCTGAGCTCGTCTCAGGATCTACCGGGCCGCGAACAACGGATCGTCCGCTGCTGCCGCACCGTGGATCCTAAACGAGTTCAGATGCCGCTGAGGGATGAGGCGGCTTATTGTTGCCCGTGCTCCTGCGCACGCAGGAGCCCAGGATAACGGAGCGAGGCGCTCGTTGCTCTGGGCCCCTGCGTGCGCAGGGGCTCGAAGCGATCCGACCGCCCCTCTCACCCCAGCGCCGCGGCCATCTGCCGGATCGACGCGAGCTTGGCGCGGAACGCGCCCCAGTCGTCGCGCTCGGCGATCGGCGCCCAGATCGCCTCGACCTCGTCGATCAGCATCGCGCATGGCTCGCCCCGCCAATACGCATGGTCGCGTGACGTGCGTGCCGCATAACCCGCCAGCGTCGCGCGCGCGGCGTCCCACTCGGCGCCGTAGCTCGCCGGCAGCTCCTGCGCGAACACGTCGAAGAAGAAGCGGTCGAGCCCGACCCCGCTCGCCCGCAGCGCGCGCTCGACCGCCTGCACCAGCGTGCCGTCGCTCGCGTCGCCGCGCGGCGCGCGCCCCATCCGCCACAGCAGGGCCTCCGCTACCGCGGGCTGATACACTTCGCCGAAGCGGTCGAGTGCCGCGACCATCGGGTCGCTATCCGCGATCAGCCGCAGCGAGGAGGCGAGCTGCATCACGTCCCACAGGATCGCCTCGGGCTGGCGACCGAAGGCGTACAGCCCGGCATGGTCGAAATAGGCCGCGGTAAAAGCCGGGTCCCAGGTCGGGGCGAAGCGCCACGGGCCGTAGTCGAAGCTCTCGCCGGTGACGTTGATGTTATCCGAGTTGAGCACGCCGTGGACGAAGCCCGCCGCCATGTAGCGTGCCGCCAGCACCGCAGTGCGCGCCACCACCAGCTCGAGCAGCCGCACCGGGTCGTCGCCGTCCTCGCCATACAGCTCGGCGAGGACGTAGCGTACCAGCCGCCGCATCGCCTCCTCGTCGCGATGGTAGGCGAGCCGCTGGAAGGTGCCGATGCGAATATGCCCGTGGCTCAGCCGCACGAGCACCGCCGAGCGCGTCGGCGAGGGCTCGTCGTTGCGCTCCAGCGCCTCCCCTGTCTCGATCAGCGAGAGACTGCGCGAGGTCGGCACGCCGAGCGCCTCGAGCATCTCGCTCGCGAGCACCTCGCGCACCCCGCCCTTGAGCGTCAGCCGGCCGTCGCCGAAGCGGCTCCATGGGGTCTGTCCCGATCCCTTGGTGCCGAGATCGAGCAGGCGCCCCTCACGATCACGCAGCTGCGCGAAGGTGAAGCCGCGGCCGTCGCCGAGATCGGGGTTGTACGAGCGGAACTGGTGCCCGTGGTAGCGCAATGCCAGCGGCTCATCGAGGTTGTCCGGCAGCGGCGCGAAGCGGCCGAGATGCGTGACCCATTCCGCGTCGTCGAGCCCGCTCAAGCCGGCCTCGGCCGCGGCGCGATCGTTGCGGAAGCGCAGCCGGGTCTGGGGGAAATCCGCCGCGCGGACGGGATCGTAGAAGGGCTCGCCGAGCGACAGGATCCGGCGCTCGGGGCGATATGCTTGCGGGTCGAAGGGCATGCGTGGATATGGGGGGCGCGGGAACGGGGAAGCAAGCATGGCGGGATTTCGCGACGTCTACTGGTGGTCCGCCGACGGACTGCGGCTGCACGCGCGCGACTATCCCGGGCCTGACGGCGATACCGCCCCGCCGCTGCTGTGTCTGCCCGGCCTCACCCGCAATGTCCGCGACTTCGAGCCGCTGGTCGCCGCGCTCGGCGGGCGACGGCGCGTGCTCGCGGTCGAATTCCGCGGCCGCGGCGAGAGCGGCTATGCCAAGGACCCGATGACCTACGTGCCGCTCACCTACGCGCAGGACGTGGTGGCGCTGCTGGCCGATCAGGGGCTGGCGCGTGTCGTCGCGGTGGGCACCTCGCTCGGCGGGATCGTGACGATGCTGCTCGCGGGCATGCTGCCGGGGCGGATCGCGGGCGCATTGCTCAACGACATCGGTCCGGCGATCGAGCCCGGCGGACTGGCGCGCATCCGCGGCTATGTCGGCCGGCCCAGCGTCTATCCCACTTGGCTCCACGCCGCGCGCGGGCTGCAGGAGGCGAACGGCGACGTCTATCCGGACTGGCGGATCGAACAGTGGCTGGCGATGGCCAAGCGGCTGTACCGGCTCAACAGCGCGGGGCGGATCGTGCTCGACTATGACCTCAAGATCGCCGAGCCGTTCCGCCTTCCCGGCGGCGAGGCCGGCCCGGATCTGTGGCGCGCCTATGCGGCGCTGGGCGAGGCACCGGTGGTGATCTCGCGCGGTGAGCGCAGCGACATACTGAGTGACGCCACCGCGCGTCGCATGGTCGAGGCGCTGCCGCGCGCCGAGCTCGTGTCGGTGCCGGGCGTGGGTCATGCGCCACTGCTAGACGAACCTACGCTGTTGCCCGCGATCGACGGACTGCTCGCCGCGACCGCGGAACCGCCGCGCTAGCGGTTCGTCTCGCTGGGTCGGGGTGAGCGAGAGGACCAGCATGACCGACATCAGTGACGCGCACAGCGCGCGGACGTCGCTCGAGGGGCGGCGCGCGATCGTCACCGGCGGCACCACCGGGATCGGCCACGCCGTCGCGGTGCTGCTGGCCGCCGAGGGCGCGCACGTCTACCTCGCGGGCACCGACCAGACGATCCTCGACGACGCGCGCGCGCTCGCGCTCGCGCGCGGGCGCGAGGTCGGCATCGGCGACGTGCGGGTCGCGCTGGTCGAGCCGGGGTTCACCGGCTCGGACATGCAGCTGCCCGACCTTCCACCCGAGCAACCGCGCGCCATGATCGGCGAGGAGAAGATGCTGCGCGCCGAGGACATCGCGGTCGGGGTGCACTACCTTCTCACCCAGCCGCGCCGCGCGGTGATCCAGCGGCTGACGATCAGCCCGCACGTGCAGGACGGGGACTGAGCGCCATGGCCACCCACTTCTCCCACGACGCCCTGGTGTTCGGCCCCGGCGACGTCGACCTGTCGCGCTCGCCGCTCGCGGGCCATCTTGACGCCGAGACCTATGTGCTCGGCGCGTTCAACCCGGGCATGACGCGACTGGCCAACGGCAACCTGCTGCTGATGGTGCGGGTCGCCGAGGCGTTGCGCCACCCGGTGCGGGACCAGCAGATCCACGCCATCCGCTGGGACGGCGGGCGCTACGTGCTCGATGCCTGGCCGCTGTCGCTGGTCGACACGTCCGACCCGCGCAAGTTCATGATGCGCGGCGGCGGCTGGAAGGTGATGGCGCTGACCTCGCTGTCCTGGCTGCTGCCGGTCGAGCTCGACCCGAGCGGGGCGCGGGTGGAGGCGGTCCATTACGATCGCGCGATCGCGCCGCGCGCGAACTATCAATGCTATGGCGTCGAGGACGCGCGGATCAGCCGCGTCGACGGGCGCTACTACATGACGAGCTGCTCGGTCAGCCCCGAGCGCCACTGCACCACGCTCTATACCAGCGTCGACGCGCTCGACTGGCGGTTGGAGGGCATCGTGCTCGACCATCAGAACAAGGACATGCTGATCTTCGAGGGCAAGGTGCGCGGCGCCTTCTGGGCGCAGACTCGGCCGCTCGGGGACCTGTACTTCGCTTATCCGCCCGACAGCGAGTGGCGCGCCGGACCCTCGATCAACCTCGCGACCTCACCGGACGCGCTCCACTGGAAGCCGCTCGACGCGCCGGGCATCCGCCCGCATGCCAAGACGATGGCAACCGCGCGCATGGGCGGCGGCGCGCCGCCGGTGCTGACGACGGTGAACGGGCAGGAGGGTTGGCTTACCCTCTGGCACGGCGTCGAGCCCTCGGGTGTGGTCGGGATATACCGCACCTATTGGACGCTGCTCGACCGCGACGATCCGTCGCGTACGCTAGCCACCAGCGACGACGCGCTGCTGGAGCCCGCGCCGACTCTGACCGAGCCGCTCAAAGAGCAGATGTATCTGGACAACGTTGTTTTCACCACTGGTATCGCCGACGGCGGCGATCACTGGGTGGTGGCGAGCGGGGAGGCGGACCTGGCGTGCCGGATCACGCACGTGCGCAAGGACGCGATCGGCTGATCGTGTCGGGTGCCGGCACCGCATCGCGGCGGTGCCGGCCGACGGCTCAGTTGCTGTCCGAATTGTCGCCTTTGTCGACCGCGATAACCACGCCGGCGACCACCACGGCGGCGGCCAGCGCCAGGCCAACGATCGCACCGGGGCCGGCGAGCTCGCTGTCGCCCTTGGCGGCGGTCGCGGCGCGCGCCGATTTGGCGACGGAGAGCGAGGCGGCGGGGTTGGCGGCGACGGCGAGCGCCGGCGTGGCGGTGAGCGCGAGCGCGCTGCTCGCCGCGATGATCGACTTCAGCATGGTAAAGAACTCCCTTGGCCCTGCGAGCGGGGGCAACGCCCGGACCTCTCGCAAGTTGCTTTGAGCACGTGAGTTCGCTGAGATCGCCGGCAAGTTGGTGCATGCCCCGGTTCCCGGCGCTATGTGGCGGACATGTCACAGCCACTCTCGCTCCTCCACGTCCTGCCGAGCTTCGATCTCGACGCGCGCGGCGCGCGCGTGGCGCGGCTGATGACCGCGTTCGGTGATCGCGCGCGACACCGGCTGGTGATCGCCGACACCGGCCGGCTCGCGGCGCGGCAGCGGATCGGCAAAGGTGTCCGCTACGAGATCGCGCAGGAGGCGGCGCCGCTCGCCGGCAAGCCGTCGTTCGCGCGCTACGAGGCGTTGGCGAAGCTCATGCGCGGCCACGACCTTGTCCTGACCTATGACTGGGCCGCGATCGACGCGGTGATGGCGCGGCGCGTGTTCGCGCGCGGGCTGCCGCCGGTGATCCACCACGAGGACGGCTTCGTGGATGCGGAAGCCGGCGGGCTGCGGCGCGACCGCACCATCTACCGCCGCCTCGCGCTCTCCGCCGCGCACGCGCTGGTGGTGCCGAGCCGAGCGCTCGAGCGGATCGCGCTGGAGACCTGGAAGCAGCCGCGTGTCCGGGTCCATCGCGTCGGAAACGGCGTCGCCACCGCGCTCTACGCCGAGCGGCCCGACCCGCGCGCGCTCCCGGGCTTCGCCCGCAGCGAGCGCGAGCTGACGATCGGTGCGGTCGGCGCGCTGCTGCCGCACAAGGACCTGCCCGCCCTGGTGCGTGCGGTGGGCGGCCTGTCGACCCGCTTTCGCCTCGTGATCGTCGGCGACGGCCCCGAGCGCGAGGCGATCGAGCGCGCGGCACTGGCGATGGGGATCGATGATCGGGTCGTGCTCACCGGCGCGGTCGAGCGGCCCTATCGCTACATGGGGCTGTTCGACCTGCTCGCGCTGTCGTCGGCGAGCGAGCAGACGCCGACCAGCGTGATCGAGGCGATGGCGGCGGGGCTGCCGGTGGTGAGCCCGCCGGTCGGCGACGTCGCCGAGATGGTCGCGCCCGAGAACCTGCCCTTCGTCACCGAGCATCACGGCGAGGTGCGGCTGCGCGACGCGATCCAGGCGCTCGCGCTCGACCCAGCGCTGCGCGGGCGGGTGGGGGCCGCCAACCGCGCCAAGGCCCGTGCCGAGTTCGACGAGGCGGACATGATCGCCCGCTACGGCGCGCTCTACGCGGAGGCCGCGGGGCGCCCGGCTTGTCTCGGTTGAGTCGCTATTTTGTCGCGCTCACGCCCGATTGCTTTATACGGACGCGCGCCGTGTCAGTGAAGGAAGTGGGAAGAGCGTGTTCAAGGGGCTGAAGCCGATCGTCTATGGAGGCCGCGAGGTGTGGCCGCTGGTGGAAGGTGGCAAGGGCGTCGCCGCGACCAACCATGCCTCGGCGGGAGCCTGGGCCGCGGCCGGCGGGATCGGCACGGTCTCCGCCGTCAACGCCGACAGCTACGATCCCGAGGGCAAGATCATCCCGCAGATCTACCGCGCGCTGACGCGGCGCGAGCGTCACGAGGAGCTGATCGCCTATGCGATCGAGGGCGCGGTGCAGCAGGTGCAGCGCGCCTGGGAGATCGCCGGCGGCAAGGGTGCGATCAACATCAACGTGTTGTGGGAGATGGGGGGCGCGCCGCGCGTGCTCCACGGGGTGCTGGAACGCACGCGCGGTCTGGTCTCGGGCGTCACCTGCGGCGCCGGCATGCCGTACAAGCTGAGTGAGATCGCCGCTTCCTACAACGTCAGCTACCTGCCGATCGTCAGCTCGGGGCGCGCCTTCCGCGCGCTGTGGAAGCGCGCTTACTCCAAGGCGAGCGAGTGGCTCGCCGCGGTGGTCTACGAGGACCCCTGGCTCGCCGGCGGGCACAACGGCCTGTCCAACGCCGAGGACCCGCTCAAGCCCGAGGATCCCTACCCGCGCGTCAAGGCGCTGCGCGAGACGATGCGGGAGGGCGGTATCCCCGACAGCACGCCGATCGTGATGGCCGGCGGCGTCTGGTATCTGCGCGACTGGAACGACTGGATCGACAATCCCGAGCTGGGGACGATCGCCTTCCAATATGGCACGCGCCCGCTGCTGACGCGCGAGAGCCCGATCCCCGAGGCCTGGAAGGCCAAGCTGATGGAGATCGAGGAGGGCGAGGTGCTGCTCCACCGCTTCTCCCCGACGGGCTTCTACTCCTCGGCGGTCCGCAACCCCTTCCTCCGCTCGCTCGAGGCGCGGTCGGAGCGACAGATCGCTTTCTCGACGCAGGAGGCGGGCGACCACGTCTTCCAGCTCGACGTCGGCGTGAAGGGCAAGAACTTCTGGGTGACGCGCAACGACCTGCTGCGCGCGCGCCAGTGGTTCGGCGAGGGCTTCACCGACGCGCTCAAGACGCCCGACAACACGCTCGTCTTCGTCTCGCCCGGTGAGAAGGCGGAGATCCGCAAGGACCAGGCCGATTGCATGGGCTGCCTCAGCCAGTGCCTGTTCTCGAGCTGGGCCGACACCGAGACCAACTCGACCGGCCGGCTCGCCGACCCGCGCAGCTTCTGCATCCAGAAGACGCTGCAGGACATCGCGCACGGCGGTGACACCGACCAGAACCTGATGTTCGCCGGGCATGCCGCCTATAATTTCAAGCGCGATCCCTTCTACTCGAACGGCTTCGTGCCGACGGTGCAGCAGCTGGTGGATCGCATCCTGGCGGGCGACTGAGGCGCATGTCGCCGCTCGCCGCCGCGTTGGACGAGGTGGCGACGGCGCTAGGCGGCGCGCACGATCCGTGGTGGGTGATCGGCAGCGCGGCGGCGTGGCTCCACGGGGTGGAGACGCCGGTCGCCGACGTCGACGTGCTGCTCAGCCGGCGTGACGCGCTCGTCGTCGCGACCGCTTGGCGCGGTGAGAAGGCGGTCCGTGGACCGAGCGACCGCTTCCGCTCGTCACCGTTCGTGCGGCTGGAAGGGGCGTCGCTGCCGATCGAGCTGATGGCCGCGCTTCACGTTTGCTCGGCGGGGCGATGGCTCGCAGTTCGGCCTCGGACTCGGCAGTCGATCGGGCCCGTCTATGTGCCCGAGCCAGCCGAACTTGAGGCGATGTTCACGCTCTTCGGCAGACCGAAGGACGATGAACGGGCGGGGCTCCTCCGTACCATCGTGGACCGATCTTCCGCCGGTCCACGTTAGTGTCGAAGAGGGGCCGTCGGTCCGTCCCGGCCACGAGGCACCGCCGGAACGGACGAAGTTCCGCCGACGTGGGCCCGCCTCAGTCGACCACGGTGCCCACGACCGCGCCGCCGACGCCACCGACCGCCGCGCCCTTCTCGACGCTCTTGCCCGTCACCGCCGCGACGCCGGCGCCGCCCGCACCGCCGATCGCCGCGCCGCGCAGCGTCGAACAGGCTGACATGCTCATCGCGCCGGCGACGAGCAGGGTGGAGAGGAGCATCTTACGCATGGATCAACTTCCTTAGCTATGAGGTGCTCGCTCCAATGACGCGCGATACGATGGGTTCCGTCGCGCAACCTTTCGTCACGCCTTCGCCGCGACAAACGCTCAGCCACGCGACAATGATGACGCGGGCGCAATATCGCGGACATGCCGGCGACAAGCGGGCGGGCGAGGGAGAGGGCGAGGAGATCGCGCATGTATCACGACCACGACGCCGACTATCACGCCGCCCGGGCCCGTGACGAGGCAGTTCGCGCCATCGTCGCCAGCAGCGACGCGGCTGCGGCCATCCACCAGGAACTCTGCCTGCGTTACACCGGCCGCCTTCTCGTAGCGCTGGTTCTCGGCACGGTAGGACGCGGGCGCGAGTGAGCGGTGAGCGGCCGATGTCTCGCCGGGACCCTCGGGCTGGCCAAGCGGCCGCACCGAGGGCCGAGGCTCGACCAGTTTGGTAGGCGCGACGATCCATAAACGAACGCACTGAGGCGCTGACCTCCAATCGTAGGTCGTCGCCAGGTCGGGGCGTTAGTCCCAGGCAGCGAGCAGGATAGTCGCTCCTGGATCACGCCGACCCGGCGGCGCGCGCGGTGTCGACCGAGAGAAGCGCGTCGAGCGGGTAATTGGCCCCGTTGACGGTGACGATCGTGCGGCCGTCGAGCATCATCGCCGAGCTGATCGTCCCCGCCGCCGTGACCGCCCCGTTGATCGTCGCCCCGTTGACGTCCTTGGCGACGAGCGAGAGCGTGTAATTGCCCTCTGGCGCCTTACCCCCCAGCGAGGTGCTGCCGTCCCACGCGATCTTGCCCTTGGTCGCGGGGCTCAGCGCGATCGTCTTCACGACCGACCCCTTGCTGTCCTTGATCTCCGCCACGAGTGCCGCCGGCACTTGATTATATTGGTACGACCAATTCGCTGGCTTGTCCGCCGTCAGTCCCGCGACCTGGGTGTCGAAGCGGGCGTCGCGCCCGATGTACGAGGACGCCTGCGCCAGTTCCTGCGACGTCAGCTTGCCCAGGATCGTCTTCAGCGTGCTGTTCTGCTGGATCGACTGCTCGGTCTGCGCGAACTGCACCAGCTGATTGGTGAATTGCGCCGTGTCCATCGGGCTGAGGGGGTTCTGGTTCTGGATCTGCGACGTCAGCAGCTTCAGGAACATGTTGAAGTCGGCGCTGATCACCGGCTTGCTCTCGGCCGACGCGGTCGCCTCACCGCTCTGGTCGAGCGCGGCGCGGGCGGCGGCGGCTTTCTGCGCGGCAGCCTTCTCGGCGGCGGTGCTGGCGTCGGACGTGCCGATCGGGGCGGTCATGGCTCAAACTCCTCAGGCGAAGACATCGATCAGGCCGCTCGCGCGGAGCCGGCGCGGCGCGGGACTGGCGCTCGGTCGATCGGTCGCGGTAGCGGCAGGCGCGGCGTAGCGCTGGTCGCGCGGGATCGGCGCGTCCCAGCGCTGGCTGCCTCCCGATTGCCGCTCCGAGAAGTGGAACGACTGCGCATCGGCGCGCACGCCAGCGTCGGCCAGCGCGCGCTGCAATTGGTCGAGATCCCGGCGCAGGAGGTCGAGTGCGGCGCGGTTGTCGCTGGCGACGACCGCGCGAAGTCCGCCGTCCTGACCGAAGCTCAGTTGTACGTCGATCCGGCCGAGGTCAGGGGGATCGAGCCGCAGCGTGACATGATCACGCCCGTCCGCGACACCGCGCGCCAGCGCCACGCCCGTGTCCTGTCCGATGGTGCCGAGACGCGCGAACCCACTCGCACCGCCGCTCGGCGCGGTGCCATCGTGCGGTGCATAGAGACGCGTGACCTCTCGCAGCGCGGCGACGTCGATATCGCCCCCGCCGGCTCGCGCGACGGCGGGGCACAGCGTCGGGACGGCGGCCGCCCCCGGCGCGAGAGCGATGGGCGGAATGTTGAAGGAAAGGAGAGGGCCGGCATGGTGCGCGGCCGCCCCCGCGGGCGTGTTGCGGGCGACGTCGGTGAACGATGTCTCTCGGCTGAGGTCATCCGCCTTCGCTTGGCTCCACCTTCCATCGGGCGAGATGGCGGCGCTGGTCACGAGGTTCGTGCCGGCGGGCGCTCCTGCCTTCAGCGGTGCGGAGGCCAATTTCCCCTTCCGAACCGACGTCTCTGCCGGTGCGGACGCGTCCGCCCTGCCCACATGGGTCGGCACGCCCAGCGGGATCAGCACGCCGCCCGCCGCCCCGATGGTGTCCGATGCGCTCGCTGTCTCCGCCGTCGACTCGTCGAGATCTCCGCTCTGCGTCGTCCGGTCCTCGCCGCGCGTGTCGTTCGTAGCGACCGCTTCGCTGTCGTCGGTCGGTACCGGGGGGACGACCTCGTCGGCGATCGGCGTGACACCCTCGGTGACGGCGACGCCGAGGAGCGGCCCGCCACCGAGCGCGATGGTGGTGGCCACGGGCGTCGGGTGGGACGTCGGTGCGGCGGGGTCCGGTGCGGCGGCGTCCGCGGCATAGGGGGTGGGCTTGGCAGAGACCGCGACCGTCCGGTTATCGTCACCTTCCGCCGCGGAGTTCCCGTGACCGGGCGCTCCCACCCCGACGGTAGCGGCAGTTGTCGAGATCCCGATGATCAGCGCCGGCATCGGCGACGACGGGAGACGGAACGTGTCGCCGCCCGGCTGAAGACCGCTGGCGGCACCGATGGCCGCAGCGTGGCCGAGCGATGCGACGCCGCTCGCCGCTTTGTCGTGCGCCTCCGTTCCGCCGCCTTCGCGCAGCTCACCCGCCAGCATCCGATCGAAGCTCTCCGGGAGGTGGCCATCATCGTCCCCCGGCGCTTTGATTGGGGGCGATAGCTGACCGCTGCTCGCGGCGGAATGGACGTTGATCACCGGCACGCTCGCTCCACAATCCAAGGGTCAGGTCCGTCCTTCATAGGACGCCGATCGCTCAGGCAGCCGCGGCGGTCGCGGAATCATCGTCGAGCGTGCCCAGCGCGCGGACTCGGACACGCGGGTGGATCTCGCTCTGCGACAGCACCACGGTCGCGGGACGCGCGCGCTCGATCACCGAGCGGACGAAGGGGCGCAGCGCCGGACTGGTGAGCAGGCACGGTATCTCGCCGCGCTCCGCCCAGCGATCGAGCGCGCGCGCGACCGAGTCGATGAACCGCTGCACGAGGTCGGGCGCCATCGCCAGCTGACGCTCGTCGCCTTGGCCGGCGATCGCCTCCGAGAAGGCCTCGTCCCAGCCCGCGCCGAGCAGCAGCACCGGGATCGCACCGTCGCGCGCATGCTGCGCCGATATCTGACGTGCCAGCCGCGCGCGCACGTGCTCGGCGATGAAGCGGACCGACTGGGTGAAGCTCACCGCTTCCGCGATCCCTTCCAGGATGGTCGGTATGTCGCGGATCGAGATCTCCTCGGCGAGCAGCGTCTGCAGCACGCGCTGCACCGCCGACACGGTGATCTTGGACGGGATGATCTCCGCCACCAGCTTCTCGACGTCGCGATGCACCTCGGTGAGTAGCTTCTGCGTCTCGGTATAGGTGAGCAGGTCGGGTAGATTGGCCTTGACCACCTCGGTGAGATGGGTCGTCACCACGGTACCGCAGGTCACCGTGGTGAGGCCGCGTAGCGCCGCCTCCTCGCGCAGGCTGCGGTCGATCCATAGCGCGGGCAGCCCGAAGACGGGCTCACGCGCCGACTCGCCCGCCAGGCCCAGCGGCGCGCCGCCGGGGTTGATCACCAGCAGTTTGTCGATCCGGATCTCGCCGCGTGCCGCCTCTGTCCCGCGAACGAAGACGAGATATTGGTGTGGCGGGAGCGTCATATTGTCGAGGATGCGAACCGCGGGCAGCACGAAGCCGTAGTCGGCGGCGAGCTGGCGTCGCAGCGCGCGGACCTGGTCATCCAGCCGCGGCTCGCTGTTCGAATCATTGATCAGCGGCAGCAGCGCGTAGCCGAGCTCGATCCGCACCGCGTCGATCGCGAGCGTCTCGGCGATCGGCTCGGCGGCCTCGGCCGCGCTCTTCTCCGCCTCGATGATCGAGACCGCGAGCTCATCGGCGCGGCGCCGCGCCGCGATCTGCCCGAGCGACCAGCTCAGCCAGCCGCAGCCTGAAGCGAGCAGCGCGAAGGGCAGGAACGGCAGGCCCGGCGCGAGCGCGAGCGCGGCGAGCAGCGCGGCGACGATCGCGAACGCCTGGGGATAGCGGCCGAGCTGCTCGCTCAACGCCATGCCGGTCTTGCCGCGCGCGCCGCCCTTGGAGACGAGCAGCCCCGCCGCGGTGGAGACGATCAGCGCCGGGATCTGGCTGACCAGGCCCTCGCCCGCGGTGAGGATCGTGTAGGTGCGGAACGCCTCGCCGAACGGCAGACCGTGCAGCACAACGCCGATCGTCAGTCCGACCAGGATGTTGATGCCGGTGATGACGACGCAGGCGATCGCGTCGCCCTTCACGAACTTAGAGGCGCCGTCCATCGCGCCGTAGAAGCCGCTCTCCGCCTCGAGCTCGGCGCGCTTGGCGCGCGCCTGCTCCTCGGTGATCATGCCCGCGGAGAGGTCGGCGTCGATCGCCATCTGCTTGCCCGGCATGCTGCTGTGGCTGATCGCGACGCCAGACAAAGGACGCCTCAAGGGTCTCGCGCAATATTTCTCCACCGCGGTGACGACGATGGCGCCCGCGGCGCAGACGGATCAACCAGAGATCGAGCCCGGCACCGGCGGCAGACTGCGGCGCGCGCAGGGCGACCAGTCCCAGGCCTTCGGCATCCTGAGCGCGGAGGCCGGCACCGCTGGCGCGTCGCGCGGCGGCACCGCGAACATCCCGTCCGCCAGCCGCCGCGCGCTCGCGGACGAGCTGCGTGTCGCGCTCGAGCTCGCGCCCAACGCGAGCCAGGGGCCGCGCGCGGTCCAGGTCGAGCGCGAGCGCGACGGCGTTCGCATCACGCTCATGGATACGGCGCAGCAGAGCATCTTCGCCGGACCGACCGCCGAGCTCAACGGCTACGGCCGTGGACTGCTCGCGCATGTCGCGCGCAAACTCCAGCACGTCGACGCGCAGGTCGCGATCGAGGGACATACGAGCGCCGAGGGTGGCGCGCAGAGCGCGGCGAACTGGCGGCTGTCGGGCGATCGCGCCGAGGCGGCGCGCGACGCGCTGGTGGCCAACGGTCTCTCCCCCGACCGGTTCGCGCAGATCGTCGCCCGCGCCGGCACGCAGCCGATCTACCCGGACCAGCCCAGCCGCGCCGAGAACCGGCGGATCGCGATCATCGTTCTGTCCGAGCCCTCCGTGCTGCCGCGCGACGGCAGCCTCCGCTTCTGAGCTTCAAGGATCATCGCGATGCCCCCATTCGCGCGTCGTCTGCTCGTGCTGCTCTGCGGTACCGCCGTGGGCAGCCTGAGCGCGCTCGAGGTCAGCCATCTGGTGGCGGGTGACAACATCTTCGCGGCCACGCCGCGGCGAGAGTTCATGCCGATCGGCACGCTGACCGCCCCGCTGGTCGCGACGGACGGCCACCTGCTCGGCTATCTCAGCTTCGACGCACAGATCGAAGTGCCGGTGCGGCGCGAGCATGAGGTACGCTCCGGCCTGCCGGTGCTCGCTGACGCCGTCAATCGCACCAGTTTCGCCGCTCCCATCGCGGGAGCGGCCGATGGCTATGTGCCGCAGCTGCAGGTCCTGCGCGAACTCGTGCACGCGGCCGCCCTCAGGACCTATGGATCCGATGTGGTGTCACGAACGGTGATCACGCGCGCCAGTCTCAGCTGACACGACCGGGGTCGTTGCCGCCGGGTGACCGTGAAGGATCGTGATCGTCACGCCGCGAGCGCGTAGACCTCCGCCGCCGCCACCTGCGCCGCGCTCGGCCGCACGCCCGTGTAGAGCCCGAACTGCTCGAGTGCCTGGAGCTTGGCGACCTCGGCGCCGGTCACCACGCGCTTACCCAGTTCGCGCGCGAGCCGGAGCAGCGGCGTCTCGATCGGCTTGGCGACCACGTCGATCACCACCTCTGCCGCCTCGACCTGCGCGCGCGTGAAGGCGAGTGCGTCGGCATCGGCGCCGGTCATGCCGAGCGGGGTGACGTTGACCAGCAGCGGCGCACGCGACCCGTCGCCGTTCGCCTGCCACGCGCACCCGAGCGCCGCCGCCAGCGCCTGGCCCCTGACCGGGTTGCGCGCGACGATCACGCCCTCGGCAAAACCGGCATCGACCAGCGCGGTCGCGGTCGCTTTGGCCATGCCGCCGCTGCCGCGCAGCAGGAACGGGGCGCGCGCGAGCGGCTCGACCAGGGCGCGCACCGCGCTGTAATCGGTGTTGTAGCCCAGCAGCGTACCATCGTCGTTGACGATCGTATTGACGCTGTCGATCGCCGCGGCGGAGTCGCGCAGCCCGTCGAGCAGCGCGATCACATCCTCCTTGAAGGGCATCGACACCGCGCAGCCGCGGATATCGAGCGCGCGGATCCCGCGCACCGCGCCCTCCAGGTCGGTGGTGGAGAAGGCCTTGTAGACGAAGTCGAGCCCGAGCGCATCGTAGAGATGGTTGTGGAAGCGCGAGCCGAAAGTGCCCGGGCGGGCGGCGAGCGACATGCACAGGCGGGTAGCCGGGCCGATCGGTGGCTTCATGGTGATTCTCCTCGTCTGCCGCGCGCGATAGCCGATCAGCGCGGTTCAGCCGAGCGGCAGTGCTGCCTGCGCCGGGGCCGCATCGCGCTGCAGCCCCGAGAGCGTCAGCCCCAGCAGCCTGATCCCGCCTGCGACCGGCAGCAGTGGCGCCAGCAGCGCGCGGCCGATCGCTACCAGCTCGGTGCGGTTCTCCACCGGTGCCGTCAGCGAGCGCGCGCGTGTGATCGTCGCGAAATCGGCGCGGCGCAGTTTCAGCGTGACGGTGCGGCCGCGCGCCCGAGCGCGTTCGATCCGCGCCCAGGCCGCGTCGGCGACGCGTTCCAGCGCCTCCTCGATCGCGACCGTCTCGGACAGATTGGTCTCGAAGGTGCGCTCGGCCCCGACCGATTTGGCCTCGCGATGGGCACGCACCGGTCGCTCGTCCACACCGCGCGCCGCGCCGTGGAGATAGTCGGCGTGTCTGCCGAACTGCGCGCGCAGGAAGGCGATGTCGCGGTCGCGCAGGTCGGCGCCGGTCTCGATCCCCAGCCGCGCCATCTTGGCGGCGGTGACCGGGCCGACGCCGTGGAAGCGCTTGACCGGCAGCGAGGCGACGAAGGCCGCGCCGCGCCCGGGCGGGATCACGCAGAGGCCGTCGGGCTTGTTCTGATCCGAGGCGAGCTTGGCGATGAACTTGTTGTAGCTCACTCCGGCCGAGGCGGTCAGCCGGGTCTCGGCGGCGATGCGCGCGCGGATCTGCTCCGCGATCGCACTGGCCGAGCCGAGCCCGCGCACGTCCTCGGTCACGTCGAGATAGGCCTCGTCGAGCGAGAGCGGCTCGATCAACTCGGTGTACTCGGCGAAGATCGCATGAATCTGCTGGCTGACCGCGCGATAGACATCGAAGCGCGGCGGCACGAACACCAGGTCGGGGCAGCGCCGCAGCGCGGTGACCGAGGGCATCGCCGAGCGCACGCCGTACGCGCGTGCCTCGTAGCTCGCCGCCGCCACCACGCCGCGCGCGCGCGCGCCACCGACCGCGACCGGGCGCCCGCGCAGCTCGGGCGCGTCGCGCTGCTCCACCGACGCGTAGAAGGCGTCCATGTCGATGTGGATGATCTTGCGGGTCGCGGCGGCGCTCACGCGCGCGATATAGGACGCCAGGTGGCCGCGACGCGATGACTTTCGCGCCGCGATCGGCTAGGGCCGCGGCATGACCAGCGACCTCCAGCGACCGATCCTCACGCCCCCCGACGGTGCCCAGAAGGTGCTGCTCCATTCCTGCTGCGCGCCCTGCTCGGGCGAGGTGATGGAGGCGATGACCGCGAGCGGGATCGACTATACGATCTTCTTCTACAATCCCAATATCCACCCCAAGGAGGAATATGTCCTCCGCAAGGAGGAGAATATCCGCTTCGCCGAGGCGCATGACATACCCTTCGTCGATGCCGATTATGACACCGCCAACTGGTTCAAGCGCGCGCGCGGGATGGAGCAGGAACCCGAGCGCGGGATCCGATGCACGATGTGCTTCGACATGCGCTTCGAGCGCACCGCTCTGTACGCGCACGAGCACGGCTTCCCCGTGATCACCTCGTCGCTCGGCATCTCGCGCTGGAAGAACATGGCGCAGATCAACGACTGCGGTGAGCGCGCGGCGGCGCATTACCCCGGCATCAGCTACTGGACGTTCAACTGGCGCAAGGGCGGCGGTGCGGCGCGGATGATCGAGATCTCCAAGCGCGAGCATTTCTACCAGCAGGAATATTGCGGCTGCGTCTACTCGCTGCGCGACACCAACGCGCATCGCGTGGCGCAGGGGCGCGAGGAGATCCGCATCGGCGAGCTCTACTACGGCGACGAGCCGAACGGGTGATCGACGATCCTTGCCGCAGGGCGGGGAGGGGGACGGCCGGCAAAGCCGGTGGTCGAGGGGAGCCACCGCACGTGCTGCGCTTCGTGGAGAGCCCCCTCCACCACCGCGCTTGGGCGCGGCGATCCCCCTCCCCGGGTCGTGGAGAATCACGTGCCGCCCTCTGACTAGTTCGCGCACGTCGTTAACGCTTCGTCCACCCCGTTCTGGCATGCCCGGCGTCGGAACAACGGGGGACATGGCGGCGACATGCGCGTACTCGCGATGGCATCGCAGAAGGGCGGATCGGGCAAGACCACGCTCTCGGGGCACTTGGCGGTGCAGGCGCAGCTCGTCGGCGCCGGCCCGGTCGTGCTGATCGACATCGACCCGCAGGGCTCGCTCGCGGACTGGTGGAACGAGCGGCAGGACGCGTACCCCGCCTTCGCGCAGACCAGCGTGTCGCGCCTCGCCGCCGACCTCGAGGCGCTGCGCGCCCAGGGGTTCAAGCTGGCGGTGATCGATACGCCCCCCGCGATCACCATGGCGATCCAGAGCGTCGTCCAGGTCGCCGAGCTGATCGTGATCCCGACCCGGCCGAGCCCGCACGATCTACGCGCGGTCGGCGCGACGGTCGATCTCTGCGAGCGTTCGGGCAAGCCGCTGCTGTTCGTCGTCAACGCCGCCACTCCCAAGGCGCGGATCACCGCGGACGCGGCGATCGCGCTGTCGCAGCACGGCACGGTAGCGCCGATCACGGTGCACCAACGCACCGACTTCGCCGCCTCGATGATCGACGGTCGTACCGTGATGGAGGTCGAGCCCAAGGGACGTTCCGCCGCGGAGATCGCCGAGCTCTGGAGCTTCGTCTCCGATCGCCTCGAGAAGAACTTCCGCCGCACCGTCTTCGCCGCGCCCAAGCCGGGCACGCCGCCGACGCGGCCGCAGGGGGCGGGCTTCGGCCGCCGCGTGGTGGCCTGATGTTGGGGGCCAAGCCGATCGCCGCGCTCAGCGCGGGCCTGCTCGCGCGCAAGGGCGAGGCGCGCCCGGCGATGCGCCGCGCCGACACGCTCTCCGCGCTGGCGAGCGCCGGTGACGCGCTCGGCTGGAACGATCTGGGGGAGGACGCGCCCCCCGCCGCGCTGCCGCCGGTGCTCGCGGCGCGAGAGCGGCTGGTGGCGGAGCTGGATAAGGTGCCGACGCCGCGGGTCGCCACGCTGTCGCCGGGCAAGCGCGTCGCCTTCACGCTCCGGCTCGACGGCGACCGCCATCGGCGGTTGCGCCAGGCGGCGGCGGCACGGGGCGTGTCTGCGCAGGTGCTGCTCAGCGAGGCGCTCGACCGGCTCACGGCGGACGCGGCGTGAGGCGCCTCCCGCTGATCGCAGCGCTCAGTCTCGCGCTGTTCGGCGCCGGGCTGGCCGAGATGGTCGCGCCCGCGGCAGCGACCAGCGAGGCCGGCGTGCGCGCCGCCGACGCCGCGCGCCACGCCGAGCGCGCGCGTCAGGCGCTTGGGAAGCGCCGCTGGGATCGCGCGGTCCGCGAGAGCGAGGTGGCGGTCGCGGATCGCCCCGCGGACGGGGGGTATCGTCGCCTGCTCGGCGTCGCCTATCTGCGCGCGGGGCGCTTCGCCTCGGCAGCGCGCGCGTTCGAGGACGCGCTGACGCTCCGCGGCGACGACCATGCCGCGGCGCTCAACCTCGCGCTCGCGCAGGTCGCGCTCGGCCGGTGGGACCGCGCGCGCGCCACGCTCGCCGCGCATGTCGAGGGGATCGCCCCGGCCGACCGCGGTCTGGCACTGGCGCTCGCCGGCGACCTGCCGGGGGCGCTGCAGGTGCTGATGCCCGCCGCGCGCACCCCCGAGGCGGACGCCAAGACGCGGCAGAACCTCGCCTTCACGCTCGCGCTCGCGGGTCAATGGCCGCAGGCGCGCGCGCTCGCCGCCTATGATCTGCCCGCCGACGCGGTCGATCGCCGGCTCGCCAGCTGGGCGGCGCTGGCGCAGCCGCGCGCGGCGTCGGACCAGCTCGCCGCACTGCTCGGCATCACGCCCGCGAGCGACCCCGGCGTGCCGGTCGCGCTCGCGCTCGTCGCGCCCGCGGCGGTGGCGGCCCCGGTCGCGGTCGCCGCTCCGGTGCCGCCCGCCTTCGTGTCGCAGATCGTCCCGCCCGCGGCGCCGCCGCTCGTGTCGCGCCCGGTGCCGGCTGCCGCGGTCGCTCCAGCGCCGACGCCCGTCGTCGCGCCGCGTCCCCGGCCTTTGTCCCCGGGCAGCTATTTCATCCAGCTCGGCGCCTATGAGAATGCCGCGGTGGCGCGCGACGGCTGGCGCGGCGCGCTGCGCCGACTGCCCGCCTTGGGCCGCCTTCGCCCGACCGGCATCGTCGCGGACAGGAGCAGCTCGCTCTATCGGCTGTCGGTCGGCGGCGTCACGCGCGGTGACGCGATCCAGCTGTGCCGGGGCTATCGCGCGCGCGGCGGGCGCTGCTTCGTCCGGCTCGCCGCGGGCGACCGTCCGGTGCCGTGGCGAACGGGGCCGCGTCTCGCGGCTAAGTAGATGGAACGCCTTTTGTAATCCTTCGTTGGCGTAACGAACGGGTGAAGGGGAACGGATGCCATCTGCCGGGGAGGGGTTGCGTGAGCGGGTCGACGCGCTCGCGCCATGGTTTCACAACATCGATCTCGGCGACGGACTGACCACCGCTCCCGATCACTTTCTCGGCGACTATCCGCGCGAGAAATTCGCCGCCTTCGCCAGCTGCGTGCCCGACGATCTCACTGGGAAGTCGGTGCTCGATATCGGCTGCAACGCCGGCTTCTACTCGGTCGAGATGAAGCGTCGCGGCGCCGCGCGCGTGGTCGGGATCGACTGGGACGAGCGCTATCTCGCACAGGCACGGCTCGCCACCGAGACGCTCGGCTTCGGCGACAGCGTCGAGTTCCGGCAGCTGTCGGTCTATGACGTGGCGACGCTGGGCGAACGCTTCGACCTCGTGATCTTCATGGGCGTGCTCTACCATCTGCGTCACCCGCTGCTCGCGCTCGACCTGATCCGCGAGCATGTCGCGGGTGACCTGATGCTGTTCCAGACGATGCAGCAGGGCGCGACCGGGCTCAGCGACGTGCCCGAGGATCACCCTTTCTTCCTGCCCGGCACCTACACGCCGCCGCCCTATTTCGACGATGCGGCCTATCCGAAGATGCACTTCATCGAGCGCAAGTTCGCGGGGGACTGGACCAACTGGTGGGCGCCCAACCGCGCCTGCTCGGAGGCGATGCTGCGCGCCTCGGGTTTCGCGGTGCTGGCGCACCCGCAGGACGACGTCTATCTCTGCCGCGTCGCCGACGTGCCCTATGCGCAGCATGGGGCCGCCGCCGTCTATCCGGCCCAGCCACGAGCACACAAGGAAGCAAGCGCGTGATCGAAGCCGCGATGATCTGGAACGAGCCCAACAACAAGTCGCACTGGGATCCCGAGGTCGACCCCGATTGGAGCAAGTTCGCCGACACCGTGTCACGCGCCGGCAAGGCGATCGCGTCGGTCAACTCCGACGTCACCCGCGTGCTCGGCGGCATGTCGCCGATCGACCCGCTCTGGGTGAAGCGGCTCGAGGCGCACGGTTGCCTCGACGCGGTCGACGTGCTCGCCGTCCATGGTTTCCCGCTCGACTGGAATCTGTGGTCGATCCACGACTGGCCCGCCAAGGTGGCCGAGATCGAGGCGGTCACCGACAAGCCGGTGTGGGTCACCGAGGTCGGCGTCGGCTCGTTCGGCGCGGAGGAGGTGCAGGTGTTCGGCGTCGAGAAGACCGCCGAGCTGCTGATCGGGCGCGTGCCGCGGATCTACTGGTACTCGCTGTTCGACCTGCCGCAGGAATGGGGCGCCACCACGCGCCACCGCGAGGCCGAGGGGTCGAGCTACTATCGCCACTTCTACATGGGACTGATCCGCGCGGACGGCACGGCCAAGCCCTCGCTCGACAGCTATGCGAAGGTGGCGAGCGAGATGGGGCTGATGCAGTGGTTCCACTATCAGGACCCGCGGCTCGACGACGCGGTGGCGTGGATGAAGCGGCTCGGCACGCGCAAGCTGCGCACCGGTCTCTCGTGGGCGGACAGCTTCCGGCCGGACGCGGTCGACTGGTTCGACCGCCAGATGGAAGCGCTGGCCGACTTCGACGTGACGGTCACCTTCTGCTTCACGCCCGAGCATCTCGGCATCCAGCCGCACCACACCTCGGCGGCGCGGGATCCGCAGGCCTTCGCCGATTTCTGCGCCTGGATGATTGATCGCTACGCCCCGGCGCAGAGCGCGCTCCCGTCGGTGGCGGCGATCGCGTGAGCGAGGCGAGAATGACGGCCGCGGTGCTGGTAGCACCGCGGCGAATGGAGCTCGCGGCCGCACCGCTGCCCGAACCCGGCGCCGGTGAGGTGCGCGTGCGGCTCGAGGGCTGCGGCGTCTGCGCCTCCAACGTCGAGCCCTGGGAGGGCCAGCCCTGGTCGACCTACCCGGGCGCTCCCGGTGGCATGGGGCATGAGGGCTGGGGCGTGGTCGACGCGGTCGGGCCCGGGGTGAGCGCGGTGGCGCCGGGCGACCGCGTGACGATGCTCTCGGCCAACAGTTTCGCCGGCTATGACGTGGTGCGGGTCGACCAGCTTGTGAAGCTCCCCGCGGCGCTCGACGGTCGCGCCTTCCCGGGCGAGCCGCTGGCCTGCGCGATGAACATCTTCCGCCGCAGCGCGATCGAGCCCGGCCAAACGGTGGCGATCGTCGGCATCGGCTTTCTCGGCGCGGTGCTCACGCGGCTGGCGACTGAGGCGGGCGCGCGCGTGATCGCGATCTCGCGCCGGCCCGAGTCGCTCGCGCTGGCGGTCCGCTACGGCGCCGCCGAGACGATCGCGATGGACGATCATTGGGCGATCATCGAGCGGGTCAAGCAGCTCACCGGCGAGGCGCTGTGCGAGCGCGTGATCGAGGCGGTCGGCAAGCAGTGGCCGCTCGATCTCGCCTCCGCGATCACTGGCTTCGGCGGCCGGCTGATCGTGGCCGGCTATCACCAGGACGGTCCGCGCCAGGTCAACATGCAGGACTGGAACTGGAAAGGCATCGACGTGATCAACGCGCACGAGCGCGACCCTCGCGTCAACCGGCGCGGGCTGGAGGAAGCGGTGGACGCCGTGGCGAGCGGGCGGATCGATCTCGCCCCGCTGCTGACCCACCATTTCCCGCTGAGCGAGCTCGACGCCGCGATCGCGGCGACCCGCGACAAACCGCACGGCTTCGTCAAGGCGGTGATCGACCTTGGGTAGGGCGGCCAAGCCGCGCGTCGGCTTCCTCGGCACCGGCTGGATCGGGCGCGACCGCATGGCGGCGATGATCGCGAGCGGCAGCATCGAGCCGGTCGCGGTGTGCGAGCCGGGCGCGGACAATCTGCGCGAGGCGCTCGCGCTCGCGCCGGGGCTGCGCGCCGCCGAGTCGCTCGATGCCTTGCTCGCGCTCGGACTCGACGGCGTGGTGATCGCGACGCCGAGCGCGCTCCACGCCGCCCAGTCGATCCGGGCGCTCGAGGCGGGCGCCGCGGTGTTCTGTCAGAAGCCACTCGGGCGCGACGCGGGTGAGGCCGCGGCGGTGGTCGCGGCGGCGCGCGCGGCAGACCGACTGCTCGGGCTCGATCTGTCGTACCGCTTCACCGAGGGCGTGCGTCAGATCGGCGAGCTGTTGGAGCGCGACGCGCTCGGTCGGCTGTTCGCGATCGATCTCACCTTCCACAACGCCTATGGTCCGGACAAGCCGTGGTTCTATGATCGTGCCCAGGCAGGCGGCGGCTGCGTGATGGACCTCGGCATTCACCTCGCAGACCTGGCGCTGTGGCTGACCGGCTTCCCCGACGCGGAGGTCACCGATGCCGCGCTCTACGCCGGCGGCGCGGCGCTGACGGGGGACGCAGTGGAGGATTATGCGGTCGCGACGGTGCGGCTGGGCGACGGCGTGACGCTGCGGCTCGCCTGCTCCTGGCGGCTCCACGCCGGGCAGGATGCGGTGATCGAAGCGGCCTTCTACGGCGCGGGCGGCGGCGCCGCGTTGCGCAACATCGGCGGCTCCTTCTACGACTTCACCGCCGAACATTTCCGCGGCACCGCGCGCCAGACGCTGGCGCTGCCGCCCGATGACTGGGGCGGTCGCGCCGCGGTCGACTGGGCCGAGCGGCTCGCCGTGGGCGCGCGGTTCGACGAGGGTGCGGAGCGGTTCGTGCGCACCGCCGCCCTCCTCGACTCGATCTACGCGCGGGCGCGGGAGCGCTAGCGTTCAATCTGCCTTGTGTGATCCAGCAGGGTGCTGCCGCGGACGCAGGAGCCCAGGGCCACGAGCGTCGCTCGTGTGGCCCTGGGCTCCGGCGTTCGCCGGAGCACGGTTCAGGGTCGCTGGATCAAACCCACGCCTCAGCTCTCCGCGCTGCCCTCGACGTCGAACAGCGAGCGATACTGGCGTGGCTGCGAGCGTAGATATTGGTCGGGCGCTTTCACCCGTCCGCCGAGATGCGCCGCGGCATGCCACGGCCAGCGCGGGTCATAGAGGATCGTGCGCGCCAGCGCGATCAGGTCGGCGTCGCCGGTGCCGACGATCGCCTCGGCCTGCTCATAGTCGGTGATCAGCCCGACCGCGACCACCGGGATCGACACCGCCTGCTTCACCGCGCGTGCCAGCGGCACCTGGTAGCTCGGCCCGACCGGAATGTCCTGGCGCGGGTCGAGGCCGCCGCTCGAGACGTGGATCGCGGCGCAGCCGCGCGCCTCCAGCGCCTGGGCGAAGGCGATCGTCTGCTCGGCGTCCCAGCCGCCCTCGACCCAGTCACTGCCCGAGACCCGCATCGTCACCGCGCGTTCGGCGGGGAAGGCGGCGCGGACCGCATCGAACACCTCGAGCGGGAAGCGCAGCCGGTTCTCGAGGCTGCCGCCATATTCGTCGTGGCGCCGGTTCGACAGCGGCGAGAGGAACTGGTGAAGCAGATAGCCGTGGGCGCCGTGCAGCTGGACCGCGTCGATCCCGAGCCGCGCCGCGCGCTGCGCCGCCGCCACGAACGCGGCGCGTACCCGCGCGAGTCCGTCGCGGTCGAGCGCGGCGGGCGGGTTCTCCCCCTCGGAGAAGGCGAGCGGCGAGGGGGCGACCGTCTGCCAGCCCTCGGCGTGATCGGGTGCGAGCTGCGCGCCGCCGTGCCACGGCAGGTCGGTCGAGGCCTTGCGTCCGGCGTGCGCCAACTGGATCGCGACTGGCATGTCGGAGTGGCGCCGCACCGACTCGAGCACCCGCGCCATCGCTGCCTCGGTCTCGTCGTCCCACAGGCCGACGTCGGCGTAGGTGATTCGGCCTTCGGGCTCGACCGCGGTCGCCTCTATCGTCAGCAGCGCGGCGCCGGAGAGCGCGAGCTGGCCGAGATGGATCAGGTGCCAGTCGGTCATGCGGCCGTTCTCGGCCGAATACTGGCACATCGGCGCGATAACGATCCGATTGGCCAGTGACAAACCGCCAATCTCGAATGGTTCGAATAGCTTAGGCCCGCTCATGGGACGCTCCTGGATGGCAATACGGGAGGGATACGCATCAGCAGTGCGTAGGTGCCGCGTAACGTGGAGAGAGAAAATTTACCCTCACATGGGATTAACTGTGTCGACGCACTCGGAACGTGACGGAGGGACGCGGGATGATCATCGTTGCCGGCTATGCCATCGGTTTTGGCTTCACGCTCACCGCGGTGGCGCGCACCTGCTGGCACATGCGGCGCCGCCCGGCGCGCGTCTTCGCCTGACGTGACACGGCCGCGCCACCGTCGGGGTGACGCGGCCGCGACGACCTTGACAGCGAAAGGCGCTCAGGCGCGGACGCCGACCGTGCGATCGAGCATCGCCGCCTCGACCGGCGTGAGACCGGCGCGGGGGTCGTCGTGGACGCGCTTGGTAGCGTTGGCAGCGGGCTTGGTGCGGAACAGGCTCAGCGTCGTGCTCTTCATGGCTAACCTCGGAACAGGGCAGGATATCTGCCGCTCGTCGTGCGATGAAGAACCGGGACGCCCCCGCTTTGTTCCCGGATCGGTCGGGAGGGCGGCGGCGCCCCGACGTTCAGCTCGGATGTGCCTCGGACTCCTGTACGTCGGGCGTGCGCTCGACCGGTATGGTCGCGTCGAGTGCGGCAGCAGGATCGGTGCCGCTCCGATTCGGGTCGATCGGCGCGGGCTCTGTTGGTCGTCGGTCGTCCATGGCTGTCCTCCTGCGGGAGCGGGAAGAACGCTCGGAAGCGGCAAATGTCGCGGCCGGCGCCGCTTTCCCGCGGGCGCCCGCGCCGTACCTGGATTTTGGCTGATCTCGCGAGGAGATGATTGGTCGGGGAAAGAGGATTCGAACCTCCGGCCCCTGCGTCCCGAACACAGTGCTCTACCAGGCTGAGCTATTCCCCGACCAGGGTGTCGTTCGGCCGATCGGCCGGCGACAGGGCGCGGCTTATATCAGCGGTTCGACGGCGCGCAAGCGGCTAATCATGCGCTCACAGAGATTGCTGGACGCGCCCTCACGCAAGCCTCTTGGCGGCGCCGCGCGGGCGTGGAAAGACGGGCGGCATGTCGCTGATCGAGTGGATCGCCACCCTGCTGGGTATCGCCTGTGTCGCCCTGGCGGCACGACGCAGCGTGTGGACCTTCCCGACCGCTATCGGCTCGGTGATCCTCCTCGGTGCGGTGGTGTTCGAGCAGCGGCTCTACTCGGACGCGCTGCTCCAAGCCTTCTTCGTCGTCGCCAATCTCTACGGCTGGGCGACATGGCAGCGTGCGCGGCGGGACGCCGGTGAGGTCACGGTGGAGCAGCTCGGCGGCACGGCGCGGCTCGGCTGGGGTAGTGCCACCGTGGCGGCGGCGCTGCTGTGGGGCGCGGCGATGCACCGGCTCACCGACGCTGCCTATCCCTGGTGGGACGCGGGCATCGCCGCCGCCAGCGTCTCGGCGCAGCTCCTGATGGCGCGGCGCAAGCTCGAGAATTGGTGGCTGTGGATCGCGGTCGATCTCGCCTCGGTGCCGCTCTATCTCGCCAAGCAGCTGTACCTGTTCGCCGGGCTGTACCTCGTCTATCTCGCGCTCGCGGTGCTCGGGTTGGTCGAGTGGCGCCGCGCGCGCCACCACGCGCCGGTGCTGGCGGTGCCGGCGTGACGCTGCGCACGATCTGCCTCCACGGTCCCGAGAGCACGGGCAAGTCGACGATGGCGCCGCGGCTCGCCAAGCAGTTCGATTCGGTCTGCGTCGCCGAGTTCGGCCGGACCTATTGCGAGCGCTACGGCACCGATCTCACCATGGCCGACCTGGTGGTGATCGCGCACACGCAGGACATGAAGGCGCGCAAGGCGGTCGACTCGGGCGCGCACCCGGTGATCCTCGACACCGACCCGCTGATGAGCGCGGTGTGGGCCGACATGATGTTCGGCCGCCGCGATCCTTGGTTCGCGCGCTGGAACAACGTAGCAGACCTGTACCTCCTGTTCGACATCGACCTGCCATGGCAGCCCGACGGCACCCGCCTGTTCGGCAATCGTGCGGCGCGGCAGCGCTTCTTCGACCTGTCGCGGCGCGAGCTGGAACATCGCGGGGTGCGCTGGGCGCTGGTGAGCGGCGAGGGGAGCCGCCGCTACCTCAACGCACTCGACGCGATCCACGCGGCGGGGTGAGACGGGTCGTGTCCGCCGAATGGCTGGCGCGGCCGGTCACGCTGCGCTAGGCACCCGCGGATCATGGCCACCCCGCTCGACACGATCCGCAATTTCTCGATCATCGCCCATATCGACCACGGCAAGTCGACCCTCGCCGATCGGCTGATCCAGGCCACCGGCGGCCTCACCGACCGCGAGATGAGCGAGCAGGTGCTCGACAATATGGACATCGAGAAGGAGCGCGGGATCACGATCAAGGCGCAGACGGTGCGTCTCTCGTACAAGGCGCAGGACGGCGCGACCTACACGCTCAACCTGATGGACACGCCGGGTCACGTCGACTTCGCCTATGAGGTCAGCCGCAGCCTCGCGGCCTGCGAGGGCGCGCTGCTGGTGGTCGACGCGGCGCAAGGAGTCGAGGCGCAGACGCTCGCCAACGTCTATCAGTCGATCGAGCACGACCATGAGATCGTGCCCGTGATCAACAAGATCGACCTGCCCGCCGCGGAGCCCGAGCAGGTGCGGCAGGAGATCGAGGACGTCATCGGGCTCGACGCCTCCGAGGCGGTGCTCGCCAGCGCCAAGTCGGGGATCGGCATCGCCGACATCCTCGAGGCGATCGTGCGCAAGATCCCGGCGCCCAAGGGCGACGCCGACGCCCCGCTCAAGGCGATGCTGGTCGACAGCTGGTACGACCCCTATCTCGGCGTCGTCATCCTGGTGCGCGTGATCGACGGCACGCTGCGCAAGGGCCAGCAGGTCACCTTCATGCAGGCGGGCACGCAGCATCTGGTCGACCGCGTCGGCTGCTTCCGACCCAAGATCGAGCAGCTCACCGACCTTGGGCCGGGCGAGATCGGCTTCATCACCGCGCAGATCAAGGACGTCGCCATGGCGCGCGTCGGCGACACGCTGACCGACGCCAAGCGTCCCGCGGCCGAGGCGCTGCCCGGCTTCAAGGAAGTCCAGCCGGTCGTGTTCTGCGGGCTCTTCCCGGTAGACGCCAACGACTTCGAGAAACTGCGCGAGAGCATCTCCCGGCTGCGGCTCAACGACGCCTCGTTCAGCTTCGAGATGGAGACCAGCGCCGCGCTCGGCTTCGGCTTCCGCTGCGGCTTCCTCGGGCTGCTCCACCTCGAGATCATCCAGGAGCGGCTGACCCGCGAGTACGACCTCGACCTGATCACCACCGCGCCCTCGGTGGTCTATCAGATCGAGCTGACCCACGGCGGCGGACATGTCGAGCTGCACAACCCGGCGGACATGCCCGATCCCAACAAGATCGAGAGCATCAGCGAACCGTGGATCGAGGCGGTGATCTATGTCCCCGACGAGTATCTCGGCTCGATCCTGAAATTGTGCCAGGATCGCCGCGGCATCCAGAAGAATCTCACCTATGTCGGCGGCCGCGCGCAGGCGACCTACGAACTGCCGCTCAACGAGGTGGTGTTCGACTTCTACGACCGGCTCAAGTCGCTGTCCAAGGGCTATGCCAGCTTCGACTATCACCAGATCGGCTACCGCGAGGGCGACCTCGTCAAGATGTCGATCCTGGTCAACGAGGAGCCGGTCGACGCGCTCAGCATGATCGTCCACCGCGGCACCGCCGAGGTGCGCGGTCGCGGCATGTGCGAGCGGCTCAAGGAGCTGATCCCGCGCCACTTGTTCAAGATCCCGATCCAGGCGGCGATCGGCGGCAAGGTGATCGCGCGCGAGACGATCAGCGCCATGCGCAAGGACGTCACCGCGAAATGCTACGGCGGCGACGCGACGCGTAAGCGCAAGCTGCTCGAGAAGCAGAAGAAGGGGAAGCTGAAGATGCGCGAGTACGGCAGCGTCAGCATCCCGCAGGAGGCGTTCATCGCCGCGCTGCGCATGGGTGACGAGAACTGACGCTCAGGCGGCGCGCTCATCGAGCGGGTAGCGCCGCCGCCCGTCCGCCGCTGCGCCGTCGAAGCGGTCGCGTACCTCGGCGTTGAAGTATCTGCCGGCCGACGGCGCGGCGACGAGCGCGTCGTAGATCGAGGGCGGGACGTCGCGGTACAGGTAGCGCCTTCCGGCGCGGAAGGTGACGAGGAGCGTGTGCGCCGCGTCGTCGTAGACGAGCCGGTCGATCAGCGACGAGGCGGGGCGGTGCGTGCGCATATAGGATCAGCGCCCTTCACGCCCTCGCGTTCCGGTTGTCGCGGCGGGACGGATCAACGGCGCGGTGGCGCGGGGCCGGTTATTGTATCCGTGCGGGTACGGTGCGATGGCATCCTCATGCGTGTCCTTCTCTCGCTGCTCCTGCTGCTGTTCGCCGGCCCTGCACTCGCCCAGGAGCGTGCCGCGCCCCTCGTCCTCGCCGCCGCCAGCCTGCAGGAGGCGATGACCGATGCCGCCGACGCCTGGGCTCGCCAGGGACATCCTCGGCCGGTGCTGTCCTTCGCTGCTTCCTCCGCGCTCGCGCGGCAGATCAGCGCGGGCGGGCGCGCCGACCTGTTCGCGTCGGCCGATAGCGACTGGATGGACGAGGTCGAGCGCCGCGGTCGGGTGATCGCCGGCACCCGCGCGATCCTCGCGCGCAACCGGCTGGTCGTGGTCGCGCGCGCCGGCACGCCCGCCGTCGGCGCGACGCGAGGGGCCGCCCTGGCCGGCCGGCTCGGCGCCGCACCGCTGGCGATGGCCGATCCGGCGGCCGTACCCGCGGGCAAGTACGGCGAGGCCGCGCTGCGGACGCTCGGCGTCTGGGATGCGGTGAATGGCCGCGTGGTCCGCGCCGAGAACGTGCGCGCCGCGCTCGCGCTGGTGGAGCGCGGCGCCGCGCCCTATGGCATCGTCTACGCGACGGATGCCCGCGCCTCCGCCTCGGTGCGCGTCGCGGGGGTCTTCCCGGCGACGAGCCATCCGCCGATCGTCTACCCCGTCGCGCGGCTCATCGACGGCCCGGCGCCGCGTGAGGCCGAGGGTTTCCGCCGCTACCTGCTGTCGCGCGCGGGACAGGCGATTCTGGCACGCCGCGGCTTCGCGCCGCGGTGAGCGAGCTCGCCGCGATCGTGCGGCTGACCCTGCTGGTCGGCGGTACCGCGACGCTGGCGACGTTGCCGATCGCCTTCGCACTCGCCTGGGTGCTGGCGCGCTGGCACTTTCCGGGCAAGGTGCTGCTCGACGGATTGATCCACCTGCCGCTGGTGGTGCCGCCCGTGGTGACCGGGTGGCTGCTGCTGCTCGCCTTCGCGCCCGCGGGCCCGCTCGGCGGCGCACTCGAGCGCTGGCTCGGTGTCTCGGTGTTGTTCCGCTGGACGGGGGCGGCGATCGCCGCGGGCGTCATGGCGCTGCCGCTGATGGTGCGCGCGATCCGGCTGTCGCTCGAGGCGGTGGACCGCCGGCTGGAGCAGGCGGCGCGGACGCTCGGCGCGGGCCCCTGGCGAACCTATGCGACGGTGACGTTGCCGCTCGCCGCGCCCGGCATCGCCGCCGGGGCGGTGCTCGGTTTCGCGCGCTCGATCGGCGAGTTCGGCGCGACCATCACCTTCGTCTCCAACGTACCGGGCGAGACCCAGACGCTGCCGCTGGCGATCTATGCCGCGCTCCAGTCTCCCGGCAGCGAGGCGGCGGTGGGGCGGCTCGCCGCGGCGTCGGTGGCGCTGTCGCTCGCGGCGCTGGTGACGGCGGAGTGGCTCGTGCGGCGCGCGGGGCGAGGCGTCCATGTCCTTTGACGTCGACGTGACTGCCGCGCGCGGTGACGCCTTCGTCGCGGCGCGCTTCGTCGTGGGGGAGGGGCTCACCGTGCTGGTCGGTCCGTCGGGCGCGGGAAAGACCAGCCTGCTCGACATGGTCGCCGGGCTGCTGCGGCCGCTGCGCGGTCACGTCCGGGTCGGCGGCCGCACGCTGTACGACTCGGCCGCGGGGATCGACCTGCCGCCCGAGCGACGCGGCGTCGGCTATGTCTTCCAGGACATGCGGCTGTTCCCGCATCGCCGCGTGCGCGCCAACCTGTTGTACGGCGCTGCCGACGCGTCGCGGCTCGCCGAAGTGGCGGCGATGCTCGACGTGACGCATCTGCTCGACCGCTGGCCGCGCACGCTGTCGGGCGGCGAGGCGCGCCGCGTCGCGATCGGCCGCGCGCTGCTGAGCGACGCCGCCTTCCTGCTGCTCGACGAGCCGCTGTCCTCACTCGACCCGGCGCGACGCGAGGAGGCGGCGCGCGCCATCGAGCGGGTGCGCGACACCCGCATCGTGCCGATCCTGATGGTCACGCACGACGACGGCGAGGCGGAGCGGCTGGGCGATCGCGTGATCGCGATCGGTTAGCGTCTGATCCGCCGATGCCGATGCCGACGCGTGCGCCAAGCCGGAGCGGCAGGTGGTGACGTTAGTGGCCCCGGGCGCCGGCGCTCGCCGGAGCATGCGGCCGGTTCAGATGAGGACGGGCAGCGTTCCGAGGCGGCGTCGGCCGCCCGGTCAGGCCGCGGCCGACTGCTGCTCGAGCGAGGCCAAGGTCGCGCGGAGGCGGTCGACCATGTCCTGCAAGGTCACCGCCCCGAGGTCCGTGTCCGAGGCGCCGTCGATGCGCAGCAGCGTGGCGACCGCGAGCTGGATCTGCGTGACGTAATCGATCCGCTGGATGCTCGCCATGTGCCGGCGCAGCGTCTCGCCGTTGCTGCCGAGATCATAGGCGAGCTCGTTGAGTTCGTTCGAGGCGAACACCAGCTCCTCGGCGAGTGCCAGCGCGAGCGGTCGCGACATCGCCCCCGCGCTCATTTCGAGCACATCTTGAGTACGCCCGCGACCAGCGCGTCGCTCCCTACCGGCTGCGACACCATCCCGCGCGCCAGCGTGTAGCCGCCGCCCTCGTCCGCCGGGGAGAAAGCATAGCCGCCCGCGGCGTTGAGCGCCTTGAGCCCGCCCGCGCCGTCCTCGTTCGAGTTGAGCAGCAGCACGCCGACCGCGTTGCTCGCCGCCGCCTTGGCGGCCGAGGCGAACAGCAGCGAGATCGAGGGGCGCTCGCCCGCGACCGGGTCGCGCGGCAGCAGCCGCAGCGTGCCGTGGGGCCAGCTGTCGATGACCAGATGCGCGTCGCCGTGCGGGGCGAGATAGATCGTGCCCTGCTCGGGCTTCATCCCGTCCGCCGCGACCACGACCTTGGGCGCGACCTGCTCGGCGAGCTTGGCCGCCATGCTCTCGACCAGCCCCGGGCCGAGATGCTGCACCACCACCGTCGGCGGGCAGTTGGCGGGGAAGCCGGAGAACAGGTCGAAGATCGACTTGGTGCTCGAGGCGTCGCCGCCGACCAGCAGGAGGCGCCCGTTCCAGTCGATCGGCGGCGCCTTGGCGGTCTTGGGCGGCGCCTTGGGCTTGATGTCGGCCTTCTTGGCCGCCTTCAGCCGCTTGGCGAGCTTGGCGATGATCGCGTCGAGCTCGGCCGGGGCGGCGACGCGCGGCTTGGGGAAACAGTCGATGGCGCCGAGGCGCAGCGCCTCGATCGACTCGGCCGCGCCGTCCTGCGTCCGGGTCGAGAACATGATCACCGGCATCGGCTTGGTGTCCATGATCTCGGCGAGATACTCGAGCCCGCTCATGCCCGGCATCTCGACGTCGAGCGTCATGACGTCGGGCCAGGTCGAGGCGACCAGCTCGCGCGCCTCTGCGGCACCGTCGGCCATGCCGACCACTTCCACGCCGGGGATGCGCTCCAGCGCACCTGAGATCAGGGCGCGCATGGTCAACGAGTCGTCGACCACCAATACTTTCGTTCCAGCCATGTCCCCGTCCTAGACGATAAGCGTAAACGTAACTTTTATCACTTGGATCAGGCGGCGTCCGCCATCGCGCTTCGCTCCACCAGCCGCTCCAGCGCCAGCACCAGGATCAGCCGCTGGTCGATCGTCGCCAGGCCGTCGAGGAACTGTGCCGCGGCGGCGTCACCCATGTCGGGGAGCGGCTGCATGTCCTCGGTCTGCACCGTGACGATGTCGTTCACCGCGTCGACGATGATGCCCTGGAGCTGCTCGCCGATGCGCACCACGATAATGACGTGGCGCGCGGTCGGGTCGGTGACGCCCCAGCCGAGCCTGTGACGCAGGTCGAGTACCGGCAGCACCACGCCGCGCAGGTTGACGACGCCGCGCACGTGGCTGGGCACGTTGGGCAGCGGCGTGGCGGGCGACCAGGCGCGGATCTCGCGGATCGCCATGATGTCGACCCCCAGATGCTGGTCGCCGAGCTGGAAGGTGATGAGCTGACGGGACATGGGTGGCTCCTCGAATACGCTGGGGATCAGTGCAGCACGCGCCGGATCGCGGCGGCGAGCTTCTCGGGGTGGAAGGGCTTGACGATCCAGCCGGTGGCGCCGGCGTCGCGCGCGCGCTGCTTCTTCTCGTCCGAGCTCTCGGTGGTGAGCACCAGGATCGGCAGCGTGCGGCGGCCATCCGCGCGCACCTGCTCGATCAGGCCGAAACCGTCCATGCGCGGCATGTTGATGTCGGTGATGAGCAGGTCGGGCTCTTCCTCGGGCTCGAAATTCTGCAGCGTCTCGAGCGCGTGCACCCCGTCCTCGGCCTCGACGACATTGTAGCCGAGATCGGTCAGCGCCGCGCGCAGCAGCATCCGCATGCTGGGCGAGTCGTCCACGGTCATGATCGTCTTGGTCACGGGAAAGGGCTCCTGGGCAATGCTGGAAATCAGAAGAACTCGACGTCGCCGACATGGGCGATCGCGGAAGCGGGGGCGGGAGCGACCCGCAGCACCGGCGGCGGCGCGCCCTCGGTGACGACGCGGCAGCGCGCGAGACCCAGCGCGGCGCGGAACTCGACCCGGCGCGCGCCATTGCCGCCGACATCCTCGCCGACCAGCGGGATCTTCTCGTCCCGCAGGAAGCGGCGCGCGAAGGCGATGTTGTCGCCGCCGATGTCGCGGAAGCCCGAACGCATCGTCGCGCCGCCGAAGATGCGCGCCTTCATGCGCGACCGCACCGCGCCCATCGAGAGCATGGCGTTGATCAGCACCTCCATGGCGTAGACACCGTAGCGCTGCATCGAGGCGGGGTCGGACACATTGCCCTCCGCTAACAGGTAATGGTTAAGGCCTCCCACCTTCGCGACCGGATCGTAGAAGCAGGCGGCCACGCAGCTACCCAGAACGGTGGTCAGCACCACGTCCTCACGGTCACTGACCTTGGTCTCGCCCTGTGCCACGGTGAGGCGACGGAAGCCGTCGCGGAGCGTGAGGCTGTTCATGCGCGACACTCTTGCAGCAGCCGCGGCGCGATGCGACGCAGCGGCAGCTGCTGTACCACCGCGCCGATACGATGCGCCACCGCGGGCATGCCGTAGACGACGCTGGTGGCCTCGTCCTGCCCGATCGTCACCGAGCCGGTCGTGCGCATCGCGAGCATGCCCTCGGCCCCGTCGGCGCCCATGCCGGTGAGGAGCGCGCCGACCGCGTCGGCGCCGGCGCAGCGCGCGACCGACTGGAACAGGGTGTCGACCGAGGGCTGATGCCCGCTCACCTTGGGGCCCTGGAGCAGGCGGCAGTGGCGTTTGCCGCCGCTGCCCGCGATCTCGAGATGGCGGTCGCCGCCCGGTGCGAGATAGACCTTGCCGACCTGTAGCGGCGCGCCGGCACGCGCCTCCTCGACGCTCGGGCGGCACAGCCGGTCGAGCCGCGCGGCGAAGCTAGCGGTGAAGCTCGCCGGCATATGCTGGACGATGACGGTCGGGGGGCAATTGGCGGGGAAACCGGTGAGCAGCTCGATCAGCGCCTCGACCCCGCCGGTCGAGGCGCCGACCGCGATCAGCGCGTTCTCGCGCGGACGATAGTCACCGTCGATCGTCTCGGCCTTGGGCGGCAGCGGCGCGAGGCGGCGACGCGTGCCCGAGGCGGCGCGGACGAGCGCGGGGAGGCGGATCGCCTCGCCCTCGCGGCGCAGCGCGAGCTTGTCGAAACACTCGAACGCGCCCAGTTCGAGCGCCGCGATGCTCGCCTCCGCGCCGTCCGAGGTGAGCGTCGACAGCATGACCACGGGGGTCGGGCGCAGCCGCATGAGTCGCTCAAGGAAGTCGAGCCCGTTCATGCCCGGCATCTCGATGTCGAGCGTGACGACATCGGGGTCGAGCTCCTTGATCTTGGCGCGCGCCTCCTCCGCGCTCGCGGCGGTGCCGACGACCTCGATCGCGGGGTCGACCGACAGCGTGCGCCGGATCAGCGCCTGCATCGTCAGCGAGTCGTCGACGACGAGGGTGCGGACGCTCATGCCGCCACCTTCAGATAGGCGGTGCGCCCGACGCTCTCAAAGCGGTGCGCCACCTCGTCGGCGAGCCGCTCGGAATGGCCGATGTAGAGCATGCCCCCCGTCTCCAGATGGTCAGCGAGCCGTGCCTGCAGCCGCGCTTTGGTTGGTTCGTCGAAGTAGATCATCACGTTGCGGCAGCAGATCGCGTCGAAGCGACCGCGCATCGGCCAATTGCCGAGCAGGTTGAGGGGCCGGTAGGCGACCGCGTCGCGCAGCATCGGATCGACCGTCTGGCGCTCGTTCGGGCCGCTCAGCCAAGTGCTGCGCAGCGCCGGCGGTACCGTGCGCAGCGTCGCCGCCGGGTAGGTGCCGGCGCGCGCGGTGGCCAGGACGCTGGGCGAGACATCGGTGGCGAGCAGCTTGAAGTCGGCGCGCAGCACGCGCTGCGCCAGGCCCCGATCGGTGCCGAAGCTCGCCATCAGCCAGCTGTACGGCTCCTCGCCGCTCGAGCAGGCCGCCGACCACAGCCGCACGCGCCCGCCACCGAGCACGCGCTGCGAGAGCTGGGGCCATAGCCGCTCGACGAAATCCTCGAAATGATGCGCCTCGCGGAAGAAGGCGGTGTGGTTCGTCGTGATCGCGTCGAACATGCGCAGCCGCTCGTCGGCGTCCTGCTCGATCAGCCTGATATAGGCCCCGACGCTGTCGAGACCGCAGGCGCGCACGCGCGGTGCGACGCGACCATAGACCAGCTGCGCCTTGCCGTCGGGCAGCAGGATGCCGAGCTCGTCATAGACCAGCCGCGCGATCGCCTGATGGTCCGCCGGCACGAAGTGGAACTCGCGTTTGAGCGACGACTCGCTGGGCAGGGCGATCGCAGGGATCATGCCGCGTGCGCCAGCATCGGACGTGGGGTGCGGACGCGGTGCGCGGTGAGCGCGTCGACGTCGATGATCAGCGCGACGCGGCCGTCGCCCAGGATGGTGGCGCCGGCGAGACCGTTGATCGCCTGATAATTGGCCTCGAGGCTCTTCACCACGACTTGGCGCTGGTCCTGGATTGAGTCGACCAGCAGCGCCGCCTGACCGTGATCGGCCTCTACCACGATCAGCACCGCGTTGGCGGGGTCACGCTCGCCGCCGCCGAGGCCGAGCTGCTCGGCCACCGGGTAGATCGGCACATAGGAGCCGCGCACGTCGAGCACGGAGCCGTCGACGCCGATCGCGGTGACCGCCCCGTCGGTCGGGCGCAGGCTCTCGACGATATGGCTGAGCGGGATCACGAAGGTCTGGTCGCCGACGGTGACGATCATGCCGTCGACCACCGCGAGCGTCAGCGGCAGACTGAGCGAGAAGCTCGAGCCCGAGCCGAACTTGGATTGGATGCCGATACGACCGCCCAGCGCCTGGACGTTCTTGCGCACCACGTCCATGCCGACGCCGCGCCCCGAGATGTTCGAGACCGTCGCCGCGGTGGAGAAGCCGGGCGCGAAGATCAGGTTGTCGACCTCCTCGTCGCTCAGCACCGCGTCGGGCAGGATGATGCCGCGCTCGATCGCCTTGGCGCGCACCCGCGCGCGATCGATGCCGCGACCGTCGTCGCTGACGGTGATGACGATGCGGCCCGAGTGATGCGCCGCCGAGAGGGTGACTACGCCCTCCGCGGGCTTGCCCGCGGCGATCCGCTCCTCGGTCGTCTCCAGTCCGTGGTCGACCGCGTTGCGGATGAGGTGGGTCAGCGGCTCGCCGATCCGCTCGACCACGGTCTTGTCGACCTCGGTCATCTCGCCCTCGATGTCGAGCCGGACGCGCTTGCCTGTCTCACCCTCGAGCTCGCGGATGATGCGCGGCACGCGGCTGAACACCGTCTTCATCGGCTGGGCGCGGATCGCCATGGTCGACTCCTGGAGCTCGCGCGTCAGGTGATCGAGGTCGGTCAGCTCGGAGATCCCCGCCATATTGTTCTCGGACAGGCGCTGCGCCAGCATCGCCTGGGTGATCACCAGCTCGCCGACGAGATTGACGAGGCGGTCGAGCTTGTCGAGGTCGACGCGGATCGTCTGCGCCACCGCGGTGGGCGCGGGCGCGACGACGGAGGCGACCACCGGTGCGGGCGGCGCGGGCTTGGGCGCTGGTGCCGTTGCAGCGGGTGCCGCGCTGGCCGCGGGGGCGGGTGCGGGCGCGACCGTGGCGATCGGCGCCGCGGGAGCCGCGGCGATCGTGGGTGTGGGGCCGACCGGCTCGAGCTCCGGCTCGGCCACCGTGACGGGGGCGGGGGCGCCGCGCGCGAGCGTCACCGCGCAGCCGTCGGTGAACTCGAAGACCGAGCGTATGTCGTCCTCGTCGACGCTCGCCGGCACCGCGATCGTCCAGGCGAGATACGCCACTTCCGGGTCGATCGAGGCGAGCGGCGGCAGCGCCGACGTGTCGCACGACTGCACGCGCCCGCCCATGCGGACCAGCTCGCGCAGCAGCAGGAGCGGCTCACCGCCGTTGTCGAGCGCGTTGGGGGTGGGCTTGAAGGTGACCAGCCAGTCCTGCGGCCCCGCCGCGGCGCCAGCGGCAGCGTCCGCCGTCTCGGCCGCCGGAGCGACGTCGCCCAGCATCGCCATCAGGTCGTCGAAGTCGTCGCCGAGGCTGATCGGGGCGGGGGTGAAAGCGATCTCGTCCGCGCCGGCGGCCGGCGCGGCGGGCGCGGGAGCGGCGGCTTCCTCGCCGCTGGCGGCCGCGATCAGCCGCGCGAGCATCACCGCGTCGTCGGGCGACTCACCCGAGTCACGCGCCGCGGCGACATGGTCGGCGAGCATGTCGAAGGCGGCGACGATCAGGTTCGTCAGCGCGGGGGTGAGCGTCAGCGCACCGCTGCGGAGAAGATCGAGCAGCGTCTCATATTGATGGGTATAGGCCTGCAGCCGCTCATGCCCGAACGCACCCGCGCCGCCCTTGATCGAGTGGACCGCGCGGAAGATGCCGTTGATCGTCTCGGCGTCATACTGTTCGGACCGCAAGGCGGCGAACGCGCCCTCCATGCCGGCCAGGCCTTCCTCGCATTCCTGGAAGAAGATCTGCTGGATTGCGTCGAGATCCAAGACGTCTGCTCCTGTGAACCGGGCGGTGGCGCGCTTATGCGGCGGAGAGGTCGACCGCGGCGAGCGCGGCGGCGTCGGCGAAGGGGATGCTGACCGCGGTCAGCGCGAAAGGCTGCCCCTGCGCGATCGCGGCGGCGCGCGCGGCGATCAGCACCTGAAGGCAGGCCTGGCCGATCTGCTCCACCGCGCTGCCGTCCACCGCGAGCGGCTTGGCCTGCTCGACGAGCTTCTTGAGCGCGAGGCGCAGCGGTGGTGCGGCGGCGGTGTCGAGACGGGGAGGGAGCACGTACGCCATCGCGAGATCCTGATCATTCGAGCGGGCAGGCGATCGGAGCCGGTCGCTCGCCGCGGCGAGGAGCAGCCATCATCCCGTCCCATCCCCCACTATAGGCGCCTCGGACGTCCGGATCGTCCCCCGACGGTTCCGCCGCGCCAACATCCTCTTGGACGTGGCGTCCTAAAATGACGTTAATCACGGATGGGGCGAGAATGATTGCGTCGTTGCCGCAGAGATGGCACGCCGCCGGTCGATCGAGCGAGCGATCGGCGCGGTTAAGTGGATGGAAAGCACTTTCCGCCACTGCGGCCGCCGGCCCGCGGCGCCGTCGCTCCAGTGGATATACTTGCGAGTGTTTGAGAAAGCTCTTGATACCGATGGCGCAACGGGTGAGCTAAGGCGCCAGGCACGGGTGGCGCGCGCGATCGGCTCGCCCTTCGTCGCGGCGGTGCTCGAATCGAGCGCTCGCCAGCTGCAGCGCGCGCCGCTCACCGCGGCGGTGTTCGCGCACTGGGCGGGCGACCGCGCCGCCGCGGCGCTGGCGATGCGCTTCAACGCCGCGATCCACGCGCTCGCCCGGCGCGACACGCCAGCGCGGCTGGGGGCGCTGTATCGTGGCGAGCACGACGACGTCGACGGCGCGATCGCCGCGGCGCTCGCCGGGCATGATCGCTTCATCGCCGACTGGATCCAGCACGTGCCGCAGACCAACGAGGTCGGCCGCGCGGCAGCGATCCTCGCCGCGCTCAAGGTGGTGCGCACCTGCTTCGACCTGCCCGTCGCGCTGCTCGAGATCGGCGCGAGCGCGGGCCTCAACCTGAACCTGCACCGCTATGCCTATGACCTCGGTGGCGTCGCCGCGGGTGACCCGGACTCAGCCGTGCGGATCGCTCCGGACTGGGTCGGCCCCGCGCCACCGGACGCGCCGGTAGAGGTGATCGCCGCGCGCGGTGTCGACCTGGCACCGCTCGATCCGACCGATGCCGCGACGTGCGAGCGACTGATGGCCTTTGTCTTCGCCGACCAGCCGGCACGGTCGCGCCGGCTCGAGAGCGCGCTCGCGCTCGCGCGATGCTCCCCGCCGCTGGTCGACCGCGGCGACGCGGTCGCGTGGCTGCGCGACCGGCTCGCCGAGCCGGCGCCGGCGGGCCGCTGCCGCGCGATCGTCCATTCGATGGTGACGCAATATCTCGACCCGGCGGCGCGCGCGCGGCTCGACGCGACGGTCGCCGCGGCGGGCGCGGTGGCCACGTCGGAGCGGCCGCTGGTGCGAATAGGCTTCGAATGGACCGCGGATCGCGCTGCAGTTCTGCTCAAGATCACGAGCTATCCCGACGGGATCACGCGGGTCCTGGCCGAGTGCCACCCTTACGGCGCGGCGATCAGCTGGCGGGGTTGAAGCGATCGGTTAATCAGTTGCCCGCATGCATATTGCTGGTTTTCTGCGAAGATTATGTCGGGTCGGGCGAAGCGGGTAAGCTAATCTCGCACATGTCAGACGATCACGGCGCTCCTCTCACTATTCTTCTCCTGTCATCGCCGCCGCGCGGCCTCGCGCGGTGGCCTCCTAGGGGGAGAGAAGTTGGTGAACAATCTTCGTTTTCTACTCGTGATCACGGCGGCCTCGACCATGGCCGTGCCGGCGCTCGCCGAACCCGCCGAGCCGGCGACCGCCGAGGCCACGCGGCGCGCGCAGAGCGACAACTCGGTGGGCACGGGCGTGGCGCGCGCGCGCGACCCGCTCGACAGCGCGACGTCGACGAGCGTCCTGCACGACGAGGAGATCGAGCGTCTCGGCGCGCGCTCGTTGGCAGACCTGCTGCGGGTGATCCCCGGCCTGCGGGTCGAAGGCGCGGCGGGCGAGATCAACGCGAGCGTCAGCGTGCGCGGCCTGCCGATACCGGCGACCGGCTCCAAGTACATCCAGTTCCAGGAGGACGGGCTGCCGACGCTCGAGTTCGGCGATATCACGGGAGTGAGCGGCGACGCGCTGGCTCGACCCGACCTCATGCTGTCGCAGATCGAGGTGATCCGCGGTGGATCCGCCTCGACCTTCGCCTCCAACTCGCCCGGCGGCGTGATCAACCTGCGCTCGCGCACGGGCGAGGTCGACGGCGGCGCGGTCGCCCTCAGCAGCGGTCTCGACTATGATAACGCGCGGCTCGACTTCACCGACGGCGGTCATCTGAGCGACAGCGTACGATTCCAGCTCGGCGGGTTCTACCGGCAGGGACACGGCCTGCGCCGGACCGGCTACCAGGCCGCGCGCGGCGGGCAGTTCCGCTTCAATGTCACCAAGGAGTTCAACGGCGGTTATCTGAGACTCTACGGCAAGCACCTCGACGATCGAACGCCTTTCTACGACGCAGTGCCCTTCTTCATCAGCGGTACGGATGACCGCCCGCGGCTCACCCGCCCGCGCGGCTTCGATCCCCTGCACGACGCGACGAACTCGCGTTATCTCCGCAACGTGCTGATGCTCGATCGGACCAACCGGATCATCAGCCCCGATCTGGCCGACGGCCAGCATCTTCGCGAGGATCTCGCGCAACTCGAAGCGCAGCTGGATGTCGCCGGCTGGACCGTGCAGGAGCGCTTCCGCTACGCCCGCGTGAACGGATCACTGACGATCCCGTTCAACACCTTGTTCAGCGAGATCAACGACGCCGCGAGGCAAGTCGCGAGGGACGCGAACGCCACGATCGCGTACGTCGACGGCGACCGCGCCGGCGAGCGGATCCTGTCGAGCCGCGGCAATGCGCTCAACGGCAATGGGCTCACCGCCGCGCTGCCGATCGCGTTCATCCCGCTGCGCGACTATGGCGACGTGACCAACGAGGTGCGCGTCAGCCGCGTGTTCGACGTCGGCGGCGAGCTCACCACTACCGCGGGTCTCTATTCCGCGCGGCAGAAGATCAATCGCGACATCCTATGGACGACGCTCCTCAGCGACATACGCGGCCATGGACGATCGGCGCTGATCGACGTCTTCGGCAGCGACGGCGTGTCCGTGACCGACCATGGTGTCTACCGCTACTCGAACTTCTACTCGCCCAATGGCGGCAACGGCGGACTTCGTCGCTCGCTCGACACCGACAATGCCATCGATGCCCCTTTCGCCTCGCTCAACTACCGCGCCGGTAGGGTCTCGATCGGCGCGAGTGCGCGATATGACAACGGCGCCGTCTCAGGTCGGCTCTGGGGCGTCAGGGCGGGGTCGCAGAGTGGATCAAAAGTGCTAGACATCAACGGTGACGGTGCGATCTCGCGACCGGAGCAGAACGTGGACGTGACCGTCTTCGATCAGTCGCGCCCGGTCGACTATCGTTATCACTACGTCTCTTATTCATCCGGCATCACCTACCGCTTGGCCGAACCGTTGGCGTTGTTCGCGCGCTACAGCCGCGGCGGCCGCACCCCCGCCGACCGGCTCATGTTCCGGACCGAGAATGCGACCAACAAGGTCGCCACCTTGGGCGCCTCACCGGTGAACCCGGTGCGTCAGGCCGAGGCCGGGGTGAAGTACCGATCGGACCAGATCACGCTGAACCTGACGGGTTATTGGGCCACGGTCTACGACGCCAATTACGATCCTATCCGCGCCCGTCCGCTATCGCGCGACTATGAGGCGAAAGGGCTCGAGTTCGAGGGGGGGCTCCGGGCCGGCGTCTTCGATCTTCGGGCGGGAGCGACTTACACCAACGCCAGGATCAAGCACGATTATCTCGACCGCACGAACGAGGGACATCAACCGCGCGCCCAGCCCAAGCTACTGTTTCAAGCGTCGCCGGCGCTGGTGCTGCCGCGCTTCGCGCTGGGCGCGAGCTTTGTCGGGGCAACACGCAGCTACACGCAGGACGAGAATTGGCTGACGATACCGGGCTATGTCACGAGCAACGCCTTCGTCCAGTTCCGCGCGACCGATCGCCTGCGGCTGACCCTCGACGCGAACAACCTCTTCGATACCGTCGCACTGATGGGCATCGACACGCGCAGCCAGCCGCCGCTCGACAGCCAGGGCCCGGATAGTACGCCGCTGATCCGCGGGCGTCCGCTTACCGGACGCACCATCGCCGCGACGCTGAGAGCCGATTTTTAACCAATTTGGGTCATCCCTCGGCGGCGCGCGGGATGACCCATCGTTCACCCGATACAAGAGGGACAGCCGCGTGACGGATCGCCGCCGACGGGACGAAGGGACCGAATTATGATCTCGGGAATGAGCATTCCCCGCAAGCTGGCGATGTCGTTCTTCGTCATCATCGGTTTCGCCGCGGTGATGCTCGCGGTGTTCTTCACCAACGTCTGGATGATCCGCGACGCGACCGAGGGCAACAATCGCGCGCAGACGATCTATGCCAAGGCGCTGACGCTCGAGACCTCGCTGCTGCGCGAGAATAGCCAGCTCCGCGGCTATCTGGTGACCGGCGACAAGAGCTATCTTAAATCCTACGACGAGGCGCGCACCGAGTACGATCGCGCCGCCGCCGAACTCGGCCCGATGCTGACGGATCCGACCGAGCACCGCCTCTTCGAGACGGGGCGCGGCGAGGCGATGAAGTGGCGGCGCGACTGGAGCGACCGACTGGTCGCGATGGTCAAGGCGGGGAAGCGCGAGGCCGCGGAGCAGGTTGTGCGCGACGCCGGCAAGGCGGTGCTGACCAGCGCGGCGATCCTGCCGCTGCGCGACGTGCGCGACCGCGAGACCGAGGCGATGCAGCGCAACGCCGCGCGGCAGGAGAAGGCGCTCACCAGCGCGACCGTCGCGCTGATCGTCGGCGGGCTGCTGCTGATCGCGGTGGCGGCGACGCTGGCGGTGGTGCTGGGTCGCAGCATCGCGCGCCCAATCACCGCGCTGACCCGGCGCATGGCCGATCTCGCCAACGGCAAGCTCGACATCACGGTGCCGGCGGAGCGACGCGACGAGCTCGGCGACATGGCGCGGGCGGTCATCGTCTTCCGCGACGCGGCGCGCGCCAAACTCACCGCGGACACCGAGCGCGAGCAGGCGATGGCGGCGATCGGGGAGGGGCTGCGCCGTCTCGCCGACGCTGACCTGACCGTGCGGCTCACGGACGTGCCGCGCTCGTTCGAGCGGATCGCTCATGATTTCAACGGTGCGGTCGGCAAGCTCTCCGATCTTACCCAGAACGTCCGCGGTAGCGTCCATACGATCAAGCGCAACGCGGACGAGATCAGCCAGTCGGCGCGCGCGCTCTCGGGCCGCAGCGAGCAGCAGGCGGCGAGCCTGCGCGAGACCGCCGCCGCGATGGACGAGATAACCGCCACGGTGCGTACCGGCGCGACCAATGCCGCGAACGCCAACGATGCGATGGCCGACGCGCGGGTCGAGGCCGAGCAGGGCGGCGCCGTGGTGCGCAAATCGGTGCAGGCGATGAACGGTATCGATCAGGCGAGCCGCGAGATCGCCGACATCATCAGCGTGATCGACGGGATCGCCTTCCAGACGAACCTGCTCGCGCTGAACGCTGGGGTCGAGGCGGCGCGCGCGGGTGACGCGGGCAGAGGCTTCGCGGTGGTCGCCTCCGAGGTGCGCGCGCTCGCCCAGCGCTCGGCCGAGGCGGCCTCGGACGTCAAGTCGCGCATCCTCTCGGCGATCGAGCATGTCCAATCCGGGGTGGAGCTGGTCGACGCGACCGGCAAGGCGCTCGATCGGATCATCGACCGCGTCGTCAGCGTCAGCACGATCATGGGCACGATCGCGCGCTCCGCCGACGATCAGGCGCAGAGCCTCGGTCAGGTCAACATCGCGATCGGCGAGATGGACTCGGTGACGCAGCAGAATGCCGCGATGGTGGAGGAGTCGACCGCGGCGTCGCAGATGCTCGCGCACGAGGCCGAGCAATTGGCGAGCGCGGTCGCGATCTTCACGGTCGAGCAGGCCGCGCCCACGCCCGCGCCGCGGACCGGCCGCTCCACCCATGCGCCAGCGCCGGCGTCGCGCCAGCCGACGGTCGCGCGCGCCGCGCGCGGGCCGATCCGGCTGGTCGGCAAAAGCGCGACCGTGTCGAAGGAGGACGATTGGTCGTCGTTCTGACATTGGCCGCTCGTCGGGTAACGATCCGCGTCGCTGCGCTTCAATGACGCCGGTTCATGACCGCTGCCGCAGGACAATGGTCTCGGAGCGGCTGGCTGTAGAACTGGTCCTGCAGCGGGGGCGAGCCGCGTCCCCCGGTCGAAACGGGACGTTGGCCCGGCGGCATGAGTCGCGGGGCGGTCGCGATAGCGACCGCCTATTCGGCTGAAGATCGTGCGGCGGCCATGCACCGTTCGTGCGGCGTCGGTTCGGCACCGCCGATCACTCCCTCGCATCGGCGAGGTGACGCGATCCTCCTTCATGCCTCGCCTCCTCGCGACGCTCGATCGGCCGACGACCGCGGTCGGTAGGATGGGCGGGCGTGGGGAGGGGGAGAGGTAGGTCGAACGGTCTCGTCGAGCGCGCGGACGCCGCCTGGCACGCGCGGCACACGCGAGGTGCGGTTCCGGCGTCTGCCCGCGGCCCTTCGCCTGAACGGAGCATCAGGAGCGCGGCACCGGCTGGTGAGCGGTGAACGGGAGCGCCGCCGCCATCCTCGGGACGGACTGGCGGAGCGAGCGCGGCAGCTATGCCAGCCTTTCCAGTGTCAGATGGACACCAGGCGCGCGAGGCACCTGATGTCCGTGTCCGTGTCCGTTCGGTGCGGGAAGGACGATCGTGCGCCGGATCGGTCGACGCCGGATCAGAACTCCGACCAGTCGTCCTGTGCCACCGCGAGCGCGGTGCCGCTGGTGCCCGTCACGCTCCGCTGACGTGCGCCCCGCGCGATCTCGCGGCCCGCGCTCGCCGCGCGCGCCTGCAGCTCATGCACCGGCGACGGAGCGGGCACGAGCGCGGTGGCGGGAAGCGCGGACGACAGGCGGAAGCGCGCGACCTGCGCGGCGACCTGAGTCGCCTCGTCGGCGAGGCTGCGCGCCGCCGCGGTGGCTTCCTCGACCATCGCGGCGTTCTGCTGGGTCACCCCGTCCATCTCGCTCACCGCGGTGTTGATCTGCTGCAGCCCGGTGGCCTGGTGCTTGGCCGAGTTGGCGATCGTCGCCACCAGCGTGCTGATCTCGCCGATCCGGGCGATGATCCGCTCGAGCGCACTGCCCGTCGCGCTGACGAGGCCGACGCCGGCGTCGACCTGCTCGGTGGACGCCGTGATCTTGGCCTTGACGTCGCGCGCGGCGTCGGCCGAGCGTTGGGCGAGCGCGCGCACCTCGCTGGCCACCACCGCGAAGCCCTTGCCCGCATCACCCGCGCGCGCGGCCTCGACGCCGGCGTTGAGCGCCAGCAGGTTGGTCTGAAACGCGATGCCGTCGATCACGCTGATGATCTCGCTGATCTCGTTGGAGGCACGCTCGATCCCGCCCATCGCGTCGACCGCGCGGCGAACGACGCCGCCGGATTGCTCCGCCTCCTCGCGCGCACCAGTGACCGCGCGGTGGGCGCGGTCGGCCCCCTCGGCGGTCTCGCGTACGGTAGAGGTGATCTGCTCCATCGCCGCGGCGGTTTCCTCCAGGCTGGCAGCCTGCTGCTCGGTACGCTGCGAGAGTTCATCGGACGCGCTGCGGATGTCTGCCGCGCCATTGTCGATCCCCTGGCTGGCGGCGGTCACCGCGCCGAGCACGTCCGACATCGCCTCCACCGCACGGTTGTAGTCGAGGCGGAGCCGGTCGTAGTCGGCGTAGAAGGCGGTCTCGATCCGATAGGTGAGATCGTTTGCGGCGAGCCGCTGCAGGCCGGCGCCGAGCGAGGTGACGACGACGCGCTGCGCCGCGGCGGCTTCCGCCAGCGCTACGCCGTTGCGGCGGAACACGTCCATCGCCTTGGTCATCCGGCCGACGCAGTCGCGGTGTTCGGTGTGGCGGATCGCCGAGGTGAAGTCGCCCTGGGCAAGACCTTCCATGCGCACGACGGTGTCGACATACGGGTCGCATACCAGCTTCCGGGCGCCGAGCGTTACGATCACGACGGCCGCCAGCGCGGCGACCGCGAGGCCGAGACGCAGCGGATCGGTCGTCGACAACACCGTCGTCGCGACCGGCGCTGCGACCAGCGCCGTGTAGACGACCAGCAGCGCGGTGAATTTAGCTCGGATCGGCGCACTCGCCTTGAACCAGTGAAACATAGGACTTCCTTCCCACCTTCTCCGATCAGATCCGCGCAGCGGACCGCCTTAACCTGGCGACCGTATACGAAGAGGCGCTAAACTTGAGTAAATATTCCGGTCAGCTAGCCACGGTTCGATGGGATAACCTACCTAAGTTGTCGAAATCTGACACAATCCTTACCGGTGACCTGAAATGGTGAAGCGCGGCAGGGAAGGTCGCAGCTGCTCGCGCTTGGATGAGAAAGTCAGCGCTAACTTGATTAAAACTAAGAACAGCAGGGATTTAGGATAATTAACGCTGCAGAAGCTGCGCCAAGTCAGGAAGATAGCTTGAGCTGTCGGCAGGTGGCGCGCCCGGAGGGACTCGAACCCCCGACCAAGGAGGTAGAAGCTCCTTGCTCTATCCAGCTGAGCTACGGGCGCCCGCCGATCCGCCTAGCGCGGATTGAAGCGGGAAGGAATGGCCGGCATGATCGCGCGCATGGCCAAGCCTTCGCCTACCCCGCCGCCAACCGATGCCGCGCGCGTCGCCGCGGCGCATTTCCGCTACTATGATCTCGTCATGGCGGCCTTCGTCGCGATCCTGCTGCTGTCGAACGTGCTCGGCGCGGGCAAGGTCGCGCGCGTGGCGCTGCCCGGGATCGGCGACTGGCCGTTCGGCGCGGGCATCCTGTTCTTCCCGGTGAGCTATATCATCGGCGACGTGCTCACCGAGGTATATGGCTACGCGCACGCGCGACGAGTCATCTGGGTCGGCTTCAGCGCCACCGTCTTCATGGCGGTAATGGCCTGGGTAGTGGTGGCGCTGCCGCCGGCGCCCGACTGGGGCAATCAGGCGGCCTATGAGGCGGTGTTCGGCCAGGTGCCGCGGATCGTCTTCGCCAGCATGTGCGCCTTCTGGGCGGGCGAGTTCGTCAACTCCTACGTGCTGGCGCGGATGAAGGTGATGACCGAGGGGCGGCACCTGTGGATGCGTACGATCGGGTCGACGATCGCGGGGCAAGGGGTGGACAGCCTGATTTTCTACCCGCTCGCCTTCCTGGGGGCACCGGGCTGGACCCCGCACCTCGTCGTGGTGGTGCTGTTCACGCAATGGGCGCTCAAGACGGGCTGGGAGGCGGCGCTGACGCCCGTCACGTATCTGGTCGTCAGCTGGCTCAAGCGCGTCGAGGGCGTCGACGTCTACGACCGCGAGACAAACTTCACGCCGTTCCGCGCGCGGGTGTGAGCCCGGTCACGCTCCCGCGAGCGGCGCGGTTCAGGCGCCGACGGTCTCGAGCAGGCCTTCGAACAACCGACGGCCATCGTCGCCGCCGTGCGCCGGCTCGACGCGCCGTTCGGGGTGCGGCATCAGGCCCAGCACATTGCCCCGCGCGCTGAGCACGCCGGCGATGTCGCGCGCGCTGCCGTTGATCGGCTCGGCGTAGCGGAAAGCGACTCGGCCCTCTCCCTCGAGCCGGTCGAGCGTCTCCGCGTCGGCGACGTAATTGCCGTCGTGATGCGCCACGGGGAAGACCACCTGCTCACCCGCGGTATAGCGGCTGGTGAAGGCGCTCTGCGCGTTGTCCACCGTGAGGCTGACGTCGCGGCAGACGAAGTTGAGCCCGGCATTGCGCATCAGCGCGCCCGGCAGCAGCCCCGCCTCGGTCAGCACCTGAAAGCCGTTGCACACCCCCAGCACGGGCAGGCCGCGCTCGGCCCCGCTCGCCACCGCGCGCATGATCGGCGAGCGCGCCGCCATCGCGCCCGAGCGCAGATAATCGCCGTAAGAGAAGCCGCCGGGCACCGCGACCAGGCCCACGTCCTGGGGCAGATCAGTGTCGCGGTGCCACACCATCGCCGGCGCGCGCCCGGTCACCCGCTCGAGCGCGACCGCGATGTCGCGATCGCAGTTGGAGCCCGGGAAGACGATGACCGCGGTCTTCACGCGCGCTCGATCCGATAATTCTCGATCACGGTATTGGCGAGCAGCTGACGGCACATCGCCTCGACGTCCGCGTCGGCGGTACCGTCCGTGACATCCAGCTCGATCAGCTTGCCGACCCGAGCGCCGGCCACGCCCTGGAAGCCGAGCCCCGCGAGCGCGTGCTCGATCGCCTTGCCCTGGGGGTCGAGCACGCCGGGCTTGAGCGTGACATAGATGCGCAGTCTCATGGCTGCGCGCTATGCCGCGGCGCGCCGCGCGGGGCAACCTCCCACCGCGGCGCGGACGCGATCACTTGCCGCGCCGCTTGCGATGGCTCTCCATGTCGAGCACCGCGGTCTCGCCGCCCTCGGGGAACAGGCCGAGCCGGCGCGCCACCTCCTGATAGGCCTCGACCTCGCCGCCGAGATCGCGCCGGAAGCGATCCTTGTCGAGCTTCTCGTTCGACTCCATGTCCCACAGCCGGCAGCCGTCGGGGCTGATCTCGTCCGCCAGGATGATGCGGCTGTAATCATTGTCCCAGATGCGCCCGAACTCGAGCTTGAAGTCGACCAGCCGGATGCCGACCCCCGCGAACAGACCGCTGAGGAAGTCGTTCACGCGGATCGCGAGGTCGGCGATGTCGTGCATCTCGTCCTGGCTGGCCCAGCCGAAGGCGGCGATATGCTCGTCCGAGATCATCGGGTCGCCGAGCGCGTCGTCCTTATAATAATATTCGAGGATCGTGCGCGGCAGCTTGACGCCCTCCTCGATCCCGAGCCGCTTCGACAGCGAGCCCGCGGCGACGTTGCGCACCACCACCTCGATCGGGACGATCTCGACCTGGCGGATCAGCTGCTCGCGCATGTTGAGGCGGCGAATGAAATGCGTCGGCACGCCGATATGGTCGAGCAGCGTGAAGATGTGCTCGCTGATGCGGTTGTTGAGCACGCCCTTGCCGTTGATCGTGCCCTTCTTCTGGGCGTTGAAGGCGGTGGCGTCGTCCTTGAAATATTGGATCAGCGTGCCGGGCTCGGGACCCTCGTAGAGGATCTTCGCCTTGCCCTCGTAGATCTGCCGCCGCCGTGCCATCGCTCACCCTCGGAAAAGGAGCGCCCCGGCGGAGCAGGTCGCGCAGCCGGGGCGGTAATCATGCGGCCTATAGGGGAAGGGCGGGGTGGCTGCAAATCGACTCAGCGGGCGAAGGCGCGCGCGAGCAGCCGCTTGGTCTCGGCCCAGGCGGCGGACTCGGGCGCGACCAGCTCGACGTGTCCCGTCGCGGGCACGGTGTGGAGCGTCACGCGGTCCCCGGCCGCGTCGGCGCGCGCGACATAGTCTGTGGCGAGCCGATAGGGGATGATTCGGTCCTCGCGCCCGTTCACGAGATCCTGCGGCACAGCCAGCGGCAGGAGCCGCGGCACCGACGTGTCGGCATAGGGATCGGCGCGGCCGCCGCCGACCAGTCGCCCCACCACCTCGGTACCGCAGCCATTGTCGGGGCTGGCGGCGGTCGCTTCCAGGTCGGGCAGGCCGCCGAGGCTGATGACGTGCGCGATCGGCAGCGGGTCGGCCCGGCGCAGCGGGCTGGACGCGGGGAGGCGGGGGCGTCCCGCCAGCCACAGAGCGAGATGGCCGCCGGCGGAATGGCCGACCGCGACGATACGGTGCAGGTCGAGCCCCAGGGCCGGTCCCTCGGCGCGCAGCAGGTCGGTCGCCGCGGCGGCGTCGGCGAAGGTACCGGGATAGCCGCCGCCGGCGCGATCCACGCCGCGATAGTCGATGTTCCACACCGCATAGTTGGCGCGGCGCAGGTCGTCGGCGACCCAGTCCATCAGCCGCCGGTCGGCGATCCCGGTCTGCCAGCAGCCGCCGTGCACCATGAGCACGGTGCGATAGGGTCGCGCGCCGCGTGGCAGCCAAACGTCCACTTTCTGCACCGAGTCGCCGCCGTAGGCGAAGGTGTGATCGGGCGACGGGCGAGCGCGCGCGGTCAGGTCGGCCCAGGTCAGCGGTCGGTGCGGGGCGCTCGGTGCGATCATCGGGGGCGAGCATGACGCGAGCAGCAGCGCCGCGGCAAGCGTCGCGCGGGTCACGAGCGTGCCTCGCTCGGCGCGCGCCGGGGCTCCGGGTCGGGACGCCTGCCACGCTCGCGCCACAGTGCCGGCAGCGTGAGCAGTGCCACGCCCGCCACCGCGGCCACCGTTCGCACCCAGGCCGGGAAGGGGCCGTAGCGCTGGTCGACGTAGTAGACGCCGTACACGATCGCGACGTGCCAGACGTAGACGTAGAGCGAGTGGCGGCCGAGCAGGCGGAGGAAGGCGAGCGAGAACAGGCCGCGCACCGCGCCGGACATCTGCCGCACCCAATCGCGCGCATGCTGCGGCCCAGCGATCATCAGCCACGCCAGCCCGATCGCGACCGCCGCGAAGTTGACGAGATAGACCAGGCTGAAGTCGGCGCGCACCTCGAGCAGCTCGATCCGTCTGATCGCCGCGTCGGGCAGGATCCCGCGCGCGGTGAGCAGCCGGACGGGCAGGAAGAACAGACATATCGCCAGCGCGATCTTGGCCGCGCCGCTCCTGTCGGGACGCAACAGCCGATGCCAGTCGATCCGTCCGGAGGCGGTCAGCGCGCCCGCGATCATGCCGGAGAAGAACACGATCTGCCAGCCGAGCAGGTTGAAGCCGGCGCGCAGCCCCTGGCCGTCCGCGGCGGTGAACCAGCGCCCGAGCGGGTCGGTCAGCGCGTGCTGGAAGCCGAGCTGCCCGGCGAGCCAGAGCAGCCCCGAGACGGTCGCCACCAGCGCGACGCGCCCGTCGAGGCACAGCTTCAGCACCGGCGGCGCGACCAGCATGTACAAGACATATTGCGGCAGGATGTCCATCACGGTGGGCTGGAACACGAAGGTGGCGATCGCGAACAGCCGCAGCGGCTCGCCGGTGAGACTGGTGTGGCCGAGCCAATTGCCCCACAGTCGCGCCGCGTCGGGCAGCATCAACCGCGCGAGCAGCACCGCGATGACGATCCCCATCGCGTAGCGGTACAGCTCGAAGGCGCGTGCCCAGACCAGTCGGCTCGCCGCGGGCGCGCCGAGCCTGAGCATCTTGCGGCCGTACACCAGCCCGATCATCAGCCCGGACAGGAAGACGAAGCCCTGCGCGTCCTCGACATAGGCGAACTGATTGTGGTTGATCCGCTGCAACCACAGCTCGCCCTGAAAGACGAGGTGGTTGATCAGCATGAAGACGAGGAAGAAACCGCGCAGGCCGTCGATCATCCCGTAACGTGGCAAACAGCGGCTCCCGACCGTGGCGTATATGCGCGGCGGCTTGAGGCGCACCGGCACACCTCGTGTAGCGCACGCTTCCCGACGATCGATCCCGCCGCGCCTCCGCTCGTCCCGGAAAGCGCGGCGGTGATCGCTCAGCGCCCGCGTCGGGGCGCTGTGCGCCAAGGTGCGGCGAACCGCCGGCGCTGCAGCGCCGCGATTCCCGCCAGCAGTGATTCGATCGCCGTGTGGATACCACCCGACAGTGTCTCATGATGGCGGGCAAAGGCTTCGCTCTCGTAATCCATGTTCATGACCGTCCTCCATCGCTGGAGCCGTGTAGATGCCCCGCACGGTCGCGGCGCGCCAACAAAGAGCTGGCCCGGGCTGATAAGTCACGCTTATGCTCGGCGCATGCGCCAGCTCCCGCCGCTCGCCGCCGTCCGCGTGTTCGAGGCGGCGGCGCGTCACGAGAATTTCACCGTCGCGGCGGGCGAGTTGGGGATGACCCAGGCGGCGGTGAGCTATCAGATCCGCCTGCTCGAGCAGCGGCTCGGCGTACCGTTGTTCCGCCGCGCTCGACGCCGGGTGACGCTCACCGAGGCGGGGCGCCGCGCCGGTGCGCAGCTCGCCGCCGCGTTCGATTCGATCGACGCCGCTTTCGCCGTCCTGCGCGCCGAGGACGAGGCGGTGCTGACCGTCTCGGTCACCAACACCTTCGCCAACACCTGGCTGGCCTGGCGGCTCGGCGGCTTCCACCTCGCACACCCAACGACCGCGGTGCGGCTATGGACGAGCAACGCGCTGACCGACTTCGCCGCCGACGAGGTCGACGTCGCTATCCGCTCGGGACCAGGCGGCTGGCCGGGCCTCGCCCAACACGAACTGCTGCCGCTCGACTTCACGCCGATGTGCTCGCCCGGCTTCCTCGCCGGGCAGGGCGGCCGGCTGGAGCCCGTGGACCTGCTCCAGCTGCCGCTGATCAGCGCGCAGGACCCGTGGTGGGCGCAGTGGCTGCGCGAGGCCGGGCTCGACGTGGTCGAGGCACGGCGGACCGGGATGCGGCTCGACTCGCAGGCGCACGAGGGACACGCCGCGATCGCGGGGCAGGGTGTGGCGATGCTGACGCCCTTCTTCTGGCACAATGACCTCGTCGCCGGGCGACTGGTGCGACCGTTCGCGCAGCTCTCCTCGATGGGCGAGGCCTATTGGCTGGTCTACCCGGAGGCGCGCGCCAGGGTGCCCAAGATCAGGCGGTTCCGCGAGTGGCTGATCGAGGCGCTGGACCGCGACCGCGCCGCCGGTGGCGGCTGATCCGGCGCGGCATGAACGCGGAACGGTTGTGGAACGGGGTCGCGCGCTGCTAGCAGCCTGATCCATGGCGACCGCTCTCCCCCCGGACAACCCGCCCGTCGGCGTGCTCGATGCGCCCTTCGACAGCGCCTTGTCCGAACGCTACCTCGTCTACGCGCTGTCGACGATCACGGCGCGCTCGCTGCCCGACGTGCGCGACGGACTCAAGCCGGTGCACCGCCGGCTGCTCTGGGCGATGCGGCTGCTGCGGCTCGATCCAGCCTCGGGCTACAAGAAATGCGCGCGCGTCGTCGGCGACGTCATCGGTAAATACCACCCGCACGGCGACCAGTCGGTCTATGACGCGATGGTGCGGCTCGCGCAGGATTTCGCGCTGCGCTACCCGCTGGTCGACGGCCAGGGCAATTTCGGCAACATCGACGGCGATAATGCCGCGGCCTATCGCTACACCGAGGCGCGGCTGACCCAGGTCGCGATCGACCTGATGGACGGGCTCGACGAGGACGCCGCCGAGTTCCGCCCCACCTACAACGGGGAGGAGCAGGAGCCCGAGCTCTTCCCCGGGGCTTTCCCCAACCTGCTCGCCAACGGCGCGGCGGGGATCGCGGTCGGCATGGCGACCAGCGTGCCGCCGCACAACGCCGCCGAGCTGCTCGAGGCCGCGATCCTGCTGGTCGACAGGCCCGACGCGGACGATGCCGCGATCCTGCAGCATGTCAGCGGTCCCGACTTCCCGACCGGCGGCCTGCTGGTCGATTCGCCCGCGATCATCGCCGAGGCCTATGCCACCGGGCGCGGTGCCTTCCGCGTGCGCGCGCGCTGGGCGGTCGAGCGCGAGAAGGGCGGCGGCTGGACGATCGTCGTCAGCGAGATCCCGTACGGGGTTCAGAAGGGCAAGCTGATCGAGCAGATCGCCGCGCTGATCAACGATCGCAAGCTGCCGATCCTCGCCGACGTGCGCGACGAGAGCGACGCCGAGATCCGGCTGGTGCTGGAGCCGCGCAGCCGCACCGTCGACCCCCAGGTGCTGATGGACGGACTGTTCCGCCTCTCCGACCTGGAGATACGGATCCCGCTCAACCTCAACGTTCTCGACAAGGACCGCACGCCGCGCGTCATGTCGCTGCGCGAGGCGCTCACCGCCTGGGTCGAGCATCAGTTCGTGGTGCTGCGCCGGCGCACCGACCACCGGCTCGGCAAGATCGCCGATCGGCTCGAGCTGCTGGGCGGGTACATCATCGCCTTCCTCAACCTCGATCGCGTGATCGAGATCATCCGCACCGAGGACGAGCCCAAGGCGGTGATGATGGCGGAGTTCGAGCTCACCGATCGCCAGGCCGAGGCGATCCTCAACATGCGGCTGCGCTCGCTGCGCCGGCTGGAGGAGATGGAGCTGCGCCGCGAGCGCGACGCGCTGGAGAAGGAGCAGGAGTCGCTCAGCCTGCTGCTCGGCTCGGAGGCGCGACAGCGTACCCGGCTCAAGCGCGACTTCGCCAAGGTGCGCGACCGCTACGGCGCCGAGACCAAGCTGGGCGCGCGCCGCACCACGATCGAGGAGCAGGCCGCCGCGCGCGAGATCCCGCTCGAGGCGATGATCGAGCGCGAGCCGATCTCGGTGATCCTGTCCGAGCGCGGCTGGATCCGCGCGCTGAAGGGCCACGTCGATCTCTCCGCACCCGAGACGATGAAGTTCAAGGAAGGCGACGGTCCCGCCTTCGCCTTCCACGCGCATACCACGGACAAATTGCTGCTGGCGGCGGGCAACGGGCGGTTTTTCACGCTCGCGGCGGATAAGCTGCCGGGCGGCCGCGGCTTCGGCGAGCCGGTGCGCGCCTCGATCGATCTCGACGGCAGCGTGCCGATCGTGGCGCTGCTCCGCGCCGCCGCGGCCGAGCGGCTCCTGGTGGCGGCGAGCGACGGGCGCGGTTTCCTCGTGCCGAGCGCCGAGGTGATCGCGGAGACTCGCAAGGGGAAAACGGTCGTGACGCCGCGCCCGGGCGCTCGCCTGGTGGTAGTCTATCCGGTCGCGCCAGCGGACGATTACGTCGCGGTCATCGGTGACAATCGCAAGCTCGCGCTGTTCCCGATGGTCGACCTACCCGAGATGACGCGGGGGCAGGGCGTTCAGCTACAGCGCTACGGCGACGGTGGGCTCGCCGACGCGCGCACCTTGGTGTTCGCCGAGGGGCTCAGTTGGGCGATGGGCGGCGGCAGCGGGCGGGTGCGCACCGAGGTCGACCTATCGGCGTGGCGCACCGCGCGCGGCGCGGCCGGGCGCATGCCCCCGAACGGCTTCCCGCGTGACAATCGCTTCTGATCGCTGACGGCGGCGTGCGGCGGTGCGCTGACGAGCGCGTGATTCGTCCCATTCCGACACGCTGGTCGCCGGCAGCTTGATACAGCCGCCACGCCCGATCTGCTCTCTGTAAGCCGCTCTTAACCGTTGCGATCTACGACAGATCGTGATGGCAACGCGCTCTCCTTTGTTGGTGACGGCATCGACCGACTCGATCTCCGCCGTGCACGGCCGGGCCGCGGTCGCACCCGGGCTCGGGCTGTCCGCGGCGCACGGCTCGCTCGAGCTCGTGCCGATCCCGCTCGTGATCGCGCGACTGCGTGCCGGGCGGGTCGACTATGAGGATAGCAATCCGGCCTTCATGCGCGCGGGTTTGCAGCAGGAACGCGCGATCGACCCGCTGATCGCCTCCTTCCTGCGGACCGGCCACGATCAGGCCGAGATCAACTGGTCGACCGGCGAGACCGTCGAGCGGCGCCACTACCGCCTCAGCTTCGCGCTGATCCCCGACCGGCCCGAGCCCACCGCGGTGGTCTCCTTCGTCGACCAGACCGCCGAGGTACGCACCGAGGAGACGCTGCGCCGCGAGATGGCGACCGACAGTCTCACCGGCCTGCCCAACCGCGGCGGCTTCACCGACTCGCTCGAGGCGATGATCGAGGAGGGCGCCTCGCGCTGGGCGGTGCTGATGATCGACCTGGAGCGGTTCAGCCGCTTCAACGCCTGTCTCGGCTCGCTGACCGGCGACGAGCTGCTGATCACGGTGGCGCGCCGGATCAAGGGCGCGCTGCGCAGCCGCGACGTGCTGGCGCGCACCGGCGGCGACGAGTTCGGTGTGCTGCTCACGATCGACCAGGACGACGCCGAGGCCGACCATGTCGCGCGCCGCATCCGCGAGGCGCTGGCGACCCCGTTCCGGCTGAGCGACTTCGAGCTGCGCGTCTCCTGCGCGATCGGCATCGCCTTCGGCGACTCGGCCACCGACGATGCCGAGGACGTGATCCGCCACGCGCAGGTGGCGATGAAGCGCTCCAAGGCGACCAAGAGCGCCGAGGCCTATCAGACCCGCGCGCTCGACAGTGCGCGCGAGGAGTTCGCGATGGAGACCGCGCTTCGCCGCGCGATCGAGAACGAGCAGCTCCATCTCGTCTACCAGCCGATCCTGGATCTGACCTCGGGCAAGGTCAGCGGCTTCGAGGCACTGGCGCGCTGGACCGACGAGCAGGGCAGCAACGTGCCGCCGGTGCGATTCATCCCCGTGGCGGAGGAATCGGGGCTGATCATCCCGCTCGGCCGCTGGGCGGTCGATACCGCGATGCAGACGCTGGCGGGCTGGGACCGGCGCTGGGGCGGCGAGTGCGGCGCGTCGGTGGCGGTCAACGTCTCGCCGATCCAGCTCCAGCGCGACTCGCTCCCCGGCATGGTCGAGCGCGCGCTCGGCGCCGCGGGGTTGGGTGGCGGGCGGCTCAAGCTGGAGCTGACCGAGAGCGCGATCATCGCCGATCCCGATCGGATCGCGGGCGTGCTGATGGCGCTCAAGGAACTCGGCACCGTGATCGCGATGGACGATTTCGGCACCGGCTTCTCCAACCTGGCGTCGCTGCACACGCTGCCGATCGACCTGCTCAAGATCGATCGCAGCTTCGTCACCGGCATGCTGACCGACCGCGATCAGCTCGCGATCGTGCGCGCGATCCTCGGCCTGTCCAAAGCGCTGGGCATGGACACGGTGGCGGAGGGGATCGAGACGATCGAGCTCGGCCAGACGCTCGGCGCGCTCGGCTGCACCTTCGGCCAGGGCTATGCCTATGCCCGGCCGCTCGACTCCGACGCCGCCTACGATTTCCTGGTCGCGCGCAGCACCTGAGCGACTTCCTCGTCGGCGATCGCCTCCGCGCGCGCCGCGTCGGGGAAGTCCTCGGCGACCCAGCGATCCTCGACTCGCCTGAGCACGCGCGCCACCTCGGGTCCGCGCGTCAGCCCGCGCGTCACCAGCGCGCCGCCGCCGATCGGCAGGGCGGGGGGCGTCCAGTCTCTGAGCGGCGCGGGATCTCTCCCGGCGAGCAGCAGCCGGTCGAGCGCGCTCGCGGTGCCGACGCGGTAGCCGAGCGCGCGCACGCCTTCCTCGCCGACCCCAGCGCTCGCCTGCACCAGCCGCCTGCGATCGGCGTTGGAGAGCTTGAGTCGCGCGCCCACTCCCTCCGCGGCGCCCGGCGGGAGCAGCGCGGCGAGGCGGCGGATGGAGTCGGGTGCCACCGCGGCGGCACGCTCGCGCTCGGCCAGGGCAGCGAGCCGCGCCACGCCGTCGGCGTCGATCTCGGGCAGCACCGGGCGGAAGATGCCGCTATCGTGCATCAGCCGCACCACCGCCACCGCGCCGGGGGCGACGAGCAGCTTGAGCAGCTCGGCGGCGACTCGCTCGCGGCTCAGCGCCATCAGGTCGTTGGCGCGGTCGACACAGGCGGCGAGGCCCTCGGCGTCGATCGTCTCGCCGAAGCGCGCGTGGAAGCGGAAGAAGCGCAGGATACGGAGGTGATCCTCCGCGATGCGGCGGTGCGGGTCACCGATGAAGCGGACGCGCCGCGCCGCGAGATCGTCGAGCCCGCCGAAATAGTCGTGGACCGCGCCGCTGACCGGGTCGGCGTAGAGCGCGTTGATCGTGAAGTCGCGCCGCGCCGCGTCCTCGCGCCAGTCCTCGGCGAAGGCGACCACCGCGTGGCGCCCGTCGGTGGCGACGTCGCGGCGCAGCGTCGTCACCTCGACCACCGTTCCCTCGCTCACCGCGGTGACCGTACCATGCGCGATCCCGGTCGGCACCGCGCGGATACCCGCACCCTCGAGCCGACGCACCACCTCGACCGGCACGAAGGGCGTGGCGAGATCGATGTCGGCGACGTCGAGCCCGAGCAACGTGTCCCGCACCGCACCGCCGACGTAGCGTGCGCGACCGCCCGCGCCGTCGAGCGCGCGCTCCAGCGCGGCGAGGCCGGCGCGCGCGCGCCACGGCGCCTCCGGCAGCGTCACGCCGCCCATCGCAGCCGCCGCGACAGGTTGACGATCATGCCCGCGGTAGCGCCCCAGATGCGGTGCTCGCCCCACAGCAGCTCGACATAGGCGCGCTCGCGACCCTGGAAGGTCGCGGTGCGGGGACGGTGGTTCGCGGTGTCGAGCAGGAAGTCGAGCGGCACCTCGAACACCGCCGCCACCTCGGCCTCGCTCGCCACGAGCGGCAGGTCGGGCGGCACCACGCCGACGACGGGGGTGACGCAATAGCCCGTGCCGGTGCGATAACGGTCCGACGCCCCGATCACCTCGACCGCCTCGCGCGGCAGCGCGATCTCCTCCTCGGCCTCGCGCAGCGCGGCGGTGACGGCGTCCTCGCCGGGATCGAGTCGACCGCCGGGGAATGCCACCTGGCCGGCGTGGCGGCGCAGCGTCTCGGTGCGCTGCGTCAGGATCACGCCGGGGTGCGTGCGGTCGGTCACCGCGACCAGCACCGCCGCCTCGGTCAGCGCGGCACCACCCGAGAGGTCGCCGTCGTCGCCCGCGATGAGCGCGGTTGCCTCATCCGACACCAGAGCGGCGGCGAGTCGCTCGGCCAGCGTCATCGCGGCTCGAGCGGGAAGAAGGCGCCCGCGCTCCACACGCCGGGCGGCGAGTCGTCGCCCGTGAGCGCGCGCTCGGCGAGCTCGTAATAGAGCGGGCGCGCCACCAGCGCCTCCAGCCCGCCACGTACCAGCAGATAGGGGCGGGGGCCGTCGTCGCGCTCGACGAAGCGCAGCGGGTGGTCGGCCGAGGCGGTCACCACGTCGCCGGTGTTGAGTCTGAACGCCAGCACCGAGTCGCGGCCCTCGCCCTCGGCCTTGAGTTCGACCGCGACGAAGGGCGCATCCTCCACCGCGATGTCGAGCTTCTCGACCGGCGTGACGAGAACGTGGGCGCCGTCGGCCTCGCGGCGCAGGATGCGGCTGAACGCGCGCACCATCGCCGCGCGCGTGATCGGGCTGCCCTGGTGGTACCAGGTGCCGTCGCGGGCGATACGCATCTCGCTGTCGCCGCAGTGCGCCGGGTTCCACCGCTCGACCGGGGGCAGCTGATCGCTATCGGCCAGGCGCGCGATGTCGGCGACCGACAATGTGCTGAAATCGGGGGGGGGCGCCATCGGCATGCGCGCCAGTTAGGCCGCGCGGGCGCGGCGGTAAAGCGTCAGGCGGCGGCGGTGACTCGCGGCGCGATCTCGCCAGCCCCGCGCGGCACGCCATCTCCGCGCGCGAGCAGCCGGTGACGCTCCACCGGCCCGGGCAGCCGCCAGTGGGCCGTGGCCGCCGCGCTGAAGCCGAAGAAGCGGCCGTAATATTCCGGGTCGCCGATCAGCATCAGGTCGAGCCCGCGCGACTCGGCCGCGGCGAGCGCTGCCGCGGTGAGGCGGCGGCCGAGCCCACCCTGCTGCCGCTCGGGCGCGACCGCGACCGGGCCGACCAGCACCAGCGGCACCTCGTCGCCGTCGTCACCGATGAAGCGCACCGGCCAGCACTGGATGGTGCCGAGCAGCGTCCCGCTCTCCGTCAGGGCGAAACTCAGCTCGCCGAGCGGCGCGAGGCCGGCGCGCAGACGATAAGCGGTGCGGGCATGACGATCCGGGCCGAAGGCGCGGTCGAGCAGCGCCTCGACTTCCGCCGCCGCCACCGTCTCGATCGCCACCAGTTCGGCCACATCATGCTTCCCACGCGCCCGGCAGCGAGGCGGGGCGCGCGCGCTTTAGCGGGACCGTGCCCGAACGCAACCGCGATCGCCCCCGGATCGCCTCGGCCGCGCGATCGCCGCGCCGCGCTGGACATACTGGACGACCGCGTCCACCTGCGCCCGCTGGCATGAGCGGCCGCGGCGCGGCCGATCGCGGGAGCCCGATAATGGACGACGACACGCTGGAGCTGGAAGTGCACGACCTGGTCGTGCAGGTGCTCACCGGAATCTACTCGGAAGAGACGCACCTGCCGCAGCCGCTGCGGATATCGCTCAATGTGCTGCTCGACGCTCCCGCGCGCTATGCGCCCGACACGCCGCTGAGCGCCTCGAAGAATTACCTCGATCTACGCCACGCCGCCACCGACGCGCTCACCACCGCGGGTCACTTCACCCTGATCGAAGCGGTCGCCGACCATATCGCCGAGACCCTGTTCCTTCAGGACCGGCGGGTGCGCCGCGTCACCGTCAAGATCGTCAAGCTCGCCATCGCCGAGGCGGGCGAATCGATCGGTATCACCCTCGTGCGGCATCGCCGCTGATCGAGGTCGTGTTCGTCCCATTTCGGCACGGACCGAGCTGATCGATGACGTAACGATAGTCGGCCCGGGCCTGAGTCGAATCGTCGGGGCCGAGCGACGCAGTCGCCCGCTCGGGCAGCGTCGCGGGGAGCGCGCAGGCCAGCCGATACCAGAGCAACGTGTCCCGCCGGGGGGCAGCGGCGGCGTCGTCGATGATCTCGGTGAGCGCGACCGACCAGCGCGGCTGCTCCCCGGGGCGGCGCAGGATCGACAGCGCCGCGGGACGGTTGTCCTGCGTGGTCAGGAAGATCTGCGTCTCGCCCTCGCCCGGCAGCGCGCCCGGCACGTGGAACGCACTGCGGATGTCGGTGATGATCGGCGGCGCGTCGGGCGCGCTGGCCTCCCTGGCGATCTGGCGGGCGAGCGAGTCGACCGCCGGGCTCCAGTCGCGCTGTGCCCCGGGCGTGACGAGCTGAACCTGGTCGGGGCGACCCGCCACGGCGCGCGCGAAGGCGAGCACGCGCCGCTTCTTCAGGTTGGGCACGCGCCCACGCCAGTCCGGGCCAGCGTCGACCACCCAGCCGACCCGCTGCGGGATCGCGGCGGTGCCGCGCACCAGGGCGCCGACATCGGCCTCCACGTAGAAGCGCGTGTGCCCGGGCGCCAGACCGGCGGCCTCGTCGCCCTTGATCTTGGCGGCCGACCGGATCGTCGCGTCGATGATCAGCGGGCTCTGCACGACGAGGTCGGCGAGCGGGGCATAGTCGGGCGCCGGTGCGGCGGCGGGGGGCGGGGCGGCCTGGGCGGCGAGCGGCGACGGTGCCAACGATGGACACACGAGCATGATCGCGAGCAGCGCGAAGGGGGCTCGCCTCGGGGATCGAATCTGGCGTAGGATCATGCCCGCTGGGTACGTGAACCTGCCTGAACGATACAGAAATAATTCTGTCGCCGTTCATTTGTACGTTTGTTGCGCCCGACAAAGCGTTTGCGTCCCCAAAACGGGCGCGATAGGACTCGACCGTCTGTGGCCTGCCCGAGGGGAAGCTACGGAACGGTTAACAACCCAGGCCGGATCCGCTCCGGCCACCCAAGGGCCGCAGGATGAGGGAGTTTCGTTGCTGAATGGCCTATTCTGACCAGAAGATGAGCGGAGGTAAGATCGGCGCGCTGGTGATCGTCGCGCTGATCCACGTCGCTCTCGGCTATGCCTTCGTTACCGGCCTCGCGACAAATTTCGTCAAGAAGCAGGTTGAGAAGCTGAACACGTTCGACGTCGAGGAGCCACCGCCCCCGCCGCCGGACGAGCCGCCGCCCCCGCCGCCGGACACGCCGATGACGCCGCCGCCCGTGGTGTCGCCGCCGCCGATCGTGCAGAACCCGAACCCGCCGCCCGTGACGGTCGCGACGGTCCCGACCCCGCCGCCGGTCTATGTGCCGACGCCGACGGTCGCGCCCCCCGCGCCTCCGGCACCGCCTGCGCCGCCGGCGCCGGCGGTGAGCAAGGCAGCCGGTCTGAAGGGCAACCCGGGCCAGTTCTTCGGCGCCGACAATTACCCGCCCTCGGCGATCCGCGCCGGTGAGCAGGGGCGTGTCGTCGCCAAACTGACGGTGGGCACGGACGGTCGGGTGACCGACTGTACGGTGACGACGTCGAGCAATTCCTCGGCGCTCGATCAGGCGACCTGCCGTATTGCCAAGGCCCGCGTGCGTTTCTCGCCCGCGCAAGATGCTGCCGGCAACCCGATCGCGTCCAGCTACACCCTTCCGGTGCGCTGGGTGCTTCCGGAGAATTGATCCGCGTGAAGATGGCGGCGCGGACGCGTCTGCCGACAACATTTTGGCTTAAGGAAGACGAAGAATGATCATCAACATCCTCGCCGCGGGTGGGACCGCGGCAGCCGAGAACCAGTTCGGCCTGCAGCAGGCGCTCAAGGAAGGCGGCATCATCTCGCAGTCGGTGTTCACCATCCTGGTGATCATGTCGGTGGTGTCGTTCTACATCCTGTTCTCCAAGCTGTTCGAGCAGCAGAAGATCATCAACCAGGCCAAGCGCGTGCGCTCGAACTTCTGGACCAGCAACTCGCTGCGCGAGGGTTCGGCCAAGCTCGACAAGAACTCGGCCTACAAGCAGCTGGTCGACGACGGCCTGGCCGCGCAGGAGCAGCACTCGAAGCTGACCGATCCGATCGAGGCGCACGACTGGCTGCACGGTTCGCTGGCGCGCTCGGAAGCCGCGATCAACTCGAAGCTCGGCGGCGGTCTGGCGTTCCTGGCGACCGTGGGCGCGACGTCGCCGTTCATCGGTCTGTTCGGTACCGTGGTCGGCATCTACCGCGCGCTGATCAAGATCGGCGCGTCGGGCGACCCCTCGATCGACAAGGTCGCGGGTCCGGTCGGTGAGGCGCTCATCATGACCGCGCTCGGCCTCGTCGTCGCCGTGCCGGCGGTGCTGGCGTACAACTGGCTGCAGCGCCGCAACAAGTCGATCTCGGAGGACCTGTCGGCCTTCTCGAACGACGTGCTCGGCTTCCTCGCATCGAACGGCGCGGTCCGCCCGTCGATCGGCGCGACGACCGCCACCGCCAAGGCGCCGGTCAAGCCGACCGCGGCGACCACGACCGCCGGGCAGACCGGTGGCGTGCAGACCCGCCCGTAAGGCGAAGGGATAAGCGGGGCCGCCGGCTGCGGCGGCCTCGTCGATCACCTGCCGCCGCATCGACGTCGCGCCGAGCGGCTCGTCGCGGCGGAACGAGAGAATAGGATAGCCTGATGGCGATGAGCGTTGGCGGGGATTCCGCTGAAAAACCGATGTCGGACATCAACACGACGCCCCTCGTGGACGTCATGCTGGTGCTCCTCATCATCTTCCTGATCGCGGTGCCGGTCGCCATCCAGACGGTGAAGGGCATCAAGCTTCCCAACGTCCGGTTCGACCCGACCACGACCAAGCCAGAGAACGTCTCGCTGTCGGTCACCGCGACGGACGGCACCTGCAAGGTCTATTGGGGTGTCACCCCGGTGACCCACCAGGAGCTGCTCGATCGCGCGGTGGCGAAGCTGAAGGCCGAGATCGATCGGCAGGGCGGGCCGGGCAATCCGGACCTGGAGCTGCCCGAGGCGCACGTGCGCGCCGATGTCAACACCGATTGGCGCTGCGTCGCGGGAACGATCTACAACATGCAGATGGCCGGCTTCGCCAAGGTCGGGTTCATCTCGCAGCCGAAGAACGGCGACGCCGGCTGAGGCCAAGGGACAGGAGTAGCTGACATGGCAATGAGCGCAGGCCGCGATGACGGCGAGCCGATGATGGAGATGAACACGACGCCGTTGATCGACGTCATGCTCGTGCTCCTCATCATGTTCATCATCACCCTCCCGGTTCCGACCCACGCGGTGAAGGTCGACCTGCCGGTCAACGATCCGAAGGCGGTCAAGCCCCCGGTCGATCCGGTCAAGAACAAGATCGCGATCGACGCGGCGGGCAACGTGACCTGGAACGGTACCCCGGTCAACTCGACGGTGCTGCGCCAGTACCTCGACCAGTCGGCGGCGATGACCCCGGAGCCCGAGCTGCAGTTCCAGCCCGACCCGGCGACGCGCTACTCGGTGGTCGACCAGACGCTGGCCGACATCAAGCGCTCGAACATCACTAAGCTGGGCTTCGTCGGCAACGAGCAGTTCTACAAGGAATTCTGAGCCCCACGCCGGCTCGGTAGAAGGAGAGGGCGGTCCCGCGGGGCCGCCCTTTCCATTTGGCCTCCGCCCGCGGCCCCTGATCGGCAGCGGCGCGGGATCGTCGCTCGGGCCGAGCGACGCAACGGCACCAGCCCGCGCGTCCGCGCAGGCGCTGGATCGCCCAGGCGGAAGCGTTTCACCTGCTCGGTCATCATGCGCACTAAAGCGTCGAGTCGGCGCAGCGCGGCGGTCGCCTCCTGCACCATCGCGACATTGTCCTGCGCCGTGCCGTCCATCTGCGCGACGGTATCGTTTACCTGCTGCAGCCCGAGCGACTGCTCGCGCGCCGCGTGCGAGATCGACGCGACGAGCGCGGCGGCCTCGACGACGCGCGTCTTGACCCGCCCCAGCGCGCTACCCGCGTCGGTGACGAGCCCGACCCCGGTGTCGACCTGGCGGACGGAGGAGGTGATCCGTGCCTTGACCTCGCGTGCCGCCTCCGCCGAGCGCTGTGCCAGCGCGCGGACATCGCTCGCCACCACCGCGAAGCCGAGGCCCATCTCGCCCGCGCGCGGCTTCGATCCCGGCGTTGAGGGCGAGCAGGCTGGTCTGGAAGGCGAAGAAGTCGATGACGTTGATGATCTCGCCGACCTCGGCGGAGGAGCGCTCCAGCGCGATCATCGCCTCCGTGGCGCGGCGCACCGTCTCGTCCATCTGCTCGGCGTCGGCGCGGGCGTCCGCGACCATCGTGCTGGCGAGACCGGCGATGTCGGCGGTCTCCTGCACCGTCTGCGTGATCTCGTGCATGGCCGCCGCGGTGATGGCGAGCGAGGCGGCCTGTGCTTCGGTGCGGCGTGACAGGTCGTCCGAGGCGGCGCGGAGCGAGTCGGCGCTGGCGGCCATCCCGGCGGTGCTGCTGCGCACCATAGCGAGCGCCGCGCCTACCGCCGATATCGCGGTGTTGAGGTCGGTTCCGAGCTTCGCGAACTCGCCCGCCATGGTCTCGTTGACCCGCGCGCTCGACGCGCACCTCGACGTCTTCCGCATCGCTGCGCAAGGTACCGGTGCGTGCGGTGAGCGATTCGATCTCGGCGTCCGCGACCCTGGAGCCGACGCGCTCGGCGGGCCGGATCTCGCGGTGGAAGCGGCGCAGCGCGCCGGCCCGGTCACCGTACTGCGCCTGGCGTGCCACGCGCCGGAGCGCCTCGAGCACGCGGTCGGAGAGCGTGAAGCGCCTCGCGCGCGACGCGCTCGCCGGCGCGCAGGTCAGCCCGCATCGCGTGCGACCGGGCGGTGAACTTATGCAGGATCGTCGTCCGCTCGGACGCATCATCCTCGGTGATGAGGTTGAGCGCGTCGCGCTGGAGCGAGCGGCTGAGCGAGCGGATCTCGCTGAGCAGGACTACCCGGTCCTGAGTCGCGGCCGCCGCGGCGTTGACCGCGTGGCCCTGGTGCGCGGCGTACCACGTCAGCGCGGCGAGCAGCCACAGCAGCGCGAGCGCGCCGAGAGGCGGCATGAGGAGGCGGGCGGTGACGCTGCGTTTCAGCAGATTGTCTCTGGGTCGGCCAGGCGTCGTCGCGGCGGCGCCGCTCGGGCGGTGTGGGGATGAGCTGGGCGTCACGATCCGTTCCGTTCGACAGGCACATTCTCGCGCGACGGCTAGCTACAGAAGTAACGATGAGCAAATGTTCGTTCAGTACGTCGAGCAACGCGCCGTCACTCGCATTATCGATGGCTGCCAGCATCTTAGCTAATATTGCGCGATTAGCTTGCTGTTCGATGACGGAGCTATGTCGGCACATGGAACCTAGCCCACTGAATACTTGAAAAAACCGGACTCTAATGAGATGCGGTCGCGATGCTTCTCCCGCTTACCCAGATCTGCGATTTGCCGGTGGCGCGCCTGTCGCGGTCAGGCTGGTTGCGCGCCTGTCAGAAAAATGACATCCTACCGTCACAAAAACGTAATCTAGAGATTGCGTTGGGAGAGAGTGGGAGAGAGATCAATGCGCCTCTGTGGATGCGTAGCAGCCGTGCTGGCGACCGCGATCGCCGTCGTGCCAGCCGCGGCGAAGGACCGGGTTGGCTATCAGGCCATCTCTGCGGGAAGCCTGGCGCAGGCGGAGCAGACGATCGCCGCGGAACGGGTGATCTTTCCGGCCCGGCCCGAACTGATGCTGAACCTCGCCGCTGTCTATGCACGCACGGGCAGGCCGGCTCAGGCGCGGGCGCTCTACGGTCAAGTTCTCGACCAGACACCGGTCGCCATGGATCTGCCCGACGGGAACGTGCAATCGTCCCATGTGCTGGCGCAGCGCGGTCTGGCTCGGCTCGGGGCGACGGTCGCGTCGCGGTGAACGAGGGCGGCGAGGGCGTGCTTACCTAGGTCGGGTGAGACGAAGCGGCGGTCAACTCGTGACGTCAAGCCGATCGTCGCGTCTCTGCTCTGGGCGCGTACGAGGGCCGGCCGGCGAGGTTACAGTCGACAGACGAGGGGTGTGGCGAGCGGTCAGCCGTCCGTCGCGGACCCGCCCTCGGCCGTTCATCTACCGCGCATCGCCACGCGTCACAGCGGCACGTCCGTGTCCGCCAGCAACGCCGGGTCCGTCGTCGCTCCCGCGCTGACCAGCGCGCGCCCGCGCACGAAATCACGCGCGGCGTTGACGCAGTCCAGCGCGATCACGCGACCGCTCCGGCGATAGATCACGCTGAATCGCCGGCTCGACGGCACGCCGCGGACGATCGCCTCGTCGTGGCCGGCGGAGAGGCCGACGGTCTGGAGCCGCAGGTCATATTGGTTGGACCAGAACCACGGCACCGCGGCATAGGGCTCGCCGCTGCCGGTGACATGCTTGGCCACCGTCGCCGCCTGATCGGTCGCGTTCTGCACCGACTCGAGCCGCACCAGCGCGCCCCCGGCGTATATGTTGCGGTGCGCGGCGCAGTCGCCGATCGCATAGACGTCGGCCAGGCTGGTACGGCAGAGCGAATCGACCGTCACACCGTCGCCCCCCGCCGCGCCGGTGGCGAGCAGCGGCGCCACCGCCGGCACGAGGCCGATCCCCACGATCACCATCTCCGCGGCGATCTGCTCGCCGTCGGCGAGGCGCACGCCCGACGCGGCGCCCTGGCGCGCCACGATCGAGTCGACCTGCGCGCCGAGCCGCACGTCGACCCCGCGCGCGCGATGCTCGGCGGCGTAGAAGTCCGCCAGCGCCGCGCCGGCGACTCGCGCGAGCAATCTCTCGCGCGCCTCGATGACGGTGACGTGGCGACCGAGGGCGGTCAGTACGGCCGCGGCTTCCAGCCCGACATAGCCGCCGCCGACCACCGCGACGCGCTCGACGCGGGGCAACTCGGTCATCATCCGGTCGACGTCGGCGCGGCAGCGGACGGTGTGGACACCAGCGAGGTCATGGCCCTCGCAGACGAGCCGGCGCGCGCTGCCCCCCGCCGCCCAGATCAGCCGCGCGTAGCCGATCGCGCGTCCATCCGCGAGGGTCACGCGATGCGCCGCGGCGTCGACCGCGGTCACTGTCTGCCCCAGCAGCAAGGTCACGTCGCGCTCGCGCCAGAAGGCGGCGGGGCGGATCAGCATACGCTCGAACGCGCGCTCCCCGGCGAGATAGTCCTTGGAGAGCGGCGGACGCTCATAGGGCAGCTCGGGCTCGGCGCCGATCAGCGCGATGCTGCCGGTCAAACCGCGCTGGCGCAGCGTCGCCGCGACCGCCGCGCCGCCGTGGCCGGCGCCGACGATCACCACGTCATACTGCTCGCCCTCGTTCACGCACCACCTCCTCGATCGTCGCCGGCGTCCGGCATGCGCGATCGCGCGCGCGCGTGGCAAGCGTGCGTTGCGCCTGCGGCCACGCCGGTGCTAGCCGCGGCCGGTGACCTTGACTTCCCCATCGCCCGCGTCGACCCCGACGCGCACCCAGCGTCTCCGCGCCGCCACCGAGGTCGCGCATCGGCGGCTCGACGACGCGGTGATGGCGATCGACCCGTTCGGCGACCGGACGCGCTACGCGCGTCTGCTGGCGATCCATCGCGACTTCCACACGCTGGTCGCGCCGCTCTACGCCGCGCCGAGCCTCGCCGCGCTGATCCCCGATCTGGCCGAGCGGGCGCGACTGTCGGCGGTAGAGCAGGACGCCGCCGACCTTCATGTCACGCTCGCGCCGCCGCCGCCGCCCCGCTTCGCCGCCGACACGGCGCCGGATCGCGGCACCGCGCTCGGCTGGCTCTACGTCGCGGAAGGGTCGAGCCTCGGCGCCGCGATCCTGCTCAAGGCCGCGATGACGCTGGGGCTGGGACCCAGCTATGGGGCGCGCCATCTGGCCGGCCATGCCGAGGGGCGTGCGCGCCATTGGCGAAGCTTCACCGCCGCGGCGGACTCGGTGGCGCTGTCTGCCGACGAGGAGGAGCGCGCGGTGGCGGGCGCGCGCGAGGCCTTCGACACCGTCGCCGCGCTGGTGCGGCGCGACGCGGCGTAACGCACCGTTTCGTTTCGCCGCGCTTGCGAGCGCCCGCCCGCGCCGCCACCTCGGTCCGGTAGCGAGTCGGTGCCGGCGCGGGAGAAGCACATGAAGAAGATCGGTTTCCTGTCCTTCGGCCACTGGTCGCCGTCGGCACAGTCGGCGACGCGCTCGGCGAGCGACGTGCTGCTGCAGTCGATCGAGCTCGCCGAGGCGGCCGAGCAGCTCGGCGTGGACGGCGCTTATTACCGCGTGCACCATTTCGCGCGCCAGCTCGCCTCGCCGTTCCCGTTGCTCGCCGCGGTCGGAGCGCGCACCAAGCGGATCGAGATCGGCACCGGCGTGATCGACATGCGCTATGAGAACCCCTTCTACATGGCGGAGGACTCGAGCGCGGCCGATCTGATCGCGGGCGGCCGGCTCCAGCTCGGCATCAGCCGCGGCTCACCCGAGCAGGTGATCGAGGGCTGGCGCTACTTCGGCTATGCGCCGGGCGAGGGCGAGAGCGACGCCGACATGGGGCGGCGCCACGCCGAGGTCTATCTCGAGTTGCTCAAGGGCGAGGGGTTTGCTCAGCCCAACCCGCGGCCGATGTTCCCCAATCCGCCGGGGCTGCTGCGGCTCGAGCCGCACGCGGCGGGGCTCCGGCGGCGTATCTGGTGGGGCTCGGCCTCTGACTCGACTGCGATATGGGCGGCGCGGCAGGGGATGAACCTGCAGAGTTCGACGCTCAAGAAAGACGAGAGCGGGGAGCCGTTTCATCTCCAGCAGGCACGTCAGATCCGCGCCTATCGCGCGGCCTGGACCGAGGCGGGGCACGACTGGGCGCCGCGCGTCTCGGTGTCGCGCTCCATCTTCGCGCTCGTCGACGAACGTGACCGCGCCTATTTCGGCCAGGCCGGCGGCGACGATCAGGTCGGTGTGATCGACGCCATGCGCGCGGTGTTCGGCCGCTCCTACGCCGCCGAGCCGGACCGCCTGGTCGAGCAGCTGCGTGCCGACGAGGCGATCGCCGAGGCGGACACGCTGCTGCTCACCGTGCCCAACCAGCTCGGTGTAGACTATAACGCGCACGTGCTCGAGGCGATCATGACTCATGTCGCACCGGCGCTCGGCTGGCGCTGACCCGATCCGGCGCTGGGTCAGCGCCGCGGCGGCTTGACCCGCGCGGCGTGCCGGGGGATAGCCCCTGGGCCGACGTGGGAGAGACCGGGGCAGATCCGGCACCGAAGGAGCAACCGCCCCGGAAACTCTCAGGTAGAAGGACCCGCCGGCGCCAACATCTGGAGAGAGGCGCGGTGACGCGTCCGCCGACGGGATAGCGATCTCAGGCACAAGGGACAGAGGGGCATGGGGCCGCGACGAGCGGCCGGGGAGAGCGCGTGCCGACCGATCCCGAGATGGTACCGCTCGACCGCGGCGCGACGCGTCCGATCAGCGTGGCGGAGCTGTTCACGATCGGCGTCGGTCCGTCGAGCTCGCACACGGTCGGGCCGATGCGCGCCGCGCACGACTTCGCCGAGCGCGCGGTCGCGGGCGAGCGCGTCCCGGATCACGTCAGCTGTGCGCTGTACGGCTCGCTCGCGCTGACCGGGCGGGGCCATGCGACCGACACGGCGACGCTGCTCGGACTGGCTGGCTGGCTGCCCGAGCGGCTCGATCCCGACGCTGCCCCGACGATCGTCGCGGCGATACGCGAGACCAAGCAGCTGGCGCTCGGCGGCACCGGCGCGATCGGCTTCGACGTTGACGCCGATCTCGTCTTCCACCCGCGCACCTTCCTGCCGCAGCATCCCAATGGCATGCGCTTCGCCGCGACCTATGAGGACGGCACGGCGCTGGAGGAGACGTACTTCTCGATCGGCGGCGGGGCGATCCTGCGGCTCGGTGCCCCGTCAGCGGCGCACAATGTCGCGGTGGCGCACCCCTTCTCCTCTAGCGCCGAGCTGCTGGCGCGCTGTGAGGAGACCGGCCTCAGCATCGGCGCGCTGGTGCGCGCCAACGAGGAGGCGTGGCGCTCGCCCGCCGAGAGCGACTCCTTCCTCGACTCGGTGCGCGACGCGATGAGCGCCTGCATCGACCGCGGCATCGCGCAGGAGGGCGTGCTGCCCGGCGGCCTTCGCGTGCGGCGCCGCGCGCGCGCGCTACACGAGTCGCTGTCGCGATGCGGCCCCGAGCATCGCCCCGCCGCGGTGTTCGAGTGGGTCAGCCTCTGGGCGATCGCGGTCAACGAGGAGAATGCGGCGGGCGGCCGCGTCGTCACCGCGCCGACCAACGGCGCGGCGGGGGTGCTGCCCGCGGTGCTGCGCTTCTACGAGGTGCTGGTCCCGGGCGCCACGCGGGCGGGGGCACGTCACTTCCTCTACACCGCCGCGGCGATCGGCATGCTGTACAAGAAGCGCGCCTCGATCTCGGCGGCCGAGATGGGCTGCCAGGGTGAGGTCGGTGTGGCCTGCTCGATGGCGGCAGGTGCGCTCGCCGCAGTGCTGGGCGGTACCGACCGGCAAGTGGAGAATGCCGCCGAGATCGGGATGGAGCATAATCTCGGTCTCACCTGCGACCCGATCGCCGGGCTCGTCCAGATCCCCTGCATCGAGCGCAACACGATGGGCGCGGTGAAGGCGATCAACGCCGCCTATCTCGCGCTGCGCGGCGATGGCAGCCATGTCGTCAGTCTCGACGCGGTGATCGAGACGATGCGCCAGACCGGCGAGGACATGCGCAGCCAGTATAAGGAGACAAGCCTCGGCGGCCTCGCGGTCAACGTGGTGGAATGCTGAGTGGCCGGTCTGTCGCCAGCCTGGGGTAAACCAGTGGGTGAACCGTCCGACGGCGCGATCTCGCCGGCGGCGGAGAAGGTGGTCGGGGAGACAGGATTCGAACCTGCGACATCCTGCTCCCAAAGCAGGCGCGCTACCAGACTGCGCCACTCCCCGACGCGGGTGAAGGCCTAGCCGCCGCGGTTCGACGGCGCAAGCTCGGCCAGACAAGCGAAGGGGCACCCGCGGGTGCCCCTGGCCGATCCCGTCGCCGCGCCGGTTCCCGCGCTCAGCGCGTCGCCGGCTCGGCCGCGACGTTGCCGGCCGAGCCAGCGTCGTCGCCGAAGTTCGTCTCAGCGCCGGCCAGCATCGCCGCGGCACTGTCGTTGGCGGCAGCCTCGGCCATCGCCTCGAGATTGTCGGCGCGGCGCTCGAGCGCGTCGGCCATCATCTCGGCATTGTTCCCGATCGAGGCGGGTTCGGGGCTGCGGTCACACGCGGTGGCGCCGAGCGGCGCGACGGCGGCGAGCAGCGGAAGCAGCGAGCGCCTCATTATCCCGAACCCGACCCGGTCGATCACATGTTGTGCGCGGCGTCCTCACCGGCGTCGCGGACATTGTCGGCGGCCGAGTGGATGTTCTCGGCGACCGCCTCGGCATTGTCCTCGGCGAACGGGTTCGCGGTGGTGTTCGACACGTCGGCGACGTTGCTCGCGAGCGCGTCCATGTTGTCCGCCATCATGTCGGCGTTGTTCTCGACCGCGGCGGCCTCCGGCGACTTCGAGCAGGCGGCGACCGACATCAGCGACGCGGCGGCGGCGACGAGCAGGATCTTCTTCATCTGAATGCTCCCAAGCATCATAAACCATTCGCGGCCGACCCCAACGCCGTCGCGAACGCTCGCCATACCCTACCGCCGCGGGGGGTCAATAAGCAAAATTCATCTCTCCGAAAGGTTGCGACGAACGGTGGCGCCCGCCGCCGCCCTTCGCTCACGGCCGTGGTACCGGCCCGATCTCCTCGGGCGCGTCGGCGACGACCGCCAGCATCGTCGTCCAGGCAGCGACATTCTGGCGCAGCTGTTCCGGGTCGACCCGCTCGAGCGTGTCGTCGGGCGTGTGGTGCGTGTCGAAGTAGCGAAGCCCGGACTGGTTGAGGTCTACCCCGGCCACGCCGGTAGCGATCGTCGCGGCAATATCGGTGCCGTCGCCCGCCTTGCCCGCGCCGTGCACGATACCCAGCGGGGCGAGCGCGCTGGCGAGCCGATCGCCGACCGCGGCAGCGCTCTCCGGCAGCATCGTCTCGAAGCGCCACACGCGGTCGGCGCCGAAGTCGCTCTCCGCCGCGATGGCGTGGCGCTCCGTGCCGTGGCGTGCGGCATAAGCGGCGCCGCCGAGTCCGCCGACCTCCTCCGCGCCGAACCAGACGACGCGGATGGTGCGGCGCGGCCTATGGCCGCTGTCGAGGATGCGCTTGGCCGCGGCCGCGGTGATCGCCACCCCGCTGGCATCGTCGATCGCGCCGGTGGCGAGGTCCCAGCTGTCGAGATGACCGCCGACCAGCACCACGCCCGCGCTCGGGTCGGTCCCTGGCACCTCGGCGATGACGTTGCCCGACTGGCTCGGCCCGGGCGAGCGCGGGGTGAGCAGCAGGTGCATCCGGATCGGCTGGCCGCGCTTGGCCATGCGCTCGATCAGCGTGGCGTCGGGCACCGATAGCGCCGCGGCGGGGATCGGCCTCACGCCGTCGGGGAAGTCGGTGGTGCCGGTGTGCGGCAGCCGGTGCGTGTCGGTGCCGATCGAGCGGATCACGATCGCCGCCGCGCCCTTGCTCGCCGCCACGCCGGGGCCGTTGAAGCGCGCGACGCCGTTGGCGCCGTAGCCCGAGCCGTCCTGCGTCGGCTGCATGCTGTTGCCGACATAGGCGATCTTGCCCCTGAGCGAGCCAGCCGGCGCGGCGACCAGGTCGCCGTAGGTCGGGAACACGACCACCTCCGCGGTGATCCCCTTGGGCGGGGTCGCGGCGGAGTGGCCGAGCGCGACCAGCTTGAGCTTCTGCGGGAAAGGCGCGACGATCTCGGCCTCCTCCTCGCCGCGCAGCCACAAAGGCATGGTGAAGGGCTCGGCGCGCACGTTGCTGAAGCCGAGCGCGGTCAGCTTCTTCACCGCCCAGTCGCGCGCGCGCGCCTCGGCGTCGGTCGCCGCGAGCCGCTGGCCGATCTCGGTCGTCAGCCCCTCCACCAGCTGATAGGCGAGCTCGTCCTTCAGCGCGGCGTCGCGCAGCGCCGCCACCTCGGGGGCCACCGCCGCAGGAGCGTTCGGCACGGCATGCTGCGCCGCGGCGGGCGCCGCGAGCGCGAGGAGGGTGACGAGGGCGCTGGCGGCGAGCGCGGCGGGGCGAAGCGGGGAGCGGTTCATTCGAGCCGGCGTAATCAAGCGTTGCCAATTTGCCAACGCACGCCGGCGGGCTTACATGCCCGCCACCGATTTCCCGACGCACCCAGTCCATGGAGCAGCGCGCCAGATGGCCGTCCAGTACACCTATGTCATGAAGGGTCTGACCAAGACCTTCCCGGGCGCGAACAAGCCCGTGCTCAACAACATCCACCTGCAGTTCATCCCCTCGGCGAAGATCGCGATCATCGGCCCCAACGGCGCCGGCAAGTCGACGCTGATGAAGATCATGGCGGGAATGGACCCGGACTTCACCGGCGAGGCCTGGGCCGCCGAGGGCGTGCGCGTCGGCTATCTCGCGCAGGAGCCGCAGCTCGATCCCAGCAAGGACGTGATCGGCAACGTCAAGGACGGCGTCCGCCCCGTCGCGGACCTGGTCGATCGCTTCAACGCGATCTCGGCCGAGATGGGCGATCCCAAGGACGACACCGACTTCGACGCGCTGATGGAGGAGATGGGCGAGCTCCAGGGCAAGATCGACGCGGTCGACGGCTGGACGCTCGACAACCAGCTCGAGGTCGCGATGGAGGCGCTGCGCTGCCCGCCGGGCGACGCCGACGTCACCAAGCTGTCGGGTGGCGAGCGCCGCCGCGTCGCGCTCTGCCGGCTGCTGCTGGAGAAGCCCGACATCCTGCTGCTCGACGAGCCGACCAACCACCTCGACGCCGAGAGCGTGTCGTGGCTCGAGAACTTCCTCAAGGAATATGCGGGCAACGTCATCCTCGTCACCCACGATCGCTACTTCCTCGACAATGTCGTCAACTGGGTGCTCGAGCTCGATCGCGGGCGCTACTACACCTATGAGAGCAACTACTCCGGCTATCTCGAGAAGAAGGCCAAGCGGCTCGAGCAGGAGGAGCGCGAGGAGGCGGGCAAGCAGAAGGCGATCGCCGATGAGCTCGCCTGGATGCGCCAGACCCCCAAGGCGCGCCAGACCAAGAGCAAGGCGCGTATCCGCGCGTTCGACGAGCTGATGGCGAAGCAGGAAAATCGCGTCGCGGGCAAGGCGCAGATCCTGATCCAGCTGCCCGAGCGGCTCGGTGGCAAGGTGATCGAGGCCAAGGGGCTGACGAAGTCCTACGGTGACCGCCTGCTGTTCGAGAACCTCGACTTCATGCTGCCGCCGGGCGGCATCGTCGGCGTCATCGGCCCCAACGGCGCGGGCAAGTCGACCTTGTTCAAGCTGATCACCGGGCAGGAGCAGCCCGACGCCGGCTCGATCGAGGTCGGCTCGACGGTGAAGCTCGGCTATGTCGACCAGAGCCGCGATGATCTCGATCCCAACAAGAACGTCTGGCAGGAGATCTCGGACGAGCTCGAGGTGTTCCGCTTCGGCAAGCAGGAGCTGGGCACGCGCGCCTATGTCGGCGCGTTCAACTTCCGCGGGCCCGACCAGCAGAAGAAGGTCGGCCAGCTCTCGGGCGGTGAGCGCAACCGCGTCCACATGGCCAAGATGCTCAAGGAGGGCGGCAACGTCCTGCTGCTCGACGAGCCGACCAATGACCTCGACGTCGAGACGCTGCGCGCGCTCGAGGAGGCGCTGGAGACCTTCGCTGGCTGCGCGGTGGTGATCAGCCACGATCGCTTCTTCCTCGACCGCCTGTGCACGCACATCCTCGCCTTCGAGGGGAACAGCCACGTCGAGTGGTTCGAGGGCAATTACGAGAGCTACGAGGAGGACAAGCGCCGCCGCATGGGCGACGCCGCAGACCGCCCGACGCGGCTCGCGTACAAGAAGCTCACCCGCTGAGGAGAGGGCGGCGGCGCGGGCGCACGTGATCGTGCCCGCGCCGCCGCCCGTCCGGCGTCGCCGTGGTAATCGCTTCCCCTCGCGGCCCTGGCCGGGGTAGCTGCGCGGATGGATCGACCCAATTACATCACCCCCGCGGGCTATGCCGCGCTGCGCGCCGAGTACGACCAGCTCTTCGCCACCGAGCGCCCCGCGCTGGTCGAGACGATCGCCTGGGCCGCGGGCAACGGCGACCGCTCCGAGAACGGCGACTATATCTACGGCCGTAAGCGGCTGCGCGAGATCGACCGGCGGCTCGGCTGGCTGTCGAAGCGGATGAAGGTCGCCAAGGTGGTCGATCCGGCGCAGCAGCCTGATCGCACGCGCGTCTGGTTCGGCGCTACGGTCACCATCGTCGACGAGGATGGCAGGGAGCGGGTGCTCACGCTCGTCGGCGACGACGAGGCCGAGGCGGGCGCGGGACGGGTCGGCTGGAACGCGCCGCTGGCACGCGCGCTGCGAGGTGCGGGGGTGGGCGACCTGCGCCGCGTCCACCTGCCCGCGGGCGAGCGCGACTATGAGATCGTGGCGGTCTCCTATCCGCCCGGCTGAGGGACGGCGTCGTCAGGTCAAGAGAAAGAGAGTGACGACGGCGAGCGTGAACCCGCGTACCGAGAGCGCGCGACCATGACGACGAAGACGTGATCGAGGGGATGATCCCGGCGGCGTGGCGGAGCCCGGTAGCGGCGGCGGCGCGTTGGCGCGCGAGGTCGGCAGCGAGGCCGATCTCGGCCAGGTCGACGATCCCGACGGCAGCGTGCGACCGACCAAGCAGGACGAGATCGACGCGACCGTGGCCTATCGCAGCGATCACTGTGGTCGGCGAGCGAACTCAACCGGCTAATCGCGATCCGCTCATAACCGTTGACCTGCGTCGTTCCACCGCCGATGCAGCGGCATGCCCGCCGACGACCTCCCCACCCGCAACATCGCGCTGTTGATCGACGCCGACAACGCATCGTGGAACGCGCTCGACGCGGTGCTCACCGCGCTCGCCGAGTTCGGCAGCGTCAACGTCCGCCGTGTCTACGGCAACTGGGTCAAGGAGGCGCTCAAGGGCTGGCGCGACATGACCGTCAAGCACGGCATCGAGCCGCAGCAGCAGTTCGACCTCACGCGCGGCAAGAACGCCACCGACATGAAGATGACGATCGACGCGATGGACCTGCTCCACCGCGGCCGGGTCGACGCCTTCGGGATCATGTCGTCGGACAGTGACTTCATGCCGCTCGCCACGCGCATCCGGCAGGACGGGCTCGACGTCTACGGCTTCGGCAACGCCAACACGCCGGAGGGCTTTCGCAACGCGTGCACGCGCTTCATCGACGTCAACGCGCTGGTCGAGACGACCAAGCCCAAGCGCGCACGTCGGGTCGAGGTGCCGTTCGATCAGTCGGTGCCGCCCGCGATCGGCACGACCGTCGCCGCTCCCGCGCGCGCCGCGGGGACGGTCGATGATCCCGAGTTGCTTCACCTGCTCCACGACGCCTACGACTCGCTTAAGCCCGATAGGGACGGCTTCGTCGGCCTCTCCGCGCTCGGGCAGCGTGCCGCCAACCGCTCGAGCTTCGACGTGCGCAACTATGGCTACAAGCGGCTCTCGGACCTGGTCGACGCGATCCCGTCGATCGACGTCGATCGGCGCGAGAACCACGTCTACGTACGCTGGAAGGACTGAAGTTTTGACCCGACGCCTCGCTCCCCTGACCGCGCTCGCGCTGATCGCGGCGCCCGCGCTCGCGCAGGGGGTGCCCCACGCCGACCCGAAGCGGCTGTCCGACGACGTCCGCACGCTCGCCGCGCCCGACTTCGGCGGCCGCGCACCGGGGACGCCGGGCGAGAAGCGAACGCTCGACTGGCTGGTGGCACGCTTCAAGGCGCTGGGGCTCGCGCCGGCGGGGCCCGACGGCCAGTATCTCCAGCAGGTGCCGCTGATCCACACGCGCGTCGCGCCCGAGGCCACGATGCGCGTCGGCGACGTGACCCTCACGCAGGGCAAGGAGGTGGCGGTGACCAGCGTGCGGCCGGCGGCGGCGATCGCGATCACCGACTCGCCGCTGGTCTTCGTCGGCTATGGCGTGCGCGCGCCCGAGGCGCAGTGGGACGACTTCAAGGGCATGGACCTGCGCGGCAAGACCCTGGTCTTCCTCGTCAACGATCCCGACTTCGAGGCGCAGGCGGGCGACGACGCCAAGGGCCGCTTCGGCGACCGTCGGATGACCTATTACGGGCGCTGGACCTATAAGTTCGAGGAGGCCGCACGGCAGGGCGCCGCCGCCGCGCTGATCATCCATGACACGGCTGGGGCGGGCTACCCCTGGTCGACCGTCAACGCCTCGAACGGCGAGAATTACGACATCGTCCGAGGGGCGGACGACCCGCGCGTGCCGCTCCAGGGCTGGATCGAGCATGACGCCGCCGAGCGGCTGTTTGCCGCCGCCGGTCTCGACCTGGCCGCGCTGCGGGTGAAGGCGCGCTCGGCGTCGTTCCGCCCGGTCGCGATGGGCAAGAGCTTCTCCGTCGCCGCGACGGTGAAGGTGGAGCGCATCACCAGCGCCAACGTGCTCGCCAAGATCCCCGGCCGCACCCGCCCCGATGAGTCGGTGATGGTCGCGGCGCACTGGGACGCTTATGGCGACGGTCCGCCCGACGCGAGCGGGCGCACGCTGCGGCCGGGCGCCAACGACGACGCGCTCGGCACCGCGGGCGTGGTCGAGCTGGCCCGGCTGTTCAAGGCGGGGCCGACGCCCGAGCGCTCGCTCGTCTTCGCGTTATGGACCGGCGAGGAGCGCGGGCTGCTCGGGTCCGAATATTACGCGACGCACCCGACCATGCCGCTCGCCACCACCGCGGCGAACCTGACGCTCGACATCCTCCAGACCGCGGGACCGGCCAAGGACGTCGTGCTGGTCGGCCCCGGCCAATCGACGCTCGACCCGCTGCTCGCCGCGGCGGCGCGCGCGCAGGGGCGGACGATCACGCCCGAGACGTTCAGCGAGCGCGGCCTGTTCTACCGCGCCGACCATTTCTCGACGGTGCGGCGCGGCGTGCCCGCGCTGCTGCTGATGGCGCTCGGCGGGGCGCCCGACCTGGCGCAGGGCGGCCGAGTCGCGGGGCAGAAATGGCTCGACGATTACATGGCCTGCTACCACAAGACCTGCGACAGCTGGGACGCGGGCTGGGACCTGCGCGGCGCGGCGAGGGACGTCGACCTCTTCCACGATGTCGGGGCGCGGCTGGGCCGGTCCAGCGTCTGGCCGAGCTGGACCAGGGGCAGCGAGTTCGCCGCCACCCGTGACCGGAGCGCCGCCGAGCGGAAGTGAGCGGCACGCGCGATCGGACCCGCCGGCGGCGGGCCGGTGGCGCGGTCAGCCGCCGCGCCCGCGTCCCAGGTACCAGCTGAGATTGTTGGGCCCGCGGCTGCGCGCACGGGGCGGGTTCATCAGGTCGTACACCACGGCATTCTCGAGCACGCGCTGCACGTAGTTGCGCGTCTCGGAATAAGGAATGGCCTCGACCCAGTCGACCATGTCGACCGCGCCGGTGCGCGGGTCACCGTTGGCGCGGACCCATTTGTTCACGTTGCCCGGCCCGGCGTTATACGCCGCGATCGCCAGCGGATAGCTCCCGTACAGCCCGAAGATGCGCTGGAAATAGCTCGAGCCGAGCTGGATGTTGTAGCCCGTGTCGTCGACCAGCCGCCCGGCGTCATAGGACAGGCCGAGCTTACCCGCCTGCTCGCGCGCGGTGGCGGGCATCAGCTGCATCAGCCCGGCGGCGCCGACCGGGCTGCGCGCGGTGCGGTCGAACTGACTCTCCTGCCGCGCCACCGCGTGGATCATCGTCCACTGGTCCTCATAGCCGCCCGGCACCGCGACGGTGGGGAAGCCGTTCGCGCTATACTCGGTCAACCCGTTCTGCATCGCGCTGCGTCCCACCAGCACGCCGAGGTCAGGGCGGCGCAGCTGGCGCGACAGCTCGTCGGCGAGATAATGGTCGGTGTCGCCCTTCGCCACCGCCGCGATCTGCTTCACGAAGGCGGTCTGGTCCTGATACTGGCCGGTCTGGCCGAGGAACTGCGCGGCGCGGACGATCTCGCGCGCGTAGAAGGCCTGGCGCGCGGCGGGATCGATCGCTGGCGTGGGCGGCGCGGGCGGGGCGGTCAGACGACGCCCGAGGTGCTCGATCGCGAGCTGGCCGTAATATTGGTCGCGATAGCCAGCGGCGCGCTCGAACAGCGGCCCGGTGTCGGGCTGCTGCGCCTTCTCGGCGGCGCGCGCCGCCCAGTAGAAGCCCTTGGCGCGTGTCTGCGGCGCCTGGCTGGCACGGCCGTAACGCTCGAACATCGCACGAGCGTCGGCCGGGCGGTTGAGCCGGGTCGCGGCCTGGCCGGCGAGCCATGCCAGCGAGGTGTAATCGTCGCGCTCGCCATAGCCCTTGGTCGAGACATCGGTGCCCGGCGGATAGGCGTCGTCGATCTGGCGCGCGATGTCATAGGCGGTCTGCCACTGCCCGTCGGCCGCGGCGGCGCGCGCGTTGACCAGCAGCACCTCGTAGAATTTCTCGACATTGCCCGGCAGCGCCATGCCGCTGCGGGCCCGCGCCAGCCACGAGCGCGCGCTGGGCGAGGCGCCCGCGTTGCGCAGCCAGGTCGCTTTGTCCGCGATATAGCCCGGGTCGCGCGCGCCGATCGCGTCGTCGCTCGCCGCCAACGACGAGGCCTCGGGCGAGTCGCTGCGCAGCGCGAGCCGCGCGGTGAACAGCGGCCGCGCCGACGCGCTGGTGTAGGGCAGCACGCGCGCCGCCGCCGAGATATTTCCTTGCCACAGCAGAGCGTCCAGGCGGCGGTCGTGGTCGGCCGGCGTGAGCGCCGAGCCGAACTGGCCCAGCACCGCCGTCTCGTCCTGTGCCGAGAGCGACCCGAGCCGCCAAGCGGTGCGCGCCGCCTCCTGCGCCTGGGCGCTGGCGCCGGTGGCCATATAGGCGCGCGCGCAGGCCACCCAGCCGCCCGCGGTCAGCGGCGCCCAGCGGCGGCAGTAGGCCGCGACGCTGCCTGGCGCGACGTTCGGATCGGACGCCTTGCGCTCCACCGTGCGGCGCATCGCCGCCTCGCCGGGCCAGCCCGGGTGCGCGGTGAGGAAGCTGACATAGCTGTCGAACGGCAGCGCGTCGGTCTGCTGGAGGACCTTCCACTGTGCCAGCGGCTGCGCCATGCCGGGCATTGGCGCCGCCGGGGTAGGAACCGGGGCTGAGGCGCCCTGCGGCGCCGAGACGCTACCATATTGACCCGCCGCGAGGATCGCGGCGCCTGCTGCTGCTACGACGAAGATCAACGAACCTGCCTTCACTCTCTGACCGACGCGACCGGTGGACAGACTAGCGACCCTAGCCGTATCTGCGCTGAACGGCGCCCCCAATTCGGTCGCAGGAGCAAATTCACCTCATGTTCTCAGGTTCCATCCCCGCCCTGGTGACCCCGTTCGACCCGGCGGGCGGCTTCGACGAACGTGCCTATCGCGAGCTGATCGAGTGGCAGGTCGCCGAGGGCTCGTCCGCGCTCGTCCCCTGCGGCACCACCGGCGAGGCGGCGACGCTGACGCAGCAGGAGCAGTTCGCGATCGTACGCATCTGCGTCGACCAGGCGCGCGGGCGCGTCCCGGTGATCGCGGGCGCGGGCTCGAACGACACCCGGGTCGCCGCCGCCAACCTGCGCGCCGCCAGGGAGGCCGGCGCCGACGCGGCGCTGATGGTCCCTCCATATTACAACAGGCCCTCGCAGGAGGGCATCTTCCGCCATTTCGAGGCACTGGCGCAGGACACGCCGCTGCCGATCGTGCTGTACAACGTGCCCGCGCGCACCGTGACCGACATCCTGCCCGACACGCTGGTGCGGATCGTCACCGCCTTCCCGCGGGTGTTCGTCGCGGTGAAGGACGCCTCGGGCGTGCTCCAGCGCGTGTCGCAGCATCGCGCCGCGCTCGGGGCCGACTTCTGCCAGCTCTCGGGCAACGACGATCTCGCACTCGGCTATAATGCGACGGGTGGGGTGGGGTGTATCTCCGTCACCGCCAATGTCGCGCCGCGGCTCAGCGCCGATTTCCAAAGGGCCTGCGCCGCGCGCGACGCTGCGCGGGCGCTGGCGCTGCACGACCGGCTGTTCCCGCTCCACGTCGCTCTGTTCAGCGACGCGTCGCCGGGACCGGTGAAGTACGCGATGACTCGGGTACGGCCGGATTTCCCCGCCGGGCTGCGGCTGCCGATGACCTGGCCGAGCGAGGCGAGCCGGCAGGCGGTCGACGCCGCGCTGGCGCACGCCGCGCTATAACGCAGCGTGAAACGAGAGGAGCGGCGATGCTGGCATGGTGGCTCCTCCAGGTTGCAGTGGCGGGGCCGCTGTTGGCGCCGCCACCGCGCGCCGCGGCGCCGCGCTGCGCCGAGAACGCCCCCGGCGGCGAGGTGGTGGTCTGCGGACGCGGGCCGGAGCAGGCGGTTCCGCCTGCGCGCGCTCTCTGGGCGGTATGACGCGGACGCCGCCGCTCTGCCGAAAGCGGAGACGAGGGTGCTCGGCGGCCGCGCCAAGCTCGCCGCCGAGGCCGAGCAGGCGGGGGTCGGCGGCTTTGTCAGCAACCGCGGCATGGTGCGGCTCAAGATACCGCTGGGGCGGTGAGGCACGCCGCGGCGGGGGGCGGCGGCGCGCCGTGTATGATCCTCGCACGTCCCCCTTTGCCCTAGCGCGCGGCTGCGCCTACATCGCGCGCATGTCGCGTCCCAAGCCCGCCACCTTCGACAAGAAGAAGATCGTCGCCGAGAACCGCCGTGCGCGCTTCGATTACGCCATCGACACCACCTATGAGGCGGGGATCGTGCTCAGCGGCACCGAGGTGAAGAGCCTGCGCTTCGGCGAGGGATCGATCGCGGAGAGCTACGCCGAGGTGAAGGGCGACGAGGTCTGGCTGGTCAACTCGAACATCCCCGAGTTCAGTCACGGCAACCGTTTCAACCACGAGCCCAAGCGCCCGCGCAAGCTGCTGCTCCACGAGCGCGAGATCAACAAGCTGCACGGCGCCGTCGCGCGCGAGGGCATGACGCTCGTGCCGCTCACCGTCTATTTCAACGGCCAGGGCCGCGCCAAGGTCGAGCTCGCGCTCGCCAAGGGCCGCAAGGCGCACGACAAGCGTGAGCATATCAAAGAGCGCGAGTGGAAGCGCGAGGCCGGACGCGTGCTGCGCGAGCACAGCTGAATGTCGGCACGGCCGATCACCGCCTGGGACCGGATCGCGGCGTGGAGCCGCCGCAACCTGCCGACGCGCGAGTCGATGGAGCGCAGCCGGCTGCTCCGCCCCGTCGCGCACCGCGTGCTCGCGCCCGAGCTGTGGCGCTTCACGCGCCGCTCGGTGCCGCGCGGGGTGGCGCTGGGCATGGTCGCGGGGATCCTCTTCCCGGTGGCGCAGATCGCGATCGCCGCGCTGATCGCGCTGCCGTTCCGCGCCAACGTCCCCGTGGCGGCGCTGGTGACCTTCATCACCAATCCCTTCACCACGCCCTTCATCCTCTTCGCCGCCTATCAGATCGGCGCCTGGCTGCTGCGCTCCAACGCGCCCGCCGTGGCCCAGCCCGTGGCGGAGGCAGCGACGGGCTGGCTGCAATGGCTGTGGGACGCGGGGCCGCCGCTCGTGCTCGGGCTGCTGGTGCTGACCGCGCTCGCCGCGGTGCTCGGTTATGCGCTGGCAGCGCTCGGCTGGCGGCTGTGGATCGCGCGCAAGTGGCGGCATCGGCACGAGCATCGCCGATTTGGCGGCTGCCACTGAGCCCGTCGCGACGCTGGCGCCGCGTGCCGCGCGTAGTTAAGAGAACCCGCATCGCCGGGTGACAGACGAGAGGTGCCAAGTACATGCGTTTGATCCCGCGCGATCGACCCGTCGTGACGGCTGACGGACGACCGACCCGCCTCGTTCGCCTGGCGCGTGCCATGACGCCGCGGGAAGATGCGATGGGTGTGCTTCTCGGGCGAGAGCTCGCTGCGACGTCGGTAGCGATCGGGTGAGCGCGGCGCGATGATCCCGCTCGCCTCGCTCGACTCCCGCGGTTGGTGGCGCGGCCAGCGCGGCGCGCTCGTCATCGCGCTGTTCGCCGGCGCGCTCGCCGCGGTGTTGGTGCTGTGGCTGATCGGCGACATGGCGGTGGCGTGCGGCTTCGTGGCGACCGCCCTCGTCCTCGCCGGTGTCGCCGTGGCGGCGATGCGCCTGCGCGCATCCGAGGTGGCGGGGCCGACGGTCGAGCATGACTGGGAACTCGTTCGCTCGCTCGCCGAGTCGAGCGACGACGCGGTCGCGATCACCGATCGCGGTGGCAAATTGGTCTGCGCCAACGATCGCTACGAGCAGCTCTTCGGCGGTTTCCCGACGCCGCCCGCGCTGCCGCTGGTCGGCGACGGCGCCAGCCAGCTGGCGGTGGCCGGCCGCGCGGCGTGGCGCGACGGCGCCGCGCGCGCCTCGCTCCGCGGCGCGGCGGGGGCGATCGACGCGGTGATCGCGCGCACCGGTCAGCAGCAGGACTTCCTGATCTGGCGCTTCCTCGGTGCGGCGGCGCCGACCGGGCAGGTGGCGCGGCTGCTCGAGTCGATCGACGGTGGGCTCGGGCATCAGCTGGGCGCCGCAGGGGTGATGGCGGCGCTGATCACCGCCAACGGCCATGTCCTCTCCGCCAACGCGGTGCTGCGCACCCGCGCCACCGGCTCGCCCGACGGCACGATCGTCGACGAGGATCTGGCGCGCTTCCTGAGCGAGGACCCGGGCGGCACCGTCCGCTTCCTCGCCGAGGGCGTGAGCGCGACGTCGATGCGGCTGCTTCAGATCCCGCTCGGCGACGACAGCGACGCGCCGATCCTGGTCGCGCTGGTCGACGCGGACAGCGGCATCGCGGGCAGCGGCGCGGCGGAGGACCTCGAGGGCCTGCTGATGCTGATGCCGTTCGGCGTCGCGCTGGTCGATCGCGAGGGCCGGTTCACGCAGATGAACCGTGCCTTCGCGCGAGCCGCCAGCGTCGAGCCGGGCGCGACCCCGACCTACCCGGGCGATCTGGTCGTTCGCGAGGACAAGGCCGCGGTGGCGGACGCGATCCGGCGCGCCAGTGGCGGCGGCCGCCCGATGGATCTCGCGGTGCGTTTGAAGGACCATCCCGACGAGCCCGTGGCGCTCTCGATCGCCGCCGCGCGCGGGCTGGGCGACGCCGCGGTGCTGCTCAGCCTCAAGGACAATGGCGAGGAGAACCGCCTCAAGCGCGAGGTGGCGCAGGCGACCAAGATGCAGGCGGTGGGCCAGCTTGCCGGCGGCGTCGCGCACGACTTCAACAATATTCTCACCGCGATCATCGGCCACTGCGACCTCATGCTGATGCGCCATTCGCCCGGCGACAGCGACTATGACGACATTCAGCAGATCCGCGCCAACTCGAACCGCGCCGCCAGCCTGACGCGCCAGCTGCTCGCCTTCTCGCGCCAGCAGACGCTGCGCCCGCAGGTGCTGCAGCTGCCCGACGTCGTCTCGGAAGTGTCCAACCTGCTGCGCCGATTGATGGGCGAGACCGTGACGCTCGAGGTCAAGCACGGCCGCGATCTCGGCCCGGTGCGCGCCGACCCCGGTCAGCTCGAGCAGGTCGTCGTCAACCTCGCGGTCAACGCGCGCGACGCGATGCTGAGCAAAGGGTCGGGCGGCAAGCTGACGATCCAGACGCGCTCGGTGCCGATCGCCGAGATCCGCCGACGCGGCAGCGATATCGTGCCGATCGGCGACTATACCGCGCTGGACGTGTCCGACACCGGCACCGGCATCCCGCCCGAGGTGCTGCCCAAGATCTTCGAACCCTTCTTCACCACCAAGGACGTTGGCAAGGGCACTGGGCTGGGGCTCTCGACCGTCTACGGCATCGTCAAACAGTCGGGCGGGTTCATCTTCGCCGATTCCAAGCCGGGGCAGGGCGCCACCTTCACCATCTACCTGCCGGTCTACGCTGCCGCTGGGGCAGAGACGTCACCCGCTGCGGCTAGGCCGGCGCCGCGCCAGCGCACCGGCGACCTGTGGGGTAGCGGCACGATCCTGCTGGTCGAGGACGAGGACATGGTCCGCGCGGTGGCCGAGCGCGCGCTGGCGCGCCAGGGCTACACCGTCCTCGCCGCCGAGAACGGCGAGGCGGCGCTGGAGCTGATGCAGGGGGTCGATCGGCCGACGCTGGTGATCTCGGACGTGATGATGCCGGTGATGGACGGACCGACGCTGGCGCGCGAGCTGCGCCGGGCGCACCCGAACATTCCGATCCTGTTCATGTCGGGCTATGCCGAGGAGCAGCTGCGCCGCTCGATCGACCTCGACAATGTCGCATTCCTGCCCAAGCCCTTCTCTGTCCAGCAGCTCGCCGAGGCGACTCGCGACGCGCTGGTGGCGCAGGAGGCCCGCGGCGGATCATAACGGGTCCAACCATCTGTTGCGCCCGCGCGCGAGCACGCTATGGCTCGCGGCATGACGATGCGCGTGCTCCTGGTCGAAGACGAACCCCTCATCGCGATGATGCTCGAGGATTTCCTCGACGCGCTCGACAAGAGCCACGCCGGCACCGCCGACAGCGTGGAGGCCGCGCTGCCGCTGGTGGAGGCGGGCGGCTTCGACGCCGCGATCCTCGACGTCAACCTGCGCGGCGGTGAGAAGAGCTTCGTCATCGCCGACGCGTTGGCGGCGCGGGACATCCCGTTCGTCTTCGCCACCGGTGGCGGGGGCGACGAGATCGCACCCGAGCATCGCGCGCGCCCGCGCCTCGCCAAGCCGTTCACGATGGACAATGTCGAGAAGGCGCTCGCTGAGCTGGGGTGAGGGGTAGGAGGGGCACAAGCGGGGCGCGAGAGTTCATGCCTCTCTAACTTGCTCCCGTCGCTGCAACTTCACTCCCGTCCCCCCCGCGAAGGCGGGGATCCATAAGCGCTGACGTACCGGCTCAAGCGAGGACCTGCACGTCGGGATCCCCGCCTGCGCGGGGATGACGAGAGGAGGGGCATGCTCCGCGCGGTAAGACGGCAAAGAGGCAACCTCGGTAACCTCGCCAGCCACAACATACTTGCGTCAACGGCCTGTCCCGCGACATAGGCGTGCGCAGCATGACCCAGATCTTCGACAAATCCCGTCTGCCGAGCCGCCATGTGTCGGTCGGCCCCGAGCGCGCGCCGCATCGCAGCTATTACTATGCCATGGGCCTCGGCGAGGAGGAGATCGCGCGACCGTTCGTCGCGCTCGCCTCGGCGGGCAACGACAGCGCGCCCTGCAACACCACGCTCGACGCCCAGGCCGACGCGGCGCGGCGCGGCGTCGAGCAGAGCGGCGGCATGCCCCGTCGCTTCAATACGATCACCGTCACCGATGGCATCGCGATGGGGCACCAGGGGATGAAGGCCTCGCTGGTCAGCCGCGAGGTCATCGCCGACTCGGTCGAGCTGAGCGTCCGCGGTCACTGCTACGACGCGCTGGTCGGCTTCGCCGGCTGCGACAAGTCGCTGCCCGGCATGATGATGGCGATGCTGCGGCTCAACATCCCGTCGATCTTCGTCTATGGCGGGTCGATCCTGCCCGGCCGTTTCCACGACCGCGACGTCACGGTGGTCGACGTGTTCGAGGTGGTCGGCAAGTACGCCGCGGGCGCGTGCCCGCTGTCGGAGGTGCACGAGCTCGAGAAGGTCGCCTGCCCAGGGCACGGCGCGTGCGGGGGCCAGTTCACCGCCAACACCATGGCCTGTGTCGGCGAAGCGATCGGGCTCAGCCTGCCCAACAGCAACATGGTGCCCGCTCCCTACACCACGCGCGAGCAGATCGCGGTCGCCGCGGGCGCGCAGGTGATGGAGCTGGTGGCGCGCCAGCTGCGCCCGCGCGACATCTGCACGCGCGCCGCCTTCGTCAACGCCGCGCGGGTCGTCGCGGCGACCGGCGGCTCGACCAACGCCGCGCTCCATCTTCCCGCCATGGCGAACGAGGCGGGCATCGACTTCGACCTGTTCGACGTCGCCGAGGCGTTCAAGACGACGCCGTACATCGCCGACCTCAAGCCGGGCGGCAAATATGTCGCCAAGGACATGTACGAGGCCGGCGGCGTCTACATGCTGATGAAGACGATGCTGGCGGGCGGGCTGCTCGACGGCGACTGTCTCACGGTGACCGGCCGCACCCTGGGCGAGAACATCGACCAGGTGACGTGGAACCCCGAGCAGAAGGTGATCTACGACGTCCGCACCCCGATCACCCCGACCGGCGGCGTCGTCGGCCTGCGCGGCTCGCTCGCGCCCGACGGCGCGATCGTCAAGGTCGCAGGGATGCACCGTCTCCATTTCGAGGGGCCGGCGCGCTGCTTCGACTGCGAGGAGGATGCCTTCGCCGCGGTCGAGGCTCGCCGGATCGAAGAGGGCGAGGTCATCGTGATCCGCTACGAGGGCCCCAAGGGCGGCCCCGGCATGCGCGAGATGCTCTCGACGACCGCGGCGCTCTACGGTCTCGGCATGGGCGAGAAGGTCGCGCTGATCACCGACGGGCGGTTCTCGGGCGGCACGCGGGGCTTCTGCATCGGCCATGTCGGGCCCGAGGCCGCGGACGGCGGTCCGATCGCGCTGGTCGAGGACGGTGACTCGATCCGCATCGACGCCGAGGCGGGGACGATCGACCTGCTCGTCGACGACGCGGTGCTGGCGGAGCGTCGTGCGCGCTGGCAGGGGCGTGAGAACGCTTATGGGGCGGGTGCGCTGTGGCGCTACGCGCGGAACGTCGGTCCGGCATATCGGGGCGCCGTGACGCACCCCGGCGCCACGGCGGAGCGCCACGTATTCGCCGATATCTGAACGGGTTTCAGAGGGATGTTCTCTCCGGATCGATGCAGGCGCGAGGGAGCCGATCGGGCCGGGACCGGTGATCGCGCAGCACCAGCCGGTCCAGCGTAGGCGGGGCGGACGGCCGGACGGTCAGCGGAAGCGACACCACCCCGCTCGGGGCGTCCGCTCCCGAGAGGCGACCCGCCGCACACCCGCTTGCGACCACGCCCCCGTTCGATCTATGTTCCGGTGATGACCGATCTTCTTCCCGTCGTCCTGACCGCGCTCGCGCTCGGCGCGCTCGCCGGCTGGCTGCTGACCCGCGCTTCGGCCGAGCGGATGCGCGTCGAGCGCGACTCGCAGGCCGAGTTGTTCCGCCGCGCCATCGCCGATCTCGCGGCCGCGGAGGAGCGCGCACGCGCCGCCGAGCCGCTCCGCGCGGAGCTCACCCAGGCGCGCGACGAGCGTGAGGCGGCGCGGCTGGAGGTGGCGCGGCTCACCGCCGAGGGGCGCGCCGCCGAGCAGCGCATCGCCGATCTCAGGATCGCCGCCGACGAGCTCAGCGCGCGCTTCCGCGACGCCGCGCAGACCGCGCTGACCGACGCGCAAAAGGCCTTCCTCGAGCGCGCCGAGGCGCGGCTGCGCCAGTCCGAGGAGCAGGCGGGGCAGGGACTCAGGGCGCTGCTGCAGCCGGTCAACGACCGGCTCCAGCGCTACGAGGAGGGCGTCGCCAAGATCGAGGCCGAGCGGCGCGACGCCTTCGGCCAGCTCCACGGCCAGATCGAGGCGATGCGCGCCGGGCAGGAGCGCGTCTCGGGCGAGGCGGCCAAGCTGGTCAACGCTTTGCGCAACGCGCCCAAGGCGCGCGGGCGCTGGGGCGAGCAGCAGCTGCGCAACGTGCTAGAATCGTGCGGGCTGGCCGAGCATACCGACTTCCAGATGGAAGTCAGCGTCACGGGCGAGGACGGCGCGCGGCTGCGGCCTGACGCGATCGTCCGCGTTCCCGGCGGGAAGTCGCTGATCGTGGACGCCAAGGTCTCGCTCAACGCCTATCAGGACGCGTTCGGCGCGGTGGACGAGGCGGAGCGCCAGCTCGGGCTCGCCGCGCACGCCCAGTCGATGCGCGCGCATGTCAGCGCGCTCGGCGCCAAGGCCTATTGGACCCAGTTCGCCGACGCGCCCGAATATGTCGTGATGTTCGTGCCGGGCGAGCATTTTCTCTCCGCCGCGCTGGAGCATGATCCGACGCTGTGGGACTTCGCCTTCGACCGTCGCGTGCTGCTGGCGACGCCGACCAACCTCATCGCGATCGCGCGCACCGTCTCGGCGGTATGGCGGCAGGAGAAACTGGCGCGCGAGGCGCAGGAGATCGGCGCGCTCGGCAAGGAGCTCTACGCGCGCCTGGCGACCATGGGGACTCATGTGGCGCGGCTCGGCAAGAACCTTGACACCGCGATGGGGGCTTATAACAGCTTCGTGGGGAGCCTGGAGAGCCAGGTGCTGACCAGCGCCCGGCGCTTCGAGGCGCTCAACATCGACACGGGCAACAAGACGATCGATCCGCTGCCGGTCGGCGAGCAGGCGGCGCGACCGCTGACCAAGCTGGCGACGGGCGAGCCCGCGGCGCTGGTGAACGAGGCGTTCGAGGACGCGGCGGAATAGCGGCGCCGATGGAGCGTGAGACACCGTGCGCGCCCGCGCTGCTGCCGCCCGCGCTCGCCGAGGCGCTCGCGGGCTATCGCTGGGCGCGCGACACCGTCGGCGAATCGGGCGGGGCGGTCTACCATCTCCGCGGCGCGGCAGGCGCGCCGGACCTGTACCTCAAGCACGGCCGCGGCTCGGTCGCGGAGGATATCACCGACGAGATGACGCGGCTGGTATGGCTGGCGCCGCGCGTCGCGGTGCCGGCGCTGACCCACTTCACCCGCGACACCGACGCGGCCTGGCTCGTCACGCGCGCGCTCGACGGCGAGACCGCGTATCAGCTGCTGGAAACGGAGCCGGAACAGCGCGTCGCCGTGGTCGACGCACTCGCCAATTTCCTCCGTCGGCTACACGCGCTGCCGCCGGCGGATTGTCCCTTTACCGCCGACCATCGCCACCGACTGCGTCGCGCGCGCGCGCGGATCGACGCCGGACTGGTCGAAGGAGACGAGTTCGACGACGCGCGTCGCGGATGGAGCGCCGAGCAGGTCTGGGCGGCGCTGACGGCGTTGACCCCCTTCACCGCCGAGTCGGTGGTGACCCACGGCGATTATTCGCTCGACAACCTCCTGCTGCGCGACGGATCGGTACTGGGCTGCATCGACGTCGGCCGCGCCGGCATCGCCGACCGCTACCAGGACATCGCCATCCTCTGGAACTGCCTCGGTGAGTTCGGCGGCGCGCTGCAGGAACGCTTCCTCGATCGCTATGGCGCACGCCCGCTGGACCGGCGCCGTCTCGACTTCCACCTGATGTTGGACGAATTGTTCTGACGGGGACGCGAAGGCCCGCGACTGGTTGCGCCGAGCCTGTCCTACGGGCACGATCGACGGCTAGCGTGAGGACATGAGCTCGCTCGCGTGCGACCGCCACTTCTCAGGTCCGCCGCTGTCCGCCCCAGGCGGCCCAGCGCTCGCGCCGGGCACGTCCCCCTCCGGCATGCTCTCGACCGCAGCTGCCGCTCTCCGCGCCGCCGACTCAACATTCACCCCCGTCACGGATCGCGCCAGTGACTCAACATTCGCAACGTTCGCGCGCTTGGCCACGCCGTCTCCGTCACTTGCGATGCTGCGCCAGCACCTCATAGGCCATCACCGCGGTCGCCACCGCGGCGTTGAGGCTGTCCGCCTTGCCGAGCATCGGCAGCTTGACCAGGAGATCGCACTCGGCCTCATAGGCCTCAGGCAAACCCTGCGCCTCGTTGCCGGTGAGCAGGAAGGTCGGCGCCGCGTAGGTGGCGTCACGATAGCCGTGCGTGGTCTGCAGGCTCAGCCCGACGAGCTGCCCCGCGCCGCGGCGCAGCCACGCCAGGAACTCGCCCCAGGGCGCGCGCGCGATCGGTACGGTGAACAGCGCCCCCATGCTGGCGCGCACGGCCTCGGTGGAGAAGGGGTCGACGCACTCGTCGATCAGGATCAGACCGCCCGCACCCACCGCGTCGCCCGTGCGCAGGATCGTGCCGAGGTTGCCCGGATCGCGCAGCCGCTCCGCCACCAGCCAGACCGGCGCGGCGTGGCGGTCGAGCGCGGCGAGCGCGGTCTCGAACGTCTCGAACACGCCGACCACCGCCTGCGGATTGTCCTTGCCCGACAGCTTGGAGAGGATGTCGGGGATGGTCTCGATCGCCTCGCCGCCGCGCGCCTCGACCGCCTCGACCAGCGCGAGTACCAGCGGATGGCGCGCACTCGCGGCGGCGTAGAACAGGTACACCGGCACGCGCCCGGTCTCGCGCGCCTCGGTGAGGATGCGCAGCCCCTCGGCGAGGAACAGCCCTTCCTCGCGGCGGTGGCGCTTGTCGCGGAGCCCTTGCACGCGCTTGACGAGCGGGTTGGAATAAGCGGTGACCGTGCGGGGCATGAGCGGATGGCGGCGCGGACCTCAGTCCTCGCCGAACTTGCCCTCGACCAAAGCGCACATCGTCGCGACCACGTCCTCGGCGGCATCGCCCTCGGCGCTGATCGTGATCTGGTCGCCCTTGGCGGCGCCGAGCATCATCAGCCCCATGATCGAGGTGCCGACCACCTCCGAATCGCCCTTGGCGACCTTCACCGGCACGGGCAGGCCCGAGGCGAGCGTGACGAACTTGGCGCTGGCGCGCGCGTGGAGCCCGCGGCGGTTGGTCACCTCCACGGTGCGCGACACCGTCACGCCGCCGCCTCGCCGAGCACTTCCGACGCGACCGAGATGTATTTGCGCCCCGCCTCGCGCGCCGCGGCGACCGCGGCGGTGACGGTCATCGCCTTGCGCGCCGACTCGAGCCGGATCAGCATCGGCAGGTTGATCCCCGCGATCACCTCGATCCGCCCGCGCTCCATCAGCGAGATGGCCAGGTTGGACGGGGTGCCGCCGAACAGGTCGGTCAGCACGATCACGCCGCGCCCCGAGTCGACGTCGGCGATCGCACCGGCGATGTCGGCGCGGCGCGCCTCCATGTCATCGTCGGGCCCGATCGCGACCGTGCGCACCTGGCTCTGCGGTCCGACGACATGTTCCATCGCCGTCACGAACTCGTCCGCGAGGCGGCCGTGGGTGACGAGCACCAGACCGATCACGGGTCCGAGCATGGGCTTCGATACTTCGTTCATTGACGCGATGGTCGTCCTTCGAGCGCATCCTGCGGTGCCGCCGCCAGGTCACGATGCGTGATGGTGGGACAAAAGCCCGCCTCGCGCAACCGACGACCGACCCGCTCGGCGACATGCACCGAGCGGTGCTTGCCGCCGGTGCACCCGAAGGCAACGGTGACGTAGGGCTTACCCTCGGCGTGATAGCGCGGGACGAGCAGCAGGAGCAACTCCTCGATCCGGCCAACTGCCTCATCATAAGCCGGATCCGCCGCGACATAGGCGGCGACCTCCGGGTCCAGCCCGGTGTGCGGTCGCAGTTCGGGTACCCAGTGCGGGTTACGCAGGAAGCGCATGTCGAACACCAGGTCGACCCCCGCTGGCACGCCGCGCGCGAAGCCGAATGACTCGACCGTCAGTGTCGTGCCGACGGTGCCGTCGCGGCGGAAGGTGCGACGGATCTCCTGCGCCAGCTGATTGCTGGTCAGCCGGGTGGTGTCGATCAGCCGATTGGCGCGCGCGCGCAGCGGTTCGAGCAGGCGCCGCTCGAGTGCGATCCCCTCCACCGCCGGGCGGTCGTCGGCGAGCGGGTGGCGGCGTCGCGTCTCGGCGAAGCGGCGCGCCAGCTCGCCCTCCGAACAGTCGAGGAACAGCATGCCGACCTCCACGCCCGGCTCCTCGCGCAGCTGCTCGAAGCGGCGCAGCACCGCGGCGGGGTCGAAGTTGCGCGTGCGCGTGCCGAAGCCGAAGGCGAGCGGGCGCGGCGTCTCGCCGCTGTCGGGCGGCAGCGCGACGACACGGGCGAGCAGCGACAGCGGCACGCTGTCCACCGTCTCCCAGCCGAGGTCTTCCAGGGTCTTGAGCACGGTGGTCACGCCCGCGCCGGCCATGCCGGTGATCAGCAGCACCTCGGTCACGACGGCATCTCCTTCAGTCGTGCCAACGCCCATTCCACCTTGATCGGTGCCGAGGGCCAGCGCGGATCGATCACGATCTCGGGCAAGGCGACGCCGACGAGCTCGATCCAGCGCGGCTCGGGCATGCGCTCACCCTCCTCGCCGAGCGCGACCACCAGCGCGATCGGCGCGACGAGCCGGTACGGCCTGTCGACGATGCCGAGCCCGCGCACCTCCATCCGCCCCGCGATCGTCGCGGGCGATCCCGCCACCAGGTCGGCACCGTCGTGCACCAGCATCGTGTAGTCGTCCGCCACCAGCTCGGCGCCGCGATCGATCAGCCGCAGCGCCAGATCGGACTTGCCCGCGCCCGACGGCCCCGTGAGCAGCACCGCGCGCCCGCCGAGCGCGACCGCGGTGGCGTGGAGTGTCACCGGCGCGGTCACGCCGCCGCTTCCCGCTCGGCGAGCGGCAGCCGCACGACGAAGCGCGCGCCGCTCAGCCGGTCGTCCCGCGACTCGACGCCGATCTCGCCCTGGTGCGCGTCGACGATCGTGCGCGCGATCGCGAGGCCCAGGCCGCTATGCTCGCCGAAGCTCTCCTCCGCCGGACGCACCGAGTGGAAGCGCTGGAAGATCGACTCGCGCGCCGTCTCGGGCACGCCCGGGCCCTCGTCCTCGATCCGCACCTCCAGCATCGAGCGGTCGCGCCGCACCGCGACGCTGACGACGCCGTCATCGGGCGAGAAGGAGATGGCATTGTCGATCAGATTGGCGAAAACTCGCTCCAGCCGCGCGCCTTCGCCGAGCACGTGGAGCTCGCCTTGGTCGCGCGCGTCGAGCCACACGCGCACCCCGCGCGCCACCCCGCGCGCCTCGCGCTGCGCCACCATGGCGGCGAGCATGACCTCGACGTCGACTGGCTCGAAGGTCGCGCGGCTGAGCTGGGCGTCGAGCCGCGACGCGTCCGATATGTCGCCGATCAGCCGGTCGAGCCGGTGGACGTCGTCGCCGACGATGGCGAGCAGTTGCGCCTGCGCGGCGGGGTCGCGGACATGGCCGAGCGCGTCCACCGCGGAGCGGAGCGAGGCTAGGGGGTTCTTGAGCTCATGCGTGACGTCGGCGGCGAAGGCCTCGGTGGCGTCGATCCGCGCGCGCAGCGCGAGGCTCATGTCGCTGAGCGCGCGCGCGAGCATGCCGATCTCGTCGCGGCGTTCGGGCAGGCGCGGCACCACCACCTCGCGCGCGCGGCCGAGCCGCACCCGCACCGCGGCGCGCGCCAGCCGGCGAAGCGGCTCGACGATGGTGCGCGCGAGGAACAGCGACAGGCCGATCGAGATCGCCGCCACCACCAGCAGCACCACGCTGAGTCGGAAGCGCTCGAGCCGCACGCGCTCGGTGATGTCGCGCGCGTTGACCGCGGAGAGCAGCGCTCGGCCGCCGGGCAGCGGCGCGGCGGCGGTGATGACCGGGGTGCGATCGGGCGCACGCCATACCGTCACCGCGCCGGACGCACCGGCGAGCACCGCGCGCACGTCGGGCCAGCGTCGCCCGTCGGCGCGCTCGCGATAGCCCGGGGCGAGCGGGGCGCGCACGACGCGGTCGATCGCCGCGTCGAGGAAGCGCGCGCTGCGCTGGGCGATCGAGTCGTCGTCCGGATCGTCGAGGTGGAAGTTGGCGACGCCGAGCGTGCGCGAGTCGGCGCTCGCGGCGCCCGCGGCGTCATACAGCCGCAGTCGCGTGCCCGTGTCGGTGGCGAGTCGCGCCAGCAGCCAGTCTCGCCGCGTATCGGGGATGGCGGTGAGCGCCTCCGCCATCAGCCGCGCCTCGCGCGAGGCCTGCGCCGCGCGCTCGTCGAGGATGCGCGTGCGGAACGAGTCGAGGTAGAAGAAGCCGCCCGCCAGCAGGAGAAGCGCCAGGATGTTGACCGCGAGGATGCGCGGCGTGAGCGAGACCTTGCCGGACCAGGAGCGTGCCTGCTCGGCGGCGTCACTCCTCCGAAAAGCGGTAGCCGGCGCCATACAATGTCTCGATCGAGTCGAAGCCGGTGTCGACCTCGCGGAACTTGCGGCGGACGCGTTTGATATGGCTGTCGATGGTGCGGTCGTCGACGTAGATGTCGTCCTGATAGGCCGCGTCCATCAGCTGATTGCGCGTTTTCACGATGCCGGGGCGCTGCGCCAGCGTCTCGAGGATCAGGAACTCCGTGACGGTCAGCGTCACGTTCTGACCGTCCCAACTGACGCGGTGGCGTGCCGGGTCCATCACCAGCCGGCCGCGCTCGATCGGGCCCTGCGCGGCGGCATCTTCGCCGCCTGGTGTACCGCTGCCCTCGGTGCGGCGCAGGATGGCACGGATGCGCGCGATCAGCAGCCGCTGGCTGAACGGCTTGGCGATATAATCGTCCGCGCCCATCGCCAGCCCGAGCGCCTCGTCGAGTTCGTCGTCCTTGCTGGTGAGGAAGATGACCGGCACGCGGCTCTTCTCGCGCAGGCGTCGCAGCAGCTCCAGCCCGTCCATCCGCGGCATCTTGATGTCGAAGATCGCGAGATCGGGCGAGTTGTCGGTGAGCGCTTTGAGCGCCGCCTCGCTATCCGAATAGACCCGCGTGAGAAAGCCCTCGGCCTGCAGCGCGATCGACACCGAGGTGAGAATGTTGCGGTCGTCGTCGACCAGCGCGATCGTGGCCGTCATCGAGGGATCCGGGTCATAAGTTCGAGTGGGTAGTCCAAAGCGCGCGCGCGCTCAATGGCACGCGAAAGGCCGAGCCACTGTCATGTTTAACATGTTTGACGCGCGGCCAGCGTACGCGTAAAACATGTTTAGCACAGGCCGCGGCGCGAGGGCGCGGCGGCGAAGCAGAGGATGGACCATTGAGCGATCGCATTCCGGACGCCGGGCTTGAGGCGCAGGGTATCGAGACTCGCGCCACGCTCCACTGGAACCTGGTCACCGCGCGGCTGGTCGAATCCGCGGTGGCGCGCAACGAGGGCAAGCTCTCCGCCGACGGGCCGCTGGTGGTCGAGACCGGACAGCACACCGGCCGCTCGGCGCAGGACAAGTTCATCGTGCGCGACGCCGAGACCGAGGCGAGCGTGTGGTGGGGCAAGTCGAACAAGGCGATGACGCCCGATCAGTTCGCCGCGCTCAAGCAGGATTTCCTCACCGCCCTGCGCGCCAAGAGCGACCTGTTCGTGCAGGACCTGTACGGCGGCTCGCAGCCCGGCCATCGCGTCCGCGTCCGCGTGATCAACGAGCTGGCGTGGCACAACCTCTTCATCCGCACCATGCTGGTCCGCCCCGAGGAGCGTGAGCTCAAGGGCTTCGTGGCGGATTACACGATCATCGACCTGCCGAGCTTCCGCGCCGATCCGGCGCGCCACGGCTGCCGCAGCGAGACCGTGATCGCGGTCAACATGACCGAGAAGCTCGTGCTGATCGGTGGCACGCGCTACGCCGGCGAGATGAAGAAGTCGGTGTTCGGCATCCTCAACTATCTGCTGCCGCCGACCGGGGTGATGCCGATGCACTGCTCGGCGAACATGGGCGCGGACGGGCGCACGGCGGTGTTCTTCGGCCTGTCGGGCACGGGCAAGACGACGCTGTCGGCCGACCCCAAGCGCACGCTGATCGGCGACGACGAGCACGGCTGGTCCGACGACGCGGTCTTCAACTTCGAGGGCGGCTGCTACGCCAAGATGATTCGCCTCTCGCCCGAGGCCGAGCCCGAGATCTTCGCCACCACCAAGCGCTTCGGGACGGTGCTCGAGAATGTCGTGATGGACGAGGTGACGCGCCAGCTCGACCTGGACGACAACTCGCTCGCTGAGAACAGCCGCGGCGCCTATCCGATCGACTTCATCCCCAACACGTCCGAGCGCAACATGGGCGGGACGCCGCGCAGCATCGTGATGCTGACCGCTGACGCCTATGGCATCCTTCCGCCGATCGCCAAGCTGACCGCAGACCAGGCGATGTATCACTTCCTGTCCGGCTATACCGCGCGCGTCGCGGGCACCGAGATGGGCGTGACCGAACCCGACGCGACCTTCTCGACGTGTTTCGGCGCCCCCTTCATGCCGCGCCACCCGTCGGTCTATGGCAATCTGCTCAAGGAGCGGATCGCGCGCGGCGGAGTGGACTGCTGGCTGGTCAACACCGGCTGGACCGGCGGCAAGTACGGCGTCGGCCATCGCATGCCGATCAAGGCGACCCGCGCGCTGCTCGACGCGGCGCTCGACGGCAGCCTCAACCATGTCGAGTTCCGCACCGACCCCAACTTCGGGTTCAAGGTGCCGGTGGCGGTGCCGGGCGTGGACAGCGCGATCCTCGACCCGCGCGCGACCTGGGCGGACAAGGCCGCCTATGACGCCGCGGCGGCGCGGCTGGTCGATCTGTTCAACGACAATTTCGCGCAGTTCGCGGAGCACGTCGATCAGGGCGTGCGCGACGCCGCACCGAGGACGGTCGCGGTGACGTGAGATGGGTAGGAGGGTTTGTTCTCGCAAAGCCGCTAAGACGCGACGAGAAGAAGGCTGATCCGCGCGGAGGCGCGGAGAGCGCGCGCATGCCGCGCCAACGGCTCTCTACCTCGAATGAGGTGTCCACGACGCCGGCACCGAATAGCTTCCTCTCTGCGCCTCCGCGTGAACCAACCTTCTTCGCGCCTCATCGCCTTCGCGTGAACGATATTCCTTCTTAGATCGCCGGCGAGGGCCGGTGCCCGTCTGCAAGGTCGTCAAGGCCGAGCCGGGAGGATCATCCGATCGCACCGCGGGCTTCGCCGGGTAAAAAGCGACTTGGCGCATCATGTCGATCGCCACCAACGAGAAGCGCCGCCCGCGTCCTGTGATGCGGGCGGCACTCCGGTACCAGCCGATTGCCGAGATCAGCGCGGCTTGCGCTTCACCTTGGTCGTCGTCGTGGTCGCGCCCGGCGCAGCGGTCGAGGCGTCCGCGCTGGTACCCGGGGTCGACGCGCTCTCGGTGCCGGTCGCTGCAGTGGTGCCGGCGGCCATGTCGCCCGCGGTAGTCGACGACGAGGTCGTCGACGCCGCTCCCGCACTGCCGCCACCCGCCGCGGTCATCGCGGCCTTGAGCTGGGCCGCGGTCATGCCGAGCATGACGCCCTGCGGGCCGGGGCCGAAACCGCTGGTCGGCAGCACGACCGGACCGTCGGTGGTCGTCAGTGTCACGCCGCTGGCGTCGACCGACTTGATCGTGCCCACCTGCGCGCCGCCGGTGCCGTAGACCGTGGCGCCGGGAACGAGCTTGGACTTGAAGTCGGCCGACGCCTGCGCTTGCTGCTGGCCCGCTGCCGCCTCGAGCTGGGCCTTGGTCATCGCGAGAACCGGTCCCTGCGCGCCCTGGCCGAGCGAGGTCAGCGGGATCGCCGCCTTGACCGTGCCGGTGTTGACCACCGCGTTGCTGCCATCGGTGCTCTCGACGGTGCCGACGACCCCGCCCGAGGTATCATAGACGGTGGCACCGGTGGTGACCGCGGCCGCACCCGTGGCAGGCGCCTGGGCCGGCGCCGCCGCTTGCGCCAGCGCGACCCCGGGTAGGGCAGCGGCGGAAACGAGGGCGAAAACGGCGAAGTGCTTCACGAGAAACTCCTATGGTCGTTTGCGAAGAGGTAACGTCGCTGAAACGATCGCGTCACAACGAGGGTTCCGGTATATGGCCGACACGCCCTGCACCTGAGGTGAACCGCTCGTTCATCGAACAGTCGTTCCCTTCCTGTTCCTCGAATGCTAGGAACGAGCGATGGCGAAGATCAACAAGCGATATGTCTGCCAGGCGTGCGGCGCGGTGACTCACCGCTGGCAGGGGCAGTGCGCCGACTGCTCGGAGTGGAACACGCTGGTGGAAGAGGCACCGCTCTCGGCCACGCCGTTCCAGGCCAAGCATAACCTGCAGGGCGGGGGGCGAACGATCGCGCTGGTCGGGCTCGATGCCGAGGTAGCGCTGCCGCCGCGCACGCCGTTCGGAATCGCCGAACTCGATCGCGCGCTGGGCGGCGGGCTGGTGACGGGCTCGGCGACGCTGATCGGCGGCGACCCCGGCATCGGCAAGTCGACCCTGCTGCTCCAGGCGGCGGCGGCGCTGGCGCGGCGCGGCCACGACGTCGCCTATGTGTCGGGCGAGGAGGCGGCCGATCAGGTGCGCCTACGCGCGCGTCGGCTCGGGCTGGGTGACGCGCCGGTGAAGCTCGCCGCCGCCACCTCGACGCGCGACATTCTCACCACGCTGTCGCACGACCGCCCGCCCGCGCTGCTGGTGATCGACTCGATCCAGACGATGCACTCCGACCTGATCGAGGGTGCGCCCGGCACGGTCAGCCAGGTCCGTGCCAGCGCGCAGGAGTTGATCCGTTTCGCCAAGGAGCGCGGCACGGCGGTGGTGCTGGTCGGTCATGTCACCAAGGACGGCACGATCGCGGGGCCGCGCGTGCTGGAGCATATGGTCGACACGGTGCTGAGCTTCGAGGGCGAGCGGAGCCACCAGTATCGCATCCTGCGCAGCCTGAAGAACCGCTTCGGCGGTACCGACGAGATCGGCGTCTTCGCGATGGTGGCGGAAGGCCTCGAGGAAGTATCGAATCCCTCCGCGCTCTTCCTCACCCAGCGCGACGAGGGCGTGACCGGCGCGACCGTCTTCCCCGCGCTGGAGGGGACGCGACCGGTGCTGGTCGAGATCCAGGCGCTGGTGGTGCGGCTCGCCAGCGGGGCGACGCCGCGGCGCGCGGTGGTCGGCTGGGACTCGGGGCGGCTGGCGATGATCCTGGCGGTGCTGGAGGCGCGCTGCGGGCTCAGCTTCTCGACCTGCGAGGTCTATCTCAACGTCGCGGGTGGCTATCGCGTGCAGGACCCGGCGGCGGATCTCGCGGTCGCGGCCGCGCTGGTCTCGGCACTGAGCGAGCGGCCCGTCCCCGCCGACGCGGTGGCGTTCGGCGAGATCGCGCTATCGGGCGAGTTGCGCCCGGTCGCGCACGCGCCGCTGCGGCTCAAGGAGGCGGCCAAGCTGGGCTTCGAGCGCGCGCTGCTGCCCGACAGCGCGGCGGGGGCGGAGCGCGAGGCGATGCGGCGGTCGAGTTTCCGGACGCTCGGGCAGTTCGTCGATCACCTGTTGGGGAGAGGATGAGTCGCGGAGAGGGTGAGGCGACCAGATCGGAGAACCCAATCCTTCCCGCCGGCGGGGAGGGGACCGCGCCGCGAAGCGGCGCGGTGGAGGGGTTGCTCCACGCAGCGCAGCGCTGATGGACGCCCCCCTTCATTAGCCTGCGGCTGGTCTCCCTCCCGGTGCCGGGGAGGATCTGTGTGTAACGTCTGGTGCTATGTACTCACCGGTCTGGGCCGCCTCGTCGCGTTAGCCCCACGCGCCCTCACCGCAACTCGCGCTGGCCGCCGCCGCCGCCACGCCATATGGAGGCGCACATGGACTTGCAGGGGCTCGACATCGCCGTGCTCGCCGCGGTGGCGCTGACCGCGCTCGGCGGGGTGCGGCGTGGCTTCGTCGGCGAGGTGCTCGCGCTGTTCGCCTGGGTGGCGATGGTGTTCGCGCTCAAGATCTTCCACCTGCCGCTCGCGCGCGCTCTGTCCGGCACCGTCGGCAGCGCCTCGGGCGCGGCGGTGCTGGCCTTCGTGATCCTCACCGCCGGCACCTATTTCCTCAGCAAGATCGTGGTCAACGCGGTGGCGCGGCGCACCCGCACCTCGGTCCTCGGCCCGATCGACCGCGCGCTGGGTTTCGGTTTCGGTGCGCTGAAGGGTTTGATCCTGGCGAGCCTCGCCTATCTCCTGCTGATCCTCGTGCTCGACACGACGGGCGGCGGGCCGTCGCATCGGCCGGCGTGGCTGACGCGGGCGCGCACTTACCCGCTGCTCAGCGCGACGAGCGCGTCGATCGCCGATTTCGTCGACCGTCGCCGGCGCGGCGAGCCCGTCTTCGCGCCGCGCGTGCCCCCGCGCTCGGTCAGAGAGAATAGAGAGTCATGAGCCTCGACCTGTACACCCCCGAGATCAGCGCGCTCGCGATCGGCAACCCCTATCCCGAGCGGCTCGCCGACCCGGCGGGAACGGCCGAGAAGCGCTCGCCGATCTGCGGTAGCCGCGTGACCGTCGACGTCGCTCTCGACCGCGACGGGCGGGTGGCCGCGCTCGGCACCCAGGTACGCGCCTGCCTGCTCGGTCAGGCGTCGTCGACGCTGCTGGCGCGGCACGCCGTCGGCCGCACGCCCGAGGAGCTGGCGGCGGCGCGCGACTCGCTCACCGCCTGGCTCGCCGGCACCGGGAACGTGCCCGACTGGCCCGGCATCGGCATCTTCACGCCGGGGCTCAAGCTCACCGCGCGCCACCCGTCGATCCGGCTCGCCTTCGAGGCCGCGGCGGAGGCGGCCCAGCAGGCGCGCGCCGCGAGCAAGGTCGGCGCCTGATGGAGCATGCCGCCGACGGCTCGCTGGTCCGCGACGGCACGATCCTGCTCGGCGCGGGACTGGCCTTCGTGCTGCTGTTCCGCCGGCTCGGGCTGGGCGCGACGTTGGGCTTCCTCGTCGCCGGCGCGCTGGTCGGGCCGCAGCTGCTCGGTCTCGTCGGCGACGCCGAGACCAAGCTGGGCTTCGCCGAGCTCGGCATCACGCTGCTGCTGTTCATCGTCGGGCTTGAGCTGAGTCCGACGCGGCTGTGGCGGCTCAAGCAGGACATTCTCGGCCTCGGCGCTATCCAGGTCGTCGCCTGCGGCATCGCCATCGCCGCGATCCTCGCGCTCGCGGCCAAATTCTCGCTCGCTGCGGCACTCGCGGTGGGTATGCCGCTGGCGCTGTCGTCGACCGCGCAGGTGCTGCCGATGCTGCAGTCGTCGGGGCGGCTGCGCACGCCGTTCGGCGAGCGCGCTTTCTCGATCCTGCTGTTCCAGGACCTGTCGATCATCCCGATGATCACGATCATCGCCGCGATGAGCCGTAACCCCGAGGCGGCCGCGGGGCCGCCGGGCTGGCTGCTAGTCGTCTATACCGTGCTCGCGATCGCGGGGCTGGTCGCGGTCGGGCGCTTCGTGCTGCGCCCTTTGTTCCGCGGCATCGGCAATCTCGGCGAGCGCGAGATGTTCGTCTTCGCCGCTCTGTTCACCGTGATCGCCGCGGCTGCGCTGATGGAGTGGCTGGGCCTCTCCACCGCGCTCGGCGCCTTCGTGGCGGGCGTGATGCTGGCGGACAGCCCCTATCGCCATGAGCTGGAGACCGACGTCGAGCCGTTCCGCTCGATCCTCCTCGGGCTTTTCTTCCTCGCGGTCGGGATGATGCTCGACCTGCACGCCATCGCCGAGCGCCCCTTCTTCGTGGTCGCGATGGCGGTGGCGCTGATCGTCACCAAAGCGGGGATCATCACCGCGCTAGGGCTCGCCTTCCGCATGAAGTGGCGGCAGGCATTCGCGCTCGGGCTGCTGCTGAGCCAGGGCGGCGAGTTCGGCTTCGTTCTGCTCGCCCAGGCGCAGAACGCCTATCTCATCGCGCCCCAGGCAGCGAGCCTGTTCGGCGCGATCATCACGCTGTCGATGGCGACCACGCCGTTCCTGATGATGTTCACGCGTCGCTTCCGCGAGGAGCCGATCGTCGCCGACGGCGCGCGCGACGGTCCCAAGGCAGACGGCGCCAACGCGATCATCGTCGGCTACGGCCGGTTCGGTCAGACCGTCGGGCAGATGCTGATGATGCAGGACATACCGGTCACGCTGATCGACACCGATATCGAGATGATCGACATCGCGGAGGAGTTCGGCTCGAAGGTGTATTACGGCGACGGCACGCGGCTCGACCTGCTGCGTCAGGCGGGCGCGGCCGAGGCGGAGCTCCTCCTGTTCTGCATGGACGGCGACCAGCTCGACCTCGGCCAGCTCGAGGCGGTGCACGAGGCCTTCCCGAACGCCGCCATCTACGTGCGCACGTTCGACCGGCGCGCGCTGGTGCGGCTCAAGCCGGGGCCGGCGCGCGGGGTGGTGCGCGAGGTACTCGAGTCGGCGATCCGGATGGCGCGACTGGCGATGGAGGGTCTCGGCATCTCGCCTGCCGAGATCGACCGCGCCGAGCAGATGTACCGCGCCCGCGATCGCGAGCGGCTGCGTATCCAGATCGAGGCGGGTGACATCCGTGCGGCGCGCGCGCTGGTCGCGGAGCAGGCACCTTGGGGTGGAGGGCAGCGAGAGTGAACTGGCTGATAGTCCTGACCGCGCTGTCGGGCGCGTTGGCGGTAGGGGCGGGCGCGTTCGGCGCGCATGGCGCCAGTGGCGCGGCGGTGGAGTGGCTCAAGACCGGGAGCCACTATCAGCTGATCCACGCCGTCGCGGCCCTGGTCGCGCTGCGGCTGGAGGCGCGCGGGCCGGCGTGGCTCTTCCTCGCCGGCGGCGCGCTGTTCGCGGGGACCTTGTATCTGATGGCGCTCGGCCTCCCGCGCTGGCTCGGCGCGGTGACCCCGATCGGCGGCACGCTGCTGATCGCGGGGTGGCTGTGGCTCGCGTGGCTCGGAATGCGCGGGTAAGCCCGACCAGTATCGTTGAGCGCGTCGGGCTCCCGCGACCGCACGAGCCTAGCGGCGCGCGACTTCCGCTTGCGACCGCTGAGTTCCTCCGTGCACAGGAACACGAACCGGCGCTTAGCGCACCGGTGCCGCCTGCGCCGCCTCGGTCTCCCCACTCTGTGCGTCGCGCACCGAGGGGCGCAGCCGCGCTAGGCTGCACGCGCCCGCCACCAGCGCCAGCCCGGCCGAGACCAGCGGCGGCACCGCGCCCGCGCCGACCCCGAGCGCCAGCAGCGCCGCGACCAGGGTCGCGCCGGTCGTCTGACCGACCAGTCGTACCGTGCTGACCAACCCCCCCGCGGCGGCGGCGCGCGCTCGCGGGGCCGAGCCGATGATCAGCCGTGCGTTGGGCGGCAGGAAGGTGCCGAAACCCGAGCCGCACAGCGCCATGCGCCACGCCACGTCGAAATAGCTGGGATCAGCCGGCATCAACGCGATCAGCACCAGCGCGACGATCGAGATCGCCATGCCGATCCCGCCGAGCAGCCCCGCGGGCACCCGGTCGGAGAGCCAGCCGGTGAGCGGCGCGACGATCATGTTGGTCAGCGGCCAGGGGGCGATCGCGGCACCCACCTCCGCCGCGGTGAAGCCGAACTCGTGCGTGAGCCGGAACGGCGTCGACAGCAGCAGCGTCATCGAGGCGACGAAGGCGGTGAAGCCGCCGATCGTCGATAGCGCGATCACCGGTCGGCCCAGCAGGTCGACCGGCAGGATCGGGTTGGCGGTGACGCGCTCGCGCCGGACGTAGACGACGCCGATAGCGATCCCGAGCAGCACGATCGCGGCGGACACGACCGGGCTGTCGCCATGGACCGCGCTCTCCGCCCCGCCGATGACGAGGCCGAACATCGCCGCGCACATCGCCGCGCCGGGCCCGTCGAAATGGCGGTCACGCGGCGGCGCATCCGGCAGGGCGCGGCCGAGCAGCAGCGAGGCGAGCGCGAAAGGGATGGCGCTGGCGAACACCCAGGGCCAGGGCGCCACCGCGAGCACCAGCCCACCGATGGTCGGGGCCGCCGCGGCCGAGCTTGACACCACCACCGAGTTGATGCCGAGCCCGCGCCCCAGCTGCGCCGAAGGGTAGGTCTGGCGGATCAGCGCCGAAGCGACCGCCAGCGCGCCGGCCGCGCCGACCGCCTGCACCGCGCGCACCACCAGCAGGAAAGGCAGGCTCTTGGCGAAGAAGCAGAGCAGGGTCGCTCCGGTGAAGACGAGCTGGCCGAGCTGGTACATACGCTTCAGCCCGATGCGCTCGCCCAGCCCCGCGAAGGGGAGCAGCAGCATGACCAGCATCAGCTGGTAGACGGTGACGATGGCGACGACGGCCGAGGAACCCACGCCGAGATCCCGCGCGATCGTCGGCAGCGCGACGTTGGCGACACCGCCGTCGATAATCACCAGCGCGGTGCCGAAGGACAAAGCCGCGACCGCCGCGTAGCGGCGCGGTGCGGGCAGGCCATCGGTGCGGGCGGAGGCGGTTTCACTCGCGGGAAAGCGGCGGATCGGGTCAGCGATGGGCATCGTCGCAGGCGTGACTCGCCAGCGCACGGCTTGTTCCGCCGGGCGCACGGTCGCACAAGGTGCCGGACAAACACGGGCGCGGAGACGAGCATGACGGGAATGAGCCGGATCGGTCTGGGGTTGGCGTTCGCCGCGGCGCTTGCGGGCGCGCCAGCGCTCGCCCAGAGCAAGGCGATGACGGACGATCCCTACATCTGGCTCGAGGACAAGGACGGCGCCAGGGCGCTCGCCTGGGTCGAGGCGGAGAATAAGCGCACGCTGCCGCGGCTCGAGAGCGACCCGCGCTACCAGGCCTTCCACGCCGAGGCGCTGGCGATCGCCGCCGCCAAGGACCGTATCCCGATGCCCGGGCAGCTCATGGGCCGGATCGTCAACTTCTGGCGCGACGGGGATCACCCGCAGGGCATTCTGCGCTGGACCAGCGTCGAGGATTACGCTCGACCCGAGCCAAGCTGGCAGACGCTGCTCGATCTCGACGCGCTGAGCCGCGCCGAGTCGCGCAAATGGGTTTACAAGGGTCTGACCTGCCTGCAGCCCGAGGAGACGCGCTGCCTCGTCGCTCTGTCCGAGGGCGGCGAGGACGCGGTGACCTACCGCGAGTTCGACCTCGCCGCGGGCGGTTTCGTCGCGGGCGGCTTCGTGCTGCCGACCTCGAAACAGGGTGCGACGTGGATCGACCAAGACACGCTGATGGTCAGCCGCGACTGGGGCGCCGGAACGATGACCGCCTCGAGCTACCCCTTCGTGGTCAAGCTGCTCCGGCGCGGTCAGGCGCTCGACCAGGCGCAGGAGGTGTTCCGCGGCGAGCCCGGCGACCAGCTCGGGACCTATGCCAGCACGATCACCGACGGTGCCGGTCACCGCGCGGTGTTCATCGAACGCCGCCGCACCTTCTTCGGCGGTGACAAGGCCTTGTGGACGCCGCAGGGGATCCGCGCGCTCGACCTGCCGGGGCGCGCCTCGCCCGTCGGGATGATCGACGGGCGCGTCATCTTCGAGACCAGCGACCCCTGGGGCAAAGTGCCCGCGGGCGGCGTCGGGGCGGTCGCGCTGAGCGACCTGACGGCAGGGCGCACCACCCCGACTTTGGTGTTCGCGCCGACGGCGCGCCAGGCGGTCACCGGCGTCGACACCACGCGCCACCACCTGCTGCTGCAATATACCGACAACGTCCGCGGCCGGGTCGCGGTCTTCACGCGGGAGGGGGAGGGCTGGACATCTCGCCCGATCGCACTGCCCGACAACGCGAGTTTCGGCGTCGCCGGCACGTCGGATCGCAACGACCTCGCTTATCTCTCCACCACCGGCTTCCTGACCCCGACGACGCTGGCGCGCTTCGACGCGTCGAGCCCGGTGGCGCCGCAGCCGCTCAAGGCGCTGCCCGCCAAGTTCGACGCCGCCGGGCTCGTCGCCGAGCAGTTCGAGGCGACCTCGGGCGACGGCACCAAGGTGCCCTATTTCGTCGTCCATCGCCGCGACGCCAGGCGCGATGGCACCACGCCGACGATCATGACCGCCTACGGCGGGTTCGAGCTGCCGATGCTGCCGAGCTACATCGCCACAATCGGCAAATTGTGGCTCGAGCGTGGGGGCGCGTACGTGCTGGCCAATATTCGCGGCGGCGGCGAGTTCGGGCCGGCGTGGCACGACGCCGGGCGCAAGACGAAGCGACAGGTGATCTACGACGATTTCGCCGCCGTCGCGAAGGACCTGATCGCGCGGCGGCTGACCAGCCCGCGAAAGCTGGGCATCTACGGCGGGTCGAACGGCGGGCTGCTGATGGGGGTCGAGTTCAACCAGCATCCCGAGCTTTGGCAGGCAGTGACGATCCAGGTGCCGCTGCTCGACATGCTGCGCTACGAGCAGATCGCGGCGGGCGCCTCCTGGGTCGACGAATATGGCTCGGTCAGCGTACCCGCGGAGCGCGCCTTTCTCGCCACGATCTCGCCCTACCAGAACATCCGCAAGGGGGTGCGCTACCCTGAGCCGTACATCTGGACGACTACCAAGGATGACCGGGTCGGACCGCAGCACGCGCGCAAGTTCGCCGCGCGTCTCAAGGAATATGGTCTGCCTTACCTCTTCTACGAGGACACCGCGGGGGGGCATTCGGGCGACGCGGACATCGAGCAGGGCGCGCGGCTGCAGGCCTTGCAGATGACCTATTTCGCGCAGAAGCTGATGCCGCGCTGAGCCATTTCTCGTGCTATGGTGGGAACGTAGCCCAGCGCGCGAGGGTTCTTGCTGCAACGCAGCGCGATCGGCTAGGGGCGGCGTGATGAATGCTCAGACGATGAACAAGCCAAGCGCCGTACCCGATACTGTCCCGATCGTCTTCGAGGCGATCGTCAAGCAGCAGGCGATCGCCGCGACCTACAATCGTGGTGAAGTGACGCTGGCGCCGCACATTCTCTACACCAAGCACGGTGAGATCTATCTCGACGCGCTGACGCTCGAGCGCGACGGTCAGCCGCCCAAGGAGCCCAAGATCGGCGCGTTCAAGCTCGCCGGTCTGACCGGGCTGCGGATCACGCCGCGGCGGTTCAAGCCGAGCGAGCTGTTCGTGCCCGGCGAAGACCGATACGAGGGCGTGACGCTCCTCGCCGTGGAGGTCTGACCGGCTTGCCGGTCGATCGCTACGCTTCCTACGGCTTCAAGCGCCAGCGCGAGAGTGTCGCGCGGCGTTGGGGACGATGGGCGCTCGCGCTGTTCTACGCGCTGGGCGGAGTCGCGCATTTTGTCTTCACCGACGCTATGGCCGCCATCGTGCCGCCAGCGATCCCGCTGCCCGTCGCGGTGGTGGCGATCACCGGCGTGATCGAACTCGCCGGCGCGGCGATGCTGCTGCCGCGCGCCACGCGCCGCTTCGCGGGGTGGGGGCTCGCGGCCTATGCGCTCTGCGTCTGGCCGGCCAACATCTACCACGCGATGCTTGACCTCGGCAGCGATACCGGCCTGCCGATCTGGTACCACGCGCCGCGGCTGCTGCTTCAGCCGGTGATCATCTGGTGGGCGCTGTGGGGAAGCGGCGCGGTGGAGTTGCGCGAGTAGTGGCGGCTTCCTGACGTGCTCCGGCGCAGGCGGGGACCTGAGTGGAGAGGCCGTGGTGGTTCTCGCGCAGCATTATTCGACTGCGCTCCCGGCTAGCGCCGGGGTACGTACCTCATGGATGACGTGATCAGGCCTGCGATCTACGGAGCCAGCGCCTTCGCCAGCTCGTCCTTGCTCATCGACGAGCGACCCGGGATGTCGCGCCTCTTCGCCTCGGCGTAGAGGTCCGCCTTGGAGCGGTGGTCGCGATACGGCCGCGTCTTCGCCGCAACATCGTCGGGCTGGGCGGAGAATTGCTTGCCCTTCCGAGTGTCCGCGCGCTTCTTCGCGCTCGTGCGCGCGTAATCCCTGTCGGATAGCGCCTCGCGCGCTTTCTTCGGTAGATAGCGCTCGCCGCTCTCCTCGCTCTTCGCGCCCGACCCGGTGCCCCAATCCTCCTCGCTCCACTGGTGAAGCGAATTGTCCTCGTCCTTGCTGCCCTTATAGCCGCCGCCGCGCTTCTTATACTCGGCCACTGCCATCTGCGCCTTGCGCGCCGACCATTGGCCTTTCCTGCCTCCCTTCGCGCCGGTGGTAATCTCGCCCTTCACCGTCTCCCAGAGATCGGGATCGGTCTTCTCGGCGGTCTCGGACATGGCACACCTCCGCCGCGGACAACCCGGCCGCAACGGGAAAGTCTCAGCTGGCGCTGACGAAACTGTCCATCACGCGCTTGCGACCGGCCTGTTCGAAGTCGATCTCGAGCTTGTTGCCCTCGATCTCGGCGATCGCGCCATAGCCGAACTTCTGGTGGAACACGCGTTGCCCCACCGCCAGGTCGCCGCGGCCCTTGTTGCCGATGCTCACCGCCGAGGCGCGGCTCTCCACCACGCGGACCGGCTCGCGCGAGAAGGTGCGGCTGGTCCACTCGCCACCCGGCTTGCTCCCGCCGGGTGCCCCCGCCTGGGCGCCGAGCGTCCCCGCGGCGCGCTGCCAGCCCGGACCGCGCCCGGTGCCGCGCGCGACGTCGGCGAACGGATCGGCCCGCTCGCTCCAATTGGCGCGCCACAGGCTCTCGCCGCCCGACATGCTGGTCTCGCTCTCGACATGCGCCTCGGGCAGCTCGGCGACGAAGCGCGACGGCAGCGAGCTGGTCCATTGCCCGTAGATGCGGCGGTTGGCGGCGTGGAGGATGGTGGCGCGGCGGCGCGCGCGCGTGATCGCGACATAGGCGAGGCGGCGCTCCTCCTCGAGGCTGCGCGTGCCACCCTCGTCGAGCGCGCGCTGCGAGGGGAACAGCCCTTCCTCCCAGCCGGCGAGGAAGACGGTGTCGAACTCCAGCCCCTTGGCGGCGTGGATCGTCATGATCGTCACCTTGGGGTCCTCGCGCGTCGCGTCATTGTCCATGACGAGGCTGACATGCTCGAGGAAGGCGCCGAGCGTCTCGTACTCCTCCATCGCGCGCACCAGCTCGGTGAGGTTCTCGAGCCGCCCCGCCGCCTCGGCCGACTTCTCCGCCTGCCACATCGCGGTATAGCCGCTCTCGTCGAGGATCTGGCGCGCCAGCTCGGCGTGGGGCAGGTCGTTGGCCATGTCGCGCCAGCGCGAGACGTCGCCGACGAAGCGGCCGAGCGCCTTGCGCGCCTGCGGGGTGAGCTCGTCGCTGTCGAGGATGCGCGCCGCCGCGATCGACAGCGGCAGCCGCTCGACGCGGGCGAGCTGGTGGAGCTTGGCGATCGCCTTGTCGCCGAGGCCGCGCTTCGGCGTGTTGACGATCCGCTCGAAGGCGAGGTCGTCGGCGGGCTGGTGGACGGTGCGAAGATAGGCGAGCGCGTCGCGGATCTCGGCGCGCTCGTAGAAGCGGAAGCCGCCGACGATGCGATAGGGCAGGCCGATCGCGATGAACCGATCCTCGAACTCGCGCGTCTGGTGCTGGGCACGGACCAGGATCGCGACATGGTCGAGGCTGGTGCCGTCGCGCTGCGCCGCCTCGATCTCCTCGCCGACGCGGCGCGCCTCCTCGGGTCCGTCCCACACGCCGAGCACGCGCACCTTCTCGCCCGCGTCGAGCTCGGTCCACAGCTCCTTGCCGAGCCGCCCGCCGTTGTTGGCGATCACGCCCGAGGCGGCGGCGAGGATGTGCGGGGTGGAGCGGTAGTTCTGTTCGAGCCGGATCACCTTGGCGCCAGGGAAGTCCTTCTCGAACTTGAGGATGTTCTCCACCTGCGCGCCGCGCCACGAGTAGATCGACTGGTCGTCGTCGCCGACGCAGCAGATGTTGCGGCGGTCCTGCGCGAGCAGCCGCAGCCAGAGGTACTGGACCGAATTGGTGTCCTGGTACTCGTCCACCATGATGTAGCGGAAGCGCTGTTGATATTGCTCCAGCACCGAGCGCTCGCGCTTCAGGATCGTCAGCACGTGGAGCAGCAGGTCGCCGAAGTCGCAGGCGTTCACCGCCCGCAGCCGGTCCTGGTACTGCTGGTAGAGCTCGCCACCGCGGCCGTTGCCGTAGCGCTCGCTCTCGCCCGCGTCGATCTCGGACGGGGTGAGGCCCTTGTTCTTCCACTCGTCGATCAGCCCGGCGAGGCTGCGCGCCGGGAAGCGCTTCTCGTCGAGGTCGGCCGCGACGATCAGCTGCTTGAGCAGGCGCAGCTGGTCGTCGGTGTCGAGGATCGTGAAATTGCTCTGCAGCCCGACCAGCTCGGCGTGGCGTCGCAGCATCTTGGCGCCGATCGCGTGGAAGGTGCCGAGCCACGGCATGCCTTCCACCGCGTCGCCGACGAGGCGGCCGACGCGCTCGCGCATCTCGCGCGCGGCCTTGTTGGTGAAGGTGACGCTGAGGATCTCGGACGGGTACGCCTTGCGAGTCCACAGCAGGTGCGCCAGCCGCGCGGTGAGCGCCGCGGTCTTGCCCGTGCCGGCGCCCGCGAGCACGAGCACCGGCCCGTCGGTGGTGAGCACCGCATCGCGCTGCGGCGGGTTGAGCCCGGCGAGATAGGGCGGGTCCTGGAGGGCGTTGGCTGTCTCGGTCACCCTCGAACAGGTAGGGAACGTCGCGCGGCGGAGCAAGCTCGCGGCTTGCCAGGCACATGATCTCGTGGGAACATCCTGGCAACATCGAGCGAGTCGGGGAGCGAGGAAGACGGCGGAGCAGGCGACGATCGCGGGGGGATGCCACTGCGGCGCGATCCGCTACGAGGCCGAGGGCGCCCCCGAGCACCACGCTGTATGCCACCGCACCGACTGCCGCGGCTGGTCGGGCGCGCCGGAGACCTTTCAATCGTCCGAGCACGGCGAGCGGCAGTTCTGCGGCACGGGGCTGTTCTATCGCAATGCCGACGCGCTGCCCGGCCTGGTCGATGTCCAGTCCGGAACGCTCGACGACCCCGCGGCGCACGCACCGGGCGCGCAGATCATGGTCAAGGAGCGGCTCCCCTGGACCGCCGCGATGTCGGACCTGCCCGCGTTCGCGACTTTCCCTGGCGTGGACTGAGGCGGGTCGCCGACCGGAACGGAGGCGAGAAGCCGCGAACGAGTCACCGACGGGATACTTCGCCGATAGCCCTGTCACTGCCTCATCATGGGACATTAATCGTCATTAAAGTGTCATGTTCGAGGCGGAAGGCGGTGCCACCATGGCAACCACCGTCCTCGCGGCCAGCGAGTCGCCGCCGTCGCCCGTTCCCGCGCGACGATTCGACGCGCCGGTTCATCCCGGCGCTCGCCTGCTGTTCCTGCTGCTCGCAGTGGCGGGGCTGGCCTATGCCGGGGTCAGCATCGTCGTCGACACGCAGCAGGTCGGCGAGCAGCTCGCCGTCGGAGTCTTCCTGTTCCTCGGCCTGGCGCTGCTGATCGCGCTCGGGTTCGAGTTCGTCAACGGCTTCCACGACACCGCCAACGCGGTGGCCACCGTGATCTACACCAACTCGCTGCCCGCCAACCTGGCGGTGATCTGGTCGGGCTTCTTCAATTTCCTCGGTGTGCTGCTCTCCTCGGGCGCGGTGGCTTACTCGATCATCACGCTCCTGCCGGTCGACCTGATCCTCAACGTCGGCTCGGGCGCCGGCTTCGCGATGATCTTCGCGCTGCTTCTCGCCGCGATAATCTGGAACCTGGCGACCTGGTATGTCGGCCTGCCGAACAGCTCGAGCCACACGCTGATCGGCTCGGTGCTCGGGGTTGGGCTCGCGAACCAGTTGCTCACCTCAGGCGCGGGCGGCACCGCCGGCGTCGACTGGAGTCAGGCCACCAAGGTGTTGACCGGGCTGTGGATGGCACCGTTGATCGGCTTCACCGCCGCCGCGCTGTTGCTGCTGGTGCTGCGCCGTGTCGCGCGCTCGCCCGAGCTGATGCGCGCGCCCGAGGGCGACGCGCCGCCGCCGCTCGGCATCCGCGCGCTGCTGGTGTTCACCTGCACCGCGGTGTCGTTCAGCCACGGCTCGAACGACGGGCAGAAGGGCATGGGGCTGATCATGCTCATTCTGATCGGCTGCGCGCCGACCGCCTACGCGCTCAACCGCACGTTGCCCGCGAGCGAGACGCACGCCTTCCTCGCCAGCGCCACGGGCGCGAACGCGACGCTCACCCGCCATGGCGCCGCCGCGATACCGCTCGAGCGCGCGCGGCCGCTGCTCAAGGACGCGCTGGAGCAGCGCCGCGCGGTGTCGCCACAGGCCTATGGCGCGGTGGTGACGGTGTCGCATGACCTGGCGCAGCGCGTCGCGGGCTATGGCGCGCTCAGCAACGTCCCCGCGCAGGCCGCGCCCAACGTGCGCAACGACATGTACCTGGTGCTCGACGCGACACGGATGATCGTCGCCGACAAGACGTCGCGCCTGAGCGAGCGGGAGAAGGACTCGCTCGCCGATTATCAGAAGCGGCTCGAGCGCGGCACGCGCTTCATCCCCTTGTGGGTCAAGGTGGCGGTGGCGCTGGCGCTCGGGCTCGGCACGATGATCGGCTGGAAGCGGATCGTCGTCACCGTCGGCGAGAAGATCGGCAAGCAGCACATGACCTACGGCATGGGCGCCTCGGCCGAGCTGGTCGCGGCGGGGACGATCCTCGCGGCGGACCGCTTCGGGCTACCCGTATCGACGACGCATATCCTCTCCTCGGGCATCGCCGGCGCCTCGGTGGCGAGCGGGCAGGGATTGCAGCGGCGCACGCTGCTCCAGCTCGCCGCGGCGTGGCTACTGACGCTGCCGGTGGCAATGGCGCTGTCGGGCGCGCTCTTCTGCCTGCTGCGCGCGTTGGTGCGGACGGCGGGGCTATCGTGACGCGGGGGGCGGCGCCGTCGCCCTGACGCTTCCGCCCGAAAAGCCGGGGCGGCCCTCGCGAGCCGCCCCGTAGTCCAGGGAAAGATCGGACGAGGGGGAGTGTCCGACCATCACGGCGCCACACAGGGGGAGCGGCGCCGGCATGCTCGATGTAGCGCCGCAACGTTGCTGCTGTGTGTCGGTCGCAGAGCCTTTCGTGACCGTGCGGCAAACTTTTCTCGTTGACCCGGGGGCGACCCTCGCTCGATGACCGCCGCCATGTCAGCCTCCCCGCCCACGACCGCGTCCCACCGCCGCATCCTGCTCGCCAGCCTGGTCGGTACCTCGGTCGAGTTCTACGACTTCTACATCTACGCCACCGCGGCCTCTCTCGTGTTCGGGCCCTTGTTCTTCCCGACCGGCGATCCCGCGGTGGAGCTGCTCGCGGCCTATGGCAGCCTCGCGGTGGCCTTCTTCGCGCGGCCGATCGGCGCCTGGGCGTTCGGCCATTTCGGCGACCGCGTCGGGCGCAAGTCGACGCTGATCGCCAGCCTGCTGCTGATGGGCGGCTCGACCATGGCGATCGCCTTCCTGCCGACCTTCGCGCAAGCGGGCTATGTCGCGCCGCTGCTGCTGTGCCTGCTGCGTTTCGGCCAGGGCTTCGGGCTGGGCGGCGAGTGGGGCGGGGCGGCGCTGCTCGCGGTGGAGAACGCGCCGCCGCACCGTCGCGGCCGCTACGGCATGGTCCCGCAGCTCGGCGCGCCGGTCGGCTTCATCGCCGCCAACGGATTGTTCCTGCTGCTCGGGGCGACGATGGACCGCGGGGCCTTCATGGCCTGGGGCTGGCGGCTGCCCTTCCTCCTCTCCTCGGTGCTGATCGCCCTGGGGCTGTGGGTGCGGCTGACGATCGCGGAGACGCCCGCCTTCGCGGCGATGATCGAGGAAGGCCCGCCGCCCGCGGTACCGATCGGCGAGCTGCTGCGTCATCATTGGCGCGAAGCACTGGGCGGCACGCTCGGCGCGGTGGCGTGTTTCGCGGTCTATTACGTCGCGACCGCCTTCGCGCTCGGCTATGCGGTGACGCGCGGCTTCGACCGCCAGCTGTTCCTCGCGCTCCAGCTCGGCGCGATCCTGTTCATGGCGCTCGGGATCGCGCTGTCGGGCGAGTGGAGCGACCGGCGCTCGCCCGCGCACGTGCTGCGCTGGGGCTGCGTCGGCGCGGTGGTCGCCGGCTTCGCGCTGGTACCGGGGCTCGGCTCGGGCGCGCCGCTCGCGGTCTTCGCGACGCTCGCCTTCGCCTTGTTCGTCATGGGCTTCGTCTACGGCCCGCTCGGCGCCTGGCTGCCCGGGCTGTTCCCCGCGCGGGTGCGCTATACCGGGGTGAGCCTCGCCTTCAACATGGCAGGCATCATCGGCGGCGGGCTCACCCCGATCGCGGCGCAGACGCTGGCGCAGCGCGGCGGGCTCGCCCCCGTCGGCGTCTACCTCGCCGCCATGTCGCTGCTGAGCCTGGTCGCGCTCCTGGTCATGCGCCCGGCGCGCCACGTCGAGGCGGTGCCGATCGAGGGACCATGACGCGCGCTCAGGCGAGCCGCAGCAGCGTGACCTGGGCGCGGCCGTAGACCCGCTCCACCACCGCTTCGAACCCGGTCGCCGTCACCGGCTCGCCGCGCGCGGTCTCGACCGTGACCCAGGTGGCGGGGCCGATCCAGCCGAGCCGCGCGAGCTTGTCCGCCGCCACCGCGCCCGCGCCCGTGCCATAGGGCGGGTCCATCATCACGAGGTCGAGCGGCGCGGTCGCGGGGCCGAGCGCGAGCACCGAGCCCGCGCGCACGTCGGCGCCGGTCGCGCCCAGCTTGGCCACGTTGGCGCGCAGCGAGTCGAGCGCGGCCTTGTCCTGCTCGACGAACAGGCAGGAGCGCGCGCCGCGCGACAGCGCCTCCAGCCCGAGCGCGCCCGAGCCGGCGAAGAGATCCGCCACCGCGAGTCCCTCGAAGCTGCCGACGCGGCTCAGCAGCATCGAGAACAGCGCCTCGCGCGTGCGGTCGGCGGTGGGTCGCGTCGTCTCGCCCGCGGGGGCGACGAGCGCGCGGCCGCGCCAGCTGCCGGCGACGATCCTCATCGGCGCCCCTTGCGCGGTGGCCCCGAGCGCGGCTTGGGCTTGGCCCAGCCCGGCTGGCGCTTGGGCCGCTCGGGGCGGGTCGGCGGCGGGGTGTCCGCGCCGGCCGACACGCGCGGCGACGACGTGCCGGTACGCGATGGTGAGCGACGGGCGCGCTGATCGTCGTCGGTGCGCGGCGGGGCGCGGCGGGTGCGCGCGTCCTCGCCGGCGCGGGACGGCCGCTCGACCGGTGCGCCGGCGCGCGACGGGGCACGACGGGTTCGCTGGTCCTCGGCGGCGCGGACCGACCGCTCGGCCGGCGCGCCCGCGCGCGATGGAGCGCGGCGCGCGCGCTGGTCATCGTCGGTGCGGGCCGGGCGCTCGGCCGTGACGCCGCCGTCGCGCACGCGCGCGCGCTGGCCCGCGCCGGGGGGCTGCCGTGTCGGGCGCGTCGCGCCGGGCGGCGCCGGCCGTGCGCCCCGCGTGCTATCCGTGCGCTCACCGGGATGCGCGGAAGCTCGCGCCGGCCTCGCAGCAGCGGACCGCTCGCTCGTTCCCGCCATCGGTCGCGCCACCCGCGCGCCACGCGGAGCCTCGCCCGCGGATCCTGCCGCGCGCGTCCCCACTTCGCGCCCGGCGCGCTGGTCCCGCACCGTCACCGGCTCGACCGGCAGCCGCGTCGCCGCGGGCGAGCGCAGCGTCTGGCGGAAGCCCGCGAGATCGGCGGCGCGCACCTCGCCGACGCCGCCCACCGGCAGGTCGCCGAGCACGAACGGGCCGTAACGGGTGCGGATCAGCCGTCCGACGCGCAGTCCCAGATGCTCGAGCACGCGCCGCACCTCGCGGTTCTTGCCCTCGCGCAGCGTCATCTCGATCCACACGTTGGCGCCGGTGCGGCGCTCGAGATTGGCGTCGATCGCGCCGTAGCGCACGCCCTCGACCTCGACGCCGTGGATCAGCTCCTCGAGCTGCGCCTGGGTCACCGGGCCATAAGCGCGCGCCCGATAGCTGCGCTCGACGCCAGTGGCGGGGAGCTCGAGCTCGCGCTTGAACTCGCCGTCGGTCGTGAGCAGCAGCAGCCCCTCGGTGTTGAGGTCGAGCCGCCCCACCGGCACCACGCGCGGCAGGTCCTTGGGCAGGCGGTCGTAGATCGTCGGCCGGCCGCTGAAGTCGCGCTCGGTGGTCAGCACGCCGGCGGGCTTGTGGAACAGGAACAGCCGCGCCGGTGCGGGCGCCGCGACCGGCTCGCCGTCGACGGTGACGCCGTCGAGCGAGGCGAGCAGCGTCGCGGGCGTGTCGAGCACGACGCCGTCGCGCGCGACGCGCCCCTCGGCGATCATCCGCTCGATCTCGCGCCGCGAGGCGACACCGGCGCGCGCGAGCAGCTTGGCGATACGATGCTCGGCGCGTCGCTCCGCGGGCGCTTCGGGATGGGGGTCGACCATCGCGGCCGCTTAGCCGATCATCGCGCACTTAGCGGCATTTATTTGCACCCGCGCGGCCGCCCGCGCGTTGTGCCGGCGTAACGACGGTGAGGGCATATGGTCTTCGGACGCAAACAGCGGGTGTTCGAGCGGCTGCTCCTGGTCGAGGACGAGCCGCTGGTGGCGTTCGACGCCGAGCATCTGCTCACCGACCAGGGCTATAGCATCGTCGCGACGGTCGACCGCGTCGCCGACGCGCTGGCGGTGCTCGCCGCCGAGACGCCGGTCGACCTCGTGCTGGTCGATGTCACGCTCGCCGACGGCAGCGGCGTGGAGGTGGCGAGGGTCGCGCGCGCGCGCGGCGTCGCCGTACTGTTCGTCACCGGCGCCTGCCCCGACGAGGCGGCGACGCTGGCGACCGGCTTCCTCGCCAAGCCCTACGCGCAGCGTGACCTCCTCGGCGCGATCGTCGCGATCGAGCAGAGCGTCGCGGGCAAGCCGCCGCGGCGGCTGCCCGGGGGCTTCCAACTGTTCCATGGCGGCGGTGCCGCGACCGCCTGAGCGCGCGCGAATGTTGCGAATGTTGAGTCGCCGGCGCGGTTCGCGCGCGCGACTCAACATTGGCGTGGAGCGGAGATCCTGCGTGAGATCCCGCTTATAAGATCTTGCTCTGACTGTATTTTGCTGTCGCCCTCGTCTTCCCATTTGAGCTGAGGCGCGGCTGTCGGACGCCGCGAACGTTGAGTCATGTTGGAGTGAGGTCCGGGCGGCCGACGTCGACGCGACCGCATGATCCATGGCGAGAGGCGGCATCCGTCTCCTCTGCCACGAGGGGGCGGGTGTAGGACAGCATGGGCATGGGATTGGCTGCGACTCTGCTCGTCGGAAGGTGACGGCTCCGACTTCATGGCAATCGTTCACGCCAAGACGCGACGACGCGAAGAAGAAGGGTTGTTCGCGCAGAGACGCGGAGGGGTTCTGTCCATTCCGTATGTCGCGCGTCAGAAAAGGGCTCCGAGGATCGGAGCCGCTGCGCGGCGAGCCCGATCTCTCCGCGCCTTCGCGCCTCTGCGCGATGGTCCGTCCCGCCGCTGCGTCTTCGCGTGAACTCAAGCTCATGCGTCGCCTCCGCCCCGTCCACTACCCGCACCGCCCTGCCGCAAGCCCGCACGTACCGCGCCTTCCGCTCGCGGCGGCGATGGTCTAGCTCTCGCTGTCCGGCGCGCGCCGCGGCGGGGCAGAGGACGGAGCGGATCGAGTTGATGGCGACGCGCGCGGACGGCACGACCTGGCGGGACGGGATCAGGCCCTATGTCGAGCGGGGGCCGCTCGCCGCCTTCGCGCTCGGCGTGTCCTCGGGCTTCCCCTATGCCATGATCGCCGCCACGCTGACGACGCGGCTGGCGCAGGACGGAATCGACAAGAAGACCGTCACCGCCTTCAGCCTCGCCTTCCTCGCCTATAATCTCAAGTTCCTGTGGGCCTGGGTGGTCGATGGCGTGCGGCTGCCGGTGATCGGGCGGCTGGGCCAGCGGGTTTCGTGGCTGCTGTTCGCGGGCACGCTGGTGATCGCCGCGGTGGTGCATCTCGCCTTCGCCGACCCGCGGGCGAGCATCGCCGCGACCGCGGTCGCCGCGGTGCTCGTCGGTGTCGCGGGCGCTACCTATGATATCGTCATCGACGCCTATCGCATCGAGATCCTCGAGCCGCGCCAGCTCGGCGTCGGGTCGGGGATGAGCCAATATGGCTGGCGCATCGGCTCGGCCGGCGCGGCCTCGCTCGCGCTGATTATCGCCGCGCGCTACGGCTGGGCCGCGGCCTATTGCGCCTGCGCGACGCTGGCGCTGCCCGCGATGCTGGCGGCGCTGGTGGTGGGCGAGCCGCGACGCCACCGCGACCCCGTCCGCCGGCGCGGCATCGGGGAGGCGCTCGCGGCGACGTGGCAGCCGTTCACCGAATTCTTCCAGCGCCCGGGCGCGGCCGTGATCCTGCTGTTCATCCTGATCCACAAGATCGGCGACACGCTCGGCTCGCTGGTGCTGCGCCTGATGCTCGACTCGCTCGGCTTCAGCAACGACGAGATCGCCTTGTACGACGTGGGGGTCGGCTTCTGGGCCTTTCTCGTCGGCATCTTCATCGGCGGCTGGCTGTACGCGCGGCTCGGCATGAAGCGCTCGGTGCTGCTCAGCCTCGTGCTGATGGCGGTGTCCAACGTCAGCTTCGCGCTGCTCGCCGCGGCGGGGCACAGCAACGTCGGCCTCGCGGGCGCGATCCTGTTCGAGAACGTCGCCTCGGGGATCGGCGGGGTCACCGTGGTGGCCTATTTCTCGGCGTTGTGCGACCTGCGCTTCACCGCCGCGCAATATGCGCTGATCTCCGCCGCCTCGAGCATCGTCGGGCGCGTCGTCACCGGCACCACCGCGGGCGCGCTGGTGGAGCGGTTCGGCTATGTCGGCTTCTACTGGCTGACGGTCGCGGCCGCGCTGCCCGGCGTGCTGCTGTTCTTCTGGATGGGACGCTCGGGGCTGGTCGACCGCTCGGTCGGCAGCGCCGGCACCGAGGGGCCGGGTGACGCACGTGACGGGCGGAGCGGGTAGGGGCAATCGCGCGGACATGGCGCGTCGCTCCCCGTTCTGGCGTCATCCTGAACTCGCTTCAGGATCCACGATGCCGCGCACTCAGGTGCGGAGGCGCTCGCGGGACGGTGGAACCTGAAACGAGTTCCGGATGACGAAAAGGGGCAAGGGCAGTCCACCCTCACCCTCACAGCGACACCGGCCGCCCCTCGTCGGCGAAGGCCGCGGCGACCGCGGCGGCGCTGGCGAGCACGCCGTCGACGTGACGCTGGCCGAGCAGGTCCTGCAGCAGCAGCCGCGCGCTCTCCACCCGCGTCTCGACGCGCGCCAGGATCGACAGCAGCACCTGCTCCGAGGGAGTCATGCGCGCGCAGCAGCATGGCGCGATCGCGATCGGCGCGGCGGCATTGGCCGCCATGTCCGCCATCAGCGCGCGGATCAGCGTGAGCGGGCGCCGGAACGCCTCGCCGAAGGCGGTGAACAGCGCGTGCGCGGCGCGCGCGTCGGCGAGACCGTGCGCGCCCATCCGCCGCATCGCGAACAGGATGACGCGGGCGTTGCCGCACTCGGGCAAGGCATAGGGCAGGGCCTGGAGGGTGGCGGCGGCGGACAGCTCGGACATACGGGCGACTCCTCGATCGGCCCGCAGGGTCGTTCACGCGCTATTGATAGTCAATCGCAAACTTGCGAGTCAGTCGGGCAGCTCGTCGTTCGCGCTCAACACCTCACCGGCGAGATAGAGCGAGCCGAGCACCAGCACCGCGGCGGGCGCAGCGACGGCGTTCGCCACGGCGGCGACCGCCTCGGTGATCGATCCAGCGGTCGCCGCGGCGGGGACGCCCATCTCGCGCGCGAGGGCGGCGAGATCGGCCGGGTCATGGTGCGCGTGGCCCGGCACGGGCAGTGCGACGAACAGCCCGACGCGGTGCGCGATCGGCGCGAGCAGCCCGCGCGGGTCCTTGTTGGCGAGCATGCCGAGCACCACCGCGAGCGAGCGCGCCTCGCCCGCGCCGGCGACCCGGTCGAGCGCGGCGCCGAGCGCGCGCCCCGCCGACTCATTGTGGCCGCCGTCGAGCCACACCGGGGTGGCGCCGAGCGGCGCGGTGAGCCGCCCGGCGGCGAGGCGCTGCAGCCGCGCGGGCCAGCGCGCCCCACGCGCCGCCGCGGCGAGCGCCGCCTCGTCGAGCCCGAGCCGGTCCTGCGCGCGCAGCATCGCCGCGGCTAGCGCGAGATTGTGCGCCTGGTGCGCGCCGGGGAGCGCGGGGAGGGGGAGGGTGACGGTGCCGCGTCGATCGCTGAGCTCGACGGCGGAGTCGGTCACGCGATGCCGCCACGCCTCACCCTCGACGAGCAGGGGCGCCCCCGCGGCGGCGGCGGCGCGCGCCACGGGCGCGGCCGCCTCGGGCGGGTAACGCATCGTCACCAGCGGCGTGCCTGGCTTGGCGATCCCCGCTTTCTCCGCCGCGATCTGCGCGAGCGTGTCCCCGAGGAAGGCCTGGTGGTCGATCCCCAGCGCGGCGATCCCGCAGACGAGCGGCGCGGGGACCACGTTCGTGGCGTCGAGCCGGCCGCCGAGCCCGACCTCGATCACGCAGGCGTCGGCGGGCGTGCGCGCGAAGGCGAGGAAGGCGGCGGCGGTGGTCACCTCGAAGAAGCTCGCGCCGAGGTCGCCCGCCCGGTCGAGCACCTCCGCCAGCAGTGCGGCGAGCGCGTCGTCCGCGATCAGGCGGCCGGCGAGGCGGACGCGCTCGTTGAAGCGGACGAGGTGCGGGCTGGTGTAGGCGTGGACGCGGTGCCCCGCCGCCTCCAGCGCGGCGCGCAGATAGGCGCAGGTCGAGCCCTTGCCGTTCGTGCCCGCGACGTGGAACACCGGCGGCAGGTGACGCTGCGGGTCGCCCAGCCGCGCGAGCAGCCGCGTGATCCGCTCCAGCCCGAGCACGTCGGCGCCCGGCGAGAGCGCCCACAGCCGGTCGAGCTGCGCCTGGACGCGCGGGTCGGCGGAGACGGCGTGGTCGGCCATCGGCGGGGCGCGTCGCCTCAGGCGGCGCGGCGCTCGCCGCAGAGATAGCCGATCACGGTGGCGAGCCGGTCGCGCAGCTCGCGACGGTGAACCACCATGTCGATCAGCCCGTGCTCGAGGTAATATTCGCTGGTCTGGAAATCCTCGGGCAGCTTCTCGCGGATCGTGTTCTCGATCACGCGACGGCCGGTGAAGGCGAGCGTCGCCTTGGGCTCGGCGATCTGGACGTCGCCCAGCATCGCATAGGCCGCCATCACCCCGCCCGAGGTCGGGTCGGTCAGCACGACGATATAGGGCAGGCCGGCGTCGTGGAGCAGCTGGATCGCCACGGTGCTGCGCGGCATCTGCATCAGGCTGAGGATGCCCTCCTGCATGCGCGCGCCGCCGCTCGCGGTGAAGACGATGAACGGCGCGCGGTCCCTGATCGCGGCCTCGACGCCCTGGACGAACGCCTCGCCGACCGCCTGGCCCATCGAGCCGCCCATGAAGGCGAAGTCCTGCACGCCGATCACGACGCGCTGGCCGTGGATCGTGCCGCGCGCGTTGACGAAGGCGTCCTGCTCGCCGGTGCTGACGCGCGCCGCCTTGAGCCGGTCGGCGTAGCGCTTCGAGTCGCGAAACTTGAGCGGGTCCTCGGCGGCGCGCGGCGGCGCCAGCACCTCCGCGCTGCCCTCGTCGAGCAGATAGGCGAAGCGCTGCTTCGGCCCGATGCGCTCGTGGTGGTCGCAGTTCGGGCAGACGAACTGGTTCTCCTCCAGCTCCTTGGTGAACACCATCGTGCCGCAGCCCTTGCACTTGTGCCAGAGCGTGTCGGCGCCCTGCGTCTTGGCGCCGGGGACGAAGCCGCCGATCGCGTTGCGGACGTTGCTGAGCCAGCTCATGCGGTCATCTCTCTTGCCTCGGCGGTGGCCGCCACGGCCGCCGCGAGCGATTGGACATAGGCGGTGACGGGCGCCGCCGCGGCCGCGCCGTGCTGCGCGACGAGCTCGACGATCGCGGAGCCGACCACCACGCCGTCGGCGACGCGCGCGATCGCGCCGGCCTGTTCGGGGGTGCGCACGCCGAAGCCGACCGCGACGGGCAGGTCGGTCGCCGCCTTGAGCCTCGCCACCGCTTCCTCGATCGACGCCTGCACCGCCTGCTGCTTGCCGGTGATGCCCGCGACCGAGACGTAGTAGAGGAAGCCGTCCGCGCCCGCGAGCACCTCGCCGATCCGCTCGCCCACCGTCGTCGGCGTGGCGAGGCGGATCATCGCCACGCCCGCGTCGCGCAGCGCCGGGCCGAGCGCCTCGTCCTCCTCGGCGGGGATGTCGACGCAGATCACGCCGTCCACCCCGGCGTCGCGCGCCGCGGCGGCGAACCACGCGGGGCCGCGGCGCAGCATCGGGTTGGCATAGCCCATCAGTACGAGGGGCACGTGCGGGTGGCGCGCGCGGAAGCCGGTCGCGATCCGCAGGATGTCGGCGGTGCGCGTGCCCGCCGCGAGCGAGCGGATGTTCGCCGCCTGGATCGCGGGCCCGTCCGCCATCGGGTCGGTGAAGGGCATGCCCAGCTCGATCACGTCGGCGCCGCCCGCGACCAAAGCGTCGAGGATCGCGGGAGTAGCGCCCGCGTCGGGGTCACCCGCGGTGACGAAGCACACGAGCGCGGCACGGCCCTTGGCGAAGGCGTCGGACAGCCGCGTCACATGCTCACTCCCAGCGCCTCGGCGACGGTGAAGATGTCCTTGTCGCCGCGCCCGCACAGATTGGCGAGGATGATGCGGTCGGCCGGCATGTGCTTGGCGCGCTGCGCCACCGCGGCGATCGCGTGCGACGGCTCGAGCGCCGGGATGATGCCCTCGGTGCGGCACAGCAGCTGGAAGGCGTCGAGCGCCTCGCGGTCGGTCACCGCGGTATACTCGACGCGGCCGATGTCCTTGAGCCAGGCGTGCTCGGGGCCGATGCCGGGATAGTCGAGGCCGGCCGAGATCGAATGCGCCTCGGCGATCTGGCCGTCCTCGTCCTGGAGCAGATAGGTCTTGTTGCCGTGGAGCACGCCGGGGAAGCCGCCGGCGAGGCTGGCGGCATGCTTGGCCTCAAGCCCTTCGCCCGCCGCCTCGACGCCGAGCATCGCGACGTCATCGTCGAGGAAGGGATGGAACAGGCCGATCGCGTTCGACCCGCCGCCGATCGCGGCGACGAGCAGGTCGGGCAGGCGCCCCGTGCGGTCGAGCAACTGCGCGCGCGCCTCGCGCCCGATCACGCTCTGGAAGTCGCGCACCAGCTCGGGATAGGGGTGCGGGCCGGCGGCGGTGCCGATGATGTAGAAGGTGTCGTGAACGTTGGCGACCCAGTCGCGCAGCGCCTCGTTCATCGCGTCCTTGAGCGTGCGCGCGCCGCTCTCCACCGCGCGCACCTCGGCGCCGAGCAGCTTCATGCGGAAGACGTTGGGCTGCTGCCGCTCGACGTCCTTGGCGCCCATGTAGATCACGCAGGGCAGGCCGAAGCGCGCGCACACCGTGGCGGTGGCGACGCCGTGCTGGCCTGCGCCGGTCTCGGCGATGATCCGGGTCTTGCCCATGCGGATCGCGAGCAGGATCTGGCCGATGCAATTGTTGATCTTGTGCGCGCCGGTGTGATTGAGCTCGTCGCGCTTGAACCACACCTGCGCGCCCATGCCCGGCTCCGCGCTCAGGCGCAGCGTCTCGGTCAGCCGCTCGGCATAATAGAGCGGCGAGGGGCGGCCGACGTAATGTTCGAGCAGATCGTCGAACTGCGCCTTGAACGCCGGGTCCTCCTTGGCCGAGCGATAGGCGCGGTCGAGCTCGAGGATCAGCGGCATCAGCGTCTCGGCGACGTAGCGGCCGCCGTAATCGCCGAAATGGCCGCGCGTGTCGGGCTGCTGGCGCAGGCTGTTGGCGCGCGCCGCGGGATCGGGGGTGAGCGTGTCGGTCATAGTCGGGCGACCCGTTGCAGGAAGGCGGCGATCTTGTCCACGTCCTTGACGCCGGGCGCACGCTCGACGCCGGAGGAGACGTCGACCAGCCGCGCGCCGGTGCGCGCCGCCGCCTCGGCGACATTGTCCGCGTCGAGCCCACCCGACAGCGCCCAGGGCAGAGGGTGCCGCGCGCCGTCGAGCAGCCGCCAGTCGAAGCGCACGCCCATGCCACCGGGCAGCGCGGCGTCGTCGGGGGTCTTGGCGTCGTAGAGCAGCCGGTCGGCGGCGCCGGCATAGGCCGGGGCGGCGGCGAGGTCGGCGGCGGTTTTCACCGCGAGCGCGACCCAGGTCTCCACCGCCGCGGTGCGGCGCAGCGCGGCGGCGCGCGCCGGAGTCACCTTGTGGAGCTGGATCGCGTCGAGCCGCGCCGCCGCGACCGCCTCGGCGACGAGCGAGTCCGCCGGATCGACGAAGACGCCGACGCGGCGCGCGCGGTCCCCGGTGCGCGCGGCGAGCGCGGCGGCCCGGTCGAACGCGAGGTGGCGCGGCGAGGGCGGGAAGAAGACGAAGCCGACATGGCTCGCGCCGCCGGCGAGCGCGGCGTCGAGCGTGTGGGGCGTGGAGAGGCCGCAGATCTTGGCGGTGACGGGCATGGGGGACTCGGGTGGTGGAGGCGGCGACATAGGCGCGGCGAGGCGGGATTGCCACGTGGTGGCGGGAGACGAGACGACCGGGGCACGGTCGGCGAGGTTCTCGCGCCGGCGGCCCCCCGTCCAGGCCGTCGGCGCGGACGTTCCCACCCGTCCTCCCGAACTCGATCAACCGTCATCCCGGACTTGGTCCGGGATCCATGCCTCCGCGAGAGTAACGCCTGCAGAGAATGCGGCATGGTGGATCCCGGACCACGTCCGGGATGACGGCAGGAGTGGGCGAGGGCCGGTCCTACGCCAAGATAGCTGCGAGCCGCGCCACCGCGCCCCGGGAGTCCTACAGAGTCGCGGCGATCGCGCGCGCGGCGGCGTCGGGGTCGTCGGCCTGGGTGATCGGTCGGCCGATCACCAGGATCGAGGCGCCGTCGTCGGCGGCCTCGCGCGGCGTCACGACGCGCTTCTGGTCGCCGGCCGCGCCGTCCGCCGGCCGGACGCCGGGCACCACCAAGAAGCCGTCGGGCCACGCCGCCTTGGCCGCGCGCACCTCGGCGCCCGAGCAGACGATGCCGTCGAGCCCGGCCGCGCGCGCCAGCACGGCGAGGCGCAGCACGTGATCGTGCGCGCTGCCCCCGACGCCGGTGTCGGCGAGGTCGCGCTCGTCCAGGCTGGTCAGCATCGTCACCGCGACCACCTTGGTGTCGGGATGCGCCGCGGCCTTGGCGTCCTCCAGCATCGCGCGCCCGCCGGCCGCGTGCACGGTCAGCACCGCGGGGGCGAGCGGCGCGAGTGACTGCACTGCCTTGGCGACGGTGTTGGGGATGTCGTGGAGCTTGAGGTCGAGGAAGACGGGCAGGCCGACCTCCTCGAGCGCCCGCACCCCGGCGGGACCGTTGGCGCAGAAGAACTCGAGCCCGAGCTTGATCCCGCCGACATGATGGCGGACCTTGGCGGCGAGTGCCTGGGCGCGGGCGAGATCGGGCGTGTCGAGCGCGACATAGACGCGGCTGCTCATCACGCGACTCCCGGCGGCACGGCGGTGGGGATCGCGGCCGGGGGCGGCGGCGTGACCGGGACGACAAGGCCCGGCGCGGCCGGCTCGCCCGCGCGCGCGGCGGCGAGCGCGCGCTCGGTCTCGAGCGACCGTTCCGCGGCGGTGAGCCGCTGGCGCAGGCGAAAACGCAGCCAGCTCTGGTAGACCAGCGTCGGCACGAAGCCGAGCAGGAAGGTGGTGAGCAGCAGCAGCGGCAGGTTTACCTCCGCCACCAGGCCGCCGAACAGCTGGATCGAGACGTTGGTCCAGTTGCCGAAGGTGAACACCGCGGCGAGGAACGCCATCAGGCACCAGAACAGGAGCTTCAGGAACTGCATGGCGGCACGCTAGGCGGCGCGTCCGGAATTTACCAGTGCGCGGTGGCACACCGCGGCGGCGCGGAATGGGACTGATTCGGCTCGGAAGGGGGAGGGGGCATGGAAGGCGACGTGGGTACCCGCCGTATGGATGCCCTGGACGCTTCGGTGAAGCGCGCTTCCGCAAACGTCCAACGTCTCCGGCTCCCCTCGGTCATCCCCCGCGGAGGCGGGGATCCATACACACCGACGCCTCACCTTCTTGCCGCCACGTCGGCGCGTCTGGATCCGCGCCTTCGCGGGGATGACGAGAGAGGGCGGTGAGGACGATGGCGTGAGCAACATTCGGGGGCAGGAAACGCGCCCCTGCTCACCTGATCACCCCACCTCGCGCCGCAGCGCCGCGACCAGCCCGGGCGAGTGCGTCAGCCGCGCCTCCTCCTCGTCGAGGATGGCGCGGAACGCGGCGCGCTTGATCGCGGCGACGCGTCCCGCGCGCAGCCGCGTTGCCTCGGGCAGCGCGGAGACGGTGATGTCGATCATCCGCTCGGCGCCGTGCAGCCGCCCCCAGAGATAGTCGTTCTCCCGATAGGCGCGGCTGAAGAAGGCGCCGAAGCTGTTGAACTGAATGCCTTTCAGCGTCGCCGCCGCGCCACCCGAGCGGATCGAGCGGGCGTCGTCGGGGGAGACTCGATCGACCTTGATCGGGTCGAACTCGTCGAGCCCCTCGCCCTGGAGCAGCGGCAGCGTCGCCACGTCGACGAAGGGGAAGCCGAGATAGATGAGCAGCATCGGCCGCCGTATCTCGCGTGGGACCGCGGCCAGCGCGGCGGCTATGCGCGCGTCGGTGGCGGCGTCGCGTGCGGTGAGGTCGAGCGAGGCGGCGAAGGCGTCGAGTAGCGGCCCCGCGTCGTCGCGCAGCGCGCGCACCTCGCGCCGGAGCGCCGCGTGCGTGTCGGTGCGCTTGGCGGCGAGATAGTCGGTCAGCGAGGCGTAGATCGCGTCGCGCAGTGGCCGGAGCGCCGCGGCGCTCGCCTCAGGCTCCAGCTCGCCGAGCCGGCGCGCGAGCAGCCGCAGCCGCCGCACGCGAAAGTTGAGGTCGAAGGTGCGCAGGAAGGCGACCATCGCCTCGCTCGCGCCGCCGGCATGGACCGCGTCGGCGCCGAGCCCGCGCGCGGCGAGCGCGGCGTCGAGCCGCTGGCGCGTGCGGCTCCACCGCTGCGCTCCGGGCGCGCCGCCGACGGCGTGGAGCAGCGCGGCGATGAACTCGACCACGCCCGCCGCCTTGAGCTGGCCGTAGCCGACATAGCTGAAGCCGGCGCGCTCGCCCGCGGCCTCCTGCGCGCGGCGGCGCCATGCCACCAGCCGCGCGGGGGTCGGTCGGTCGAGGAAGAAGGTGCGCCCGAACAGCTCGTCGATCGCGGCGTCGACCTGCGGCCGGATCGCCTCGGTGATCGCGCGCATCCGCTCGATCCGTCGCGACCGCTCGGCGAGCGCCTCGAGATTGTCGCGGATGGGCTGCTGGCGCGGCAGCTCGCTGATCGCGCCGAGGATCGTCTGGAAGAAGCCGGGCGTCCCGGCGCCGCCCGCGCCGAGCGTCAGCTTGTGGCCGGGCGACGGGTCGACGTAGACGAAGCGACGATCGATCTCGCGCTTCGCCGGCCGCTCGCGCAGCGCGTCGATCGCGGGGCGAAACGGCGCGTTGGCGAGCACCGAGCCGTCGATCAGCACCGCCCGCTCGGCGGCGCGCGCGGCGACGTGGCGCGGCAGCACCCGCTCAAGGAAGTCGCGCCGGCCCGGCCAGCGCCGCCGCCGCGCGCGCAGGACCCGGTCCAGCTCGGCCACGGTGAAGGGCGGGAAGGCACCGGGGAAGCTCGAGGTCGCGCGCGCGGCGAAGGCGAGCTCGGGCACGGCGGCGAGCGTGTCGCGCGCGACGCCGTGATCGCTGAACGGCAGCACCAGCCGGTGCTCGGTCTCCATCACCTCGGGCGGCGAGTGGAGCCGGAGCCGCTCGGGATGGCCGCCGAAGTCGGTGACGGTGACGAACAGGTCGAGCGGCTGGCCCGGCGGCAGCAGCCGCGGCCCGCGCGGCGCCTCGGCCATCGCCTCGAAGGCGTCGACCAGCATATCGGTGAAGCCCTCGCCCGAGAAGGGCGGCTCGAACCAGCGCGAGCGCACGAAATGCGAGAGCTTGGCACGCACCTCGTCGCGGGTCGCCTCGTCGAGCGCCTCGAGCTGGTCGGCGCTGCGCCCCGCCGCCATCCAGGCGAGCGGCAGCGCCCAGACCTTGGAGAAGCGCGAGGCGGGCGCCGCCTCGGCGTCGATCAGCCGCTCGACGTCGGCGCCGTCGAGCCAGAGATCGGTGAGCGGGTCGAGCGACTGGCCGCTCGCGATCGCCTGCGCGAGGAACACGCCGTTGATCCCGCCCGCGCTGGCGCCCGCGACGATGTCGGGCAGCACGCGCACGCGCCATCCCGCGCTCGCCTCGATCTCGTCCAACAGCGCGCGATAGACGTGCGCGCTGGCGCCGTCGCAGGGCGTTCCGTCGTGCGCGGCCCGGCTGGCGCGGGCGAGATGCCACACTTCCTTGACGATGCCGTGCATGTACACCGCCAGGCTGATCCCGCCGTAGCAGACGAGCGCGAGCCGCAGCTCCTTCTCGCGCACGGCCGCCGCGCTCATGCGGCGACGATCTCGGCCCAGATCGGCAGGTGGTCCGACGCGATTCGCGACGCGGGCGACTGGTGGACGCCGCAGGCGGCGACCCGGAGCACGCGCGACACCATGATGCGGTCGAGCCGCGCGATCGGCCGGCGCGCGTGGAAGCTCGGCCCCGTCTCGGCGAAATGGAAGTCGCGCGCGAAGTCGCTGAGGCAGCCCGAGGCGCGGCTCCACTCGTTGAGGTCGCCCATCATCACCGTCGCCGGGCCGGGCGCGCGGTGCGCGGCGTGCTGGAGGATCGCCGCCGCCTGCCGCCGCCGCCAAAGCCCCGAGAGATCGAGGTGCATGCCGATCACGCGCACCGCCGCACCGCCTACGTCGACGTCGACGCTGACCGCGCCGCGCGGCTCGAGCGCGGGCAGGTGGAGCTGCTGGCAGTCGAGGATCGCCGCCGACTTGCGCACCAGCAGCGCGTTGCCGTGCCAGCCCATGCTGGTCGCGCGCATGCCCAGCCCGACCGAGCGCCAGTCGCTGTGCTCCTCGAGCAGGTGCGGGGTGAGCACCGCGGCGCGCTGGCCGAAGCGGCGGTCGGCTTCCTGCAGCGCCACCACGTCGGCGTCGATCTCGCGGAGGACCTGAAGGATCCGCTCGGGGTTGCGACGTCGGTCCGTGCCGATCGCCTTGCGGATGTTGTAGCTGGCGACCTTGAGCTTCATCGCACGCGTAACGAGTCGGCCCACCCCGCGGTTGCAGTCGCGGGTGCTGCTTAGCGGGACGGTAATCACCTGGCGCTACGATGTTCCCTGAGACAGCGGGTGGACGCGGGATGAAGCGAGGGATCAAGCTGGCGCTGGTGCCGGTGGCGGCAGTGCTGGTGATCGGGCTGGGCGCGGCCGGCGGCGTGGTGATGTCGCGTGACGGTGTCGCCGCGGCGGTCGAGTCGGACGTGCGCGCGGACGCGCCGCCGACGGTGCAGCCGGTGCAGTTCTACGCGTTCGATCCGCCGCTGACGGTCAACGTCAAGGATACCGGCGCGGTGGTCCAGGCGGGCGTGTCGGTGAGCACGCGCGACCCGGGCGTGCTCGACTCGCTGCGGCGCGACGATCCCGCGCTGCGCTCGGCGATGATCCTCGCGTTCGGTGAGGCCAGCGAGGCCGCCGACATGACCGACGCGGGCAAGCAGCAGCTGCTCCGCGCGATCACGGGCGCGGTCAACCGCCAGCTCGCCGCGGACGGCTATCACGGGCACGTCGACGCGGCCTATTTCACCGACTTCATCGTGCAGGGCGGTAGCGACGACCAGTGAGCTGGAAGCGACGCGTCGTGGAACGGCTCGGTGCTCCGCCGGTTCGTGACAGTTCGATGGCGCACATGGGTGCGCCGCGGGCGGCGCCGCGCGCCGCGACGAACCGGAGATTGAGGGTGAGCGCCAGAGTCTGCACCAGCGTGCCGCAGGTCGCCGCGCGCGACGGCGTGGTGGTGATCGAGTCGAGCTGCGGCCGCTCGTTCAACGTCAGCGCGGAGGTGGCGATGCAGATGAGCGAGCATCTCATCCGCAGTGCCGCGCGCGCGCGCGGGCAGCATCGCATGGCGGAGGAGCGCCCGGAGAGCGTGTAGCCGGCGCCACGCCGCAGCGCCCGCGCGGCCGCCGCCGCATCATCTCGCAAGCGCAATGTTCTCAATATGTTCTGTCCTACATCCCCGCCGCGCGCTATGTCCGAGCGCGTGGAAGGAGATGCCCGATGATCCTGCTCGACGCCCCGCTGATCACCGCGCTGGCCGCGGTGATCGGCAGCATGGCCGCGCTGGTCTGGTCCTGCCGCCGCCGGCCGTGACAACGATGATCGGCTGAGTCGCCCCGCTGCGCCGGCAGAGGCCGTGATCCTCAGCGTCATGATCGTATGAGACTAAGCTCCTGCGTCCGCGGGAGCACCTTCTCATCCATCATCTTTGCCTCAGCGGTCGTAGGCGCCGCGAATATGGCCGAGCCAGCCCGCATTGCCGAGCGGTTCCTCGCGCGGGCGAGCCGGCGCGCTCGGCTTGGCGACGAAGGTCTTGGAACGCGCCTCGTCAGGATCGATCGGTTGAGCGAAGCGGAGCCCGGCGGCACCCTGGTCGACCCATACCACCGTCGCGCCCACCGCGGCGAGCGAGCCTACCGTCACCAGAACGGTAGCGCCGCGCTGCAATCGCTCGGCCTGGTCGACCCGCACGCCCGTCGTCGAGAGGTCGCGCACGCGGTGGCGACTCGCGCCGCCGTGGCCGAAGCGCTCGATCAGCGCGCCCAGCATGACGCGATGTCGCTCGGCGCGCGGCTGAAGCTCGCGCGCGGGCGAGTCGCTGCTGACCGGGCCGCTCACCTCAGATGTCCTCGTAGCCGTCGTCGGGCGCCCCGCCCGACAGCAGCACGATCACCGCGCGCGGCAGACGCTGCTCGAAGCGGATCCCCGCCTCGCCGTCGTCGCACCATGCCACCGTGCCGACCAGAGTCTCGAGCTCGCCGATGCGCAGCCACACCCGCTGCGCCGCCTTGAGCGCGACACCGCGCAGCCGGCAGCCGCGGTTGGAGACGTCGACGACCTGGACCGACTCGCTCTCGCCCAGGAACAGGCGCAGGCTTCCCGCGAGCGCGGTCGGCACGCGCAGCTCGCGGCGGTTGTCGCTCCACGAGGCCGCCTCCAGCCACACGTCATCGCCGCCTGCGCCCACTTGCTCCACGTCCCGTCCACTTGCCGCACGATGATCCGCTTATCGCTCAATAGGCTTAACAGGCCGTAACACGCGCGGGCGACGGGGCTGGCCTTTTCGGCCCGGCGCAGTAGGAGCGGGGAATGTCCGACATGCGCACTCCCGCCGCCGGCCAGCGGCGCTGGACCGCGCGGCGCTATCGCGCGCTGCTCCGCGCCCAGGGGCCGCGCTCGGTGCGCTTCCGCACGCGGCTGGCGATCCTGACCGGCGCGGTCGCGATCGGCGTCGCCGCCACGCTGTTCGCGCTCGCCGCCGACGCCGCGGGCGGATTGTTCGCGCATTATGCGCATCGCTACCGCTACCTCCCGCTGCTCACCACGCCGCTGCTGTTCGCGATGCTGGTGTGGCTGACGCGGCGCTGGGTGCCGCTCGCGCGCGGGTCGGGCATTCCCCAGGTGATCGTCGCGCAGCAGGACCCGGAGCGCGCCACCGGCTCGCTCGTCTCGCTGCGCACCGTCACCGCCAAGGCGGCGCTGACGCTCGCGGCGGTGCTCGGCGGCGCCTCGGTCGGGCGCGAGGGGCCCACGGTGCAGATCGCCGCGGCGGTGATGGGGCTGAGCCACCGGCTGCTGCGCGTGCCGCTGCGCGGCGCGGTGCTGATCGCGGGCGGCGCGGCGGGCGTGGCGGCGGCCTTCAACACGCCGCTCGCCGGACTGCTGTTCGCGATCGAGGAGCTCGCCTCGGCCTATGAGCAGCGCGTGACGCTGCTGGTGATCGCGGCGATCGTGATCGCTGGCATGGTCGCCCAGTCGGTGCAGGGCGACTACGTCTATTTCGGCGTGATCGGGGCGCATCTCACGCTCGGCCCGGCGCTGCTGGCGGTGCCGGTCGCGGGGATCGCGGGCGGGCTGAGCGGCGGGCTGTTCGCGCGGCTGATGCTCGCGCTCGCCACCGGCCGCAGCCGTCTGACGATCTGGTCGAAGCAGCGCCCGGTCGCCTTCGCGGCGCTCTGCGGCGTGGTGGTCGGCGGCCTCGGTGTGGCCACCGGGCTGACCTGGGGCACCGGCTATGACGCGGCGCGCGCGATGATCGTCGGGGTCGACGCGCCTTTGTGGTTCGGCCCCGCCAAGTTCCTGGCGACGCTGGCGACCGCGGTGGCGGGGCTGCCCGGCGGCATCTTCGCGCCGTCGCTGGCGGTGGGGGCCGGGCTGGGCAACCTGCTGCGCCCGCTCTTCCCGGACGAGCCCGCCTCGGCGATCGTGATCCTCGGCATGGTCGGCTATTTCGCCGGTGTGGTGCGCGCGCCGCTGACCGCGGTGATCATCCTCTCCGAGACGACCGCGAGCCGCGGGCTGATGCTGCCGATGTTCGCCGCCGCCTTCCTCGCCGACGGGGCGAGCAGCCTGGTGTGTCGCGAGAAGCTGTACCACGGGCTGGCGCGCACCTTCGCACGGCCCTGAAGCTCACCTGGTCTCTGCTCAGCCGCCGACAGCGGCGCGCCCGCGCTCGGACAGGCTGCGCAGCGTGATCGACCAGCGCGTCGCCGCCATCGCGGCGATGCTGTGCTCCCACTCGTACCGCGCCTCGCCGGCGAGATGGTAGAGCCCGCGCGACGGCAGCGGCGCGCTGCGGCGCTCGAACCGCTCGCCGACGCGGCGACGGAAGCGCATCGCCGCGGGAGCGCCGAGCGAGACGCCGACGACGTGGTCGAAGTGTGGGCGATCGCGATGCCAGCCGATGCCCGCGCCGGGATCGTAGCGGATCAGCAGCGCCTGCTCGAGCGTGCCCGGCGCGAGGCCGATCGCCGCCTCGGCACGGTCGCGCACCGCCGCGAGCCATGGCGGCAGCGGGTCGGTGCGCGCCAAAGCGGCGCGATCGAAATCATAATGAATGCCGAAGCTGTGCGTCAGCCGCTTGCCGAGCCAGCCCTGGAAGCGGAACGGCGCGAGCGCGAGCGAGTCGATCCGCTCGACCAGGGCGCGCTCCTCGTCCGCGCCGATGAAGGCGGCGACGCTGCGCAGGCCGGGGAGCAGCGGCAGGTCGAAGAGATCGTCCATCGGGCTCTCACATAAGCGAGAGGCCGCCCCTCGCGGGACGGCCTCTCCATTGTCGGCCGGGGCCGGCAATATGTCAGGCGGCGGCATGCCCCGCAGAAGCGATCATGCCCGCGCCCTGTGCCGTAACCGGCTTGTGACAATGAGACATTCGATCACCTCCTTCCCGTTGTTGACGATGACGCGAAGATGGTTGTTTTTCCTAGGCTTTCAAGTGGCGATCGATCACCACTCGATCCCGATCTTGCCGAAATGCCCGGCCGACTGCTGGAAGCGGAAGGCGTCGGGCAGCCGTTCGAGCGGGAAGCGGCGGTCGATCACCGGGCGGATGCCCGTGGCCTCGATCGCGCGGACGAACTCCTGCTGCTGGCGGCGCGAGCCGACGATCAGCCCTTGCAGCCGCGCCTGCTTGCCCATCAGCGCCGCGGTCGGCACGTCGCCGGTCACCCCCGCGACCGTGCCGATCAGCGCGATCTGCCCGCCGACGCGCACCGCCTCGATCGACTGGGTCAGCGTGCCCGCGCCGCCGAGTTCGAGCACGTGGTCGACCCCGCCGCCGCTCCAGTCGCGCACCGCGCGGCCCCAGTCCTGCACCTCGCGATAGTTGACGACATGGTCGGCGCCGAGGTCGCGTGCGCGCTCCAGCTTCTCGCCCGAGGAGGACGTGACGATCGCGGTCGCGCCCATCGCCTTGGCGATCTGAAGCCCCCAGATCGCGACGCCGCCGGTACCGAGCAGCAGCACCGTGTCGCCCGCCCTGAGCGCGCCCTCGCCGACCAAAGCGCGCCAGGCGGTGAGCCCCGCGGTCGTGATCGTCGCCGCTTCGACCGCGTCATAGCCCTTGGGTGCGCGCGTGAAGGCGGTGGCGGGTCGCACGACGGCCTCGGTGGCGTGGCCGTCGATGCCGTCGCCGGGCGTGCGGCGGAAGTCCCCGATGGTCGGCGCGCCGTCCTGCCAGTCGGGGAAGAAACAGGAGACGACCGCGTCGCCCACCTCGAGCTCCGTGACGCCCTCGCCGACCGCCTCGACCGTGCCGGCGCCGTCCGCGAGCGCGACCACCCGGTCGCCCGCGGCCATGCCGCCGGTGACGACGCCGAGGTCGTGATAGTTGAGCGAGCTGCCGTGCAGCGCGACGCGGATCTCGCCGCGGCCGGGCGCGCCGGGGTCGGCGCGCTCGGTGAAGCCGAGCGAGTCGAGGGTGGGCGGGGCGCCGATCGTCATGGCCTTCATGTCAGGTCCTTCATGCTTCGCTTGTCGGATGAGCGGGCGGCGATGTCGTGTCGCCGCGCGCGGGTTCAAGCACCGCCGCGCGTGCCTTCGAGGGTCGTTACGCTGAGGCGGGCACGCCCTGCGCCGCGGGGAGCGCGACGATGTCGGACGATTCCGCCCACAGGTTGAGGCCGCCGTCACGCGCGACCGAGTCGATCCGCGCCAACTCGTCCTCGGCGAAGTCGAGCCGCTTCACCGCGTCGAGCGAGTCGTCGAGCTGCGCGAGGGTGCGCGCCCCGATCAGCGCCGAGCTGACGCGCGGGTCGCGCAGCACCCAGGCGATCGCCATCTGCGCCAGCGTCTGGCCGCGGGCGGAGGCGATCGCGTTCAGGTCGCGGATCGCGGCGAGATTCTGCTCGCTCAGCAGCGACTGGCCGAGCGAGCCGCCGCGCGTGGCGCGCGCGCCCTCGGGCACGCCGTGCAGATATTTGTCGGTGAGCATACCCTGCGCCAGCGGCGAGAAAGCGATGCAGCCGGTGCCGAGCGACTCCAGCGTGTCGAGCAGGCCGCGCTCGATCCAGCGGTTGAGGATCGAGTAGCTCGGCTGGTGGATGAACAGCGGCACCTTCTCCTCGGCCAGGATCGCCGCGGCGCGCGCGGTCAGGCCGGGCTCGTAGGAGGAAATCCCGACGTACAGCGCTTTGCCCTGGCGGTGCAGCTGCACCAGCGCGCCCATCGTCTCCTCCAGCGGCGTGGTCGGGTCGACCCGGTGCGAGTAGAAGATGTCGACATAGTCGAGCCCCATGCGGCGCAGGCTCTGGTCGCAGCTGGCGATGAGATATTTGCGCGACGAGCCGATGTCGCCGTACGGCCCGGGCCACATGTCCCACCCCGCCTTGGTGGAGACGATCAGCTCGTCGCGGTGCGCGGCGAAGTCGGTCGCGAGCACGCGGCCGAACGCCTCCTCCGCGGAGCCGTAGGGCGGCCCGTAATTGTTCGCGAGGTCGAAGTGGGTGACGCCGCGGTCGAAGGCGCGGCGCAGGATCGCGCGGCCGGTCTCGAACACGTCGCTGCCGCCGAAATTCTGCCACAGGCCGAGGCTGACCGCGGGCAGCCGCAGCCCGCTACGGCCGACGCGGCGATACGGCATGCGCCCATCATAGCGTTTCAAATCAGCGGTATAAAGGGCGGGGTAGGGCATGCGGGGCTCCGTGACGACCGGGTAACGGCGCCCCTAACGCCCGTGGCGGCGGGACGGGTTCCGCCGCCCCCCGCTCGTCACAGCCTGCCGCGCACGCCGAAGAAGAAGGCACGGCCGGAATATTCGTAGAAGTTCGGCACGTTGCGCAGGTCGTTGAAGCGCTTGACCGCCTGGCCGAGCAGGTTCGAGCCCTGCGCGTAGACGGTGAGGTGGCTGCTCAGGTCATAGGACAGGGTCGCCGAGACCTCGTGATAGGGATCCTCCTTCACCGGCAGGTAGGCGAGGTTGCCCGACTGCGCGTAGGTGAAGCGCGACTGGAAGCTGTACGACACCTGCGCGCCGATCCCGTGGTTCTCGTAGAACAACTTGCCGTTGGCGGAGAAGGGGATCGCGCCGGGCAGGTCGGTGGTGACGTCGCCCGACGTGGCGCGCGAGCGATTGTAGGTGAGGTTCGCCTGCACGCCGAAGCCGTTGTCGAGGAAATACTGCCCGCCGACCTCGACTCCGTAGACGTCGGCGCTGTCGCCGTTGCGCACCTGATATTCGACGAAGTTGAAATCCTGCTGCTGGTTGCCCGGCTGCGCGGTCGGCGTGACCACCACGTCGACCGGCACGGTCGAGACGAAGTTGGTGATGTGCTTGTAGAAGGCCGCCGCGGTCAGCGCGAGGCGGTTGGACGGGTAATATTCCAGCGACAGGTCGAGCTGGTTGGCCTCGGTCGGCTTCAGGTTCGGATTACCCGCGTCGTAGATGATATAGGTGCCCGACTGCGCCGAGGTGGCGTCCTTGGCGGGCGACAGCTCGGCGAAGGTCGGGCGCGAGATCGCCTGCGACGCCGCGAGCCGAACGCGCAGCCCGTCGGTCAGGTCATAGGCGAAGTTGGCGGCGGGGAGCAGCCGCAGATAGTCGCCGCCGCCCGTGATCGGCTCGACCGGGTTGAACGCCACCGCATTGTCCTGCGTGCCCGCGCGCGGGATGATCGTCGCGATCGAGGCGCCGTAGCCGACCGAGGACACCTTGGTCGCGACCAGCCGCCCGCCCACGTCGGCGCGCCAGCGCTCGCCGGCGAGGTTGAACTGGACATAGCCCGCCCAGGTGCGCTCGCGGATCCGGTAGGAGGCGGGCAGGTCGTCCTGGATGACCTGGGTCGAGTAGCCGGCGGGGTAGGGCGAGAGCGCGCAGCCCGGGATCGTCGCGCCGCTCGGGTCGAGGCAGCTGTTGGGATTGAGCACCGCGGGGTTGTTGTCCGCGCGCGGCAGCGCGGCGAGATAGGTGTCGATGTCGAAGGTCGGGAAGTTGCGCGGGAAGTTGCCGGGCAGCTTGTCGAGGATATTGGCCTGCCCGGGGCGCACCACGTCGGCGCCGATCTGGCCGAAGGTGAACGGATAGCCGCAATAATTGCACGACGTGGTGTATTGGTTGTCGACGGTGGTGACGTTCTTGCGGCGGTCGGTCCAGGCGGCGCCGAAGCTGATCGCCTTGAACGCGCCGTTGTCGACGCGATACTCGCCGTCGACCTTCGCGCTCTTGATCTCGTCCGCGACGTCCTGGCCCTGGATGCCGATGTAATGCGCGCGATAGTCGTCGTTGGTGGCCTGATCGATCGTGCGTCCGCCGGGCAGCGTGATGGCGAGGTCGGGCAGGCCGTTGTCGCGCGTCGCGAAGGTCGCGGCGGCGCCGGGGACGCCCGCGACGACGAAGCGGTTGCGACCGCCGGTCGTGTTGGTCGCCTTGCCGTAATAGCCGTCGAAGGCGAGCTTGAGCTGGTCGACCGGTCGCCAGTCGATGCGGCCGCCGATCTGATAGGTCTGGCTCTGCCGCGGCTCGTCGGTGGTCAGCACCTCGGAGACGAGGTCGTTGATCGCGAAGCCGGTGACCACGTTGTTGCGGTCGACCGAGATCGACGCCGGGTCCCAGCGCGGCGCACCGTCGTCGCCCAGCGGGTTGAGATAGTTGGACGAGCGGTAATTGTGCTGGGTGACGTCGAAATGGCTGTAGACGCCGTCGATGGTCAGCTCGAAGCGGCTCGACGGCTTCCACTGGAAGGCGCCCGCCGCGCCGATCCGCTCGCGCTCGCCGGTGACATAGCCGACGCTGTAGTAATCGGGCCAGATATAGGCCGGGCCGGCGGTGTTCGGATCGACCTTGCCGTCGCGGTTGAAGTCGATGCCATAGCCCGCCTCGGTCCCGTCGGTGATCGAATATTCGCCGAGATTGTCGGTGCGGAACTTGTACTTGTTGTAGCTGGCGCCGACCAGCAGCCCCATCGTGTCGTCGGCGAAGGTGGTGCTGACGACGCCGCTGGCCTTGTAGCCGCCCTTGTCGACCAGGTCGTTATACTGGCCCTCGAGCGCGGCCGAGGCGTGAAAGCCGGGGCGGTCGAGCGGGCGCGCGGTGCGCAGGTCGACGTTGCCGCCGATGCTGCCTTCCAGCTCGGAGGCGCGCACCGCCTTCTTCACCTCGGCGCCCGAGATGATCTCCGAGGGCAGCACGTCGAACTGGAACGAGCGATCCGTGCCATCGGTTGGCAGGATGCGGCCGTTGAGCGTGGTGATCGCGAAGTTCGAGCCGAGCCCGCGTACGGTGATGTCGCGTCCCTCGCCGCGCCCGTCGCGTCCGACCGTCACGCCGGGGATGTTGGCGAGCGCCTCGGCGACGTTGCGGTTGGGAAACTTGCCGAGCTCCTCGGAGGAGATGGCGTCGACGATGGTGTCGGCGTTGCGCTTCGCCTGGATCGAGCGGAGCAGGCTGCCGCGGACGCCGCGCACGACGATGTCGCCGCTCGACGTGGCGGGACCGTCGGGCTGCCCGGTCTCGCCGGGCTGCTGCGACGGGTCGGACAGCACCGCCTGCGGGTCGGGCGAGGCGGTGGAGGACCGTTGCGTGCCGTCGACCGGGGCGGTGGCGTCCTGCGCCGCAGCCTGGCCGCCGATGAGCAGGGCGGCCAGGCTCGCGCCGGCCAGGATCTTGCCGCGCCCGTGCTGCAGCTGCGTCATCGCCACTCTCCCTCTTCCCCGCACCCGGTGCGAAACGTTGCGACTTGCTATCGTGAGCGTAGCAATACTGTCAAATAGAAAAGAAACGAAACCTAGTGGGAGCATTGTAGCCGCCGGTCACGGCTGGTAAGCCGGTACGTGAACGGGAGGATGCGATGTCCACGGTACGGGACACCAGCGGCAGACGGCAGCAGATCAGCGCGATGGTGCGCGAGCGCGGCAGCGTGCAGGTAGCGCCGCTCGCCGAGCGTTTCGGCGTGTCGATGCAGACGATCCGCAAAGACCTGCACTTCCTCGCGAAACGCGGTGTGGCCGAGCGCTCCTACGGCGGCGCGATCGTCGCCGACGCGGTGAACGTGATCGCCGAACCCGCGGTGGAAGCGAAACGCGCGGCGCACGTCGACGAGAAAGCGCGGATCGGCGCGATGGCGGCGGCGATGGTGCGGCCGGGCGAGTCGGTGGTGCTCGATTCGGGCACGACGACGCTGCAGATCGCGCACCATCTGCCCGACGACGAGGAGATCACCGTCCTCACCAACGACCTCGACATCCTGTGCGCGCTGGCGCGCAAGGAGCGGATCCGCGTGGTGATGCTGGGCGGCGCGCTGCGCCGGCGCAACCGCGCCTTCTACGGCGCGCAGACCGAGGCGGCGCTCGACGACCTGCACGTCGACAAGCTCTTCCTCGGCGTCGACGGCTTCGATCTCGAGCGCGGCATCACCACGCATTACGAGCCCGAGGCGATGCTCAACCGCAAGATGGTGCGCGCGGCGCGGCAGGTGATCGCGGTGACCGACCAGTCGAAGTTCGGCCGCGTCTGTCTCCATCGCATCCTCAACATCGCCGAGATCGACGACCTCGTCACCGATGCCAAAGCCCCCGAGGGGCTGCCCGCCGCGGCCGAGCGGCTGGGGTTCCGCCTGCACGTGGCGTGAGAGGCGCCGCCATCGTTCACCATGCCAACCACCCCGGTGGACGCCGGGGTGGAGTCAGGTGAAGGCGGCGGCGCTCACTAGGGCCTTCTCACCTGGGCGCTGGCTTCGCCGGGGTGGCGGGCTGGCAGGAACATTCGTGCCTCTACCCCGCCACCTCATCCCGCCAGATGGAAGAAGCGCCGCGCGTTGCCCCAGTAGATCTTGTCGATCACCGCACGCGGCAGGTTGAGCCCCTTGGCGTCGGCGCGGATCGCCTCGACGCGCTGCGGCAGCGGCGTCGCGAGATAGCGCCAGTCGGCGCGCCAGACGCGATCGGCCTCCTTGGGGAAGTCGCCGGTGGCGGGCGGGTTCTGCGCGCGCGCGGCGGGATCGGGCGGGCTGTCGGTGAGGTCGGTGCCGTAGAGGATGCGGTCCTGGTATTTGATGAAGAAGGCGCGCACCTTGGCCAGGTCAGCGTTCGACTGAACCTGGAGGTTGGACAGGCGCGCGGCGAGGTCGACGACGGTGTTGGGATAGCGGTCGAAGAAGCGCGCCAGCTCGTCGACGCTCCACTCCAGGCTGGCCATGTGCGCACCGTCGAACGCCAGTCTCGGGTGCCGCGCGACGAAGCGGTCGCGCGCCGCCATCAGCGTCTCGTAGCTCGGCTCCTCCGGGTGGAGGTACATGTAATATTCCGGGTGCGCCTTGAAATAGTCGCGGTCGTTGTCGGTCGTCATCTGGTCGAGCGGGAGCCAGCAATTCTTGGGCTCGGCCTGATGCGCGATCAGCGGGATGTGGCGCTGCTCGAGGTGCGCCATCACGCCGTCGAACCGCGGATCGTCGAGGAAGACGCGCTTGCCGCTCGCGTCCTTGGCGACCATCCCGATGTTCTTCCACACCTTCACCGCGATCGCGCCGCGCGCGAACGCCTGGTCGAGCTGCGCGATCGTCCGCTCGGTCCAGCCCGGCGTGCCGAAGCCCATCATCGAGAAGGTGGTGGCGTGGCGGAAGTCCGCCGGATCGGCGGCGCGCATCGCACGCGCGATCCGCGCCTGATCCGCGAGCGCCGGGAAATCGGGATAGTCGACGTTGATCGACAGCACCTGGAACCGGTCGCGCTTCGCCAAGGCGAGGAACCGCGGATCCTCGACATTGGCATGGAAATGCGAGTCGAACTTGGGCACGCGCGCGAAATCGGCCTCGGTATAATGCGCGGCGGACGTCGTCGCGGTCGCCATCAGCAGGGCTGCGAGCAGGCTCATCGTCTCTCTCCCATTCGCGCGTAACGAAAGAAAACGCGCCTTGATGTTGCGATTTTCGTTTGCGCGTCCCCCTAGGTTGGTGCAAGCTCTTTCTCACTGGCCGTCGAGCCGCACAGGAGAGAGTCAGCGATGCCGTTCACCGCCACGCGCCGATCGTTGCTCGGCCGCCTGCTCGTCGGCGGTGCGGCGGTGGCGCTGCCCGATCTCGGCGGCGCGGTCTGGGCGGCCGCACCCGCGGGCGTGCGGCTGAGCGACGGCGCGCTGACGATCGACTACGATCGGGCGATGCGCGCCATGGTCTCCTACCGCGGCCAGGCGATCACGCCGCGCGCGCAGCCCGAGGCGCTGTTCCTCGCCGGCGCGACGCCGCTCGGCAGCTTCCTGTTGCTCGACCATCGCGAGGAGCCCGTCGCGGGCGCGCACGGCAAGGCGCGGCGCCACCTGCTGCGCGCCACCGCGGGCGGGCGGATCGAGCAGCAGATCGCGGTGACCTTCCTCGACGCCTATCCCGGCCTCGCGCTCTACGAGGTGAGCTACCGCAACACCGGCGCGGCGCCGCTCGCGGTCGCCGGCTGGCGAGTCGCGACGCACGATCTCGCCGCGCATGCGGACGGCGCCTGGACCTTCGCGGGTGCGTCCTATCCCGACCGGCGCGACTGGGTGCAGAAGGTCGCGCCCGGGTTCGAGCAGCGCAACTTCATGGGGATGAACGCCTCTGACTATGGCGGCGGCACGCCCGTGGCCGTGGTGTGGCGGCGCGACGTCGGGCTCGCGGTGGGTCATCTCGAGACCAGCCCGCGCCAGGTCGCGCTGCCGGTCGCGGCGCAGCCCGGCGCCACCCGGATCGGGCTGAGCGGCGACCAGCCCGCGCTGCTCGCGCCGGGCGCGACCCTCACGCTGCCGACTGCCTTCCTGATGGCGCATACCGGCGACCATTTCCGCCCGCTCGACGCCTATCGCCGGCTGATGGCCGAGCGCGGCGTGGCGGCGCCCGCGATCCCCGAGTCGAGCTACGGGCCGATCTGGTGCGCCTGGGGCTATGAGCGCGACTTCACGCTCGACCAGGTCTACGGCACGCTGCCCAAGGCCAAGGCGCTCGGCTTCGAATGGGCGGTGCTCGACGACGGCTGGCAGACCGCGGAGGGCGACTGGAAGCTCAACCCCGACAAATTCCCGCGCGGCGACGCCGACATGCGCGCCTTCACCGATCGCATCAAGGCGGACGGCATGCGCCCGCGGCTGTGGCTCGCGCCGCTCGCGGTCGATCCCGGCACCGACCTGCTGCGCGACCATCCCGACATGCTGCTGCTCGACCGTGACGGCTCGGCGCAGAACGTCAGCTTCTGGAACGCCTTCACGCTCTGCCCGGCGTATCAGCCGACGGTCGACTATTTCCGCACTTTGGTGCGCCGGATCATCACCGACTGGGGCTATGACGGGCTCAAGCTCGACGGCCAGCATCTCAACGGCGTCGCGCCCTGCTACAATCCCGCGCATCACCACGCGCGTCCCGAGGAATCGAGCGAGAAGCTGCAGGATTTCTGGAAGGCGATCCACGACGAGGCGGTCGCCGCCAATCCCGACGCCGTGCTCGAACTGTGCCCGTGCGGCGACAGCTTCGCCTTCCACAACCTGCCCGCGACCAACAACACGCCCGCCTCCGACCCGCTGTCGTCCTGGCAGATCCGGCTCAAGGGCAAGACCTTCAAGGCGCTGATGGGTCCGTCCGCACCCTATTCGGGCGACCATGTCGAGCTCAGCGACGGCGGCGACGATTTCGCCTCGGCCTATGGCATCGGCGCGATCCCCTCGACCAAGTTCACCTGGCCGAGGGATACGTCCAAGCCGATGGAGAAACTGCCGCCGGGCGGCTTCGTGCTGACCCCCGCCAAGGAAGCGCTGTGGGGCAAATGGGTCGCATTGTACCGCGAGCATATGCTGCCCAAGGGCCGCTATCTCGGCGGGCTGTACGACATCGGCTTCGACAAGCCCGAGGCGCACGCGATCGAGAAGGACGGCGTGCTCCATTATGCTTTCTACGCCGATCGCTGGTCCGGCCCGATCGCGCTGCGCGGGCTGGGCGAGGGGAGTTACGCGCTCGTCGACGGCTTCACCGGCCGCTCGCTCGGCACCGCCTCGCGCGCGAAGCCGACGCTCGCGGCGACGTTCGAGCGCGCTCTGCTGGTGCGCGCCACCCCGGTCGCGCGGGGCGCGGCATGAGCGGGGGAGCGCCGGCGGGGCGCGGCTGGCTGGTCAACGCGCTCGTCACCGTGGTGCTGTGGGGCGTATGGGGCGCCTTCTCGGGCCTGTCGCCGCAGCGCGGCTTCCCCGAGACGTTGGTCTATGTCGTCTGGGCGCTGACGATGGTGCCGCCGGCTCTGGTGGTGCTGAAGCAGGCGGGCTGGCGGCTCGACCGCTCGCGGCGCGCGATCGGCTACGGGCTGGCGGTCGGGCTGCTCGGCGCGGGCGGGCAGATGCTGCTGTTCTACGCGGTGGCGCGCGGGCCCGCCTATCTGATCTTCCCGATCATCTCGCTGTCGCCGGTGGTGACGATCGCGCTGTCGTTCCTGCTGATGGGCGAGCGCACCGGCAGACTCGGCGCCTTCGGCATCCTGCTCGCGCTGCTGGCGCTGCCCACCTTCGACTTCGCACCGGGTGCGGGCGGGGCGGGGGCGTCGGGGGCGTGGCTGCTGCCCGCGGTGGCGGTGATGCTGTGCTGGGGCGTCCAGGCCTATTTCATGAAGGCGGCGAACCACGTCACCTCGGCCGAGAGCATCTTCGTCTACATGACCCTATCCGGACTCGCGCTCGCGCCGGTGGCCTGGGCGATGACCGATTGGGGAACGGGCGGGGGGCGCCCGATCAACTGGGGGCTCGACGGGCCCGGGCTGGCCGCCGCGATCCAGTTGCTCAACGCGATCGGCGCGCTGACCTTGGTATTCGCCTTCCGCTACGGCAAGGCGATCATCGTCGCGCCGCTCGCCAACGCCGGCGCGCCGCTGGCTACCGCGCTGATCTCGCTCGCGGTGCTTCACGTGGTGCCGGGGCCGCTCAAGACGCTCGGGATCGTGCTCGCGCTCACCGCCTCGCTGCTGCTCGCGATCGAGCCCGACGCCGCCGATCCGGACGCCGAAGGCGAGCCCGCACCCGCCGCTATATAGTTTCGCTAAGTTTCGCTTTCTTGTGTTCTGCTGCGCCTGGCGTTATGCCGGCCGCGTAAAGGGAGACGCACGTGCAGATACTTCTCGACCTGGTGAACCGGCATAAGGCGGGGGAACGCGTCGGCGTCACCTCGGTCTGCTCGGCGCACCCGCTGGTGATCGAGGCCGCGCTGCGCCACGCGCTGGCGCACGGCGCGCCGTTCGCGTTGGTGGAAGCGACCTCCAACCAGGTGAACCAGGACGGCGGCTATACCGGGATGGTCCCGGCCGATTTCCGCGCCTTCGTCGAGCGCATCGCCGGCCGCGTCGCCTATCCGCTCGAGCGGCTGGTGCTCGGCGGCGACCATCTCGGCCCCAACGCCTGGACCGCGCTGCCCGCGGCCGAGGCGATGGACAAGGCCGCGGTGATGGTCGCCGATTACGTCCGCGCCGGTTTCGCCAAGATCCACCTCGACTGTTCGATGAGCTGCGCCGACGACCCCGTGCCGCTGCCCGAGCGGACGATCGCGGAGCGCGCCGCGCGCCTGTGCCGCGCCGCGGAGGACGCTTTCGCCGGCGACCCCGCGACCGCCCCGGTCTATATCATCGGCACCGAGGTGCCTGTGCCCGGCGGCGCCGCCGAGGACCTCGACGAGCTGGCGGTGACCGACCCTGCGGCGGCGATCGCCACCGTCGACATGCACCGCGACCTGTTCCGCGCCGCGGGGCTCGCCGACGCCTGGGAGCGCGTGATCGCCACCGTCGTCCAGCCCGGGGTCGAGTTCGACCATGACAAGGTGGTCGACTATCGCCCCGAGCGCGCGGTGGCGCTGAGCCGCGCGATCGAGCCCGTGCCGCACCTCGTCTACGAGGCGCATTCGACCGATTACCAGACCGCGGCGGCGCTCGCCGCGCTGGTGGAGGACCATTTCGCCATCCTCAAGGTCGGCCCCGGCGTCACCTTCGCGCTGCGCGAGGCGCTATGGGCGCTCGACGCGATCGAGCGCGAGACGGTCGCCGAGGGTGCGCGCGCGAACCTGCGCGCGGTCACGCTCGACCGGCTGCGCGCCGAGCCGAAGAACTGGGCGAGATATTATCACGCCACCGGTGCGGCGCTCGACCTGCAGCTGCAGTACAGCCTGTCGGACCGCATCCGCTATTATTGGCCCGACGCGACGATCGCGGCGGCGCAGGAACGGCTGTTCGCCAACCTGCGCGAGACCCCGCCGCCGCTGCCGCTGCTCAGCCAGTATCTGCCCGCGGCCTATGCCGCGGTGCGCGCCGGCCGCGCCGGCCTCGACCCCGCCGAGCTGGTGATGGCGCAGATCGGCGCCACGCTCGACGCCTATCACGGAGCCTGCTTTCCCCATGACTGACACGCTGATCGCCGCCCCCGCCGCGGAGCCCGGCGGTACCTCCTGGACACGCCGCGAGATCGCGCAACAGCCCGCGACGCTGCGCGCCACCCAGCAGCTGCTGCATGACGCGCGCACCGAGATCGAGGCGTTCCTCGCCCCGCTGCTCGCGCGCCCGGACCTGCGCATCGTGCTGACCGGCGCGGGCACCTCGGCCTTCATCGGCGAGTGCCTCGCGCCCTGGCTGTCGCGCACGCTCGGCCGCTCGGTCGAGGCGATCGCCACGACCGACATCGTCGGCGCGCCCGATCTGCATCTGCGCGCGGACGCGCCGACGCTGCTGGTGTCGTTCGGCCGCTCGGGCAGCAGCCCCGAGAGCGTCGCCGCGGTCGAGCTGGTCGACCGGCGGGTCGTCGAGGCGCACCATCTGATCGTGACGTGCAACGCCGAGGGCGAGCTGGCGCGGCGCGGCGGTTCTCGCGCGCACGTGATCGTGCTGCCCGAGGCGACGCACGACCGCAGCTTCGCGATGACGTCGAGCTTCACCGCGATGACGCTCGCGGCACTGTCCGCGCTCGGCGGCATCGCCGCGTTGGACGCGCGGATCGAGGCGATCGCGGCGGGCGTCGAGGACATGCTGGCGCGCGCCGAGCCGGTCGCCGCGGCGCTGGCGGCGCGCGGGTTCGACCGTGTCGTCTATCTCGGCAGCGGCGTGTTCACCGGGCTGGCGCGCGAGGCCGCGCTCAAGCTGATGGAGCTGAGCGACGGCGCGGTCGTCACCGCCTTCGACAGCGCGCTCGGCTTCCGCCACGGCCCCAAGACGATCATCACCGATCGCACGCTGGCGGTAGTGTTCGTCGCCAACGACCCGCTGACGCGCCGCTACGACCTCGACATCGTCGCCGAGCTGCGTGCCGACGCGCGGGCGGGCGAGGTGGCGGTGATCTCGGCGCGCGCGGAGGAGGTCGCCACGATCGCGCTCGCCGGGATGGAGAACGCGCCCGACGCCGACCTGCTCTTCCCCTATATCGTGCCGGCGCAGTTGTTCGCGCTGCACGTCTCGCTCGCGCTCGGGCTCACGCCCGACCAGCCCAACGCGAGCGGCACCGTCAACCGCGTGGTGCAGGGCGTGCGGATCCACGCCGAGGCATGAGCGCGGGCTTCTACCTCGGCGTCGACGGCGGCGGGACCAAGACCGAGTTCGTCTGCATCGACGCCGCGGGCGCGGTGATCGCGCGCGCGGTGACGGGCACGACCTACCATCTCGAGGTCGGTGAGGGGGAGGCGGTGCGGCGCATCGCCGAGGGGGTGAGTTCGGTCTGCACCCAGATCGGCGCCGCGCCCGCGCACCTCGCCCACGTCTTCCTCGGGCTGCCCGCTTATGGCGAGGACAGCGCGGTCGACCCGCGGCTCGACGCCGCGGTGCGCGACCTGCTCGGCCACGCGCGATACCGATGCGGCAACGACATGGTGTGCGGCTGGGCGGGGTCGCTGGCGTGCGCCGACGGGATCAACGTCGTCGCGGGCACGGGCTCGATCGCCTATGGCGAGCGCGGCGGCCGCGGCGCGCGCGCGGGCGGCTGGGGCGAGGTGTTCGGCGACGAGGGCTCGGCCTATTGGATCGCGCGAGAGGGCCTCGCCGCTTTCTCGCGGATGAGCGACGGCCGCGCCGCGGTCGGCCCGCTGCACGGGCTGCTGCGCGAGGCGCTCGCACTCGACGATGACCTCGCGCTGTGTGAGCGCGTGATGGGGCCGCGCGGCATGGCGCGCGGCGAGCTCGCGGCGCTCGCCACGATCGTGTCCCGCGCCGCCGAGGAGGGGGACGAGGCCGCACGCGCGATCCTGGCCGCCGCCGCCGCCGAGCTGGTGCTGCTCGCGACCGCGTTGCGCGTGCGGCTCGGCTTCGATCCGGCGGAGCGCGTGGCGGTGTCCTGGTCGGGCGGCGTGCTCGCCAACGTGTCCGCGGTGCGTTACGCCTTCGCGACGGGGCTGAAGGCGGCGGGTTGCACGGCGGTCGAGCCGCTCCACGCACCCGGCTACGGCGCGGCGCTGTACGCGCGGCATCTGGCGCAACGGTAGCGCCTCAGTGCTATGCCCCACCTGTCGCGGCGCTCGTGCGCACGTAGGAGCGCGGTGCCAAGGCCCCGGCGTCCCCGGCCCTAGGCTCCGGCGTTCGCCGGAGCACGGCGGAGCCAGCCGCTGTCCTCCCCGGCCTTCTCTCGCGCCGGAGAGACAATCTATGATGTGGCGAACAGCGAGGTCCCGCCCGATGCGCCTGCCGATCCTGTCTCTCGCCGCGCTCGCGCTCGTGCTTGCCGGCCCAGCCGCGGCCGCGCCGGACCCGCTCGCCCCGACCGGGCGCTGGTCGGCGCCCGAGCACGCCGCGGCGCGTACCCCGCCGATGGGGTGGAGCTCGTGGAACGCCTTCCGCACCGAGGTGGACGAGGAGAAAGTGCTCGGCGCGGCGCAGAAGCTGGTCGACAGCGGACTGGCCAAGCTCGGCTATCGCTACGTCAACGTCGACGACGGCTGGTGGCTCAAGCGCCGTACCAGCGACGGGCGGCTGATGATCCGCACGCGCATCTTCCCCTCCGCCGCGGTCGCGGGGGGCGACAGCAGCTTCCGTCCCTTCACCGACCGGCTCCACGCCATGGGTCTCAAGGCGGGGCTGTACAGCGACATCGGCCGCAACGCCTGCTCGCAGGCCTATGACCTGCACTCGCCCAACCTGCCCGAGGGGACGGCGGCGGAGCGCGAGATCGGGCTGTACGGCCATGTCGACGAGGACGTGGCGCTCTACTTCCGCGACTGGGGGTTCGACTATCTGAAGGTCGACGCCTGCGGGATCAACGTCTACGCGCCCGGTGCGCCGGTGGTGGTGCAGAATGGCTATCGCCCCTTCCCGCCGCTGATCGACCAGGCCTCGATCAACCGCACCGACGTGGCGCAGGTGCGCTCGCTCTACGCCGCGGTCGCCGCGGCGATCGCGCGCTACCGGCCGGACGGCGACTCGATCCTCGCGCTGTGCACATGGGGCAGCGCCGACGTGCGCCGCTGGGGCAAGGAGGTCGGCCAGATGTGGCGCACCAGCCAGGACATCACGCCGCACTGGACGCGCATGCTCCACTCCTTCGACAGCGCGTCGACGCGCGCGCTCTATGCCAAGCCGGGGGCCTGGAACGATCCCGACATGCTGTTCATCGGCCAGGGCGATTTCGACGCGCAGCACCTCACCGAGGCGCGCACGCATTTCGCGCTATGGGCGATCATCAACGCGCCTCTGTTCATCGGCTATGACCTGCGCCACGCGCCCGACAGTCTGTTGAAGATCTGGGGCAATGCCGACATCGTGCGAGTCAACCAGGACCCGGGCGGCCACCAGGGCGTGATCGCCTACGCCTCGGACGACGTGCAGACGATCGTGAAGACGCTGAGCAACGGCCACAAGGCAGTCGTGCTGCTCAACCGCGGGATGGCTCCGGCGGAGATGGACCTCACCGCGGCGCAGCTCAAGCTCGCGCCCGACTCGCCGATCACGCTGCGCGACCTGTGGAGCGGTCGAACGCTCGCGCCCTTCACCGGCGAGACGAGGTTCACGCTGGCGCCGCGCGAGAGCCGCGTCTTCGAGGTGAGCGGCACGCGGCGGCTACGCGACGGCCTGTACCTCTCCGAGGTGCCCGGCGACGTCAACGTCGCGGTCGACGGCGTCGTCGCGCCCGAGCCCGACCCGGTGGTGCACCGGATGATGGGACAGTGGAGCGGGACGCGCGACACCGGCGAGCGCCCGGCCTACGCCGGCTGGGGCGGCGCGCGGGCCGATGCCACGCCGTACGACCAGACGCTGCAGGTCGCGGGTCGCAGCTATGACACCGGTATCGGCCTGCTGGCGAACTCGAGGCTCGAGGTGCGCGCGCGCGGCGCCGCGCGGTTCGAGGCGCTGGTCGGGGTCGACGATTCGACCCGTGACACGCGCGACGCCGCCGAGTTCCTGATCTATGGCGACGGCCGGTTGCTCGCGCGGTCGGGCGCGATGCGCTTCGGCGCGGCGGCGCATCGGCTGAGCGCGGACCTGCGCGACGTGCGCGTGATCGAGCTGGTGACTCGCCGGGTCGGGCACGCCACCGACCTGCCGCTGGTCACCACCTGGGCGGAGGCGGCGCTGCGCGGGCGACCGGCCTCGTGACAGCGCCCTCGCGCTGGTCTGGCGGCGAACAGGTTCCCGGCATGATCGCGCTCGCCACGACGCATTCCGCCGCTATGATCCTCTGAAAACGGGGGAGAGGTGGGATGGACCAGCGCGATGCCGCGCTCGAGCTTCTGGCAGAGCATCCGCGCTATCGGCGTCTGGTACGGCGGCGCGGCCGGCTCGCGCTGTCGCTGACCGCGCTCATGCTGGTCGGTTATCTCGGCTACGTCCTGCTGGTGGCGTTCGACAAGCCGCTGCTCGCGCGCTCGCTCGCGGGCGGCGCGACCTCGTGGGGCATACCGATCGGACTCGGCGTGATCCTGCTCGCGATCGCGCTGACCGGCATCTACGTGTACCGCGCCAACCGCGAGTTCGACGCCGAGGTCGCCGCGATCGTCGCCGAGGCGCGGCGATGAGCGCGACGGGCGGCGGCCCGGGCTGGCCCGCGCTGGCGATGTTCGGCTGCTTCGTGCTGCTGACGCTCGCGATCACCCGCTGGGCGGCGCGGCGGACACGCACCGCGGCCGATTTCTACGCCGCCGGCGGGGGCATCACCGGCTTCCAGAACGGTCTGGCGATCGCGGGCGACTTCATGTCGGCGGCGTCGTTCCTCGGCATCTCGGCGCAGATCTTCGCGGACGGTTATGACGGGCTGATCTACTCGATCGGCTTCCTCGTCGGCTGGCCGATCGTGCTGTTTCTGATGGCCGAGCGGCTGCGCAACCTGGGCCGCTTCACCTTCGCCGACGTCGCCTCCTTCCGCTTCGCGCAGGCGCCGGTGCGCACGCTGGCGGCGCTGTCGACGCTGCTGGTCGTGCTGTTCTACCTGATCGCGCAGATGGTCGGGGCAGGGCAGCTGATCCGCCTGCTGTTCGGCCTGCGTTACCCCTATGCGGTCGCGATCGTCGGCGTGATGATGACGCTGTACGTGCTCTTCGGCGGCATGCTCGCGACCACCTGGGTGCAGATCGTCAAGGCGGTGCTGCTGCTCGGAGCGGCGAGCTTCATGGCGGCGGCGGTGCTGTGGCAGTTCGGCTCACCCGAGGCATTGTTCGCGCGTGCGGTGCAGGTCAAGGCCGCCGCCGCCGCGGCCAAGGGCGCCGCGCCAGCCGAGGCGCTCACCGCCGGGCGCGCGATCATGGGGCCGGGAGGCTTCATCAAGGACCCGGTCTCGGCGCTCTCGCTCGGGCTCGCGCTGATGTTCGGAACCGCCGGGCTGCCACACATCCTCATGCGCTTCTTCACGGTGCCCGACGCGCGCGCGGCGCGCACCTCGGTGCTGTGGGCGACGGGGTGGATCGGCTATTTCTACCTGCTGACCTTCGTGATCGGCTTCGGCGCGATCGTGCTTGTCGGCACCGACCCGCGCTACCTCGACTCCGCGGGCGCGCTGCGCGGCGGCGGCAACATGGCGGCGGTCCACCTCGCGCACGCGATCGGCGGCGACCTGTTCCTCGGCTTCGTCTCGGCGGTGGCGTTCGCGACCATCCTCGCGGTCGTCGCGGGGCTGACGCTGTCGGGTGCGTCGGCGGTCAGCCACGACCTCTACGCCAGCGTTTTCCGCCGCGGGCGCGCCGACCCCGCGGCGGAGCTACGCGTCTCGCGCGCGACCGTGGTGCTGCTCGCGCTGGTCGCGATCGCGCTCGGGATCCTGTTCGAGAAGCAGAACGTCGCCTTCATGGTGAGCCTGGCCTTCGCGATGGCGGCCTCGGCCAATTTCCCGGTGCTGCTGCTCTCCTTGCTGTGGCGCGGCTGCACCACGCGCGGCGTGGTCGCGGGCGGGGCGGTGGGGCTGGTGCTCGCGCTGGGGCTGACGATCCTGTCGCCCGCGATCTGGGTGACGGTGCTGGGTCACGACGCCGCGATCTTCCCGTACGGCTCGCCCGCGCTCTTCTCGATGCCCGCGGCCTTCGCGACGATCTGGCTGGTCTCGCGGCTCGATCATAGCGGCCGGGCGGCGGTGGACCGTGCCGGCTATCTCGCCCAGCGGGTCCGGTCCGAGACCGGGATCGGCGCGGCGGGCGCGAGCGGCCACTGATCCGACCCGGAGCGGCGGCAAAGAATCTTTACATAGCGTTAACCACCTCTGGTCAGATCATCGTTTCTGCGGCACGGTCCGTCGCGTGGTGCGCCATGTCGGCGACGCGGGAGACGGAAGATGAAGAGGGAATGGACCCTGGCGTTGGGCGCGCTGGGGCTGATCGCGGCGCAACCGGCGAGCGCCGACCGGAGCACCGCGCAGTTCACGTCGGTGACGGTGTTCGGCGACAGTCTGGTCGACGCCGGCAACCTCTATATCGCCAACGGCGGGACCCGCCCCGACCCGAGCCAGGGCTATTTCCAGAACCGCTTCACCGACGGCTTCGACTATCCCGATCTGATCTCGCTCAAGCTCTTCGGCACGCCGACCAAGCCCTCGCTCGCGGGCGGCAGCAACTACGCCTTCGGCGGCGCGCGCGTGGTCAACACCGGCGACGCCATCCCCGATCTCGGCGCGCAGCTCAGCACCTTCGCCGCCTCGGGCAAGCCGGTCGACCCCAACGGCCTCTACATCCTCAACTTCGGCGGTAACGACGTGTTCGGCGCCGAGGGTGTGTTCGGTCCGGTGGGCGCGATCGGCGACTATCCCGACGTGAGCAGCTACCTCCAGGCGGCGGCCAACCAATATGTCGCCGGGATCAAGGCGCTCAACGATCGCGGCGCGCGCAACATCCTGTTCACCGATTTCCCCAACGCCGTCGACCCACTGACCATCGAGGCCAACGGCTACCTGCGCACCGCGCTGAGCGGCTTGAGCGTCAGCGCCGGGACCGACCTGTATTTCTACAGTCTCAGCGAGTTCAACCTGCGCGTGCTGCAGCACCCCGACCAGTTCGGGCTACCGCCGCTGCGCGCCGACACCAGCTGCATCGCGGCGGGGGCGCAGGCGAGCGGCTGCCAGGGCTTCTTCTCCTTCGACGGCGTCCACGTCACCGGCGCGGTGCAGGCCGCGGGCTTCCGCGACATGGACCAGCGCTTCGGCCTGACCAGCGCGGTGCCGGAGCCGACGACCTGGTCGATGCTGATCCTCGGCTTCGGCCTGATCGGCGCGGCGCTGCGGCTCGGCCGGCGGCGCCGCATCGCCGCGGTGGCCTGACGACCGTTCTCGTGTCGGGTAGCGCCTCGTCACCGCGGCGCGCCCGGCACAGTCCGGCTCACCGGGGAGCGCCCCCCGGGCCGCGCCGCGACGACGCTGGCGTGGCGCGCGAGCCAGTACCAACGACCACGGACCCGCTGGTAGACGTTGGTGTAGTGTCGTCGTAGCGGGACGGTGCCGTAGGTCCGCCCCAGCTCGCTCGCCGCCGACGCTCACGCGCTCGCTCGAACGCCTCCGCGCCGATCCGGCCGTCGCGCATCATCGCGAGGAACTCCTCGCGCGAGAGGACACGCCCGGTCGGGGCGTTGATCGTCAGCTCGGGTGCGGACAGCGCCGCCACCCGCGCGACGTCGGCGCGCGCGACCATGTCCTTCTGCGCCCGGTCGAGCCGAGCGAGCGCCGCCTCCGCGTCGCGCGGGATCGCGGGTGCGACCGCGGCGGCGAGGGAGAGGGGGCCAGCGATGACGGTCGCGGCGACGAAGGACAGGCGCATCGCTGATCTCCGGCAGACGCGGAGAGTATCGGCCCGAGCGCGACGCGACACCATCGGCACCTTGGGTCGCCGTTGGCGCATCGGGATGAGCCGGGCTGATCGCGGCGTCGCCCGCACCGCGCCCGATCGGGCCGGCAGCGAGGGGGGACTCGATGGCGTGGAAAGACGGTTGTCAGCGCGCGTCCTCGCGACCGCTCCGCCCGCGAAAGCTGTACGGCGAGCGCGATACCGCTCCCGGGCAACGCTCAGAAAAGACCGTCGTCCTCGTCATCGGCGACGGGCGCGGCCAGCACCGCGTCCATCCCGGGCAGCTGGTAGGACGCGTGGATCTGCCGCTCGCCCGCCATCGTGTAGAGACGTGCGATCGCTGGCAGTACCTCCCGCAACGATGACTCATCCGCCGCGGTCAGCGCCGCGTCCTCGCCCGCCCGGGCGGTCAGCGCCGCCGCGAGCGCCGCCATCGTGTCGGACAAGGCCAGTTCGGCGGCGAGCTCCGAGGCCGTGGTGCGCACGACCTCGACCAGGCGCGCCGCCTCGTCACCGCCGGCGCGGACGACCTGCTCCGTGCGATGGCACGCCTGGCGGATGACGCCGAGCGCGCCGCCCAGCATCTCGCCGATGTCGCACGTTCCCGCTCCGCGGAGCGAGAGCGTCCCCTCGGCATCGGCGAGCCGCCCGATCGTCCGCGCGACCTGATCCGTCGTGGTGCCGAGGTCGCGTGCATAGGCGTCGACCTCCTGCGCGACGACCGCGACGGCGCGACCGACCGCGCCGTGGCGCCGGCAGAGCAGGCGCGTGTTGGTCGCGATATCCTGCACGTCGGTGCGGATCCTTCGCAGCGACCCGACCCGGTGCGTCAGATCGGAGACGGTCGTGGCGACCAGGGTCGTCATACGCTGCGCCTGATGCTGCGCGGATTGGAGCTGGAAGATGATCCGGTCCATCTCGGAGACGCTGTCGTCGAGGCGCGACAGGAAGCCGCGACCATCATCGCCGGCCTGTTCGCCGATCAGCTCGAGCAGCGCATGCGCGTCGGGCACGAGGGCGACGAGCGAGCCGACCAGCGCGCGTGTCTCCCGCTCGAAGCTCGCGACGATGGCGTCGAGCTGCGCCGCGAGCAGCCGGTCGACATACGCCGCGGCGCCGGCGCCGCAGCCGTGCGACTCGACGATGTGCAGCGACGAGACGACGTGCTCGAGTCGCTGCCGCGTGCTGTCGCCGACCTGCAGCGCGCCGAGCACGACGCCGACTTTCGCCTGGATGCTGCGCGCGATGGCGGCGACGCGGTGCGCCAGTGACGCGACACCGCGCAGATGGTCATCGAGCCGCGCCGCGTCCGCCGCCAATCGCTCCGGCACCGCGGGCACTGCCTTCGCGCACTCGGCCGCGAGCAGCCGGTCGACCTGCTGGACGCGCGACAGACCGGCCTCCAGCTCCTTGAGCGTGGCGATCAACCCCGAGAGCAGCGCCTCGCCCGAGGCGAGCTTGCCGTTCATGCCGTCGACGAAGCCGACGAACTGGGCCTCGCCCGAGGCGGCGATCTTGATGTTCATGCCGTAGATGCCGAGCACGCGCAGCGAGCGGTGCATGTCGAGTACCTGCTGACGCAGCACGGCCGCGATCGCCGCGATCGTTCGTACTTCGGTCGATCGCTCGCCCAGCTCGGTCGGCAGCGCCGTGATGCGCGCCGCGATCGCGGCGAGGTCGCGTGCCGCGGCGCCGGCGCGTTCCTCACCGAGCGCCTCCACCACCGTGTCGAGCCCGGCGATGATCCGGTCGACCAACGCGATCGCGTCGGCAAGGACCGTGCCCGCGCGCAGGAAGCGCGTGTCGAGCTCGGCCGCGAGCCGCGCCAAGTCCCGGCGGATCGGGCATTCCACCGGCTCGATCCCGGCGGTGTCGATCATCTCGTACAGCATCGGCGCCTTGTCCTTATCGTGCCGCAGCGGCGACCATTTCCTGGGGGATCGCGCCGAGCGCGACGACGTGATCGGCGGCGCCGCGCGCGATCGCTTCCTTGGGCATGCCGAAGACGATCGAGGTCGCCTCGTCCTGCGCGATCGTGCGCGCGCCGGCCTGCTTCATCTCGAGCAAACCGCGCGCGCCGTCGTCGCCCATGCCGGTCATGATCACGCCCAACGCATTGGCGCCGGCATGGCGCGCCGCCGATCGGAACAGCACGTCGACCGAGGGACGGTGGCGCGAGACCAAAGGTCCGTCACGCACCGCGACGACGTAGCGCGCTCCCTGCCGTTCCAGCAGCGTGTGGCGCAGCCCGCCGGGAGCGATCAGGACGCGGCCGCGCATCACCGTGTCGCCGTCCTCCGCTTCCTTGACGTCGACTGCGCACAGGCCGTCGAGCCGCTTGGCGAGGCTTCTGGTGAAGCGCTCGGGCATATGCTGGACCACGACGATGCCGGGCGAGTCGGCGGGCAGCGCGGTCAATACCTCGCGCAGCGCCTCGGTGCCGCCGGTGGAGGCGCCGATACAGATCACCATCTCGGTCGTGCGGCTCATCGCGCGGCCGCTGGGCGGCGGCAGCACGGCGTCCGCGGTGAGCCGCCGCTGCGGCGGGGCGGCGCGGTTGGGGCGGCGCCCGAGCCGTGCCTGTGCCGCGCCCTTCACCGTCTCGCAGATGTGCCGATGCGCCTCGGCGAGATGGTCGGCGACGCCGACGCGCGGTTTGAGGATGACGTCGACCGCGCCCGCCTCGAGCGCCTGGAGCAGCGTCTCCGATCCGTCCTCGACCAGCGACGAGCACATGACCACGGGCGTCGGGCATTGCGCCATCATCCGCCGCAGGAAGGTGATACCGTCCATGCGCGGCATCTCGACGTCCAGGGTGATGACGTCGGGCACCTCGGCCTGGATGTAGCGCGCCGCCGCGAACGGGTCGGCGGCGGCGGCGATCACCTCGATCTGCGGATCGGCGGAGAGGATCGCGGTCATCGCCTGGCGCACGCTGGCGCTGTCGTCGATGATGAGCACGCGCACGGGCTTGATCGGCATGTCAGTCGCGCCGGAACACGGTGGTGGCGACCGCGGTGACGGGCAGGTCGAGCCCGGCGATCGACTCGGAATGGCCGAGAAACAGGTGACCGCCCGGCCGCAGGCACGCGATCAACCGCCGCACGACCCGCTCCTGCGTCGGCCGATCGAAGTAGATCAGCACGTTGCGGCAGAAGATGAGATCCATCGGCGCACCCACGTGGTAGCGCTCGTCCATCAGGTTGAGTCGCGCGAAGCCGATCGCCGCGCGGAGCGCGGGCGCCATCCGCACCTCCGCGCGTCCCGCCGCGGCGGCGCGCATGACGTAGCGCTGCTGCAACATGGCGGGCACCGGATCGATCGCCGCCGCCGGGAACACGCCGCGTCGCGCCACCTCGAGCATCTCGGTGTCGAGGTCGGTGGCGAGCAGCTCGTACTCGGGTCCGCCGCGATCGCGCGCGAAGGCGTCGAGCAGCATCGCCAGCGTGTAGGGCTCGGCGCCGCTCGAGCAGGCGGCACTCCAGGCGCGCAGGCGGCGCTGTCCGGTCTCGACCAGCGCGGGCAGGATCGTGTCGGTCAGGTAGGTGAAATGCGCGGCCTCGCGGAAGAAGTCGGTCTTGTTGGTCGTCACCGCGTTGATCAGATGTTCGGCCTCGCCCGCCAGGTTGCCGTCATCGAACAGCCAGTCGCAGTAAGCGGCGAGACGATCATGCCCGGTCGCGCGCACCCGGCGACGCAGCCGCCCGGCGAGCATCACCGCCTTGGTCGACGGCATCTTGATCCCCGACACCTGGGTCACATAGGCGGCGATGCGCGCGAAGTCGCCCGCGCTCAGCCGTTCTTCCGCCTCGAGCTCGAGCGGATAAGGCCCGTTCCCGCACGTTCGGCGGATCGGCCCGGGGCTGGTCGTGGCGGACAGCGCCATCGTCGATGCTCTCTCCTATGCTTGGTGCCGCGCCGATGCGGGCGCGTCGCGGATCGTCGTCAGGCGGCGAGATCGGCGCGCCGCGGCACGCGCGCGTCGAGCGCCTGCTCCATCCCGGCGAGGATGCCGGCGAGATCGAGCAGGCCGACCAACCCCGCGTCGCGGCGCAGCACCCCGACGACGTGGCACGATCGCCACGCCGTGCCGGTATCCGGCACCGGCTCGACCGCCGCGCGCGACCAGCCGCAGACGTCGGCGACCCGATCGACGATCAGTCCGATCGCGAGCGGCCGCGTCGCGCCGGTCTCCGCCTCGACCACGATGACGCGCGTCGCCGGCGTCGGGCCGACCGGGTCGAGCCCGAGGCAGCGGCGGAAATCGACCATCGGCACCGACTCGCCGCGCACGTCGCACAGGCCGATCAGCCAGTCCGGCGCGGCGGGGATGCGAAAGCCGGGGCGATGGTCGAGGATCTCGCGGACGACCCCGACCGGCAGCGCGAAAAGCTCGTCGGCGATGCCGAAGACGATCGTCTGCAGCGGGCCGGAAAGCGTCGCACCCGCGCCGCTCATGCCACGCGGCCGAACTCGACGTCCTCGGCATCTGGACCGCCGCTGGTGAGGTCGAGCGCGAAGCCGCGGACCCGCGCCTTCTGGTCCTGCACCGACCCGGGCTTGGGTCGCGACGGCCTGGCCGACACGGCCGGCTTCGGGCGGTGCGCGGCCGCGGTACCCGTCGACCGGCGCGTCGGTGCGACGGCCCGCTCGTCGTCGATGCGGAAGAAGCCCATGCTCTGCTGCAATTCCTCGGCCTGCTGCGCGAGCGACTCGGACGTCGAGGAGATCTGCTCGGAGGCCGACGCATTCTGCTGCGTCACTTCGTCGAGCTGCTGGATCGCCTGGTTGATCTGCGCGGCGCCGATATCCTGTTCGCGGCAGGCCGCGCTGATCTCGGCGACCAGCTCGGCGGTGCGGCGGATGTCGGGCACCAGCCGCGTGAGCATGTCGCCCGCCTCGGTCGCGGCACCGACGGTATCGGACGACATGCCGCTGATCTCCAGCGCCGCGGCCTGGCTGCGCTCGGCGAGCTTGCGGACCTCGGCGGCGACCACCGCGAAGCCCTTGCCATGATCACCGGCGCGCGCCGCCTCGACCGCCGCGTTGAGCGCGAGCAGGTCGGTCTGGCGCGCGATCTCCTGGACGATGCCGATCTTCTCGGCGATCGTGCGCATCGCCGCGACCGCCTTCAGCACGGCGGCACCGCTGCGCTCGGCCTCGGTCGACGACTGGCGCGCGATCTTCTCGGTCTGCGCGGCATTGTCGGCGTTCTGTTTGATGTTGGCGGCCATCTGCTCCATCGAGGCGGAGGCTTCCTCGGCCGCGGCGGCCTGCTCGGTCGCGCCCTGGCTGACCTGATCGGCCGCCGACGACAATTGCTGGCTGCCCGAGGAGACGCTCGCCGCCGCGGCGGTGGCGTCGCCGACCACGGCGCGCAGGCGAGTCACCATCGCGAGCTGGGCCTGGCCGAGCTTGTCCTTGTCCGAAAGCGGCGCGTGCTCGACGGTGAGGTCGCCCTTCGCGATCGTGTCGGCCAATGCCGCCATCGCGTTGAGGTTGCGCATCATCACCGTCAGCACGCGGCCGACGTCGCTGCTCAGCCCGCCGTAGTCGCGCTCCAGCGTCTTGCTCAGGTCACCGATCGAGACCGCTGACACGACGGTCGAGACGTCCTGGAACGCCGCCTCCACCGCCTGCGCGCTGCCCATCATGCGCCCGACCTCGTCCTTGCGCTCGGTGACCAGCGGCGTGGCGAGTCTGGCGAGCAGCTCGGCGACACGGTCGATCGGCCGCGCGATCGTGGCGGTCATGCCGAAGCCGACGGCGAGGACGACGAGCACCACCAGGCCCATGCCGATGAAGATCGCCTGGTCGATCGTCGCGAACGCTTCCGCCTGCGCCGCCTGGCGCTGCGTCATCAGCCGGTTCTCCTCGTCGGTCACCGCGAGGATCTGCGCCCGCAACGCGTCGAACAGCTCCTTGCCCGCGCCGCTGGTCTCGATCTGCCGCGCCGCCGCGACGGTGCGCGGATCGGCCATCAGGCCGATCGCCCGCTCGGCCACCCGGCCGCGCCACTCGTCCATCGACGCCTTGATCTTCTGCAGCCGCTCCTGCTGCGCGGGATTGTCGGCGGTGAGCCGGCGCGCCGTCTCCCACGCGGTGGCGAAGTCGCTCGCGCCCTTGCGATAGGGATCGAGGAACTTGCCGTCGCCGGACAACAGGAAGCCGCGGTAGCCGGTCTCCTGATTGACGGCATTCTCCTTGATGCCGCTGGCCGCGTCGAGCACCGCGAAGGTGTGCACGTTCATCGCGGTCGCGGCCTTGAGGCCCTGCGCCCTGCTATAGATGATGGTGTTGGCGCCGATCGCGCAGATCAGCAGGATCGAGAAGCAGATGATCAGCTTCTTGGGTATCGACAGGTTGGTAAACGCGTTCATGGCAGCCCCCCTTCGGGACGTGATGACAGTGGCGGTAGACGCTCAGCGGAGCGGGGCGAAGATCGCCGCGAGATCGGGCAGCACGACGATCTGATCGCGATGCTGGACCAGGCCGCTGACGTGCTCGCGGCGCCAGCGCAGGCCGATCACCGGAGGCGGCTCGCGGCTGGCGGCGGACAGGATCGTGACCTCGTTGACCGTGTCGGCGCGCAGCCCGATCAGCTCGGTGGCATCGTCGCCGAGCGCCTGCTCGATGACGATGATGCGGCTGTCGCGCGTCGGCGGTGCGGGCGCCATGCCGAAGGCGGTGCGCAGATCGGCGAGCGGGATGACGCGGCCGCGGTAATTGATGACGTGGCCGACCAGCGGGTCGGCGCCCGGCACCGCCGTCTCGGGCAGCAGGTCGATGATCTCCTGCACCATCGCGGCGGGGATGGCGAGAGTCTCGCCGCCGAGCCCGAACGACAGGACCTCGAGGTCGCCGGCAACATTCCCGGTTAGAGAAGCGGAGTCGGTCATGATCTATCCGGCGGCGCGCAGCCGCTCCTCCCGTGGCCGAGCGGCATCGACGAGATCGCCGATGTCGAGGATGAGCGCGACGTTGCCGTCGCCGAGGATCGTCGCGCCAGAGAAGGAGCCGATATCGCGGTGCAGCATCGACATCGACTTGATGACGGTCTGGTGATTGCCGATGATCTGGTCGACGACGAGGCCGACGCGCTCGGTGCCGATGGAGACGACGACGATCTTCTGAAAGGGATCGGGCCGCGTGCCGGTCGCGAACAGCTCCCGCAGCCGCAGGAACGGCACCAGTCGGTCGCGCAGCGTGATCAGGCTGCGGCCCTCGGATTGGCGGTCCTGCTCCGGACTGAGTTCCACGCACTCCTCGATCGCGGCGAGCGGCAGGACGTAGCGACTGTCGCCGACGCGGACGAGCAGCCCATCGATGATCGCCAGTGTCAGCGGGATGCGCAGCGTGATCTCCGAACCCTCGCCGTCGACCGAGGCGACGTCGATCGTCCCGCGCAGCGTCTCGATCGTGCGCTTGACCACGTCCATGCCGACGCCGCGCCCCGAGAGATTGGTGACCTGCGCCGCGGTGGAGAAGCCCGGCGCGAAGATCAGCGCGAGCAATTCGGCGTCGCTCAGCACCTGCCCCGGCTGAACCAGGCCGTTGGCCTCCGCCTTGGCGCGGACGCGCGCGCGGTCGATGCCGCGGCCGTCGTCGCGGATCGTGATCACGACCTGGCCGCCGGCCTGGTGCGCCGAGAGACGAACCATCCCCGTCTCGTTCTTGCCGGCGGCACGGCGGTCCGCGGCGCCCTCCAGTCCATGGTCGCAGCTGTTGCGAATGATGTGGACAAGCGGGTCGAACAGCCGCTCGATCACAGACTTGTCGATCTCGGTCGACTCGCCCTCTGTGACCAGGTCGATCGCCTTGCCGGTGTCGCGTGCGAGATCGTGGACGAGGCGGCGGAAGCGGCCGAACAGACTCGCCACCGGGACCATGCGGAGCCCCATCATCGTGTCGCGCAGCTCGCCCGAGAGCCGTTCGACCTCCTCCGCCACGGAGCGCAGCGCGACGCCGCCGTCCTGATGCGCCAGCTGTGACAGGCGACTCTGCGCGATGACGAGCTCGCCGACCCGGTCCATGAGGACGTCGAGCCGCTCGGCGGGGACGCGGACGCTCTCCCCGACGGCGCGCGCGGCCGGCGGCGCCTCGGCGAGGCCCTGATCCGCGACCGCGGCGTCGGTCGCGGCCGCGGGCGGCGACGAGACGGGCTGGACGAGCGGCGAGTCCGCCGCGGCGATCGGATCGAGCCGCAGTTCCATGTCGTCCATGACGAAGAGGAAGACGTCCTCGATCGCCTCGCGGCTGATATCGCCGCGCAGCGTGACGTCCCAGCTGATATGGCAGTCGAGCGGGTCGAGTTCGCTGAGCGGCGGCACGCCGTCGGCACGCGCGATCACCGTGCAGTCGCCGAGCGCGCGCAGCTCGTCGAGCAGAGTCAGCGGATTGGTGCCGTTGCGCATGGCATCGACGGGTAGGCGAAGGAACAGCTGCCATCCCGCCAGCGCCGAGGCCGGCGCGGTCGCTGCGGGCGAGATCCCGTCGCGAGTGGCGCTGGCCAGTGCCCCGGCGAGCCGCTGCAGGATCGCCTCGCCGTCCGCGCTCGGGGCGGTGCCGTCGACCAGCGCGCGCATATGGTCGCGCGCCGACAGGATCACCGCGACGAGTTCGGCGGTCGCGGGGACGTCGCCCTTGCGCACGCGGTCGAACGCGCTCTCGCAGTGGTGGGTGAAGGCGGCGAGCGCGTCGAAGCCGAACATCGCGCCCGAGCCCTTGAGCGTGTGCAGCCCGCGGAACACCGCGTCGACGAGCGCCATGTCGTCCAGTCGATCGCCGAGGTCGAGCAGACCCTGCTCGACCTGGTCGAGCAGGTCGGCCGCCTCGACGCGAAAGACCGATGCCGGATCCTCGCTCACCGGCCCAGGACCTTGCGCGCCACCTTGACGAGCTGATCGGGATTGAACGGCTTGACCAGCCAGCCGGTGGCGCCGGCTGCCTTGGCCTGCGCCTTCACGTCGGCGTCGGATTCGGTGCTGAGGAAGATGATCGGCACGCCCGCCTGCGCGGGCTGCGCGCGCAGCGCGCGGATCATGCTCAGCCCGTCCATGTTGGGCATGTTGAGATCGGTGACGATCAGGTCGAAGCGCGACGCCTCCGCCATGGCCAGCCCGTCCGCGCCGTCGCATGCCTCGGTCACCGCATAGCCCGCGCCGGTCAGTGCGATACGGATCGCCATGCGCAGGCTGGCGCTATCGTCGACGGTGAGAATGGACGCGCTCATCGCGGTAATGCTCCATGAGACCAGAATTCGATGTCGGCAGGTGTCGCCGCGGTCATGAAGCCCGCCCGATCTAGCAACGCCGCGATCGCGGGCGCAGCGGACGTGGCAAGCGAGAGTAAGCGACCGCCGCGCGCCGCCTCTCGGCGGGCTGACTCAAGTAATTGAAGAAGACTCAGATCGGCACTTGTCACGGCGGCGAGGTCGATCGTCACGGCGGCATGCTCCGCGATGGCAGTTGTGAGAACGTCGAGGATCGCGGCGATGTCGGAGATAGAAGCGTCCCGGCCTATCATTATCGGTAACGGTGACATCGACAGGTGCCTCGGACTGAGCGCTCGTGTAATTCAGCTGACCCGGCGTGCATCTTGCTTCGGCAGGATGCCCAGGTGACGACGATTGTTATCACCCTGAACGCTTTCTAAGATCCTAATTTATGTTGTGTTAAGCACCTTTTCGGATACCGTCTCCGATTTCAGCGCCGCTGAAAGTAATATAGGGCAACTATCGAGCCTCGACGCCTGCTGACCGTGCGACCATCCGGCCCGACTGCCGAGTCCACGTCGATCCAGAAGATGCGTGATGATCGAGTCGGCGGCGGTCGCTCTCTCCTGCGGCTCGTCCGGGAGGACGCTTATGGTGCATGGTGGTCGGCGGTTACCGGCCAGACCCGCCACTCGCGAGGAGCGAAGGTGTCCGGCGGCATCGCCGCGTCACACGATCAGGTATCGGAGGCCGGCGCCGGCAGCACCCATCGTGAGGATCGCGCCGGCACGCTCGCGACGACCGGCTCGTTCCGTCATGATCGGCTTCGTCGCCGGGACGGTCTAGCGCCGCCTCTCAACCGGGCAGGGGGGAACCCTTTTCGTCGCTCGCCCGGGTCACGTAGAAGATCAGGCGCGGTGAGGCCGTATCCGCGCGGACCGACGCGGTGGCAGGATTGTAGGAGAGCCGCGCCGGCCAATCGCGCGTGATCGCCATGGCCTGTTCGTCGGGGGTACGCGCCCCCGTGCGATCCGGCGCGAGGGTCTCCACCCGGCACAGGAACGCCGCGCAGGTGGCGCTGCCGCCCGGCCCGAGGCGCGAGCGCAGCTCCGCCTCCGCGCCTGGTGCCCAGGCCGGATCTCGCGCCTGCCCGGCGAGAAGGTCGGCGAGCGCGGCACGGTCGCGTGGCGACGCGCCGGTCTCGTCCGTGGCGGCGGCGGGCCGGGTCGGCAGCGTGGGAGCGGAGGCGGGCGGCGCGACCAGCCGGGCGGTGCCCACCGGCCCGGCGGCGCCGACCACGCGCACCCCATCGCTCGGCGGCGGGGAGGCGGGAGCGCGAGTGAGCGCGACATAGCTGAGAGCGAGCAGCGCAGTACCCACCGCGCCCAGCCCGGCGAGCCGTCTCATAGGCGATCCTTCGACCGTGAGGGGGGCCGCCGCGGACGCGCCGGCCCCGCGCTGTCACTTGTAATAGGCCTTCTTGAGATTGGCCGAGAAGTTCGCGTCCTTGAACGGCACGTCCGCCTTACCGAAATCGGTGTCGTTGAGAGCCTTGCGCGCGGCGTCGGTGAGATCGCTCCAGGTCACCGCGGGCTGGGTGCCGCCCTTGGTCGAGGTGTCGGTGACCGAGTGATCGAGCGGGGCCGGATCCTGCTGGTAGGCCACCAGCGGGTGGTCGCCGTCGAGATGCGGATCGGTCTTTTTCTCATACTTGCCATGCGCCGAGTAGCTGACGGCCAGGATCTTGGCGTCGTTCGAGCAGCTCGACAGCCACACGACGACGTCCTCCCAATCGTGGCGGTGGCCGTTGTTGGCCGGACCGTCGGCGTTCTGATCCTTGGGGAAGTACCAGGAATACATCACCGCGCAGTCGTGGTTGTATCGATCGGCACGGATGTAGACCTGGCCGCTGCTCTTGCTGCAGCTGCCGCTCTCCGTGCCCTCCGGCTTCAGCCCGCCGCTGGTGTTACCGGCTGAGTCAACCGCGGGGAATGGGACGCAGCCCGTGAAGACCTTGAGATAGGGTTGGAAGGTCTTGTAATAACCCTTGGCGGAGTCGGGGAAGCCGACGACCTTGTCGTGGTCGATCGTGGCCGCGTGGGCCGTCATCGACAGGCCGGCGAGCGCGAGGATCGCGCCGCGCGAGGCCGTTCTCAGGGTGGCGAATGTCATGATGGTGTCCTTCTCGTCAGGGTGGAAGAGGGCGGCGGTGCGTAGGGCACCGGCGCGGGCCGTCGCGGCGTCGACACCGCTACCGAGGCCGCCGCTCGCTCGGTCGGTGGTGATCGACGGACGTGTCCTCGCCGCCGCGGCCACGGTCGCACCGAACACGCCTGTTCCGGCGGGTCGATCTAAGAGGGGCGGCGAGCGTCAGCGCGTGCCGGTGCGCTCGGCGGTCTGGCAGCACCGGACGCCGTGGCACGGTCGGGCGAAAGAGCTAGGCCATGGTCCGCCTCATCCGGTGAGATCATGTTCGCGTTCGGCAAGGAAGAGCGGCGACATCATCCGGTGGGGACAGGTTTTCTTCTTAGGATTGCGTGATGGGAGCGGGTCAACTTCATGACATTCCCTGGCGTATCGCGCGCTACCGCTGATCCGGCGGCGCAGAGACTGTCGTCGCGCCCACGCGCCGGGCGCGTGGATCGAGCCACAATGCTCCGTCACGCGCCACCGGCGTCAGGTCGAACAGCTCGCCGATCTGCGCGGCGCTGCGTTCCGGTGCGTCGAGCCGGAAGCGTCCGCCCACGAATGCACCAGCCAGGCGAGGATCGCCGAGCCGGATCGGTCGCGACGAATAGCGGCTGAGTCGGGCCAGCGCGACGTCGAGCCGCAGCGCCCCGGCCTCGAGCCAGTCGCTCTCCCAGTCGGCGCCGTGCGGCACGTCGCCGCGGCCGAGCGACACGCCGCCGGCGCGGACGGTCGCGCGCTCCCCGGCGGCCAGCGCGACGGCTGTCCTGCCCGGCACCGTCAGTCGCACCTGGCCGCCGAAGATCTGCACGCTCGTGCTCTCCGCGGCGCGATCGATCGAGAAATCCGTGCCAAGCGCGGTCACGCTGGCATCGGGGGTCGCCACGGTGAACGGGCGCGAGACGTCATGCCGTACCTGGAAACGCGCCGCGCCGCGCGTGAGATCGAGCGCGCGCCCAGCCGCGACGAGCGCGACTGTCACGCGCGAGTTGGCGTCGAGGGTCATCATCGACCCGTCGGGCAGGCGGATGCGACGCCGTTCGCCGACGCCGCTCTTGTAGACCTGGCGCTCGACCGTCGATGTCGGCCCGGCGACGAATCGCCACCCGAGCGGCAGGGCGATGGCGAGCGCCGCCGTCGCGGCGCGGCGCGCGCGACCGTATGCGCGCGTCGCCACGGCCGCGGTGCGCGCGGGAGCGAGGCGCCTGGCGGCTCGGGTGGCCGCGCGGCCACTTCGGCGAGGGCGACGTCGTCGAGGAGGCGCCGCATCGCGCCGAACGCGGCGGCATGCGCGGCATTCTCGGCCAGCCACGCGGCGAGCGCGGTGCGCTCGGCCGGGGTCAGCTCGCCGAGCCGGTCCGCCCAGCCGGCGGCGACAGCGAGGAGGTGCGCACGCGCGTCAGTCACGCGCCCCATCCCCCGGCACGACGCGCTGACCGGCCGTCATCGTCGACGCAGCCGGCCAGGTCGACCATCGCCCGCACCAGATGCTTCTTGACCGCCTCCAGGCTGAGGCCCAGGTCGCCGGCGATCTCGCTGCGTGACAGTCCATCGATGTGGCGCTTCACGAAAACGGCGCGGCGCAGCGGCGGGAGCGCGGCGAGCGCGCGTTCGAACCGGGCGAAGCGCTGGCGGTAATCGAGCAGCTCGTCCGGCAGCGGCAGGTCGCAGGCGAGTTCGGCGTCGACCGGCTCGTGGACGGTGTGCGCGCGCTGCGCCTGACCGTAGATGACCGAATCGGCCACGCGGAAGGCATAGGCGACCGGTTGCTCGATCCGCTGCCGGCCTTCCTGTTCGATCACGCGCACCACCGTTTCCTGCACCACGTCGCGGGCCTGATCGGGGTCGCGCAAGCGCCGCCGGACGTAGGCCAGGAGGCGCGGCTGCGCGGCGGCCAGGACGGTGCCGACGTCGCTCATCGCGGCGCGGGATCGGCGGAGCGGCCGGTCATCCCAGCGAGGTAGAGCGAGCGCCGCGGCGCGCGGGGACCCATCGCCGCTCGCTCGGCCTCACAGCGTCACGCGGACGCCGGCGAGCAGTGTCGTGCCCGAACGGGTGACCACGTACAGCCGCTTGGTGCTGTTGGAATATTGCTTCTCGCGCTGGTCGGTCAGGTTGACGCCGTTGACGGTCAGCTGGAGGTGCCGGGTGAGCGTGACATGCGCCGAGGCGTCGAGGTAGATCGTCCCCTCGAAGCCGGTCACGTCCTGATCGGGGCCGAGCGGGGTCAGCACCGGCGACGCGCTGAAGATGTAGCCGCTGCGGTAGTTGGCGGAGACGCGCGCGTCGAACGCTCCCCCCTGGTAATAGAGGGTGGCGTTGGCGTTGTACTTGCTCAGCCCTTCCAGGGTCGTGGTGATGCCGCCGGGATAGATCCGGGCGTAATCCAGCCTCGAGGCGACGTAGGCGAGGTTGAGCGCGGTGCCGAGCCGGTCGAGCGGGGCGGGGAGGAAGCTGAGATCGGCCTGCCCCGAGAGTTCGAGACCCGCCAGGTTGGTGCTGGCGAGATTGACCGGTCGCGAGAAGCTGCTGATCACGGTGGTGCCGGTCACGCCGGGGTACAGGGTGTCGGGCAGGCCGGTCCGGCCGTAGGGCACGTTGCTGACGGTCTGCGTAGAGAGGAAGCCATCGAGCGACTTGTAGAAAGCCGCGGCGGCGACATAGCCGAACGGCCCGAAATAATATTCGGCGGAGAGGTCGATGCCGTTCGACCGATACGGTCGCAGCCCCGGGTTGCCGATCGCGACGGTGATGTCGCCGTTGTCGGCGCTGACCGTGCCGTTGACCGCCAGCGCGCCGAGCGCGGGCCGGTTGATGGTGCGCGCGGCCGAGAAGCGGAGCAGCGCGCCGCGATCGAGCTCGAGGATCAGATTGGCCGCCGGCAGGACGCCCTGGTCTTGACCGCGCACCGTCACCGGGCCGACGTTCGCCTCGCCGCGTGAGGTGACGTCGGTGTGATAGTAGCGCAGGCCGAGATTGCCGCGGAACGGCAGCGCACCGATCAGGTGGCTCCAGTCATATTGCGCGAAGCCCGCTCCGGTGCGCTCCTCGACCGAGAAGACGCCGCGTGGGACGGTCAGATACTGGCGACGATCGATGCCGAGCTGGGCGAGCATCTTGGGAAAGTCGACGATCGACCAGCGCTGGCCGGGATAGCCGCCGTAGACCGTCGCATAACCCTCGACCCTGGCGCTCCGCTTGCCCGAGCGGAAGGCGCCGGTGAGGATGTCGTCCTGTTCGGCGTAGCGCCCGCCGTTGGCGAAGCGGCGCCACTCGCCGCCGAGGCTGACCGTGTCCTCGGGCGAGAGCGTGTACTCCAGCCGACCCTTGGCATCGTCGAGCCCGGTATGCTGGAAGGTCTCGTTCACGTAGAGGCGCTTGGCATGCCAGAAGCCGGCGTCCGCCGGATCGAACCGGTACGTGTTGGTCAGCGAGTAGGGGCCGCCGCGATAGTCCGAGATGACTCCCCCGAACCCCTCCAGCGTGAACTTGTCGTTGGTCGGCATGTCGTAGCGCGAGCGCTCGACGCCGCCGGTCCAGCAGAGCGTCAGCCCGTCCGCGACCGACGCGTCGCCGCTCAGCACCAGCTGCGTGAAGACGTTCGCGGTGGTCTGCAGCCGGGTCTCGGTCGCTGCCTTGCCGCCGCTGACGTCGAGATAGACCACCTCGTCGCGCGCGTTCCACCGCAGCGCGTTGACGCGCGCGTTGGGGTAGGTGACGCCGGCGAAGGTCTCGCCGCCGCCGAGCCAGGTCGAACTGCCCCCACCGCGCGAGGCCAGATGGGTCTCGAACCGGTCGCCCGTGAAGCGGCCGTAGAGCGCATCGAGCGTCACATGCGCGCTCGTCGCCGGATCCCACTGCATTGAAGCGGTGAGGCCGAGCCGCTCCTGCGTGCTGTCCCACACCGACAAGCGGTTCCCGCGCGCGAACAGCAGGTTGCCCGAGTTGACCTTGGCCTGTTCGATCGCGGTCAGCGCGGAGAGGTCACTGCCATTCGCCTTGTTATGGCGCCAGCGGTAGGTGTCGAGGCCCTGCTCGCGCGTCTGGCGGCGGCTGTACGCGCCGGACACGAGCAGCCCGACATCCCCCCAGCGCCGCGAGACCAACCCGGTCAGCCGCGGCTGGAGATCGCGCGTCAGCGTGTTCGTGCCCGCCTGGGCGGACAGCGCGACCTTGTTCTCCTTGTAGTCGAACGGCCGCGCGGTGAAGAGCTCGACGGTGCCTGCGATGCCGCCCTCCGACTGCTGCGCCTGGTAGGACTTCTCGACATCGACATGCTCGAAGAGCTCGGCCGCGAAGAGGTTGAAGTCGAACGCGCGATCGCGTGTCGCCTGGCCGCGGCTGTCCTGCGGAGAATCGACGTTGCCGAGCACTTCCATGCCGTTGAGCTGGACTCGGGTAAGGTCGGGGCCGAGCCCGCGCAGGCTGATGCGGCGGCCCTCGCCGGCCTCGCGGTTGATCGCGACGCCGGGCAGGCGTTGCAGCGCCTCGGCGAGGTTGAGGTCGGGGAAAGCGGCGATGTCGGAGGCGGCGATCGTCTCCTTGATGATTGTCGCGGCGCGCTTGGCGTCACGGGCGGTGGCGAGGCTGGAGCGATAGCCGGTGACGACGATGTCCCCGGCCGCGTCGGCCCTGCCGCCCTCGGATGGCGCCTGCTGCGCGACCGCCGGTTGCGCGAGAAGCGCGAGCGCGGTGGTGGCAAGCCAGCTGTGGCGTGCGATCGTCATGGTTCGTCCCCCTTCGTCGACAGTCGTGCGGGGGGAGGGCGATCCCCTAGGGGCGGGGACAAAGATTTTCATGAAGATTTTGCGACAGGATGGAAGAAGAACCGGCGCCCAGAAGATGTATCGGGCGCAAGTGCTATGATGAAGGGGTTGAACGGGCCGCGGATGCGTCGCGGATCGTCCTGCCATCATCTTGAATTCGCTTGAGGTAGTCATGCGAACGATAATATACGCTGCCACCGTTGTGGCGCTGATCGTCCCCGCCTCGGCTCAGGTCCCGACGGCGGGCTATCTCGACGCCGACGCGCGGCCCGACCTCACCGTGATCCTGCCGGGGCCGCCTGCCGCCGGATCGCCGCGGGCGCGCGCCGACGCCGCGGTGTTCCGCGAGAGTCGGGCGCTGGCGGGTGGCGCACGCTGGCGGACGGCGAGCGAGGACGTGTCGTCGGACCTGCCGCAGCGCTTCGCCGCGGCGCTCGGCGGCCGGCTCGACCTCTCCGCGCTGCCCGCGACGCGGCGGCTGCTCGACCGGCTGGGGGCGGATCGGTCGGCGCTGATCGGCGCGGCCAAGGCGCATTGGCGATCGCCGCGCCCCTTCGTCGGCAGCGCCGCGCCGATCTGCGAGCCGCGCCGGGCCGATCTCGTCAGCAACGGCGACTATCCCTCGGGCCATGCCGCACACGGCTGGAGCTTCGCGCTGGTGATGGCGGAACTGCTACCCGACCGCGCCGGCGCGATCCTGGCGCGCGGGCGCGCCTATGGCGACAGCCGCTGGATCTGCGGCTCGCACTCGACCAGCGCGGTGGAGGGCGGCTTTCTCGCGGCGGCCGCGATCGTGGCGGCGGAACATGGCGCGCCCGCCTTCCGCGCCGACCTGGAGTCGGCGCGCGCTGAGCTCGCACGCTGGCGCACCTCGCTCAGAAGCGCCAGCTGAGCCCGCCCTCGACGATCCTGCCCTGTTGCGCGCGCACGACCACGATCGACGACGCCGCGGCCTGGATCTCGCCGCCGACCGCGTCGCCCTGCATCACCGCGATCGCGTCGAACAGGTTGGTGGCGCGCAGCCGCAGCGTCACCCCGTCGCGCAGCGTCCGGGCCGCGCCGAGATCGACGATGGCGGCGCCGGGGAGCGTCCAGCTGATTGGCATCGTCGGCGTATCGCCGCCCCATCAGCATGACGTCGGCGTCGAGACGGACCGGGGTCGCCGGCAGCGCGGCCGCCGCGCTCGCCTGCGCCATGACCTGCGGCACGCGGCGTGGCCGTCGTCCGCTCAGGTCAGGCAGGCGCGATCGACCCGACACGGCCGTCGCCGGCGGATAGTCGACCAACCGCGGATCCTGCGCCGTGACGGTGGTCCGCAGCGTGACGTCGCGCGCGAGTTCGAGCTGGCCGGCGAGCTCCACGCCCAGCGTGCGCGCCGCGGCGTCGTGATGGCCGACGCGAAGCCCGCCGGTGGTGGGATCTAGCGACAGATCCTCCAGCGCGATCTGGCGGAAGCGACTGGCGAACACCGTCGCGTCCAGCGCCACGCCGCGCGCGCGCGCCACCATGCCAAGCTCGCCCTGGTCGGCGCGGAGTGTCCGCGTCTCGGCGTCACCGGCGAGACGGAACACGCCCGGATCAGGCAGCCGGATCGCGCGGGTGGCGCGCGCGAACAGGTCGACTCGCGCGGCGGCCCGCCACCGCAGTGCCAAGGTCGCCGGCACCCCGCCGCGGCCCAGACGGTGCCGTTCGCGCCGGCCCGAGGGAAGGACAAGCGCGTCGTCCGCGAGCGTCGCCGCGTCGCCCGCGTCGGCGGTGAGCGGCCGCTCGCTGCGCCCCGCGATGCTGGCCCGCTCGCGCCGGATGCCCCAGTCGATCCGCCAGCCCGACGCGACCGCCCATTCGTCGGCGAGGTAGAGCGCGCCCATCCGCTGATCGGCCGCGATCTGCTCGAAGGTGGTGCCGCGGCTGACAAAGCCTTCGTCGGTCAGTGCGCCCCTCACGCGCCCGGCGCGGTCGAGCGCGACGAGGTCGAGCGGCCCGCCGCGGCCCCGCGCCTCGACCAGCGCGCGCGTCACCGCTTGGCGGAAGTCCCAATGGTAGCGCGTGGCATAGAGGCCGATGGTGAGGTCGTGGCGGCCGGCCAGCGCGAGGGGGGCGTCATAGACCCCCTCGGCGATCGTCTCGCGCAGGCGCGTGTCCGCCGCTACCGGGTTGAGCGTCTCCACCAGCGTGGCGGGCGCGACGTCGCCGCCGCCGTTCGTCCGGCAAACCGCCGCGTCGCTGACGTTTGCGGAGGCGCGTGCGAGGCGCGGCAGCGCGGCAGCGGCCGCGGCGCGCGCGGTCACCGGCGGCCCCGAGGAGGACAAAGCGTAGCGCGCGGTCACCGAACGGCGGTGGCGCGCGCGCAGCGTCAGCGTGGCGGCGGCGAGCGGCAGCGTCAGGATCGTCGTCGCCGCGGCGAGCCGGTTATGGTCGTTGCGCGCCATGGGCCGCGCGCCGAGCGCGGCGAGGCGCACCGAGCGCAGGTCCGGTCCGAACCAGCTGTCGCGGCGCGGATCGAACCCCGGCAGCGCGGCGAGCCGGCCACCAACGGTCGCGATCATCGGCGAGGAGGAGATGTTGAGCGTGTCGTCGTCGAGCCGACGCACTCCCAGCATCCACTGCCCGTGCGAGCCGATAAGGTGGTCCGCTCGTATCCGCGCCTGGCAGCCGCCGAGCGTCGCGGCGATGCGGCGCACGCTCGGGTCGCGCACCGCCATGCCGCTGGCCAGCACGCGCCAGCCGCCGATCGCGCGCCCCGCGTAGGCGTCGAGCCGCGCGCGGCCGCGATCGTCCGCGGTGGCGCGCAGCGCGGCGGTGGCGCGGGCGGCGGCGGCACGGGTACGCAGGTTGAGGACCCCGCCCGGCGCGTTGCTGGCGAAGATAGCGGCCGGCCCGCCGCGGACATAATCGACGCGATCGTATGACAGGTCGGGGCGGACGAACTGGTCGACGTCGGTCCACGGCAGGGTGTCGTGCTGCACCGGCAGCCCGTCTTCCTGCACCGCGATCGCCTGATAGCCGTCGAGCGGGATGCCGCGGACGCGGATCGTGTTGGCGGCGGTCCCGGCCGACCGGTCCGCCCAGACGCCCGGCAGCGTCGCGAGCACGTCGCGCGATCCCACTTCCGCGTCCCGTGACGATGATGTCCGGGGGAAGGACGATGGCCGGCGCGATCGGTCCGTCCGCGCCAGCGGGCTGCTCCGGCTGGTCGCGGACGACGATGCCGCGCTCGACCAGCCGACAGGAAAGATGGGCCGGCGCGCACCAGCGCGCGAGCGCATGCGAGAGCCGCATCCTGCCCCGCAGCGCGCCCCGCCGCGGCCGACCGAGATCGTCGGATCTGCCGGCCAGCGCGCGCTCCGTCTGCCGCGCGAGCTGGTCGAGACCGAGGCCGACACCCGCGCCGCGCAGATCGATCGAGATCAGCGGGTCGTCTCCCGCGAGCAGCAGGAGGGTCAGCGCGGCGGCGATCACCGCGACCGCCGCGCCGCGGCGTCACCCGTCCGCTCTGCCGTGCGCACCGCGATCGATCCCGACGAGCGGAGGAATGTACCGCCGCGCTCATCATAGGCGACGTCTGTCGCGCCGGGACGGATCGTCGAGCGCGCGGCGGATGACGACGACCCGGAACGGCGTCCCCTCTCAGTGGGGCGAGGCGCGCCGCCTCGCGGTCCAGCCCAAGGTAGGCGGCGGGGGTGGGCGGAGGCAGCGCGGCACGGCGCGCGACGACGCGTCCGTCACCGGTGGCGTCGAATCAGCCTGCCCGTTCGAGGTCAACACATCGACGCCTGGACGCCGTTCACGGGATTGACGCCGGGGTCGGACGTGTCGCGGTTATCGCGCACCATCATCGCCGCGATCTCGTGGATCGTGTCGGCAGGGGCGAAATGCGCCGAGATCAGGGGCTGGTAGCGGTAGGCGATCTCGACGAACATGGCCGGGTTGCCCGGCGCCGCGACGATACGCGCGTTCCCCGGCCCCATGCCGTTGACGTCGTTGTTGCCCTTTCCGGCGCCCTGGCGGCCGTAGCTCGACTGGTAATGCAGGGCGCCATAGCAGCGCTGCCAGTGCAGATATTGACCGTGTGGCGGGTCTGCGTCGACCTCGAGACTGGTCAGCATCACGCGCCCGTTCTGCGCCAGCGCCAACGCCCCGCTCTGTAGGCCCGCTCCTTGGAAGAGGTCGTTGATCTGTTTCTCGTCGATCTGCGTCTGGATCGAATTCTGCGTGCCGATCCGGGCCGCGTTGTCCGATACCTGCAGCGCCAGCTGGCTGACCTGCTGCGCGACGATGCAGTAATTGACGTACTCGAACATCCACAACGTGACGATGAGCAGCAGCGGCAGGCATAGCGCGAACTCGAGGAGGGCGATGCCGCGGACATCGCGCCTCAGCTTGTTCGCGAGGATGGCAGCGATCATCATGGGCATGTCCCCGTCGGCGGATCGGCCTGTTGGTCGTTCGGCTGATTGCGGATCAGCGTCTTTGCCGTGAGGAGCGTCCGCGGTGTGGCGGCGAGCAAGGTGGTCAGACCGAGCCGTTTGTAGCTGACCGTCGCGATGAGAAGAACGACGTCGCGGGCGTTTCCTCGGCCATAGACCGAGCCGTCGAGATCCCATTTGCCGTTGCGGTTGCTGTCGACGAAGGCTTCGCCATTGTCGCAGCGGCCGTCATGATTGGCGTCGTTATATTCCTCGGCCGGATCAGCCACGTTCCGGTAATCGTGGTAGCTCTTCGAGGCCAGCGTCACATCGGCGCCGGGAATGATCTGGTGAACCGCGTCCGTGACGCTGGCGGAGATCGCGTCCTGACGGGCCGCGGCGCTCGCGCCTTCGAGGCTGATGTCGCGGGCGGCTTTCTGAAGCGCTCCGGTCAGCGCCGATCGCACGTACATCGTGTGGCCGATCTCGAGGCCGCCGAGGAGCAGCAGGATCAGCAGCGGCGCGACCAGGGCGAACTCGATCATCGCCGAGCCGCGCGTCGAACCCAGGAGTCGGACGGACAGCGGCGCTCTCATCGCGTGAGCCTCAGCTGCGCGATCTTGGACGCGATCTCGGCGAAGGTCTCGTTGAGCTGCTGGCTGTTGTTCGCCTGGAAGGCGCGCCCCTGCGAGGCACAGTCGCGCAGCAGCGGGGTCAAGGTCGTGCCGAAGGCGATGACCCACACGGTGATCCCCTTCTGGTTCTTCGCGACCGAGCAGTAGCGCTGCAGCCGGTCCTCGACGATCGTGTCCTGCTGGGCGTTGGTGGGGAGCGAGCCCGTGTCGGTGCGGCGACGATCCAGCGCGGAGAGGCCGTAGGCGTCATAGTCCTGGATGCGCGTCTCGGTGTCGCCGTCGGTCATGAAGATGATGTTGCGCGCGATCGAGCTGCCGTCGGGCGCCGAGCTGTTCTCGCCCGCGAACAGCCCTTCCTTCGAGATGAGGCGCAGGCCCCAGAGGAAGCCGATGTCATGATAGGTCTGCCCGCGCGTGACGAGTGCATCGAGGTAGGTCTTCACGGCTGCCGCCGTGAGGCCGGCCTCCTTGCTCTGCAGCTTGCGGGCGGCACTTGGGCATGCGGCTCGGTTGTTGATGTAGCTGGAGCCGGAGAGCTGTGGATAGCCGCTGGTCGTGTTGACGGCCGCGGTGTTCCAGCCGGATGGTGCACTTGCGTTAAGGTTCGAGACCTGCCTGGCGAACACGAGCGCCGGCAGCACCGGACGCCATTGCGTGTCCGGGTTCCCGGGGGTCGGCACCGCGTCGACGTCCATGTCCCAGGCCGTACCCGCCTCGTTGGCGCGCAGTGTCTTGCGCTCCTCGATGCAGGCGTTCGACGCCGTCCAGGAGACCTTCTGGTCGCTCCCCGTGGTATTCGAGCCCGACGGCGCATTGACGTTGGCCATGGCGACGTTGTTGGCCCCGGCCATGAGGCCGCTGGCCGCCGTGCCTTTGAACGCGGCGACGGAGTAGCTGACTGGCCGGTACCAGAAATAATTCCTGGTCGAGTAGATCGGCTGCCCCTTGTTCGGATTGTCGCTGACCGTCTCTGTGTATTTCTGGTCGGTAGTGTCATAGTGCCGTTTCGTGATCACGCACTCGCCGTTACTATTGGTGGTCGCGGAGTAAGTGTCGCCGCCATAGGTCCGATAACTGGTGAGCGAGCGCGGCACGGCATTGGCATCGGGCGTCCAGCCATCATTGCGCGTGTTCGTCGACTTGTCAGTATTTGCCGGCGCGAGGCAATTCTCCGGGTCGCCATAGCTCGTCGTCGTCGTCAATGGAGCGGCAGGCAACCAGCCCGTATTACTGCTGGTGGTCGCGCCCTGCTTGCCCGTTTCCACCTGCTCCTGACGGTCGAACTGCCGCGACTGGTAGGTCCAGTCGTCCACCATCCAGTCGCGCTTCAGCAGCATGCCGACGTTGACGGTGTTCGAATAGGGCACGAAGCCATAGCGCACCTGCGTGCCCGCGATCTTCGCCTGTTCCAGCGTGTTGTAGAAGTTGAGCACGGCGCTGCGCAGGGCGATGATGCGGTTGGTGGAGTCGCCCGAATTCGTCAGGGTCATCGACCCGGTCGTGTCCAGCACGAACATGACGTCGGTGTTCGGCAGCTGGAGCTGCGCGTCGCACTTGGCGCTGAGCGCGATCTGGCGGAAGCCGAAGATCCGCATCAGCGACATCGGCACCGAGGTCGACGCCGTCCCGTGGACCACGACGTTGCTGTCGACGGTCGGCGCCGGGAAAAGGGTGTTCTCCGAACCATAGCGGCCCGGCGAGAAGTTCGCGTTGAAATAGGCGAGGGCGGTCGAGTAGGTCGTCGGCGTGACGTTGGTGCCCTGCATCGACTTTCGGAACGCGAGAACGCCCGCGTCGCACCCTTGCTGCATCCTGGTCTTGACCAGGTAGATCCGGCTGAGATCCAGCGCACCGCCACCCATGCCTAGCAGCAGCATGATGCTGAGCGCCGACAGGATCATCACGTTCCCGCGTTGGCTGCGGGCGAGACGACTCGTCAATTCAATCAGAAACCGCGGCATATGCCCCCCGAACCGCCAAGATCCCTGTCCTGGGTTCATGGGGCCGGGTAACCCAAATCATTTAAGCGAGTCTGACTTCCACGGATGTTCCTACAACTTTGGTCGAAGCGATCGTCGATGCGGGCTGCTCTCCCTCGCTGCCCACATGCCACAGGCGCTCGCCGGGCAGCCTTGTCCCGTGCCTCGCTCGTCGTCTGCCGCGCGTGGCGGCGCTCTTCACCATCGCCGCCCAGGCGGAACGGCCGGCGCTGATGGATATGCTGGCGACGACGGGGTCGCGCCTCGGCGATCCAGCAGTTGGCGCGCCTGCGGCTCGATCGACACGCGCGGCTCAGGCCGCTCAGTCTGGCCGAGGACGACAATATCGAGCGCCCGCTCAGTTTGGAGATCATCGGCGATCTCGGCAGCAGGTAGAGATAGAGGCCGAGGGCGTCGCTGAGCTTGTACGCCGTCGCGCGGCGCCGCTCGGCGGCACGCGAGATCCGTCATTGTCGGGTACCCCCGGGCCGTCGCGGACTGAACCCCCAACCACCGCCTCGAGCATCGCTGTCGATGGCGTGGGGACGCGCGCGGCTAGGACCGCGAACTCGCGGTCAGCTCCCGGACTTGTGACCCCGAACAGCGTCACGACGGATACGAGGGGAAAGAGGCGTGGTGCCGGTTGCAGGGATCGAACCCGCGACCTTCGGTTTACAAAACCGCTGCTCTACCAGCTGAGCTAAACCGGCGCGGCGCCCCTCATGCTTCAGTCGACGCCGAAGGTCCAGCCCTCCGTCCGCGCCACCGCCGCGGTGAGCGCCCGCGGACGCCACAGCGCGACGTCGTCGACCCGCGCGCGCAACCAGGCGGCGGCGAGGATCGCGTCGGTGGCATGGTCGTCGTAGCGCTTCAGCGGCGCGTGCGCGGCGCTGCCGAGCACCGCCAGCGCGGCGTCGAGCGCGGCCGCGTCGCGCAGCTTGCTTCGGCCCTTGCGCAGCCCCGCGGCGCGCGCGGCGATCGCGGTGTAGATCTCCACCACCAACGCGCCCGCCGGCGGAACGGCGTCGAACGGCCATATCGCGACACGGCCGTCGAGGTGGTGCAGCAGCCGCATGCCGGCGAAGCTCGCCTTGGCGACCTGGGCCGCCCCGATGGCGTCATAGACGGTGGACGGCTTGGTGCTGCCGTCATGCGCCATCTCACAGGCGCGCCAGTGGAGGAAGTCGCGCTTGGGGCCATCGGCAGCGCCGAGATAGAAATGGCGCCCCCGTCGCGCCTCGAGGAAGGAGGCGGCGCCGAGGTCCTCGTCCGCGCTGGCGGCGTCGACGTAGCGCCACAGCGCGCGCGCGTCGCGCGTCTCGGTCTCGCCGGGCAGATGCGCGCCGCGCGCGACGAAAGGCGCGGAGAAGCTGAAGTCGAAGCCCACCAGCATGGCGCGGTCGCGGCGCGCGACGAGCCAGTCGAGCACCTCCTCGCGCGACCAGTCGCGACCCGAGGGCGCGACGAGCACGGGCGCGTCGCCGCCGGGGCCGCAGCGCGCCACCGCGATGCCGCGATGGCGGCGCCCGCGCGCGCCCGACCAGTCGATCGCGGTGAACTCGGTGAAGCGGCCGGGCGGCGGCGCGCTCACCGCGCCGCGATCACGTCCGCGGTGAAGCGCGCGACGTCGAAGCGCGCGCCGGTCGGGTCCTCGCCGCGGCGGACCACCACCAGTCGCTCGGACGGCACCACCATGACATATTGACCGCGATTGCCCTGCGCCGAGTAACTGCCCGTGGGCAGCCCCTGACGCGGGCCGAACAGCCAGATCGAGGCGCCATAGCCCTCGTCGCGCTCGGGCTGGGGCAGGCGCGGTGTCGTCATGTAGCGCATCCAGCCGGCGGGCAGCAGGCGCCGCCCCTGCCACACGCCGTCCTGCAGCCAGAACTGGCCGAGCCGGGCGAGGTCGCGCGCGGTGGTCCACACCGCACTGGAGAGCAGGTAATTGCCCTGCCAGTCGCTCTCGACCACCGTGTGTCGCATGCCGAGCGGCCCGAGCAGCCGCCCCGGCAGCGCGCGATAGCGTGCCTCGCCGAGCGACGCGCGCAGCGCCCGCACCGCGAGCAGGATATCGTTGTTGGCGTAGCGGAAATGCGTGCCCGGGCGCGAGGACAGCGGCCAGCCGGTGGCCTGCTCGGTCACCGCGGTGCCGCCGAAATAGAGCGCGTCGGTGCGGTTGCCGGCGGTGTCGCTGTGCAGCCCCGAGCTCATCCGCAGCAGCTGGTCGAGCGTGATCCGCGCGCGCGGGTCGCCGGCGCGGCGCCACTCCGGCACGGTCGCGGGGCGCCGCGGGTCGATGCCGCTCATCCCGACCAACGTACCCGTGATGCTCTTCGCCACCGACCAGGTACGATTGGGGACATAGGGGCCGAAGCCGTCGCGGTAGCGCTCGGCGATGACCTGGCCGTCGCGCAGCACGACGACGCCCAGCGTCTCGGTGCCGCGCCCGTAGGCGCCGTCGAACGCGCGCGCCACCGCGCCGGCCAGCGCGGGGGCGGGGCGGGGGGCGATGCCGGCGTCGCCGAGCGGCCAGCGCCGCGGGTCGGGACCGGGCGCAGGCGACCGGCCGGCGGCGGGTGCGCGCGCGATCGCCTCGGCAGCGATCGGCGCGAGCGTGCAGCCAGCGCCCGCCGCCCAGCTGACGTGGCGCGGCGGCTGGGCGGGATCGAAGGCGACGCTCACCGTCCGCCCGGGTCGGTCGACCCGCGCCGCCAGCGTTGGCACGATCGCATCATATTCCGGATAGATGCCGCGCAGCTCCAGCGCCTCGACCTGGCGCTCGCTGCGTCCCGCGGTGAACAGCCCGTCGCACAGGTTATAGGCCTTGTACCCCGCCGCGATCGCGCGCGCGTAGCGCTGATGGTCGTCGTAGCGCACCGACTGCGGCGACTGCGCCGTGGCAGGGAGGGCGAGCAGGGCGAAGGGGAGGAGCTTAGTCGCGGTGCGCATGCCGCCGCTCATCCCACCAGGCGAGCCGCTCGGCAACGCGCTTCTCATAGCCGCGGTCGGTCGGCGCGTAGAAGCGCTGCGGCGGCAGCTCGTCGGGCCAGTAGTTCGCGCCCGAGAACCCGCCCTCGCTGTCGTGGTCATATTCGTAGTTCGCGCCATAGCCGATCTGCTTCATCAGCTTGGTCGGCGCGTTGAGGATGTTGGCGGGGGGCATCAGCGAGCCGGTCTCGCGCGCCGTCTTCCACGCCGCCTTCTGCGCGGCATAGACCGCGTTCGATTTCGGCGCGGTGGCGAGATAGACGCAGGCCTGCGCGATCGCCAGTTCGCCCTCGGGTGACCCGAGAAAGTCATAGGCCTCCTTGGCGGCGAGGCATTGCGCCAGCGCCTGCGGGTCGGCCAGCCCGATATCCTCGACAGCAGCGCGGGTCAGCCGGCGCAGCAGGTAGAGCGGCTCCTCGCCCGCGGTGAGCATCCGCGCGAGGTAGTAGAGCGCGGCCTGCGGGTCCGAGCCGCGAATCGCCTTATGCAGCGCGCTGATGAGGTTGTAATGCCCCTCCCGGTCCTTGTCGTAGACCGCCACGCGGCGCTGGAGGAAGCTCGACAGGCCGGCGGGGTCGAGCGGGGTGGGCAGGGCGACCGAGAAGAGCGTCTCCACCTGGTTGAGCAGGAAGCGCCCGTCGCCGTCGGCGCTCGCCACCAGCGCGTCGCGCGCGGCCCCGTCGAGCGGGAGGGGGCGGCCGACCTCGGTCTCGGCGCGCGCGATCAGTTGCTCGAGCGCGGCGCGGTCCAGCCGGTGGAGGATCAGCACCTGCGCGCGGCTGAGCAGCGCGGCGTTGAGCTCGAACGACGGGTTCTCGGTGGTGGCGCCGACCAGCGTCACGGTGCCGTCCTCGACATAGGGCAGGAAGCCGTCCTGCTGCGCGCGGTTGAAGCGGTGGATCTCGTCGACGAAGAGCAAGGTGCGCTTGCCCAGCCGGGCATGGTCGCGCGCCTCGGCGAAGGCCTTCTTGAGGTCGGCGACGCCGGAGAAGACCGCCGAGATCGCGACGAAGCGCAGCCCCACTGCCTGGGCGAGCAGCCGCGCGATCGTGGTCTTGCCGGTGCCGGGCGGCCCCCACAGGATCATCGACGAGAGCCGTCCCGCCGCGACCATCCGCCCGATCGCGCCCTCGGCACCGGTGAGATGGTCCTGCCCGACGACCTCGGCGAGCGCGCGCGGGCGCAGCCGGTCGGCGAGCGGCGCGTCGGCGGTCGCGGGTGGTTCGGGAGGAGCGGCCGGGTCGAGCCCGGCGAACAGGTCGGCCATCGCGCCGATGTAGGCATATGCGGCAAGAACGCCATCTCGCCTTCTTACGATATATCGCAGGACATCTTGACGGGAGTGGCGAACGATATATCTTGAGCGCATCGTAGAAAGGAGTCGATGATGTTCGGACATATGGATGGACACGGCCGCCACGGCGGCATGGGGCGCGGCTGCGGGCCGCGCGGCGGTCGCGGCGGCGGCTGGGAGCGGGTCGCGGCGGAGTTCGCGACGCGCTGGGACGAGGCGGCACGCGGGGGCGGCGGGCGTCGGCGGATGTTCGACGGCGCCGAGCTGCGGCTGGTGCTGCTCAAGCTGATCGCGGACGAGCCGCGCCACGGCTACGAGCTGATCAAGGCGATCGAGGACCTCACCGGCGGCGCCTATGCGCCCAGCCCGGGCGTGGTCTATCCCGCGCTGTCGATGCTGGCCGAGATGGAGCAGATCGAGGAGCAGGCGAGCGAGGGCGCGCGCAAGCGCTTCGCCGCGACCGACGGGGGGCGTGCCCATCTCGCCGAGAAGGCGGCGGAGGTGGCGACGCTGCTCGAGCGGCTCGCCGGGCTCGGCGCCGAGCGCTCCCGTGGCGACCACGCCCCGGTGCGGCGCGCGCTCCACAACCTGCGCCACGCGGTGCAGAACCGGCTGCACGGCGCGGCCGACGAGGAGGAGATGTTCCAGGTCGCCGCGCTGATCGACGCGCTGGCGCAGACGATCGAGCGGCGGAAATGAGCGTCTCGGTCGCGCGCGTGCCGACGCACTCGGCCAGCCGCTATCTCCAGCAGCTCGCCAAACACTGGAGCCACAAGATGACGGTGCGATACTCCGAGGAGGAGGGCGAGATCGACTTTCCCAGCGGCGCGCGCCTGGCGATGCGCGCCGACAGCGAGACGCTCGACGTGCTGCTCACCGTGCCCGAGGGCGAGGACGTGGCGCGGATGCGCGAGGTGGTGTCGAGCCATCTCGACCGTTTCGCCTTCCGCGAGGCGCCGCTCACTTTCGACTGGCGCGAGGGGTGAGGCGGGGGCGACAGCCAGCTTAGTCACGGGACACTGACGGTTCTTATCACCGATATGGCCTTGTACCCCGGCAAAGGCCGGGGCCCAGTCGGGGGACGCTGGTGGCTCTCACTCCGGCCTTCCCAGCTGGGCCCCGGCCTTCGCCGGGGCGCAGTCAGCTTGGAGGGCGTCGCGCGAAGATAGTCGACCACCCGGGACCGCCTCACCGCCTCGCGAGCAGCTCGCGGTATACGTCGAGCACCGCCTCGTTGGCGGTGTCCCAGCGGAAGCTCTTGGCGCGCTCGTGCGCGGCCGCGCCCATCGCGTGGCGGCGTGCCGGATCGCGCGCCAGTGTCGCGATCGCGGCGGCATAGCCCTCGACGTCCTGCGGCGTCACCAGCAGCCCGGTGACGCCGTCATCGAGCAGGTCGACCGCGCCGGTCGCGCGCGCGGCCACCACCGGCACGCCCGCGGCCATCGCCTCCGACGTCACCTGGCCCCAGGTCTCGGTCACGCTCGGGTTGAACAGCAGGTCCATCGACGCGACCGCGCGGCCGAGGTCGTCGCCGCTCTGGAAGCCGGCGAAGGCGGCCTGGGGCACGCGCTCGGCGAACCAGTCGCGCGCGGGGCCCTTGCCGACGATCAGCACGCGGTGCCGGATCCCCATGACATCGAGCCGCGCGAGCACGTCGGCGAAGACGCCGAGCCCCTTCTCCAGCACCAGCCGCCCGAGGAAGCCGATCGCCAGCTCGTCGTCGGCGATGCCCAGCGCGCGCCGCCACGCCAGGTCGCGCGCGGACGGGTGAAAACGGCGATGGTTGACGCCGCGCCCCCAGAGCGAGACCGGCGTGGTCACGCCGAGCCCGCGGATCACCTCCGCCATCGACGGCGTCGGCACCAGCACGCGATCGGCGCGGTCGTAGAAGCGGCGCAGGATCCATTTGATCGCGGGCTGCACCGCGGCGAGCCCGTAATATTCGAAATAGGTCTCGAAGCGCGTGTGCACCGCCGACACCACCGGGATGCGGTGCCGCCGCGCCCAGGTCACCGCGGCATGGCCGAGGAACTCGGGCGAGGAGACATGGACGATATTGGGCGCGAACGCCTCCAGGTCGCGGCGCGGGCGCGCGGGCAGGCCGCGCCCGAGCTTATACTCGCCGCGGCCGCCCGGCATCGGGATCGCGGGCACGTCGACCACGGTGCCGCGCGCCTCGAACGCCGGGGTGGGCGTGGTCGGCGAGTAGACGCGCACCGCCGCGCCGCGGTCGAGCAGGTGGCCGACCAGCAGGTTCTGCGCCTGGTTGGCACCGTCGCGGACGTAATTGTAGTTGCCGCTGAAGAAGGCGACGCGCGGCGACGGCGTGCTGCCCTGGACGGAAGGGGTGGCGGGAGACGGGCTCATCGCGCGCCCGCTAGCCCGTTTCTGCGGCGAAATCGCGGCTGATCGTCATCGCGGGTCAGGCCGGATCGATCTCGTCGCTGCGCCGCAGCCGACGGATGCGCGGCTCGCGGTCGAGCATCGCGACCCGGCGGATCGTCTGACGCAGCTCGTCGCGCTTGTCATGGATCGAGGCGATCACCGGGCCCATGGCGACTCCGAGGTCGACCAGCACCGCCTCCGACAGTTGGAGCGAGCTCTCCAGCGTCTCGGGCACCGCGTCGGTGACGCCGGCCTTGTACAGCTCGGCGGCGTGGACCGTGTCGCGCGCGCGCGCGATGATCGGCAGCGCGGGGTAGCTCTCGCGCAGCCGGCGCGCGAGGCGGACGGTGAGCACGGGATCGTCCATCGTCAGGATCAGCGCGCGTGCGTTGGCGAGGTCGAGCCGGTCGAGCAGCTCGGCGCGCGACACGTCGCCGAACACCACCGGGTAACCGGCGGCGCGCGCCTCCGCGACTGAGTCGATGTCGGCCTCGACCGCGACATAGGCCTGCTGGTGGCGCGCCAGCATGTCGGCGACGAGCTGGCCGACGCGACCGAAGCCGAACACCACCGCGCGCGTGCCCTGCTCGGCCGACACCACCTCGGGCAGCGGATCGCGTCGCTCGATGCGGCGCGACACGGTGCGGCCCAGCTTGGCGAGGAGCGGCGTGATCGTCAGCCCGATCGCGGTGACCGTCTGCCAGAAGGCCGCGGTGGAGCCGAGGATCAGTTGTGCCTGCGCCGCGGTGGCGAGCACGATCAGCGTCGTCTCGGACGGGCTGCCCATCAGCAGGCCCGTCTCGGCCGCGATCCCGCGGCGCGCGTTGGCGACGCGGAGCAGCAGATAGGTCACCACCGACTTGGCGGCCACCACCCCGACCACCGCGGCGAGCAGCGATGCCCAATTGGCCAGGATCAGCTTGAGATCGAGGCTCATCCCCACCGTGATCAGGAACACGCCCAGGGCGAGCCCCTTGAACGGCGCGGTCATCACCTCGACCTCGCTGTGGTATTCGGTCTCCGCGATCAGCAGCCCGGCGAGCAGCGCGCCGACGATCGGCGACAGCCCCGCCGCGGTGGTGGCGACGCTGGCGACGATCACCACCAGCAGCGAGGCGGCGAGGAACAGCTCGGGGCTCTTGGTGCGCGCCGCCTGCGCGAACAGCCGCGGCAGCACCAGCCGGCCCCCGACATACATCGCCACCACGGTGAGCGCGCCGCGCAGCGCCACGCCCGCGATGCCGACCCAGCCGGCCGCCCCCGCGGTCGGCGCCATCGCGCCGAGCGCGAAGATGATCGGCACCAGCGCCAGGTCCTGGAACAGCAGGATGGCGAAGGCGCCGCGCCCGACCGGGCTCGAGGTGCCGACCAGTGGCAGCACCAGCGCGGTGCTCGACAGCGCGAGTGCCAGCCCGAGCCCCGCCGAGCCGCTCCAGTCCTGGCCCAGATAGTGAAGCGTCACCCCGATCAGCAGCGACGAGCCGAGAAGCTGCATCGACCCCGTGCCGAAGACGAGCTGGCGCATCGCCCAGAGGCGTCGGAAGGAGAGCTCGAGCCCGATCGAGAAGAGCAGCAGCACGATGCCGAACTCGGCGAAGGGCTCGATCGCGTCGGGGTCGGAGATGGTGACATAATAGAGCCAGGTCGCGCGCGGCACGAGCGCGCCGAGCCCGGCGGGGCCGACGAGCAGGCCGACGAGGATGAACCCGATCACGGGGCTGATGCGGAAGCGAGCGAACGCCGGGATGACGAGCCCCGCCGCGCCGAGGATCACGAGCGCGTCGCTGAAGCCTTCATTCTGAAGTCCGATTGCCATCATGGGGTTGTAGGCGGGATCGGTCGCGCTTGTCGCGCGGCGAGGGGAGAAAAAGTCGTTCGGGGCGCGTCATCATTGGTTCGCGAGCCCTGATCAAGCGTCCGATGACGCCTGTGAACGGGCGGGACGCTTCATCCCGGCCCTACGTCGTCCCCGCAGAGGCGGGGATCCACACGCGTTGACGATGCGGCTCCATCGACGACCTGCGCGTCTGGAGTCCCGCCGTCGCGTGAATGACGGAGGAAGGGGGTGTCCGCGCTTCACAGCAGGCGCGTGGCTCCGCCACCTTCTCGCGTCGATCACACCCCGATCCGCGCCCGCGCCGCGTCATATTCGCGCGCGATCCGCTCGACCCGCTCCGCCACCGGCTCGACCCGGTCGACCGCGCCGATACCCTGGCCCGAGCCCCAGATGTCGCGCCACGCCTTGGCCTTGGCACCACCCTCGTTACCCGCGGCCGACCCGAAGTCCATCGTGCGATAGTCGCCCCTCGGCAGGTCGTCGGGGTCGAGCCCGGCCGCGGTGATCGAGCCGCGCAGGTAATTGCCGTGCACTCCCGTGAACAGGTCGGTGTAGACGATGTCGGCCGCGGCGCCGGCTACGATGCCCTGCTTGTAGCGCGCGTCGGCGCGCGCCTCCTCGGTGGCGATGAAGGCCGAGCCGATATAAGCGAGGTCCGCGCCCATCGCCTGCGCCGCCAGCACCGCGTCGCCGGTCGCGATCGCGCCCGACAGCGCCAGCGGACCGTCGAACCAGGCGCGGATCTCCTGCACCAGCGCGAAGGGCGAGAGCGTTCCCGCGTGACCGCCCGCGCCAGCGGCGACCGCGATCAGCCCGTCCGCGCCTTTCTCGATCGCCTTGCGCGCGTAGCGGTCGTCGATCACGTCGTGCAGCGTGATGCCGCCCCAGGCATGGACCGCGCGGTTGAGGTCCTCGCGCGCGCCGAGCGAGGTGATCGTGATCGGCACCTGCCACTTGGCGCACATTTCTAGGTCGCGCTCGAGCCGGTCGTTCGAGCGATGGACGATCTGGTTGACCGCGAACGGCCCCGCCGGCCGGTCGGGATGCGCGCGATTATGCGCCGCCAGCTCCTCGGTGACCTGGTGAAGCCACTCGTCGAGCAGCGACTCGGGACGCGCGTTGAGCGCGGGGAAGGACCCGACGATCCCCGCCTTGCACTGCGCGATGACCAGCTCCGGCCCCGATATAATGAACATCGGCGAGCCGATGATCGGCAGCCGGAGGCGGGACAGGAGCGGCGGGATCGACATGATCGGGCTTATGTGGAGGCGCCCCGGCGCTGGCAAGGCTGACGCCACGTCAATCGATCGACGGCGCGCCGATCCGCTCCAGCGTCGCCGCGGCAGTGTGCGCGTTCTCGACGTAATGCGCCGCGGAGAGGCGCAGTGCCGCCACCGCGGCGTCGTCGAGCTCGCGCACCGCGCGCGCGGGGCTGCCGATGATCAGGCTCCGCGGCGGGAAGACCTTGCCCTCGGTCACCAGCGCGCCCGCGCCGACGAGGCAGTCGTCGCCGATCACGGCGCGGTTGAGCACGATCGCGCCCATGCCGATCAGCACGCGCTCGCCGAGCGTGCAGCCGTGCAGGATCGCGCGATGGCCGATCGTGCAGTCGGCACCGATCGTCAGCGGCACGCCGGGATCGGAGTGGAGCGTGCAGCCCTCCTGCACGTTGCTGCGCGGGCCGATCGCGATCTCCGTGTTGTCGCCGCGGATCGTCGCGCCGAACCACACCCCGACGTCTTCGCCCAGTCGCACCGCGCCGATCACGTCGGCGCTGGGCGCGACCCAGGCCCGCGCGGCGAGCGTCGGCTGCTGTCCCTTGAAGGCATAGAGCGGCATCGTTCGTGTCTCCTGTCGCTGCTGTCCCGCGGCGGGAAGCCCGCGCGGCACGGGGAACATGGCCTCAAAAGTAAATATCGCGTTAAAGCATAGTCATGGATCGCAGACTCGTCCTCACCAATGAAGGTGCCCGCCACCCTTTCCGTCGGTCGCTGCCGCCGCCCCCGCGGCTCGTCGCTGCGTCGCGGTCGCGCACGTATGAGGACGCGAAGCTGTTCATGCTGAGCTTCTCGGCCTTCTTCACCTGCTTCTATACGCTGATCGCCTAGGCGCGGGGCGCGAACGCCGCCTCGCGGCGCGGCGTGGCGCGCGCTCTCGCCCGCTCGCTTCAGCACTCGCGCTGCCTCGGCCTACACTGCCGTCATCCTGAACTCGTTCCAGGATCCACCGTCCCGCGAGCGCCGCACCTGCCGGGTCATCGGCACGGTGGGTCCTGCGACCAGCTCAGGATTGTCTCTCGGGATAGCGAGGATGGGCGGGTAGATGCCTAACGAAGCGCCTGTGCCGGAGCGTGACTCTCATACAGGCGGTGCGACCGCGGCGGCCCGCGCCAGCCGCGCCTCCACCAGCGCGATCGCCTTGGCGACCGCCGCCTCGACCGAGAGGAAGCTGGTGTCGAGTTGCGCCGCGTCGATCGCGGGCACCAGCGGGGCCGTCGCGCGCGCGCTGTCGCGATCGTCGCGCGAGCGGATATCGGCGAGCACCTGATCGTAACTGGTGTCGTCGCCGCGCCCGCGCAGCTCGGCATGGCGGCGCTGCGCTCGGATCGTCGGCGTGGCGCGGATGAAGAGCTTCGCTTCGGCGTCGGGGGCGATCACCGTGCCGATGTCGCGCCCGTCGAGCACCGCGCCGCCGGGCTGGTGCGCGAACCTCTTCTGCCGCTGCAGCAGCGCCGCGCGCACCAGCGGATGCGCCGAGGCGATCGAGGCGATCTGGCCGGTCGAGTCGTCGCGCAGCGCCGGGTCGGCGAGCAATGTCTCGTCGAAGCCGCAGGCGGCGACCGCGTCGGCCTCGATCGCGGGATCCAGCTCGAGCCGGATCGCGGTCAGCGCCACCGCGCGGTACAGCAGCCCGGTGTCGAGATGGGGAAGGTGATAGTGGCGCGCCAGCGCGCGCGCGATCGTGCCCTTGCCCGAGGCCGCGGGACCGTCCACCGCGATGATCAAACCGTCTCTCCGGAAAGCTCTGCGAGCTGCTGATAGAAGGCGGGATAGCTCGTCGCCACGGGGCTTGCATCGTCGAGCGTGATCGCGGTCCGCGCGTGCAGCGCGGCGACCGTCATGCTCATCGCGATGCGATGGTCGAGCTGGGTCGCCACGGTAGCGCCCCCGGCGATCGGCTCGCCGCCGCTGCCGTGGACGGTGAGGCCGTCCTCGTGTTCCTCGGTCGTCACGCCGTTGGCCTCGAGCGCGGCGCGCATCGCGGCGATCCGGTCGCTCTCCTTGACGCGCAACTCCTCGGCGCCGCGCGCGACGGTGGCACCCGACGCGAAGGCGGCGGCGACGAACAGCGCCGGATACTCGTCGATCATCGACGGGGCGAGATCGGGGGGCACCTCGATCCCGCGCAGCGCTGCGTGGCGCACGCGCAGGTCGGCGACGGGCTCGCCGCCGACAGTGCGCGCGTCGAGCTCCTCGATGTCGGCGCCCATCATGCGCAGCGCGGTGACCAGCCCGGCGCGGGTGGGATTGAGCCCGACATTCTCGATCACCACCTCGCTGCCCGGCACCACCGAGGCGGCGACCATCCAGAAGGCCGCGGACGAGGGGTCCCCGGGCACGACGATCGACTGCGGGCGCAGCTCGGCCTCGCCTTCGAGTGCGATGACGCGGCCGCGCGGACCCTGCTCGACCGTCAGCCGCGCGCCGAAGCCGGCGAGCATGCGCTCGCTGTGGTCGCGCGTCGGCACCGGCTCGATCACGCGCGTGATGCCCGGCGTGTTGAGCGCGGCGAGCAGCACCGCCGACTTCACCTGTGCCGAGGCGACCGGCAGCTCATAGTCGATCGGCACCGCGGCGACGAGGCCGCGTACGGTCAGCGGCAGCCGCCCGCCGGGCGCCGCGGTGATATCGGCGCCCATCTGCGCGAGTGGCGTGATCACGCGTCCCATCGGTCGCCCCGACAGTGAGGCATCGCCCACGAAGGTGGCGCTGATCGCGTGGCTCGCTACCAGCCCCATCAGCAGCCGCGTCGACGTGCCCGAATTGCCCATGTCGAGCGCCTGCGCGGGCTGGAGCAGTCCGCCGACACCGACGCCGTGTACGCGCCACACCGCATCGTCGCCGCGCGTGATCGTCGCCCCCATCGCGCGCATCGCCGCGGCGGTGGCGAGCACGTCCTCGCCCTCGAGCAGCCCCTCGATCCGGCTCTCGCCGACCGCCAGCGCCGACAGCATCAGCGAGCGGTGGCTGATCGACTTGTCGCCGGGCACGCGGATACGGCCGGAGAGCCGCGCAGGCGCGCGGATCACGCGCGGTTCGGGGGAGGTGTGGAAAGAATGCGCCATCGTGGGCGGTGCTTGCCAGCCGGCTTGTGCTATGGCAAGGCGCGCCCCACTTCGACGGCTACCCATCGTCGATCCACCCATCCGAAAGGCTTTGCACGGCATGATCAAGCCGGAATGGGGCACGAAGCGTACGTGCCCGAAATGCGCGACGCGTTTCTACGACCTCGAGAAGGACGACCCCGTCACCTGCATCAACTGCGGTCACGCGTGGGAGCCCGAGCCGATCCTCAAGTCCAAGCAGCCGATGCCGTTCGAGCAGGCCAAGCCGGACAAGCAGGAGCCCGACCGCGATCTCGCCGGTGACGACGAGGATCTGGAGACGAACGAGGACGAGGAGCCCTCGCCCGACGACGAGGTCGATCTCGGCGGCGACGACGATCTCGGCGTCGAGACCAGCAGCGACGAGGACGAGAACAACTAAGTTCGAAAAAAATGCGAGGCAGGCGGCGCAGGCCGCTTGCCAAGCCAGCAGCCCCCGGCTAGGAGGCTGCCTCCCGGGACGGAATGGGGCCGTAGCTCAGCTGGGAGAGCGTCGCAATGGCATTGCGAAGGTCAGGGGTTCGATCCCCCTCGGCTCCACCATTCCCTCGTCCCGCCGCCCGTGCGATCGCCGTCGGGCATCACCCCCGCTATGATCCTTGCGCCGCGCCACTGCGCCGACCGCTTACCAGTCGAGCCTACTAGGCCGCTGGTACTTCAAGCTCATTTCGGTCTCCCTCAGTGCCACCTAGGTGGGTGGTCCGGCTCTTTTCGGCCGTGCTGAAGGATGAGGCGAGCGTGGCGGCCAAGAAGATCGACCGGGCATATCTCCTGCGCCGCTCTGAGGAGCATCTGGTCCGTGCCGCTCGCGCGAGCGACGATTCCGCGCGCGTGCTGCACCAGCGCTTCGCCGACCTGTATCGCGCGCGTGCCAACGGGGAACGGCTGGTACAACAGGACTAGTCGTCCAGCGCAAAGTTACCAGGAACGCCCTAATCTGCGATAGGTTTAGCTTCCGAACCGGATGCATGTCGTGTCCGGGGGGGAGGGTCGCTCGTGCGCCACGTCGTCGATCGGAACAGCGTCACCCCATTGCCATGTCCGTCGTCGCGTGCCTGGTCTCTCCCGCTCAGCACGGTCGCGGCAGCGTATCGCCGCGGCGGCTGCGATCCCGCCCGCCGCACTGCCGTTGAGCCGCTTCCCCGCGATCGGCGTCGTGCGGGCGGGATCGATCATGTGACGGTCGTCCGCTGGGGCGAGCGCCGGCGCCCGTCGCGGCGCCTGGCAGCGACCCGCGCCGGCATCTGAAAGGAGAATGAAGATGAACAAGCATGAGCTTCACGGCGGTGCGCGCTACGTCGGCGGCAAGGTGGAGAAGGCGATCGGCGACACGGTCGACAGCCGCGACTGGCAGGTCAGCGGCGTCAAGGATCAGTTTGCCGGCGGAGCCGAGAATCTGTTCGGTCGCGCCCAGTCGATCGCCGAGGACGTCGCCGACGCCACGCCCGGCCTGATCGAGGAGGCCCGCGAGAAGGCCGGCGACGTCGCCGCGAGCGCTGCCGACGCCGCCAGGCGCGGTGCGCACGAGGCACGCGTCGCGGTGCGCGGCGGCGACGAGCGCCTGCTGTGGGCAGCGGTCGCAGCGCTCGGCGGCTTCGCGCTCGGTTGGCTCGCCAACGACCAGCGCGGCTGACGCGGGAGGGCGCGTGTCACCGCCGCTGACATCGCTGCGTGAGACCGCCGATCTGCGCCACCTGCGGCAGATCATCGCCGGGCTCGACGAGGGCGTGATCCTGATCGATCCCGACGAGACCCTGTTGTGGGCCAACGCCGCGGCGCTGGCGATGCACGGGGTCGAGCGGCTCGAGGAGCTCGGCGACACGGTGGACGCCTATCGGGCGCGCTTCCAATTGCGCTACCGCAACAACCACCGGCTCGAGGCGGACGATTACCCCGTCGAGCGCGTGGTGGCGGGCGACTCCTTCTCCGAGGTGGTCGTTGAGGTCACCGTCGCGGGCGAGAAGGAGCCGCGCTGGGTTCACCAGGTACGAAGCCTCGTGCTCAACGACGGCGACGACGACGCGCCAGCGTGCGTGGTGCTGGTGATCCAGGATGTCACCGCGCGCTACGAGGCGGAGGATCGGTTCGAGCAGTCGTTCAACGCCAACCCCGCGCCGGCGGTGATCTGCCGGCTCGCCGACCTGCGCTTCGTCAAGGTCAACCAGGGCTTCATCGAGATGACCGGCCACGCGCGCGACCAGGTGCTGTGCAAGACCGTCTACGACATCGACGTGCTGCGCGGCGCGGACCGCCGCGACCTCGCCAAGGAGCGGCTCGCCGAGGGGCGCACGATCCCGCAGATGGAGGCCGAGCTCGATCTGCCGGGCGGTGGCACCAAGCTGGTGATCGTCGCCGGCCAGCCGATCGACATGGGCGACCAGCCCTGCATGCTGTTCACCTTCGCCGACCTCGAGCCGCGGCGGAAGGCGGAGTCGCAGCTGCGCCACAGCGAGGAGCGCTTCACCCGCACTTTCCAGATGGCGCCGGTGCCGATGGCGATCGGGGCGCGCGACGGCCATCTGCTATGCGAGGTCAACGCCAGCTTCACCGCGCTGACCGGCTATGCCGCGACCGAGATCATCGGCCGCTCGCTCGCCGAGGCGGGCCTATGGTCGAGCGACGCGGTGCGCGCCGACATCGAGGCCGCGATCGAGGACGGGCGCGACCTGCGCGCGCACGAGGCGCGCATCACCGCCAAGGACGGCGGCGCGATCGACTGCCTCGTCTCCACCGAGGCGATCACGCTCGGTGACGACGCCTGCCTGCTCTGGGCCTTCCAGGACATCACGCAGCGCAAGGCGACCGAGCTCGAGCTGGTCGAGGCGATCGAGGCGGTGATGAAGGACACCAGCTGGTTCAGCCGCTCGATCATGGACAAACTGGCGCGGCTGCGCGCGCCCCAGCCCGACATGGGCGGGGCGGGGATCGACGATCTTACCGCGCGCGAGCGCGAGGTGCTGGCGCTGATCTGCCGCGGGCTCGACGACAAGTCGATCGCGCGCGCGCTGGGTGTCTCGGGCAACACCGTGCGCAACCATGTCGCGCGGATCTACGCCAAGATCGGCGTCAACCGCCGTACCGCCGCGGCCGCCTGGGCGCGCGCGCGCGGTTTCGAGAGCGAGGCGGTCGCGGTCGGACCGCGGGAGGTGCCAGCATGACGAAGGATCCCGACCGGCGCGCGGCGGCGGACCGTCGCCGCGCCAAGGGAGCGGCGCGGACGGCGATCGGCAAGTTGATCGGCGACGATGCCGCGGTGCGCGAGGGCCGCGCGCAGCAGGAAGAGGCGGGGCGCACGCCCGACCCCGCCCGGATATCGAAAGAACAGGAGTGACTATGGCGACGAATGTGACGGGCGGCTACGCGCCGCTGGACGAGGTGGCGTTCGCGCGCGCGGGCAAGCGCGTGTCGTGGGGCGCGATCTTCGCGGGTGTGGTGCTGGCGGTGGCGGTGCAGCTGCTGCTCGGCATCCTCGGCACCGGCATCGGCCTGTCGATGGTTGATCCGGTCGCGGGCACGACCCCGGGCGCGACCGGCTTCGGCATCGGCGCCGGGCTGTACTGGCTGATCACCACCGTCGTCGCGCTCGGCGCGGGCGGCTATGCCGCGGCGCGGCTGTCGGGCGTGACCGACCGGTTCGACGCGCTCGTCCACGGGCTGGTGGTCTGGAGCGTGACGCTGATCCTGACGCTGTATCTGCTCACCTCGGCGGTGGGCGGCATCATCGGCGGCGCGTTCCGCACCGTCGGCACGGTCGCCGGCGCTGCAGGCTCGACCGTCGGGGCGGCGGCACCGCGCGCGGCGCAGATCGCGGGCTTCGACCAGGATGACGCGCGTGACGAGGCCTCGGCCTATCTCGCCGACGCGCCGAGCGACCCGGCGCAGATGACGCCGGAGCAGGCGCAGAAGGAGATCGCCAAGCAGCTTCCCGCGCTGGCACGTGGCGGCACCGATGGCGCACGCGCCGAGGGCCGCATCATCGACATCGTCGCGGCGCAGCGCAAGGTCAGCCGCGTCGAGGCGCAGGCGCAGGTGACCCGCGCCAAGCAGGATTTCGTCAAGGCGAAGAACGACGCGGTGCAGACCGCCAAGTCCGCCACCGACGCCGCCGCAGGTGCCGCCGCGAGCACCTCGTTCATCCTCGTGCTCGCGCTGCTCGCCGGCGCCGGCGCGGCCGCGTTCGGCGCGACGGCGGCGACCCGCCGCCGCCTGCGCTGATCACCGGCGGCGGGCCATCGTATCGGGGCCGTCGCCACCATTCACTGGAAGGAGCCTCACATGACCAGGAAGATTGGCCTAGGCATCGGCCTCGGCGCGCTGCTCGCGCTCACCGCCTGCAATACCGTCCACGGGGCGGGCAAGGACCTTGAGTCGGCGGGCAACGCCGTGTCCGACGCGTCGGGGACCAGCAAGAAGAAGTGATCGCCGCTCCCCTGCGCGGCGGGGCCGGCCGGATCGGGTCGTCAGGCGCGATCCGGCCGCTTTCGTCTTACCTGGGGTGACACAGTCGCTTCCCGCCGCGGCATCGCTGAGCCAAAGACGGCGCGGCGACTCGTGGCGTCTGGAGGAGCGGGCGGTTGATCAACGAACATACGATCCGCGACGTCGTCATCCTCGGCGGCGGCACCGCGGGCTGGATGGCGGCGGCGGCCTTGTCGCGCTTCCTCGACAACGGCGTCACGCGAGTCACGCTGATCGAGTCTGAGGAGATCGGCACCGTCGGCGTCGGCGAGGCGACGATCCCGCCGCTAGTAACCTTCAACCAGATGCTCGGGATCGACGAGGACGCGTTCCTACGCGCCACCGGCGGCACGTTCAAGCTCGGCATCGAGTTCGTCGACTGGGGCGCGCTGGGGGAGCGTTATCTTCACCCGTTCGGCGCGCACGGCCGCGACCTCCAGGGCGTCCACTTCCACCAGCTCTGGCTCCGCGCGGCGCGGCGCGCGCGTGATGCCGGCGGCACCGTGCCGGATATCACCGACTGGGCGGTCAGCGGCGTCGCCGCCCGCGCCGGTCGCTTCGCTCGCCCGCCGATCGACGCGCCCGCACCGCTGCGCGATCTACGCTACGCTTTCCACTTCGACGCGGCCCGCTACGCCGCCTTCCTGCGTCGCTACGCGGAGGCGGCAGGCGCGACTCGGATCGAGGGGCGCGTCGTCTCGGTCCGACGCGATCCGGCGAGCGGGCGGGTGGCCGCGCTCCGCCTCGCCGATGGGCGCGAGGTGGCGGGCGAGCTGTTCGTCGACTGTTCGGGCTTTCGCGGGCTGCTGATCGAGGAGACGCTCGCCACCGGCTACGAGGATTGGCGCCACTGGCTGCCGTGCGACCGCGCCGTGGCCGTGCCCTGCGCGCTGCCGGGCGATCCGGAGCCGTACACGCGTGCCACCGCGCGTCCGTTCGGCTGGCAGTGGCGCATCCCGCTGCAGCACCGGCTCGGTAACGGCTATGTTTACGCGAGCCGCTACCTCGACGACGACGATGCGCAGGCGGCGCTGCTCGGCGCGATCGAGGGCGAGCCGCAGGCGGCGCCGCGTCGTCTCTCCTTCGTCGCCGGGCGGCGGACCTTGGCGTGGAACGCCAATGTCGTGTCGCTCGGTCTCGCGAGCGGCTTCGTCGAGCCGCTCGAATCGACCTCGATCCACCTCGTCCAGGCCGGGATCGCCAAGCTGATCGCGCTCTTCCCCGACCGTCGCTTCGATCCCGACGAGCGCGACGAGTATAACCGCCACATGCGCGACCTGTACGAGGACGTGCGTGACTTCATCATCCTCCACTACAAGGCGACGCGGCGCGACGACACGCCGTTCTGGGACGCGGTGCGGACGATGGACGTGCCCGAGACGCTGCGGCGCCGGATGGCCTTGTTCGCGGGCAAGGGGCGGATCTTCCGCGACACCGCCGAGCTGTTCACCACCGCGAGCTGGGTCGCGGTCGGGCTCGGCCAGGGATCGATGCCGGCCGACTACGAACCCGCGGTCGATGCGCTCGACGAGACCAAGGTCGCGACGGCGCTGCGTCAGATGCACGCCGCGTGCGCCGCGGCGGTAGCGACGCTGCCGACCCACGCGGACTATCTGCGCCGGTCGGGGCTCATCGCGGGGGCGGAGTGAGGCTGGCGGCGCCTCCATCGTCTTCGTGGCTACGCGCGGGTTGTGAGGACACAAAGGGCTTCTACAATGGATGACGCTCGCAGAAGGTTCATGGGCCCGTCACCCATCAACCGCCTCATCCCCTCACTCCAGCAGTGTCAGCGGCAGGCGCGGCGCGACCACCTCGCGCAGCACGAAGCCGGACTCCATCTGCGTCACGCCCGGTAGCCGCGACAGCTCCTCGCGGTGGATCCGTGCGAAGTCGCCGAGGTCGCGCGCGCGCACCGTCACCAGATAGTCGTAGCTGCCCGACATCAGGTCGCAGCGTACCACCGACGGGCTCGCCGCGATCGCCTGTTCGAACGAGTCGAGCACGTCCTTGCGCTGGCTCTCCAGAGTCACCTTGATATGGACGATCGTCGCGCAGCCCAGCTTGGCGAGGTTGAGCCGCGCGGCGTAGCCGGTGATCACGCCGGCCTCCTCGAGCGCGCGCTGGCGCCGCGCCACGGCCGTGGCGGAGCGGCCGATCGCCTCGGCGAGCGTGAAGGCGGTCGCGCGCGCGTTGCCCAGCAGCAGCGCGATCAGGCGACGGTCGATTCGGTCGAGAGCGGTGAATTCCTGCGCCATATTCCCGCTTAGCGCATGAACCCGGTGGAAAGTCACGCGTCGGCCCGCCGGTTCGCGCGGACTCGGCGCCGTGTCGGCGCTATCCTGCGCGCAGGATAGAGGAGCCCGGAACATGCGCGTCGGCGTACCCAAGGAGATCAAGAACCACGAGTATCGCGTCGGCCTCACGCCTGGCGCGGTGCGCGAATATGTCGCGCGCGGCCATGAGGTGATGGTGCAGGCCGGTGCCGGCGCGGGCATCGCCGCCGACGACCAGGCGTATCGCGCCGCCGGCGCCGCGATCGTCGACACCGCCGAGGAGGTGTTCGCCACCGCGCAGATGATCGTCAAGGTCAAGGAGCCGCAGCCGAGCGAGTGGGTGCAACTGCGCGACGATCAGATCCTCTTCACCTATCTCCACCTCGCGCCCGATCCCGAGCAGACCAGGGGGCTGATGGCCTCGGGCGTCACCGCGGTGGCCTATGAGACGGTGACCGATCAGCGCGGCCACCTGCCGTTGCTCGCGCCGATGAGCGAGGTCGCGGGCCGGCTGTCGATCGAGGCGGCGGGCACCGCGCTCAAGGCGGTCAACGGCGGGCGCGGCGTGCTGATCGGCGGCGTACCGGGCGTGCAGCCGGCGCGGATCGTCGTGCTCGGCGGCGGCGTGGTGGGCACCCATGCCGCGCGCATGGCGGTCGGCCTCGGCGCCGAGGTCACCGTGATCGACCGCTCGATCCCGCGGCTGCGCGAGCTCGACGAATTGTTCGGCGGCCGCGTGCGCACGCGCGTGTCCACGCTGGAGGCGATCGAGCACGAGGTCGCCGAGGCCGACGCGGTGATCGGCGCGGTGCTGATCCCGGGCGCGTCGGCGCCCAAGCTGGTGACCCGCCCGATGCTCGCGCTGATGAGACCGCGCGCGGTGCTGGTCGACGTGGCGATCGACCAGGGCGGGTGTTTCGAGACCAGCCACCCGACCACCCACGCCGAGCCGACCTATGAGGTCGACGGTGTGATCCATTATTGCGTCGCCAACATGCCGGGCGCGGTGCCGCTCACCTCGAGCCACGCGCTCAACAACGCGACGCTGCCCTATGGCCTGGCGCTGGCCGACAGCGGCTATGCCGCGGCCGAGGCCGATGCCGGGCTGATGGAGGGTGTCAACGTGCGCGGCGGGCGGATCGTCAACCGTGTCGTGGCGGAGGCGCTCGGCCAGGTGTGACTGGAGGCGCCGCGCCCTCGCGCCCCGAAGGCGCGGTGCTCCGCTCATCACCTTACCGGGTCGACACATCGCTGCGGCGTTGCAACAAAGGCCGAGGTCGCCTGTTTCGCTACGCATGCGAAACCTCTCCCGACGCGACCTGATCAGCACGGCCGGCGGTGCTTCGTTGCTCTCCAGCCTGAGCTGGGCGGTGCCCGGCCTCACCCAGAGCGGGGGAGGGGAGACACCCTTCTCTTGGCCATGGCTCCAGCAGCGCGCCGCCGCGCTGGCGAAGCGCCCGTATCAGCCGCCGCGCGAGAGCGCCGCGGCCAAGGCGCTCGACTTCGACGCGGTCGGCACCATCCGCTTCAAGCCCGACCGCACCCTCGCCGGCGGAATCCGGCTGTTCCCACTCGGCAACGGCGCGGTCACCCCGGTCGCGATCAACCTCGTCGAGAACGGTCGCGCGCGCCCGATCGTGTTCTCGCCGGACCTGTTCGAGGGCGGGAAGGTCTCGCCGCCGCCGGGCTTCGCGGGCTTCCGCGCGATGGAGACAGGGCGCGAGAGCGACTGGCTCGCCTTCCTCGGCGCGTCCTATTTCCGCAGCGCCGGTTCACAGGACCAATATGGCCTTTCGGCGCGCGGCATCGCGGTCGACACCGGTCTGGCGCGCGAGCAATTCCCCAATTTCACCGAGTTCTGGATCGAGCGCGCTGGCGACCAGAGCTTCACCATCTACGCGCTGATGGACGGCGAGAGCCTGACCGGGGCCTATCGCTTCGTCAGCCGCCATCCCCGGGCGGTGGTGCAGGACGTCTCATCGGTGCTGTTCCTGCGCCGCGCGGTCGAGCGGCTCGGCATCGCGCCAGTGACGAGCATGTTCTGGTATGACGACCGCACTCGCCGAGGCGCGACCGACTGGCGCCCCGAGATCCACGACTCGGACGGGCTCGCGCTGATCAGCCGCGAGGGCGAGCGCATATGGCGTCCGCTGCGCAACCCGCCGCAGCCTGCCACCGACAGTTTCGCCGCCGACGACGTGCGCGGCTTCGGGCTGCTCCAGCGCGACCGCACCTTCGACCATTATCAGGACGACGGTGCCTTCTACGACAAGCGACCCAATCTCTGGGTCGAGCCGCGTGGATCGTGGGGGCAGGGGCGGGTGATGCTCTACGCCTTCCCCACCGACAGCGAGACGGTCGACAATGTCGTCGCCTTCTGGACACCGTCGTCGCCGGTGCGCGGCGGTCAGCGGCTCCAGTTCGACTATCGCCTGACCTGGACCTCGGACGACCCTAGCCTGGACCGCGCCGCGCACGCCATCGACGTCTGGGTCGGGGCCGCGGGTCGGCCCGGCCTCCCGGCACTGGCGGGGGCGAGCAAGCTCGTGGCCGACTTCACCGGGGACTCGCTCGCCGGCCTCGACCGCGACAGCAAGGTCACCGCCGAGATCGGCGTCGCCCGCGGCACCTTGCTGAGCAGCGCGGTCTATCCCGTGGTCGGCCAGCGCAACCGCTGGCGAGTCACCGCCGACATCCGCCCCGCCGCGACGGGCGGCAACGCCGGTCCGGTCGATGTGCGGCTGTATCTCAAGCGCGGCGAGGCGGCGCTGAGCGAGACGTTGCTCGTGCCGATCTACCCGGCGTGAGCGACTTGCCCTCGCGGCTGCCCCCCGAGGCTCCGCTCGCGATGCCCGAGCAGCGCTTCGACGGGCCGCCGCCCGTGCCCTCCGCGCCCCCGCCGATCGTGGGCGCGATCGGCTCGACGACCGACGTGTTCGCGCGCCGCGCCATCCTGGTGCTGCTGACGCTGGTGCTGGCGCTGTTCGCGTCCACCTCGCTCAAGGAATCAGTGTTGAGCGACGGCATCGGCGTGACCGACGCGATGCTGCTCGTGATCTTCTTCCCGCTGTTCGCGCTGCTCGCGTTCGGCTTCATCAACGCGACGGTCGGCTATGTCGTCCTGACGACCGGGCTTCATCCCGGCTTTCGCCCGGTGCCGCGCTGGTCCGAGCCCTTGCAGGGGCGCACCGCGGTGCTGATGCCCGTCCACAACGAGGATGTCGCCGACGTGTTCGGCCGGCTCGCGCATATGGCGGACGCGCTCGAACGCGCCGGCGCGGCGGGATCGTTCGATTTCTTCGTGCTGAGCGACTCCGCGGCGGCCAATGAGGCGGAGGAACTCGCCGCCTGGGAGATCCTGGCGCACCGCAGCGCCAGCGCGATCTACTATCGTCGGCGCACCGAGAACGTCGGGCGCAAGCCCGGCAACATCGCCGAGTGGCTGCGGCGATTCGGTGCCAGCTACGATTATATGCTGATGCTCGACGCCGACAGTCTGATGGGCGGCGAGACGATCCTCGGCATGGCGCAGATCATGGACCGTCGCCCGTCGGTCGGGCTGCTCCAGACCGTGCCCCAGGTGATCGGCGCGCGGACGTTGTTCCAGCGCTGGATGCAGTTCGCCAGCCGTATCTACGGCCCGATCGCGACCGCGGGTTTAGTGTGGTGGTCCGGTCCCGAGGCGACCTTCTGGGGCCATAATGCGCTCATCCGGGTGCGCGCCTTCGCCGAGAGCTGCGGCCTGCCGGTGCTGCGCGGTCAGCCGCCGTTCGGCGGCACGATCATGAGCCACGACGTCGTCGAGGCGGCGCTGCTGCGGCGGCACGGCTGGCGCGTCCACATGGTGATGACCGAGGACACGTTCGAGGAATATCCACCGACGATGATCGACGCCGCGGTACGCGACCGGCGCTGGGCGCAGGGCAACCTCCAGCATCTCGCGCTGCTCCATGCCTCCGGCTTCCACTGGATCAACCGCCTGCAACTGCTGCTCGGCGCGGCGGGCTATCTCGCCTCGCCGCTGTGGCTGCTGCTGATCACGGTGAGTGTGGTGCAGGCGGTGCGCGGTGAGCGGGGGCTGATGTCGGGCGACTCGACCGGCACGGTGCTGTTCGTCACGCTCGCTCTGCTGTTCGGGCCCAAGCTGCTCGGCGTGCTCCACGCGGTCGCTGACGTGCGGCTGCGACGATCGATGGGCGGGACCGGCGCGATCCTGCGCTCGGTCGCGCTCGACGTGCCCCTCTCGACGCTTGCCGCGCCTACGATCGCACTGACACAGACGATCGACTTGATCGGCATCGCGCGTCAGCGTCGCGCCGAGTGGCAGCCGCAGAACCGCCACGGCCACTCGCTCGCCATGGCGGCGATCCTGCCGCGCTATCGCTGGCACCTCGGGCTGGGTCTGCTGCTGCTCGCACTGACGCCGCTGATGCCGCTCACCGCGCTGTGGCTGGCGCCGGTCACCCTCGGGCTGCTGCTATCGCCGCTGATCGTGCAATGGACCGCGAGCGAGCGCTGGGGTCGGCGCGCCGCGGCCGGGCGGCTGTTCCTCACGGACGTCGGCGTGCCCGAACCGCATCCGCTGCCGATCGTCGAGGGAGCGGCCGGTCGGGGCGCCTGAGCGGGCCACGAAAAAGGGGAGCGCCCGAACCGGGCACTCCCCTTCCTCGTCACGACGAATGGGCTAGCTCAGTTGCTATCCGAATCGTCGTTGCCGTTGTCGGCGATGATGATGATGCCCGCCACGACCGCCGCGGCAGCCACGGCCGCCACGATCAGCCCGCCACCCGCGATCGCCTTGCTGTCCTTCGACGTCGCCGCACCCGCGCGCGCCGACTTAGCGACCGAGAGGCTGGCGGCGGGGTTCGCCGGCGCCGCGACCGCGGGAGCGACCGCGAGAGAGGCGGCAGCGGCCGCGACCAAATACTTACCAAGCTTCATTATAAATCTCCCCGGAAAGAGTGGATCGTTTTCCACGCCGCAGGTCGGATGGCAATTCAGAACTGACCCAAAAAGCGACCGGTCGATAGCGATCAGGTGCGGCGTCCTGAAGCAAGCATGGGCGCGCGATGCAGATCACTCCTTGGCGGTGCCGGGCTCGGCCATGTTGCGGTGCATGTGCGCGGTTATCTCAGCGGGAAGGACATGGGCCGCGGCCGCCTGAAGCTTGTTTTTCCAGCCAGACACGATCGAGTGCTTGCCCGCCATCAGCGCGTCCCAACCGTCACGCGCTACCTTGGCCGGATCGGACTTGCTGCCCGAGGTGCCGACGTCAGTGTCCATCATGTCGGCGCGGTCGAAGAATTCGGTGTCGACCGGTCCGGGCATGAGTGTGGTGAGAGTCACACCCTCGTGATCCTTGAGCTCGTCGCGCAGCGCGTCGGTGAAATGGTCCACGAACGCCTTGGTGCCGTTGTACACCGCCTGGAAGCTGCCGGGGATGAAACCGGCGATCGATCCGGTCACCAGCACCTTGCCGTCACCCCGTGCGACCATCTGCTGCAGCACCTTCTGAAGCAGATAAGTGGTACCGGTGATGTTGGTGTCGACGACCCGCTTCCAGTCGGCGACGTCCTGATCGAGGAAGGCGCGGCCGAGCCCCACGCCCGCGTTGGCGCAGAGCAGGTCGACCGGCCGCCCGCCCGCGGCGGCGAGCAGCTGCTCGACGCCGTCGATCGTGGCGAGGTCGGCCTCGATCGAGCTGACCCGCGTGCCGAACTGCTCGAAGTCGGCCGCGGCGGCGTCGATCAGCGGCTCGTCGGCGACGACCAGGATGTCATAACCGTTCTGTGCTGCCAGCGTGGCGAGCTCGAAGCCGATGCCCGTGGAGGCGCCCGTGATGATCGCGAATTTGTCCGCCATGCGTCTCTCTCCTCAGTCCAGACCGGGCTTGAGCACGATCTTGGTGACCTCATTCTGTTGGTCGTGGAACATCTTGTAGCCCTCGGGCCCGTCGCTCAGCGGCATCCGGTGCGAGATCAGGAACTCGGTGTCGATCTTGTCCTCCAGGATCGCCTGGAGCAGCGCGGGCATGTAATGCTGGACGTGGGTCTGGCCGGTCTTGAGCGTCAGCCCTTTCTCCATGAAGGCGCCGAGCGGCCATTTGTCGACGAAGCCGCCGTACACCGCCGGCATCGACACCCGACCGCCCTTCCGACAGGCGATGATCGCCTGGCGGTTGGCATGGGCGCGATCGGTGCCGAGGAAGGTCGACGCCTTGATCTGATCGAGCACGTTGTCGACGAAGAAGCCGTGCGCCTCGAGCCCGACCGAGTCGATCACCGCGTCGGGGCCGATCCCGCCGGTCATCACCATCAATGCCTCGTAGACCGCGCTCTCCTCGAAGTTGATCGTCTCCGCGCCGAACCGCTTGGCGAGCGCGAGACGGTTCGGGAAGTGATCGATCGCGATCACGCGCTCGGCGCCCATCAGGAAGGCCGATTGTACCGCGAACAGGCCGACCGGGCCGCAGCCCCAGACCGCGACGGTGTCGCCCGGCTCGATGTCGGCATTCTCGGCGGCCATCCAGCCGGTGGGGAGGATGTCCGAGAGGAACAGCACCTTGTCATCCTCGACGCCGTCGGGGATGACGATCGGGCCGACGTCGCTGAACGGCACGCGGACATATTCGGCCTGGCCGCCGGCATAGCCGCCGGTCATGTGGCTGTAGCCGAACAGCCCCGCCATCGGCTGGCCGTACAACTCCTGGGCGATATCCTGGTTGTCGGCGGGCAGGCCGTTGTCGCAGGCCGAGTACTGATGCTTCGAGCAATGGTAGCAGCTGCCGCACGAGATGGTGAAGGGCACCACCACGCGCTGTCCCTTCTTGAGCGTCGACTTGGGGCCGACTTCGACCACCTCGCCCATGAACTCGTGGCCGAGTATGTCGCCCGACTGCATCGTCGGGATATAGCCGTCGTAGAGGTGGAGGTCCGAGCCGCAGATCGCGGTGGAAGTCACCTTGATGACGCAGTCGCGCGGGTTCACGATACCGGGATCGTCGACCGTGTCGACGCGGACGTCATGCTTGCCATGCCAGGCGATCGCCTTCACAGCCCCATCTCCTCATATTGCCGACGGTTCATCGCGGGGGTTGCGATCTCCCCGGTCTCGAGCAACTGCTTGAGCCGGCGCAGGTCGCGGCGCGCCTGGATCGCGGGTTCGCGCTGGAACATCTTGGCGATCACCTTGCCGATCACGCCGCCCGGCGGGTCGTAGAGGATCGTTGCGACGATCACGGTACCGCGCGCACCGGCGTCGTGGAACTCGACTTGACCCGAGTTGGGCACGTCCGCGCCATCCCCGCTGGTCCAGGCAAGGAGGCGGTTCTCCTCCTCCGCCGTGAGCCGCGCGTCCCACTCGACGGTGCCGCCCGCGGGCGCCTTCACGACCCAGTGCGAGCGCTGCCGGTCGAAAACGTCGACCCGCTCGACGTTCTCCATGAAGCTGGGGAAGTTGGCGAAGTCGCGGAAGTAGGCGAACACCTCCGCGACGGGGCGGTTGATCGTCACCGCGCGCGCGGTGATCTGCGTGCCGCTCGCCTCGGGGATCGACGACTTGGCACGCTCGACCGCGTCGCGCTGCTTCGAGGTGGCGAGGGGGGCATCGTCGGTCTGCTGGTGCAGCAGCTGGTCGGCCATCACGCGCTCCTTCGTGTCTGCTGCCCCATCAAGCGCGCGCTATCGCGATACGTTCCTCATCGAAATCAACAGCTTGATTCAGCTTAACAAGCTTGTCTCACGGATTACCCTTGCCGCCATGCGCCCCCACGGCGGTGCCGGTGGAGAAGCTGGTACCGTCCTCCGCGAGCGCGACGTAGAGCGGCGCGAGCTCGGCGGGCTGGCCGGCGCGGCCCATCGGCGTGTCCTGGCCGAACTTGCCCATCGTGCCGGGCAGCTGGCCGCCGGCGACCTGGAGCGGGGTCCAGATCGGGCCGGGCGCCACCATGTTGACGCGAATGCCCTTCTTGGCGAGCTGCTTGGCCAGACCCTTCGTGAAGATGAGGATCGCGCCCTTGGTCGAGGCATAGTCCAGCAGCTCCTCGCCGGGATCGTAGCTGTTGACCGAGCCGGTGTTGATGATCACCGAGCCCGGCGGCATCGACGGGATCGCGGCGCGGGCGATGCGGAACATCGCGAAGATGTTGGTCTCGAACGTGCGCACCATCTGCTCGTCGCTGATCTCGGCGATGTCCGGCTTGCTCTGCTGATAGGCGGCGTTGTTGACGAGCAGGTCGAGCCCGCCGAGCCCGCGCACCGCGTCGGCGACCAGCTTGGTGCAGGCGCGCTCGGTCCGGATGTCGGCGGGGAGCAGCACCGCCTTGCGTCCGGCCTGCTCGATCAGCGTCTTGACCTCCTGCGCGTCGGGCTCCTCGCTGGGATAATAGTTGATCGCGACGTCGGCGCCTTCGCGCGCGAACGCGATCGCGGCGGCGCGGCCGATCCCGCTGTCGCCGCCGGTGAGCAAGGCCTTGCGCCCGGCGAGCCGGCCCGAGCCGCGATAGCTGGTCTCGCCGCTGTCGGGACGCGGGTTCATCCTGGACTGGAGCGCGGGCCAGGGCTGGCGCTGCTCGGGGAAGGGCTGGCTGGTGTATCTGCTGCGCGGGTCGCTCAGCTTGGCCGGGCCGGACGGCTGCGCCGACCCGTCCTGTGCGGCCGCGCCGGTGGCGGTGAAGGCGAGGCCGGCGGCGGCGCCGCCCAGGATGGTGCGGCGCGTCGTGCCCTGATCGTCCATGTCGCTGGTCTCCGAGAGGTCTCCGTGGCGAACGGGTGAGCAGCGCGGAGGTTCAGTGCGTCGGGTCGTAGGGACGCGTGGGTGGTGCGAATGTCGAGTCACGGGCGAGATCGGTGGGGCGAACGTTGAGAGGCCGGTGACAAGGGATCAGTGACTTGGCCGGCGCGGCCGCGGCGAATGTTGCGAATGTTGAGCCGCTGGCGCGTGTCGGTGCGGGTCGCCTCTCTGCGTGGCGATATCGACCATGTCAAAGCGCGCGCCGGGATGGCGCTCGCCCAGCCAAGTAGCACAGCCGTAAGATCCTCCCCGCATGGCGGGGAGGGAACCGGCCGCAGGCTGGTGGAGGGGGGCTTCCTCAGGCGCGGTGCTTCGCGGCGAGCCCCCTCCACCACGCCCTTCGAGCGCGGTCTCCCCCCGCCACGCGGAGAGGATCTAGGCCCTCCTCACGGTCCGTTCGCCGCCAGTTCCGCCAGCCACGCCTTGGCGGTGCCATCCGACGGCGCGCGCCAGTCGCCGCGAGGCGACAAAGCGCCGCCCGCCGACACTTTCGGCCCGTTAGGGATCGCCGAACGCTTGAACTGGCTCGTCTGGAAGAAGCGCACGAGGAAGCGCTCGAGCCACAGCCGCACCGTGTCGAGGTCATATGCGGTGCGCGCCGCCTCGGGATAGCCGATCGGCCAGCGCCCCTGCTCCAGGTCGCGCCAGGCGTGCCACGCGAGGAACGCGATCTTCGACGGCGCCAGCCCGTGGCGGATCACGTAATGCGCGAAGAAGTCGTTGAGCGCATAGGGGCCGATCTTGCTCTCGGTGCTCTGCAGCGCCTCGCCCGGCACCAGTTCGGGCGAGATCTCCTGCGACAGGATGGCGTCGAGCACCGCGTTGGTCGGTGCGTCATATTGCCCGGTCGCGATCGCCCAGCGGATCAGGAACTGGATCAGCGTCTTGGGTACACCGGCGTTGACCGCATAATGGCTCATCTGGTCGCCGACACCGTACGTGCACCAGCCCAGCGCCAGCTCGCTGAGGTCGCCGGTGCCGACCACCAGGCCGTCGCGCTGATTGGCGATGCGGAAAAGGTAATCAGTGCGCAGCCCCGCCTGGACGTTCTCGAAGGTGACGTCATATACCGGCTCGCCGCGGCCGAAGGGATGGCCCATGTCCGCGAGCATGCGCGTCGCGGCGGGGCGGATGTCGATCTCCTCGGCGGTGATGCCGAGCGCGTCCATCAGTTTCCAGGCGTTGCTTTTGGTGCCCTCGCTGGTAGCGAAGCCGGGCAGGGTGATGCCGAGGATGTCGGTGCGCGGCCGTCCGAGCCGCTCGAGCGCCTTGGCCGCGACGATCAGCGCGTGCGTGCTGTCGAGCCCGCCAGACACGCCGATCACCAGCCGGCTGGCATTGGCCGCGACGAGCCGCTTGGCGACGCCCTCGACCTGGATGTTGAACGCCTCGTAGCAATCCTCGTCGAGCTTGGCGGGATCGTTGGGCGCGAAGGGAAAGCGGCGCAGATCGCGCTCCAGCCCGACGTCGGCGAAGTCGGGTCGGTGCGCGAAGCCGATCCGGCGGAAGCGCGTCTCGGGATGGCCGAGCAAAGCGGCGCTGTCGTTGAACGTGCCGTAGCGCAGCCGCTCCTGCGCGAGCCGCTCGAGGTCGACGTCGGCGACCACCAGCTCGGGCTCGTGCGCGAAGCGGGTCGACTCCGCGAGCAGCTCGCCGAGCTCGTGCACCGTGCCCTGTCCGTCCCAGGCGAGGTCGGTGGTGCTCTCGCCCGGTCCCGCGGCGGAATAGACATAGGCGCAGATCGCGCGCGCCGACTGCGACGCCGAGAGCATCATCCGCTCGCGCGACTTGCCGATCACCACGTTCGAGGCGGAGAGATTGGCGCACACCAGCGCGCCGGCCAGCGCCCCCAGCGTCGAGGGCGGGGTGGGGGACCAGTAATCCTCGCAGATCTCGGCGTGGAACACGAAGCGCCGCAGGTCGTCCGCGGCGAAGATGAGGTCGCTGCCGAACGGTACGTCCTCGTCGCCGAGGCGGATCGTCAGCCCGGTCAGCCCAGCGCCGCTGGCGAACCAGCGCTTCTCGTAATATTCGCGGTAATTGGGGAGGAAGGTCTTGGGCACGACCCCGAGCATCCGGCCGCGCGCGATCGCCAGCGCACAATTGTAGAGCCGGCCCTCCCGCTCGAGCGCGGCGCCGACGAGCAGCACGGGGCGCAGCTCGGCCGAGGCTGCCACCACCGACGTGACCGCCGCGCGGGTCGCGCGCTGCGACGCCGACTGGAGATGCAGGTCGTCGATCGCGTAGCTGCTGAGGTTGAGCTCGGGGAAGACGACGAGGTCGACCGCCCCCGCGTCCGCGCGTCGCGCCAGCGCGATCGTCGCCTCGGCGTTGAAGGCGGGGTCGCCGACGCTGGCAGGCGGGGTGGCCGCGGCGACGCGCAGCAGGCCGTGGTGGTGGATCGAGCGGAAGGCCGGGTTCATGCCCATGGCCTAGCCGCCCGCGCGCGACGCCACCACCCGGCGCATCTTAACTTCTCTCAGTCGCCGCACCGCGCTAGGCTGATGGACGCGATGAACCAACCGCTAACCTCGGCGAGCGATCCGACCTTGTTGTTCGCGCACGGCGGCGAGATGGGCCAGCGGATCCTGGCGCATGATTGGTCGGCCTCGCCGCTCGGCCCGATCGCCGGCTGGCCCGCCGAGCTGCGCAACGCGCTGGCGCTGGCGCTGCCCGCGCGAGTCGAGATCGTGCTGTTCTGGGGCCCCGACCATGTCGCGCTCTACAACGACGCCTATGCTCCGACGATCGGCGCCAAACACCCGCACGCGCTGGGCCAGCCCGGCCGCCTGGCGTGGAGCGAGCTGTGGGACGATCTCGAGCCGCTGCTCGCGCACGTGCGAAGCACCGGCGAGACCTTCGCCGCCAAGGACCGCCCCTTCTACATCGAGCGCGGCGCGCAGGGCGAGACGGTCTATTTCGACGTGAGCTACTCCCCGGTGCCGCTGGCGGACGGCAGCGTCGGCGGTGTGCTGTGCATCGTCTCGGAGACCACGGCGCGGGTGCGTGCCGCGCGCGCGATGGCGGAGGACCGCGAGCGGCTGCGCGAGATGTTCGACCAGGCGCCCGGCTTCATCGCGGTGCTCCGCCAGCCCGGGCATGTCATCGAGCTCGCCAACGCGTCGTACCGGCGGCTGTTCGGCGGGCGCGACGTGGTCGGGCGCCCACTCGCCGAGGCGGTCCCCGAGGTGACCCAGCAGGGGCTGCTCGAGAGACTCGACGAAGTGGTGGCGACGGGCGCGCCCTATCGCGGCAGCGACGTGGCGCTGCTGCTGCCGCGTGACGGCGGCAAGGCGGAGGAACGGCGGCTCGACTTCATACTCCAGCCGATCACCGACTCGAGCGGCGCGGTGACCGCGGTGTTCGTCGAGGGGATCGACGTCACCGGACGGCACCGCGCCGAGCGCGCGCTGGCGCTGAGCCGCGATTCGCTCGAGCTCGCCACTGAGGCGGGCGAGATCGGCACCTGGAACTATGATCTCGCGACCGACCGGTTCACCTGCTCGCCGCGGACCTGGGCCATGTTCGGCATCAGCCCCGGCCCGGCGCAGGCGCTCGCCGAGTTCGGCGAGCTGCTTCATCCCGAGGACCGGCCGCAAACGCGCGAGGCCTTCCTCGCCGCGATCGATCCGGCGCGGCGCGAGCGCTACGACATAGAGTATCGCACGCGCCCCGCCGCGGACGGCTCGTTCCGCTGGCTCGCGGTGCGCGGGCGCGGGCTGTTCGAGGGCGACCGTTGCGTGCGCGCGATCGGCACCGTGATCGACATCACCGCGCGCAAGCGTGAGGCCGACGCGCTGCGCGAGAGCGAGGCGCGCTTCCGCATGCTCGCGGACAGCTTGCCCGCGCTGGTGTGGCTGACCGACGCCGAGCTCAACCTCACCTTCGCCAGCGAGGGCTTCCGCACGATCCTCGGCGTCGCGCCCGAGGCAGTGGTGACAGGCGGCTGGCTCTCGCTGCTGCCGAGCGAGCTGCGCGCGGCGGCGGCGCGGCGGCTGGTCGAGCGGCAGCGCGCGCGCGACCCGCTGAGCGGCGACTATCGCCTGCTCACCCGCGCGGGCGGCGAGCGTTGGGTCCATGCCGAGGCGCGCCCGCGCTTTCTCGAGGGCACCTTCCTCGGCTATGTCGGCTGCGCGATCGACGTCACCGAGGCGCATCTCGCCGGCGAGCGACTCGAGGCGCGGGTCGAGGAGCGCACCGCCGAGCTCACCCGCCAGATCGCCGAGCGCGAGAGGGTGGAGGAGACGCTCCACCAGCTCCAGCGGCTCGAGGCGATCGGCCAACTCACCTCGGGCGTGGCGCATGACTTCAACAACCTGCTCACCGTGGTGCTCGGCAACGTCGAGATGGTATCGCGCGCCGCGGCGCGCGGGCCGCTGACGCCGCGCGCGCTCGAGCAGCTCGACCATGTCCGCGCCGCGGCCGAGCGCGGCGCGACGCTGACTGCGCAGCTGCTCGCCTTCTCGCGCCGGCAGCGGCTCGAGGCCAAGGTGGTCGACCTCAACGCCGCGGTGACGGGGCTGGTGCCGCTGCTCGAGAGTACGCTGGGGCGGTCGATCGCGATCGAGGCGGCGGTGTGCGGCCAGCCCTGGCCGGCGATGGTCGACCCGACCCAGCTCGAGCTGATCCTGCTCAACCTCGCGATCAACGCGCGCGACGCCATGCCGGGGGGCGGGACGCTGCGGGTGAGCACCGCCAACGTCGCGCTCGGCGCGCCGGTGCGGCCGGAGGAGCCGTCCGCGGGCGATTACGTCCGGGTCGCGGTGAGCGACACCGGGACTGGCATGACGCCCGACGTGCTGGCACGCGCGTTCGAGCCCTTCTTCACTACCAAGGAGGTGGGCAAGGGCTCGGGGCTGGGGCTGGCGCAGGTGTTCGGCTTCGCCAAGCAATCGGGCGGCGGGGTGCGGATCGACACGCGGCCGGGCGAGGGCACGCGCGTCTCGGTCTACCTGCCGCGCGCCGCTGTGGCACCGAGCGAGGCGCCGGTAGGCGAGCCGCGCGACGGTGGCGGCTCGGTGGCAGGACGGCGCGTGCTGGTGCTCGACGACGAGGATCGCGTGCGCGAGATCACCGCCGACGCGCTGCGCGACGCCGGCTGCGGCGTGGTCGAGGCGGCGGACGGCGCCGCCGCGCTCGAAGCGCTCGACGCCGATCCCGCGATCGAGGCGGTGGTGGCCGACGTGGCGATGCCGCTGATGACGGGGGTCGAGTTCGCGCGCCGCGCGCGCCAGCGCCGTCCGGGGCTGCCGGTGCTGTTCGTCACCGGCTATGCCGACGCCGACGACCTCGCCGACGTGCCCGCGCCGCAGGTGATCCGCAAACCGCACACGCGCGCCCAGCTCGTCGAGCGCCTCGCCGCGCTGCTCGCGCCCGCCGAGCTGTCCCAAGGCTGACTGGCCGGTTCAGCGATGGTTCTATCATGCCGCGCTAGACCATGCGCATGATGGGGCCGGCTGGTGCGCCGGTGAGTGAGAGTGAAGGCCATGATCAAGGCGTTGGTGATGGGACTGCTGGCGAGCGCCGGGCTGGTGCCGGCGGCGTCGGCGCAGCAGGGCACGCTGCGCGACGCGATGCGCGCGCGGATGCAGACGCGGGTCGAGGCGCGCGGTGAGGCGCCGCGCGGCCCCGGGCCCCAGGCACCCGCGCCGCGCGCCGAGTGGAACCGGCCCGACCGTCCCGAGCATGTCGACACCGGCGGCTGGGCGCGACGCGAGCCCGGCACCGGCGGCCGCGGCGGCGACCGCGCCGGCTGGGCCGCGCCGGCCGCGCCCGTTCCGGCACCGGCGCCGCGTCCCGACGCGCGGCCGGGCGGCTGGGGCTATGGCGCTGCGCCAGCGGTGCGCGGTGACGCCGACCGTTCGCGGGCCGAGTGGCGCAGCGGGCGCGACCGCTCGCCCGGCTGGGACCGCCGCGACGACGCGCGCACCCGCGCCGACGGCGACTGGCGCAGCGCGCGCCGCGACGGCGGCTGGGAGCGGCGCGACCGCGACGACGGCGCCTGGCAGCGGCGCGATCCTGGCCACTACGCCTGGGGCAATGGCTCTAACGGGGGCTACAACGGAGGCTCAAACGGGGGCTGGGGCGGCCGCGACGACCGCGCGCGCTGGGACCGCGACTGGCGGCGCGACCAGCGCTACGACTGGAGCGGCTATCGCAGCAGCAACCGCTATGCCTATCGCCTGCCGCGCTATTACGCGCCTTATGGCTGGGGCGGGGGCTACACGCGCTTCGGCATCGGCGTGCGGATCGCGCCGACCTTGTTCGCGCGCAGCTACTGGATCGACGATCCCTACGCCTATCGTCTCCCCGACGCCTACGGGCCTTACCGCTGGGTGCGCTATTACGACGACGCGCTACTGGTCGAACTCGACAGCGGGCGGGTGGTAGACGTTATCTACGACATCTTCTGGTGAGCCCGGCGAGGGGGCGGGGTGGCTTGCGCGCCGCCCCGCGCCGCGCGATGGAGCCGGCATGGCCCTGACGACCCTCCCCCCGGGCGGCCCCTCGGTAGCGCGCGCCGCGATCGGCGCGGCGGTGGCCGCCAAGCTCGACGCCGATCCCAGGATGCAGCGCCTGCCGAGCGACCGCGTCGCAGCGTGGCGCTGTCTCGATTTCCTCGACCAGGCCTGGTGCGACTGGCTGATCCAGGTCATCGACTCGAACCGCCGCCCGTCCTCGCTGCTGAGCGACCGCGGTGACCCCAACAACCGCACCAGCGAGAGCTGCGACATGGACCGGTTCGCCGACGGCATCCGCCAGGTGGACGGGTCGATCGCCGCGCTGCTCGGCATCGCTGCGGAATATGGCGAGACGATGCAGGGGCAGCGCTACGCGCCCGGCCAGCTGTTTCGCACGCATCACGACTATTTTCACGAGGGCGAGAGCTACTGGCCGCGCATGCGCGAGAATGGCGGGCAGCGCACCTTCACCGCGATGATCTATCTGAACGAGGTGGAGGAGGGCGGGGCGACCTGGTTTCCGCAGGGCGGGCTGCGCGTGGCACCGCGACGCGGCATGCTGCTCGCCTGGGACAATATGAATCCCGACGGCAGCCCGAATACCGCCACGCTGCACGAGGGCATGGCCGTCGTCGAGGGCACCAAATATGTCGTCACCAAGTGGTTCCGCGAGGAGCCCTGGGGACGCGCCGCGCGCGCCGCGGCAGCGTCGACGGGCGCGCCCGCCTCTGCTAAAGGGTGACATGCTCCAGGCCAGCCCCGGTTTCTCGCTCACCACCCGCCCGCGCGCGATCGCGCGCTGGCTCTACTGTGTCGCCGCGCTGATCGTCGCGATGGTGGTGGTCGGCGGCATCACGCGGCTGACCGAATCGGGGCTGTCGATCACCGAGTGGAAGCCGATCTCGGGCGTGATCCCGCCGCTCACCACCGCGCAGTGGCAGGCCGAGTTCGCCGATTACCAGCGCATCCCCGAATATCAGCAGCTCAACCGCGGCATGACGCTCGACGGCTTCAAGGCGATCTTCTTCTGGGAATATGCCCACCGGCTGCTCGGTCGCGTGATCGGGCTGGCCTTCGCGCTGCCGTTGCTGTGGTTCGCGGTGAGGCGACAGGTGCCGCGCGGTCACGGCTGGCGGCTGGGCGCGCTGCTCGCGCTCGGCGGGCTGCAGGGCGCGATCGGCTGGTGGATGGTCGCCTCGGGCCTGTCGGTCCGCACCGACGTCAGCCACGTGCGACTCGCGGTGCATCTCGGCACCGCTCTGTTCATCCTCGCAGGGATCGTGTGGACCGCGCGCGACCTCGCCGCGCTCGCCGGCAACCCGCTGGCGCATCCGGCGCCGCTGCGCGCGCTGCCCGCGCTGACGCTCGCGCTGCTCGCGGTCCAGATCGTCTTCGGTGCGTTCACCGCGGGGCTCGACGCCGGCTATGCCTTCGCGAGCTGGCCGCTGATGGGCGACTCGCTCTTCCCCGCGGGCACGCCGATGGTCACGCCGGCGTGGCGCAACGCGGTCGACAACCCGATCGTGGTGCAGTTCATCCATCGCTGGTTCGCCTTCGTCGCGGCGGCGGGGCTGCTGCTGCTGGCGCACCGGGCGCGACAGGCACGCGCTTACCGCGCCGCGGCGGCGGTGGCGGTGCTGGTGGCGACGCAGGTCGCGCTCGGCATCGCGACGTTGCTCAGCGGCGTGGACCTGCCGATCGCGGTGGCGCATCAGGCCAACGCCGCGCTGCTGCTGATCAGCGCGGTCGTGGCGGCGCACGCGGTGGGCCGCAATCGCGCCTGATCGAGCTCCGGGTATTCTGTTACCCGTCGACAAATCCGCGGAAACCTTGACTTCGTGAGCTCATGGCGGCAATGCACCGCCATCGACGCGCAGGCCCGGCGGGGCGGCGCGTCTTTTCTATTCGAACGCGAACAGAGGTCACAGGCACCATGAAGGCGCTGATGAAGACCACCAAGGCGGCCAAGCCGCATGAGGTGGAGAAGAAGTGGCACATCGTCGACGCCGAGGGCCTGGTGGTCGGTCGTGCCGCGGTGGTGATCGCCAACGTGCTGCGCGGCAAGCACAAGACCAGCTTCACCCCGCACGTGGACTGCGGTGACAACGTCATCGTGATCAACGCCGACAAGGTGCGCTTCACCGGCAACAAGCTGACCGACAAGGTCTATTACAAGCACACCGGCTATGCCGGCGGGATCAAGGGCATCACGCCCGCCAAGGTGCTCGAGGGCCGCTTCCCCGAGCGCGTGCTCGAGAAGGCCGTCGAGCGGATGATCCCGCGCGGGCCGCTGGGCCGCCAGCAGATGCGCAACCTGCGCATCTACAAGGGCACCGAGCACCCGCACGAGGCGCAGAGCCCCGCGGTGCTCGACATCGCCGGCATGAACCGCAAGAACAAGGTGGGCGCATAATGACCGACAACCGCCAGTCCCTCTCCGACCTCGGCGCCGCACTCCAGGAGCAGCGCGAGACCCAGCAGGAGGGCGCCGACGCCTCCGCCGAAGCCTATCTCGCCGGCAACATCGAGGAGCCGGTACAGCGCGCCCCGCTGCGTGCGCAGGAGATCGACAAGCAGGGCCGTGCCTATGCCACCGGTCGCCGTAAGGACGCGGTCGCGCGCGTGTGGCTCAAGCCGGGTTCGGGCAAGATCACGATCAACGGTCGTGACCAGGAGATCTATTTCGCGCGCCCGACGCTGCGTCTCGTCATCAACCAGGTGTTCGGCATCACCGAGCGCGAGGGTCAGTATGACGTGGTCTGCACCGTCAAGGGCGGCGGGCTCTCGGGCCAGGCCGGTGCCGTGAAGCACGGCATCAGCCAGGCGATCACCAAGTATGAGCCAGTGCTGCGCGCGCCGGTGAAGGCGGCGGGCTTCCTCACCCGCGACAGCCGCGTCGTCGAGCGCAAGAAGTACGGCCGCGCGAAGGCGCGTCGCAGCTTCCAGTTCTCGAAGCGCTAAGCGGCGGCGTGGTGTGGTGCTCCTGCGCACGCAGGAGCCCAGAGCCACGAGCACCGGCCTTCGTCGCCCTGGGTTCCTGCGTGCGCAGGAACACGGAGCGACAGAGGGGACCCAGAAAGGGCGGTCCGGCGACGGGCCGCCCTTTCCTCATCGGGCGCATGTCATATCCATAACAGCCGCGTGACAGAACGCGTCACCGATCCGTCGTCAAGCTGACACGCAACAAGTGGAGAGAGGTCAGACATCACCGTCGCCCGATTGCGGGTCAAACGAAGGTAATGCGCTGACATGACAGCAGTGATGACGACGGCCGGGGTCGCCCAGGCCTATGATCGCTGGGCCCCGATCTACGATCTCGTGTTCGGGCCCGTCTTCCGCCAGGGCCGCGCCAGCGCGATCCGCGCCGCCGACCGGATCGGCGGCCGCATCCTCGAGGTGGGGGTCGGGACCGGCATCTCGCTGCCGGGCTATGCGCGCACCAGCCGGGTGACCGGCATCGACATCTCCGAGGACATGCTCGACAAGGCGCGCGCGCGCGTCCGCCGGCAGAACCTCCGCAACGTCGACGCGATCCGCGTCGGCGACGCCGAGGCGCTCGACTTCGAGGATCAGTCCTTCGACGTGGTGGTGGCGCAATATGTGGTCAGCGCGGTGGCCAACCCGGGGCGCGCGCTCGACGAGTTCGCACGCGTCTGCCGTCCGGGCGGCGAGATCATCATCACCACGCGCGTCGGCGCCGAGAAGGGCGTGCGCGGCACGATCGAGAAGACACTGATGCCGGTGACCAGCCGGCTCGGCTTCCGCACCGACTTCCCCTTCGCGCTCTATGCCGACTGGATCGCGGGGCGCGACGACGTCGCGCTGATCGAACGCCGCGAGATCCCGCCGCTCGGGCACTTCTCGCTGGTGCGCATCGCCAAGCTCGACCGGGAGGACCAGTGATGCCGACGATCCGCAAGCTCCGCTTCGAGGACGATCAGGGCAATCCCGGCTTCCGTGCGCAGCTCAAGGAGCAGCGCTGGGACGATCATCGCTTCTACCATCACAATCTGGTCAACCAGAGCCTGCACTTCGTCAGCGCGTGCACCTTCCTGGTGGCCTATGCTCTGTTGTTCGTCGACGCGGCCCTCGCGAGTCTGCTCGCCTGGGGCGTCGCGATGACGAGCCGCCAGGCCGGGCATTTCTTCTTCGAGCCCAAGGACTATGACCACGAGAACGGGGTCAGCCACGCGTACAAGGAAGAGGTCAAGGTCGGCTATAATCTCACGCGCAAGTACGTGCTGATGGGGTTATGGCTCGCGATCCCGCTGGTGCTCGCGCTCGAGCCGACCTTGTTCGGGCTGTTTGAGCGGCCCGGGGGACTGCTCGACTTCTTGCGCCACGTCGGTTTCGGCTGGCTATGCTTCGGCGTGGCCGCGATCCTGTTCCGCGTGACCCAGCTGTGGATCGAGCGCGACCTCGAGACCGGTATCGTCTGGGCGACCAAGATCGTCACCGATCCGTTCAGCGACTTCCGCCTCTACCGCACCGCGCCCGCGCGGCTGCTCAAGGGCGAGCGCAGCGAGGATCATCACGCCGCGGCGTGAGGCGAGAACGGAGGCGCCTTCCTCGCCTCCAGCATGATCCCCGGCGAAAGCCGGGGTCCAGTCGGGACGGTCGTCGTGAGGATCACTGCCGTCTCCCACCTGGGCCCCGGCTCTCGCCGGGGAACAAGTGAGGTAAGCGATCTACCCGCGCATCCTCGCCCGCAGCGACTCAGCGAGCGCCATCCGCCGCAGCTGCTTGTCGCTGACCGCGGGGCCGCTCCACCAGCCGTCCGCCTGCATCGCGCGCGCGGCGGCGACGAAGCGGCGGACGATCTCGTCGAACAGCGCCTCGTCCATGTCGAGGCTGAAGATCAGCCGCCCGGTGCCGACCCAGCTCAGCGCCAGCCCCTCGGCGCGGAGGTAATATTGCAGCATCCAATTGTAGCGCGACGCCCGCGTGTAGAGCACGGTCCAGATCGTCGAGAGGTTGGCAACCGCGACCGGCAGGTCCTCGGCGGCCAGGGCGGCGTTGAGCTGCGCCGCGCGCGCGTCCCATCGCGCGTCGAGCCCGTCGTACAGCGCCTGCACCGGGCGGGTCTCGAGCCGGCGCAGGAACGAGTCCATCGCCGCCATCACATAGGGATGCGCGTTGAAGGTGCCGCGCGCGAAGCAGATGTCGACCGGCCGGTCGTCGCGCCAGCGCTTCATCAGCGCGGCGCGTCCGGTGAGCACGCCGACCGGCAGCCCGCCGCCCAGCGTCTTGCCCCAGGTGATCAGGTCGGGCTCGACCCCGACGCGGCGCAGCAGGCTGCCCGGCGCGAGCCGGAATCCGACGAATACCTCGTCCGCGATCAGTACGATGCCGTTGGCGCGGCAGGTCTCGGCGAGGCGGTGGAGCCAGCGCGCATAGCCGTCGAGGTCGGCCCCGCCGCGGCGCGCGCTGTCGACCAGCTGGCTGTCCGACGGCGCGCCCGCGTTGGGATGGAGCGCCTGGAGCGGATTAACCAGCACGCAGGCAATGTCCTTGCGCGTGGCGAGCACGCGCAGCGTCTCGCCGCTCATCTCGGCGAGCGTCAGCGTGTGGTCGGCCGGGACGGGGTTGCCGATACCGGGCTGCACGTCGCCCCACCAGCCGTGATAGGCGCCGGCGAAGCGCACCAGCCGGCGCTTGCCGGTGTGATAGCGCGCCAGCCGCACCGCCTGCATCACCGCCTCGGTGCCCGACATATGGAACGACACCTCGTCGTGCCCCGACAGGGCGCGCAGCCGGCGAACATTGTCGGCCACGACCGGGTGATAGGCGCCGAGCAGCGCGCCGAGCGGCTCGGCGGCGGCGACCGCCTCGCGCAGCGTCTCCTTGTAGAAGTCGTTGCCGAACAGGTTGACGCCGTAGGAGCCGGCGCAGTCGATGAGCCGGTTGCCGTCGAGGTCGATCAGCCATGCGCCTTCCGTTCGCTCGACGAAGGCGCCGGTCGGCAGCTTGGCGCGTACCACCTCGGCGAAAGGGAAGGGAACGCGGTAGCGGCCCGTGAACCGCAGGTCGGACAGGCCGTTGCGGGTCTCGGCGGTGAGCGCGAGCGTCTTGGGGAAGCGCGCGGCATAGAGCTCGCTCAGCCGGCGGAAGCCGTCGCGGCGCCGCGCCGCGACCGCGTCGTCGCAGCGGTCGGCGCGGAAGAAACGCTCCTCCGGGTGGCTGTAATAAGGGATCTGTGCCGCCACGCGCTTGGCCATGCGGACGTGCCCGCCGAGCGAGGGATGTTTGGCGCGCGACAGGCGCAGCCGCTCGCGCCCCTTGCTGACCGCGAACAGGGTGGTGGCGACCGCGCCGGCCACCGCGACGAACGTCTTCTTCTCCATGCCTCCCCACAGACCCTCACGATGACGCAGGTGTGACAATGCGCTCGGCTTTCCTCCGCCTGCTGCTGCAGGAGGACCTCAACTTCCTGCTGACCAACCGCATCCCGCGACGCTGGGCGACCGGGCTGGTCGGGCGCATCGCCGCGGCGGAGCACCCGCTGGTGGCGCGGCCCGCGCTCGCGGCGTGGCGCTTCTTCTCCGACGTCGACCTCTCCGACGCCGCCACCACCGAGTTCCGCTCGCTGCGCGACGGCTTCGTCCGCCGGCTGCGACCCGGCGCGCGCGCCTATGACCGCGATCCCGCGACGCTGGCGAGCCCGTGCGACGCGATCCTCGGCGCGCACGGCCGGATCGAGGGGGACCGGGTCTATCAGGTGAAGGGCTTTCCCTACCGGCTGGGCGAGCTGGTCCCCGATCCCGCGCTGGTCGAGCGCTTTCGCGACGGCTGGTATCTGACGCTGCGGCTCACCGCGGCGATGTACCACCGCTTCCACGCGCCCGCCGACCTGACGGTGGAAGGGGTCACGTATCTCTCGGGCGACTGCTGGAACGTCAACCCGATCGCGCTCAAGCGGGTGGAGCAGCTGTTCTGCCGCAACGAGCGCGCGGTGATCGAGGCGAGCGCGGGCGGGCGGCCGCTGCTGCTCGTGCCCGTCGCGGCGATCCTGGTGGCGAGCATCCGGCTCGGCTTCCTCGACGTCGAGACGGTGCTGCGCGAGCAGGGCAGCGCACGCGCGGCCTGCGACGCGCGCCTCGGGAAGGGCGAGGAGATGGGATGGTTCGAGCATGGCTCGACGATCCTGCTGTTCCTTCCGCCCGCGGCGCGGCTGCGCGACGGGCTGCGGCTCGGCGACACGATCCGCGCGGGGCAGGTGCTGGCGGATTGGTGAGGAGAAAGGGGAGAAGTTGCGCCTTCGGTCTTTCCTCCTGGCGTCATCCTTAGCTCGTCTCAGGGTCCACGGTGCCGCGCACTCAGAGGCCGACGCGTGCGCGGCCCGTTGGACCCTGAAACGAGTTCAGGATGACGGCCAGAGGGGCAAGCGGGAGAAGGAGAAGAGCCGCGCTCGTCCGCCCTCGCACCGCTCACCCCACCCGATCCGCCACCAGCGCGTCGACCACCGACGGGTCCGCCAGCGTCGAGGTGTCGCCCAGCGCGCCGAGGTCGTTCTCCGCGATCTTGCGGAGGATGCGGCGCATGATCTTGCCCGAGCGCGTCTTGGGTAGCCCCGGTGCGAACTGGAGCGCGTCGGGGGTCGCGATCGGCCCGATCTCGTCGCGGACCCACTGCCGCAGCGCCGCGCGCAGCTCGTCGGAGGGCTGCTCGCCCGCGTTGAGCGTGACGAAGGCGTAGATGCCCTGGCCCTTCACCTCGTGCGGCATGCCCACCACCGCCGCCTCGGCGACGCTGGCATGCGCCACCAGCGCGCTCTCCACCTCGGCGGTGCCCATGCGATGGCCGCTGACGTTGATGACGTCGTCAACGCGGCCCGTGATCCAGTAATAATCGTCCGCGTCGCGGCGGCAGCCGTCGCCGGTGAAATACTTGCCGGGATAGGTCGTGAAATAAGTCTGGAAGAAGCGCTCATGGTCGTTCCACACCGTGCGCATCTGCCCCGGCCAGCTGTCGACCAGGCAGAGGTTCCCCTCGGTCGCGCCCTCGAGCACTTTGCCCTCGGCGTCGACGATCTGCGGCTGGACGCCGGGCAGCGGCGTGGTCGCCGATCCGGGCTTCAGGTCGGTGGCGTAGGGCAGCGGCGAGATCAGGATGCCGCCGGTCTCGGTCTGCCACCACGTGTCCACCACCGGGCAGCGCGAGTCGCCGACGACGCGATAGTACCAGTTCCACGCCTCGGGGTTGATCGGCTCGCCGACACTGCCGAGCAGCCGCAGCGAGGCGCGGCTGTGGCGAGTCACCCACTGGTCGCCCTCGCGCATCAGCGCGCGGATCGCGGTCGGCGCGGTGTAGAGGATGTTGACCCCGAGCCGGTCGACCGTCTCCCATAGCCGGCCGTGGTCGGGGTAGTTGGGTACGCCGTCGAACATCACCGTCGTGGCGCCGTTGGCGAGCGGGCCGTAGACGACATAGCTGTGGCCGGTGACCCAGCCGATGTCGGCGGTGCACCAGAATATCTCGCCGTCGCGATAATCGAAGACCTCCCTGAAGGTCTTGGCGACCCAGACGAGATAGCCGCCGGTGGTGTGGAGCACACCCTTGGGCTTGCCGGTCGAGCCCGAGGTATAGAGGATGAAGAGCGGGTCCTCGGCGCCCATCGGCTCGGGCGCGCACTCGGCGTCGACTCCCTCCAGCGCGTCGTGGAGCCAGACGTCGCGGTCCGCGGTCATCGCCACGTCCGCGCCGGTGCGGCGGATCACCAGCACCTTCTCGACGCCGGGGCAGTGCGCCACCGCCTTGTCGACGTTCGCCTTGAGCGGGATGCGCTTGCCGCCGCGGCAGCCCTCGTCGGCGGTGATGACGATCCGGGAGTCGCAGTCCTGAATGCGGTTGGCGAGGCTGTCGGGCGAGAAGCCGCCGAACACGATCGAGTGGATCGCGCCGACCCGCGTGCAGGCCAGCATCGCCGCGGCCGCCTCGGCAATCATCGGCAGGTAGAGCGTCACGCGGTCGCCGCGACGCACGCCGAGCGACTTGAGCACGTTGGCGAAGCGGCACATGTCGCGGTGCAACTCGCGATAGGTCAGCGTGCGGGTCTCGCCGGGCTCGTCGCCCTCCCACACGATCGCGACCTGATCGCCGCGGGTGGCGAGGTGGCGGTCGACGCAATTGACCGAGACGTTGAGCTCGCCGTCGGCGTACCAGCGGATGCGGAAGTCGGCCTCGTCGAACGACGTGTCCTTTACCTGGGTGAAGGGTGTGATCCAGTCGACCCGCCGCGCCTCGTCGCGCCAATAGCCTTCGGGATCGGCGACCGAGCGGCGATAGGCCTCCTCATAGCCGGCGCGGTCGATGCTGTCGGGCAGGCCCGCCGGCGCGGGGTGACACGTCTCGCTCATCGCTCCTACTCTCTCCTCGATCCTTGTCGTCGCCGCGCTGGCCTCAGCCCTCGGGCGGCACCGGCGGTGCCTCGTCGCCCAGGTTGAGCCCGTGGCGCATCAGCATCGGCACGTTGGCGACCGCGAACAGCATCGTCACCGGGATGACCACCCAGACCTTGTAGATCGCCCACAGGTCCCAGCCGCGCTGCGCGCCGTACAGCGACGCGGCGCCGCGCCACACCGCCTCGTTGGCGAACGCCATGGCGAAGAAGAACCACACCCAGTTGAGCGTCAGCCGGTGCCAGCCGCGCTCGCTCAGCCCGGGGTAGCTCGACCCCATCAGCTGCTGGAGCAGCGGGCGCCCGGTCGCCGCGCCGAAGCCCAGGGTCGCGGCGAGCAACGCGTAGACGATCGTCGGCTTGGTCTGGATGAAGCGTGGGTCGCGGAAGTACATCGTCAGCCCGCCGAACACGATCACCAGCCCGGCCGAGATCAGCAGCATCGGCGGCACGCGCCCGAGCTTCGCCTTGGCGATCACCAGCGCGACCACGCTCGCCAGCACGAAGGCGGCGGTCGCCACGATCACGCGCGCGAGCAGCAGCGCCTCGACCCGCCCGAGGTCCGACAAGGCCGGCGTGGCCGCCGCGACGAGCCGCCGCGCGCTCTCGCCGGGCAGCAGGAAGTTGACCGCGAAGAACACCGCCAGCGGCCCGTAATCGACCAGCGCGCGCGCGCCCGCGGACTCCTTCGGCGTCGCGCTCACTTGCGCGGCCCCGTGTCGACCCCAGCGATGATGCGGCTGAGCTCGCGCGCGTCGAACGGGCGGAGATCGTCCATCTGCTCGCCGACGCCGATGGCGTGGATCGGCAGGCCGTAGCGCTCCGCCGCCGCCACCAGCACGCCGCCGCGCGCGGTGCCGTCGAGCTTGGTCATGACGAGCCCGGTGACCCCCGCCACCTCCTTGAACACCTCGATCTGGTTGAGGGCGTTCTGCCCGGTGGTGGCGTCGAGCACCAGCAGCACGTCGTGCGGCGCGGCGGGGTTGAGCCGGCCGAGCACGCGACGGATCTTGGCGAGCTCGTCCATCAGCTCGCGCTTGTTCTGGAGCCGGCCGGCGGTGTCGACGATCAGCACGTCGGTGCCGATCTCGGTGGCCTTCTTCACCGCGTCCCACACGATCCCGGCGGCGTCGCCGCCCTCGGGACCGGTGACGATCGGCACGCCGATCCGCTCGGCCCAGGTGCGCAGCTGGCCAATCGCGGCGGCGCGGAACGTGTCGCCCGCGGCGAGCATCACGTGATAGTCCTGCTCGAGGAACAGATGCGCCAGCTTGGCGATCGTGGTGGTCTTGCCCGAGCCGTTGACGCCGATCACCAGCACCACCTGCGGGCGCGGGAAGGCGTCGATGCCGAGCGGCCTGGCGACCTGCGCCAGCACCTTCTCGACCTCCTCGGCGACGACGAGGCGGATGCCGAGCTCCTCCATGTTGCGCTCGAACGTGCCCTCGGCGAGGCGCGCGCGGACCCGCCCCGCGGTCTCCGGGCCGAGGTCTGAGCCGATCAGCGCTTCCTCGACCTCGTCGAGCGTCTGCTCCTCGAGGCGCGCGCCGCCGAGGCCGGCGAGGTTGCCGACCAGCCGGTCGGAGGTGCGGCGGAAGCCGCCCAGCAGCTTGTCATGCCAGCTCGTGCTCATGCGATGGTTCCGGTGAGATGGTCGGGCGCGGCGGCGACGATCGTGACGTCGCGCACGCTGCCGATGGGGAGGGGGGAGGCGAGGCGGACCTCGCTGAAATCGGGGGCATGGCCGCGGTCGCCGGGGCGCTCGACCAACACGCGCTGCACCGTGCCGACCTGGCGCGCGAGGCGGCACGCGAGCCGCGCCGCCGAGGCGGCGCGCAGCGTCGCGGCACGGGCGCGCGCGACCTCGGGCTCGACCTGCGGCATGCGGGCGGCGGGCGTCCCCGCGCGCGGCGAATAGGGAAAGACGTGCGCGTGGGTGATGTCGGCCTGCTCGACCAGCGCGAGCGTGTTGGCGAACATCGCCTCGTCCTCGGTCGGGAAGCCCGCGATCAGGTCCGCGCCGATCGCCAGTTCGGGGCGCGCCGCGCGCAGCCGCTCGATCACCGCGAGCGCCTCGGCGCGGCGGTGGCGCCGGCGCATGCGCCTGAGGATCAGGTCATCGCCCGCCTGGAGCGAGAGGTGGACGTGCGGCATCACGCGCGGCTCCTGGGTGAGCAGCGCGAACAGCGGGTCGTCGATCACGTGCGGGTCGAGCGAGGAGAGGCGAACCCGCTCCAGCCCGGGCACGCCGGCGAGCAGCCGCTTGACCAGCGCGGCGAGGCCGGCGCCGCGGTCGTCGTAGCTCGCGAGGTCGACGCCGCTCAGCACCACCTCGCGCTGCCCCGCCTCGACCAGCGCCGCGACGCGCGGGACGATCTCGGCGATCGCGTCGCTGCGGCTCGCGCCGCGACCCTGCGGGATCGCGCAGAAGGTGCAGGCATGGTCGCAGCCGTTCTGCACGCCGACGAAGGCGCGGGTCTGCGCGCGCGGCCGCGGCGCGTTGCCGCGCGGGCTCCCCCAGCTGGCGGGCAGCAGCTTGGCGGCGTTCGGGACGAGGCGGTCGACCTCGGGCATCGCGGCGAAGCCGGCGCGGTCCATCTCGGCGGCGCAGCCGGTGACCACCAGCTCGGTGTGCGGCAGGCGGCGCCGCAGCCGGCGCACCGCAACGCGCGTGTCGCGCATCGCCTGGTTGGTCACACCGCAGCCGTTCACCACCGCCACGCCCGCGCCGGCGAGCTGGCGGATCGCCTCGCTCTCGGCGATATTGAGGCGGCAGCCGAGCGTCACGACCTCGGGCTGGGGAACGACGGACATGGCGCGCGATCTAGGGGGCGGCGCGGGGGAAGTCGACCCTGTGAAAAGGGGCATGCAGCAACGGAGCGCGGCTGACCTTCTCACGCGCGTGATCCCGAACCCGTCGGATGAGAGGAGGGCGCGTTTCACGATGACGCGGCGCGCGCCGTCGCCCTGCGGTCACCCGCCGCGGCGGAGCTTGTCCAACTTCTTCAGCAACATGCCTCGCTTCAGCCGCGAGATATGGTCGATGAACAGCACGCCGTTGAGATGGTCGATCTCGTGCTGCATGCAGGTCGACATCAGCCCCTCGAACTCGGCCTCGTGGCGCTCGCCCGCGGTGTCACGCCAGGTGACGCGGCAGCGCTCCGGGCGGGTCACCTCGGCATATTGCTCGGGGATCGACAGGCAGCCCTCGTTGTAGCTCGACTGCTCCTCGCTGATCCAGCTGATCTCGGGGTTGATGAAGGCCTGGGGCGCGCGCGCGGCCTCGGGCGGCTCGCCCTCCTCGAGCTCGCGCTCCTGCAGGTCGATCACGACGATCCGCTGCAGGATGCCGACCTGGATCGCGGCCAGTCCGATGCCGCGCGCGTCGTACATCGTGTCGAACATGTCGGCGACGATGCCCCGCACCTCGTCGTTGACCTCGGCGACGGGCACGCAGGTCTCGCGCAGCCGCGCGTCGGGTACCTCTACGATCGGAAGAATGGCCATGCGCGCGAGCTAGGGGCACGCCGGAGAGGCGTCAAGCGAGCGCGGTCACGCCACCGGGCGGCGCGCGCGCAGCGCCTGCGCCAGCGTACCCTCGTCGAGATAGTCGAGCTCGCCGCCGACCGGCAGGCCGTGCGCCAGCTGGGTGAGCCGTACCGGGAAGCGCTCCAGCCGCTCGGCGAGATAGTGCGCGGTGGTCTGGCCTTCCAGCGTCGCGTTCATCGCCAGCACCACCTCGTCCACCCCGCCACCCGCGACACGCGCGAGCAGCGGCTCGACCGCGAGATCCTCGGGTCGCACCCCCTCCAGCGCGGAGAGCCGGCCGCCGAGCACGTGGAAGCGCCCCGGGAACAGCCGCGAGCGCTCCAGCGCCCAGAGATCGGCGACGTCCTCGACGACGCAGAGCGAGCGGTCGTCGCGGCGCGGGTCGGCGCAGATCGCGCACGGGTCGGTGGTGTCGACGTTGCCGCAAATCGAGCAGGTCGACAGCCGCTCCTCCACCGCGACCAGCGCCGAGCGCAGCGGCACCAGCGCGCCCTCGCGCTTCTTGACGAGGTGCAGCACCGCGCGCCGCGCCGAGCGCGGGCCGAAACCGGGGAGCCGCGCCAGCGCGTTGGTCAGCGCCTCGATCTCGGGGGATGCCATGCGGAACAGATAGGGGGTTGCGTCGCGCCGCGCCAGCGTGTCGAGAGCTGGCGCCATGCGGATCATCTTCATGGGAACCCCCGAGTTCGCGGCGCCGACGCTCGACGCGCTGGTGGCCGCGGGGCACGACGTCGCCGCGGTCTACTGCCAGCCGCCGCGCCCCGGCGGTCGGCGCGGGCGCGAGCTGGTGCCGACACCGGTGCAGCGCCGCGCCGAGGCGCTCGGGCTGGAGGTCCACACGCCGGTGACGCTGCGCGACGCGGGCGCACAGGCGGCCTTCGCGGCACGGGACGTCGACGTCGCGGTGGTCGCGGCGTACGGCCTCATACTGCCGCGCGCGGTGCTCGACGCGCCGCGGTTCGGCTGCCTCAACGTCCACGGCTCGCTGCTGCCGCGCTGGCGCGGCGCCGCGCCGGTGCAGCGCGCCATCCTCGCCGGCGACGCCGAGACGGGCGTCGGCATCATGCAGATGGAGGCGGGGCTCGATACTGGCCCGGTGCGGCTGGAGGGGCGGACGTCGTGCGCGGGCAAGAGCGCGGGGCAGCTCACCGCCGAGCTCGCCGGGATGGGCGCGCGGCTGATGGTGCAGGTGCTGGCCGATCCCGATGGCTATCCGCCGCGCGCGCAGCCCGAGGACGGCGTCACCTACGCGGCCAAGATCAGCAAGGAGGAGGCGCGGCTCGACTTCACCGCCGCGGCCGCACAGGTCGAACGCCAGGTCCTCGCCTTCGACCCAGCGCCGGGCGCCTTCGTCGAGCATGCCGGCGAGCGGATCAAGGTGCGCGCGGCGCGCGCGGAAGCCGGTTCGGGCGCACCCGGCGAGGTGCTCGACGACGCGCTGCTGGTGGCGTGCGGCAGCGGCGCGATCCGGCTGCTGCGGGTGCAGCGCGCCGGGCGCGGCGAGATGGACGCGGGCGAGCTGTTGCGCGGCTTCGCGCTGCCGCCGGGCACGATCCTGTGACCCGCTTCGCGCTGACCGTCGAGTTCGACGGGCGGCCGTTCATGGGCTGGCAGCGTCAGGCACACGGGCCGAGCGTGCAGCAGGCGATCGAGGAGGCGGCGCACGCGGTCACGGGCGAGACGGTGGTCGCGCACGCCGCCGGCCGCACCGACGCGGGCGTCCACGCCACCGCGATGCGCGCTCACCTCGACGTCGCCAAGCCGCTCGCCGCTTTCCGACTCGGCGAGGCGCTCAACGCGCGGCTGCGACCCGCGCCCGTGGCGATCACCGCGTGCGAGGTCGTCGCGGACGACTGGCACGCGCGCTTCTCCTGTCTCGGTCGCGCTTATACCTACCGGATCGTCAACCGCCGCGCGCCGCTGACGCTGGAGCGCGGCCTCGCCTGGCAGGTGACACAGCCGCTCGACGCGACGGCGATGCACGCGGCGGCGCAGCAGCTCGTCGGCCAGCACGATTTCACCACCTTCCGCTCGGCGCACTGCCAGTCGGCCAGCCCGATCAAGACGCTCGACTCGATCGCGGTGACGCGCGACGGCGACCGGCTCGCGGTCGAGGTCGCGGCGCGCTCGTTCCTCCACCACCAGGTGCGCTCGATGGTCGGCTGCCTCGCGCTGGTCGGGCTCGGGCGGTGGCGCGCGGACGACCTGGGCGACGCGCTGCGCGCCGCCGATCGCGCGCGGCTCGGGCTCAACGCGCCGCCGGACGGGCTATACTTCGTGGACGCGCGCTACCCGGCGTGAGGCGCCGAGCCCGTGGACCCGGCTAGCCGGAGACATACGCTATCTGCCTGCCGCCCGCCGTCATCCCTGCGAAGGCGGGGTCCAAACACTCTGACGTCAGCGATCAGCCGACAGCATCCGTCTCGATCCCCGCCTCCGCGGGGGGATGACGGGGGGCTTCACGGTCACGCCGCGGTTCACCCCCCGCGCGACAGTCGCGCCGCGAGCTCGACATGCGTCGACCAGCGGAACTGCCCCACAGGCTGAACCCAGTCGAGCCGGTATCCTGCCTCCACCATCTCCTTAGCATCACGAGCCAAGCTGCTAGGATTGCACGAGATATACGCCACTACTGGCACCTTGCTCGCGGCCAGCTGCGCGGCCTGCTCGCGCGCGCCGGCGCGGGGCGGGTCGAGCACCACCGCGTCGAAGCGGTCGAGCTCGGTCGCGGTGAGCGGGCGCCGGTACAGGTCGCGGTGCTCGGTGAAGACCGGTCGCCCGGCGCGACCCGCCGCCGCCTTCAGCGCCAGCAGCGCGTCACGAACGCCCTCGGCCGCGTAGACGCGCGCGGGCAGCGCCAGCGCGAAGGTGCCGAGCCCGGCGAACAGGTCCGCCAGCGTCCGCGGCACACCCACTGCCTCGCGCATGGCCGCGACCAGCGCCGCCTCGCCCTCGCGCGTCGCCTGGAGGAAGGCGCCGGGCGGCAGCGGCACCGCGACCGCGCCGAGCGTCACCGTGACCGGCTCCGGTTCCCAACGCGTCTCCGCGCCGAGACCGTCGTCGAAGGCGACACGCGCGACGCCATGCGCCTGGGCGAAGGCGGTGATCGAGTCGTGATGCTGCAGTCCCTCGGGCGCGACACCGGTGACGAGCACGTCGGGGCCTTGGTCCGCGAGCGCGAGATGGACGTCGAGGCGTCGCTTCGCCCTGAACGAGACCAGCAGCTTCTTCAGCGGCTTGACCAGGGCGAACAGCTCCGGCGCGAGCACGTGGCATTCCTGCAGGTCGACGAGCTGGTGGCTCTTCTCCGCGCTGAAGCCGAGTCGCCCGGCGGGCTCGAAGTGGAGCGTCGCGCGGCGGCGGGTGCGCGGCGGCGAGAGCAGCGGCGCGCGGATCGGCGCGACGAGCCCCTGCGCCGCCAGCGCCGACTCGACCCGCTCGGTGATGAAGCCGGCCCAGCTCGGGTCGTCGAGATGCTGGAGCTGGCAGCCACCGCAGGTCGGGAAGTGACGGCAGGGCGGCACCTGATGGTGCGGACCGGGAAGGACGCTGCCGTCCTCCGCGAGCGTGTCACCGGGCGCGGCGAAGGCGGCATAGCGGCCATCGGCGGTGACGCCGTCGCCGCGACCGGCGACCTTGACGATGAGGCTCACGCGCGTGTCTCCCGGATCACCGCCGCGAGCGCCGGGGCGAGCGCCTCGGCGAGGTCGTCGGCCACGAAGCCGGCGCCGAGCCGTCGCGCCGCGGCGGTGTGCAGCCAGACGCCCGCGGCGGCCGCGTCGAGCGGGTCGCCGCCCGCGGCCAGCCGCGCCGCGATCGCGCCCGCCAGCACGTCGCCGCTGCCCGCTGTGGAGAGCCAGCTGCTCGCCTCGCCGGCGAGCCATGCGCGACCACTGGGCGCGGCGATCACCGTGTCGGGCCCCTTGTAGACCAGGATCGCACCGGCGCGCTCCGCCGCGGCGCGTGCGGCGGTGAGCTTGGAGCCGCGCGCCGTGCCGAACAGGGCGGCGAACTCGCCCGCGTGCGGCGTGAGCACGATCGTGCCGCCGCGCGCGCGCAGCCGCTCGGGTGTCAGCAGGTGGAGCGCGTCGCCGTCGATCAGCAGCGCGCGGTCGCTCGCCAGCGCGCGCTCGAGCAGCGCGCGCGCGTGATCGTCGCGGCCGAGTCCGGGGCCGACCACGAGCGCGCCGACGCGCGGGTCGGCGAGCGGGTCGTCGCGCTCGAGCGAGCGGCGCACCAGCGCGTGCGGCGACTGCGGGATGGTGGCCCCGAGCAGCGCGACATAGCCCGCGCCCGCACGCATCGCCGCGCGCGCGGCGAGCTCGCCCGCGCCCGCCATCCGCCCCTTCACCACCGCGACCATGCCGCGGCTGAACTTATGGCTATCGACGCGAGGAGCGGCGAGGTTCTGCGCGGCCAGCGCGCGCGCGTCGCCGCTCAGCGCGAGGTCGAGCCGCAGCACGCGCACCGCGCCGCAGTGCGCGGCTGCGGGCTGGAGCAGGTGCGCCGGCTTGGCCGCGCCGAGCGCGAGCGTGACATGGTAGCGTGGCACCGCGCCGAGCAGCGCGCCGTCGTCGCTCGCCACACCGCTGGGCAGATCGACCGCGATCGCCAGTGTCGCCGCGCCAGCGAGCTTGGCCAGCGCCGCTGCCTCCGCGGCCGCGAGCGCGCGGCTGAGCCCGGTACCGTAGAGCGAATCGACCAGCACGGGCGCCGGCTTGGCCGCGGCGAGCGGCTCGACCGCGCCGCCCCAGGCGCCGCGCGCGGCGATCGCGGCGGCGCCACGCGGCTCGCCCGCGGCGGCGACGCGGACGGTGCGGCCGAGCGCACGCAGACGCGCCGCGGCGAGATAGCCGTCACCGCCGTTGTTGCCCGGCCCGCAGACCACCAGCACCGCGTGCGCGCCGGCGAGCCGGTGGACCGCGTCACCGACGGCGCGGCCGGCGCGCTGCATCAGTGCCTCGACGCTGTCCCCGGCGGCGATCGCCGCCTGCTCGGCGGCGCGCATCGCCGCCGCGTCGAGCACGATCGTGCCGTCCAGCGGCGTCATGGTGTCAGGTTCCTCATCTCACGGCGCCGGCGCGACCGGCGCGGGCGCGAGCGGCACGTCTGAGCCGCATGGCGGCGCCCCTGTCAATGCGAGCTCGCCGGCCGGGATGGATAATGTGCACGGTTGACGACGAACGGGTGAGGCGCGATGCCAGGGAAAGCGCCTCCTCTGCCCACGTTCGCCGATGTGAGCTCGGCCGGTCATCGTGGGTGAGGTAAGGGGTAGCTCCGCTCGGTGTCGACCGTGCGATAGATCTACCGCTCCCGCTCGGGCGGGCGCGCCGGCACCTGCGACAATCGTGTCAGCAGCAGCGGTATATCCTGGGTGATATAGGTATCAGTTGGCACGGTCACGCTGGACCGAAGCGCCTTGCCGAGGGCGCTGAGCCGCTCTCTCCTGTCTCGATCCGTCGCCTGCACGACCCATTCCCTTACGCTTGTACATGAGCACCGCCGCGTCCGACGGGACGCGCGGTGTTTACCTGGAACCTCAACCCTGCCGTGCTGCGCCCGTTCCGCGGCGCGCGCCGGTCCGTCGCATCCTGACACGGTTCATCGCTCGCTTTTCGTTCAGGCCCTCGCAACCTTTCATGATCGGCGCGCATTCTCAGCGGCAATTCACCACTACGAGTCGCGCCATGAGCAAGATTATGCCGCTATTGCTAGCACTTGTCCCGCTCGCCGCGGTCGTCGGCGCGGTTGTGACGGTGCCCTGACCTCCCCGGGGCGTCGTTACCCCCCGCGGCGCCCAAACGGAAAGGCCCGCCCGGATCGCTCCGGGCGGGCCTTTCTGTTATGCTGCGGACAACGGCGCGGGGCTCAGCCCTGCGCCGGCTCGTCCTGCGTCTCGGCGGTCGCGCCCGGCTCGGCGTTGGGATCATAGTCCTCGGTGAAGCCGCCCTGGTCACGGCCTTCCTCGAACACCTGCGCCATGACATCGACGCCCTTCGCCTGCATGTCGGCCTCCTCCGGCGAGCGGGCGACGTTGACCTTGACGGTCACCGCCACCTCCGGGTGAAGCTGCACGCGCACGTCATACACGCCGATCGCCTTGATCGGGCGGTCGAGCACGATCTGGCTCTTGGTCACCTTGTGACCGTCGGCCTCGAGCGCCTCGACCAGATCGCGCACCGCGACCGAGCCGTACAGCTGGCCGGTATTCGACGACTGACGGATCAGCGTGACCTGCGCGTCCTTGAACGAGCCGGCCTCCTTCTCCGCGTCCGAGCGACGCGACGCGTTGTCGGCCTCGATGCGCGCGCGATTGGCCTCGAACACCTTGCGGTTGGCCTCGTTGGCGCGGAGCGCCTTCTTGTTCGGCAGCAGGTAGTTACGGGCGAACCCGTCCTTCACCTTCACCACGTCGCCGATGCCGCCGAGCTTCTCGACGCGCTCAAGCAGGATGATATCCATCTGCTCTTCTCCTTATTTCACGACGTAGGGCAGCAGGCCCAGATGGCGCGCGCGCTTGATCGCCTGCGCCAGCTCGCGCTGCTTCTTCGCGCTCACCGAGGTGATGCGCGACGGGACGATCTTGCCGCGCTCGGACACGAAGCCCTGCAGCAGGCGGACGTCCTTATAGTCGATCCGCGGCGCGTCCTTGGCGCTGAACGGGCAGGACTTGCGGCGGCGGAAAAACGGGCGCGCCATTATGCCATCTCCTCTTCGCGGTCACGACGCGGACGGTCGCCGCGATCACCGCGGTCCCCCCGGTCGCCGCGCTCACCACGCTCGCCGCGGCGCTCGCGGTCGCGCTCCTGCTTGCGCATCATCACGGTCGGACCCTGCTCGTGCTCGTCGACGCGCACGGTCATGTAGCGGATCACGTCCTCGTTGATGCTGGTCTGACGCTCCAGCTCGGCGACGGTGTCGCCCGGCGCGTCGATCTCGAGCATCACGTAATGCGCCTTGCGGTTCTTCGCGATGCGATAGGCGAGGCTGCGCAGCCCCCAGGTCTCGGTCTTGACGACCGTGCCGCCGTGGTCGGTGACCACCTTGGTCGCGGCTTCCGCCAGCGCGTCCACTTGCGCCTGTGCCAGATCCTGGCGCGCAAGGAACACGTGCTCGTACAGAGCCATGCATGTACCTCTATGTTGGCCGATCGCTGACGGGCACCCCATGTGCCACGCCCCTCCGGCTGTCGTGCAACAACAAGGGGCGGAAGAAGCCGTAGCCTCCCGCCCCGAGTGGGCGCGCTATGGCGCAAAGCCGCCGCGCGCGCAAGTCCTCAGGCCCCCCACGCGGCCGCGCCGGTTGACCGCTCCCGGGTGCCGCCCTAGCAGCGCAGCCTTTCCAAGGAGAGGCACGATGCGCGCGTTCATCTTCCCCGGCCAGGGCAGCCAGGCAGTCGGCATGGGCGCCGCGCTGGCAGATGCCTCGGCGGTCGCGCGCGAGGTGTTCGGCGAGGTCGACGAGGCGCTCGGCCAGAACCTGCGCCGGCTGATGGCGGAGGGGCCGGCGGACGAACTCACGCTGACCGAGAACGCCCAGCCCGCGATCATGGCCAACGCGATCGCGACGCTTCGCGTGCTGACGCGCGAGGGCGGCGTCGTGCTCGCCGACAAGGCCGATTATGTCGCGGGCCACTCGCTCGGCGAATATACCGCTCTGTGCGCGGCCGAGACCTTCGACCTCGCCACGGCGGCGCGGCTGCTGAGACTGCGCGGTCGCGCGATGCAGGCGGCGGTGCCGGTGGGCGAGGGGGCGATGGCGGCGTTGCTCGGCGCCGACGTCGCCAAGGCCGAGACGATCGCGGGTGCGGCGGTCGACTCGATCCTCGCGGAGGGCGGCGAGCCGCTGGTCTGCACCGTCGCCAACGACAATGACCCGTCGCAGGTGGTGATCTCGGGACACCGCGTCGCGGTGGAGCGCGCGGTCGCGCTGGCCAGGGAGCTCGGCGCCAAGCGCGCGGTGCTGCTGCCGGTCTCGGCGCCTTTCCACTGTTCGCTGATGGAGGATGCCGCGCGCGCGATGGAGGCGGCGCTGGCCGAGGCCGAGCTGCGCGCGCCTCTCGTGCCGGTCTTCGCCAACGTCGACGCCGTCGCGGTGGCCGATCCGGGCGCGATCCGGCGGCTGCTGGTCGAGCAGGTGACCGGCCGCGTGCGCTGGCGCGAGTCGGTGCTGGCGATGGCGGACGCGGGCGTCACCGAGTTCGTGGAGTTCGGCGGCAAGGTGCTCGCCCCGATGGTCAAGCGCATCGCGCCCGACGTCGAGGCGGTGAGCGTGGTGTCGATGGACGACGTCGAGGCGCTGATGAAGCGTCTATGAGTTCGCGCAGAGACGCGGAGGCGCAGCGGTGTCGTGGAACCGGATGTCGATCGCGTCTCGGGCAGAGTTATCGATGCCGCGATCCGGATCCATCGCGAGCTCGGCCCCGGCCTCCTCGAGAGCGTCTACGGGACGGCGCTCGCGGCCAAGCTCCCACGATCGGCGTATCAGGTGGAGACTGAGGTGCCGGTCTCGCTCCGGTTCGAGGACATGCGCTTCGATCATGCCTTTCGCATCGACCTGCTGGTTGAAGACCGGCTCGTCGTCGAGATCAAGTCGGTCGGGCGGCCTACAGCCGCTCACGCCAAGCAGTTGCTGACGTATCTGCGCCTCACGGACAGGCGCGTAGGCTTGCTCATCAACTTCGGCGGTGCGACCCTCGGAGAAGGAATACGGCGACTGTCAACGATCACCGCCCTCTCTGCGCCTCTGCGCGAACAATCATCTGAGTGACAGGAGTTAGCATGTTCGATCTCACAGGCATGACCGCGCTGGTCACCGGCGCCTCCGGCGGGATCGGCTCCGCCATCGCGCGCGGCCTCGCGGCGCAGGGGGCGCGGCTCGCGCTGTCGGGCTCCAACGCGGACAAGCTCGCACGCTTCCGCGACGAGCTCGGCGGTGAGCATGTCGCGCTCGCCTGCGACCTGTCCGACGCCGCCGCGGTGGACGCGCTGGTGCCGCGCGCGGTGGAGGCGCTGGGCAAGCTGGACGTCCTGGTCAACAACGCCGGTGTCACGCGCGACAATCTCGCGATGCGGATGAAGGACGAGGAGTGGGACCAGGTGATCCGGGTCAACCTCGAGGCCGCCTTCCGGCTGATCCGCGCCGCCGCCAAGCCGATGATGAAGGCGCGTTTCGGCCGCGTCGTCTCGATCACCTCGGTGGTGGGGCAGACCGGCAACCCGGGCCAGGCCAATTACGCCGCCTCCAAGGCCGGCCTGGTCGGCATGTCCAAGGCGCTGGCGCAGGAGCTCGCCAGCCGCAGCATCACGGTCAACTGCGTCGCGCCGGGCTTCATCCGCTCGGCGATGACCGATGGGCTGCCGGAGGCGCAGAAGAGCGCGCTACTCGGGCGCATCCCGGCGGGCGACCTCGGCAGCGGCGAGGACATCGCCGCCGCGGTGGTGTACCTGGCGTCACGCGAGGCCGCTTACGTCACCGGCCAGACGCTGCACGTCAACGGCGGCATGGCGATGGTCTGAGCCGCCGGGGCGGCGAATAGCAGGGTGAGGGGGGGTGTCGCGAGCCATTCGCACCCTTGCCACGGGAGCGAGCCCGTTCTACCTGCGTTCAGCAATTCGAAACCTACCCCCCAATTGAAAGAGGGAAAGCTATGAGCGAGACCGCCGACCGCGTGAAGAAGATCGTCGTCGAGCATCTCGGCGTCGAGGCCGACAAGGTCACCGAGGACGCCAGCTTCATCGACGATCTGGGCGCGGACAGCCTCGACATCGTCGAGCTGGTGATGGCGTTCGAGGAAGAGTTCGGCGTCGAGATCCCCGACGATGCGGCCGAGAAGATCTCGACCGTCAAGGACGCGATCACCTATATCGACGAGCACAAGGGCTGAGGAACGGGGGGAGACCTCCCGCTCTAGCGAGCTGATCTGAGCGGCTCCCTGTCCTCGACCAGAGGGTGGGGAGCCGTTTCGTTTGCGAGAGCCGGCAGCGCGACGCGTGGCGCAGCGCCGGTGAAGAAGGAAAGTCTATGCGCCGTGTCGTCGTCACCGGTCTCGGCCTCGTCACCCCGCTCGGGGCGGACGTGGAGACCTGCTGGGCCAATCTGATCGCGGGCCGTTCGGGCGCCGGCCCGATCACGCGCTTCGACGCGTCGGACCAGAAGTGCACGATCGCGTGCGAGGTGAAGGCCCCTGACCATCCCTGGGGCTTCGATCCCGACAAGCGCGTCGATCACAAGGTCCAGCGCCAGGTCGATCCCTTCATCGTCTACGGGATCGACGCGGCGGGGCAGGCGCTCGAGGACGCGGGTCTCACCGAGATGAGCGAGGCGGAGCGCTTCCGCGCCGGCTGCTCGATCGGTTCGGGCATCGGCGGGTTGCCGGGGATCGAGAGCGAGTCGCTCGTGCTCGCCGAGAAGGGACCGAAGCGGGTCAGCCCGCACTTCGTCCACGGCCGGCTGATCAACCTGATCTCGGGGCAGGTCTCGATCAAATACGGCCTTATGGGGCCGAATCACGCGGTCGTCACCGCCTGCTCGACCGGTGCGCACTCGATCGGCGATGCCGCGCGGATGATCGCGCTGGACGACGCCGACGTGATGCTCGCGGGCGGGTCGGAGAGCACGGTCTGCCCGATCGGCATCGCCGGCTTCGCCGCGGCGCGCGCGCTCAACACCAGCTTCAACGACCGGCCCGAGCAGGCCAGCCGCCCCTATGATCGCGATCGCGACGGCTTCGTCATGGGCGAGGGGGCGGGCGTCGTGGTGCTCGAGGAATATGAGCGGGCCAAGGCGCGCGGCGCGAAGATCTACGCCGAGGTGATCGGCTACGGTCTGTCGGGCGACGCCTTCCACGTCACCGCGCCGGAGCCGGAAGGGTCGGGCGCGTATCGCGCGATGGAGATGGCGATGCGCAAGTCGGGCCTCGCGCTGTCGGACATCGACTATATCAACGCGCACGGCACCTCGACCATGGCCGACATGATCGAGCTGGGCGCGGTCAAGCGGTTGTTCGGGGATGCCGTTGGTGGGCTGTCGATGAGCTCGACCAAGTCGGCGATCGGGCACCTGCTCGGCGGTGCGGGCGCGGTGGAGAGCATCTTCTGCATTTTGGCGATGCGCGACCAGATCGTGCCGCCGACGCTCAACCTCGACAATCCGTCGGAAGGGGCCGAGGGCGTCGACCTCGTGCCGCATGTCGCGCGCAAGCGTGAGGTGCGCGCGGTGCTCAACAACAGCTTCGGCTTCGGCGGTACCAACGCCTCGCTGGTGATGAAGACGATCTGAGGACCGTCATGCGCCGGCTCGGCTGTCTCGGACTGATCGTCGCGCTGCTGCTGTTCGGCGCGGGCGTGTGGGTGGCGCAGGGCTGGAAGGGCGCCGGCCCGCTCCCGCGCGAGGCCAACGTCACCGTCGCCGCGGGCAGCTCGCTCGCCGGCGCTGCCACCGCGCTCGAGCGAGCGGGGGTGATCGCCTCGGCGCACCGCTTCCGCCTCCAGGCGCGGCTGTTCGGCAGCGCGACGCCGATCCGCGCGGGCGAATATGCCATCCCCGCGCACGCCAGCGCGTCGCAGGTGCTCGCGCTGCTCCAGAGCGGCAAGGTGGTGCAGCGGCTGGTGGTGATCCCCGAGGGGCTGCCCGCGGTGATGGTGCGCGACGTGCTGCTGCGCGCCGAGGCACTGAGCGGGGACGTCGCGGTTCCGGCGGAAGGCTCGGTGCTGCCCGACGGCTATGCGTTCGAGCGCGGCGAGCCGCGCGCCGCGGTGTTGGCGCGGATGCAGCGCGCGATGAGCGACTATCTCGCCGCCGCATGGAAGCGACGCAGGCCGACGTCGGCGGTGACGACGCCGCAGCAGGCGCTGGTGCTCGCCTCGATCGTCGAGAAAGAGACCGGCAAGCCCGCCGAGCGGCGGACGGTGGCGGCGGTCTACTCGAATCGGTTGCGGCTGGGCATGCCGCTCCAGGCCGACCCGACCGTGATCTATCCGATCACCAGGGGCCGCCCGCTCGGTCGCCGCATCCGCCAGAGCGAACTTCACGCCCGGAACGGCTACAACACCTACGCCTCGGCCGGCCTGCCGGTCGGGCCGATCGCCAACCCGGGGCGACTGTCGATCGACGCGGTGCTCGATCCGGCGCCGTCGCGCGCGCTCTATTTCGTCGCGGACGGCAGCGGCGGGCACGTCTTCGCCGACACGCTCGAGCAGCATAATGCCAACGTCAAGCGCTGGTTCGCGATCCGGCGCGCGCGCGGGGAGATGTGAGAGCGGGCTGCTCCGCCGGTGAAGGGAGAGGATGGAGGCGCGCTGCGTGACGCTGCGGGCCTCGTCCCTCCTCGCCCCTTCGTCATCCCCGCGAAGGCGGGGATCCAGACGCGCTGACGTCGCGTTCCCCCCGCACGCTCAGCGCGTCCGGGTTCCTGCCTTCGCAGGGATGACGGAAGGGGGCGGTGTGGCCGCCGTTCCGAACCGGGTCGCCCCCTGCCCACCCGTTACACCGCCGCCGGGAACACCCGCTGGCGCGTCGCATAAGCGGCGAACAGCTTGGGCCAGACCGACGCCGGCGCGCTGTCGGGCAGGCGCGTGCCGAAGCCGTGGCCGCCCTGGTCGAAGGCGTGCAGCTCGGCCGGCCGCTTCGCCGCCAGCAGCGCCTGGTACAGCGCCAGGCTGTTCGCGATCGGCACCGTCTCGTCGTCGCTCGCATGGACGAGGAAGACCGGCGGCGTGTCCGCGGCGACGCGGCGCTCGACCGACGCGTCGCGGCGCTGCGCGTCGCTCGACGGCGTGCCCAGCAGATTGTCGCGCGAGCCCTCGTGCGTGAACGACTCCGCCAGCGTCACCACCGGGTAGATCAGACCGGCGAGGTCGGGCCGCGCCGACTGTTCGTCGGCGGCGTCGACCGGCGCATAGACGGGCTCGGCGTGGCGCGTGGCGAGGCTGCCGGCGAGATGTCCACCCGCCGAGAAGCCCAGCACCGCGACTCTTTTGGGATCGAGCCCGAACTCGCTCGCGCGCGCGCGGATCACTCGCACCGCGCGCTGCGCGTCCTGCAGCGGCACCAGCGCGCGGTTGCTCCATCCCTCCGCGGGCAGCCGGTAGGAGAGGATGAAGCAGGTGACGCCGAGCTTGGTGAGCCAGCGCGCCTGCTCCTCGCCCTCATTGTCCCAGGCGATGAAGCCGTAGCCGCCACCGGGGATCAGCAGTACCGCCGCGCCGTTGGCCCGGGCGGGGCGCCGCACCGTCAAACCCGGCCGCGCCACGCCGGTGACCCAGCGATCGTTGAAGCCCGCGTCCGTCGAGCGCTGCTCGATCTTGAGCGTCGGCAGCGCGGCCGGGGCGCCGGGCGCGGCGTCGGGCCAGAGCAGGATCGTCGCGCCCGGGACGTCGTCGGGCGCCGCCGGCGCGGCCCGCGCGGCGGAGGCGGCGAGAGGTGCGGCGGCGAGCGCGGTGACCACCGCGCGGCGGCTGGGTAGATCCATCGTCATGCGCCCGGACATACCGCACCCGCGGGGTCGGTGGCGAGACGGATATCCGAGATCGCGACCGTGAATGGCGCGGTCGCGGTCAGCGCCATCGGCGTGTCGACCGACTCCATCTTCGCGCCGGCGGCGCGGAAGCATTTCAGCGGCACGCGCAGCACGTGCCAGCCGGCGCTCGAGCCCAGCGCGCGCGCGACATCGACCTTGCCGCCGCCCAGCGCCAGCGACACCGGCCCGGTCGCGGCGCGGTCGACGCGGTAGCTGACCTGGAGGTTGAGGTCCGCGTTGGTCTCGCGCACCAGCGACAGCGCCGGGCCGGTGATCCGCGCGCTACCCGCGCCGCGCCAGCTCAGCTGCACCGCGCCTTCCTGCGCGGTGGCGCTGTCCACCGCGGTTCGCGTCACCGTCGGGTCCAGCGCGAGCTGGAACGGCGCCGGCACGCGCCCGCGCGCGAAGAACAGGCTGGTGTTGGCGAGGCTGGCGTCGACCCCGGCCTCCTCGCTCAGCATTGGCACGCTGCCGCGGCTGGCGTAGCTCAGCCCGTAGCCGAACGGGAACAAGGGGTCGTAGCCAGGGGCGCCCTTGTTGAGCGTGAACTGACCGGCGTTCTTGGGCCAGCTGAAGGAGAGCTTGCCGGTGAAGTCGCGCTTGCCGCCGACCAGCACGTCGGCGACGCCCGCGCCCTCGGAGCCGGGGAACCAGGCCGCGACGAAGGCGTCGGACTGGTTGAGCTCGGGGTTGACCCACAGCGGCCGGCCCGAGAGGAATACCGAGACGGTCGGCACACCCGCCGCCTTCAGCTTCCTGAGCAGCGCGAGCGACTCCTTGTCGCCCGCCTCGAACTCGAGCGTGCGGACGTCGCCGCGCATCTCGGCATAGGGCTGCTCACCGAAGACGACGATCGCGACGTCGGGCTTGGCGGTGAAGCTGCCGTCGCGCGACAAGGTCGCGGTGCCGCCGCCCGCCTTTGCCGCGGCCGCGATCCCGGCGTAGATCGAGGTGGCGCCGGGGAAGTCGGCGTTGGTGTTGCCGTCGCCCTGCCACGATAGCGTCCAGCCGCCCGCCTGGCGGCCGATGTCGTCCGCGGCGTCACCCACCACCAGGATGTTGGCGCTCGCCCTGACCGGCAGCACGCCGTTGTTCTTGAGCAGCACGAGGCTCTCGGCCACCGCCTCGCGTGCCACCGCGCGGTGCTCGGCGGAGCCGACGGTGGCACCGCGCGCCTCCCACGGCCGCGCCGGGTCGAACAGGCCGAGCTTCATCTTGACGCGCAGGATGCGGCGCACCGCGTCGTCGACGCGCGCCATCGGCAGCTTGCCCGCCTTCACCGCGGCGAGCGTGGTGTCGAACATGCCCTTCCAGCTGTCCGGCGCCATCGCCATGTCGAGCCCGGCGGCGAAGGTGGCGGGGCAGTCGTTGTTGGTGCAGCCCGGCACCTGCCCGTGGCCGTTCCAGTCGCCGACGACGAAGCCCTCGAACCCCATGCGGCCCTTGAGCACGTCGGTCAGCAGCGTGCGGTTGCCGTGCATCTTCTGGCCGTTCCAGCTCGAGAAGCTGGCCATCACCGTCATCGCGCCCGCCCTGATCGCGGGCGGGTAGCCGGCGCCGTGGACCTTGATCAGCGTCTCCTCGTCGACCTGGGTGTCACCCTGGTCGACGCCGTCCCTGGTGCCGCCGTCGCCGAGGAAATGCTTGGGGCTGGCGGCGACATGGCCGCGCTGGATGCCCTGCTGGCCGGGCACGCCCTGCAGCCCCTCGATCATCGCACCGGCGTAGGAGGCGACCACCGCCGGATCTTCCGAATAGCCCTCATAGGCGCGGCCCCAGCGATCGTCCTGCGGCACCGCCAGCGTCGGACCGAAGGCCCAGTCGATCCCCGCCGCCGCCGTCTCCTCCGCGGTGACCGCGCCGATGCGGCGCATCAGCGCGGGGTCGCGCATCGCGCCGAGCGCGCTGTTGTGCGGGAAGAGCGTCGCACCGACGACGTTATTGTCGCCGTGCACGGCGTCGACGCCGAACATCAGCGGGATGGCGACGTGGCCGGCGCGCTGCTCCAGCGCCACCGCGTTGAACGCGCGCGAGGTGGCGACCCAGGCGGCGGCGGGCGAACGGTCCGGGCTGCCCAGCGGCGGCGAGCTGCCACCGGCGAGGATCGAGCCGAGCGGGTAGCGGCGCAGGTCCTCGGGCTTGATCGCGCCGATGTCGGCCTGGATCATCTGCCCGATCTTCTCCTCCAGCGTCATCCGCTTCATCAGCGCGGTGACCTTGGCCTCGGTCGCGGCGTCGACCAGGCCGACGCTCTTGGCCACGGGCCAGCGCTCCGGATGCGCCACCTGCGCGACACCGGCGCTGGCGCTGCCGGCGAGCAGCAGCGCCAGCGAGAACTGCGAGAAACGCCCCATTCTTCCCCTCCCAGCGACGGGTCGCCGGCCCTTTAGGGTGCGATCCCGTGGATGAAGCGAACATAGAAGCCGGTGGCTGAGAACGCTATCAGCATTTTCACCGCGGCCACTAGGCGCGGCGCCTTTTACTGGTACGTATCGCAGCCATGAGTGGGGACATCCGCAGGATCCGCGGCACCGGATCGCGCCAGACCGGCGCGCCGACGATCGCCGACGTGGCACAGCTCGCCGGCGTCTCGACGATGACGGTGTCGCGCGTGATCAACGGCGAGAACAACGTGCGCGAGGCGACGCGCGCGGCGGTGCGCGAGGCGATCCAGCGGCTCGACTATGCGCCCAACCGCGCCGCGCGCAGCCTGGCGGGGGCGTCGCAGGTGCGGCTGGGGCTGCTCTACAGCAACCCGAGCGAGGCCTATCTCAGCGCCTTCCTGCTCGGCAGCCTCGACGAGGCGGGGCGGGGCGACATCCAGCTGGTGGTGCAGAAATGCGACCCCGGCGAGCATGAGGCCGAGGTCGCCGAGCGGCTGGTCGCCTCGGGCCTCGACGGCATCATCCTGCCGCCGCCGCTGTGCGATTCACCGCTGGTGCTCGACGTGCTGCTCGCCGCGCGCGTCCCGACGGTGGTGGTGGCGACGAGCAGCGCGCCCGCGGGGATCGGTCGCGTCTCGATCGACGACCGCGCCGCGGCGCGGGCGATGACCGAGCATCTTCTCGCGCTGGGGCACCAGCGCGTCGGCTTCATCACCGGCAACCCCAATCTGACCGCGAGCGAGGAGCGGCTGGCGGGCTATCGCGACGCGCTCACGGGGGCGGGTCTGACAATCGACGAGGCGCTGATCGCGCGCGGGCTATTCAGCTATCGCTCCGGACTAGACGCCACCGAGGAGCTGCTCGACATCGCGCAGCCGCCCAGCGCGATCTTCGCCAGCAACGATGACATGGCCGCCGCCAGCGTGGCGGTGGCGCACCGGCGCGGTCTCGACGTGCCGGGCGATCTCACCGTGGTCGGGTTCGACGACAGCACGCTGGCGACGACGATCTGGCCCGAGCTCACCACGATCCACCAGCCGATCGCGGACATGAGCCGAGCCGCGGTGCAGATGCTGACTCAGATGCTGCGCGCGCGCCGCGACGACCCGACGGCGAGCGCCCCCGGCCTCGTGCTCGACCATACGCTGGTGCGCCGCCAGTCGGACGCGGCGCCGCGGCGCCGGCCGGGCGCGCGGGGGCGGTAGCGGTGTAGGGATGGCTGCTCTTCTGCCGTCATCCTGAACTTGTTTCAGGATCCACCGTCCCGCGAGTGCCACCATCGCTGGTTCTGCCGCACCGTGCATCCTGAGACGAGTTCGTGATGACGGCGACGGGTGGGTTCCGTCAGAAGCCATTGTGGTAGCGGTATACTCCGTGTCATAGCCTTGAAGCGAGAGTGATCTGATAAATCGCGCGAGAGGGAGAAGGGTGAGGATCCGGTCGGTTGCCATGCTCCTCGCCCTCGGCACGGCGCCCGCCGTGAACGTTCTCGCGGCGCCGGCTCTCCCCTATGTCTGGCGCAACGTGACCGTGGGCGGCGGCGGGTTCGCGCCCGGCATCGTCTTCAGCCGCGCCGAGCGCGGGCTGGCCTATCTCCGGACCGACATGGGGGGCGCCTATCGCTGGGACGCCGCCGCGCGCCGCTGGGTGCCGCTGCAGGACGCCGTCGCCGAGCCGAGCTACATGGGCGTCGAGAGCGTCGCGCCCGATCCGAGCGACCCGACCATCGTCTATCTCGCGGTCGGGATGAGCGCGCGCGGCCCCGCCGCGATCCTGCGCTCGACCGACCGCGGCGCGCACTGGCGCACCACGCCGGTGCCCTTCGCGATGGGCGGCAACGAGGACGGGCGCGGGCTGGGCGAGCGGCTCGCGATCGACCCGCACGCGCGCGACACGCTGTACTTCGGGTCGCGCCACGACGGGCTGTGGCGCAGCGACGATGCCGCGGCGACCTGGCGCAAGGTGGCGAGCTTCCCGCTCGCCGGGCTCGGCCGCCCCGACCGGCCGCGCACCACGCACGGCGGGCTGTCGTTCGTGCTGTTCGACCCGGCGCGCCGGGGCCGGATCCTCGCCGGCAGCGCCGATCCGGGCGAGCATCACCTGTTCCGCTCGGACGACGGCGGCGCGACGTGGCGCGCGGTGGAGGGCGGCCCGCGCGCCGCGCTGCTCCCGGTCAAGGCCGCGGTCGGCGGCGACGGCGTCGTCACGCTCAGCTACAGCGACTCTATCGGCCCCAACGGCGTCACCGACGGCGCGGTCTGGCGGTATGACCCCGCCGGCGGTTCCTGGCGCGACGTCACCCCGAACCGCGCCGCCGGCGAGGTGCCCGGCGGCTTCTTCGGCGTCGCCGTCTCGGCGCAGGACCCGCGCGTCCTCGCGGTGAGCACCGTCGACCGCTACCAGCCGGTCGACACGGTGTGGCGCTCCACCGACGCGGGCACGCATTGGGACGAGCTGTGGCGCCGCAGCACGCGCGACGTGAGCGCCACGCCCTTCCTCGACTTCGACGGGAAGGCCAATTTCGGCCATTGGATCGCGGGGCTCGCGATCGACCCGTTCGATCCCGCGCATGCCGCCTATGTCACCGGCGCGACGGTCTACGCCACCGACGCGTTCGCGCGGCCGGGCACGATGCGCTGGGCGCCCTGGACGCGCGGGATCGAGCAGACCGCGATCATCACGCTGGTGAGCCCGACCGCCGGCGCGCCGCTAGTCTCGGGCTTCGGCGACCTCGGCGGCTTCCGCCACGCCGACCCGACGCGCTCGCCCGCGCACGTCCACCGCGCGCCGTTCCTGACCAACACCAACTCGCTCGATTACGCCGGCGCGGCGCCGCTGGTGCTGGTCCGCAGCGGCAACACGCACAAGCCGGTGGTGCCCGATACGTCGCTCGCCTGGTCGCAGGACGGGGGCGAGGATTGGATGCCGCTGCGCCTGCCCGCGAGCGAGACCAGGCCGCGGCCGGACGGCGCGCCCGCGCGCGCGCAGACCGGCAGCGCCGCGATCACCGTCTCGGCCGACGGCGCCACCTTCCTGGTCGAGAGCGACCGGCCGCTGCTGACACGCGACCGCGGCGCGACCTGGCGCGCGGTCGCCGGCCTGCCGGGCGGCGCGCGGGTCACCGCCGACAAGGTCGACCCGCGCCGCTTCTACGCGGTGGACGCGGAGCGCGGGCGCGTGCTGCGCAGCGACGACGGCGGCGCCAGCTTCGCGCCCGCCGCCGCGCAGGGACTTCCCGCCGACCTGTCGGGGGCGCGCGCGATCGGCCGGGAGGCGGCGAACCCGCTGGTTGCGGTACCCGGGCGCGCCGGCGCTTCGTGGCTGCTCGTGGCTGGCACGCTCTATCACTCGGAAGATGCCGGCGAGCATTGGGCGCGGGCGACCGGCGCGGCGCGGATCGATCGCTACGGGCTCGGCAAGGCGGCGCCGGGCAGCGGCTGGCCGGCGCTCTACGCGATCGCCACATTGGACCAAGAGCGCGGCATCTACCGCTCGACCGACGGCGGCGCGCGCTGGGTCCAGATCAACGACGCGGCGCATCGCTGGGGACTGCGGCTGCGCGTGATCAGCGGCGACCCGCGGCGCTACGGCCGGGTCTATGTCGGCAGCGACGGCCGCGGCATCCTGTACGGCGATCCGAAGGGGGAGGGTGAATGACGAAGAGGTGGGGACGCGCCGCGCTGGCCGCCGCGGCGGGGATGGCCGCGCTGGGCGCGTCTAACGCGCGCGCGCAGGCAGCCGCGCCGCCGCCGCGGCTGGTGAGCCAGGACGGCCGCCACGCGCTGCTGGTCGACGGCGCGCCCTTCCTGATGCTCGGCGCGCAGGTCAACAACTCGAGCAACTATGCCGCGGCGCTCCCCGAGGTCTGGCCGATGCTGGACCGGATCCACGCCAACACGGTCGAGATCCCGATTGCCTGGCAGCAGGTCGAGCCGCGCGAGGGGGAGTTCGACCTGTCCTTCCTCCAGATCCTGCTCGACCAGGCGCGCGCGCACGACAAGCGCGTTGTGCTGCTCTGGTTCGGCACATGGAAGAACACGAGTGCCGGTTACACGCCCGACTGGGTCAAGCTCGACAACCGCCGCTTCCCGCGGATGAAGACGCGCGACGGCAAGGATCACGGCGTGCTCACCCCGCTGTCGCAGGCGACGCTGGCGGCCGACCGTCGCGCCTTCGTCAAGGTGATGGACTATCTCCGCGACCACGACCCGCAGCACACCGTCGTGATGGTCCAGCCCGAGAATGAGACGGGCAGCTATCGCAACCCGCGCGACTATGGCGCGGAAGGCGAGCGGCTGTTCGCGCAGCCGATCCCCCCTGCGCTGGCGCGGCGTACCGGCAGGCGCGGCACCTGGGCGCAGGCGTTCGGCGCACAGGCCGATCGCGCCTTCAACACCTGGTATGTCGCCACCTACGTCAACGCGATCGCGGCGGCGGGGAAGAAGGCCAAGCCGCTGCCGATGTATGTCAACGCCGCGCTCGCCGGGCCATCGAACGTGCCCGATCCGGACGGCGTCGCCAGCGGCGGGCCGCAGCAGGACGTGCTCGACATCTGGAAGGCGGCGGCGCCCGCGATCGACTTCGCCGCGCCCGACATCTACGATCGCAAGAGCGCCAACGTCGTCCAATATCTCGACAAATACGCGCGCCCCGACAATGCGCTGATGGTCCCCGAGATCGGCAACGCGCGCGAGTTCGCGCGCTTCTTCTACGCCGCGCTGGGCCGCGGCGCGATCGGTTACGCACCCTTCGGCATGGACGCGACCGGCTATGTCAACTTCCCGCTCGGCGCCAAGGCGCTGGACGCGGCGACGCTCGACGCGATCGCGCTGCCCTATGCCACGCTGGCCCCGATCGCGCGCGACTGGGCGCGGATCGCGGCGTCGCGTCCGACCTGGGGAGCGGCCAAGCCCGACGACGGCGCCCCGCTCTCCACCACGCTCGGCGCATGGAAGATCGCGGTGACCTGGGGCGAGTGGCAGTTCGGCCTGCGCGAGTGGACCTGGCTCAAGGCCGATCCCACGCCCTGGGCGGACGAGCCGGTCGGCGGCGTCGCGGTCGCGCAATTGTCAGACGACGAGTTCCTGCTCGTCGGCGACCACGCCCGTGTCACCTTCTCGGCCGCGGGCGGGGAGGGCATGGTGGTGCGAGTCGAGGAGGGCGCCTTCCGCGACGGCAAGTGGGTGATGGCGCGCGTGTGGAACGGCGACCAGACCGACTACGGCATCAACCTCGTCGATCGCCCCCAGGTGCTCAAGGTGACGATGGGACGGTATCGCTGAGAAGATAACCGGCGAACGTGGACACCGACCCTCGCTCGGCGGACGCCGCGACCTCGCCGCGACGCCGCTGGTCACGGTCACCCTCGTGCGCGTCACGACGGGACGAGCCGAGCCGCGCCGACCTAGACGCGGCGTTGCAGGCACATTACATACCGGCCGTTATGGAATCCACTGCCACCGCCTGCTCCGCCGTCAAGGGGCGTCCGCGCGAGTTCTGCACCGAGCAGGCGCTAGCGGCCGCGCTCGGCGTCTTCTGGACCAAGGGCTATGAGGCCGCGTCCATGGCCGACCTCACCTCGGCTATGGGGATCACCAAGCCAAGCCTCTACGCCGCCTTCGGCAACAAGGAAGCGCTGTTCCACAAGGCGCTCGACCTCTACGAGGCGGAGAAGCTCGCCTACACGCGCGAGGCGCTCAACCAGCCGACCGCGCGCGCCGTCGCGGAATATTTCATGCGCGGCGCCATCAACGCGCAGTGCAACAGCGGCGGCCCGAAGGGATGCCTCGGCGTGATCAGCGCCACCGCCTGCGGGTCGGAGGGACAGTCGATCAAGGACGACGTGATCGCGCGCCGTGCCTCGTCGCAGGCGGCGTTGGTCGAGCGCTTCGACCAGGCGCAGCGCGCCGGCGAGTTCCCCGCCAACATCACGCCGCAGGCGCTATGCCAATATCTTTACGCGATCCTGCAGGGCATGGCGGTCCAGGCAGGGTCCGGCGCGACGCGCGCCGAGCTCGAGCAGGTAGTCGACACCAGCCTCGCGATGTGGCCGACGCGCTGAGCCGCTCGTAAGAAAAAACGCTACCGAGCGGTACATAAAGCGTTGACGCCGCCGGTACGGCTTTCTATACCGCATAGTATAGAAACGGCGGTGACGCTCCGGCGGCACCTTCACCGGAGGGACGCCGCGATGGCACGACCGCTCACCCACGATCCAGCGACCTGATCGCCGGCGCGGTGGCGCGTCAGCCGCGCGGCACCCTCGCTCTAGAATGACACGGCGCTCTCGCCCCGGTTCTCCGGCGGATGGCGTGCGCCCCGCAGACTCCGAAGGGGAGAGACGACATGGCCTTCATCGATTTCGCGTCCGCCATCGGCGGCGCCGCCGCGCTCACCGCCGAGCGCCGGCTCGCGCCGGCGGCCGCCGAGCCGACCGCCGAACCCGAGGTCACCGCCGACCGCGCCGCGCTGAGCGCGCTCGAGTGGCTGGTGGTCTCGCTCGCGCGCCGCGACCGGCTCTCGTCGCTGCGCGAGCCGGGCCGGATCTCGGTGGCGATGGGTGTGCTGTTCGGCAAGCAGCCCAACCCGAGGCTCGCCGATCCGAAGCTGGAGGCGCTGCGCCGGCTCGCGGTGCACGCCTGGCACCAGGGCTTCGCGGTGCCGGTGAGCGCGGTGAAGAACTTTCTCGCCGCGGGCTACACCAACGATCACTATGAGCTGCTGCTCGCCAGCATCAGCAGCGCGCGGCTGCGCCGGTCCGAGCGCCGCTGATCAGGGCTCAGGCGGCGGCGAGCGGCGCCATCGCCTGCGCGGCGGGCATCGCGCGGCCGGACAGATAGCCCTGCGCGTCGGCACAGTCGCCGGCGAGCAGATACTCAGCCTGAGCGGCGGTCTCGACCCCCTCGGCGAGGACCGCGATGTCGAGTTGGCGTGCCAGCCCGAGGATCGCCTGTTCCGCGCGCTTGCGATCGTCGATGTCGTCGAGCGTGCCATACCAGCGAGTCACCGCGCCGCTCGCGTCGCGCCGCGGCTTGGCATAGGCGCGTAACCAGCGGTCACCGTAGGGCGTGCGCAGCCGGTAATCGGACTCGACCGCCGCGCCGGTGTCGAGCGCGTGCTGCCGGGCGAGCAGGGTGGGCGGCACGTCGAGCGGGTTGAGCGCCTCGATCCAGCCGCGGTCGAGCGCGCGCGCGGCTGATCCCGGTGATCTCTTCCCAGCGCGCGCTGACGGTGAGGATCGCGCCGCTCGCGTCGGCGGTCCAGCTGATATGGCGCGCCATCTCGACGCTGGTGCGGTAATGGTCCTCGCGCTCGCGCAAGGCGAGCAACAGGTCACCGACGAGCGCCTGCTCGCCGCCACCCGCCACCCTCGCCTGATCCTTGCCCTGCGTCTGCCCGAACCGCCGCACTCTCACTCTCCGCCCGCCGTGCGCGCGCGCACTCGATCAGAGAATATCTTCACGCCTCAGCGGTTTACTTCTGGTAGCCGAGCATCTCAGCGGGTCATGGAGAAGGGCCGGGCGGCGCGTCCGGCGCCCCACGCCCTGTTGGGCCGCGCCGTCATGGTGAAGCGCAGCTCACCGCCCACGCGCAGTTCCGCGTCCGCGATCCAGCTGCGCGTCAGCGGCCTGCCGTTGAGCGTCACCGTGCCGACGTAGCGGTTGGCGTCCGACAATCCGTCCGCGACCACCACGAAGCGCTTGCCGTCGGGCAGCCGCAGCGTCGCGCGCGACACGAACGGGCGGCCGATCACATATTGGTTGCTGCCCGGCGCGACCGGGTAGAAGCCGAGCGCGGTGAACACCAGCCAGGCCGACATCTGGCCGAGATCGTCGTTGCCGCTCAGCCCCTCGGGCGTGGCATGATATTGCGTCTCGACGATCTGCTTGAGCCGCTCCTGCGTGCGCCACGGCGCGCCCGCGAAGTTGTACAGATAGGCGACATGGTGGCTCGGCTCGTTGCCGTGGATGTACTGGCCGATCAGCCCGGCGATATCCTCGGCATGGCTGTAGTCGACCTTGGAATTGTCATAGTCGAACATCGCGTCGAGCTTCGCCACCGCCTCGCGGTCGCCGCCGAGCAGCCGGAACAGCCCGGCCTGATCCTGCGGCATGAACCAGCTGTACTGCCACGCATTGCCCTCGGTATAGTCGGAGCCGTAGTTGATCGCGGTCGGGTCGAAGGGCGTGCGATAGCTGCCGTCGCTCTTCCGCGCGCGCAGCCAGCCCGTCTTGACGTCGAAACTGTTGCGCCAGTTCGCCGCGCGCCGCTCGAAGCGCTGCGCCACGTCGGTGCGGCCCAGCGCGCGCGCCATCCGCGCGATCGTCCAGTCGTCATAGGCATATTCGACCGTCTTGGACGCCGCCTCGGGCTCGCGGTCGATCGGCACATAGCCGAGCTTCATGTAATCGCCGAGCCCGTCATATGGGGCATAGTCCGCGCTGGCGACCATCGCGTCGAGCGCCGCGTCGGCGTCGAAGCCTCGGAAGCCCTTGAGATAGGCGTCGGCGATCACCGGCACGGCGTGATAGCCGATCATCGTCCAGGTCTCGCGCCCGGCGAACTGCCACACCGGCAGGATGCCGTGCGGGCTGTTGCGCTGGCTGTCGACCAGCGAGCGCACGACGTCTTTGGTGGTCTGCGCCGGCTGCACCAGCGTCAGCAGCGGGTGCTCGGCGCGGAACGTATCCCACAGCGAGAAGGTCGAGCGGAAGGTGTAGCCCTCGGCGCGATGCACCTGGTCGTCGGGGCCGCGATAGCGGCCGTCGGCGTCGCTCCAGACGCTCGGCGCGATCAGGCTGTGGTAGAGCGCGGTGGCGACGATCGTCCGGGTGGGCGCGGGCGCCTCGAGCTCGACCGCGCCGAGCGCGGCGTCCCAGGCGGCGCGGGTGCGCGCCAGCGTGGCGTCGAAGTCGCCCGGCTCGGCGTCGAGGTTGGCGACCGCGCCCGCCTCGTCCACCCCGGAGAGCGCGACGCGGAGCTCGAGCGGGCGGTCGAGCGCGCCGAAGTCGAGCCGCGCCTCGAGCTGTCTGCCGAGCTTCTCGGCGAGCGCGTCGCTGCCGCGGCCGGGTGCCTGGAAGCCCTTGTAAGTGATGTCGGCGTCGCGATCGACCAGGGCGTGGCCGGTGAGCGGCGCGGAGAAGCGCATCGCGAAGAACAGCTTGCGCCCAGGCGCCCAGCCGCGGGTCTCACGGAAGCCGGTCAGCGTGCCGTCGGCGCGCAGGTGGAGCCCCGACCACAGCACCTTGCCTGGGTAATTATAGAGCGAGCGGCGCAGGTCGAGCACCAGATGCGCCGCCTTGCCCGCCGGGAAGGTGTAGCGGTGGACGCCGACGCGCGTGCCGGCGGTCATCTCGGCGCGCACCTGCGGCGCCGCGAGCGTCACCGCATAATAGCCCGGCCGCGCCACCTCGCTGGCATGGTCGAAGCGCGAGCGATACCCCGGGGCTGCGGGAGTGCCCGGGTCCATCGCCACCGCGTCGCCGCTGACCGGCATCACCAGCACGTCGCCCAGGTCCGAGTGGCCCGCGCCCGAGAAATGCGTGTGGCTGAAACCCTCGATCGTCGGGTCGTCGTGGCGATAGCCCGCGGCATGCGCGTAACATTCGCGAATGACGCAGCCTGTGTCGGTGTCGGGCGACAGCTGGACCATGCCGAACGGCGCGACCGCGCCGGGGAAGGTGTGGCCCTCGCCGCCGGTGCCGATGAACGGGTCGACCGCGTCGATCGTGCGCGCCGTCGCCACCGCGCCGTCAGGTGAGGGCGCCTGCTGCCCCAGCGCGGGGGCGCCGAGCAGCGCGAGCGCGGCGCTGCCCCCGGCGAGACGGCGGCGGAGGGCGGGGCGGGCGAACGCGGCGCGGCTCACAGCATCGCCTCCGCCGCGATCCGCGCGGCGACATCGGCTTCTTCGTCCAGCGCGTCGGCCGCGAGCGCGATCGCGCCGAGCGGACCGGCCCGATCCCCGAGAGCGGGCGGGACGATATAGTCGCCCTCGGGCAGCTCCATATAGCCCGCCAGACTGGCCTCGAGACGCGCCGCGATGCGCGGCAGCAGGTGCGGCTGCTTGACCGGCATGCCGCCGCCGATCGCGATCCGCAGCGGCCCCGTGCTTCCCACCAGCGCGTGGCACATCGCCGCGAGCACGTCGACGATCGGCTCCCATACCGGGTCGTCGGGGCCGACGGTCGCGACGTCGCGGTCGCCGAGCCGCAGCCGCAGCGCGCTGCCCGAGGCGAGCCCCTCGACGCAATCGTCGTGGTAGCGGCACGCGCTCGGCGCGTCGTCGCCGCGCGCGCGCGGCACGCGGATATGGCCGATCTCGCTGTGGCCGAGTCCGCGTGTCGGGCGTCCGTGCACCACGAGCCCGACCCCGACGCCCGTGCCGACCGTGACATAGGCGAAGTCGTCGAGTCCGCGGCCCGCGCCCCAGCGCATCTCCGCGAGCGCCGCGCCGTTGACGTCGGTGTCGAACCCGGTGGGCAGACCGAGTGGGGCCGCGATCGTGCCGAGAACGTCGGCGTCGCGCCAGCCCGGCTTGTTCGTGGCGAGCACGTGGCCGTACCGAGGGGAGGCGCGATCCAGGCAGACCGGCCCGAACGAGGCGATGCCGACCGCGGCGAGCCCGTGACGCTCGTGCCATTCCGCCAGCACCGCGGCGAGCGCGGGCAGCGTCTCGTCGGGGGCCAGCGTCGGCAGTGTCACCTGGTCGAGCACCGCCTCGGGCGAATGCGCCAGCGTCGCCACGCATTTGGTGCCGCCCAGCTCGACCCCGGCGAGCGGCGCGCGCGCCGCCGGCCCGTCCGCCTGATATCGCATCGCCCTCTCCCCCGTCCCTTGCACCGTCGCGCGTGAAGGCCGCGCGTTCATCCCTGAACCCGGGTGTTTAGAACACCAAATTGCATAATTCAAATTCGGCGTGCCGGTTGTTCTTGCTTGCGGTGCCCGGCGAAAGACGCTGGAACGGGAGCGATAACAATGCAGGGGATGACAGGCATGCGACGATCCGCGACGAGGTGGGCGGCGGGAGGGCGGGCAGCGTGAGCGGGGAACCGCCACGCCTGTCGGGCACCAACCTCGAGCGCGCCGCCGATCACAACCAGCGGGTGACGCTCCACGCGATCCGAGTCGGCGGCTCACTGACCCGGGTCGAGCTGGCGCAGATCACCGGGCTGACCGGGCCAGCGATCGCCAACATCACCCGGCGCCTGCTCCAGGACGGGCTGATCCAGGAAGCCGGGCAGCGCCGCGGCGGCCGCGGCCAGCCGCCGACCAAGCTCGTGGTCAAACGCGACGCCTGCTATTCGATCGGCGTCAACGTCGACCGCGACCATATCACGCTGGTGCTGGTCGACTTCGCCGGCGAGACCTTGGCGCGCCGGTCGGAAGAGGTCGACTTCGCGCTGCCCGACGACGTGCGCGCTTTCTACCGACGCTCGATCAAGCCGATGCTGCGCGCCGCCGGGGTCGACGCGACCAAGCTGGTCGGGCTCGGGGTGGCGGTACCCGACGATCTCGGCTCGGTCGACCTGCCGGGGCGGCCCGCCGCCTATGACGCCTGGGAGCGGGTTGACATGGCGGCGCTGTTCGCCGAGCCGCTCGCGCTGCCCGTCTTCGTCGAGAACGACGCCGCCGCGGCGGCGACCGGCGAGATGCAGCTCGGGCGCGGGCAGCGGCTGAGCAACTTCTTCTACATCCTGATCTCCTCCGGCCTGGGCGGCGGCGTGGTGAGCGACGGCGTCTACGCGCGCGGCGCGCACGGGCGCAGCGGCGAGCTCGGCTTCATGCTCGCGCCCGGCGAGAACGGCGCGCGCGAGCAGGTGCAGAAGCTGGTGTCGCGCTCGGGGCTGCAGGAGCATCTCGCGCGCGATGGCTTCGCCATCGCCGCCGCCCTCGGCGCGGACGCGAGCGACGCCGCACGCGCCAGCGTCGACGCCTGGCTCGACCGCGCGGCGCGGCAGCTGTGCACCCCGCTCGACGCGATCAGCTGCCTGATCGACCCCGCCGCGGTGCTGATCGGCGGCCGGCTGCCGGCCGCTCTGGTCGAGTCGCTGGCGGAGCGGGTCAACGCGCTGCTCGGCGAGGTCACGGACGCGCCCGCGGTGGCGCCGGTCGAGCGCGCCGCGCTGTCCGAGGACGCACCGGCGGTAGGCGCCGCGATCCTGCCGTTCAGCCACTTTCTCCTGCCCAAGCCCGGCGCTTTGTGGAAAGCGGTCGAATAAGGCCACCTCGGCTATAAAGTGTCTCTTCGCAAAGGTTTGCGCGAACGTTCTCAATTCTTCCATTTGACAATTTGCTTTTGCTATTGTCTGATTAACCTCGTGATCGCCGCTCGGCATGAGGGGTGCAGCGTGCCGCTGGCGCGCTCGCGGCGGTTCGGTCGAGGGACGCGGCGGGGCAACGAATCCCGCCGCGAAGAGGAGGGATGGACTTATGCGAGGTTTCACTGCCCAAGCCCCGTCGCGCGCGTCGCTGCGCCGTCGGATGCCGCTGCTGCTGGCTGGGGTGAGTCTGGCCGCGGGGATCGTCGGCAGCGCGCAGGCGCAGCAGACCAGCCCCTCGACCGCCGCCGGCGCGCAGGCCGAGCAGGCCGACAAGGCGCCCGACCAGACGGTCGTGCCGGCGCCGTCGAGCAACACCGGCGAGGTCTCCGCGCCCGCTGCCAACAGCACGCTCGACAGCCCCGGCCAGCTCCAGGCCGACGCCGCCGACTCCGCCGCGGACGGCGGTGACATCGTCGTCACCGGCTATCGCCGCTCGATCGAGCAGAGCCTCAACCGCAAGCGCGAGGCCAACGCCTTCGTCGACGTGATCACCGCCGAGGACGTCGGCAAGTTCCCCGACAAGAACGTCGCCGACTCGCTCCAGCGCGTCCCCGGCGTGATCATCGACCGCGACGGCGGCGAGGGCAGCCGCGTCAGTATCCGCGGCCTCAGCTCGGACCTGACGCTGACCGAACTCAACGGCAATTTCATCGCCTCCGCGGACAGCGGCGAGCCCTCGCGCTCGTTCAATTACCTGCTGCTGCCCTCGACGCTGATCGGCAGCGTCGAGGTGTTCAAGTCACCCGAGGCGCGGCTCGACGAGGGTGGCGTCGGCGGCGTCATCATCAACCACACGCGCGTGCCCTTCGACCTCGAGCCCTGGTCGGGCACGGTCTCCGCCGAGGGCACCTACGCCGACGTCAGCGACAAGGTGGAGCCCAACGTCTCGGGCCTGCTGTCGTGGCACAACGAGGAGAAGACGCTCGGATTCCTCGTCGGCGCGACCTATCAAGTGCGCACCAACCGCTCGCTGAGCGCCTCGGGCGACAGCTGGCAGTGGTGGACCGACGACAAGGGCACCCATCCCGCCACCGACGTCAACGGCAATACCTTCGCCAACGACTCGGCGATCAACTACTGGAACGACGGCACGGACGGCGGCACCACGACGCAGAGCGGTACCCACTATGGCAACGGCTATTGGGCGCCCCAGTCGGTCAGCGAGACGATCCTCAACCAGAAGCGCAAGCGGCTCGGCATCCAGGCGACGATGCAGGCCAAGCCGTTCGACAATCTCGAGATCACGGCCAATTATTTCCGCTTCCAGCTGGACGGCAACTATACCAGCAGCACGATCAAGATCCCCGAATGGGGCTATGGCAACTTCTTCACCGACGCGACCTTCGACAAGAGCGGCACGGTCCTGACCGGCGCGACCTTCCAGGTCCCGCCCGAGGGAACGGCGTGCCGCGCCCGGGCCAATCCCTGCACGATGGAGACGCCGGCGCCGCAGGACACGCTCGCGCGCGAGAAGAGCGTGTCCAACACCTACGACGTCCACGCCAAGTGGAACGTCGATCACCTCAGCGTCGACGTCGTCTTCGGCAAGACGCGGGCGACCGGCGGCCCCTCGTTCCAATTCTACGCCCAGGCCAAGCCGCGCAACGGTTCGGTCAACGGGAACATGCTGAGCGCGTGGAACTTCACGGATCAGTCGATCGCGATGAACTTCTCGCCCGACGTGATCCAGAACATGCTCAACGGCGTGGCACAGATCGACCTCGGCTCGACCGGCTCGGGCTTCAACAACAGCTCGATCTCGCAGCGCTACGCGCAGGTCGACGTGACGCGCAGCTTCGACTCGCCGTTCCTCGCCTCGATCCAGGTCGGCGCCAAGTGGCGTGACGGGCGCATCCACCGCGAGACCGGCCGGTTCGAATGGTATTCGGACGCGGCCAACACGCTGCGCTTCCAGGACACCGCCGGCGGTGCGCTGGCGTTGCCGGAGATCTTCTATCCCAACTCGCTCGGCAACATCGCCGGCGGCTTCGAGGCGAGCGCCTTCCCGGCGATCAACATCAACAACTACGTCGACTATCTCAATCGCACCTACAATGGCCCGGTGCGCGTGCCCGAGCCGCAGAACGTCTACAACATCCAGGAGAAGATCTGGGCCGGTTACGCCCAGGCCAACTTCAAGATGGACAACATCCGCGGTAACCTGGGCCTGCGCGTCGTCAACACGAAGCAGGACGGCACGTCGACCGACGTTCTCTATTATGAGAACGACTATTGCGTGAACGGCCCGGGCGGCGCGTTCGACCCGAACAAGCCGGTCGGCGCCGACGGCAATTGCTCGGTCATCCCGCAGAGCCAGCGCGAGGTGCGGGTGTTCAGCCCGAACCAGGAGAACAAGAGCTACACCGACTTCCTGCCGAGCTTCAACATCTCGTGGGAGGCCATGCCGAACCTGCTGATCCGCGCCGCGGCGTCGAAGGTGATCAGCCGGCCCGGTTACGGCGACCTCGCCGGCGCGCGCGGGCTCACCTTCAACTCCGACGCGTTCGTCTTCGACCGCGCCGAGTTCGGCGCACTGCCGGGCTGGTTCGGCAACGGCGGCAACTTCAACCTCAAGCCGTTCAACGCCTGGCAGTATGACGCGGGCGCGGAATGGTATTTCCACCCCGGCTCGGTCGTCGGCTTCACCTTGTTCCGTAAGGACGTGAAGGACTTCATCGTGCCGGTCGTGGTCGACTTCCCGCAGGAGGTCGCGGGCGAGACGGTGACGGTGCAGCAATATTCGACGCAGGCGAACGGCTCCAAGGCGGTGTCGCAGGGCGTCGAGGTCTACGCGCAGCACACGCTCGACTTCGGCCTCGGCGCACAGGTCAACTTCACCTACAACGACACGTCGCAGGCCGACGTGGCGCTCAACGGGACGAAGCTGGGTACCTCGCCGCTGGTCGGCAGCGCGAAGACGCAGGTGAACGCCTCGCTCTTCTACGAGCACGGGCCGGTGCTGGCACGAGTCTCGTACAACCGCCGCGGCGAGGTCGTGCGCGGGCTGTCCTCGGGTCTCAACGTCTACGACGATCCGTACGAGCAGTTCGACCTCAACGGTGCGATCGACGTGATGAAGAACGTCCAGATCACCGCCTCGGTGATCAACCTCACCAAGTCCGAGCAGCGCCAGCATCTCGGCAACGACACCAAGGACCGCTTCATCTCGAACGTCTACTCCGGCCGCCGCTTCTATCTCGGCGCGGCCTTCAAGTTCTGATCATCGATACGTCTCAGGGAGAGTGAACATGGCAAGCGCGCGGCGCCGGGGCATCATCGCGGCGCTGTGCGCCTCCGCCACGATGCTCTCCCCCGCGGCGACGGTGGCGCAGGACGCGCCGCCGGCGTCGGTCGACCTCGTCAACCCGCTGATGGGGACGGACAGCAGCTATGAGCTGTCCTACGGCAACACCTATCCCGCGATCGCGGTGCCGTTCGGGATGAACGCCTGGACGCCGGTCACCGGCAAGATGGGCGACGGCTGGGGCTACACGTACAGCGCGCACAAGATCAACGGGTTCAAGCAGACGCACCAGCCGAGCCCGTGGATGAACGATTATGCCGCCTTCGCGCTGCTGCCGATGACCGGCGCGGTCAAGGCGAAGGAGGAGGAGCGCGCCTCCTGGTACAGCCACAAGGCGGAGGAGAGCCGCGCCTGGGGCTATAAGGTCTATCTCGCCGACTATGACGTCACCACCGAGATCGTGCCGACCGAGCGCGCCGCGCAGTTCCGCTTCACCTTCCCGGAGACCAAGGAGGCGCACGTCCTGCTCGACGGCTATGCCGGCGGCTCGATGGTGTCGGTCGACCCGGCGCGGCGCCGCATCACCGGCTATGTCAGCAACAATCACGGCGGCGTGCCGGCGAACTTCCGCAACTGGTTCGTGGTCGAGTTCGACAAGCCCTTCACCGTCAGCCAGACCTTCGACGGCAAGGGCACGCTGACCGCGGGGCGTCGCGCCGAGGGCGACCACGTCGGCGCGGTGATCAGCTTCGCGACGAAGAAAGGCGAGCAGGTCGGCGCGCGCGTCGCCTCATCCTTCATCAGCGCCGAGCAGGCGCAGCGCAATCTCGACGGCGAGATCGGGCGCGACACGTTCGACCAGACCAGGGCCAAGGCGCGCGCCGCCTGGTCGGCCGAGCTCGACCGCATCAAGGTCGACGACCCCGATCTCGACAATCGCCGCACTTTCTACTCGGCGCTGTGGCGCATGCTGCAGTTCCCGCGCGAGTTCCACGAGCGCGGTGCGAACGGCAAGCTGATCCACTACAGCCCGTATGACGGCAAGGTCCACGACGGCCCGCTCTACACCGACAACGGTTTCTGGGACACGTGGCGCGCGGTCTTCCCCTTCTTCGCGCTGATGTATCCCGAGCGCGACGGCGAGATCATGCAGGGGCTGGTCAACACCTACAAGGAGTCGGGCTGGCTGCCGGAATGGGCCAGCCCGGGGCACCGCAGCGTGATGATCGGGTCGAACTCGGCCAATCTGATCGCCGACGCCTATCTCAACGGCGTGCGCGGCTTCGACGCGAACACGCTCTACGAGGCGATGGTCAAGAACGCGACCACCTCCGAGGGACGGCCGCGCGACAAGAGCGGCAAGGTGCTCAGCGCGGTCGGGCGCGAGGGCGTCGAGCTGTACAACCAGCTCGGCTACGTCCCCTACGACGTCGGCATCAACGAGAATGCCGCGCGCACGCTCGAATATGCCACCGCCGACTTCTCGCTGTCGCGCATGGCCGCCGCGCTCGGCAAGACCGGCGACGCGAAGAAATATGCCGAGCACGCGCAGAACTATCGCAAGCTGTTCGACCCGCAGAGCGGCTGGATGCGCGGCCGCAACAAGGACGGCAGCTGGTCGGCCGCGTTCAGCCCGTACAAATGGGGCGACGCCTTCACCGAGGGCAATTCGGTCCATTACAGCTGGTCGGTGATGCAGGACGTGCAGGGCCTGATCGGGCTGATGGGCGGCGACGACAAGTTCGTCGCGCGGCTCGACTCGGTGTTCTCGACCCCGCCGATCTTCGACGACAGCTATTACGGCCAGGTGATCCACGAGATCCGTGAGATGCAGATCGTCGACATGGGCCAATATGCGCACGGCAACCAGCCGATCCAGCACATGATCTACCTGTACGACTGGGCCGGCGCGCCGTGGAAGGCGCAGTATCACGCGCGCGAGGTGATGCGGAAACTCTACTCCGCCGCGCCCGACGGCTATCCCGGCGACGAGGACAACGGCCAGACCTCCGCCTGGTACGTCTTCTCCGCGCTCGGCTTCTATCCCGTCACGCCGACGGTGGGCCAATATGCCATCGGCAGCCCGCTGTTCCGCCGCACCAGCGTCACCATGCCGGGCGGCAAGGTGCTGACGATCGAGGCCGAGAACAACAGCCGCGACAATGTCTACATCCAGTCGGCGACGCTCAACGGCGCGCCCTATGCCAAGCCGTGGCTGTCGCGCGAGGCGCTCCAGGCGGGCGGCACGCTGCGCTTCGTGATGGGGCCGACGCCGAACAAGCAATGGGGCACCGCCAAGGCGGACCGACCCTTCTCGATGAGCGCGCCCGGGGCCGTGAAGTGATCGCGCGGCGCGAGCTGATGGCGGGCGCGGGGGCGGCGGCGGTCGCGGCCGCGGTGCCGCGCGCCGCGGCGGCGCAGGCGTTCGCGAGCAAGCGCCCGCCCAGGGCGCAGCGCAGGTTCACCAGCGCCGCGGTCGAGTCCGAGATCGCGCGGGTGAAGCGTCGCATCGCCGACCCCGATCTCGCCTGGCTGTTCGAGAATTGCTACCCGAGCACGCTCGATACCACGGTCACCAAGGTCGGCACGGTCGACGGAAAGCCCGACGCCTTCGTCATCACCGGCGACATCGAGGCGCTGTGGCTGCGCGACAGCTCGGCGCAGTTGCAGACCTATGTGCACCTCACGCCGAAGGACGCGCCGCTCCGCCGACTCTTCCACGGGCTGATCCAGCGCCAGGCACGCTGCATCCTGATCGACCCCTACGCCAACGCCTTCATGGAGGACCCGCACGCGCGCTCCAACCTGGGCGCGCGCGACGACAGGACCGAGATGAAGCCCGGCGTCGCCGAGCGGAAGTGGGAGATCGACTCGCTGTGCTACCCGATGCGGCTGGCACACGGCTACTGGACCGCGACGCGCGACAAGGCGCCGTTCGACGCCACCTGGCAGCGCGCGACGGCGCTGGCGGTGGCGACGCTGCGCCAGCAGCAGCGCAAGCGCGACGACGGCCCATACCGCTTCCAGCGGCTCAACGTCTCGCCGACCGAAACGCTGATGTTCGAGGGGCGCGGCGCGCCGACGCGGAAGGTCGGGCTGATCCACTCGATGTTCCGCCCGTCCGACGACGCCTGCCTCTACCCCTTCCTGATCCCGTCCAACCTGTTCGCGGTGAGCGCGCTGCGCATGCTCGCCGCCGTGCAGCGCGAGGCCGCGGGTGACGCCACCAGCGCCGCCGACGCCGAGGCGCTGGCGAGCGAGGTCGAGGCCGCGCTCGCGGCGCACGGCCGGATGCCGGACGGGCAGGGCGGCGAGGTCTGGGCCTATGAGGTCGACGGCTACGGCAACGCGATCTTCATGGATGACGCCAACGTGCCGAGCCTCTCGGCGCTGCCGCTGCTCGGCGCGGCGACGCGCGACGACCCGCTCTATCGCCGCACCCAGGCGCTGGCGTGGAGCGAGCGCAACCCCTATTTCTTCAAGGGCAGCGCAGCCGAGGGGATCGGCGGCCCGCACGTGGGCATGGACATGATCTGGCCGATGTCGATCGTCAGCCGCGCGCTCCACAGCGACGACGACGCGCAGATCCTCCAATGCCTGCGCTGGCTCAAGGCGACCCATGCCGGCACCGGCTTCATGCACGAGAGCTTCCACAAGGACGATCCGGCCAAGTTCACGCGGCCCTGGTTCGCCTGGGCCAACGGGCTGTTCGGCGACCTCATCCTCGATCTCGAGCGGCGCCGACCCGCGCTGCTCGCCACCCCGCTCTGACCGTGCCGCTCTGACCGCCCCCGAAGGACCCGAGATGACCACCACCCGCCGCGAGGCGCTCGCCTCCGCCGCCGCGCTCGGCATGGCCGGCGCGCTCCCCGCCGTCGCGCGCGCGCAGGGCGGCGCGGCGCCCGCCGCCGCGACGCCCGACCTGTTCATCGGCACCGGCGGCCACGGCCACACCTTTCCCGGCCCGACGATGCCGCACGGCATGGTCCAGCTCGGCCCCGACACCGACAACACGCGCTGGGATTCCTGCTCGGGCTATCACCGCACCGACACGTCGATCATGGGCTTCAGCCACACGCATCTGTCGGGGACGGGCATCGGCGATATGCTCGACGTGCTGGTGGTGCCGACGCGCGGGCCCGTCCAGCTCCAGCCCGGCCCGCTCAGCGACCCCGACCAGGGCTATCGCCAGCGCTTCTCCGACGAACACGCCGAGCCCGGTTACTATCGCGTCCGGCTCGAGAGCGGCGTGCTGTCGGAACTGACCGTGACCGACCGCACCGGCTGGCACCGCCACAGCTTCCCCGACGGCCCCGCGCACATCCTCGTCGACTTCGCGCACATGGTGCTCGACGTCTGGGACAAGGGCGTGCTGGTCGACGAGGCCTCGCTCCAGCTCGACGCCGACGGGCTGCTCACCGGCAGCCGCCGCGTCCATCGCTGGGCCAAGGGGCGGCGGATCCACTTCGCGATGCGGCTCTCGCGCCAGCCCGACCGCGTGCAATTCTACGGCGACGATGACCGCCCGCTGCCCGCCGGCGCGCGCGCGGCCAAGGGCGCCAGGCTCAAGGTCGCGTTGTTCTACGACCAGGCCGGCGGTGCGCCGATCCTGATCAAGACCGGCATCTCCGCGGTCGACGTCGCCGGCGCCAAGCAGGCGCTGGCGGAGGAGGCGCCCGGCTGGGACTTCGACGCCACCGCCACCGCGGCGCGGCGGCGCTGGGCGCGCGAGCTCGACTCGATCAAGGTGGCGGGTGCCACCCCCGCCGAGCGCACGATCATGGCGAGCGGGCTCTATCATTGCCTCGTCGGGCCGACGCTCTTCACCGATCGCGACGGCCGCTATGTCGGGCTCGACCGCGAGGTCCATCGCGTCCCCGCCGGCGAGGCGGCGTACAGCGCCTATTCGCTGTGGGACACCTATCGCGCGCTCCACCCTTTGCTCACGCTGGTGAAGTCCGAGCAGGCGGGGCTGCTCGTGCGCGACCTCGTGCGCCAGACGGTCGAGAGTCCCTACGGGCCGCCGGTCTGGCCGCTTCAGGGGGTCGAGACGGGCACGATGATCGGCTGGCACGCGGTGTCGGTGATGGCGGAGGCCTGCGCCAAGGGCATCAAGGCCGATTACGCCGCCGCCTGGCCCAACCTGCGGCGCCGCGCCTTCGACCGCGACTTCAAGGATTCGGACAGCTCGCTCGGTCGCGGCTGGTATATGGACCTGGGCTTCGTGCCCGCGGACAAGACCTGGGAGTCGGTCAGCCGCACGCAGGAATATGCCTATGACGACTGGGCCGCGGCGGTGATCGCCGAGGCGGCGGGCGCGACCGCCGACGCCGCCGCGCTGCGCCGGCGCGCGCGCAACTGGCGCAACGTGATCGACCCGTCGATCGGCTTCGCGCGCCCGCGCTTCGCCGACGGCAGCTGGTGGAAGGACTATGATCCGATCCAGCTCGGCCATGATCCGGAAAAGCAGCGCGATTATACCGAGGCCAATGGCTGGCAGGCGACCTTCCTCAACCAGCACGACAGCTACGGCATGATCGAGCATTTCGGCGGCGACGCCCAGTTCGTCGCCAAGCTCGACGCCTTGTTCAGCGCGCCCTCGACGCTGCCCAAGAACGCGCCGCCCGACATCTCCGGGTTGGTCGGCCAGTACGCGCACGGCAACGAGCCCGACCAGCACGTCGCCTACCTCTACGCCTTCGCGGGTGCGCCGTGGAAGACGCAGGCGATGGTGCGGCGGCTGTGCGACGAGATGTACAAGGCCGACCCGGACGGCGTGATCGGCAACGACGATTGCGGCCAGACCAGCGCCTGGTTCGTGCTGAGCGCGCTCGGCTTCTATCCCGTCGATCCGGTCAGCGCGGTATACGTGTTCGGCTCGCCGCTGTTCGACGCCGCCGAGCTGGACCTCGGCGGTGGTCGCCGTCTGCGCGTGCGCGCGATCGGCAACGCGCCCGACCGCCCCTATGTCCAGTCGGTGCGTTGGAACGGGAAGCCGTGGACGCGCAACTGGATCGCGCACCGCGACCTGGTGAAGGGCGGGACGCTCGAGTTCACCATGGGCGCGTCGCCGTCGCGCTTCGGGACCGCACCGGCCGACCGGCCGCCGTCGTTCGGGCGCATGGCGCGGGGGTGAGAGTCAGGCCCTCTCGCTGACGGTGTGCCCCGGCGCAGGCCGGGGCCCAGGTGGGAAGGTCGTCGTGAGAGTCACGGCCGTCGCGCAACTGGGCCCCGGCCTGCGCCGGGGAACAGGTTGGTGGCGGTCGACCATCCCGATCATGGCCGTGCCGTGCTCCTGCGCACGCAGGAGCCCGGAGCGGCCGGTGTTACCCGTCGTGGCCCTGGGTTCCTGCGTGCGCAGGAACACGGGAGTGCCCCCAACGTATCGCCTCGGCGGACGCCGGGGCTCAGGTGGGAAGGCCCTTGTGAGCGCCACGTGCGTCCCCCGACCGGACCCCGGCGTGCACCGGGGTGACGGCAGGGAGGGGGCGGCGTTCTGACTGCTACCGCCGCTAACCTCCCCGAGACGACCGCCGCGCCTCCCCGTACCTACCGCGGCATCGGCGTGAGCGTCGGCGGCGCGTCCGCCGGCGCGCTGCCCCACGCCTTGTTGGGAGTCGGCCCCATCACCAGCTCCAATCGCGCGCCGTCCTTGACGTCGTCGTGGCGGAACCACGCCTTGGTCCAGGGCCGCCCGTTGAGCGTCGCCGACTGGATGTACGGATTCGCCGCGCCGTTACCCCTGGCGACGATCTCCAGTACCTTGCCGTTCCCGAGCGTCACCGCGGCGCGGTCGAACAGCGGGCTCGCCAGCATGTACACGTCGCTCGACGGGTCGACCGGGTAGAAGCCCAGCGCCGCCAGCGCGTACCACGACGAGGTCGCACCCTGGTCGTCCATGCCGGGATAGCCGAAGCCCGAGGCGTCGCTGCCGTACAGCGTGTCGAGGATGCGGCGGGTCAGCGCCTGCGTCTTCCACGGCTGCCCGCCCCAGGCGTAGAGGAAGGGCGCGTGCTGGTCGGGCTGGTTGCCCTGGACATACTGGCCGACCATGCCGGTGCAGTCGCGGCAGATCCCCTTGGGCTTGTAGGGCGTGGCGAAGAAGCGATCGAGCTTGGCGTTGAACGCCGCGCGACCGCCGAGCGCACTGGCGAGTCCGCCGACGTCGTGCGGCACCAGCCACAAGGTCGACCAGCCCGACGCCTCCTTCATCATGAAGTTGTAATAGGGCTCCTGCGGGTCGAACGGCGCGATCCATGTGCCGTCGTCGGTACGGCCGCGGATGAAGCCGGTGCGCTTGTCGAACACGTTGCGCCAGTTGGCGGCGCGGCGGCGGAACAGCGCGGCGTCGTCGCGGCGGCCGAGCCGCTCGGCCAGCTCGGCCATGGCATGGTCGTCCCAGGCATATTCGAGCGTCGTCGCCGCACCCGCCTTGCCGTCCGCATAGGGCGGGCTGGGGTTGCCCGCGGGCACCTCGTCCGAGATCCAGCCGCGGCGCATATATTCGGCGAGATAGCCGCGCGGCCCGGCAGGGTCGGTCGCGTTCTTGCGCATGTAGTCGTAGGCGGCGGCATAATCGAACGGGATGCCGCGCCGCATCGCGCCGAGATACAGGAACACCGCATTGTCGCCGTGGAACGAGGTGTTCATGAAACCGCGCTCGCGCGCCATGTCGAGTTCGGACGACATGATGTCCCGCACGACCTCGGGCTCGAGCAGCTCGAGCAGCACGATCTGGTTGCGCCCGGTATCCCAGAACGGCACCGGGCCGTAGCGGTCGTGCGTCGCGGTCTGCACCTCGCCGTTGCTGTCGGCGAAGCGCTCGCCCTTGCGCGCGATCAGCCGGGGGCTGGCGAAGGACTGGAACAAGGTGGAGTAGAACAGCCGCCGCTGCTTCTCGCTGCCGCCGCTCACCTGCACTCGGTCGAGCAGCGTCGACCAGGCCGCGCGCGCCGCGCCGCGGATGCCGTCGAAGTCCCAGCGCGGGCTCTCGGCGCGCAGCCGCGCCTCGGCGTCGGCGTAGCTGGCGCCATGCGCGACCTTGACGAGTACCTGCTCGCCCGCGCGGGTGGTGAAGTCGGCGTAGGCGCCGGCGAACCCGCCCTCGATCGCGCGCGCATCGGGCATCACGTCCGCGCCGCCGATGCCATAGCCCTGACCACCGCCAGCGGACTTGCGGAACGTGCCGAAGCGCTTGAACGGCTTGGAGAAGACCGCGACGAAATAGCGGCCATCGCGCGCGCCGTGATCATCGTTGGCGGTCGCGGCACCGCGCACGGTGCGGTCGTTCACCACCTCGACCGCGCCGCCGCGGCGGTTGAGGTTGAGGATCAGATGCGCCCGCTCGGTGGCGGGGAAGGTGAAGCGCATCAGCCCGGTGGCGCGGGTCGCGGTCAGCTCGGCCTTGACGCCGATGCTGGTGAGGTCGGCGGCGTAATAGCCCGGCGACGCCAGCTCCTTGGCCTTGTCGTAATAGGCCTGGGTCGACGCGGGCGGCACCGTCCAGTCGCCGACCACGGGCATGACGAAGGGCTGCGCGCCCCCGCCATAGGTCGGCCCGCCGCCCGCGGTGAAGCCGATCATCGTCGGGTTGCTGTAATAATAAGGCGTCGCCACGCCGGTGGGATAGCTGAGCGGCACGTTGACGTTGACCGGCGCCGCCTCGACCGCGCTGTGCGGCAGCCGCGCGCCCGGCGAGGTGATCCCCGAGTAGGTCGGCTCACCCGGCGGGGGTGCGTTGCCGATCAGCTCGGGGCGGTCGAGCGGCGCGGTGCCGACGCGCGGGTCCGCGAGGTCGACGCCGGACGGACCCGCCTGCTGGCCGCGGCCGCCGCTCGCCGTCAGCGCCGCGAGCGCCACCGCGCTCGCCCATGTCGTCGCTCGCCGCATCGTCACTCTCCCGCCCGCGTCGGATGATCCGCTGCCACCCGGCTACACTTCTGATTAGACAGATAAATTAATTTGGTTGTCAATGGGGTGTTGGGCGCGATGCACCCGAACGCCGTGCCCGGCCGTTGCACGCGCGCGAAGGAGTGAGCGGATGGTGGACGGGCGCGGACGCGCGGTGCCGAGCGGGCGATGGTCGCGGCTGGGTGGTTTCGGCAAGCTCGCCGGCGGCGTCGCCGGTGGGGTGATCGCCGAGGGCGCGCGGCGGCTCGCCACGGGTGAACGGCCGCGCATGAACGAACTTTTGCTCACCCCCGCCAACGCCACGCGCGTCGCCGACCAGCTCTCGCAGCTGCGCGGCGCGGCGATGAAGCTGGGGCAGATGATCTCGATGGACGCGGGCGACGTGCTGCCACCCGAGCTCACCGCGATCCTGGCACGCCTGCGCGAGAGCGCGCACCACATGCCCCCGGCGCAGCTCGACCGCGTGCTCGCGCAGCAATGGGGCGAGGGCTGGCGCAAGCGCTTCCGCCACTTCCAGGCGCACCCGATCGCGGCGGCCTCGATCGGCCAGGTCCACCGCGCCGAGTTGCGCGGCGGGCGGGTGCTCGCGATCAAGGTGCAATATCCCGGCGTGGCGGAGAGCATCCATGCCGACGTCGACAATGTCGCCACGCTGCTGCGCGTCACCGGGCTGCTGCCGCGCGAGCTCGACCTGCGCCCGCTGCTGGAGGAGGCCAAGCGCCAGCTCCAGGAGGAGGCCGATTACGCGCGCGAGCTGGCGATGCTCGATCGCTATCGCGATCTGCTCGGCGACGACCCCGCCTATGTCGTGCCCGCGGCCGAGCCGGCGCTGAGCACCGAGCGCGTGCTGGCGATGGACTTCGTCGATGGCGCGCCGGTCGAGGCGCTCGCCGAGGCGGCGCAGGAGACGCGCGACACCGCCGGGGCGGCGCTGGTGCGGCTGGTGCTGCGCGAGCTGTTCGAATGGGGTGTGATGCAGACCGACCCGAACTTCGCCAACTACCGCTGGCAGGCGGAGACCGGGCGACTGGTGCTGCTCGACTTCGGCGCGGCGCGCCCCGTTCGCGCGGAGACGCGCGCGGGCTATCACCGGCTGCTGATGGCGGGGCTCGACGGCGATCGCGCGCGCGTGCGCGACGCCGCGCTGGCGGCGGGGTTTCTCGGGCAGGCGGCGGTGGAACGCCACGGCGCGGCGGTCGACCGCATGATCGACGTGATCCTGAGCGAGCTCGGCCGACCCGGCCTGTTCGACTTCGGGGATCGGAGTTTCGTCGGCGTGATCCGCGAGGAGGCGACCGCGGTGGCGCGGGATCGCTCGACCTGGCACCTGCCGCCGGTGGACACGCTCTTCGTCCAGCGCAAGGTGAGCGGCACCGCGCTGCTGTGCGCGCGGCTCGGCGCGCGGGTCGACGTGCGCGCGCTCGTAGAGCGCTATCGCGGGGTAGAGCTGGCGCAGATAGGGTAGGGGCCTTCAGCTGACCTGAACGAACTACCCTGACCACCTTCTCGCACCATCCTTTCCCCATGACGCGTCACCCTGAACTTGTTTCAGGATCGATCCGTCCGAGCCTACCGCCGATCGGTCGGATGCGCGGCACCGTGGATCCTGGAAACGAGTTCAGGATGACGTCGGGGGCAGGACGGGAGCGCGCCCGGCCACGCTCGACGCGTCAGCCCGAGCGCGCCCATCACCCTCACAGGTTCGCCTGCTCCTCCTCGGGCAGCTCGGCGTCGGGCGGGTAATAGAGCGAGGCGCATTCCTCGCGCAGGCAGCCGCCCTCGATCACGATGTCGTCGCGGTAGGCGTCGGTGATGAACGATAACGTGTCGACGTGCTGCGCCTCCCAGTACATCGCGTGGACGTCCTCGCGTCCGGCGCCGTAGACGACACGGGCGACCTTGGACCAGATCGAGGCCATGGTGCACATGCCGCAGGGCTGTAGCGTCGAGTAGAGCGTCGCGCCGCGCAGCTCGAGCTCGCCGCTGCTCTCGCAGGCGCGGCGGATCGCCATCATCTCGGCGTGCGCGGTGGCGTCGGGCAGCTCGTGGGTCTGGTTGCGCTCGGCCGCGAGCACCTTGCCGTCGAGCACGATCACCGAGCCGAGCGGCGAGGTTGACGGGTCCGATCCCTTCGAGCGCGCCACCGCGATCGCCTCGCGCATCCAGCGTTCGTCTTCCTCGGTCATGCGCACCTCCGTCGCGCTCAACGCCGCCGCCGGTCGGTCGGTCCCGGCCGGCACGGTCTGATCCGGAAATAGCAATGGCTTGGCCGCGGCGGGCGGGGTGGTGTTTGGAGTAGCAAACGCGATGGTCCGACGGTTCGTCGCAGCCGAGGCACGGAAGGCGGTGAGCGGTGGTCGATGCGGCGCGAGCGGAGCGCGCGTCGTCGCCCGTCGGCTATCTCGCAATCGCAGCAACATCTACGCCGGCGCCGGGGGTCGAGGAGGAAGATGATGTCGGATACCGATCAGCCGCGTCGGGCCAGCCGGCGCGACGCGCTGCGGCTGGGGGTAGGCGCGGCGGCGACCGCGCTGGTGGCGTGCCGAGGCCAGGCCGTCGAGGTGATCGGGCTGCGCCAGGACGGCATACCGACGCGCCAGCTCGGCGCGATCACGGGCAATGATCCCGCCGCGATGCGGCAATGGGCGCAGTGGCTCGGACGGCAACAGGACCATGACCTGCTCTATTTCAACCAGGACAGCTGGGAGCAGCTGGAGCAGTCGATCGACTATATCGCCGGCATCGGTCGCCAGGTCCTGGCGCAAGGACGGCGGGTGCAATGGTCGGTGCCGGTCGGCGGACCGGGCGGGTACGACAGCGTCGCGTCGGGTCAACGCGACGACATCTACCGCCGCGTCGCCCGCGCGATCGTCGCCGCTTACCCGCGCGGCGACAGCCGCATCTATGTGCGCCTGCCGTGGGAGTTCAACCTGCCGTCGCAGTCGCTCGCCGCGCGCGACGCGCGCGGGCGCTGGGCGGCGCGGCTCTATGTCGCGGCGTGGCGTCGCATCGCCGGCCTCTTCCGCCAGGTGTCACGCCGCTTCTACTTTGACTGGTGCCCCAACATCGGCGAGGGCGGGATCAACCCGGAGCAATGCTATCCCGGCGACGACGTGGTCGATGTCGTCAGCCTCGATCTCTACTACCAGGGTCAGTATGATGACCAGAATATGCGCGACGGCGGCCGCTCGATCTTCGGCTACCGCCTGTCGCAACCGTTCGGCCTGACCTGGCTGTCGAGCTTCGGCGCGCGCCACGGCAAGCTGATCGGCCTGTCGGAATGGGGCGTCGACGACGACCGCGCCGTGGTGTTCGCGCAGCTGCTCGCCGCCTGGATCGTCGCACAGGGATCGCGTCTGTCGCACCACAATTACTGGAACCGCGCCGACGGCGGTATCAACGCGAAGCTCACCGACGGGCACCTGCCGCGGGTGGCGCGCGTCTACCGCACCGCCTTCGGGCGCTGATCCGGCGCGGGGCTGTCCTACGCCAGCGTGGCTGCGCTAGGGAAACGTGATGTCCGATGACACCTCCCTCTCGAAGGAAGGCGGGGGTGGGGCGCTTCCGCGAGCGCCACGCTGTCGGATATGCCCCCCAACCCTCCCTTGAAGGCGAGGGGCTTGGATCCATCGCGACATTCACCTCTCGGTGATGCGCTCGATCTTTCTCATCGGCGATGGTCTGAACGGCCGGCGCGGTCGATTATAGCTCTCGCACGGATATCCAACATGACTCAACATTCGCGCCAGCCGCGGCCGGGAGAGGAGCCGCAATTACAAGAAGGAATGTGGCGTAGTCAATTGCTTGCGTCGAACAGGTGAGATGCAGAGTGACATGCGATGAAGGTTGAGTCCCGTGCGTGACACCGTCCAGCGACTCAACTTTCTCAACATTCGCGACATCCCGTCCCTAGCTCAGACCCAGCCCTCCAACACCTGGTCGGGCGGGCGATGGCCGTCGGCCCAGCTGCGAATATTGGCGATGACGCGCTCGCCCGAGGCGACGCGGCCCTCATACGTCGCCGAGCCCATGTGCGGGGTCATCACCACGTTGCGCAGCGCGAGCAGCCTTGGGTCGATCTCGGGTTCGTGGCGCCACACGTCGAGCCCGGCGCCGGCGAGCCGCCCCCCCTCGAGCGCGTCGACCAGCGCGTCCTCGTCGAGGATGCCGCCGCGGCTCGCGTTGATGACGAAGACGTGCGGGCGCAGCAGCGCGAGCCGGCGCCGGTCGATCAGGTCGCGGCTGTCGGCGTTGAGCGGCGTGTGGATCGTCAGCACGTCGATCGTGCCGAGCAGGTCGTCGAGCTCGGCGTGCCAGGTCGCGCCGAGCTCGCGCTCGACCGCCGCGGGCAGCCGGCGACGATTGTGGTAGTGGATCGACAGCCCGAAGGCGCGTGCGCGCCGCGCCACCGCCTGGCCGATCCGCCCCATGCCGACGATGCCGAGCGCCTTGCCGCCGATGCGATAGCCCAGCATCCCGCCCGGACTCCAGCCGGTCCACTGGCCCGAGCGGACCAGTTTCTCGCCCTCGGCGAGGCGGCGCGGCACCGAGACGATCAGCGCCATCACCAGGTCGGCGGTGTCCTCGGTGAGGACCCCGGGCGTGTTGGTGACGATGATGCCGCGCGCCCGCGCGGCGCGCAGGTCGATGTGGTTCACCCCCGCGCCGAAATTGGCGATGAGGCGGAGCCGCTCGCCCGCGCCCGCGATCAGCGCCGCGTCGATCGTGTCGGTGACCGCGGGGACGAGCACGTCGCTGTCGGCCATGGCGGCGGCGAGCGCCGGGCGCGAGAGCGGGCGGTCGCCGCGGTTGTTGCTGGTGTCGAACAATTGCTCGAGCCGCTGCATCACGACCTCGGGCAGCTCGCGCGTGACGGTCACCTTGGGATGGGCGCAGCGTCGCGGATCGGCCATGCGCCCGGATTGGCGCAGCCCCGCGCGGGCGTCAACGGTAAGCGGTTGCTGGCGCGCCGCGCGCCTCTTACAGGTTCGCGCGTGGACAGCGGGATCTCAGCGGGACGGCGCGCCGCGGCGGCGGCGGCGATGGCGGCGGCGATGGCGTGCGGGGCGGCGGCGGACGCCGCGCCCGACCTGCGCGAGCCGCCCTATTTCGCCTCGCTCAGCCCGTCGCGCGCGCGGATGCGGACCGGCCCGGGGCGGACCTTCCCGTCGAGCTGGGTCTATGTCCGCGCCGACCTGCCGGTGCGCGTCGTCGCGGTGTTCAAGGAGTGGCGCAAGGTCGAGGACCCCGGCGGCACGCGGGGCTGGATGCTCGCCACGTTGGTGAGCCATATCCGCACCGCGATCGTCACCGGCGGCGAGCCCGCCGAGCTGCGCGACCGCCCCGGCGGCACGCACGTGCTCTGGCGCGCGCAGCCCGGTGTGGTCGGGCGATTGAGCCAGTGCGGCAACGGCTGGTGCCGCTTCGACGTTCATGGCCAGGCCGGGTTCGTCCAGACCGAGCGGCTGTGGGGCGTCGCGCCCGGCGAGGTGCTGCCATGAGCTTCGTGCTGGAGGGCTTCGACACCGACGCGTTCGTCGATTCGACCTTGGCCGAGGACCTGGGCGGGATCGGGGACATCACCTCCGCGGCGGTGATCCCGGCCGCGGCACGGTTCGCGGCGGTCATGGACAGCCGCGATGCGATCATCGTCTGCGGGGTGGAGCTCGCCGCCGCCTTCTTCCGCCGGCTCGACGCTGACGCCGTGATCGAGCCTCTGGTGCGCGACGGTGACCGGGTGTCACCCGGGGCCAAGCTGCTGCGAGTCACCGGAGCGGCGCGCGCGGTGCTGACCGCGGAGCGCTCGGCGCTCAACACGATCCAGCACCTGTCGGGGATCGCGACGCTGACCGGCGCCTATGTCGCGGCGCTGGAGGGCACCGGGGCGACGCTGCTGGACACGCGCAAGACGCTCCCCGGGCTGCGCCGGCTCGAGAAATACGCCACGCGCACCGGCGGCGCGCGCAACCACCGCATGGGACTGTGGGACGCGGCGATGATCAAGGACAATCACGTCGCGGTGGCGGGCGGGGTCGGCCCCGCCGCCGCGCTCGCGCGCGCCGCCGGGATCGCCGACATCATCGTCGAGGTCGACCGGCTCGACCAGATCGCGCCCGCGCTGGAGGCGGGGGCGACCCACCTGCTGCTCGACAACATGCCCCCGGCGATGCTGCGCGCGGCGGTCGCGCTGGTCGACGGGCGCGCGCCGACCGAGGCCTCGGGCGGGGTCTCGCTCGAGACGATCGGCGCGATCGGCGCGAGCGGCGTGACCTATGTCAGCGTCGGTCGCATCACCCAGTCGGCGCCCGCCGCCGATATCGGGCTGGACGTCGCCGCGGCGTGAGGCTGGCGGCTTGCGTCGTCGCGCCCTCCGGCGCAGAGCGCGCGCGCAACCATGAGAGGTCTTCGTGACGCGTCCGCCCCCGATCGTCCGCTTCGAGCGCCTGTATCTGACCTCCTTCGCGCTCGGGCTGCTGATCTGGGCGCTGACCTGGGAGCAATTGTCGACGCGGCTCGCGGCCGACCCGCGCACCGCCGCCTTCGGCTGGATGCTCGCCGCGGCGCTCGCGCTCAACGTCGCGATCGCGCTGTTCCAATGGTATGCGGTGGCGCGCCGCGGGGTTGCCTGGGTGCGCTGGGTGGTGGTGCTGCTGACCACCCTCCACCTGCTGGGGCTGCTGCCCGGCCTGTTCATCGCGCCCCTCGCGCCACCGACGCTGCTCGGGCTGGTGCGCGTCGTGCTCGAGGTGACCGCGGCGGTGCAGCTGTTCGCGCCGGCCGCGCGCGACTGGTTCGGGTTGGACGGGACCGGCAACGACGGGTTGGACGGGGAGCAGGAGGAGCTGGCATGACGCGCTGGTTGGCCGCCGCAGCGCTGGTCGCGCTGCCCGGGAGCGCGGGGGCGCAGGTGCTCTCCTGTGCGCTGCCCGATATGATCGCGGCGCCGCGCCCCGACGGGCCGAGCGCCAGCCAGCCGGCGCGGCGGCTGCCGATCGCCAGCTACACGCTGGCGGTGACGTGGAGCCCGCAATATTGCCGCGACCACGGCGACGACCGCGACGCGCGCTTCCAGTGTGGCTCAGCCAATCGCTTCGCCTTCGTGCTCCACGGTCTGTGGCCCGACGGCGAGGGCAAGACGTGGCCGCAATATTGCCGCGCCACGCCGATCCTGCGCGCTGCGGTGCTGCGGCGCCATCTCTGCGCGACGCCCTCGGCGCAGCTGCTCCAGCACGAATGGGCCAAGCACGGCACCTGCATGGCGGGCTATTCGCCCGAGCGCTATTTCAGCCAGTCGAACGCGATGTACGGCCGGTTGCGCTTCCCCGACATGGCGGCGCTGTCGCACCGACCGCTGACCGCGGGCGCGCTCGCCGGGGCGGTGGCGCTGGCCAACCCAGGGATCCGCGCTGACATGATGCGCGTCACCGCCACCCGCGAGGGCTGGCTCGACGAGCTCTGGCTCTGCGTCGACAAGGCCTTCCGCTACACGCGCTGTCCGGCGCATCAGGGCGGGATGCGACCGGGCGCGCCGCTGCGGATCTGGCGCGGCTGACGCGCGATCAGCGCCGGCGCGCCAGCTCGCGCGTGGCGGCGTCGATCCCGTCGAGCGTCAGCGGGAACATCCGCCCGCGCAGCAGGTCGCGGATCAGCGCGGTTGAGGCGGCATAGTCCCAGTGTGCTTCCGGCGCAGGGTTGAGCCAGGCCGCGGCGGGATAGGCCTCGGTCAGCCGCCCCAGCCAGGTGGCACCGGGCTCGTCATTGTGGTGCTCGACCGAGCCGCCGGGATGCGTGATCTCGTACGGGCTCATCGCCGCGTCGCCGACGAAGAGCAGCTTATAATCGCGGCCATAGGTGTGGAGCAGCTCGAGCGTCGGCGTGCGCGCGTCGAAGCGGCGGCGATTGTCCTTCCACACGCCCTCGTAGACGCAATTATGGAAGTAGAAGAATTCGAGCTCGCGGAACTCGCTGGTGGCAGCCGAGAACAGCTCCTCGCAGGCGGTGACGAACGGGTCCATCGACCCGCCGACGTCGAGGAAGAGCAGCAGCTTGATCGCGTTACGCCGTTCCGGGCGGAGACGCACGTCGAGCCAGCCTTGGCGCGCGGTACCGGCGACGGTCGCGTCCAGGTCGAGCTCGTCGGCGGCGCCTTGGCGCGCGAAGCGGCGAAGCCGCCGCAGCGCCAATTTGATGTTGCGCGTGCCGAGCGCGCGGGAGGAGTCGAGGTCACGGAAGGGGCGCTGCTCCCATACCTTGATCGCGCGCCCGTGCGTCGCCTCGCCGCCGATGCGGACGCCCTCGGGATTGTAGCCCGCGTTGCCGAACGGGCTGGTGCCGCCGGTCCCGATCCACTTGCTCCCGCCCTGGTGGCGCGCGTGCTGCTCGGCGAGTCGCTCGCGCAGCGTCCGCATGATCTCGTCCCACGAGCCGAGCGACTCGATTGCCGCCATCTGCTCGGGGGTGAGGTGGCGCCGTGCCAGCGCGCGAAGCCACTCCTCGGGCAGATCGGCGGGCGCGACACCCTCCGCCGGCAGTGTGCCGCGAAAGACGACGGCGAAGACCTGGTCGAAGCGGTCGAGCAGCGCCTCGTCCTTCACGTAGATGGCGCGACTGAGATAATAGAATTGCTCGGGCGAACGGTCGATCACCGCGGCGTCGAGCGCCTCGAGCAGCAGCAGGTGCTCCTTGAGGCTCGCCGGGATGCCCGCGGCGCGCAGGGCATCGAGGAAGGCGAGGAACATGGCGTCGGCTCAGGGCCGCGGCGCGTGCCGCCGCGCCATGAAGGCGAGCCGCTCGAACAGCATCACGTCCTGCTCGTTCTTGAGCAGCGCGCCGTGGAGCGGCGGGATCGCCCTGGTCGGGTCGCGCTGTTGCAGCACCTCGAGCGGCAGGTCCTCGTGGAGCAGCAGTCGAAGCCAGTCGAGCAGCTCGCTGGTGGAGGGCTTTTTCTTGATCCCGGGCACCTCGCGCACCTCGTAGAAGAGGTCGAGCGCGCGGCTGACCAGCGTCGTCTGGATGCCGGGGAAATGCACGTCGACGATCGCCTGCATCGTTGCCCGGTCGGGAAACCGGATGTAATGAAAGAAGCAGCGGCGCAGGAAGGCGTCGGGCAGCTCCTTCTCGTTGTTCGAGGTGATCACCACGATCGGGCGCTGCGTGGCGCGCACGGTCCGGCCGGTCTCGTAGACGTGGAACTCCATGCGATCGAGCTCCTGCAACAGGTCGTTGGGGAACTCGATATCGGCCTTGTCGATCTCGTCGATCAGCAGCACCGCCGGCGCGTCGCGCTCGAACGCCTCCCACAGCTTGCCGCGGCGGATATAGTTGGCGATGTCATGCACGCGCGGGTCGCCGAGTTGACCGTCGCGCAGTCGCGCCACCGCGTCATAGTCGTAGAGGCCCTGCTGCGCCTTGGTGGTGGACTTCACCGTCCACTCGATCAGCGGATAGCCCGTCGCGCGCGCGATCTCGTGCGCCAGCACGGTCTTGCCCGTGCCGGGCTCGCCCTTGACCAGCAGCGGGCGCCGCAGTCGCACCGCCGCGTTGACGGCGACCTTGAGATCGTCGGTGGCGACATAGTCGCCGGTGCCCTCGAACCGTTCCATGCGTGCGTCATGCGGCGCGTCGGGTCCAGTGACAAGCCAACTCAGCCGTTGCGCGCGGCGGCACGGGCCTCGAGCAGCTGCCACAGACCGCGGTGCTGCGTGAGCAACTGCTCGGCACCGAAGGTGAGCGCACGCACTCGCGCCGGTGCCAGGTCGAGGCCGCGCAGCATCTCGATCGCCTCGTCGCGTGCCGCGGCGAAGCTGGGGCTAGGCTCCTCATCGAGCCGCGTCGCGCAGCGCTCGAGCAGGCCGCGGATCGCGACCCAGTCGAGCACGAAGGCGGCTGCGGCGCCGGTGGCACAGCCGAGCCGGTCGGAGCGCGCCAGCAGCGCCAGCGTGTCGCGCTGCTGCAGGATCGCCGCCGCGGCGCTGGCCTGCCCCGGCGTCGAGGGCTGCGGGCCGGCGGCGGCGGCAAGGCGGACCAGCAGCGCGCGCTCCGCCGCCATCGTGCCCGCCGCGCGCGCGAGCCACGCCGGCGCGAGCGAGTCGACGCCGTACGCGGTGGCGTGATCGACCATGCCGGGGAAAGTGCCGTGGACGACGCACAGGGCGTGGATCGTGTCGGCGATGTCACGCAGTGGTGCAGCGGGGTCGATGAGCGCGCGGGCGTGGCGCGACGCGGCGGTGCCGTCGCGCGCGACCAACGCGAGGATCAGGTCGGCCGGACCGTCCTCTGGGCGCTGACTCGCGTCCGCCATCATTCCTGCCTCCACGCTACCGCGGCACGCCTCGGCCGCGCGCTGCGAGCTAGCTGATCGATGTAAAGGTGCGGTTTACACGGGCCGTCGAACCGCCGCAGCGATCACCTCGTGGACCCGGCCGTTGACCCGGATCGGCCAGAAACCGAGCGCAACGGCGAGTTCCTCGCCGTCGCCGGTCAACAGGGCGGCGGGCACGGTCCCGTCGATCTCGCCATCGCTGGCGCGCTCGAGCGACTCGCCGACCGCGGGCCGGTCGGCGGCGGCGACCAGCGCGAGGAAACGCGTGCCGGTGAGAAGGGCAGGCGGCATATGCAGAAGCGCGGCCGGGGCGGGACGCGGCGCGGTGAGATAACCGCGCAGGCTGATCCGCGCGAGCGCGGCGAGTCCGGTCGCCTCCACGGCCGCGACGATCGAGTCACGCGCGGCGGCGGTTGCCTGCGCCTCGATCGCGCCGGTCTCATCCTCGATCCGCAGCAGGCACCCCTCGGGCAGCGGCTCCACCATCACCGCCAGCGTGCGCCCCGGCACGCGATCGACCGCGACCGACACGCGCTCGCGAGGTGCACCGTCCAGCACGCGTCGCACCGCCGCCGCCAGTGTGTCGCCGTCGCGCTGCGACAGGGCCACGACACCGGTCCGCACTGCGACGCGATCACCGAAACGCGCGCGTGCGGCGGCGTTGGCGTGCGCGATCAGGCCCTCGCCGTCGAGTAGCAGCAGCGGCAGATCGAGCGCGTCCAGGATCGGGTCGAGCAGCGCGGAGGTCTGGGTCGGCCGTCCGTTATCGCCGAGTGTCGCGGCGAGCTCGACGCCGACGAGGATGAGGCGGGGGCGACCGTGGTGGAGCACGTACACCGGCGCGCGCGCGGCACGTTCCTGCCACTCGCCGAAATGACGAACCAGCGTCGACGCAGTGACCTGAAGTCGCGGAGCGTCGCGGCCGGCTTTCGGTTCCACCATAGGTAAATGATTGATGTCATTTACGCTTAAGGGAATTGATCGCCGTCAATGTAAGAAAAAACCGCCGCGGCGGCGCTATCGCCGCCGCGGCTGGTCTGTATCGGGCCACTCACCCGCCGCGCGGGTGGGCGCTCACTGGTCGAGGAACGATCGCATCTTGCGGCTGCGGCTCGGGTGCTTGAGCTTCCGCAGCGCCTTGGCCTCGATCTGCCGGATACGCTCGCGCGTCACCGAGAACTGCTGGCCGACCTCTTCCAGCGTGTGATCGGTGTTCATGCCGATGCCGAAGCGCATGCGCAGAACGCGCTCCTCGCGCGGGGTAAGCGAGGCGAGGACGCGCGTCACCGTCTCCTTGAGGTTGGCCTGGATCGCGGCGTCGACCGGGATGACCGCGTTCTTGTCCTCGATGAAGTCGCCGAGGTGCGAATCCTCCTCGTCACCGATCGGCGTCTCGAGGCTGATCGGTTCCTTGGCGATCTTCATCACCTTACGCACCTTCTCGAGCGGCATGCTCAGACGCTCCGCCATCTCCTCGGGCGTGGGCTCGCGGCCCTGCTCGTGGAGGAACTGGCGGCTGGTGCGAACCAGCTTGTTGATCGTCTCGATCATGTGGACCGGGATGCGGATCGTTCGCGCCTGGTCCGCGATCGAGCGCGTGATCGCCTGGCGGATCCACCAGGTCGCGTAGGTGCTGAACTTGTAGCCGCGGCGATACTCGAACTTGTCCACCGCCTTCATCAGGCCGATGTTGCCCTCCTGGATGAGGTCCAGGAACTGCAGGCCGCGGTTGGTGTACTTCTTGGCGATCGAGATCACGAGGCGGAGATTGGCCTCGACCATCTCCTTCTTGGCGATCCGCGCCTCGCGCTCGCCCTTCTGCACCATGTTGACGATGCGGCGGAACTCGGCGAGCGCCATGCCGGTCTGCTGGCTGATCTCGCTGATCTCGGTGCGGATGCGGTCGATCGCGGGCGCCTCGTTGGTGGCGAAGGCGGCCCATTTCTTGTCACGCCCGCGCACCGCGTCGAGGAAGCCTTCGTCGAGCTCGTGACCCATATATTGGTCAAGGAAATCCTTGCGGTTCACCTTGTGACGCTCGGCCAGTCGGAGCATCTGCCCGCCCAGCGCGGTGAGGCGCCGGTTGTAGCTGTAGAGCTGGTCGACCAGATACTCGATCTTGCTCTGGTGAAACTGCACGCTCTCCACCTCGGCGGTGAGCTCCTCGCGCAGCTTCTGGTACTTTCGCTCCTGCGCGTCGGAGAGATCCGCGCCCGACGCCATCGCGTCGAGCCGGCTCTCCTGCATCTTCGAGAAGTTGCGGTAGATCGCGGTGATGTTGGCGAACTTCTCGAGCGCGAGAGGCTTGAGCGTCTCCTCCATCTGCGCCAGGCTGAGCGTGTTGTCCTCTTCCTCGTCGTCGGACGGCCGCGGCGCGCGGCGCTCGGTCATGTCGTCCTCGTCGTCGGCGGGAGCCTCCTCGGGCTCCTCCTCCTCCTTGAACGACGGGCCGGCGCTCGACTCGCTGATCTCGCCGCTGTCATCCTCGGCGCCCTCGACCTGCTCGGCCGACGGGCCCTTGGACAGCATCGCGTCGAGATCGACGATCTCGCGCAGCTGCATCGTGCCCTCGTTGAGGGCGGTCGACCAGTCGATGATGGCGTTGAACGTGATCGGGCTCTCGCAGAGCCCGAGGATCATCGTGTCACGCCCCGCCTCGATGCGCTTGGCGATCGCGATCTCGCCCTCGCGGCTGAGCAGCTCCACCGCGCCCATCTCGCGCAGGTACATCCGCACCGGGTCGTCGGTGCGATCGATGACCTCTTTCTTCTTCGCTTCCGGTGCAGGAGCCGTGCCATCGGAGTCACTGTCGCCGTCGACCGGCTCCGCCTCGTCGTCGTCGGCGCGCTCCTCCGGCTCGCCGTCCTCGCCGGCTTCCTCGTTCTCGACGATGTTGACGCCCATCTCGTTGAGCGCGGACATCACGTCCTCGAGCTGGTCCGAGGACATCTGGTCCTGCGGCAGCGCCTCGTTGAGCTGGTCGTAGGTGATATAGCCGCGCTTCTTGGCGCGCGCGATCAGCTTCTTGACGCTCGCGTCGTTGAGATCGATCAGCGGAGCGTCGGCCACTTCCGCGCCCTCGTCACCACCGCCACCGTTCATCTTCGCCATCAATCGTCCTCAAGTCCAAGCGCGCGGGCGTCTTCGTTTGCCTGCACCAGATTTGCAAGCCGCTCATCCAGCGCACGTTGTTCGTTCACCAACGCCACTTGTCGTTCGAACGCCTCGGCGGTGAAGCGCGCCTTCATCGCGGAAGTTGCTTCCGCCAGAGCCGCATCCACCTCCGGCCGGGCGACCAGGATCGCGATCGCCTCGTCGAGGTCGTCGCGCGCCTGCTTCTCGTCGCCGCTGGCGCGCGTGAACGAATAGGGCATCGTATCGGCTCTCAAGAGGTCATGAGCGACCGTATCGAAACCGGATCGCACCAATATGGTGACCAGTCGTCCGCTATCAAGCGGATCGCCGCGACGATCCTCCAGCGCGACATCGATCACCGCCTCGAACAGCCGTCCGAGCGCCCCCTCGGCGAGGCGCAGCCCGCCGAGCACTTCCATGTGACGCGCGATCTCGGCGGGGTGGCGGATCAGCCCGGCGAGCACCGCCTTGGCGAGAACGCGGTCGATACCGCCCGCGGCGCCGACGCGCTTGGCGTCCTCGGTGACGGGCGCGGGCGGCGGCGTCCACTTCTGCCCGGGGCGGCGCTGCGCCATCGGGTAGAAGGGCGTGCGCTGCTGGAACGGTTGGCGGATGCGCGCGAACTGCTCGTCGAAGCGGTGACGGAACTCGGCCTGATATTCGGCCCGGACGCTCGGGTCGGTGATCGACTGGACGAGGTCGCCGAGGCGGCGCTTGAAGCCGGCGCGCTGCTCGGGCGTGGTCAGCGGCTCGGCGGCGAGCTCGTGCTGCCAGAGTCGGTCGACCAGCGGCTGCGCGGAGCGCACCAGCGGCTCGAACGCGCCCGGCCCCTGCGCGCGCATCAGGTCGTCGGGATCCTGGCCTTCGGGCAAGGTGACGAAGGCGAGGCTGCGCCCCGGCGCGAGCAGCGGCAGCGCGCGCTGCGCCGCGCGGATCGCGGCTTTCTGCCCGGCCGCGTCGCCGTCGAGGCAGACATAGGGCACGTCGACGACGCGCCACAGTCGCTCGAGCTGCGCCTCCGTCAGCGCGGTGCCGAGCGGCGCCACCGACTCGCCGATGCCGTGCTGCGCCAGCGCGACCGCGTCCATATAGCCCTCGACCACGAACAGCCGCTCGGCCTTGCGCGCGGCCGCGGCGGCGCGGTCGAGATTGTAGAGCGTCCGCCCCTTGTCGAAGAGCGGGGTGTCGGGCGAGTTGAGGTATTTCGGCTCGCCTTCTCCGATGATGCGCCCGCCGAAGGCGATGACGCGCCCGCGCGGGTCGCGGATCGGGATCATCAGCCGGCCGCGGAATCGGTCGTAGGGCTCCTTGCCCTCGACCTGGATCAGCAGCCCCGCCTCGATCAGCATGGCGTCGCCGAAATCCTTGAGCGCGGCGCGGAGCCGCGTGCGCGAGTCGGGCGCGTAGCCGAAGCCGAAGCTGCGCTGCGTCGCTGCGTTCACCCCGCGCCGGTCGAGCAACGCGCGCGCGTCGGCGCCCTCGCTGCCGCCGAGCTGCTGGGTGAAGAAGTCCGCGGCGGCCTGCATCACGTCGTGGAGCGACTTGGCACGCTCCGCGCGCTCGGCCGACTGGCGGTCTTGCGCCGGCATCTCCATCCCCGCCGCCGCGGCGAGTTCCTTGACCGCGTCGATGAAGGGGAGGCCCCGGTGGTCGGTCAGCCAGCGGATCGCGTCGCCGTGCGCCGAGCAGCCGAAACAGTGATAGAAGCCTTTGTCGTCGTTGACGTAGAAGCTCGGCGTCTTCTCGTTGTGGAAGGGGCAGCAGCCCTTCGACTCGCGCCCGGCGCGGGTAAGCTTGACCGTCTTGCCGACCAGCGCGGTGAGCGACGTGCGCGCGCGCAGCTCGTCGAGGAAGGCGGGGGTGAGACTCACCGACGCATTATACCCCTTATGACGCCATGGGGTGCAGAGGGCAATGTGTCGCGGTGGGACGGGGTGTCTCCATCCATCCGGTCGGCACACCGGTCAGCTTTTTACCCTCATCCCGGCTTGTTCCGGGATCCACTGTTCCGCGTTAGCAACGCTTTCGGCAGTGCGGCTCGGTGGATCCCGGAACAAGTCCGGGATCACGGAAAGGGGGTACGGGGCGAGCAGGGCGAAGCGCTCGCGGCCCCTCTGCCCCTCCGCGAGATCCTCAGCCCGCCCGCGGCCTCATCCCGTCAGCGCCGCCTTCACCAACGCGCTCGCCTTGCTCATGTCGAGCGTGGTGGCGTGGCGCGCCTTCAGCTCGGCCATCACGCGGCCCATGTCCTTCATGCCGCCCGCGCCCAGCTCAGCCTTGATCGACTCGATCGCGGTGCGGGTCTCGTCCTCGCTCATCTGCTGCGGCAGGAAGCGTTCGATCACCGCTACCTCGGCCTGCTCCGCCGCGGCCAGCTCGGGGCGGCCGCCCTGCTCGTACATCGCGATCGACTCGCGGCGCTGCTTGACCATCTTCTGCAGCACCTCGACGACGACCGCGTCGTCGTCTGCCGGCGCCGCGCCGGTCCGCAGCTCGATGTCGCGATTCTTCACCGCTGCCTGGATCAGCCCGATGGTGGCGCGCGCCTCCTTGTCGCCCGCCTTCATCGCCGCGATCTGCGCGGCCTTGATGTCGTCCCTTATCATACCCGTGTCCTTAACCGATTGACGCGTCCGGCGCGCGTCTCTAGCGGGCGGGGCTTAGCGACATTGCCGACCCACACAAGGAGTGCCCGCCTGCCATGGCCGACGCCACGTTTCCGCACGCGCCCAGACCGGATGGAGCGACGGGCGTCCTCGTCCTCGCCAGCGGCGAGGTGGCGTGGGGCCGCGGTTTCGGCGCGACCGGCCAGGCGGTCGGCGAGGTGTGCTTCCACACCGCCATGACGGGTTACCAGGAGATCATGACCGACCCGAGCTTCGCCGGTCAGATCATCACCTTCACCTTTCCCCACATCGGCAATGTCGGCGCCAATCCCGACGACGTCGAGGCCGACAACCCGCACGCGCTCGGTATGATCGTGCGCGAGGATCCTACCGCGCCGAGCAACTTTCGCGCCGTGGAGAACCTCGCCGGCTGGATGGAGCGGCACGCGCGCATCGGGCTCGCTGGGATCGACACGCGCGCGCTGACTCGGCGCATCCGCGGCGGCGGGGCGCCGACGGGCGTGGTGGCGCACGCGCCCGATGGCGCGTTCGACCTCGACCTGCTGCTCAAGCTGGCGCGCGGCTGGCCCGGGCTGGAGGGGATGGACCTCGCCAAGGACGTGACTCGCGAGACCCACGGCAGCTGGGAGGGCGGGATCTGGCGGCTCGGCTTCGGCTATGGCAGCGCCGGCGAGGGCGCGCGGCCGCACGTGGTCGCAGTCGATTACGGCAGTAAGTTAAACATCTTCCGCAACCTCGTTCAGGCGGGGGCGAAGGTGTCGGTGGTGCCCGCGACCGCGACCTTCGACGAGATCATGGCGCTCGCGCCCGACGGCATCTTCCTCTCCAACGGACCCGGCGACCCCGCCGCGACGGGCGAGTATGCGGTGCCGGTCATCCGCGAGCTGCTCGACACCCGCAAGCCGCTGTTCGGCATCTGCCTCGGCCACCAGCTGCTCGCGCTGGCGGCGGGCGCGCGGACGACCAAGATGTTCCAGGGCCACCGCGGCGCCAACCACCCGGTCAAGCGGCTGAGTGACGGCGCGGTCGAGATCACTAGCATGAACCACGGCTTCGCGGTCGAGCGTGCGACCTTGCCGGCCAACGCGCGCGAGACGCACGTGTCGCTGTTCGACGGCAGCAACGCGGGGATCGAGCTGACCGACCGGCCCGCGTTCAGCGTGCAATATCACCCCGAGGCGAGCCCCGGACCGCAGGACAGCCTGTACCTGTTCGAGCGGTTCGTGGCGGCGCTGCGCGCGGCCTGAGATCGCGTCGCGACGAGATAGCGGGCGAGCGGCGGTGCCCTCGCCTGAAACAAAGAAGCCTTGAAGGCAGGATCCGACGCATGCCCAAACGCACCGACATCTCCTCCATCCTCGTCATCGGCGCGGGGCCGATCATCATCGGCCAGGCGTGCGAGTTCGACTATTCCGGCACGCAGGCGATCAAGGCGCTCAAGGAAGAGGGCTATCGCATCGTCCTGGTGAACTCGAATCCGGCGACGATCATGACCGATCCGGAGCTGGCCGATGCCACCTACGTCGAGCCGATCACCCCCGAGGTGGTCGCCACGATCATCGCCAAGGAACGCCCCGACGCGGTGCTGCCGACGATGGGCGGGCAGACCGCGCTCAACACCGCGCTGGCGCTGTTCCGCGACGGCACGCTGGAGAAATACGGCGTCCAGATGATCGGCGCCGACGCCGAGGCGATCGACAAGGCCGAGGACCGGCTCAAGTTCCGCGACGCGATGGACAAGATCGGGCTCGAGAGCGCGCGTAGCCATATCGCGCACACGGAGGCGGAGGCGCTCGCCGGGCTCGAAAAGGTAGGGCTGCCCGCGATCATCCGGCCCAGCTTCACGTTAGGGGGGACGGGCGGCGGCGTCGCCTACAACCGCGAGGAGTTCCTGGAGATCGTCCGCAAGGGGCTCGACGCCTCGCCCACCACCGAGGTGCTGATCGAGGAATCGCTGCTCGGCTGGAAGGAATATGAGATGGAGGTGGTCCGCGACCGCGCGGACAATTGCATCATCATCTGCTCGATCGAGAACATCGACCCGATGGGGGTCCACACCGGCGATTCCATCACCGTCGCGCCGGCGCTGACGCTGACCGACAAGGAATATCAGATCATGCGCAACGCCAGCATCGCGGTGCTGCGCGAGATCGGCGTCGAGACCGGCGGCTCCAACGTCCAGTTCGCGGTCAACCCCAAGGACGGGCGCCTCATCGTCATCGAGATGAACCCGCGCGTGTCGCGCTCTTCGGCACTGGCCAGCAAGGCGACCGGCTTCCCGATCGCCAAGGTCGCCGCCAAGCTGGCGGTCGGCTACACGCTCGACGAGATCGAGAACGACATCACCGGCGCCACTCCGGCCTCGTTCGAGCCGACGATCGACTATGTCGTCACCAAGATCCCCCGCTTCGCCTTCGAGAAGTTCAAGGGCGCGCAGGCGACGCTCGGAACCGCGATGAAGTCGGTCGGCGAGGTGATGGCGATCGGGCGCAACATCCACGAGTCGGTGCAGAAGGCGCTGCGCGGGCTGGAGACGGGCCTGTCGGGCTTCAACGATGTCGAGCGGCTCGCCGGCGCGCCGCGTGCCGAGATCGAGGCCGCGCTCGCCGCGCCGACGCCCGACCGGCTGCTGGTCGCCGCCCAGGCGCTGCGCGAGGGCTTCACCGTCGCCGAGGTGCACGCCATCGCCAAGTACGACCCCTGGTTCCTCGACCGGATCGCCGAGATCGTCGCCGCCGAGGCCGAGGTGATGGCGAACGGCCTGCCGATCGACGCGCCCGGCATGCGCCGGCTCAAGGCGATGGGCTTCTCCGACAAGCGGCTCGCCTGGCTCGCGCTCCAGTCGGCCAACCTGCGCGGCATGGAGCGCGGCATCGCACGCGGCTCGGGGCTGATCCACGAGGCGGTCAAGGCGATGACCGGCGGCGTCACCGAGGAGGAGGTGCGCCAGCGTCGCATCAAGCTCGGCGTCCGCCCCGTGTTCAAGCGGATCGACACCTGCGCCGCCGAGTTCGAGGCCAAGACGCCCTACATGTACTCGACCTACGAGGCGCCGATGTTCGGCGAGCCCGAGAACGAGGCGCAGCCGAGCGACCGGCGAAAGATCGTGATCCTGGGCGGCGGGCCGAACCGGATCGGGCAGGGGATCGAGTTCGACTATTGCTGCTGCCACGCCTGCTTCGCGCTGGCGGAGCAGGGCTATGAGACGATCATGGTCAACTGCAACCCGGAGACGGTGAGCACCGACTATGATACGTCGGACCGGCTCTATTTCGAGCCGCTCACCGCCGAGGACGTGCTCGAGATCCTCCACGTCGAGCAGCAGTCGGGCGAGCTGGTCGGCGTGATCGTCCAGTTCGGCGGCCAGACCCCGCTCAACCTCGCGCGCGCGCTGGAGCAGGCGGGCATCCCGATCCTCGGTACCTCGCCCGACGCGATCGACCTCGCCGAGGACCGCGAGCGTTTCGCCGCTCTGGTCAACCGGCTCAAGCTGCGCCAGCCCGCCAACGGCATCGCGCGCAGCCGCGAGGAGGCGCTCAACGTCGCCAACCGCATCGGTTATCCGGTGCTGATGCGGCCGAGCTACGTGCTCGGCGGTCGCGCGATGGAGATCGTCGACAGCGACCAGCAGCTCGAGGATTATATCCAGACCGCGGTGCAGGTCTCGGGCGACGCGCCGGTGCTGATCGACCAATATCTGCGCGACGCGGTCGAGGTCGACGTCGACGCGATCTGCGACGGCGATCAGGTGGTGGTCGCGGGCGTGCTCCAGCATATCGAGGAGGCGGGGGTCCATTCCGGCGACAGCGCCTGCTCGATCCCGCCCTATTCACTCGCGCCCGAGATCGTCGCCGAGATCGAGCGGCAGACAGAGGCGCTGGCCAACGGCCTGTCCGTGCGTGGGCTGATGAACATCCAGTTCGCGGTGAAGGACGGGCTGGTCTACCTCATCGAGGTCAACCCGCGCGCCAGCCGCACCGTACCCTTCGTCGCCAAGGCGATCGGCGCGCCGATCGCCAAGATCGCGGCGCGCGTGATGGCGGGCGAGAAGCTCGCCGACCTGCCGACGATCGATCGCGACATCGATTATTTCGCGGTCAAGGAGGCGGTGTTCCCGTTCAGCCGCTTTCCCGGGATCGACCCGGTGCTGTCACCCGAGATGAAGAGCACCGGCGAGGTCATGGGGATCGACCGCGACTTCACCACCGCCTTCGCCAAGTCGCAGCTCGGCGCGGGCACGGTACTGCCCAGCACGGGCGCGGTGTTCGTCAGCGTCAAGCAGGGCGACAAGGAAGCGATCGTCCCGGCGGTGCGCACGCTGGTCGAGGCCGGCTTCGCGATCGTCGCCACCACCGGCACGGCGGACCATCTCGAGCGCGCCGGGCTCCCTGTCGAGCGGATCAACAAGGTGGCACAGGGCCGGCCGCACATCGTCGACCGCATCAAGGACGGCAAGATCGACCTGATCTTCAACACAACGGAGGGCTGGCAGAGCCTCAAGGACTCGCAGCCGATCCGCGCCTCGGCGGTGAACGGCAAGATACCCTATTTCACCACCGCCTCGGCGGCGGTGCAGGCGGCCGCCGCGATCGGCGCCGGTGTGGCGGGCAATTCCGGGAGCAAGCTTGAAGTGCGTCCGCTGCAGGCCTATTATTCGCAGCCGCACAACTGATCCCCAGACAATCCGGATGGTGCGGGCGGTCGCGACGACGCGACCGCTCGGGGGGTGTTATTCGAAGGATAGACGATGGCGACGGTCGAGAAGATGCCGATGCTGCAGGAGGGCTATGAGAAGCTGAACGCCGATCTCAAGCGCCTCAAGACCGAGCGGCCGCAGATCGTCGACGCGATCGAGGAAGCCCGCGCGCACGGCGATCTCTCCGAGAACGCGGAATATCACGCCGCCAAGGAGCGCCAGGGCCAGATCGAGGCGTCGATCGCCGACATCGAGGACAAGCTCAGCCGCGCGCAGATCATCGACCCGCGCGACCTGTCGGGCGACAAGATCGTCTTCGGCGCGACCGTCACGCTGATCGACGAGGACGACAAGCCGGTGCGCTACCAGATCGTCGGCCAGACCGAGGCCGACGCCAAGACCGGCCGCATCAGCTACAACTCACCGCTCGGCCGCGCGCTGATCGGGCGCAGCGTGGACGACGAGGTCGAGGTCGCGGTGCCCGCGGGTGACCGCTACTATGTGGTGTCGAAGATCGAGTTCATCTGAGGGGCATCGCTCGCGAGTGGTGCCGATGGGCAACCAGGCGCCTCTCGTCATCCCGGCCCTGAGCCGGGATCCATGTCGCCGCGGGAGCAACGACCTCTGTCAACGCGACACCATGGATGCGCGTCGATGCCGGAGCGACGATTTCTTGAGGGCGTGAGCGTTCCAGCCTGCTCCATCGACTCGTAGGCCTGCTCCGGCATGCGCCGGAGCCCAGAGCCAGCAACGCTATCGCCCGCCGTTCTGGGCTCCTGCGTGCGCAGGAGCACGATGGTTCAAGCCGGGTGGTTCACACTCTAATTGATCGGGCGCTCGGAGGCTGACGGCGCTTGCCCCGCGTCGGCCCGGCAGTTCAGCTCCGCTCACCGTTGAGCCGCCGCGCCACCGCGACGAACTCGGCGACGCTGACCGTCTCCGCCCGGCGAGTCGGATCGATCCCCTCCGCCTCGGCCGCCGCGATCGCGCCGGGCACGCCGCGCAGGCTCTGCCGCAGCATCTTGCGGCGCTGCCCGAATGCCGCCGCGGTCAGCCGCTCGAGCGTCTCCAGCCGCATGCCGGCCGGCGCCTCCTCGGGCACGATGTGGACGACGGCCGACATTACCTTGGGCGGCGGCGTGAAGGCGGAGCGGTGCACCGGCATGGCGATGCGCGCGCTCGCGCGCCACTGTGCCAGCACCGCCAGCCGGCCATAAGCGTCGCCGCCGGCCGGCGCGACGATCCGCTCCGCCACCTCGCGCTGGAACATCAGCGTGAGCGACTGCCACCACGGGCGCCACTCGGCCGAGAGCCAGCCGACCAACAGAGCGGTGCCGACGTTATAGGGCAGGTTCGAGACGATGTGCGGCGCGGTGGTGAACAGCGCGCGCGCGTCGATCGCGGTGGCGTCGCCCTCGATCACCTCAAGCTGTTTCGGGAAGGCCGCGCCGAGCTCGGCCAGCGCGGGGATGCAGCGGCGGTCGCGCTCGATCGCGGTGACCCGCGCGCCCGCGGCGAGCAGCGCGCGGGTCAGGCCGCCGGGGCCGGGGCCGACCTCGAGCACCTCCGCGCCGGCGAGATCACCCGGCACGCGCGCGATGCGGGCGAGCAGCTGCGAGTCGAACAGGAAATTCTGCCCCAGCGCCTTGGAGGCGTTGAGACCGTGGCGCGCGATGACGTCGCGCAGCGGTGGCAGCGCCACCGGCGCGGGCGGGTCGCTCACGCCGGCTGGGCGCAGCGCGCGCGCTGCTGGGCCGCGGCGTCCGCCATCGCGATCGCGGCGATCGTCGCGCCGGGATGCGCCACGCCCGTGCCGGCGATGCCGAAGGCGGTGCCGTGATCGGGCGAGGTGCGGACGATCGGCAGCCCCAGCGTGATGTTGACCCCGTCGTCGAAATAGAGCGTCTTCAGCGGCACCAGTGCCTGGTCATGATAACAGCACAGCGCGACGTCATAATGTTCGCGCGCGCGGGCGTGGAACATCGTGTCGGCCGGGAAGGGGCCGCGCGCGTCGATGCCCTCGGCGACGAGCTGCTCGATCGCGGGGCGGATCACATCGATCTCCTCGCGCCCCATCGCGCCGTCCTCGCCCGCGTGCGGGTTGAAGCCCGCGAAGGCCAGCCGCGGTGCGGTGATGCCGAAGTTGCGTGTCAGCCCCCGCGCGGTGACCCGCGCCTTGGCGACGATCAAGTCGACGCTCAGCAGCCCCGACACCGAGGCAAGCGCCACGTGCGTCGTGATCGGCACCACGCGCAGTCCTGGCCCGGCGAGCATCATCACGGCATTGTCGCGCGCGATGCCGCAGCGCTCGGCGACGAACTCGGTCTGGCCCGGATGCGTGAAGCCGACGCCGTAGAGCTGCGACTTGGAGACGGGCCCGGTCACCAACGCGCGCCCAGCGCCCGAGCGCACCAGCCCTGCGGCGAGCTCCAGCGCATGGAGCGCGCAGCGCGCGCCGTCGGCGTCTGGCTGACCCGGCACGATCTCGCCCGCGTCCTGCACGGTGAGCACCGGCAGCGCCTCGGCGAAGATGCGGTCAACCGCGGCCAGGTCGCTCACCGGCGCGATCGGCCCGTCCCATACGCGCGCCACCGCGCGCACGTCACCGACCGCCACGAACGGTGCGAGCGCTCGCGACTCGCGCTCCATCCACGCCTTGGCGATCGTCTCCGGCCCGATCCCCGCGGGATCCCCCATCGAGATGACGATCGGCTGGGTCACGCGGCGGTCCTCAGCGATACTCGATCACCGCGTCGCGACGGAGGTCGCGGAGCGCCTGCTGCGCACGCAGGTTGACGCGCTGCTGCTCGAGCTGGTTCTGCACCTGCTGCGCGCCGGGCAGCTGACCGCCCTGCGCTTCGTCGCGGCCGCACAGCACCAGCGTGCGTACGCCCTCGGTCGGCGAGCCGAACGGCGGGGTCGCCTGGCCGACCTGCAGGTTGACCATGATGTTCTGCAGCTGCGGCGGCAGGTCGCGGATGCGGATCGCGTCGTTGTTGACCACCTCGGCGTTGAGCGTGCCGGCGACCTTGTCGACCGAGCCGCAGCCCTGCAGCTTCTGGATCGCCTCGGCGAAGGCCGAGGTGCGCGCGGTTGCCTGCGCCTGGGTGGTCCCGTTGGGGAACTTGATCGTCAGCTGCTTGAGGCTGAGCTTCGAGTCGCGCGGGTCGGCGCTGCCGACGCGGCGCTTGTCGACCAGGTACAGGATCGAGAAGCCGCCGGGCGTCGCCACCGGTCCGGCGACCTGGCCGACCTGCATCGTCGTCGCCGCCTGGGCCAGCGCGTCGGGCAGCTGCGCGGCGCGCACCCAGCCGAGATCGCCGCCGACGCCGCGGGTCGATGCCTCGGAGAAGTTGCGCGCGAAATAGGCGAACGGCGCCTTGCCCTGGCCGATCTGCGCGATCAGCTGGCGGGCATTGGTGAACACCTGCTCCTGCCGGTCGGGCGTGGCGGCGAGATAGATCTCGTTGAGGTGGAATTCCTCGGTACCTTTGGCCGCCTCGAGCCGGTCGAGGATCGCCTTCACCTCCTCGTCGCCGACGTTGACGAACGGCTCGACCCGTTTGCTGAGATAACGGCTCCACGCCAGCTCGCCCTCGATCTGGCGGCGGATCGAGCGGTCCGACGAGCCGTTCTCGCGCAGGAAGGCGGCGAACTGCTCGGGCGTCTTGCCGAAGTTGCGCGCGACCCGGGCGAAGCTCTGGTCGATCTGATCCTTGGTGATCGTGACCTCGGCCGTCTTGGCCTGCTGGATCTCCAGCGTCTCGTCGATGAGCTGACGAAGCACCTGGAGCTGGAGCCGCTCGCGCTCCTGATCCGAGAGCTTGACGTTGTTGGCGGCGGCGATCAGCGCGACGCGCTGGTCGACGTCGGTGCGCGTGATCACCGCCTCGTTGACGATGGCGGTCGCCTTGCGGATGTTCGGATCGACGTTGCCGAAGACCTGAAGGTTGGCTGGCAGGCCGAGCCCGGTCGGATCGACGCCCTGCGCCTCCTGCTCGGCGCCGTCCTGGTCGGCGCCGACCTGCTGCGCGGCGGTCTGCGCGATCGCCACGCCGGCCGTTCCCACCATCAGCAGCGCCGCCAGCAACCGGCGGGTCAGCGCCGCGCCCCTCGTCTTGGTCATCACGTTCGTCTCGAAATCCTTATCGCGTCGCCGCACGTCGATCGCGTCCACCACGGCGCCCGGACAAGGGCCGCAGCGGCCGTTCCTGCCTGGAGCGAACTGAACAGGGGCTTAGCGGCCGAGGTTCTTGAAGGAAAGCGTCAACAGGTAACTGTCGCCGCGGCGGGCATCGCCGACGGTGCGATAGTCGCGCTTCCACGTCACGCCCAATTCGAGACAATCGTCCTGATAAGCGACGCCGAGCCGGTGCCGGATCGGGGTGAAACCATCGGCCTGCGACAGCGGATCTTCGGCGCGGTCGGTGAGGTCGACGACCGCCGAGCCCCACAGCGACCAGAAGCGCGCGAAGGCGACGCGGCCGCCGGCGCGGACTTCCTCGCGGTCCTGCAGATCCTCGAGCTCGGTGATATTGCGGTTGAGGCGGAGATAGCCGACGGTCGCGTAGGTCCGGCGCGAGCCGACCGTAGCGTCCAGCTCGTTGCGGCGCACCGCGAGATTGTCCTTGTCCAGTCGGTAGCGGTGCGTGAGCGTGACGAACTCGCCGATCCGCACGTTCGTGCGGCCGACGATGTCGGAGAAGCGGTCGGACAGGCCGGTGCCGTCCGGCAGGATGCTCGGCCGCGAGTTGAGCCGGTAACTCTGGCCGACGTTCGTGGTGATCGCGATGCCCGGCAGATCGAGCGACCAGTCCGCACCATAGGTCACTCGGCTCGAGTCCTCCCATCGGTCATAGCCGGGGAAGCGGTTGAGTGCGAACAGGTTCGAGTCCTCGAGATCGACCGCGCGCGCGTCCTCGTTGGGCACCTGGATATTGCGGGTGCGCGGCGTGGCGACCACCTGCACCCGCGGCGAAAAGCGCTGCAAGCCGCCGAACAGCTCGCCGACGAAGGGCCAGCGCACGTCCGCGGCGAGCGCGCCGATCGCGCGCGTCTGGAAGCCCTCGACGCCGCGATACTGGTCGACCGCGGTGGCGACCGTATCGTCCGAATTGTAGGCATCGCCGCGGGCGAAAGCGGTGAGCGTCACCTCCTGACCCATGACGGTGACGCCGCGCCAGTCCCATCGCGCGCTGGCGAAGGCGCGCTGCGTGTCCTGACCCGCGCGGCGGCCGATCGCGAGCGTGTTGAACTGAAGCTGGAGCACGCCGCCGAGCGGTGCGTCGGTGATGCGGCGGCGATAGTCCAGCTCGGGCAGCGCTACCGGCTGCATGCCCTGGCGGTCGCCGACGCGCAGCGTCTGCACCGCCCAACCGGCGAGCGAGAGATAGCTGTCGGTGTCAATCCGTTCGAGCGCGATCGTGGTGCGGAGCCGGTCGTCGTTGGAGATATCGTAGCGCCGGAGGAAAGTGCGGTCGGTCACGATCCGCATCGAGCCCGAGAGGCTCCAGTTGGGATCGAGCTGAAACCGCCCGCTGCCGTCGAGATAGCCGCGGAAGGCGCGCGTCGTGTCCGAGACGAAGCCGCTCGATAGGTCGTCGCTGCGCCGGCTGCTGGTGGCGTAGCCCGCGATCGAATAGGCGCCGAGCTCGTTGACCGCGCTGTAGCGCGCCTCGAGCATCGGCACCTCGGACGAGAACAGGTGCGGCGCGACGACGAGCGAGCGGTTCGGCCCGAGCGCGAAGTTGAACGGCAGCACCAGCTCGGCGCCGTTGAGGCGGGTGAGACCGATCGACGGGGTGAGCAGGCCGCTGTCGTTGCTCTGGGCGATCGAGTGACTGAAGCGCGGCAGGGACGGGCTGGTCAGGCCGAAGAGATGGAAGCGCGCGCCCTCGTAGGAGACGCGCTGGCGGTCGGCGTCATAGGTCACCTTGACCGCGGTGATCTTCCACGCGGGCTCTTTCGGGCACCCGTCCGAGTCGGTCACGGCGCAGGGCGAATAGACCGCGTGGTCGAGATTGTAGATGCCGCTCGGCTCGCGCGTGCCGCGCACCGCGGCGAGCCGGCCGCCCTGCTCGAGCACCACCAGCAGATTGTCGACCACGCCGTCGCGCAACGTGTCGGTCAGCTCGATCGAGTCGCCATAGGCGATGTCGCCCTCGGGATCGGTCACTGCGACGTTGCCGGTCGCCACCACCTTGCCGGTCTTGCGGTTCCATACAACACGCTCGGCGCGTAGCCGGTCCGCGCCGCGCGTCATCCGCACCTCGCCGGTGGCGGTGACGACGTCGGCGTTGGTGTCATATTCGAGCGCGGTCGCGCTGAACTGGACCCGCTCGGTCTCGGTCGTCGTCCCCGGCGCGGACGACGAGGCGAGGGGCGTGGCCGGCGCGCCCGGCGCCTGCGCCGCGGCCGGGGCGGTGGCGAGCAGCCACAGCGCACCGCCGGCGAGAAGATCGTTACGCGTCACGTCGCTCCCGTTGCACCCCCGCGCGCGCGGCCGGGATGGCGACGGCGCAACGCCGCCCTATCGCATCGCGCAGGCGTGGCTGCAACGCTTTGCCAGTTCACGCGCTCGGGCCTATTCAACGCGCATGATCGAGAAGGACAGTCGCATGAAGATCGCGTTCGCCGCCACCCGGCCCGATACCGCCCCCGTCCCGGGTGAGGTGCTGGCGCTGCCGGTACCGAAGGGAGGCGGCACCGCCGGGCTGGTCGACGGCGCCGACGCACTGCTCGCCGCGGCGGCCGCGGGCCAGCGCTTCGACGGCGAGGCGGGCGGCGTCGCCGAGCTGTTCGTCCCCGGTGAAAGCGGCACCCGGCGCGTGCTGCTGCTCGGCGTCGGCGCGGGCGACGACGCCGCCTACGAGCGCGCGGGTGGCGCGCTGACCGCGCGGCTGCTCACCAGCGGCGTCACCGCGGCGGTGGCGGACCTCGGCGCCGCGGCACCGCTGGCGGCGGCGCGCTTCGCGGCGGGCGCGGCGCAGCGCGCGTGGCGCTTCGACGAATATCGCACCAAGCTGTCCGACAAGCAGAAGCCGACGCTGGCCTCGCTCACCGTGGTGGGGAGCGACGCCGCCTGGCGCGATCGCGCCGCGGTGACCGACGGCGTCGCGCTGGCACGGCTGCTCGCCACGCTGCCGCCCAACATCCTCTATCCCGAGACCTTCGTCGAGCGCGTGCTCGGAGCGGTGGACGGGCTGGGCCTCGAGGCGACGGTGCTGACCGAGGAGGAGATGCGCGCCCTCGGCATGGGAGCGCTGCTCGGCGTCAGCCAGGGTTCGCGCCGCGAGGCGCGCATTCTCGCGCTGCGGTGGAGCGGTGGGGGGGAGGGTGTCCCACTCACCGCGCTGGTCGGCAAGGGCGTCACCTTCGACACCGGCGGCATCTCGATCAAGCCCGCCGCGGGCATGGAGGACATGAAGTGGGACATGGGCGGCGCCGCCGCGGTGGCGGGCGCGATGCTCGCGCTGGCGAAGCGTGGTGCCAAGGCCAATGTCATCGGCGTGATGGGGCTGGTCGAGAACATGCCCGACGGCAACGCGCAGCGCCCGGGAGACGTCGTCACCACCATGTCGGGCCAGACCGTCGAGGTGATCAACACCGACGCGGAAGGGCGGCTGGTGCTGTGCGACTGTCTCACCTGGGTGCAGCGTGAGCACAAGCCGACGCGGATCGTCGATCTCGCGACGCTGACCGGCGCGATGATCGTCAGCCTCGGCAACGAATATGGTGGTCTCTTCAGCAACGACGAGGCGCTGGCCGATGCGCTGCTCGCCGCCGGGCGCACCTCGGGCGACCAGCTGTGGCGATTCCCGCTCGCCGACGCCTATGACCGGCTGATCGACTCGCCGATCGCCGACGTGAAGAACGTCGGGCCGCGCGGTGCCGGCTCGATCACCGCGGCGCAGTTCCTCCAGCGCTTCGTCGACGCCGGCGTCGCCTGGGCGCACCTCGATATCGCGGGCATGGTCTGGGCCGACAAGGACGGGCCGACCTGGGCCAAGGGCGCCACGGGTTATGGCGTGCGCGTGCTCGACCGCTTCGTCGCGGACACCTGCGAGGGGTGAGCGCGGTGGGGGGCGAGCCGGGCGAGCGGACCGTGCAGGTGGATTTCTACCACCTGACTCGGATGCCGCTCGAACGCGCGCTGCCGCAGGTGGCGGAGAAAGTAGTGGCGAATGGTGCGCGGCTGCTGATCGTCGCCGCCGAGGCGGAGCAGCGCCTCGCGCTCGATCGGCTGCTGTGGAGCTACGCGCCGTCGAGCTTCCTGCCGCACGCACGGCTGGGTGAGGCAGACGACGGTCGCCAGCCGGTGCTGATCACGGGCGCGCTCGATGCCGCCAACGGTGCGCGCCACGTCGCGCTGGTCGACGGCGAGTGGCGCGACGACGCGCTCGACTTCGACCGCGTCTTCCACTTCTTCGCCGAGGATCGGATCGCGCCCGCGCGCGCGGCGTGGAAAGCGCTGGCGGAGCGTCCCGGTGTGACGCGGCGCTACTGGAAACAGAATGAGAGCGGGCGCTGGGAGCAGGCGGCGTAGCGCTTGCCTCGCGTCACGCCCCCGCCTAGTGGAGCGCCACTTCCCTTATCTATCAGCAGGAGCCCGTGACCGTCATGGCCGCGAACCGTACCTTCTCGATCATCAAGCCCGACGCGACGCGTCGTAACCTGACCGGCGCGGTCACCAAGATGCTCGAGGAGGCGGGGCTCCGCGTCGTCGCGTCCAAGCGTATTCAGATGACCGAGGAACAGGCCCAGGGCTTCTATGCCGTCCACAAGGACCGTCCGTTCTTCAACGATCTGGTCGGCTTCATGATCTCGGGTCCGGTCGTGGTCCAGGTGCTCGAGGGCGAGAATGCGGTGCAGCGCAACCGCGACATCATGGGCGCCACCAACCCCGAGAACGCCGCGCCGGGGACGATCCGCAAGGAGCTGGCCGAGTCGATCGAGGCCAACACGGTGCACGGCTCCGACTCGGACGAGAATGCCGCGATCGAGATCGCCTACTTCTTCAAGCCGGAAGAGCTGGTCGGCTGAGATGACAGCGCCGGCGTGGCGACTGCGCCGCGCCGGCGCGGCGGACGCGGACGCGCTCGCGCTGATCGCGGGCGCGACCTTCCTGGAGGCGTTCGCGGGCGTGCTCGACGGCGCCGACATCGTCGCCCATGTCGCGCGCAACAGCAGCCCTGCGGCGTTCGCGCGCTACATCGTCGCGGGCGGGGTCGCGACCCTGGCCGAGATCGAGCCCGGTGCGGCGCCGGTCGGCTATACGCTGCTCACCGCACCCGATCTGCCGGTTGCGCGGCGTGACGGCGACATCGAGCTCAAGCGGATCTACGTGCTGGCGCCGTATCACGGTACCGGGCTCGGCGCAGCGCTGATCGCACGCGCACTCGCCGACGCGCGGGCGGCCGGGTGCGGACGCGTGCTGCTGGGCGTGTACGGCGGGAACCGGCGCGCGCATCGCTTCTACGAGAAGCACGGCTTCACCGTCGCGGGCGAGCGCCGCTTCCTCGTCGGCGCGACATGGCACGACGATCGCGTGTACGGACGGGCGGTGTAGGCCGGCCGGGCGAGACGGAATAGTCGCCGGGGGGGGACGCTCCGGCTGAACCCGCGCCTGCCGTCATTTCGGACGTGGTTCAGGATCCACCCCGCCGCGGACACCTCGGCACTTGGTAGTGCGGCCCGGTGGAGCCTGAGACAAGCTCAGGATGACGCCGACAGGGGGGAGGGACGGTCGCCCTCTCTCACGAGCGGCCGCACCGCCGCTCTGACTCAACCCTCCCGCCACGCCCCTTCGCGCACGAAGCGGGCCAGCACCTCGGGGTATAGCTGATGCTCCGCCGCCAGTACCCGTTCGGCCAGCGCGTCGGGTGTATCGCCGGGTACGATCGACACCTCGGCCTGTCCGAGCACCGCGCCGCCATCGAGCTCCTCGGTGACGACATGGACCGAGCAGCCGGCGACGTCGTCTCCCGCCGCGATCGCCCGCGCGTGCGTGTCGAGCCCCTTGTACTTGGGCAGCAGCGAGGGGTGGATGTTGACGATCCGCCCGCGCCAGCGGGCGACGAAATCGTCCGAGAGCAGGCGCATATAACCCGCTAACGCGATCACCTCGACGCTCGCCTCGCGCAGCGCCGCGTCGAGCGCGGCCTCATAGGCTGGCTTGCCGATCCCGCGCGGCGACCGCGCGAAGGTCGCCAATCCGCTCTCGCGCGCCCAGGCGAGCCCCGCCGCCTCGGGCTTGTCCGAGGCGACCAGCGCGATCGCATACGCCTCACCCGCCGCCGCGGCGAGCGAGCGCATGTTCGACCCGCGGCCCGAGACCAGCACCGCCACCCGCACCGGCGCGCTCATGCGCGGTGAGTCGCGGTCCAGTCGGCGCGCGCGCTCCACGTCTCGGTCGAGCCCGAGACCGTGCAGCCGCGCTCGCCCGCCTCGATCCGGCCGATCGGGTGGACCGTCTCGCCCGCATCCTGCAGCGCCGCGGTGACCTCGTCGACCTGGTCCGCCGCGACCACCACCGCCATGCCGATGCCGCAGTTGAAGGTGCGCGCCATCTCCTCCGGCTCGATCGCGCCCTGCGCCTGGAGGAAGGCCATCAGCCGAGGCTGCTCCCAGGCGTCGGCGTCGACCGTGGCGTGCGTGCCCGCGGGCAGCACGCGCGGCAGGTTCTCGAGCAGGCCGCCGCCAGTGATATGGGCCAGGCCCTTGATCCGGTGACCGCGCAGCAGCGGCAGCAGGCTCGCGACATAGAGGCGGGTCGGTGCCATCAGGTGGTCGATCAGGAGCTTGTCTGGGTCGAACAGCGCCGGGCGGTCGAGCTTCCATGCCTTGTCGGCGGCGAGGCGGCGCACCAGCGAGAAGCCGTTGGAGTGGACGCCCGAGGAGGCGAGTCCCAGGATGACGTCACCCGGCGCGATCGTCGCGCCGGTGAGCACGTCGCCGCGCTCGACCGCGCCGACGCAGAAGCCGGCGAGGTCATAGTCGCCCACCTCGTACATGCCGGGCATCTCCGCGGTCTCGCCGCCGATCAGCGCGCAGCCGGCGATGCGGCAACCCTCCGCGATCGAGGCGACGACTCGCTCGGCGACCGCGGTGTCGAGCCGACCGGTCGCGTAATAATCGAGGAAGAACAATGGTTCAGCCCCCTGAACGATCAGGTCGTTGGCGCACATGGCGACGAGATCGATGCCGACGCCCTCGTGCCGCTCCCACTCGATCGCCAGCTTCAGCTTGGTGCCGACGCCATCGTTGGCGGCGACCAGCAGCGGGTCGGTGAAGCCCGCCGCGCGCAGATCGAAGAAGCCGCCGAAGCCGCCCAAATCGGCGTCGGCGCCGGGGCGACGGGTAGCGCGGGCCAGCGGCGCGATGGCGCGGACCAGCGCGTTGCCGGCCGCGATCGAGACGCCGGCCTGCTCGTAGGTGTAACCTTCGTTGCTCATGGCGACGCGACTAGCCACATCGCGCTTGGATTTCCACGCCTGCTTCGCCAAAAGACGCGCGACATGCGCCGCCTCCCCGTCATCATCGCCGCCGTGGCCGCGAGCGCGCTCGGCGCCGCCGCGGTCGTCGCGCAGATCGAGGGCGGCGACCGTGGCGTCGCCGCCGTGGACAGCTCGGACGATTTCGAGGTCAGCGGCGTGCGCGTCGATGTCTCGGGACCCAGTGCCGAGGCGGCGCGGCTCGCCGGCTGGCGCGAGGCGCAGCGCAAGGGCTTCACCCAACTCGCGCAGCGGCTCGGCGCGGGCGAGCGGACGCTGCCGGACGGCGCGCTCGACTCGATCGTCTCGAGCATCGTCGTCGAGCAGGAGCAGATCGGCCCCAACCGCTATATCGCGCAGCTCGGCCTGCTGTTCGACCGCGCGCGCACCGCGGCGCTGCTCGGCGTCTCGGCCTATGTCGAGCGCTCGCCGCCTTTCGTCGTCGTGCCGGTGCAATGGGCGACGGGGGTGGGAACCGCGTTCGAGCAGCGCACTTTGTGGCAGGAGGCATGGGCGCGCTTCCGCACCGGCGGCAGCACGATCGACTATGTCCGGCCGAGCGGCACCGGGCCCGACCCGCTGCTGCTCAACGTCGGCGAGACGCAGCGCCCCGACCGTGCCTGGTGGCGCGCCGTGCTCGACCAATATGGCGCCAGCGACGTGCTGATGCCGACCGCGCGGCTGACGCGGCAGTGGCCGGGCGGGCCGGTGGTGGGCAGCTTCGAGGCGCGTTACGGCCCCGATCATCGTCTGCTGCGCGGCTTCACGCTGCGCGTCGGCAGCGCGCGCGGGATCCCGGCGCTGCTCGACGAGGCGGTGCGACGGCTCGACTCGATCTATCAGGAGGCGCTGCGCGGCGGCGCGCTCGACCCGGACAGCGGGCTCAATCCGATCATGCCCGAGGCGACCCCGACCCCGGTCGACCTCACCGAAGGCTTCGACGATCTGTCCGCGCCCGCGGCGCTCACCAGCAGCATCACGGTGCAGTTCGACACGCCCGACGCGGGCGCGGTGACCGGCACCGAGGGCGCGCTGCGCGGCGTGCCGGGAGTCACGTCGGCGGCGACCACCAGCCTCGCGCTCGGCGGCGTCTCGCTGATGGCGGTGAGCTTCGCGGGGACGCCCGAGGTGTTCCGCGTCGCGCTGGAGGCGCGCGGCTGGCAGGTGTTCGGCAGCGGCACCACGCTGCGGATCCGGCGCGCGCCGCCCGGCGCCACACCGACGCCGTCCGCCCCCGCCGCCGCGCCCCCGCGCGGGCCGGCGGGATGAGCCAGTTCGCGCTGCCGCTGGCGTTGCCCATCGACGCGCGCGACGCCGAGTTCCTCGTCACCGACTCGAACGCCGCGGCGGTGCGGCTGCTCGATCACTGGGCCACCTGGCCCGTGCGCACCGCCATCATCGCGGGGCCGACGCGCTCCGGCCGAACCCTGCTGGGGCAGATATTCGCGGCGCGCTCGGGCGGCCAGCTCATCGACGATGCCGAGCGCCAGGAGGAGCAGGCGCTGTTTCACGCGTGGAACCGGGCGCAGGACGGGCGCCGGCCGCTGCTGCTGCTCGCCGCCGCGCTGCCCCCCGCCTGGGCGGTCGCGCTGCCCGACCTGCGCACGCGGCTCGCCGCCAGCCCGGCGGCGACGATCGGCGCGCCCGACGACGCGCTGGTGCGCGCGCTGCTCGAGCGCGGCTTCGCGCGCCGCCATCTCGACGCGCGGCCTGAGCTGATCGCCTGGCTCGCCGCGCGCGTCGAGCGGAGTCATGCCGCTGTCATCGATGCTATAGAGAGACTGGACCGTGCCGCGCTGGCGGGTCGGCGCCGATTGTCGATCCCATTGGCGCGCGAAACCCTCCAGCCCGACGCGGCGTTCACCGCGCAGAGCGATCAGCCATGACCCGACCCACCACCATCGCCCGCGTCGACGCCGAGGACGTGCTCGAAGATCCCTTCGTCGACCGCGACGGTGCGCGCTATTTCAACCGCGAGCTGTCGTGGCTGTCGTTCAATCGCCGCGTGCTGGAGGAGGCGTGCAATCGCGCCCATCCGCTGCTCGAGCGGCTACGCTTCCTCGCCATCTCGGGGGCGAACCTCGACGAATTCTTCATGGTCCGAGTCGCCGGACTCAAAGGCCAGCAGCTCCAGGACGTCGAGGCGCGCTCGGCCGATGGGCTCACGCCGAGCCAGCAGCTCGCCGCGATCGTCGCCGAGGCCGACTCGCTGATGGCGAGCCAGCAGGCGGTGTGGCGCGACATCCGCGCCGAGCTCAACGCGGCTGGCATCACCGTGCTCGGCAGTCACGCGCTCGCCACCGCGCTCGACAACGAGCAGCAGGCCTGGCTCGAGACCCACTTCCACGAGCAGCTCTTCCCAGTGATCACGCCCCAGGCGCTCGATCCGGCGCATCCTTTTCCGTTCCTGCCCAACCGCGGCATGGCGGTGATGTTCGACCTGGTGCGCCGCTCTGACAAGGAGCCGATCCGCGAGCTGGTGATGCTGCCGCCGGGCATGCCGCGCTTCGTCCGCGTACCCGGCGACGGCGCGCGCTACGTCGCCACCGAGTCGATCCTCAAGCGCTTCGCGCCCGCGCTCTTCCCCGGCTATGAGGTGCTCGGCGCGGCCGAGTTCCGGCTGCTGCGCGACAGCGACATCGAGATCGAGGAGGAGGCGGAGGATCTCGTCCGTTACTACGCCAACGCGATCAAGCGCCGGCGCCGCGGGCGCGTGATCCGGCTCGAGCTCGAGACCGGCATGCCCGAGACGCTCGCCGCGGTGCTGCGCGACGAGCTCGGCGGCGCCGACGCCATCGTCACCGAGACGGGCTCGTTCCTTGGCATCGGCGACCTCTCACTGCTCGCCGACGAGGATCGGCCCGACCTCAAGTTCGTCCCCTTCACGCCGCGCTTCCCCGAGCGCATTCGCGAGTTCGGCGGTGACTGTTTCGCCGCGATCCGCTCCAAGGACATCGTCGTCCATCATCCGTACGAGACGTTCGACGTGGTGCTCGCCTTCCTCAAACAGGCGGCCAACGACCCCGACGTCGTCGCGATCAAGCAGACGCTGTATCGCGCGGGCAAGCAGTCCGCGGTGATCAGCGCGCTGATCGCGGCGGCGGAGGCGGGCAAGTCGGTCACCGCGGTGGTCGAGCTCAAGGCGCGCTTCGACGAGGAGCAGAACCTGCAATGGGCGAGCGCGCTCGAGCGCGCCGGCGTGCAGGTCGTCTACGGCTTCATCGACTGGAAAACGCACGCCAAGGTGGCGATGGTGGTGCGGCGCGAGAACGGCAAGTTCCGCACCTACTGCCATTTCGGCACGGGCAATTATCACCCGGTGACGGCGCGGATCTACACCGACCTGAGCTTCTTCACCGCAGACCCGCGCGTGGGCCGCGACGCGGCGCGGTTGTTCAACTACATCACCGGCTATGTCGAGCCGGGCGACATGGAGAAGGTGGTGCTCAGCCCGCGCAGCCTGCGCGAGCGGCTGATGCAGGACATAGATCGCGAGATCGAGCACGCGCGCGCCGGCCGCCCCGCCGCAGTCTGGGCCAAGATGAACTCGCTGGTCGATCCGACGATCATCGAGAAGCTCTACGAGGCGAGCAACGCCGGGGTGGAGATCGACCTCATCATCCGCGGCATCTGCTGCCTCAAGCCGCGTGTGCCGGGCATGTCGGAGAACATCCGCGTCAAATCGGTGGTCGGCCGCTTCCTCGAGCACAGCCGGATCGCCGCCTTCGGCAACGGCGCCGCGCTCCCGAATGACAACGCCCTCGTCTATATCTCCTCCGCCGACTGGATGCCGCGCAACTTCGATCGGCGTGTCGAATATCTGCTGCCACTCGACAACGAAACGGTGCACGACCAGGTGCTCGACCAGGTGATGGTGGCCAATCTGATCGACAATGAGCAGAGCTGGGAGCTCCAGCCCGACGGCAGCTACGTGCGCGTCGAGCCGGGCGACAAGCCGTTCAACCTTCACCGCTACTTCATGGTTAACCCGTCGCTCTCGGGGCGCGGCGCGGCGCTGGACGGCGACGAGGTGCCGGTGCTGTCGCTGAGGCGTCGACGGTGAGGCTGCTGCCGACGCGGCGTATCGCCCGTGCCGCCGAGATCGACAGCGGCGATCCGCCGCGCACCGCGATCATCGATATCGGGTCGAACTCGATCCGGCTCGTCGTCTACCAGGGGCCGCCGCGGCTCCCCTCGATCCTGTTCAACGAGAAGGTGCTCGCTGGGCTCGGGCGCAGCCTAGCGCAGTCCGGTGCCATCGACGCGCAGGCGATGGCGACCGCGCACACCGCGCTCCACCGCTTCGCCGCGCTGGCGCGCGCGATGGAGGTGACGCGGCTGCGCACCGTCGCCACCGCGGCGGTGCGCGACGCCGATAATGGTGCCGCGCTGGTCGCGGTGGCCGAGGAGGCCGGTCTGAGCGTCGAGACGCTGCCGGGCGAGAAGGAGGCCGAGGCGGCCGGCCTCGGCGTGCTCTCCGGCATTCCCGATGCCGACGGCATCGTGGGTGACCTCGGCGGCGGCAGTCTCGAGCTGGTGCGGGTACGCGGCGGCGCGCTGCACGAGCGCGCCTCCTTCCCGCTCGGCGTGCTGCGGATCGGCGCACTGCGCGAGCGGAACCTGCTCGACAAGAGGGTCGGTGCGCTGCTCGCCGCGGGCGGCTGGGGCGGGGCCGGACAGGGCACGCCGCTGTACCTCGTCGGCGGTTCGTGGCGGTCGCTCGCGCGGCTCGACATGGTGGTGACGCATTACCCGCTGCCGGTGATCCACCAATATGGCATGTCGGCGGACACCATCGCGCGGCTACGGCGAACGCTGGCGCATGTCAGCAAGGCGCGGCTCCGCGACATCCCCGGCATCTCGGGCGGGCGCGTGCCCACGCTGGGCGACGCCGCCGCGCTGCTCGCCGCGGTGCTGCGACATCTCGGCAGCACGCAGACGATCGTCTCGGCCTATGGCCTGCGTGAGGGGCTGCTCTACGACGAGCTCAGCGCGGCGGAGCGCGCGCTCGATCCGCTGATCGTCGCCACGCGCGACGAGGGTCGCGTGAGCGGGCGGTTCCCCGAGCACGGCGACCTGCTCGACGCCTGGATCGCGCCGCTATTCGCGGGCGAGGAGGCCGGCGACGCGCGGCTGCGCACCGCCGCCTGCCACCTCGCCGACGTCGGCTGGCGCGCCAATCCGGATTTCCGCGCCGAGCGGGGGCTGGAGATCGCGCTCCACGGCAATTGGGTCGGGATCGACGCGCGCGGCCGCGCGATGCTCGGCCAGGCGCTCTGGACCGGGATGGGCGGCACCGCGACCCCGCCGCCGCCGCTGACGCTGCTCGCCGACGAGCCGTCGCTCAAGCGCGCCGCCGCCTGGGGCAATGCGATGCGGCTGGGGCAGCGGCTCAGCGGCGGCGTGGCCGGGCCGCTGGCGCGCTCGTCGCTCCGGGTCGAGGCCGGGGAGCTGGTGGTAACGCTGACGGGCGACGACGCTGGGCTCTACGGCGAGACGGTGCAGAAGCGGCACAAGGCGCTGGCGCAGGTGATGGGACTACAACCGCGGCTGGGCTGAGAGGAGAATGGAGCAGGCGCACGCTTCTTCCTCCTTCCGACCAGCGTTATCCTGAGCTCGTCTCAGGATCCATCCCTCCGCGTACGCAGCGGCCACCTAGTGCGCGGAATGGTGGATCCCGGACCTTGTCCGGGATGACGGAAGTCGGGGGGCGGGGCGGTGAGCCCGTAGCCTACAGCCCTCAGCCGCAGCTCAGCCGGACGATCGTCCCCCCCGGGTCGGTCTCCACGTTGAGCCGGTCGGCGCGGTAGTCCATCGTCAGCGCGTCGCCGGTGGCGTAGCGCCGCACCGTGCGCGCACCACTCAGGCGCTGCGCCTCCGCCACCGACGCGTCCGCTGCCCGCCCGACCAGCGCCGCCGCGGCACCGGCGTCGCAGCGCGTGCCGGGCGCCTCAGCCCCAGCGACCGCCGTGGCGGCGACCGGTGTCGCCACCTCGGGCGCGCAGCCCGCCGACGCGGCGAGCACGATGCACGCGACCGCGACCCGCGTCACGCCGCCTGCTCCGTCCGCGTCATCTTGAGCTTGCCGCCCTGTACCGCGAAGCCGAGCCGTCCCTCGACCAGGTCGAGCGCGTCCTGGCCGAACTGATCGAAGCGCCAGCCCTGCAGGATCTGAAGCCCGTGGCGTTGCCCCGCCGCCAGCGCCTCGAGCTCGTCGCCGCGCGCGAGCAGGCGCGGCGCGACGTCGATGTCGCGTGCGCGGATCTTGAGCAGCAGCTTGAGCAGGTCCGCCACCAGCACGCCCTCGCGCCCGAGCCCGGGCTTGCGATCCTCGCGCGGCGGCAGCTCGGCGTCGGGCAGCGGTCCCGCCGACTCGATCGCCGCCATCAGCCGTGCGCCGATGTCGTTGCCCGCCCAGGTCTGCGACAGGCCGCGCACCTTGGCGAGATCGACCTGCTTGCGCGGGGGATGGCTGGCGAGATCGGCGATCGTCTCGTCCTTGACGATGCGGCCGCGCGGCAGGTCCTTGGCCTGCGCTTCCAGCTCGCGCCAGCGCGCGATCGCCTTGAGACGGCCGAGAACCTCGGGCTTGCGGCTCGACACGCGGACGCGCTTCCAGGCGACGTCGGGGTCGTTGGCGTAATTGGCCGGGTCGGCGAGCCGTTCCATCTCCTGGTCGAGCCACGCGCCGCGGCCGGTCTTGCGCAGTCGCTCCAGCATCTTGGGGAAGATCGCCGCGAGATGCGTGACGTCGCCGATGGCATATTCGATCTGCCGCGCGTCGAGCGGGCGGCGCGCCCAGTCGGTGAAGCGCGCGCCCTTGTCGACCGAGATGCCGAGCCAACTGTCGACGAGGTTGGAGTAACCGATCTGCTCGCCCTGCCCGAGCGCCATCGCGGCCACCTGCGTGTCGAACAGTGGATGCGGCGTCTTGCCGGTGAGATTGTAGATGATCTCAATGTCCTGCCCGCCGGCGTGGAACACCTTGAGCACGTCCTCATTGTCGACCAGCAGCGCGAGCAGCGGGGCGAGGTCGATGCCCGGCGCCATCGGGTCGATCGCGGCGGCCTCCTCGGTGTCGGCGATCTGGATGAGGCAGAGCTCCGGGTAATAGGTGCTCTCGCGCATGAACTCGGTGTCGACCATCACGTACGGCGCCTCGCTGAGGCGGGAGCAGAGATTGGCCAGCGTCGCGCTGTCGGTGATCAGGGGGTGAACGTGCATAAGCGCCTGCCCATAGCCGGGCAGGCGCGGGTTGACAAAGAGGGTAATGACGCGAGAGGGCGGCGACCATCCGACAACCGCCGCCGCGGCGCGTCGCGGGCCGCCGTGCCGCCGCTCTCCGCGGCGCCGGCGCCCGGAGCGAAGCGCGGCGCCGTAGCCAGAGTTTCCGCCCCATGCACGCCTATCGCTCCCACACCTGCGCCGCGCTGACCGCCGACGACGCGGGCCAGACCGTCCGCCTCTCGGGCTGGGTGCATCGCAAGCGCGACCATGGCGGGGTGCTGTTCGTCGACCTGCGCGATCATTATGGCGTCACTCAGATCGTCGCCGACAGCGATTCGCCCGCGCTGGCGCTGCTCGAGGGAGTGCGCGTCGAGTCGGTGGTGACGATCGACGGCGAGGTGAAGCGGCGCAGCGAGGCGACCGTCAACGGCGCGCTCGCGACGGGCGAGATCGAGGTGTACGCGCGCGCCGCGACGGTGCAGAGCGCCGCGGCCGAGCTGCCGATGCCCGTCTTCGGCGACGCCGAGTATCCGGAGGAGATCCGGCTGCGGAACCGGTACCTCGACCTGCGCCGCGACAAGCTCCACGCCAATATCATGCTGCGCTCGAGCGTGATCGCCTCGATCCGCCGCCGCATGGTGGAGCAGGGCTTCACCGAGTTCCAGACCCCGATCCTCACCGCCTCCTCTCCCGAGGGCGCGCGCGACTATCTCGTCCCGAGCCGGGTCCACCCAGGCAAGTTCTACGCGCTGCCGCAGGCGCCGCAGATGTTCAAGCAGCTGCTGATGGTGGCGGGCTTCGACCGCTATTTCCAGATCGCGCCCTGCTTCCGCGACGAGGACGCGCGCGCCGATCGCAGCCCGGGCGAGTTCTACCAGCTCGACTTCGAGATGAGCTTCGTCACGCAGGACGACGTCTTCGCCGCGATCGAGCCCGTACTTCACGGCGTCTTCGAGGAATTCGCGGAATGGCAGGGCAAGAGTCGCACCGTCTCGGCGCTGCCGTTCCGCCGCATCCCCTACCGCGAGTCGATGCTGAAGTACGGCAACGACAAACCCGACCTGCGCAACCCGCTGATCATCAGCGACGTCGGGACGCAGTTCGTCGGCTCGGGCTTCGGCCGCTTCGCCTCGATCGTCGAGGCGGGCGACGTGGTACGCGCGATCCCCGCGCCGAACACCGCCGACAGGAGCCGCAAGTTCTTCGACGACATGAACGCCTGGGCGCAGGCGGAGGGCTATGCCGGGCTCGGCTACGCCACGCGCAAGGGCGGCGAGTGGGGCGGGCCGATCGCCAAGAACCACGGCGAGGAGAAGATGAACGCGCTCGCCGAGGAACTCGGTCTCGGGCCGGACGACGGGCTGTTCTTCGCCGCCGGGAAGGAAGCGCAGGCGGCCAAGCTCGCCGGGCTGGCGCGCACCCGCGTCGCCGACCAGCTCGGGCTGATCGACACGTCGCGCTTCGAGTTCTGCTGGATCGTCGACTTCCCGATGTTCGAATATGACGAGGACAACAAGAAGGTCGACTTCAGCCACAATCCCTTCTCGATGCCGCAGGGCGAGCTGGAGGCGCTGGAGACAAAAGACCCGCTCGACATCCTCGCCTATCAGTATGACATCGTCTGCAACGGCATCGAGCTGTCGTCGGGCGCGATCCGGAACCATCGCCCCGACATCATGTACAAGGCGTTCGAGATCGCGGGCTATACCAAGGCCGACGTCGACACCAACTTCGCGGGCATGATCAACGCCTTCAAATTCGGTGCGCCGCCGCACGGCGGGTCGGCGCCGGGGATCGACCGGATCGTGATGCTGCTCGCCGACGAGCCAAATATCCGCGAGGTGATCGTCTTCCCGATGACGCAGAAGGCCGAGGACCTGATGATGGGTGCGCCCAGCTTCGTCTCGGCCAAGCAGCTGAAGGAGCTGAACATCAAGGTGACCGCGGAGCTGCCGAAGGACAAGGACGCGCTGGTGGCGCCCAAGGCGGGGTGAGGGGAGAAGGGTAGGGGAGCACCCTTTACCCATAAGCGCCACCCCGGCGGAAGCCGGGGTCCAGTTGGGGAACGGCGGTGAGTCCCACCATAGCCTTCCCGACTGGACCCCGGCGTCCGCCGGGGTGGATAGAGGTGCGTAGATCAGTGACCGGGCACCCGCTCCCACGGACGCCCCAACCCGTCACGCCGGCTCGAAGTGGCCGTCACCCTGCAGCACGCGCAGCTTGCCGTCCGCGATCGCGAAGACCGCGCCGTGCAGCCGCAGCTTGCCCGCGTCGACTCGCTCCTGCACGAAGGGGAAGGTCATGAGGTTGGCGAGCGAGACCTTGACGCCTTCCTGTTCCAGCGCGGTCTGGCCCTCGGCGCCCTGGCCGTGCTCATGGATCACCTTCTCGCGCGCGTCGTCGAGCAGGTCGATCCAGTCCGCGACGAACCCGCCATAGCCCGGCTCCGCGCCCTTGAGGTCGCCCGACAGCGCCGCCTTGACGCCGCCGCACGCGCCGTGGCCGAGCACCAGGACTTCCTCGACCTGCAGCACGGTGATCGCGAACTCGAGCGCGGCCGAGACACCGTGGCGCCCGCCCCCCTTCTCGAACGGCGGCACCAAAGCGGCGACGTTGCGGACGACGAAGACCTCGCCGGGACGGCTGCCGAAGATGGTGGCGGGATCGACCCGGCTGTCCGAACAGGCGACGACCATCACCTTGGGCGACTGCCCTGCGGCGAGCTCGGTCCAGCGCTCGCGCTCCTCCAGCCACTCGTTGCCGCGAAAGCGGTAATAGCCCTCGACCATATCGTTAAACTTGCTCATTTGTCAGATACCCTTCCGTTGTTTCGAAGACGGCCAGCCGCTATCTGCGACGGCATGAACGAGATGACTCCGCTTTCGGCTCCGACGCGCCAGCGCAAACCCGACTGGATCCGCGTCAAGGCACCCACCAGCGAGGGCTTCGCCGCCACGCGCGCGCTGATGCGCTCGAAGAGCCTCACCACCGTGTGCGAGGAGGCGGCCTGCCCGAACATCGGGGAGTGCTGGACCAAGAAGCACGCGACCGTGATGATCCTCGGCGACACCTGCACGCGCGCCTGCGCCTTCTGCAACGTCAAGACGGGCATGCCGCGCGCGGTCGACCCGATGGAGCCGCAGAACGTCGCCGACGCCGCCGCGCAGATGGGCCTGGAGCATATCGTCGTCACCTCCGTCGACCGCGACGACCTGCCCGATGGCGGCGCGCGGCAGTTCGTACGGGTGATCGAGGCGATCCGTCGTACCAACCCGACGACGACGATCGAGATCCTCACACCCGATTTCCGCAACAAGCACGAAGCCGCGGTGGAGGCCATCGTCGCGGCGCGCCCAGACGTGTATAATCACAATCTGGAAACCGTGCCGCGGCTCTACCCGACGATCCGGCCAGGGGCGCGCTATTACGCCTCGCTCCGCCTGCTCGAGAGCGTCAAGAAGCTCGACCCCTCGATCTTCACCAAGTCCGGCATCATGCTCGGGCTCGGGGAGGAGCGGCTCGAGGTGCATCAGGTGATGGACGACATGCGCTCGGCCGACATCGATTTCCTGACGATGGGGCAATATCTCCAGCCGACGCCGCGCCACGCCAAGGTGGCCGAGTTCGTGCCCCCCAAGGCGTTCGACGCTTATGCCGCGATCGCGCGCGCCAAAGGCTTCCTGCTCGTCGCATCCTCGCCGCTGACTCGATCCAGCTATCACGCCGGCGACGATTTCGCGAAGATGCGGGCAGCGCGCGAGGCGAAGCTTGCCCAAGCATAGCGAGACCCGCCGGCTGCCCTACAGCCCCGAGCAGATGTTCGACCTCGTCGCCGACGTGCGCCGCTACCCCGAGTTCCTGCCCTGGGTCACCGCGATGCGCGTGCGCCGCGACGGCGACACCGAGACTTTGGCGGACATGATCGTCGGCTTCAAGGGCCTGCGCGAGACCTTCACCTCGAAGGTCGCAAAGGCGCGGCCGGACACGATCCGCGTCGAGTACGTCGACGGGCCGCTCAAATATCTGCACAACGACTGGCGCTTCCGCCCCGACGGGGAGGGTGGGTCGCTGGTCGACTTCGCCGTCGATTTCGCCTTCAAGAACCGTATGTTCGAGATGCTCGCCGGACAGGTGTTCGGTGTCGCGCTGCGCAAGATGATCGGCGCCTTCGAGGAGCGCGCGCGCGCGCTCTACGGCGACTCGTCGGCGGGTTCTTCCGCTACCTCGGGCAGCAGCAGCTCGAGCGCACACAACGCCGCCTGAAGCCGCACCCCGGCGCGCCCGAGATCGCCGAAGAAGCGCTTGTCGGCGACCACGTTGGCGGGGTCACCGGCGCGCTCGGCGCGCGCGAACACCACGGTGCCTACCGGCTTCTTCTCGCTGCCGCCGCCCGGACCCGCGACCCCGGTGATCGCCACCGCCACGTCGGCGGTGGACTGGGCCAGCGCGCCCTGCGCCATGCTCCATGCCACCGCGATCGACACCGCGCCGAACGTGTCGAGCACGTCGCCGCTGACGCGCAGCTGGCGCTGCTTGGCCTCGTTCGAATAGGTGATGAAACCCGCGTCGAACACGTCGGACGAGCCCGCGATCTCGGTCAGCGCGGCGGAGACCAACCCGCCGGTGCAGCTCTCCGCCACCGCGACGCGTCGCCCGGCGGCGCGGTTGGCCTCGATCACGCGGCGCGCCGCGTCGACGAGCTGCTGGGGCAGGACCTCGTCGCTCACGGCTGGCTCGCCGCGGCGCAGACCGGCAGGTCGGGGATGGCGTCGCGCTTGCCCTTGTTCTTCTCCGCCTTGAGGTACTGCAGTGTCGCGACGACGATGCCCGCCGTGTTGCGCGCCGGCAGCGGTTCGAGCAGCGTCACCAAGCGGTCGAGCGTGCCGCAGTCGCCGGGCTGGATCCGGCCGGTGATCTGCGGCGCCAAGAGCGAGGTCAGCATCGGCCGGGCATAGTCGCTCAGCAGCAGCAGTTCCACCGCCGGGTCGCTGAGCTTCGCGATCGCGGTGCGCGCCGCCGGCCAGGCGCGGTCGGCCTCGCGATCGTACTTCTGGAGCAAGGTGCTGTCCGACTTCCGCAGCAGGCTGGACGCGGGCAGGGCGGCACAGACGCGGCCGGCGTCGCGGATGATATCAGGCATCGCCACCAGCGCGATCGACTCGGCATCGGTGCTCGACAGGCAGCGATCCTGGGCGGCGGCGGGCGGCGCGGCAAGCAGCGCGAAGCCGGCGAACGCGGTCGCGAGCGGGGGCAAGCGGCTCATGCGTCAAGCCCGGCGGGCAGCGTCACGGTCGCGACCGCCTGCGCGGCGATGCCCTCGCCGCGTCCGGTAAAGCCGAGTCGCTCGGTGGTCGTCGCTTTCACGCTGACCCGATCGGTCGGGAGGCCGAGAAGTTCCGCGATGCGCGCCTGCATCGCCGCGCGGTGCGGCCCGATCTTCGGAGCCTCGCACATCAGCGTGAGGTCGACGAAGGTGATACGCCCGCCGCGCGCCTCGACCAGGGAGCGCGCGTGCGCGAGAAACTGTCCCGATTCGGCACCCCGCCACCGCGGGTCGCTCGGTGGGAAATGCGTGCCGATGTCGCCCGCCGCGATCGCTCCGAGCACCGCGTCGGTGATGGCGTGGAGCGCGACGTCGGCGTCGCTGTGGCCGGAGAGACCCTGGTGGTGCGGGATGAGCACGCCGCCGAGCCACAGCTCCTCGCCGTCCTCGAGCCGGTGCACGTCGAAGCCGCTGGCCGAGCGGGTCTCCACGCCGACCCGTGCCGCTGCCGCGGCGAAATCGGCGGGATAGGTGATCTTGTCGAGCATCATGTCCCCTTCGACCTGCGCCACGCTCAGCCCGAGCGCGCGCACCATCTGGGCGTCGTCGGTCGCAGAGCCGCCCTCCCACGTCGCGTGGGCGCGCGCCAGGGTCGCGGCGTCGAACGCCTGCGGCGTCTGGACGCGCGCGAGGGTCTCGCGCGCGACCGTCGCACCGTCCGCCGCTACCAGCGTGTCGGCGACCGGCAGCACCGGGATCGCGCCCGGCGCATCGTCGAGCGCGGCGAGCAGCCGGTCGATCACCGCATGCGGCACGAACGGCCGCGCCGCGTCGTGCACCAGCACCCGAGTCGCACCAGCGGTCACGTCGAGACCCGCGCGCACCGAATCGCGGCGCTCGGCGCCCCCGATCACCCATTCGGCGCCGGGCACCGCCGCCGCGATCATGTCCTGCTGCCCTACGCCGACCACGACGATCACCCGATCGATCGCGGGATGCGCCGAGAGCGCGGCGTGGCTCCACGCCACCATCGGCCGGCCGGCGATCGGGGCATATTGCTTGGGTGCGGCGCTGCCGCTGCGCGAGCCGCTGCCGGCGGCGACGATGAGGGCGACCGTGGTCATGGCGGCGCGCCTAGCCGCTCCGCGCCGAGCTTGCCAGAGCGGCGCGCGTCGACTACCTGCCTATTTTTCGAGCAGCAGCGATGAACCAGCCTCTACCTAGCCGTCTCACGCCGATCCGCATCGGCGAGGTGAGCGTCGACCAGCCGGTCGTTCTCGCGCCGATGACCGGCGTCTCCGACCAGCCGTTTCGTACCTTGGTGCGCCGCTACGGCTCCGGGCTCAACGTCACCGAGATGATCGCGAGCCAGGCGGCGATCCGCGAGACGCGACAGTCGCTGCAGAAGGCGATGTGGCACGTCTCTGAAGAGCCGGTGTCGATGCAACTGGTCGGCTGCACCCCGCACGAGATGGGAGAGGCGGCTCGGCTGGCGCGCGACAAGGGCGCCGCGATCATCGACATCAACATGGGCTGCCCGGTCCGCAAGGTGACCAACGGCGACGCGGGATCGGCACTGATGCGCGACCTCGGGCTCGCCGCGGCGATCGTGAAGGAAGTGGTGCGCGCGGTGGACGCGCCGGTGACGCTCAAGATGCGGATGGGCTGGTGCCACGACAGCCTCAACGCGCCCGAGCTGGCCCGGATCGCGGAGGATCTCGGCGTGCGCATGGTCACGGTCCACGGCCGCACCCGAAACCAGATGTACAAGGGCAGCGCGGACTGGGGCTTCGTCCGCTCGGTCAAGGACGCCGTCTCGATCCCGGTGATCGTCAACGGCGACATCTGCACGATCGACGACGCCGAGACCGCGCTGGCGCAGTCCGGCGCGGACGGGGTGATGATCGGCCGCGGTGCGTACGGTCGACCGTGGCTACTCGGTCAGTTGATGCATTGGTTCGCCACCGGCGAGCGCCGGCCCGACCCGACGCTCGAGGAGCAATATGACGTGATCTCAGAGCATTACGAGATGATGCTCAGCCACTATGGCATCGTTACCGGCGTCAACATGGCGCGCAAGCACATCGGCTGGTACACCAAGGGGATCCACGGTTCGGCCGAGTTCCGCAACGCCGTGAACCAGGAGCCCGACCCGACGCGGGTCAAGGCGATGCTCGCCGACTTCTACGCGCCGCACCGGATGCGGGACGCCGCGTGAGATCGGCGCAGCGCGGGCCGAGCGAGGCCGAGCTGCTCGCCGCGCTGCCGGTCGCGGTGCTGGTGGTCGACCCCGAGGACTGCGTCGAGCGCGCCAACGCCGAGGCCGAGACGCTGCTCAACCTGTCCGAGCGAGCGATCCGCGGCCAGACCGTGGCCGAGCTGCTCGGCGTGGCCGACGCGGAGACCCGCCGTGCCGGTCACGCCTTCGCGGCCTTCGACGTCGAGGTCGAGACGCGCGGCGGCGCCCGCGTCCGGGTCGACCTGATCGAGGCCGCGGTGGTCGACCAGCCCGGCTGGCGCACGATCACGCTCCACCATGCCGCGGCGTCGCGGCGCCTCGGGGTCTCGGGCGATCGCGCCGCGGCGGCGCGCGCCGCGGTCGGGGCGGCGGCGATGCTGGCGCATGAGATCAAGAACCCGCTGTCGAGCATCCGCGGCGCGGCGCAGCTGATCGCCGACGGCGCCGCGCCCGACGAGCTCACCGGGCTGGTCATCACCGAGGTCGACCGTATCGCCGCGCTGATCGACCATATGGAGGATTTCACCGACACCCGCCCGCGCGAGGTGGCGCCGCTCAACATCTACCCGCTGCTGGCGCACGCGCGCGGCGTGGCGCTAGCCGGGTTCGCGCGCGACATCCCGATCGAGGAGCGCTACGATCCGTCGCTGCCGCCGGTGCTCGGCAACCGCGACGCGCTGCTCCAGGTCGTGCTCAACCTGCTCAAGAATGCCGCGGCGGCGCTGGGGGGGCGCGGCGAGCGGCGGATCACGCTCACCACCGCCTATCGTCACGGCATCACCGTGGCGACCGGCAAGGGACGCGAGCGGATCGCGCTGCCGATCGAGCTGTGCGTGATCGACACCGGTCCCGGCGCGCCCGACGATATCGCCGACCACCTCTTCGACCCGTTCGTCTCGGGGCGGCCCGAGGGCAAGGGGCTGGGGCTGGCGCTGGTCGACAAGCTGGTGCGCGACATGGGCGGCATCGTCCAGTACGCGCGCGAGGGCCAGCCGCACCACACCGTCTTCCGCCTGCTGCTGCCGCGCGCCGCGTGACCGGCGGCAAGGTCCTGATCGTCGACGACGACGATGCGGTCCGCACCGTGGTGGCGCACGCGCTGCGCCGCGCCGGTCACGCGGTGCGCACCGCCGCGAGCCTCGCCGACATGGCGCGTGAGCTGCGCACCCATCCCCCCGACGTGCTGGTGACGGACGTCGTGCTCCCGGACGGCGACGGCATCGACCATGCCGGGCGGCTCGCCACCGAGCGCCCCGACCTGCCCGTGATCGTGCTCTCCGCGCGCAACACGCTGACCACCGCGGTGCGCGCCACCGAGGCGGGCGCCTACGACTATATCCCCAAGCCGTTCGACCTCGACACGCTGACCCGCACGGTCGCGGCGGCGCTCAAGCGTGGCGGCACCGCGGCGGAGGAGCGCGCGGTCGAGGAGGAGGCGCTGCCGCTGATCGGCCGCTCGCCCGCGATGCAGGACGTGTATCGCGTGATCGCGCGGGTGATCTCGAACGACCTCACCGTGCTGGTCTCGGGTGAGTCGGGCACGGGCAAGGAGCTGGTCGCGCGGGCGATCCACGACCTCGGCGCGCGCCGTGCCGCCCCGTTCGTGCCCATCAACATGGCGGCGATCCCACGCGAGCTGATCGAGGCCGAGTTGTTCGGGCACGAGCGCGGCGCGTTCACGGGTGCGGCACAGCGTAGCGCCGGCCGGTTCGAACAGGCGGCCGGTGGCACGCTCTTCCTCGACGAGATCGGCGACATGCCGATCGAGGCGCAGACGCGGCTGCTCCGCGTGCTCCAGTCGGGCGAGTTCACCACGGTGGGCGGCGCGCGCACGATCCGCGCCGACGTCCGCATCGTCGCCGCGACCAACCGGGACCTGCAGCAGGCAGTCGCGGGCGGGCAGTTCCGCGAGGACCTCTACTATCGGCTCAACGTCGTGCCGATCGCGTTGCCCGCGCTGCGCGAGCGGCGCGGCGACATCGCCGAGCTCGCGCGCCACTTCCTCGACCGCGCCGCCGAGGCGGGACTGCCGCGCAAGACGCTCGCCGCCGAGGCGATCGCCGCCCTCGAGGCGCACGACTGGCCCGGCAATGTCCGCGAGCTGGAAAACCTCATGCGCCGCCTCGCCGCGCTCTCCCGCGACGACCGGATCGGCGCGGCCGAGGTGGTGGAGACGATCGGCGCCGCACCCAGCTCGGCCGAGCCGCTGCCCGATCCCGGCATCGAGGCGGCTGTGCGCGCGATGATCGACCGGCTCGCGCGCGAGGCTCCACGCGCGCTCGACGACGGCTCGCTCTACGATCGCGTGATCGGCGCGGTGGAGCGGCCGCTCATCGCGGCGATGCTGGCACGGCACGGCGGCAACCAGCTGCGTGCCGCGCGCGCGATCGGGCTCAACCGCAACACGCTGCGCAAGCGGCTCGACGCGCTCGGGATCAGCCCAGGCGCGCGGACGGCGGGATCGGACGAACCATAAACGCCCGAAATATGTGTTCTCTGTGCAACACCGATGTTGTAGCGGAGGAGCGATGATCGCGGGAGTCACTCCCTCCTCTCCCACCACGTCGCCCGCCCACCGGCGGCCGACGGTGACGCCGGCGCTGGAGCTAGCGGTGCTGGCGGTGGCGATCGCGATCGGCGTGGGCAGCTATTTCTCGGTGCGCGGCGAGGGCGGTACGGCCGCGCTGATCGAGCCGCCGGTGGTCGCGCTGCTGCTCGTCGCCAACCTCGTCGCCGGTATCGCCCTCATGATTCTGCTCGGGCGCCGGATCGCGCTCAACCGCGCCGCACGCTCGCCGGTGGGCGGGGAGGGGCGGCTCCATGTCCGGCTGGTGCTGCTCTTCTCGCTTGTCGCGGCGGTGCCCGCGCTGCTGGTGACGATCTTCGCCTCGCTGCTGTTCCAGTACGGTGTCCAATTCTGGTACTCGGATCGTGCGCGCGGCATGTTCGAGAACGCCGCCTCGGTGGCGCAGGAGAGCTACCGCAACGAGTCGGACCGCGTCGGCCGCGAGACGATGACCATGGCGGGCGACCTCGCCGATTATCTTCGCGCCGACCCGATCGAGAGCAAGCGCTTCGCCGCGGGCCTCGCCTATCAGCTCTACCTCCGCAACCTGTCCGAGGCGCTGATCGTCCAGCGCGGGCAGGATGGCGAGCTGCGCACGCGCGCCTTGGTCAATCCCTACGACCGGCAGCTCGAGCGTGTCGTCACCGCGCCGATGGTCGACCAGATCGAGGGCGGCGCGGCATCGGTGGTGGTGCGCTCGGGCGACCGCGTCGGCGTGCTGACCAGGCTCGACTATCAGCCGCACACCTATCTTTACTCGGCGCGCGTGTTCGACCCGCAGCTCGCCAACCAGCTCAACCGCGGCGCGGCGGTGCTCAACGACTATCGCCAGCTCATCGCGCGCGCGCGGTCGCTCCAGCTCCAATTCAACGCCGCGCTGCTGATCGTCTCGCTGCTGATCGTCGGCGTCGCGGTGTGGATCGCGCTGGCGGTTGCCGACCGTCTCGTGCGCCCGGTCGGCGCGCTGGTCGACGCGGCGCGCCGGGTAGGGGAGGGCGACCTTTCCGCGCGCGTGCCCGAGACGCCCGCGCGCGACGAGGTCGGCACTCTCGCCACCGCCTTCAACAGCATGACCGCGCGGCTGGAGACCCAGAACACCGCGCTGGTCACCGCCAACACCCAGCTGGAGAACCGCCGCGCGCTGATCGAGGCGGTGATGTCGGGCGTCTCGGCCGGGGTCATCTCGATCGACTCGCAGGATCGAACGATCCGGCTGGTCAACAGCTCGGCGCAGACATTGCTGGGGCTCGACGCGCCGCCGGTCGGCCGCGTGCTGCGCGCGGTCGCGCCCGAGCTCGACGCGATGCTTGACCAGGGCGCGCGCGAGGCCAACGTCCAGCACAATGTCCTGGGCGAGATGCGCACCTTCGCGGCGCGGATCGCGCGCGACGGTACCGGGCCGATCATCACCTTCGACGACATCACCCAGCAGCTGACCGACCAGCGCCGCGCCGCCTGGGCCGACGTCGCACGTCGCATCGCGCACGAGATCAAGAACCCGCTCACCCCGATCCAGCTCGCCGCCGAGCGGTTGCAGCGCCGCTACGGCAGCAAGATCGAGGCGGGTGACACCACCTTCGCGCGGCTGACCGACACGATCGTCCGCCAGGTCGGCGACCTGCGCCGCATGGTCGACGAATTCTCCTCGTTCGCGCGCATGCCCAAGCCCGTGTTCCGCGAGGAAGCGCTGGTCGACATCGCACGCCAGACGATGTTCCTGCACGAGGTCGCGCACCCCGGGATCCGTTTCCTGCTCGAGCATGACGAGCCCGCGCCGACGCTGGTGTGCGACCGGCGTCAGCTCGGCCAGGCGCTCACCAACATCGTCAAGAACGCGGTCGAGGCGGTCGAGGCCGCCGATGTCAGCGAGGGCGCGGTGACGATGGTGTTGCGCGAGGGGGAGGGCCGCGTCGTGATCGAGGTGGCCGACACCGGCGTCGGCCTCCCGCTTGAGCGCGACCGCATCGTCGAGCCCTATATGACGACACGCGCGCGCGGTACAGGCCTGGGCCTCGCGATCGTCAAGAAGATCGTGGAGGAGCATTTCGGCACGATGACCTTCGCCGACCGCGCCGGCGGCGGCACCGTGGTGACGCTGTCGTTCGACGCGTCGCTGCTCGCCCCGCTCGCCGCCGAGGACTCCTCTCCGCCCGGCGCAGGCTCCACCGACGACGATCGCACGATCGCCGCATTGACAAGAAATCGGATCTAGACAGCTATGGCGATCGACATCCTCGTCGTGGACGACGAACTCGACATCCGCGAACTCGTGGCCGGCGTGCTCGAGGACGAGGGCTATGAGACCCGCATGGCGGGCGACAGCGACGCCGCGCTGGAGGCGATCGCGACGCGTCGCCCCAGCCTGGTGCTACTCGACGTGTGGCTGCAAGGCTCACGCCTCGACGGGCTCGACCTGCTCGAGGAGATCAAGCGCCGCGATCCCTCGATCCCGGTGTTGGTGATCTCGGGCCATGGCACGCTCGACACCGCCGTCGCGGCGATCCGCAAGGGCGCCGCCGACTTCATCGAGAAGCCGTTCCAGGCCGAGCGCCTGCTGCTGATGGTCGAGCGCGCGACCGAGACCGAGCGGCTGCGCGCCGAGGTGGCGAGCCTACGCGCCGCGTCCGGCCGCGGCACCGACCTCACCGGCAGCTCCACCGCGGTCAACGCGGTGCGCGCGACGCTCAAGCGAGTCGCCGGCACGGGCAGCCGCGTGCTCATCGTCGGTCCCGCCGGTGTCGGCAAGGAGGTGGCGGCGCGGCTGCTCCATGGCTGGAGCCAGCGCGCCCACGCCAATTTCGTCATCGTCAGCACCGCGGGCATGAGCCCCGACCGGGTCGAGGAGGAATTGTTCGGGGTGGAGGAGGGCGGAGACCTCGTCCGCACCGGCCTGCTCGAGCAGGCCCACGGCGGGACGCTGTTTCTCGACGAGATCGCCGACATGCCGCAGGCGACGCAGGCGCGTATCCTGCGCGTGCTGACCGACCAGAGCTTCACCCGCGTCGGCGGCACGCGCGTGGTCAAGGTCGACGTGCGCGTCGTCTCCGCCACCGCGCGCGACCTCTCGCTCGAGATCGCAGACGGCCGCTTCCGCGAGGACCTTTTCTACCGCCTCAACGTGGTGCCGGTGACGATCCCGCCACTGGCGGAGCGGCGGGAGGACATCCCGGCGCTCGTCGAGCATTTCGTCGCGCACTACGCCGCCGAGCGCCGCGTGCCCGTGCCTGAGATCGCGACCGACGCGCTGGTCGCGCTTCAGTCCTACGACTGGCCGGGCAACGTGCGCGAGCTGCGCAACGTGGTGGAGCGGACCATCATCCTCGCCCCCGGCGACCGCATCGGGCGCATCGACCTGGATCTCCTCCCCGCCGAGGTGCTCGGCGGCCACGACGCCGGCCCGGGCGCGACCGCGATCATGGGCGCGCCTTTGCGCGAGGCGCGCGAGACCTTCGAGCGTGAATATCTGCGCGTTCAGATCCGGCGTTTCTCGGGCAATATCTCGCGCACCGCGAGCTTCATCGGGATGGAGCGCTCGGCGCTGCACCGCAAGCTCAAGCTGCTGGGGATCACCGAGACGCGGGAGGAGTAATCGCTCTCAATCGTTCCGCTCGAGCAGCCGTCGAGCTTGTCGAGGCGGTGGGGGAGGTGCCATGAGCGCCAACCTCTCGACGGGCGGCTTCTCGGCCTCGCTCGACGCCTGCTCGAGCCGTACGGGGAGGTCTCGCGCTCCGCCGCAACCACCGTCGCCCCCCACCTAGACGCGCCCACACTGAGACCCTAACTTAACCCTTCCGCTTACAGCGCGACCCACCCGACGCCGACAACGGCGCACCCTGCGGGGAACCTCCCGCCAAGAACAAGGACCTTCTCATGGCCGACAAGCAGACCTCGCTCCAGGACCTTTTCCTCAACGCGCTGCGCAAGTCCAAGACCCCTGTCACGATGTTCCTCGTCAAGGGAGTCAAGCTCCAGGGCATCGTCACCTGGTTCGACAATTTCTCGGTGCTGCTGCGGCGCGACGGCCAGTCGCAGCTGATCTACAAGCACGCCATCTCGACCATCATGCCCGCCGGCCCGATCGATGTCGCCGGCATCGTCGGCCAGCTCGGTGAGGGCAGCAAGAAGCAGCTGCTGCAGGACATCTTCCTCTCCGCGGTGCGCAAGTCGGAGGATCCGGTGACGATGTTCCTCGTCAACGGCGTGATGCTGCAGGGTGCGATCGCCGGTTTCGACCTGTTCTGCATGCTGCTGCAGCGCGACGGCATGTCGCAGCTGGTCTACAAGCACGCGGTCTCGACGATCCAGCCCTCCCGCCCGCTCAACCTGGCCGAGGAGCAGGCCGGGGGCGAGGACGAGTGAGGGTGGGCGCATGAGCACCGGCTTCGAGCGCGACCGGGACGAATTCTCCCGCGGCGCGCGCGCGATCGTGGTCTATCCCGACCTCGGCGGCTCGTCGCGTGACGCCGAGGCACGGTTGGAGGAGACGGCCGGCCTCGCCGAGGCGATCGGCGTCGTCGTCACCGACCGCGTCGCGCTGCGCATCCGCACCCCGCGCGCCGCGACGCTGATGGGCGCCGGCCAGATCGAGGAGCTCGCCGCGCGCGCGCGGATGGAGGAGGCCGGGCTGGTCGTCGTCGACGGCAGTCTCACCCCGATCCAGCAGCGCAACCTCGAGACCGCGCTCGAGACCAAGGTGATCGATCGAACCGGGTTGATCCTCGAGATCTTCGGCGAGCGCGCCGCCACCGCCGAGGGTCGGCTCCAGGTCGAACTCGCGCACCTCGACTATCAGTCGGGCCGGCTGGTGCGCAGCTGGACCCACCTCGAGCGCCAGCGCGGCGGCTTCGGCTTCCTCGGCGGCCCGGGCGAGACCCAGATCGAGGCCGACCGACGGCTAATCCGCGACCGCATGGCGCGGCTGCGGCGCGAGCTGGAGCAGGTGACCCGCACGCGCGGACTCCACCGCGAGCGACGCCAGCGCGCGCCTTGGCCGGTGATCGCGCTGGTCGGCTACACCAATGCGGGCAAGTCGACGCTGTTCAACCGGCTCACTGGCGCACACGTGATGGCCGAGGACCTGCTCTTCGCCACGCTCGACCCGACGCTGCGCCAGATCACCCTGCCCGGCATCGACAAGGCGATCCTGTCGGACACGGTGGGCTTCGTCTCGGAGCTGCCGACCCAGCTGGTCGCGGCCTTCAAGGCAACGCTGGAGGAGGTGGTCTCGGCCGACCTCCTCATCCACGTCCGCGACGTGGCGCACCCCGACACCGCGGCGCAGAAGGCCGACGTCGAGGGCGTGCTCGCCGACGTCGGCGTGAGCGAGACGACGCCGCGGATCGAGGCGTGGAACAAGCTCGACCTGCTCCACGGCGAGGCCCGCACCGAGCTGCTCGACGAGGCGGCGCGGCGCGACGACGTGGTGGCGCTCTCGGCGCTGACGGGGGAGGGAGTGGACGATCTGATCCGCCACGTCGCCGACCTGCTGACGCGGGGCCACCAGCGCTACGCCGTCGCGCTCGACGCGGCGGACGGGGCGGGCGCGGCGTGGCTCCACGCCAACGGCGAGGTGCTCGACCAGCATGTCGAGGGAGACCGGGTCCGCTACGACGTGCGGATGGCGCCCGCGGTGCACGAGCGTTTCCTGTCGCGGCAGGCGTGAGCCGTTAACGTCACCTCGATGGGAGGCCGCCACCCTCTCTGCGTTCGCCTCGACTAGCCGTCGAGCTTGTCGAGCCGACGTATCGAGAGGTCGTCGCCCGCGGCCCCGCTCGATACGCTCGATCCCTATGCGAGGCGAACGGAAGTGATTGACCCATCGACCGGGTCAGTCGCCGCGTCGGCTTTCTTCCCCGCCTTGACCTGCTGCCACAGCGCCTCTTTCTCCTCCAGCGGCAGCGCCGCGAAACCGGCGCCGCCCGCCGCCTCGATCGCGCGGAAACGCCGCTCGAACTTGGCGTTGCCGGCGCGCAGCGCCTCCTCCGGGTCGACCCCCAGGTGTCGCGCCCAGTTCACCAACGCGAACAGCAGGTCGCCGATCTCCTCGACGCGCTCGGCCTGATCGCGCGCGGCCTCCACCTCGGCCAATTCCTCGTCGACCTTGGCGCGCGACCCGCTCGCGTCGGGCCAGTCGAAGCCGGTGCGCGCGGCGCGCTTCTGCAACTTCTCCGCGCGGATCAGCGCGGGCAGGGCCACCGCGACGCCGTCGAGCGCCCCGGCCGCGCCCTTGTCGGCGCGCTCGGCGGCCTTGACCTCCTCCCAGAGGTGATGGCCGCCCTCGGCCCGGTCGCCGAAGATATGCGGGTGGCGACGCTCCATCTTGTCACTGATCGCGGCGGCCACGTCGGCCAGCGCGAAGGCACCGTCCTCCTCGGCGATACGGCTGTGGAACACCACCTGGAGCAGCAGGTCGCCAAGTTCGTCGCGCAGTTCGTCGACCGCGCCGCGCGCGATCGCGTCGGCGACCTCATAGGCCTCCTCAATCGTATAGGGTGCGATCGACGCGAAGGTCTGCGCGCGGTCCCACTCGCAGCCGCCGGGGCCGCGCAGCTTTGCCATGATCGCCACCAGCCGATCGATCTCGGCGCTCGTTCGCTGCTCGCTCATGCCGACGCGGCTAGCAGCGGATGGCGTCCGGGGCCAGCGTCAGCGCGGCGGGCGGTCGGCGGCGTCGTTGACCTCTACCCAATAGCCGTCGGGATCCTGCGTGAAGATCTGGCGGACGCCGTCGGTGCGCGTGCGCTTGATCGCCCCCACCTTGCCGGCATAGTCGGTCCAGGTGCGGCCGGTGTTTCGGAGATAGGCGAGGACGGGATCGAGGTCCTTCACCGTCAGCGCGAAGTGGATGATCCGCGGGGGCGGAGTGAAGGGCACCTTGATCGCCTGAATGTGCAGCTCGACCCCGTTGCCCAGCCGCAACCAGCGCGGGCCGCCCGGCGCCGCGTCGAGCGGCGCTGGGATCTCGCTGAGCCCGAACGCTTCCTCATAATAAGCGACACTGCGCGCCTGATCGGTGACGTTGATCGCGACGTGGTTCATCGTCGCCTGTGCCGCCGCCATGCTCGGCACCAGGCCTGCGACCGCGACGAGCACGGCCAACGACACTCGCATCATCCTCTCCTCTGTCTTCCGAACATCGCGCTCCTGCGCGCGCACGAGCCGAGAGCAACAAGCGTGGCGGCTAGCGCCCGAAGGCTCCTGCCTCGACAGGAGCCTATGATCCCCTCACGCCCCGCTCGCCTGACCTGGCTTGAGCAGGTCGAGCACCGCGGCCGTCATCGCGGTGGCACCGGTGGTCACCACGGCGCGCGGGTCGACCTTGAACAGGGGCGAGTGATGCGAGGGCACGGGTGGGCCGCCGTTGGCAGCGGCGTCGAACGCCGCCTGCTGGGTGCCACCGACCGCGAAATAATAGCCCTTCACGCCGAGCTCGGGCTGGACGAAGGCAGCGAAATCCTCCGCGCCCATGCCTTTCTGCTGGAACGGGATAACCTTGTCGGCGCCGAGCGTCGCCGCCATCACGCCGTTGAGCCGGCGCGCCAGCGCGGCGTCGTTGATCGTCGTCGGCGTGCCCTCGATCACCTTGACCACCGGCATCTTGTCGGCGGGCATGCCGTTGAGCTCGCCGATCCCGTGCGCGACCCGCTCGATCCCGGTGAGCAGCTGCTTGCGCGTCGCCTCGTCGTTGGCGCGGACGGTGACCTGGAGCTTGGCCTCGTCCGAGATGATGTTGTGCTTGAGCCCCGCGTGGAAGCTGCCGACGGTGATCACGCCGGGGCGCAGCGGCTGGCGCTCGCGGCTGATCAGCCCCTGCAGCGCGATGACGAGCTGGCTCGCCATATAGACCGGGTCCTTGCCGGTATGCGGACTGGCGCCGTGCGCACCGATCCCCGGCACGGTGATGTCGACGCTGTCGGACGAGCTGTACTGGATGTCCTCGGACGCCGAGACGGTGCCCGCCAGTCCCTCCGAGTTGGAGTGATAGGCCAGTGCGTACTGCGGCTTGGGAAAGCGCGTGTAGAGCCCGTCGCGCAGCATCGCCGTCGCGCCGCCGACGCGCTCCTCGGCGGGCTGGACGACGAACACCACCGTTCCCGTCCAGCGCTCCTTGAGCGCGGCGAGGCGTCGCGCGGTGGCGAGCAGCCCGACGATATGCGTGTCGTGCCCGCATGCGTGCATCACCGGCGCTTCGACCCCGTCGACGCCGACCTGGCGCACCGTGCTCGCGTTCGGCAGCCCCGATTTTTCCGCGACGGGTAGCCCGTCCATGTCGGCGCGGACCAGCACCACCGGCCCCGCGCCGTTGCGCAGCACGCCGACCACGCCGGTGCCGCCGACCTTCTCGGTCACCTGCATGCCAGCGACCGCGCGCAGCGCCGCCGCCATCCTCGCCGCGGTGCGCACCTCCTTGAACGACAGCTCGGGATTGCGGTGGAAGTCGTCCCACATCGCACCGAGCGACTTGTCATAATCAGCGTCGATCGCCGCCGCATAGTCGGGCGCGGCGATCGCGGGCGTGGTGACGAGCGACAGCGCGGTCGCGGCGAGCAGGTAGCGCATGTGATTTCCCCTTCGCGCCCAGCGTAGCGACCGCGCGGTGCGACGCAACGCCGCTCAGCGCCCGGCGGGCCGCGGCGCCAGCCAGCCGCCGTCGGCGAGCCAGTCGTACAGCCGGTCGGGCCAATGAAGGACCGAGAGCCGCTCGGACTCGTCGAGATTGAAGGCGTGGCCGCTGTCGGCGTACATGTGCAGCTCGGCCGAGATGCCCGCGCGGCGCAGCTGCTCGTACAAGGCGACGGTCGGCGCGGCGCAGCACGCGTCGCGGCTGCCGGCGACGAGGAAGGCGGGCGGCGCGGTCGCGATCGCCGGCGCCGGTACGCCGCGCGGACCGGGGAAGACGAGCACCTGGAAGTCGGGTCGGGCGGACAGTGAGTCGATCGCGTCGGTGTGCGGCCGCCCCGCGGGTTCGGGATGATCGGCGACCTGCGTGACGAGTTCACCTCCCGCGGAGAAGCCCATCGCGCCGACCCGCGCCGAGTCGATCCCGTATTCGGCGGCGTGCGCGCGCACCCAGCGGATCGAGCGACGCGCGTCGTCGGCGGCGTCTCCCTCGACGGTGTAGGTCGAGCCGGACTCGTTCGCGAGGCGGTATTTTAGCACGAAGGCGGTGATGCCGGCGCGGTTCAGCGCGGTCGCCACCCTGGTGCCCTCGTTCGTCCACACGAGTAACTTGTGGCCGCCGCCCGGCAGGATCACGATCGCGGCACCGTTGCGCTTGGCGGCGGGCGCGGGGAAGGGGATCAGCGACGGATCGTGGATGTTGCGCACCCAATAGTCGCGCGCGACCTCGGGCTCGACGCGGCGGCGCCCGACGCCCGGCGCGCCGTTCGGCCACAGCGGGATCCGGTCATAATGCGCCGTTTGCTCGGGCAGCGGATCCTGCGCAGCGGCGCCACCGACCGTCACCATAACCAGCGTGGCCGCCGCCAGCAGGACTCTCCCGTTCCGCCACCGCATCTTTATTCCTTGGTAAGTGACAATTACTTATCAAGCATGGCTGGGGAAAAGTGGCAATCCGATCCGGGAACCCTAGCGCATCACGCTGAGCAGATCGTCGACGCTCCCGGTGGCGAAAGCGGTATGCTCGTCACCGATCGCATAGGGCAGCAGGATGCGGCGGCGGTGCAGCAACGCGCCGCAACTATAGGTGACGTTGGGGACATAGCCGCCGCGCTGCTCGGCGCTGGGGAAGAGCAGCGGGGAGGGGGTGCGCGCCAGCACCCTGCTCGGATCCTCGCGGTCGAGCAGGCAGGCGCCGACGCAATAGCCGCGCACGAGCCCGACGCCGTGGGTGAACACCAGCCAGCCCTCGTCGAGCTCGATCGGTGAGCCGCAATTGCCGATCTGGACGAACTCCCACGGATATTCCGGGCGCATGATGATCTCGCCACGCTCCCAATGGTGCAGGTCGTCGGAGCGGAGCAGCCAGATATTCTCGTTGTCCTGCCGCCCGAGCATCACGAAGTCATCGCCGATCCGACGCGGGAACAGCGCCATGCCCTTATAGCCCGCCATCGCGCCGGTGAGCGGGCGCATCTCATAGGTACGCAGGTCGATGCCGCGCAGCAGCTCGGCGCGCGCGACTTTCCCGTCGAAGGCGGTGTAGGTGCCGATCACGCTCTGCGTGCCGTCGTGATCGGTGAAGCGCACCAGCCGCAGATCCTCCACGCCGCTGCGCTGGCTCGGCAGGATCGGAAAGATCACAGTCTCGGAGATGTCCTCGCTGTCGTCGGAGCGGAGCCGCACCCAGCCGGCATCGTCGTCGCGCTCGATCCGCGGCGGCACGCCCTGCGCGCTCGGCGGATCGACGGTGAGCCGGGTGCCGCCGTCCCAGCTGCCGGAGCGGAACGTCACCGAGGAGATATGGCCCTCGCCGACGCCGCGCAGCGACAAAAGGAAGGAGAGGCGGTCGTCGTCCGGATCCTGGTCCGGCACCGCCACGATCGAGGGATTGAACAGGGCCGCGCTCTCGAACGCATATTCCTGGCTGAAATAGGCGCCGATCAGCAGCCGATCGCGCTCGGCGGTGACGTCAATGCCGATCGCCTCGCGCACCTCGTCGAAGCGGCGCAGGAAAGCCTGGTCTACGTTGCGGTGACGCGGCCGCATCGCCTCGTGGAGCAGGCCGAGCATACGCTCGCGCATCGGTTCGCCCAGCGCCATCAGCCGCGCCGCCACCGCGCCCGCCCGGCTCGGCTTGCCCGCGGCGAACGCCTCCGGATAGTCGAAGCTGAACGGCCGAACCACCGTTCGCGCGGGATCGGGTTTGAGCTCGAGATCGAGCGTGGTGAAGACCTCGGCGGCGTCCATATCAGCCCTCATGCTGGTTGCGCAGCCGATAGCGCGCAGGAGGTTGCTAATATCCATTAGGAATGATTGCCGACGTGTTCCGCTCCGCGATCCATTGTTGCCGCCAGTTAGAAAAGACACATTCTCCGCTAGATAGAAATGACACCGCCTCGTGGCAGCGGGGGCAGCGTGGAGCCCCCCAAGCAGCGCAGCGCTGCCCCCGCTAAGGCGGTGGACTCTCGGCTCTTGCGCCCCTGGACCCGCTGCGACAGCAGCGGGCTCGGTCACGCGGTGGACGGCCGGAAGCGCCCCGAACTAGACCTTCACCTGCGATCGGGTTCGTACGCGATCCGGACACCGGAGACCTCGCTCTCTCGCTTGAAGAACCTCGATCCAGCGGAGAATCGAACGAGCAATTGGCGAGGTCCAACCCACTTCATGTCGGCCCAAGGGCCGCCCCATTCGCCCGCCCGCGCGACGCCATGATCGTCATCAGCGATAAGGGTGTTCCCGCTGCCCGAGAGCTCCTCCGCGTCGTTCAAAACCGAGACCTGAGTGGAGAAACTCGTGGTAGCTCCGCAATCACGTTGGAACAGCACCGCCTTGTGCCGCCCGTCTGGAGCTGCGGCCTGGCTCAAAACTTCGTTAGCGCAGCCGTCAGAACACGCGGTTTGCACTAGGAGGGCGAGCATTGGCGATATGATCTTCAGCATGAGCAAAGGGTACCCTCGCGCTACCGCCCGTCAACGCGAGCCTGGCTCCACATGCGTCGTCGCAGCGAAGCCAACAATCGCCGCAGTCCTCCAGCGAAGATGTCCGCTACCGCCCATTTGCAGACATCCCGAGATTCGTTACTCCCGCCTACATGGACGCTTGGTACGTCGCTGATGCGCTTCTGCGCGGGAGCGACATCCCCTCTGAGAAGCTGCGCACGATCGCGAGAAACGGCGACCACGCTGACGCGCTCTACGTCCTTCTTTTCAAGGAGGTTTCGGGACGTTCGTCGGTAGCCGACGTCCGGAAGGCAGTTTCAGAGACTTGCCCAGTTGAGCTCGTGGAATCATGGGTTCGCGTCATTAAGTATATAAGAGCACCTAACCGACGCAGCCTCGCCAGTTTGGTCGATGCTATACATGCCTGCAACCCAACATCCGGGATCGTTATGCGCCTTTCGAGGCTTGCCATCGTTGGAAGCCATAGGCGGACGTTCGCCAACGTGATTGAAAGCGCAGCTATCGACAATCCATTTTTGGCGGCCGGGCTGGGCGCTGTCTTGTCGGATCTGAGGTCGCAAGTTGGGCCGACGCGGCTGATAGCGAAACGCGATAGACGCCGCCATCGCCGCCACACGTACGTCCGCTAACCTGCCAATCGGGCCAGCGGGACCGCTGCGCGGAGCTCCCGGAAGGCTCGAGCGGCGTGATGAACGGACGGCCGGAGTTGGGAAGCGGGTAGGGGTCGCTGAATGACTGCTTCTGGGTCTCGGCTCGCAAGGAGAGGGAGCCGCAAGCGCCTAATTGCGAATAGCGCCCGGGCGTGGAACTGTGGGCACGTGAAGCCGCCCTTACTGTCGCTCCGGACCGATTAGTGCGGCTTCGATCGATCCGTTCTACCATGAAAGGTCGACCATGAGATTGTTAGCCGTCGCACTCGCCGTGTGCATGACGTGGGAGGCGCCCGTGGTCACAGCTCAGACCACGGCTCTGCCGGAATGGGCGGTGCCGACCGATTACCCAGTTGAACAGCGCGCGATTGTCTTTGAAAACCGTGGTGCCCGCCTGGCTGGAACCCTCTTTATCCCCACGGGCACCAAGCCGCGCGCCGCCGTGATCGCCCTGCATGGTGCACAGGTACCGCTCCGAAGCGATCCCTTGTACCGCCACCTGACGGAGGCGTTGCCACGTCTCGGCATTGCGGTTCTGCTCTACGATCGACGTGGATCAGGCGCATCGACCAGCGGTGGCGCAGCGCCGGGCAACTTCGACTTGCTGGCCGACGATGCAGTCGCCGCTTTTGCCCGATTAAGCGGGGAACGCGACATCGATCCGCGGCGCATCGGCTTCTGGGGCCTGTCACAGGGCGGCTGGCTGACCATCCTCGCAGCGCGCAAGGAGCAACGCGCGGCTTTCGCCGTCGCTGTGTCCGGTCCGATAGCGGCCGCTGACGTTCAGATGAATTATGCGGTGTCCAATATCCTCCGCATACAAGGCAAACCTCAGGCGGTCGTCGACCGTGCGATCGCGGCGCGCACGGCCGTCGATGACTATGTGCGCGGCAAGGGGGCACGCGCTTCCGCCGAGCGCGCTGAGGCAGGCATTCGGAGCGAGCCTTGGTACGCTGACACTTGGATCAAGGGAAACATCGACGACCCTGAGTGGCGGCAGCAGATTGGCAACGACCCCATGCGAGCCTTGGTCGGCTCTCGTGTCCCGACACTGGTGATGTTCGGCCAAGCCGATCCATGGGTGCCAGTGGCAGCGTCACTCGCAGCTCTGCGAGCCCACTCGGCCGAGCTGCCACAGGTCACGGTGCGTGTGATCGACGGCGCGGACCATGCGATGATGCTGGGCGTGCCGCCCGCCCGCCAAGTCGATGCGCAGTTCGCCACTTTAGCGGCGCCTGACGCGCCGGCCTATTTCGCTCTTCTGGGAGCCTGGCTGCAGAAGACCATCAATCCCTGATCGTCCATCCGCGGCAGGTCGCTTCGATAACGTGGTCCCGTAGCTGCACGTGTGATCCACTCTCAGCCGGCGAGCCCAGCCGCTCTCCGAAACGCTCAAAGGCCTCAAATGCCGAGATGAATGAGCGGCCGGAGTTGGGAAGAGGGTAGGGGTTCCTTATTGACCGACTCTGGGTCCTCGGCACAAGGGGGCAGGGGGCCGCGAGCGCCCACAGTCAGTCACATCGGAGCCAATGGCTCTTTACCGCTTTCGGTCGCTCGTTAAGTTGTCTCTAATGCAACCCGGCCCCACTCCCGTATGACCGCCGACATAACCTCTGCGGTGATGTCCTCGTTGATCCTGGCAGCTCTGCTGCTCGAGCTGTTTGGGCAGGCTGAGGCGTGGCGCCGCGTGCGGTTCGCATGGCTGCCGTTGGCTCTGGCCAAGGTGGCTGGCGTAAAGATAATCGCTCCCATTACACCAAGCTTCGTCGACACCGTTGATTGGGCGCTGCTCGTGGCCAGTGGCATCGCGGCAGTTTCGCTGGTTGGCCGATGGCTTCTAAGACGAAGCAGGTTCAGCCGATTTGCAGAAGCTCGCTAGCCGATCGACGCCGGTCGGCCCTGCAGTCCTGGTGGGGGCTGCCTACCAAAGCGGCCCTTCCGCTAATGGCAGGAAAGCGGACATTGTTTAGATCGGCACTGCTGCTACAAAGGAGTATGAAAGCTACCGTACCCGTGATCGCTCTAGGAGCGGCCCTCTTTTGCGGGAGCGCAGGAGCGCAACTTAGAACTGAAGAAGAGTGTGCCCGCTTGCATCCAGAGATCACATCGCCAGTCGAATATGCAAGCTGCATGTACGACAGTGCGCAAGCCGACAACGCCTTAAAGGCTGCGTTTTCAAAGCTTTGGTCTCAGGTCCACGGTGAGTCACGTGGCCTTTTGTTGAAAGCAGAGCAGGCTCGGGTGAAAAATCGCGATGCTCAATGCGCGTATGAAGCAGATGGCTCTCCCCACAACACCGCTTTCGACGCCTCGGTAATGGCGTGCGTGGCTGAGGCGAACCGAGCAAGGGCAAAGTATTTAGAGGACGACCTCAAGCGCTGGTAGCTTTGGACGTGGCTGGGTGCCCATGTCCGCTAATGGGCGCTTTCGGACGCTAGAGGGCGTACTCACCAAGGCCGCGCGCAACCAACTCCTCGTTGGAGAGGCGTGGACCTCGCTTGAGCCTTCTGTTGCCCAGCGTTCGGCGGTCCAGCTTCTGACCGGAAGAAGCCGGCGAGGGCGCCTTGAACGGCCCGACGGGCTGCGCGGTGCGCGCCGGCTCGTTGTTGTTGCGCTTTGCATGGTGTGGCTGAGCCTGCTGTATCGCGCGGGCAAGCGCCAGCGCGGCATCGAGGTGCTTGTTGTCGACCACCGCGGCTTGGTTCACCCGGCGCATCTTGTCGAACATGCGATAGGGCAGGACCGTGCCCTCGTGCTGGATCTCGAGCCGGCCATCCGGGTATTCGCACACGTCCACCTTCTTGCGCGCGAGCGCCTGCGAGGCAGGGGAGAGCTCGAGGATGAACATGGCCTTGTTGTAGTGCAAGGTAAGGGCGCCGGTGACGGTGCGCTGCTCGCGCCACACCAGCTCCGCCTCAAGGTTCTCGTGAATGGCCAGCGCGCGATGCAGATCGCGCGGATCGAACGGCGTCTTGGCGAACCGTTGATTGTGCTGCGCCATATAGGAGGGGAGGAAGGCGTTGGCTTGGTCGATGGTGGAGATGCGATGTAGCCGCATCGCCTTGACCAGGCGGTCCTGCAGCGTCGCATTGACCCGCTCGACGCGTCCCTTCGCCTGCGGCGAGTTCGCGCAGATGAGCTCGATGTTGAGGCGGTCCAGCGCACGCCCGAGGTGGGTCATGCCGTCGCCCTTTGCCGAGGCCGTGTTGTTGCGAAAGGCGCTGTGCTTGTCGGTGTAGAAGGCCACCGGCTTGCCATGCCGCTCGAGGTAGGTCCGGGTGGCGCGCATGTAGGAGAAGGTGCTCTCGCTCTCGACCATCTCGACGTGCATAAGCTCGCTGGTGGCATCGTCGATGAAGACCAGGAGCGTGCATTGCGGACCGCGGCCCTCGAACCACCAGTGCTTGGAGCCGTCGACCTGGACGAGCTCGCCGCGGCAGTCGCGCCGGTAGCGCGGCTGGTACGGGCGAGGGCGCTTGGCCGCACGGTCCTGCCACAGTCCCGCCTCCAGCATGATGCGGCGCAGGGTCTCGCACGACAGGCCGATGCCATGGCGCTCGGCGAGGTACTCGCGCGCGAGCGTCGGTCCGAAGTCGGCGTAGTGCTCGCGTACCAGCGCGACCACTTGGGCGCGGAAGGCGTCGCTGTAGCGCCGGTTGCTCGGGCGTCCTCGCTTGCGCGACATCAGGCCGCTGGCGCCGTCCTCTCGCAGGCGGCCCAGCAGCCGGTACACCTGCCGCCTCGCAAGGCCGAGCAGCTCCATCGCGTCCGTGACCCGGATCTCGCCGCGGTCGAGCCGCATCAGCGTGTCGAAGCGGGTGATCTCAGCAGCACTCATCGCCAGCACCGTCATACAATGCGCGTCCTCGTTGCCGAGAACGGCTATGACACCGGCGACCCGCTGAGAGCACCGCAGAGTGCCATTTCTATCTAGCGGGCTGGTGTCATTTGTACTTAGCGCTGCGGTTTCAAGCCGAAGTGCGACACACTTTGTGGCAGCGGGGGCAGCGTGGAGCCTCCCAAGCAGCGCAGCGCTGCCCCCGCTGAGGCGATCACTTCTCGGCTCTTGCGCCCTTGGACCCGCTGCGACAGCGGCGGGCTCGGTCACACCGCGCGCGCTTTCCCACGAGGATCGTTAGATGGAAACGCGCAGGCGTTCCCAAATCCCATCTCGAAGCCGATTTTGAGAAATCTGAAACTGGCTCAATCCAACCGAACAGGTAGCGCGGAACCATATATCTGCTATGCTGGATATATGGAAAAGGATTTGGCTATAGCTGCGCTTGGTGCGCTGGCGCAGGGAACGCGCCTTGATGTGTTTCGCCTGTTGGTGCGGCACGAGCCGGACGGCATGGCTGCGGGTGATATTGCCCGTCAGCTCGACGTGCCGCAGAACACCATGTCCTCGCATCTCAGCATTCTCGCCCGCGCGGGCTTGGTCCGCTCCGAACGCCATAGCCGATCGATCATCTATCGCGCCGATCTAGACGGCCTGCGCGCGCTGACGCTGTTCCTCGTCAAGGATTGCTGCGCGGGCAACGCGGAGCTGTGCGCGCCGCTCATAGCCGAACTCGCCCCCTGCTGCTGAAAGGACGCCCCGTGGCCGTTGATATCGTCATCTATCACAACCCTGAGTGCGGCACGTCGCGCAACACCCTCGCCATGATCCGTAATGCCGGCATTGAGCCGCATGTGGTCGAGTACCTGAAAACTTCGCCCTCGCGCGGGCTGCTGGTCGAGTTGATCGATCGCGCCGGCATGACGCCCCGCGAGCTGCTGCGCGAGAAGGGGACGCCCTATGCGGAGTTGGGCCTGGGCGACACGTCGCTGTCCGATGACGTGTTGGTGGACGCGATGATGGCGCATCCCATCCTCATCAACCGACCGCTGGTCGTCTCGCCGCTCGGCGTGAAGCTGTGCCGCCCGTCCGAAGCCGTCCTCGATCTGCTGCCGAGCGGCCAGCTCGGCGCGTTCGCGAAGGAAGACGGCGAACAGGTGGTTGATGCTTCGGGCCAGCGCGTCGCCTGATGCTTCTTGCCGTCCTGATCTTCGTCGCGACGATCACGCTCGTCATCTGGCAACCCAAAGGCCTCGGCATCGGGTGGAGCGCGATGGGCGGGGCCGTCGTGGCGCTGCTCGCGGGCGTCGTCACGCTGTCCGACGTGCCGGTGGTGTGGGGCATCGTCTGGAACGCGACTGCCGCGTTCGTTGCGATCATCGTCATTAGCCTGCTGCTGGATGAAGCCGGGTTCTTCGAATGGGCGGCGCTGCACGTCGCGCGCTGGGGCGGGGGACATGGTCGCCGGCTGTTCGTCCTTATCGTGCTGCTCGGCGCGGCGGTGTCCGCGCTGTTCGCCAATGACGGCGCGGCGCTGATCCTGACGCCGATCGTCATCGCCATGCTGCGGGCGCTGGGGTTCAAGGACAAGGCGACGCTGGCGTTCGTCATGGCGGCGGGGTTCATCGCCGACACCGCCAGCCTGCCGCTGGTCGTGTCGAACCTCGTTAACATCGTGTCGGCCGATTTCTTCAGGATCGGGTTTGGCGAATACGCGGCCGTCATGGTGCTGGTCGATCTCGTGTCGATCGCCGCGACGCTGGGTGCGCTGCTGCTGTTCTTCCGGCGCGACATACCGGCAGACTATGACGTGAGCGCTCTGCGCGCGCCGCGCGAGGCGATCCGCGATGCCGCGACGTTCCGCGCCGGATGGATCGTTCTCGCGCTATTGCTCGCCGGCTTCTTCCTGCTCGAACCGCTCGGCGTGCCGGTCAGCGCCGTGGCCGCAGCCGGCGCGATCCTGCTGCTGGTGATCGCGGGGCGGGGCCATGTGATTCAGACCGGCAAGGTGCTGCGCGGCGCGCCCTGGCAGGTCGTGATATTCTCCCTCGGCATGTATCTCGTCGTCTATGGCCTGCGGAACGCCGGCCTGACCGACCATCTGGCGGCGCTGCTCGATCGTACCGCGCAAGGCGGCGTATGGGGTGCGGCGCTGGGTACGGGCGTCATCGCGGCGGTCCTGTCGTCGGTGATGAACAACATGCCGACCGTGCTGGTGGGCGCGCTCTCGATCGACGCCACCCACGCCACGGGCGCGATCAAGGAAGCGATGATCTACGCCAACGTGATCGGCTGCGATCTCGGCCCCAAGCTGACGCCGATCGGGTCGCTCGCGACGCTGCTCTGGCTCCACGTCCTCGGGCAGAAGGGCGTTCGGATCGGATGGGGCTATTACTTCCGGGTGGGCGTCACGCTTACCGTGCCGGTGCTGCTCGTCACGCTCGCGGCGCTCGCGATCCGGATCAGCCTCGGGTGACGGGACTGACCATCACGGCGCTTGAACCCGCCGAGCTGGTCGGGCTGGCATGGTTCCTCGATGCCGCCAGCCTTCCGAGCGCCGATCTCGCCGATCCCGGCCGCCTGTTCTTCCGGTTCGAGGCCGATAGCCTAGTCGGTTATGGCGGCTTGGAGGGGGAAGGGGCCGACCGCCTGCTCCGCTCGATCGTCGTCCTCGCCAATCGTCGGGGGCATGGCCTAGGGCGGGCATTGGTCGCCACCCTCGAACGACAGGCGCGCGACCTCGGGGTGCGGCACCTCCATCTACTGACGACCACGGCCGCACCATTCTTCCGGACGCTCGACTATGCCGACGCCGATCGCGGCACGGCTCCCCCGGCCATCGCCGCATCGCGCGAGTTCATCGCGCTGTGCCCCGCGTCGGCCGCCTATCTCGTGAAAGCCCTCTGATGCCGCTCCGCACGCTCGCCGATCCCGATGCCCTGCCGGCACTCGATCCCGCCTATGCCATCCAGCGGCCGGCACTGGGGCTTGGCCCGCTCGATCCCGCGCCGCGTATCCTTCTGCTCTATGGTTCGCTGCGCGAACGATCCTTCTCCCGGCTGTGTGTCGAGGAAGCGGCGCGCCTGCTCCGCTTCTTCGGGTGCGAGACGCGCATCTTCGATCCATCGACCCTGCCGCTGCCCGACCAACATGCCGGCGACGATCATCCCGCCGTCCACGAGCTGCGTGAGCTGTCTTTATGGTCGGAGGGTCAGGTGTGGTGCAGCCCGGAACGTCACGGCCAGATCACCGGCATCATGAAGCTGCAGATCGACCATCTGCCACTGTCGATGGGCGGGATGCGTCCGACGCAGGGACGCACGCTGGCGGTCATGCAGGTGTCGGCCGGATCGCAGTCGTTCAACAGCGTCAACACGCTGCGCGTTCTGGGTCGCTGGATGCGAATGGTGTCGATCCCGAACCAGTCGAGCGTCGCCAAGGCGTTCAGCGAGTTCGATGACGCCGGGCGCATGAAGGCGTCGAGCTATTACGACCGGATTGTGGACGTGATGGAGGAACTCGTGCGCTTCACGGTGCTACTGCGCCCGCACACTGCTCAACTCGTAAATCGCTATTCGGAGCGCAAGGAAGCCGGGGTGCCGATCGACACCGCTAAGGACCTCTCCAGCATCGCGACAGTGCCGCAGTCCTGACGGGCTTCGCCAGGAGTTGCGTACATGTAGCCTAGACCCGCCTTCCGCGGTCCAAATCGGGCGGCGACGTGATCGCTTCCATAACCCGGCAATCGGCGATCCTGCCGCCTTCACAATCCCGTGTCGCATCCGCCAACGCGTCCCTAAGCGCCATTAGGCGGGCAATGCGGTCTTCCACGCTCGCAAGGTGCCGGCGAGCGAGCGAGCCTGCTTCCTTACAATCCTGATCGGGGTTGGCCGACAAAGCGATCAAAGATCGAATTTCGTCAGTCGAGAACCCCAGATCACGGGCATGCCGGATAAAGGCGAGCTGGCGAACCTCCGCATCACCATAGGTGCGGCGCCCGCCTGCCGTTCGCGCAGCCTCCGGCATCAAGCCAATATCTTCGTAGAAACGGATCGTGTTGACCTTTGTCCCGGTCCGTTTCGCTATGTCGCCAATCATCAGCACCCTGCGACCCTCGCATTTTTGCGCTTGCTCCTACAGTGACTGTAGATCGTAACGGAGCGGGATGAGCGCAAGCGAATCCTCCACGTGCGGCTGCACGGGCGATACGAAACGTGCGGAGCGCGACCCTGCTTATCGGCGTGCCCTATGGATCGTGGTCCTCCTGAACCTCGGCTTCGGGCTGATCGAAATCGTCGGTGGGTACATCGCCGACAGCCAGGCGCTCAAGGCCGATGCCCTCGACTTCATCGGCGACGGCACCATCTCGTTGTTCGGCCTCATCGCGCTGCGCTGGACTGCGGCAGCCCGCTCAAGGGTCGCTCTCGCCCAAGGCTTGTTCCTCGGAACATTGGGGCTGGGTGTCATCGGCTTTGCGATCTGGCGCGCGATGAACGCCGTGGCACCCGACGCCGATCTGATGGGCGGCATCGGGATCGTCGCCCTTATCGTCAACGTCAGTGCGGCGCTCGTCCTGTCGCGGTTTCGTGAAGGCGACGCCAATGTACGGGCTATCTGGCTGTTCAGCCGGAACGATGCGCTCGCCAACATCGCCGTCATCATTGCCGCCGGCCTGGTGGCGTGGACCGAAAAGGCATGGCCCGACCTCGCGGTCGCCGGCGTCATCGCGATCCTGTTCCTGCACTCCGCTTGGGAGATCACCCGCGGTGCGTTGGCAGAATTGAGTGGCCGCTCATGAAGGTCGAAAGCAACGCTAGCCCGGTAGCGTCCGATGATCGCGGGTTACGCAGTGCTCATGGAATGATAAGGAGCAAGCTCATGCGCAAGCTGCTGCCCTTTCTCGCCTGTCTGATGCTGGTCCTGACCGGCTGGGCGGGCATGGCGCAGGCTACGGAAAGCGCCGGGTGCATCGAGACCTCTCAGGTCAACACGATCATGCACATGGCCGGCGACTGCGACGAGGTGCCCGCCGATGCGGACAAGGGCTATCCTCATCATCACACCGTCTGTCACGGCCACCATGTCGCCGCACCGGCTGAGCATAGTGTCGACGTCGCCCTGATCGACAATTGGGCCGAATTCGCGAGCCACAAGGCTCCGCTCTGGCTTGCGCATCAGAGCGACCCGGCGCTTCGACCGCCACAGGCCTGACGACGCATCGGGCGCCTTCCGGCGCCTGAGACTGGTTCGTCAGGAGCATCTAAAATGAAGCGCATGATAGCGGCCGTGCTGGTCGCGACAGCCTGTGCGTCGAGCAACTCGGCACAGGCACAGGACACGGAGGCGTCGGCACCGCCGCTGACCCTTGATGAAGCACTTACCGCGGCCGGCGCGGTGTCGCCGGCGGTCGAGGTCTCCCGATCGGGCATTCAGGCGGCGCAAGCGCAACGCTCGATCGCCGGATTGCGGCCTAATCCGTCGCTCGACGCGATGAGCGAGAACGTCGCCGGCACCGGTATCTACAAGGGGCTGCGCTCGGCCGAAACGACGGTCGGCGTATCCTTGCCGCTCGAACTCGGCGGCAAGCGGTCGGCGCGCGTCGCGGTCGCCAATGCGCAACTCGACCGCGCGTCGCTCGAAGCGGCGATCATACAGGCCGATCTCCGGTTACGGGTCACGCAGGCCTATAACGATGCCGCGGCGTCGCAACGCCGGGTAGTCACCGCCCGCGAACAGGTCGGGATCGCGAATGAGGTACTGCGTGCAGCGCGGGTCCGCGTGGCAGCCGGTCGCGCCTCACCGCTCGAAGAGCAACGCGCCGACGTCGCCCGGCTGAATGCGGAAGGCGCGGCCGAGCGCGCGGAGCGATCCGCACAAGTGGCGCTCGGCAATCTTGCCCGGCTGATCGGGCGCGGCGCCGGCTCGCTGGATACAGCCTGGTTCGCCCGGATCGAAGGCGCAGGGCCACGGTTGCCGGTGCGCAGTGAAGGCACGCTGACGGCCGCGGCGGTTCAGGCCGATCTCACCACGGCGACGGCGCAGGTCCGCCTTGCCCGAAGCCAGCGGATTCCGGACGTGACGATCAGCGCGTCCGCACGCAGGCTTGCGATGACCAACGATACGGCTGCGGTGTTCGGCGTATCGGTGCCGTTGCCGCTGTTCAACAATGGCCGCGCGGCCGTTGATCTGGCTTCTGCCCAACGCACCCAGGCGGACGCCCAGCGCCGCCTCGCGCTGCTCGATGCGGAACAGGCCATCGCCTCGGCGCAGGGGGACGTAGCGAATGCGGCGACGACAGCCCGCAATGCGACCGGACCGACGCTTGCCGCGGCGCAGGAAGCCGCCCGAATCGCGCGTATCGGCTACCGTGAGGGCAAGTTCGGACAGTTGGATCTCCTGGAGGCTGAGCGCACGCTTGCCGACACCCGAACGGCCGCGATCGACGCGCTGGCCGCTTATCATGACGCACAGGCCCGGCTGGAACGGCTCGCCGCCCCGGCGCCTACCGATGCGAAGGATGCACGATGAAAACCAATCATGCGCGGACCCTGCTGTCCGCCTTGCTTCCGCTCGCGCTCGTTGCGTGCGGCGGGGCCGAGAAGAAGACCGACGACATGGCCGGTATGGAGGGCATGGAGAAGGGCGAGGGGGCCGAGAAGAAGGCCGACAAGGATGCGGTGACGCTCACGGCGCGGCAGATCGCCGATGCCGGCATTGAGGTCGCCCGCCCGACGGTGGGCGGGGTCGCCGGCGCGATCGAGTTGCCCGCGCTCGTCCAGGGCGATCCGCAAGGCGTTCAGGTCGTCTCCGCGACCATCGGCGGTCGCTTGGTCGCGCTCACGCGCAACCTCGGCCAGCCTGTCCGGCAGGGTGACCCGCTGGCGGTGATCGAGAGCCGCGAGGCCGCTTCGCTGAAGGCCGAAGTCGAGGCGGCTCGCGCCCGCGCCGCATTGGCGCAGTCGAACCTTCGGCGCGAACAGCGTCTGTTTGCCGAGCGTGTCTCGCCCGAACAGGACCTGGTGGCGGCGCGGACCGCGGCGACGGAGGCGGGGATCGCGCTGCGTCTCGCGCAGCAACAGCTCGGTGCCACGGGGGGCGGTGGTGGTGCCCTCAACCGCATCGCCATGCGCTCGCCGATCTCAGGTCAGATCATCGCCCGTCCGGCCGTCCTTGGCCAGACCGTCGATGCGAACGCCGAACTCTACCGGGTCGCAAACCTCTCGCGGGTGACGGTCACCGCCTCGGTCTCGCCCGCGGATGCAGGCCGTATCCGGCCGGGTACGCGGGTTGAGGTAACCGCAGCTGGTCGTAGACAGGAAGGACGGGTGTCGTTCGTGTCCCCGGCGCTCGATGACAGCACGCGCCTCGTGCCTGTCATCGCCACGCTCGACAATGCGGGGAATACCTGGCGGGTGGGCGAGCCGGTGACGGCGAGCTTCATGCTGCCCGGGAGCGGCGATCGTAGCGTCTCGGTCCCATCCACCGCGGTGCAAAGCATCGAGAACCGTACCGTCGTTTTCGTCCGCACCCCGACCGGCTTCCACGCGACCCCGGTCACGGCCGGTCGCCGCAACGGTGATCAGGTCATCATCAGCTCCGGCCTCAATGGCCAGGAGCGGATCGCCACCACGAACTCGTTCACCCTGAAAGCCGAACTCGGCAAGGGTGGCGGGATGGACATGGACTGAGCCCATGATCTCCCGCCTTGTCACCTTCTCGGTCGAGCGGCGCTGGCTGGTCCTGCTGCTGACCCTTGTCGCCGCGCTCGCGGGCGTCTTCGCCCTCCAGCGTCTCCCCATCGATGCCGTCCCGGACATCACCAACAATCAGGTGCAGGTGAACGTCCTCGCACCCTCGCTGTCGCCCGACCAGATCGAGCGGCAGGTCTCGTTCACGATCGAAACGTCACTCAAGGGTATTCCGGGTCTTGCCTATACCCGGTCGCTCAACCGCAACGGCTTTGCCCAGATCACGGCCGTCTTCACCGACGCGACCGACATCTACTTTGCCCGCCAACAGGTCGCCGAGCGGATGCGGATGGCCGAGGAACGGCTGCCGCAGGGCGTCATGCCCGAGATGGGGCCGATCGCGACAGGTCTCGGCGACATCTTCATGTGGACCGTCGAGTTTCAGGAACTGAACCGCGTGAAGCATCGGGATGGCGAACCCGGGCTCCAGCGCGACGGCAGCTACATCACCCCCGAAGGCGAACACCTCGTCAGCGAACGCGACAAGGCGACCTATCTCCACACCGTTCAGGAGTGGATCGTGTCGCCGCAGCTCCGCGGGACCGAAGGTGTCGCCGGCGTAGACTCGCTGGGTGGGTTCGACCGCGAATATCTGGTCATTCCCGACCTCCAACGCCTGGCATCGATGCGGCTGACGGTCCAGGACCTCGCTACCGCGCTCGAGCGCAGCAACACCAGCATTGGCGCAGGCACGGTCGATCGGAACGGCGAAGGGCTGTTCGTCCGCTCGGACGCGCGCGTTCGCACCGCTGATGAGCTGTCACGCACCGTCGTCGCGAGCCGCGAGGGCGTACCGATCGTGCTCAATCAGGTGGCGACCGTGAAAGCTGGGCAAGGCATCCGCACCGGCTCGGCATCCGAGAACGGTCACGAAGTCGTCGTCGGCACAGCCGTGATGCGCATCGGCGAGAACAGCCGCACCGTCGCGACCGACGTCGGTGAACGGCTTCAGGCCATCGGCCGATCGCTACCTACCGATGTCGTGGTCAAGCCGGTCCTGGATCGTACCAAGCTCGTGAATTCCACGATCGCGACGGTTGCCCGCAACCTCGCTGAAGGCGCGGTGCTGGTCATCGTGGTGCTGTTCGTGCTGCTCGGCAACTTCCGCGCGGCGCTGATCGCCGCGATGGTAATTCCGATCACCATGCTGCTCACCGCTACGGGGATGCTACGTGCCGGCGTTTCGGCCAATCTGATGAGCCTCGGCGCATTGGACTTCGGTCTCATCGTCGATGGTGCGGTCATCATCGTCGAGAACGCGCTGCGCCACCTCGGCACGCGCCAGCACGAAACCGGGGGTGTCCTCCCTCTGAAGGAACGCCTCGCCATCGTGGCGGCGTCCGCCCGCGAGATGATCCGGCCATCGGTCTATGGGCAGGCGATCATCATCCTCGTCTACGCACCGTTGCTCACCTTTAGCGGCGTGGAGGGCAAGATGTTCGAGCCGATGGCGCTCACCGTCATCATCGCGCTCGTCCTTGCCTTCGTGCTGTCCCTGACCTTCGTTCCGGCGGCCATCGCCGCCTTCCTCGCCGGCAAGGTCGAGGAGAAGGAAAGCCGGATCGTGGTTTGGCTCAAGCGCCGCTACGAACCCGGCCTCGATGCCGCGATGCGGCGTCCGAGCGTCACCATCGGCGGGGCGCTTGCCGGCGTCTTGGTGGCGGCACTCGCTTTCACGACGCTGGGTCAGGAGTTCCTGCCGCAGCTCGATGAGGGCGACATCCTCGTCCAAGCCTGGCGACCGCCCGGCACGTCGGTCGAGCAGAGCCAGCGTATGCAGTTCGCGGTCGAGAAGACGATCAGTCGTGAGCCCGAAGTGCAATATGCCTTCTCGCGGACGGGCACGTCTGAGATCGCCAGCGATCCGATGCCGCCCAACGCGACCGACACGTTTGTGATGCTGAAACCTCGCAAGGAATGGCCGGACCCCAGCCTCCCCAAGGAGGAGCTGGTCGAGCGTATCGAGAAGAAGGTCTCGACCATCCCGGGGAACGGCTACGAGATTACGCAGCCGATCCAGATGCGCTTCAATGAACTTGTGGCCGGCGTGCGCGGGGATATCGCGGTCAAGGTGTTCGGCGACGACTTTGCCAGCATGAATGCGACCGCGGTCCAGATAGCGGACGTGATACGCAAGGTGCCTGGTGCAGCGGATGTCCGGGTGGAGCAGACCGAAGGACTGCCGCTTCTCGACATTCGTCCCAACCGGGACGCGATGGCGCGGGTCGGTGTTTCTGCCGGCGATGTCCAGGACGTCGTTGCGGCAACCGTAGGTGGCAAGCAGGCCGGCGTGATCTTCGAAGGCGACGCCCGCTTCCCGGTCGTGATCCGTCTCAGCGAGACGGCACGCGCCGATTTGCAGACCCTTGGGCAGATTCCGGTGCCAACGGCGAGCGGATCGTTCGTGCCGCTCGCCAGCGTTGCGGACATCGGGCTCGGCGATGGGCCGAACCAGATCAGCCGGGAGAACGGCAAGCGGCGTGTCGTCGTCCAGGCCAATGTGCGTGGGCGAGACGTTGCAGGGGTCGTCGAGGAGGCGCAGGCCAGGATAGCGCAGCAGGTTGCCTTACCGGCCGGCACCTATCTGACCTGGGGCGGCCAGTTCGAGAACCTCGCAAGCGCCCGGGCACGCCTGACGATCGTGGTGCCGATATGCTTCGCCGTCATCATGCTGCTGCTTTACGGTGCGCTCGGATCGGTGCGCGACGCGGCTCTGGTCTTCACCGGCGTGCCGCTGGCGTTGGTCGGCGGTATCCTCGCGCTCCTGCTCCGCGATTTGCCTTTCTCCATCTCGGCCGCGGTCGGGTTCATCGCACTGTCCGGCGTAGCGGTGCTCAACGGACTGGTGATGGTGTCCTCCATCCACGACCTTATGCGGGAGGGAATGGACCGGGCGCGTGCCGCCCGCGAGGGGGCTCTGCTCCGGCTTCGCCCCGTTGCGATGACTGCGCTCGTCGCCAGTCTTGGCTTCGTGCCGATGGCGCTGGGGCACGGCGCAGGGGCCGAGGTTCAAAAGCCGCTCGCGACCGTGGTGATCGGGGGACTTATCTCAGCGACCCTGCTCACCTTGTTCGTTCTGCCGACGCTATACGCGCGGTTCGGTTCGATGGTCACGGCGTCGCAACACACCGAGACACACGACAAACAGGAGACGCTTCATGGCGCGTGACTGCGAGGATCGATCACCCCTGCATCGATGATGCAGGGGTACGGAAAGCTCAGGCTAGCCGTTCCCGATTGGGAACGGCCAACGAGACGGCCGGCACAGTCTCGTTTGGGATGGTATTTCGGGATTATGGAAGTAGATCGGTTAGCCGGTTCCACCTGAGACATCAGGAGCCACTTTGGGGTCCGGGTCCTGCGCCTTGCCGATCGCGGGTGCCACCTTCTGGCTCGGCATAGCGGTGAGATAAGCAACGATCGCATCGACGTCCTTCTCGGCCACTGGCGCCTTATACACCTCACGCATCTTGGTGACGGTCGCCTTCCACTGATCCGCCGATAGCGCAGGCTGGGTCAGCGCCATGCTGGCTGAGTGGCACGAGGTGCAATTGGCATTGATGACGTCGGCGTGCGGACCGTCGGGGTAGGTCGCGTCGTCGGCCGGCAGGTCGACGCTGGTCGAGGCAAGCGAGAAGCCGCGCGCTGACACGCTGGCGGCCGGTGCCGGCTCAGACATCTCGGAGATCGGAACGGGCGCCTTGCGGCTGCTCGGCGCGCCGATCAAGACGAGGATGATGCCGGTCAGGCCGATCAGGCCAGCAGCCATCATGCCGGGAGACGGAGTCTTCATGATTTGCTCGCTCCTCAGGCCGCGATGATGGTGGTGGTTTCAATGTTGCCGCGCATGAACCCGCCGGGATTCCAGATCGGCTTCATCGGCTGAGCGACACCGTTGGTGTTCCAGCAGCGCACCATGATGGGGTTAGGCCCGCGTCTCAGCGGCACCCGCCCGTCCCAGCGCCGGAAGCTGTACCTGCCCTCGTCCGCTCCGAGCGTCGTCCTGTACCAGGTGCGGCCACCGTCCGACGACACATCGACCTTGGCGACGCCGCAATCGCCGCCCATTGCGATGCCGCCGACCGGGATCGACGCTTCATAGGCGATCGCCTGACCATCGGGCAGGCTGGTCATCCAGCTACGCGGGATCATGCGATTGATCGGTACGGTCGGGAAGTCCTTGGCACCGGGCGCGACATTCGCGCCGGGTGTCGCGGGGATCTTGTAGGCCTTGGCCATCCAATACTGGTCGTCAGGGCCGGGCAGTACCTCGATCGCGTTCAGCATCTTGACCCAATAGGTCGAGTACCAGCCCGGCACGATCAGCCGGCAGGGAAAGCCGTTGAGGAGCGGCAGTTGCTCGCCGTTCATGCCGAAGGCGATCATGACCTCGCCGTCGCGGGCATGGTCGATGTCGAGTGCCTTCTCGAAGTCAGGAGCGCCCGCCACGACCGGCTGATCGAGAGCGCCGAAGCGCACCTGCACCGCGCCTGCCTTGACCCCGGCGAGGTCGAGCACGTCGCGCAGGCGAACGCCGAGCCACTTGGCGTTGCCCATCGCGCCATTGCCCCATTGCGCGCCGGCGACGCGCGGCTGGAACAGCCCGCGGCTGTTGCCCGAGCACTGGTTCACCGCCGCCATCTCGACCCGTGGAAGGCGCAGCAGCTGAGCGAGGCTGATCGACAGCGGCCGATTGACGTGGCCGAAGACGTTGAGGCGGAAACTTTCGACGTCGATCGAGGTCGGTATGTCGGCCCAGTGCCAGCGGACGAAGAACTGGTCGTTGGGCGTGAACACCGACTTGTCGAAGACCTCCATCGGCGTCTCCAGCAAGGGTGGATGGACGCGCTGGAGGATCATGCTGCCCTTGCCGGGAAAGGCGCTGGTCATCGGCCGCTCGGCATTGCCGCCGGGCAGCTTCAGGTCGACGAGCTGCTGCGCCAGTGCCGGCGCGGCGGCAAGGCCGGCGGTGCCGAGCGCGGCATGGCTGAGGAAGCGGCGACGGCTGGTCTCACTCGCCAGCCCGGCGTCGAAATTGTCCATGACAAGGCTCTCCTGTGGCCAGTCACGCTGGCGGATCGAAGGGGCATTCTGCAAGTGATCGGACCGACTGATCCGATCATCATGGCGGATCAGTTCGGGGTGGCGATGCAGGGCGAGACGAACAGGTTGCCCCGCCATGCACCGGCTAGCGTCTTGGCACCGACCAGCAGCCACATCGCCGCGAGCGCAACCGTCAGCACCGTGCCGACGATACCGAAAAACATAAGGTTCAGCGTCGTGCCGAGGCGGAAGGTGGCGACGGTGTAGACGCCGAGCGGGAAGGTGTAGCCCCACCAGCCGAGGTTGAACGGCACGCCCGCGCGCCAGTAGCGGATGGTGATAAGCGTCGCGAGCGCCAGCCACCACAGGCCGAAACCCCAAAGGCAGAGCCCGGCGACAACGCCGATCCCCTGCGCGACGGTGCCGACGCCGGCTAGCCCGTGCGCGGTGAGGATCGCCGGCGCATCCGCGCCGAGCACCAGCATGCCCAGAGCACCCGTGCCGATCGGCCCCAGCGCCAGCCAGGAAGATGCCGCCATGCTTTCATGCGGCAACTTGTGGAGTGCCATGCGCAGGATGAGGATGGCGAGGATGCCAAACGCGACCGGCACCGAATAGGCCCACAGCACATAGGAGGTCGCGAGCGTCACTATCTGCGCGTGGGGATCGGTTAGATGCGGCGCGAGCAGCCCGCCGCTGGCGCCCGCCACTTCGGCAGCGACGACCGGCAGCAGCCATACGGCGGTCATGCCGTCCAGGCTGTGCTCGTGGCGGGTAAACATCAGGTAGGGGATCAGCACGCCGCAGGCGAGCGACATGGCGACGTCGATCCACCACAGGATATGCGCGACCGGCACGATGCCATTTCCGAACCGCGCGATGCCGAAGGCGAGACAGCCGTTGATGATCGTCGCCAGCCCCATCGGAATGGTCCCGATGAACATCGACACGGTGTTGTGCCCGAAGATGCGCCGCGCCTCGTGCCCGAACATCACCCAGCGCGCGCCATAGAGGCCGGCGAACAGCGCGAAGAGCGCGATATTGAAGAACCACAACACCTCGCCGACAGGTTTAAGCGAAGGCCCGATGCCGGGCACCTGCGGCAGCGCGAGGGCAAGGATGCCCGTGCCCATCGTCGCGGCGAACCAGTTGGGCGTGAACTGGCGGATCATCTCGCGGGGGTGATCGAGCCGGCTGAGCGGCTTGAGGCCGCTGAGAACGGAGTGCGTGTCGGCAGTCATGCGACCTGCTCCTTGATGAGATCCGTCAGCGCGTCGGCCGCGCGGGTGCGATAGCGTTCCTTGTGGCGCAGCGCGTGAAAGGCGCGGTCGGGCAGCCCGAGCGGCAGCTCGACGAGATCGCCAGCCTTGAGCGCGCGCGCGACGACCAATCGCGACAAGACGGCAACGCCGGCACCGGCCTCAACGGCGGTGCGCACCGCCTCGTTGGACGGCAGCGTCATCGCTATCGTCAGCTGGGCCGGATCAAACCCGCGCGTTCGCAGCACGTCCTCGAAAGTCGAGCGCGTACCCGATCCCTGCTCACGGACGATCCAGCGTGTAGTGCGCAGCCAGGCCTCGTCGATGCGTTCGGCTTCCTCGCGGCCGACCAGCACCATTGGGTCATGCCCGACATTCCAGTGGGCAAGCGCCGGTTCGTCCACCTCGCCCTCGACAAAGCCGAGTTCCGCCGCGCCGCTCAACACCTGCGCTGCCGCGCCTTCGGTGTTGTCGATCGCCAGCTCGACCGCGATCTGTGGGTGGCGTTCGTGGAAGGCGGCGAGCTTTGCCGGCAACCAATAGCTCGCGATCGTCTGGCTGGCGACGATCCGCAACGAACCACGCGCGAGCCCGGCATAGTCCGCGAGCATCGTCTCGGCATGCGCTGCCCGCCCCAGCACCGCGCGCGCTTCCTCCAGAAAGCCGCGGCCTGCCTCGGTAAGCTGGATGCCACGCCCGACGCGGTGGAACAGCGGAACGCCGTAGCGCGCTTCGAGGGCCGCAACCGCCCCGGAGGCAGCAGACTGCGTGACGTTCAGCGCCTCCGCTGCCTTGGTGACGTGTTCGCGCTCCGCGACACCGACGAATATTCTGAGCTGCTCCAAAGTCATGCAGCATATATCGCGTACTTAGATCGATACGACCAACCGTTTGATATGGTCATTCCAATCTGGATATCGGAATGGTCGGCAGCCTTTCGTCTGCGATGGTCTCGAAGACTTGAAGCGTTACGCGTGCCCGCGACGTTTGATCGTCCATGACCGATATGATCGAGCGCAGTTCTGATCCCTACAATGCCGAGCCGACGCCCGGTGCGTTGATCGAGCGGTTTCTGACGCCGCAGGCGCTGTTCTACGTGCGCAGCCACGGGCCGGTGCCGGATCTGCCCGCCAATCATCGGATCGAGGTGAGCGGGAGGGGCATGGCGAGCCGCTTCTTCTCGGTGCAGGAACTGAAGAGCACGTTTGCCACGCGCACGGTAACGGCGGTTCTCCAGTGCGCCGGCAACCGGCGTACCGATCTCCAGCAGGTCGCCAACACCTCCGGCGATCCGTGGGACGTAGGCGCGATCGGCAATGCGGAGTGGACCGGCGTACGCTTGGCCGATGTGCTCGATGCGGTCGGCGCGCCGGATGCGTCCGAGCTGTTCGTGGCGTTCACCGGCGCGGACGAGGTGGACGTGGAGGGTGAAGAAGCCTTGTTCGGGGTATCGATCGCCATGAGCAAGGCGCGGGAGCCCGACGTACTCCTCGCCTGGGCGATGAATGGCGAGCCGCTGACGCCCGAACATGGCGCCCCGCTCCGCATGGTGGTGCCTGGCTATGCCGGGGTCCGCAGCGCCAAATGGCTGACACGGATCGAGGTGCGTGAAACGCCCTCCGAGGCACCGATCCAGGCGCACGACTACAAGCTCTTCCCCGCCGCTGTGACGAGCGACACCGTCGACTGGAGCCAGGGTCTGACGATCAATGCCATGCCGCTCAACGCCGCGATCTGCTCGCCCGGTGCGGGCGAGAGTTTGGCCGCCGGAGAGGTGCGGATTGAGGGATATGCCATTGCCTATGACCGCCGTATTTCTCGGATCGAAGTGTCGGTGAACGGCGGTCGCGACTGGCAACAGGCGACCTTCGCCGATGATCCGGAGACGCGCTGGGGCTGGCGGCGCTGGATCCTTGACGCCACACTTGCCAAGGGACGCCAGCACCTTGTCGCCCGTGCCTTCGACGAGACCGGGCAGGGACAGCCCGAGCGGCCGGATACGATGTGGAATTTCGCCGGCTATCTGTGCACCGCCTGGCATCACGTTCACGTGCTGGTCGAATGATCGAAGCATCAGCGGCACCGGACGTCGCTTTCTGGATCGATGCGATTGGCCGGCTGGTGGTGGCGACCGCGGCCGGGATGGTGCTCGGCTGGGAACGCTCGCGTGAGAACCGGCAGATCATGGGCCTGCGGACGCTGGGTCTGGTCGGTCTGGCGAGTTGCATCGCCGTTCAGGCGATCGTGCATAGTGGCTTGCCGAACGTGAACGCCGATGCCGCAGGACGGGCGATGCAGGGCATTCTGTCCGGCGTCGGCTTCATCGGTGCCGGTGCGGTGCTGCGGGTCGGCCAGGGTCAGGAAGTGCATGGATTGGCGACCGCCGCGTGCATCTGGGTGACAGCCACGATCGGCGCGGCAGCAGGGTTGGCGGTGTGGCCGCTCATCATCGGCGGGGTGAGCCTTGCAATGCTCGTCCTGTTCGTCGGCGCGCCGCTGGAACGCCGCATCCGCGAGCGAGCCCGTCTGACGCCGGCCGAGACCGACAGGAAGGATGTCGAGCGCAAGCCGTGATCGCGCTGGACCGCCCGGTGCCCGTCGGCGCCGGGAGGCGGCAAGGCGCTATCAGGACACAAGCGCGGCATCTGCCTGACGCCGGACTTCATCGGCGATCGGATGCAGTTCGGCCGCGGGTCGCTCGCCCACCACACTATAGCCGATCCCGTCGACCGCCCATGTGACCCGGCCCATGGTCCCGCTGGACGTGCTGGTCATGCTCGCGGTCTTGTCGATCTGCATGGGCCTCGTCAGCACCGCAAGTTTCGACGCTTGCGGTCCGTCGTAGAGGAGCAGTGCCGCAGGGCCGTGGGGCGTCGCGACCAGTCGCCCCCCGCCATAGCGATAGCCGGCCGTGCTGAGGTCCGGGATCGTGACGCGCTCACCCAATCGAGCGGAGGTCCATCGGATCAGCATGGCGCGCTGGTCGGGGCCGATCTCCGCCGGTCGTATCCGGTCGGCGGCATAGACACGGAAATTATCACTCGCCTCGTTGGCCAGCGCCGCGATGCCCGCGCGGGGTTCGCCGCTCCACCGCGCGCTCGACCAGCCACCGCCAAACCCCAACGCCAGCAGAAGTGACGCGGCGATGGCGAGCTGCCAACGCGGTTGCCGTTGCCGTCCCCTGATCGCTGCCACGCGCATCGTCGCCGGGATCGGTTCATCCGCGACGGGGGCGAACAGGGATGCAAGGGCTCGCGCCTGCTCCGCCTGCTCTCGCACACGGGCATGCACGTCCGGCTGGCCTTCAAGATAGGCGTCGACCAGGCGCTGCCGCTCGGGCGACAGCCTGCCATCGATCCATGCGGCCAGATCGTCCTCGCCGATCGGGCTGGTCATTGCACGCTCCTCAATCGCGGCCGTTCACCCTCCCGGAGGAGGGTCGCCAGACGGTCGCGCCCCCGCGATATGCGCGACATTACCGTGCCCAGCGGCACGCCGACTACGGCAGCGACCTCCGCATAGGGCAGGCCCTCGACCGAGACCAGGAGCAGCACCGTTCGCTGTTCTTCAGGCAACGCATCAAGCGCGCGCAGCAGGTCGCGGTGGTGCAGGCCTGTGTCCTGATCGGCCGGGCGGCCGAGCGCGGCGTCGTCCACGAGGTGGAGCGGAACCGCCGTACCTCGCCGGCTATGCTGCCGCTGATGATCGACCAACAAATTGTGCAGGATCGCATAGACCCACGGGCGGACCTCCGCACCCCGTCGCTGTCGCCAGCGCCCGACCGCGCGCTCCAGGCAATCCTGCACCACGTCATCCGCCATCACCCGGTCGCGCAACCACGACCGGGCATAGCGGCGCAGCCCGGGGATCAGCGGTTCGATCGCGGCGGCAAGCGGGTCCATCTCAGTCGCGCTGCACCTGCACGATGCGCCCCGGCGCGCCGTTCACCACCTCCGCAACCGCCAGAAAGCGCCGGGGTGTCGCGGTGCTGCCCTGAACGATCTGGCGGATCGGACCCGATGCGTTGACGATCGCCGCACCTGCCGGGTTGCTCATGAAGTTCGCAAGCGGCTCTACAGCGCCGCTGCCGTCCGCATTGGCGGTCAGTACGAGCATGTAAGGCTTCTTGGGCTGCAAACCGGTAACGGCACTCTGCACGACCTGAATGATGCCCTGGTCGAAGAGGGTGATGCTGCTTGCCGTACCTTTGCCGCCAATCGGCCCCATGGTCAGATGCAGCGCCTTGCCCGCTGTGCCGAGCGGCTGGAGATTGTCGGTGCCGGGGCCTGTCGGAACTGCGTTCGACACATAGGCGATCGCCTGCGGTGCCTGTCCGACCGGCACGGTAGCGACGACCGTGTTGCCGGCAGTGTCGATCGCGGCCAGCTCATCGGAATTCTCTAGCCCGACATAAACGCGCCGGCCGTCGCCCGATGGCCAAACACCGTGCGGCATCTTGCCGACCGGAATTGTTGCCACCGGCGTGAAGTCGGACGTGCGGAACACCTTGACCACATTCTCTCCGCCGACCGTCACATACGCGAACTGCCCCTTGGCCGTGCGGGCGAAATTGACATGGTTCGTGATAGGCCCGGTATCCAGCACCTTCAGGATCGCGAAGGGTGGCCGAGCATCGAATGCGACCGTCTTGCCGATGTCCTTCAGCGTAAACCACACTTGCTTGCCGTCCGGCGTCGCGGCGATGTTGGGGCAGAAGGGGCTTGGCTGCGCCACCTGTCCGACCTGCGCGTGGGTCGCGACATCGAACACAGCCAATACCGGATTGAACGAAGAGCAGACATAGCCGTACCGGCCATCGGGAGAGAAGATCGTCATGCCCGGACCACCGGGCGTCTTGATGCGCCCCGTCTCCTTGTACGTCGTGGGGTCGAGCACGGCGATATAATCCTCGCCGCGGACCGTGACCCACACCTCCTTGCCGTCCGGCGTGAAGAACGCCTCGTGCGGACTGCGCCCGACATAGGTCGTGTGCTTGACGGTGTTGGTGGCGGTGTCGATCCACGACACGGCGTTTGATCCGATCGACACGACCGCCAAGGTCTTCCCGTCCGGCGAGAAGCCCAGGCCGTGAACCAGCACCTGTCCCTTGTAGAGCGGGGAGAAGTTCATCGGCTGGGGATCGCCAAGTTTGATGACGCCGAGCAGCCGGTTGTCGGCCGGGTCGGTCACCGACACCGTGTTGGAGAATTGTTCAGACGCATAGACGCGGTCGCGGTGGCTGACGGGCATGTCCTTAGCGTTCCACGGCGCCTGCTGGGCCATGGCGAGGCCCGGTGCGGCGCTCATCAGCAAGGCGGCCGAGCGCAGGATGGTCCGGATCATGTCAGTGCTCCATAGGGCTATGGTGGTCGCCGCCCTGCGTCGGGGCTGGCGTCGAAGGCGGTAGCGGCTGGCCGATCGCCAGCTTCATGGCGGCGATCTCCTGCTGCTGATCGATGATGATTTCCTGCGCGATGCGCTTGAGCTGCTCGTTATGGCCGTAGCGCAGCTCCGCCACCGCCATATCGATGGCACCCTGATGATGCGGAAGCATCATCGCCACGAAGTCGCGGTCGACGTCACCGGACGGCTTGACCATCATGCCCGCCATCATCCGGTCCATCGCGACAGACATCATGGTAGCGTAGCCATCGGCGGGGGCGGCCGCGACTGCGCCGGTAAGTAGGGCCGAAGCCGTCAGACCCAGCATCCAATCTCGTCTACGCATAAGCCTCCAGCGCATCGGTCTCGAAAGCGTAGACGATGCTCGTCGGGGTTTATTCCGTGGCCAAAGCCATTTTATCGGTCCTCACCAAAACGATAGTCTCATGCTTCTGCGGTTGGTTGACCGGGTCGCGGTCGGACAGCATATGCGCAGGCACGGCGATGGATTTCCGCCGGGCCATTCGGTCGAACCGCCCTCGCAAGGGCCGATGATTCCTACCAGGCGCCGCAAGGCAGCAAGGAGGAATCGTGCGCGCGACATTTCGCAATCTCTATGACCAGTTCAACATGGCAGCGTTCATTCGCGATCGCCGCACCCATGCCACGTCGGTACTGCGGTGGGCTTTGATCCTGGTCCCGATGGCCGCAGCGGTGGGAACGCTCTGCGCGGCCTTCCTGCGGAGCCTCGACGCCGTAACCCGGCTTCGCTTCGCCTTTCCCTGGCTGCTCTACCTGCTGCCGATCGGCGGGTTCGTGGTCGGACTGCTCTACCATCTGACAGGGCGCTCGGTCGAAGGCGGCAACAACCTCATCGTCGAGCAAATCCACGAACCGGGGGGCGGCGTGCCGCTGCGCATGGCTCCGCTCATCTTCTTCGGCACGGTCGTGACACATCTGTTCGGGGGATCGGCGGGACGTGAAGGCACCGCCGTGCAGTTGGGCGGCAGTCTTGCCAGCGGGTTTGGACGCGCGCTCAGATTGGATGCGGAAGCGACACGCACCCTCCTTATGACCGGGATCGCGGCTGGGTTCGGCGCGGTCTTCGGGACGCCGATTGCGGGCGCGGTCTTTGCACTGGAGGTGCTGGCGATCGGTCGGGTCGAGTATCGCGCGCTGGTGCCATGCCTGGTCGCGGCGCTGGTCGGTGACTGGACCTGTCTTGCCTGGGGCATTCATCACGGCGTCTACCATGTCGATGCGCTGGTGCCGGTCGACGCGCTGCTCGTCGCCAAGGCCGGTGTCGCCGGCATTGCCTTCGGTCTGACCGGGCTGACCTTTGCCGAGGCCAATCACGCGCTGGGCGGATGGTTGAAGCGCGTGATCCCCTATGGCCCACTACGACCCGTTATCGGCGGGCTGGCCGTGATTGCGCTGGTCTGGCTGCTCGGAACCCGCGACTATCTTGGCCTGGGTACGCTCGCCGCGACACCGGACAGCCTGACCATCGCCAGCTTCTTTGGTCCCGATACGCACTCGTGGAGCTGGGCGCTGAAGCTGCTCTTTACCGTCGTGACCCTGAGCGCGGGCTTCAAGGGGGGCGAGGTCACGCCGCTGTTCTTTATCGGCGCGGCGCTCGGCAATGCGCTCGCGCCGATGTTCGGAGTACCGTCGGGGCTATTCGCAGCGATCGGCTTCGTCGCGCTGTTCGCGGGCGCGGCCAACACACCGCTGGCTTGCACGTTCATGGGGATCGAGTTGTTCGGCGCGGCCTATACGGTGCCGATCGCAGTCGCGTGCTTCGTCGCCTACCTCTGCTCAGGCCACAACGGCATCTACCTGTCGCAGCGCGTCGCTGTGCCAAAGGTACCTGCCGCACACCTCACACCCGACGCGACCCTGCGCGATGCCCGCACGCACCGCGCTTCTCGCCGGCGCACGCGCGCCTGATCCTGTTTCCTGTCGAAAGCCCGTCATGCCCAATCGTTTCACCGTCCATCACCGCGAAGTCGGGATGCTGCGCATCTATCTGAAACCGTCCGACAAGATCGGCCCGCGTCGCTTCTGGGGGGCAAAGCCGCTCTATCGCGAGCTGATTCGCACCGCGAAGGCGGACGGCATCATCAACGCCGTCGCGCAAAATACCCATTACGGCTTCAGCAATCACGAACCGATCCGGGAGAACGGCTCGGAAATTGCCGATCCGCATCTGACGATCTGTGTCGAACTGGTCGGCGATCGCGATCAGCTCGACCTCTTCTGTCGCCGGCATGGAGATCTGATCGGCGACAAGGTGATCGTCTACAAACGACTGGAGCATTGGACTATCACGCGCAAAACTGAGCTAACCAGAGCCTGATCGGCGTTCCCGTAAAGGAACCCGTAGCGGGAAGGCGGCACTGCCGATCGCGCCGAAAGGCGTCCGAGACGTCCGCTTTCCCAGAAGCTGTTCCCGATTGCTCTTTCCCGAAACTAGCCGTTGAGGATGGGGAAACGGGAATGATCGCGCTGAACGAATGGCTGCTTGCGGGAAGCGAGTTAGCCCGCCTGAGCGTCCGGGTCTGGCAGGAAAGCGGACGGTCCGCTTCGGGCCATGCGCCTGTGATTATCAGCCGCTTGCTCTCCTAACCTCTGTTTGAAACGCTGGCGCATGCCGCTAGGTACGACCCACCGGCCGGGAGCGGGTTGGCGATAATCAAGGTCGAGGAAGCGACGGCGGGGATGGTGAGCAACGGTGAGGGCGACGCCGGAGGCCACGTGCATGACGCACCGCAGGCATCCGACATGCTGTCGACGGTCGACTGGAACACGACGGCCCTTGGGCCGCGCAGCGATTGGCCAGCTTCGTTGCGCACAGCGGTCGACATTATGATGGCGTCGGGACATGCCATGTGTCTGGCATGGGGGCCGGAGCGCACGTTCCTCTACAACGACGCCTATGCTCCAATCCTCGGCAAGCGGCATCCGTTCGCGTTCGGCGTGACGTTCGCAGAGGCATGGCCTGACGTGTGGGACGAGATCAAACCGCTCGTCGAGAGGACGTTCGCCGGAGAAACCTCAACATTCCGCGACATGCCGCTGCTGATGACGCGCAACGGCTACCCCGAGGAGACGTGGTGGAGCTTTTCGTATTCGCCAGTTCGCGGTGAGAACGGCGAGGTAGCCGGCCTGCTCAACGTGACGCTAGAGACGACCGACCGCGTCAAGGCGGAGCGCGAGCGCGATGCCGCCACTGCCGAACTACAGCGCAGCGAGCTCAAGTGGCGTCATCTGTTCGAGACGCTTGAAGAGGGCTTCATCCTCGGCAAGGTCGTGCGCGATGCCGCAGGCCACATCATCGACTGGTGCTACGAAGAGGTGAACGACGCCTGGTACGATCTGGTGGGGATCGAACGAGGCTGCGCGGTCGGTCGGACGATCCGCGAGGTCTTTCCCGGCATCGAGGACGAATGGGTGCTGGAGTTCGCCCGCGTCGTGGAGACTGGTCAGGCGATTCGCTTCACTCGACAGGTCGGCAATCTTCAGCGCTGGTATGATGGCGTGTGTCAGCCCGCGGGCGGCGACCTATTCACGGTTCTGTTTTTGGAAGTCACCGATCGCGTTCAATCGGACCAGCGCCGAGAAGCCTTGGCCGAACTCGGCCGGGTCCTGACGGCCATCGATGATCCCGAGGACATCGTTCGCGCAGCGACCGGCATCATCGGCCGAACGTTGTGCGTCGGCCGTGTCGGCTATGGCACGGTGGGAGAGGACGGCGAGACGTTCGTCGTGCCGAACGACTGGACGGCAGAAGGTTACGCAAGCCTGGCCGGCACCTACCGCATGGACGATTACGGCGGCTACGCGGAAGACCTGCGGGAGGGTCGCATGGTCGTCATTCCGGACGTTCGCCTTGATCCCCGCACGGCGGAGGACACCGGGCCGCTAGAATCGGTTGCGGTGCGCAGCCTCGTCAACCGCCCGATCAAGGAGAGAGGGCGCACGGTCGCTATCCTGTACGTCAACGACAGCGTGCCGCGCGAGTGGACGTCGGAGGAGCTTCAGCTCATCGCGGACGCCGGCAATCGCACCTGGACCGCGCTCGAGCGGCGTCGCGCGGAGAAGGAGGCCAGGGAGACGGCTACGTTCCTGAGCAGCGTGCTTGCCGCCTCGACCGACTGCATCAAGGTCGTCGAGCTTGATGGCCGCCTCTCGTTCATGAGCGAGGGCGGCATGAAGGTCATGGATATCAGCGACTTCAACGCCGTGAAGGGTTGCCCGTGGCCCGACCTCCTGAAGGAGAACGGTCCCGCATACGTCAGAGAGGCGATCCAAGCTGCCAAGCTCGGGGAAACTCGGCACTTCGAGGCGCCGGCGGATACCTTCATCGGCACACCCAAGCACTGGTCGATATCGGTGTCGCCAATCCCCGGCCCCAATGGCGAGGTCGCGCGCATCCTGTCCGTCTCACGAGACATCACCGAGCTGCACCAAGCGCGAGAGCAGCAGCTGCTCCTCAACGGCGAGCTGGCCCACCGTATCAAGAACACGATGAGCGTCGTGCAAGCTATCGCGCATCAGACGCTTGGCAGAGCAGAGGACCAAAAGGCCGTCGAAGCGTTCGGCAAGCGGCTCGGCGCGCTTGCCTCGGCCAACGACGTGCTGACGCGCGACAACTGGTCGAGCGCCAAGCTAGAGGAGGTTGCGCACGGAGCGCTATCTACATTTGGCGAAGATCGCTTCGTTCTGACCGGCCCCGATGTAACGATTGGCCCGCGTGCCACGCTGGCGCTCTCGCTCATGCTTCATGAACTTGCGACTAACGCCGCGAAGTACGGCGCGCTCAGCACGCCCGAGGGAACGGTGTCGGTCACCTGGGCTGTGCGTAGCGACGGCGGAAAGGATGCGCTCGATCTCAGCTGGATCGAGCGTGGCGGGCCACCGGCACTCGAACCGACACGCAAGGGCTTCGGCTCGCGTATCATTCGCATGGGTCTAAGCGGGTCTGGCGGCGTTGAGCTTCGGTATGAAACGGAGGGTCTGACAATGCGGGCAACGGCACCGCTCTATCAGATCCAAGAGGCGTAAGCGTAGAACATGGGACAGTCTCAACCCCTTAAGCGATGGCCGGTGCTGGTGGTCGAGGACGAGCCGATCCTGCGGCTCGACGCTATCGACATGGTCGAAGAGGCAGGGTTCGAGGCGGTAGAAGCGCTAAGCAGCGCCGACGCCATTCAGCTGCTGGAAGAGCGCCTGGACATTCGCCTCGTGTACATGGACCTGGACATGCCGCGTAGCCGCAGCGGCATCGAAATAGCAGCCGCCATTCGAAAGCGCTGGCCGCCGATCGAGATCATTTTAACGGCAGCGTACTTCACTCGCGACAGCGTCAGACTGCCAGAGCGCGCGGAATTTTATGCGAAACCTATCAATCGGTTTGAAATCATAGAGGCAATGCGTCGTTTGACCGAGGGTGAGCCCGAAGCGTCCGCCTGAACAAACGGCAGCTTACGGCGGTCGACGTGGTCAATCTCGCGTCCGCGAATTGGGCGGTTCCGGACGCTAGCGAGCGTACTCACTAAGGCCCCGCGCAACCAGGTCCTCGTTGGAGAGACGCGGCCCACGCTTGAGCCTGCCGTTGCCGAGCGTACGACGGTCGAGCTTCTGGGCGGATGAAGCCGGGGAGGGCGCCTTGAACGGTCCGACGGGCTGCGCGGTGCGCGCCGGCTCGTTGTTGTTGCGCTTGGCATGGTGTGGCTGAGCTTGCTGTATCACGCGGGCGAGCGCCAGCGCCGCGTCGAGATGCTTGTTGTCGACCACGGCGGCCTGGTTCACCCGGCGCATCTTGTCGAACATGCGATAGGGCAGGACCGTGCCCTCGTGCTGGATCTCGAGCCGGCCATCCGGGTACTCGCACACGTCGACCTTCTTCCGCGCGAGCGCCTGCGACGCAGGGGAGGGCTCGAGGATGAACATGGCCTTGTTGTAGTGCAAGGTGAGGGCACCGGTGACGGTGCGCTGCTCGCGCCACACCAGCTCCGCCTCAAGGTTCTCGTGAATGGCCAGCGCGCGATGCAGATCGCGCGGATCGAACGGCGTCTTGGCGAACCGTTGATTGTGCTGCGCCATATAGGAGGGGAGGAAGGCGTTGGCTTGGTCGATGGTGGAGATGCGATGTAGCCGCATCGCCTTGACCAGGCGGTCCTGCAGCGTCGCATTGACCCGCTCGACGCGTCCCTTCGCCTGCGGCGAGTTCGCGCAGATGAGCTCGATGTTGAGGCGGTCCAGCGCACGCCCGAGGTGGGTCATGCCGTCGCCCTTTGCCGAGGCCGTGTTGTTGCGAAAGGCGCTGTGCTTGTCGGTGTAGAAGGCCACCGGCTTGCCATGCCGCTCGAGGTAGGTCCGGGTGGCGCGCATGTAGGAGAAGGTGCTCTCGCTCTCGACCATCTCGACGTGCATAAGCTCGCTGGTGGCATCGTCGATGAAGACCAGGAGCGTGCATTGCGGACCGCGGCCCTCGAACCACCAGTGCTTGGAGCCGTCGACCTGGACGAGCTCGCCGCGGCAGTCGCGCCGGTAGCGCGGCTGGTACGGGCGAGGGCGCTTGGCCGCACGGTCCTGCCACAGTCCCGCCTCCAGCATGATGCGGCGCAGGGTCTCGCACGACAGGCCGATGCCATGGCGCTCGGCGAGGTACTCGCGCGCGAGCGTCGGTCCGAAGTCGGCGTAGTGCTCGCGTACCAGCGCGACCACTTGGGCGCGGAAGGCGTCGCTGTAGCGCCGGTTGCTCGGGCGTCCTCGCTTGCGCGACACCAGGCCGCTGGCGCCGTCCTCTCGCAGGCGGCCCAGCAGTCGGTACACCTGCCGTCTGGCCAAGCCGAGCAGCTCCATTGCGTCCGTGACCCGGATCTCGCCGCGGTCGAGCCGCATCAGCGTGTCGAAGCGGGTGATCTCAGCAGCACTCATTGCCAGCACCGTCATACAATGCGCGTCCTCGTTGCCGAGAACGGCTATGACACCGGCGACCCGCTGAGAGCACCGCAGAGTGCCATTTCTATCTAGCGGGCTGGTGCCATTTGTACGTTGCGTCTACATCCATGCCGAGCGATAATACGTATTATGTAAAATAGGTGGCGACCAGGATGAGCGCGATGAAGACCCCGCCCCAGACCAACGTGTAGCGGAGCATCGTCCGCGCCGGCATGCGTCGTGCGACCAGCGCCGCGAGTGCCAGCACCAGCACCAGCAGCAGGATCACCGCGTTGCCGAGACGCTCGCTCACGGCGTGACCTTCCAGCCGTCATAGCCCGGCTCGACGCCGCCGGGCAGCTCGGCACGCAGGCCCGCATAGTCCATCGACTGGTCCATATGCACCAGCACCGTCCGAGTAGGACGCAGATCCTCGACCCAGCCCAGCACGGTGGCGAGATCGGGATGCGTCGGGTGCGGCCGGCGCCGCAGCGCGTCGACGATCCAGACGTCCACGCCGCGGTACAGCTCGCGCATCGCCGCCGTCATGCCGCTGATATCGGTGGCATAGCCCACCGAGCGCCCGGCGGCGGTAAAGCGCAGTCCGGCGGAGCTGATCGACCCGTGCGGCTGATCGACGACGTCGATCGTCAGACCGCCGAGCGCGAGCCGATCGGGCAGCGGTGCGAGTTCGACCGTCGGTGGATAGCCGTCCGCACCTTTGAAGACGTAGGCGAACTGTTGCCGGAGCGCCGCCGCGCAGCCCTCCCGCGCATAGCCTGGCACGGGATGGCCGAGCGCGTGATAGACCTGGCGCAGATCGTCGATGCCGAAGACGTGATCGGCGTGCTGGTGCGTCCAGATCACCGCGTCGACCTGCCCGATCCCGGCGGCGAGCAGCTGCTCGCGCATGTCCGGGCTGGTGTCGACCAGGATCCGCACGCCGTCATGCTCGACCAGCAGCGAGGAGCGCGTTCGGCGGTTGCGCGGCTCGGCCGGGTCGCACTCGCCCCAGTCGCCGCCGATGCGCGGCACCCCCGAGGACGTGCCCGAGCCGAGGATTCGAACCTTCACGCGGGCCGTGTCTTGCTGAAGAGCGCGTGAAAGTTATCGGCCGTATAACTCTGCAATGCCGCGATTTCTTCACCGCGGAGCTGCGCCAGGAAGGCGGCGGTATCGGCGACGAAGCTCGGCTCGCCCGTCTTTCCCCGGTGCGGCACCGGCGCGAGGAAGGGCGCGTCGGTCTCGATCAGCAATCGCTCTCGCGGTATGCGTGCCGCCGTCGCGCGCAGGGCCTCGGCGTTGCGGAAGGTGACGATGCCGCTGATGGAGATGTACATCCCGATCTCGAGCGCTTGATCGGCGAAACTGTCGCTCGCCGTGAAGCAGTGTATCACCCCCGTGAAGGCACCCTGCTCCATCTCCTCGCGCAGGATCGCGGCGGTATCCTCCTCGGCGTCGCGCGTGTGGACGATGATCGGTGTGCCGCTCTCGCGCGCGGCGGCGATATGCGCGCGGAAACTCGCCTGCTGCCGCTGGCGGTCGGAATGGTCGTAATGATAGTCGAGGCCGCTCTCGCCGATCGCGACCACGCGCGGGTGGCGCGCGCGCTGGACCAGCGTGGCGGTGTCGACATGTGGATGCTGGTCGGCCTCGTGCGGGTGGATGCCCACGCTGGCCCAGACGTCGGGCTCGCGCTCGGCGGTGGCGAGCACCGCGTCCCACTCGCGCTCGCGCGTGGCGATGTTGAGCATCGCGGTGACGCCGCGCGCGCGTGCGCGATCGAGCACCGCGGCCTGCTGCTCGAACACGCCCTCATAATTGAGGTGGCAGTGGCTGTCGGCGAGCATCAGGCGGGCTCCGTCTCGGCGGGCAGCTCCAGCCGCGGGAAGGCCGGCGTCGGCGGCGCGATCGTGGCGCGCGCGTCGGCGCGGCGCTGGTACCAGCCGTCGTCGTCGATCGCGGCATGGTCGCGCTCGTCGGCGCCGATCTGATCGAGCACCCTGCCCGCACCCTCTGGCACCACCGGCAGGATCGCGATCGCGAGCATACGGATCGCGCGCACCAGCGTGCCGAGCACCGCGTGCATCCGCTCGGGATCGGTCTTGCGCAATGTCCAGGGCGCCTGCGCGTCGATATATTGGTTGCACGCGAACACGCCGCGGAGCCACGCCTCGACGCCCTGGCTCAGCAGCAGGTCGGTGAAGCCCGCGCGCAGCCCGGCGCAAGCCACGACGACCTCCTCGATCAGCTGCGCGTCCGCTTCCTCGGCTCGACCCGCGTTCGGGAAGGCGCCGCCGAGGTTCTTGGCGATGAACGACAGCGTCCGCTGCGCCAGATTGCCGAAGGCGTTGGCCAGCTCGGCGTTGACTCTCGTGACGATCGCCTCGGCCGAGTAGCTGCCGTCCTGACCGAAGCTCACCTCGCGCAGCAGGAAGTAGCGCAGCCCGTCGACCCCGAACGCCTCGGCGAGATCGAGCGGGTCGACCACGTTGCCGAGACTCTTCGACATCTTCTCGCCGCGGTGGAGCAGGAAGCCGTGACCGAACACTGTCTGGGGCAGCGCGATCCCGGCCGACATCAGGAACGCGGGCCAGTAGACCGCGTGAAAGCGGACGATGTCCTTGCCGATCAGGTGCAGGTCGGCCGGCCAGTAGCGCAGCTCGCCGTCGGGATAGCCGGCGCCGGTGAGGTAGTTGGTCAGCGCGTCGACCCAGACGTACATGACGTGGCCTGGGCTGCCCGGGACCGCCACGCCCCAGTCGAAGCTGGTCCGCGACACCGACAGGTCGGACAGGCCGCCCTCGACGAAGCGCAGGATCTCGTTGCGCCGCGCCTCGGGGCGGATGAAATCGGGCTCGGCGGCGTAGAAGTCGAGCAGCGGCTGCTGATACTTGGAGAGGCGGAAGAACCAGGTCTCCTCCGCGGTCCAGGTCACCGGCGTGCCCTGCGGCGACAGCTTGGCGCCCCCTTCCCCGTCGACCAGCTCCTTCTCGTCGTAGAAGGCCTCGTCGCGCACCGAGTACCAGCCCTCGTAGCGGTCGAGGTAGAGGTCGCCGGCGTCCGCCATCGCCTGCCAGATCGCCCGGCTGGCGCGGTGGTGATCCGCGTCTGTAGTGCGGATGAAGCGATCGTAGCTGATCGCAAGTCTGTCGCACATCTCTTTGAAATAACTCGACATTTCATCAGCGAGCGCGCGCACCTCGACGCCGCGCTCGCGCGCCGTCTGGACCATCTTGAGCCCGTGCTCGTCGGTGCCGGTCTGGAAGCGGACGTCGCGCCCGGCCTGGCGCTGGAAGCGCGCGATCGCGTCGGCCGCGATCGCCTCATAGGCATGGCCGATGTGCGGGCGGCCGTTGGGGTAGCTGATCGCGGTGGTGATGTAGAAGGGATGGCCCATGCCGCGCCTCCTAACGCTCTCCCTCGCGGGATGCCAGCCGCGCGACGATGCCGGCGAGCTCGTACACCGTGCCCTGCTGGTCGAGCGACAGCGCGCGCGCCGCGGCGGCGACCGAGCGCGCCTCGTCATAGCCGTCGAGCGCGGCGCGCAGGTCGGCCCCGACGCGCGTCGCGGCGGCGCGCGCGATCAGCGTCGGCACGCGGTCGAGGAAGGCCTCGTAGCGCGGCTGCGCCGCCTTGAGCGCGAGCGCTTTAGCGAGCGCGGCGCGACGCGTCAGCGTCGGGTCGCCGTCGCGCGCGATGCCGGCGAGCGCCTGCTCGATCGCGCCGAGGTCGAGGCCGGCATAGCCGAGCGCGCGCCCCGGCGAGCCGTCTCCCGCGGTTACCAGCGACGCGATCTCCTCGGGCTCGGCCTCGGGCAGCGACCCGCGCAGCACCGCGGTCATGTCATCGTCACCGAGCGGCTCGAACCGCAGCACGCGGCAGCGCGAGCGGATCGTGGCGAGCAGCCGACCCGGCGCGTGGCTGACGAGCAGGAACACCGTTCCCGCGGGCGGCTCCTCCAGGCTCTTGAGCAACGCGTTGGAGGCGCCGGGGCGCTCGAGATCGTCGGCGGCGTCGATCACGATCGCGCGGCGCGGCGAGAGCGACGGCATCGTGCCGAGGAACGGGCCGAGCGCGCGCACCTGGTCGACCGTGATCGAGCGTGCCAGCTCGTCGTCCTTGTCCTTCTTCGGCAGCCGGCGCAGCTCGCGATAGTCGGGGTGCGAGCCGGCGGCGAGCAGCGTGGCGGCGCGATGGTCGGGGGGCACTGCCAGGCCGGGGGCGAGCGCGGCCGGAGTCATCCCCTCTGCGAGCAGCCGCGCCGCCGCGGCACGCGCGAACATGGCCTTGCCGACCCCCTCGGGACCGGTCAGCAGCCAGGCATGGTGGACGTTGCCGCCGCGCAGCGCCGCGGTGAAGGCATCGACCGCGGCGCGGTGGCCGCGCAGGATCGTCACGGCAGCCAGTCCGCCAGCTCGGCGAGCATCGCGGCGGTCACTGCCTCGGGCGCCTGCGCGGCGTCGATGCGGCGGAAGCGCTCGGGCTCGCCCTCCGCAAGCCGGTCGAATGTCGCGAAGGCCGCGGCGACGGCGACGTGGAATGCGTCGTCGCGCGACGCGAAGCGATCGGTCGCCCCGCGATCTCGCTCGGCGGCCCGCGCCGCTCCGATGTCGGGCGCGACGGTCAGCAGGAAGGTGCGCTCCGGGAACAGTCCCTTACTCCCGAAGGCGTGGAGCGCGAGCACGTCGGCGTCGGCGATGCCGCCCGCCACACCCTGATAGGCGCGCGTCGAGTCGACGTAGCGATCACAGATCACCCAGCGACCCGCGTCCAGCGCCGGCCCGATCACCTTCTCGACGTGATCGGCGCGCGCCGCAGCGAACAGCAACGTCTCCGCGCGAGCGCTCCACCGCCCGGCCTCGCCCTCGAGCAGCAGCGCGCGGATCGCCTCGGCGCCCGCACTGCCGCCGGGCTCGCGCGTCACCACTGTCTCCACGCCGCGCTCGCGCAGCGCAGCGGCGAGCGCGCGCGCCTGGGTCGATTTGCCGGCCCCTTCCCCGCCCTCCAGGCTGAGGAAGCGCCCCCGCGGCATCAGAACAGGCCGCGCAGGCCCGCCATGGCGCGCCCGAAGAAGCCCGCCTGACCGACGTCGCGCGCCGCCACCAGCGGCATGCGCTGCTCGGGCAGGCCGGGCGCGGAGACGACGAGATCCGCGATATGCGCGCCCTGCTTGATCGGTGCCTTCACCGGACCATCATAGACGATCTTGCCGGAGAGCTGCGGGCGCGTTCCCGAGGGGACCGTCACCGCCAGCGCCTTGGGCGCGACCAGCTCGACCTCATTCGAGTCACCCAGCTGCACCGCCGCGGTGCCGACGGTCTTGCCCGCCTTCACCACCGGACGTGCCTGCCAGGCACGGAAGCCCCATTCCATGAAGCGGATGGATTCCTGCGCGCGCTGGTTGAAGCTGGTCAGCCCCGCCACGACCATCACCAGCCGACGCCCGTTCTGCTCGGCCGAGCCAGTGAAGCCATAGCCCGCCTCGTCGGTGTGGCCGGTCTTGAGGCCGTCCGCGCCGGCGACGCGGCCCAGCAGCGGGTCGCGGTTGGCCTGGGTGATGGCCTGGCCCGCGCCCATGGTCTTGCCCCAGGTGAAATCGCGACGCGAGTAGAACTGCTTGTAGAGCTGCGGGAACTCGGTGATCGTCGCGGCGGCGAGCTTAGCGAGATCGCGCGCGGTGACATAGGTCACGCCGCCGTCGGGCCAGCCGTTCGAGGTGCCGAAATGGCTGTTGGTGAGCCCGAGCTTCTGCGCGTTCTCGTTCATGCGCTCGGTGAAGGCCTGCTCGGTCCCCGAGGCACCCTCCGCCAGGACGACGCAGGCGTCGTTCCCTGAGAGCGTGACGATCCCGTACAGCAGGTTCGCGACCGAGACGCGCTCGCCGACCGAGAGGAACATGGTCGATCCCGCCGCGGGGCCGTGCCAGCGCTGCCACGTCTCGGGACGGACCTCGTACTCGGTCGACAGCTTGAGGTCGCCCGACTTGATCATCTGGAAGGCGGTATAGACCGTCATCATCTTCGCCATCGACGCCGGCGGCATGCGGCGGTCGGCGTCCTTGGCGTAGAGCACCGCGCCCGAGGAAAGGTCCTCCATGAAGGCGACCGGCGCGGGCGTGTCGAACTGCGGCGCCGCGGCCAGGGCGGGATAGGCGACCGCGAGGACGGCGGCGGGCAGCGCGAGGACGGTCAGCAGCTTGGTCATGGGTCGGGATCCGGTTCGATGGCAGGCGTGGGGAGAAGCGTGGAGGCGCGTCGAGGTTCGCGCCCTAGCGCGCGATCGCGTCGGCGAGCAAGCCCACCGACAGAGCGTAGAAGTTGGAGCAATTATAGTCGAGGATGACGCGATAGTTGCTGGTCAGCAGATAAGCGGTGGCGCCGGGGCCGTCGGGCTCGATCAGCACCGCCTGCACCTGGTCGCCGGGCCAGCGCCCGTCGAGCGGCGCCAGCCCCATCGCGCGCCACTCCGACATCGTGCGCCAGCCGCTGTGGCGCTCGAACACGCGCGGGCATCGCGGCGAGACGAGGCGGTTGGCGACGCTCGCGCGCGAGAAACCCGCGGGCACGCTGACCGCGACGCCCCAAGGCTCGCCCGCGCGCCAGCCCGCCTGGGTGAAATAATTGCCGATCGACGCGAGCGTGTCGGCGGACGAGTTCCAGATGTCGATGCGCCCGTCGCCGTCGCCGTCGCGCGCGAGGCGGAGGTAGACCGAGGGCAGGAACTGCGGGTTGCCCATCGCGCCCGCCCAGCTGCCGGTCAGCTGCGCGCGCGGCACGCCGCGGTCGATCATCTTAAGCGCGGCGATCAGCTCTCCCTCGAACAGCGGCCGGCGCCGTCCCTCATAGGCGAGGCTGGCGAGGCTGCGCAGCAGGTCGAAGTTACCGGTGTAGGAGCCGTAGTTGGTCTCATGCCCCCAGATCGCCACCATGATCTGCTCGGGCACGCCGGTCTCGGCCTCGACGCGCGCCAGCCTGGCGCGATTGGCGGTGTAGGCGGCGCGCCCGCGCGAGATCCGCGCGGCGTCGACGTGAGCGGTGCGATAGGGCGCGAACAGCGGCACCGGCGCGTTCGGGCGCGCCTCGGGCTGCTGCTGGTCGAGCGCGACCACGCGCGGGTTGAAGCTGAGCCCCGCGAGCGCGCTGCCGGCGGTGGCGGGGCGGACACCCGCGGCGACGGCGCGGGCGCGAACCTCGGCGAGATAGGCCTGGAAGCCCGACCCCTCTGCGTCGACCGCGGCCGTCGTGACGTCCTGCGCCGAGGCGGCGGGGGTTGCTAGCAGGAGAAAGGCGGCGGCGATGCCGCGGGCGAGCGTTGCGACCGCTGTCATGGTCGGGGCGTTCTGGCACAGCGGAACGGCGCACGGAACCGCAAATCGCGCGAGCGCTTGCACTCGCCGCCGGGTCGCGTTTAAGCGGGTGGCCTGCGGAGAGGTGGCCGAGTGGTTTAAGGCAGCGGTCTTGAAAACCGCCGTGGGTTCACGCTCACCGTGGGTTCGAATCCCACCCTCTCCGCCACTCCTCGACCTCACACAGCCACGCTGCGACCCGATCGAGGTTGCCGAGCTAAGTCACTGTATTTGCTCGATACTGCCTTTGCTGCGTCGACGTTCGTCGGGCGACAAACCAAGGAGACAGGTGTTGGCACAGAAGGGCGATGGCGGTAATTCGGGGGCGGTGACCACCGAGGGCGGCGATCGCGCGCGCGGCAGCCTCGGAACGGGGCGCGGCGGCAGGACGGGGACGGGCGCGAAGAAGGCCGCGACGAAGAAGACGCCGGGCGAGTCCGACGACAGCGGACAGAAGATCAGCGGCGCGTGACGCCACGCCGATGGAGTGGCCCAGAGCCGCGACACATGGCCCGGCTACGGCGGCCGAACGAGAATAAGCGATGGCGCGCCCGGAACGATTCGAACGTCCGACCCTCAGATTCGTAGTCTGATGCTCTATCCAGCTGAGCTACGGGCGCATCGCGGTGCGGCGTGATGCCGTCCGTCTGCCCCACCTGGCGGTGGGTAACCATTGGCGCGCCCGGAACGATTCGAACGTCCGACCCTCAGATTCGTAGTCTGATGCTCTATCCAGCTGAGCTACGGGCGCGCAATGGAGCGGCGCTGTTAGACGCCGCCGTGCGGGGGCGCAAGAGCGTTGCGGTAAGTTTTTCGCCCCTCTACGCAGATCGCATGCCACGCCCACCGCGCGCCCCGTCGCCGCTCGCCACCCTCCCGCTGACCGTCGCCGCCCTGCTGTCACTGGCCGGCTGCGGCGCCGACATGAGCGGCTATCCCTCGCTCGCGCCGCGACCCGTCGAGAAGCTGGGCTTCGAGGAGCCGGCGACGCCGCCGCCCGCCCCGGTCGCCGCGGATCCGGCGCTCGACGCGCGGCTCGCCGCGATCGCGACGGCGCGTGCCACCGCGGCGCGCGACTTCGACGCCGCGGCCGTACGCGCCACCGCCCGCGCCACCGCGGCACGCGGCGCGGCGGCGGGCAGCGAGCGCTGGCTCGATGCGCAGAGCGCGATCGCCGAGCTCGACTCGCTGCGCTCGACCCATGCCGACTCGCTCAACCAGCTCGAGGAGCTCGCCGCCGCGCGCGCGCAGGCGCTACAACCCGACTATCCCGCGCTCGAGCAGGCGCTGGACGCGGCGCGCGACACTGCCGCGAGGCAGACGAGCCGCATCGACACGCTCGCGGCCTCGCTGCCGAGCGGCTGAGCCGGGGGCGTCGCCTGCCCTTTCCAGGACAGACGCTCGATCCAGGACCACGTGGCGGAATGGAGACGCGCGATGCATGTGCCAAGGGCTTCGCGGTCGTGACCCCGTCTATCTTCGCTGACCGCGCGCCCGACTACGTTCGTTTCCTCGAGGCAGCATTCGGCGCGCGCGAGATCGGCCGCAGCATCGCGCCGGACGGTCGCCTCGCCGATTGTCAGCCTCACTTCGACACGACGACGATCATGGTGAGCGAGGCCTCGGACGCCTACCCCGCGACGCGCGCGGCCTCTTATCGCCACGTCGCCGACGCGGACGCCGCGATGGTCCGCGCCGAGAAGGCCGGTGCCGAGCCGATCATGCCCGTCGCCGACATGCCCTAAGGTGACCGGCAAGGCGGCGTGCGGGATCCCGCCGGCACCATCTGGTGGGTGTCACAGCGGCTCAGCGACGAGCCTTATCTTTGACTGGTCGCTGCTCCTCCGCCGTCGTCCTCCGAGGGTCCAAAGCGCCGCCCCGTCAGAACCGCAGCAGCGGCAGGATCGACGCGTAATCGTCGGTCCAGGGCGCGAAGCCATGGCGGCGGCGCAGCACGTGCCAGTCCCCGTCGTCCCCGGCCAGCAGCGCCTGGGTCCAGGGATCGCGCGTCAGCACGATCCAGGACGATGCCGTCCCCTCCTCTTCCCCGTCCGCCGGGACATGATTGAGGATGAGCGCGCGCCACCCGCCACCGCGCGCTGCCGCGGCCACGACGGGTCCGAGATCGATGAAGCGGTTGGAGATATGCACCGCCAGCACGCCGTTGTGTGCCAACACGCGCGCGTAGACCGCGAACGCCTCTCGCGTCAGCAGGTGCATCGGCACCGCGTCCGAGGAGAACGCGTCGAGCGCGAGCAGGTCGAGGCTCGTCGTCGGGGCGCGCTCGAGCGACACGCGCGCGTCGCCAAGTTCGATCGCGGCGCCGGGCGCGCAGGCGGCGACGAAGGTGAAGCGGTGGGCGCGGCTGAGCGCGGCCATGGCGGGGTCGATCTCGTAGAAGCGCCAGCGCTGGCCCGGCCGGGCGTAGCAGGCGAGCGTCCCAGTCCCGAGACCGACCACCCCGATCCGCGCTCGATCCCCGAACAGCAGCGGCGCGGCGCGCATGGCGCGGCCGATGCCGCTCGCGGGCGTGTAATAGCTCGTCGGCATGCGCTCGCGCGCGGGCGAGCCGGTGAGCTGCACGCCGTGCAGCGTGGTGCCGTGGACCAGGGTGCGTCGGCGCGGCTCCTCCACCAGCGTGTAGACGCCGAAATAGCTGCGCAGCCGGGCCCCCGGCTCGAGCGAGAGCGACAGCGAGCGGAAGCCGCCGAACAGCAGCAGCGCGCTCGTCAGCACCATCAGATAGGGCGCACGCGCGCCGAGCGTCAGCAGCCCGACCGCGGCGACCACCGCGAAGGTCGCGCCGGTGTGGCGTACCGCGCGCAGCCCGCCCGCCTCGTGCGCGAACACGCCCGCGATCACCGCCAGCGCGAGCGCGATCGCGGCGACGGCGGCCCAGCGCGCCCCGCGCCGGGCCCAGAGCCCGCGCAGCCCGGCGGCGAGCGGCGCCTGGGGCACCAGCGCGCCCGCGGCTAGGATCAGGATGGGATACTCCCAAGTCCAGTCGAACAAGGTCGGCGCCACCAGACCGGCGAATACCCCGCCCAAAGCGCCGCCGACGGAGGTGGCGAGATAGAAGCCGGTCAGGCGCGCCGGCTCGGGACGCAGCCGGTACAACCGCGTGTGCAGCGCGACCGAGATCATGAAGAGCAGCAGCAGTGCCATCAGCGTGCTCGCGGTCGCCATGTCGGCGAAGCCCCCCATCATGATGCCGCCGAACAGCAGGATCGTCACCGGTGCCGCGCGCGTCAGCGAGTCCGCCGGCCAGCGCCGCGCGGCGAAGGCGATGGAGAAGCTCAGCAGGTAGAGCGCGAGCGGGATCACCCACAGCAGCGGCATCGCCACCAGGTCGGTGCTGATGAAGGTCGAGGTCGCCAGCATCATGCCCGATGGCACCAGGCCGAGCACCACCCACAGCAGCACGCGCGATCGCGGCGGCGCGGGCGCGCTCGGCGCGACGTCGGCGGCGGAAGTGGCACGCGACGGCAGCCGCGTCGCACACAGTACGACGAGCGCGACCAGCACCAGATAGCCCCCGCTCCACAGCCAGCGCTGCTGCGTCACCGGCAGCAGCGGCTCGACCAGCAGCGGGAACGCGATCAGCCCGGCGAAGCTGCCGAGATTGGAGGCGGCGTAGAGCGGATACGGGTCGGTGCCCGGCCGCGCCAGCTCGTACCAGCGCTGCATCAGCGGCGCCTGCGACGACACCGCGAAGAAGAGCGGCCCGATCGAGAGCGCGAAGAGATAGGGTACCCAGAGCGCCGGCTCGGCGCCCGCGGGGAGCACGCGGTCGCTGAGCCCGATCGGCAGGAAGGCACAGGCGACGAGCAGCAGCGTGAGGTGGATCGCGCGCTGCCGCCGCGGCGCGAGCCGGCTGATCAGATGCGCATAGCCGTAGCCGCCGAGCAGCAGCGCCTGATAGACCAGCATCGCCGAATTCCACACCGCCGGCGCGCCACCGAGCCGCGGCAACGCCAGCCGCGCGATCATCGGCTGCACCAGGAACAGCAGGAACGAGCCCGTCAGCATGGTCGCGACGAACAGCGGCGCCACGCCGCCGCGCCGCGACCGCGGCTCAGTCACGCGTCGGCCGGGCGATGCGATACAGCAGGTGGCGCCGCAGCGGGTCGCCCGGGTCGAGTTCGGGATGGTCGAAGTCGCCGCCGATCACGCGAGACATGCCGAGCCGCTCCATCAGCATGCGGCTGCGCGTGTTGCCGGGCACGGTCACCGCCGCGATCGTCGGCACGTCGAGATGCTCCCACGCCCATTCGAGACAGGCCGAGGCCGCCTCATGCGCATAGCCCCGCCCCCAGTGCGCGCGGCCGAGCCGCCAGCCGATCTCGACCTCGCCCGCGACCGGACGCGGCAGCGGCAGCAGCCCGCACAGGCCGATGAACGTTCGGTCGGCGCGGCGCTCCACCGCCCAGAAGCAATGGCCGTAGCGCGCCTGCGCCGCCGCCATGCGCCGCCACGCGCGGCGGCTCTCACGCCGCGTCTCGGATGGGCCGATATGGCGCATCACCTCGGCATCTTGTGCGATCGCGTGGAAGGACGCGACGTCCTCGGCGCGCCAGCCGCGCAGCGTGAGCCGCTCGGTCTCGATCATCGCGGCCGGTCGATCGCGTAGGTCACCGTGGCGCGGCGCGGGTCGTCGACGGCGAAGTCGGGATGGTCGAAGCCGCCGTCGGCGAGCCGGCGCATGCCGAGCCGCTCCATCAGCCGCTGGCTCGCGGCGTTCGCCGCCGCGGTGATCGCGACGACGCGCGGCTCGGCGCGGTGCGCCCAGGCCCAGTCGAGCCAGGCCGCGGCGGCCTCGCGCGCATAGCCCTGCCCCCAGGCGGCCTGCGCGAGCATCCAGCCGATCTCGAGCTCGCCGCGGATCGGCGTCGTCGGCGCGCCCGGCTTGAGCCCGCAGAAGCCGATCACCTCGCCCGCGTCGCGCCGCTCGACGACGCCGAAGCCCAGCCCATGGCCGGCACGGTAGCCGGCATGGCGCTCGATCGCGGCATCGCTCGCGGCCGCGTCTTTCACCGGGCCGAGCTCGACCATCACGCGCGGGTCGGCCCACATCGCGTGGAGCGCGGCGCGGTCGCGCGGCTCGGCCGCGCGCAGGATCAGGCGCTCCGTGACGATCACGCGCCGAGCAGCCGCGCCGCGTGCACCGCATGATAGGTCAGCACGCCCGCGCAGCCGGCGCGCTTGAACGCGAGCAGCGTCTCGAGCACCATCGCGTCGCGGTCGGCGGCGCCGGCGGCCACCGCCGCCTCGATCATCGCGTACTCGCCCGACACCTGGTAGGCGAACACCGGTACCGCGAAGGCGTCCTTCACCGCGCGGACGATGTCGAGATAGGGCAGGCCGGGCTTGACCATCACGCTGTCCGCGCCCTCGGCGAGATCCAGCGCGACCTCGCGCAACGCTTCCTCGCGATTGGACGGATCCATCTGATAGGTCGTCTTGTCGCCCTTGAGCAGCCCGCGCGTGCCGACCGCGTCGCGGAACGGGCCGTAATAGGCCGACGCATATTTGGCGGCGTAGGCCATGATCTGGACGTTGACGTGCGAGTCCCGCTCCAGCGCGGCGCGGATCGCGCCGACACGCCCGTCCATCATGTCGCTCGGCGCGATGATGTCCGCGCCGGCGCGCGCCTGGTTGAGGCTCTGGCCGACCAGCAGCTCCACCGTAGCGTCGTTGCGGACATAGCCCGCCGTGTCGATCACCCCATCATGGCCGTGCGCGGTATAGGGATCGAGCGCGACGTCGGTGAGGATGCCGATGTCGGGCACCGCGTCCTTGATCGCGCGGGTGGCGCGGCAGATCAGATTGTCAGGATTGAGCGCTTCCGCACCGTCGTCGCTGCGGCGGTCGCGCGGCGTGTTGGGGAAGAGCGCGAGGCACGGGATGCCGAGGTCGTGCGCCTCTCTGGCGCGCGCCACCGCGAGGTCGATCGACCAGCGCGACACGCCCGGTAAGGTCGCGATCGGCTCTTCCGTCTGCGCGCCGTCCGTCACGAACATCGGCCAGATCAGGTCGGCCGGGGTGAGGATGTGCTCGGCGTGGAGGCGGCGGCTCCAGCCGGCGGCGCGGGTGCGGCGCAGGCGCAGCGCGGGATAGGCAGCGTGCATGCCAGCGGCTTTCCCGCAATCGGACGCGCCATGCAAGCGTTACGGCAGCGGAACTGCCGCTCGCGCGTTGGCCCGCGTATGAGAGAGATCCGCTCCGCCGCGCTCGTCGTCAATGCCAAGTCGCGGCGCGGGCGCAAGCTGTTCCGCCGCGCCTGCCGCCGCCTGCGCGAGCTGCCGTTCAAGGTGGAGCCGCACGCGGTGAAGGATCCCAAGCACCTCGACCGCACCGTGCGCAAGGCGCTCGAGAAGAAGCCGGACCTGCTGATCCTCGGGGGCGGTGACGGTACCATCAGCGGGCTGGTCGACCTGATGGTCGGCCACGACGTCGTGCTCGGCGTGCTGCCGCTCGGCACCGCCAACAGCTTCGCGCGCACGCTCGGCCTGCCGCTCGACATCGACGGCGCGATCGAAGTGTTCCGCACCGGCGCGCCGCGACGGATCGACCTCGGCATGATCGACGACGATTATTTCGCCAACTGCGCCGCGATGGGGCTGAGCCCGCAGATCGCCGAGACGGTGCCGCACCGGCTCAAGAAGGTGGCGGGGCGGCTCGGCTATCTCGGCTGGGCGGGCTACCAGCTGACCCGCTTTCGGCCCTTCACGCTCTACGTCGACGCGGGCGATGGTCAGGGCGAGCAGAAGCTGAAGGCGGTCGAGGTGCGGATCTCCAACGGCCCGTATCACGGCGGCACCTGGCTGGTCGACGAGGCCGCGGTCGACTCGGGCAAGATCGTCGTCCAGGTGGTGAAGGGACATTACAAGCGCCGTTTGGTGACCAACTGGGCGGCGAGCTGGCTCGGCCGCGACGAGCGCCACCACGAGGTGGTGACCTTCTCGGGCACGTCGATCCGCGTGCGCAGCGACCCGCCGCTGCCGATCTCGATCGACGGCGAGGTGCTGGCGCACACGCCCGTCACCGCGCACGTCGCCGCCGGGGTGATCGAGGTGATGGCGCCGCGCGAGTCGTCCTCGGCAGGACGCTGAACCTCATCAAAGGATCGATCGTGCCCCGCGCCGCGAGGGGTGGGCGCTCGCGCGACAGCGGCCGCTGGCCCATCCGACAGTGACCGCTCGCGATGAACGCTCCTCGCGGCCCTCAACGTCGCGCGAACAGCTTCTCGATGTCGGGGAAGTCGAGCTTCACCCAGGTCGGGCGGCCGTGGTTGCACTGGCCCGAATGCGGCGTCGCCTCCATCTCGCGCAGCAGCGCGTTCATCTCCGCCAACGACAGCGAGCGCCCCGCCCGGACCGAGCCGTGACACGCCATCGTCCCCGCCACCGCGTCGAGCCGCTCGCGCAGCGACAATGCCTCGTCATAGGCGGCGAGCTCGTCGGCGAGGTCGGTGACGAGCGCGCTCGGGTCGCCGCTGCCGAGCAGCGCGGGCGTGGCGCGGACCAGCATGGCGCGCGCGCCGAACCGCTCCAGCTCGAGCCCGAAGTCGGCGAGCTCGGCGGCACGCGCCTCGAGCCGGTCGCAGGCGGGTTCATCCAGCTCGACCACCTCCGGGATCAGCAGGGCCTGGCTCGCGACGCGCCCGCCGGCGAGCGCGGCACGCATCCGCTCCAGCACCAGTCGCTCGTGCGCGGCATGCTGGTCGACCAGCACCAGCCCGTCCTGCGCCTCGGCGACGATATAGGTCTTGTTCACTTGTCCGCGCGCCGCGCCGAGCGGGAAATCGTCGCGCTCGGGCGGCGGCGCCCAGCTCGCCTCCGCGCGCGCCTGCGGCGGTGGCGTCAGGAAGGTGGTGCGATGCTCACGCAGCAGCGTGCCGCCGAGCGCCGCCGCGGCCGATGACGTGGCACCGAGGCCGGACGGCGGTGCCGCGAAGGCGGCGACCGGCTCGGGCCGCCACAACGCGCCGATGTCGGCCGGCGCCGAGTGCGCGACGCGGTGGCCGGCGGCGTCGAGCGCGCGGCGCAGTCCCGAGACGATCATGCCGCGCACCAGCGCCGGGTCACGGAAGCGCACCTCGGTCTTCGCGGGGTGGACGTTGACGTCGACCTCACTCGCGGGGACGTCGAGGAACAGGGCCACCACGGCGTGGCGATCGCGCGGCATCATCTCGGCATAGGCCCCCCGGATCGCGCCGATCAGCAGCCGGTCGCGCACCGGCCGCCCATTGACGAAGAGATATTGGTGATCGGCGACCCCGCGGTGGAAGGTCGGCAGCCCCGCCACCCCACCGAGCACATGGCCCTCCCGCGCCAGGTCGACCGCGACCGAATTGTCGGCCAGCGCGCGGTCGGTCAGCGCGGCGACTCGCGCCGGCCGCCCCTCTGCCGCGACCACCCCCATCACCCGACGGCCGTCATGCTCGACCGCGAAGGCGATGTCGGGCCGTGCCATCGCGAGCCGTTTCACCACATCGAGGCAGCTGGCATATTCGGAACGCGGCGACCGCAGGAACTTGCGGCGTGCCGGCACCCGCGCGAACAGCCCCTCCACCACCACGCGGGTGCCGGGCGGCAGCGCCGCGGGCCCGTCGCGCTCGACCGCGCCATTGTCGACGGTGCGGGCCCAACCCTCGGCGCCGCGCGGGCGGCTCTCGATCGTGAGCCGTGCCACCGAGGCGATCGACGGCAGCGCCTCGCCACGGAAGCCGAGCGTCCGCACCGCCTCGATCGCGTCGTCGGGCAGCTTGGAAGTGGCGTGGCGCTCGAGCGCGAGCGCGATCTCTTCGGGGGTCATGCCGCAGCCGTCGTCGGCCACCTCGATGCGCTCGACGCCCCCGGCAGCGAGCACCACCGCGACCCGAGTGGCGCCGGCGTCGATCGCGTTCTCGACCAGCTCCTTCAACGCGCTGGCCGGTCTTTCCACCACTTCGCCCGCGGCGATGCGATTGACCAGATGCGAGGGGAGCCGGCGTATTGACACAGCGCAGCACCTAGCCCAAGCCGCCGCTTCCCGCGACCCCGCAGATAGAATTGCACGCATGATTCACGGCGGCGGCGCGCGGATCGGATATAGACGAACATGGCCGGTCGTCCCGCCCGGCGCGCACAGCAACGGACCACAACCTCAATGGTATTCTCGCGCTTGTTCAAGATGACCTCGCACGACATGGCGATCGATCTCGGCACCGCGAACACGGTGGTGTACGTGCGCGGACGCGGCATCGTGCTGAACGAGCCGTCGGTGGTCGCGGTCGAGACGATCAACGGGCAGAAGCGGGTCAAGGCCGTCGGCGAAGACGCCAAGCTGATGATGGGCAAGACGCCCGGCTCGATCGAGGCGATCCGCCCGTTACGTGACGGCGTCATCGCCGACATCGACGTCGCCGAGCAGATGATCAAGTATTTCATCGAGAAGGTGCACGGCCGCCGCCGCTTCATGCGCTGGCCCGAGATCGTGATCTGCGTGCCCTCGGGCTCGACCAAGGTGGAGCGCCGCGCGATCCGCGACGCCGCGCAGAACGCGGGCGCGAGCGCGGTCTATCTGATCGAGGAACCGATGGCGGCGGCGATCGGCGCCGACATGCCCGTGACCGAGCCAGTCGGCTCGATGGTCGTCGATATCGGCGGCGGCACCACCGAGGTGGCGGTGCTGTCGCTCCGCGGCCTCGCCTACACCACCTCGGTGCGCGTCGGTGGCGACAAGATGGACGACGCGATCGTCAGCTATGTCCGCCGCAATCACAACCTGCTGATCGGCGAGGCTACCGCCGAGCGGATCAAGCAGGAGCTGGGCTGCGCCAAGCCGCCGATCGACGGCATCGGCAAGACAGTCCACATCAAGGGCCGCGACCTGGTCAACGGCGTGCCCAAGGAGATCCAGATCAACCAGGCGCAGATCGCCGAGGCGGTGAGCGAGCCGGTCGCCGCGATCGTCGACGGCGTGCGTATCGCGCTGGAGAATACCGCGCCCGAGCTCGCCGCCGACATCGTCGACCAGGGCATCGTCCTCACCGGCGGCGGCGCGCTGCTCCAGGGGCTCGATGAGGTGCTGCGCGACGAGACCGGGCTACCGGTCACGGTCGCCGACGACCCGCTGATCTGCGTCGCGATCGGCACGGGCCGCGCGCTCGAGGATCCGATGTTCCGCGCTGTTCTTCAGAACGGGTAAGCTCGAGGCGAGGAGATGGCGGCAATGGCGCCGTCACGGGATCGGCGTCCGGGCTTCTCGCGGCGCGCGCAATATAGTCTGTTCCTCACCTACATCCTCGGCATCGCCGGGGCGGTGGTCGGCGGGGTGTTGCTCGCGCTGTCGACCTTCAATCCGGTCGCCTTCAACGCGCTGCGCGCCGCGGTGGCGGAGCTGACCGCGCCGCCGGCGGCGCTGCTGGCGGGCGCGGGCAGCCAGCTCGCCTCGGTCCCCGACGCGATCGCCAGCCACTTCCAGGTGCGCAGTGAGAACCGGCAGCTGCGCGCGCGGCTCAACCAGGCGCGCGGCGCGCTGCTCGCCGGGCGTCAGGCGCAGATCGAGAACGCGCGGCTGCGGCGCCTTCTCGTGCTGCGCGACCGGCTACCCGAGACGATCGCCGCGGCGCGGATCGTCAGCACCAGCGCGTCGAGCACGCGCCGCTTCGGGCTGCTCAACGCGGGCAGCTTCCAGGGCGTGGCGGACGGCCAGCCGGTGACGGGGCCGGAGGGGCTGATCGGCCGCGTGCTGTACGTCGGCCCCGACACCGCGCGCGTGCTGCTGATCACCGATCCGGAGAGCGTCGTTCCGGTGCGCCGCACGCGCGACGGTCGGCCCGCGCTGGCGGCGGGCCGCGGCGACGGGCTGGTGGACGTGCGCACGATCGACACCGCGGACGGGCGGTTCCGCCCCGGCGACCTGTTCGTCACCTCGGGCACGGGAGGTATCTTCGTCCCCGGCGTGCCGGTCGCGCGCGTCCTGCGTGCCGGCACTGACAGCGCGCCGGCGCGGCCCTTCGCCCGCCCCGACTCGCTCGACGTCGCGCTGGTGCACCGCGCCTTCATGCCGCCGCCCCCCGCCCCGCCCGCCCCCGCGCCCGAGCCCTCGCCTACGCCCACGCCCGAGCCGTGACGCTCCCCGCGCGCCCGCTATTCCAGGAGCCGCTGCCACCCGGCCGCGCGCGCCTCCTCCCTTGGGCGAGCGTGCTCGCGGGCTCGCTGGCGACGACGCTGCCGTGGAACGCCTCGCTGGGGCTGCTGCCCCCGCTGGGGCTGCTCCTGATGCTGGCGTGGCGGCTGCTCGCGCCGCTGTCGCTGCGCGTCTGGGCACCGGCGTTGCTCGGCCTGTTCGACGATCTCGTCTCCGGCCAGCCGCTCGGCAGCGCGATGCTGCTGTGGACGCTGGCCTTCTTCCTGGTCGAGGCGCTGGAGGCGCGCTCGGGCATGCGCGACTTCGCGCAGAGCTGGGCGATCGCCGCGGTGGCGATCGCGCTCGTGCTGGCGGGAGGACGGCTGTTCGCGAGCCCGCTCTCCGCCTATGTCGACGGCGTGCTCGTGCTCCAGATCATCCTCTCCGTCCTGCTCTTCCCCGCCGCCGCCCGGCTGGTGGCGTGGATCGACCTCAAGCGGGCACGCTGATGGCGCGGCCGCCGCGCGTCATGACCGAGGCCGCGCAGGCCTACAGCTTCTCGCGCCGCGCCTGGCTGCTCGGCGCTGGCCAGATCGGGCTGGGCGGGCTGCTGATCTCTCGGATGGGCTATCTCGCGATCACGCAGAACGAACATTACAACCTGCTGTCCGAGCGCAACCGCGTGAGCATGACGATGATCCCGCCGCGGCGCGGCTGGATCGTCGACCGCAACGGCCAGCCGATCGCGAGCAACCGCACCGACTTCCGCGTCGACGTGATCCCCGACCGGCTGGAGGACAAGGACCGCACGCTCGCGCGGCTGCGCGCGCTGCTCGGGCTCGACGACGAGGAGATGGCGCAGATCGAGGCCGAGCTGAAACACTCGCCCGGCTTCCGCCCGGTCGAGATCGCCGAGAACATCGACTGGGACCGTTTCGCCGCGGTGCAGGTGCGCCAGCCCGAACTGCCCGGCGTCGCGCCGTCGCGCGGCTTCGCGCGCCACTATCCGCAGGGCGCCGCGGTGGCACATCTGATCGGTTATGTCGGCGCCGCCACGGCGGAGCAGTATAAGAAGGTACGCGACCCGCTCTATCTCACTCCCGGCTTCAAGCTCGGCAAGGACGGGCTGGAGAAGACGATGGAGCCGCTGCTGCGCGGCACCGCCGGCGCCAAAAGGGTCGAGGTCACCGCGCGCGGCAAGCTCGTCAAGGAGCTCGCCACCCGCCCCGACGTGCCCGGGCGCACGCTGCGGCTCACGATCGACGCCGGGCTGCAGGAATATGCGGCGCGGCGGCTCGGCACCAACTCGGGGTCGTGCGTGGTGTTCGACTGCACCAACGGCGAGATGCTCGCGATGGTGTCGATGCCCGCCTATGATCCCAACAGCTTCTCCGAGGGGATCAGCCAGCTCGAGTGGAAGATGCTCAGCGAGAACGACCACGTCCCGCTGATGAACAAGGTGACCCAGGGGCTGTACCCGCCGGGCTCGACGGTGAAGCCGATGAACGGGCTGGCGCTGCTCGCCGCTGGCGTCGACCCCAATGACCGCGTGTTCTGCTCGGGCGCGTTCCAGGTCGGCAACGGCGTGTGGCACTGCCACAAGCGCCACGGCCACGGCCCGCTCGATCTCAAGAACGCGATCATGCAGAGCTGCGACATCTATTTCTACGAGATGGCGCGGCGCGTCGGCTACGACAAGATCGCGCCGGTGGCGCGCGCGCTCGGGCTGGGGCAGAAGTTCGACCTGCCCTTCTCCACGCAGCGCTACGGCACCGTTCCCGACAGCGAGTGGAAGCGGCGCAAGTACAAGACCGAGTGGAAAGTCGCCGACGCGATCAACGCCTCGATCGGTCAGGGTTATGTCCTCGCCAACCCGCTCCAGCTCGCGGTGATGGCGAGCCGGCTCGGCTCGGGGCTGGAGTTGCAGCCGACGCTGATCCGCGACCCGTTCAAGCCGCGCGCCCAGCCGATGGCGATCGACCCCGAGCATTTCCGGCTCATCCGCGAGGCCATGTACGGCGTGGTCAACGCCGGCGGCACCGGCGGCCTGGCGCGGATGCAGGTGCCCGGGGTCGCGATCGCGGGCAAGACCGGCACCGCGCAGGTGCGCCACATCAGCACCGCGGAGCGGCGCAGCGGCGTGCTCAAGAACGGGCAGCTGCCGTTCAAGCTGCGCGACCACGCCTTGTTCGTCTGCTTCGCGCCCTATGACAATCCGCGCTACGCCGCGGCGGTGGTGCTGGAGCATAACGGCCATACCGTGCGCAACCTCGACACGCCGATGATCGGGCGCGACATCATGACCTATCTGTTCGACCGCGAGCGCGCGCTGAAGAGCCTCGCCGAGGTCGAGCCGTCCTGGGGCGGCGACATCCGCACGCGGATGGCGGCGGAGGCCGCGGCCTATCGCGCCGCGCATGCCCCTCCCCCGCCGCGCCCAGACCTCGACGATGTCGCGGCGACGGGCTCGGACGCGGTCGCCGCGGCGACCGATGCCTCCAACGCCACTGCCGAGGCGCAGGCGGCCGACACTGCCGCGGGCAACGGCCCGGCGCGCACCGGATCGCCTGAGCCCGACAGCGAGGGTGGTCGCGGCGACGGCGGGACCGGGCGCGAGTGAGCGGCTTCGTCCCCGCCCCACTCGCGGCGCTGCCGTGGCGCGTGCTGTTGCTGGTCGCCGGCATCGGCGGCTTCGGGCTGGTGGTGCTCTACTCGGCCGCGGGCGGCAGCATGACTCCCTGGGTGGTGCCGCAGGGTCTGCGCTTCGTCGTGTTCCTCGCGGGCGCGGTCGTGCTGTCGCGCGTGCCGCTCGACTGGTGGAAGCGCTCGGCCTTCTGGATCTACGCGATCATGCTGGTGCTGCTGGTGCTGGTCGAGCTGCTCGGCGCGGTGCGCGGCGGCAGCCAGCGCTGGCTCGGCTTCGGCCCGATCCGGATCCAGCCGTCCGAGCTGATGAAGCTGGCGATCGTGCTGGCCTGCGCGCGCTTCTACGCTCTGTTGCCCGCGACCGAGACGCGGCGCTTCGCCGCGCTGTGGCCCGCGGCGGTGCTGATCGGCCTGCCGGCGATGATCGTGATGGCGCAGCCTGACCTCGGCACCGGGCTGATGATCTGCGCGGGCGGCGCCACCGTGATGTTCCTCGCCGGCATCCCGCTTCGGCTGTTCGTCGGCGGTGCGCTGGCGGTCGCGGTCGCTATCCCGGTCGCCTTCGAATATGTGCTCCACGACTATCAGCGCCACCGCGTGCTGATCTTCCTCGATCCCGAGAGCGATCCCCTGGGCACCGGCTACCACATCAGCCAGTCCAAGATCGCGATCGGCTCCGGCGGGATCTTCGGCAAGGGCTTCCTCAACGGCACGCAGAGCCATCTCGACTATCTGCCCGAGGGCCATACCGACTTCGTCTTCGCCACCATGGCGGAGGAATGGGGCCTGGCGGGCGGCGCTTTCCTGATCATCGCCTTCCTGCTGGTGATCCGCTGGGGCATCAACGTCGGCGTCCGCGCCGAGGACCGCTTCGCCAAGCTGGCCGCGGCGGGGCTCGCGACGACCATGTTCTTCTACATGGCGATCAACCTTATGATGGTGATGGGGCTGGCCCCCGTGGTCGGCATCCCGCTGCCCCTGGTGAGCTTCGGCGGCTCGGCGCAGATGACGGTGCTGATCTCGCTGGGCATTCTGATGGGGATCGATCGCTCCTCGAAATTGCGGCAGCGTTGGTGAGCGGCTTTTCTCGCCGCGGCGCGAAAAAAGGGGTTTGCAAAGCTGAGGCGCGTTGGTAGAGGCGCGCTTCCCGATCGCGGGGCGGCACCAACCGCTTTCTTCCCGCCGGTCACGGACGCATAGCTCAGTTGGTAGAGCAGCTGACTCTTAATCAGCGGGTCCTTGGTTCGAGCCCAAGTGCGTCCACCAGTTTTTTCAACGGCTCCGCAGCGATGCGGGGCCGTTGTGCTATGGGCCGGAACATCACCGGCCCCTTCGAACGGAGACGACTCAGGCATGGCAGGCTTCAAAGCCCCCGATTTCAACGACCGCGCGCAGGCGGCACGCGACGCCAAGCAGAAGGCGCTCGAGCTGCTGAAGAACCGGCCCGCGCCCGATCCCGAGCAGGTGGCGGCGCGCGCCGCCGCGCGCGCGGCCAAGGAGGCGGCCGAGGAGGAGAAGCGCGCCGCGCACCGCGCCGCGATCGAGGCCAAGAAGGCCGCCAAGGAAGAAGCGCGCGCTCAGGCCGAGGCCGAGGCGGCCGCGGCCGAACAGGCCGCCGTCGAGGCCGCCGCCAAGCGCGCGGTGTCGCTGCCGACGGCGGCCGAGCTCAAGGCGGCGCGCGACGCGCGCTACGCCGCCCGCAAGGCGCGTCAGCGCAAGTGATCCAGCGCGAGCTGGTCGGGATCGCGGAGGTCCCGGGCGGCGCGCCGCTGCGGCTTTTCCGGCGCGGCGCCGATCACATGATCGTGCTCGACCGCAACGAGCTGATGAGCACGCGCATGAGCGGCTCGGAAGAGGCGCTCGGCACGATGACATGCGAGCGGCTCGGTGGCCGTCCGTCGCCCCGGCTGCTGGTCGGCGGCTATGGCATGGGCTTCACGCTCCGCGCCCTGCTCGGCCGGCTCGGGGAGGACGCCGAGATCCTCGTCGCCGAGCTGGTCCCTGGGATCATCGACTGGGCGCGCGGGCCGATGGCCGCGCTCACCGCCGGGTGCCTCGACGATCCGCGCGTGACGCTCGAGATCGGCGACGTCGGCGCGGTGATCAGGCGGGCGAAGCGCCGCTACGACGCGATCCTGCTCGACGTCGACAATGGCCCCGACGGGCTGACGCGCGAGGCGAACGATTCGCTCTATCACGCGCGCGGCCTCGACGACGCGCGCGCCGCCCTGGCCCCGAATGGCGTGCTCGCGATCTGGTCGGCCGCGCCCGATCCCGCCTTCGCACGGCGGCTCGCGCGCGCCGGGTTCGCCGTGGAGGAGGTTAAGGTGCGCGCGCGGTCGAACGGCAAGGGCGCCACGCACGTCATCTGGTTCGCGCGCTGACCCGTTCGTGCGCTCAGCGCGGAACACCCGGGCCGGCTACAGCTTTATCGCTCTTCTGTAGCCGCCGCATCAAAGGGAGACGTCATGGCCGCGAATGAGCTGGAGATCGATAACAACTCGCTGCTCGACAATATCGACGAGCGCCAGGTGGAATTCACCGGCGAGGTCGATGGCGACGAGTACGAGTTCGCGGTGCAATATGACGTGCTCGAGGCGCTGAGCGGCGATTCGCCCGATGGCGACGCGATCGACATGTTCAACCGCTTCGTCGATGCGGTCAGCGAGGCGACCCTCGCTGCCCTGTCGCGCGGGAACGGCAGCGGGGTCATCGTCGTCAGTGAGAACGACCTGGAATAATTCGGAAAGTCCTTCGGGCGGGTGGCGCAACAAGACCATTGCGCGGCCCGCCGACTCGCGTCACTCTCCTGTCACAACGAGAGCCGCAAAGCGGCAGGGAGAGGTTCATGGACGTACCCAGCGCACTGGTAGTGGCCGTCGGCGGGATCGGCGCCTTGGCAACGCTCGGGATGGTGGTGGTGTTCGCGCGCCGCGCGCCGGACACGCCGCGGCGCTGAGAGTGCCCTGACAGGCCACGTCGCAGAGGCCGACGGTCCTTGTACCGACCGACGTGACTGAAGTACTTCCCCTGCAAAAGAGGTGCTCCGCAGAGAGCCGGTGGGCCTCCCTCAGCGGCGGTGGACCGACCCCCGGGGGGGGGGTGGCAGCCCATCGTCAGGCATCGAGCCCGCCTTCTCTCCTGCGACGAGGTGTCTGTCCTATGACGAGGCTCGCGACACCGGATCGCGAGAGCGCCGCCTTGGTCTCCCGACGCGGCGCCCCCGACCGCTCACGTCACCCCGCAGCGACCTCGAAGCGGCGACCCACCTCGTCCCAGTTCACCACGTCCCACCATGCCTTCAGATAGCCCGGCCGGTCGTTCTTGTAGGTGAGGTAATAAGCGTGCTCCCACACGTCGTTCCCCAGGATCGGCGTGCCGCGGTCGCTGACCACGTCCATCAGCGGATTGTCCTGGTTCGGCGTCGAGGTCACCTTGAGCTGACCGCTCTGGTCGACGATCACCCAGGCCCAGCCCGAGCCGAACTGGCCCGCACCTTTGGTGTTGAAATCCTCCTTGAGCTTATCGAGCCCGCCATAGGCGTCGATGGCCTCAGCCAGCTTGCCGCTCGGGCCGCTGGTGCTGCCGGGCTTGCCCATGATCTTCCAGAAGAAGTCGTGGTTCCAATAGCCGCCGCCATTGTTACGCAGGAGCGGCGGCAGCGACGAGATCTGGCCGAGGATCTGCTCGATCGACTGGCCCTCCAGCTTCGCGTCCGCCGCGACGCCCTCGTTGAGCTTGTCGGTATAGGCCTTGTGGTGCTTGTCGTGGTGGAAGGTCATCGTCTCCTTGGAGATGACCGGCTCCAGCGCGTCATAGTCGTACGGCAGCGGCGGGAGATCGAATGCCATGGAATCCTCCTGTGGGTTCGCGTGCGCAACGCGACGATCGCCCAAATGGCTCCCAACTGATCGTTACGCAACCGCCCCGATCAGGTCGTGGCGACGCAGCGCGTGGCGCAATTGATCGTAGCTCAGCCCCAGCGCCTCGGCGGTCGCGCGCTGGTTGAAGCGATGGTCGGCGAGCGCCTTGGCGAGCAGCTCGCGCTCGAAGCGGGCGACCCGGCTCTTGAAGTCGGACGGACCGACCTCGCAGGCGGCGACCTGCTCGTCGTCGGCCTCGGCGCTCGCTTCACGCGTCGGCTCGTTCGCGAGCGTATCCGCCGTCCCGGTCGGTGATGGTGACGGGCTCGATGACGCCGGGCGCGGGGCGCCGGGGCGATAAGGCGAATCAAAGGGATCGAACTCGATCTCGCCGATCGCGCCGCCGCGCTCCCAGCGATAGACCGCGCGCTCGACGACGTTGCGCAGCTCGCGCACGTTGCCGGGCCAGCGATAGGAGCGCATCAGCTCCATCGCCTCGTGGGTGAACCCCTCCCACTCGTCGCGGCCGAGCTCGGCGGCCATGCGGCGGCCGAAGAAGTCGGCGAGCACCGCGATGTCGCTGCGCCGCGCGCGCAGCGGCGGCAGCGTCACAACCTCGAACGAGAGCCGGTCGAGCAGGTCCGCGCGGAACGTGCCGGCGTCCACCCGGTCGGGCAGATGCTCGTTGGTCGCGGCGACGATGCGGACGTCGACGCGACGCGGGCGCGAGGCGCCGATGCGGGTCACCTCGCCGTACTCGACCGCGCGTAGCAAACGCTCCTGCGCGCCCATCGACAAGGTACCGAGTTCGTCGAGGAACAAGGTGCCGCCGTCCGCCTCCTCGAAGCGGCCGACACGCGCCTTGGTCGCGCCGGTGAAGGACCCGGCCTCATGGCCGAACAACTCGGCCTCGATCAAAGTCTCCGGCAGCGCGGCGCAGTTCATCGTCACCAGCGGATGGTCCCAGCGCTGGCTGAGATGATGGAGCCGCTCGGCGACCAGCTCCTTGCCCGTGCCGCGCTCGCCGATCACCAGCACCGGTCGGTCGAGCGCGGCAGCACGGCTCGCGCGCTCGAGCGCGTCGAGGAAGACGCCGGACTGTCCGATGACCTGGGTCGTTCGCTCCATTCGCCAACTTCTGGCGCAGATTGCCAAGCGCTGGCAACCGTCGAAATCTTCCAAGACACAACTTACGGCGCGGCATGTCCGGGAATGGCGGAAATGCTGGGGTTGAGAGCGGCCGCCGGCGATTGGCACGCCTCCTGCAATGCTCTGGGCAACTCAGGACCAAGGAGACACACCATGACCCGCACCGATCGCACCAGCAAGCTCGCCGCTCTCGCCCTCACCCTCGTCGTCAGCGCCACGATGGTGCTCGGCGCCATCGGTCCGGCGACCGCGCTGGGCAGCACGCCGATCCACCGGGTGGCGTGACGCGCCGCGCGGCACGGCACCCTCCCCGCCGCCCGCGCGATCCGCTACAAGGGACCGACTGACGCAGGAGTCCTTATCGAGATGGGCATTTTCTCCCGCACCCGCGACATCGTCGCCGCCAACATGGCCGAGCTGCTCGAGCGAGCGGACGACCCGGCGAAGATGGTCCGCATGATCATCCTCGAGATGGAGGAGACGCTGGTCGAGGTGCGCGCGTCCGCCGCCCGCACCATCGCCGATCAGAAGGAGATGCGGCGGCATATTCAGAAGCTGGCCGAGATCGAGGCGAGCTGGACCGAGAAGGCCGAGCTGGCGCTGTCGAAGGATCGTGAGGACCTCGCCAAGGCGGCGCTGGTCGAGCGCGGCAAGGCGGCCGAGATGGGGGCGCAGCTCCGCGACGAGGTCGCCGTGCTCGACGAGGCGCTGCGCTCGTCCGAGGAGGATATCGCCAAGCTGCAGAACAAGCTGCGCGAGGCGCGCGCCAAGCAGAACGCGATCGCGACCCGGCTGGAGAGCGCCAACACCAAGGCGAAGCTGCGCGAGATGTGGAACGGGCCCAAGACGCACGATGCCTTCAGCCGCTTCGAGGTGCTGGAGCGCCGCGCCGACGAGGCCGAGGGTCGCGCCGAGGCCATGGGTCTCACCCCGCGCACGCTCGAGGACGAGTTCGACGCGCTGCGCTCGAGCGACAAGATCGACGCCGAACTCGCCGCGCTCAAGGCCAAGCTGAACCGGGAGAATTGAGGTGGAAGACGTATTTGTCCCAATGATCGCGATCACCTCGCTCTTCATCGGTTTACCGTGGCTGATCCTCCATTACGTCACGCGCTGGAAAACCGCGCCGCGGATGACCGACGAGGACGAGCGGCTGCTCGACGAGATGTACAATCTCGCGCGCCGCCTGGAGGACCGTGTCAACACCGTCGAGCGGATCGTCGCCGCCGACAACCCCGATTTCCGGCCGGGCATGGCGGATTACCGCAGCCAGCCCGACTATCGCCTCGACCAGCCGACGGCGCGCTCGATCGATCGGAGGAACTGATGTCCGACAGTCGTACCAAATTCTACCTCGATCCGCAGAACGGCCAGTGGAAGGGCGTCTGTGCAGGGATCGCCGACTATACGGGGATCGACGTCGTGTGGGTGCGCGTGATCACCGTGCTGCTCACGCTGGCGAGCGGCTTCTGGTGGACGATCCTCGCCTATGTGCTGATCGCCTGGATGGCCGAGACCAAGCCCGCCGGCCTGTATCAGGACCGCGAGGACCAGAAATTCTGGCAGGGCGTGCGCTCCAATCCTAAGCGCTCCACCGCTGAGGTGCGCGCCAAGTTCCGCGAGATCGACCGGCGGCTCGCCGACATCGAGCTCCATTACACCAGCCGCAACAGCGCGCTCGCGCGCGAGATCGACAGCCTGCGCTGACACCGCGCGAGAGGGAGGCACGGAGATGGACATGGGTTGGATGGTGCCGGTCGGGATCGTCACCGCGGTGAGCGCCTCGCACGCCTTCCGCACCTGGGTGCGGGCGCGGCACGGCTATCCGCTCGACGACGACCGGCGCGGACGACGACGTCACGGCGCGCACGCACTCGCGGGCGACGCGATCGGCCCCGATCGCGGCGTCTTGCTGCTGGAGGCAGAGAACGAGCGGCTTACCGGCCAGGTCGGCCGACTGGAGGAGCGGATCGCGGTGCTCGAGCGGATCGCCACCGATCCCGCGGTGCGCACCGCGCGCGAGATCGAGGCGCTGCGCGACCGCTGACGCCAAACCGGAGGAGACACGCCATGTCGTTCGAACAGCTCAACGGCTTCACGCTCTTCATGATCACCTTCGTGGTCATCGGACTGCCGGTGATCCTGGGTGTCGGCGGCGAGATGTTCCGGCGCTGGCTGATCCACAAGGAGCGGATGGCGCAGGTGCTGACCGAGGCCACGGCGGAGAAGGCGGCGCAATATGCGGCGCACACCGAGCGGCTCGAGGCACGCGTCCGCGTGCTCGAGCGGATCGCCACCGACCGCGGCGCCGATGTCGCCGCCCAGATCGAACAATTGCGCGACGACCGGCTCAACTGAGCGGCGTCGCTTTTAACGGAGAGAGTAGATGGGTCCGTTCTCGATGGTGGTCGCCATCATCTTCATCCTGATGGTCGGACGCGTGCTGCAGGAGCGCTACCGCGCGATCGGCCGGACGCGCGGCGCTGACGGCGCCGGCTACCCGAGCGTCGACGCTGGCCGCGCGAACGACGAGGTGCGCCAGCTCAAGGAGCGCGTCGCGGTGCTTGAGCGCCTGATCACCGACAGCCACGGTCGCGCCGATCTGGAACGCCAGATCGAGCAGCTGCGCGACCGCTGACATCAACCCGCCACGGAGACGACAGCCATGTCAGATCCCACCTTCTATCTCAGCATGGCCGCGACCGGCCTCGCCGGTCTGGCGATGCTGATCTACGCCGCGCTCAACGGCTGGCGCGGCTGGCTTCAGCTCAAGCACCAGCAGCTCGGGCTCGACCGCCCCGAGCATCCCGCGGCGGTGCCCAGCGCGGGGGCGCGCATCGAGATCGCCGACCTGAAGGAGCGTATCCGCAAGCTCGAGGCGATCGCGGCGGGAGTGGACCTCTGAGCGGTTGCGGCGCGGGCGTGCGGCGGCTAGCCCGCGCGTGATGACCGACACTTTGCCCACGCTCGACGCGATCCGCGAGGAATATGAGTTCGTCGAGGGCGACGATCGCTACCGCCTGCTGGTCGAGCTGGGCCGCACGCTGGAGCCGATGCCCGCGGCGCTCAAGACCGAGGCGACGCTGGTGCGGGGCTGCTCCGCCTCGGTATGGGTCTATCCGACACGGGCGGAGGATGGCACGCTCCACTTCCTCGCCGACAGCAACGCCGCGATCACCAAGGGGATCATCGCTCTGGTGCTGCTGACGGTGCAGGACCGCGCGCCGGACGAGATCCTCGCGACCGACATCGAAGGCGCGCTGGCGCCGTTCGAGCTCAAGGCGCAGCTGAGTTCGAACCGGACCCAGGGCATTCCGAACATGATCGCGCTGATCCGCGAGACCGCGCGGCGGTACGCGGGCTGAGGTGCCGCGCGTCGCGTTGATTTGATCAGAAGGCGGTCGCGCCATGTACGAGCGGCTCTCCCCCTCCTTTCCTCGTTCCCGCGCAGGCGAGGATCCATACACGCTGCCGGCAGCGACGGAGCCCCAACGTTAGCGCGTCTGGACACCCGCCTGCGCGGGAATGGCGAGGAGAGTGGCGGCAAGCGTGCCTCCCACACGACGTGGTCCGCCCCCCTCAGTCCTGCGAGCGGAGCCCCGCCGCCAGTGTCGCGACATCAGCCCCTGGCTCGACAAGTCGCCAGCGATCGGGCGCGCGCGTGTCGACCAATGTCACCGCCCCGCGCGGGCACACGCCGAGACAGCGCACCTCGACCACGCCGAGGGCCACCTTTCGACCCTTGCCCAGCCCGGGTTCATCACGGAGCGCCTTGACGAGCGACGTCTTCCCCTTGCGGCCGAAGCCGCCGCCGAGCTTCTTCGAACATTTGCCGCACACCAGCAGCGCGCCGCCCCAGCGCGCGCGGAGCTCGTCCCTCACGCCTCGGCCCGCGGCTTCCAGGTGCGGGCGTCCTCGGCCGCGCGCAGCACCTCATAGGCCGCCTGGATCGCCTGGAAGCGCTTGGCCGCCTCGGCGTCACCGGGCCGCACGTCGGGGTGATTCGACTTGGCGAGCCGGCGCCACGCCAGCCGGACGTCGTCGAAGGAGGCGTCGACCTCGAGCTCGAGCATTTCGAGCGCGCGCATCTCGTCGCGCGAGCGCGTGCCATCGCCGGGTCCGGCCCAGGCCTGGTGGCGCGACTGCTGGTAACCACCCGCGTCGCGACGCTCGTCCGCCTCGCGCGCCGCCGCCTCCTCCGCCGACAAGCCCTCGAAGTAATTCCAGCCGCGATTATACTCGGCCGCGTGCGTCTGGCAGAAATACCAGCGATCAGGGCTGTTGGGCGATTTGGGCGCGGGGCAGTCGCCGCGCTCCTCGCAGCCGTGACGGTCGCACAGCCGCACGCTCGCCGCGTCGCGGCCCGCGCCGTAGCCGCGCCAGCGCGGGAAACCCCAGTCGTTCGAGCGGGTAGGAATACGTGCCATGCGTCCCGGCACATAGGGTCCGCCGCCGCGCGCGCCAAGCGAGCGCGGCGGCGAAAATGCCAGGGGGCCTGTAAGCCGGGTTCTGTCCATCCCTCACATCGCTGCGCGGGACTGGGCGACCATTCCTCTCGGCGCGCCGTCGCCGACGCGCTCCAGCGACCAACCCGGGCGGCGAGCGGGAACACGCCCCGGACGCGCGAACGCGCCCCTGCCGCCCCTATTCGGTCTTGCTCCCGGTGGGGTTTACCGTGCCACGACCGTTGCCGGCCGCGCGGTGCGCTCTTACCGCACCCTTTCACCATGGCCCGGCCGAAGCCGTGGCCGTCTGCTCTCTGTTGCACTGTCCCTGACCGCGGGCTCGCGCCCTTGGCCGGCGGGCGTTACCCGCCACCGTCGTTCCGTGGAGCCCGGACTTTCCTCGGCACGCTGACGCGTGACGCGGCCGCCCGGCCCCCTGGCGCCGCCGCCCTAGCGGCTGCGGCGGCGCGTGGGAAGCGTCAGTCGTCGCCGCGCGGTCGCGGCAGCAGCAGCGCGAGCAGGATCATGCGGCACTCGGCGTCGATCTCGCCGTCGATCAACTCGGGGCGGAAACGCCGCTGGAACGCCATGATCGCTGCCATCCGGTCGGTGACGTCATAGCCGAAACGCTCGAGCGCGAGGCAGAAGGCGGGCTCGCTCCAGAACGGGTCCATCAGGTTCTTGGTCGGCCGCGGCAGCGCCAGCCGCAGCCGCGCCAGCCGGTGCCACGGGAACAGCTCGCCCGGATCGCGCTTGCGCGCGGGCGCGATATCGGAATGGCCGACGATATTGCCGCGCGTGATCTCGTAGCGGTCTTTCAGATGCGCGACGAGCCGGATCACCGCGTCGACCTGCGGTTCGGGGAAGGCGCGATAGCCGAACTCATGCCCGGGGTTGACGATCTCGATCCCGAGCGAGGCCGAGTTGACGTCGTCGACGTCGCGCCAGTGCGAGGCGCCGGCGTGCCAGGCGCGTTTGTCGTCGTCGACCAGCCGCAGCAACGTCCCGTCCTCGTCGACGACATAGTGGCTCGACACCGCGGCGGCGGGGTCGCGCAGCCTCGCGATCGCCTCCTCGGCGCTGTGCATCCCCGTATAATGGAGCACGATCATCGAGATCGGCAGCTCGCGCTCGTTGAAATTGGGCGACGGCGCCTCGACACATCTCATGCTCGTCGCTCACCCTTCGCCGCCGTCCTGATCGTCACGATCGCCACCCCCAGCATCGCCACCGCGCCCCCGGCCATCATCGGCCAGGTCAGCGGCGTGCCGAACCAATAGGATGCCGCGGCGACGCTGACCACCGGCGCGGCGAGCGTCAGCGGCGTGACGGTCGAGACAGGGTGTCGCTGGAGCAGCCACATCATCGAGCCGTGGCCGAGTACGGTCGAGCCGATGCCGGAGAAAGCGATCGGCAGCAGCGCCGCGATCGGCGTCCGGGGCAGCCGCTCGATCGCGCCCGGCTCGAACCACCATGACGTCGCCGCCAGCGTCAGCGTCCCGAGCAGACCGATCCAGGCGTAGATCGTCAGCACCGGCACGCCGACCAGACGGCGCTGGATCAGCGAGCAGACCGCCCAGACCAGGCTGCTCGCCGCGGTCAGCGCCAGCCCCAGCCCCTCTCGCGCCGCGGCGGGATCGAACACCAGCAGTCCCACACCGGTGAAGGCGAGCAGGATCCCGATCGCGCGCGGCGCGTGGATCCGCTCGCGCAGCACCGCGATCGCGAGCAGCAGCGAGAAGGGCACGCCGAGCTGCCCCGCGATCGCCAGGGCGCCAACGTTGTCGGACACCGCGAGGCTGAGATTGATGAAGACGTAGAACAGCCCGCCCGAGAGCGCGCCCAGCGCGAGCAGCGGCACCATCTTGCCCTGCACGACCCGCAGCGCGCTGGCGCAGACCAGCAGCACGATCAGCTGGCGCAGCATCCCCGCGGTGATCGGCGGGACCAGCGCGACCGCCTCCTTCACCGCGACGATGTTGAGGCCCCACAGCAGGTTCATCATGACCACCACGGCGAGATCGCGCGCGCCGAAGGTGCTGGTGGTGGTCGGGGCGGCGCTGCTCACGCCTCGCCGAATCGCGGACTTAGCGCGCGGTGTAAAGCCGCTCCGGCGTGTCGGGGGCACCGACCCGCTCGTAGAAGCCACGTGCGCGGCGGCACGGCCGCAGCCGCTCGGACTGGCCGATCACGGTCTCGCCCGCGCCGAGCAGCAGCACGCCGCTGGGCTTGAGCGCGGCGGCGAGCCGCTCCAGCACCTGCTCGCGCAGGTGCGGCGCCAGGTAGAACAGCACGTTGCGGCAGAGGATCAGGTCGAACAGCCCGGCCGGCGCCGGGTCGGTCACGAGATTGTGACGGCGATAGGCGATCGTCGCGAGCAGCTTGGGCTGCGCCACCCACTGATCGTTCGGCGCGCTCTCGAACCACTGCATCATGCGCCGGATCGGCAGGCCGCGCTGGATCTCGAACTGGCTGTAACTACCGGCGCGCGCGCGCACGATCGCCGCGGCGGAGACGTCGGTGGCCACGATCTCGGGCATCGGCCCGCCCGCCTCGGCGAACAGCATGGCGAGCGACAATGGCTCCTGCCCCGTGGCGCAGGCGGCACACCACACGCGCGCGGGCGCTGGCTGCTCGTGGACGAGCTTGGCGGCGGTCTCGATCACGCCCGCGTCGCGGTAGAAGCTGGTCTCCTGGTTGAGCAGCGAGTCGACGATCCGGTCGGCCAGTGCGGTGTCGTGACGTTCCATCAGCCTCGCCGTGAGTTGTTCGACCCGATCGAGCCCGAGCGACTGGAGCAAGGGCTTCAGCGCGGCGTCGAATTTCCAGCTGCGGGCGGCCGCGATACGCTGGCCGGTGCGCGCCTCGAGCAGCGCGGCGAAGACCTGTGCCGAGCCCGCGTCGATCGTCGGCTGTCCGTGCGCCGCCGCGCTCATCGGCCACCACCGGCGGCGATCGTCGCGCCGAGCTCGGCGGGCGACATCACGCCCTGCGCGAGGCCGGCCTTGGCGACCGCGCCGGGCATGCCCCACACCACGGAGCTGCCGCGGTCCTGCACCAGCACGGTGCCCCCGGCGTCGCGCACCGCGCGCGCGCCCTCGAGGCCGTCGCGGCCCATGCCGCTCAGCACGATCGCGAGCAGGCGCGGGCCATAGACCGCCGCGAGGCTCGCGAACATCGGATCGACCGAGGGCAGGTTGCCCGTCGGCGCGGGCGTCTGCGACAGCCGCGTCGCCGCGCCGCCGTCGGGAAGCGCGTGCGCGACGAGGTGCGCGTTGCCCGGCGCGATCACCACCTCACCGGCGCGAACGCGGCCATGATCCTGCGCGATGACGCTCGGGCGCTTGGCCGAGACGCCGACCTGCGCGGCGAAATAGGGCGAGAAGGACGGCGGCAGGTGCTGCGTCACCAGGATCGGCTGGATCACCTCCGCTGGCACCCCGGCGAGGAGCGAGGCGAGCGCGTGGATGCCGCCGGTGGAGGCACCGATCGCGATCGCATCGAACGCCGGCGCAGCGGAAACGAGCGGCGCGGGAGCGAGCCCACGGCGCGCCGGCTCGATCACAGCCAACGGGCCGACCGACGCCGCGGGAGCCGCGAGCACGTCGAGCCGCGCGAGCAAGGTGTCCCCGAAGCGGCTGGCGAAGGCGCCCGCGAGCGGCTTGACCAACGTATCCGCCGCGCCGAGCGCGAGCGCGCGCATCGTCACCTCGGCGCCCTCGGCGGCAGTGCTCGACACGATCAGCACGCGCGCGCCCGCGCCGGCGACGAGCAGCTGCGGCAGCGCGTCGATCCCACTCTGCCGCGGCATCTCTAGGTCGAGCAGGATCACGTCGACGCGCTGCGTCGCCAGGAAGGCGAGCGCGCGCGAGGCGTCGCCGACCGCGCCCGCCAGTTCGAACCGCCCGCTCGCCTCGACGTAGCGGCCGAGCGCCGCACGCGCGACCGCCGAGTCGTCGACGATCAGCACGCGTGGCAGTGCGCCGCGCGGCGGGGCCAGGGAGGACGCGGACTGCGGCATGGCAGCGATCGGCCGGGGCGCGGGGGGCGCTGGCGTCAGGCCACGCCGACGATCTGGAGCTTGCTCTGCAGCGTCTCGCGATCGAACGGCTTCATGACATATTCGTCGGCGCCGGCCTCGATCGCCGCGCGGATGTGCGCCATGCCGTTCTCGGTGGTGCAGAACACCACCTTGGGGCGCGCGGGCAACGGTTCGCCGCCGAGCGCGCGAAGGAACTCCATCCCGCTCATCACGGGCATGTTCCAGTCGAGCAGGATGACGTCGGGGCAGGACGCGCGGCAGGCGGTGAGCGCCTCGCGGCCGTCACCCGCCTCGGAAACGGTGAAGTCGAGCGTCTCCAGGATATGGCGGGCGACCTTGCGGATCACCTTGGAGTCGTCGACGATAAGGCAAGTCTTCATGGGGCGATCCTGCGATACCAAGCGTGGCCTGCTTGTGGCGGACGAGGGGTAAGTTTGACGTTAACGGCGATGCGGAAGTTGTTAGGGGCGAAGGGCTCGTCCTTCTCGAAGCTGTTCCGAAATCAACCGCGCCGCACAGCCGGCAAAGGCGATGCGCGCGGCCGAGGAGATCGCGGAACTTGTCCGGGGTGATTAAGGCCGCGGGCCCACGCCTGCTTGTCGGAAGGTCAGGCCAGCCCGCTGGCGCGCGCCACGAGCCGGTCGACGTCGAGGGCGAGCAGCGTCTCCTGCTCGCCCTCGCCGATACCGGTGACGAAGTCCCACTCGCCCGCGGTGTCGAGGCTCGCCGGGGCCGCGCCGAGCTGGAAGGTGGAGACGTCCTCGAGCGAGTCGACCGCGATGGCGTAGAGATGGCCGTCGACGATCGTCGCCACCGCGCGCCCGCCCTCGCGGCGCTTCTCCTCGGGACAGCGCGCGACGCCGAGCAGCGTGCGCACGTCGAGCACGGTGGCGACGCGGCTCCGCATCGCCGCCAGCCCGATCACCGCGGCGGCGGCGCCCGGCGCCGGCACGACCGTGCCGACCTCGACGACCGAGTCGACCCGCTCGGCGTCGAACAGCACGCCGCAGCCGCCGATCCGCGCCACCAGTTGCAGCGAGCCGATCATGCGCGATGCTCCTTCAGGGCGGCGATCAAGGCGCCGCGATCGTAACGGTAGAGGGGCTGGCCACGCGAGCGGCTGAGGCGTAGCGCCGGAACTGGCGCACTGTCGGCCTCGTCGTCGATCGCGAGCGCGATGGCGGGACGCTCGCCCGCGGTGACCGAGCGGACGACCCGATAGCCGGCCTGCTCGATCGTCGGCTTGAGAAAGGCCTCCATCCAGGCGCCCTCGCTGCCGTGGAGCAGGCAGAGCGGCCGCTCGGCGGCGACCGGCGACGCGTTGAACAGTGCGAGCGAGTCGACCAGCTCGATCGGCTCGCCCGCGATCACCGCCAGCCCGGCGATCACGCCGTGCGGGTCGGCGGCGGGGGCGAGCTCGTCCGGCAGCGGGACGATCTCGATCGCCTCCTCGACGGGGTAAGCCAGCTCCAGACCATCGGCCTGGAGTCGGAGCACGGTGCGGACGGTGTCGGCGACGACCTCCTGCCCCGCCCAGACCGGCACCGAGCGACCGTCGATGGTCAGCCAGGTGCCGCCCGCGAGCGAGCGCACCGCCCCAGCGGCGACCTTCTCGATCCGGTCGACCGCGTCGGAGACGATCAGGCGGCGCTCGCCGTCGACGTCGAGGAACAGCAAGGCGCGGACCGCCTCGACCGCGGCGGTGGCGGAGGCCTGCGCCTGCACCTGCTCGAAGGTCAGCCCTGCCTTGGCGGCGATGCCGGAACAGTCGAGCAGGAGGATCGGCAGGCCGTCGTCGGGGAGCATCTGGCCGGCGTAGATCCCGGCGCGCATCACCGCGGGCGCGGCGGGCTTGACCACCAGCTCCTGCGTGTCGAGGACGCCGTCGAGCGCGAGCGCGAAGCGTCCCTCGCGCAGCGACACGATCGCGAGATAGCGCGGCGGCCCGGCGGGGGCGCGATCGAGCAGGTCGCCGAGCTCGACCATCGGCAGACGTTGGCCGCGCAGCAGCACGACCGACCCGGTGCCGACGCGATCCACCCGCACCGCGCCGCCGTCTACCGCGACGATCTCGTCGACCGACTGGCGCGGCACCGCGAAGCGCGTCCCCGCGGCGTCGACCAGCACCGCGTTGAGGATGGCGAGCGTGAGCGGCACCTCGAGCGAGACGGTGAGTCCCTGCCCCGGCCGGTTGACCAATGAGATACGACCGCCGGCCTGCTCGACATTGGCCTTGACCACGTCCATCCCGACGCCGCGGCCCGACAGCGCGGTGACCTCGTCGCGCGACGACAGGCCGGGCTCGAAGATCAGCCGCAGCCGCGCCTCCTCGTCGAGGCCGCGCAGCTCGGCGGCGCGCGACGGCTGGTCGCGCAGGATCTTGGCGACGAGCCGGTCGGTATCGACGCCGCGGCCGTCGTCGACGATGTCGATGATGATGAGGTTGCCTGCCTGGCGCGCGACGACGCGCAGCTCGCCGGTGCCGGGCTTGCCCGCGAGGATCCGGTCGGCGCGGTCCTCCAGCCCGTGATCGACCGCGTTGCGGACGATATGGACGAGCGGGTCGCGCAGCAGCTCGATCATCTCGCGGTCGAGCTCGACGTCCCCGCCCTCGATCACCAGCGTCACCGACTTGCCGAGCGAGGCGGCGGAGTCGCGCGCCAACCGCGGCAGCGCCGAGAACAGCGCCTCGACGCGCTGCATGCGGGTGCGCGTGACGGTGTCGCGCAGCTCGTCGACCGAGAGGCTGAGCCGCTCGAGCATCGCCTCGAGCCGCGGGTCCTCGATCAGGCGCAGGTGGCGCGCGAGCTGGTTGCGCGCGAGCACCATGTCGGAGACGCCGCTCATCATGCGGTCGAGCAGGTCGACCGAGAGCCGCACCGAGCGCTTATGCCCGGCGCGTTGCGCGGCGGTGCCGAGCGCGGTGGGATCCGGCGAGGTCGGCGCGTTCGGTATCGTGGCGACGGCACTGCCGACGGTCGGGGCGGCGTCGAGCGCGGCGATCAGCAGCGCCTCACCGCCGTCGTCGACCGACTCGCCCGCGTCGATCGCCTCGACCAGGTCGCCGATCCGGTCGATGATCGCGAGGATCGCGCTGACCAGGGCGCTGTCCGGCACGCGATCCCCGCCGCGCACCGCGGCGAGCGCGTCCTCGGCGGCGTGACTCAGCCGCGCGAGCCGCGGCAGGTCGAGGAAGCCGCAGCTGCCCTTGATGGTATGGACGAAGCGGAAGATCGAATCGAGCCGCGTGCGGTCGTTCGGATCGGCCTCCCAGCCGACGATCTCGCCCGAGAGCGCCTCGAGCGTCTCGCGCGTCTCGGCGATGAATTCCTGCAGCAGATCGTCCATGCGGCCCCGTCGCGTCCTGTCGGCGAGCGGCATGGCATGGCGCCGGTTAAAAGGGTGTTTACTGAGGGAGTGACGGCGCCGCTGCGGGAGCGGCGCCGCGATCGTGCGCTTACTGCTTGAGGGCGCCAGTCAGGGTAGAATACCAATAGGTCCCATCTGAACGCTTGATCGCCACGACTCCAGCGAGCTCCTTGCCGCCAGCGCCATATGGCCGCCCGTGAAACTCACCAGTAACCGTGCCGTCCGCACTTTTGAGCGTGCCGCTCACGTGCTTCAAGCCGTCGATCGTGCCGGAGAGGTTGAAGTCACTGGCTTTGCCGTCCGCGTCAACCACTGGGATAGTGCCGGACACGGTATTTTTGGCAAGATCAATGGTAAGCAATTGTGCTGTAGCGGGAGTCTTGCCGCTTGCATCAGCCTTGTTCTTGATCTCGCCGACGAGCGCAAAATAGGTCAATATGACCGGCTGGTTTACTTCGGCTGGGTTGGTTGGTGAACCGATCACGTAAACGCGATGTGTTTTCGCATCGATGTATTCGGCGAGCGCGAAGAAGCTATACTTGGACAGCTCTGACGGCATTCCAAGGTAGACATCACTTCCGTCCTTACCGATTTCGACCTGTGTTTCGGCCGTTATCGTGCCGTTCCCTTCGAACGACGAAAAGACACCGCCGTTCGGCAGGTCGGTGGCGTCTGCAAGCGTTACCTTACCGCCTTGTGTCGATTATGACGTAACAGCAGTTTCCGATGACGAGAACTCGGCGGACGCGCTTTTTCCGTCCGCGACGCTTCCCGACACACGATCATAGCCGATGAAGCGGCGATCGAATCTGAAGGCGGCTGCCGTCTCGTACGTATAGGTCCTCGCCGTGGCGGTTGGTGTTGGCGTCGGTGTCGGAGTCGGCGCGGGATTGGTGCTGGCGGTAATCGTCTTCCTGTTTAATCCGGCGTTCTTACCGTCGTCGCCGCAGGCGCTTAGCATCAGTGTTAATGCCAGCGCCGTCATCGTCCGTCGCATCATAGTCTTACCCCAAGGTAATCTCGCACCCGCAGGATCGGAAGCAGGATTATCTTAGGAGAACGGGCATTCGCGCGTTGTTCCCGTATCGTCCCCGTGAGCCAAATGATCTAACCGCCGGCACAGCGACCTACCCCAGAGGCTCGCCGCCCTGAGCCGCTGCATCCCGGATCAGCGATTCGGCAGCGCCGCGCCGAACAGCAACGTCCCGTCGACCGCGTCGCTCACCATCACCGAGCCGCCCGCCTCGGCCGCGATCGTGTTGACCAGGAACGCCGCCGCCGCACGCGGCGTGATCGCCGCACCGTTCGCGCCGTCGGTCAGCGTCGCGCGCAGCTCGGGGTCGAGCACCAACCGCGGGCCCTCGGCACGCAGCACGATCTCGGTGGTCTCGGCGCCCTCCTCCACCCCGATCGTCACCGAGCCGCCACGTACCAGCGTGTCGCCCGCGATCAGCGCGAGGTTGAGCAGCACCTTGACCGCCGCCTTGGGCAGCTCGACCCCGGTGATCAGCCAGTGCAGCTGGAGGCGCTTGTTGTCGCCGAGCAGTCCCTCGACCGCCTGGCGCGCCTCGCGCACGTCGACGCGCTCGCCGAAGCCGCCCGCCGCACCGAACGCCAGCCGGAAGAACTTGAGCTTGTTGGCGGACACGCGCGCACTCTCGTTGAGCAGCTCGAGGCAGCGCGCGCGCATCTCAGGGTCGGTCTCGTCGTTGAGCAGCTCCAGCCCGTTGTTGAGCGCGCCGACCGGCGAGAGCAGGTCGTGGCACAGGCGCGAGCACAACAGGGAGGCGAAGTCGACCGGGCTGATCGTCATGTCGGGAATACACTCCGCGCGGGGGAATCGCCGCCTTGTGGCGGCTCGTGCCCGGCTCCGCAACCGCCGTCGCGCATCGCCACCGCGTCGAAGCGGCCGTGGAGCGTGCCGTCGACGATCGCGCGCCACGCGCTCACGGCGCCTCCCGCCACGATGAGCCACAGGCTGCCGTCGGGCGCTGCGTCGGCGGCGTCGCGCGCTGACGGGCGGGCGTCGCCGCTCGGGTGCGAGTGATAGTGACCGAGCACCGCGGGGCCGCCGGCGCGCGCCGCGCGATGCGCCGCGAGCAGCGCCGCCGGGTCGAGCTCGAAGCGGGTAGCGGGCGTGGCCGCGACGTTGCGGCACGGCAGGACGCGCTCCACGCGCTCGCCGCGGCCGAGCAGCAGGCCGCACACCTCGTCGACACTGCCGCGCGCGGCGGCGACGAGTTCATCACGGAGGCGGATTGAAATATCGATCATCATCGCCACATAGCAGGAACGAATGGACCGGGGGGTTAGCATCATCGAGGCGACGATCGCGCCGGCCGCGGACGGCTGGCGGCTCGATCGCGCACTGGCCGAGGCGGTGCCGACTCTGTCACGCGAGCGGCTCAAGGTGCTGATCAACGCCGGCCAGGTGAGCCAGGCAGGCGCGGCGGTGCGCGATCCCTCGCGCAAGTCGCGTGCCGGGGAGGCCTTCGCGGTGGCCGTGCCCACCCCGGCCCCCGCGCACAACGAGGCGCAGGACATCCCGCTCGTGGTCGCGTTCGAGGACGACCACCTCATCGTGATCGACAAGCCCGCCGGGCTGGTCGTCCACCCCGCGGCGGGGAACCTCGACGGCACGCTGGTCAACGCGCTGCTTCACCATTGCGGGGGCTCGCTGTCGGGGATCGGCGGCGTGGCGCGACCCGGGATCGTCCACCGCATCGACAAGGACACCTCGGGGCTGATGGTCGCGGCCAAGACAGACCGCGCGCACGAGGGCCTCGCCAAGCAGTTCGCCGCGCACACGATCGACCGGCGTTACCGCGCGATCGTCAACGGGCGGCCGATGCCGGCGTCGGGCAGCGTCGACGCGCCGCTCGCGCGCTCCGCCGCCAACCGCAAGAAGGTGGCGATCGTCGCCGGCGGCAAGCGCGCGGTGACGCATTACTCGCTGCTCCAGCCGCTGCGCGAGGCGGCACTGGTCGAGTGCCGGCTCGAGACCGGGCGGACCCACCAGGTGCGCGTTCATATGGCCTCGCTCGGCCACGCCTTGCTGGGCGACCCGGTCTATGGTAGAACGAAGCATGCACATCGCGGCGTGATCGAAACGCTCGGTTTTCGCCGCCAGGCCTTGCACGCCGCTCGCCTCGGGTTCATCCACCCGATCACTGGCGACGCGCTGTCGTTCGATAGTGCGATGCCGCGGGACATGCAGGAACTGTTCAGTCAGCTCGTCGTATAGGCTCGAAGCGCGCACCGTTCGGCACTTGTCCGGGCCTCGCCGCGTTTCCCGCCAGGAAGGGAGATCAAGGATCATGGCAGCACGCAGCAACGTCCCGGCGACGATCCCTGCGCTCGGCGGGGAGCAGAGCCTCAACCGCTATCTCGCCGAGATCAAGAAATTTCCGATCCTGGCGCCCGAGCAGGAATATATGCTTGCCAAGCGCTTCCAGGAGCATGGCGACACCGAGGCGGCGGCGCAGCTGGTCACCAGCCACCTGCGCCTCGTCGCCAAGATCGCGATGGGCTATCGCGGCTACGGCCTGCCCGTCAGCGAGCTGATCTCCGAGGGTAACATCGGGCTGATGCAGGGCGTGAAGAAGTTCGAGCCCGACCGCGGCTTCCGCCTCGCCACCTATGCGATGTGGTGGATCCGCGCCTCGATCCAGGAATTTATCCTGCGCTCGTGGAGCCTGGTGAAGATGGGCACCACCGCGGCGCAGAAGAAATTGTTCTTCAACCTGCGCCGCATGAAGGCCCGGCTCGACGCCTTCGAGGACGGCGACCTGCGTCCCGAGGACGTGCAGAAGATCGCGACCGATCTCGGCGTGACCGAGGCCGACGTGGTCAGCATGAACCGTCGCATGGCGATGGGCGGCGATACCTCGCTGAACGTCTCGATGCGCGAGGATGGCGAGGGTCAGTGGCAGGACTGGTTGCAGGACGACGCCCCGCTGCAGGACAAGATCGTCGCCGACCAGCAGGAGGCGGACGTCCGCCACGACATGCTGGTCAACGCGATGAGCGACCTCAACGACCGCGAGAAGCATATCCTCACGGAGCGCCGGCTGACGGACGATCCCAAGACGCTCGAGGAGTTGAGCCAGGTCTATGGCGTCAGCCGCGAGCGCGTCCGCCAGATCGAGGTGCGCGCGTTCGAGAAGCTGCAGCGCGCGATGATGCGGCTGGCGGGCGAGAAGCGTCTGCTGACCGCCTGACATGAGCGGCGGGGCCGACGCGGTGGTCGTCGGCGGCGGTGCCGCAGGGATCGCCGCGGCCCGCCATCTCCATGACGCCGGCCGCGACGTGCTGCTGCTCGAGGCGGGCGACCGGCTCGGCGGTCGCGCGCGCAGCATCGCTATCGGTGCGGCGACGGTCGATCTCGGCTGCGGCTGGCTCCACTCCGCGCAGCGCAATCCCTGGACCGATATTGCGGGCGCACGTGGCTTCACCGTCGCTACCGACACCGCGCGGTGGGGCGAGCAGTGGCGCGACCTCGGCTTCCCGCGCGACGACCATCGTGACGCGAACGCGGCGCGCGAGCGGATGACCGAGGCGGCGCACGCGCTGGCGGCAGCGCCCGATCGCCCGCTCGGCGCCGCGGTGCCCCGCGACGAACGCTGGCGACCGCTGCTCGACGCGATCTCGCGATTCAGCAACGGCGCCGCGATCGACCATGTCTCGCTGCACGACTGGCTCGCCTATGAGGATGCCGCGACCGAGGACAATTGGGCCGTGCGCGAGGGCTATGGCACGCTCATCGCGGATCACGCGCGCGGCCTGTCGGTGCGGCTCGGCTGCGCGGTGACGCGGGTCGACCATCGCGGCGCGCGCGTGCGCGTCGAGAGCGCGGCCGGTACGATCGAGACCGACGCGGTGGTCGTGGCGGTGCCGACACCCGTCCTTGCGCGCGGTGCGATCGCCTTCGACCCGCCGCTGCCCGAGAAGATCGACGCCGCGACCAGGCTGCCGCTCGGCGTGGCGGACAAGGTGATGCTGCGGGTCGACCGCCCCGAGTGGCCCGCCGACTCGCACCTTCTCGGCAACCCCTTCTCGGCCGATACCGCGAGCCACCGCCTGTCGCCCTTCGGCTACCCGCTCATCGAGAGCTTTCTTGGCGGCCCGACCGCGGACGGGCTGGAGAACACGGACTCTGCCGCTGCCTTTGTCGTCGACGAGCTAGTCGCGCTGCTCGGCAGCGAGTGGCGCGCGCGCTTGTATCCGGTCACCGCGACGTGCTGGCGTCACGAGCCGTGGATCGGCGGCAGCTACTCGCACGCCGCCGTCGGTCACGCCGGCGCGCGCGCAGTGTTGGCCGCGCCGATCGACGTCCGGCTGTATTTCGCCGGAGAGGCCTGTTCGCCGCACGATTTCTCGACGGCTCACGGGGCCTATGAGACCGGGATCGCGGCGGCGCGGGCGGTGCTCGGCGAGGGCTGAGGAAGACCAGCGGCAGGGGAGCCCGACACCGATCTCGCACGATCCAGGCCGGCTGACGTGCGACAGGGAGTGTCGCGCCCGCCCTTCTCACCGCCCCTGGCGCCCGCTACCTAGCGCCGCATGATCCGCGCTTCATGGTTCCTGCTCAAGCTCCTGCTCGGCTTCGTCGTGATCTCGGTGGCCTGGGTGCTGCTCTACGCGATCGTGCCAGTGCCGTTCACGCTCACCATGGCGGGTGATCTCATCGAGGGCCGCGGCGTCACCAAGGAATGGCGCGCGCTCTCGTCGATCGACCCCGACATGCCCCGCGCGGCGATCGCGGGCGAGGATAGCAAGTTCTGCACGCATCACGGATTCGACTGGGGTGCGATCGCTGGCGCGGCGATGCACAATGCCGAGGGCAGGCGCATCCGCGGCGGCTCGACGATCAGCCAGCAGACGGCCAAGAACGTCTTCCTGGTTCAGGGCGGCGGCTACGTCCGCAAGGCGCTCGAGGCGTGGTTCACGCTGCTGATCGAGACGATCTGGGGCAAGCGTCGGATCATGGAAGTCTATCTCAACGTCGCCGAGACCGGGATAGGCACTTATGGCGTCGAGGCCGGATCGATCCGCTACTTCCGCCACTCGGCCGAGCGGCTCAGCCCGATCGAGGCGGGCCGGATCGCGGCGGTGCTGCCGCTGCCCAAGAAGCGCGCCGCGATCGATCCGAGCGGCTTCGTCCGCCGACACGGGGACCGGCTGGCGCGCTACGTCGGAGTGGTGAGACGCAACGGGCTAGACGCCTGCCTGCGGTGAGGCGGGGCGTGGAGGCTCAGGCGCAACGTCTCCGCCTGCACTGCCGTCATCCCGGACTTGGTCCGGGATCCACCGCGCCGCCGCGGGGACGCCGAGGCTTGGGCGGCGAAGTAGATCCTGTACCGAGTTCAGGATGACGCCAGTAAATGGGGCGCGGGTCCCTTCTCAGGGCCGACACCGATCGATCACTTCGCGGCGCGATCTACCGCGGCGCCCGCCTTGTCGGCAGTGTCGCCGACGCTCTTCGCCGCCGAGGTGATCGCGTTGTTCTTGGCGACCTCGCTATCGTTGCGGACGAGCAAGAGATAGGCCGCGACGATTACCGCCAGCAGCACCGCCAGCCCGATCAACACGCCACCGCCGCCGCCGCGGCGCTCGATCACCGTGGTATGCGGGGTCTGGGTCACACGGTCGTCGCTCAAGGCATCCTCCTCTGATCGTATCGAGGGGGGGGAAATCCCAGCGGCGGGCGCTTGTTCCCGCCGCGCAACGATCCGGCTGTCCCGTCTCAGAACGGCAGCTTGAACCCAGGCGGCAGCGGCAGCCCGCTGGTCATCTTGGACATCTCGGTCGAGGAGACCGCGTCCGCCTTGGTCCGCGCGTCGTTGAAGGCGGCGGCGACGAGATCCTCGAGCATCTGCTTCTCCGAGGGCACGATCAACGAATCGTCGATCGCGACGCCGATGATGCGCCCCTTGGCGGAGGCGCGGACCTTGACCAGACCGCCGCCGGCGACGCCCTCCACCTCGATCGTGTCGAGACTCTCCTGCGCCTTCTGCAGCTCATTCTGGACGTTCTGGGCCATCGCCAGGATGTCGTTGAGATCCTTCACGTGATACTCCGCTTGGCTGGTTTGGGGTCGATCAGTTCGGCCTCAGGGAAGGCCTCGAACGCGGCCGCGACGATCGGGTGCGCGCGCGCGGCGTCGTGGCGCGCCTGTACCGCGTCCTGCTCGGCCTCGAACATCGTCGGCGCCCCCGGCGCGTCGGCCACCGCGATCTTCCACGGCATGTCGGTCGCCGCGCGCAGCACCGCGGCGAGCTCGGTCAGCGTGTCGGTGGAGAGCGGACGCGATCCGCTCAGCACGATCTCGGGCGGAGCATAGCGGACGACGCTGGCGCCGCGCTTGAGCCGGACGAGCAGCTCGAGCTTGTTGAGCTCGTCGAGCAGCGCGAGCACGCCCGCGAACTCGCTCGGCACGCGGTCCGCCGGGGACGGCGGCGGGGGCGGTGGCGACGGCGCGGCCGCGACGGGCGCTGGCATCGTCCCGCCCGCGAGTCGGCGCGCCAGCTCGCCCGGGTCGGGCAGCGTCGAGGCGTGGATCGCGCGCAGCAGCGCCATCTCGGCGGTCTCGATCGGCAGGGCCGCGCGCTGCACCTCCTCGTGACCCTTGAGGAACAGCTGCCACAGTCGGTGGAGCAGCGGGAAGGACAGCTTGTCGGCCCAGTCGCGATAGGCGGCGCGCTCCTCGGCGGGCTGCGCGGCGTCGTCGGGCGCGCCGACCTTGACCTGGGTGACGCCGTGCACCGCCTCGAGCAGCGCGCGGATGACGCCGAGCGGGTCGACGCCGAGATCATACTGGCGGCGCAGCGCGGTGAGTGCGCCCGGCGCATCGCCCGCCAGGACAAGCCCGAGCAGGTCGCGCACCGCGCTGCGGTCGGACAGGCCGAGCATCTCGCGCACCGCATCGGCACTCACCCCGCCACCGGCAAGGTCGGCGTGCGCGATCGCCTGGTCGAGGATCGACAGCCCGTCGCGCGCCGAGCCCTCCGCGGCGCGAGCGATCAGCGCCAGCGCCTCGGGCTCGGCCTGCGTGCCCTCGGCCTGGACCACGCGCGCGAAATGATCGGCCAGCAGGGTCGCGGGGATGCGGCGCAGATCGAATCGCTGGCAGCGCGACAGCACGGTGACCGGCACCTTGTTCACCTCGGTCGTGGCGAACAGGAACTTGACGTGCGCGGGCGGCTCCTCGAGCGTCTTGAGCAGGCCGTTGAAGGCCGCCTTCGACAGCATGTGGACCTCGTCGACGATATAGATCTTGTAGCGCGCCGAGACCGCGGCATAGCGCGACGCCTCGATGATCTCGCGCACGTCGTCGATGCCGGTGTGGCTGGCGGCGTCCATCTCGAGCACGTCGATGTGACGGCCTTCCGCGATGGCGCGGCATGGCTCGCATACGCCGCACGGGTCGATCGTCGCGCCGCCCTGCCCGTCCGGTCCGATGCAGTTGAGCGCCTTGGCGATCAGCCGCGCGGTCGAGGTCTTGCCGACGCCGCGCACCCCGGTGAGCAGGAAGGCATGCGCGATACGCTCGCGCTTGATCGCGTTGGCGAGGGTCTGCACCATCGCGTCCTGCCCGATCAGCGCCTTGAACGACTGCGGGCGATATTTGCGCGCGAGCACACGATAGGGCTGCGCGCCCGCTGGCGGCGGCGGGGTCTCGAGATCGAGGGATTCGGCCATCGCCGCACGATATAGGATGCGGGGGGGCGCTTGTCGAAGGATGCGGGCGGAATGAGGGCGATGCGTCGAAGCTGCACGAGTCATGGAGATGGTCGAAGCTGCACGAGTCATGGAGATGAAGGTGTCGACCGCTTTCCACCCGGGGCGTCATCCTGAACTCGTCTCAGGATCCACGGCACCATCGACCTCGGCGCGTGCGGCTCTGCCCCGTCCTCGCCCCCGCGCGCCGACGGGCTGCCGGACCCGTTCCGAGATCCTCGGTATCCCGCGCGATCAGAGCGCCGCTCCCGCGGCACGGTGGATCCTGAGACAAGCTCGGGATGACGCCAGTAGGTGGGGACGATCGCTCGCCGCAGCGCCGCGACAAAGCCGGATTACCGGTCGGTGCGGGGCGCTGCCGGCCGCGCTTGCCGCCGTGGGGCGACGATGCCGCCCTCTGGGCGGCGGCGCGGTGGGAGCCGGAACGACCCGCGGCGAAATCGTTGTGGCTGCTTCCGTCAGGACCTGACCAGGTTGGCGACGACCACGTCCGCCCGACTCCCGTGCGCCCTATGGCGGAGCCGGGCGGCGCGATCAAGCCCGCGTCAGCCGCGGACGCGGAAACACCGCTTCACCGGGCCGTAATAGCCGTCCTGCCAGCGGCAGACCGTCCGGCCCCGGTCCCAGCCGCGATCGCGGCCATAGCCGTTCCAACCGTAACGCCGGCCGTCACCGCGCCAGCGACGATCGTCGCGCCCGCGGTGCTCGCGGTCCCAGCGGCGGCGGTCGTCGCGATCATAGCCGCGGTGTCGGCCATTGTCGTGCCAGCCGCGATCGTCGTCGCGCCAGCGCTGGGCCTCCGCCGCCGGCACCAGTGAGGTCGCCGCGAGTACGCCGGCGAGGCTCATCGTCATCCACTTCATGTGCAATACTCCTCACATGTCCCTGTTCGAGGACATTGGCGGAGTCGCGCTGCACTTATGCTGAACTCTCTGGTAAGCGTACGGAAAGCTTGTCGAGTGCGGGGGTTAGCACGATCTGGCAGGCGAGCCGGCTGGTACGTCGCGCGCTCGGCGCGAGGTCGAGCATGTCCTCCTCCTCCTCGCTCGCGGGCGGCAACCGGTCGAAGTCCTCGGCGCCGACGATGACGTGACAGGTGGCGCAGGCGAGTGCGCCGTCGCACGTGCCCTCCAGCGGCTGTCCGTCACGGCGGGCGACATCGAGCAGCCGCTCGCCCGGCGCGGCCTCGACCTCGCGGACCGCGGCCCCGTCGGTGAAGCGCACCCTCATGCCGCGATCCGCTGCGCGCGCGCCGCGGCGTCGAGCCGGTCGAGCGCCGCGCCGAGCTCGTCCTCGCGCGTGTAGCGGCCGAAGCCGAACCGGATCGTGCCGCGCGCCTCCGCCTCGCTCAGCCCGAGCGCACGCAGCACGTGGCTGCTTCGACCCGAGCCGCTGGCGCAGGCCGAGCCCGCCGAGAAGGCCACGTCGCGCACGTCGCTCATCAGCCGAGCGACGTCGACGCCGTCGCGCCGCACGCTGAGATTGCCGCGGTAGCGCGCGTCGATGGCGCCGTTGACAGTCCAGCCCTGCAGCCGCTCGCGCGCCACGTGCCACAGCCGCTCGACGTGGCCGGTATCGGCCTCGTGCCGTTCCGCGAGCAGCAGCGCCGCCGCCCCGAAACCGGCGCACAAAGCGGGCGAGAGCGTACCGGAACGGCCGCGCTCCTGGTCGCCGCCGTGGAGCAGCGGCGCGAGCGTCACGCCGTCGCGGATCCACAGCGCGCCGACGCCCTTGGGTCCGTACACCTTGTGCGCCGACACCGCGACCAGGTCGGCGCCATCGGGGATCGACACGCGGCCATAGCCCTGCACCGCGTCGCACAGCAGCAGCGCGCCGACGCGCCTGGCCAGCGCGGCGAGCGCGTCGAGCGGCTGGATCACGCCCACCTCGTTGTTGACCAGCATCGCCGCGACCAGCGCCACGCCCGGCACGATCGCGCGCTCGGCGGCGGCGAGATCGACCAGGCCGTCGCGTCCGACCGGCAGCACGATCGAGTCGCCGCGCGCCGCGACGCTGTCGAGCACCGCGGCATGTTCGGTCGCGATCGTCACCACCCGACCCGCGGGCGCGCCCTTGATCGCCCAGTTGAGCGCCTCGGTCGCCCCGCTCGTGAAGGCGACCCGCCCGCCCGACGGCAGCAGCGCCGCGACGCGGTCGCGCGCCAGCTCCACCGCGGCGCGCGCGGCGCGGCCCGGACGGTGCGGCGAGTGCGGGTTGGCGTGCTGGTCGCGCAGCCACGGCAGCATCGCCTCCAAAGCCTCGGGCGCGAGCGGCGTGGTCGCCTGATAGTCGAGATAGGTCATGCTGCGAACCGCCGTGTCCGCGCCACCGCGCGCCAGGCCGCCGCGAAGCGCTCCACCTCGGCGGCGGTGGTGGTGCGACCGAAGCTCACGCGCACCACCTCGCGCGCCGCCTCCTCGCCCCAGCCCATCGCACGCAGCACGTGGCTGGACTTGAGGCTGCCGCTCGCGCAGGCGCTGCCGGCGGAGACCGCGATCCGCTCGAGGTCGAAGCGGATCAGCTGCGCCGCCGCGGCGACTCCAGGCATGCGGTACGCGCCGATCGCGGGATGGCGCTCGGTGCCCTCGCCGACCACCTCCCCGCCCGAGCGGCGGATCAGGTCGTCCAGCCGCGCGCGCAGCCCGGCATGGTCGGGCTCGGGCTCGGCGAGCGCGGCGGCATAGCCGAGCGCGCCGGGCAGGTTCTCGGTCCCGGGGCGGTAGCCGCGTTCCTGGCCCCCTGTCGGGTGGAGCAGCGCCAGGTCGCGCACGAGCAGCGCGCCGATGCCCGGCGGGCCGCCGCGCTTGTGCGACGAGAGTGCGATCATATCGGCGTGTGCGGCGAGCTCGTCGGTGGCGGGCATCTGCGCGGCGTCGACCAGCAGGATCCCGCCGCGCGCGTGGACCGCCTCGGCGATCGCGGCGATCGGCTGGTGTACCCCGGTCTCGCTGTTGCACCATTGCACCGCGACGACCGCGCCCGCGACACCGCCGATCGCCGCGGGGTCGACGCGGCCGAACGAGTCGACCGGCAGCACCTCGGCCGCGCCGGCCGCGCGCAGCGCCGCGTCATGCTCCACCGCGCTCACCACACGCCGCCCCGCCACCGCTCGGCCCAAAGCGATCGCGAGCGACTCGCTGGCGCCGCTCGTGAACAGGGTCTCGTTCGGCCAGCCATAGGCAGCCGCGACCGCGTCACGCGCGCGCTCCAGTGCGGCGCGCGCGGCGCGCCCCGCGGCATGCGGCGACGACGGGTTGGCCCAGTGCGTCATCCCGTCGATCATGGCCGCCCGCGCCGCCGCCGTCAGCGGCGACGTCGCGGCGTGATCGAGGTAGACCGGCGCATGCGGGGTAGATGCCTCGGGCAAGGCCGTGTCGCTGAGGGATGGAGTCTCGGTCAACCAGTCGTTCCATTATCGGGCGCGCGGCCTATATAGCGCGCTTCTCGCCGGGCCCAACGCCCCGCCTCCAGACGAGTGACCATGCCCGAAGTCATCTTCCCCGGACCCGAAGGCCGCATCGAGGGCCGCTTCGCCCCTGCGCCGCGCCCGCGCGCGCCCGTCGCGATGATCCTCCACCCGCATCCCAACGCGGGCGGCACGATGAACAACCGCATCGTGCAGGAGCTGTATAAGACCTTCCAGCGCCGCGGCTTTGCCACGCTCCGCTTCAATTTTCGCGGCGTTGGCAAGAGCCAGGGCGTGTTCGACAACGGTGTCGGGGAGCTCTCCGACGCGGCCGCCGCGCTCGACTGGGTGCAGAGCTTCCACGCCGAGGCGCAGACCACCTGGGTGGCGGGCTTCGGCTTCGGCGCATGGATCGGCATGCAGCTGCTGATGCGCCGGCCCGAGATCCGCGGCTTCATCTCGATCGCGCCGCCCGCCAACATGTTCGACTTCAGCTTCCTGGCGCCGTGTCCCTCGTCGGGCATCATCATCCAGGGCGCCGAGGACGAGGTAGTGACACCGCTCGCCTCGCAGAAGCTGGTCGACAAGCTGCGCACGCAGAAGCACATCACGATCCACCACGACGTGATCCCGCGCGCCAACCACTTCTTCGAGCACGAGATGGACGACCTGATGCGCTCGGTGGACACTTATCTCGACATGCGGCTGGATCCCAACTCGCCGATCAAGTGACTCGCGAGCGGTCCTCCTAGCTCCTCCCCGCTCGCGGGGAGGGGGACCATGCGCAGTATGGTGCAGGGGGTGCTCCGCTAGCGCCGCGCTGCAAGTTGAGCCCCCTCCACCACACCGTGCGGGCGCGCTCCCGTCCCCGTGCCGGGGAGGCGGACCATGCGCACCATGGTGCAGGGGGCGCTGTCCTACATGAGCGCCACAGCGATAAGCATCGCTCATGCGCCCCGCTTTCACCTCACACACGCGCCGACTCAACATACGCCGCGCGCTCCAACGCGCAGCGGCTCAACATTCGCAACATTCGCGCGCCACCGCCGCGCTCACGTCACCCAGATCAGCACGTTGCCGAGCAGGACCGCGGCCATCACCAGCATCAGCGCGCCCTTGGTGCGGTCGCGCCCCGTCGCGATCAGATAGCCCCCGCCGATCAGACACGCGAGCGCGCCCAGCATCGCCAGCGCCGGCGCGGCCGCGGCGATGCTGCCGAATGCGGGTGTCATACCGGCTCTACCGATCCGGGCGCCGCCGCGACCTCGACCGGTTCGCCGGCGAGCACCGCGGCATAGGCCGACGCGTCGACGTTGCCGCCCGAGAGGATCGCGAGCGTGCCCGGCTCGGCCGCGATTCGTCCCGCGAGCAGCGCGGCCAGCGCCACCGCGCCGCCGGGCTCGAGCACCAGCCGCAGCTGCGCCGCGGCCCAGCGCTGCGCGTCGCGGATCTCGCGCTCGCTCACCGCCACGCCGGTCGCGTCGCGGCGCGACAGCACGTCGAAGGTCAGCGGCGAGACCTGCTGCGTCTGGAGCGAGTCGCACGCGGTCGGCGGCGGGTTCGTGCCGACCGGCTCGATCCAGCTCGCCTCGAGGCTGCGGCGCATGTCGTCCCAGCCCTCGGGCTCGACCACGGTGATCGCCGCCTCGGGCAGCGCCAGCGCGATGCCCGCGGCGAGCCCCCCGCCCCCGCACGGCACCACGACACGCCGCGGTGCGGCGAGGCCGAGCGCCTCGACCTGCCGCGCCGCCTCGATCCCGACGCTGCCCTGCCCCTCGATCACCCAGGGATCGTCGAAGCTCGGCACCAGCGTGGCGCCGCGCGCCTCCGCGAGCCGCGCCGCGATCGCCTCGCGGCGCTGCGTCGCGCGGTCATAGTCGACCACCTCGGCGCCGAGCGCGAGCGTCGACTCGCGCTTCGTGCGCGGGGCGTCGGCGGGCATCACGATCGTCGCGGCGATGCCGAGCCGGCGCGCCGCCCAAGCGATCCCCTGCGCGTGATTGCCCGAGGAGAACGCCACGACGCCCCTGCGCCTCGCCTCGTCGTCCAAAGCGGTCAATCGATGCCACGCGCCGCGTACCTTGAAGGCGCCGACCGGCTGCAAGGACTCGGCCTTCAGTGCTACATCTACTCCGTTGATTTGCCTAACAAAAATCGGTGTCGGCGGGAGCAGGGCGGCGATCTTGGCGGCGGCGTCGCGCACCCCGGCGCGGGTCGGTTGTCGCACAAACGTCACATTTGAACCTTTCGTCCACCGAACCACTTTACAAGCCGGTCCGGCGATCCTACTTCGCGCCTCCGCTGCCCCATGGGACTTCCAACCGCAAGGCAGCTTTTGTCACCGTATGCCGCGAGGCAATTGGAGGTCCCTTGAGTTGCACCAGCATCATCGCGCGCTGGGGTTAGCGCCCCTCTCGACCGTTCCCGCCGACACCGTCGTCGGGGCCCTCGACATTGCCGCCCGTCACCCGGTTCAGCCGGTGACGATCGTTCGTCCGCATGCCGCGGCACGGGCCGCCCGCTTCTTCACGGAGAAGTTTCCGGGCCGGACCATGTATGCGGTCAAGGCGAACCCGAGCCCGGAGCTGCTACGCACGCTCTATGACAACGGCGTGACGTCGTACGACGTCGCCTCGATCGCCGAAGTGCGTCTGGTCGCCCGGACGCTGCCGCAGGCGACGTTGTGCTTCATGCACCCGGTGAAGGCCGAGGAGGCCATCGCCGAGGCGTATTTCACGCACGGCGTGCGCACCTTCTCGCTCGACAGCATGGAAGAGCTGGCGAAGATCGTGCGCGCCACGCGCGGCGCCGCGGACCTCACGCTCTGCGTGCGGCTGCGCGTGTCGTCGGAGCATTCGAAGCTGAGCCTCGCCTCGAAGTTCGGCGTCGCGCCGGACGAGGCGCGCGAGCTGCTGCTGGCGACCCGCCAGGTGGCGGACGCGCTCGGCATCTGCTTCCACGTCGGCTCGCAGGCGATGACGCCCGAGGCGTATAGCAACGCGATGGAGCGCGTGCGCCAGGCGATCGTCGGCGCGGCGGTGACGGTCGACGTCATCGACGTCGGCGGCGGTTTCCCCTCGGCCTATCCGGGGATGACCCCGCCCCCGCTGGAGCGCTATTTCGAGACGATCCACCGCGCGTTCGAGAGCCTGCCGATCAGCTATTCGGCGGAGCTCTGGGCCGAGCCGGGCCGCGCGCTGTGCGCCGAGTATAGCTCGGTGGTGGTGCGCGTCGAGCGGCGCCGCGGCGAGGAGCTGTACATCAACGACGGCGCCTATGGCGCGCTGTTCGACGCGGCGCACATCGGGTGGCGCTACCCGGTCGCGCTGCTGCGTGAGCCGGAGTCGTCCGTCCGCGACCATCCGTTCAGCTTCTGGGGTCCGACCTGCGACGACCTCGACCATATGCCCGGCCCGTTCCCGCTCCCCGCGGACATCACGGTCGGCGATTATGTCGAGATCGGCATGCTGGGCGCCTATGGCGCGGCGATGCGCACTGCGTTCAACGGCTTCGGCTCGGACGAGACGGTGATCGCGACCGACGAGCCGATGCAATCGCTCTACACCGTGGTGGAACCCGCGGTCGCGAGCAACGTCGTTAAGCTGTAACTTTACGACTTCAAGGAATCGACGGCGGCGCGCGGTGGCGTGCCGCCGTCATATGGGTTTCCGCGTCCCCGTGAACGACGTGTACCCCAGTGGGAGCACCCCATGACCGACACCCTCGCCCCCTCGCACGACCAGGCGACGATCAACGACACGCGCAAGGCGGAGCTGCTCTCGAAGCAGGTCAAGCACGTCGACATCAAGAGCTTCGACGCGCGCCCGATCATCGACGCGATGAGCGACATGAGCTTCACGAGCCGCGACCTCGGCCGCGCCACCAAGATCTACAACCAGATGCTGGCCGACAAGGACTGCACGGTGTGCCTGGTGATCGCGGGCTCGACCTCGGCCGGCGGCTGCATGGACCTGTATGCCGAGCTGGTGCGCAACAATATGGTCGACGTGATCGTCGCCACCGGCGCGACCATCGTCGACATGGATTTCTTCGAGGGCCTCGGCCACAAGCATTATCAGGCGCTCGAGATCCCCGACGACGACACGCTGCGCTCGCTCTACATCGACCGCATCTATGACACGTACATCGACGAGGAGGCGCTCCAGAACGTCGATCACACGATCTTCGAGATCGCGGAGTCGCTGGAGCCCAAGGCCTATTCCAGCCGCGCCTTCATCCGCGAGATGGGCAAGTACCTCGTCGAGCATGGCAAGAAGGAGAACAGCCTGGTCAAGCTCGCCTACGAGCATGACGTGCCGATCTTCTGCCCCGCGTTCGTCGACTCGTCGGCGGGCTTCGGGCTGGTCAAGCACCAGGTCGACTCGGCCAAGGCGGGCAAGCCCTATCTGATGATCGACGCGGTCGCGGACTTCCGCGAGCTCACCGAGATCAAGATCAAGGCGGGCACGACGGGCCTGCTGATGATCGGCGGCGGCGTGCCGAAGAACTTCATCCAGGACACGGTGGTGTGCGCCGAGATCCTCGGCCACGAGGACGTCGCGGTGCACAAATATGCCGTGCAGATCACCGTGGCCGACGTGCGCGACGGCGCCTGCTCGTCCTCGACGCTGCAGGAGGCGGCGAGCTGGGGCAAGGTCAACACCGGCATCGAGCAGATGGTGTTCGCCGAGGCCGGCTCGGTGATGCCGCTGCTGGCCTCGGACGCCTACCACCGCGGTCTGTGGAAGGATCGCGACACGCGCGCCTGGGCGAAGCTGTTCGCCTGAGGCGGTAAGGCACGCGCAGGGTTGGGCCCCGTCGGAGCGATCCGGCGGGGTTTTTCCTTGAGCGGTCTAGGAGATGGTTCGCGCGGAGACGCGGAGGCGCCGAGAGGGAATGCCCGGCCCGCGGCGCCTCTCTTCTTGCGACGCTTGATGTCTCCCGCTCGCTGCCCCCGACGAGACCTCGCTGCGCCGCCGCGTCTCTGCGCGAACAACAATTCGCGACATTCGCCTGCGCCGAACCGCCGCTTGCCTACACACGTCCTCATCCCATAGGTCCGTGCGAACGATAAGGCGGCGGGAGCGGGCAGATGCGGATCGATCGGCGCACGATGATGAGCGCTTCCGCCGGGCTGGCGACGCTCGCCGCCGCGCCGCGCACCCTGGCACAGGAGGCGGGAGGGGACACCGTCTGGCCACCGGCCGAGAGCTTCCGGCTCTGGCCCAGGCAGCCGCCCAATGCGCCGCGTCGCCTGCCCACGCCCGACAATCGCATGGAGGGCACCGCGCCGCGCCGCGAGCTGCACCTGCGCGGCGTGGCCGAGCCGGTGGTCGGGGTCTATCGCGCGCCGCGGCCCGACGGTCGCGCGCTGCTGTCGATGCCAGGCGGCGGCTATCGCTTCCTCTCCATCGAGAACGAGGGGATCAACGTCGCGCGGACCTTCAACCCGCTCGGCGTGACCGTCTTCGTGCTGGCCTATCGCCTGCCCGGTGAGGGCTGGCTGGAGAGCGAGGACGTCCCGCTCCAGGACGCGCAGCGGGCGATCCGGCTGATCCGAGCCGGGGCGTCACGCTACGGTATGGATCCGGCCAAGCTGGGGACGGTCGGCTTCTCCGCGGGCGGGCTGCTCGCCGCCAGCCTCGCCACCGCGTCGATGGATCCGGTGTATCAGCGGGTCGACGCCGCCGACGCGGTCGACGCGCGCCCCGCCTTCGCCGGGTTGGTCTATCCCGTGATCACCGGCGATCGGATGCGGATCGGCGCGCGTGCGGCGGCGCGGTTCGACACCGACCGGCGGGTGCGTCGCGACACGCCGCCGATCTTCATCGCGCACGCGCTCGACGACACCACCGTGCCAGTGAGCGAGCCGATGACGATGCTGGCCGCGTGCCAGGCCGCGCAGGTACCCGTCGAGGCGCACTTTTTCCAGCAGGGCGGCCACGGCTTCGGCCCCTCCTACCTACCGCCCGAGTTACCGGGATCGCATTGGCCGCAGCTGTTCGACGCCTGGACCAAGCGCGTGCTGGCGGGGTGACGCGGAGCCGGCCGCGGGCGAGGCTCAGCCGATCACGATCTCGGCGGGCGCCGGATGGCCGAGAAAGGCGCTCGGGCTCGCCGTGAGGCCATAGGCACCGGCGAGGAAGACCGCCACGACGTCGCCCACGTCGGCTTGCGGCAGGAGCACGCGGTCGCCGAGCCGGTCGAGCGGGGTGCACAGGCACCCGACCACGCTCACCTCCTCCTCGCCGTGCGCGCCCATGCGCCCGGCCACCGCGATCGGGTAGTTGCGCCGCACCACCGTCCCGAAATTGCCCGAGGCGGCGAGCTGGTGGTGCAACCCGCCGTCGACGACGAGGAAGGTCTCGCCGCGGCTCACCTTCCGGTCGACCACGCGGGTGAGGTACACGCCTGCCTCCGCGACCAGCCAGCGGCCGAGTTCGAGCGCGAAGTCGCTCCCTGCGAGCACGTCCGCGCGGCGATCGAGCGCCGCGCCGAGTGCCACGCCGACTCGCTCGACGTCGAGCGCCACGTCGCCGGCGAAATAGGGCACGCCGAAGCCGCCGCCGAGGTTGACCAGCGGCGGCGCGGCGCCGACCTCCTCGGCGAGCCGCGCCGCGAGCGCGAGCGTCGCTGCCTGGGTCTCGATCAGCGCGGCCGCGTCGAGCGCTTGGCTCCCCGCGAAGAGATGGAAGCCGCGCCACACCGCCCCGCCCTCGATCAGCAGCCGCACCACCGCGGCGGCCTGCTCGGCGTCGACCCCGAACGGCGAGGCGCGTCCGCCCATCTTCATCCCCGAGCCGCGCAGCTCGAGGTCGGGATTGACCCGCACGGCGGCGCGCGGCGCCACGCCGATACGCGCGCCGACCGCGAGCGCGCGCCGCGCCTCACCCACCGACTCGACGTTGAGCGTCGCCCCCGCCGCGATCGCCGCCGCCAGCTCCTCGTCGCGTTTGCCCGGCCCGGCGAAGCTCACCGCGGCGGCGGGCTTGACCGCGAGCGCGCGCTCGAGCTCACCGCCCGAGGCGACGTCGAGCCCGTCGACCAGCGGCGCGATCGCCGAGAGCAGCGGAGTGAACGGGTTGGCCTTGATCGCATAGTGCAGCCCGACGGCCTCGGGCATCGTCGCGCGGAAGCGCGCCACCCGCGCCGCCACCGCGTCCGCATCGTAGACGAACAGCGGCGAGCCATGCGTGCCTACCAGTGCCGCGGCGTCGGCGCCCGCGATCATCAGCGCGCCGCGCTGCCGCGCGAAGGCGGGCGGCAGCGGGCCGGTCGGCTTCACGCCACCTCCCCGCGCAGCGCCGCGCGATCGAGCTTGCCGTTGGCGTTGCGCGGCAGCTCGGCGCGCCAGACATAGCGCGCGGGCTGCATGAAGCCCGGCAGCCCGCGCTTCAGCCGCTCGCGCAGCGCTGTCTCGCCGCTGCCATCGCCGCGCGCGACCACCAGGATCGCTTGGCCGAGCCGCGCGTCCGGCACGCCGATCGCGACCGCCTCGCTCGTCTCGTCACCGGCGGTCACCGCCTCTTCCACGTCCTGCGGGCTGACGCGGTTGCCCGCGGTCTTGATCATCTCGTCGGCACGCGCCACGAAGCGGAGCAGCCCGTCGGCGCCCTCCACCACCGTGTCGCCCGACCAGACCGCCGTGCCGCCCACGCGCGCGAAGGCCGGTGCGGGGCGGAAGCGCGCCGCGGTGCGCTCGGCATCCTGCCAGTAACCCTGCGCCACCAGCGGACCGGCGTGGACCAGCTCGCCCGGCTCGTCCGCCGCCGCGCGAGTCCCGTCGGGGCGAACCACCAGCACCTCGGCGAAGGGGATCGCGCGGCCGATCGACTCGGGGTAATCGTCGACCAGCGCCGGATCGAGATATGTAGAGCGGAAGGCCTCGGTCAGCCCGTACATCGCGAAGAGGCGTGCGTCCGGGAAGCGCGTACGCAGCCCTCGCACCAGCGCCAGCGTGAGCGCGCCGCCCGAGTTGGTCAGGCGCCGCAGCCGCGTCGCGGTCGGCTTCGGCCAGTCCGTCTCGAGCAGCTGCACCCAGAGCGGCGGCACGCCGGCGAGCGTGGTGATCTCGAGCCGCTCGACCGCCTTCACCACGTCGCGTGGCGTGAGATAATCGAGCGGCGCGACGCTCGCCCCCGCGGCCCAGGTCGAGAGCAGCTGGTTCTGGCCATAATCGAAGCTGAGCGGCAGCACGCCGAGCACACGATCGTCAGGGGTGAGCGCGAGATAATGCGCCACGCTGATCGCGCCGAGCCACAGATTGGCGTGGCTCAGCATCACGCCCTTGGGGCGCCCGGTCGAGCCCGAGGTGTAGAGCAGCGCCGCGAGCGCGTCCGCGTCGGCGCGCGAGCGCGGCAGCGCGTCGCCCTGCCCAGCCGCGACGTGGAGCGCGCACGCCCCGGGCAGGTCGCCCTCCTCCAGCGTGGCGGCGCGAGGGGCGTGGGTGAGCAGCAGCGCGGCGCCGCTGTCGGCGAGAATGTGTGCCACCTGCGCGCGCTTGAGCAGCGGGTTGATGGGCACATGGACCAGCCCGGCCCGCGCAGCGGCGAGCGGCATCCAGCACGCCTCGCGAGTCTTGGGCAGCCAGGTGGCGACGCGCGCGCCGCGCGCGAGGCTCTGTCCGGCGAGCCAGCCGGCGAGCCGCGCCACCGCCTCTTCCGCCGCGGCGTAGCGAACGACGCCGGCGCGATCCACCAGTGCGACCGTGTCGGGTTCGCCGCGCAGGACGTGGTCGATCGGCAGCGGGACGGGATCGAGCGGCACCATGATCTCAGCCCTTAGAGCGGATCGCGCGCGGACAGTAGCGCCCACGTCGTCGCGCGGGGAGGAAAGCGCTTCGGTTGCACTCCGCCGCGCCGCCGCCTAACGCCGCGCGCATCGCCGCTCGCCGCGGCGCGAGCGAGGAGGCAGCGTGATCCCGGAAGGCATGAGTGAGGTCGAGGTGACGGTGCGCGCGGTACTCGCCGACGTGCTGGCGCTCGCCCCCGAGCGGGTCGACACCTTCCGCGCCGACACGCCGCTGTTCGGTGCGCTCCCGGAGCTCGATTCGATGGCGGTGGCGGGCGTGCTCACCGAGCTCGAGGATCGGCTCGGCATCGTCATCGAGGACGACGAGGTCGACGGCGAGATGCTCGAGACCTTCGGCGCGCTCACCCGCTTCGCGGCGAACAAGGCGCTGCTCTGAGCCTTACTCCGCCGCCTCGCTGATCTCGGCGAACTCGGCCGCGGCGAGGAAGCGTTCGGCGTCGAGCGCGGCCATGCAGCCCGTACCCGCCGCGGTGACGGCCTGGCGATAGACCTTGTCCATCACGTCGCCGCACGCGAACACGCCGGGCACGCTGGTGCGCGTCGACCCGGTCTCGACCGCGATATAGCCGTCCTCGTCGAGCGCGAGATGCCCGCGGAACAGCTCGGTCGCGGGATGGTGGCCGATCGCGACGAAGCCGCCGTCGACGTCGATCCGCGAATGCTCGCCGGTGCGGGTGTCCTCGAGGTCGAGCGCGACGAGGCCGGCATTCCCACCGCCGTCGATGAATTCGCGCACCTCCTTGTTCCACAACACCTTCACATTGGGGTGCGCGAACAGGCGCTGCTGCAAGATGCGCTCGGCACGCAACGAGTCGCGGCGGTGGATCAGCGTGACGTCGTCGGAATGGTTGGTGAGGTACAGCGCCTCCTCGACCGCGGTGTTGCCCCCGCCGATCACCGCCACCTTCTTGCCGCGATAGAAGAAGCCGTCGCAGGTGGCACAGGCGCTGACGCCCTTGCCTTTCATCGCATCCTCGCTGTCGAGCCCGAGCCACTTGGCCTGCGCGCCGGTGGCGATCACCAGCACCTCGCCCTCGTAGACGTCACCGCCGTCACCGATCAGCCGGAACGGGCGGCGCGTCAGGTCGACCTCGACGATCGTGTCCCACATCAGCCGCGTTCCGACATGCTCGGCCTGCGCCTGCATCTGCTCCATCAGCCAGGGACCTTGGATCACCTCGCGGAAGCCGGGGTAGTTCTCGACGTCGGTGGTGGTGGTGAGCTGGCCGCCGGGCTGGATCCCCTGAACGACGATCGGCGCCATGCCGGCGCGCGCGCCGTAGATGGCCGCCGAGAGCCCGGCCGGGCCCGAGCCGAGGATCAGCATGCGAGTCGTGTGCGTGGTCATGCCGGCGATGTAAGGTGCCCGTCGCGCGAAGGGAACCGCGCGTTGCGCGCAGGCCCGAGTCCTGCTTTTGTCCCGCGATGACCGACTTCTCCGCGCTCCTCCAGCCCGACCGCGGCCAGCCCGCGCGGCTGCTCCACGTCGTCCACCCGGACGCTTATGACGGCTGGCTCGCTACCCAGCCGGCGCGCGCGCGCGTCGCCGCGACGGTCGCGCGGGTGACGGGCAAGGCGGGCGACCGCGCGATCCTGCCCGGCGACGACGCGGCGGACTGGGCGGCGCTGCTCGTGTGCGACGAGGAGCCGTCGTCGCCGTGGCGGATCGCCTCGCTCGGCGAGGCCCTGCCTGAAGGGACGTATCGGCTCGCCGGCGAGGTGCCACTCGGCGCGGCGGGGCTCGGCTGGCTGCTCGCACAGCATCGCTTCGCGCGCTACCGCAAGCCCGAGCCGGTGCGGCCGCGCGTGCTGCTCACACCCGTCGTCGGCGCGATCGACGAGACGGTGCGGGTCGCCGCGGCGACCGCGCGCGTCCGCGACCTGGTCGATACCGGCGCGAGCGATCTCGGCCCGGCGGAGCTGGAGGCCGAGGCGGACGCGCTGGCGCGGGCGCACGGCGCGACCGTCACGGTCACGCGCGGCGACGCGCTAGCCGCCGGCTACCCGATGATCCACGCCGTCGGTCAGGCGGCGACGCGCGAGCGCGCGCCGCGGCTGATCGAGCTGCTGTGGGGCGATCCGGCGCACCCGCGCGTGGCGCTGGTCGGCAAGGGCGTGTGCTTCGACTCGGGCGGGCTCGACATCAAGCCGTCTGCGGGGATGCGCCTGATGAAGAAGGACATGGGCGGCGCCGCGCACGCGCTGGCGCTGGCCGGGCTGGTGATGCAGGCGCGGCTCAAGGTGCGGCTCCACGTGCTGATCCCGGCGGTGGAGAATGCGATCTCGGGCAGTGCCTTCCGCCCCGGCGACGTGCTCCAGACGCGGATCGGGCTCACGGTGGAGAACACCAACACCGATGCCGAGGGCCGGCTGATCCTGGGCGACGCGCTGGCGCGCGCGGCGGAGGAGTCTCCCGCCCTGCTGATCGACTTCGCGACGCTGACCGGCGCGGCCCGGGTCGCGCTCGGCCCTGATCTGCCCGCCACCTTCGTGCAGAACGAGGCGCTCGCCGCCGAGCTGCTCGGCGCGGCGGAGGCGGTGCGCGACCCGCTGTGGCGGCTGCCGCTGTGGAGCGGCTATGACGAGATGCTCAAGTCGGACGTCGCCGACCTGGTCAACGCGCCCGATGGCGGCTTCGCGGGAGCGATCACTGCGGCCCTGTTCCTGCGCCGCTTCGTGCCCGCGACGCTGCCCTGGGCGCACCTCGATACCTTCGCCTGGCGCCCCACCGCCAAGCCGGCGCGTCCGCGCGGCGGCGAGGCCTATGGCCTCCGCGCGGCCTACGCGCTGCTGAAGGCGCGGTTCGGCTGAGATCAGCGGGCGGAGGCGCACCACCTCCAAGCCGCTCTCGCCCTCGAATTGCGTCATCCGGGAGTTGGTCCGGGATCCACCGTGCCGCACGGCCAGGCAGCGTCGCTCCCGCGGACGGCTGGGTCCCGGACCAAGTCCGAGATGACGGGATGGGGAAGAGCGTTCCGGTGTTCTCGCAGAAGAGTCCTTTAGCGTCGGGGCAGCACGTCGCGGCTCCGCTACACCGCGGCCGCGGCGGCGATGATCGGCACGAACTTGGCCGCGGTGAGGCTGGCGCCGCCGACCAGCGCGCCGTCGACGTCGGGCGTCTCCAGGATCGCGCGCGCGTTGTCGCCCGTGACCGAGCCGCCGTAGAGGATCCGCACGCCAGTCGCCGCGTCGCCGATCAGCTTGCGCATCTTGGCGCGCGCGATCGCGTGGATGGCGGCGATGTCCTCCAGCGTCGGGGTCGCGCCGGTGCCGATCGCCCAGCGCGGCTCATAGGCAAGCGTGAGCCAGTCGCCCGCGGCATTCTCGGGCAGCGATTTCTCGATCTGCGCCTGCACCACGCGCTCGGCGCGGCCCGCGTCGCGCTCCGCCCCCGTCTCGCCGAAGCACAGGATCACCTGCAGGCCCTGGCGATGCGCCGCGGCGGCCTTGGCCCAGGCGTCCTGGCTGGTCTCGTGCTGGTCGTGGCGCCGCTCGGAATGACCCACGATGGTGAAGCGAGCCCCCGCCTCGCGCACCATCGCCGCCGAGACACAGCCGGTATGCGCGCCACTGTCGGCCTCGTGCACGTCCTCGGCGCCGATCAGCAGCGCGGGCACCCGCTCCGCCGCGGGCGCGATCAGCGTGAACGGCACCGCCACCATCACGTCCACCGCCGGGGTCGCGGCCGCCGCCGCGACGATCGCCTCCAGCTCGCCCAGCGCGGCGCGGCTGCCGTTCATCTTCCAGTTGCCGGCGACCAGCTTGCGACGCGTCATCCCGCTCCCCCATCCCGTTTCGGACCCGCGATAACCGGCCTCGCGGCTTGATGCCACCTCGGCTTGTCCCTAGGACGCGGCGTTCCCCTTCATCCGGTCCCCGCTCGCTTATGCTCACCTTCTTCCGCGGCCTCATCCACTCCAAGGTCGGCGTGATCGTCACCTTCGGCGTCCTGATCGTCATCGCGCTCGCCTTCGCGGCCGGTGACGTGACCGGGCTGGCGAGCAGCACCGGGCTGGTCGGCCACCCGATCGCGAGCGTCGGCGGCGAGAGCGTCACCGCCGCGGAGATCCGTCAGCAGGCGCGCGACGAGCTCACCCAGGCGCGGCAGGAGCAGCCGACGCTCGACATGGCGCAGTTCGTCCAGCTCGGCGGACTCGACGCGGTGATCAACCGCAACGTCAGCGCGCTCGCGCTCGAGACCTTCGGACGCGATCAGGGCATGCGCGTCAGCCGTGCGCTGATCGGTAGCGAGCTCAAGGCGATCCCGGCCTTCGCCGGCGCGACCGGCCAATTCGACCAGCAGGCCTATGAGCGGCTGATCGCGCAGCGCGGCTTCACCGACGCGCAGGTGCAGGCGCAGTTCGCGCGCCAGATCATGGTACAGTTCCTCACGCAGCCGACGATCGGCGCGCACCAGGTGCCGCAGCAGCTGGCGCTCACCTACGCCTCGCTGCTGCTCGAGCGCCGCACCGGCCAGGTCGCGTTCGTGCCGGCGGCACCGAGCGGCGCCGCGCCGAGCGATGCCGAGGTGCAGCAATGGTATCGGCGCAACGTCGCGCGCTACACCACGCCCGAGCGGCGCGTGATCCGCTACGCGGTCGTCGGCCCGCAGCAGGTCGCCGGCCAGGTGACGCCGAGCGACGCCGAGGTGCAGAAGGCCTATGACGCCGCCAAGGCGACCTACGCGCCCAAGACGCTGCGCGACGTCACGCTGGTGACCGTGCTCGACGAGAAGGCCGCGGGCGCGCTCGCCGCCAAGGTCAAGGCGGGCACCCCGCTCGCCGCCGCGGCACGTGCCGCGGGGCTGGAGCCGCGCACCATCACGGGGGTGGACCAGGGTGTGCTCGCCACGCAGACCTCGCCCGCGGTCGCGCAGGCGATCGCGGCGGCGGCGAGCGGCGCGGTGGTCGGCCCGGTGCGCGGCGCGATCGGCCTCGTCGTCGCGCGCGTCGACAAGGTCACGAACGATCCCGGCAAGACGCTGGCGCAGGCTCGGGACGAACTCGTAGGCCAGCTGCGCGCGAGCAAGACCAAGGCGGCGATCGGCGCGATCCGCGACAAGGTCGACGACTCGCTCGCCGACAATGCGAACATCAGCGAGGTGGTGAACGACCAGAAGCTCAGCGCGCAGACCACGCCGGCGCTGCTGCAGAACGGCACCAACCCCGACCAGCCGCAGACAGCCGCCGATCCGGGTATGGCACCGATCGTCGCCGCCGCCTTCGCCGCCGAGGAGGGCGACACGCCGACCACGGTCAACCTCGGCGAGGACGGCAGCTTCGCGGTGGTCGCGCTCGACCGCACGGTGCAGCCGACACCGTTGCCGCTCGCCGCGGCGCGCGCGCGCGTCGTCGCCGACCTCACCGCCGACCGCGCCGCCAAGGCGGCGCAGCAGGCCGCGAGCGCGCTCGTGACGAGGGTCAACGCCGGTGCCGCGCTGCCCGCGGCGCTGTCGGCGGCGGGGGTGAAGGCGCCTCCAGTGCAGCCGATCAGCGCGTCGCGCGGCGAGATCACCGCGCGCGGCCAGGTCAACCCGGTGCTCGCGGCGCTGTTCAGCATGGCGCCGGGCAGCGCGCGCGCGGTGCCGTCGCCCGACGGCAAGGGCTGGCTGGTGCTCAAGCTCGACCAGGTCGTGCCGGGTGACGCGCGCAAGCAGCCGCCACTGATCCAGGCCACCCGCGTCGACCTCGGCCGCGCGATCGGCCCAGAGTACGCGCAGCAATTCGCCGATGCGGTGGCGAAGCTGCAGGGGGCCAAGCGCTTCGACGACGCGATCGCGCAGCTCAAGCAGGATCTGGTCGGTGGCGGGGCACAATAGCGCCGCGGCGGCGCGCGCCGCGCTGACGGAGAGTCGCCCCGCGCTGGTGTGGCGGCGCCGGATCGCCGACACCGAGACGCCCGTCGCCGCCGCGCTCAAGCTGATCGAGCCGGGCCGCGGCGACTTCCTGCTCGAGTCGGTGGAGGGCGGAGCGGTGCGCGGGCGCTACAGCCTGATCGGGCTCGCCCCCGACCTCGTGCTGCGCGCCCAGGGCGAGCGAGCGGAGATCAACCGCTACTGGCTCGACGATCGCACCGCCTTCGCGCCCTGCCCCGAGCCGACGCTGGCGGCGCTGCGCGCGCTGGTGGCGAGCATCCGCATGGACGTGCCCGCCGATCTGCCCGGCGCGCTCGCCTGCCTCGTCGGCTATTTCGGCTATGAGACGGTCGGGCTGGTCGAGAAGCTGCCCGCCGCGCCGGTCGACTCGCTCGAACTGCCCGACCTGATGTTCGTGCGTCCGACGGTGGTGCTGGTGTTCGATCGGCTCGCCGACGCGCTGTTCCTCGTCGCGCCGGTATGGCCCGGGACGGACGCGCCCGACGCGATGGTAGCGCGCGCCGAGGAGCGGCTCGACGCGGTCGAGGCGCGGCTGGCGCGAGGCGCCCTGCCGGCGGCGGCGCGCACCGACGCGGCCGACCTCGCGCTCTCTCCGGTGCTGCCGGCGGGGCGCTACGGCGAGATGGTCGCGGCGGCGAAGGAGTATATCGCCGCGGGCGACATCTTCCAGGTGGTGCTGGCGCAGCGCTTCACCGCACCCTTCCCGCTCCCCGCGTTCGAGCTTTACCGCGCGCTGCGACGAATCAACCCGTCGCCCTTCCTCTACCATCTCGATCTGCCCGGCTTCGCGCTGACCGGCTCCTCCCCCGAGATCCTCGTGCGCGCGCGCGACGGTGAGGTGACGATCCGCCCGATCGCGGGCACGCGCCCGCGCGGCCGCACCGCGGCGGAGGACGCCGCCCACCGCGACAGCCTGCTCGCCGACCCGAAGGAACGCGCCGAGCATCTCATGCTGCTCGACCTCGGCCGCAACGACGTCGGCCGTGTCGCCGCAGCGGGGACGGTGCAGGTCACCGACAGCTACGGGATCGAGTTCTACAGCCACGTCATGCACATCGTCTCCAACGTCGTGGGCCGGCTCGATCCCCGGCACGACGCGATCGACGCGCTGTTCGCGGGCTTCCCCGCGGGAACCGTGAGCGGCGCGCCCAAGGTACGCGCTTGCCAGATCATCGCCGAGCTCGAGCCGGAGAAGCGCGGCGCCTACGCGGGCGGCGTGGGCTATTTCTCGCCCGACGGCTCGATGGACTCGTGTATCGTCCTGCGCACCGCGGTGGTGAAGGACGGCTTGATCCATGTCCAGGCGGGCGCGGGAATCGTCGCGGACAGTGACCCCGCCTCCGAGCAGCGCGAGTGCGAGGCCAAGTCGGGCGCGCTGCTCGCGGCCGCGCGCGAGGCGATCCGCCAGGCGAGCGAGCCGGGGTTCGGTCAGTAACGGGCCGCGGAGCAGTTGTGGCCTAGATCTCTTGCGTCATCCCGGACTTGGTCCGGGATCTACCCCAACGCGGGAGCAGAGGGTCCTGAGCACGTCGGGCCGTGAATACCAGCCCCGGTCAACCCTGACGGCGTTCCGCAGAGCCGACGTCACCGACCGCCGGGGATCATCGAGTCGTTCTTTTCCGCGGCGCGCTTCTCGGCGGCGAAGGCGTTGTTGATCGCGAGCGCGCAGCCGGACTGACCAGCGGCGCCGACCGGCGAGCAGCTGTCCGGCACGCCACCGTTGACTCGGCTGGCGCGGTCCGCGACCGCGACGCGATTGGTCCACGCCTGGTTCTTCGCGGCGGGCTCGGCGGTGTTGCGCAATTCCTTGGGGATGCGGAACTGCTCCTCGGGGTTGAGGGTCGTGCACACCACCACCTCGTCGCCCTGCGCCTTGGGGCATTGCTCTTTCCCCGAGAGCGTCACGCTCCGCACGCGCTGCGGCGCCCGCCTCGTATCTCCCACACTCTCGGTCTGCGCCGCGGCGGTGAGCGGCAGCGCGAGACCGGCGACCATCACGACTAGCGTACGCAGCATCGACTTTCTCCTCGCTGACCACAACGCCTGCCATAGCCGCTGGCTCCGCGCGAGTGGTGGCCCCGCTATGTCGAATGTTTGCCGCCGCGCAAGAAACCTTTCGCCACCGCGGCGCAGCGGCGTGTTGCGATGCGCCCCGCATCGGTTATGGCGGTCGGCATGATCCTGGTGGTCGACAATTACGATAGCTTCACCTGGAACCTGGTCCATTACGTGATGGAGCTGGGCGCCGAGGTGCGCGTGGTCCGCAACGACGAGCTGACCGCGGCCGAGGCGCTGGCGAGCGGCGCGCGCGCGATCCTGATCTCGCCCGGGCCGTGCACGCCCAATGAGGCGGGCATCAGCCTCGAGCTGGTCGCGGCCTGCGCGGAGGCGCGCCGGCCGCTATTGGGCGTATGCCTCGGCCATCAGGCGATCGGGCAGCATTTCGGCGGCCAGGTCGTGCGCGGCGGCCTGATGCACGGCAAGACCTGCCCGGTCGAGCATGACGGCACCGGCGTGTTCGAAGGCCTGCCCTCGCCCTTCATCGCGACACGCTACCACTCGCTGATCGTCACCGACGTGCCGGACGTGCTCGCGGTCAACGCCACCGCGGCGGACGCGTCGGTGATGGGGCTGCGCCACCGCGAGCTGCCGATCCACGGCGTGCAGTTCCACCCGGAGAGCATCGCCACCGAGCACGGCCACGCGCTGATCGCCAATTTCCTCCGGCTCGCAGGTATCGAGCATGTCGCGCGGGCGGCGGCGTGACCACCGTCGCGCTGCTGCCCGACCCGGCCTCGCCGCTGTCGCGCGAGAGCGCGGCCCAGGCCTTCGCCGATATTCTCGACGCGCGAGCGAGCGAGGAGGCGGTCGCCGACTTCCTGCTCGAGCTGGCGCTGCGCGGCGAGACGAGCGTCGAGATCGCCGAGGCGGCGCGCGCGCTGCGTGATCGGATGATCCCGATCACCGCGCCGGCGGGCGCGATCGACGTCTGCGGCACCGGCGGCGACGGCCAGCACACGCTCAACGTCTCGACCGCGGTGAGCCTCGTCGTCGCGGCGTGCGGCGTGCCCGTCGCCAAGCACGGCAATCGCGCCGCCTCGTCCAAGGCGGGCGCGGCCGACACGCTCGAGGCGCTCGGGCTCGACATGGAGCGCGCCGGCGCGCAGGCCGAGGCCACGCTGCGCGACCTCGGCATCTGCTTCCTGTTCGCGGGCAACCATCACCCCGCGATGCGGCGCATCACACCGATCCGCCGCAGGGTCGGGCGCCGCACGATCTTCAACCTGATGGGCCCGCTCGCCAACCCGGCGCATGTCACGCGCCAGCTGATCGGCATCGCGCGGCCGGATTATGCCCCGATCTACGCCGAGGCGCTCGAGCAGCTCGGCAGCGAGGCGGCGCTGGTCGTCGCCGGCGAGGAGGGACTCGACGAGATCTCCGGCGCCGGTCCGACGCAGGTGGTATCGATCGGCGCGGTGGCGCTGCCGGCGCGGATCACGCCCGAGGACGCCGGTGTCGCGCGCCACCCGACGCTGGCGATCCGCGGCGGCGACCCGGCCTATAACGCGCTCGCGCTGCACCAACTGCTCGGCGGCCAGCGCGGCGCCTATCGCGACGCGGTGCTCGTCAACGCCGCCGCCGCACTGGTGCTCGCCGCCCGCGACACCTCCCTCACCGAGGGTGCCGCGCGCGCCGCCGAGGCGCTCGATCGCGGCGACGCGGGTGCGCTGCTCGACCGCTGGATCGCCTACGCATGACCATCCTCGCCGAGATCTGCGCCGCCAAGCGCGACGACGTACGCGCGCGCCGCGCCGCCGCGAGCGACAGTGCGCTGCACGCACGCGCCGCGGCCCAGACCGCCCCCCGCGGCTTCCGCGCGGCGCTGGAGCGCAGCGTCGCCGCCGGGCGGCACGCTCTGATCGCCGAGATCAAGAAGGCCAGCCCCTCCAAAGGGCTGATCCGCGAGGACTTCGACCCGCCGGCGCACGCGCGCGCTTACGCCGCGGGAGGTGCCTCCTGCCTCTCGGTGCTGACCGACGCGCCCTATTTCCAGGGGCACGAGGAGTATCTGATCGCGGCGCGCGCCGCCTGTGACCTGCCCGTGCTGCGCAAGGACTTTACCGTCGACCCGTGGCAGGCGCTGGAGGCGCGCAGCGTCGGCGCCGACGCGATCCTGCTGATCGTTGCCGCGCTCGACGACACGCTGCTCGCCGAGTGCGAGGCCGCCGCGATCGAGCAGGGGCTCGACGTGCTGGTCGAAGTGCACGACGCCGCCGAGCTCGAGCGCGCGGCGCGTCTGCGCTCGCGGTTGATCGGGGTCAACAACCGCGACCTGCGCAGCTTCGAGGTCGACGTGCGGCGCAGCTGGGAGCTGGCCGGGCGTGCACCCGAGGGCTCGCTGCTGGTCGCGGAGAGCGGCCTGAGCACGCGCGACGACCTCGACTCGCTCGCGGACCACGGCGTCCGCTGCTTCCTGATCGGCGAGGCGCTGATGCGCCAGCCCGACGTCGCCGCGGCGACTCGCGCGCTGGTGGGCTGAGGTGGCCGGGCTTACCCACCTCGACGACGCCGGTGCCGCCCACATGGTCGACGTCGGCGGCAAGCAGGTGACGCGGCGCGAGGCAACGGCCACGGGGCGGATCCACATGGCGCCGGACGCGGCCGCGGCGATCCGCGACGGCGCTGTCGCCAAGGGCGATGTCCTGGCCGTGGCGCGCGTCGCCGGGATCATGGCCGCCAAGCGTACCAGCGAGCTCGTCCCGCTCTGCCACCCGCTGCCGATCAGCCGCGTCGTGCTCGACCTGGCGGTGGATGAGGGCGGGGTCACGGCCGCGGCGACGGTCGCGACCGACGGCAAGACCGGGGTGGAGATGGAGGCGCTCACCGCGGTCTCGGTGGCGCTGCTCACCGTCTACGACATGGCCAAAGCGCTCGACAAAGCCATGGTGATCGGCGGGGTGCGCCTGCTCGCCAAGAGCGGCGGTCGCTCGGGCGACTGGCGCGCCTGATGACGCCGGCGCCGCGATCCGCGCTGCTGCCCGTTGCCGAGGCGCAGGCGCGTGTGCTGGCGCTGGGCACGCCGGTCGACACGATCGACGTGCCGCTGTTCGAGGCGCTCGGGCGCTGGGCCGCGGCGCCGGTGGTGGCGCGGCGCACCCAGCCCGCGCGCGACGTCTCGGCGATGGACGGCTATGCGCTGCGCTACGCCGACCTGCCCGGCCCGCTGCGCGTCGTCGGCGAGAGCGCCGCGGGCGCACCTTACGCGGGCGAGCTGGCGTCCGGCGAGGCGGTGCGGATCTTCACGGGCGCGGTCATGCCCGCGGGGAGCGACACCGTGCTCGTCCAAGAGGAGGCGCGGCTCGAGGGCGACCGCGTCGCGCTCGACGGCGAGGGCCCGGCGCGGCGGGGCCGCAACGTGCGCGCGCGCGGACTCGACTTCGCCGAGGGCGACGTGCTGGTCGCGCGCGGCGAGCGTTTCACCCCCGCGCGGCTCGCCGTCGCGGCGACCGGCGGTGTCGGCCGCGTGGCGGTGGCGCGGCCGGTGCGGGTCGCGCTCGCCGCGACCGGCGACGAGCTGGTCGAGCCCGGCACGCCGGGGGGGGCGCTGCCCGAATCCAACCGGCTGCTGCTGCGCGCGCTGCTCGCCGACACCGGCGCGGAGATCGTCGACCTCGGCATCCTGCCCGACCGGCTCGACGTGCTCACCGAGGCCTTCGCCGGGGTCGACGCCGACGTGCTGGTCACCACCGGCGGCGCGTCGGTCGGCGACCATGACCTGGTACGACCCGCGCTGGCGGCGGCGGGCGTAACGCTCGATTTCTGGCGCATCGCGCTGCGCCCCGGCAAGCCGATGCTGGCGGGGCGGCGCGGCGGGCTGGCGGTTGTCGGCCTGCCGGGCAACCCGGTCTCGGCCTTCGTCACCGCACTCCTCTTCGTTCGCCCGCTCGTGGCGCACCTCGCTGGCGCGGCTGAGCCCTTTCCCGCCGCGACGAGCGCGATCCTCGGCGAGGACCTGCCCGCCAACGGCGAGCGCAGCGACTATCTGCGCGCCGAGCTGCGCGAGGGGCGAGCTTACGCCTCGACCATCCAGGACAGTTCGATGCTGCGCACGCTGGCGCGCTCGACCTGCCTCATCGTTCGGCCGCCGCACGCCCCCGCGGCGCGCGCAGACGACTCGGCGGAAATCCTCGTCATCGCTTGACGAGGCCCGTCGTGTTCCATAAAGGTTCCGCATCCGTTCGCGAATGGGGAGTGTGGACATGCTGACGCGCAAACAGCACGAGCTGATCTGCTTCATCGAGGATCGGCTCGCCGAGAGCGGCGTGTCGCCCTCGTTCGAGGAGATGAAGGATGCGCTCGAGCTGAAGAGTAAGTCGGGTGTTCACCGGCTGATCAGCGCGCTCGAGGAGCGCGGCTACCTCCGCCGCCTGCCCAATCGCGCGCGCGCGCTGGAGGTGCTCAAGGCGCCCGAGCGCGGCGAGCCCAAGCGCGCCGCCGTACCGGCCAAGCGCGCCGCTGTCGCGCCGGCGCTACCTGCCAATGATATCGTCGAGATCCCGCTCCACGGTCGTATCGCCGCAGGCGTGCCGATCGAGGCGTTCGAGGGCGCGACCACCCTTCCCGTTCCCGCCGCGCTGCTCGGCAGCGGCGAGCATTTCGCGCTGGAGGTGGCGGGTGACTCGATGGTCGACGCCGCCATCCTCGACGGCGACTATGCGCTGATCCGCCGCCAGGAGGTGGCACGCGACGGCGAGATCGTGGTGGCGCTGATCGACGAGAGCGAGGCGACGCTGAAGTACTTCCGCCGCGAGGGCGCGATGATCCGGCTCGACCCGGCGAACCGCTCCTATGACCCGCAGCGCTACGCGCCGACCCAGGTGCGCGTGCAGGGCAAGCTGGCAGGCATCCTGCGCCGCTACGACTGAGTGGGGGGCTCGCTTGCCGGTGCACCTAGCGAGCGGCGGTGATCGCCTGAGCGCGCGCGAACGCCTCGGCACCGCATAGCCAGGTCAAGGAACGGCAGATCCTGTCTGGCGCGCCTTCGCGCAGACAGCAGCCGAGCTTCGCCATCGGCAGCGCTCATCGTTCCGGCCTCCGGCGGTCGCCTGTGGACTCGACGGCACTTCCGCCGCCAGCACCCATGGGTGCTCGTCCCGCTCCACTCGCACCGTCACCACGCGCGCGCGCGCGCGCGGAAAGGTGACGGCAACGCCGCCGGTGTGGGCCAGCGCGGCACGATCTAGCGTGAGCCAGCGTGCGCGGCACCGGCGCGGCAGCCGGCGCTCACTCACGACCACGTCCGCCGCGGCACACAGCGTCGCCAGCCGCTCCAGCGGCACGGTGTAGCCGCTGCGTGTCGCCAGCACGCGCCACCAGCGCCCGTCGACGCGGCGCTGCCACCAGCAGAGGTCGCGGTTGCAGCGCGCCTCGCGCGACTCGCTGAGCAGCCCCGGCACGCCGTCGATCCCGCCGTTCTGGGCGAGCACATCGCGGACATAGCCGCCGGCGCGATCCCGGAGCAGCGCCAACCCACCGTCCGCCTGTCGCACCGCGAGATGGCGCCCGTCGCCCGTGACGAGGAGGTCCGGCGCGGGCGTCAGCAATGTCCACGCGGCGCCGACCGCGAGCGGCACCAGCCCGAGGTAGCGCCACCGCGTGCGCCACAGCGCGAGCCAGATCCCGCCCGTCACCATCGTCGCGAAGGCGCCGAGCGGCATCGCCGGGATCGCGCGAACGGCGCCGGGCAGCGCGGCCACGCCGTGCGCGATCCACAGCAGGAGCGCGATCGCGCGTCCCGCCACCCACCAGGCCGGCGCGCCCCAGCCGATCGCATCGAGCAGCAGCGCCAGCGCGACAGCGGGCATGATCGCGAAGGTGGTCAGCGGGATCGCGACGATATTGGCGATCGCGCCATAGGCGCCGGCCTGGTGGAAATAGAAGACCGCGATCGGCATCAGCGCGAGCTCGACCACCGCCCCGGTCACCAGCAACGACACGCCCTCGCGCAGCCATTTTCGCGGCCAAGGCTCGTCGCGAGCGAGCAGCGCGGCGCGGACCCGCGGGTGTTCGTGCAACGCGACGATCGAGGCGACCGCGGCGAAGGAGAGCTGGAAGCTCGGTCCCACCACCGCCTCGGGCCAGGCGAGCAGCACGACCAAGGCGCCCATCGCCACCAGCCGCAGCGTCAGTGCCTCGCGCCCCAGCGCCAGCGCCGCGAGCACCATCAGCGCGGCGACGCAGCTGCGGATCGTCGGCACCTGCGATCCGGTCAGCCAGGTATAGCCGATCGCCGCGCCCGCGCCCGCCCCGGCCGCGACGAGCGGGAGCACCCCGGTGAGCGCCAGCCGTCGCGAGAGTGCGAGCAGCCGCAGCACCGCCGCCATCACGATCCCGACCGTTGCCGTGATGTGCAACCCGCTGACGGAGAGCAGGTGCGCCAGTCCAGCGCGGCGCATCGCGAGCGAGTCGGTGTCGTCGATCGCGCCCATGTCGCCCGTCACCAGCGCGGCCGCGATGCCCCCGGCGCTGCCCGCGAGCGCCGTCGTGATGTGCGCGGTGAGCCGATCGCGCACGCCCGGCGCGCCGCGACCCCGTAGCGCGACGGGCTCGAAGCCGCGCCCGCTCGCCCCTACGCCGTCGAACCAGGCCGCGCGCGCGGCGTCATAGGCGCCGGGGACAGTCGGGAGCGCCGGCGGCATCAGCCGCGCCCGCAAGGTCATCACCGCCCCCGCCCCGAGTGTCGGCGGCACAGTGCGTTGCGGCAGGCTGACGCGGACGCGCAGCGGCGCGCGGCGCGGCGGCCGCTCCCATCGCAGCCTACCCAGGGTCACCCGCACGAGTCCGCGCGCGGGCAGCGGCTCGACCTTCTCGACCGAGCCGGCGAGGCGCTCCACCGCAGGCCGATCGAGCGTCGGCGCGGCGACTCGCGCCGCGCGCGCCCAGGCCAGCCCGGTCCCCGTGGCGACCGCCAGCCCCAGTATCGCCGCGAACGGCGCCGCGCGCCCGCCACGCCAGGTCGCCGCCGCGGCGCTTGCCACGCCGAGCGCGAGCAGCATCAGCGCCAGCCACTCGCGTCGCCCCGGCAGCACGAACCACGCGGCGGCGCCCGTGCCCAACGCCACCGGCAGCCACAGAAATGTCTGATCGCGCTCCGCCTCCAGCCAACGTTCCAAAGCGTTGCGCGCGCGGGACGCGATTTGATGCGGGACAGAGGCTTTGCTAGGGGCGAGCGCGGCCGACCGAGCCATCCGATCATCCAGCCTGGGAGCACGCGCGCTTGAGCGCAACCGAGATCAACGAGCGCGCCGTCGTCACGCGCTTCGCCCCGTCACCGACCGGGTTCCTTCACCTGGGCGGCGCGCGCACCGCGCTGTTCAACCTCCTCTACGCGCGCCACCACGGCGGCACCTTCCGGCTGCGGATCGAGGACACCGATCGCGCCCGCTCGACCCAGCCCGCGATCGACGCCATCCTGAACGGCATGCGCTGGCTCGGGCTCGATTGGGACGGCGAGGAAGTCTATCAGTTCGCCCGCGCCGACCGCCACGCCGCGGTCGCCCATCGGATGATCGAGGCCGGTCACGCCTACCGCTGTTACCTCACCAGCGAGGAGCTCGACTCGATGCGCGCCGCCGCGCAGGCGGCGAAGCAGCCGCTGCGGATCCGCTCGCCGTGGCGTGACCGCACCGACTGGCCCGCTGACCAGAGCTACGTCGTCCGCCTGCGCGCGCCGACCGAGGGCGCGACGACGATCCACGACCGAGTTCAGGGGGAGGTGACGGTGCAGAACGCCGAGCTCGACGACCTCGTCCTGCTCCGGTCGGACGGCACGCCGACCTATATGCTCGCGGTCGTGGTCGACGACCACGACATGGGGGTCACGCACGTGATCCGTGGCGACGACCATCTCAACAACGCCTTTCGCCAGCTGCCGATCTACCGCGCGATGGACGCGATCGCCAAGGAAGCCGGCGGGGAGGGATGGCCCGATCCGGTCTACGCGCACATCCCGCTGATCCACGGCAGCGACGGCGCCAAGCTTTCCAAGCGCCACGGCGCGGTGGGCATCGAGGCCTATCGCGACGAGATGGGCATCCTGCCCGAGGCGCTCGACAATTACCTGCTGCGGCTCGGCTGGGGGCACGGCGACGACGAGATCATCGCGCGCGAGGACGCGATCCGCTGGTTCGACCTCGACGCCGTGGGCAAGTCGCCGAGCCGGTTCGATCTCAAGAAGCTCGAGCATCTCAACGGTCATTATATCCGCGCCAGCGACGATTCGCGGCTCGCAGAGCTAGTGGCGGAGAAGCTCGACTTCGACCGTGACGACACGCGTCGCATCTCGCTCGCCGCGGCGATGCCCGCGCTCAAGCCGCGCGCGGCCAACCTCAACGAGCTCGCCGAGGGTACCGCGTTTCTGTTCGCAACGCGTCCGCTGGCGATCGACGCCGATGCCGCGCCGCTGCTCGCCGGCGAGGCGCCCGCGCTGCTGGAACGCCTGCACGCCGCGCTTGACGCAGTGCACAACTGGGATACGGAGACCACCGAAGCCGCGGTGCGGCAGGTGGCCGAGGCCGCCGGAGTCAAGCTGGGGCAGGTCGCCCAGCCGCTCCGCGCCGCGCTCACCGGGCGCAAGACCTCGCCCGGCATCTTCGACGTACTCGTCCTTCTAGGGCGCGACGAGAGCCTGGCTCGGATCGCGGACCACAAAGCCTGACAGGAGATCATCCATGACCGAAGCAGCCCAGTTCGCCCTGTCGGGCAAGGAGCTCGAATATCCGGTGCTGTCGGGCTCGGTCGGCCCCGACGTGGTGGATATCCGCAAGCTGTACGCGCAGACCGGCGCCTTCACCTATGATCCCGGCTTCACCTCGACCGCCTCGTGCCAGTCCAAGCTGACCTATATCGACGGCGACGAGGGCGTGTTGCTCCACCGCGGCTATCCGATCGGCGAGCTGGCCGAGCAGTCGACCTTCATGGAGGTCTGCTACCTGCTGCTCAACGGAGAGCTCCCGGACCAGGGCGAGCTCGACCATTTCAGCCACACCATCACGCGCCACACCATGGTGCACGAGCAGCTGGCGCAGTTCTTCCGCGGCTTCCGTCGCGACGCACACCCGATGGCGATCATGTGCGGCGTCGTCGGCGCGCTGAGCGCCTTCTACCACGACTCGACCGACATCCACGATCCGCAGCAGCGCATGATCGCGTCGCATCGGCTGATCGCCAAGATGCCGACGATCGCCGCGATGGCGTACAAGTACAGCGTCGGCCAGCCCTTCCTCTACCCCGACAACTCGCTGAGCTACACGGGCAACTTCCTGCGCATGACGTTCGGCGTGCCGGCCGAGCCCTATGAGGTGAACCCGGCGGTCGAGCGCGCGATGGACCGGATCTTCATCCTCCACGCCGATCACGAGCAGAATGCCTCGACCTCGACGGTGCGGCTCGCCGGCTCGTCGGGCGCCAACCCCTTCGCCTGCATCGCGGCGGGCATCGCCTGCCTGTGGGGTCCGGCGCACGGCGGCGCCAATGAGGCGGCGCTCAACATGCTGCACGAGATCGGCACGCCCGAGCGCATCCCCGAGTTCATCGCGCGCGCCAAGGACAAGAACGACCCGTTCCGGCTGATGGGCTTCGGCCACCGCGTCTACAAGAACTACGACCCGCGCGCGACCGTGATGCAGAAGACCGTGCGCGAGGTGTTCGAGGCGCTCAACGTGCAGGACCCGCTGTTCGAGACCGCGCTGCGGCTCGAGGAGCTGGCGCTCAGCGACGACTATTTCGTCGAGAAGAAGCTGTTCCCCAACGTCGACTTCTACTCGGGCGTGATCCTCTCGGCGATCGGCTTTCCGACCAGCATGTTCACCGTGCTGTTCGCGCTGGCGCGCACCGTCGGCTGGGTGGCGCAGTGGAACGAGATGATCACCGACCCCGACCAGAAGATCGGCCGCCCGCGTCAGCTCTACACCGGGCCGACGCAGCGCAGCTACGTGCCCCTGGCGCAGCGCTGAGCCGATGCGCCTCCGGCCGGTCCTGATCGTGCTCGGCGCCCTGATGGCGCTGATGGGTGTGCTCTGGATCGGCCAGGGGCTGGGCTACATCCATTGGCCGCGGTCGAGCTTCATGCTCGACCAGCGCGTGTGGGCCGATTACGGCAGCGCGCTCGCGGTCGCCGGGCTGCTGCTGATCCTGCTGGCGCGGCGACTGCGCCGACCCTGACGCGAGATCCGGCACTACCCACCTCGGGTCACTGCTCCCAGCGCAGGTCGCTCCATGGCTGACAGGATAGATATCGGGGCGCCTGGGCTCGAGCGACGTGTCGGCCCAGATCCTCCCGAGGTCGCGCGGGCGGCGCTGGTCGCGCATGTAGCGCGTGAACGCCTTGGCCAGCGCCAGCTCGACGCCCGCGACGCTTTTATCGTCGCCGCGCTGGCGCGTATCGGCGAGGTGGGCGCGACGCTCACGCGCGCCATACGCGTATCCGGCCGGTCGAGCGCGCGCCTGATCGCCCTAGAAGGGCGAGATCGCCTCGATCACTTGCTGGCCCCAGCGCGGCTGCTGCACGTCGGTGATCTGGCCGCGACCGCCGTAGCTGATCCGGGCGTCCGCGATCTGGCTGCTGAGCACGCTATTGTCGCGCGCGATATCCTGCGGGCGGACGATCCCGCTGACGAGCAGCTGGCGCAGCTCGAAGTTGACCCGCACCTCCTGATGGCCGCGGATCACCAGATTGCCGTTGGGGAGCAATCCCACCACCGTGGCCGCGACCACGGTGTTGATCTGCTCGCTCCGCGACGTATTCCCCGTCCCGGTACTGCCCGAGGCATTCTTCGTGTCGATCAGCGAGGCCGGGTTGGCGCCCGACGGCAGGACTTTCTTGAGCGTACTCTCCAGCCCAAGGAAGTTGGGCAGGCCGACGCTGTCGTTGCCGCTCCGCGCGCGGCTCGACTTATTGTCGAGCGTCGCACTGTCGGCGATGCTGATCCGGACGGTGAGGATATCGCCGACCTGCGAGGCACGCTGGTCGTGGAAGAAGGCGCCGGCGCCGGTGCGGAACAGGGAGGCGCTGCCGTCCGGTTCCGTCATCGTCGCCGGGTCCCGACCATATCGCGCCCGGTCGCCGAGCGAGGGCGTGACCGTCGGCGCGACCGGGGTCTCCGACGGTTCGATCTTCGGCGGCTTGCCGATCGCCTTGAGCCGCCCGACCGAGCCGCAGCCGCCGAGCAGCGGCACGATGGCGGCGAGTAGCAGGACGCCGCGGCAGGGCTGCAGTCTCATCACATTGTTCCTTCTATCAACCGGCGACCGCGACGCGACCTGGCGCCTCGGCACGTCCCGAGAGCGTGCGCTTGGTCGAGTCGCAGAGGACACGGACCGGCTCGCCTCGCGCGGCGGCGTTGAGCGCCTGGCCCTGTGTGCTGATCGTCAGCGCACCGCTGCGCAGCACGACCGTCACCGGCTCACCGCGCTGAATCACCAGGGGCACGCGCACGTCGCCCTCGCGCACCACTGCGCCGGCGGGGAGCCGGCGCGCCGCAGCGCGGCCGACGATGTTCGCCGCCGCCAGCGCGCCCCGCATCGGCGGCGAGTCCCCCGCTCCCCACGGACGCAGATCGTCGGCGCCGATCACCGCTCCGGCGGCGACCGGCTGGACCAGCACCACCGGCGCGGCCGGCGCGACCGACTGCGCCACCGAGGGCGCGCTCGTTAGCGGTAAGAGGACGACGACGAGGCCAGTGACGCGGACTCGCATCACCGTCACCGCAGCTGAGTCGTGGTCGCGAGCATCTCGTCCGCGGTCTTCACGATCCGGCTGTTCATCTCATAGGCGCGCTGCGCGCTGATCAGCGCGGTGATCTCGGCGACCGGGTTGACGTTCGACGCCTCGAGATAGCCCTGTTTGAGCGACCCGAAACCCGGCTGACCCGGGTTGGCGACGGACGGCTGCCCCGATGCCTCGGTCTCCTGGAACAGGTTGGAGCCGAGCGCCTCGAGCCCCGCCTCGTTGACGAAGGTGGCGAGATCGAGCTGACCGACGTCCTGCAGCTGCACCTGGTCGGCGAGCTTGACCTGGACGAGGCCGGTCGGGCTGATCGAGACATCGGTGGCGCCGTTGGGGATGGTGATGTCGGGCTGGACGCGATAGCCGTCGGTCGTCACCACCTCGCCCTGGTCGGAGAGCTTGAACGCGCCCGATCGCGTATAGGCGACCTCGCCGTTGGGCAGCGCGATGCGGAAATAGCCCTGGCCCAGGATCGCCACGTCGAACTTGCTCTTGCTCTCGGTGGTCGCGCCCTGCTCGAGCACGCGATAGACGCCTGCCGCGCGCACGCCGCTGCCGAGCTGGATGCCGGCGGGGACGCGCGTGCCGTCGGCGCTGGTCGCCGCGCCGGGCCGGCTCACCTGCTCGTACAACAGGTCCTCGAATTCGGGCCGCTGCCGCTTGAACGCGGTGGTGTTCATGTTGGCGATATTGTTCGCGATGACATCGACGTTGGTCTGCTGTGCCAGCATGCCGCTGGCAGCGATCGACAGGGAGCGCATCATATTATCCTGTTACAAGGGTGGCTGGTCGGTAGGTCAGTCGGGCTTGGCAAGTCGCGAGATCGCCAGTTTGCGCAGCGAGTCGATGTTGGCGGCCGCCTCGCTGGTGCGCTGATACGCGCGCAGCACCTCGATCATGTTGGTCGTCTCGATGATCGGCTGCACGTTCGAGCCTTCGACGCCGCCGCTGCGCAGCCGCGTCTCCGTCGCGGCGAGCAGCCGCCCACCGGCACCGGTGAGCAGGCCGTCGCCGCGTTCATTGACTCGCATCTCGTCGAACTGGGTCACCGCTAGCCGTGCGATCGGCCCGGAACTGGCGGAGACGGTGCCGTCCTCGGCGATGGCGAGGCTGCCCTGCTCCTCCGCGGGCACCGCGATATGTCGGCCGTTCTCGTCGAGCAGCGGCGCGCCCGCAGGTGTGCCCAGCTCACCGTTGGTGAGCAAGGTGATGAAACCCGCCCGCGTGTAGGCCGTCGTTCCCGTCGCGTCCTCGACCGAGAGATAGCCCGGTCCGTCGATCATCACGTCGAGCGGGTTGCCGGTCGGCTGGAAGGCACCTGCGCGGCTATCGTGCACCTGCCCGAAATCGAGCACGAACGACAATCGCCTCGCATCCTCGATCGGGGCGCGGCGGACGCGCTCGACGTGCTCGCGGAACACCTCCTGCTCGCGCTTGAAGCCCACCGTGCTGCTGTTCGCCATATTGTTGGCGGTGACGTCGAGTTGACGCCGCAGCGCGGCCTGGTGGCTCAGCAGTACATAGGTGGATACGTCGGATCCCATCCGTCTCTCTCGCCCGTCAGTCCATGTCCGGACCCCGTCCCGCGGCCGCCGCGGCTGGTGTCGCTGCGAACATCGCACCAAAAACCAGCGCGTCGCGGCAACCGCCCGAGGCTCGCCCCTATAATAGGACCAACCGCGCCGGTTGGTGGCGCACCTCTCGAAATTGCGCGGCCAAGCAAGAGGTATGACGTGGCAGAACGAGCCGACGTGTTGAGATTCGACCGGTCCCGCGGCACGGCGGCGCCGGCGACGGAGCCGCGCGACGAGCGACGGCGCGTGCTACTAGCCGCGATCGTCGCGTTGGCGGCTCTGCTGGTCATCGGAGGCGGGCTCGCGCTCGCCGGCGTGTGGCCGTTCAATGGCACCGACGACGCGGCCGATCATCCGACCGGCCAGGCGGCGAGCGCGCGCTACGTCGACGTGCCGCCGATGGTGGTGACGTTGCGCAGCGCCGATGGCCGGCAGCATTTCCTCAAGCTGCACTTCGTCATCGTCGCCGCCGACGCGTCCCAAGTGGGCCGGATCACCGCCGGAATGCCGCTGATCCTGGACACGCTACAATCATTCCTACGCGAACTCCGGCCGGAGGATCTCAGTGGCTCGGCCGCGGTGTTCCGAGTGAAGGAGGAGATCCTGGTTCGGCTGCACGAGGCGCTCGGCCGCGACGGAGTGAGCGAGGTGCTGATCCAGGACCTGATCGAGCAATGACGCGCACGACCGACGGCCGCGACGACCGCCCCACCCCCACGCGCGCAGAGCAACCCGTCCCGGAGCGTTCCGCCGCATCGTCGCCCCGACCAGGCAGCGCGCCCGCGGCCCTCCGCCCAACGCCGACGGACAAGCCCGCGCCCGCGGCGAAGGGGCCGGCGGCGCGGGGCGTGACGCCACCGCCGGCGCCCGGCACGACGGCGCAAGGCCCCTCCCCGGCGGGCGCGAGAGCGACCGACCCCGCGCCGCCGCCTGCTCCGCCTCAGCCCGTCGATGCCGTTGCAGCGCTCGCCGCGGACACGTCCCGCGGCGACGACGCGTCGGACACGTTCGACCAGGCGAGTATCGACGCCCTGTTCGGCATCGAAAGCGCGCCGCGACCGACCCGGCGTACCGGACTGCGGGCACTGATCGAGGCGGACGTCGCCAATCACGAGCGGCTGCCGATGCTGGAAGTGGTCTGCGAGCGCATGGTGCGCACGCTCGGCACCAGCATGCGCAATCTGACGGCGGACTCACTCGACGTGCACGCCGAGCGCGTCAACACGATGCGCTTCGCGGAGTTCATGAACCACCTGCCGCTGCCCGCGATGATCGGCGTCTTCCTCGCTAAACAATGGGGGAATTACGGGCTGATGACGGTCGATTCCTCGCTCGTCTACGCCGTCGTGGATTCCCTGCTCGGCGGGCGGCGCGCACCCAGCGCGATGCGCATCGACGGGCGCGCCTTCACCGCGATCGAGACGCATCTCGTCGGGCGGATGATGCAGCAGACGCTCGACGATTTCGCCCAGTCGTTCGAGGCGATCGAGCCGGTCGACTTCGCGCTCGAACGAGTCGAGGTCACGCCTCGCTTCGCCGCGATCGCGGCGCCGACCAACCTCACCGCGGTCGCGAGCTTCCGGATCGACATGGAGGGTCGCGGCGGTCGCTTCCACCTCGTTCTCCCGCACGCCACGATCGAGCCGGTGCGCGACAAGCTGATCGAGCGCTTCGTCGGCGAGAAGATGGGGCGCAACACGATGTGGGAGAGCCACATCGCCGAAGAGCTGCTCCACACCGAGATCCAGGTCGACGCGGTGCTGGGCGAGCGCGAGCTGCGGATCGAGGAGTATCTCGCGCTCACAGAAGGCAAAACGATCACGCTCGATCGCGCTCCCGGCGACGCCGTCGCGATCGAATGTAGGGGCGTCCCGCTGGCGACCGGTACGATCGGCACGCATAGCGCGCTCGCCGCGATCCGGCTCAACACCGAGATCGGTCAGGTGGCGTCGTGATCGACCTCTCCTTCATCACGAACGTGATCACCTCGCTGTTCTGCGCCGCGGTGCTGGTGCAGACCGTACGGCTCTCGCGCGCGGTGCACAAATTGCGCCACGCCGGGCTGATCGAGGTCGTCGCCTCGCTCGAGTCCGCCACCGACACGTCGCAGCGGGCGCTCGGTGAGCTCACCCAGGTATTGCAAACGGGGGGCCCATCGCTCGACGCCGCGGTGCGCGGCGCGCGCGACCTGCGCGCGCAGCTCGTCACCTTGCGCGACGAGCTGTCGCTGATGATCGATATCGGAAACGGCGTCGCCGAGCGGATCCTTGCAGCGGCGAACGACGCGCGTGGCTCGGCCGGCGACGCCCGTGGGATGGTGGCCAATGACGCGGCGGCACCGAAGCCTGAGAGCGCTTGCGTGCCGGCAGGCAGGCACCGCCGTGACCACCCAGGCTCGCCGGGTACGGCCGCCCGCGCGCTGCCCGGCGAACCAGCGCGAGCCGAAACTCTCCCCGGTTCGAAAGGCGGCGAGGTGGAAGCGGTCACCAGCGGCACCGGCGTGCCGGCTGCCGTCGTCTCCAGCGACGACGTACGGGAGGCGCCATTCTCCGCGGACATGCCGCTCAGCGCCGCTGCCAAGGATCCTCAGTCGTGACCCAAAAGACAATTCCCATCTCGGCGGGCGCGGGTAGCGCCGCTTCAAACACCCTTGCCCCTTCTGGCGCGGCTCCGACGTCTCCGCGCGGCTGGACCAAGCGGCTGATACGCCCCTCGCTCCTGACGCTCACCGCCGGCGCGGCCGCGGCATCGACGATCGCGCACGCTCTGGCGGGCACGGCGGCACCCGAGACGGTGAGCGACAATCGCTTCGGCAACGCGATCGCGCAGAGCATCAGCGAGCGTGATCAGGCGATCGCGCGACGCACCCGCGCGGCGGAGCTCCGCGAGCAGAGCGCGCTCGCGCTGGAGCAGCGCGTTCAGGCGCAGCTGGGCGCGCACCGCGGCGGTGTCGCGCGTGACGACCAGGCCGGCGGCTACAGCGACACGCCCCAGCCGATCGAGGATCTCGCGCGTGTCTATCAGACGATGAAGCCCATCCGTGCCGCCCCCGTCTTCGCCGCGCTCGATATCGACCTGCAGGCTCAGGTCGCGCGACGGATGCGCGGGCGCTCGTTGGCGCTGATGATGGGAGCGATGACGCCCGCTGCCGCGCTTCGGCTCAGTACCGCGCTCGCCGGGCGCGCCGCGCCCGAGATGCCGGTGGCGCAACAGCGCGTCGCGAGCGCGGCCGGTCTCGTGCTCCCCTCCGCCGGCTCGCGTCCTCCGTCACCGCGGCCGGTGCCCGCCACGCCGTCGCCGGCCGCGCGAGCGGAAGCGGCGCGACCTGGATCGGGCACGCCGCGCGTGAACGTGCCCCGTATCGCGGCGCCGCTCGTCGCGCCCGGTGACACCCTCACCCCGTCTGGCAGGTCAACTGGCCCGGTGTCACGACCCGCCAGCTAGTGTAGCATCCCCTGTGCTTGTTCCAGCCAGACAGCGCGGTGGAACCTCGTCGCTGCCAAGCATCGCCTGATCAAGAGTCGCGTGATCAAGGGTCGCGTGACGGGGCCGCACAGTTGAGCGATCGGCAGACGTCGTCACGTGGACCGATCGATCGTTGGGCAAGCCGCGACCGACACTTTGCCATGTGCCGCTCTGGCCGCGCATGCGACGGTGCCGACACAGGAACCAGCGGACGGGACCAGCGGCACATGGCAGGAAGAGAGCCTGACTCGTCGCGGTGAAAACGCGACGGGCGCGAGCTGGACAAGCGGGAGCCGCTCGGCCCTCACTCTACAGTGATCGTGTCTGTCGCGATTCTCAGCCGCGGCGTCGTGATGTCGCTCGTCGCCACTCGCCGGAAGTCGCCGTCGCCCCCGCCTCGATTTGCCGACCTCATATACCCGGCGAATCTGAACCACCGGCAGATCCGACCAACCGCGGTCGGCGGATCGCTCGGTCAGATCGGTTCGCTGGTTACTTCCAGGATCAAGACCTGACGCGCATCGGTCATACCGGCGCGCTGGAGCGCGCGATTGACCACTCCGCTCATTCGCTCGACATTGATCGGCACCAGCGGGGCGCACTCGGCACGGTCGAAGTCGACCAGTGCGATGAGCAGCGCCGACCGTGCCTCGGGCCGCTGCAGGTAGAGCCGCAACGCAGCGTCGCTATTGGCCGCCTGAAGAGCCAGCCGAACCCGCACTCGCCCCGCGATCGTGCCGCCCTCGAACAGCGGCAGCTCGATGGGATCGACGTATACGATCGGACGATCGGTGATGTAACCGCGGATCTCGGCGCCCCGATCGGCCGCGACCAACAGGAGCGGCAGCAAAGCTTGCAGCAGCGAGCGTCTCACGCGATCCTCCGAAAGCGGGGCGGCGCGACCACGCACCGCCTATCCGCTCCTATGATAGGACGACCAACTCGATGGATGCGTCAATGACCGGTCGAAACCTTCCACCACGTTACCGGGTCATCACCCGCGACAGTGAGGCCGCATCGCCGCCGGTCGGGCCAAGCGATCGGCGGTGGGACGATGGAGCGTACGACGGCGAGCCGCTACCGGACGCACGCGACATCATCGAGGATCGCCCGTCCTGGCCGCTCATCGGCTTGTTTCTCGCCGCTACCGCGGCCGGCGGCACGGCTGTGGCGCTGCTCGGCCTGATCCCGGACGTGCTGTCGTGAGGGCGCGTCTCGGCGCCGCGCTCGCACTGGCGCTCGCCGCTGGCGGTGCGACCGCACAGACCGGTGGCGCGACTTTCGCCCCGACGCTCGCGCGGCTGCCGTCACCCAGCGGCAAGGCCGCCTGGCCCATCGTCGCCGACGCGGAGTCCTGGCACGCGCTGAGCGTGTCCGCCAGCGAGCGGCAGCCGGCGCGCTGGGCGTTCGCGCGCAGCCTGATCGGGCAAAACCGCGGCGCCGAGGCGGTCGGCGTGCTCGACACGATGCGCCAGGACGAACCCGATCTGCTGCTGCTCGACTCCTTTCGTCTGGCCTATGGCGCCGCGCTGACGCTGACGCATCACGACGTCGAAGCGCTGGTCGCTCTCGCGCCGCGGGCGGGCGGGACAGGTAGCCCCAGCACCGAGCGCTGCGCATGGCGTCTTCGCGCGCTGGCGGAGCTGCGCCAATATGAGGCGGCGCGGTCGCTGATCGGCTGCGCGACCCCGGCGCTGATGGAACGTCCGGTCGCGGCGAGGTCTCCGTTCACGCTCGCGATCGCGACGATCGCGCTCGAGACGGGGCGGCCCGAGGCCGCGGCCGCGGTGCTCGCGGGCATGCCACCCGACCATGCGGGCGCCACGCTGCTGCGCGCGCGCGCTCAGGCGCAGCTCGGCCAATATGCCCCGGCGAAGACGCTGTTCGGTAAGGTCGAGCGTGAGGGCTCTGCGGTCGATCGCGCCGCGGCGCGGCTGGGCCTGATCGAGGTCGGCCTGGCCGGCGGCGAACTCGCCCCCGACGCGGCGATCAGACAGCTCAACACGCTCACCTTCTCCTGGCGCGGCGACACGGTGGAGGAGCGCGCGCGCGCGCTCACCTTCCGGCTCGCGGCGGAGCGCGGTGACCACGCCGGCGCCTTGGCCGCGGGCGCGGCGCTGCTCCGCTATTTCGACGTGACCCGCCGACCGACCGCTTTCCGCGACGCGGTGCAGCATGAGCTCGAGGCGCTGATCGATCCCGGCGCCACCATGCCGCTGCCGCGCAGCGCGACCCTGCTATGGGACTATCGCGACATCGTCCCGTCGGGCGCGAGCGGCAACCAGCTGATCGAGCGCTTCGCACAGCGGCTGATCCAGGCGGGCCTCTACCAGCAGGCCGCCGACCTGCTCGCCTATCAGCTGCGCTACCGCACCAGCGACATCGCGCAGGGGCCCTTGTCCGCGCGCGTGGCGACGCTGCAGATCCTCGCCGGCAAGGCCGGTGAAGCGGTGACGCTGCTGCGGACCACCGCGCGCGGCGACTACACGCCCGCGATGATCTCGGAGCGTCAGCGTATCCAGGCGATCGCGCTGGCGCAGCTCGGGCGGGTCGACCAGGCCGTGGCGATCCTGGCCGAGGTGCCGAACAACGCGGCGCTGCGCAGCGAGATCCTGTGGAAGCAACGGCGCTGGGCGGATCTCGTCGCCGCCGACGAGTCGCTGCTGCCGCGCACGACGGGGCCGCTCAGCGAGGTGGAGCAGACCATCGTGCTGCGGCACGCCATCGCGCTGGCGATGCTAAGTCGGATGAGCGACCTGGATACGCTGCACCAGCGCTACGCCGCTGGTTTCGAGGCCAAGCCGAGCGGCCAGGTCTTTCGCCTACTCAGCGGACCGCTCGGCGGGGGCAGCGGGCCACGGTTGGAGGAGGCGCTCGCGGCGCTGCCGAGCGTCAGCCCCATCGACGCGCTCGCACCGCTGCTGGACGCGTCGGTGGCAACGGAGGCGCCGACGACCTGACGGTCACTCTCGCGGCGCCGACCGTGAATCTGGGTCAGTGCCGGCGCAGCGGAGATACGTGGCGAGCGGACGAGACGCCCGGTCTCGGCCTTCGCGCCGCGCTGCTGGCGCCTGCGTCCGCGCGCAGGCGGGCGAGCGCGACCTGTCGACAGGCGAGCACGCTCAGCCGGGGCGCTCGCTCGTCACCGATTTAGCCCCGCGCGGCTACCCCGCCCGCGCGGCGCCGAGCCGGTCCTCCACCGCCAGCGCGCCGAGCAGCACCGCGCCGAGCGGGCCAGCATTGCCGCCGAGCGCCGCCGGGACGATGAACGTGTCCATGTCCGTCACCTCGGGCAGCGCGATATAGCCGTTCAGATTCGCCGCGGTCGCCGCGCGAAGCCGTGGGAGAAGCCAGGGGTTGCCCACCATCACTCCACCGCCCAGCACGATGCGGCGCGGTACGCCGGTGAGCGTCAGCGTCGCGAGCAGCGTCGACAGCGCACCCACCACCGTGTCCCAGGCGGGATGGTCGGCGCCGAGCTCCTCGCCCTTGACACCCGTGCGCGCCGCGATCGCCGGACCGGCGGCGAGCCCCTCGACGCACGCGCCGTGATAGGGGCAAGCGCCGATCCAATCGTCTCCGGCGACGCGCGGCGGCCGGATATGGCCGAACTCGGAATGAGTCAGGCCGTCGACCGGGCGGCCGTGCGCGATCATGCCGGCACCCACGCCGGTGCCGACGGTGACATAAGCGAGGTCGGGCAGCCCCTGACCCGCGCCCCAGCGTGCCTCGGCCAGCGCGGCGCCGACCACGTCGCTGTGGAAGCCGACGGGCACGTCGTAGCGCGCGCCCAAGCGACGGGCGACGTCGGTGTTGGCCCAGTGCGGCTTGGGGGTCGAGGTGATCCTGCCATAATCGCCTGAGTGCGGGTCGATCGAGACCGGACCGAAACTCGCTACCCCGATCGCCGCGAAGCCGCGCCACTGGTCGAGCGCCGCCTCGAGCGCCGGCAGCGTCTCCTCCGGGCGCGTGGTCGGCACGCGTATCTCCTCCAGGATCGCGTCCGGCCCGCGCGAGAGCACCGCGATGCACTTCGTCCCGCCGAGTTCAACGCCCGCGATCAGCGGCAATTGCGCCATTCAACTTTCCTCCTGCACCGCGGCGTCGACCCGCCGCAGCATGTCCGTGAACTGCTCGAGCTCGGCCGGGGTGAAGCGGCCGAAGATGCGTCGCTCCAGCGCCTTCGCCTCGGGCGCGACCTGAGCGTAGAGCGCCTCGCCGGCCGCGCTCAGTCGCAGGTGGTGCGAGCGCCGGTCGGTGTCGTTGGGACTGCGCTCGAGCAGCCCGCGACCGGTCAGCGCGATCGCGGCGCGGCTCACGGTCACCTTGTCCATCCGGCTGCGCTCGCCCAGCTCCACCTGCGTGATCGGAGCGTGCTCCGCGATCAGCGTGACGAGCCGCCACTCCGGGATCGATAGCCCGAACAGCGCGTCATAGGCGCGCGCGATGCGGTCGCTCACCCGGTTGGAGGTGACGGACAATAGGTAGGGCAGGAAGCGATCGAGATGGAGGCGGTCGGCCATGAACATGCTGCGCTAACACGGGACGGCGTCGAGCGGAACCGGAATGGAAATGTTGCATTCACGTGACGATGGTATGACCGCCATAAGTAGGATGATGGGCGGCGCCTCGGGAGGTGCGTGACGACGGAGTGAGCGATGACGCTGGTGCGGGCGAATGGGATCGAGATCGACGTGGAGGAGAGCGGGCCGCCTGACGGGCCGGCGGTCCTGCTGATCATGGGTCTGGGCGCACAGCTGGTGCGCTGGCCGCCCGCGATGGTCGAGGCGCTCGCCGCGCTGGGCTATCGCGTGATCCGCTTCGACAACCGCGACGTCGGCCTCTCCACCAAGTTCGATCATGCCGGCGTACCGAGCATCGTCTGGACGGTGATGCAGAAGCAGTTCGGCCGCGTGCCGCCCGTTCCCTACACGCTCACCGACATGGCGGCCGACGCGATCGGCGTGCTCGACTCGCTCGGCGTCGAGCGAGCGCATCTCGTCGGCGCCTCGATGGGCGGGATGATCGCGCAGCTGGTCGCGGCGGGCTGGCCCGAGCGCGCTGCCTCGCTCACCTCGATCATGTCGACCACGGGCCATCCGGGTTGCTCGCGGCCGTCGATGCGCGCCACCGCGCTGCTGCTGCGCCACCCGCGCAGCGACGACGTCGAGGCGATCGTCGCGCATGGGACGCTGGCGGGACGCGCGGTAAGCGGTCGCTTCCCGATGGAGGACGCGCTGATGGCGGAGCGGATCCGTGCCGAGACGCTGCGCAACCGCTGCCCGACCGGCTTCCTGCGCCAGATGGCCGCGATCGTCGCGGACGGCGATCGGACGGATCGGCTGCGGGCGATCGAGGCGCCGACCTTGGTGATCCACGGCAGCGACGATCCGCTGGTCCCGCCCGCTGGCGGGCGCGAGACCGCGCGCGCGATCCCGGGCGCGCGGCTGCTCGAGATCGAGGGCATGGGGCATACGCTGCCGCCCGAGCTGATCGATCCGATCGTCGCCGCCATCCACGACCATGTGCGTACCGGCGCCACGCCGCGGGTCGCTCGCGCCGCCTGAAGCGCGAGGCCGTTGACGGCACCGCCCCGTGCGCGTCAAGGCACGAACATGTCGCTGAACTTTTCGCTGATCGAGGCGCGCCGGATCGCGCTCGCGGCGCAGGGTTTCGGCCGGCGGCTGCCCGACCGTCCCGGCGCGGCGCAGCTGCGCGGCACCGCCGAGCGGCTCGGCCTCTTCCAGATCGACAGCGTCAACGTGCTGACGCGCGCGCATTATCTTCCTGCCTTCGCACGGCTCGGCGGCTATGATCGCGCGTTGCTGGAGCGCGACGCCTGGGGGCCGCCGCGCCACCGGCGCCTGTTCGAGTATTGGGCGCACGAGGCGTCGCTGCTGCCGCTCGAGCTCCATCCGCTGCTGCGCTGGCGGATGGCGCGCGCCGAGCGCGGCGAGGCCGGCTATGTGCGGCTGCGCCGCTTCGCCGGCGAGGATCGCGCCCAAGCGATGGCGGTGCTCGAACGCATCGCCGGCGAGGGACCGCTCACGGCAGCGGACTTCGAGAATGGCGCGAGCCGGAGCGGCTGGTGGCAGTGGAGCGACACCAAACACGCGCTCGAATGGCTGTTCTGGTCGGGACGGATCACCACCGCGACCCGTCGCGGCAGCTTCGCGCGCGTCTATGATCTGCCCGAGCGTGTGCTTCCCGCCGCTCTGCTGGCGCTGCCGACCCCCTCCGCGGAGGGCGCGCAGGCGGGGCTGATCGAGCGCGCCGCGCGCGCGCTGGGTGTCGCCACCGTGGCCGACCTGCGCGACTATTATCGGCTTCGCCCGGAGGAAGGCGACCATGCCATCGCCACCTTGGCCGAGGCGGGCGTCCTGCTGCCGGCGCGGGTCGAGGGTTGGTCGCAACGCGCGTGGCTTCACCGCGACGTCGCACCGCCGCGGCGGGTGCGACGCGCGGCGCTGCTCGCGCCGTTCGACCCGCTGGTGTGGGAGCGCGCGCGCACCGAGCGGCTGTTCGGCTTTCGCTATCGGATCGAGATCTACGTGCCGCAGGAGCGCCGACAGCACGGCTATTACGTCCTGCCCTTCCTGCTCGACGAGGCACTGGTGGCGCGGGTCGACCTCAAGGCCGAGCGCGCCGCGGGCGTGCTGGTGGCGAAACGCGTGACGCTCGAGCCGGGCGCGCCCGTCGACACGATGCCGCGGCTGCTCGTCGAACTGGAGCGGATGACGGCGTGGCTCGGGCTGGAGCGCGTCGTGGTAGGCGAGGTGGTGAGCGGCGACTGAGCCGGTGGGGTGGACAGCCCCCGCCCTCACCCCGGCCGTCATCCTGAGCTCGTCTCAGGATCCACCGTGCCGCGGACCCAGGTGCGGCAGCCCCGGCGAGGCCGTGGATCCTGAGACAAGCTCAGGATCACGCCGGTGGTGAGGGCAGGACGAGGTGGCGAGACATCACCGTTTCTGCACATGCCGACACTCAGCGACCGCCTCACTCCACCGTGACGCTCTTGGCCAGGTTGCGCGGCTGGTCGACGTCGGTCCCTTTCGCCACCGCGACGTGATAGGCGAGCAGCTGCACCGGCACCGCATAGACCAGGGGCGCGATCAGCGGGTGAACCTTGGGCATGGTAATCGTCGCGACGCAGCCCTCGCCCGCCGCCTCGACGCCGTCATAGTCGCTGATCAGCAGCACCTTGCCGCCGCGCGCCTGGACCTCCTGCATGTTGCTGACGGTCTTGTCGAACAGCGGTCCGGTCGGCGCGATCACCACCACCGGGACATGCTCGTCGATCAGCGCGATCGGGCCGTGCTTCATCTCGCCCGCGGCATAGCCCTCGGCGTGGATGTAGCTGATCTCTTTCAGCTTCAACGCGCCCTCGAGCGCGAGCGGATAGTCGGTGCCGCGCCCGAGATAGAGCACGTCGCGTGCGCCCGCGACCGTGCCCGCGATCGCCTCGATCGACTCGTCATAGGCGAGCGCGCCGTTGATCGCGGCGGGCGCCTCGGCGAGTTGGCGGACGATGTTGCGCTCCTCCGCCTCGGTCAGCCGGCCCTTGGCCTTGGCGAGGTTGGCGGCGAGCGCGGCGAGCACCGCGAGCTGGCAGGTGAAGGCCTTGGTCGAGGCGACGCCGATCTCGGGGCCGGCATGCGTCGGCAGCAGCAGGTCGGCCTCGCGCGCCATGGTGCTGGTTGGCACATTGACGACCACCGCGATCACCTGCTTCTCGGCGCGCGCGTGGCGCAGCGCGGCGAGCGTGTCAGCGGTCTCGCCCGACTGGCTGATGAAGAGCGCGAGACCGCCCTCCTCCATCACCGGCGCGCGATAGCGGAACTCGCTCGCGACATCGAGGTCGACCGGCACGCGCGCGAACTGCTCGAACCAATATTTGGCGACCATCCCGGCGTAGAAGCTCGTGCCGCACGCCACGATCGTCACCCGGCGGATGCCGGAGAGATCGAAGTCGGGGATCGGCAGCGTGATCCGCCCCTCGAAACGCTGCAGATAGCTGCGCAGCGTCTGCGCGACCACGATCGGCTGCTCGTAGATCTCCTTCTGCATGAAGTGGCGGTGGTTGCCCTTGTCGATCAGCGCGCCGGTCACGCCCGAGATCGTCACGGGCCGCTCGACCGGCTTGTTCTCCCGGTCGTACACCTGCGCGCCGTCGCGCGTGCAGACGACCCAGTCGCCCTCGTCGAGATAGGCGATCCGCTGGGTCAGCGGCGCGAGCGCGAGCGCGTCCGAGCCGAGATAGGTCTCGCCGTCGCCGTGGCCGACCACCAGCGGCGAGCCGAGCCGCGCGCCGATCAGCAGCTCGGGATGGCTGCGGAACAGGATCGCCAGTGCGAACGCGCCGTGGAGCCGCGGCAGCACCTCGCGCACCGCGTCCTCGGGCGCGGCACCAGCCTCGACCTTCTCGCTGATCAGGTGCGCGACCACCTCGGTGTCGGTCTCGCTGGTGAAGACGCGGCCGCGCGCGATCAGCTCGTCGCGCAGCGCCTTGAAGTTCTCGATGATACCGTTGTGCACCACCGCCACCTCGGCGGTGGCGTGCGGGTGCGCGTTGTTGGTGGTCGGGCCGCCGTGCGTGGCCCAGCGCGTGTGCGCGATGCCGGTATGGCCGGGCAGCGGATCGGCGGCGAGTTCGCGCTGCAGGTTGATCAGCTTGCCCGAGGCGCGACGCCGCGCGATCGCGCCGTCGACGACCGTGGCGATGCCCGCCGAGTCATAGCCGCGATACTCGAGCCGCTTGAGCCCGTCGAGCAGGCGATCGGCCACGTCGTCGTGGCCGAGGATACCGACGATACCGCACATCTTATTGGCCGCCCTTCTTCGCCTTCATCGACGCGCGGAAGCGCGCCGCCCAACCCGCGCGCTCTTCCTGCCGACCTCGCGCCAAGGCAAGTGAATCCTCCGTAACATCCCGGACAATAACGGAACCTGCCGCGACGATGGCGCCGTCGCCGATCGTCACGGGGGCGACCAGCGCCGAGTTGGAGCCGACGAACGCCCCTGCCCCGATCACCGTCCGGTTCTTGAGATAGCCATTGTAGTTGCAGGTGATCGTCCCGGCGCCGATGTTGGCCTTGGCGCCGACCTCGGCGTCGCCGATATAGCTGAGGTGGTTGGCCTTGGCGCCGGCGTGCAGCACCGCGTTCTTCACTTCGACGAAATTGCCGACCTTGGCGCCGGGTTCGAGCACGGCGCCCGGCCGCAGCCGCGCGTACGGGCCGACCTCGACCCCGCCCGCGACCTGAGCCCCCTCGATATGGCTGAAGGCGTGGATCACCGCGCCGTTGGCGACCGTCACGCCGGGGCCGAAGACGACGTTCTGCGCGATCGTGACGTCGCGGCCGATCACCGTGTCGTGCGAGAACCACACCGTCTCGGGTGCGAGCAGGGTCGCGCCCTCCGCCATCGCGCGCGCGCGGCGCGCCTGCTGCCACGTCGCCTCCACCGCGGCGAGCTCGGCGCGGCTGTTGACCCCCGCGACCTCGTCCGCCCCCGCCTCGATCACCGCGGCCCGCCCCGACAGTTCGACCACGTCGGTGAGATAATATTCGCCCGCCGCATTGGCGTTGCCGAGCCGTCCCAGCAGCGCGAACAGCCGCTCACCGCGCACCGCCATCAGCCCGGTGTTGCACAGGTCGACCGCGCGCTCGGCGGCGCTGGCGTCCTTATATTCGACGATCCTATCGAGCCGGTCGCCGTCGGCGGCGACGATCAGCCGGCCGTAGGCGCCGGGGTCGGCGGGGCGGAAGCCGAGCACCACCACCTCGGGCGAGTCGGCGGCGTGGAGCCGGTCGAGCATCGCCCGCATCGTCTCCGCGCTGACCAGCGGCACGTCGCCGTAGAGGAGCAGCACGTCGCCCGCGAAGCCCGCCAGCGCCGCCTCCGCCTGCATCACCGCATGCCCAGTGCCGAGCTGCTCGGCCTGGTGCGCGGTCGCGGCGCCGAGCGGTGCCACCGCTGCCTCGACCTGCTCGCGCCCCGCGCCGACCACGACGACGGTGCGCTCGGGCGCGAGCATCGCGGCGCTGGCGAGCAGGTGGAGCAGCATCGGCCGTCCCGCGATGGGATGCAGCACCTTGTGCAGATCGGACTTCATCCGCGTGCCCTTGCCCGCGGCAAGGACGACGATCGCGACGGGGGCGACGGGGGCGACGGGCGGCTGGCTCGACATCACCGTGCCCTGCCACCCTTTGCTTGCCAATTCCAGTACGAGGCGGCAACGCGGCGCGCGCATGACCTCCTTCCCTTTCCCGATCGTCGGCTTCGACCTCGACGGCACCCTGCTCGACACCTCGGGCGACCTCGCCGCGGCGACCAACCACGCGCTCGCCTCGGTGGGGCGGCCGACGCTCAGCGTGGAGCAGGTCAAGCCGATGATCGGTGGCGGGGCGCGTCACATGCTCGCGCAGGGCATGGCGGCGACCGGCGGCTGCTCGGAGGAGGAGCTGGCGGTGCTGCACCGGCGGCTGCTCGACTATTATGAGGCGCATCTCACCGTTCATACTCAGCCCTACCCGCGCGTGATCGAGACGCTCGACGCTCTCGCGGCGCGCGACGTGCGGCTCGCGGTGGTGACCAACAAGCTCGAGCATCTCGCGCGCCAGGTGCTCGACCAGCTCGACCTGACCGATCGCTTCGTCACGATCATCGGCGGCGACACGATGGGGCCGGGCAACGGCAAGCCCTCGCGGCGACCGATTGACGCGATGGTGGAGCGCTGCGGCGGCGGGCGCGCGGCGTTCGTCGGCGATTCGATCTACGACATCCAGGCCGCGCACGCCGCCGGACTGCCCGCGGTGGCATGTCGCTTCGGCTTCCTGATGCAGCCCATCGAGGAGCTCGGCGCCGAGGCGATCATCGACGGCTTCGACGACCTCATCCCCACGCTGGAGCAGCTATGACCGAGACCACCTCCCTGGCACAGGTGCGCCCGCTCTTCCTGCTCGCGCTGATCGCTGCGACGATCGGTGCGGTCACGCTCGCGCTGATCCCGCATCCGCCGCAGGTCGCCGATGTCAGCGACAAATGGCAGCATATGTTCGCCTTCGGCACGCTCACGATCCTCTCGGTGCTGACCTTCCCGGCGACCTCGCTGCTCCGGATCGGCGAGCGCCTCTCCTTCCTCGGCGCGCTGATCGAGGTGTTCCAGTCGATCCCCTCGCTTCACCGCGACTGCGACGTCATGGACTGGCTCGCCGACACGCTGATCATCGTCGCGGTGCTGACGGTGATCGTGGTCGCTCGCCGTCTCGGCGCGCGCGCGCCCGCTGCCCAGCCGCGACGAACTGCGCTACACCGGCGCGCGTGATCGACGAGATCCCGCTCCGAACCTGGCTGGCGGTCGCGATCGCGGTCGCGACCGCCGCGGTCGTGCTCGTGCTCGCGGACGACTATCAGACCGCGCTCGCCGCGCTGGCGGGCTGCGCCGCGCTGGTGGTCATCATCGCCACCATCCCCGAGGAGCTGCCGGCCGACGTCGTGCCCGAGCCGACCCGCGCCGAGGTCCCCTATGAGGCCGCGCTCGAGGCGATCGCCGAGCCGGTGCTGGTGCTGCGCGGCGGGCGCGTGGTGGTGGCCAACGCCGCCGCGCGCGCGCTGCTCGGCCAGCATATCCTGGGCGAAGACGCGCGAGTCGCGATCCGTCATCCCGGCGCGGCCGAGCACCTCGCCGAAGGGGCGGAGCATCCCGTCGACCTGGTCGGCATCGGCACGCTCGATCAGCGCTGGCAGATGCGCACCGCCGCCCTTGGGCCCGAGCTGCGGCTGGTCCATCTCGTCGACCAGACCGGGCAATATGCCGCCGAGCGGATGCGCGTCGACTTCGTCGCCAATGCCAGCCACGAGCTGCGCACCCCGCTCGCCTCGATCCTCGGCTATGTCGAGACGCTCGCCGACGCCGCGGGCGAGGATCCCGGGCTGCGCCAGCGCTTCCTCGGCATCGTCTTCGACGAGGCGCGGCGAATGGAGCGGCTGGTCGAGGACCTCATGAGCCTATCGCGGATCGAGGCGGAGAAGTTCCGCCTGCCGCGCGCCGAGGTCGACCTCGCCGAACTGGTGCAGGACGCGTGCGACACGCTCTACACCACGCACGGCAACCGCGGCGACGACATCCGGCTGGAGCTGGCCGAGGACGTGCCGCGCGTCATCGGCGACCAGGCGCAGCTGTCGCAGCTGGTCCACAATCTGGTCGGCAACGCGATGAAATACGGCCGCGCCGGCACGCCGGTGGAGGTGACGCTGAGCGGCATCGACCGCAATGTCTGCCTCGTCGTGGCGGATCAGGGGGAGGGCATCGCGCCCGAGCACCTGCCGCGCCTGACCGAGCGCTTCTACCGCGTCGACCCCGGCCGCAGCCGCTCGCTCGGCGGCACCGGGCTCGGTCTCGCGATCGTCAAGCATGTCGTCGAGCGCCACCGCGGGCGGCTCGACATCGCCAGCCAGGTCGGGATCGGCACCCGCGTGGCGGTGACGCTCCCTGCCGCGGCACCGTCGCCGCTCAACTGAGGGCGACACCGGCGCCGCTGTCATCAAGACGTAACTGTCGTGTCACATTGGCGGCGTCACCGGGGTCGCCGTGTCGGCCGCCCGCTCGGGGGAATGATGTCGCGCCTCGTCCACGCGCTCGCGGCCAGGAGGCCGGCGACGCTGCCGCACCTCGTGCTGGCGGCGATGGCGCTCGTCGGGCTGGGCGGCTGTGTCGACCAGGCCGCGGGCGGCGCGGCGGGGTCGCGCGACCAGATCCGCATCGTCGGGTCATCCACCGTCTACCCCTTCACGACGCTGGTCGCCGAGCAGTTCCTCGCCAATATGCCGGGCGCCAAGGCGCCGGTGATCGAGTCGACCGGCACCGGGGCGGGCATGAAATTGTTCTGCGCCGGCCTCGGAGCGGCGCACCCGGACGTGGAGGACGCGTCGCGGCGGATGCACCGCGCCGAATATGAGACCTGCGCGCACCAGGGCGTGGGCGCGGTGCTCGAGGTCCAGGTCGGCATCGACGGTATCGCGCTGGCGGAGTCGCTGCGCGGGCCGGGCATGGCGCTGACCGCGACCGACCTCTACCGCGCGCTCGCCGCCGCGCCGGGCGGCCGCCGCAACACCGCGAGGCTGTGGCGCGACGTCGATCCGGCACTGCCCGCGATCCCGATCCAGGTCTACGGCCCACCGGCGACCAGCGGAACGCGCGACTCCTTCGTCGAGCTGATCATGGCGCCGGGCTGCGAGGCGGTGGAGCCCGACACGCGCGCGCTGCGCGAGCGCGCGGCCGAGCTGTTCGCCGCGCGCTGCCACCGGCTACGCGACGACGGCGCCTATATCGACGCGGGCGAGAACGATAATCTGATCGTCCAGAAGCTGCGTGCCAATCCCGACGCGATCGGCATCTTCGGCTATGCCTATCTCGAGGAGAATGCCGGCGCGGTGCGCGGCGTGACGCTCGGCGGGGTCGCGCCCAGCTACGCCAGCATCGCCGACGGCAGCTATCCCGGTGCACGACCGCTCTACCTTTACGTGAAGAAGGCGCACCTGCGCGCCATCCCCGGGCTGCGCGCCTTCCTGCGCCAATATGCTGCGCTGTGGGGCCGGCAGGGCCCGCTGGTGCGACGCGGGCTGATCGCCTCGCCCGAGCCGGTACAGCGCCGCGCCGCCGCGGTGATCGCGCAAGAGATCGCGCTCGATCCGGCGGAGCTGCGCTGATGTCGCCGCTCGCGCTCGCCTTCGTCATCACGGCGCTGGCGCTGATCGGCTGGGTCACCGCGCGCGCGCGCGCCGCGCGCTTCCGCCGCGGCACCACACGCCGCTTCAGCTCGCTGCCGCAGCATCACGGCTGGTTCGTCGCGATGGGCACCCTACTGCCGGCGCTGCTCTTCCTCGCCGTCTGGCATCTCACCGCGCCCGCGCTGGTGACGGAGGCGGTGCTCACGACGCCCGGCGCCGCGACGCTGCCACCGCCGGGGCTCGACCGCGTCGCGATCCTGGCGGAGGCGCGCAACCTCGCTGCTGGGCGCAGCTATGGCGCCTTCCATCCGCTGTCCGAGCAGCTCGCCCCGGCCTATGCCGCCGCTCAGAGGCGCTACGACTGGATCGCCACCGCGGTGGCGCTGCTGCTCGCCTTCGTCGGCGGCGCGCTCTCCTTTCTCCGCGTGCGCCCCGGCTTCTCGGCGCGCACGCACGTCGAGCGGGTCATCATGGGGGCGCTGCTCGGCGCCTCGCTGATCGCGATCGTCACCACGATCGGCATCATCGTCTCGCTGCTGTTCGAGAGCGCGCGCTTCTTCCACGTCGTGCCGATCAGCGACTTCCTCCTCGGCACGCACTGGAGCCCGCAGGCGATCGACCCGCGCGATCCCGGCGCCTCGCTCGGCGCGGTGCCGTTGTTCTGGGGCACCTTCTTCATCGGCGCGGTGATCGCGATGGCGGTGGCGATCCCCTTCGGGCTCATGAGCGCGATCTACCTCACGCAATATGCACGTCCCGCGACGCGGCGCTGGGTCAAGCCGATGTTGGAGATTCTCGCGGGCGTGCCGACCGTCGTCTACGGCTATTTCGCCGCGCTGACGGTGGCGCCGGCGGTGCGCGACCTCGGCGTCGCGCTCGGCGTGAGTTGGGCTTCGTCCGAGAGCGCGCTCGCCGCGGGTGCGGTCATGGGTGTGATGATCATCCCCTTCGTCTCCTCGATGGCGGACGATTCGCTCGCCGCGGTGCCCGCGGCGATGCGCGACGGCAGCCTGGCGATGGGCGCGACCAGCTCCGAGACGATCCGACAGGTCCTCCTCCCCGCCGCTTTGCCCGGCGTGGTCGGCGGCGTGCTGCTGGCGGTGAGTCGCGCGATCGGCGAGACGATGATCGTGGTGATGGCGGCGTCGGGCGTGGCGACGCTGACGCTCAACCCCTTCGCCAGCGCCACCACCGTGACCAAGCAGATCGTCGACCTGCTCACCGGCGAGGCGGCGTTCGACTCTGCCAAGACGCTCGCCGCCTTCGCGCTGGGGCTGACGCTGTTCGTCATCACCTTGCTGCTCAACGTCGTCGCGCTGATCGTGGTACGGCGCTACCGCGAGGCTTATGAGTAAGTCGCTGGTCCCCGGAGCGCCGGTGAGCGCCGCCGCGCCGGCGGAGCGGCGCCCGACCGACTGGCGCACCGCGTCGATGCAGCGGCGCGTGCGGCAGCGCTATGCCGCCGAGCGACGCTTCCGCCTGCTCGGGCTCGCCGCGGTGGTCGCCTCGGCCGCCTTCCTGCTGTTCCTGCTCGCGTCGATGCTGGCGCGCGGCGCCGGCGGCTTCGTCGAGACGCGAATCGCGCTGCCGCTCGACCTCGCCCGCGCCGGGCTGAGCGTGACCCCAGCGCAGCTGCGCGGACCGCGCGCCGACCTCGCGCTCGCCGGCGCCGGGCTGGAAAGAGCGGTCGATGCCGCGGCGGGGACCGTCTTCCCCCGCGCGGGCGGCGCCGTGCTGCTGTCCGACGCGGCCTGGCTGCGCGTGCGCGAGGCGGTGAAGCGCGACCCGAGCCTGCTCAGGCGCCGCGTGACCATCGAGGTGCCGGTCGCCTCTCGGCTCGACATCGCCTTCAAGGGCGGGGGCACGCGCGCCGAGCGCGCGCTCGCGCGGTCGCTCGCGCCGCATCTCTCGCGCGGGCTCAACCGCGACTTCCTCGGCGGCGCGGACTCGACCGACCCGACCCGCGCCGGCATCTGGGGTGCGCTCAAGGGATCGCTGCTGACGATGCTGGTAACGCTGCTGCTCGCCTTCCCGATCGGCGTGCTCTCCGCGCTCTACCTCGAGGAATATGCGCCGCGGAACCGCTGGACCGACCTGATCGAGGTGTCGATCAACAATCTCGCCGCCGTGCCCTCGATCATCTTCGGGCTGCTCGGGCTGGCGGTCTTCCTCGGCACCTTCCACATGCCGCGCTCGGCCGCGCTGGTCGGCGGGCTGACACTGGCGCTGATGACCACGCCGGTGATCGTGATCGCCGCGCGCAACGCTGTCGGGGCGGTGCCCCCCTCGATCCGCGACGCCGCGCGCGCGCTCGGCGCCTCGCCGGTGCAGGTCGTCTTCCACCACGTGCTGCCGCTGGCGCTGCCCGGCATCCTCACCGGCACGATCATCGGCATGGCGCGCGCGCTCGGCGAGACCGCGCCGCTGCTGATGATCGGCATGCGCGCCTTCATCGCCGCCCCGCCCGAGCGGCTGACCGACCCGGCGACCGTGCTGCCGGTGCAGATCTTCCTGTGGTCCGACGACGTGCAGACCGGCTTCATCGAGAAGACCTCGGCCGCGATCATCGTGCTGCTCGTCTTCCTACTGGCCATGAACGGCCTCGCCATCTACCTCCGCAACCGTTTCGAGACTCGCTGGTGATGAGCAACGCCCCGCCGAAGATGACCGCGAGCGGCGTCGACGTCTTCTACGGCGCGAAGCAGGCGATCCGCGACGTCAGCATCGACGTGCGCCAGGAGGACGTCACCGCCTTCATCGGCCCGTCGGGCTGCGGCAAATCGACTTTCCTGCGCACGCTCAACCGGATGAACGACACGATCCCGGGCGCGCGCGTGTCAGGCGACATCCGGCTCGACGGCGAGGACGTCTATGCCAAGGCGATGGACGTGGTGCAGCTGCGCGCCCGCGTCGGCATGGTGTTCCAGAAGCCCAACCCCTTCCCCAAGTCGATCTTCGAGAACGTCGCCTACGGCCCGCGCATCCACGGTCTGGCGCGCTCCAAGGCCGATCTCGCGCAGATCGTCGAGCGCTCGCTCACTCGCGCCGGCCTCTGGAACGAGGTCAAGGACCGGCTCGGCGACTCGGGCACCGCGCTGTCGGGCGGGCAGCAGCAGCGGCTGTGCATCGCGCGCGCGATAGCGGTCGACCCCGAGGTGATCCTGATGGACGAGCCGTGCAGCGCGCTCGATCCCGTCGCCACCGCGCGGATCGAGGAGCTGATCCACGACCTGCGCGGGCGCTACGCGATCGTCATCGTCACGCACAACATGCAGCAGGCGGCGCGGGTGAGCCAGCGCACCGCCTTCTTCCACCTCGGCCAATTGGTCGAATATGGCGACACGTCCGACATCTTCACCAACCCGCGGGAGGAACGGACGAAAGACTATATCACCGGGCGCTACGGCTGAGAGACGGGACAGGACGGATGGCGAACAGCCAGGAACATACGGTCAAGGCCTTCGACCAGGACATCGGGCAGCTGCGCGGGCTGATCTCGCAGATGGGCGGGCTGGCGGAGCGCGCGATCGCGGAGGCGATGGTGGCGCTGCAGCGCGGCGACGCGGAGCAGGCCGCACGCGTGGCGGCGGGCGACCGCCAGATCGACGCGCTCGAGGCCGAGGTGGAGCGCACCGCGGTGCGCATCATCGCGCTACGCGCGCCGATGGCGGACGACCTGCGCGAGGTGGTCGCCGCGCTCAAGATCGCGGGCGTGGTCGAGCGCATCGCCGATTATGCCAAGAACATCGCGCGCCGCGTGCCGCAGATCGAGAGCGAGCATCGCATCGACCCGATCTCCACCCTACCCGCCATGGCCAAGATGGCGTCCGGGATGGTGCATGAGGTGCTCGACGCCTTCGCCGCGCGCGATCCCGACAAGGCGATGGCGGTGTGCGAGAGCGACCGCGCGCTGGACGATTTCTACGACAGCATCTTCCGCACGCTCGTGACCTATATGGTCGAGAATCCGAAGACGATCAGCCAGTGCGCGCACCTGCTATTCGTTGCCAAGAACCTCGAGCGGATCGGGGATCACGCCACCAACGTGGCGGAGATGGTCTATTTCGCGGCGACGGGGACGCGACTGACCGAGCGCGACAAGCTTCATCACGGGGGAACCATCTGATGGCCAAGGCCCGCATGCTGCTGGTGGAGGACGACGCCAGCCTAGCCGAACTGCTCGTCTGGCATTTCACACGCGAGCATTTCGCCGTCCAGCACACGATCGACGGCGAGGAGGCGCTCCTCATGGCCAAGGAGACGCCGCCCGACATCGTGCTGCTCGACTGGATGGTCGAGGGCATCTCCGGGATCGAGGTATGCCGCCGGCTGCGCCGCGCCGCCGAGACGCAGAACGTGCCGATCATCATGCTCACCGCGCGCGGCGAGGAAGAGGATCGCGTCCGCGGGCTGGAGACGGGCGCGGACGATTACGTGACAAAGCCCTTCTCGCCGCGCGAGCTGGTGGCGCGCGTCGGTGCGGTGCTGCGCCGTGTCCGGCCCGCGCTGGCGGGCGAGCAGCTCACCTATGCCGACCTCGAGATGGACACGGTCGGCCACAAGGTCCGCCGCGGCGGCGAGGTGGTCGCGCTCGGGCCGACCGAGTTCCGCCTGCTCAAGCATTTCCTCGAGCATCCCGGCCACGTCTTCTCGCGCGAGCGGCTGCTCGACAGCGTCTGGGGGCATGACAGCGACATCGAGAGCCGCACCGTCGACGTCCACATCCGTCGTCTGCGCAAGGCGATCAACGAGGGTGGTCGGCCCGACATCATCCGCACTGTCCGCTCGGCCGGCTATGCGCTCGATACGGGACATTGACGCACAATTTCCGGTAGTTGTAGCGAAAAAGCTCGTATTCCTGAGAGCGCAGGAGACCAGGGCGGTGGAGCGCCGCACCGTCGACCCGGGGTTCGTGGGTTCGCTGGAACACGCGATCTCAAAGGTCTCGCCGGCGCCTCTTCTTCGGTGCGCCGGCGCAACGAGGGACCTTTTCTCGTCGCCAGTTCGTTGCCCGACCCGCGTGACTTAACGCGTTTCTGACCGAACGCACGGCAGGAGAGAGAACATGAAGACGATCCTTCTGGCAGCAGCCGCCATCATCGCCGTCCCCACGGTGGCGATCGCCCAGGACACTCCGCAGCAGACGCCGCAGACGGGCACGATGCAGCCCGACACGACCACCGCGCCCGACGCGACCGCGCCGGCCGACGCTGCGCCGGCGCCGTCGGCCGACACAACCGCCGACCCGGCGATGAGCCAGCAGCAGGCGCCGATGCAGAGCGCACCCTCGACCGGCGATGCCGCGATGCCGCCCTCGGCCAGCCCCGCCTCGCCCCAGCCCGCGATGGGCGGCGCGGCCGGTACCGAGACGGCGGGCGGCTACCAGCCGTCGCAGCCAGCGCTGTCGGGCACGCCGCAGCCGGGCGCGACCGTACGCTTCCAGCCCGCCGCCTCGCCCGACCAAGCCTATCCGGCGCCCGCGGCCAAGTCGGAATATCCGATCTGCAAAAAAGGCCAATATGACGGGTGCATGCAGGCGAGCGACGCTGGCGGGAAGAAGCGGATGCGGGCGCGCCGTCGCTGATATCTGAGGTTGCCGGCTTCTCGCCCGGGCCCGCATGTGACTAGGAGAGGCGCTCCGTCGTACGAGGGAGCGCTCTCTCACCTCCATTCGCTTCGATGACCGCGCCGCCATCGTCACCGGCGCGGGGGTGGCCTCGGCCGCCACGATGAGCTCGGGCCCGCTCGACGTGGCGCGCGATCGTCGGTGCCGGCGCGGGCGTCTTCCAGGCCAGCCACATCACGCTGTCGCAGGGCGTGCTGCTCGAGGGCGAGTCGCTCTCACCTGAGGGGAGGCGGCGCATCGGACCGCGATCACCGACCGCGCCGGAGAGATAGGGCCGGGCCGGGTGCGGCGCCGGCGCTGCTGATCGGGGCGCAGCTCACCCGCGAGTGAGCGACTTGTCTGCTCTCGCGCGGCTGGGCCCGATCATGCCGATTGTTGAGGGGGAGCGGGCATCACTTCGCTCGAGGCGACACGCCTTCCGGTCGCGACGCTGATCTACTCCTCCACGAGCTTCATCAACCGTCGCTCCACCGGCGCGAGCACCGGGCCGAGCTCATGCCCGCGGCGGATCACCTGCCCCGCCTCGCCCACCAGTGCCCACATGCCCTGGCGGTGCCGCAGCGCGGGGCGCTTCTCGACACGGAACTCGGGCCGCTCGGCGGTGCGGCGGAAGGCGCTGAATATCGCGGCATCGCGGCCGAGATCGATCGCGTAGTCGCGCCAGTGGCCGGCCGCGACCATGCGGCCGTAGAGATCCAGGATACGGTTGAGCTCGAGCCGATCGAATCCGATCTGGCTCGGGCGCGCGGCGCCGGGAAAGGGCGTGACGATCCCCATCAGGCGCGGTCACGCTCCGGCACGTCGCCGCGCTCGGCGATCAACGCGTCGAGCCGTTTCTTCATCGCTTCCAGCTCACAGCGCAGGATCTCGACCTTCTGCGTCGCGGGGTCGAACACCTCGCTGCACGGCGTCCCATAGGGTACGAAGCGCGGCTCCGGGGCAGCGCCGCCCTCCACCATCGTCGGCCGCGCCGGGATGCCGACCATCACCGCGCCCGCGGGAACGTCGCGCGTGACCACCGCATTGGCACCGACCCGCGCGCGCGGGCCGACCAGGATCGGGCCGAGCACCTGCGCGCCCGATCCGATGATCGCGCCCTCCGCGATCGTCGGGTGCCGCTTCCCCGCGACACCATTGTCGGGGCTGGTGCCGCCGAGCGTGACACACTGGTAGATGGTGACGTCGTCACCGATCTCCGCGGTCTCGCCGATGACGACGAAGCCGTGATCGATGAAGAAGCGCTTCCCGATCCTGGCGCCGGGGTGGATGTCGATCGCGGTAAGCAGACGCGAGACATGGTTCACCACGCGGGCGGCGAGGAACCAGCGGCGACGATACAATCGATGCGCGACACGGTGGAAGCCGAGCGCCCAGACCCCTGGGTAGGTGAGGATCTCGAGCCGCGAGTGCGGGGCGGGATCGCGCGCGCGGATCGAGTCGAGATATTCGGTCAGTCGCGCCATCCGTGTCCCCGCCGGCTCCCCTTGACGCCGGCGGAGCCGACGATCGAGCATGATTGTCCGCCACAGATAAGGCCAAGCGGCGGCGGTTTCCATAAGCAGTGCTGGGGCGCACCGAACTCGAATTCCCTATCGCGGTTGTAGACGATCGTCCAAGTCCTTAGCATCGGCCTCACAGCGGGCGCGATCAGGAAGGTGCATGCAGTTACTCTCTCAGCTGGATGTCGCCGGCCTAATCCCGTTCATCGCCGTCGGTTTCGGTGCCCAGCTGGTCGACGGCGCCCTCGGCATGGCCTTCGGCGTGATCTGCAACACGCTGCTGGTGGCGGTGATGGGCGTCGCGCCCGCTCGCGCCTCGGCCAACGTTCACATCGTGGAGACCTTCACCACCGCCGTGTCGGGGATCAGTCATGCCCTGCACGGCAACATCGATCGCGGGCTGTTCCTGCGGCTGCTGATCCCCGGGGTGATCGGCGGGGTCACCGGCGCCTATCTGCTCACCAACCTCGACGGCAACACGGTCAAGCCATTCGTTCTCGGCTATCTCATCGCGGTCGGCGTCTACCTGCTGATCCGCGGGCTGGTCTTTCCGCCCAAGGTGAGCAAGCCCAAGGTGGTCGAGCCGCTCGGGCTGATCGGCGGCTTCATGGACGCCGCGGGAGGCGGCGGCTGGGGGCCGATCGTCACCTCGAACCTGCTGGTGCAGGGAGTTGAGCCGCGCAAGGTGGTCGGCACGGTGAGCGCGGTGGAGTTCTTCCTGACCGCGGTGGTCTCGGCGACCTTCATCTACCATCTCGGTGTCAAGGACTTCGCCACCGCGACGACCGGCCTGCTGATCGGCGGCGTGTTCGCGGCCCCGCTCGGCGCGCTGTTCGCAAAGCGCATCCCGATGAAGGTCATGCTGGTGCTGGTCGGCACCGTGCTGACGATCACCAGCACCTACGGCTTCGTGCGCGCCGTCCTGATGTGAGGTCGTCGCCCCGGCGCGTCGGTAACGCCGGGGCAACAGGTCAGGCGCTGACCGCATGGACGGTTCCCACCGCCTTCATCACCGAGGCGACCCGCACCGCGGACTGGATCACCTCGGCGGTGACTCCCGCCTTCTTGAGCACCTGCTCGTGGCTGTCGATGCACATGCCGCAGCCGTTCATCGCGCTGACCGCGAGGCTGAACAGCTCGAAGTCGACCTTGTCGATGCCCGGCGCGGCGATCACGTTCATGCGCAGCTTGGCGGGCATGCGCTGGTATTCGTCGTTACCGGCGAGGTGGGTGAAGCGGTAATAGACGTTGTTCATCGCCATCACGGCCGCGGCGGCGCGCGCCGCGTTGGCCGCCTCGGGCGACAGCTTGCCGGCCACCTCGGCCTCGGTCGCGTCGACCAGCGGCTTGTGCCCCGAGCCGTGCGCGCAGGCGAGCAGCAGACCGTATTTGCGCTGGTCATTGAGGACCGTCTCGTTGAGCAATGAGCCGACGTTGAGCCGGATGTCCTTGGCGAAGTCGGGCAAGGTGCCCGCGAATTCCTTGAGTGCCATGTCTCTCTCTCGGACGTGAGTCGCCCCGGCGCGACCGGCCCTCGCGAGGTCGCGAGGGGTCAGCCGCCGCCGGGGCGACGGATTTGTGAAGGAGGCGGGACGCGAGGCCCTGCCCCCGGATCGATCAGGCCGCGACCTGGAGGACGTCGTCGCCCTTGTTCCAGTTGCACGGGCACAGCTCGTCGGTCTGCAGCGCGTCGAGCACGCGCAGCGTCTCGGCCGGGTTGCGGCCGACGTTGAGGCCGTGGACCTGCACCGCCTGGATCACGTTGTCCGGATCGACGATGAAGGTGGCGCGAAACGCGACATGCTCGTTCTTGTCGAGGATGCCGAGTGCCTCGGCCAACTTGGCGCCGTTGTCCGCCAGCCAGGGGAAGTCGGCCGCGGCGAGATCCGGGTCCGACTTGCGCCACGCCAAGTGGACGTGCGCGGTGTCGGTCGAGGCGCCGATCAGCACCGCGTCGCGGTCCTCGAAGTCACCCTTGATCTGGCTGTAACCGACGATCTCGGTCGGACACACGAAGGTGAAGTCCTTCGGCCAGTAGAACAGCACCTTCCACTTGCCGGGATGGGCGGTGGTGAGGTCGAGCGTCTCGCCGGCCGGGAGCGCGCTGGTGCCCTGCTGGACGGGGACGGTGATGGCGGGGAAGGTGTCGCCGATGGTCAGCATGGAAGCCTCCTGATAAGAAAGGGAGTTCCAGCCATCCTCTCACGCGCGGGCGGTGGGCCGCCTCTCGTTGACCCGTCAGTAAGGGGGTTCGCGTGATCGATCAAGTCGGTTATTGCGAAGCGGTTGATCGATCGAGGCGATAAATGGCGGCCATCTACCTTCCCACGCTGAAGCAGCTTCAGTATCTCGTGGCGCTCAAGGATCACGGCCATTTCGGTCGTGCCGCCGAGGCCTGTTTCGTCACCCAGTCGACGCTGTCGGCAGGGTTGCGCGAGCTGGAGACGCTGATCGGCGTGACCTTGGTCGAGCGTACCCGGCGGGTCGTCCGCTTCACCCCGCTGGGCGAGCAGATCGCGGGCAAGGCACGTACGGTGCTGCGCGAGGCCGAGGAGCTCGGCGACATGGCGCGCGCGGCGGGGCGACCGCTCTCGGGCGAGATGCGGATGAGCGTGATCCCGACGATCGCGCCTTTCCTGCTGCCGCGCGTGCTGCCGCGGTTGCGGCGCGACTATCCCGATCTCAAGCTGTTCCTGCGCGAGGAGCCGAGCGGCCCGGCGTGCGAGGCGCTCCACAACGGGCGCACCGACTGCGTCCTGCTCGCTCTGCCCTATAGCTGCGGTGAGGTGACGACGCTGCCACTGTTCGACGACCATCTCTTCCTCGCTTTCCCCGAGGGTGAGATGCCCGCGACGCCCGCGGCGGTGAGCCCGGCCGAGATCGACGAGACGCGGCTGCTGCTGCTCGAGGACGGCCACTGCCTCAAGGATCACGCGCTCGCCGCGTGCAACCGGGCCGAGCTGCGCGCCGAGGCGACGATGCTGGGCACCTCGCTCCACACGATGGTGCAGATGGTCGACAATGGGCTGGGCGTGACGATGCTGCCCAAGATCGCGCTCGACGCGGGCATCCTCGAACATACCAACGTCGCCGCGCGCCCGCTCGACGCGGCGCATCCGGTGCGCACGCTGGCGCTGGTGTGGCGCCGGGCGTCGCCGCGCGAGCGCGACTTTCAGCTGCTCGGCGAGGTGCTCAAGGCGGCCGGGTGAACCGAGCCCTCCTCCGTCATCCTGGACTCGTTTCAGGATCGACGGTGCCGCTCACACTGACAGACCGGATCGTGCGGCACGGTGGATCCTGAGACGAGCTCAGGATGACGCTATATCGTAGGTGATCCTGTCCCACTTCTCGCCCAGATCGGGTCGAACCATGGATTGACCGATCTCCCGCTGAGGCGCAGCGTCCATGGTCCGGAGCTCGCCGATGGTCGGGCAAGATCGCCGCCACGGCACTCCAGGTTGGAGGGTTGTCGCATGGCTTATGCAGACCGGGTCCCCAGTTCGAGACGCCTCACCACCCTCGCCGCGGTCGCCGCGATCCATGGCCTGATCGGCTATGTGTTCGTCAGCGGCATGGCGGCGAGCTTCGTCCGCGAGGTCACGACCGAGTTGACGATCCGCAACATTCCGGTGGAGACGCCGCCGCCGCCTGATCCGGCGCCGCAGCCGACGCAGATCGCGTCCAAGCAGCAGCCGACCCAGACGATCGTCACGCCCGAGCCGGTCGTTCAGACCGCGGTCGACACGTCCTTCACGGTCGAACCGGTCACGCCCATCATCCCGATCACGCCGATCATCGGTGGTGGCAGCGGCACCGTGGCGATCACCCCGCCCCCCCCGCCGCTGAGCAAGGCGAGCGGCGTCCGCGCGCGCGGCGATCGCACGCAGTGGATCTCGACGGAGGATTATCCGCCCTCCTCGATCCGCGCCGGCGAGCAGGGGGTGGTCTCGATCGCGCTCCAGGTCGACGCCGCCGGCAAGGTCAAAGCGTGCAACGTCACCGCCACGAGCGGACATGACGCACTCGACCAGGCGACGTGCCGGCTCTATCAGCGCCGCGGCCGATTCACCGCGGCGCTCGACGACACCGGCACCCCGGTCGCGGCGACCTACACCGACCGGGTCCGCTGGGTGCTGCCGCGGTGAGGTGAGCGGAAGCGGGGGCGTTTCACAAGACTGTTCCCCGGCGCAGGCCGGGGTCCAGCCGAGAAGGCGTAAGCGGGTTCTCCCAGCGTCTCGCAACTGGGCCCTAACCTTCGCCGAGGCGCTAGCGGCAGTGGAACGACCTCTACTCCCAGCGCGCCGCCGCCTCCCCGTCGCCGTGGCGCGCCTCGACCCAGCGCGCCGCACCATTCACCGTCTCGCGCTTCCAGAAGGGTGCGTCGGTCTTGAGCCGATCGATCAGATAGGCGCAGGCCTCCAGCGCCGCGCCGCGATGCGGTGCGCAGGTGCCGACGAAGACGATCCGCTCGCCCGGCGCCATCGCCCCGACGCGGTGAACGATCGTGGCCGCGCTGAGCGACCAGCGCGCGCTCGCCGCCGCGGCGAGCCGCTCCAGCGCCGCCTCGGTCGCTCCCGGGTAATGCTCCAGCTCGAGCGTGGCGACCCCGTCGTCGCCGCGCACCAGCCCGGTGAAGCTCGCCACCGCGCCATCGCGCTCGAGCGCCGCGAGCTCGGCCGCGACCTCGATCGCGGCGGTCGAGACAGTGACGCGGATCACCCGCCCGTCACCGGCGGGAAGATCGCCACCTCGCGCGCGCCCGCGATCGACGCGTCCATCGGCACGAACGCCTGGTCCACCGCGGCGCGCAGCCGCGCCGGTTCGCCGAAAGCGGTGGCGTGGCGCTCGCTCGCGGCGGCGAGCCAGGCGACGAGCTCGGCCACGGTCGTCACCGACGATGGCGGCGTCACCTCCTCCTCGCCGATCCCGACCCGCTCGCGCACCCAGGCGAAATACAGCAGCCGCATCGCGCTCAATCCATGTGCCGCAGGCCGACGCGGAGATAATCCCACCCCGTCACGATCGTCAGCGCCGCCGCGCCCCAGAGGCTGGCGAGCCCGACCTGATGGACCCACACCGCCGCGGGTACCGCACCCGAGAGGATCAGCGCGCCGAGCGACACCAGCTGCAGCGTCGTCTTCCATTTCGCCAACCGGGATACCGGCAGCGACACCTGCAGCCCGGCGAGGAACTCGCGCAGCCCGCTCACCGCGATCTCGCGCAGGAGGATCACCAATGCGGCGATGATGTGGACGCCCGTGATCACCGCGACATCGTCGTGGCGCGTCCCGACCAGCATCAGGATCACCGCCGCGACCATGATCTTGTCCGCGATCGGATCGAGGAACACGCCCAGTTTCGAGACGGTGCCCTGCGCGCGCGCCAGGTAGCCGTCGAAATAGTCGGTGATCCCCATGAGGCAGTAGAGGCAGAAGGCCACCGCGAAGCCGGCCTGCCAGCTCGGCCACCACAGGAAGGCGACGAGCAGCGGCACCATCACGATCCGCGACAGGGTCAGGAGATTGGGCAGCGACAGCATCGCCCGCCGACGTGGACCGCGCGCGCTCCCGGCGCAACCCGCGCCCGCGAAAAACAGCGTTTGGAACGCGCGCCCCCAGAGGCTATGGCCGCGACAGATACCAACTATCCGAAGGGCCTGGTCCCGCGTCATGATCAATGCCCTCGGGCTGCTCAAGCGGCGGCGCTTCCTGCCGCTGTTCACCACCCAATTCCTCGGCGCCTTCAACGACAATCTGTTCAAGACCTCGATGGTGCTGTTCGCCACCTACGAGATCTTCGCCGATGAGACGCAGGAGAGCTTCTTCAACGCGCTGAGCGCGGCGCTCTTCATCCTGCCCTTCTTCCTGCTCTCGGCGCTGGCCGGACAGCTCGCCGACACGATGGACAAGGCGCGGATCATCCGTATCGTCAAGACCGTGGAGATCGCGATCATGGCGGTCGGCACCGCCGGGCTGATGCTGGCGCGCACCGGCGCGGTGACGCTGCCGCTCGTGCTGATGCTCACCGCGGTGACCGGACTGGGCGTCCACTCGACCTTCTTCGGCCCGATCAAATACGCGATCCTGCCGCAGCATCTCGACGAGGACGACGTGCTGGGCGGCACCGGGCTGGTCGAGGCGGGAACCTATCTCTCGATCCTGCTCGGCACGATCGTCGCGGGCTTCGTCTATCGCTCCACCGCGCTGGTGGCCGCGCTGACGATCGCGGTGGCGCTGCTCGGCTGGCTCACCGCCCGCGCGGTGCCGGCGGCGCCGCGGCTCGGGCCCAAGCTGGCGATCGACCTCAACCCATTCCGCGCCTCGTGGCGGCTGATCGCGGGGACGATGCACATCCCCCGGCTGTTCTTGGCGATCTGCGCGATCAGCTTCTTCTGGACGATCGGCTCGGTGCTGATCATCGTCTTCCCGCCGCTGGTGAAGAACGTGCTGACCGCCGACGCGAGCGTCGCCAGCCTGGTGCTGGCGGTCTTCTCCGTCGGCGTCGCGATCGGCTCGATCGTGATCAACCTGCTGCTGCGCGGCCAGATCTCGGCGCGCTACTCGCCCGCCTCGGTGATCGCGATGGGGCTGGCGGTGCTCGGCTTCCGCTGGGTGGTGGGGCTGTGGACGCCGGCGGCGCCCGGACACCTGTTCGACATGGCTGGATTCCTGCACCAGCCCCATGCCGCGCTGGTGCTGCTGGCGCTGCTCGGCGTGGCGATCTTCGGGGGCATGTTCGTCGTGCCGCTCTACGCCTTCCTGACCACCACCGTGACCAAGGACCATACCGCGCGCACCGTGGCGGCGAACAACGTCGTCAATGCCGGGGCGATGACGATCGGGTCGATCGTGGTAGCGGCGATCACCGCCATGGGCGTGACGCCGGCGCAGCTGTTGCTGGTGGTCGCGGGCATGTGCGTCGTCTCGGCCTGGATCGCGCAGCGGCTGCACCGCGCCTGCGACTGAGGCGGGGCCGTCCCGGCATCACTCAACGTTCGCTGGACATGACGGTCGACGCGAGCACAGCCTCGCGAGCGATTTGTCGAGGTGGCGGACAACTGTTCTCACCTGCCTGCTCGGCGGGGCTGGCGGACGCGCGAATGTTGCGAATGTTGCGAATGTTGAGTCACTCGCGCGGTGCTCGCGAATGTCGAGCCACGCATGAGCATGCGCGTGACAGGTTCGATCTCGGCACCGGCGTGGGTCGGCGCGCGCGGGCGTCGGCGATGAGAGAGAGAGAGCGCGAGCGAACAGACTGACACGGCGCGCGCGTGTAGGACAGTGCGGCTGACCGGGCTCGCGAAGCCGAAGCGCTGTGGGTCGAACGACCCCACCTCATCCGCTGCCGTCATCCAGAACTCGTTTCAGGATCACCCGTCCCGCGCACTCGCGCGGTGAGGCGCTGTCGGGTTGATGGACACCGAAACGAGTCCAGGATGACGCCAGCTGAAAAGGCGTCAGCACCAGCGAAGGGCAGCGCGCGGCCCGCCGCTTGTCGCGCCCTCCATAATCCGCTATATGACAGAGGTCCGGTGGGCTGGGGCTCGCGGAGGCATGGCGCGACAGGCACGTCCTCTCGCGCCTTTTCGCTTATGGGCGGCGTCTCCTCGCACCTCGTGCCGACGCGGATGTCGCGCGCGGCATGCGGCCGCCGCGACGGTGATGGCCAAGACCAGCGGACACAACCGCTTGGCCGGAAACACGACTAGGACGAACAATTTTATGGCCTCTACGGCAACTCCCTCGCGCGATGAATTCGCGGCGCTGCTCGATGACATGTTCGGCGGTGCCGACAGCTTCGAGGGCCGCGTGGTGCTCGGCACCGTGACCGGCATCGAGAACGACCTGGCGGTGATCGACGTCGGTCTGAAGAGCGAGGGCCGCGTGCCGCTGCGCGAGTTCGCGCCGGCGCCGGGGCAGAAGGCCGAGCTCAAGGTCGGCGACGAGGTCGAGGTCTATGTCGACCGCGTCGAGAACATGCATGGCGAGGCGATGCTCAGCCGCGATCGCGCGCGCCGCGAGGCCGCCTGGGACAAGCTCGAGCTCGAGTTCAGCAAGACCGCGCGCGTCGAGGGCGTGATCTTCGGCCGCGTCAAGGGCGGCTTCACCGTCGACCTCAACGGCGCGGTGGCGTTCCTCCCCGGCTCGCAGGTCGACATCCGCCCGGTGCGTGACGTCACGCCGCTGATGGACATCCCGCAGCCGTTCCAGATCCTCAAGATGGACCGCAAGCGCGGCAACATCGTGGTGTCGCGTCGCGCGGTGCTGGAAGAGACCCGCGCCGAGCAGCGCTCGGGCCTGATCCAGTCGCTCCACGAGGGCCAGATCATCGACGGGGTGGTGAAGAACATCACCGACTATGGCGCCTTCGTCGACCTGGGCGGCATCGACGGCCTGCTCCACGTCACCGACCTCAGCTACAAGCGCGTCGGCCATCCGAGCGAGATGATCAACATCGGTGACACCGTGAAGGTGCAGATCATCCGCATCAACAAGGACACGCAGCGTATCTCGCTGGGCATGAAGCAGCTCGAGAGCGATCCGTGGGACGGCGCGTCCTCCAAATATCCGGTCGGCGCCAAGCTGTCGGGCCGCGTCACGAACATCACCGAGTACGGTGCGTTCGTCGAGCTTGAGGCAGGCATCGAGGGCCTCGTCCACGTGTCCGAGATGTCGTGGACCAAGAAGAACGTCCATCCGGGCAAGATCGTGTCGACCTCGCAGGAGGTGGACGTGGTGGTGCTCGAGGTCGACGAGGACAAGCGTCGGATCTCGCTGGGTCTGAAGCAGGCGCAGAACAACCCGTGGGAGGCGTTCGCCGCCGCGCATCCGATCGGCTCGACCGTCGAGGGCGAGGTCAAGAACGCGACCGAGTTCGGCCTGTTCATCGGCCTGGACAACGATGTCGACGGCATGGTCCACATGTCCGACATCGCCTGGGGTGTCTCGGGTGAGGACGCGCTCAACCTCCACCGCAAGGGCGAGACCGTCCAGGCGGTGGTGCTCGACATCGATCCGGAGAAGGAGCGCATCTCGCTCGGCATGAAGCAGCTCGAGCGCGGCGGCCCCGTCGCGGCGGGCGCAGGCGATCGCCTGGGCAAGAACCAGGTCGTCACCGTCACCGTGCTCGAGGTCCGCGACGCGGGTCTCGAAGTGCAGCAGGGCGACGACGGCGCGACCGGCTTCATCAAGCGTACCGACCTCGGGCGCGACCGCGACGAGCAGCGTCCGGAGCGCTTCCAGGTCGGGCAGAAGTTCGACGCGATGGTCACCGGCTTCGATCGCTCGAAGAAGCCCACCTTCTCGATCAAGGCGATGCAGATCTCCGAGGAGAAGCAGGCGGTGGCGCAGTACGGCTCGTCCGACTCGGGCGCGTCGCTGGGCGACATCCTGGGCGAGGCGCTCAAGGCGCGCGACACCAAGAAGTAAGCCATGTCCGGCACCGCGAGGTGACGTGCGAGGGGATCGGCCGCGAGGCCGGTCCCCTTTCTCGTGGGATGGTAGCGCTCAACCGTCCGGCACTGACCCATAATGCTAAAAACGACCAGATCGGTGCTATCGCGCATGGAGGCTTATCTGTATCAGCCCGGCTCGATTGGTATACGCCGGAAGTGGACGCAGGATGATACGCTCTGAGTTGGTGCAGCAGTTGGCCGCCGGGAATCCGGAGCTGGCGCAGCGCGACGTGGAGGCGATCGTCGCCACCTTCTTCGACGAGATCACCGCGCGGCTGGCGAGCGACGGCCGGGTCGAGCTGCGCGGCTTCGGCGCCTTCTCCACGCGCGCGCGCGACGCGCGAGTCGGCCGCAACCCGCGCACCGGCGAGACCGTCGAGGTCGACGCCAAGCGTGTACCCTTCTTCAAGCCAGGCAAGGAGATGCGCGTCCGCCTCAACGTCGGCGAGTGACGCGCCGGGTTGACGCGGTCCGTCGCAACCGCTTCGTGGGCGACGATGGGCGGACGTGGCGGAATCGGTAGACGCTGGGGACTTAAAATCCTCTGCCATCGGCGTGCGGGTTCGAGTCCCGCCGTCCGCACCATCCTCGGGCGAGCGAGCGCGGCGGCGCTGCTGTTCACGACGGCGAGCTGCGGGCGGCGCGCCGATGTCGGGCCTGTCGTCGTCAGCGTCATCGGCGGTGCCCCCCGGCTCGCTGGACGCGACCGCACGCGCCTGACCGAGCCCGACCGGTTGCTCACCGACTCGCTCGCCGAGGGCCTCGTCCGGCTCGACGCCGCGGGACAGGTCGAGGCCGGCGCGGCCGAGCGCTGGATCGTCACCGACGAGGGGCGCAGCTACATCTTTCGCCTGCGCGACGCGCACTGGCCCGACGGCGCGCCGGTACGTGCGGCGCAAATGGTGGCGCTGCTGCGGCGCGAGATCAACCCGCGCTCGGGCAACCGGCTCGCTCCCTATCTCACCGCGGTGTCGTCGATCGTCGAGATGACCCCCGAGGTGATCGAGGTGGAGCTGGCGCGACCCAGGCCCGACCTGCTGAAGTTGTTCGCCCAGCCCGAACTCGCGCTGGTGCGCGACCGGCCACGGCCGGCGGGCGGCGCGGGTCCGTTCCGCCAGCGTCGCGACCGCGGGGGCGGGCTGCTGCTCACCCCGGCGCTCGATCCCGATCGCGACCCGGAGGAGCCGGGCCCCGCTCCCGAGGATAACGTGCTGCTTCGCGGCGAGCGCGCGGCTACCGCGATCCTGCGCTTCGTCGAGCGCCAGTCCGACCTCGTCTCCGGCGGCACGATCGCCGATTGGCCGCTGCTGCGCGCCGCCAACCCAGCGCCGATCAACGTCAAGATCGACCCGGCCGCGGGGCTGTTCGGGCTGGCGGTGCTGCGGCGCGACGGCTTCCTCGCCGATGCCGCCAACCGCGGCGCGGTCGCCATGGCGTTCGACCGGAGCGACCTGGTGGCGAGCGTCTCGACCGACTGGGCGACGCGCGAGACCCTGCTACCCGAGCAACTCGACTCCGCCGCCCCTCCCGCTAATCCCGCGTGGAGCACCGTCCTGCCCGAGCAGCGTCAGACGGCGGCGCGCGCGCGCGTGAGCGGTTGGCGGCTTGCCAGCGGCGCGGCACCGACGCTGCGGCTCGCGCTGCCGGGCGGTGCGGGTGGCACCTTGCTGTGGGCACGGCTCGCGCGCGACCTCTACGCGATCGGGGTGCGCCCGATCCGCGTCGCCGCCGACGCGGCAGACGCCGACCTGCGTCTGATCGACGCGGTCGCGCCTTATGACAGCGCGCGCTGGTACCTCGGCGAGTCCTGCGTCGCCTGCTCGGACGAGGCGCGCGGGGCGATCGAGGCGGCGCGGCTCGCCGACACGCTGGATGCGCGCGCGCGCGCGAGTGCCACCGCCGACCGCCTGCTGACCGACGACGTCGCGTTCATCCCGCTCGCGCGGCCGTTCCGCTGGTCGTTGGTGGCGCTGCGGCTGCGCCAGTGGCAGACCAACGCGCGCGCCTGGCACCCGTTGAACCGGCTGCGCGCCGACACCAACTAAGTTCCATGAACGCTCGCCCCACCCCGCTCACCGCGCCGCTGCTCGATTCGCTGCCGACCGGGAGCGATCCCGCCTCGGTGCGCCGCCGCGTCGAAGCGATGGAACAGCTGCTCGAGGGCCTGTTCGTCATTCCGGGTATCAACCGTCGCATCGGGCTCGACGCGATCGTCGGGCTGGTCCCGGTGGTCGGCGATCTCATCACGGCGGCGATGGGCATGTGGATTGTCTGGGAAGCGCGCAATCTCGGGATGAGCCGCGCCGCGCTGTTGGGCATGACGGCCCGGATCGGCTTCGACACCCTGCTCGGCGCGGTCCCGCTGATCGGCGACGCGGCCGACCTGATGTATCGCTCGAACACGCGCAACGTGAAGCGGATCAAGCGCTACCTCGACAAGCACCATCCGGCGACGGTGACGGTCACGCGCTAAGGCTCAGCGCGGTCGCGGGCGGAACACCGTTCCACCGCACAGCGGGCGCGGTGCGCCGGTGGTGCCGGGGAAGCTGATCGGCAGACCGTGCAGCGTGCGCACGGCCATGAAGGCGAAACCCTCCGCCTCGAGCGAGTCGCCGTTCCATCCCAGCACATCGACGGGCTCGACCGGCAGCCCGGTCTGTTCCGCGATCATCCGCATCAGTGTCGGGTTGAGTCGGCCGCCGCCGCCCACCAAGAGCCGCCGCGGCGCGCGCGGCAGCAGCCGCAGTGCCACCGCGACGCTCGCCGCGGTGAAGGCGGTCAGCGTCGCCGCGCCGTCCGCCAGGCTCAGCCCGCGCGCCGGCTGGATCGTGAAATCGCTGCGGTCGAGCGACTTGGGATAGGACGCGTCGAAGAAGGGGTGATCCAGCATCGCGCCGAGCACGCTCTCGTCGACCCGCCCGGCCGCGGCGGTGGCGCCGTCGCGGTCGAAGCGTTCGCCCGCCTCCTGCTCCATCCAGCTGTCGATCAGCCCGTTGGCGGGACCGGTGTCGAACGCGGCGAGCGGGGTACCGTCCACCACCAGGGTGATGTTGGCGACGCCGCCGAGGTTGAGCACCGCGACCGGCTCGTCGAGCGCGGCGGCGCGCGCGGCGTGATAGACCGGCAGCAGCGGCGCGCCCTGTCCGCCCGCGGCGACGTCGGCGGAGCGGAAGTCCCCCACCGTGGCGATGCCGGTGACGTCGGCGAGCGTCTGGCCGTCACCGATCTGCCAGGTCCAGCCGCGGTCGGGGCGATGCGCGACGGTCTGCCCGTGGAAGCCGATGACCTCGACCTCGCCCGCCGTGACCCCGGCGTCGCGCAGTAGTTTCTGCACTGCCAGCGTGTGCGTTCGCGTGATCAGCTCGGTGGCGGCGACGATCGGCGGGCTCGCGCGCGGGCGCTGGAAGCCGAGCGCGAGCTGGGTCGCGGCGGCGAGCTGCGCGCGCGCCGGATCGGAATAGGGCTCGCCGTGGAACGCCACCAGCCGCGCGGCGCGCTCGCCGTCGGTCTCGATCAGCGCCGCGTCGATGCCGTCGAGCGAGGTGCCCGACATCAGCCCGATCGCCAGCATCCTGTCTGTCTCCCGCCCGTTCACTGCGCGCTCCTATCGCCACGTCAGCGGTGCTGGCAAATCGGGCCGTCGCGCATTATGTGCGCGGCGTCTCATGGCAACTCTACTCCCCTCCCCGCCGCGCGTCGGCATGGTCTCGCTCGGCTGTCCGAAGAATCTGGTCGATTCCGAGCGGATTCTGACCCAGCTGCGCGCCGACGGCTATCAGATGTCGCCCGATTATGCCGGCGCCGACGTCGTGCTGGTCAACACGTGCGGCTTCCTCGACTCGGCCAAGGAGGAGAGCCTCGAGGCGATCGGCGAGGCGATCGCCGAGAATGGCCGCGTGATCGTCACCGGCTGCATGGGCAAGGAGGCGGAGGCGATCCGCCAGCGCTTCCCCGACGTGCTCGCGATCACCGGCGCGCACGAATATGAGCAGGTGGTCGAGGCGGTCCATGCCGCCGCGCCCGCCGCGATCAGCCCCTATGTCGATCTGATCCCCGACGCCGGTCTCAAGCTGACGCCGCGCCACTACAGCTATCTCAAGATCTCGGAGGGCTGCAATCACCGCTGCTCCTTCTGCATCATTCCCTCACTGCGCGGCGACCTGGTCAGCCGCCGCCCCGACGCGATCCTGCGCGAGGCCGAGAAACTCGTAGCGGCGGGGACGCGCGAGCTGCTGGTGATCAGCCAGGACACGTCCGCCTACGGCATCGACATCCGTGACCAGCCGCGGCGCTGGAAGGACCGCGAGGTGCGCCCGCACATGACCGATCTCGCGCGCGAGCTCGGCCAGATCGCGCCCTGGGTTCGCCTCCACTATGTCTATCCCTACCCGCACGTCGATCAGGTGATCCCGCTGATGGCGGAGGGGTTGGTGCTGCCCTATCTCGACATTCCCTTCCAGCACGCCGCGCCCGCGGTGCTGCGACGCATGAAGCGTCCTGCCAACGACGCCAAGGTGCTCGGCCGCATCCGTGGGTGGCGCGAGACCTGCCCCGACATCGCGATCCGCTCGACCTTCGTGGTCGGCTTTCCCGGCGAGACCGAGGCCGATTTCCAGTATCTGCTCGACTGGCTCGACGAGGCGCAGCTCGATCGCGTCGGCGCCTTCCGCTTCGAGTCCGTCGCCGGGGCATCGGCGAACGACCTCCCCGACCCGGTACCCGAGGCGGTCAAGGAGGAGCGCTACGCCCGCATCATGGAGAAGACCGCGGCGATCTCGGCGGCCAAGCTCGCCGCCAAGATCGGGCGCACGCTCGAGGTGATCGTCGACGCGGTCGACCCGGCGAGCGGCGGTGCTACCGCGCGCTCACAGGCGGACGCGCCCGAGATCGACGGGGAGGTGCAGCTGCGCGACGCCGGCCACCTTGTCCCCGGCGATATCGTCCGCGTCGCGATCGAGGACGCCGACGAGCATGATCTGTACGGCGTGCCGGTTGCGGCTTGACGGCACCGCGCGCACTGGTATGAGGCGCCCTCGCTTCGGCGAATGCCCTTGGGGCGGAGTAGCTCAGCTGGTTAGAGCAGCGGAATCATAATCCGCGTGTCGGGGGTTCAAGTCCCTCCTCCGCTACCACCATAGTCGCCGATATCGCACAATGCAGAGCTCCCGTCGCCGCCGTTGGCGCCGGGTGAGGTCTCGCATGGGCGGGCGTCATCGCGCGCCGCCTGTCGCTTCGTCCCTACCGTCGAACCTCGCGGCTGACATCGCCGCGCAGCCTCTCACCTGTCCGGCCACCGTCGGCTGCTATAGTGCGGGAAGGTCGCCGCCGATCTCGTCCGTCGCATAGCCGAGCGCCGCGGCGACGCGATCCACTGCGGGCTCCCATTCGAGTAGCGCCGCGGCGTAGCGATCGGCGCGGTCGGCCCGTACCGCGACATGGGGATTCGTGAGCATCGTCGATGCGGCGAGGTAACGCCGGCGCAGCCTCCGACTCTGCTCCCTTCCCCGGCACGATCACCTATCGCAGCGCCGCGTTCGAGCGGATCTGGGGCATCCCGCTCGACCAGGGCAAGACCCTGATACGAGAATGGCTGGAGGACATCCATCCGGACGACCGTGCACAGGTCGAGCATGCGCTCGCCACCGTGGCGCGGGGCGAGGTCGTCCAGTTCGAGTATCGGCTGATCCGTCCGGGCGGTGGAGCGCTGCGCTGGCTTCGCGACACCAGCTCCCCGATCCTCGACGAGACCGGCGGCGTGCGCCAGATCGGCGGCATCACCGAGGATTGGACCCAGGGAGATGTCCGTCACGTCTACATCGTCTCGGGCCGCCCCGCCGATGCGCGCCAGCTCGGCGGGATCGTGCGATCGCTCGGTCTGCACGCGCGCACCTTCGAGAATGCCACCACGTTCCTCGACTTCGCCGCGGTGCTGACACCGGGCTGCGTGCTCGTCGACCTGCGCCATGCGCGGAAGGAGTGTCTGGCCGTGCCGCGCGAGCTGAAGGCACGGTCGATCGCGCTGCCGACGATCGTGCTCGACTCGCCCGATGCCGACCGCGATGCCGTGCTCGCGGCGATGAAGGCCGGTGCCGACGATTATCTGATCCTCGACGACGAGGCGGCATTCCGCAGCGGGCTCGAGGCAGCGCTCTAGGAGGTACGCGGCATCGCTCGCCCGAGCGGGGCCGACGAGACCGCGAGCGCGCGGCTGGGCCGGCTTACTCCCCGCGAGCGCGAGGTGCTGGGCTGCCTGGTCGACGGTAACACCAACGAGATGATCGGCCAGCGGCTCGGGATCAGCCCGCGGACGGTGGAGCTGCATCGCGCCCAGGTGATGAGCCGGCTGAACGCCGGCACGCTGGCGGAACTCGTCCAGATCGCGATGGGCGCCGGGATGACCTCGTCGACCTCCTGCGCGGAGACGAGACGGATTTCTACCCAGGGTTCGTCCGGGTTACGGCTTCGACCTCGCTCGGCCCAGATCGGTGCCGTCGTCATCCGAGAGCGAGGTCTGACATGAGTTCCCCTGACGCAGAAGCCGCCGCAGAGTACTCCATGCGATCTGCGGCTTATGAGAAGCCGCGTTCGCTGTCGCGACGGTCCATTGTAACAAGTCTGCCGCGACCATCGAGCGCGAGAGCGACGGACCGATCCGCACGATCGTCTCGCGCCGATGCCAGGCGTTCAATGAGACGGCGCGGCGTGATCGGACGCGTTAGCGACAGTCCGCGATGCACCCTCATACCAGGGGGCATAAGGGGTGTTTCGGGCCATGCGCCTGGTATAGTCGGGCGCGCCGTCGTCCCACCACACTGGGCCCCGCTCGCCGAGAGCAACTTTCGCGGCCTGAACGCTCGCGCGCGCTGTCCCGAGCCCGCCCTGATCGCCGGACCGCAACGCGGCGGCCACCGCGCGCCGAGCCGCCATCAAGGCGTCTGCGGAGCGTCGGCGCGTCGGCTCGGCGAGGCGTGGGTCGGTGCGGCGCCACAATCTCCCTCGCACCACGATATAGCGAAGGTCAGGCGTCACGAGCGGCGGCGTGTCCGCGCCCATTCCCTCCTGCGGTGACCTGGGCTCGCGTGGACGCGGATCCCGCGCTTTTCTCACTGCGACGACCGCCGACAATTCGTTCCGATCATCAACTGCCTCCCACCGTCAACGACGCGCGGCTGTCGTCGGACTTACCCGTGAGTCCGGGTACTTCATCCAGCTGCCGCAGGTCCGTGAACCGGCCCCGCTCCTCGCGGTATCGCACGATCTCGAACCCATGCCCCCTGAGACCAGGCACGCCGTCGAGTTGGTCAGCCGTGGCTGTGTTCAGGTCGAGCGGGTCACGACTGGTCATGGAAGGCGCAACGCCGCGCCACGGTTTTCGATGCGCCGTGCCCTCGCTCGCCGTCACATCGACGCTCATGATCCGCTCCGCGCTGGTCGAGCCATCCTAACGGCGCACGGCGCTCCCCGGATCCCGGCGCGCGCTCAGCCGCCCTCGACCGTGTGCGAGACGACCACGGTAACGTGCACGACACCGGCGCTCGTGCTCGCCTCGTCGCGCACCGTGACCGTCGCGGTGAGGGGATCGTCGAGCTTGCGGGTGTCGAGCAGGATGCCCACCGCGGAACGTGCCCCGGACTGGCGGGCGGCGTGAATGTTCGCGTGGTGCTCGACCCCTGTTGCAGGCTCACCACCGTCGTGAACGGTTATACGATAGTTTGGCGTAGGAATGGTCTAACAAGGAGTACGCCACCCATCCGCGATCCACAGCAAGGCGCCGGTCGAAGTGTCTAGATCGGGATCAGCCCCGGTCGGTCGCGGCGGCGCCCGGACGTCAGCCGGCGTTCGCGCCGGTTCGCGAGAGAACTCGCCGGCGTGGGCCTGCGACCCGCCGAGCGCGTGAGGTCGTAGCGGCCTCCGCATCCTTGCTCGGCGAGTCGCTCCCGGACGATGGGACCGTGGGTCACACCGGCTCGCTCGGCGCCCAGGGGTCGCGCGCACCGAGCAGCCGCTCGTCGACGTCGAGCACGATCGCGAGGTGACGGCGCTCGAACTCCGGGAGCCGCCGGGGCGTCCCCCGCGCCACGAAGCGCGATAGATAGCTTCGACCGCGCCCTACCTTGAGCGACAGCTGCGCCAGCGTCTCGCCGCGCTGGGCGGCGACTCGGACGAGGGTCTCGCGGGCGCTCATCGCCTTCAGATGGCGGAAACTTCCGAGCCGATCCAGACTTTTCGTTCGCCCTATGTTCCGGCATGCTGGAGGGATGGTTGCCCCGCCCACGACACTCCACGATCTCCGTCGCGTCGAGGGCTCGGTGCGCGTGACGTGCCGTGCATGCGGCGCGGTCAAGCAGCACGACCTCGAGGAGCTGATCATGGATCGCCGCTTCCGGCGCCAGTCGATGGGATGGAGGGCGGTGCGGCGCACGATGATGTGTCGCGAATGCGGCGGGGCGGACACGCGGGTCGACGGCGTGCCCTTCGGCCAGGACGACCTCGAGCGACGCGCACGCCGATCGCAGGCGCTGCTGATGAACCTCGCGCTGGCCGTGCTCGACGACGCCAGCCGGCGCGCGCGGGACGAGGACGTCTGCGTACCTGCGACCCGCCTGGCCCTGCGCGTGCTGCGGCCCTACCTGCCCGACCGCGAGCTGCTGGTGACCTTCTGGATCGCGGCGGAGACCGGGCGCGGCAAGCCGCACGGCCCGGCGCTACAAGCGATGCGCTGGATCGTCACGAAACTGGTCGACGCCGGGCATCCAGTGTGGGCGGAGTTTCGATGAGACACACTACGTCACTGGCATCGAGAAATTAATCACCCGATAGAGAAGCGGCCGCGCCCATCCGTAAAGGACCAGCTGCTGCTGCCGTATTGGGAAGAGCCGGGGCGGTTTACTCCGATCTGGGCGCGGCAAAGCGAGCGATGCCTCAGCATTTCGGGTCAATGAGCGTACATCGCTGAAGAAGCCGAGGGTGCCGTGGGAGCGTCAGGCTCGCCGTTCCCAAGCTTATGCTAGCTGCTCCATGGCGTCCGCCAGACGTACGTGTCTCTCGCGGAAGTCGGCTGTGACGTCGCGCGTCTTTTCGTTGCCGCCCGCCATCTGATATCGCGCTTCGTCGTCGATTACTTCGACGATCTGACGAGCCTGATCGCTATGCTGACGATACGCCGCGACCCGCTCTTCGTCCGTCATCGTGCCCCTCCAGAAGGGACCAGCGCTCGGCCCGATCTCGGCCGCGATCATGTCCTTCGCCCGGTCGCCCAATCTCGACGTCGTCTTCATTCACTCGGTGAGCAGCTCACCGATCGCAGCCGGCTATCAGTCGCCCAGTCGTGTTACAGGCGCCGTTGATGCGCGCGACCCTGGTGCGGACATAGGCGATCTGCTTACCGGTGAGGGCGCCCCCGCCCGCGGCCAGCATCTGATCGACCTCTGCTCGTAAGGCGTTCGCAGCCTCGAGCCGCTGACGCCGCTGTGTCGGCGTTACCGTGTTCGTCGGGATCTCTCGGCCGCCCGGAACGATCGAGGGGATGTACGGCGGCTCCACGATCCCAGCGGGGCTGCGCCACTGAGCCGACGCTGGCACGGCGAGGAGACTGGCCACCAAGCCACAAATGAGAACGCGCATCGCCCACTCCGTCAAACCGAGTCGCCCCCGCTCATCGGTAGCATGAACGGCAGCGTCGCTGTCCTTCATCTCATCCGAAATGGCGTCATACTGCCTGCACGCCGACGCAGTCGCACCGCGCGAAGTCGTCGTAAGCTTCTGATCTCGCGGACTTGCGGACGTGTGCGCCGGCATGGCACCTGAGCGCATGTGCAATCGCTACCGCATGACCGAGACGCAGATCGCGCTGGCGACGCGCTACGGCGTCGCGGTGCCCTTCCCGCCCGACCTCGAGGTGCCGCCGCCTGAGCTCTTCCCCGACCGCGCCGCCTATGTCGTGCGCGAGACCGACGCCGGCCGTGCGCTCGACGCCATGGCCTGGGGCTTCCCGCACCAGGTGCCGGGCAAGCGCATCGACAAGGCCACCGGCAAGCCCGTGCTGCTGACCAAGAAGATCACCAACGTTCGCAATTACACCTCACCCTTCTGGCGCTCGGCGCTCGCCAACCCGCGGCGGCGCTGCCTCGTGCCCTTCACCGCCTTCAGCGAGTATGGCCAGCATCGCGGCGCCGACGGCAAGCTGCCGCTCCACTGGTTCGACGTGCCGAGCCGCGCGATCGTCAGCTTCGCGGGCGTATGGCGCCCGACCGAGCAGGGCGCGGTGTTCGCCTTCCTGACCTGCGAGCCCAACCCGCTGGTCGCGCCGATCCACCCCAAGGCGATGCCGTTGCTACTGCACGAGGAGGACGAGGAGCGCTGGCTCAGCTGCCCGTTCGACGACGCGGTGGCGCTGGCGCAGCCCTATCCGTCGCAGCTGATGGCGGTGGATCGAGTCGAATGAGCCGCACCGCCTCCGCGGCCGCTCAACCGTCGAACAGGTGGCGCGACAGCGGCTCCCACGGACCGCCGCGGTACCAATAGGTCGCTAGCCCGGCGATCACCACCGGCCGCGCCACGAACTCGGCCTTGAGCCGCTCGATCAGTGCGCGCGCCTCGCCCGGATCGACCTTGTTCTGCACCGTCACGTGCGCGCGCCAGCCGGCCTGGTCCTGCGGCGTCAGCAGCCCGCGGAACGAGTCGGCGAGACGCCCGCGGATCGCCTCCAGCGCCGGGCACTCGATGCGATAGGCGACGCCGCGCCCCAGCGAGATCACCCCGGCGAGGCGCGCGCGCGGCGGCGCCACGCCGCGCGTCTCCGCCACCAGCCGCTGGCGCAGCTCGGCCGCGCCACTGGGCGGGAGATGGTGGAACATCGTCAGATGCGCGGCGAGCTGGTTGCGCTCGGGCGGGAAGAAAGCGCGCCGCTGCGAGTCGAGGAAGGCCTGGTCCGCGGCGGCGAACAGGGCGGTCACGATGATCGGCGCTTGAATGGGGGTGGCGGACCCGGTCAAATCTCGATCTGACTGCCCAGCTCGACTACGCGGTTGGTCGGCAGGCGGAAGAACTCCATCGCGCTCTCTGCGTTGCGCAGCATCCAGCTGAACAATTTCTCGCGCCAGATCGCCATGCCCGGACGATCCGACGCGAGCAGTGTCTGGCGACTCAGGAAGAAGCTGGTGTCCATCATGCGAAACTCGGCGCCGCAGCCGTCATAGGAGCGCAGGTGCGCGGGCACGTCGGGCTCCTCCATGAAGCCGTAGCGCAGCACGACGCGGTGGAAGCCCTGCCCCAGGTTCTCGTGGAGGAAGCGATCCTCCTCGGGAAAATAGGGCATGTCGGTGACGCGCACCGTGAGCAGGATGACGCGCTCGTGCAGCACGCGATTGTGCTTGAGATTGTGAAGCAGCGCGTGCGGCACGCCCTCGGGCGTGGAGGTCATGAACACCGCGGTGCCGGGCACGCGCGTCGCCGAGGTGGCGGCCGAGTCGATGAAGATCTTGATCGGCATCGCCGCCTCGCGCATCCGCTCGAGCATCAATTTGCGCCCCTGTGACCAGGTGGTGAGCAGCACGAAGACGATCACCGCGACCAGCAGTGGGAACCAGCCGCCGTCGGGCACCTTGGTCAGGTTCGAGGCGAAATACAGCCCGTCGATCGAGAGGAAGGTGATCTCGAACAGGGCGGTCGCCCAGATCGGCCAGTGCCAGACGCGGCGGATCAGCACACCGACCATGCAGGTCGAGATGAACATCGTCCCAGTGACCGCGATGCCATAGGCCGCCGCGAGATTGGACGACTCGCCGAAGCCGAATACCAGCAGCAGCACCATGATCATCAGCGCCCAGTTCACCGCCGGGATGTAGATCTGGCCCGCCTCCGACGCGCTGGTGTGGGTGATACGGATACGAGGCATCAGCCCGAGCTGCACCGCCTGCTGGACCACCGAATAGGCGCCGGTGATCACCGCCTGGCTGGCGATCACCGTCGCCATCGTGGCGAGGATCACCAGCCATAGCCGCCAACTCTCCGGCGCCATCAGGAAGAAGGGGTTCTCCGCCGCGGCGGGGTTCTCCAGCAGCAGCGCGCCCTGACCGAGATAGTTGATCATCAGCGCGGGCAGCACGAAGCCGAGCCAGGCGTAGGAGATCGGCTTGCGCCCGAAATGCCCCATGTCGGCGTAGAGCGCCTCCGCGCCGGTCACCGCCAGCACCACCGAGCCGAGCGCGAGAAAGGCGAGCGTCCCGTCGTTCGCCGCGAAGCGGACCGCGTACATCGGGTTGAGCGCGTAGAAGATATCGGGTCGCGCGACGATGTGGATACCGCCCATCACCGCGAGCACGACGAAATAGACCAGCATGATCGGCCCGAACAGCCGCCCCACTTTCTCCGTGCCGATCGACTGCATGTAGAAGAGCGCGATCAGGATCGTCACCGCGATCGGCAGCACGAACGAGTCGAAACCCTGCTCCACCGTCGCCAGGCCCTCGACCGCGGACAGCACCGAGATCGCGGGCGTGATCATGCAGTCGCCGAAGAACAGCGCGGTGGCGAGCACGCCGAGGATGACGAGGCTCGGTCCCCAGCGCTTGCCCGCGCCCGAGCGTCGCTGGATCAGTGCGAGCAGCGCGAGGCTGCCGCCCTCGCCGTTATTGTCGGCGCGCAGCACGATCAGCACGTATTTGAGCGTGACGATCAGCATCAGCGACCAGAAGACCAGGCTGATCACGCCGAAGATGTGCAGTGGGTCGACCGCGAGCGGGTGGTGTCCGACGAACACCTCCTTCATCGCGTAGAGCGGGCTGGTGCCGATGTCGCCGTACACGACGCCGATCGCGCCGAGTGCCAGTCGCGCGAGCCCGTCGCCCGCGCCGTGATGGTGACCCGACTGGGCCTGCGCCCGGGTGGCCGGGTCGTCGGTGTTCACGCTCATGCGTTGCCGACCGTGCTCGAGGCGTCGCCCGCGTGTGTACCCATGGTGATGGCGCGCCTAGCACGCGCATCGGGGGCCGGCAACGCGGAACAGATATCGAACGGCGGGGTTGTCGACACGCTACAGGAGATGGTGATGAGCGACGACAACCCCAAGACCCACCCCTTCTCGAACGCCGAGAAGAATCCCGACGACTGGACCACCGGCGACGAGCCGATGACCGGCGCGCAGGCGAGCTACCTGAAGACGCTCAGCGAGGAGGCCGGTGAGTCGTTCGACGACACACTGAGCAAGGCTGACGCGTCGAAGAAGATCGACTCGCTGCAGGAGCAGACCGGGCGCGGCAAGGCCGACTGACCCGATCGCGCGGGCGTCACCCTCCGCGCGAGGGGTCGACGCCCGCGGCGATGAACTGATCGAGCACCAGCACGCGCCGGACCAGCTCACGGCGGTAATCGGTGCCCGGCGCGGAGAGTGCGACGGCGCGCAGCCACAGCGTGCGTGCCTGGGCGAGCTGCCCCGCCCTCAGATAGGCCATGCCGAGATAATATGGCGGCGCCGGATGCTCGGGCGCGAGCCGTGCCGCCTGCCGGAAGGCGAGCAGCGCCGGCGGCGAGAGCCGGTCGCCCGCGTCGGCGGCGAGCGTCACACCCGCCCAGGTCCACAGGATGAAGCTCTTGGGGAGCTTGGACAGGCCGCCCATCACCACCCGCGCGGCCGCGCGGCTGTTGCCGCTGCGAGTCATGGCGTCGGCGGCGACGAGATAGGCGGTGTCCGCGGTGTAGCGGCCGAGCAGGCCGTCCCTCAGCGCGATCTCGTCCGGGTCGATCGGCGCGGTCTCGCTGCGCGGCGACGCCGGTCGCGCGCCGAGCAGCGGCGAACCCTGCCAGGCATAACCGGCACCGCCCAGGCACAGCGCCGCGGCGAGCAGCGTCCACAAGGCGCGGTCGGCACGTAGCAGCGCCAGCGCGGCGAACGCCCCGGCACCGAGCAGCAGCAGCGCGACGAAGCCCATCACTGCTTCTCCAGCGTGCGCGTCTCATGCATCTTGCCCGCCATCTGCGGCGGCATGTACTTCTCGTCATGCTTGGCGAGCAGGTTGGTCGCGCTGAACGAACCATCGGGATTGAAGTGCCCCTCCGCGACCACGCCCGAGCCCTCACGGAAGAGGTCGGGCGCGATGCCGCTGAAGCGTACCGGCGTCGTCGCCTGCCCGTCGGTGACGGTGAAGGCGATCGACACGCCGTCGCCCGCGCGCCGGACCGAGCCGCGCTCGACCATGCCGCCGAGCCGCACCGCTCGGTCGGGCGCGGGCAGCGCGCCGCGCACGTCGCTCGGCGCGTAGAAGAAGGCGGCCTGCCCACGCAGCCCGGACAGCGCCAGCAGCGCCGCCGCGGCGAGCGCGACGAGGCCGAGCAGCACGAGCGTCATCCGCTGCGACTTGGGTGTCACTTCTCGTGCTTCCGCATCGCGCGGTAGCTCAGCCAGCCGACCAGGGCGCCGGCACCGAGCACGAGAGCGTAGGCGGCGATGACGAACGGCCAGGGGTTCACGCCAGCGCTCTCCGCCGCAGCCGCGCCTCGGCCTTGGCGGCGGCGAGGATCGCGCGCATCCGCATCAGGACGATCGCGCCGAACAGGCAGGAGAAGCCGAGTAGCATGAACGGCAGCGGCCATAGCAGCGAACGGTCGATCGTCGACGAGGTCAGCCCGATGCTCGGTCCCTGGTGGAGCGTGTTCCACCACACCACCGAATAGCGGATGATCGGCAGCAGCACGGTGCCGGCGATGCCGTAGATCGCGGGCACGCGCCCGTCGCCGCCGCGCTCGCGGTCGGCGTTGGAGAGCGCGATGTAGCCGAGATAGACGAAGAACAGCAGCAGCATCGAGGTCAGCCGCCCGTCCCACTGCCACCACGTCCCCCAGGTCGGCCGCCCCCAGATCGCGCCGGTGACGAGGCAGAGCGCGGCGAAGGTGGCGCCCGGCACCGCGGCGGCGCGCGCGGCGACCTCGGCGAGCGGGTGCCGCCACACCAAGAAGGCGGTGCTCGCGATCGCGATCGCGCTCCACCCGCCCATGCCGAGCCAGGCGGCGGGGACATGGACGTAGAGGATGCGCACCGTCTCGCCCTGGAGATAGTCGGGCGGCGTCTGGGTCAGCCCGGCCCAGCCGCCGAACGCGACCAGCGCGACCCCCAGCCACCACAGCCAAGGGGTGAGCGGGCGCGCGATCCGCAGGAAGCGGGCGGGATTGGCAAGGGCGTGAAGCGTCGGCAAGGGGCGGTGCGATCGATCGGGTCAGGCGGGTGAATCAGCTAGGCGATGAAGCAGCTTAGCGGCACTAGCGCGATGACGCGAGCGGATCAGTCGCGCGACGAGGGCGGCGCCGCGGGCGGCACGGTACTGGGCGCGCTGACCTGCGCGGTGGTGACCGGCGGGCCCTTGGCGATCACCGCGGCGAGCTCGGTCGCCTGGGTGCACTGGCCCTGGCACAGCGTACGCACGCGCGCGAGATTCTGCTTGGCGCGCTCGACCGCCCCCTTGGCCACCATCGCCTCGCCCTGCCCGGTCAGCGCGGCGATGTCATTGGGCTCGAGCAGCAGCGCCTCGCGGTAGAGCCGGATCGCCTTGCCCGGCAGCGCTCGCGCCTCCGCCACCTGCGCGAGCGCGATGAAGGCCTGGCGGTTGCGCGGATCGACCGTCACCGCGCTCTCGAACAGATCGGTCGCGCCGTCGATGTTGCCCGCGGCACGCGCCGCCCTGCCCTGCTGGAGCAACGCCATGCTGCGCGCGTCGATCTGGTCGTCCGGGCGCTGGCCGTGCAGCGAGGTCGAGATCGACACCAGCGCCAGCGCCGCGGCAGTGGCGACCGAGGTGAAACGCATGAACGGCTCCAGCTTCGACACGATCCCCGGCGCCTAGCATGGCGCCCGCAGCCGCGCGACGAAAAAACCGTCGGTGCCGTCATGTGCGGGGGTGAGCCGGACGCCCCGCCCGCGCGCACGCCCGAACGGCAGCGCGAGCGGCTCGGCATGCCAGCCGGGATGGTCGGTGAGGAAGCGCTCGACCTGGTTCGCCCCCTCGGCGTCGAGCAGCGAGCAGGTGACGAAGACCAGCGCCCCGCCCGGGCGGACCGCCGCCGCGCCGAGCGCGAGCACGTGGCGCTGCGTCGCCGCGTAGCGCTCGAGCCGCTCGGGGCTGAGCCGCCAGCGCGCCTCGGGGTTGCGGCGCCACGTCCCGCTGCCCGAGCAGGGCGCGTCGACGAAGACGACGTCCGCGCTGATGTCGGCGAGCGCGGCTGCCTCCCGCCCGCCGTCGAGCAGGCGACTCTCGATGATTGTCACGCCGGCGCGATCGGCGCGGGGCGCGAGCCGGGCGAGTCGCGCGCGGTCGACGTCGCTGGCGATGATCCGCCCCTCGTTCGCCATCGCGGCGGCGAGCGCGAGGCTCTTGCCCCCCGCCCCGGCGCAGAGGTCCAGCACCGTCATCCCCGGTGCGGCGCCGGCGGCGAGCGTCACCGCCTGGCTGCCGGCGTCCTGCGGCTCGATCAGACCGGCGAGCGGCTTGAGGTCCATACCCGCGGGTAGCCGCAACGCGTCGGCAAGGCCGGGGATCGGCGCGGCGCCGTCGATCGCGGGCGGGTCGCCGCGCAGCCGGTTGACGCGCACGTCGAGCGGGGCGCGCTCCACCAGCGCGGCCTGCTCGCCCTCGTCGAGCCCCGATACCGCGAACCGCTCCGCGAGCCAGCTCGGCAGCACGCCCGGGGTGGCCGCGGGCTCGTCGCCGATCGGCGCAGGGCCGTGCGGCGAGCCGTCGAAGGTGGCGGCGAGCGCGACGTCATGGCGGGCGAGCGCGACCAGCGCGGCGCGCCCGCTCGCCGGCTTCTCGCCGAACGCGCGGACCGCGGCATAGACCAGCTCGCGCACCGCACGACGGTCCTTCGATCCGGCGTAGCGGCGCGTCGCGAAATAGCGCGCGATCAGCGTGTCGGCCGCGGCGCCGCCCTGCTCCGCGGCGGCGACGATCGAGTCGAGCAGCTCGATCGCCGCCTGGGTGCGCGCCGCGGGGGTCACTCAGCGGGTCGGATAATTGGGCGCCTCGCGCGTGATCGTGACGTCGTGGACATGGCTCTCCTTGAGCCCCGCGCCAGTGATCTGCACGAAGCGCGCGCGCTGCTGCAGGTCGCGGATCGTCGCCGAGCCGGTGTAGCCCATCGCCGCCTTGATCCCGCCGACCAGCTGGTGGATCACGTCGCGCGCCGGCCCCTTATAGGGCACCTGCCCCTCGATCCCCTCTGGAACGAGCTTGAGCTGATCGCGCACCTCGCCCTGGAAGTAGCGGTCCGCCGAGCCGCGCCCCATCGCGCCCACACTTCCCATGCCGCGGTAGGATTTGTACGCACGCCCCTGATAAAGAAAGGTTTCTCCCGGCGCCTCCTCGGTCCCGGCGAGCAGCGAGCCGACCATGCAGGTCGATGCGCCCGCGGCCAGCGCCTTGGCAAGATCGCCCGAGGTGCGCAGGCCACCGTCGGCGATCACCGGCACGCCCGCGGCGGCGCCGGCCTCGGCACAGTCCATCACCGCGGTGAGCTGGGGCACGCCGACGCCCGCGACGACGCGCGTGGTGCAGATCGAACCCGGGCCGATGCCGACCTTGATGCCGTCGGCGCCCGCGTCGATCAGCGCGCGAGTCGCCTCGGCGGTGGCGACATTGCCGGCGACGACCTGGACCGAGTTGGAGAGCTTCTTGACGCGCTCGACCGCGCGCGCGACGTCGAGGTTGTGGCCGTGCGCGGTGTCGATGACGATGAGGTCGCACTCGGCGTCGACCAACGCCTCCGTGCGCGCGAACCCCTTGTCGCCGACGGTGGTGGCGGCGGCGACGCGCAGGCGTCCGGCGGCGTCCTTGGTCGCCTCCGGGTACATCACCGCTTTCTCGATGTCTTTCACGGTGATCAGCCCGACGCAGCGATAGGCGTCATCGACCACCAGCAGTTTCTCGATGCGGCGCTGGTGGAGCAGCCGGCGCGCCTCTTCCTTCGCGACACCGGTCGAGACGGTGACGAGGTTCTCGCGCGTCATCAGCTCGGCGACCGGCTGGTTCGGGTTCTCGGCGAAGCGCACGTCACGGTTGGTGAGGATGCCGACCAGCTTGCCGTCGCGCTCCACCACCGGGATGCCGCTGATCCGGTTGAGCTTCATCAGCGCCTGCGCCTGCGCCAGCGTCGCCTCGGGCGCGATCGTGATCGGGTTGACCACCATGCCGCTCTCGAAGCGCTTGACCTGCCGCACCGCAGCGACCTGCTCGTCGACGGTGAGGTTGCGGTGGAGCACACCCATGCCGCCGAGCTGCGCCATCACGATCGCCATGTCGGACTCGGTGACGGTGTCCATCGCCGAGGACAGGATCGGGATGTTGAGCGCGATGTCGCGCGTCAGCTTCGTGCGCGTGTCCGCCGCGCCGGGGAGCACCGCGGACTCGGCGGGCGTGAGCAGCACGTCGTCGAAGGTGAGGCCGAGGCGGATGTCCATGGGGCGCCGAATCCTTGGGAGCGAGGAGTGGCGCGCCATGTAACCGCGTTGCCCGCATCTCGCTAGGCCCCCCGCCCCCCACCGGCTATGATCGCGGCCTTCGATGTGATCGAGCGGGAGAGAGACGGTGACGGTGACGCTGGCTTTGCTATTCCTGGCGCTGGTCGTCTTCTACCTGCTGACGAGCATCAAGATCGTCCGCCAGGGCTATCAATATACGATCGAGCATTTCGGTCGCTATACCGGCACCGCCTCGCCCGGCTTCAACTTCTACCCCGCCTTCTTCTACCGCGTCGGCCGGCGCGTGAACATGATGGAGCAGGTGATCGACATTCCCGGGCAGGAGATCATCACCAAGGACAATGCGATCGTCTCGACCGACGGGGTCGTCTTCTTCCAGGTGCTCGACGCCGCCAAGGCCGCCTATGAGGTGTCCGACCTCTATGTCGCGCTGCTCCAGCTGACGACCACCAACCTGCGCACCGTGATGGGGTCGATGGACCTCGACGAGACGCTGTCGAAGCGCGACGAGATCAACGCGCGGCTGCTCTCGGTGGTGGACCACGCCACCGTACCCTGGGGCGTCAAGATCACGCGCGTAGAGATCAAGGACATCCGCCCGCCCGCCGACATCGTCGCCGCGATGGGCCGCCAGATGAAGGCCGAGCGCGAGAAGCGCGCCAACATCCTCGACGCCGAGGGATCGCGCGCTTCCGAGATCCTGCGCGCCGAGGGACAGAAGCAGGCGCGCATCCTCGAGGCCGAGGGCCGCCGCGAGTCGGCCTATCGCGACGCCGAGGCGCGCGAGCGTGCCGCCGAAGCGGAGGCCAAGGCGACCCAGGTCGTGTCGGACGCGATCGCGGCGGGCGGCACGCAGGCGATCAACTATTTTGTCGCGCAGAAATACGTCGAGGCGGTCGGCAAATTCGCGACCAGCCCCAACGCCAAGACGATCCTCTTCCCGGTCGAGGCGACCCAGCTGATCGGCACGCTAAGCGGGATCGGCGAGCTGACCAAGAGCGTGCTCGCGTCGAAGGAGACGCCGGAGGCGCCGCTCGACCTGCCGCGCTCGGCACTCGACCCGCGGTGACGGGCTGGGGCTGGTTGGGGGAACCGGGCGCGGCGTGGCTCGCCGCCGCGCTGCTGCTCGGCATCGCCGAGCTGGCGGTACCCGGCGTGTTCCTCGTCTTCCTCGCGCTCGCGGCGGCGGTGACCGCGGCGATCAGCTACGCGGTCGCGCCGCTGCCACTGGCGGCGCAGCTGGTCTGCTTCGCGCTGTGGAGCGTGGTGACGGTCCTGGTGGGCCGGCGCTGGTACCGCGACTTTCCCGTCGAAGGGGGCGATGTTCGGCTCAACGACCGCGCCGCCCGGCTGGTCGGCGAGGTGACCCGTTTGGAGAGCGCGATCGTCGACGGGCGCGGCCGCGTCGTGGTGGGCGACGGCAGCTGGCCCGCGCGCGGCCCCGACCTGCCCGCGGGGGCGCGCGTGCGGATCGTCGCCGTGCGCGACGGCGTGGTCAGCGTGGAGGAAGCGTGAGCGCGTGGGCGCATCAGCGCGGGGGGTGCGCTATGCTGCGGTCGGGTCGCGGTGTTGACGTGACGCCAGCAGCCATCCCGGCGTCATCCTGAGCTTGTCTCAGGATCCACTGCTCCGCGAGCGCCCCGGCCTCTGCACGTGCGGGACGGTGGATCCTGAGACGAGCTCAGAATGACGCCTAGTGAAGGGGTTGCGCGAGGTTGCAGCGTCTTCGTTTGCGCCGCTCCACCGCGGCCGCGCCTCAGTGCGTCAGCCCGTACCGCGTCACCAGCGACTCGAACGTCTCGTCGGTCAGCGGCGAGAGGAATTGGCAGCCCGCCACGAGGTCATCCGCCCAGACCACGATCGCGGCGACGACGCCCAGGCCGGGTATGGTCAGCCAGATCGACTCGTCGCGCGACATCGCGGAGAAGGTCAGCAGTCGGCACCCGTGCAGGGAGAGGTCCATGACCTTGCACAGGGTGCGCGCCATGCCGCTCTGCTCGACCGGCGCCTGGACGGCGACGGGGGCGCGGCGTCCGCGACGGACGGGGCGCTCGGCGGGGGCATATTCGGCAGCGAACATGGCGGCGATGCTACGCCGCCATGCCTAACAACCAGTTTACTTACGCAGCGTGAGCCCGCCGCCGAAACGCTTGTTGAAGCGTGCCACCTGGCCACCCTGATCGAGCATCTGACCCTTGCCGCCGGTCCATGCCGGGTGCGCGAGCGGATCGATCTCGAGCGTCATGAGATCGCCTTCCTTGCCCCAGGTGGAGCGAGTCTCGTAGACGGTGCCGTCGGTCATCTGCACCTTGATCATGTGATAGTCGGGGTGGGTGTCTTTCTTCACGGTCACGCTCCTTGGATGGCTGGTTCCGACCAGCCTTGGACAGCAAGCCGCGCGCCCTACAGCGCGCGTGCGGCAAAGTCAAAGTGCGACGGGAGGGTGCTAGGCCGCGGCAGGCGGGTCGGCGATCATGGCGGTGAAGTTGGCCTCGGCGGCGACGGCGCCGTCGATCTTGGCGACCCCGGCGAACTTGCACACCGCGCTGCGCTTCTGCACGAACTCGACCTCGAGCGACAGCAAGACGCCGGGCTCGACCGGCCTGCGGAACTTCGCGCCCTCGATGGCCATGAAATAGACCAGCTTGCCCGAGCCGGCGAGGCCGAGGCTCTCGACCGCGAGCACGCCAGCAGCCTGCGCCAGTGCCTCGACGATCAGCACGCCCGGCATGATCGGACGGCCTGGAAAGTGACCCTGGAAGAAGCTCTCGTTGATCGACACCGCCTTGGTGGCGCGGATCGATCGGTCGCGCACCAGAGTCTCGACGCGGTCGACCAGCAGCATCGGGTAGCGATGCGGCAGCAGCGCCATCACGCGGGTGACGTCGAGCGGGCCGACCGACCCGCCCGACTCACTCTCCGCCCCGCCGGGCGCCTGACCGAGCGGGGCGTCGCTCATCGGCCGGTCGGCGCGCGATTGTTGGTCGCGGGCGCGGCGGCGGCCGGCGCGGCGGCGGCACCGCCGTCCTGCTGACCCGGCTGCCAGTTGGCCGGCGGCGTGATGCCGACGGTCGGCACGGTGCGATCGAGCTCGGCGGTGATCGCCGAGGTGATGTCCGCGGTCGGGTTAGCGAAAAGCGCCGCGTTCGGACGCAGCAGCAGGCTGACGTTCTTGGCGCGCGCCGCGGCGCCCACCGCGTCCTGCAGCTTGGCCGAGATCTGCTCGATCGCGTAGGACTGCGCGCGCGAGGCGGGCGCGGTGAGGCGCTGCAGCTCGGCGTTGGCAGTCTGCTCGCGCGTCTGGATCGCCTGCGCCTGGGTGCGCAGCGAGGCCTCGGTCGCGCCGGGCGCCGCAGCGGCCTTCTGATAGGCCGCGACGAGCGGCTGCAGCTCGGTCTGGATCGCCTGGCGACGCGTGTTCGCCTGGTCGAGCTGCGCCTTATACTGGGTCTGGATCTGCGTGCGCGCGGTCGCCCAGGCCTTGGAGTTGGCGACCGCCGCCTCGGGATCGGCGACGGCGACCCCGCCGACCTGCGCGGTCGCGGCGGGGGCGGACAGCGCCGCCGGCGCGACGAGCGCGGCGGCGAGCAGGAGGTGCTTGAAGGTAGTCATCAGAACTGAGTCCCTACGTTGAAGGTGATGAGCTTCTTGTCGTCGCCGGGCTGGGTCAGCAGCGCCTTGGCGAGATCGATGCGGAGCGGCCCGAACGGCGAGTTCCAGTTGACGCCGATACCGACCGAGAGACGCGGCCGCGCCGAGTCGCCCAGGAACGTCTCGAGGAAGGGCTGTGACGCGATCTGCGGCGTATTGGGTGTCACGCCATTGCAGCCGCCGCTGCTTCCCGGGATGCCAGCGGCGCAGGTGGTGGAAACGCTGAGACCGTCGGCATTGGTGTAATAATAGAGCGGTTGGTTCGCGTTGTTGTACACCGGCAGCGGAAGATACACGGTGTTCCCGTTGGCGTCCGTGGTCGTCGGGAAATTCGCGGTCTTCAGCGGACGAGTGATGCTAAAGAGACTGCCCATCTGCGCGTAGATCGACGGGCGCAGGCCGAGTTCGCGCGCGCCGGAGCCGAGCGGGATCTCGATCTCGAAGCGACCCAGGTAATAAGCGTTGCCGCCGAGCGCGTCGTCGATCACCTGATCGCGATCGGTCACGAGCACCTGAGCGCCGTTGGCGTCGGTGGTGAAATATTGCCGCTTCACGCGCGGGCCGACGCCGCGGATGTCGAAGCCACGGAACTGGGGCTCGCCGAGGTAGAAACGATCGGTGATGCGCACGCGATCGACGCCCTCGCCGCGCGACTTCTCGAGCGAGCGGATGTAACCGCCCTCGCCGACCACCGAGGCGATGAATCCGCCACCGATGTTCCAGAACTTCGAGCCTTCGACACGCGTCCGGACGTACTTCACCGAGCCGCCGAGACCGGCGAAGTCCTGGCTGAAGACGAAGCGCTGGCCCGCGGTCGGCCGCAGCCGGCTGTTGAGGCTGTCGTAGATCAGCGAGTAGCCCACCATCGAGGTGAGTCGATTGCCGAGCGAGTCGCAGAGATAGCGGCCGGCCTTGAGCGGATCGCACTTACCGTTGGTGAAGAAGGAATTCTCGTCCAGCCCGACCTTATCGTAGGAGAAGGTATAGCGGCCGGCGAGCTGCCAATATTCGGTCAGCGGCACGCCGGTGCGGATCTGGAAGCCGGTCGACACCTGGCTGTAGGTGGTGCGGCGATCGGTGCCATAGAAGTTGAACGAATTATAGTCGCGGCGGAACAGGTCGATACCCAGCGCGATATTCTTGTCGAACACGTAGGGCTCGGTGAAGCCCAGCTCGATCGACTTGGAATAGCTGGAGTAGTTCACACCGGCCCGGAGCGTCTGCCCCTTGCCGCGGAAGTTGTTCTGCGTGATGTTGGCCTGGATGATGAAACGCTCCAGGCTCGAGAAGCCGGCGGAGAGCTGGAGCTCGCCGGTGGATTTCTCCTCGACGTTGGCCTCGAGCACGACGCGGTCGGTCGAGCTGCCGGGCGTCTGCTTGATCTCGAACTTGTCCTGGAAATAGCCCAGGCTGTTGATGCGGTCCTGCGAGCGCTTGATCTGGAAGCTGTTGAAGGCGTCCCCCTCGGCGAGGCGGACCTCGCGGCGCACCACCTTGTCCTGCGTCTGGGTATTGCCGGTGATGTCGATCCGCTCGACATAGGTGCGCTGCGCCTGGCCGATATGGAAGTTGATCGACATCGTGTGCGCTTCGGAGTCGCGCTGGTACTCGGGCTGCACCTCGGTGAAGGCGTAGCCGAACAGGCCCGTCGTCTCGCTGAGATGCTCGATCGTGTCCTCGACCAGCTTGGCGTTGTACCAGTCGCCCTTCTTGATGCCGAGCGTGGCCGCCATCTTCTTGCCGTCGAAGTCGCGGATGTCGCTGTCGACGGTGACGTCGCCGAACTTGTAGCGCTCGCCCTCCTCGACCACGTAGGTGATGATGAAGTCCTTGCGGTCGGGCGTCAGCTCCGCCACCGCCGAGGTGACGCGGAAGTCGGCATAGCCCTCGGTCAGGTAGAATTGCCGCAGCTTCTGCTGATCATAGGCCAGCCGGTCCTGGTCGTAGGACGTGCCGGAGGACAGTACGCGGAAGAAGCGCGCCTCCTTGGTGGCCATCTGCGCGCGCAGCTTGCCGTCGTCGAACACCTTGTTGCCGAGGATGTTGATCTGCCGGACCTTCGACTTCGGACCCTCGCTCACCTCGAAGATCACGTCGACGCGGTTCTGGTCGAGGCTGACCATCTTGGGCTGCACGGTCGCGGCGAAGCGGCCCTGGCGGCGGTACAGCTCGATGATCCGCGCGACGTCGGCGCGCACCGCGGAGCGCGTGAAGATCTGCCGCGGCTTGAGCCGGACCTCCTTGCCGATCTTGTCTTCCTTGAGGCGCTTGTTGCCCTCGAAGATGACGCGGTTGATGATCGGGTTCTCGCGCACCCGGATCACGATATTGCCGGTCGCGGCGCCGTCGATCGTCACGTCGGCGAACAGGTCGCTGGCGTACAGGTCCTTGATCGCCTGATCGAGCGTCTCGTTGGTGTAGGGCTGGCCCTGACGCAGCTTGGTGTAGCTCAGCGCGGTCTCCGGCTCGATCCGCTGCGTCCCCTCGACCCGCAGCGTCGTGATCGGGCGCGCGGCCTGCGGCGCGGGCGCGGACGCAGCGGCGGGTTGCACCGCCGGGGTCGCGGCGGGCGCGGGGCGGGTCTGCGCCGCGGCGGCGAGCGGCACGCCGGCCAGCATCGTGCAGCCCAGCAAGGTCGCCGAGGCACGCGCCCGCGAAGTTGAAACGTTCAGCACCGTCACCTAAATCCCACCCGAGAGTATCCGCCGCGCATGCGGGCCGCGTCGCCCTGCCCCACCTTGCTCACCCGATCAAGCCGGCCAGCTGTTGCCACAGCCCGCGGTTGCTCAGGTCGTTGAACGTCACCAGCAGCATCAGCGCGAGCACCGCCGCCAGCCCGCCGCGGAACGCCCATTCGACCAGCTGCGGGGGCGCGGGTTTCCTTCGCACCGCCTCGATCGCGTAGAAGAGCAGGTGACCGCCATCGAGCATCGGCACTGGCAAAAGGTTGATGAACCCGAGATTGATCGACACGAGCGCGATCAGGAAGACGAACTCGTCCGCGCCCAGCGTGAACTGCTCGCCCGACGCCTTGGCGATGGAGAGCGGGCCGCCCAATTCCTTCACCGAGCGCCGCCCGGTGACGATCTGGCCGATCGTCTCGACCATCATGCCGACGATCTGCCCGGTACGGCGCACCGCGACGACCGGTGCCTCGAACACGCCCACCTTCGTGACGACGGGCGCGGTGGGGGCGATGCCGAGCAGACCGACGCGATATTCGTTGCCGAAGCGGTCGCGCTGACGCTGCGTGCCGATGGTCGCCTCGACCGCGGCCGGCCGATCGCCCCGGACATAGTCGACGCGGATCCGCTCGCCCGCGCGGATCTTCACGTAGCGGACCATGTCCTCGAACGTGCCCATCTCGCGCCCGCCGAGCGCGGTCACCCGGTCGCCCGCGCGCAGGCCCGCGGCCGCGGCGGCAGTGCCGGGCAGCGCCTCGCCGACCACCGCGGGCGTGCGTGCGTCGCCGTAGGCCAGCGCGAACCCCGCCAGGATCAGCACCGCCAGCACGAAATTCACGACCGGCCCCGCGGCGACGACGATCGCGCGCTGCCACACCGGCTTGGCCTGGAAGGTTCGCGCGCGCTCCTCGGCCGGCAGCGCGAGCCACTCCGGCCCGGGCTGGCTCGCGGGGTTCATGTCACCGGCGAAGCGGACGTATCCGCCGAGCGGCAGCCAGGCGAGCTTCCAGCGCGTGCCGCGGCGATCGGTCCAGCCGGCGATCTCGCGACCGAAGCCGATCGAGAAGGCCTCGGCATGCACGCCGAACCAGCGCCCGGCGAGATAATGGCCCATCTCGTGGACGAAGACGAGCGGGCCGATCACCAGGACAAAGGCCAGAGCGGTGATCAATACGCCAGGGGTCTGGATCAAGCGACGCAATCCTTCACGCGCTCGCCGGCTCTCCTGCGCGCTTCCGCGTCGATCGCGAGCACCGCGTCGAGCGTTTCCGGCGCGGCCGGGTCATAGCCTTGTAGCGTATCGTCCACGATTGCGGCGATTTCAAGAAAGCCGATCGCGCCCGCGAGGAAAGCGGCCACCGCCACCTCGTTCGCGGCGTTGAGGATCGCCGGCCGCGCGCCGCCCGCCTCGGCGGCGTCGCGCGCCAGCGTCAGCGCGCGGAAGCGCAGCGCGTCGGGCGCCTCGAAGTCGAGCCGGCCGAGCTTGACGAGGTCGAGCGGCGCCATCGGCGTCGCCATCCGCTCGGGCCAGGCGAGGCAGTGCGCGATCGGCACGCGCATGTCGCTCGGGCCGAGCTGCGCCAGCATCGAGCCGTCGACGTAATCCACCATCGAGTGGATCACCGACTGGCGGTGAATCACGATCTCGATCCGCTCGGGCGGCACCGGGAACAGCCGCGCCGCCTCGATCAGCTCGAGCCCTTTGTTCATCATCGTCGCGCTGTCGACCGAGATCTTGGCGCCCATCGACCAGTTCGGGTGCGCCACCGCCTGCGCCGGCGTCACCGCCGCCATCTGCTCGAGCGTCCAATCGCGGAACGGCCCGCCGCTCGCGGTCAGGATGATCCGCCGCACGCTCTCGGGGCGGGTCGGGTCGAGACATTGGAACACCGCATTATGCTCGCTGTCCGCGGGCAGCAGCGTCGCGCCGTGCGCGGCGGCGGCGGCGGTGATGATGTCGCCGGCGGAGACCAGAGGCTCCTTGTTGGCGAGCACCACCGTACCACCGCGCTCGATCGCCGCGAGGGTCGGCCGCAGCCCGGCGCAGCCGACGATCGCTCCCATCGTCCAGTCCGCGCCCGCGGCGGCAGCATCGCACACCGCCTGCGCGCCGCCGGCGACCGCGGTATCGGTGTCGGACAGCGCCTCGCGCAGCGCGGGCAGACAGCGCTCGTCCGCCACCACCGCCAGCTCGGCCCGGGTGCGCCGCGCCGCCGCGGCGAGCCGCTCGACGTCGCCATTGGCGGTGAGCGCGACGACGCGGAAGCGGTCGGGCTCGCGCTCGATCAGGTCGAGCGTCGAGGTGCCGACCGAGCCGGTCGCCCCCAGGATCGAGACGGTCCTCACCCGAACATGCCCAGCGAGAGAACCAGCAGCGCCGCCACGGGGGCCACTGGCACCAGCCCGTCGAGGCGATCGAGCACCCCGCCATGCCCGGGCAGGATATTGCCCGAATCCTTCACGCCCGCGAGGCGCTTCAGCCAGCTCTCGTAGAGGTCGCCGCCTTGCGCCAGCACCGCGAGCAGCGGCGAGGCGAGTGCCAGCACCAGCGGCAGCCCCGCGGCGACATGCAGCAGCGCACCCAGCAGCGCCGCCGCCGCGGCGCCGCCGATCAGCCCGGCCCAGGTCTTGTTGGGGCTGAGCCGCGGCGCCAGCTTGGGCCCGCCGATCGAGCGGCCCGCGAAATAGGCACCGATGTCGCACGCCCACACCAGCGACATCGCCCAGAATGTCTCGAGCAGCCCCTCACCCTGGCGCCGCAGCACCACCAGCGCGAGCACGGGCAGCGCGCAATAGACCACGCCCAGCGCGAGCTGCGGCAGCCGCGTGACGATCGCGACGAAGAAGGCAGCGCCGGCGATCAGCCCCAGCGTGAAGAAAGGCCGCGGCTCGATGATCAGCCAGGCCGGCGCCATCGTCGCCAGCGGCACGCTCAGCGCGAACTGCGCCAGCCGCTTCGTCTTGGGCGCGACCTTCTGCAGCTCGCCCCATTCGGCCATCATCAGCAGCGAGATCACCACCGCGAGCAGCCAGAAAGCGATGTCGCCCAGCACCAGCGCGACGCTCGCCACCGCGATCATCGCGACGCTGGCGATCATTCGCAGCCGCAGGTTGGACGGTGTACGAAGCTTGGCGTCGGGGGTGGGCTCGGTCATGCCGTGCTGGTCACAGCCCGCCGTAGCGGCGCTGGCGCTTGCCGAACGAGTCGAGCGCGGCGGCGAGCGCGGCGGCGTCGAAGTCCGGCCACAGCGTGTCGACGAACAGCAGCTCGGCATAGGCCGCCTGCCACAGCAGGAAATTGGACAGGCGCTGCTCGCCCGAGGTGCGGATCAGCAGGTCGAGCGGGGGCAGGTCCCGTGTCTCGAGCTCGGCCTCGATCGCGGCGGCGTCGATCGTCTCGGGCGCCAACCCGTCGCGCGCGGCCCGCTCGGCGAGGCGGCGGGCGGCGGTGACCAGCTCGGCCTGCGCGCCATAGTTGAGCGCGATCGCGAGGATCGGTCCGGTGTTGGTGGCGGTACGCGACAGTGCGTCGTCGACCAGCTCGACCACGTCGGCGGGGAAGCGACGATAGTCGCCGAGCACGCGCAACCGCACATTCTCGCGCACCAGCTCGGCCAGGTCGTTGCGGATGAAGAATTTGAGCAGCTTCATCAGCGCGCCCACCTCATCCTCTGGGCGGCGCCAATTCTCCGAGGAGAAGGCGTAGAGCGTCAGCGCCTCCAGGCCCATCGCGCGCGCGGCGCGGGTGACCGAGCGCACGGCCTCGACCCCGGCGCGGTGCCCGGCGGCGCGCGGCAGATGGCGCTGCGCCGCCCAGCGGCCATTGCCGTCCATGATGATGGCGACGTGGCGCGGCAGCACCGACGGCGCCTCGCGCGGCATCGCGGCGGTCGCCATCAGCCCTCCCCCTCAGGCGCGCGCGACGTCACTTGTTGAGGATTTCCTTTTCCTTGGCGGCCGAGACCGAGTCGATCTCGGTGATCGTCGCGTCGGTCAGCTTCTGCACCTCGGTCTCGAGGCGCTTGCGCTCGTCCTCGGAGATCACGCCCTTCTTCTCGTCGGTCTTGAGCGCGTCCATCCCGTCGCGGCGAACGTTGCGTACCGCGACCTTGGCCTTCTCCGAATATTGCCCGGCGAGCTTGGCGAGCTCCTTGCGGCGCTCCTCCGTCAGGTCGGGGATCGGCAGGCGCAGCGTCTGCCCGTCATTGATCGGGTTGAGCCCGAGCCCGGCGGACCGGATCGCCTTCTCGACCGGGCCGACGTTGGTCTTGTCCCACACCTGCACCGACAGCATGCGCGACTCCGGCACCGACACGGTCGCGACCTGGTTGAGCGGCATGTGCGCGCCGTACACCTCGACCGTCACCGGATCGAGCAGCGAGGTCGAGGCGCGGCCGGTCCGCAGACCACCGAGATCACCCTTCAGCGACTCCACCGCGCCGTGCATCCGGCGCTCGAGGTCGGCCTTGTCATACGCGGGCATCGGTCGTCTCCATCTGCTTCTGTACCACCGTCGAGACGCCCTCACCGCGGAGCACGGCGGCGAAATTGCCGTGCTCGCGGATGTTGAACACGACGATCGGAATGTTCGAGTCCCGGCACAGCGCCACCGCGCTGGCGTCCATCACCTTGAGATTCTTGGCCAGCACCATGTCGTAGCTGACCGTCTCGTAGCGGGTCGCCTGCGGGTCCTGCTTCGGGTCGGCATTGTACACGCCGTCTACCGAGGTGCCCTTGAACAGCGCGTCGCAGTTGAGCTCGGCGGCGCGCAGCGCGGCGCCCGAATCGGTGGTGAAGAAGGGCGAGCCCACGCCCGCGGCGAAGATCACGACGCGCCCTTTCTCGAGGTGGCGCTCGGCGCGGCGGCGGATGAAGGGCTCGCACACCGAGTGCATCGGGATGGCGGACTGCACGCGCGTGTCGACGCCGATCTGCTCGAGCGCGTTCTGCACCGCGAGCGCGTTCATGACGGTGGCGAGCATCCCCATGTAATCCGCGGTGCCGCGCTCGAAACCCTTGGCCGCGGCGGCGAGCCCGCGAAAGATATTGCCGCCGCCGACGACGATGCACAGCTCATATCCCTGCGCCTTCACGTCCGCGATCTCCTCGGCAACGCGCGCCGTGACGGCGGGATCGATCGCGAGACCACCCTCGCCCATCAGCACTTCGCCGGAGAGTTTCAGCAGGATGCGTTTGTAGCGGGGCTGGGTCATCGGGTCTCGTTGTGCAGGGGGCGGAGCGGCGCGGACCCTAGGCGGCGGGTCCGCGGCTGGCAATGGGTTGACACGGTGGCGAGGGCCGGGAGGGCGGGTGTGTCGAGGCCACAAGATCCCCCCCGCTCACGGCGAGGGGGACCATGCGCAGCATGGTGGAGGGGGCTTCCGCACGCGCTGCACTGCGCCGAGATCCCCCTCCACCACCGGCCTGCGGCCGGCGATCCCCCCTCCCGTGCCGGGGAGGAGTTACCCCACCCAGAACGCAGACCGCCGCCCCGGCACATCGGCCAGGGCGGCGGCGCGTCATCCTCGTCCGACGGTGAGGCGTCAGACCGGCTGCGGCACGCCGGAGGCGGCGGCGACCTCGGCGGCGAAGTCGGACACCTCCTTCTCGATGCCCTCGCCGAGCTGGAAGCGGACATAGTCCACCAGCTTGATCTCGGCGCCGGCGTCCTTGCCCGCCTTGGCGACGACGTCGCTGATCTTGGTCTTGCCGTCCATCACGAACAGCTGGCTGACCAGAGCATGCTCCTTGCGGTACTTGGCGATCGAGCCCTCGACCATCTTGGCGATGATGTCGGCCGGCTTGCCCGACTCACCCGCCTTCTCGGCCGCGATCGCGCGCTCGCGCTCGATCTCGCCCTCGTCGAGGTCCTCCTCGTTGAGCGCCTTGGGGAAAGCGGCGGCGATGTGCATCGCCAGCTGCTTGCCGAGACCCTGCAGCACCTCGTCGGGCGCCGCGCTCTCGAGCGCGACGAGCACGCCGATCTTGCCCAGGCCCGGTGCCTGCTGGTTGTGGACATAGGCCACGACCGCACCCTGGCTCACCGACAGCGAGCGCGCGCGGCGGATCGACTGGTTCTCGCCGATCGTCGCGATATTGTTGGTCAGCGCCTCGGCCACCGTGGTGCCCGACGGCATCTGCGCCGCCTTGATCGCCTCGACGTCGCCGCCACTGGCGAGCGCGATCTGGGTGACCTCGCGGACGAAGTTCTGGAACTGCTCGTTCTTGGCGACGAAGTCGGTCTCCGAGTTGACCTCGACCGCGGCGCCCTTGGTACCGCTCACCGCGACGCCGACCAGGCCCTCGGCCGCGGTGCGGCTCGACTTCTTCTGCGCGGCCGCGAGGCCCTTGGTACGCAGCCAGTCCAGCGCGGCGTCCATGTCGCCCGAGGTCTCGCTGAGCGCCTTCTTGCAGTCCATCATGCCCGCGCCGCTCTTCTCGCGCAGGTCCTTGACCATCGCTGCCGTGATATCGGCCATCGTTTTGTCCTCAGCTGGTTTTTTGCATCGACGCGCGACGATCGGTGAATCGCCGCGCGCCGAGGGAAACGAGGGAGGCCGCGGCTTAGGCAGCCTCCGTGACAATCGTGCGTCCGCGCAGGCGCCGCCCGCGCGGACACGCGGGTCAGGCGGCGGCGGGCTCGGCCGCGGGCGTCTCGACCGTGAGCGCCTCTTCGGCGGGCGGCTCGCTCATCGCGCCCAGGTCGACGCCACGGCCGGCCTGCTGCTGCTGGTTGCCGCGCGTCGCCGCGATCGCGATCGCCTCGCAGTACAGGCGAATGGCGCGCGCCGCGTCGTCGTTGGCGGGAACCGGGAAGGCGATGCCGTCGGGCGACACGTTCGAATCGAGGATCGCGACGACCGGGATGCCGAGCGTGTTGGCCTCCTTGATCGCGAGCTCCTCCTTGTTGGCGTCGATCACGAACATGACGTCGGGGACACCGCCCATGTCGCGGATGCCGCCGAGCGAGAGCTCGAGCTTGTCCTTCTCACGGGTGAGCTGCAGGACTTCCTTCTTGGTGAGGCCGGCGGTGTTGCCCGACAGCTGCTCCTCAAGTGCCTTGAGGCGCTTGATCGAGTTGCTGATCGTCTTCCAGTTGGTGAGCATGCCGCCGAGCCAGCGGTGGTTGACGAAATGCTGGCCGGCGCGGCGCGCCGCCTCGGCGACGGGCTCCTGCGCCTGCCGCTTGGTGCCGACGAACAGCACCTTGCCGCCCGAGGCGACCGAGGAGCTGACGAAGTCGAGCGCGCGCGCGAACAGCGGCACCGTCTGCGACAGGTCGATGATGTGAACGCCGTTGCGCTCGCCGAAGATGTAGGGTTTCATCTTCGGGTTCCAGCGGTGCGTCTGGTGACCGAAATGAGCGCCGGTCTCAATGAGCTGCTGCATCGTGACGACAGGTGCCGCCATAATCTGTGTTCCTTCCGGTTAAGCCTCTGGGAAGCGAGTGACGCGGCCTCCAAGGCCAGCGCACCGGTCGATGATGCTTCCCATGCGGGGTTGAGGGCGCGCCTTAGCCGATCCTTTCCCAAATCGCAATCCGAGAACAAAGGCTTGACACGTGTGAACATAGCTGGAACAAGGAATGGGAACACAGGGTGAACAGCGACAGCGAGGCGGCGTCGTTTCGGTACCGGTGCGGACCAGTACCGATCTGACGTTGATCTCGGAACCCTCTGGAGTCGGAGTGGTTCTACTGGCCGTGTCGCGGAACGGGAGTCGAACGATGTTGAATGTGATGACCTTCGCGATCTTCGCCGGCGCGCTCTCGACCGCCGGCTACGCCATGCATGCCACGCTCGCGCCTAACCTCGACAAGATATTGAGCGCGCTGCGCGGCGAGATGGCGCCGGCGCGGGCCGCCCCGCTCGCCGCGCTGGTCCGCGCCGAGCGCCGCATCGCGGTCAGGCGCTGGGCTGGCTCGGCGACGCCGGCGCTGACGCCGCTCCGCCAGCGCGGAGCTGCCTGACGCGGGCGTAGCTGGCGACGCTGAACGGCATCGCTAGCAGATAAGCGATCCCCGCTGCCGCCGCCGTCTGCCACGGCGCGCTCACCGCGGCGGCACCCACCGCTACCACCACTGCGATCGCCTCGAAGCGAATGTTCGGGCGCAGCCGAAGCGACGTCCAGGAGAAGGTCGCTAGGCTGGACACCATCAACAGCGCGATCAGCACGGTCCACGGCGCCACCAGCCGCGGGTCGCGAAGCAGTGGCGCGTCGGTGACGAACCACAGGAACAAGGGCAGCATCGCCAGCCCCGCCCCCGCCGGCGCGGGCACGCCGGTGAGGAAGCCGGCAGACTTGTGCGGCTGATCGTCGGCGTCGATGTTGGCGTTGAAGCGCGCGAGCCGCAGCGCGCAGAATACCGCGAGCACGAGCGCCGCCATCCAGCCGAAGCGCGGCAGCGCGTGGAGCGACCACAGATACAGGATCAGCGCGGGCGACACGCCGAATGAGATCGCATCGGAGAGCGAGTCGAGCTCGGCACCGAAGCGGCTCTCGCCATGGAGCATGCGCGCGACGCGCCCGTCCAGCCCGTCCAGCACGCCGGCGAGCAGCACCATCGTCACCGCCAGCTCCCAGTGGCCCGAGATCGCGAACCGGATCCCCGACAGGCCGGAGCAGAGCGCGAGCGCGGTGACCGCGTTGGGCGCGACCGCGCGCAGCGGAAGTCCGCCGGGTGGGCGACGCAGCGGGCGGCGGACGGGGCGGCGCATGATTACTGCGCGACGCCGCTGACGCGCTCGGCGCCGAGGCGCGCCAGCACCGTCTCGCCCGCGATCGCGCGCTGGCCCAGCGCCACCTGCGGCGCGAAGCCCTCGGGAAGGTAGACATCGACGCGGCTGCCGAAACGGATCAGGCCGACGCGCTGGCCGGCGGCGACGATGTCGCCGATCTTAGCGAAGCCGACGATGCGGCGCGCGACGAGACCCGCGATCTGGGTGAAGCCGACGCGCCGGCCATCGAAGCCCTCGACGACGAAATGCTGGCGCTCATTCTCCTCTGACGCCTTGTCGAGGTCGGCGTTCAGGAACTTGCCCGAGATGTACACGACCTGGCGGATCGTTCCGGCGATCGGCGAGCGGTTGATGTGGACGTCGAACACCGACATGAACACCGACACGCGCACCATCGGCACCTCGCCGAGATCGCCGATCAGCTCGCGCGGCACGGGCACGCGCTCGATCATCGTGATAAGCCCGTCGGCGGGGGAGACGATCAGGTCATCGCCGATCGGCGTGGTGCGGATCGGGTCGCGGAAGAAGGCCGCGACCCATAGGGTGAGACCCAGGAACGGCCAGAAGAACACCTTGGACACGATCGTCATCAGCAGCGTGATGCCGAAGGCGATCGCGGTGAACTTCTGTCCCTCGGGGTGGACGGCGGGAAAGCGCCACTTCACGGTCGTGGTGACGACCGGCGGCTTGTCGAGCGAAGTCATCGCTTCGTCCTATCGACCGGCGTGCGCGGTGACAACGCGCTTGCTCGCCGGCGTCACCGTCACAGGTTAGTCGTCCGGCACCAGCGATAATGCGCGCCGGCGCGCAGGTCGGTGTAGCTGGTGCGGCTGTCGACACGGATCTTGAGCCGGTCCGCGGCGCGATACGGGCGCGGCCCGCCATATTGCACGCAGTCCTGCCGGAGCGTGTAGCGCTGACCGATGCGGGCGAGGACGCGCGCGCGGCACTGGCCGGCCTTGCTCGAGCCGATCCCGTCGCCCTGATAGTCGCGCAGCGCCACGTTCGGCGCGCCGCGGCACGGCGTGCCGGCCTCGACGTAGGAGCCGCGCGCGAGCGGCAGCGTGTCGGCGAGCGCCGGCACCGGCAGGAGCAGCGCGAGCATGGCGGAGTAGCGGATCGTTCGCATCGCAGCACGAACGGCGTTGCGGCGAAATGGGTTCCGCGGCATGGTGGTCGCCTGGTCCCTCCCTCGTCGGCGTAGGATGGCGGCACCCGCCCGCCACTTCCTGTGAGACGCTACACTCCATCTCGGGCGTCATCCTGAACTCGTTCCAGGATCCACTGCCCCGCAGGCACCGCCGCCGCTGCGTGTGCGGCACGGTCGATCCTAGGACGCGCTCGAGATGACGGCAGGAGAAGGGAGCTGCGCCCCCCCCGGTTGATCCCCCGCGCCCTTCCCCCTATCGACCGCGGCAACGCTTCTCAGCAAGGACACTGGCATGGCCAAGATCAAGGTGAAGACGCCCGTCGTGGAGATCGACGGCGACGAGATGACTCGCATCATCTGGGAGTGGATCCGCGAGCGCCTGATCAAGCCGTATCTCGACATCGATCTCGATTACTACGATCTCGGCATCGAGCATCGCGACGCCACCGACGACGCCGTCACGGTGGAGAGCGCCAAGGCGATCCAGAAGTACGGCGTCGGCGTGAAGTGCGCCACGATCACCCCCGACGAGCAGCGCGTCGAGGAGTTCGGCCTCAAGAAGATGTGGCGCTCGCCCAACGGCACGATCCGCAACATTCTCGGCGGCGTGGTCTTCCGCGAGCCGATCGTGATGAAGAACGTGCCCCGCCTGATCCCGGGGTGGACCCACCCGATCGTGGTCGGCCGTCACGCTTTCGGAGACCAGTATAAGGCGACCGACTTCAAGGTGCCCGGCAAGGGCAAGCTGACGATGAAGTGGGAAGGCGAGAACGGCGAGACGATCGAGCACGAGGTGTTCGACTTCCCCTCGGCCGGCGTCGCGATGGGTATGTACAACCTCGACGAGTCAATCCGCGACTTCGCGCGTGCCTCGCTCAACTACGGCCTCGGCCGCAACTGGCCCGTGTATCTCTCGACCAAGAACACCATCCTCAAGGCCTATGACGGTCGCTTCAAGGATATCTTCGCCGAGGTGTTCGAGAGCGAGTTCGTCGACCAGTTCAAGGCGGCAGGCATCGTCTACGAGCATCGCCTGATCGACGACATGGTCGCCTCGGCGCTCAAGTGGAACGGCGAGTTCGTCTGGGCCTGCAAGAACTACGACGGCGACGTGCAGTCGGATCAGGTCGCGCAGGGCTTCGGCTCGCTGGGCCTGATGACCTCGGTGCTGATGACTCCCGACGGCAAGACGATCGAGGCCGAGGCGGCGCACGGCACCGTCACCCGCCACTATCGCCAGCACCAGCAGGGCAAGGCGACCTCGACCAACCCGATCGCCTCGATCTTCGCCTGGACCGGCGGTCTCAAGTACCGCGGCAAGTTCGACGGCACGCCCGACGTCACCCGCTTCGCCGAGACGCTGGAGCAGGTCTGCGTCGAGACGGTCGAGAGCGGCGACATGACCAAGGATCTCGCGATCCTGATCGGGCCGGACCAGAAGTGGATGACGACCGAGCAGTTCTTCGAGGCGGTTCGCGCCAACCTCGAGAAGAAGATGGCGAGCTGGGCCTGAGGTGAGAGCGGGCGGCGCGCTCCGGCGCGCCGCCCGATCGATCTGCTAACCATATACGGCGAAGGTGGCGGAGCGCGAGGGCGAGCGCCTCCTTCTCCCGCCTCTGGCGCCTCCACCCTGAGGACAGCAGCGCGAGAGCAGGCGGCGACCAGAGGCTCCGGATGCCTCGCTCCCCGAGGCGCCACTCACTTACTCCGACGGGACGGCCCCACCTTCTCTCAGAATGCCGTCGCGAGCCGATCGAGCATCGAGCGCGCCGGGCTCGCGGCAGGCTGCTCCGCCACCTGCGCGCGGTCGAGCCGGGCGACGCGGCGGTGCAGGTCGCTGCTCGCCGCGATCATCGCGCGGGCGCGTTCCGGCAGTGATTCCACCTCGACGGGCTCGGTCGTTGGGGCGGCGCCCAGCCGGCGCGCGGGGTCGATCGCCTGCACCGCGCTCAGCTCGCCGGCGATCACCGCGCGCTGGGTCAGCAACCAGGCGATCACGTGCATCAGCCGCGTGGTGACCTTGAGCGACTCGCAGCTGAACGTCACCCGCTCGATCGGCGCGAGCGACTCGCGCTCCGCGCGCCCGCCCTCGTCGAAATAGTGGCGCGCCTCGTCGGCCAGCACCATGGCTTCCATGTAGACGGTGTCGATCAACCGCCGCTGCATCCGCTCGGCGTCGAGTAGCTGTGCCATACCATTGATTCTGCCACGGACTGCCCCGCGCCGCCAAGCGCGTTGACCATCTTTCGCGCGCGCGCGGGCTCAGGCGATGATGTCGGGGATGATCTGGTCTTCGAGCAGCGTGATCTCGTCGCGCAGCCGCAGCTTGCGCTTCTTCAGCCGCATGAGCTGGAGCTGATCGGCGCTTCCGCCCTCGCTCAGCGCCGCGATCGCCGCGTCGAGGTCGCGATGCTCGAGCCGCAGCGTTCCGAGCCGCGCCACGATCTCCACCTCGTCCGCGTCCGCCTGCATCTGCCGCCACCCCGTTATCTCATGCGCCGCTGTCCCTAGCAGCCGCCCGGGCCCTGTCCCTAGCGCAATCGGCGCGGGCCGCACGAGTCGTCGCATCGCAGCCGCGGACGGTCGATCGCCATCAAAAGACACGCGACTCCTGCCATGATTCGTGGTTTTATCCGGAGTCCCGTTCAACCAAGAAGGAGGCTACTGCCATGCAGACCGCGCACCTCTCGGCCCTGGAAGCGAAGCACGCGACGCTCGAGCAGCGCATCGCCAGCGAGTCGCAGCGACCGGCGCCGAACACGATCGTGATCGCGGACCTGAAAAAGCAGAAGCTCAGGCTGAAAGAGGAAATCGACTCGCTGCATTGACGCGCGCGCGTCCGCGGCACGAGCCGAGAGCAGGGGCCCGGTGGACATCGTCCGCCGGGCCTTTCTCATGCGTCTCCGCTCAACGCGGCCTAGGGTCGCCGAGTGCGCAGCCGACCAGCCCGGCGAGCGGCACCACCAGCGTGTCCTGCCCCGGACGGTCGAGGCGCAGCGTCGCGCTGGGCACCGCGGCCCCGTTGTTGAGGTTGGGCCGCGGCTCGATCGTGAGCTGCACCGTCGCGGTTACGTCACCCGCACGATAGACCGACTCCGCGTTGAGCCCCAGCGCGACGGTGCCCGCCGCCGCCGCGCGTGGCAGGTCACGGGCCACGCCGTCGAGCGCGATCCGCAGCGTCCCCGGGTCGGCGGTGGCCACGGCGGCGAGTCCGCGCACCTGGCCGGTAGAGAAGAGGTAGGCGGCGCAGCCGCGCGCGGGCAGTTCCTGGCGCGGCAGCGTGCTGAGCGGGAGGCCGTCGATCGAGTCGGCCGGGAGGGCCGGCGCGGCCTGGACCAACGCGAGCAGGATGGCGAGCGTCATGACGTTGAGACTATCATGACGAGCCACGCCGGATAAGCCGCGATCGCCAGCAGCGTCCCGAGCGGTAGCGCGTCGTCGCGCGCCAGGGCGCGCCCGCGCAGATACTGGAAGGCGACCCAGCCGAGCCCGACCAGCCCCGCCACCAGCAGCACCGCAGGGAGCAGCCGCCAGCCGAGCCACAATCCGATCGCGCCGAGCAGCTTGGGATCGCCCCCGCCCAACCCGTCGCGCCCGCGCCACCGACGGTAGCCGGCCGCGACGAGCCACAGCAGCGCGAAGCCGGCGACTCCGCCGGTCACGCGCTCGGCGAGGTCGGGCGGGACCCACCAGGCGCTCACCGCACCGCTCAGCGCGAGCGCCGCGACCAGCTCGTCGGGCAGCCAGAAGTCGCTCGCGTCGAGCATCGCGAGCACCACCAGCAGCCAGCCGAACAGCGCCCCCGCCGCCGCGTCCCATCCGGGCGCGGCAAGCCCGGCGGCGACGCCCACCGCGGCGCAGCCCGCCTCGACGAGCAGGTGGCGCTGATCGATCGCGGCGCCGCAGCTGCGGCACTTGCCGCGCGCGACCAAGCCGCTGACGAGCGGCACCAGCTCGTGCGCGGCGAGCGTGCGGCCGCAGGAGTCACACGCCGAGCGACCCGTCAGCACCGAGCGCCCGGCCGGCCAGCGCACCGCGATCGTCGCCAGGAAGCTGCCGACGATCGCGCCGAGTACGCCGAGCAGCGCGGGCCAGACGAGTGGATCAGCCATGGTGGGGCGCTGAGCGGCGGCGCGGATAAGACGTGCTACCAACTATTCGCGGTTCTCCGGCGCGGGCCGGGGTCCAGGTGGAAAGTCCGAAGTGATGAAGTCGCGTCGTCTTCCACCTGGGCGCCGACCTCCACCGGGGAGCAAGAAGGGCGAATGGCGACACGACGGCCTCGCCCGGCGGGTGCCCACTCCGCACCGTTCTCCGCCCGCTCGCTGCCATCCCGCTGGTCACCCGCGACCGCCTAGCGGTTTGTAAACCACCCCGCGAGCGATTAGATGCGGCGCAACATATCGCTCGAGAGGAACCCCGCCATGGCCACCGATCCCGTCGTCATCCTGTCCTATGCGCGCACGCCGATGGGCTCGATGCAGGGTAGCCTGGCGGGGCTGAGCGCGACCGAGCTCGGCGCGGCGGCGGTGAAGGCCGCGGTCGAGCGCGCCGGGGTCGACGCCGCCGCGGTGGAGCGGATCTACATGGGCAACGTGCTCTCCGCCGGTGTCGGCCAGGCGCCCGCGCGCCAGGCCGCGATCCGCGCCGGGCTCGGTGAGCATGTCGAGGCGACCACGCTCAACAAGGTGTGCGGCTCGGGCATGCAGGCAGCGATCCTGGGCAGCGACGCGCTCGCCGCCGGCTCGGTCGATCTGGTGATCGCGGGCGGCATGGAGAGCATGACCAACGCGCCCTATCTCTCCAAGGCGCATCGCGGCGGCGCGCGCATCGGCCACGACCGGCTGTTCGACCATATGTTCCTCGACGGGCTCGAGGACGCCTATGACGCGGGCACGGCGATGGGCGTGTTCGCGGAGGACACCGCGCGGGAATATCAGTTCACCCGCCAGGCGCAGGACGATTTCGCCATCGCCTCGCTCCGACGGGCGCAGGCCGCGCAGCAGAGCGGCGCGTTCGACCGCGAGATCGTCAGCGTCGACGTGGTCGGGCGCAAGGGCACCACGACGGTGAGCGTCGACGAGCAGCCGAGCAAGGGCGACATCACCAAGATCCCGACGCTCAGGCCCGCCTTCGCCAAGGAAGGCACGATCACCGCGGCGAACGCCTCGTCGATCTCGGACGGCGCCGCCGCGCTGGTCCTGACGCGGCTCTCGGTCGCGGAGAAGCTGGGGATCAAGCCGGTGGCGCAGATCGTCGCACATGCCGCGCACGCACATCGCCCCGCGCGCTTCACCACCGCGCCGGTACCCGCGATGAGGAAGGTGCTCGAGCGCGCCTGCTGGAGCAAGGAAGAGGTCGACCTGTGGGAGGTCAACGAGGCCTTCGCCTGCGTCGCGATGGTGGCGATGCAGGAGCTCGCGCTCGACCACGAGGTGGTGAACGTCAACGGCGGCGCCTGCGCGCTGGGTCACCCGATCGGCGCGTCGGGCGCGCGCATCCTGGCGACGCTGCTGGCGGCACTGGAGAACCGCGGGGCGAAGCGCGGCGTCGGGTCGCTGTGCATCGGCGGCGGCGAGGCGGTGGCGATGGCGGTGGAGCTGATGAACTGAGGCGAGCGGGCGGGGGGAGGACGCGCGGTTCAGGCCGCGCGGCATCTTCCCCAGCTTCGACCCCGGCGAATGCCGGGGTCCAGGTGGGGGACGCTCGTGGCCTCACATCGGCCTTCCCACCGGGGCGCCGGCGTTCGCCGGGGCGGTATGCGCAAGGGGCTAGGTCTTATTCCGGCAGCCGCCCCCCTCACCTCACGCGCTGAGCACGTCGTACACCGTGACCTTGCGCCACAGCGGCTCACAGGCGGCGACGAAAGCACGGTGGATCGGATGGTCCTGATAGGCCTTCTGGTCGGTGACGGTGTCGAAGAACATCAGCTCGGACACGTCCCAACTCGAGTCGATCACATCGCGCTGCTCGGTCGGCGCGGGCACGCCGATGTGGAGCCCGCGTAACGCGGGGATGCCCGCCAGCGTGCGCAGTCCCGCGATCAGCTTGGCGCGGTCGGCGGCGTCGCCGGGGTTCTTGAGCCAGAAGAAAACGTGATGGACCACCTTGGCGGGGATCGCGGGAGCGGCGGCCTCGGCCTCGCCCGCCGCGCCGGTCGTCGCCGCAGCGCCGGCGCCGCCGAGCGCCATCATCATCATCAGGTCCCGCCGGCTGCTCTCCACGCGCTTGCTCCCGTAAGTGTCTTGGATGCCGCCCTTGTCCGGAAGCGTACGGGGGCAAGTCAAGGTATTTGGAAGGGGATGACGCGCCAGCTCGTCGGTCCACCCCGGCGTCGACCGGGGTGGAAGCCGCGCGATCCTCTATGCGACCGCCGTCGGTGAGGCAGTTGCTGCGCCGCCCTATCTCCCCATCAGCTCGCGCCGCAGGAAGGCGTCGAGCAGCGCGGCGCGGTTGGCGTCCTCGGCGTGATCGGCGCCGACGGCGTGGCCACCCTCCAGGTACTCGTGGAAATAAACCGGGTTGCCCTTGGCCTTGAGCAACGCCGCGAGCTTGCGCGCGTGGCCGGGATGGACGCGGTCGTCCTTGGTCGAGAGATAGAAGAAGGCGGGCGGGTAGCGGACCCCGTCGCGCACGTTCTGGTAGGGCGAGTAGCGGCGGATAAAGGCCCAGTCGGCGGACTTATCGGGGTCTCCGAACTCGTCGATCCACGAGGCGCCGGCCGACAGGTGCGAGTAGCGCCTCATGTCCTCCAAGGGCGAGCCCGCGATGATCGCGCCGTACAGGTCGGGCCGCTGGGTCAGCGCCACGCCCACCAGCAGCCCGCCGTTGGAACGCCCCGACACCGCGATCTTCCGCTTCGCCGACACGCCGGTGCGGACCAGGTCCTCGGCGACCGCGTGGAGATCGTCGTAGACGTTCTGGCGCCTCTCGCGCAGCCCTGCCTGGTGCCAGCGCGGGCCGTACTCGCCGCCGCCGCGCAGGTTGGCGAGCACATAGGCGCCGCCCTGCTCGACCCAGAAGAGCGCCAGCGGCCCGGCGCGATAGGGCTGACCGGTGAGATAGGTCGGCGTCTGCGCCAGCTTGAACCCGCCATAGGCGTGGATCAGCGCGGGCGCGGGCGCGGCGGCGCCCTTCTTGGTGACCAGGAAATAGGGCACTCGCGTCCCATCGCGCGAGATGGCGAAGCGCTGCGCCACCGCGAACTGGCTCGCGTCGAACCGCGCCGGCAGCGACTGAACGACGCGCGGCGCGCCCTGCTCGCCCGCGAGGTACAGCGTCGGCGGGGTCAGCATGCCCTCGACCGAGACGAAGGTTTCGTCACTGGCGCCGACCTGGGTCGAGAGATGCACCGTGCTGTTGCCCGGCAGCGCCAACGCGCGCCGCGTCCATCTGCCATCGCCGCCGCGGCGCAGCGCGAGCAGCTTGCCCGAGACGTCGTCGAGCAGCTTGACGAACAGCACGCGGTCGCTCGCGCCCGCCTCCTCGATCGCCTGTCGCTCGGTCGGCGCGAGCACCAGCTCGGGGGTCGCGCGGCGGCCCGCGGCGATGTCGGCGAGCGACCAGGCGACCAGCGCACCTGCCGGGAAGCCGAGCGCGCTCTGGCTGAGCCGCGCGACGACGCGGCCGTCGATCACCTCCATCACATCGGCGTTCTTGGGCAGGCCGAGCGGGACGAAGCGGCCGTCGTCGGTGCCGAGCAGCAGGGCGCGGTCGAAGAAACTGTTGCCCACGCTGATCATCGGCCAGCGTCGCGTCGCGTCGACGAAGGCGAGCGGCGTCACTTCCACCGCCGTGATCGGCGACTCATGCACCGGCCGCGCGTCGGCGAGTGGGGTGCCGCGCTTCCATCGCTTGACGATGCGGGGGTACCCCGACTCGGTCAGCGAGCCCTTGCCCCAGTCGGTCGCGACCAGCAGCGTGTCGGCGTCGACCCAGGTGGCGTCATTTTTGGCCTCGGGGACGGCAAAGCCGCCGTCGACGAAGCGGCCGGTGGCAAGGTCGAACTCGCGCACCACCTGCGCGTCGGTGCCGCCGTTGCTGAGCTTGACGAGGCAGCGCGTATAGGCGGGCTCGAGGCAGCTGGCGCCGTGCCATACCCAGCTCTTGCCCTCGGCCTTACCGAGCGCGTCGACGTCGATCAGCGTGCGCCACTTGGGCCTGCCCGCGCGATAGTCCGCGAGCGGCGACACGCGCCAGAGGCCACGCGGGTTGCGCGCGTCGCGCCACAGGTTGGTGACCTGCTGGCCGAGCACCGCGTCCGGATCGGCGATCTGCGCCTCGTCGTCGAGGATCGCGCGCGCGCGGGCGCGGTCCTGCTGGAAGCGCGGGTCCCCGGTGAGCGCCGCCTCGGTCTCGGCGTTCCATGCCTTGACCTGGTCGAGCGCGCGCGCGCCCTCGATATCCTCGAGCCAGCGATAAGGGTCGGCGACGGGCGCCGCGGCGGCGATCAGCGGCAGGAGCGCGAGTGGGAGGAGGGTCTTCATCGCCGCCCTGCGTAACGACGGCGGCGTCGGAGGGGAAGCGGGCGGGTGACGGGGGTTGGTGGTGCGCCCGAGGCAGGCACCCCGCTCCCCTTCTCGCCCGCCGTCATCCCGGACTTGGTCCGGGATCCACTGCTCCGCGCACCAAGGTGCCGATGCGAAGGGGGACGGGTGGATTCCGAACCAGGTCCGGGATGACGGGAGAAGGAGCGCAGAAGAGCGAGAGGAAGGGGCCGCTCCTCTCAGTCCCCCGTCACCTTCACCTTGCCGAGATCGCCCTGCCCCACCGTGGCGCCGGCCATGCTCATCATCGCGTCGAGGCTCTTCTTGGCTTCGAGCCGCAGCCCTTCCTCGATCTCGATCCGCGGGGTGAGGTCGCGCAGCGCGAGGTACAGCTTCTCCATCGTGTTGAGCGCCATATACGGGCATATGTTGCAGTTGCAATTGCCGTCCGCGCCGGGCGCGCCGATGAAGCGCTTGTCCGGCAGCGCCTTCTCCATCTGGTGGATGATGTGCGGCTCGGTCGCGACGATCAGCGTCTCGCCCGGCATCGCCATCGCATATTCGAGGATGCCGCGGGTCGAGCCGACATAATCGGCATGGTCGAGGATCACCGCGGGGCATTCCGGGTGCGCCACCACCGGCGCGCCGGGATACTCGGCCTTGAGCTTGAGCAGCTCGGTCTCGCTGAACGCCTCGTGGACGATGCACACGCCCGGCCACAGGATCAGGTCGCGCCCGGTCTTGCGCGCGAGATAACCGCCCAGGTTGCGGTCAGGACCGAAGATGATCTTCTGCTCGGGCGGGATCTTGGCGAGGATCGTCTCGGCCGAGGAGGAGGTGACGATGACGTCGCTCAGCGCCTTCACCGCGGTCGAGCAGTTGATGTAGGTCAGCGCGATCGCGTCGGGGTGCTGCGCGCGGAAGGCGGCGAACTGGTCGGGCGGGCAGCTGTCCTCGAGCGAGCAGCCCGCGTCCAGGTCGGGCAACACCACGGTCTTCTGCGGCGACAGGATCTTGGCGGTCTCGGCCATGAAGCGCACGCCGCAGAAGGCGATCACGTCGGCGTCGGTCGCCTGCGCCTTGCGGCTGAGGTCGAGGCTGTCGCCGACGAAGTCGGCCAGGTCCTGGATCTCGGGCTTCTGGTAATAATGCGCCAGGATCACGGCGTTGCGCTCCTTGCGGAGGCGGTCGATCTCGGCGCGCAGGTCGAGCCCGGCGAGGCTGGTCGGCTGGTCCATGGGTGCGCAGATGGCCCGGCAGCGCCGCGGGATCAAGTCAGCTGCTGTTGCCGAGCACTTCCTCGAGCGAACGGCTGAGGTCCCAGCGCTCGCTGCTGCCGTCGCGCGGCTCGCCGGCGAAGCGCACCGTGACGGTCACGGGCAGCCCGGCCGCGTCGAGGCTGCCCGCGAACAGCCGCTCCAGCGCGGCGCGGCCGTTGTCGCGCGCCTTGCGCATGTTCTCGGGCTCGCGCGCCTTGGCGGCGACGACCGTGGTCGCCTTGGCCGAGACCATCTTCTGCAGCTCGGCCATCGCGCCGCGCGGCGGCAGGAAGCCGGTGGTGGTGTCGAGCGTGACGCGGCTCTCGTCGACGTTGGGATTGCCGACGACGACGTCGGGCACCTCGACCAGCAACGTGCGCCGGCGCGAGTCGTAGCGGAAGTCGCGCGGCGCCAGCGCGCCGAGGTCGACGAAATAGTCGACGTCGTAGGGCGCCTTGATCAGCCGCACGTAGCGCAGCCAGCCGAACATCCGGGTGGTGGACGCGGTCGACTGCACCGTGCCGGCGAGATGGCTGACGCGCAGATCGCTGCTGCCGTACAGCCGCCCGGCGACCACGCGCGCCACCGCGACGCCGTCATCGTCGGTCGTCACGGTGTAGCGCTCGGTATAATAACGATAGCCGACGAAGGTCGCGACCAGGATCGCGGTGGCGATCGCCAGCGACACCAGCAGCCTGCCCAGCCCGGTCAGGTGATCCGCCACGCGCCCTCCTCCTGTGTCGCCATCCCGCGCCGCTCCAGATCGATCAGATGCGCCAGCACCGAGCGCGCCGCCGCCCCCGCCAGCCGCGGGTCGAGCCCGACGTACATGCGTTCCACCAGCGCGGCGACGCTGCGCGGCGCGGCGGTGAGCAGCCGAACGATCTGCCCCTCACGCTGCTTGCGATGCCCGAGCATGCCGCGCACCAGCCGCCGCGGACGCTCCACCGCCTCGCCGTGACCGGGGTAATAGACGCGGTCGTCGCGCGCGAGCAGCAGTTCGAGGCTGGCAAGATACGCGCCCATGTCGCCGTCGGGGGGCGAGATCACGCTGGTGGCCCAGCCCATCACATGGTCGCCCGAGAACAGCGCCCCGCTCTCCTCCAGCGCGTAGGCGAGGTGCTCGCTGGTGTGGCCCGGCGTGGCGAGCGCGGTGAGCGTCCAGCCGTCGCCGCTCACGCTGTCGCCGTCGGCGAGGACGCGATCGGGGGCATAGTCGCGATCGAATGCGGCGTCGACGGTGGCGCCCTCGGCCGCCTCGCCGCGCACCGTGGCGGCGGCGCCGACGATCGGCGCGCCGGCCGCGGCGGCGAGCGCGCGCGCGGCGGGGGAATGGTCGCGGTGGTGGTGCGTGATCAGGATGGCGCGCACAGAGCGTCCCGCGATCGCGGCGTGGAGCGCGGTGAGGTGCGCGGCGTCGTCGGGACCAGGATCGATCACCGCGACATCGTCACGCCCGACGATATGAGTCTGCGTCCCCGTGTAGGTATAGGCCGAGGCGTTGGGGGCGAGCACGCGAGTGACGAGCGGCTCGAGCGGCACGGCCACGCCGGTGGGAGGAGGCTTCGCCATCGCGCCACCAGATGGCGGCTGCGCGACGGCGAAGCAAGCCGGGGCGAAGCGATCGGGCCGAAGCGGGCGGCGCGGCTCAGTCGTCGTCGTGCCGCGCCATCTCCTCGCGCACTTCGCGCATCGCCTGCTCGATCTCGCGGACCGCGTCGCGGCGCGCCTCGGCGGGCATGTCACGGTTCACGGCGATCTGTGCGCGGGTCTGCTCCAGGCTGGCCAGCGCGGTGCGCATCGCGCCGTCGCGCTGGCCGCGCGCCTCCACCGCCGCCCGGCTCGCCTCGCGCGCGGCGCGCTCGACATGGTCGGTGCAGATCACGGTGACGCGCTGGCCGTCCTGCGTCGCGCTCATCACGAAGCGGGTCGGCTCGCCGCCGCAGCGGCGACTCGCGACAGGGGGCACCGGCGGCATGGGCGGGACCGAGGCGAAGGCGGGCACCGGCGCCAGCGGCGCTACCGGGGGCACCGGCGGGGTGGGTACCGGGTGCGCCGCGATGTCGTCGGCCGCTTCCTGGTCCTCGTAGGTCGTGGCCTCACCGTCGTGCACGATCGTGACGCGCTGGCCGTGGTGACCGGCCGCGGGCGACGGAGGAACGCTAGGGACCGCCGGGGCGGCGGGCGGCTCGGGGAAGCTCGCCATCAGCGACAGCGCGTCGTCGAAGCCGTGGGGGTCGATCCCGACCGCCTCCTCGACTCCGCCGCGCATCCGCTCCGCCGCCTGGGTGCCCGAGGCGGTGAGCCCCAGCGCGCCGAGCGCGATCGTGGCGGTGGCGACGACGCCGAGCGTCGTGCGGGTGCGCGAGGCGCGCGTCCTGCCCAGCATGCGCAGTCTCCCCTTCAGATCCTTGACGGTGTGGAGGTGGCAGGTGGCGGTGACAGCGCGGCCGTGCGCCGCCTTGACGATCGCGCAGCCATAAGCGTGTCGCGACGCGCCGCCGAGCCGCGCGAGCACGCCCGCGTCATTGGCCATCTCCTGGTCGGCGCGGAAAGCGCGGAAGGCGACCCAGGCAAGCGGGTTGAACCAGTGGACCGCGAGTACCGCCAGCGCCACCCAGTTGGCGACGAGGTCGCCGCGGCGGTGATGGCCGAGCTCATGCTCGAGCGCGAGCGCGCGCTCCTCGGCGTCGAAGCGCGCGGCGAAGTCGCGCGGGAAGGCGACGACCTTGTCGAACACGCCGAACGCCACCGGGCCGCTCGCCGTCTCGCTCTGCACGATGGTGATGCCGCCGATCTGGTCGAGCGCGAGGCCGTGGCGCAGCAGCCGGTAGCGGAAGTGCCAGTAATCGGCGACCTGCCACAGCAGCAGCGCGACCGCGCCGGCGGCCCAGGTACCGAGCACGATCGCCGGCAGCAGCGACGCCGTCTGCGGCACCAGCGCGGGCAGCGCGGCGACCGGCTCGAGCGCGCGCGCGATCGGCTCCGCCGCGGGCAGCGACGCGAGCGTCGGCAGCGCCTCGGCGCGCCAGCCGGCGGGCAGCGGCGGCAGCAGCAGCCGCAGCGCGGGGATCGCCCAGAGCGCGTAAGCGACCGGCGCGCCGAAGGTCCGCCGCACCGGCGCGCGCAGCACCAGCACGGCGAGCATGAGCAGCGCCGACGCGAGCAACGTTTCCATGGCCCAGGCGATCATTGCTTCAACTCCCGCAGAAGTGCCTCGATCTCGTTGATGTCCTGCTCGGTGAGCGCGTCGCGCTCGGCGAGATGCGCGACGAGGGGGGTAAGCCGGCCGCCGAACAGCCGGTCGATCAGCCGGCGCGACTCGCCCTCGACATAATCCTCGCGCTGCACCGCGGGGCTGTAGAGGTAGCGGCGGCCGTCGACCTCGTGGCGCACTGCCTCCTTGGCGAGCAGCCGGCCGAGCAGGGTCTTGACGGTGGCAGCGCTCCAGCCGCGCGCGGGATCGACCCGCTCGGCCACCTCCTGGGCGGTGAGCGGGCTGTCATCCCACAGCACCTCCATCACCGCATGCTCGGCATCGCTGATCCGCTCGGCCACGACTCGCTCCTCATCGACTACGGTTGTAATCATGTAGGCGATTACGGTTGTAGTCAATGCGCGAACGAGTGGCGGGATACCGTCATTCCCGATTACTGGCGCGCCTCGGCGAGTTGCTTAACCGACAGAACAATGCGGCGAAATGGCGCGGGGCGTTCCGAAGCGCGACGCGGCAGGGCGCGGTCGAAAGCGTCGTCGTGCCTCGGACGGGTACGGCGCGAGTTCAACGATCTGGCGCTCTCGCGCCCCCCGCTCCGGCAAAAAGCGCTTGTCGGCCTCGCCGTGTTCCTGCGCACGGGGGAACCCACAGCCACGAGCGGGAGGTACATAGACCCAGTCGTCCACGTACAGGAGCACGGCTCGCGCTCACCGAAGTGCCGCGATCGCACCGTTCTCCCAAGGCGTCGCCCCGACGAACGCCGGGGTAACGGTCGCTTCAGATAGGGAGACGCCGCCTCCCCGCTCTCAGCTTACTTCGCCTCCGCCGCCGCGGCGCCGGCACCTTGGAACAGCTCGGCCAGCTCGCCCGACTCATACATCTCCATCATGATGTCCGAGCCGCCGACGAACTCGCCGCCGACATAGAGCTGCGGGATCGTCGGCCAGTCCGAATAGCCCTTGATACCCTGCCGGATCGCCTGGTCCTGCAGCACGTCGACGCTCTCGAACGTGACGCCGAGCCGCTCCAGGATCGCGACCGCGCGGCTGGAGAAACCGCATTGCGGGAACAGCGGCGTGCCCTTCATGAACAGCACCACCGGATTGTTCTTCACCACCGCGTCGATGCGGGCGTTCGTGTCGTCGGTCATCGGTTCAACCCTCTTGTACCGCGCTTATTTCGGAACGGCGGTGGTCAACTGCAAGGCGTGCAACACGCCGCCCATGCGCCCGCCCAGCGCGGCATAGACCGCCTGGTGCTGCCTCACCCGCGGCATGCCAGCGAACGACGGCGCCACGACTCGCGCGGACCAATGGTCGCCGTCGCCGGCGAGATCGGTCATCTCTACCTCGGCATCGGGGATGCCTGCCTTGATCAGCGCGGCGATCTCCGCCCCTTCCATCGGCATCCGTCTTACTCCGACTGCAGCAGCTGGCGCCGCGCCTCGATCGTCTTCTCCTCGAGCGCGCGGCGCACCGCGGACTCCTCGACGTCGACGTTGGCGGCGGTGAGGTCACCGTACACCTTGCGCACCACGTCCTCGTCCCCGGCCTCCTCGAAATCGGCCTGGACGACCGCCTTGGCATAAGCGTCGGTCTCGGCGGGGGTGAGCTGCATCAGCTCGGCGGCCCATTGCCCGACGAGGCGGTTGCGCCGCGCCACGATGCGGAACGCCGCTTCCTCGTCGCGCGCGAACTTGGCCTCGAACGCGCGCTGGCGGTCCTCGAAAGCGGTCATGCTGGTTCCCCACGATGTAGCATACCGGGATAGTGCGCGCGGGGGCGCGGCGCAACGGGCGGGCGGGCGGATGAGCCGCGGGGTCGTCGGCCAATCCGCATTCTCGCTTACCGCGTCGTCCCTCCCTGCGCGGGGAGGATCGACAAAGCTAGTCTTCAACGAGCCCTACGCCCCCACCCGCACCACCAGCTTGCCCACCGCCTCACGCGCCGCCATGCGCGCGATCGCCTCGCCGCCGCGCTCGAACGGGAACACCTCGGTGACGCGCGGCGCGATCCTGCCCTCCGCCCATAGGTCGAAGAGGCGCGCGATATGCGCGCGGTTGCGCTCGGGATGGCGCGTCGCGAACGCGCCCCAGAAGACGCCGCGCACGTCGCAGCTCTTCAGCAACGTCAGATTGAGCGGCAGCTTGGGGATGCCGGCGGGGAAGCCGACCACGAGGTAGCGCCCCTCCCAGCCGAGCGAGCGCAGCGCGGGCTCGGCATAGTCGCCGCCGACGGGATCGTAGACCAGGTCGAAGCCTCCTGGTCCCGCGGCCGCCTTGAAGCTTTCTGCCAGCGCCTTGCTCTGCTCCCTGTCGAACGGCGCGCGGCCGTAGACCAATGTTTCGTCCGCACCGGCCGCGCGAACCGCCGTCGCTTTGGGCTCGCTCGACACCGCGCCGACGACATGTGCGCCGAGCGCCTTGCCCAGTTCCACCGCGGCGAGCCCGACCCCGCCCGCGGCGCCCAGCACCAGCAGCCGCTCGCCCGCGGCGATCCCGCCGCGATCGATCAGCGCGTGGATCGTCGTCGCATAGGTGAGCAGCAGCGCGGACGCTTCCTCGAAGCTGCGCCCTTCGGGCACGGCGTGGAGCGCATCCTCGGCGAAGCGTAGCCGCTCGCTCAACCCGCCCATCATCGTGTTGCCCATCACGCGGTCGCCGATCTGCCAGCGGGTAACGCCCTCCCCGACCGCGTCGATCACGCCCGCGATCTCGCCTCCCGGCGCGAAGGGACGCGGCGGGCGCATCTGGTAGCGGTCCTCTATGACCAGCACGTCGGGAAAGTTGATCGCGCAGGCCTTCACCGCGACCACCACCTCGCCCGCGCCCGCGACGGGATCGGGCAGGTCGCCGATCTCCAGCGTGTCAGGCCCGCCCGGCGCCCTCGACAGCAAGGCCCGCATCGTCCGCTCTCCCGTGCCCGATCCAGGGGCGCTCGACGCCGAGCCGCTCCTCGAAATTCGAAATCACGGTATCCTTTGCCAGCGTGAGGCCGACCTCGTCCAGCCCCTCCATCAGGCAGCGGCGCCGGAAGGGGTCGAGCGCGAAGGTGTAGCGATCCTGGTACGGCGTGGTGACCGTCATCGTCTCGAGGTCGACAGTGACCGGGTCGGTCTTCGCCACCTCGACCAGCCGGTCCACCGCCTCCTGCGGCAGCACCACGGTGACGATGCCGTTCTTGAACGCATTGCCCGAGAAGATGTCGGAGAAGCTCGGCGCGATCACCGCCTGCACTCCCATGTCGGCGAGCGCCCAGGCGGCATGCTCGCGGCTCGAGCCGCAGCCGAAATTGTCCCCCGCGATCAGGATCGGCGCGCCGGCGTAGCGCGGGTCGTCGAAGAGATTGCCGGGCTGCGCGCGCACCGTCTCGAAGGCGCCGCGGCCGAGCCCCGAGCGCGTGATCGTCTTGAGCCAGTGCGCCGGGATGATGACGTCGGTGTCGACGTTCTTGGCACCCCAGGGGTAAGCGGTGCCGCCGACGCGGGTGACGGCCCGCATCAGCGCGCCGGGTTGCTCGGCGGGACCGCTGGCTTGGCGATCGCCGCATAGGCGGCCACGCCGCTCAGCACCGAGCCTGCGATCAGGAACATGAGCACTTTCTTCATGGATTATCCCCTCGGATTATCGCGCCGTCAGCCCATCAGCTCGCGCACGTCGGCGAGCCGCCCGGTCACCGCCGCCGCCGCCGCCATCGCCGGTGACAACAGATGGGTGCGCGAGCCAGGTCCCTGTCTTCCCACGAAATTTCGGTTCGAGGTCGAGGCGCAGCGCTCCCCCGCGGGCACCTTGTCGGGGTTCATCGCGAGGCACATCGAGCAGCCCGGCTCGCGCCACTCGAAGCCCGCGGCGGTGAAGATGCGGTCGAGCCCCTCGGCCTCGGCCTGGCGCTTGACCAGCCCCGAGCCGGGGACGACCAACGCGCGCACGCCGTCGGCGACGTGGCGGCCGTTCGCCACCGAGGCCGCGGCGCGCAGGTCCTCGATGCGGCTGTTGGTGCAGCTACCGATGAAGACATGCTGGATCGGTACGTCCTGCATCCGCATGCCCGGGGTGAGCCCCATGTAATCGAGCGACTTCTGCGCGGCGGCGCGCTTCGAGGCGTCGGCGAAACTGTCGGGCGCGGGGACGCTCCCGGTGATCGGCACGACGTCCTCGGGGCTGGTGCCCCAGGTGAGCGCCGGGGCGATGTCGCTCGCCTCCAGCCGCACGACCTTATCGTAGCGCGCGCCCGCGTCGCTCGGCAGCGTGCGCCACCAGTCAACCGCGCGCGCCCAGTCGTCGCCCTGCGGCGCCATCGGGCGACCCTTGAGATAGGCGAAGGTGGTCTCGTCGGGCGCGATCATGCCCGCGCGCGCGCCGCCCTCGATCGACATGTTGGCGATCGTCAGTCGCCCCTCGACCGACAGCGCGCGGATCACCTCGCCGGTGAACTCGATGACATGGCCCGTACCGCCCGCCGCGCCGATCCTGCCGATGATCGCGAGCACCACGTCCTTGGCGCTGACGCCGTAGCCGAGCGTGCCGTCGACACGGACCTCCATCGTCTTGGAGGGCGAGAGGATCAGCGTCTGCGTCGCGAGGACGTGCTCGACCTCGCTGGTGCCGATGCCGAAGGCGAGCGCGCCCAGCGCGCCGTGCGCCGAGGTGTGGCTGTCGCCGCACACCATCGTGGTGCCCGGCAGCGTGAAGCCCTGCTCGGGGCCGACGACGTGGACGATCCCCTGATTGACCGACAGGGCGTCGATATAGGGCACGTCGAATTCGGCGACGTTGCGGCGAAGCGCGGCGAGCTGCTCGGCGCTCTCGCGGTCGGCGATGGGAAGTTCCTTCCCGGCGGCGTCGGTGCGCGCGGTCGTGGGGAGGTTGTGGTCAGGCACCGCGAGCGTGAGGTCGCGGCGGCGCACACGGCGGCCCGCGGCGCGCAGGCCTTCGAACGCCTGTGGGCTGGTCACCTCGTGGAGCAGGTGGCGGTCGATGTAGATCAGGCAGGAACCATCGTCTCGGCGCTCGACTACGTGAGCGTCCCAGACCTTCTCGTACAAGGTGCGCGAACTTGACATGATCCGCGGCTGTTAACCGAAAAGGCGTGCGCGTCCAAGGCAGAGCGATAGGAAATGTCGTGGGTCTCGGCTGAGGATCGGCGGAACGGGTAAGTGCGTGAGGGGCCTTCCCCAGTGGCGAAGGATCTGAACATGTCGCACCTACCCACCCACCTGCTGGCGTCATCCTGAACTCGTTTCAGGATCCACGGTGCGGCATACTCAGCGGCGCGGCCATCTGCGGGACGGTGGATCCTGAAACGAGTTCGGGATGACGCCGCTTGGGCAGGGGATCGCTTGCCTTTCAAACACCTCATGTTCCTGCGTGCGCAGCAACCCAGCGCCGCGAGCGCCCCACTCTGTGACCCTGGGCTCCTGCGTGCGCAGGAGAACGATGGCGCGCGATGCAAACCTCTCACGCCGTCGCGCGAAGGTCCTCGGTCACCTCGCCATAGGCCGCCACCTCGGCCTCATGTCCCTCCTCCCGGAATGTCTCCGCCAGCGCAGCGGTCTCCCACTCGCGCGTAGCGGGATGTTCCAGCAGCGTCTCGACCCAGCGCGCGCCAGCGGCACCGACGTCGATCCCCCACGCCCGCGCGCGGAACGCCACCGGCGCGTAGAAAGCGTCGACCGCGGTGAAACGTTCGCCTGCCAGCCACGGGCCGCCGAAGCGCGACAGTCCCTCGTCCCACAGCTCGGCGATCCGCGCGACGTCACGCGCCAGCGCGGCCGAGCCCCGCGTCGGTCTGATCCGCTGCCCCACCGTCATCGTCCGCTCGCGCCGCAGCGCGCCGAAGCCTCCGTGCATCTCCGCCACCGCGCAGACCGCCCAGGCACGCGCCGCCTCGTCTGCCGGCCACACGCCGGTATGGCGCTCGGCGAGATACAAAGCGATGCCGAGCGAGTCCCACACCGTCCGCTCGCCGTCACGCAGCACCGGCACCTGCCCGGTCGGCGAGAAGGCGCGGAACGCCTCATGATTATCCAGCGAGGCGAAGGGCTCGATCCGGTCGTCGAAGCCGATGCCGAGCGCGCGCATCAGCAGCCACGGCCGCAGCGACCAGCTCGAATAGTTCCGGTTGGCGGTGATCAGCGTGTAGGTCATCGCGTCAGGCCTCGTAGTGCGCGCTCGTCTTGGCGGCGACTTCGTCGGCCGTCACCCCTGGCGCCAACTCGATCAGGCGAAAGGCGCTGCGATGGTCGGGGCGCTGGAACACCGCCAGGTCAGTGACGATCATGTCGACCACGTCGCGCCCGGTCAGCGGCAGCGTGCACGCCGGGATGAACTTGGGCGCGCCGTCCTTGGCCACATGCTCCATCACCACGATGATCTTCTTGACGCCGGCGACGAGATCCATCGCGCCGCCCATGCCCTTGATCATCTTGCCCGGGATCATCCAGTTGGCGATGTCGCCGCGCTCGGACACCTCCATCGCGCCCAGCACGGTGAGGTCGATATGACCGCCGCGGATCATCGCGAAGCTCTGCTCGCTGCCGAAATAGGCCGATTGCGGCAGCTCGCTGATCGTCTGCTTGCCCGCGTTGATCAGGTCGGCGTCGACCGCGTCGTCATAGGGGAACGGACCGATGCCCAGCATGCCGTTCTCGCTCTGCAGCGTGACGGCGATGCCGTCCGGGATATTGTTGGCGACCAGCGTCGGGATGCCGATGCCGAGATTGACGTAATAGCCGTCGCGCAGCTCGCGCGCGGCGCGCGCCGCCATGCCGTTGCGGTCCCATCCCTTGGCTTCCACCGCCATCACTTCACTCCTTCGGCCGGGCCGCCGCCCCAGCGTTTGTCCTGCGGGAAGGTCTCGTCCCAGCCGGTACCGAGTCCGGTGCCGTAGACGGGATTGGGCAGCACGAACCACCCCTGCCCCCAGTGCGCTTGGATCGGCCCCACGCCGGCGAGCGCGCGGCGGCCGAGCGCGGGCGCCGGGCCGGGCGGGTTGAACAGGTCGGCGAAGTCGCCGAGCTGGTCGCCGACGAGCGCGAGCACGCAATAATGTCTGGCGATCTCCAACCGCCGCGCGTCCTTGCCCGAGCGGCCGTCGACGTCGCCCTTGAGGTAGAGCGTGTCACCGTGACGGAACTCACCCAGCCCCGCGTTGCGGAGCGCCGTGGCGGTGGCACCGGCGTTGTCGGCAGAGCGGTTGCTGTTGATCACCATCGTCACGCCCAGCGCGCGCAGCTGGCGGAAGGCCGCGACCGCGCCTGGTACCGCGACGACCTTGTCGGCGCCGGTCCGCTCCCACCGGTCCCAGCGCTTGGCGTCATAGGCCGCGCCGGTGCGCGCGTCGTTATATTCATAGCCGAGGTTGAGCACCGCGGTCTCGTCCATGTCCAGCACCACCGCCGGCGGCAGTGCGCTGCACGGGATCGTCTCGGCGCTGGCCGCTGTCGCGCCTGGCACGAGCACCGCCGAGTTGGGCCAGCGCGGTAGCGTACCGGCGCGGCGCTCGGTCGGTAGCCGACCGCGACGGTCGCGCGCGCGCTCGACTACCCCGCGGACATAGGCGGTGAGCGCGTTATAGGTCTGCTCGCTCAGCGCCGCGGCCTCGGCCGAGCCGTAGAGATAGGCCATCGCACCCGGCGGCAGCGCGGCGGGCGCGGGCGCCTCGGTCGCGACGCTCGGCGCGCGCGGTGGCGGACGCTCGGGGCGCGCGCTCGCGCACCCGGCGAGCAGCGCCGCGGCGGCGGCCGATAGCAGCAGCCGCGACGTCACGCCGCGCCGGCCGCCGCGCGCGGCCGGGTCATACGGAACTCGATCTTCTTGTCATAGGGCGCGCCGACGATCATCCGCCTCACGTAGATGCCCGGCAGATGGATGTGATCGGGATCGAGCGCGCCGGCCGGCACCACTTCCTCCACCTCCGCGACGCAGATCTTGCCCGCGGTCGCCATCGGCTGGTTGAAGTTGCGCGCGGTCTTGCGGAACACGAGGTTGCCGCTGGTGTCCGCCTTCCACCCCTTGATGATCGAGAGATCGGCGCGGATGCCGCGCTCGAGGATATAGTCCTCGCCGTCGAATGACTTCACCTCCTTGCCCTCGGCCACCAACGTGCCGACGCCCGTCTTGGTGTAGAAGCCGGGGATGCCAGCGCCGCCGGCACGGCAGCGCTCCGCTAGCGTGCCCTGCGGGCAGAACTCCACCTCCAGCTCGCCGCTGAGATACTGGCGCTCGAACTCCTTGTTCTCGCCGACATAGCTCGAGATCATCTTGGCGATCTGGCGCGTGCGGAGCAGCTTGCCGAGCCCCTCGCCGTCGATCCCGGCGTTGTTGCTGGCGACGGTCAGGCCGGAAACTCCCGCGGCCTGGATCGCGTCGATCAGCCGCTCGGGGATACCGCACAGGCCGAAACCGCCGGCACAGATCGTCATGCCGTCAAAGAGCAGTCCGTCGAGCGCCGCCGCGGCGCTGGCATAGAGCTTGTCCACCACCCGCTGTCTCCTCAGAAATGGCCCGGCGCGACGCCGAGCGCGGCGCACAGATCGTCGAGCGCCTGCCCCTCGCCCGTCACCTTGATCGCCGTCATGCCGAGCTGCGCGGCGGCCTTGCAGTTCACCCCCAGGTCGTCGAGGTAGACGCACTGGTCGGGGCGCTTGTTGAGCGTCTCGCACATCATCAGGTAGATGCGCGGGTCGGGCTTGCGGATGCCGACCTTGCTGCTCTCCACCACGTGATCGAAGCGCGCGAGCACTGCCGCCACCGCGGCGAGCACCTGCGGGTCGCGCGGCGTGTCGCCGGCGGGGACGTTGTTGGTGATGCAGCCGATGTGGAAGCCCTCGCGCTTGAGCCAGTCCAGCGCGTGCACCATGCGCGGGCGGACGTCGCCGTACAGCAACGCGAGCACGTCGCGCCCGCGCAGTTCGTGGCCGAGCGCCTTGGCCTCGGCGGCGAAGTCGCGGTCGAACGTGGCGGCATCGATCTCGGCGCGCTCGAATTGCGCCCAGGCGTTGCTGTCGGGATCGGTGGCGTTGAGGCGGCGGATAAGGTCGATCGGCAGGCCGCGCGCGCGCTCCAGCCGATTGAAAGCCGCGAACGGTGACGAGGTGATCACCCCGCCGAAGTCGAAGATCACCGTGTCCCGCATGCGGGCGATCCTTAGCGGTCGGCGCGGCGAAGGCAATCGGGGTGTGCGGTGGATCAGCGATGCAGAGCGGGACGATCGCCGGCCGAGCGGATGACTTGGACGTTCCCGCCGCTTAGGAACTATTACCCCCTATCGTCTTGCCCTTTCGGACGGCTAGGTTCGCCGCATGACCCAGAACCGCACCGGTGGACGCCTTCTCGTCGACCAGCTCGTCGCGCAGGGCTGCGACCGTCTCTTCACCGTGCCGGGGGAGAGCTTCCTGGCGGTGCTCGACGCGCTGCACGACACGCCAGCGATCGACGTGGTGACGTGCCGGCAGGAGGGTGGCGTCACCTTCATGGCCTGCTCCGACGGCGCGCTGACGCATCGCCCCGGTATCGCCTTCGTCACGCGCGGTCCCGGCGCGACCAACGCGGCGATCGGCGTCCACGTCGCGATGCAGGACTCGCAGCCGATGATCCTCTTCATCGGCGACGTGGATCGCTCGACGCGCGACCGCGAGGCGTTCCAGGAGATCGACTTCCAGGCGATGTTCGCGCCGATCGCGAAATGGGCGGCGCGGATCGACGACGCCGCGCGCATCCCCGAATATGTCGCGCGCGCCTATGCCACCGCGATCAACGGTCGTCCGGGTCCGGTCGTGCTGGCGCTCCCCGAGGACATGCTGCTCGACAGCGTGAGCGTGCCCGATCGCGCGCGGGTCGAGCGCGTCGCCCAGGCGGTCGACGAGGACTCGATCGAGCATCTGCGTGACCTGCTCGCCACCGCCGAGAACCCGCTCGCGATCGTCGGCGGCGCCGGCTGGGACGTCGCCGCCGCGGCGGCGATGGCGGACTGGGCGACGCGCACGGGCGTGCCGCTCGCCGCCGCTTTCCGCCGCCAGGACTCGATCGCCAACGACTGCCCGGCCTATGCGGGCAATCTCGGCTACGGGCCTAACCCCGCGCTGGTCGAGCGCGTGCGCGGCGCCGACCTGCTGATCGTCGTGGGCGCGCGGCTCGGCGAGGCGACCACCGACGGCTATCAGCTGGTCACCCCCGACCACCCCGGCCAGCGGCTGGTCCACGTCCACCCCGATCCCGAGGAGCTGGGCCGCACCTACGCCACCGACCTCGCGATCTGCGCCGGCATGGCCGAGTTCGCCGAAGCGCTGGTGCCGCTCGACGGCGGCGTACATCCCCACGCCGCCGAGGCCCGCGCCGCCTATGAGGCGTGGAGCACGCCGCGTCCGCGCGACGGCGTCGCGCTCGATCTCGGCCCGTGCGTCGCGGCGATGCGCGAGAAGCTGCCGGTAGACACGATCATCTGCAATGGCGCGGGTAATTTCTCGGGCTGGTGGCATCGCTACTGGCGCTACGCCGGGCCAGGAACGCAGCTGGCGCCGACCGCGGGGGCAATGGGTTATGGCGTGCCCGCCGCCGTGGCGGCATCGCTGCGACGGCCAGGGCGCAGCGTGATCGCGCTGGCGGGCGACGGCGACTTCCTGATGAACGGGCAGGAGCTCGCCACCGCGGTGCAGCACGGCGCCGACCTGCTCGTCATCCTCGTCGACAACGGGGCATACGGGACGATCCGGATGCACCAGGAGCGCGAATATCCCGGTCGACCGTCGGCGACGCGGCTGGTCAATCCGGACTTCGCCGCACTGGCCCGCGCCTATGGCGGGTGGGCCGAGACCGTGGAGCGAACCGAGGCGTTCGCGCCAGCGCTCGACCGCGCGTTGGCCGAGCGCGGCGTGCGGCTGATCCACTGCCGCACCGACGTCGAGCAGATCACCGCGGGGCTCACGCTGAGCGCGCTGCGGAAGGGTTGAGGGGTCGCGGGTCTTGGGGCCGGCCACCCGGCTTCCAACCTAGCTGACGTCATCCTGAACTTGTTACAGGATCCACGGTCGAGCGTATCCACACTCAGCTGTGTGGGCGGCACAGTGGATCCTGAAACGAGTTCAGGAGGACGCTCTGTGAAGCGGCGCTACCGCCTCTTCACGCTCACGAACGAGGAAGGGCCGCCGCGGTCTCCCGCGACGGCCCTTCACCGACGAGACGCGACGATCAGATATCGTCGCCGAGCGCGCCCTTCACCTTGCCGGCAACCTGCTGGCCCTTGCCTTTGGTCTCCTGCGCGGCACCTTCCGCGGCAAGGCGATCGTCCTCAGCCGTGCGGTCCGCCGGATCCTTGTCAGCGATCGCCTGCTTGGCCTTGCCGACCAGCTCGTTCACGTTGCCTTTGATCTTGTCGGTGAGCTCGCCCATCGTCGTTCTCCGTCTGATGTAACCCGGTGAAGGAACAACGGACCCGAAACGGCGATGTTCCACCGCGTCATTGACGTGAGTCAACTCGCCGCGGCTCAGATCAAGCCGGAGAGCGGGCTCGACGGATCGGCGTAGCGGCGCTTGCCCATGCGGCCGGCGCGATAGCTCATCCGCCCCGCCTCCACCGCCGCGCGCATCGCTGCCGCCATGAGGATCGGGTCCTTGGCCTCGGCGATCGCGGTGTTCATCAGCACGCCGTCGCAGCCGAGCTCCATCGCCACCGCTGCGTCGCTCGCCTGGCCGACACCGGCGTCGACCAGCACCGGCACGCCCGCGCCCTCGACGATCAGCCGGATCGTCACCTGGTTCTGGATGCCCAGCCCCGAACCGATCGGCGCGCCCAGCGGCATGATCGCGACCGCGCCGGCCTCCTCCAGCTGCTTCGCCGCGATTGGATCGTCGGTGCAATAGACCATCGGCTTGAAGCCCTCGCGCACCAACACCTCGGTCGCCTTCAGCGTCTCGCGCATGTTGGGGTAGAGCGTGCGCGCCTCGCCGAGCACCTCGAGCTTGACGAGGTCCCAGCCGCCCGCCTCGCGCGCCAGCCGCAGGGTGCGGATCGCGTCCTCGGCGGTGAAGCAGCCCGCGGTGTTAGGGAGGTACGTCACGCGCTTGGGATCGATGAAGTCGGTCAGCATCGGCGCGCCGGGGTCGCTGACGTTGACACGCCGCACCGCGACGGTGACGATCTCCGCGCCCGACGCCTCCAACGCGGCGGCGTTCTGCGCGAAGTCCCTGTACTTGCCGGTGCCGACGATCAGCCGCGAGCGGAAGGTGCGCCCTGCCACGCTCCATGTGTCATCGGTGAGCGGCGCGGCATGGTCGCCGCCGCCGACGAAATGGACGATCTCCAGCTCGTCGCCGTCCTCGACCTGCACGTCACCCAGCGTCGAGCGCGGTACCACCTCCAAGTTGCGCTCGACCGCGAGTTTCTCGGGCACCAGCCCGAGCGACTCCGCCAGGCTCGCGATCGAGAGCCCGGCGGGGACCCGCTTGTGCTCCCCGTTGAGGGTGATGGTGATGGTGCCGTCGGAATGTGCCATGCGGGCCATCTAAGACTGCCGGGGCGCAGGGGCAACGTTGCGCGCGCGGGTCGCGGATGCAATGACGCCCGCACGAAGGGCAACAGCCCCAGGGAACAGCATGACCGACACCGTCTTCGTCCTCAACGGCCCCAACCTCAACCTGCTCGGCACGCGCGAGCCGGAGATCTACGGCCATGACACGCTCGATGACATCGCCGGCCGGCTCGAGGATCGCGCGCGCGAGCTGGGCCTGCGCGTCGACCTGCGCCAGTCGAATCACGAGGGGCATCTGGTCGAGTGGCTGCACGAGGCGCAGGCGGTCGACGCGCGCGCGGTGCTGCTCAACGCCGCGGCCTATACGCACACCTCGGTGGCGCTGCACGACGCGATCAAGGGCATCAGAACACCGGTGATCGAGGTGCATCTCTCCAATCCACACGCGCGCGAGAGCTTCCGGCACGTCTCGCTGGTGGGCAGCGCCGCGAAAGGAACCATCGCCGGCTTCGGCGCGATGTCGTACATGCTCGCGCTTGAAGCCGCGGCCCGCTTCTGACAGGGAGCGCGCCCTATCTAGGGGAAACAGGGTTGCATGGCTGACATCTCTCACAACGGCGGCGCGATGCAGGTCGACGTCGATCTGGTCCGCCAGCTCGCCGAGCTGCTCGACACCACCCAGCTGACCGAGATCGAGGTCGAGGACGGCGAGCGCAAGATCCGCGTCGCGCGCAAGGCTGCCGCGGTCGCGGCGCCGGTGCATTATGCGCCCGCTCCGGCCGTCGCCGCACCGGCCGCCGGCACGCCGCCGCAGGTCGACACCGCCGGCCCGTCCGCGCCGTCGCACGCCAATGCGGTGCGCTCGCCGATGGTCGGCACCGTCTATCTTGCCGCCGAGCCGAACGCGAAGCCCTTCGCCGCCGTGGGACAGAGCGTCGCCGCGGGCGACACGTTGCTGATCGTCGAGGCGATGAAGGTGATGAACCCGATCACCGCGCCGAGCGCGGGCATGGTCAAGGCGGTGCTGGTCGAAAACGGCCAGCCGGTCGAGTTCGACCAGCCGCTCGTGGTGGTCGAGTAACGCCCTTGCCTCAGATCAAGAAGCTGCTGATCGCCAACCGCGGCGAGATCGCACTGCGGATCCACCGCGCGTGTCACGAGATGGGCATCAAGACAGTGGCGGTGCACTCCACCGCCGACGCCGACGCGATGCACGTCCGCCTCGCCGACGAGGCGATCTGCATCGGGCCGCCGGCGGCGACGGACAGCTACCTCAACATCCCCAACATCATCTCCGCGGCCGAGATCTCGGGCGCGGACGCGATCCATCCTGGCTATGGCTTCCTCAGCGAGAACGCCAAGTTCGCCGAGATCGTCGAGCTGCATAACCTGATCTTCGTCGGGCCGAAGCCCGAGCATATCCGGGTGATGGGGGACAAGGTCGAGGCCAAGCGCACCGCGGGCGCGCTCGGCCTGCCGCTGGTGCCGGGCTCGGACGGTGCGATCAGCGACGTCGGCGAGGCGCAGGCCCTCGCCGAGCAGATCGGCTATCCCGTGATCATCAAGGCCGCGAGCGGCGGTGGCGGGCGCGGCATGAAGGTGTGCCAGTCGCCCGACCAGCTCGAGACGCTGATGCAGCAGGCCGGGACCGAGGCGAAGGCGGCGTTCGGCGACGCCACGGTCTACATGGAGAAGTATCTCGGTAACCCGCGCCACATCGAGTTCCAGGTGTTCGGCGACGGCGAGGGCCAAGCGATCCACCTCGGAGAGCGCGACTGCTCGCTCCAGCGCCGCCACCAGAAGGTGCTGGAGGAGGCTCCCTCCCCGGTGATCACCGGGGAGGAGCGCGAGCGGATGGGCGGGATCGTCGCCAAGGCGATGGCCGATATGGGCTATCGCGGCGCGGGGACGATCGAGTTCCTGTGGGAGAACGGCGAGTTCTACTTCATCGAGATGAACACCCGCCTGCAGGTGGAACATCCGGTGACCGAGGCGATCACCGGCCTCGACCTCGTGCGCGAGCAGATCCGCGTCGCCGAGGGTCACCCGCTGACGCTGCGCCAGGAGGACGTGATGTTCCGCGGCCACGCGATCGAGTGCCGCATCAACGCCGAGGACCCACGCACCTTCGCGCCCTCGCCGGGCCGCGTGACGCAATATCACGCGCCGGGCGGGATGCACGTCCGCGTCGATTCGGGACTGTACGCGGGCTATACGGTGCCGCCTTATTACGACAGCATGATCGCCAAGCTGATCGTCTACGGCACGACCCGGCAGGGCGCGTTGCGTCGTCTTCGCCGCGCGCTGGAGGAATTCGTGATCGAGGGAATGAAGACCACGATCCCGCTCCACCAGGCTCTGCTCGACGACCCGGAGTTCCAGCAGGGGAGCTACACGATCAAATGGCTGGAGGAGTGGCTGGCGCGCCAAGGCGCGTGACCGTGGCAGGCGGCGCCGCGGCGACGATCTACCACAATCCCCGCTGCGCCAAGTCGCGCGAGGCGCTGGCGCTCCTTCGGGACGCGGGCGCCGACGTGACGGTCGTCGAGTATCTGAAGACGCCGCCCTCGCGCGACACGATCGCCGCGCTGCTCGCGCGCGGCGGGATCGCTCCGCGCGACGCGCTTCGTCGCGACGCGCCGGCCGTGGCCGACGACGCCGCCGCGCTCGACCTGATGACGCGCGATCCCGCCACGATCGAGCGGCCGCTGGTCGAGACGGCCAAGGGCGTGCGATTGGCACGCCCGCCCGCGCTGGTGCGCGAGATCCTGTGATCCTCCCCGAGGACACCCGCTGGCGCGTCGAGCGCGCCACCCAGGCCGCGGTGGTGATCGACGCGGACGCCTATTTCCGCGCCGCGCGTCAGGCGATGCTGCGCGCGCAGCACCAGATCCTGCTGGTCGGCTGGGACTTCGACGCGCGCATCAACCTCGCCTATGACGACGACCACCCCGAGGCCCCCACCGACGTCGGCGCTTTCATCACCTGGCTGGTCGATCGCACCCCAGGACTACAGGTCCATATTCTCCGCTGGGACAAGGGCGCGATCAAGACGCTCGGGCGCGGCAAGACGCTGTGGACCCTGCTGAACTGGCGCTACCGCCAGCCGCGCATCCACCTGCTGCTCGACGGCCACCATCCCGTCGCCGCCTCGCAGCACCAGAAGATCGTGGTGATCGACGACTGCCTCGCCTTCTGCGGCGGCATCGACATGACCGACGAGCGCTGGGACACGCGCGCGCACGTCGACGACGACCCGCGCCGCACCTCGCCGGGCGGGCGCGCGTACAAGCCGTGGCACGACGCCACCACCGCCCTGCAAGGACCCGTAGCGGGCGCGCTGGGCGAGCTGTGCCGTACACGCTGGGCGATCGCGGGCGGCGGCGAGATCGCGCCGCCGCCGCCGCGCCAGGGTAGCTGCTGGCCCGAGTCGCTCACCCCCGTCTTCGCCGACGTGGATGTCGCCATATCGCGCTCGCAGCCCGAGTATGACGGGCAGGACGAGCTGCTCGAGATCGAGCGGCTGTACCTCGCGCTGATCGCCTCGGCCAAGCACCGGATCTACGCGGAGAGCCAGTATTTCGCCTCGCGGCGCATCGCCGAGGCGATCGCCGCGCGGCTGGTGGAGGATGATCCGCCCGAGATCGTCGTGATCAACCCGGTGACCGCGCAGGGCTGGCTCGAGCCGGTCGCGATGGACACCGCCCGCGCGCGGCTCGTCACCGAGCTGCGCCGGCGCGACCATCGCGGCCGCTTCCGCCTCTATCACCCGCTCAACGAGAAGGGCACGCCGATCTACTGCCACGCCAAGGTGACGGTGATCGACGATCAGGCGATCCGCATCGGGTCGTCCAACTTCAACAACCGCTCGCTCCGCCTCGACACCGAGTGCGACGTGACCATCACCGACGGCGCAGCGACGATCGCGGCGATCCGCGACGATCTGATCGCGGAGCATCTCGGCGTCGACGCGGCGGAGGTGAGCGAGCGGGTCGAGCGGGACGGGCTGATCGCCACGATCGAGGCGCTGCGCGGCAGCGGGCGGACGCTGGTGCCCTATCAAGTGGACGACCTCAGCGCGGTGGAGAAGTGGCTGGCCGACAACGAGGTACTCGATCCAGAGGGGCCGGGCGAGATGTTCGAGGCGTTCGAGAAGCGCGGGCTGCTGCGGCGGCTGAGACGGAAGCGGCGCTAAGCTCCTCTCCCGCTCTCCGGCCGTCATGCCAGGCTCGACCCGGCATCCATGGTCCCGCACACGCCACCCCCGTGCCGTGCGCAGCCATGGCTTCCGGACTAAGTCCCCGGGGTGACGAGCGACGGACGTGCTCCTGCGCACGCAGGAGCCCAGAGCCTCGGGCGCGCCGCCTGAAAATCCTGTGCTCCTGCGTGCGCAGGAGCACAGGGGCGCTGATCTGGTCCGCCCTCCCGCGCCACACCGTCTGGCCACCGCGGCGCACAGCCGCTATGCGCCGCGGCCATGACCGCCATCACGCCCGAGATCGTCGCCGAGCACGGCCTGTCCCCCGATGAATATGAGCGCGTGCTCAAGGCGCTGGGGCGCGAGCCCAATCTCGTCGAGCTCGGCATCTTCTCGGTGATGTGGTCGGAGCATTGCAGCTACAAGTCGAGCCGCCTCCACCTCAAGAAGCTGCCCACCGAGGGCCCGCAGGTGATCTGCGGCCCGGGCGAGAACGCCGGCGTGGTCGACATCGGCGACGGTCAGGCGGTGATCTTCAAGATGGAGAGCCACAACCACCCCTCGTACATCGAGCCCTACCAGGGCGCGGCGACGGGCGTGGGCGGCATCCTGCGCGACGTCTTCACGATGGGCGCGCGCCCTGTGGCGAACCTCAACGCGCTGCGCTTCGGCCGGCCCGATCATCCCAAGATGCGCCACCTGATCTCGGGCGTGGTCCACGGCATCGGGGGATACGGCAATTGCGTCGGCGTGCCGACGGTGGGAGGCGAGGTGAACTTCCACCCCGCCTATGACGGCAACATCCTCGTCAACGCGATGACCGTGGGCGTCGCCGACACCGACAAGATCTTCTACTCGGCCGCCTCGGGCGTCGGCAATCCGATCGTCTACGTCGGCAGCAAGACCGGACGCGACGGCATCCACGGTGCCACGATGGCCTCGGCCGATTTCGGCGACGACTCGGACGAGAAGCGCCCCACCGTCCAGGTCGGCGATCCGTTCACCGAGAAATTGCTGATCGAGGCGTGCCTCGAGCTGATGGCCTCCGACGCGATCGTCGCGATCCAGGACATGGGCGCGGCGGGGCTCACTTCCTCCTCGGTCGAGATGGCGAGCAAGGGCGGCGTCGGTATCGAGCTGGTGATGGACGACGTGCCCCAGCGCGAGACCGGCATGACGCCGTACGAGATGATGCTCTCCGAATCGCAGGAGCGCATGCTGATGGTGCTCAAGCCCGGCCGCGAGGGTTTCGCGCGCGCGATCTTCGAGAAGTGGGAGCTCGACTTCGCGGTGATCGGCCATGTCACGGACACCGGGCGGATGGTGCTCAAATGGCAGGGCGAGACGGTGTGCGATATCCCGCTCGCGCCGCTCGCCGACGACGCGCCGCTGTACGATCGCCCGCACGTCCCCACTCCTCCGGCCAGGGCGCTGGTCAACATTCCCGACTGCAAGGACCCCGCGGCCGACCTGCTCGCGCTGATGGCCTCGCCCGACATCGCCAGCCGGCGCTGGATCTGGGAGCAGTATGACCACATGGTCGGTGCCGACACGGTGCAGCGCCCGGGCGGCGACGCCGCGGTGGTGCGCGTCCACGGCAGCGACAAGGCGCTGGCGATGACGACCGACTGCACCCCGCGCTACTGTTTCGCCGACCCGGTCGAGGGCGGCAAGCAGGCGGTCGCCGAGGCATGGCGCAATCTCACCGCGGTGGGCGCCACCCCGCTCGCTATTACCAACTGCCTCAACTTCGCCAACCCGCAGCGACCCGAGATCATGGGCCAGATCACCGGCTGCCTCGACGGTATGGCGCAGGCATGCCGCGCGCTCGACTTCCCGATCGTGAGCGGCAATGTCAGCCTCTACAACGAGAGCAAGGCGACGGGCGGCGGCTCGGCGATCCTGCCGACGCCCGCGATCGGCGGGGTCGGGCTGCTCAGGGATTGGCAGAAGAGCGCGACGATCGCGTTCAAGCAGACGGGCGACGTCATCGTCGTGGTCGGCACGCGCCGCGGCGATCTCGGTCAGTCGCTGTGGTTGCGCGAGCTGCACGGGCGTGAGGAAGGTCCGCCGCCGCGCGTCGACTTGGAGTCGGAGCGCCGCAGCGGCGACTTCATTCGCGCGCAGATCGACGCCGGCCATCTCGGCGCGGTCCACGACGTCGCCGACGGCGGCATCGCGGTGGCGATCGCGGAGATGGCGCTGGCGGGCAACATCGGCGCGATGATCGACCGCGCTTTGCCGTTCGAGACCGCCGCCGCGCTTTTCGCCGAGGAGCAGGGGGTCTATGTCGTAACGGTGCACGACCATGCGCTGCTCGACTTCCTCCAGGCCGCGCTCGACAGCGGCGTGGACGCCGACCCGCTCGGGCGCACGATCGGCACGCGCGTGATCTTCGAGCTGCGCGACGGCGATTATTGCGTGCCGCTCGACACGCTGCGCGCGGCGCACGAGGGCTTCTTCCCCAAGCTGATGGCGGGAGAGACGCCGCTCTGAGAACCAGCTCTCCGTCGCCTCCGTCATCCTGAACTTGTTTCAGGATCCACCGTCCCGCGCGCACCTCGACCGTGAGAGAAGCGGCACCGGCGATCCCGAAACGACTTCAGGATGACGGACAGGAACAAGGCGGCGAGTCGGCTGACGCCCACGGACGGCACCGTTGCCAGCCCTGCGCCGCGCGCCTAGCACGCGAACGCCATGACAGCCGCCAACCGCCTCGTCGCGCTCGATATCCTGCGCGGCGTCGCGGTGCTGGGCATCACCGTTGCCAACCTGCCCGGCTTCGCGCTGCCGCAGGCGGCGTATTTCTCGCCGCTCGCCGCCGGCGGCGCGGCGCCGGCGGACCTCACCGCCTGGGCGCTGACCTTCGTGCTGGTCGAGGGCAAGATGCGCGGGCTGTTCGCGGCGCTGTTCGGCGCCTCGCTGCTGCTCGTGGTGGAGCGCGCCGATGCGTCGGGTCAGAACGGCGCCGCGGTCCACCTGCGCCGCATGGGCGTGCTCTACCTGATCGGCGCCGCGCACCTGTACCTGCTGTGGTACGGCGATATCCTCCATCATTACGCGCTGGTCGGCGTCGCGGCGCTGCTGTTCGTCCACGCGCCGACTCGCCTGCTGCTGCTCGCCGCAGCGGCCGCGCTGCTGGTGGCGACGATCGGCGGGGTGGGCCTCGTCAGCGCGGCGGTGGCACCGGCGACCCGGGCGGCAGTGGAGCAGAGCTTCGGTCGGCCGCCGGCCGCCCTGCTACTGAGCGAGATCGCCGCCCTGCGCGGCTCGCTCGCCGACGGCCTAAGGTGGCGCTGGCGCCACGATGCCGGACCGGTCGCGGGATTGTTCGCCAACGGCCCCGAGACGCTCGGCTATATGCTGCTCGGCATGGCCGCTTACCGCGCCGGCTTCGCCACGGGTGCCTGGCCGCGGGCGCGCTACGTCCTGGTCGCCGCGCTGACGCTGCCGCTCGGTACCGCGATCGAGGCGACGCTGGCGACGCGCACCGCCGCGCACGGGTTCGCGGTGCCGGCCGTCGTCACCGCCTCCTTCGCGCTCGGGCCGCTGGTCCACGCACCGATGGTGGGTGGCTATGCCGCGCTGCTGCTCGCGTCGCTCCCCGGCACGCGCGCGGGTGAGCGGCTCGCCGCGCTCGGGCGGACCGCGCTCAGCAACTATCTGCTGTCGAGCCTGGTGCTCGCCGCGATCTTCTACGGATGGGGCGGCGGTCGGTTCGCACATTGGGGGCGAGGCGAGGCCTATCTGCTGCTGCCGCCGCTATGGATGCTGCTGCTGTCCTGGCCGCCCGCCTGGCTGGCGCGCTACCAATACGGCCCGGCGGAATGGCTGTGGCGCACGCTCGCGCGCGGGAGCCTGCAGCCGTGGCGTCGCGTCATGTAGTAAATGCGAACGCGTCGCATTTCGCTTGCGAGCCATTCGCAATTTGTCTAGGCCGACCGCATCCGAGAGGGGAGGCCGCATGGTCGTCTGCGTGTGCAATGCGATTCGAGAGTGCCAGCTGCGCGAGGCCGCGCGATCCGGTGCTGCCACGCCCTGCCAAGCCTATCGCTGCCTCGGACGCTCGCCCAAGTGCGGCCAATGTGTTCAATTCGCTCGGACAATCATCGACGAGGAGCGTGCGGCTGCGTAGCGGTCGCAGCTAATACTCGTCGTAACGCGAGGAATTCTCAGCTTTCTTCCGCGCCAGTTCAGCGGTATTCGGCGTGCCGATCTACTATTGGAGACCGGCATGAAGGGCGACCCCCGCGTCATCGACTTCCTCAACGAGTCGTTGAAGAATGAGCTTACGGCAATCAACCAATATTGGTTGCACTATCGCCTCTTCGATCACTGGGGCGTCTACAAGCTCGCCGCCTTCGAGCGGCACGAGTCGATCGACGAGATGAAGCACGCCGACTGGCTGGCGGAGCGCATCCTCTTCCTCGACGGCCTACCCAACTTTCAACTGCTCGGTCGGCTGCGCATCGGCGAGACCGTGGAAGAGGCGCTCAAGGCCGATCTCGCGATGGAGATCGAGGCGGTGGCGCAGCTCAAGGCGGCCGTCGCTTATTGCGAGGAGGTCAAGGACTTCGTCAGCCGCGAGCTGTTCGCCAACATCCTCGCCAGCGAGGAGGAGCATGTCGACACGCTGGAGCGCCAGTTCGAGATGATCGAACGGATGGGCATCCACAATTACATCCAACTCAACTCGGTGAGCGAGCATGACAAGCCCGAGAGCGGCGCGGCCCCTTATCTGAAGGGGTAGGTCACGACTGCACGCGGTCGGCTCACGCCACCCTGCGCCCGAAGCCGCCCGGCCGTCGCACCGCGCCGGCCGGCGCGGTCCCCTCGCCTTCCAGCATGGCAAGCGTGCGCAGGAACAGAGGACGCAGCGCCACCACGTCCTCGATCGCGTCCTGCGGTGACTCATGATGCTCGACGCAGCCGCGCGCGTGGTCCTCGATCTTCTCGGCCAGCGCGGCGAGCACGATGGCGCCGAACTGGCTCGCCTCGCCTTTTAGCGTATGTGCGGGGATCACCATCGCCGCGGCATTGCCCTTGCGCATCGCGTCCTCGAGCGCGCTCAGCGACTTGACGCCGTCCTCGCGGAAATATCCGAGGATGCGCGCGAAACCGGTGCCCAGCTCGGCGCGCGCGCGCGCCAGCGCCACACGATCCACCAGTTGCTCCACCTCATCCGTCACGCGCCGCCTCCTCTTTTGCGCGCAAGCACTTAGCGGCGCAGAGGTAAAGAGGAGGTAAGCACCCCGGCTCAGCCCCCGGCGAACGGATTCTTCGGCGCGCGCAGCATCAACCGCACCGGCACCGCGCCGAAGCCGAGCTCGCGCCGGATGCCGTTGATGAGGTAGCGCTGGTAGCTCATCGGCAACTCGTCGACGCGCGTGCCGAACAGAACGAAGCCGGGCGGCCGCGTCTTGGCCTGGGTGAGATAGCGCAGCTTGATCCGCTTGCCCCCGGGGGCCGGCGGCGGGTTGGCCTCGATCGCGCGCTCGAACCAGCGGTTGAGCTCACCCGTGCCGACGCGGCGCGACCAGGCCTCGCGCGTCGCGAACGCCGCACCGATCAGCTGGTCGATCCCCTTGCCCGTCGCCCCCGACACCGTGAGCAGCGGCACGCCGCGCACCTGCGCCAGCCCCTCGTCGAGCGCGGTGCGAACGCCGTTGAACAGCTTGGACGGGTCCTCGGCGACGTCCCATTTGTTGAGCGCGATGACCAGCGCGCGCCCCTCTTCCAACACGCGGTCGGCGATGCGCAGGTCCTGCGATTCCAGCCCTAGCGTCGCGTCGAGCAGCAGTACCACCACCTCCGCGAAATCGACCGCGTGGAGCGCGTCGGCGACGGAGAGCTTCTCCAACTTGTCCTGCACCTTGGCGCGCTTGCGCATGCCGGCGGTGTCGATCAGGCGGACGTCGCGCGCGCCGTGGGGGCCGTGCCACACCCAGTCGATCGCGATCGAATCACGCGTGATCCCCGCCTCGGGACCGGTGATCATCCGGTCCTCGCCGAGGATACGATTGACCAGGGTCGACTTGCCCGCGTTGGGTCGGCCGACGATGGCGAGCTTGAGCGGCGCGTCGGGGCTCTCGTCCTGCTCCTCCTCCTCTGCCTCCAGCGCCTCGAGATGAGGCAGCAGCGCCTCGAACAGGTCGGCGACGCCCTCGCCGTGCTCGGCGGAGAGCTGCACCGCGTCGCCGAACCCGAGCGACAGCGCCTCGATCAGCCCGGCCTCCGCGGCACGCCCCTCGGCCTTGTTGCCGACGAGCACGATCGGGGTGGAAGCACCGCGCAGCCAGCGCGCGATCTCCTCGTCGAGCGGCACGATGCCGGCGCGCGCGTCGATCATGAACAAAGCGACGTCGGCGCTGTCGACCGCGGCCTGGGTCTGGCGGCGCATGCGTCCGGGCAGCGTGTCGGGGTCCTCGTCCTCGTAGCCGGCAGTATCGATCACGCGGAAGTCGAGCCCGAGCAGATGCGCGTCGGCCTCGCGGCGATCCCGGGTCACGCCGGGTCGGTCGTCCACCAGCGCCAGCTTCTTGCCGACGAGGCGGTTGAACAGCGTCGATTTGCCGACATTGGGGCGGCCGACGATGGCGACGGTGGGGAGACGGGACATGGGACGGGGACCTAGCGCGCTTCGAACGAGAGTGCCCCTCCCCTTCGAGGGAGGGTTGGGGTGGTGCGCTTTCTCGGGCCAAGCGCTCGCGGCGACACCCCACCCCCGCCCCCTCCCCTGAAAGGGAGGGGAGTTCAGGCTGCTCTACCCGCTAATCGACCGAAGCGATAGCGGGCGACACCGTGTCCCTGCCCACGCAGTAACCCAGGGCCATGCGCCCCATCGTTCGTGGCCCTGGGGTCCCGCCTACGCGGGAGCACGAGAGAGCATCAGACCCTCCCTCACCGCCAGGCGGTGATCACGCCCTTCTCGTCGAGCGTGTACAGTGTCTGGTTGGCGACGATCGGCGGGAGCGAGAAGCTGTCGCCGGCGCGGATCGTGGTCTGCACCTTGCCGTCCGCGACCGAGAGCGCGACCAGCTCGCCGCGCGAGTTGGTCAGCCACAATTTCTCGCCCGCCAGCACCGGTCCGAACCAATTGTACGGGTCCGAGCGCTTCTCCTCGTTCTTGTAGGCGCGCAGCTGACTGATCCAGCGGATCTTGCCGTTGGCGCGCGACAGGCACACCAGTCGCGCGTCGTCGGTGACGACGAAGATCCACTCGCCCGCGATCCACGGCGTCGAGATGCCCGCGAGATTCTGCTCCCACAGGCGCTGGCCGGTGGCGAGTTCGAGCGCGATCATGCGGCCGCCCTGCCCGATGGAATAGACGCGGCCGTCCTCGATCACCGGGTCGGCGTCGATATCGGCGAGGCTCGACACCGAGGTGGTGATCGAAGTGCGCGACAGCGCGTCCTGCCACAGCGAGCGGCCGTTCTCGTAGCGATAGGCGTTGAGTTCGCCGCTGGAGAAGCCCGCCACCACCGTACCCGAGCTCGCCGCGGGCGCGGCGACGCCGAACACGCCCTGGGTCTCGAGGCTGGCGGTCTGAGTCCACACCACCTTGCCGTCGGCCTGGTTGAGCGCGACGATCTGATTGTCCTGGCTCAGCACATAGACCTGGCCATTGGCGATCGTCGGCGCGCCGCGCAGCGGACCGCCCGGCTTGGCGCGCCACAGCACCGCGCCGTCGGCGGCGTTGGCGGCGATCACGTCGCCCAGCCCATCGGTGGCATAGACCTTCGCGTCGTCGTAGCTCACCCCGCCGCCGAAGCGCGCGGCGCGGTTCTCGTCACCCTCGGTGATCGCGCGGGTCCACAGCTTGGCCCCCGTGTCAGCGGTGAAGGCGTTGATCACGCCGTCGACGTCGACCACGAACAACTTGTTCTCGGCGATCACCGGCATGGCGGCGAGCCGCGCGCGGTTGCTGCCGCCGTCGATCTGGGCGGTCCAGCGCTTCGCCGGCGCGGCGGCGAGCAGCAGATGGCCCATCGACTTGGCCGCGCTGCCACCCGGCTGGGTCCAGCCGTCGTTGGCGGCCGGCGTCGGCAGCGTCACCTGGACGTCGGCGAGCCCCTTGTCGAGCTCGGCCGGGTTCTCCGACACGAGGATCGGCACGCGCTGGCCGACCGTGGGCGTCTTCTTGGGCGCGCTCTTGAAGATGCCGCAGCCGCTCAGCCCCACCAGCGCGGCGATCGCCACCCCGGTCGCGAACCTCGTCCTCATCGCTTGCTCACACCTTCGTTCTTGGCCGGCGCAGCGGGCGCCTTGGTCTCCAGTACGCCCGCCATCTGAACCGCACGTTGACGCAGCGAGCTGGGCACACCCGGGTCGGCGGCGATGCGCGCGAAGGTCTGGCCGGCGAGATCGCGCCGCCCTTCACGCAGATACGCCGCCGCCATCAGCTCACCCGCGCTGCCCAGCCACGCCCCGCCCGTCACCGCGAGCGGACGCATCCGCTCGACGATCACCTGGGGCTGCAGCTGGTCGAACTCGGCGCTGGTCTGGCGGATCACCGCCAGGTCGCGAAACGGCTGCGCCAGCGAGGTGTCGGCGGCGATCTTGGCGAAAGCCGCCGCGGCGCCGCGCAGATCGTCCTTCTGCAGCAGCACGTCGGCCTGGGTGAAACGAGCGGCAGCACGATAGCCGTCGCGCGACGAGTCGGTCAGCGCGGCGAGCGGCGCCGCGGCCGCCTTGGTGTCCTGCGCGGCGAGCGAGTCGAATGACTGCTGCAGCTGCTCGCCCTCGCGCTCGGCCGCGACCGCCTGGCGGTGCTGCCAGAACAGGAAGGCCGCCAGCGCGGCGAGCGCCAGCACCACGGCGGCGATGATCGCCCGGCCGTAGCGCTTCCACACGTGGATCGCCTGGTCGCGACGCAGCTCGTCATCGACCTCGCGCAGGAACGCTTCATTGTTTTGCGGCGTCAGAGCCACCGATCACTCCGGGCTGAAGGGGAACCGCCGCGCTGTAGCGACTCGGCCGGCGCGAGGAAAGGGCGCGCGCGAGCGCTTCGTCCCGCACCGCGCGCCGCGACGATCCGCACGCCTACTCCTTCGGTGCGTAGACCTGGTCGGCACCGGGGAAAGCGCGCGCGCGCACCTCATCGGCGAAGGCGGTGACCCGCTCGGACACATAGCCCGCCATGTCGCCGTAGCGCTTCACGAAGCGCGGCGTACGCTCGAACAGTCCGAGCATGTCCTCGGCGACGAGCACCTGACCGTCGCAGGCGGCGGAGGCGCCGATGCCGATCGTCGGCACCGCGACGCTGGTCGTGATCTCGACCGCGATCGGCTCGACCACGCCCTCGATCACCAAGGCGAAGGCTCCCGCCTCGGCGACCGCGCGCGCGTCGCCGACGATCTTGGCGGCCTCGGCGGCGCTGCGCCCACGCGCGCCATAGCCGCCGAGCGTGTTGACCGCCTGCGGGGTGAGCCCGACGTGACCCATCACGGGGATGCCGCGCTCGGCGAGGAAGGCGACCGTGTTCGCCATCGCGTTGCCGCCCTCCAGCTTCACCGCTGCCGCGCCGCTTTCCTTGAGAAGCCGCGCCGCGCTCTCGAACGCCTGCTGCGGCGACGCCTCGTAGCTGCCGAACGGCATGTCGACGACGACCAGCGCGTGGTAGCTGCCGCGCACCACCGCGGCGGCGTGCGCGGCCATCATCTCCAGCGTGACGGGAACGGTGGAGGGCAGGCCATAGATCACCTGCCCGAGGCTGTCGCCGACCAGCAGCAGGTCGCACTGCGCGTCCATCAGCTGGGCCATGCGCACGGTATAGGCCGTGAGCATCACCAGTGGCTCGCCCTTCCCCGCCGCGATCTCGACCTTGCGCTGGCGGATCGCGGGGACGGTGAGCCGCTTCATCGGCGCGGCGACGGGGGTGGCGCGGCTGGTGGCGGAGTCGATCGTGAAGGTGGTGGACATGCGCCCTGCTACTCCGGCGCGCTCACCCGATCCAGCCGCGCCGCGCGGCGAGATGCGCGAGCTGGAGCGCGACGGCGCCGACCAGCAGGATCAGCAGCGGGAAGAAGAGCGTGCCCGCCCCGCGCCGCGCGAGCAGGTCGGTCATCGCGAACAGCCAGCCGAATTGGATCAGCGCCGCCACCAGCGACACCGTCAGCGCGGGCACCGCCACGCGCCGGCGCAGCAGCAGGGCGAGCGCGCCGAGCAGCAGTCCGAGGCTTGCCACCCCATAGTCGACCCCATACCAGCCCGGCAGGGCGGCGAGCAGCGCGCGGTCCGCCGGGTCGGCCGCCGCGCCCGCGCCCGCCATCAGCTGCGTGACGCAGGCATAGGCCGAGAGCGCCGCCCAGGGCAGCAGCGCGCCGACGAGCAGCCGAAACCAGAGTGGCGCGCGCATCCCGCTCAGCCGAACAGCGCGTTGTAGAACTCGGGCTTGAAGCCGACCTCCACGCCGCCGTCATGGACCAACACGGGCCGCTTGATCATCGCGGGCTGCGCCAGCATCAATGCGGTCGCGCGCACCCGGTCAAGCCCGGCGCGCTCCGGCTCGGGCAGCTTGCGAAAGGTGGTGCCGGCACGATTGAGCAACGGCTCCCAGCCGAGCCGGTCGATCCAGGCATCGAGCAGCGCGGGGTCGAGGCCGTCCCTTCGGAAGTCGTGAAAGCGATGGGCGACGTTGTGGTCGGCGAGCCAGAGGCGTGCCCTCTTCACCGTGTCGCAATGAGGGATACCGTGGAGCGTGATCATGCGGCCGCCGTGGCATCGCCGAGCGCCGATGGGAAGCGCCGTCGGCCGCGCGCCACGGCAGCTCTCGCATCAAGGTCACCCTCGATGGCACCAAAACCTATCTGATCCAGTAACGACCGTAAGATCGCGCCTCGAAAACTCAGCGGCTGTCTATCGCGCGGCATGGATCCCCCCCGCGTGCGCCTCCAGCAGCTACCAGATTATGTCGGTGGATCACGATGGCTCGACGGCGACGTCAGCGCGGGTGACCTAATGACGGCCTCTGTGCTGCTGCGCTTCCGCGTCACGGGTCTGCTTGATGTCTTATCGGAGTTCGCGGCTCACGTCACCCGCGGGGAGACTAGGCCAGCGGATCGCCGCGCCTTCGCTGCTCAGGCCGCCGCTGCATGTCGCTTAAGACATCGATCACTGCTTAGTAGACCCGCGCCTTTGACCCAGCAGCGGCCGTCCCCGACGCCCTGCCGGTCCCCCATTTCCGGTCACTCACTCATCTCAGCGTTGGGCGAACGACCCTGCCAGGCGCAGAGTGTTGGGGTGCTGAGGAAAAGCCGTGAAGCCATTGCTGACGCTCCCGCGCCATTAACAGCGAGCTGTATGGGCAGTCGTCGAGCGTGGAATCGGCGTCGCCTGCGCGGATCAGCCCCTCGTTGTAGGGGTTCTGCATTCATACCCTCCTACCAAAGTCGGCCGTACAATCCCGATTCGCTTTAGGGTTAGATCTACACCAAAGGATACCTTTATGTTCGACGAGGGCCACCAGCACCTGCATGATCGACATTAGTACGTTATCGGTCTCTTTCTGCAGTCTGACATATTTTGAACTGTGGGCGAATGTACGATCGTCTGCCTTCGCTTGCGAGCGGGTGCATCGCGGTGAACGGCCCGCAGCCCGTGCAATCATAGTCATAGAGAGGCATGGCATTTCTCAACCGACAGGCGCTCGCGAGCGGGGGCGGGACGGCACCACCACCCGCTCGCTCCGGGTCGCCAGACGGCCTTCAGGATCACCTTGGTCCAGCCGTCGTCGCGAGCGTCGAAGTGACGATAAGCGGTCGGCGCCTCGTCAAGCGGCAACTCGTGCGACACGATGAACGACGGCCGCGCTCGACCGGTCGAGATCAGGTCGCGCAGTAAGCGATTATACGCCTTGACGTTACACTGGCCGGTACCGATCCGCTGACCTTTGAACCAGAACAGGCCATAGTGAAGACGATCTCACCCTGCTTGTAGAGCTTGTCCTGCGGCGCCGGATCCTCGGGTACGAACACACCGACCACGCCGATCCCGCCAGTGAACTTCACCGATCGCATCAGGTCGTTCATGGTCATGTTGGGGTGCTCGGCTCCCGCGGGTCGTGCGCCTGATAACCGACACATTCACAGCCTCGGTCCGCGCCGGTGCCGCGGGTGAGTTCCAGCACCCGATCGACCGCCGAGCCTTGGGAATCATCGATCGCGATCGCACCGATCGACTCGGCGAGGCGCAGGCGGTCGGCGTGGCGATCGACGACCATGACCAGGCAGGCGCCCTTGATCATCGCGGCGTGTGCGGCCATGAGCCCGACCGGACCCGCGCCGTAGATCCCGATCGACTCGCCGGGGCGCAGCCCTGCCAACTCGGTGGCATGCCAACCGGTCGGGAAGATGTCGGCGAGCATGACATAGTCGCTCTGCCACTCTGCCGCTCTGCCGCGTCGGGCGGCAGCTTGAGGCAGTTATAGTCGCCGTAGGGGACGCGCAGCAGGTCGGCCTGACCGCCCCGATGAGGACCTATGCCCGCGAAGCCGTAGGCCGCGCCGGCCATGTCGGGGAAGACGCTCTTGTCCGCGGTGGTCAGGCAGAAGGCGCTCAGACCCCGCTCACAGTTGCGGCAGAAGCCGCAGCCAATGTTGAAGGGAATGACAAACCAGTCGCCGACCTTCACGCGATCGACGGCCGCTCCCACCTCGATCACCTGGCCGAGGTTCTCGTGGCCGAAGACACCCCCAGTGGGGAAGTCGGTCCGACCTTCGTACAGGTGGAGGTCGAAGCCGCAGATGTTGGCGCTGGTGATGCGGACCAGGACGTCGGTCGGCCGCTCGATCTGAGCGTCAGGTACCTCCTGGACCGCGATGTCGCGTGGCCCGTTGTGAACGACTGCCCTCATCGGACACTCCGTCGGAGAGAGTGGATTAACGGCGCGATCCTTCGCCGACGAGCGATGGAGCGATCGCGCATTTCGGCAGACTGCCTCATCCGGCCGCCTCGCGAACGGGATCGATCGGGCAACCATCAGGCCAGATCAGGGAGGGACCTGGCCGTTTTCGCCCGGAACCGCCTCAGGCGCGTACGACCATCGGTCTGCAATGACCTGTTCGCACCCCTTGCGCGCCCTACGCTGTCGTGGTCATGCCTTCACCGCGTCCAACGATCGAGGGAGCCGCGGCATGCAGGTGAACGCAGAGGGTGAGGATACTGAATCAGAGCGCGCCGAAGTTCACTTTCTCGCCGCGTTGCTAGACGAGCTGATGCGCAAGATGCTCAGTGCCGGCGTGCTGACGCAAGCCGACCTGAACGAGGTAGAGGCCGTCGCTGCTAAGAGGGTCGGCGGAGTACCTCGAGCTTGGTGACGTCAGGATTGTACGAGGCTCAAAAAAGGTTTTTACAGGAATAGCCGCTGGATCGCACAAAATTGGACGTCGTTCGACGAATTGATATGTCACGGACTCGGTCACATATATGTGCGGCGGCCGCCTCTGTCGTTCGTGGACCAAGCCTCTTAGCAGATAAGGTTCTGCATCATCGCAAGTACGATAGAGGTACGATTTTCAGGCAGAGGGCCACCAAGGTGTAGGTAGCCCCCCTTACTTATCATCCCCTCAGAAACACTCTCACATCTCCTATGCTGAGGCAACTTAGCTCAGGAAAAAGTAATTCTCATTCGTGCGGAAGCGGCCTATGAGCGATTTAGCCTATTCGTTAATTGCCCTTCTCTGCAGTATTGACTTACATAGCGCGTGAATGGAGCTAGCGATGACGACGAAAGATCAAGCTGCGCAATATCGGCAGCAAGCTGAAGATGAGAGACAGAAGGCGGTCGGCTCACCGTATGGTGGTGTGCGAGCTCGCGGGCTCGCATCAGCGGCAGCTTTGGATAAGCTGGCCGAGCGAATGGAGCTCAGCGCTCGCTACTCGGACGACAGGGCTGCGTACCGGTAATATTGGGCGGGAGCTTCTGGAACGCCGCTCTTGGATCCGGCCGGCTGTCGCTCTCTGGCGGAGGGCCCATGAGCGGTCGTTCAGGCCGCTTAACCTGCCCCATCATCAGACGCATGTTCAATGCTGGATCCTGTTTGGATCACGGCTTCTCAAGGGCGGCGATGTAGCTGACGCTCGCTCCTGAAACAACAATCCGGCCCTTGCTGAGCACGCCTTCCTTGATCGTCCGCCTTTATCTGCATCTCAGGGGTAAGAACCTTCTCACGACCTTGCGCTTACCGAATGGTCTTGCAAGCACCTCCGTGAAGGTTCATGGTTCAACGATCGCTGACATTCGCCTCGTAAGCGTCGGCGGCTGAGAGACTTAGAGCTCCCGCTTACGCGCGGAGCGATGTAGATGGAGCTCTCTAAAAATCCTCTAACCCGGGGCGTGTACACGCACGACTGCAACTGCGCCCTTTTGTCTGGAGCCCGACGGGCAGGTTCTCCGGCTGACGATGCCAGTATTGCCTTCGTTCGCGCTGACACCTTGATACAGGCTGCGACATCGGCCAGTCGGCCATGATCTGGCTCCTTGTCGTGCTAAGCGTCATCTGGATCACGCCCAGCGCGCTGGTCATCATGCTCTATCTCAGCTCCGTAACGTCGCCACGTGCCCGCGGCTGGCTGCTACGTCACCTTGTTTCATAATGGTCGTTGCGACTGGAGTCGCGCATCGGCGATGGACGCAGAGCGATATAACCGCCTTACGGGGCGGCATTCTCGCCGGGCATGGAAGCGGTGCGCTAGCGAGAACGCTCGATCGCGAAGTGGCTGATCTCTCGCGGATGGCCGCGCGCCTAAATCTGACACTCGGCCCCGCCGAGGCAACCTGAGGTGTCAGGTGTCAGCCTTGCACGTCTGATGCCCTCTCGAGCGTGAGCAGCATAAGGACGTCTCGCACCATCGTTGTCCAACGGCACCCAGAACCTCACGACGATGTCCCAGAGTATTGCTCCTGCCGCGGTCGGACCGCCAAGAAGAGCGTGCAGAGACTTCTACGAGCGCGCCTTGATGCCGCTAATCGCGATCAGGAAGCAGCTGCAACCGATCGCCGCATCGAGCGCAAGCCGATACGCTGCGATACCAGGACGTCGAGCCCTTTCGGCGACCATCGAGTAGATCGACGTCAGGTCCGAACCCATCGAATAAGACCGAGCTCTCCACTCGTGCTTGGCGAACGTGAGCCTCTCGGATGATCCGCCTGCTGGCGGCGGAGGACCTGAATCCGACAAGCACCTCGGCAGGCGGCGCAAGCTGAACGTTTAGCCGGTCACCTCACCTATTTGGCGGCAAAGTCACCGGGAACGGCGCCATGATGCTGCTTCGCGAAAGCGCGGGCGGCATGGGCGCTCTCGAAGCTCTCCGGCTGAAGGGCGGAGGTCACGATCGGATAATGCTGGGAGTTGTACCGAACCTGCCGCAGCGTGAGCCGGAACGCGCCCGCATCATCTTTGGCAATGAGAAATGGCTTTGGAATGCTTCTCGACATGATTGTGCCTCCGGATCATCGAACAGATAAATAGGGATCGCAGCCGGGCGAGCCTGTCACGCTCAAGCGTTGGCCGGGTTCCCGCCCGGCCGCGATCATTCAAGCGTCCTGCAGGTTCACCGCGGAAGACTTGCCACGTCGGTCGGTCTCGAGTTCGTAAGTGACCCGTTGATCCTTGTTGAGCGTCTGCATGCCTGCACGCTCGACAGCCGAAATGTGAACAAAGGCATCATCGCCGCCACTCTCTGGCGCGATAAAGCCATAGCCCTTGTCGTTATTGAAGAACTTAACGGTTCCGATGGTCATAGCACGGTCCTGCCCAATTGTTGGCGGGCATGCGCAAAAGCAGCGCATCCCGGCCTCAGTGATGCTTGAAAGGGACAAGGAGGCGACGACGTCAGCTCGTATATCCGTCACACGCGACGTCAGCCACCTCAATATAAGCGATTTAAACGAAAATGGAAGGGTTGATTCGTACGGATTGATGCGAACAAAAATGCACAGTAATCTGGGCTGGTGACAAAGATTTCATGCCAGTGAGCTATCGAGGCCTTATATTGCGCCGTTGTCGAAATGCCGCGTAATTCCAGTTTTTACCGATCAGTCGTGGTCAGTCCTTCGGCGCCACCGGCTGAGAGACATAGTGCTCCCGCTTACGCGTGGAGAGCAGCCATGAACCTCACCGAATTGTACCGTCGTCAACAGATTCACATGGGCATGGCAGCGGCCGCCGCCACGCCGGAGGCATGATCGTCCCATCGTCAATTTGCCTCAGCCTATGCTACGCCGATCAAGAACTTCGACGCAGACGCCGAGGAGCGTTTTTCGGCCACCCGGGTGATCGAACAAGTAGCAGTCCGCCGTGCTGATCATGCCGCTGCGCCGTTTGCGAACGAGGATGTCGCGGTGGTACGGCCGCCAACTTGAGTCGGTCTCTGGCCGCCGCGCTCCGCGAGCCAGGGAAACCCTTGTCGATCGAGCGAGAGAGCGCAGTCCCGAGCGGCGCGTCGTTCTCGCTGACCGTCCACGGGGACAGTGGTTTGTATCCATGGTGTGTTCGCGCTTGCACCAGAGGCGCTGCCGATCATCCTGAAGCTGGTGCAAGCCTTTGACGCGTTCACGCCCGAGAACGATCCACTTAGCGAACACAGGTTCGCTGCCCTTGGCTTGCAGGGCAAGCGCCTACCCTGCACACCGTCTGCCTGGCGGGTAAACCGATCGAGGATAAGGAGCTTACCGACGGCGCCTTCTCGGAAGAGACGGCCGCAGCCGCTCGATCTGCTGGTCCGTCGGCCAAAACAGGTCGCTCATCCCGGTCTCCGCGCGACGCCCGAATCAGATCGCGACGCGCGCATCGATGAGTTCTGACCCGAGCCGGAGGCCGGAACGATCGTCATGCCTGTCCAACCTGATAGCGGTGCTGCCCGGGCCGGTTTGCATCGTCGAGGCGTACTGCGCCAATACAAGGGGAGCGAAACCCTGATCGGGGCATGTTCGTCTCGGTTCGAAGGGTCGGGCGCTCCCCAGCCCGACCGTACGTCCGGCGTCGGGTGATCTACTCGCGGCGACGCGACTTGAAGGGTCCGTCCGCCCCAGAAGCCGGACAGCGCCTTGTCACGCTTTAGCTCGCGTCATCTGGGCAAGCGAGGCCAGTCGGTTCTGATCGACCGCGTCGTTCTTGCTATGTGAAGGCTGACCCGTGCTGCACGGCCATGCGGCCAAAGCTAAGTCGCTTGAAACATTGGTCGGGGCGACAGGATTCGAACCTGCGACCCCCACACCCCCAGTGTGATGCGCTACCAGGCTGCGCTACGCCCCGACCGAGGGGGCGCCTCTACGCGCGGTCGCAGGGCATTGCAAGCGGCTAGGCACAGGGCACGGCGGACGACGCGCGCGCCGTCGCGGGGCGAGCCCATGTTGCGCCCGCGCCCCGGCGATGATAGCGGCAGCGGCTTCGTGCGGCCGGGTTTCGGCCGCCCCAATGTCATGCACGGAATCCGATGCTCATTCCTCCCGCTTACGCGCAGACGGCCGGCGGCGCCGCACAGGGCGGCGGCCTCGCCGGCTTCATCAGCCTGGCGCCGCTCCTGCTGGTGTTCGTCGTCTTCTACTTTCTGATGATCCGCCCGCAGCAGGGTCGCATGAAGTCGCTTCAGAACGCGATCGCCGCGGTCAAGAAGGGCGATGCGGTCGTCACCGCGGGCGGACTGGTCGGCCGCGTCACCAAGGTCGAGGAAGGTTTCGTCGAAGTCGAGATCGCGCCCAACATCCGCGTGCGCGTCGTCAAGGCGACGCTGGCGGAAGTGACGCCGCTCGGCGGCAAGCCGGCGAACGACTGACATGCTGGACTTTCCCCGCTGGAAAGTAACCGCCATCTGGCTTTTGCTGGCGGTGCTAGTGTCGCTCTCGATTCCCAGCTTCCTGCCCGATCGGGTCACCCAGGGTTTGGGCATCAGGGCGCCCCAGATCAATCTCGGGCTGGACCTTGCCGGCGGCAGCTACCTGCTGCTCGAGGCTGACACCGACGGGCTTGCCGCGGCGCGCGTCGAGGCGATGCGCGAGCAGGTGCAGACCGAGATGCGCCGCCAGACGCCGCGCATCGACATCGGCGAGATCTCCAGCCGCAACGGCCAGCTCTCCTTCCTGCTGCGCGATCCCAGCCAGGTCGACGCCGCGCGCGAGCGGCTGCTCCAGATCACCGGCACCGGCGCGGGGATGACGGGCCAGCGCCAGTGGGACATCCAGGTCATCGATACCAGCCGTTTCGTGCTGACGCCGACGCGGGCGGGGCTCGATCAGGCGATCAAGACCGCGATGAGCGACACCGTCGAGGTGGTGCGCAGGCGCATCGACGCGCTCGGCACGCGCGAGCCGACGATCATCGGCCAGGGCACCAACCGCATCGTCGTCCAGGTCCCCGGCCTGCAGGATCCGCAGCAGCTCAAGGCGCTGGTGGGCAAGACCGCCAAGCTCGAGTTCAAACTGGTCGACATCAACGCCGATCCGCAGGCGCTCGCCAAGGGCCAGGCGCCCGCCGGCGACCAGATCCTGCCCTACCCCGGCAACCCACAGGGCATCCCGCTGATCGCGGTCAAGCGTCAGGCGATCATCACCGGCGACATGCTGAGCGACGCGCGCCAGGAGTTCGCGCCCGAGACCAACGCGCCGCAGGTGGCGATCACCTTCGACAGCCAGGGCGGACGCCGCTTCGCCCAGGCGACCAAGGAGAATGTCGGCCGTCCGTTCGCGATCGTGATCGACAATCAGGTGATCTCGGCGCCCAACATCAACGAGCCGATCCTCGGTGGCCGCGCCTCGATCAGCGGCGGCTTCACCGTCGACAGCGCCAACCAGCTCGCCATCGCGCTGCGCTCGGGCAAGCTCGCGGTCGACCTCAAGGTGGTCGAGGAATCGACCGTCGGCCCCGACCTCGGCGTCGACTCGGTTCGCGCCGGTATCCTCGCGTCCGCCGTCGCGGTGGCGCTGGTGGTGGCGTTCATGCTCGTCACTTATGGCCGGTTCGGTTTCTACGCGAACCTCGCCGTCGTCATCAACGTGTTCGTCATCCTCGGCGTGATGGCGCTGATCAACGGCACGCTGACGCTGCCGGGCATCGCCGGCTTCGTGCTGACGATCGGTACCGCGGTGGACGCCAACGTGCTGATCAACGAACGCATCCGCGAGGAGCGTCACCGCGGTCGCGGGGTCGTCCAGGCCGTCGAGCTCGGCTATAAGGAGGCCAGCCGCACGATCTTCGAGGCGAACGTAACCCACGCCATCTCGGGTATCATCATGTTCCTGCTGGGCTCGGGCCCGGTCAAGGGTTTCGCCGTGGTGCTCCTGATCGGCATCGCCACCAGCGTGTTCACCGCGGTGACCTTCACGCGCATGCTCGTGGCGGGATGGCTGCGCCGCGCCAAGCCGAAGACGATCAACATATGAGGGCGGCGGCGCTCGCCCGCGGGCTCACCATGATCACTCGCACGGCACCCACGACACGGGGTGACGAGGTACTATGAAACTGCTCAAGCTCGTCCCCGACGACACCAACATCGACTTCGTCCGGCTGCGCGGCATCGCCTTCGCGCTGACGCTGCTGCTCAGCGTGCTCGCGGTCGGCCTCACCGTCTACAAGGGCCTCAACTTCGGCGTCGACTTCGAAGGCGGCCTGATGATCGAGGAGAAGTTCGCGCAGCCGCCCGCGATCGAGGCGGTGCGCGCGCAGGTCGACTCGCAGGGGCTCGGCGAGGCCAACATCCAGCCGATCGGCGACGGCAAGACGCTGACGATCCGTTTGCCCGTCCAGAAGGGCGGCGACGAGGGCGCCACCAACGCCGCGGTGCGCAAGGTGGAGAGCGCGCTCGCCGCCAAATTCCCCGGCAGCACCTTTCTCCGCTACTCGACCGTGTCGGGCAAGGTATCCAACGAGCTGATCCGCAACGGCGTGCTCGCGGTGGTGCTGGCGATCCTCGGCATCGGCCTGTTCGCGATCTTCCGCTTCGAGTGGCAGTTCGGCGTCTCGACGATCGTCGCGATTGTCCACGATCTGCTGATGACGCTCGGCTTCTTCGCGATCACGCGGTTCGAATTCGATCTCAACATCGTGGCCGCGGTGCTGACGATCATCGGCTATTCGATCAACGACAAGATCGTGATCGACGATCGCATCCGCGAGAACATGCGCCGCTATCGCAAGATGGACATGCGCGAGATCATCAACCTTTCGGTCAACGAGACCCTCCCGAGAACGGTGATGACCTCGGTGACGATCCTGCTCGCGCTGCTCGCGCTGCTGTTCCTCGGCGGCCACGTGCTGCGCGGCTTCACCGCGGCGATGATCCTGGGCATCGTCGTGGGCACCTATTCGTCGATCTACGTCTCGTCATCGCTGCTGATCTCGCTCGGGCTACGCGCCGAGCCCGAGGGCGGCGCCGCGCCGAAGCGGAACGGTATCGAGAACGCCGAGCGCGTCGGGCCGCGCAGCTGATGCGGATGGACCGCGAGCGCCCGGCGCCTGGGCCGCTCGTGCGCGGCTTCGGCGCGGGCGGCTACCGAGTCGACGCGCCCGACGGGACGATGGGGGTCTACCCAGCGCTGCTGCTCACCGAGACTCGCGCCGACAACTGGTCGCCACCGGCACTAGAGATGCTCGACGAGACCGCACTCGCGCGGCTCTTCGGCAGCCAGATCGAGTTCCTGCTACTCGGTACCGGCGATACGCTTCGTCGTGCGCCCAAGGCGCTGGTCGCGGCGCTGGACGCGCGCGGGATCGGCATTGAGGCGATGGACAGCCGCGCCGCCGCGCGTGCCTGGGGCGTGCTGCGCGCCGAGGAACGCCAGATCGCCGCGGCGCTCTACCCGCTCGATTACTAAGTCGCTGCCGTACTCCTGCGCCCGCAGGGGCCCAGCGCCGCGGCGACGCGCTCGACCATTCCTACGTTCGAGGGAACACGGCTGACGACGTGAACTCTCCCCCGCCCTAACGGTTCTTCCAGCACCCCCGCGGAGACCACCCACCATGCTCGCCTCGCTGTTGATCGCTGCCGTCTCGGGCATGCGCGCGATGACCCCGCTCGCCACCGTCGCCAATGCCGCACGCCGCGGCGAGCTGCCGCGCGACGGCGGCGCGCCAGCGCTGCTCGCGCACCCGCTCGTCTCGGCGGGCACGCTCGCGCTCGCCGCCGGTGAGCTCGCCGGCGACAAGATGAAGACCGCGCCCGACCGGATCATCCTGCCCGGCATGGTCGCGCGCATCGCGACCGGCGCCTTCGCCGCGGCGAGCCTCGCGCCGAGGAAGCAGCGGACGATGGCGGCATTGCTCGGCGCCGGGGTGGCAGCCGGCGCCTCCTATGTCACCTTCCGCGCGCGGGCGGCAGCGATGCGTCGCTTCGGCCAGATCGGCACAGGCGCGGTGGAGGATGCGATCGCGCTCGGCACCGCCGCGCTGGCGGTGCGCGCCGCACGGTGACGCCGCCGCATATTGGCAGCGGCGCGACGATCGGCTAGGCCGCGCGACGGGGCCGGTATCCGGCCCCACGATCGCGCCGGTGCCCCGACGAGGGGCTCAAATGGGAATGCGGTGAGGGGAGGACTCCCCGAATCCGCGGCTGTCCCTGCAACTGTGAGCGGCGAGCGAGCGGCACATGTCTCCTGCGAAGGCGGGGGGCGGTCACTGGAGCGCGGGGTTCGCCCCGTCCCGGGAAGGCCGTGCCGGGAGCGACGACCCGCGAGCCAGGATACCTGCCGGCGCAGGGTCGCTCTTGCCTTAGGTCCAGGGGATGGCCGGGCACGGTGTTCCGTCTGAGCGACGAAGCCATGCGGCCGGGGCCGCAGCGGCGCGTGGCACGGGCGACGGCGGGCGCCCGTCCGTGGTGCGCGCCGGCCGACCTTCGGCCCCGGTCCACGCACCGTCGCGGCGCCCCGAAGGAACATCTTTGCGCGACCTTTCAAAGGTTCCCGTCACCGTCGTCACCGGCTTTCTCGGCGCGGGCAAGACCACGCTGATCAGCCACCTCATCCGCCACGCGGGCGGGCGGCGGCTCGCCGTCGTCGTCAACGAGTTCGGCACGCTCGGGGTCGACGGCGCGATCCTCGAGCAATGCGCCATCCCGGACTGCCCGGCGGAGAATATCGTCGAGCTCGCCAACGGCTGCATCTGCTGCACCGTCGCCGACGACTTCATTCCGACGATCGAGCGGCTGCTCGCGCTCGAGCCGCGCCCCGACCATATCCTGATCGAGACCTCGGGGCTGGCGTTGCCCAAGCCGCTGCTCAAGGCATTCGACTGGCCCGCGATCCGCTCGCGCGTCACGGTCGACGGCGTGATCGCGCTCGCCGACGCCGAGGCGGTGGCGGCCGGTCGGTTCGCGCCCGACCCCGCGGCGGTCGCGGCGCAGCGCGCGGCGGACACGGAGGTCGAGCATGACACGCCGCTGGCCGAGGTGTTCGAGGACCAGCTCGCCTGCGCCGACGTGGTGCTGCTCACCAAGGCGGATCTCGCGGGCGCGGACGCGGTCGAGGCCGCGCGCGCGGTCGTGCGCGCCGAGGCGCGGCGGCCGGTGCCGATCGTCGCTCTGGTCGACGGCGCGATCGATCCCGGCGTGATCCTCGGGCTCGGTGCCGCTGCGGAGGACGATCTCGCCGCTCGCCCCTCGCATCACGACGGCGAGGACGACCATGAGCACGACGATTTCGACAGCCTCGTCCACGAACTCGGCGAGATCGACGATCCGGCCACCCTCGCCGACGAGCTGGCCGCGCTCGCGCGCGACCGCGACGTTCTGCGCGTCAAAGGCTATGCGGCGGTGCGCGGCAAGCCGATGCGGCTGCTGGTGCAGGCGGTCGGGGCGCGCGTGCGCACCAGCTACGACCGGCCGTGGCGCGCGGACGAGCCGCGCCGCACCCGGCTGGTCGTGATCGCCGAGCGCGGGCGGGTCGATGCCGCCACTGTCGGGGCAGCGCTGGCCGGCTGAGCGCGCGATGCACGTCCTCTTCCGCGAGACGCACGGGCTCGACTCGGCCGCGGCGCCGCGCGACCTCGCGCAGTCGCCCGCCGATCTCGTCGTCCTGTCCTTCTCGGACAGCGACCTTCAGGCGTTCGCCGCGGGCTGGCACGCCGCCGGCGCGAGCGGGTCGGCGTTGCCATCGCTGCGCCTCGCCGACCTCGCCGAACTGGCGCACCCGCTCTCGGTCGACACCTATGTCGAGGCGACGCTGTTACACGCGCGCGCGATCCTGGTGCGGCTGATCGGCGGACGCTCTTATTGGAGCTACGGGCTGCAGCAGCTCACGCGGTTGGCGCAGGAGCGCGGCATCGCGCTGGCGGTGCTCGCCGCGGACGGACGTGAGGACGGTGCGCTCGACGCCGCCTCGACGCTGCCGCGGGTCGAGCTGCGCGCGCTGGCGCGCCTCTGCGACTCGGGGGGCGCCGAGGCGGCGCGCGGGGCGCTGGCGCTCCTCGCGCGTGCCGCGGGGCTCGACGCCGTGCAGCCGGCAGAGGCGCCGCCGCTCGCCGCCGTCGGGGCGTGGGCCAAGGGCGCCGCGCCCACCTGCCCCGCGGCGCTCGCCTTCGCTGTGGAGCGGCCGCGCGCGCTGATCGTCTTCTACCGCTCCTATCTGCTCGCCGGCGACGTCGCGCCGATCGCAGCGCTGCGCGAGGCGCTCGCTGCGCGCGGCCTGCCCGCGGTGGCGCTGTTCGCACCCTCGCTCAAGGAGCCCGAGGCACGACGCTGGCTGCGACGCTGGGTCGCCGTGCTCGCGCCCGAGGCGATCGTCAGCGTGACCGCCTTCGCCGCCGGCAACGCCGAGGACTTGTCGCCGCTCGATACCGCGGGCGCACCCGTCTTCCAGGTGGCGCTGGCAACGTCCGAGCGGCGCGACTGGATCGAGGCCGTCCGGGGTCTCTCGCCGGCGGATCTCGCGATGCACGTGGTGCTGCCCGAGGTGGACGGGCGCATCTTCGCCGGCGTGGCAAGCTTCAAGGACGCGGGTGCGCGCGATCCAGCGCTGGAGTTCGCGCGCCGCACGCACCGGCCGGACGTGGCGCGGGTCGAGGCGATCGCGGACCGGGTCGCGGGCTGGGTCGCACTCGGGCGCACGCCGCGCCGCCAGCGGCGCGTCGCGCTGGTGCTGTCGACCTATCCGGGCAAGAGCTATCAGCACGCGCACGCCGTCGGGCTCGACCCGCTCGCCTCCGCCGAGGCGATGCTGAGCGACCTGGAAGACGCGGGCTATGATGTGGCGATCGGCGGGATATCGGCGCTGTGTGGGGTGAGTCACGCGAGCGCGCGTCCTTCGTCCGTTCCCCGGCGCACGCCGGGGCCCGGTTGGGACAACCGTGGTGACATGATCGCAGCGGCCCGCAACTGGGCCCCGGCCTCCGCCGGGGCACGGGTTGAGGAGGGCGCGGCCCCACTTCCGCCAAACGATCCCGCGACCTCCCTAACCTGGCCGCTCCCCGACTACGAGCGCGCCCTCGCGACGCTTTCCCGCCCCCTTCAGGACTCACTGACGGCCACCTGGGGGAGCCCCGGTGACGACCCCGCCGTCACCGACGGCCACTTCCACTTCGCGGCGCTCGAGCGCGGCAACGCGCTGGTCGCGCTCCAGCCCGAGCGCGGCGACCCGCGCGCGCGCGGTGACGAGTACCATGACGTCGCCCGCGTACCGCGCCACGCCTATGTCGCCTTCTACCTGTGGCTGCGCGCGCGCGGCAGCGACGCGATCGTCCATGTCGGCGCGCATGGCACGCTCGAGTGGCTGCCGGGCAAGGCGGTGGCGCTCTCGGACGAGTGCTGGCCCGAGGCGCTGATCGGCGCGACCCCGCTGATCTATCCCTTCATCGTCAACGATCCCGGCGAGGCGGCGCAGGCCAAGCGCCGCGCCGCCGCGGTGACGCTCGGTCACCTGCCGCCAGCGCTGGCACGCGCCGAGGCGGGTGCGGGGCTCGCGCGGCTCGAGCTGCTCCTCGACGAATTTTCCGCCGCCGACGGGCTCGATCCGGCGCGGCGCGTGCGGCTGGCCGGCGACATCGCCGACGAGGCCGCGGCGACCGGGCTCGCCGCCGAGCTCGACCTCGCGGCCTGCCCCAGTGACGCCGAGCGGGTGACGCGGATCGACACCTTCGTCTGCGACGTCAAGGACTCGCGTTTCGGCGACGGGCTCCACGTCTACGGCCGTGGCGAGAGCGGCGCGGCGGAGCGCGACGGGTGGCTCGCGGCGCTCGACGGACGCCGCGTCGCCGCGGGGCCGGCCGGCTCGCCCGCGCGCGGTGCGGCGGTGCTGCCGACCGGGCGCAACCTGTACGGCGTCGACCCGCGCGCCACCCCGTCGCGCAGCGCGCATCGTCAGGGCGTCGCGCTCGCGGATGAGCTGCTGCGCCGCCACCTGCAGGACGAGGGCGACTATCCGCGGGCGCTGGTGGTGGACCTGTGGGGCTCGGCGACGATGCGCACCGCGGGTGAGGAGTTCGCGATGGCGCTCCACCTGCTCGGCGCCGCGCCGCAATGGGACCATGGCTCGGATCGGGTCTCGGGCGTCGAGATCCTGCCGCTCGCGCTGCTCGACCGGCCGCGCGTCGACGTGACGCTGCGCATCTCGGGCCTGTTCCGCGACACCTTCCCGACGCTCTGCGCGCTGTTCGGCCAGGCCGTCCGCGCGCTCCATGCGCGCGACGAGCCGAGCGAGATGAACCCGTTCGCCGCCGACGTGATCGAGCCGCGGGTCTATGGCCCGGCGCCGGGCGGCTATGGCGTCGGGCTGGGCGACAGCGTCGAACGCTATGACGAAGAGGGGCGGTCCGCTGCCGGGAAGCGGTGGTTCGCCGCCTCGTCGCACGCCTATGACGACGCGCTCGAGGCCCCTGCCGGGCACGGGGACGCCGGGGGGCTCAGGCGCCGCGTGGCCGCCGCGGAAGCGCTCGTCCACCCGCACGACCTGCCCGAGAGCGATCTGCTCACCGCCGCCGACGTCGCCGCGCATGTCGGTGGCTTCGCCGCGGCCAAGGCGGCGCTCGGCGGGGAGGCGCGGCTGCTGCACCTCGATAGCCGGGACCCGGCCGCACCGCGCGCGCGCCCGATCGGTGAGGAGATCGCGCGGGTGATGCGGGCGCGCGCGGGCAACCGGCGCTGGCTCGCCGGCATGATGCGCCACGGCTATCGCGGCGCGGCCGAGATCGCGGCAACGCTCGACCATCTCGCCGCCTTCGCGCATCTCACGCGAGTCGTGCCGACAGCGCTGCTCGACCTCTACCACGGGGCGACACTCGGCGACGCGGCGGTGCGCGACTTCCTCGCCGACGCGAACCCGGCGGCACTGGCCGCGATGGAGGCGCGCTTCCGCGCGCTGCACCGCTCGGGACTGTGGCCGACGCGGCGCAACGCGATCGTCGCCGCGCTTGGGGAAACGGCATGAGCGCGGTGCGCGGCTGGTGCCCGAGCGCGTGGCGACCGATGGCCGCGGGTGACGGGCTGCTGCTCCGCGTCCGGCCGCCACTGTCGCGGCTGACGTGCGCCCAGGCGCTGCTCGTCGCGGAGCTGGCGGCCGCCAATGGCAACGGCGCGATCGATCTCACGCGCCGCGCCGCACTGCAGCTCCGCGGCTTCGACGAGGCGAGCTGGGGCGAGGCGGTGAAGCGGCTGGTGGCGGCCGGACTGGTCGATCCCGATCCCGCGATCGAGGCGGTAACGCTCACGGTGGCGCCGGATTGGCATGCGGACGACGACACGCATCGGATCGCGCGCGCGCTGGAGATGCGGCGCGTCGAGCTGCCCCGGCTGCCGGGCAAGTTCGGGATCGCGATTGACGCGGGTGAGCGCTCGGTGCTCGGCGACACGCCCGCTGATCTGCGGGTGGAGCGCGGCGTGCATGGCGGGCTGATCCTGCGCGCGGACGGGCGAGCGACGGGCGCGCGCCTGGTGCGCGGCCGGGAGGTCGACGCGGTCGTGTCGCTCGCGCGCTGGTTCATCGCGAGCGGCGGGGCGGCAGTGGGTCGGATGGCGCGCCACGCCGCCGTGCTGCCGGACGGGGCGGTGGGCGAGGTCGGGCCGCTGGTCGGGCAGTCGCAGGGCGAGCAGGTGTCGCCGCGCCACGGCCGGCTCACCGGCGCGGAGCTGGCATCGCTCGCCGAGGCAGCAGAGGCGCTGCGGGTCACGCCGTGGCGCTCACTCCTCCCGGAGCGAGCTGGAGGAGCTGCCATGTTCAGCGCTCGCCCTTCTAACTTCCTGTCATGCAAGGGCGCACCGGTGGCGGTGCACTCACCGGCGGTGACATCTATCCACCGGCGTGCGGCTGATCCCGCTACTAGCGTCGAGGCCTGTGTCGGCGCGCCCGCTTGCCCGCAGGCGAGCGTCGCCACCCGCGCGCTCGCCGACCTCCTCGCATCAGCCTCTCTCGCCGGCCCGATCCACGTCTCCGGCTGCGCCAAGGGCTGCGCCCGCAGCGCGCCCGCGGCGCTCACGATCGTCGGGCGCGCCGGCCGCTACGACCTCGTCCGAGACGGCCGTGCCGACTCACCACCCGCCCTTCTTGACCTCACCGCCGCGGCGTTGCTCGCTGAGCTCGGAGCCTCCTGAATGCGATGTGCCTATGAGACCGATGGGGCGACGATCTATCGCCGATCCTTCGCGATCATCCGCGCCGAGGCCGATCTCGCGCGATTCTCCGCGAAGGAGGAGCCCGTCGCGGTGCGCATGATCCACGCCGCCGGACTCGTCGCGCTGGCCGACAGCATTCGCTTCTCGCCCAGCTTCGCCGGCGCCGCCCGCGCCGCGCTGGCCGCGGGCGCGCCGATCCTGTGCGACGCGCGCATGGTGAGCGAGGGTGTCACGCGCGCGCGACTTCCCGCCGACAACGCGGTGATCTGCACGCTCCAGGACCCGATGGTGCCGCTGCTGGCGGCGGCGCTGAACACCACGCGCTCCGCCGCCGCGCTGGAACTCTGGCGCCCGCATCTCGGCGGCGCGCTGGTCGCTATCGGCAACGCGCCCACAGCGTTGTTCCACCTGCTCGCGATGCTCGACGACCCCGGCTGCCCGCGTCCCGCCGCGATCATCGGTTGCCCAGTCGGCTTCGTCGGTGCGGCGGAGTCGAAGGCAGCGCTGTGGTGCGAGGCACCCGTGCCCTGCGCGATCGTGACGGGTCGGCTCGGCGGCAGCGCGATCACGGTCGCCGCCGTCAACGCTCTGGCGAGCGCGGCGGAATGAGCGTGGGGACGATCCACGGCGTCGGCCTGGGGCCGGGCGCGGCGGACCTGATGAGCGTCCGCGCCGACCGGCTGGTGCGCGGCGCGCGCCACCTCGCCTTCTTCCGCAAGCGCGGGCGGCCCGGTCACGCCCGGCGGCTGGTCGAGAACATGCTGCGCGACGACGTCGTCGAATATGCGATGGAATATCCGGTCACCACCGAGCTGGCGGTGAGCGATCCAGCCTACAACGCGCAGCTCGCCGCCTTCTACGCGGACTGCGCCGCGCATCTCGCCGCGCTCGCCCGCGCCGGAGAAGAGGTGGTGGTGCTGTGCGAGGGCGACCCGTTCTTCTACGGCTCGTTCATGCACCTGCACGCGCGGCTCGCCGGCGCGGTGCCGGTGGCGGTGGTGCCGGGGGTCACCGGCATGTCCGGCGCCTGGACCGCGAGCGGCGCGCCGATCACCTGGGGCGACGACGTGCTCACCGTCGCCACCGCGACGCTGCCCGAGGCCGAGCTGACCCGTCGCGTGCGCGACACCGACGCGCTGGTGGTGATGAAGGTCGGGCGACACCTGCCCAAGCTGCGTCGCGCGCTCGCCGCGGCGGGATGCGCGGACAGGGCCTGGCTGGTCGAGCACGCCGCCATGCCCGAGCAGCGCGTCGTGCCGCTCGCCGCGGCGGGCGAGACCGCGCCCTATTTCGCGATCGTGCTGGTCCACGGCCGGGGGCGGCGCCCGTGAGCGACGGCTGGCTCGCCATCGCGGGGCTCGGACCCGGCGACGAGGCGCTCGTCACCCCCGAGGTGAGCGCGGCGCTCGCCGCCGCGACCGACGTGATCGGCTACGTGCCCTACGTGCGTCGCCTCGCGCCGCGCGCCGGGCTGACTCGGCACGAGTCGGACAATCGCGTCGAACTTGACCGCGCGCGCCACGCTCTGTCGCTCGCCGCCTCCGGCGCGCGGGTCGTCGTGGTGTCCTCGGGTGACCCGGGCGTGTTCGCGATGGCAGCGGCGGTGTTCGAGGCGATCGAGGGCGGAGAACCGCGCTGGCGCGCGCTCGACGTCCGCGTTCTGCCCGGGATCACCGCGATGCTCGCCGCCAGCGCGCGTGCCGGCGCGCCGCTGGGGCATGATTTCTGCGCGATCAACCTGTCGGACAATCTCAAGCCCACCGCGCTGATCGAGCGCCGCCTGCGCTTGGCAGCGGAGGCCGACTTCGCGATCGCGCTCTACAACCCGCGCTCGGTCGCCCGGCCCGACGGGCTCGATCGCGCGCTCGCCGTGCTGCGCGAGACCTGCACCGACCCGCGCCCGGTGCTGTTCGCGCGCGCGGTGACCACGCCCGCGGAGTCGCTGCAGGTCGTGCCGCTACCAGAGGCGCGCGGCGACATGGCGGACATGCGGACGGTGGTGATCGTCGGCTCGAGCCGCACGCGGCTGATCGAACGCGCCGGCGCGCCCTGGCTCTACACGCCGCGGTCGGTCGCGTGATCGAGCCAATCGAGCACCGCCGCGACGCTCTCGCACGTCCGCCGCGGCGGCAGCGCGGGACGGTCGATCATCAGCACTGGCACGCCGAGCGCGCGTGCCGCGGCGAGCTTGGCCGCGGCGCCCTCGCCGCCCGCGTTCTTGCACACGATCAGCTCGGTGCGATGCGCCTCCAGCAGCCGCCGGTCGCCCGCCGCGGTGAAGGGGCCGCGATCGATCACCAGGCGGTGGTTCGGCAGCGCCGGCGGTCGCTCGGGCGGATCGACGAAGCGCAGCAGATAGTCGTGCTGCGGTCGCGCCGCGAAGCGCTCGACGTGCATCCGCCCGAGCGCGAGCATCACGCGCCGCGGCGGTCCGTCGAGCGCGGCGACGGCGGTCTCGAGGTCGGCGACAGACGTCCAGCGATCGCCCGCCGCGGCATGCCACGCCGGCCGGGTGAGCGCGACCAGCGGCACGCCCGCCTGCCCCGCCGCCGCGACCGCGTTGGCGCTGACCCGCGCGGCGAAGGGATGGGTCGCGTCGACGACATGCGTGACCTGCTCGGCGCGAATCCAGGCGGCGAGACCCTCCGCGCCGCCGAAACCGCCGACGCGCACCGGCACCGGCTGCGCGCGCGGGTGCGCGGTGCGGCCGGCGTAGCTCAGCATCGCGCGAACGCCCCGCGCCGCCACAGCGGCAGCGAGCGCGCTCGCCTCGGTGGTCCCGCCGAGGATCAGGAGGTGCGGCATGGCTGAGCGGGGTCCGTGGCTGACGATCGTGGGTATCGGCGAGGATGGACCGGCTGGGCTGTGCGCGGCAAGCCGCGACGCGCTCGACCGCGCCGCGCACGTGTTCGGCGCACGACGCCAGCTCGCGCTGCTGCCGGCGCTGACGGCGACGCGAGAGGAGTGGCCCGTCCCCTTCTCCGCCGGGGTGGAGCGGCTGCTGGCGCGGCGCGGCCGGCCCACGGTGATGCTCGCCTCGGGAGATCCCTTCTGGTTCGGCGCGGGCGGCACCGTCACCGCGCGGCTCGGGCGCGACGAATGGGTGGCTTACCCAGCGCGCTCGACGTTCGCGCTGGCGGCGGCGCGGCTCGGCTGGCGGCTGGAGGAGGCCGCCTGCCTCGGGCTGCACGCCGCGCCGCTGAGCCGGCTGCGCCCGCTGCTCGCGCCGGGCGAGCGCGCGATCGTGCTGGTGCGCGACGGCGACGTAGCGGCCGAGACCGCGCGCTACCTCGTCGCGGAGGGCTTCGGCGCGAGCGCGGTGACCGTGCTGGAGGCGCTCGGCGGCGCGCGCGAACGGGTGCGCCCGACCACGGCCGCAGCATGGGACCTCGACGATGTCGCGCACCCGGTCGCGCTCGCGATCGCGGTGAACGGCGACGGCCGCGTCATGCCGCGCGCGAGCGGGCTCGCCGACGACTGGTTCGCGCATGACGGCCAGCTCACCAAGCGCCCGCAGCGCGCGCTGGCGCTATCGGCGCTCGCCCCGCGCGCCGGCGAGCTGCTGTGGGACATCGGCGCGGGCGCGGGCTCGATCGCGATCGAGTGGCTGCTCGCGCATCCGCGCACCGCGGCGGTGGCGATCGAGCGCGACCCGGTCCGCGCCGCGCGCGCGCGCGCCAATGCCGAGGCGCTCGGGGTCGATCGACTGCGGCTGGTCGAGGGCGCGGCGCCGGCGGTGCTAACCGAGCTGCCCCTGCCCGACGCTGTTTTCGTCGGCGGCGGGCTCTGCGACGCGCTGCTCGACTGGTTGTTCGAATCGCTGCCCGCCGGCACGCGCCTCGTCGCGCACGCGGTGACGCTCGAGTCGGAGGCGCTGCTCGGTGCGCGTCACGCCGCGCACGGCGGGGCCCTGCTGCGCGTCGAGCTGGCGGAGGCGGCGGCGCTCGGCACACGGCGCGGCTGGCGCACCAGCTTCCCGGTCGTGCAGTGGAGCGTGACACTGTGATCGTCGCCGGCTTCGGCTGCCGCGCCGGCGCTACCACCGAGTCGCTCGCCGCAGCGCTGGTTGCCGCGGCAGAGGGGCGGAAGGTCGACGGGCTCGCCGCCCCCACCGATCGGGTCGCGCTGCTGAGGCCGCTCGCGCGCGCGCTCGGCATCCCGCTCACCGCCGTCACGGACGCGGCACTCGCCGCCACTGTCACACCGACCCGCTCACCCGTCAGCCTCGCCGCGCGGGGCACCGGCAGCGTCGCCGAGGCCGCCGCGCTCCATGCCGCCGGTCGGGGCGCTCGCCTGCTCACGACGCGGCGCGTCTCCCCCGATCGGCGCGCCACCTGCGCGCTCGCCCAAGGAATCCCATGACCGTTCATTTCATCGGCGCCGGCCCCGGCGCGCCCGACCTGCTGACGCTGCGCGGCCGCGACCTGATCGCCGCCGCGCCGGTGTGCCTCTACGCCGGCTCGCTCATTCCCGCCGCGATGCTGCGCCACTGCCCGCCCGGCGCCAGGATCATCGACACCGCACCGCTGTCGCTCGATCAGATCGTCGCCGAGATCGTCGCGGCGCACGCCGCCGGGCAGGACGTGGCGCGCCTCCACTCGGGCGACCTGTCGGTCTGGTCCGCCATGGGCGAGCAGATGCGCCGGCTGCGCGCGCTCGGTATCCCCGTCACGGTGACACCGGGGGTCCCCGCCTTCGCGGCCGCGGCCGCCGCGCTGGAGAGCGAGCTGACGCTGCCCGGCATCGCCCAGTCGGTGGTGCTCACGCGCACGTCCGGCCGCGCCAGCGCGATGCCGCCGGCCGAGACGCTCGCCGCCTTCGCTGCGACCGGCGCGACGCTGGCGATCCACCTCTCGATCCATCGCCTCGCCGAGGTCGCGGCGGCGCTGCTGCCGACGCACGGTGGCGACTGCCCCGCCGCGGTGGTCTGGCGGGCGAGCTGGCCCGACGAGCGCGTGGTCCGCGCGACGCTGGCGACGCTCGCCGACGCCGCCGCGGGCGGCCCCGAGCGCACGGCGCTGATCCTGGTTGGCCGCGTGCTCGGGGCCGAGCATTTCGACGAGAGCCGGCTTTACGCGCCCGACTATGAGCGCCGCTTCCGCCCTGCCGCCGGGCCGGCGGCGTGACGTCGGGCCTGATGATCGCGGCCCCCGCGTCGGGGAGCGGCAAGACGACGGTAATGCTCGGGCTGCTCCGCGCGCTCGCCGAAGACGGCGTCGTCGTACAGCCCTACAAGAGCGGGCCCGACTACATCGACCCCGCCTTCCACCGCGCCGCGTGCGGGCGCGACTCGTACAATCTCGACGGCTGGGCGATGCCGGGCGCGCTGCTCGACGCGCTCGTGGCGCGCGCGGGCGACGCCGAGCTGGCGCTGGCCGAGGCGTCGATGGGGCTGTTCGACGGCGTCGCGACGCCGGGGCAGAGCGGTACCGGCGCGGGCGCCGAGATCGCGCGACGCTTCGGCTGGCCGGTCGTGCTGGTGCTCGATGTCAGCGGCCAGGCGCAGTCCGCCGCCGCGACCGCGCTCGGCTTCGCGACGCTCGACCCCGAGCTGCGTCTCGCCGGCGTGATCCTCAACCGCGTGGCGAGCGCGCGGCACGAGCGACTCGCGCGCGCGGGCATGGCGGCGGCGGGGATCGCGGTGCTCGGCGCTCTGCCGCGTGCGCCCGAGTTGCGGCTCCCCGAGCGCCACCTCGGCCTCGTGCAGGCGGGCGAGCACGCCGACCTCGAGGAGCGGATCGGCGCACACGCCGCCTTCGTGCGCGCGCATCTCGACCTGGCTGCCCTGCGCGCCCTCGCCGCGGGCGGGCGCGCCGAGGCAGCGTCACCGCGGATCGACCCGCCGGCGCAGCGGATCGCGCTCGCGCAGGATGCCGCCTTCTCCTTCACCTACCCGCACCTGCTGAGCGGCTGGCGCGCGGCGGGCGCGACGCTGCTCCCCTTCTCACCGCTCGCCGACGAGTCGCCGGCGGCGGACGCCGACCTGATCTGGCTGCCCGGCGGCTATCCCGAGCTCCATGCCGGCCGTCTCGCCGCGGCGACGCGGTTCCTCGCCGGGTTGCGTACGCACGCCGAGACGCGCCCCGTTCACGGCGAGTGCGGCGGCTACATGGTGCTCGGCGAGGCGCTGGTCGACGCCGAGGGCACCCGGCACCGCATGGCCGGGCTGCTCGGCCTGGTGACCAGCCACGCGACCCGGCGGCTGCACCTCGGCTATCGGCGGGCGACGCTGGCGCAGCGGCTGGGCGCCCTCGCGGCCGACACGATCCTGTTCGGGCACGAATTCCACTATTCCTCGATCCTCGCCCAACCGGATGCGCCGCTCGCCGCGGTGACCGACGCCGATGGAGTCGCGGTGGCGGAGACCGGTTCGGCGCGCGGGCATGTCAGCGGCAGCTTCTTCCACCTGATCGCGGCGGCGCGATGATCGCGCTGAGCCTCATCGGGATCGGCACCGGCAATCCCGACCATCTCACCCGCGCGGCCGAGGGGGCGATGCGCGCCGCCGACCTGATCCTGCTGCCGCGCAAGCGCGCCGAGACCGCCGAGCTGCTCGACCTGCGCGCCGCGATCTGCGCCGCGGTGGTCGGTGAGACCGCGCGAACCGCGACCTTCGACATGCCCGGGCGCGACCCGACGCTGCCCTACCTCGACGGGGTCGACGCGTGGCACGACGCCATCGCGGCGGCGTGGCGGGGGGCGATCGCGCGCCACTTGCCCGACGGCGGCCGGGTGGCGCTGCTCGTCTGGGGCGACCCGTCGCTCTACGACAGCAGCCTGCGCATCGCCGCGCGGCTCCGCGCCGGCGCGATGCCGGTGACGGTCGAGGTGGTGCCCGGCATCACCAGCCTGCAGGCGCTCGCCGCGGCGCATGCCATCCCGCTCACCGGGCTCGGGACGCCCCTGCTCGTCACCACCGGGCGGCGGCTGGCTGCCGAGGGCTGGCCCGCCGGCACCGAGATGGTGGCCGTGATGCTCGACTCGGGCTGCGCGTTCGAGCGGCTCGATACGGCGTGCACGTCGATCTGGTGGGGCGCCTACCTCGGCATGGCGCAGGAGTCGCTGCTCGCCGGCCCGCTCGCCGCGACCGCGCCCGCGATCCGCGATGAGCGCACGCTGCTGCGCGCACGGCACGGCTGGATCATGGACTGTTATCTGCTCCGCCGCGACGCAGCTCGCGCAGCCGCCAGCGATCGGTGAACGACAGCACGACGATGGCGAGCGGTGCGACGTCGATCGCCAGCGTCGCGGCGACCGGCAGCGCGAGCGCATGGGCCAGCGCGGCGCGGACCACCGCGGCATGGGTCACCGCGAGCCATCGCCCCTCGCCCCGCGCGGCGAGCGAGTCGAGCCACGTACCGACCCGCGCGCGCACCGCGTCGAGCGACTCGCCACCGGGTGCACCGCGCTCGGGGGTCGCGATCCACGCCGCGAGCTCTTCCGCGGGCAGCGTCGCCAGCGCGCGACCGCGCCACGCGCCGGCGTCCCGGTCAGCGAGCGCCGGCTCGTCGGTCGCGGGCAGGCCCAGCGCCGCCGCGGTCTCGCGCGCCGACCGCTCGGGCGCGGCGACGCAGCGCCACGACGCCGCCGCGCCGAGCCGCAACGCCCGTACCTTGATGAGGCCGGCGGGGTCGAGCGCGTCGCCGGGCGCGGCGAAGCGCGCTGCGCGCGTCGCCTCGGTGGCGCCGGCGCAGAGCAGCAGCAGGCGAACGGTCACGATGGGGCTCCTGCTCGGTTGACGCGGTGCCGTGCAGCCGTCACAGCTGCGTTCCTCAGCACCGGGCGGGAAGCCGGTGAGACTCCGGCGCGGTCGCGCCACTGTGATCGACGGCCCCTGCGCTGTCGAGAGTCAGACCCCGCCCGGCGCGTCCACCGCTATTCCGGGCGCGCTTCCCCGGACTGGAGCCGAACCGATGACCAGCCGCGTCGCCGCGCGCCCGCTTCCCGCCCCTGCTCCCGCCGCTGCGATCCCGCTCGCCGAGATCGCGCCCTGGGCGGTCTTCGCCGCGATCGTGGCGTTGATCCTGCTCTACTTCGTCAGCACCGAGCAGGGCGCCTTCGCTTTGTTCAAGGGCATGTACGTCCACGAGTTCGTCCATGACGGACGACACCTGCTCGGCTTTCCCTGCCACTAAGCGCAAGGTCACATCATGACAGGGCTGCTGCTCTGGCGAGGGATGCTCGCCGGGCTCGCCGGCGCGTTCGTCGCCGCCACCTTCGCGCTGATCGTCGCCGAGCCGCACGTCGACGCCGCGATCGCGTTCGAGGCGCGCCACGCGGCGCACGAGAGCGGAGTGGAGCTGGTATCGCGCGCGACGCAGAAGACGCTGGGGCTGTACACCGCGATGATGCTCTACGGCGCGGCGCTGGGCGGGCTGCTCGCGATCGTGGTGGCGGCGTGTCACGGCCGGGTCGGTGCGATCCCGCCGCGCGCGCTCGCGCTGCTGCTCGCCGCGCTCGCCTGCGTCGTGCTGGTGCTCGCGCCCGCGCTCAAATACCCGCCGACGCCGCCCGCGGTCGGGCTGCACGAGACGGTGCGGCTGCGCACCGGCGCGTTCCTCGCGATGCTGGCGGGATCGCTGCTCGCCGCGCTCGCCGGGGCGTGGACGGCGCAGCGGCTCGGCGCGGTCGTAACCCGGCTCGACCGCTGGCTCGCGGGCGGGCTCGTCTATGTCGCCGCCGTCGCGCTGGTCGCCCTGTTGCTGCCGCACGTCGACGAGGTGCCCACCGACTTCCCCGCCTCGCTGCTGTGGCAGTATCGCGTCGCGGCGATCGCGGGGCAGATGATCTTCTGGCTCAGCACCGCCGAGCTGTTCGGGCGGCTCGCCCAGCCGCTGCTCGCGCCGCGGGTGGCACGATGACCGCGACCGAGCAGCGCCACACCGAGAAGATGCGCCGGGTCCAGGCGGGCCGGCGCGCGATGATGGCGACCAAGACGCAGGAGAAGGGTCTGCTGATCGTCCACACCGGCGCGGGCAAGGGCAAGACCACCGCCGCCTTCGGCATGGCGGTGCGCACGATCGGGCACGGCATGCGGGTCGGCATCGTCCAGTTCGTCAAGGGCGCGATGTCCACGGGCGAGCGCGCCGTGTTCGACGCCTTCCCTGACCTGGTCACCTTCCGCGCCATGGGCGAGGGCTTCACCTGGGACACCCAGGACCGCGCCCGCGACGTCGCGGTCGCGCGCGCCGCCTGGGACGAAGTCGCGCGGATGGTCGCCGATCCGTCCTACGCGATGGTCATCGCGGACGAGCTCAACATCGTCCTGCGCTACGATTATCTGCCGGTCGCCGACGTGCTCGCGGTCGCCGCCGCGCGGCCGGCGATGACTCATCTCGTCGTCACCGGGCGCAACGCGCCCGCCGCGCTGATCGAGGCCGCGGACCTCGTCACCGAGATGACCCAGGTCAAACACCCGTTCCGCGGCGGGGTGAAGGCACAGCCCGGGGTGGAGTTCTGATGGTCACGCTTCGAGCGACTGCGCCCGGCACGTCGGTGGTGGCGTGCAACACCTGCCGTCACAGCGCCGCCGCGCGCGAGGATACGGACGGCGCGCGCGGCGGCGCACGCCTGGCCGCGGCGCTGCGCGCGCTCCAGGGAAGCGACCCGGCCTATGCAGCGGTCACGGTCGAGGAGATGCCGTGCCTGTTCGCGTGCGGCGACTTCTGCACCGTCCACCTGCGCGCCCCGGGGAAGGTGGGCTATGTGCTCGGCCGCTTCGCCCCCTGCGACGAGTCCGCACGCGCGATCCTCGACTATGCCGCGCGCTACGCGGCGAGCGAGACCGGCCAGGTACCCTTCAAGGAGTGGCCGGCCGGCGTGAAGGGGCATTTCCTCACCCGCACCCCGCCCGAAGGATATGTCGTCGCATGATTCGGCTCGACACGCCCGCCGCGCTCGACGCCGCGCTGCGCACCCTCCCGGCCGCCGACGCGGCCGCGCGCGCCGCCGCGGCGGCGCGGCAGGCGCAGCTTACCAAGCCGCCCGGCTCGCTCGGGCGGCTCGAGGAGATCGCGCTGTTCATGGCGGGCTGGCAGGCGCGCGCGATCCCGAAGCTGGAGCGCGGCCGGGTCGCGATCTTCGCGGGCAACCACGGCGTCGCCGCGCGCGGCGTCAGCGCCTTCCCACCCGAGGTCACCGCGCAGCAGGTGGCGAACTTCACCGCGGGGGGCGGCGCGATCAACGCGCTCGCCTACGCCTCCGGCCTGGAGCTGACGGTCACCGCGCTCGAGCTCGACCGACCCACCGGCGACATCGCCGAGACCGCGGCGATGAGCGAGGCCGAGTGCGGCGAGGCGCTGATGGCCGGCGCCGCCGCGGTCGAGCCGGGGCTCGACCTGCTCGTGCCGGGCGAGATGGGCATCGCCAATTCCACCGTCGCCGCCGCACTCTGCGCCGCGACGCTCGGCGGCGACGCGGTGGACTGGGTCGGCCCGGGCAGCGGGGTCAGCGGCCTCGCGGCGACCGCGAAGCGCGAGGCGGTCGCGCGCGCGCTGTCGCTCCACCGCGCGCGTGCCAACACGCCGTTCGAGGCGCTGCGGCGGCTCGGCGGGCGCGAGCTCGCCGCCATGGCGGGTGCGGTGATCGCGGCGCGCCATGCCGGCGTACCGGTGCTGCTCGACGGCTTCATCGCCACCGCGCCGCTCGCCCCGCTCGCGGTCGCCGCGCCGGCGATCACCGACCATTGTCTCGCCGGGCATCGCTCCGCCGAGCCGGGGCACGCGCGGCTGCTCGCCGGGCTCGGCCTCACCCCGCTCCTCGCGCTCGACCTGCGGCTGGGCGAGGCGAGCGGCGGCGCGCTCGCGGCCGCGCTCGTCCGCGCGGCGCTCGCCGCGCATGAGCGCATGGCGACCTTCGCCGAGGCCGGGGTGAGCGCCGGGTGACCGCGCCGGTCACGCTCCACCTGATGCGGCACGGGGCCACGGATAAGGAGGGCCATTTGAACGGTCGCAGCGACGTGCGCGTCACCGCCGCCGGGCTGGCGAGCTGCGTCGCTGCCGCTGCCCCGCTCGGGTTCGAGCGCGTGGTGACCTCGGACCTGGCACGCGCGCGCGACTGCGGCGCCGCGATCGCGCGCGCGGCCGAAGTGCCGATCCGCGTGGACGCGCGCTGGCGCGAGCTCGACTTCGGTGAGTGGGACGGCCGCCATCCCGGAACACTCGACCCCGACCGGCTCGCCGCTTTCTGGGCCGACCCTGACGGTGCCGCGCCGCCGGGCGGGGAGTGCTGGTCGGGGCTGACCGCGCGCGTCGGCGCGGCACTCGACGCTCTCGCCGCTGACACGCTCGTCGTCGCCCATGCCGGCGCGATCCGTGCCGCGCTCGCGGTCACCTGCGGGCTCGACCCGCGCCAGGTCTGGATGTTCGACCTGCCCTATGCCGCGGCCGTGACGCTGCGACGATGGGGCGACGTCGCGCCGGTGACGCAGATCACCGCGCTGCGATGATCCGCGCGCTGATCGTCGCGCTCGGCTTCCTCACGCGGCTGCCGCTGCCGCGCGTCGAAGCGAGCGAGCGCGACTGGGTCGCCTCGATCCGCTGCTATCCCGTCGCCGGCCTCATTATCGGGGCGATCGTCGCGGGCGCGGGGGCGGCGGCGGGCGCGCGCGACCCGTGGCTCGGCGCGCTGGCCGCGCTGGTCGCCTGGGCGGCGGTCACCGGCGCGCTCCACCTCGACGGGCTCAGCGACCTCGCCGACGCGCTGGGCGCCGCGCACGGCGACCGGACGCGACTGTTGCGCGTGCTCGCCGAGCCGCAGGTGGGAAGCTTCGGCGTGGTCGCGATCGCGCTCCAGCTGCTCGCCAAGCTGGTGCTGCTCCACGCGCTGCCGCCCGGTGGCTGGTGGACGCTGCCGCTGGTCACCGCGGCGGCGCGTACCGGGCCGCTCGCCTGGGCGCGCTGGCTGCCGCCGCTCAAGCCGGGTCTCGGCGCGACGCTGGCGAAGGCGGTGCGCGCGCGCGACCTGCTCGGCTGGAGCGCGCTGCTGCTCGCCGCGGGCGTGCTTGAGCCGGCGCTACTGGCCGCTATGCCCTTGATCGCGCTGTACGGCCAGTGGCTGAGGCGGCGGCTCGGCGGGATCAACGGCGACGCGCACGGCGCGGGGATCGAGCTGGTCGAGACGGGGCTCCTCGTCATCGTCGTCGCGCTGGGCTGAGCGTCGGTGCACCGCGCGGGGCGCGCACAACCTCACGCAGCCGCCGCCTCTCCCGCCAGCGCCAGCAGCGCGTCGAGGTCGAGATGTCGCTCCAGCGTGGCCGCGATCGAGTCGAGCGCCGCGTCGACGTCGGCGCCATGATCCACCCCGCCGCCGGCGACGCCGAGCGGCGCGAGCCAGGCGCGACGCTGCTCGGCGAGCGCGAACAGCCCGTGGACATAGGTCCCGGTCACCAATCCATCGGGCGAGGTCGCGCCGTCCGCGCGGCCGTCGTCGAAGCGCACCGGCGCGCGGGCAGCGTCTATCCCCGCGGTCGTGCCGAGATGCATCTCATAGCCCTCTAGCCGAGCGCCACGCGCCGCACCCGCCACCGCCACGAGCGCCTTGTCGCCGCCCAGCACGGTCGCAACGTCGAGCAGACCGAGCCCCTCGACCGTCTCCGCCGGCCCCTCGATCCCGCCGGGATCGGCGACGCTGCGACCCAGCATCTGATAGCCGCCGCACAGCCCGAGCACCGGCCTGCCGCGGCGGACATGCGCGCGCACGTCGATGTCCCAGCCCTCGCGCCGCAGCGCGCGCAGGTCGGCGATCGTCGCCTTGGAGCCGGCCAGCACGATCAGCGCCGCCTCGGCGGGGATCGGCCTCCCCGGCGGCACCATCACCAACTCGACCTCGGGCTCCAGCCGCAGCGGGTCGAGGTCATCGAAATTGGCGATATGCGGCGTGATCGGGCACGCCACCACGATCCGGCCGGCGCCCGCGGCCGGGGCGCGCTGGAGCACCACCGCGTCCTCGCTCGGCAGCCGCCGCGCCTCGGCGAGCCAGGGCACCACGCCGTAGCCGCGCCACCCGCTGCGCTGCTCGATCGCGCGATAGCCGTCCTCGAACAGCGCGGGATCGCCGCGGAATTTATTGACGAGGAAACCGCGCACCATCGCGGCGTCGGCGGGGTCGATCACCGCGCGGGTACCGACCAGCGAGGCGATCACGCCACCGCGGTCGATGTCACCGACCAGCACCACCGGCACCCCGGCGGCACGCGCGAAGCCCATGTTGGCGATGTCCCCTGCGCGCAGGTTGATCTCGGCGGACGATCCCGCCCCCTCGACCAACACGAGGTCGGCCTCGCGCGCGAGCCGGCGGTAGCTCGCCAGCACTGCGTCGAGCAGTCCCTCGCGGCCTTGGCGCCACTCGCTCGCGCGCAGCACGCCGCGGACGCGCCCGTTGACCACCAGCTGCGACGTGCGGTCGCCCTGTGGCTTGAGGAGCACCGGGTTCATGTCGCTATGTGGCACCACGCGCGCGGCGAGCGCCTGGGTCGCCTGCGCGCGCCCGATCTCGCCGCCGTCGGCGGTGACCGCGGCGTTGGTCGACATGTTCTGCGGCTTGAACGGTCGCACCGCCAGCCCGCGGTTGGTGAAGGCGCGGCAGAGCCCGGCGACGAGCACCGACTTGCCGACATCGGACCCGGTGCCCTGCAGCATCAACGCGCCCATGCGACGGCTCCCGCGAGGCACCACAGCAGCAGGCAGCCGCGGCGGAAGACCAACAACGCGCGACGGATGTCGCGCGCACCGAGCTCGGCGCGGCCATCGCCGATCCAGGGCTTGTCCGTGACCGCGCCGTCGTAGGCCATGGGTCCGGCGAGCCGCGCGCCGAGCACGCCCGCCAACGCCGCCTCGGTCCAGCCAGCGTTGGGTGAGGCGTGGCGGCGCGAGTCGCGCCATAGCACGCGCCAGCCTCCCCCGCCCGCGACGCAGAGCAGCGCCCCGCCCAGCCGCGCGGGCAGCCAGTTGGCAAGATCGTCGGTGCGCGCCGCGGCCCAACCGAAGGCGCGCCAGCGCGGCTCGCGATGACCGATCAGGCTGTCCGCGGTGTTGATCGCCTTATAACCCCACAGGCCCGCCGGCCCGAGCAGCAGCAGCCAGAACAGCGGCGCGGCGACGGCGTCGCAGAAGCTCTCGGCGAGGCTCTCGACCGCCGCGCGCGCGACGCCGGCGCGGTCGAGCGCGGCGGTGTCGCGCCCGACGATGCGACCGACCGCGGCGCGCGCGGCGGCGAGGTCGCCGTGATCGAGCGCGGCGGCGATGGGCCGGACGTGATCGTCGAGGCTGCGCTGCGCGAGCCCCGGCCAGGCGAGCAGCGCGACGGCGAGCCAGGCCGGCGCGCCGAGCGTCGCGCGCAAGGCTCGCTCAGCTAACAGGGCTGCGCCCGCAGCGAAGGCGATGGCGGCGAGGAGGGTGACTCCGCCGAGCAGGCGACGACGGCGCCGTTGCGTCGGGGTGAGATAGTCTGGCGCGTCGCCGGGGGAGCGCGGTGGTGGCTGCCCCTCGCTCTCTTCCATCACGACGGGAGCGACCACCGCCGCGTTCCACCGCCGCTCGCCGACGGCGATCACCCGCGCGATCGCGCCGACCGGGTGCCCCACGCGCGCGTAGAGCCACGCCGGCCAGCCCAGCGCCGCGTCGAGCGCGAGCGCCACCAGAGCGACGGGCTCAGCGACCACCGAGCGCCGCGTCGAGCCGGGCGAGCGCCGCCGCGTCACCGGGCAGGCCGAGGCGAAGCCGCCGGGGCGCCTCGTTGAACGGGCGCACCAGGATCCCGGCGCGCGCGAGCCGCTCGAACAGCAGCGGCGCGTCGTCACGCTCGACTTGGCGGAACAAGGGGCAGGCGCCGGTCGGCGCGAGATCGTGCGCGTCCAGCACGGCGTCCAGCGCCGCCGCCGCCGCGGCGAGCTGCTCGCGCGTCGCCGCCATCCAGGCGGTGTCGCGATAGGCCGCGGTGCCGATCCGCAATGCCGCGGTCGACACCGGCCAGCTGCCGAGCCGCGCCGCCACCGCGCCGACCAGCGCCGCCCCGCCCGCGGCGAAGCCGAGCCGCACGCCCGCGAGCCCGAAGAACTTGCCGAACGAGCGGAACACCAGCACGCGGTCGTCGCGCATCAGCAGCGGCAGGACGCTCGCGCCAGGCATCGCGTCCGCGAAGGCCTCGTCGACCACCAGCACCCCGCCGCGATCGGCGAGCGCCTGCGCCAGCTCGAGCAGCCGCGCCGCAGGCCAGCAGCGACCGTCGGGATTGTTGGGGTTGGCGAGCAGCAGCGTGCCGCCGCCGCGCGCGACCGCGTCGACCGCGGCAGCGCTGATCGTCGTCGCCCCCGGCAGCGCCGCTTGATGGGTGCGGTAGCTCGGCGCGACGACGTGCCACGGCCGCGGCAGCGCCAGGCCGGCGAGCGCGCGCAGCCCGATCTCGCTGCCGGGCAGCGCGGTGATCGCCGCCTCGTGCGCACCGAAGGCAGCGGCGGCGGCATGGTGGAGCGCGCTCAGCTCGGCGGGCGACGGCAGCGCGCGCAGCGCGGACAGCGGCACGTCCGCGCCCTCCCACGCGAAAGGGTTGATCCCGGTGGAGAGATCGAGCCATGGCGCGGGCGCGTCGGGGTAGAGGCGCGCGGCGGCGTCAGCACGTCCGCCGTGATAGGTCAGCGCGGCGGCGGGCGCGGGCGGAGGGTCGGTCAGCAGCATCGGCGGCCCGTCTTTCGCCAGCCCGGCGGCCGAACACAAGGCGGGAGTGACGATGATCGACACGCGGGTGACGTTGGTGCTGGGCGGCGCGCGATCGGGCAAGAGCCGCCATGCCCAGGCTCGGGCGGAGGCGCGGGGCGGCGCGCTCGTCTTCGTCGCCACCGCACAGGCGCTCGACGACGAGATGCGCGCGCGCGTGGCGCAGCACCGCGCCGACCGGGACTCGCGCTGGCGCACGGTGGAGGCGCCGCTCGCGCTGGCCGAGACGATCGTCGCGGAGGGGCGAGCGGGATCGGTGCTGCTGGTCGACTGCCTGACGCTCTGGGCATCCAACCTGCTGCTCGGCGAGGCGGATGCGGCGCTCGCGCTGGACGCTCTCGACGCCGCGCTGCGCGACACTGCCGCGCGGGTGGTGCTGGTCGCGAACGAGGTGGGGCTCGGCATCGTGCCCGACAACGCGCTGGCACGGCGGTTCCGCGACCTGGCGGGGACGATCAACCAGCGCGTCGCCGCACGCGCGGACCGGGTCGTCTTCGTCGCCGCCGGGCTGCCGCTGGTGCTGAAGTAGCGCGGGCTGTTCGCGCTTGCGTTACCTTAGGACGACGACGCCTCCCCTCGTCATCCCGGCGCTGAGCCGGGATCCATGGTGCCGCATATCCACCGGATTCAGCGAACCCCGGACAAATGAATGCCGCCTCAAGCCGACATACCGGACGCGGTGGAGCCGATGTAGCGACTTCAAGCTCCTGCGCACGCAGGAGCCCAGGGGCCGCGAGCGGCTCGCTCCATGAACCTGGACCCTCGCTTCCGCAGGAGAACCCGCCCGCTCAATAACCCGCGTAATCCGAGAAGCGCGTGATCGTCGGGTCGAACTTGAGCACCACCTTGCCGGTCGCGCCGTGGCGCTGCTTGGCCACGATCAGCTCGGCGAGGCCGTAGACCCGCTCCATGTCCGCCGCCCAGCGCGCGTGATCCTCGAAGACGTTGGCCGAGTCGCCCTCCATCGGCCGCTTGGGCTCGCGCTGCGCGGTGTAATAATCCTCGCGATAGACGAACCACACCATGTCGGCGTCCTGCTCGATCGAGCCCGATTCGCGCAGGTCGGAGAGCATCGGGCGCTTGTCCTCGCGCTGCTCCACCGCGCGGCTCAGCTGCGAGAGCGCCAGCACCGGCACGTTCATGTCCTTCGCCAGCGTCTTCAGCCCGCGGCTGATCTCCGAGATCTCCTGCACGCGATTGCCGTCGCCCTTGCCCGAGCCCGAGAGCAGCTGGAGGTAATCCACCACCACCAGGCCGATCTCGTTGTTGTGGCGGCGCTGGAGCCGGCGCACGCGGGTGTGCAGCGCGCCGATCGAGAGGCCGCCGGTATCGTCGATGAAGAAAGGCAGATTCTCCAGCTCGGCGGCGGCGGCCGCGAGCTGCTCGAACTCGGTCTTGCTGATCTTGCCCATGCGCAGCGCCTCGGAGCTGATCCGCGACTGTTCGGCGAGAATACGCGTGGCGAGCTGATCCGCGCTCATCTCGAGGCTGAAGAAGGCGACCTTGGCGCCGACCGACTTGGACGGCGGGATACCGTCGCGCATGTCGCGCATCCAGCGCTGCGCCGCGTTGAAGGCGATGTTGGTGGCGAGCGAGGTCTTGCCCATGCCGGGGCGGCCGGCGAGGATCATCAGATCCGAGTGATGCATGCCGCCGATCTTGCCGTTGACCGAGTCGAGCCCGGTGGTGACGCCCGACAGGTTGCCGCCCCAGTTGAGCGCGCGCTCGGCCATCTTCACCGCCGCGGTGCTCGCCTGGGCGAAGCTTTTCACCGCATTCTCGGTACCCCCGTCGGCCGCGACGCGGAACAGCTCCTCCTCGGCGGCCTCGATCTGCGCGCGAGGGTTGACCTCCTCGCTGGTGTCCATCGCGCGGTCGACCATCGTGTGGCCGACCGAGACGAGCGCGCGCAGCAGCGCGAGATCGTAGATCTGCTGCGCGAACTGGCGCGCGCCGATCAGCCCGGCGCCCGAGCCGGTCAGCCCGGCGAGATAGCCGACCCCGCCCAGCTCCTTCATCCCCTCGTCCGCCTCGAACATCGGGCGCAGCGTCACGGGCGTCGCGAGCATGTCGGTGGCGCGCAGCGACTTGATCGCGGCGAAGACCCGGCCGTGGACGGGCTCGTAGAAATGCTGCGGCTCGAGCCGGTCGACGATGTCGTCGGCGAGACGGTTGTCGATCATCATCGCGCCCAGCATCGCCGCCTCGGCCTCGACGTTGCGCGGCAGGTGGACGGGCTCGGGCGATGCCGGCGGTGCGAATGCTAAGGTGGCCATCCGCCAGCCTATACGCGCCTGAAGCGGCGAGCGGAACGGCACGGCCGGTGGAACCTGTGGATGACTCGATTGTGACGGCGGCGCATCGCCTCTATCGAGCGAGCGCATGGCCGATCCGCGGATCATCGACATCGAGCTGGACGAGCGCACCATCCTGTGGCGCTCGGCCGACATCGAGCAGGAGCGCCGCATCGCCATCTTCGACCTGATCGAGGACAATCACTTCGCCCCGCAGCGCGCGCAGCCCGACGGCTATGCGGGGCCCTATAAGGTGCGGCTGTCGGTGGAGGAGGGCCGCTTGGCACTGGCGATCCGCCGCGCCGACGACACGCCGCTCGAGACTCTGGTGCTCGGGCTCGCACGCTTCCGCCGGCCGATCAGAGATTATTTCGCGATCTGCGACAGTTACTATCAGGCGATCCGCCAATCGACGCTGCAGCAGATCGAGACGGTGGACATGGCGCGGCGCGCCATCCACAATGAGGCCGCCGACCTGCTGCGGGAGCGGCTCGACGGCAAGGTGACGATCGACTTCGACACCGCTCGGCGTCTCTTCACGCTGATCTGCGTTCTTCATATCAAGGCATAAAGTTGACTATGTGGGGTTTGGGAAGAATCTTCTTGATTCTGAGCGCGATCGCGCTCGCGGGCGTGGCCGCGTGGCAGGTCGCGCTGCGATGGCGGCCGGGGATCGAGCGCTATCCGGTGCAGGGCGTCGACGTGTCCGAGGCGACCGGCGACGTCGTCTGGCCGGTCCTCAAGGGCGAGGGCGCCGACTTCGGCTATGCGGTGGCGACGAGCGGCGCACGCGCGCGCGACCGTGCCTTCCAGACCAACTGGGACGAGATGGCGCGCGCCGGGCTACGCCGCGGCGCGATCCACGTCTTCTCCTTCTGCCAGCCGCCGCGCGCGCAGGCCGACTCGTTCAACACCGTCGTGCCGCGCGACCCCGCCGCGCTGCCGGTGGCGATCTCGTTCCGCTACGTCGAGGACTGCCCGGACCGCCCCGAGCGGGCCGCGCTGGTGGCGGGTGTGGCCGACATGATCGCGCGGATCGAGACTCACACGGGCAAGCCGGTGCTGCTCAAGGTGGCGCGCGACGTCGAGCGCGACTATCGTCTGACCGAGGCGTTCGACCGGCCGCTCTGGGCGATCGGCAACTTCCTCCGTCCCGGCTATGGCGCGCGGGTGTGGCGGATGTGGCGCGCGACCGACCTGCGCCGCGTCGACGGCGTCGACGGGCCGGTCAACTGGGACGTGGTGGAGCTGGGATGAGCGAGCGGGATCAGGACCAGGCGCGGCAGCTGATCGCGGCGGCGCGCGCGGCGGCGGTGCACGCGCACGCGCCCTACTCGCGCTTCGCGGTCGGCGCCGCGGTACTGCTCGACGACGGCAGCGTGGTGACCGGCGCCAATGTCGAGAACGCCAGCTACGGCCTGTCGCTCTGCGCCGAGACGGTGGCGATCGCGACCGTCTCCGCCTCGGGCCGGCTGCGCCGGGTGGTGGCGCTGGGCGTGATCGGCGGCGCGATGGACTTGGCCGGCCGCGCCACCGGCGACGCGCCGGTGCGGCCGTGCGGCCGCTGCCGGCAGGTGCTCAACGAGGCCGCGCAGCTGAGCGGGCACGACCTCGCGATCCACTGCGCCGGCGCCGAGGGCGAGGCGGTGGCGAGCTATCGTCTGTCCGAGCTGCTGCCGGACGCCTTCGGGCCGAGCGACCTGGGCGTGCGCTGAGCGGGTGGTGCAACCTCTAGCGCCACCATTGCCGTCATCCTGAACTCGTTTTAAGATCCACGGGCCCGCAGGTGCCTCCGCGTCTGAGCGCCCGGCACGGTAGATCGTGAGACGAGCTCAGGATGACGCCGGAGGATGCAGACGCGGCGGCCGCACACCTCACGGCTTCGCCATCGCCGCCATCGGCATCATATTGTGGTCGAGGTGCGCCATGATCCACAGCGTGCCTCCCACCGTCAGCACCACGATCATCACGCCGAAGGCGAGCGCCAGCGTGTTGTTGGTGTTCTCCGGCCCGCTGGTGATGTGGAGGAAGAAGACGAGGTGCACCCCCATCTGCGCTACCGCCAGCACCGCGAGCAGGATCGGGATCGCCGGCGCCCAGACCGCGCCCGAGCCGACCAGCGCGAACGACGCGACCGTCAGCAGCAGCGCCAACCCGAGCCCGGCGAGATAGGTCGAGAGCCGCGCCGCGCCCTCCTTGTGCCCGCCGGGCGCATGGTCGAGCCGGCGGTCGCCCTTCTGCTCGCTCATCCCATCACTCCGTACAGATAGACGACGGTGAACAGCGCCACCCAGACGATGTCGAGCGCGTGCCAATAGAGGCCGAAGCACAGCAGCCGCCGCTCCACCGCCTCGGTGAAGCCCAGCGTCGCCACCTGCCCCATCATCACCGTCAGCCACACAAGCCCGGCGGCGACGTGCAGCCCGTGCGCGCCCACCAGTGTGAACAGGGCCGAGAGGAAGGCGCTGCGCGTCGGCGCCGCGCCCTCGGCGATCAGATGGGTCAGCTCGTACAGCTCGATCGCGAGGAAGCTGAGCCCGAGCAGCGCGGTGAGCGCCCCCCACAGGTAGGTCGCCCCGGCGCGCTGCTTCACCGCCATGATCGACATCACGCCGCAGGTGAAGCTGGAGAGGAGCAGGCACAAAGTCTCGACGAAGACCAGCCGCAGCTCGAACAGCTCGCTCCCTTCCGGCCCGCCCGCGGTGTTGGGCGCGAGCACCGCATAGGCGGCGAACAGCCCCGAGAACATGATGATGTCGCTGAGCAGGAAGATCCAGAAGCCGAACGCGACGGTCACCTGCTTCGGCGCCGGGCCGCCCTCCCCGTGCCCGGGAGGATCGCTCCTCGCGCCCTCGTCGCCCTCGTGGCGCGGGTCGGCGATCTCGCCGCTCATGCCGCCGGCTCCAGCGCGCGCAGCTCGTCGACGCCGATCTCCTGCACGCCGGGCTGGTGCCACGCGATCCACAAGGTCGTCGCGAAGCCGGCGAGCATCCCCAACACCACCAGCCACCAGATATGCCACACCAGGGCGAAGCCGGTGAGATAGGTGAAGAAGGCGCCGACGAAGCCATAGGCGCTGTTGCGCGGCATCTCGATCGGCTCGAGCGGATCGGGCGCCTTCTCCGCCTCGCCGCGCTTCATCAGCGCGAGCGCGTCTCGCCCCTCCACCTGGGGCAGCCGCGCGAAGTTCCAGGGCGGCGGGGGCGAGCGGGTCGCCCATTCCAAGGTGCGCCCGTCCCACGGGTCACCGCTCTCGTCGACGAGCGAGCGGCGCTCGCGCACCGAGACGTAGAGCTGCATCGCCAGGCTCGCGATCCCGCCGAGGATGAGCAGCGCACCGAGCCAGGCGGCGACCAGCCAGGGCTGCCACGCCGGGTTGTCGTAGTGCTGAAGCCGCCGCGTCATGCCCATCAGCCCCAGCGCGTAGAGCGGCATGAAGGCGAGGTAGAAGCCGCTGACCCACAGCACCGCCGCGGCCTTGCCCCAGCCGTCATGCAGGCGAAAGCCGAACGCCTTGGGGAACCAGTAGCTATAGCCCGCGAAGGCGGCGAACAGCACGCCGCCGATGATCACGTTGTGGAAGTGCGCGACCAGGAAGACCGAGTTGTGGAGCACGAAATCCGCCGGCGGCACCGCCAGCAGCACGCCGGTCATCCCACCGACGACGAAGGTGGGGATGAACGCCACCGCCCACAGCATCGGCACCTCGAAGCGCAGTCGCCCGCCGTACATCGTGAACAGCCAGTTGAAGACCTTCACGCCCGTCGGCACCGCGATGATCATCGTCATCACGCCGAACACGCCGTTGACGTCCGCCCCCGCCCCCATGGTGAAGAAATGGTGCAGCCATACCATGAAGGAGAGGACGCAGATCGCCAGCGTCGCGAGCACCATCGAGCGATAGCCGAACAGGGGCTTGCCGCTGAACGTCGCGATGATCTCGCTGAAGATGCCGAAGGCGGGTAGCACCAGGATATAGACCTCGGGATGCCCCCAGGCCCAGATCAGATTGACGAACAGCATCTGGTTGCCGCCCGCTTCGTTGGTGAAGAAGTGGAAGCCCAGGTAGCGGTCCAGCGTCAGCATGGTCAGCGTCGCGGTCAGGATCGGGAAGGCCGCTACGATCAGCAGGTTGCTCGCCAGCGCCGTCCAGCAGAAGATCGGCATGCGGGTGTAGCGCATCCCCGGTGCGCGCATCTTCAGGATCGTCGTGACCAGGTTGATCCCGCCGAGCAGCGTCCCCGCGCCCGAGATCTGCAGCGCCCAGAGGTAATAGTCGACCCCGACCCCGGGCGAGAAGGCGCGCTCGCTCAGCGGCGGGTAGACCAGCCAACCGGTGCGCGCGAACTCGCCGACGACGAGGCTGGTGTTGATCAGCAGCACGCCGGTGGCGGTGAGCCAGAAGCTGACCGAGTTGAGCGTCGGGAAGGCGACGTCGCGCACGCCCAGCTGGAGCGGCACCGCGAAGTTCATCAGCCCGATCATGAACGGCATCGCCACGAAGAAGATCATGATCGTGCCATGCGCGCTGAAGATCTGGTCATAGTGGTCGGGCGGCAGGAAGCCCTTGCCGGTCCCCACCGCCATCGCCTGGTGCGAGCGCATCATCAGCGCGTCGGCGAAGCCGCGGATCAGCATCACCAGCGCGAGCAGGCAGTACATCACGCCGATGCGCTTGTGATCGACCGAGGTGATCCACTCGCGCCAGAGATAGGGCAGCCAGCCCTTGAACAGGATCGTCGCGCCGGTGCCGAGCAGCACCACGAACAGCACGCCCGCGGTGACCATCACGATCGGTTCGTGCAGAGGGATCGAGTCCCAGCTCAGCCGCCCGAGCGACGTCACTGCCCCGCCTCGGCGTCGGCTTCGCCCTGGTTGCTGGCATCGCGTGGGCGTTCCGCCGCGGGGGCTCGCTGCGCCACGATCGCGTCGAACAGCCTCGTCGGTGCGGTGCCGAACACCAGCGGCTGAGCCACGGTGCCGCGCCGCGCGAGCTGGCGGTAGCGCGCCTCGTCGAGCGGGGGCGCCGCGCGCGCCTGCGCCACCCAGGCGGAAAACTGCGCCGCGGGCAGCGCGTCGACGGTGAAGGTCATGTCGGAGAAGCCCTTGCCGCTGTAATGCGCGGCGATGCCGGGATAACGCCCGGGTCGGTCGGCGGCGAGGCGGAGCTGCGCCTCCATCCCCGCCATGGCGTAGATCTGGCTGCCGAGCTGCGGCACGAAGAAGCTGTTCATCACCGTCGCCGAGGTAAGGCGGAAGTGGATCGGCGTGCCCGCCGGCACGACGAGCCGGTTGACCGTGGCGACGCGCTGGCCAGGGTAGAGGAAGAGCCATTTCCAGTCGAGCGCGACCACCTGCACCTCGATCGGCGCGGCCGTGGCCGGGATCGCGCGGCGCGGGTCGAGCAGATGCGCGCCGACCCAGCCGGTGCCGCCGAGGAACAGCACGATCATCGCCGGTACCGACCAGATCAGCAGCTCGAGCTTGCCCGAATAATCCCAGTCGGGCCGATACCGGGCTCGGCTGTTGCCGGCGCGGAACCACCAGGCGAAGGCCAGTGTCGCCAGCATCACCGGCACGACGATGAGCAGCATCGCGCCGACCGAGTCGAACAGGATCTGCTTCTCGGCGCGCGCCACCGGCCCCCGCGGGTCGAGCACGCCCCCACTGCACCCGGCGAGCGCGATCGGCGCCACCGCGAACCAGCGCGGGCTCGCGCTCACGCTGCGGCGACTCCGTCGACGCTGACTCGCGCCGCGTCGATCAGCACGCCACGGATGCGGACTCGCTTGGCGACAAAGTCGACCGGAACGCGCTGGAGCTCGAGCACGAAGCTGCCGCCGCGGTCGCGCTGGAGGACGAAGGCGCCGCCCTCGCGCACCAACGTGCCGGTCTCGTCGACGGGGCTGCCCGGCATCGCCATGGCGCGCCCATGCGCCCTCGCCTGCCCAGACGCAAGCGCGGTTAACGAAGCACTTGCGTCATCTGAAACGAGGGGGCGAACCGACGCGAGCGATGGTGGGCCCGGCAGGACTCGAACCCGCAACCTAGCCGTTATGAGCGGCCAGCTCTAACCGTTGAGCTACAGGCCCGCCCGCGTCGGTGCTGCCACGTAGCGGCACGCCGGGGCGGCTGGCAAGCCGGCTCAGTTCCCGCCCTGTGCATGGTCGCGCGGCGCGTCGCCGTCGCCCGGCGCGGCTGCGGGAGACGCGCTCGGCAGCGCCAGCCGCAGCCGCTCGGGCAGGATGTCCAGCCGCCCGCCCAGCTCGACCGCGAGGTTGCGCGCGAGCCGCAGCGCGAAGCCGGTGCCGAGCAGCGGCGCGCCCTCCTCGTCGCTCACCGCCTCGTCGTCGAGCGCGAGCAGCGCGGCCTCGTCTCGCCCGACCAAGGCCGCGGGCAGCGCGATCGTCAGTACGACCGACTCCCCGGCGCTCTCGACCGCGACGCCGAGCAGTTCGCCGCGCGTCGCCGCCGCCAGCAGCGTCGCGAACAGCCGCTGCACCAGCCGCTCGACCGCGTGCGCGTCGGCGGCCCAGCGCGCCGCGCCGGGCTCGGGCAGCGCCAGCGCGCCACCGCGCAGCGCGGCGAGCGGCGCGAGATCCTGCGCGACGCGCGCGAGCAGTGGCGCGAGCGCGACCACGTCGTCGCGCAGGTCGAGCGCATTCCCCTCCAGCCGCGCGGCGAGGTCGAGGTCGTCGATCGCGCCGATCAGACCGGCGACGTGGCGGCGGATCGCGGCGGCGCGGTCGCGGTAGCGCGGCGGCACCGGGCCGAGCAGCTCCTGCTCGATCAGCTCGGAGAAGCCCGCGATCGCGTTGGTCGGCGTGCGCAGCTCGTGCACCAGCCGGCGCAGTCCCTCGGCGCCGGCGCTCCCCGCCACCGACCGCGCCGCCGCGGCGCTCTCCTCGACGCGCGGCCGGCGCGCGCGACCGCGGAAGCCGACGAAGCTGCCGCTGGCGAGATCGAACATGGGCGCGCCCGAGATGCGCCAGTCACCCCCCACCGCCGACTCGCCCGGCACGCGCAGCCGCGCGTCGGCGAAGGTGGCACGCTTGCGGAACGCCCCGGCGGCGACCCCGTCGACGTGGTGGTGCGCGGGCGCGAGCGCCGCGTCATGGCTGAGCGACAGGCCGATCAGCGCACCGCGGGGTCCGGTGTCGACCCAGCGGATGATGCCGGCGACGTCGGTCTCAAACCGGAAGAGGTGGACTGGCGCGGGTGACACCTCGTCGAGTCCGAGCGCGGCACCGCGCTGGCGCTGGTATGCCTCGATGCGGTGCACCAGATCGGCCACCTCGAAGCGCTCGCCCGCATGTGTGGGAGTCGCCGCGACCGTCTCGATCGCTGGCGCCTCGGGTTCCGGCAGCGCGAAGTCGGTCGACCCGAACGCTTCGAGCGCGCGGCTCACGGAAGGCGCGAGATCGCTTCGCCGGCGCAGGACGCTGCGGCCGTGTGGGCCGAGCTGCGGCAGCAGCACGTCCCACTCCTCGGGCACGAGCCGGGCCACGCGGAGCATGGTGGCGGCGATCTCGGGCGTGTCCTCGGCGAAGAAGGCGACGAGGGCGGCGGGCGGATCGGCCAGCGCGAGCCCGCGTGCCGCCGCCGCTCGCATCTCGGCCGGCACCGTCGCGCGGAGGTCGCGGAGTCGCGCCAGCAGGGCGGGCTCGGCGGGCGCGCGCCCGCGCCCGATCAGGTCGACCAGCTGGCGGAAAGCCGCGCGCGCGCCGAACGCCGTCGAGACGTCGGCGGCGAGAACGGTCTTCAGACTGTCGTCGAACCGCACCGGTGGGAGCCCTCTGCTGCTGTGATCGGCGCGCCATCGGTGCGCCTGCAACGTACATAGGGCGGCCCCGAAACGGTCGCTAACGCTCATTGCGGCGCAAAAAGCGGCCATGTCGCAGCTTGGCACAATTGCGTTGCCACGCAATTTTATTGTAGCGGGGCGTTCCGAAGCTATCGCGATACTGCGTTCAGCAGCTAAGAGGCGTCATGACCCTGGACCGTATCGACCGGCAAATCCTCGCACTGCTGCAGGAAGACGGGCGCATGACCAACGTCGATCTCGCCGAGCGCGTCGGGCTCACCGCGCCGCCGTGCCTGCGCCGCGTGCGGGCGCTGGAACAGGCGGGCGTGATCCGCGGCTACCATGCCGAATGCGATCCGGCGCAGCTCGGTTTCCCGATCACCGTCTTCGCGATGGTGAGCCTGCGCAGCCAGGCCGAGCAGGATCTCGCCGCCTTCGAGAGTCATGTCGCCGCGATTCCCGAGGTGCGGGAATGCCATATGCTCAACGGCGAGATCGATTTCATCCTCAAGATCGTCGCGGCCGACCTCGAGAGCTTCCAGCGCATCCTGACGACCAAATTGACGTCCGCCCCCAACGTGGCGAGCGTGAAATCGTCGCTGACGATCCGCAGTTCCAAGTCGCAGGTCGGCGTGCCGATCGCCTAGATCCTCCCCGCTCGCGGGGAGGTGGCAGCGCGCAACATGATCTCCCTCCCCGCCAGCGGGGGAATTGGCCGCGCGCCCGACCGAGTGCGCGGCCGTCACCTCATGCCTGCGGCGGGTGATCGAGGAACTCGATCCACCAGGCGGCGATATCCGCGCGCGGGCTGCCCTGCACCGCCTGGAAGGCGGTCTTGGCGCCGGCGGTATCGCCCGAGTTGGCGAGCGCGATGCCGAGGCGCGTGTTCACCGTATTAGCGTCCACCCCGCCCTTCTGCAGCGCGGTGCGATACAGCGCGACCGACTTGGCCCACTCGCCCGTGCCCAGATAGGCGTCGGCGGTGCTGGCGGCGAGCTTGCCATCCGCCGCCTTCTGCGCGCGCGCCTCGACCGCGGTCATCGAGCCCTCGTTCGAGATCGACTTGTTCGACGCCGCGAGCAGGCTGTTCGCGTTGGCGCTGTCGGCCGGGATCTTGCCCGCGGCCTTGCCCTCGGTCAGCACCGCCTTGGACTCCCACGGCAGGCCCTGGTCGAAGGTCCATTGCGCGTAGATCTCATAGTCATACTGGTCAGCCAGCGCCTTGCCGGTGCGCAGCAGGCGGAAGAGGTCGACCTTCTGGTTCTTGTCGAGCGTCACCACCGCCTGCGTCTGGATGCCCCAGAAGGTCAGCATGTCGCGCCAGTTCTTCTTGGTCGGGTAGGCCGCCAGATAACGGCGCATCCACGCCACCGTCTCGGCGTTGTTCTTCGCCTGATTGTTCTTGGCGATGGCGTATTTGTAGATGTCCTCGCTCGGCTTGGTACCGGCGGCGACCTGCTGGTCGACCATCTTGGCGAGCGCGGCCGAGCCGCCCGCGACATCACCCGAGTCCATCTTCAGCTTGACCAGCTGAAGCGGCAGGTTCGGGTCGTTGTAGCCGAGCTGCTGCGCCTGCTCGAAGAAGCGCGACGCGCCGGCCGGATCCTTGGCGTTGGCGGCGATCACGCCGCGCTGGTAGGCGTAGCGCGCCTTGTCGGCCGGCGGGGTGCGGGGGCTGGCGATCAGCGCGTCGAGCGGCGCGGTCAGGCCGGCCGAGCCGCCGCCGCTGTCCATCTTGATCGCCTCGAGGTTCAGCCGCAGCGCCGCCGCGATATACTTCTCGTCGTCGGTCTTGGCCGCGGCCTCGACCTGCGCCACCAGCGGCGTGGCGGTGGCCGTGTCCTTGGCGGCGAGCGCGGTCTGCGCCTGCGCCGCGGGGCCGCGGACCTCGTTGCTGAGCTTCAGCTGCGAGCCCTGGTCCTTCTTCTCGTCTTTCTTCTGCGCGAGCGCGGGCTGCGCGAGCGCGACGGTGGCGCCCCCGGCGAGCAGCGCGGCCATGACCGCGTTCGAAAGCATCTTCATCGACATGTCTCTCCAGAATCTGCGCCAGACGATCGCGCCAGGATAAATCTCGGGCACAACGCTCGCCCGCCGCTCTAGTGCCGGTCTCGCGGCGGTTCAAGGAAGCGTGGGTGACATTGCGTGTCGCCGCTGAACCGCGATTGAACGTGCCTCGGGGGCGGCGTAGGGCGGCGGCATGATCGCCGTGCTGTCGCCCGCCAAGACGCTGGACCTCGAGACCCCGCCGCCCTTCCCCGCCACCCCCGCGCGCTTCGCCGCCGAGGCCGCGACACTTGCGCATGCCGCGTCGCACCTGACGCAGAAGAAGCTGGCCGAGCTGATGAAGATCTCGCCGGCGCTGGCCAAGCTCAACGCCGATCGCTTCCGCGACTTCGACGCCGCGGAAGAGCGCCCCGCGCTCTACACCTTCGCGGGCGACGTCTATGCGGGCTTCGAGGCGAAGACGCTCGACGAGGCGGCGGTGCGGTTCGCGCAGGACCATGTCCGCCTTCTGTCAGGTCTCTACGGTATACTGCGCCCGCTCGACGGCATCCGCCCCTATCGGCTCGAGATGGGCACGCGCTGGGCGCCGCGGAAGAAGAAGCTGACCGACTGGTGGGACGATCGCGTCGCGACGGCGCTGGCCGAGGATCTCGCGGCGGAGGGGTCGGGCGTGGTGCTCAACCTCGCCAGCCAGGAATATTGGGAGGTGGTCGCGGACCGGCTGCCCGCCGACGTGCGCGTGGTCGCGGTCGACTTCCGCGAGGCGGACGGGCGCTTCGTCAGCTTCCACGCCAAGAAGGCGCGCGGGATGATGGCGCGCTACCTGGCCGAGCATCACGTCACCGAGCTGGACGGCATGAGGGCCTTCGACACCGCCGGCTACCGCTTCGCCGCCGACCAGAGCGACAGAGCGCGCTGGACCTTCGAGCGCGCGGCATGACCCGCGCGGTGGTGATCGGCGCGAACGGCGGCATCGGCGCGGCCCTCGCGGACGCGCTGGAGGAGGAAGGCCAGGAGGTGCTGCGGCTCGCGCGCGGCGACCTCGACGTCACCGACGAGGGATCGATCGCGGCCGCGGCGGCGCGCGCGGGCACGCCCGAGCTGGTCGTGGTCGCCACCGGACTGCTCCACGACGCCGAGCACGGACCGGAGAAGGCGCTGCGCGACCTCGACCCGGTCTGGCTGGCGCGGCAATATGCGGTCAACGCCATCGGACCCGCGCTGGTCGCCAAACACTTCCTGCCGATCATGCCGCGCACCGGCCGGTCGGTGTTCGCGGCGCTGTCGGCGCGCGTCGGCAGCATCTCGGACAACCGGCTCGGCGGCTGGTACGGCTATCGCGCCAGCAAGGCCGCGCTCAACCAGCTGATCCGCACGCTCGCGATCGAGGACAAGCGCCGCAACGATCGCGGGCTGGTGGTGGCGCTGCACCCGGGCACGGTCGACACGCGGCTGTCCAAGCCGTTCCAGCAGCGCGGGCGCGACCTGTTCCAGCCCGGGCGGGCCGCGGTCCAGCTGCTCGACGTGCTCGACGGGCTGCGCCCCGCCGACAGCGGCAAGGTCTTCGCCTGGGACGGCGCGGAGGTCGCGCCTTAGATATGTTCCCCGGGGTAGGCCGAGGCCCAGTTGGGCGACGGTGGTGAGTCCCGCGAGCGTTCTCCCACCTGGGCCCCGGCCTTCGCCGGGGCACACGCACCCCCGCATCGGGTAAGGGGGCCTCACGCGCACGCGCGCGTACGCGTGACTTTGTGGCCGCGCCGTCCTACACCCCGCCCAGCAACGATTCCGCAAAAGAAAGAAGCATCTTGGCCGTCGACACCGTCCTCGCCGATCCGTCTGACATCGCCCCCATCTCCATCGTCGAGGAGATGAAGACCAGCTACCTGGACTACGCCATGAGCGTGATCGTCGCGCGCGCGCTGCCCGACGTGCGCGACGGCCTCAAGCCGGTCCACCGCCGCATCCTCTTCTCCGCGAGCGAGAGCGGCTTCCTCTACAACCGGCCGTATCGCAAGTCCGCGCGCATCGTCGGCGACGTGATCGGTAAATACCACCCGCACGGCGATACCGCGATCTACGACGCCTTGGCGCGCATGACGCAGGACTGGTCGATGCGGCTGCCGCTGATCGACGGTCAGGGCAATTTCGGCTCGATGGACCCCGATCCGCCCGCGGCGATGCGCTACACCGAGGCGCGGCTCGCCAAGGCGGCCAACTACCTGCTCGACGACCTCGACAAGGACACGGTCGACTTCCAGCCCAATTATGACGCGAGCGAGCGCGAGCCGCAGGTGCTCCCCGCGCGCTTCCCCAACCTGCTCGTCAACGGCGCCGGCGGCATCGCGGTCGGCATGGCCACCAACATCCCCCCGCACAATCTCGGCGAGGTCGTCGCCGCCTGCCTCGCCTATCTCGACAACGGGGCGATCACCACCGAGGAGCTGATGGAGATCGTCCCCGGTCCGGACTTCCCGACCGGCGCGATCATCCTCGGCCGCGCCGGCGCGCGCTCGGCCTATGAGACCGGACGCGGCTCGATCATCGTGCGCTCGCGCCATAAGGTCGAGACCGGGCGCGGCGACCGCACCTCGATCGTGCTGACCGAGATCCCGTTCCAGCAGGGCAAGAACGCGCTGGTCGAGAAGATCGCGGACGCGGCCAAGGAGAAGCGCGTCGAGGGTGTCAGCGACATCCGCGACGAGTCGAACCGCGAGGGCGTGCGGATCGTCATCGACCTCAAGCGCGACGCCACGCCCGAGGTGGTGCTCAATCAGCTGTGGCGCCACACGCCGGCGCAGGGCTCCTTCCCCGCCAACATGCTGGCGATCCGCGGCGGCCGGCCCGAGCTGCTCAACCTGCGCGACATCATCGCGGCCTTCGTCACCTTCCGCGAGCAGGTGATCACGCGCCGCGCCAAGTTCGAGCTCAACAAGGCACGCGAGCGCGCGCACATCTTGCTCGGCCTCGTCATCGCGGTGACCAACCTCGACGAGGTGGTGCGCATCATCCGCGGCTCGTCGAGCCCGGCCGAGGCCCGTGGCAAGCTGCTGTCGCGCGACTGGCCGATCGCGGAGATCGCGCCCTATCTGCGACTGGTGGAAGCGCTGGAGACCGACGTCGCCGGCGATACCTATCGCCTCAGCGAGGTGCAGGTCCGCGCCATCCTCGACCTCCGACTCCACCGCCTCACCGCGCTCGGCCGCGACGAGATCGGGGACGAGCTCAAGACGCTCGCCGACTCGATCACCGAGCTGCTCGCGATCCTGTCCGACCGCGTGAAGCTCTACGCCGTGATGCGCGAGGAATTCCGCGACGTGCGCGAGCAGTTCGCGACACCGCGGCGGACTGAGATCGCCGCCGCCGCCGACGGGATCGACGACGAGGACCTGATCGAGCGCGAGGAGATGGTCGTCACCGTCACCATGGCGGGCTACATCAAGCGCACCCCGCTCGACGCCTTCCGTGCGCAGGCGCGCGGCGGCAAGGGCCGCAGTGCGATGGCGACCAAGGACGAGGACGTCGTCACCAAGCTGTTCGTCACCTCGACCCACACGCCGGTGCTGTTCTTCTCCACGCTCGGTCGCGTCTATCGCATGAAGGTGTGGAAACTGCCCGAGGGCGGGCCCGCGACACGCGGCCGGCCGATGATCAACCTGCTCCCGCTCGAGCAGGGGGAGACGATCTCCACCGTGCTGCCGCTGCCCGAGGACGAGGCGGAATGGGGCAAGCTCCACGTCATGTTCGCGACGGCGCGCGGGTCGGTGCGGCGCAACAGCATGGACGCCTTCACCAACGTGCCGTCCAACGGCAAGATCGCGATGAAGTTCGAGGGCGAGGATGCCGACGACCGGCTGATCGGCGTGGCGCTGCTCGACGAGGGTGACGACGTGCTGCTCGCGACCAAGTGCGGCAAGGCGATCCGCTTCGCCGCCGACGAGGTGCGCGAGTTCCAGAGCCGCAACTCGACCGGCGTGCGCGGCATCGCGCTTAAGGGCGACGATCAGGTGATCTCGCTCTCGGTGCTGCACCGCGCCGGCATCCGCGACCAGGAGGAGCGCGACGATTACCTCCGCCACGCGCCGTGGAAGGCCGAGGACGCCGATCGCACGCCGCGGGCGATGGACCAGATCCGCTTCGAGGAGCTGCGCGCCCGGGAGCAGTTCGTGCTGACGGTCTGCGCCAACGGCTATGGCAAGCTGAGCTCGGCCTATGAGTATCGCCGCACCGGCCGCGGCGGCCAGGGCATCACCAATATCGACAATATCGCGCGCAACGGCGCGGTGGTGGCGAGCTTCGCGGCGAGCAAGGCCGAGCAGCTGATGCTGGTGACCGACCAGGCCAAGATGATCCGCATGCCGCTCGCCTCGTTGCGCGTGATCGGGCGCGGCTCGGCCGGCGTGCGGCTGTTCAACGTCGCGGCGGACGAGCATGTCGTCTCGGCGGCGCGGATCGACGAGGAGCCCGAGCCCGAGGACGCCGCCGAGGCCGCGGTCGCGGCCGAGCTCGACGAGGCCGCGCCGGTCGCCGCGAGCGACGTGCTGACGCTCGACGACGGCACCGGCCCCGACACGCTCGGCGAACAGGTCGACGAGAGCGATGACGACGGGGAGGAGGACTGATGGCGGACGAGCGGCCGATGTTGGCCTATAAGGTGCTGACCGGCGAGCAGATCGCCGCGCTGGAGCGCGACGGACGCTTCGACGGCGCTCCGGTCGATCTGGCCGATGGCTACGTCCACCTCTCCACCGCGGCGCAGCTCACCGCGACGGTGGACAAGCATTTCGCGGGCCAGGACGCGTTGCACGTCGCCGCGGTCGACCTCGAGGCTTATGGTGATCGCGTGCGGTGGGAGGCGGCACGCGAGGGCCAGCTGTTCCCGCACCTCTACGAGCCGCTCCTGCTCGAGACCGTGGTGGCCTATGGCCCGCTCGAGCGGCTCGAGGACGGGAAGGTGAAGCTGCCGGTCGCGGGCTAGGGTGGGCAGTGGGCGACGTGGTCGCCTACCGCCCCCCGTCATGCCGGACGTGATCCGGCATCCATCCAGCCGCGGGCGGCGGCGCCGGAGGTGGCCGTCGCCAACGCCACGCGGTTACCGTCGCCCCGGAACACGTCCGGGATGAGGGACAAGGGACGACCTGCGGCATCGCACCGTATCGTGCTCCGGCGACCGCTGGAGCACAGAGCCACCGGCGGCGCGGCCCTTCACCCCGGGCTCCTGCATCCGCAGGAGCACGCGCCGCCTTCGCTCACGCGTACAGGTCGACCACCTCGCGCCCCTCACCCACCGCGCCGAGCAGCAAGGTGCGGTGGCAGTGGCACGGGTCGCGCTCGAAGCACAGCAGCGCGCTCGGCCGCTCGTCCGCCAGCTCGAGCATCTGCGCCGCCGCCACCTGCGCCTCCGGTAGCGCGAGCTGTGCCTCGTACACCGCGGTGAGTGTCGCCACATCGCCCTTCTTGGCGGCGTCGCGTCCGGGCTTGGGCGTGCCGAGCGGTTTGAGGTGGACATAGTCGATCCCGGCCTCCTTCAGCGCCGCGGCGAGCAACGATTTGGAGAAGCCCGGCCGCCGCGACAGCGGCAGCGCGCGCACGTCGATCACGCGCCGCACACCCGCCCCGGACAGCGCGGCGAGGAACGAGTCGACCGTCGTCCCCTCATAGCCGATGGTGTAGATCTTCATCGCTTCAAGCTGGGAACGCGCACCTGACAAGGCAAGCGCGAGCCGCTATCGCGCACCCCATGAAACATGACATTCACGTGATCGGCGGGGGACTTGCCGGGTCGGAGGCGGCGTGGCAGCTGGCCGAGGCGGGGTTCCGCGTCCGCCTCTCCGAGATGCGCGGCGGCGGCGACACCACCCCGGCGCACCACGGCGACCATCTCGCCGAACTGGTCTGCTCGAACAGCTTCCGCTCCGACGACGCCGAGAGCAACGCCGTCGGCCTGCTCCACCAGGAAATGCGCGCGCTCGGCTCGCTGATCCTGCGCGAGGGCGATCACCACCGCGTCCCCGCCGGCTCGGCGCTGGCGATGGACCGCGACGGTTTCTCCGCCGGCGTCACCGCGGCGCTGGCGGCGCACCCGAACGTGACGATCGTGCGCGAGCGCGTCGACACCTTGCCCGACACGCCCGCGATCATCGCCACCGGCCCGCTCACCGCGCCCGCGCTGTCGGAGCGGATCGCGGGCGAGACCGGCCGGGACGCGCTCGCCTTCTTCGACGCGATCGCGCCGATCGTCCACCGCGACTCGATCGACCTCGACACCGCCTGGTTCCAGAGCCGCTGGAACAAAGGTGACGGGACGGACTACATCAACTGCCCGCTCGACAAGGACCAGTATCACGCCTTCGTCGACGGGCTGCTCGCCGGCGAGAAGACCGAATATCGTGAGTGGGAGAACGTGCCCTATTTCGAGGGCTGCATGCCGATCGAGGTGATGGCCGAGCGCGGGCGCGAGACGCTGCGCTTCGGGCCGATGAAAGGCGTCGGTCTCGACGACCCGCGCACCGGGCGCTGGCCCTATGCCGCGGTGCAGCTGCGCCAGGACAACGCCCACGGCACCTTGTGGAACATCGTCGGCTTCCAGACCAAGCTCAAGCATGCCGAGCAGGTGCGGCTGTTCCGCACCATCCCGGGGCTGGAGAAGGCCGAGTTCGCGCGGCTCGGCGGGCTGCACCGCAACACCTTCATCCGCTCGCCCGAGCTGCTCGACCCGCAGCTGCGATTGCGCTCGCGCCCGCACCTGCGCTTCGCGGGGCAGATCACCGGTTGCGAGGGCTATGTCGAGAGCGCGGCGATCGGTCTGCTCGCAGGACGCTTCGCCGCCGCCGAGCTGCACGGAGAGGCGATGACGCCGCCTCCGGTGGAGACCGCGCTCGGCGCGCTGCTCGGCCACATCACGGGCGGCGCCGAGGCGGAGAGCTACCAGCCGATGAACGTCAATTTCGGCCTGTTCCCGCCCATCCCGGGGCGCACCAAGAAGGCGGACCGAAAGAAGCTCTACACCGACCGCGCCCGCACCGCGCTGGCGGCGTGGATGGCGGCCTGACGCGGCGCGGCGCCGCGCCGCGCTGGTCGCGCGCCGCGGCGCAGGCGCTCAATCGTCACTGTGCACTGCGTCGGCGCAGGGGCTCGCGCGACGGGGTTTGTGCTTGGGCGCGGTCGCGGCGAATTCCTTCTCGTCTAACGCACCCGACCTGTCCCGATCGGCGGTCGCGAAGCGGTCGACGGTGCGCGCCGCCCACTCGTCGAAGCTCAACTTGCCGTCGCCGTCGCGGTCGAGCTTGGCAAATGCCTTGCGCCGCGGCTCGAGGAACTCGTCGCGGGTCACCTTGCCGTCGCGGTCGCGGTCGAACCGCTCGAAGCGCCGGCGCGCGCGCGTGGCATTGTCGGCCTCGGGCAGGTCCGGCGCGGGACTGGTCGCGGCCGCTGTGTCACTCGGTCGCGCGGACGGCGCCGCGCTCGTCGACGCGCCCGAGTGCGCCTGTCCGCCGATCATCAGCCAGCCGCCTGCGATCAGCAGCAGAGCCGCCACGCCGCCCGCCAGGTACCGCCACATTGCCTCATCTCCCCACTACCCACGGGGAGGCTATCGGGCGCCCAAGCGACCGCGCAAGCGCGCCCGGCTAGCGTCCGGAAAGGCGGTGCCAAAGCAGTCGCGCCGCTCGCGCCGGATGGCCCGTCGGCCGAGTCGGCCAGGTCAGATCGAGTCGCGCCAGCCACGCCAGCGCACCCAGCGCGCGCGCTCGCGCCGGCCAGTGCTGGCCCAGTGCGTCGGACAGCCGCGTCAGCGCGGCGGTGCGGGCCACCGCGGCGAGGTACGGGTCGCTGAGATGGCGCGTGAGATCGGCTAGCGCCCACCCCTCCCCGGCGCGTTCGATCGCTTCCGCGGGCGGGACTCGCAGCAGCGTCGCGGCGGCAGCGAACAGCGAGCCGCCGCGGCCGCGGGCATGCAGCTCCAGCGCCGTCGCGGTCAATGGCGCCTCCAGCAACGCCTCCCATCCCTCGACCTGCTGGGCCAGGACCGCGCCGCTCACGCGCGCGACGACCGTCTCGCCCAGCGTGGCGAGCGTCGGTTCGGCCGGCGGCGGCGCGCGGTCGAGCGCCTCCAGCGCCTCATACCACCAGGTCAGCCGCATCTGCCCGACCAGCGGCTCGCGGGTGGTGCGCAGGATGGCGCCGAGCCGCCCGTCGAGCGCGAGCAGCGCGGCGAGGCCGTCGCGCGCGCCTGCGGGGGCGTAGCCGAGCACCAGCGCGCGCTCCGTGGCTGTGGCGGAGGGCGTTGGAAAATGATCAGTCTCGATCACGCTGACGCTCGCTCCCTCACGTTCGCGCCCGGCGATGCCCGGAAGGTATCAGATGCGCAGCCGATCGCGCTTGTTCCGCTCGCTCCGCCCCGCCCTAGCGCCGCTCGCGCGAGATGACTCGGCTGGACGATCGGGATCGTGGCCGCCGCGCTCGTCTATTCCTTCGACAGCACGGTGATCGTCGAGCATTCGCTCAGACCGCTCGTTCGAACGCGAGAGCAAGTGCGCCACCGTGAGCCATCGGTGAGCGATCGCGAGCGCTAAGCGAAGCGCCTGACGTCATCCTGACCGCGTAACAGGATGACGCTAGGCGATAGCGTTGGCAAATCGTTGAGGCGGGAAAGTGGCACTGCGCCGGCTTCCCGCCTCGTCCATGGTCTCACTTGCGGTAGGTCACCTTCTTCACCGCCGCGACGATCTTGTCCGCGGAGATGAGCGCCAGCTTCTCGAGGTTGGCGGCATAGGGCAGCGGTACGTCCTCGTTGGTAACGCGCAGCACCGGCGCGTCGAGGTCGTCGAAGCCCTGCTCCATCACCACCGCGGCAATCTCGGACGCGATCGAGCAGGTCGGCCAGCCCTCTTCTACCACCACCAGGCGGTTGGTCTTGGCGAGGCTCTTGAGCACCGTCTTCGTGTCGAGCGGCCGTAGCGTGCGCAGGTCGATCACCTCCGCCTCGACGCCCTCGCCCGCCAGCTTCTCGGCGGCCTCGAGCGCGAGCCCGACGCCGATCGAGTAGCTCACGATCGTCACGTCCTTGCCCTGACGCATCACGCGCGCCTTGCCGATCGGCAGCACCCAGTCGTCCAGCTTGGGCACCTCGAACGAGCGGCCGTACAGCAGCTCGTTCTCGAGGAACACCACTGGATCCTGGCTGCGGATCGCCGCCTTGAGCAGGCCCTTGGCGTCGGCCGCGTCATAGGGCGCGATCACGATCAGGCCGGGCACGCTGGCGTACCACGGCCCGTAGTTCTGCGAGTGCTGCGCGCCGACTCGGCTCGCCGCGCCATTGGGACCGCGGAACACGATCGGGCAGCGCATCTGACCGCCCGACATATAGTTGGTCTTGGCGGCCGAGTTGATGATGTGATCGATCGCCTGCATGGCGAAGTTGAATGTCATGAACTCGACGATCGGCTTGAGCCCGCCCATCGCCGCGCCGGTACCGACGCCGGCGAAGCCGTACTCGGTGATCGGCGTGTCGATCACGCGCTTGTCGCCGAACTCGTCGAGCAGGCCCTGGGTCACCTTGTAGGCGCCCTGATATTGCGCGACCTCCTCGCCCATCACGAACACGCGCGCGTCGGCGCGCATCTCCTCCGCCATGGCGTCGCGCAGCGCCTCGCGGACGGTCTGCTTCACCATCTCGGTGCCCGCGGGCACGTCCGGGTCACTCACCTCGGACGTGTGCGCGGCGGCCTCGAACAGCTGGCGCGCGCCGGTATCGACCTTCTCCTGCGCGGGGTGCGCCGAGTCCTCGACCGTGTCGGGCGTCTTCTGCTCGTCCGCCGACGCGTCGCCGCGCGGCGAATCGTCCTTGGTCGCGGCGGTGCTGGCCGGTTCCGCCGACCCCGCCTCCTCGCCCTCACCGGCGAGCTGCAGGATAACGGTGCCGACCTTCACGCCGTCGGTGCCCTCGGCGACCAGGATCTTGGCGACCGTGCCCTCGTCTACCGCCTCGAACTCCATCGTCGCCTTATCGGTCTCGATCTCGGCCATGATGTCGCCGGACTTCACCGTGTCGCCCTCCTTGACGAGCCACTTGGCGAGCGTGCCCTCCTCCATCGTCGGGGACAGCGCCGGCATCTTGATGTCGATCGCCATCTCAATACTTCTCCACCAGGACGTCGGTATACAGTTCGGCCGGATCCGGCTCGGGCGTGCTCTCGGCGAAATCCGCCGCCTCGTTGACCTGCTTGCGGATACGCTGCTCGATCGCCTTGAAGTCCTCCTCCTTGGCGCCGTGCGTCTCGCTCAGCGTGCGCTTCACCGCCTCGATCGGGTCGGACTTGTCGCGCACCGCCTGCACCTCGTCGCGCGAGCGGTACTTGGCGGGATCGGACATCGAGTGGCCGCGGTAGCGATAGGTCTTCATCTCGAGGATGATCGGCCCCTTGCCCGCGCGCACCCAGGCGAGCGCCTCCTCCGCCGCGCCGCGCGCCGCCAGCACGTCCATGCCGTCGATCTGCAGCCCGGGGATGCGGAAGCTCTCGCCGCGCTTGTACAGCTGGTCCTCGGACGAGGCGCGATTGACGCTGGTGCCCATGGCATATTGGTTGTTCTCGATCACGAAGATGATCGGGAGCTTCCACAGCTCGGCCATGTTGAAGGCCTCGTACACCTGGCCCTGGTTGGCCGCGCCGTCGCCGAAATAGGCGAGGCAGACGCCGCCGTCCTCGCTGTACTTGTGCTTGAACGCGAGCCCGGCGCCGAGCGACACCTGCGCGCCGACGATACCGTGGCCGCCGTAGAATTTATGCTCGACGCTGAACATGTGCATCGAGCCGCCCTTGCCCTTGGAGATGCCGGCCTGACGCCCGGTCAGCTCCGCCATCACGTCCTTGGGCGGGATCCCGCACAGCAGCATATGGCCGTGGTCGCGGTAGCCGGTGATCACCGAATCGGCCTCGGTCAGTGCCGACTGGAGCCCGACCGCGACCGCTTCCTGGCCGATGTAGAGGTGGCAGAAGCCGCCGATCAGGCCGAGACCATAGAGCTGTCCCGCCTTCTCCTCGAAGCGGCGGATCAGCAGCATGTCCTCGTAGAATTTGAGCAGCTCTTCCTTGCTGGCCTCATACGGACGCGGGTCCGATGGGCGCTCGCGATTCGTCTTCGTCGGGTCGGCGGGGGGCGTATCGCCGGCGATTACCGGGCTGCGTGCTGGGGCTTTTGCCACGATGGACAGGACCTCATTCCTTGGGAAGATGGGGGCCTATAGGCGCGGGTCGCGTCGGACTGCAAACCCCACCGGGTTGCAAGGGTTTCAGCGCGGGTCTAACCCGCTCCTCCGATGCACGCCCCGATCGATCCGCCGGCCGCGCCGCGCCACCCTCTTCGCATCGCCAACTTCCGCGCCTACTGGCTGGCGCGCTTCTCCGGCACGATCGCGATCAGCGCGCAGGCGATCATCATCGGCTGGCAGGTCTACGGCCTCGCGCGCCAGACGATGGACATCCGCGACGCCGCCTTTCTCCTCGGCATGATCGGGCTCGTGCAGTTCATCCCCCTGTTCCTGCTGACGCCGCTCGTCGGGCTGGTGGCCGATACGGTCGACCGGCGCTGGATCGTGCGCGGCACCACCGCGCTGCTGGTGCTCAACGCCGCGACGCTGGGCGTGCTGACCTGGTCGGGTCAGCTCGGCCTTCCATATCTTTTCGTGTCCGCGGTGCTGATCGGTGTCGCGCGTGCCTTTTCGGGACCGGCCTATTCCGCTTTGGCGCCGAATCTCGTTCCCAAGGAGAGCCTCCCGACCGCGATCGCGATCTCCTCGATCGCCTGGCAATTCGGCACGATCGCGGGGCCGAGCGTCGGCGGACTGCTCTACGCCGTCCACCCCGATATCGCTTATGGCGTAATCGCGGGTCTGCTGCTGCTCGCGCTCGGGCTCATGTTCCTGATCGGCAAGGTGCCGCAGCCGCCCGCGCAGAAAGACCGTCGCCCGCTCCAGCGTATCCTCGACGGCTTCGCCTATGTCCGGCGCAACCGGCTGGTGCTCGCGGCGATCACGCTCGACCTGTTCGCGGTGCTGCTGGCCGGCGCGACCGCGCTGTTACCGATCTTCGCGCGCGACATCCTCCGGGTCGGTGCGCCGGGTCTGGGCGTCCTGGCGGCGGGCATGGGGATCGGCGCGGCCAGCACCGCGCTCTGGTTCTCGTTCCGGCCGATGAAGCGCAACGTCGGCGTCAAGATGCTCGCCTCGGTGGTGGTCTTCGGGCTCGGCATTCTCACCTTCGGGGTGGCGACTCAGCTGACCGACGCGCTCGGCATCACCCATGTGGCGCTCGGCGCGGGGTGGCCGGTGCTCCAGACCGACTTCCTGCTCAGCCTGGTCGGGCTGATCGTCGCGGGCGGCGCGGACATGGTCTCGGTCTATGTCCGCAGCTCGCTGATCCAGCTCCATACGCCCGACTCGATGCGCGGCCGCGTCAGCGCGGTGTCGCAGCTCACCATCTCGGCCTCGAACGAGCTCGGCGAGGCGGAGAGCGGGCTGATGGCGTCGCTGCTCGGCCCGGTCGGCGCCGTCGTCTTCGGCGGCGTCGGCGCGATCGCGATCACCATATTGTGGTCGCGGCTGTTCCCGGAACTGAAGAACGCGCGGACCTTTGACCCGCCCGAGATGCTAGAGACCGAACCCCAGCACGGAGTAGCGCAGCCATGAAGGCCCAGACCATCCTGGAGACGATCGGCAACACGCCGCATATCCGAGTCCGCAAGCTCTTCCCGGGCTCGGAGGTGTGGATCAAGTCCGAGCGATCCAATCCCGGCGGTTCGATCAAGGACCGCATCGCGCTTGCGATGATCGAGGCGGCCGAGGCCTCGGGCGCGCTATCGCCCGGCGGCACGATCGTCGAGCCGACCAGCGGCAACACCGGGATCGGCCTCGCCATGGTCGCCGCAGTGAAGGGCTATAAGCTGATCCTCGTCATGCCCGAGAGCATGAGCCTCGAACGCCGCCGGCTGATGCTCGCCTATGGCGCGCAGTTCGACCTGACCCCGCGCGAGAAGGGGATGAAGGGCGCGATCGAGCGCGCGCTCGAGCTGGTCGAGCAGACGCCGGGCGCGTGGATGCCGCAGCAGTTCGAGAACCCCGCCAACGTCGACGTCCATGTCCGCACGACGTCGCAGGAGATCCTGGACGACTTCCGCGACTCGCCGATCGACGTCATCATCACCGGCGTCGGCACCGGCGGCCACATCACCGGCGTGGCCGAGACGTTGAAGAAGGAATGGCCCAACCTCAAGGTGTTCGCGGTCGAACCTCAGGCGTCGCCGGTGATCTCCGGCGGCCAGGCCGGGCCGCACCCGATCCAGGGCATCGGCGCGGGCTTCATCCCCGCCAACCTCCACACCCAGGCGCTCGACGGTGTGATCGAGGTCGACGCCGCGGTGGCCAAGGACATGGCGCGCCGCGCCGCACGCGAGGAGGGCATGCTGGTCGGCATTTCCTCGGGCGCGACGCTCGCAGCGATCCTTCAGAAGCTTCCCGACCTGCCCGACGACGTGCGCGTGCTCGGCTTCAACTACGACACCGGCGAGCGCTACCTCTCGGTGCCGGACTTCCTGCCGGAGAATTGAGCTGAGCGGCATCGGTATGCGGACGAGCGCGGTCCTCGGCGGCATCGCGCTGCTGGCGATCGCGGGCCCACTGGTGGTGATCCAGCGCGCGCCGGCGGTGCCGCGCGCGATCGCGGCCAAGGTCCGTCCGCCGCAGCGGGTCGCGCCGCCGACCGAGCTGCCCGAGGTCGAGCCGGTCGAGCTGCAGGATCTCACCGCCGAGGAGGCGCGCGCCTACAACGCGGGAATCGCGTTCGTGCGCGGGCCGAAGCCGGCGGCGCAGCCGTTCCGTTTCGCCGGCGACGCCGCCGCGCTGTTGCGCGCGACCGACTGTCTCGCTGCCGCGTCCTGGTACGAGGCGGGCGACGATCCCGCCGGTCAGCGCGCGGTGGCGCAGGTGGTGCTCAACCGGCTGCGTCATCCCGCTTTCCCCAAGACCGTGTGCGGCGTGGTGTTCCAGGGCGCGGAGCGCAGCACCGGCTGCCAGTTCACCTTTACCTGCGACGGCGCGCTGGCGCGGCACCCGAGCGGGCCCGCGTGGGAACGCGCGCGCAGGGTCGCCGCGGACGCGCTGGCGGGCAAGGTCGAGAAGAAGATCGGCTACGCCACCCACTACCACACGGATTGGGTGGTGCCGTACTGGAGCTCGAGCCTCGACAAGATCGCCGAGGTTCACACCCATCTGTTCTTCCGCTGGACGGGATGGTGGGGCACGCCCGCCGCCTTTCGCCGGACGGTATCGAGCGCCGAGCCGGTGATCGCCGCGCTCGCCGCGGTGTCGCCCGCGCACCAGCTGAGCGCCGCGCAGGCAGAGGCGGACGCGGTGACCGCCGCCGCGGTGCCGCTGCTCACGGGCGCACCCGGCCCGGCGCCGGCGGCGACGCCGCTACCCGACGACGAGGACGCCTTCGCGATGCTGCTGGGCCGCGACTCGCCCGAGCGTTACGTCGACGTCGCGCGCGGGGCGTGCGGCGAGCGCGCGCGGTGCAAGTTCATGGGCTGGACCGACCGCGCCCAGCTGCCGGGAAGCGCGACGATGGCTCCGCAGCAGATCGCCGCGATGTCGTTCAGCTATCTTCGCAACAAGGACGCAGGCATCGAGCGCATGCTGTGGAACTGCAAGGAGTTCCCGCGCACAGGCCCGGGCCTGTGCATGCGCCGCCAGCCGGTCTCGCAGCTCGCGCCGCCGTCAGGGCCGCTGCCAACCGGGCCCGAGCCGCTGGATGGCGTGCGACGGCGCGAGGGAGCCAGCGGGAGGAGCCCCTCGCCTGAAGGGGAGGGGTTGGGGCGGGGAGCTTCCTCAGGCGCTACCCCCGCGGCGAAGCCCCACGTCCAGCCCCTATCCTAAAGGGGACCGTTGCATAATCGCGATTGCGCGACCGACCATCGTCATCCCGGCCTGGAGCCGTAATCTATGGCTCGGCAGAAGCGACGGCGTAGCGTTCGCGGCACGATGGATCCCGGCTCAAGGCCGGGATGACGAGAGTCTCGCAGCGATCTCCTACAGGGGGAAAGGAGAGCACAGATCCTCCCCGCTCGCGGGGAGGGGGACCGCGCCCGCTGGGCGGGGTGGAGGGCGGCGACCCGAACGCACCGGCCCGTATGCGGACCCCCGCCGTCATCGCTGACGCGCTGCCACCTCCCCGCGAGCGGGGAGGATGTCGTCGCACGTCCCGGCGAGCACTTCGCAGATGCCTGCCCAAACGCCTGGCCCGCGCATGGAACGCCCGCACTCCCCGCGAGGAGGGAGGCTTCGCGCCATATCGCCCCCTCAGGCCGCCGCGAACATCTCCGGCGGCAGCGCCATGATCGCATCGGCGCCGCCCTCGATCTTGCGGCGCAGCGCGCCCGCCTCCGGCAGCACGCGCTCGGCGAAGAAGCGCGCGGTGACCAGCTTGGCGTCGAGGAAGGCGGCGTCCCCCGCCCCTTCCGCCTTCAGCCGCGCGGCCGCGGCGGCCATGCGCAGCCACATCATCCCGACCGCGACCACGCCGAGGAGATGCATGTACGGGACCGCCCCCGCGCCGATGTTGTTGGGGTCCTTCATGCCGTTCGCGAGGAACCACATGGTCGCCGCCTGCAGCTCGCCCGCGGCCTTCTCCAGCCGGGCCGCGAGGTCGGCGGTCGCGGACTCGGCCTTGCCCGCGGCGATCTCCTCCAGCACCAGCTTGCCGAACGCCTGCACCGCGCGACCGCCGTTGAGCGCGAGCTTGCGCCCGACCAGGTCCATCGCCTGGACGCCGTTGGTGCCCTCGTAGATCATCGCGATGCGCGCATCGCGGACATACTGCTCCATCCCCCACTCGGCGATATAGCCGTGCCCGCCGTAAACCTGCTGCGCGTTGGTCGCGATCTCATAGCCGCGATCGGTGCCGACACCCTTGATCACCGGCGTGAGCAACCCGAGCAGGTCGCCGGCGAGCTGGCGCTCCGCCTCGTCGGTGGCGTGATGCTCGAGATCGGCCTGGAGCGCGCCCCACAGGCAGAGAGCGCGCAGCCCCTCGGTCCAGGCCTTGCCCTCCATCAGCATGCGGCGCACGTCGGGGTGGACGAACAGCGTGTCGGCCTTCTCGCCCGGCTCGGCCGGCCCGGTCAGCGCGCGGCCCTGGCGGCGGTCCTTCGCATACTGCACCGCATTCTGGTAGGCGGTCTCCGCCACGCCGAGCCCCTGCAGCCCGACGCCGAGCCGCGCCGCGTTCATCATGATGAACATCGCGGCGAGCCCCTTCATCTCCTCGCCGACGAGCCAGCCGGTGGCGCCATCATAGTTCATCACGCAGGTCGAGTTGGCGTGGATCCCCATCTTGTGCTCGATCGAGCCGCACGTCACCGCGTTGCGCGCGCCCAGCGAGCCGTCGTCCTCGACCATGACCTTGGGCACCACGAACAGCGAGATGCCCTTGGAGCTGTCGGGCGCGCCCGGCGTCTTCGCCAGCACGAGGTGGATGATATTGTCGGTCAGGTCGTGCTCGCCCGCCGAGATGAAGATCTTGGTGCCGGTGATCTTGTAGCTGCCGTCGGGCTGCGGCTCGGCGCGGGTGCGGATCAGCCCGAGGTCGGTGCCGCACTGCGGCTCGGTGAGGTTCATCGTGCCGCCCCACTCGCCCGACACCATCTTGGGCAGGTACTTCTGCTGCTGCTCGGGGCTGCCCTTCACCACCAGCGCCGCGATCGCGCCGTGCGCCAGCCCGGGGTACATCGCGAATGCCATGTTCGCGGAGATCATATATTCCTGGAAGGCGGTGGACACGACGTGCGGCATCCCCTGCCCGCCGAACGCCTCGGGCGCGCTCAGCGTGCCCCAGCCCGACTCGACGAACTGCCGGTACGCTTCCTTGAACCCCTTGGGGGTGGTGACGCTGCCGTCGGGATGGCGCGTGCAGCCCTCCTGGTCGCCCGACTGGTTGAGCGGGAACAGCACCTCGGCGACGAAGCGGCCGCCCTCCTCCAGCACCGCCTCGACCGTGTCGGGCGTGGCGGCGGCGAAGCCGGGGACGTTGGCGTACCGATCAAGCCCGAGCACCTGCTCGAGCACGAAGCGGGTGTCGCGGATGGGAGGAGTGTATTGCGGCATCGTCTCAGCTTTCCTTGGCTTTGCCACCCTCGACCACCGTCAGGAACTCGGCCAGCTCGGTGATCGCGGCGTCGATATCGTGCTTCTGTTGCTGGAGCGCGGCGATGCGCTCGCGGCAGCGCTCGATCGCCACCGCGCGCTGCTTCTGCCGGCCGTCGCCCGCGTCGTAGAGGTCGATCATCTCGCGGATGTCGGCGAGGCTGAAGCCGACGCGCTTGCCGCGCAGGATCCAGGCTAGCCGGGCGCGGTCGCGGTGCGAGTAGATCCGCACCATGCCGCGCCGCTCGGGCGCGATCAGCCCCTCGTCCTCGTAGAAGCGCAGCGCGCGCGGCGTGACGCCGAACTCGGCCGAGAGGTCCGTGATGGTGAAATGATCGCGGTCCGCGCGCGGCGGCACGACGGCATAAGCGGCAGACACGTCGAGAAGGTCGCTCATGACACGGCGGTAACTTCCCTTTACGTGAACGTCAACTGGCACCGTCGCCGCAGAGGAGACGTCCGTCGGCGCCGCGGGTCCGACTCGCCTCGGCGATCGAGTCGCTCAGTCGCTCGAGTCGCAGACCGGCCAGCGACGCTCGACCGGAGCAGCGCGAGTCGCAGCCAGCGGGCAGTGTTGCGGGAACGATCAGCGCGTCGCGGTCATACCGGAGCGTGACCGTGCAGCTCTTTCCCCACTGCATGGTCAGCGCCGAACCGGCGTGCGCCACACCGCGCGCGACGCAATGCTGGCCCGCGCCATAGTCGACGCTCGCGCCGGCGCTGAGCGCCCCGTCCCGCCGCGGGAGGAGACACAGTCGCGCCGCCTCGGTCGCGAAGACGCCGACCGGCCGTTCGCGCGCCGGCGCGACGATCAGCCCGGCCATGTCAGCGGCGCGCTCCAGCGCGGCGCCCGCGGGCTGTTCATGCGGCGCGGACGACGGCGCACGCTCGCAGCCGGCCAGAAGCAGCCCCGCGAGCGCGAGCGCGCGTCGAGTCACGCGACCGGGCTCAGCGAGCCCTCCGCTGAAGCGGCGCCGAGCGCGACCTGGCGATAGAAGCAACTGCGCGCGCCGGTGTGGCACGCCGGACCGGCGGGATCGACGATCAGCCACAGAGCGTCCTGGTCGCAATCGACCCGCATCTCGACGACGCGCATCACGTTGCCCGAGGTCTCGCCCTTCTTCCACAGCCGCCCGCGACTGCGCGAGAAGAAGGTGGCCTCCCCGCTGGCGCGCGTGGCGGCGATTGCCGCCGCGTCCATGTGCGCGACCATCAGCAGCTCACCGGTCGCTCGGCTGGTCACCACCGCGGTGATCAGCCCGGCCGAGTCGAACTTGGGGAGGAAGTCGGTGCCGGTCTCGCGCGTGTCGATCATGTCGGTCATGTCGACCGCGTAGAGCGAGACGGGACCGGTTTGAAGCCGGGATGTGGGTCGTGCCTCGTGCCCCGGCAGGCCAGGGCACGAGCATGCCGCCGCCGGGTCCTCACAACCTGGATCAGGAACCAGCCTCGGTCGTGGAACGTAACCCCCGCGATGACCGACCTTCTATGGCTGCGCCAGGACCTCCGCCTTCACGATCAGCCCGCGTTGATCGCGGCCGCGCACAGCGGTGCGGTGATCCCGGTCTATGTGCTCGACGACGAGGCGCCCGGCGCCTGGAAGATCGGCGAAGCGCAGCGCTGGTGGCTGCACCACAGCCTCCGTGCGCTCGCGGCGTCGCTCGAGAAGAAGGGCAGCCGGCTGATCCTGCGGCGCGGCCGGGCGGCCGAGGCGCTGCCCGCGCTGGTGGACGAGGCCGGTGCCGAGCGCGTCCACGCTGTCCGCCACTACGAGCCATGGTGGCGCCACGCCGAGGCGGCGCTCGGCGACCGGCTCTGCCTGTACGACGGCAATCACCTGACGCGGATCGAGGACGTCACCACCGGCGGCGGCGCGCCGTACCGGATCTACTCGTCCTTCTGGAAAGGGCTGCAGCCGCACCTGCCGCCCGGGAAGCCGCTCGCCGCGCCGCGTACCATCCCCGCACCCGAGACCTGGCCGAAGAGCGACTCGCTCGCCGACTGGACGCTGCTGCCGACCGCACCCGACTGGTCGGGCGGGTTCGACTGGACGCCGGGTGAGGCCGAGGCGCTGCGCAAGATCAAGCAGCTCGCGCTCGACGGCTATGAGGAGCGCCGCAACCTGCCGAGCGAGGAGGGCACGTCGCGGCTGTCGCCGCACCTCCATTTCGGCGAGGTCTCGCCGCGCACGGTCTGGCACGCCACCGGCGGCGACGACATCACGTTCCGCAAGGAACTGGCGTGGCGCGACTTCACCGACGGCGTCGTGCTCGCTCTGCCCGACTATGCCGACGCGAACGGGCGCGACCGCTACGACAAACTGCCGTGGCGCAGCGGGACGGCGGCTCAGCGCGACCTGCGCGCCTGGCAACGCGGGCGCACGGGCTATCCGATCGTCGACGCCGGGATGCGCCAGCTGTGGCAGAGCGGCTGGATGCACAATCGCGTGCGGATGATCACCGCCTCCTTCCTGGTGAAGCACCTGCTGATCGACTGGCGCGAGGGCGAGCGCTGGTTCTGGGACTGTCTCGTCGACGCCGATTACGGCAACAACGCGGTCAACTGGCAGTGGATCGCGGGTACGGGCGTGGACGCCAACATGTTCAGCCGGATCATGGCGCCGATCCGCCAGTCCGAGAAGTTCGCCGCGGGCGACTATATCCGTCACTGGGTACCCGAGCTGAAGCATCTTCCCGATGCCGCGATCCACGATCCAGACGCGGCGGGCTGCCGCCCCGGCGACTATCCCGCGATGCTGATCGGCCATCGCGAGGCACGTGAACGCGCGCTGGCGGCGGGTAAAAAGGTGCGATAGGCGGCGCGGCATGGATGCCGCGACGACCCGCCCTCCCCCCGCCGCTCTCGGCAGCCGGATCGTGGCGCCGCTGTTCCACCGCATCCTCGACCGCGTCGACCGCGGGCTGGTGACGGGGGCGATCGAGGCCGAGCTGCCCGACGGTACGCGCCGGCTGCTGGGCGGCCATGAGCCAGGGCCGTTCGCGGCAGTGCGCGTTGTGCGCTGGCGCGCGTTGTGGCGGTTGGTCAGCGCCGGCTCGATCGGCTGGTACGAGGGCTGGGAAGCGGGCGACTGGACCAGCCCCGACCCGGTGCCCGTGTTCGACCTGTTCATGCGCAATCGCGCGGCGCTGGGCGATGTCGCGCGCGCCAAGCGCGGCGCCAAGCTGGCGGCGCGGCTGGTCCACCGCCTGCGCCGCAACGATCGCGGCGGCGCGCGCCGCAACGTGGCGGCGCACTATGACCTCGGCAACGACTTCTACCGCGAGTGGCTCGACGAGACGCTGACCTACTCGAGCGCGCGTCACGCCACGCCGGGCGAGCCGCTCGCCGCGGCGCAGCGGCGCAAGCTGGAAGCGATCCTCGCGCGAACCGGGGCGAGCGCGGGGCAGCGCGTGCTCGAGATCGGTTGCGGCTGGGGCTCGTTCGCGGCGACCGCGGCGGCGGCGGGAGTCGGCGTCCACGCGCTGACGCTCTCGACCGAGCAGCGCGACCATGTCGCCGCGCGCGGCCTGTCCGGCGTGAGCGTGGCGTTATGCGACTATCGCGACGTCACCGGCATGTACGACGCGGTCGCCTCGATCGAGATGGTCGAGGCGGTCGGTCCGGATTATTGGCCGGCCTATTGCGCGACGCTCGCGCGCGTGCTGCGCCCCGGCGGCCGCGCCGCGCTCCAGCTGATCGCGATCGCGGACGACGTGTGGGACGCCTATGCGGGCGGCGTCGACTTCATCCAGCGCTACATCTTCCCCGGCGGGTCTCTGGTATCGGTCAGCCGCTTCCGGGCGATCGCCGCGGCGCACGGGCTGGCGTGGCAGGACGAGGAGCGGTTCGGCCTCGACTATGCCGAGACTCTGCTGGAGTGGCGCCGCCGCTTCGACCAGGCCGCCGCTGAAGGTCGGCTGCCGGTGCGGTTCGATGAGCGCTTCCAGCGGCTGTGGCGCTATTATCTGATGTACTGCGAGGGCGGCTTTCGCGGCGGCGGCATCGACGTGCTGCAGGTCACGCTCTTGAAGCAATGACGAGCGGTGACGAAGCGGCCCAATGCTCAACCGTCATCTCGGACATGATCCGGGGCCCATCTTTCCGCGAGAGCAACGCTGGCAGAGGGTGCGGCGCCATGGGTCCCGGCTCAAGGCCGAGACGACGAGTAGGGCCAAGACGACGAGGAGAACCGGAAGAACGAGGTGGTGGCGAGGCGTCGCCGACTAGCCCACGCGCTCGCGGTGGTTCGCGTCGAAGCCGTCGATCGCCAGCGCCGCGATACGCGCCGCGACCGCCTCGGGCGGCTTGACCGATGCCGGGTCCTCACCCGGATACGCGCGCGCGCGCATCTTGGTGCGCGTCGCGCCGGGGTCGAGCACGGCGACACGCACCTTGCTCACCTCGGCCATCTCGTCGCCGTACGCCTCGAGCAGCGTCTCGAACGCTGCCTTGGACGCGCCATACGCCCCCCAATAGGCCCGCGGCGTGCGCGCCACCGAGGAGGTCACCCCGATCACCCGCGCGCCGGCGGAGCGCCGCAGCATCGGGTCGAATGCCTGGATCATCGCCACCTGTGCGGAGACGTTGAGCGTCAGCACCTGCGCCAACTCCTTGGCGTCGATCGCAGGCACCGCGGCGAGCGAGCCGAGCATCGCGGCGTTGAGCACCAGCACGTCGAGCGCCTCCCAGCGCTCGCCGATCGCGGTGGCGAGCCGCGCGATCGAGTCGCTCTGCGCGAGGTCGAGCGGCGCGATCGTCGCCGAGCCCCCCGCGTCAAAGATCGCCTGCTCGACTTCCTCCAGCCCCGCAGCGGTGCGCGCTGTGAGCACGACGTGCGCGCCCGCCGCGGCGAGCGCGATGGCGGTGGCGGCACCGATGCCGCGGCTCGCGCCGGTCACCAGCGCGAGCTTGTCCGTCAGTGCCTCGCTCACGTTGCTCAGTTCACCCGCTCGGCGAGTATCGCGAACTGGTCGACCGAACTGCTCTCGTCATGGTCGGTCAGCGTGGTGGGATAGTCGCCGGTGAAGCACGCGTCGCAATATTTGGGCCGGATGTCGGCGCGGTGGCTCTCGCCCAACGCCTTGTAGAGCCCGTCGATCGAGACGAACGCCAGACTGTCGGCGTGGATGAAGTCGGTCATCCCGCCGAGGTCGTGCTTGGCCGCGAGCAATTTGGCGCGCTCTGGCGTGTCGACGCCGTAGAAGCAGCTGTGGCTGGTCGGCGGCGAGGCGATGCGCATGTGCACCTCGGCCGCGCCGGCCTCGCGCATCATCTGCACGATCTTAAGGCTGGTGGTGCCGCGCACGATCGAATCATCGACCAGAATCACCTTCTTGCCCTGGATCAGCGCGCGATTGGCGTTGTGCTTGAGCTTGACGCCGAGGTGGCGGACCTTGTCGCCCGGCTGGATGAACGTCCGCCCCACGTAGTGCGAGCGGATGATGCCGAGCTCGAACGGGATGCCCGACTGCTGCGCGTAGCCGATCGCCGCGGGCACGCCCGAATCAGGCACGGGGATCACCAGATCGGCGTCGACCGGCGATTCGATGGCGAGCTGCGCGCCGATCCCCTTGCGCACCGAGTAGATCGAGTGATCGTCGACGATCGAGTCGGGACGCGAGAAATAGACCCATTCGAAGATGCACGGCCGCGCCGCCAGCTTGGCGAAGGGGCGGATCGATCGCACCTGGCCGTTCTGCACGATCACCAGCTCGCCCGGCTCGACCGAGCGCTCGAACTCGGCGCCGACCACGTCGAGCGCGACCGTCTCCGAGGCGAAGATCACCGCGTCGCCGAGGCGCCCCATCACCAGCGGGCGGATGCCGAGCGGGTCGCGGCACGCGATCATGCCCTCGGGGGTCATCACGATCAGCGAATAGGCGCCCTCGATCTGCTTGAGCGCGTCGATGAACTTATCGAGCAGCGTGCGATATTGGCTGGTCGCGACGAGGTGGATGATCGTCTCTGTGTCCGAGGTCGACTGGAAGATCGAACCGCGCCGCACCAGCTCGCGCCGCAGCCGCATCGCGTTGGAGATGTTGCCGTTGTGCGCGATCGCGAAGCCGCCCGACTGGAGCTCGGCGTAGAGCGGCTGGACGTTGCGCAGCGCGGTCTCGCCCGTCGTCGAGTAGCGCACGTGCCCGCACGCCACCTCGCCCGCGAGCGCGCGGATGATGTCGTCGCGGTCGAAATTGCCAGCGACATGGCCCATCGCGCGGTGGGTGTGGAAGTCGTGGCCGTCGAAGCTGGTGATGCCGGCGGCTTCCTGGCCGCGATGCTGCAGGGCGTGGAGCCCCAGCGCCACCAGCGCCGCGGCGCCCTCGGAGCCGGAGGCGCCGAAAATTCCGCACTCCTCGTGCAGATGGTCGTCGTCGAACGGGTTCGTGGTCAGCATGTGCGGAGGCTCGCCTGGTGCGTGGCCGCATATAGCGACTGTCGCGGGAATGTCATCCAGCTGCGGCAGCTTGGAGCGGGACCGAGCGGGTCCTCGGACGCGCGGGCGCGCCGATCGACCCGCGCTCGCGTCAGAATCCCTGCCTCCCACCTCTCCGTCATACCGGACTTGTTCCGGGATCCAGGGTGCCGCGTACACCGAAGCCGCCGCTCTCGCGGAAGGGTGGATCGCGGACCAAGTCCGGGATGACGGAGGACGGTGGGGCGTCTGGACGATCCATGTCAGCCGCTGCGCAGCCAAGGAAATCGGCTCCCTCATATACCGCCGCCAGCCGCTCGATCACCGCGACGTGGCGCGCCGCGATCGCCATCACGTCGTCGCCGTAGCCGCCGCCCACGGTGCTCGCCAGCGGCACGCCGCGCGCGAGCGCCAGCCCTCCCACCAGCCGGTCGCGCCGCGCCAGCCCCGCGTCGCTCAGCGCGAGTCGGCCGAGCCGGTCGCCGGCATAGGGGTCCACCCCGCCCTGGTAGAGGATCAGGTCGGGCTGCACCTCGTCGAGCAGGGGCACCAACGTCTCCTCGAGTTGCGCCAGATAATCGTCGTCGCCGAGCGCGTCGGGCAGCGCGACGTCGACCGTCGAGCAGGCCTTGCGCACCGGGAAGTTCTTCGCGGCGTGGATCGAGTAGGTCGTGATTGCCTCGTGGCCCGCAGTCAGCGCCGCGGTGCCGTCGCCCTGGTGGACGTCGACGTCGACGATCAGGATCCGCTCCGCCGCGCGCTCGGCGGCGAGCCGTACCGCCGCCACCGCGAGATCGTTGAAGACGCAATAGCCCGCCCCCGTGGTCGCCAGCGCGTGATGGCTGCCGCCCGCGGTGTTGGCGGCGAAGCCGTGCGCCAGCGCCAGCCGCGCCGCCATATAAGTGCCGCCCGGCACCAGCGCGGCGCGGCGCGCCACGACCTCGGTCACCGGGAAACCGATGCGCCGCTCCTTCTCGCGCGGGACCGCGGCGGCAAGCACCTCGGCGACATAGTCGGGATCGTGCGTGGCCTCGAGCCACTCGCGCGGCATCGGCGCGGGCTCGTGCCAGGTCACCGCCGCGCCCCGATCGAGCAGAAGGTCGCGGATCGCGCCGTTCTTGCCCCAGCGATAGGTGCTGCGCGCGGGCGCCTCGGTGACATAGGCGCGATGGTGGACGACCCGGATCATCTGCCTAAGATAAGGCGAGGATCGCGGCGCGCCATCGCGCCCCCGCAGAGGAGCGCGCATGACCGACCGACCCGCCCCCGCCGCCGAGCGGACACCCTTCGTCCGCCCCGACGTCGCGGCCTTCCTGACCTATCTCAACAACGTCCCCGGCCCCAGGATGCACGAGATGCCGCCCGCCGAGGCGCGCGCGATGATGGTGGCGATGAAGGACGTCGCCGACCTGCCGCGCGGCGAGCTGGCGGTGGTGCGCGACCTCACCCTGCCCGGCCCCGGCGGCGAGCTGCGCGCACGGCTGTTCGACTCGCGCGAGAGCCGGGCGCCGGGGCCGGCGGTGGTATTCTTCCACGGCGGCGGCTGGGTGATCGGCGACCTCGACACCTATGCCAGCTTCACCGCGGAGATGGCGCGCCAGCTCGACCTGCCGGTGATCTCGGTCGATTACCGCCTCGCGCCCGAGGCGCGCTGGCCCGCCGCGCCCGACGACGCCGAGGCGGCGGCGCGCTGGGTCGCATCAGGACCGGAGGTGCTCGGCCGCGGCGTCACCGCGCTGGTGCTATCGGGCGACAGCGCCGGGGGCAACCTCGCCATCATCGTCGCCGGCGCGCTGCGCGACCATCCCGCCGCGGTACCGGTGATCGTGCAGGCGCCGATCTATCCCGCCACCGACGCCAGCCGCCCCTATGCCTCGTTCGACGCCTTCGCCGACGGCTATCTGCTCACGCGCGAGGGGATGGCCTGGTTCAACGACCATTATGCCGGAGACCCGCGCCACCCGCGCTTCTCGCCGCTGCTCGGCGACGTCGCAGGCCTGCCGCGCGCGGTGATCGTCACCGCGAGTCTCGACCCGATACGCGACCAGGGGCGCGCCTACGCCGCCGCGCTGGCACAGGCGGGCGTGGCGGTGACCTTCCGCGAGGCACAGGGCAACATCCACGGCTTCATCACGCTGCGTCGGGCGATCCCCTCCTCGCAGGGCGACGTCGCCGGCTTCCTCGCGGCGGTGCGCGCCACGGTCACCGAGGCCGAAGGCGAGCGCGTGCTGCGGCAGGCGGCGGGGTGAAGTCGCTTCTCTCGCCACCGTGGAAAAAAGCCAGCCTAGGCACGGGACAAGCGAACAACGGTTGCGCGGGCCCCTACCCGCCGCCCATGTAGCGGGCATGGCAAGCCTCCTCGATCCCGACGCGCGCGGCCGCGTCATTCTCGTCGGCGCGGGACCGGGCGATCCCGGGCTGCTCACGGTGCGCGCGGTGGAAGCGCTGCGTGACGCCGATGTGGTCGTCCACGACGGGCTGATCGACGATCGCGTGCTGGCTCTGGCCCCCGCGACCGCGCAGCGCATCTCGGTCGCCAAGCGCCGCGCGCGCCACACCTTGCCGCAGGAAGCGATCAACGCGCTGATCGTGGCGCACGTCCGCGCCGGCAGCGTGGTGGTGCGGCTCAAGGGCGGCGACCCGTTCATCTTCGGCCGCGGTGGCGAGGAGGTCGAGGCGGTGCGCGCCGCCGGCCTCGCCGTCGAGGTGATCCCGGGCGTGTCGGCCGCGCTCGGCTGCGCCGCCGAGGCGATGCTGCCGCTCACCCACCGCGATCACAGCTCGGCGGTCACCTTCGTCGCCGGCCAGTGCAAAGGGTTGACGGACCAGGACTGGTCCGGCCTCGCCGGGCAGGGTCGCACGCTGGTGATCTACATGGGCGTCGCCACCGCCGAGGCGATCGCGGACAAGCTGATGGCCGACGGCGTCGCCCCCGACATGCCCGTCGCGGTGCTGGAGAGGGGCACGCTGCCGGGGCATCGCGCGCTGCGGACGTTGCTGGCGGATCTCGGCGCGATGGTTTCGCGTGAGCAGGTCGCCAGCCCCGCGATCATCGTCGTCGGCGAGGTGGTCGAGCTGTCCGACGCACAGGACCGGCTCGCGGGCTACGCGCGCGTCGCCGAGAGCGTCGGGAGCCTCTCGGCATGAGGCTGGTGACGGGCAACGATCTGCCGACCGGCGACGTGGTCTGGTGGGCGGGCGGCGGATGGTCGCGCCACATCGAGGACGCGGTGGACGCGGGCGACCGCGCCGAGGCGATCGCGCGCGAGGAAGAGGCGGCGCGGCGCGTCAACGTGCCCTATGTGATCGAGGCGACCGCGACCGCCGAGGGCCCGCGCCCCGCGCACATCAAGGACCGTATTCGCGCGCTCGGCCCGACCGTGCGCACCGACCTGACGCTCAAGCCGGCCGACCCGAACGCGGGCAGCTGGGTGATATGATCTCCTCCCCGGCACGGGGAGGGGGACCGCCGCGGGGAGCGCGGTGGTGGAGGGGGGCCTTCGCGAGCGCACCGTGCGCGGCGAGCCCCCTCCACCACTCGCCTGCGGCGAGCGGTCCCCCTCCCCATGCTGGGGAGGATTAAGGACATTCTATGTACCGTTACGACGAATATGATCAGGCGATCGTGGACGCGCGGGTCGAGGAGTTCCGCGACCAATGCCAGCGTCGGCTCGCGGGCGAGCTGAGCGAGGACCAGTTCAAGCCCCTGCGGTTGATGAACGGCCTCTACCTTCAGCTCCACGCCTATATGCTGCGCGTGGCAGTGCCCTATGGCACGCTCAACGCGCGTCAGATGCGAATGCTCGCCCATGTCGCGCGCAAGTACGACCGCGGCTACGGCCATTTCACCACGCGCCAGAACATCCAGTACAATTGGATCAAGCTGGAGGACGCGGCCGACATCCTCGCCGAGCTGGCGACGGTGGAGATGCACGCGATCCAGACCAGCGGCAATTGCATCCGCAACATCAGCTCGGACCAGTTCGCCGGTGCCGCCGCGGACGAGGTCACCGACCCGCGCCCCTGGGCCGAGCTGCTGCGCCAGTGGAGCACCTTCCACCCCGAGTTCACCTACCTACCGCGCAAGTTCAAGATCGCGGTGATCGCCGCCGACGAGGACCGCGCGGCGATGCGTCTCCACGACATCGGGCTCCAGCTGATCGAGCAGGACGGCAAGCTCGGCGCGCGCGTCTATGTCGGCGGCGGGATGGGGCGGACGCCGATGATCGCGCCGCTTATCCGCGATTTCGTCGGCGCGGACGAGCTGATGAGCTATCTCGAGGCGTGCCTGCGCGTCTACAATCGCTACGGCCGCCGCGACAATATCTACAAGGCGCGGATCAAGATCCTGCTCCACGAGATCGGCGCGGACGAATATCGCCGCCAGGTCGAGGAGGAGTTCCGCGCGGTCAAGCAGCTCGGCATCGATCCGCCTGCGGCAGAGCTGAAGCGGATCAGCGCGATGTTCGCCCCCCCGCCGTTCGACGCCGCCGCTCCCGACACCGTCGACCGCGCCGACCCGGACTTCGCGCTGTGGCTCGACCAGAACGTCAAGCCGCACAAGCAGCCGGGCCATGCGATCGTCAACATCTCGCTCAAGCCGATCGGCGGCATCCCCGGCGACGCCTCGGCCGAGCAGATCGACCTGATGGCCGACCTCGCCGAGCGCTACAGCGCCGACGAGCTGCGCGTCACCCACGCGCAGAACATCGTCCTGCCGCACGTCCGCAAGGCCGACCTGTACGCGGTGTGGCAGCAGCTCGCCGAGACGGGGCTGGCGGAGGCCAACCTCGACCTGATCAGCGACATCATCGCCTGCCCCGGGCTCGACTATTGCGCGCTCGCCAACGCGCGCTCGATCCCGCTCGCGCAGAAGATCGGCCAGCGCTTCGCCGACGCCGGGCGGCAGCGCGAGCTGGGCGAGCTCAAGCTCAAGATCTCGGGCTGCATCAACGCCTGCGGCCACCATCACGCGGGCCATATCGGAATCCTCGGCGTCGACAAGAAAGGCACCGAGAACTACCAGCTGCTGCTCGGCGGCTCGGGCGCGGAAGACGTCAGCCTCGGCCGCATCACCGGGCCCGGCTTCGACGAGGACGGCGTGGTCGACGCGATCGAGCGGGTCACCGACACCTATCTCCAGGTGCGCGAGAAGGGCGAGCGGTTCGTCGACACCTATCGCCGCGTGGGCATGCAGCCGTTCAAGGAGGCGATCTATGGCTGAGCCGCACGCCCGGAGGACTCCCGCATGAGCGACAATGTGCTGCGCTACCGCGACGACGAGGCGCATGACGAGCCCGCGGTGACGCTCGACTCGTTCGTCGCCGGGCAGACCAACGCCGGCGCGGTGCGGCTCGAGGCCGGCGACGACGCGCGCCTGCTGCTGCCACATCTGGAGCGGCTCGCTCTGGTGGAGGTATCGTTCCCGAGCTTCCGCGACGGGCGCGGTTACTCGAGCGCGCGGATCCTGCGCGAGGCGGGCTATGCCGGCGAGCTGCGCGCCGCGGGCGACGTGCTCGTCGACCAGATCCCGCACATGCGCCGCTGCGGCTTCGACAGCTTCGCGCCCGAGACCGCGATCGACGCGGCGGTGCTCGAGCGTTCGCTCGCGCGCTACCCCACGCCGTATCAGCGCGCCGCCGATGCCAGGCTGCCGGTGTGGAAGCTGCGGCATGGCTGAGCCCGCGCGCCAGCTCGACACGATCGACGTGGCGCCATCCTTCACCGTAGAGGAGGCGGCGGCGCTCGACGTCCGCTACGCCGATGCGAGCGCATACGAGCTGCTGGGCGAGCTGATCGCCGGGCCGCTCAAGGGGCGGATCGCGGCGGTGTCATCGTTCGGCGCGGAATCAGCGGTGCTCCTCCACATGGTCGCCGCGGTCGACCGCGACGTGCCGGTGATCTTCACCAACACGCAGAAGATGTTCGGCGAGACGCTGGCATACCGCGACGAGCTCGCCGAGCGGCTCGGCTTCACCGACCTTCGCGTCTTCCGACCCGACCCGCGGCTACTGCGGCTCAAGGACGAGAAGGGCCTGCGCTGGTCGTACGACCCCGACGGCTGCTGCGAGCTGCGGAAGGTCGAGCCGCTGCGCCGGGCGCTCCAGCCGTTCGCGGCGTGGATCTCGGGTCGCAAGGGCTTCCAGGCGTCGACCCGGCGCACGATCCCCCGCGTCGAGGTCGACGACGGTCGTCTCAAGATCAACCCGCTCGCCGACTGGTCGAAGGAGCGCCTCGACGCTTATTTCACCGAGCACGAGCTGCCGCAGCACCCGCTGGAGGCGCAGGGCTATCTCTCGATCGGCTGCGCGCCTTGCACCTCCAAGGTGCGCCCTGGCGAGGACCCGCGCGCCGGGCGCTGGCGCGGCTGGGACAAGGTGGAGTGCGGCATCCACGTCGCGGGCAAGCCGGGCGAAGAGCCGGCGTTCTAGGCGATCGGTCGGGTCCTCGTCGCCCAACGCCGTGACGGGGCGGCGGTAGGCCGACGCACTCCCCTCAGTCGAGATCGCCGACCTCCACTCCTTCCCTCATCTCGGCGCAGGCCGGGATCCACCGCTCCGAGTCCTCCGCGCTCGAGATAGGGCACGACACCGCACCGCGGTACAGCATCGTGCTACGTCGCAGCTTACGCACGCTGACGTCACCCAGATGGACGCCGGCTTTCGCCGGGGTGACGGGCGCCGGGAGGCCGGTCTCTCCAGCGCAACCAGCCGTCGTGGGTCAGGGCGCGAGCCTGGCCGTCGCACAGCTGCGAAGCCGATGAAGTGGCGCTCCCTGCCCGCCTACCCACCCCTGCTCTTGACACCTAGGTCAACGCCACGGATCAATCGGGCGGCCGAGGGTGCGACGCTCAGCCGCGTCCCGGGGGAGTCGATCGTGCCTCGTACCGCCCTCCCCGCTCCCCCGTGCTCCACCCTCACGCTCATCGCCATCGCGGCGCTGCTGGGCGGCTGCGGCAAACAGCGCGACAACCCGGCGCCGCCGCGCGTCGAGGCTCAGATCGGGCAGCTGCCCGCGGAGAGCTCGACGATCGTCGTCCCCGTCACCGCCGATCTCGCCGCGCTCGAGCGCGGGCTCAACCAGGAGACGCCGCGCGTCCTCTGGACGATCGACCAGCACCAAGACCGCTGCGTCGCCGCCAAGAAGATCGATCTGGGCATTGGCAAACTGAAGGTGCTACCCGACCTCGGCTGCCGCCTCGTCGGCCAGGTCACCCGCGGCGCGATCCGGCTGTCGGGCAAGGGCGAGCGGCTCGACCTCGTCATGCCGGTGAGCGCCGCGATCACCGCGCAGAACGTCGGCGGTGTGCTGAGCAAGACCGCCACCGGCCGTGCCGTGGTACGCGCCACCGGCCGGCTCGGCATCGTCGGCGACTGGCAGCCCACCGCCACGCTCGACATCGCCTATGACTGGCGCGAGGAACCCGGGGTGGACGTCGCGGGCCAGCGCGTCACCTTCACCTCGCGCGCCGACGCCAAGCTGAAGGGGATCGTCCGCAAGCTCGAGGGCGACCTGCCGCGCCAGCTCGCCAAGCTGCACCTGCGCGACCAGCTGGCGCAGCTCTGGCCGCAAGGCTTCACGTCGATCTCGCTGAGCAAGCGCAACCCGCCCGCCTGGCTGCGAGTCACCCCGCGCGCACTCGGCTTCGGCGGCTACCGGGTTGAGGGGCGCACGCTGCGGCTGACGCTCGCCGCGGAGGCGCTGACCGAGACCTTCGTCGGTCAGCGCCCGCCCGACCCGGCGGTGACGCCGCTGCCCGCCCCGACGAGGGTCGGCGACCGCACGGGGCTACGCTTCTCGGTGCCGGTGCTGGCCGATTACGCCACGCTGGAGCCGGTGGTGGAGCGCACCTTGCGCAAGCTCGCCGCGCGCGGGCTGAGCGTCACGGGCGTAGGGCCGGTCGATGTCGCCTTCGGCAAGGTCACCGTCTATGCCACGCGAGGAGGCCGGCTCGCCGTGGGCGTGCAGGCCAAGGTGACGCCGCGCGCGATCGGCAGCGCCTCGACCAAGGGCGAGGCCTGGCTGACGGCAGTCCCGTACAACGATCCCGGCTCGCAGCTGGTGCGTGCGCGCGACGTCCAGCTCGTGGCGCGCACCGACTCGGCCGCGGTCGACCTGCTGATCCGCCTGCTCGGCGAGGCGCAGGTGCAGAGTGCTGTCGCGCTCGCGCTCCAGCACGATTTCCGCGGTGACTATGCCGAGGTGCTCGGCAAAGCGCAGCGCGCGATCGGCGCACGGCAGCAGGGCGACTTCTTCCTCTCGACCGACGTCACCTCGGTGGAGAACGGTCAGCTGCAGGTCACCGGCGCGGGGCTGTTCCTGCCGGTGCGCGCGCAGGGCACCGCGGAGATCGCCTACCGTCCGCGGTGAGGGCGCGCGATGAGCAGGTGAGATCCGGCTGAAGTCAGGGCAGCCGGAGCGACCGCGGCGTGTTCAGGCGGGCAGCGCTTCAAAGTCGCGGCGTTCTCGCGTGAACCTAGCTCGCGGAGCGTACCGCGCGAGAACCTGCTCACCGCAGCAGATCGGAGACCTTGTCAAGGAAGCTCGCTATATGGTCGGGCTTGGACACGAAGGCGTCGGCACCAGCGGCGTAGCAGGCGTCCATGTCGTGCTGGCTCTGCAGAACGGTGAGCGCCATCACCGGGATCGCGCGGGTCGCGGGTGCGCCCTTGAGCGTCTCGATAACGTCGAGGCCGCTGACGTTGGGCAAGCGGATGTCGACGATGATCGCGTCGGGTGCGATCGCCTCGGCGGCCACCAGGGCGCCGCGCTCGTCGTCGATCACGCGCGGGTCGTAGCCGCCGATCGTCAGCCAGGAGGAATAGAGTTTACGATGGCTCGGATCGTCCTCGACCAGCATGATGCGCTTCTTCATCCGTCTCCCTCGACGTGGTCGCGCCGATGCGCCTCGCCTGACCTGAATAATACCTTCTGCCTCTCGGGCATGCGATGCGGCGCGTCAATGCGCGATCAGTCGCTCCACCCCGCGCGCGAGCTCACCGAGCCGATAGAGATCAGGCAACACGTCGTGGAGCTTATCGTCGATGACGCAGAGTGCGCCCAGCGGATAGCCGGCGCGATCAACCAGCGGTAATCCCGCGTAGAAGCGAATGAACGGCGCGGCGGTGACGAGCGGATTGTCGGAGAACCGTTTGTCATGGCGCGCATCGGGCACGATCATCGGCTCGCCCGGACGGTGGATCGCATGCGCGCAGAAGGACACGGCGCGCGGCATGTCCTCGTCGACCTCGCCCACCTTGGCAAGGATGCACTGACGACGGCGATCGATGATCGAGATGGTGGCGATCGGCGTATGCGCGACGCGCGCGGCCTCCTCTACCATGTCCTGCAACGCGGCATGCTGATCGCGCGCCGGTTGCCACACGCGCTCGACCGCGACGAGCCGGCGTTCCTCCTCGAAGGGCACAAAGGCCACCTTCCTATCCCCTGTATCTACTACTCACGTAGTAGATCGGATAGTTCGTGGTGCCTCGATCTGCGTCAAGCGTGAACCGATCCGTTCCGGCGGCGTCTCGCCACGCAGCCGCGAGCTCAGTCGTGCTCGGCTTCGCGCCTGGCGCGCGCGGTCATGCCGGTAGCGGAGGCGTCGTCGAGCATCTGCTCGTCGGGCGCGGGCTTCTCCTCAGGCGGCAGCGCCGCGGTGTTGTTGGTGAGGTCGCTCGGCGACGCCACCGGAGAGGGCTCGGGAGCCGGCGTCGGCTCGGGCGTCGGCACGGCCTCTTCGCTGGGCGTCGGCTCGGGCGCGGGTTCCGGCTCGCGCGAGCAGCCGGCGATCGCCAGCGCCGCGGTCGCGAGCAGCGGGAGCATCAGTCGCTTGGTCATCGTCATCATCCTCATCGCGCCGCCACCTGCACCTGCACTGCCGAGCGCCGCTCGACACTGGCGGCCAGCCGCGCGTCCCAGCTGTACGGATCCTCGCGAAAGCCTACCTGCCCGCTCGGGCTGGCGAAAGCCGTCCAATAGAGCAGATAGACGCTGACCGGGGACGCCATCGCCGCGCGCACCGTCTTGCCCGCCGCCACGGTCGAGTCGATCGTCTCGGGCGGCCACTCGGGCGTGTCGCGGAGCATCAGCCGCGCGAGGTCGGCGGGCTTCTCCAGGCGCACGCAGCCGTGACTCGACAGCCGGTCGAAGCGCGAGAAGCCCGAGCGCGCCGGCGTGTCGTGCAGATAGACCGCGAAGTCGTTGGGGAAGTCGAACTTGTAGCGGCCGAGCGCGCTCTTCTCGGACGATTGCTGCAGGCGCTTGCCGCCGTTCCCCGTGTCGATCACGCGGAAACCGTTGCGCTTGAGATAGCCCGGGCTGGCCTTCTCCTTGGGCCACAGCTCCTTGGTGGCGATCGAGGTGGGCACGTTCCACGGCGGGTTGAGCACGATGCTGTTGATCTTGGAGATCAGCATCGGCGTCTCGTTGCCGGGCCGCCCGGTCACTGCCCGCATCGACATCACTGGCTCGTCACCCTCGAAGACGGTGAGCACCGCGGCGGCGATGTTGACCTGCACGCGCTTCTTGTCGAGCTCCGGCGGCAGCCAGCGCCAGCGCTCGAGATTGGCCATGATCTGCCGCATGCGACGCTCGACCGGCACGTTGAGCGCGGCGAGCGTCTGGGCGCCGACCTGTCCCGCCGGGTTGAGGCCGTAGCGCCGCTGCGCGCGCCGTACCGCCTCGAGCAGCGCGGCGTCGAACGTGTCGCCCGACGGCGGCGACTGCGGATCCTCCAGTGCGAGCCGCTCGCGCAGTCTGGCGACGTCGGCGCCGCGGCTGCCGAAGGCAGGCGTGGCGGCCAGCATGCCCCAGCCGCCCTTGCCGGCGATGGCGCGGTAGCGCGCGAGCCCGGCCACGAGCGTGTCGTAGCCCTGATAGGGCGGCGGCAGCGAACGCAGCCAGCTCGACAGCCGATCGCGCGACACCGCGTCGGCGAAGGACGGCAGCGGATCATAGGCGGGCGGGCGAACGCCCCAGTCCTTCTGGAAATCCTCGGGCATCAGCCGCCCGGCATGAACCGCGCGCGCGTGGTCGAGCGCGGCGCGCACCAGCGCTTCGGAGTCGAGCGAGTCGAGGTCGGTACGCCGCGTCAGCCGCAACCCCTGCGCGAGCTCGTCGTCGGCGATCAGCGTGGCGAGCTGCTGGCGCTGCGCCGCGCTGAGCGTCGGCAGTGGCACGCTCGGCGCCACTGGCGGCACGGGAATGACCGGCACCGGCGCGGGCGGCACCGGCGACGCGGGGACCTGGGTGGTCGTTGGGGCCGGCGCGACGACCTGCGCCGCCGCGGGCGCGACCAACGCGACGATGGAAGCGAACGGGCTGGCGCGCCAGAGCAGGCGGCGGCGCGGAGAAGCGGGACGCTGGTTCATCGCGCTTCCTCTAGTGTGCCGCGCGGCCGGTGGGAACACCCCCTCGCGGGGCGTCGACGCGCGGACGCGGGGCTGCCCCGGACGGACACTTCTCTCACTCGCCGTTCCCCGGCAGAAGTTGGAGCCCGACTGAGAGACTCCAGTGCGTCCCACTGCCGCCTTCCCACCTGGGCACCGGCTACCGCCGGGGAACAGGAACGTTCAGGCCATGTAGTGCCGACACAATACCTCTACCCCGTTCGCGTCAGCAACGCGGTACGCAGGCACTGGCATACCAGCTCGTCGCGCTGGTTGTGCAACCGGTGCTCGAACGTCACTAGTCCCGCCTCGGGACGCGATCGGCTGTCGCGGAGCGCGATCACCACGCTGGAGGCGCGCAGCGTGTCGCCGATGAACACCGGCGCGGGCATCACGACCTTATCGTACCCCATATTGGCGACCAGCGTCCCCAGCGTTGTCTCCCCGACCGTCAGTCCCACCATCAGCGCGAAGGTGAAGGTGCCGTTGACCAAAATCTGCCCGAACTCGGAGGCGCGCGCCGCCTCGGCGTCGAGGTGGAGCGGCTGCGGGTTGTGGGTCATCGTCGAGAACAGCAGGTTGTCGGTCTCGGTGACGGTGCGGCGGATCGGATGCTCGACTTGGTCACCGAGCGCCCATCCGTCATAGTGACGTCCCGCCATCACGCGTCCTCCCGCTCGATCCGAACCAGCGGCGCGCCGTCCGCCACCTGTGCGCCAATCACCACATCGAGCGTGGCGACGACACCGTCGAACGGCGCGACCAGGCTGTGCTCCATCTTCATCGCCTCCAGCGTGACGAGCCGCTGCCCCGCGCGGACGCGCTCGCCCGCTGCGACCTCGACCGCGATGACTCGCCCCGGCATCGGCGCGAGGATCGCGCCGTCGCCCGCTGCGCCCCCGCCCGCCGCCGCGGCGCGGAAGGGCGTCAGCGCATAGGTCTGGCCGGCCTCGGTGATGAGCGCGCGCTCACGCTGCTCGCCTCGCCCAGCGTCGCGGGCGAGCGCCACCTCGGCCGGCTGCCCGTCGAGCAGGAACGTCGCCGCGCGTCGCGGTGGCGCGTTGAGGCGGAAACCGGGCACGAGCGCGGGGTCGGTCAGCTCACCCGCCGCGGCGGTGAGCGCGGCCTCGCTCGGCCGCTCGGGCGGCATCAGCGCGATGCCGGCGCGCTCGATCAGCCCGGTATCGACCGCGCCCGACGCGAAGTCGGGATGGTCGAGCGCGCGCACCAGGAAGCCCGCGTTGGTACGCACCGGCCACACCCGCGTCTCGGCGAGGGCCGCGCCGAGCGTGCGCCGCGCACCGTCCCGCGTGTCGGCATGGGCGATCAGCTTGGCGATCATCGGGTCGTAGTGCGGCGAGATCGTCGCGCCCTGTTCCACCCCGGTGTCGACCCGAACGCTTGTGCCGGGACGAAAGGCGATCAGCGTGCCCGTCGAGGGGAGGAAGCCGCGCGCGGGATCCTCGGCGTAGAGCCGTGCCTCGATCGCGTGGCCACGGATCGCGAGCTGGTCCTGGCGCAGCGGCAGCGGTTCACCGCTCGCGACGCGGAGCTGCCACTCGACCAGATCGACGCCGGTGATCGCCTCGGTGACGGGATGCTCGACCTGGAGCCGCGTGTTCATCTCCATGAACCAGACGCGGTCGGCGCGCAGCCCCTCGCTGGCGTCGGCGATGAACTCGATCGTGCCCGCGCCGACATAGACGACCGCGCGCGCGGCGCGCACCGCGGCGTCGCACACCGCCGCGCGGGTGGTCGCGTCCATGCCGGGCGCGGGCGCCTCCTCGATCACCTTCTGGTGGCGGCGCTGGAGCGAGCAGTCGCGCTCGAACAGATGGACGACCTGGCCGTGCCGGTCGCCGAACACCTGCACCTCGATGTGCCGCGGCGCGAGGATGTAGCGCTCGATCAGCACGCACTCGTCACCGAACGCCGCCGCCGCCTCGCGCCGGCATGCGGCGAGTGCGGCGGCGAAGTCGGCCGGGTCGTCGACGCGGCGCATGCCCTTGCCGCCGCCGCCCGCGACCGCCTTGATCAGGACGGGATAGCCGACGCGATCGGACTCGGCGGCGAGCCGCTCGGGCGACTGGTCCTCGCCGAGATAGCCCGGGGTGACGGGCACGCCCGCGGCGATCATGCGCTGCTTGGCGGCGTCCTTGAGCCCCATCGCGCGGATGCTGACGGGGTCGGGGCCGACCCATTTGAGCCCGGCCTCGATCACGGCGGCGGCAAAGTCCGCGTTCTCGGACAGGAAGCCGTAGCCCGGGTGGATCGCGGCGGCGCCGGTCTCGCGCGCCGCGGCGAGGAGCAGGTCGCCGCGCAGGTAGCTGTCGCGCGCCGGCGCTGGGCCGAGCCGGACGGCGGCGTCGGCAAGGCGAACATGCAGCGCGTCCGCATCGGCGTCGGAATAGACCGCGACGGTGCGGACGCCGAGCGCGCGCGCGGTGCGGATCACGCGGCAGGCGATCTCGCCACGGTTGGCGATGAGGAGCGATGGCAGCATGGGGTTTACCTCCGGGACTCGGGGGTGAGCTGCGCTTCATCCGCCCTGATGATGGCGTCATGCTGAACTTGTTTCAGCATCCACCGAGCCACACGCGCCGTCCTACGAAGGTAAGGATGGCCAAGCAGCCGTGCGTCTACATCCTGGCGAGCCGGCACAACGGCACGCTCTACATCGGCGTCACCGCCGATCTGCTCGCGCGGCTGCCCCAGCATCGTGCCGATACGGACGGTTTCACGGGGCGCTACAAGGTCGCCCGGCTGGCCCGCTACGAGTTCTTCGCCGACATGCCCACCGCGATCGCGCGCGAGAAGCAGCTGAAGCGCTGGCATCGCGAGTGGAAGATGAACCTCATCGAGCGCGACAATCCTGTTTGGGCTGATCTCGCGGTGACGCTCGGTTCTGCGCCGCTCCCTCCGCCTACGCGGCTTGGTGGACCCTGAAACAAGTTCAGGGTGACGCCAGGTAGAGGCGAGAGCGCGCATAATGCGGCCTGAACGCTCGCTGCGATGATCACCCACCCCCCTCACATCCGGAACACCCCGAAGCGCGGCGCCTCCTCGACCGGCGCGTTGAGGCACGCCGCCAGCGCCAGGCCGAGCACGTCGCGGGTCTGCGCCGGGTCGATCACGCCGTCGTCCCACAGCCGCGCCGTGGCGTAGTAAGGGTTGCCCTCGTCCTCGTACTTCTGCCGCACCGGCGCCTTGAACGCCTCGGCCTTGTCCTCCGTCCACGTCGCCGCGTCGCGGTGGACGGTGGCGAGCACCGCCGCGGCCTGCTCGCCGCCCATCACGCTGATCCGACTGTTGGGCCAGCTGAACAGGAAGCGCGGGCCATAGGCGCGGCCGCACATGCCGTAATTGCCCGCGCCGAAGCTGCCGCCGATCAGCAGCGTCAGCTTGGGTACGCTGGCGGTCGCAACCGCGGTGACGAGCTTGGCGCCGTGCTTGGCGATGCCCTCCGCCTCATATCTGCCGCCGACCATGAAGCCCGAGATGTTCTGCAGGAACAGCAGCGGCACGCGGCGCTGGCACGCCAGCTCGATGAAGTGCGCGCCCTTCTGCGCGCTCTCGGAGAAGAGCACGCCGTTGTTGGCGAGGATCGCGACCGGCATGCCGTGCACGTGCGCGAAGCCGCACACCAGGCTGCTGCCGAACAAAAGCTTGAACTCGTGGAAGCGCGAGCCGTCGACCAGTCGCGCGATCACCTCACGCACCTCATAGGGCGCGCGCACGTCCTGCGGCACGATCCCGTACAGCTCCTCGGCCGGGTAGAGCGGCGGCGCGGGGGGCGCGAGATTGACCGTCGGCACCGGCGGCGGCGGCAGCGTGGCGACGATGTCGCGCACGATCGTCAGCGCGTCGAGATCGTCCGCCGCGACATGGTCGACCACGCCCGAGCGACGGCCGTGCGTGTCCGCGCCGCCGAGCTCTTCCGCGCTGATCTCCTCGCCCGTCGCCGCCTTCACCAGCGGCGGCCCGGCGAGGAAGATCGTCCCCTGACCGCGCACGATCACCGTCTCGTCCGACATGGCGGGGACATAGGCGCCGCCAGCGGTGCAGCTGCCCATCACGCACGCCACCTGCGCGATCCCGCGCGCCGACATCTGCGCCTGGTTGAAGAAGATCCGGCCGAAATGGTCGCGGTCGGGGAAGACCTCGGCCTGGTGCGGCAGGTTGGCGCCGCCCGAGTCGACGAGATAGACGCAGGGTAGTCGGTTCTCGAGCGCGATCTCCTGGGCGCGCAGGTGCTTCTTGACGGTGAGGGGATAATAGGTGCCGCCCTTCACCGTGGCGTCGTTGGCGACGATCATCACGTGCCGCCCCGAGATGGTGCCGACGCCGCAGATCAGCCCGGCGCCGGGCACCTCGTCGCCGTAGAGCCCGTTCGCGGCGAGCTGGCCGATCTCGAGGAACGCCGCGCCGGCGTCGAGCAGCCGCTCGACCCGCTCGCGCGGCAGCAGTTTGCCCCGCGCTTTGTGGCGCTCGCGCGACGAAGCGCTGCCGCCGAGCGCCGCCGCGGCGACGCGCGCGCGCAGCTCGGTGGCGAGCGCGCGATGGTGCGAGTCGTTGGCGCGGAAGCGGTCGTCGTCGCGCGCTACCGTCGAGGCGAGGACGGGCGCGCTCACTGCGCCACCGGCTCGGTTGCGCCGACCAGCTCGCGCCCGATCAGCATGCGGCGGATCTCGTTGGTGCCCGCGCCGATGTCGAGCAGTTTGGCGTCGCGGAGGAAGCGCTCGACCGGCCAGTCCTTGGTATAACCCGCGCCGCCGAGCGCCTGCACCGCCTCGCCCGCGACGCGGAAAGCGCTCTCCGAGGCGAGCAGGATCGCGCCCGCGGCGTCGAAGCGCGTGGTTCGGCCCGCGTCGCAGCTGCGCGCCACGGCATAGACATAGGCGCGCGCCGAGTTGAGCGCGACGTACATATCGGCCACCTTGGCCTGCATCAGCTGGAAGCTGCCGATCGCGCGGCCGAACTGACGGCGCTCGCGCAGGTACGGCAGCACCGTGTCGAGGCACGCCTGCATGATGCCGAGCTGGATCCCGGCGAGCACGGTGCGCTCATAGTCCAGCCCGCTCATCAGGATCCCGACGCCGCCGTTGAGCGGCCCCATCACGTTCGCCTCGGGCACCTCGCAGTCGGTGAACACCAGCTCGGCGGTGGGGGAGCCGCGCATCCCCATCTTGTCGATCTTCTGGCCGATCGCGAAACCGGGCATGTCCTTCTCGATCAGGAAGGTGGTGATGCCGCGGCTGCCCTCTCCGGTCTTGGCATAGACCACCAACGTGTCGGCGTAGGGAGCGTTGGTGATCCAGAATTTGGTGCCGTTGAGCACCCAGCCGCGATCGCTGCGGCGCGCGGCGAGCTTCATCGAGACGACGTCCGAGCCCGCGCCCGCCTCGGACATGGCGAGGCTGCCGACATGCTCGCCCGAGATCAGCTTGGGCAGGAAGCGCGCCTTCTGCTCGGGATCGGCCCAGCGCCGGATCTGGTTGACGCACAGGTTGGAGTGCGCCCCGTAGGAGAGGCCGATCGAGGCCGAGGCGCGCGCCACTTCCTCCTGCGCGACGACATGCTCGAGATAGCCGAGCCCGAGCCCACCGTCGGCCTCGTCCACGGTGATGCCGTGCAGGCCGAGCTCGCCCATCGCGGGCCAGAGTTCCTCGCGCGGGAACCAGTCCTCGGCGTCGATCCGCGCCGCGAGCGGCGCGATCTTGTCGACAGCGAAACGTCGCGTCGTGTCGCGGATCATCTCCGCGTTCTCGCCCAGCGCGAAGTCGAAATCGGGCGTCATGGGCGCATCCTCTACCGTTCTGCGGAGCGCACCCATACCATCGTCATCGCGGGCGTTCGCCGGGGCGACGAGAGGGAGAGTGGTCCGTCTCTTCTCGTCGTCAGCATAGCCGCGAGACTCCGTCACCCCAAGTTGAAGCGGTCGAACACATTCCATAGATGGCATCTATGATCGACCGCTATTTGCTTCGCTACTTCCTGGCGGTGGTCGACCAGGGCACCTTCTCGCGCGCGGCCTCGCATTGTCGCGTGACGCAACCGACCCTCTCCGTCGGGATCGCCAAGCTCGAGTCGCTGCTCGGCCAGCCGTTGTTCGAGCGCAGCAACCGCCGCGTCGCGCTCACCGCCGCCGGCGCGCGGCTCGCCGAGCATGCGCGTCGGATCGAGGCGAGCTTTGTCGCCGCCGAGCAGGCGGTGAGCGGCTCGCCCGCGGCCAAGCTGATCCGCCTCGGCCTGTGCACCACCCTGCCCGACGACTGGGTAGAGGAAGCGGTGCGCGCGGCCGCGGTGGGCGGCGAACGGCTCGAGCTGGTCGAAGGGCGCGCCGGCGAGCTGCGCGCCGCGCTCGACCGGGGGCGCGTCGACGCGATCGTCGCGCCACTCGACGCCGCGCTGCCGCATCGCGTGCTGTTCGAGGAGCCCTATGCCATGGCGTTCGCGCGCGACCATCGCCTCGCTGCACGCGCCAGCGTCGAGGCGGAGGAGCTCGCCGCCGAGCCGATGGTGGTGCGTCGCCACTGCGAGATGCTCGCCGAGACCAGCCGCTTCTTCACCGCACGCGGCATCCGCCCGTTCATGGCGGCGCGTACGCACAACGACGCGCGCGCGCTCGCCTACGTCCGCGCCGGACTCGCGACGACCCTGCTTCCGGCCTGCTACGCGGACCCGGCGCTCGCGCTGGTGCCGCTCGCCGGCTTTGACCAGCGCAGAACCATGGCGCTCTGCTTCGCGCCCGACAGCCGCGCGCGCGCCGAGGGAAGCGTCGCGCTCGCCCGGATCGGCGATCGTCTGACCGAGTTGGCGCGCGCCGGCGCGGGTGCGTTTACGGTTAATTATCCTACTCCGGTCTAATCGCCCGCCGCTACGGCGCATGCGCCGCATGGGGGGATGTCTATCTATGCCGAAGTCCGCGTTCCTGCTCTCGGCGGCGGTGCTCGCCGGCCTCGCCGCCCCCGCCGCGGCGCAGAACCTGCGCGGGTCAGCCGCCGAGGCCAAGCCGACGGACGCGAAAGCGGGCGATTCACCTAATACCGCCGACATCGTCGTCACCGCGACACGCCGCTCCGAGCGGCTGTCGAACGTGCCGATCGCGGTCTCGGCGTTCGGCCAGGCGGCGCTGCAGAACTCGGGGGCGACCGACATCCGTCAGATGACCCAGATCGCGCCGTCGCTGCTCGTCTCCTCGACCGGCTCGGAGGCGAACGCCGCGGCGCGCGTGCGCGGCATCGGCACCGTCGGTGACAATCCCGGCCTGGAGAGCTCGGTCGCGGTCTTCATCGACGGCATCTATCGCAGCCGCACCGGCGCCGGGCTCAACGATCTCGGCGAGATCGAGCGGATCGAGGTGCTGCGCGGCCCGCAGGGCACGCTGTCGGGGCGCAACTCCTCGGCCGGCGCGATCAGCATCTACACCAAATTGCCCGAGTTCAAGTTCGGCGGCTTCGCCGAGGCGACCTACGGCAATTACGACGCGGTACGCCTCTCCGGCGCGCTGACCGGGCCGGTCATCAAGGACCTGCTCGCCTTCCGCGTCGACGGCGTCTACTCGAAGCGCGACGGCTTCCTGCGCGACGTCGTCAACGACACCGATTACAACAACCGCGATCGCTATTTCGTCCGTGGCCAGCTGCTCTTCACCGTCACCCCCGATCTCGCGATCCGGCTCATTGGCGACTACACCCACCGCGACGAGAAATGCTGCGGGGCGGTCTACGTCGGCACCGCCGAGACGACCGATCCCACGCCCGGCGTGCCCGGCGACTTTGCCTTCAACCCCAATGGCAACCGCATCACCGCGGTGCTGCGCAGCCTCGGCGGCGTGCTGCCGAGCGAGGGCGACCCATACAACCGCAAGGTCGCCTTCAGCCCCGGCCGCGACTATTCGAACCTCACCACCGACGGCGGCCTCTCGGCACGTGTGCGGTGGAACATCGGCGCCACCCAGCTGACATCGCTGACCGCCTATCGCGAGTACAGGTCCGACGGCGCGGCCGACATCGATTACGGCAATGTCGACATCGGCTATCGCCCAGACGACGGCAACAATTACCGGCGCTTCAAGACCTTCACGCACGAGAGCCGCTTCTCGGGCTCGATCCTCGGCAACAAGCTCGACTGGCTGGTCGGCGGCTATTACGCGCACGAGGACCTGGAGGTCGTCGATAACCTCCGCTTCGGCACGCAGTACGGCGCGTTCGCCGCGTGCCGCATCGTCGCGACGATCAACCCGCTCGCGGCTTTGCGCAATCCCGCCAACCCAGGCTGCCTCAGCGCGGCCGGGCGCGGGGCGCTGAGCGGCGCGGTCGGCCCACAGATCGTCGGCGGGATCGATCGGCTGAGCCGGCTCAACGACCTCGGCAGCCTGCGCGACGTCTACGACCAGACCAGCGAGAACTGGGCCTTCTTCACGCACAATATCTACAAGCTGACCGACCGGCTCAACGTCACGCTCGGGCTGCGCTACACGCACGAGAGCAAGACGCTCGCCGCCGCCTTCAACAACAACAACACGATCTGCCCGGCGCAGCAGGCCGCGCTGGCACCGCTGCTGCGCAGCACCAACGCCACGGTCCAGGCGCTCGCCGCCGGCATCGTCACGCTGAGCTGCACCGGCAACTCGACCTCGGCGCTGACCGGCGTCGGGCTCAACGACCGGTTCAAGGAGGGACAGCTCACCGGCACCGGCGTGGTGTCGTGGAAGCCAGTCGACAGCACGCTCGTCTACGCTTCCTACGCGCGCGGCTACAAGGCGGGCGGGTACAATCTCGACCGCTCGGACCTCAGCGCGACGGTGTTCGCGACGCCGACCTCGGCCAGCGCGAGCAACCTGCGCTTTGACCCCGAGACGGTGAACGCCTATGAGCTCGGGCTGAAGTATAGCGCGCACCATCTCACCGCCAACGTCGCGCTGTATCGCTCGGAGTTCGCCAACTTCCAGCTCAATACCTTCAACGGCACGAATTATATCGTGCAGAACATCGGCGGCTGCGACCAGTCGCTGAACGGTGCCGATCACGACAACAACTCCGCCACCGGGACCTGCACGGGCAAGGTCGGCAAGGGCGTGGTCACGCAGGGCGTCGAGCTGGAGCTCGGCCTCTACCCGGCGCCAGACTTCACGGTGAATCTCGGCTACACGCTCGCGGACGCCAAGTATCAGCGCGATCTCGTCGGCAGCAAGTCGGGCGAGCCGCTCAACGCGGCGCTGTTCCTGCTCCCCGGGAGCCAGATGTCGAACGCGCCGAAGCACACCGTGACCAGCGCGGTGACGTGGAGCCCGGCGCTGGGCGGCGGCGGTCTGACCGGTCTGTTCTACGTCGATGGTCGTCTGACGAGCGACTATAATACCGGCTCGGACCTGTTCGTGGAGAAGGCGCAGGACGGCTTCTTCGTGATGAACGCGCGCCTGGGCGTGCGCGGGCCCGAGCAGCGCTGGGCGATCGAGCTCTGGGCGCAGAACCTGCTCGACGCCGATTACCAGCAGGTGGCGTTCAACCTGCCCTTCCAGGGCGCGGGCAGCCGCTCGCAGGTCCAGGCCTTCGGCGCGCCGTCCTACGCGACCGGCAACGCATTGTTCGGCGCTTTCCTGGCCGAGCCGCGCACCTATGGCGTGACGTTGCGCTCGCGCTTCTGAGGCGAGGGGCGCGGGTCAGGCGTGAGGCGCCCGATCCGCGCCGTCCTGCGTAACCTCAGCGCGCATAGGCGTACGGACCGCCGCGGGCGAGCGCGCGCTGGTAGCCCGGCCGCACGTGGATCTTCGCCAGCCACGCGACGGTCGCCGGCCGCGACCCGCCCAGCCCGGCGCGGTGGCGGGCCGCCTCGAGCGGGAAGCTCATCATGATGTCCGCCGCGGTGAAGGTGTCGCCCGCGAACCACGGCCGATCCGCCAGCTCCGCTTCGACGAAGTCGAGGTGACGGTCGATCATCGGCTGGACGCGCGCCACCGCGCGCGTGCCGATCAGCGGCAGCCGTGACAGCACCAGCTTGAGCAGCAGCGGCGGCATCATCGACCCTTCGGCATAATGGAGCCAGAAGCGATAGCGCAGCGCGTCGTCGCGCTTCGCCGGGGCGCCGAGCCTGCCGTCCGCGCGGTCGACGAGATACTCGACGATCGCGCCGGTCTCGGCGACCACGCGGCCGCGCTCGCCCGGCGCCGCCCCGTCGCGATCCTCGATCACCGGCGACTTGCCGAGCGGATGAACGCGGCGAAGCTCGGGCGGCGCGAGCATCGTCTTGGGGTCACGCGCGTACCGCTCCACCTCATAGGCCAGCCCGAGTTCCTCGAGCAGCCACAGCACGCGCTGCGAGCGCGAGTTCTCGAGATGGTGGACGACGATCGTCATGACGGCTCCCCTGAACGCGCGACCCAGATCCAGATCGCTGCGGTGAACGCGACCGCGCCGTCGCGTATCCGCGGTGCGAGTGCCGCCACGATGCGACGCTCGATTGCCGCTCGCTCATCCGGCTCCGCGGCGGCGAGCGCCGCCGCGGCGGGGCCGATCCGGCGGAAGAAGGCGAGCGCGTCGGCGATCGGGTCGTCACCGGCGCCCACGACGTACTTGACGTCATGCGGTGTGACACACGCGTCACGCCACCCGGCGGCGAAGAGGATATCCCGCGTATGAGCGCGGTCGGCGAGACCGAACGGACCCGGGGTATAGACGCCGTTGACGTCGGGCGACGTGCCGACCGCGGCGTCCAGCGCATTGGCCCAGTCATTCTCCTCGCGCGATCTGAAGCAGGAGAAGACGAGCGGCGCGCCCGGTCGCGCCGCACGCGCCATCGCCGCGAAGGAAGCGACGGGATCGTCGAAGAACATCACGCCGTGGCGCGAGACGATGAGATCGAGTGGGGCGAGCGTCGGCAGCACCACCGCGGCGTCACCGACGAGGAAAACGACTCGGCGATCGCCCCCGGCGTGATCGTCCAGGCCGCGGCCAGCCGCACGCTCCCGAGCCACCGCGACGAGCGGCTCCGCGAGGTCCAATCCCGTCACCTTTAGACCGGGACACGCCGCGGCGAGTGCCAGACCGGTACTCCCCGCCCCGCAGCCGACGTCGGCGGCGCGCCCCTTCTCCGGCACGATTGACATAATCGCCGCGTCCAGGACGGCGGCGATATCCGCGAAGGCGCGTTCGGTGCGCTGCCACTCCGCGGCCCAGGTCGCCCCGACACGGCCACGCCAGTCCGCACCCGACGTCACCACTCAGCCTCGCGCACCACCTGTCCGAGGAGGCGACATCGCACCAGCCGCCCGCTCACCGAGAGGCGGCCCGAGCGTATCCCCCGCCGGCCCCGCCGCCCGCGCGCTCGCCGCGCGCGTTCCGCTCGGGAGCCGACCGGCTCAGATGTCGTCGTCCTCGCTCGGCCCGGCCATCATGCCGTCGGCGACCTGCTCGGTACGCGCCCGGATCGCCTTCTCCAGCCGGTCCATCATCTCCGGATTCTCGCGCAGGAAGGTCTTGGCATTCTCACGCCCCTGCCCGATGCGAACCGAGTCGTAGGAGAACCACGCACCGGATTTCTCGACCAGCCCCGCCTTCACCCCGATGTCGAGGATCTCACCGACCTTGGAGATGCCCTCGCCGTACATGATGTCGAACTCGACCTGCTTGAACGGCGGCGCGACCTTGTTCTTCACCACCTTCACGCGCGTGGCGTTGCCCGTCACCTCGTCGCGGTCCTTGATCGCGCCGGTGCGGCGGATGTCGAGGCGAACCGAGGCGTAGAACTTCAGCGCGTTGCCGCCGGTGGTCGTCTCCGGGTTGCCGTACATGACGCCGATCTTCATGCGCAGCTGGTTGATGAAGATCACCATGCAGCGCGACCGGCTGATCGAGCCGGTCAGCTTGCGCAGCGACTGCGACATCAGTCGCGCCTGCAGGCCGACGTGGCTGTCGCCCATCTCGCCCTCGATCTCGGCGCGCGGCACCAGCGCGGCGACCGAATCGACCACCAGCACGTCGATCGCGTTGGAGCGCACCAGCGTGTCGACGATCTCGAGCGCCTGCTCGCCGGTGTCGGGCTGCGACACGATCAGCTCGTCGATATTGACGCCCAGCTTCTTGGCATAGACCGGGTCGAGCGCGTGCTCGGCGTCGACGAAGGCCGCTGTGCCGCCGTTCTTCTGCGCCTCGGCGATGACGTGGAGCGCCAGCGTCGTCTTGCCCGAGCTCTCCGGCCCGTACACCTCGATCACGCGGCCGCGCGGCAGGCCGCCGACCCCGAGTGCGATGTCGAGCCCGAGCGAGCCGGTCGAGATCGCCTCGACCTGCATCGTCTCCTTCTGCCCGAGCTTCATCGCCGAGCCCTTGCCGAAGGCACGGTCGATCTGCGCCAGCGCGGCGTCGAGCGCCTTCTGACGGTCTGCGTTCGCGGTAGCCATGCCGGTATCGATCACCTGAAGTTTGGCGGCCATTGCCGTGGACCCTTTCGCTAGAGCAACCGCGCGTCGCGTTCAACGCACCGCGATGGTGTATTCTCTTTGTTCCATGAGAACAAGTAGAGAACTCTGCCGCGATATCAAGCCTCGCCGCGATAGCGGGCCACGCCGGCGGCGAAGCGAGGGTTGCCGAACGAATCCTCGAAGGCCTGGTCGAGCGACTCGTCCAGCGGGTCGTCCAGAATATGCTTGAGCAGCCGTAGCGCGGTCGCGTCGTTGCGCGCGATCTCGTCGATCACCTCGGACGCGTCGCCGATATTGTCCACCAGCCCGATCCGCAGCGCCTCCGCCGAATCGATCGAGCCGGCGGTGAACAGAAGCCGCGCCGCCTGCGCGCGCCCGACTCGCCGCGCCAGTCTTGCGACGTCACCGACGGGATAGCCGATCCCGAGCCGCGCGGGCGGGATGCCGAAACGCGCGCCGGGCGAGGCCACGATCAGGTCGCAGGCGAGCGCCAGCGCCACACCCGCGCCGAAGCAGCCCCCCTCGACCTGCGCGACGGTCGGGATCGGCAGCTCGGCCAGCACACCGACGGCGTCCTCCAGCGCGAGCCGGAATACGCTACGCGCCTCGACATCGTCGACCAGCCGCGCGAGATCGGCGAGGTCGGCGCCGGCGCAGAACACCCCCGGCACTGCCGAGCGCAGCAGCAGGGCGCGCGCGCTCGTCGGGATCGTCCGGAGGCTGGCCGCGAGCGCCTGCCACGCACCGGTCGGCAGCGCGTTGCGCGCGTCGGGTCGCTCGAGCGAGAGGATCGCGACATGGTCGAGGAGCTTGAGCGCGATCATGCCACCGTGGTCGCGAGCTGCCACCAGGCCGGCTGCTGGATCGCGATCGCACGCGCCGCGCGGTCGCGCGTCGCGACCGCGTCGAACAAGGCGAAACAGGTCGCGCCCGAGCCGGACATGCGCGTCAGGGTCACGCCTTCTTGGTCGCGCAGCACGCCGAGCAGGTCGCGCACCGCGGGCGCGACCGCTTCCGCCGCGGGCTGGAGGTCGTTGCGGCCCGCCAGCGCGCGCGCCAACGTGTCCCCTTCCCCGATGCCGCCGCGATCCACGCCATCCCAGCGCGCGAAGACCGCGGCGGTGGAGACCTTCTCGAGCGGGTTGACGAGCAGCGCCGGGCAGTCGCCCACCCCCGTGATCGGCACGAGATCGTCGCCGCGTCCCGTCCCCAGAGCGGCGCGACCGAGCAGGCACGCGGGCACGTCCGCGCCGAGCGCGCGCGCCACCGCGTCGAGCCGCGCGTCGTCCTGCGCGACGCCGTGGCGCCGCGCGAGCGAACGTAGCGTCGCCGCCGCGTCGGCCGAGCCGCCGCCGATCCCCGAGGCGACCGGCAGCCGCTTGTCGAGCGTGATGACGTAGCGCTCGTCCCCGCCGAAGGCCGCGCGGAACGCCGCGAGCGCCCGGACGACCAGATTGTCGGCATCGTCGTCGATCGCCGCGGCGAACGGCCCGGTGACGGTGAAGCGGTCGCGCTCGGCCGGCGCCAGCGTCACCACGTCCCCATCGCGCGCGAAGGCGAACAACGTCTCGAGCGCGTGATAGCCGTCGGCACGGCGTGCGCGCACGTGGAGCGCCAGGTTGAGCTTGGCCGGCGCCGTCTCGACGAGCACCACCGTGTCCACCGCCGTCGCGCTCACCGCAGCGCTCCGATCCCGCGCGCGATCTTCGCATCGAGCCGGGCGGCGATCTCGGCCTCGGCGACCTGTCGCGCCGCGGTCCAAGCGTAGCGCGCCTCGTAGCGCCGCCCCGCCGTCCAATAGGCGTCGCCGAGATGCTCGCCGATCTCGGCATTGGCAGGGTCTCCGAGTGCGGCCTGTTCGAGCAGCGGCAGCGCGCGCGCGCGCTGGCCGCGCACCAGCAGCGCCCAGCCGAGCGAGTCGGCGATCGCGGCATCGTCGGGCTTGAGCGCGGCGGCCCGCTCGAGCAGCTTCTGCGCGTCGGCCAGCCGCTCGCGCCGCTGCACCAGCGCATAGCCGAGATAGTTGAGCGCGAGCGGCTCGCTTGGCCCCAGCTTCACCGCCCGCTCCAGCGCGGGGCGCGCCTGATCCCAGCGCTTCGCCTCGTCGAGCGCGGCGCCATATTGCAGCCAGTCGGCCCAGTCGGCCGCGGCGCCGGCGCGGTCGATCAGCCGGCGGTAGAGCGGCACCGCCTCGATCGGGCGGCCGAGCCGGACGTTGAGATCGGCGAGCCGCTGCACGTCCTCGGTCGCGGCGTCGGGGGCGGCACCCAGCGCGCGCGCGGCGGCGAGCGCCTCTGCGTCGCGGCCGTCGTCGGCGAGCAGCTGGACCCGCCCCGCGGCGGCGATCTGCGCGTAAAGGCCGTTCGGCGACACCGCGTCGAGCACCGCCAGCGCGCGATCGACCGCGTCGTCGCGCGCCAGCACGCCGGCGAGCAGCACGCGCGCGCGGTCGTTCCCCGGCTCGGCCCGCAACGCGGCCTGGAGCAGCGTGTAGGTGAGCGGGCCGGGCGCGCCGACGGCGAGGTCCGACGCGACGCGCGTGAAGAGGTAGGAGGCGCCGAACGTCAGCGACGGCTTGGCGGCATAGCGCCCGGCCAGCGCAGGGTCGGTCGCGGCGGCGCGCAGCCGCGTGATCGTGGACTCGCCGCCGGCGGCGAGGAGCCGCGCCGCCGCCTCGTGCTCACCGCGACCGAGCAGCAGCCGCGCGGCGGCGACTCGATGATCCTGGCTGGCGAGGTCGTTGCCGAGCAGCGGGCGGAGCGCTGCCTCGCCCTCCGCCACCTTGCCGGTGGCGATCAGCAGCAGCGCGCGGGTCTCCTCGACGAAGCGGCGCGACACCGCGTCCGCGGGCGCGCGCGCGAGCGGCGCGAACGGATCACCGCCCGCGTCGAGCGCGGCCCAGGCGGCGAGCGGGGCGGCGAGGATGCGGAGCTGGTCGTCGCGCAGGCGCGCGATCGCGGCGCCGGCGGCTACTCGGTCCCCGGTGCGCGCGGCGCGGGCGAGCGCGAGCAGAGCGGCGTCGGCGGGGGCGACGCCCTGGTCGGCGAGCGACGCCGCGGCGCGGTCGGCGAGCGTGAGATCGCCCGCGCGCACCGCCTCGCGATAGGCGCGCACCGCGACCACCGCGTTGTCGGGGGCGGCGGCGAGCGCGCGCGCATAGTCGCTGGTGGCGGCGCCGACCGCGCCGTCCGCGGCCGCGGCGCGCGCCTTCATGTAGGCGCTGAGATCGCCGGTCGCGGCCGCGGCGGCGCCCGGCGCGAGCAGCAGCAGCGCGGCGGAGACGAGACCGGGAGGGCTGAACCGCATGGCCCGCTGTCGCGGCTCGGGCGCGGTCGCGTCAACCCCGCCGCCCGGCTTTATTGCGCGCAATAGGGACGGTGGAGAGGTGACGAGACCACGGCTCTCTCCGCTGTCTCGCCCTCCCGGGCGATGACGCGCCTGCGCGACAGCGGTCGTCATCCCGGGCTTGACCCGGGATCCATCGTCCCGCGCACGCCCCGAACCCTGTGTCTGAGGAGACATGGGTCCCGGCTCAAGGCCGGGTGACGTTAGCTGGGGGTCAAAGCGTGCGGCCCCACTCACATGTTCGGGTAGTTCGGCCCCCCGCCGCCCTCGGGCACGACCCAGTTGATGTTCTGTGTCGGATCCTTGATGTCGCAGGTCTTGCAGTGGACGCAGTTCTGCGCGTTGATCACGAACTTGGGCTCGCCGACCTCCTCGCCTACGATCTCGTAGACACCCGCCGGGCAGTAGCGCTGCGCGGGTTCGTCGTAGAGCGGCAAGTCATAGGCGACCGGGATGGTCGGGTCCTTGAGCGTGAGGTGGACCGGCTGATCCTCCTCGTGGTTGGTGTTCGACAGGAACACCGAGGAGAGCCGGTCGAAGGTGAGCACGCCGTCGGGCTTGGGATAGTCGATCTTCTTGACCAGGTCCTTGCGCCACAAGGTCTCGTGATCGGGATGGTGGTGTAGCGTGAACGGCATGCGAAGCCCGAGATATTCAAGCCACATCGTCACGCCCGCCAGCCCCGAGCCGATCAGGTCGCCGAAACGCTTCACCAGCGGCACGACGTTGCGGACGATCGACAGCTCCTTCTTCACCCAGCTGCGCTCGAACGCCTCGGGGTAAGCGACCAGCTCGTCACCCGCGCGCTGCGACACGATCGCCTCGACCGCGGCCTCGGCGGCGAGCATCGCGCTCTTCATCGCGGTGTGTGTGCCCTTGATCCGGGGCACGTTGAGGAAGCCCGCGCTGTCGCCGATCAGCGCCCCGCCGGGGAAGACCAACTTGGGGATGGACTGCAGTCCGCCGTCGTTGATCGCGCGCGCGCCGTAGCTCACCCGCTTGCCACCCTTGAGCAGCGCCGCCACCGCGGGGTGCGTCTTCCAGCGCTGCATCTCCTGGAAGGGCGAGACATAGGGGTTGCTGTAGTTGAGCCAGGTGACGAAGCCGATGCTCACCTGCCCGTTGGCCTGGTGATAGATCCAGCCGCCGCCGTTCGAGCCGGTCTCGCTGAGCGGCCATCCCTGGGTGTGGATCACCTTGCCCGGCGTGTGCAGCGCGGGATCGATGTCCCACAATTCCTTGACGCCGAGGCCATAGACCTGCGGGTCGCAGTCGCGTCGCAGGTCGAAGAGGCGCATCAGCTCCTTCGATAAGTGTCCGCGACAACCCTCTGAGAAGAAGGTGTATTTCGCGTGAAGCTCGAGTCCGGGCTGATAGTCGGACTTGCGCGTGCCGTCGCGCGCGACGCCCATGTCGCCGGTGGCGACGCCCTTCACGCTGCCGTCGTCGTGGAACAGGATCTCGGCCGCGGCGAAGCCGGGGAAAATCTCGACTCCCAGCTCCTCGGCCTTGCCCGCGAGCCAGCGGCACAGGTTGCCGAGCGAGCCGGTATAGGTGCCCTTGTTGTGGAGGAAGGGCGGGGTCCACAGGTGCGGCAGCGTGAACTTGCCCTTCTTGGTCAGCACCCAGTGGAGGTTATCGGTGACGGGCACCTCGGCCAGCGGGCAATCCTGCTCGCGCCAGTCAGGCAGCAGCTCGTCGAGCGACTGCGGGTCGATCACTGCGCCGGAGAGAATGTGCGCGCCGACCTCCGAGCCCTTCTCGATCACGCAGACCGAGACCTCGGCGTCTTTCTCCGCGGCGAGCTGCTTGAGCCGGATCGCCGCCGACAGGCCCGCCGGCCCGGCGCCGACGATGACCACGTCATAGGGCATGGACTCGCGTTCGCTCACGTCATCTTCTCCTCGGGAGCGCCCGGCGCCGCCTCGATGCGGGCACTCGTCGTGTTGTCGCAACGGCTGATCGGGCCGGCGGTGCCAGAAAGTTGACGCTCACGTCAACCGCGATCCTATGATGCAGATATGGGGGCTGATCAGAATCACGACTGGGCCATGATCGCGGCGAGCGCGCTCGACTGGTGGCGTGAGGCCGGGGTCGACACGCTCGTTGAGGACGCGCCGTTCGACTGGCTCGCCCCGGTCCAGACCGCCGCGCCGATCGCCTTCCTCCCGCCCGTCGCGCCGGCGAACGCGCCCCTGCCCGCCCCCGCCGCGCTACCCGACACGCGCGAGGCGTTCAAGGCGTGGCGGCTCGGCGAGGACGCGCCCGAGGCACGCTGGGGCGGCGTCGCGATCGCCGCGAGCGGGCCGCCGGACGCCGAGCTGATGGTCTTCGTCGACTGTCCCGAGCGCGACGACCGCGAGACGCTCCTCGAGGGTGACACCGGGCGGTTGTTCGATCGGATGCTCGCGGCGATCGGCCGCTCGCGCGCCGACACCGCGCTCGCCTCGGTGTGCGCGCGTCGCCCCACCACCGGCCGCGTCCCGCGCGACATCGCCGACCGGCTCGGCGAGATCGCGCGGCACCACGTCGCTTTGGCAGCCCCGACACGGCTGCTGGCGATGGGCGATGCGGCGAGCCGTGCGCTGTTGGCGATGAGCGTCGCCGACGCACGGGGACGTATGCACCTGATTAACCATAAGCACGGCAAGAGCACGCACGTCGTGGCGACCCATCACCCGCGCTTCCTGCTGGATCGCCCCGCCGCCAAAGCCGAGACTTGGAAGGACCTGCTGATGCTCACCGGGGAGATCGCGTCATGAGCCCCCGCCGCGCCGCGCTGGCCGCCACCGCCGCGCTCGTCGCCGCCGTTCTGCCCGCCTCGGCCTCGGCCGCGCCAGCGCCTGTCGCGCCGCCGGTGACGGTCGCGACGGGCAAGACCGCCGGCATCCCGGCGCAGCTGACCCCCGAGCAGCGCTCGGGCTATCGCGCGGTCTTCGCCGCGATCCGCGACGAGCGCTGGAGCGACGCGCAGATCACGCTCGACACGATGGCGAGCGGGCCGCTCCACGCCTACGCCCGCGCCGAGCTGGTGCTCGCCAAGGGTTCGCCGCGGGTGAGCGACGAGGCGCTGAGCCGGCTGATCGCCGAGGCACCCGAGCTGCCCCAGGCCGAGGCGCTGATGCGGCTGGCGAGCGCGCGCGGCTTCACCGACCTGCCCGCGCTGCCGAGCGCGCAGCGGCTGATCTGGCAGGACGGCGCCCCGTCGCGCGTCCGCGCCCGGGCCACGCGCAGCGACCAGGTCGCCGCCGACCTGGCGCAGCGCATGCAGCCCTATGTGAAGGCCGACATGGGCGCCGAGGCGCAGGCGCTGCTCGAGACGACCGATGGCCTCTCGCCCGAGGCCGAGACCGAGTGGCAGGCGCGGATCGCCTGGATCTACTTCCTCCAGGGGCTCGACCCGCAGGCGCGTACGATGGCGGCCAAGGCGGCGGCGGGGAGCGGGGAGTGGGCGCTCCACGGCCGCTGGACCGAGGCACTGTCGGCGTGGCGCCAGCGCGACTGTGCCGCGACCCAGGTCGATTTCGAGAATGTCGCGGCGCGTGCGACGGACACCGACCTGCGCGCCACCGCGCTCTACTGGGCGGCCCGCTCGGACATGGCGTGCGGCCGGCCCGACCGCGTCGAGGCGCGGCTCAAGACCGCGGCGCAATATAAGGAGACCTTCTACGGGCTGCTCGCGCGACAGGCGCTCGGGCTTCCCGTGGACCGAGTCCGCCCCGAGCTGGTGAGCGGGGAATGGGCGCGGCTCGAGCGTCGTCCCAACGTCCGCGTCGCCGCCGCGCTGGCCGAGCTCGGCGAGGGCGAGCGCGCCGACACGGTGGTGCGCCAGCAGGCGCGCATCGGCGATCCGTCCGAGTTCGGCAGCCTCGTCCATATCAGCGAGACGCTCGACCTGCCCGCCACCACGGTGTGGCTCGCGCACAACATGCCGCAGGGCGCGGTGGCGACCGCCGACACGCGCTACCCGATGCCCAACTGGACGCCCGACACCGGCTGGCGCATCGACAAGGCGCTGGTCTACGCGCACACGCTCCAGGAATCGGGCTTCCGCAACAAGGTGCGCAGCCCCGCCGGCGCGTTCGGGCTCATGCAGATCATGCCCGCGGCGGCGACCGACTATATGCGCGAGCGCGGCGTCGCGATCGACCAGGACGCGCTGGCGCGACCCTCGACCAACATCGACATCGGCCAGCGCCATATCGAGAAGCTGCGCGACATGGGGCTCACCGGCGGGCTGCTGCCCAAGGTGATCGCCGCCTATAATGCCGGGCCCAAGCCGGTCGGAGAGTGGAATGCGCTGGTGCGCGACGGCGGCGACCCGTTGCTCTACATCGAGAGCATCCCCTTCTGGGAGACGCGCGGCTATGTGGTGACGGTGCTGCGCAACTACTGGATGTACGAGTCGCTGGGCGGCAAGGCCAAGAGCCCCAGCCGAGTCGCGCTGGCGCAGGGCATGTGGCCGCGCTTCCCGGGCCTGCCCGGCGACAGCGCGGTGCGGATGACGTCGCCGGCGCCCGTTACGGCGATCGCGATCAACGGCACGGTCGCGGCGCAATCGACGACTCACGCCGAGCGATGAGCCTCGACCTCACGCGCGCCTTCGTGCCGGTGCGTATCGCGGTGCTCACCGTCTCCGACACGCGCGGGCTGGCCGAGGACCGATCGGGCGACGCGCTGGTGGCGCGGCTGAGCGAGGCGGGGCATGTGCTCGCCGAGAGGGCGATCCTGCGCGACGACGTCGACTCAATCGTGGCGCAGCTCGATCGCTGGATCGACGACGCGGGCGTGGACTGCGTCATCACCACCGGGGGCACCGGCGTGACCGGGCGCGACGTCACCCCCGAGGCGATCGAGCGGGTCGCCGACAAGATGATCCCCGGCTTCGGCGAGCTGTTCCGCTGGCTGAGTTACCAGACGATCGGCACGTCGACGGTGCAGAGCCGCGCCTGCGCCTGCGTCGCGCGCGGCACCTATATCTTCGCGCTGCCCGGCTCGACCGGCGCGGTAAAGGACGCGTGGGACGGCATCCTCGCGAGCCAGCTCGACGTCCGCCATCGCCCCTGCAACTTCGTCGAATTGATGCCGCGGCTGACCGAGCGCTGAGCGGCGCCCGGCGACAGCGGGTCAGCCCGCGGTCACCGCGGCGAGCTCGTGACCGTCGGGATCGGTGAAGTGGAAGCGGCGGCCGCCGGGGAAGGCGAAGATCGGCCGGGTCACCTGCCCGCCCGCTGCCGCGACGGCCGCGAGCGCTGCCTCCAGGTCGCTGACCGCGATGACCGGCAGCGGGGCGGATGACGCTTCCGCGGGATCGGCCTGGAAGCCGATGTCGGTGTCACCGCTGGTGGTCGCGGCATAGGTCGGGCCGTAATCGGCGAAGGACCAGCCGAACGCCGCGCCGTAGAACTCCTTGGCGCGCGTCGTGTTCGCCACCGGCAGTTCGAGGTAGTTGAGCCGCCCCATCTTCGTCTCCCCTGATGTTCTTGCTATGTTCTAGGTCATCGCGTATATAGCCGCAATGGCCGATCGCAAGCTCCGAGCCGTTCGCGGCGCCACGCTGAACGCGGCGAGCACGCGCTTCAATCTGCCGCAGGCGGAGGAGGACGGCGACTGGCTCGACTCGCGCGAGAGGATCGACGGCGCCGCTGCCCCGGCGCGCACCACCGTCACGGTCGAGCGCGCGCGGACGATCATCACGCGCAACCAGTCGCCCGACGTGCCGTTCGACCGCTCGATCAACCCCTATCGCGGCTGCGAGCACGGCTGCATCTACTGCTTCGCGCGACCGAGCCACGCCTTCCACGACCTCTCGCCGGGGCTCGACTTCGAGACCAAGCTCTTCGCCAAGCCCGACGCCGCCGCGCTGCTCCGCACCGAGCTCGGCAAGCGCGACTATCGCTGCGCGCCGATCGCGATGGGTACCAACACCGATCCCTATCAGCCGATCGAGCGCGAGTGGCGGGTCACGCGCGAGGTGATCGAGGTGCTCGCCGCCTGCGACCACCCGCTGGTGATCACCACCAAGTCGGACCGGGTAGTGCGCGACCTCGACCTGCTCGCGCCGATGGCGGCGAAGGGCCTCGTCGCGGTCGCGATCTCGGTCACCTCGCTCGACCCGCGCGTGGCGATGACGGTCGAGCCGCGCGCGCCAGCGGCGGCGCGGCGGCTCGCCGCGGTGCGGCGGCTCAGCGACGCGGGCGTGCCGACCTATGTCAACATGGCGCCGGTCATCCCCGCGATCACCGACGAGGAGGTGGAAGCGGTCGTCGCCGCCAGCGCCGCGGCGGGCGCGCTGGGGGTCTCGTACATAGCGGTACGGCTGCCGTGGGAGGTGGCACCGCTGTTCCGCGCCTGGCTGGACGAGCATTATCCCGAGCGCGCCGCCAAGGTGATGGCGATCATCCAGAGCCTGCGCGGCGGCAAGGACAATGACCCGCGCTTCGGCGAGCGAATGCGCGGCCAGGGACCGTGGGCCGAGCTGCTGCGCACGCGCTTCCGCATCGCGCGGGCGCGTGCTGGCTTCAGCGACGAGCGGCGTCGGCTCGACCTGCGCTGCGACCTGTTTCGCGCACCGGCGCGGGCACAGGGCGAGCTGTTCTGAGGCCGCCATCGTCGTGCCGGAACCGACCTCCGACATAGCGTCGGAGAGTGGACGATGTCGCCGTCACGACGTGCACATCATCCGGCACGCTTGAACCATCGTGCGCCCGCGCATGCGGGAGCCCAGAGCAAACACGCGACCCGCCCGACCCTGGGCTCCGGCGGTCGCCGGAGCATGGTGGCGCCCGCTAATCGCAGCCCTCTACCGCCCCAGCCGCCCGCGACTCGATAGCAACCGTCCTTGCGCCGCCACCGCCGGCGCGAACGCGCCGAGCCCCGGCGGCTCGGGCATGTCGACGTAGATTGCCTCCATCCCGCCGCGCGCCGAATAGGCCTCGTGCCAGAAGCCGTTCCCGTGGCGGTCGGCGAGGAAGGCGCGCCACCAGTCGCTGTGCGGATCGGCACGCGTGAACGCCTCAAGGCTCTCCAAATCGCGCCAATATTGCCGGATACCGACATGGTTCCAGGCGTAGAGCGCGCCGTCGCTATGGAGCAGCCCCTCAGGCGGCGAGCGCCGGATCGCGGCGAGTCCGCGCCCGATCGACAGAAAGGAGGGCAGCCCGCGCAGTGCGCCGACACGGAAGCCGAGCAGCACCACCACCATGTCGGGCCACGCCGACACGTCCACCGTCACGCGCCGCGCGTCCTTCGCTTGCATCAACGCCTCCATCGTTTACACCGTACACATAGCCTGCCACGTGTACGGTGTAAACAGATGAGTGTCCCGGCCAACCTTCGCGATCAGCTGCTCGACCATGCCGAGGCGATGCTGGAGGCGGGCGAGAGCGAGCCCGGCATCCGCGCGCTGGCGCGCGCGGCGGGCGTGTCGGCGATGGCACCCTATCGCCATTTCGCCGACAAGGCCGCGCTGCTCGCCGCGGTCACCGCGCGTGGCTTCGCCACGCTCGCCGCGCGACTCGCCGTGGCCGACGCCGAGGGAAGCGACGCGGAGCGGCTGATCGCGCAGGGGCTCGCCTATGTCGCCTTCGCGCGTGCCCACCCGGCTCTGTTCCGCCTGATGTTCGCGCGGGTGATGGAAGGCGAACCAGCCCACGAGAAGACTCGCGAGAACGCCCCCGCCTTCGCCATTCTCGCCGATCGCGTGACCGCGCTCGCAGGCAACGACGCCGCCGACGCGACGCTGGGCTGCTGGGCGATCGTGCACGGGCTCGCCACGCTCGCGCTCGACTCGCGCGTCGACGCGCCGTCGGGACAGGTACGCGCGGTGCTCGCGCTCTACGTTGCCGGGATCAGCCGACCGACTTGAGCCGCGTCTCCTCGATGTCGAACTCGACCTTGGTGACGCCGGGCAGATGCTCGATCCGCTCGGCGAGCTCGGCGTCGAGCGCGAAGTCGCGGCCGAGGACCACCGTGGCCTGCGCGTCGCCGTCGAGCGGCACCCGGAGCGTCACCTTGCCGCGCGCGCCGCGCAGCTCGCCGACCAGCGCGGCGAGCCCCGCCACCGCTGCGGTGTCGCTGACATGGACCTCGAGCGCGAAGCGGGTCGACGAGGCGAGTCCCTCGAACGGCCTGATCGCCTTGACCGTGACACGCGGCGTCTCCTCGCCCGGCCGTCGGTCGAGCTCGACCGTCGCGAGCCCGCAGCCGCCGTTGCGCGCCGCCTCTTCCAGGTCTGCGGCGGGGCCGTCGTCGAAGCAGGTCGCGACGAACTGCCCCGTCGAGTCCGACAGCGTCGCCATCATATAGCGTTTGCCGCGCGCCGAGGTGCGCCAGCGCGCGTCCTCGACCAGCACCGCCATCGTCGCCATGACGCGCGCGCCCTCGGCGATCGGCAGCTCGCCCAGCGCGACATAGCTGCGCGCGCCGTGCGTCTTGGCGAGATGGCGATAGCGATCGACCGGGTGCGCCGAGAAATAGAAGCCGAAGGCCTCCTTCTCCTGCTCCATCCGCTCGGCGAGCGACCAGCGCGCGTCGGGCAGCTTGATCGTGTCGCCCGCCCCAGCGTCGTCGCCGAACAGACCGCCCTGCCCACTCGCCCGCCCCTCGTGCGTGCGCGCCGCGATCGCGAGCATCGTCTCGGCGACGGCATGGACGCCCGCGCGATTGAGCTCGAGCGAGTCGAACGCGCCCGCCGCCGCGAGCGTCTCGAGCTGGCGCTTGTTGAGGAGGCGCGGGTCGACCCGAGTGGCGAGATCGTCGAGGCCGCGGAAAGTACCCGCGCCGGCGCGCTCGTCGCACAGCCGCTCCATCGCGCCCTCGCCGACCGACTTGAGCGCGGCGAGCGCGTAGCGCACCGACGGGACGCCATCGGCGTCGACCTCGACGTCGAACTCGGCCGCGCTGGCGTTGATGCAGGGCGGCAAGAGCCCGATCCCGAGCCGGCGCATGTCGTCGACGAAGATCGCCAGCTTGTCGGTGAGGTGGAGATCGTAGCACATCGAGGCGGCGAAGAACTCGGCCGGGTGATGCGCCTTGAGCCAGGCGGTCTGGTACGCGAGCAAGGCATAGGCCGCCGCGTGGCTCTTGTTGAAGCCATAGCCCGCGAACTTGTCGATCAAGTCGAACAGCTGGTTGGCATAATCCTTCTTGATGCCGTTATGCTCGGCGCAGCCGGCGACGAAGGTGGCGCGCTGCGCGTCCATCTCGGCCTTGATCTTCTTGCCCATCGCGCGGCGCAGCAGGTCGGCGCCGCCGAGCGAATAGCCCGCGAGGATCTGCGCCGCCTGCATCACCTGCTCCTGGTAGACGAAGATCCCGTAGGTCTCCTTCAGGATCGGCTCGAGCAAGGGATGCGGGTAGGTAATCTCCTCATTGCCCTGCTTGCGCCGGCCGAATGACGGGATATTGTCCATCGGCCCCGGGCGGTAGAGCGAGACGAGTGCGACGATGTCGCCGAAATTGGTCGGCCGCACCGCCGATAGCGTGCGGCGCATGCCCTCGGACTCGAGCTGGAACACGCCGACCGTGTCGCCGCGCTGGAGTAGCTTGTAGACACCCTCGTCGTCCCACAGCAGAGCGTCGAGATCGACATCGATCCCCCGCTTGGCCAGCAGCTGCACCGCTTTCTTGAGCACGGACAGCGTCTTGAGCCCGAGAAAGTCGAACTTCACCAGCCCGGCGCCCTCGACATATTTCATGTCGAACTGGGTCACCGGCATATCCGAGCGCGGGTCGCGGTAGAGCGGGACCAGCTGTGCCAGCGGCCGGTCGCCGATCACCACGCCCGCGGCGTGGGTCGAGGAGTGACGCGGCAGGCCCTCGAGCTTCATCGCCAGGTCGAGCAGCCGCCGAACCTCATTGTCGTTCGAATATTCGCGCGCCAGCTCGGAAACGCCGTTGAGCGCGCGGTCGAGCGTCCACGGGTCGGTCGGGTGGTTGGGGACGAGCTTGGCGAGCCGGTCGACCTGGCCGTAGCTCATCTGCAGCACGCGCCCGGTGTCCTTGAGCACCGCGCGCGCCTTGAGCTTCCCGAAAGTGATGATCTGCGCGACCTGGTCACGGCCGTATTTCTCCTGGACGTAGCGGATCACCTCGCCGCGGCGCGTCTCGCAGAAGTCGATGTCGAAGTCGGGCATCGACACGCGCTCGGGGTTGAGGAAGCGCTCGAACAGCAGCCCCAGCTTGATCGGGTCGAGATCGGTGATGGTCAGCGCCCAGGCCACCGCCGAGCCGGCGCCGGAACCGCGCCCCGGTCCCACGGGGATGTCGTGCGCCTTGGCCCATTGGATGAAGTCGGCGACGATCAGGAAATAGCCGGGGAAGCCCATCTGGATGATGACGTCGAGCTCGAACTCGAGCCGCTGCCGGTACGTCTCCTGCCAGTCGGGCTCGGCGGGCGCCTGGCCGAGCGCGACGATCCGCTCCATCCGTGCCGCCAGCCCCTCGCGCGCGCGATCGCGCAGCATCGTCGCCTCGCCCTCGCGGTCGCCCGCGAGGCTGGGGAGGATCGGCTTGCGCTTGGGTGCGGCGACCGCGCAGCGCTGCGCCACCACCAAGGTATTGGCGATCGCTTCGGGCAGGTCGGCGAACAACTCGCGCATCGCCTCCGCGGGCTTCATCCAGGCGTGGCCGCAGCTCTTCGGCCGATCATCGCTCTCAAGGTAGCTGGAGCTGGCGATGCACAGCATGGCGTCGTGCGCGTCGCCGAACGCCGCCTCCTCGAAGCAGCTCGGGTTGGTCGCGACGATCGGCCAGCCACGCGCGTAGGCGAGGTCGAGCAGCGGCGCCTCGGCGCGCTCCTCGATCGGATCATCGCGGCGGCACAGCTCGACGTAGAGCCGGTCGCCGAAGGTGGCGTGGAGTCGCTCGGCGTATGCGATCGCGCGCGCCGGCTGGTCCTCGGCGAACAGGCGTGCCACCCCGCCCTCGCCGCCCGCGGTGAGCGCGATCAGCCCCGCGGCGTGGCGCTCGAGCAACTCGAAGCCGACGTGCGGCGCCAGCTCGAGCGGGCGGTCGAGATGCGCGTGGCTGACCAGGGCGCAGAGATTGTCGTAGCCCGCCTCGTCCTGTGCGTAGAGCGCGATCCAGTCGACCACGGTCGAGGCACCCTCGGGCATGTCGGGCCGTGCCACGCCTAGCATCGTGCCGATCACCGGCTGGACACCCGCGCCTTTGGCGGCGTCCGAGAAAGCCATGGCGGCGTACAGCCCGTTGCGATCGGTCAGCGCAGCGGCGGGGAAACCGAGCTTGGCCGCGCGTTTGGCGATCGCCTTGGGCTCGATCGCGCCGTCGAGCATGGTGTAGCTGGAGAAGATGCGGAGCGGCACGAAGCCCGAATGTGGCATCTCCCCTAGCTAGGCGCGGCGACCCGATTCGGCCAGCACCCGCGCGACCGCCGGAACCGCGCCCGCGCCGGCCCGTTCGCCAGCGCAGCAGGAGGACGGACATGAGCGATCTCAGGGGTGCGCCGCGCGCGATGGGTGCGGGCTGGGGCTGGATCATGGCCTATGGGGTGGTCTCGGTGCTGGTCGGCGTGGCGGCGATTATCTGGCCCTATGTGGCGACCTACGCCGCGACCGTGGTGATCGGCACCTTGTTCTTCATCTCAGGCGTGTTCTCGATCGCGGCGGGCCTGTTCGGGCACGGTAGCGAGAGCCGCGGCTACGCCCTTCTGTTCGGAGTCCTCTCGGTGGTGGTCGGCGCGATCATGGTGTTCGAGCCGATGACGGGCGCGATATCGCTGACCTTGATGGTGGCGGTGTGGCTCGGCGTGCGCGGCGTGCTGGAGATCGTCGCGGGGACGCGGATGCGGCGCCGCCGCGTGATGATGATGGTGCTCGGCGCGATCAACCTGCTGCTGACGCTGTTCATCCTGCTGACGGTGCCGTGGTCGGCGCTGACTCTGCCGGGCTATGTGCTCGGGATCAGCTTCCTGTTCGGCGGCGTCACCGCGATCGCGGCGGCGAGCGATCATCGCAGCGGGGCGAGCGCCTTCGCGGTGCCCGAGGAAATGGTGCAGCAGTGAGAGGCGCGGTGGCGCGCCCTTGCCTTACCCTCGTCCGTCGTCCTGCACTTGTTTCAGGATCCACGGTCGCGCAGGCGCCGCGGCTGGTGAACGTCCGGCACGGTGGATCCTGAAACGAGTTCAGGATGACGCATAAGCTCGAGGGTTGTCGCCGACCCCGGCCGCTACAGCAACGCCTCGATGTCCGCTCGCAGCGCCTGGGGCGCGGTGGCGGGCGCGTAGCGCCGCACCGTCTCGCCGTCGCGTGCGACCAGGAACTTGGTGAAGTTCCACTTGATCGCTCGCGATCCCAGCAGCCCCGGCGCGACGCGCTTGAGCCGCTCGAACAAAGGGTCCGCGCCCGGACCATTGACCTCGACCTTGGCGAAGATCGGGAAGGTGACGTCGTAGCCGGTCGAGCAGAAGGTCGCGATCGCGGCGGCGTCGCCGGGCTCCTGCGCGCCGAACTGATTGCACGGGAAGCCCAGGACCGCCACGCCGCGACCGCTATAGGCACGGTGGAGCTCCTCCAGCCCGGCATATTGCGGCGTGAACCCGCACTGGGACGCTGTATTGACCACCAGCAGCACGTTGCCGGCATAAAGCGCCAGCGGCTGCTCGCCGCCCGCGGCGGTGCGGACGCTCAGGTCGGTGATCGCGCTCATCCGTGCCTCCGCAGCAGGAACTCGATGTTGGTCCGCACACCCGGCCACTCCGACGCGATGATCGAGTAGACCACCAGGTCGCGCACACGCCCGTTAAACAATTGGTGCGAGCGCAGCACGCCGTCGCGCTTGGCGCCGAGCCGCTCGATCGCGGCCTGCGAGCGCTTGTTGAACCAGTCGGTGCGGATCTGCACCACCTGGCAGCCGAGCACGTCGAAGGCGTGGCCGAGCAGCAGCAGCTTGGCCTCGGTGTTGACCCCCGTGCGCTGCACCGAGCGCGCGTAGAAGGTCCCGCCGATCTCGACGCGGCGGTGCGCCTCGCTCATCCGCATGAAGCGCGTGAGCCCGACGACCCCGCCATCGGGCACCTCCACCGCGAACGGCAGCGCCCGCCCGAAGTCGCGCTCGCGCAGCGCGGCAGCGACGAAGGCGTCGGGATTGGTCAGGCCCGAGACGTTGGCGAAGAACAACTCGGTCAGGTCGCCGTCGCCAGCGGCCGCGGCGAGCGCGGGCGCGTCCTCCGGGGTCAGCGGGCGAAGCACCACATGCTGCCCCACCAGCCGCGGCGTCTCGCGCCAGCGGCTCACGCGATCGTGCCCTCGTGCAGCCGCACCACACGGTCCATCTTGGCGGCGAGCCGCTCGTTGTGAGTCGCCACCAGCGCCGCCGAGCCCTCGCCGCGGACCAGCCGCAGGAACTCGGCGAGCACGACGTCGGCGGTATGCTCGTCGAGGTTGCCGGTCGGCTCGTCGGCCAGCACCAGCGCGGGCCGGTTGGCGAGCGCGCGCGCCACCGCGACTCGCTGCTGCTCCCCGCCCGAGAGCTGCGCCGGGCGATGGGTCAGCCGGTGCCCGACGCCGAGCGCGGTGAGCAGCCCCGCGGCGCGCTCCTCCGCCGGCGCGCGCTCGGCGCCGTGGATCAGCTGGGGCAGCACGACATTCTCGATCGCGTTGAAGTCGGGCAGCAGGTGGTGGAACTGGTAGACGAAGCCGAGCCGGTCGCGCCGCATCACGGTCCGCCCCGCCGCGTCGAGCTGCGCCGCCTCCACCCCGCCGATCCGGATCGAGCCCGCGAACCCGCCCTCGAGCAGACCCACCGCCTGGAGCAAGGTCGACTTGCCCGAGCCCGACGGACCCAGCAGCGCGACGATCTCACCCGGCGCGATGGAGAGATCGACGCCGCGCAGCACGTGGATCGTCGCCCCGCCCTGTGTGAAGCTGCGCGCCAGGCCGCTCGTCTGGAGCACGGCCTCGCGCCCACCGGTGCGCCGCATCGCCTCATTCATAGCGCAGCACCTCGACCGGGTCGGTGCCCGCCGCCTTGAGCGCGGGATAGACCGTCGCCAGGAAGGTCATCAGCAGCGTGATCAGCACGATCGCGACGATCTCGACGGGGTTGGGCTTGGATGGCAGTTCGGTGAGATAGCGGATCGACGGGTCCCACAGGTTCTGCCCGGTGATCGCCTGCACCGCGTTCACCACCGACTGGCGGATGAACAGGAAGCCGAAGCCGAGCAGCAGCCCCGCCACGGTGCCCAGAACCCCGATCGTCGTCCCCACCGTGATGAAGATACGCAGCATCGCGCCGCGGCTCGCCCCCATGGTGCGCAGGATCGCGATGTCGCGCGTCTTGGAGCGCACCAGCATGATCAGCGACGAGGCGATGTTGAAGGCGGCGACCAGGATGATGATGCAAAGCACGGTGAACATCGCCACCCGCTCAACCGCCAGCGCGTCGAACAGCTCGGCGTTGAGCCGACGCCAGTCGGCCACCGCGGCATAGCCCTGCACCTTGCGCGTCAGCGGCGCGAGGATCTCGCCGACGCGGTCGGCGTCGCTGGTCTGCAGCTCGATGATCCCGACGCTGTCGCCGCTCAGCAGCAGCGTCTGCGCGTCGGCGAGCGGCATCACCACATAGGCCTTGTCATAATCGTACACGCCGACCTCGAAGATCGCGCCGACGGTGTAATTGACGTAGCGCGGCATCGTACCGAACGGGGTCGAGGGGCCGAGCGGGTTGATCAGCGTGATCTCGGACCCGATCGTCGCGCCGAGCTGCTCGGCCAGCCGCGCGCCGATCGCGACGTTGTTGCTGCCCGGCGTCACGCTCGCGAGGCTGCCGACGATCACCTTGGAGTTGATCGTCCGATTGGTTCGGATGTCCTCGGGTCGCATGCCGCGCAGGATGATGCCCTCGGCGCGACCGTTGTAGGTGACGAACAAGGGCTGCTCGATCATCGGGATCGCGCTGGTCACGCCCGGGGTGGCCTTCGCCTCGGCGAGCGCGCGGCGCCAGTCGGGCAGACGGCCGTTGTAGCCCTGGATCACGGCGTGGCCGTTGAGCCCGACGATCTTGTCGAACAGCTCGGCACGGAAGCCGTTCATCACGCTCATGACGATGACCAGAGCGGCGACGCCGAGCATCACCGCGCCGAGCGAGAAGCCCGCGACCAGGACGATGAACCGCTCACCGCGACCGGGCAGCAGGTACCGCCGCGCGATCATGCTCTCGTAGCGCGACAGCAACATGCCGCCGCCTCTAGGATGGCACGCGCTGCGGTGCAACGGGGCGTGTGGCGGATTCGACACAGAGTCGCCGCAATCGGTTTAGCCACCGTTCATTTCGGTCGACAGTCGAACGCCGCACCAGCATACCTTGCCTCACTGGCACACAGGCAAAGGCCGTGGTTCGGGGAATGTCGTCGAGCTCCGCTTCAGACCGAGGCGCGCGGGCAGATGACGGGATAGGGGGCTGACGAGCGATCGTCACGCAGGCGCCCGGGTCGCGACAAGCGGCCCGGGCGTTTGCTTTGTGGCAGCAATGTGGTGCCGCCATGCTCCCGCGCGAGCGGGAGCATGGCCCGGGATCAGAAATTCGCCGATACGGTCACACCATAAGTGCGCGGGTCACCCGGTTGGCCGACCACCAGCCCGGTGTTGCCCGACTGGGTCGCCAGCAGCTCGTAATAATCCTGGTCGAAGGCGTTGCGCAGCCAGACGAAGGCGTTGAGCCCGCGCTCGCTGCGATAGCCCAGCCGCACGTTCGAGATCGAGTAGCCGTCGATGTTGGTGTAGATCGACTCCGACGGGTTGCTCGAGAAGTCGGAGCGGTAGCTGCCGTCATAGCCGAGATAGACGTTGCCGCCCTCCCCGCCCAGCGTCACCGGCACCGCATATTCGGCGCCGTAGGAGAAGGCCCATTTCGAGATGCCCGGCAGGCGCTGGCCCGAGATGTCGCAATTGGCCGGGCTGCTCGTGCCCCCCGACAGCTCGGGCGGGCACGGAGCGTCGGTGAAATCGACGTATTTGGCGTCGGTGTAGGCCGCGTTGGCGTAGACATTGAGCCGCGTGGTCGGGCGGAAGGCCGAATCGAGCTCGACACCGCGCGTTCGCACCTTGCCCGCATTGGCGAGATAGCCGCGCAGCACGCCCAGCTGGCCATTGGTGACGGTCGCCTGATAGTCCGAGATATCGGTCCAGAAGGCGGCGAGGTTCACGGTCGCACGACGATCCAGGAACTGTGTCTTTAGCCCCAACTCATAGTGGTTGACCTTCTCGGGCTTGACCGTCGCCGCGCTGAGGATCGGGTTGTTGCTGGCGTCGAGTGGCAGGCCTGACAGGTTGATCCCGCCCGACTTGTAGCTGCGCGCGTAGGTCGCGTAGCCGTGGACGTCGGCGGCGAGGTCCCAGGCGGCGGTGATGTCGCCGGAGACATTCCAATTGTCGAAGTCGGGCGCGTAGCTCTGCGGCGCGAGCACGCCGCGCTGGTCGCTGGTGAGCGTGGTCGAGCCGCTGCCCGTCGTCACCACCGAGAGGTAGGAGCCGCGCTTCTTGTCGTAGTTGACCCGGATGCCGGGCGCGATCGAGACCGTGTCGCCGAGGTGCCAGGTCAGCTTCCCGAAGGCCGCGGCGGACGTGTTGGTGAAGCCGATCGTGTTGCGCGCGGTCAGTCCGTCGAGGATCGCCGGGTTGCACGCCGCCGTGGTCGGGCGCGCGCAGCCGTTGGCGCCGAACGGCGGGTCGCCCGGGTTGAGCAGCCAGCGGCTCGCCGCCGGCCCCTGCACCTGAAGCCCCTGCGTGTCGATCGTCTGGTGAAAGTAGAAGAGGCCCGCGACGTAATCGACGCGGTGCTCGCCGTTGGAGGCGACGCGGAGCTCCTGGCTCACCTGCTTCTGCTGCGACGGGTTGGCCGAGACGGTGGTGATCGGCAGGCCGATGAAGTCGCGGTCGTTCGATGGGTCCCAGTCCCAGAAGCGCCACGCCGAGACCGAGGTGATCGTCGCCGGGCCGAGATCCCAATTCGCCACGAGCGACAAGCCGCCCAATTCCTGGCGAGCGCGCAGCGGCGTGTCGAGGTCGGTCAGCCGGTCGAAGGCGTTGCGCGACGGCGGTTCGTAGCCGAAAGCGGCAGCGAGTGCCTCATATTGGCGCGACAGCGGTCGCTGGGTACGGCCGACGCGCGCGAAGATCTGCGCGCAGCAGTCCGGGTTCTGGTTGTTGTAATCGCCGGCGAGCGTGAGATCGAGGTTGGACGCGGCCTGCCAGAACAGCTGCCCGCGCACGCTACGATTGTCCTGCGCGTTGACGTGGGCGCCGGTGCGCGTGTTGTAGATCGTACCGCGCCGCGACGTCACCGAGGCCGACAGGCGGATCGCCAGCGTGTCGTCGATCAGGGGACCCGACACCGAGGCCTTGGCCTGGACGAACTCGAGGTTGCCCGCGGTCAGCTCGACGCGCGCCTCGGGGGTGAAGCTCGGCCGCCGCGTGGTGATGTTGATCGCGCCCGCGGTGGTGTTCTTGCCGTACAGCGTCCCCTGCGGCCCGCGCAGGATCTCGATCCGCTCGGTGTCAGTGAAGTCGAAGGTCGCCGAGGCGATGCGGGAATAATAGACCTGGTCGACGTAGATGCCGACACCCTGCTCGATCCCGTCGTTGGTGAGGCCGAACGGCGCTCCGAGCCCGCGAATATTGGCCGCCGAGTTGCGCGGGTTGGTCGAGTAGAATTGCAGGGTCGGCTGGATCTGTGTCAGCCGGCTGACATTATACGCGCCCGTCTCCGCCAGCGCGGTGCCACCGATCACCGATACCGCGAGCGGCACGCGCTGGACGCTCTCGGCGCGGCGCCGCGCGGTGACGACGATGTCGCCCCCGCCCTGCTGCGCCGGACCGAGCCGTCCGCGTTGATTGTCACCGCCGCCGTCGCCCGTGCCACGGACCACGGCATCGTCCTGCGACGGTGCCGGGTCGACGGGCGCGCCGGTCGCCTGATCGGCCGCCGCGGACGGTACGGCGGCCTGCGCCAGAAGAAGCGCGAGCGTCAGCGACATGAAATTCCCCCTGTTTACCTCACCATCATCCTGCATCACCGATCCCGCATCGTCCATCAACGAAGTAGGAGTATCAGGGGGACTTGAAACGCTTCGCGCTACTCCCATTTAGCTAGCGTGCGGCGCCGCTCGTCGGGCCGTGCTGACAGAGGTGCCGCGGACGACCGGGCACCTTGCTTCAAATAGCTCATCGGAGGATTTGAACATGCGTTTCGACCTGACTCCCTATCGCCGCTCGACCATCGGCTTCGATCGTCTCTTCGACATGATCGAGGCGAACGCGCGCGGCGCATCCGAGAATTATCCGCCGTTCAACCTGGAGCGAGTCGCCGACGACCGCTACCGCATCACGCTGGCCATCGCGGGTTTCACGCGCGACGAGATCGAGATCACCGCGCAGCAGAACCTGTTGCTCGTGGCCGGCAAGAAGGATGATCGGTCGGAGAATGCGCAGTTTCTCCACCTCGGCATCGCCAACCGCAGCTTCGAGCGGCGGTTTGAGCTCGCTGACTTCGTGTTCGTGGAGGACGCGCGGCTGAATGACGGGCTGCTGGTGATCGATCTCGTCCGCGAGGTGCCTGAGGCGATGAAGCCGAAGTCGATCGCGATCAAGACGGGGCCGCAGCTCGCCGCGGTGGAGGACAAGCCCACCGACGCGGCACGCGCCGCCTAACGATCAGCCGCGCGAGCGGGATCGGCGTCTCTTTGCTCCCTTTCGAGGCGCCGGTGGGGGCGTCCGGGCCGTCAGGTCCGGGCGCCTTTCCTTGATCTACACCGCGGCTGCGATCAATCATGCTCGGCCGACCGGTCACGCGCGGCGTGCCCGAGGCGCGGCGCCGGCCTGGGCAAGCGGCGCGGCGGCGCGTCGAGCTGCGGATGGCGCGGCACGCCGGCGCGGGTCGGCGCCGGGCTATCGAGCAGGAAGTGCGCCACCTCGCGGGCCAGCGCATCGGCCTCTCCGGCGAGGGCGCGCGCCGCCGCCGTGGTCTGCTCCACCATCGCCGCGTTCTGCTGCGTGACGCCGTCCATCTCGGCGATGGCTTTGCTCACCTGAATCAGTCCCGTCGACTGCTGCTCCGCCGCCTCGGCGATCTGCTCCACCAGGGCGCCGATCTCGCCGATGCGCGCGATGATGCGAGTCAACGCCTGCCCCGCTTCCCCCACCAGCTTGGCGCCGGCGCCGACCTGCTCGGTCGAGGCGCCGATCCGCTTCTTGACGTCGCGCGCGGCGTCGGCCGAGCGCTGCGCCAGGGCGCGCACCTCCTGCGCCACGACCGCGAAGCCGCGGCCGGCATCACCCGCGCGCGCCGCCTCCACGCCCGCGTTCAACGCGAGCAGATTGGTCTGGAAGGCGATGCCGTCGATCACGCTGATGATATCGCCGATCTCATGCGAGGCGCGCTCGATCCCGCTCATCGCGTCCACCGCGCGACGCACCACCTCGCCCGAGCGCTCGGCGTCGCTGCGAGTCTCGACCACCACGCCGTTGACCCGCGACACGCCCTCCGCGGTCTGACGCACCGTCTCGGTGATCTGCTGCATCGCCGCTGAGGTTTCCTCCAGGCTGGCCGCGTGCTTCTCGGTTCGGTGCGACAGATCATCGCTCGCCTGAAGGATCTCGTCCGCGCCCTCGCTGATGCCGGTGGCGCTCTCCTGAACCGCTGCGAGGACAGCGGCGAGCGCCGCGATGGCGTCGTTGAAGTCGGTGCGCAACTTGCCGAAGGCGCCCTCGAGCTCGTCGTCGACGCGGGTCGTCAGATCGCCGCGCGCGAGCGAGTCGAGCCCGGCGCCGACGCTCGTGACGATCAGCGCGGTCTGCCGCGCCTTCTCCTGCTCGGCGGCGAGCAGCCGGTCGCGCAGCTTGATCGCGGCAGCGGCGAGGTCGCCGACCTCATCGCGGCGCTCCGCCCCCCCTACCTCGACGCCGAGGTCGCCGTCGGCGAGCCGCAGCAGCGCGCCAGTCACGGCGTCGAGCGGTCGCGCGATGCCGCGGACCAGCAGCACCAGCAGCGCGATCACCAGCAGCGCCGCCGCGGCCATCGCGGCATAAGTGATCGTTCGCGCCTCCTCGACGAGTGCGCGCGCGGTCGCTACGCCGATATCGAGCGAGCCCGATTGCTGCATCAGCAGCCGGGTCGAATCGCGCATGACGTCGGCGAAGGCGGGCGCGCGCGCGCGGAAGGTCGCCAGCTCCGCCATCGCGGCCGCCCCGCGATGCTGGCTCGACGCGGTGGCGCGATAGGTCTCCCAGTCATGCGCGAACTCGCGCAGCATCCCCTGGGTCACCGGCGAGCGCAGCCGGGCGTCGAGTTCCGCGATCCGACCGTCGATCGCGCGCGCGCGATCGGCCAGATCCGCCGTCGCCGCCGCCGTCTCGGTGCCGTCGCGCGCCGCCGCCAGCGTCGCCTCACCCAGCCGGTATCGCGTCGCGGCCAATCCCAGCGCCGAGATCGCCTCGTAGTTGAGCCGGCGATGCACGCCGATGTCCTCGGCGATCGTGTCGACGCGGCTCAGGTTGGCGAGCGCGAGCAGGTTGATCCCCAGCATCACGACGAAGATCACCGCGTACGACAGGACGAGCCTGGGCGCGATGCGTAGCTGGTTCATGAGGGGCACGCTCCGTTGACCGCGCCGACATCCGGTGCGCGGTTCCGCTGCCCCAATTATATGACGGCCTCCCGGCGGCGCGGTCGCGCCTGCTACACCAAGCGGCTCTGCTTGAGCGCCGCCTCGATGAAGCTGGCGAACAGCGGGTGCGGATCGAACGGCTTGCTCTTCAGCTCCGGATGGAACTGGACGCCGACGAACCACGGATGATCGGGACGCTCGACGATCTCGGGCAGCATGCCATCGGGCGACATGCCCGAGAACACCAGCCCACCCTGCTCCAGCGCCTCGCGATAGCCGGTGTTGACCTCGTAGCGGTGACGATGGCGCTCGGAGATCTGCGTGTCGCCGTAGATCGAGGCGACGACGCTGTTGCCCGCGAGCGTCGCGTCATAGGCGCCGAGCCGCATCGTGCCGCCCATGTCGCCCTGGGCCTCGCGCTGCTCCAGCCCGTCGCGCCCCATCCACTCGGTGATGAGGCCGACGACGGGCTGCTCGGTCGGGCCGAACTCGGTCGACGAGGCCTCGGCGATGCCGGCGAGGTCGCGCGCGCCCTCGATGCACGCCATCTGCATGCCGAAGCAGATGCCGAAATAGGGGATCTCGCGCTCGCGCGCGAAGCGCACCGACTTGATCTTGCCCTCTGCGCCGCGCTCGCCGAAGGCGCCCGGCACCAGGATGGCGTCGAGCGGCTCGAGCTGGCTGACGATCTCCTCGTCGTCGTGCTCGAACAATTCGGCGTCGATCCAGCGTACGTTGACCTTTACCCGGTTGGCGATCCCGCCGTGCACCAGCGCCTCGTTGAGCGACTTATAGGCGTCCTGCAGACCGACATACTTGCCGACCACGCCGACCGTCACCTCGCCCTCCGGATGCTGGAGGCGATCGACGATCTCCTGCCAGCGCGTCAGGTCGGGCGGCGACGAGGGCGTGATCCCGAAAGCGCGCAGCACCTCCGAGTCGAGTCCCTCGGCATGATATTGCAGCGGCACCGCGTAGATGCTGGCGGCATCGAGCGCGGGGATGACCGCGCTCTCGGGCACGTTGCAGAACAGCGCGATCTTGGCCCGCTCCGAGACCGGGAGCGGCTTCTCGCAGCGGCATACCAGCACGTCGGGCTGGACCCCTAGCGCGGCAAGCTCGCGCACCGAATGCTGCGTCGGTTTGGTCTTCAGCTCGCCCGCGGCGGCGATGTACGGCACCAGCGTGACGTGGACCGAGATGGCGTTGCCGCGGCCGACCTCGTTCTTGAGCTGGCGGATCGACTCGATGAAGGGAAGCGACTCGATGTCGCCCACCGTCCCGCCGATCTCGCAGAGCACGAAGTCGAGATCGTCGGTCTCGGCACGGGCGAAGGCCTTGATCGCGTCGGTGACGTGCGGGATCACCTGCACCGTCGCACCGAGATAGTCGCCGCGGCGCTCGCGCTCGATGATCGTCTTGTAGATCCGGCCCGAGGTGATGTTGTCCGACTGGCGCGACGCCACCCCGGTGAAGCGCTCATAGTGGCCGAGGTCGAGGTCGGTCTCGGCACCGTCATCGGTGACGTAGACCTCGCCGTGCTGGTACGGGCTCATCGTGCCCGGATCGACGTTGAGATAGGGGTCGAACTTGCGAATGCGCACGCGGTAGCCGCGCGCCTGCAGCAGCGCCGCGAGGCTCGCCGCCATGAGACCTTTGCCGAGCGAGGAGACCACGCCGCCGGTGATGAAAATATACCGCGCCATGGGGCGAACTGCCTAACCTTAGAGTACGAGCGAGGGCAAGCGCGCGGTGATCCCGCGCGCGACGAGTCGACGCTGTCAGCGTGATCAGCGCGCCAGCGGCACGCCATTGTCGGCCGGTGCCGGTGCCGGTGCCGGTGCCGGAGCGGCGGCATTCGCCGGCGCACCGGCGAGCGGCACCTGCGCGGCGGCGTCGGGCTGAGTCGGCGCCGGCTGCTGGGTCTGCGCCGCGGGCACGCGCCGCTGCAGCGACGTATCGACCGAGACCGCGCCGCGGTGCGCCGCGATGAAGGCCAGCACGATGCTCATCACCACGAAGACCCCCGCCAGCACCGAGGTGGCGCGCGTGAGGAAGTCTGCCGCGCCGCGCGCCGACATCAACCCCGACGGGCTGCCCGACGAGGTCAGACCGCCGCCTTCCGAGCGCTGCATCAGGATCACGGTGACGAGGGCAGCCGCGATGATGGCCTGGACGACGAGCAGGAAGGTGAACATGGGAGCGACGCGGGTCCGATACAGCAAGGGCACGCGTGATCAGGTCACGCGTGCCGGATGGCGGCCACATAGGGGAGCGACGGGCGCGGATCAACCGCGCCGCTCGTCCCCGGATCGGCACGATTTCGGCTCGCTAATTCGTGACATGGCTGAAACCAGCCGCGAAAGCGGACGTTGTTCTCGCACAAACCCGGAACGGACCGGGCGTGATGCAGCGGGACGAGGACGTGGCAACATTAGCGCAACCCGAACTTAGTTCGTGGATGAACGCGCTGGTCGATTACGTGCGCTCGGGCGAGCCCGACCTCACCAATCGCCAGATGGCGCTCCTCCTCGTCGTATACTTGCGGCCCGGGCCGCATACCGTGCGCGGGTTGGCCCGCGTGCTCAACGTGTCCAAACCCGTGGTGACGCGCGCCTTGAACAGACTGGGTGCGCTCGGCTATCTGCGCCGCCAACGCGACGATAGCGACAAGCGCAACATCTTCGTCGCGCGTACATCCGAAGGGGCAGATTTTCTTGAGGAGTTCGGCCAGTTCATCGGTGACGGCGACCACCCGCCCGCCCGCGCCGTCGAGCAGCAGCACGCCACCGCGTAGCGGCTTCACGCTGACTGGGCGATCGCGGACACTCGACCCGCGCACCCACGCGGTGCGCGCCGATGTCGCCGACGTTCGTCTCGCCGACCAGGTGTTCGCGCCACATTATGCCGCGCCGCTTCGTCGCACCATCGTCACCGACACCAGTCTGCGCGAAGGGCGCGACACCGCCGCATCGTCGCTGGCCGAACTGGGCGCGGGCGCCGTCTTTGACGTGCTCGACGTCACTGGCGGCGTCGCCTGGGGCATCGCCGTGGAAAAGAATCTCGTGGGCTATGTCGATGCCGCGGTCGTCCGCGCACCATGACGCTCGCGGTCTTCATCGACGGTGCCGCCGGCACGACGGGGCTCGAGATCCGCGAGCGGCTGGCGACCCGCAGTGACGTCGCGCTGGTCACCATCGACGAGTCGCGGCGCAAGGATGCGACCGCGCGCGCCGAGGCGCTCAACGACGCGGACGTGGTGATCCTGTGCCTGCCCGACGACGCCGCGCGCGAGGCAGTCGCGATGATAGCCAACGATCGCACGCGCGTGATCGACGCTTCCACCGCGCATCGGGTCGCGCCCGACTGGACCTATGGCCTCGCGGAGCTCGAGCCCGACCAGGCGGAGCGGATCGCGGCGGCGCGGCTGATCACCAACCCCGGCTGCTATCCCACCGGCTTCCTCGCGCTGGTTCGCCCGCTGGTGCGCGCCGGGCTGCTCGCCACCGACGTGCCGCTCAGCGTCAACGCCACCTCGGGCTATTCCGGCGGGGGCAAGGCGATGATCGCCGAGTTCGAGGGGGGCGAGGTGGCCACCGCCTTTCGCCCCTATGCGCTCGGGCTCGCGCACAAGCATGTCGCCGAGATGACGCGCCACGCCGGACTCAGCGTCGCGCCGATCTTCCAGCCGGCGGTGGCGCGGACCTATCGCGGCATGGTGGTGCAGGTACCGCTCCACCTCAGCCAGCTCACCCGTGCGGCGACGCTGACCGATGTGTCCGAGGTCCTCGCCGCGGCCTATGACGGCGAGCGCGTGGTCCGCTTCGCGCACGAGGCGACAACCGTGGTGAAGATCGAGGACGACGCGGGGACGGATCGCATGACACTGCGGGTCGTCGGCAACCAGGCCAGTGGCCAGGCGCTGCTGGTCGCCACGCTCGACAATCTCGGCAAGGGCGCCGCGGGTGCAGCGGTGCAAAATCTCAATATCATGGCCGGCTACGACCCCGTCGCCGGTCTTACCTTCTAGAAAGCGACGCAGGAGACTCAGATGGAGCGCAATCCGGTGGGCAAGCTGCTGCTGTTCGGTGCGACCGGCGACCTCGCCAAGCGGATGCTGCTGCCCTCACTCTATGGGCTGCATGCCGACGGGCTGCTGCCCGCGGGGCTGACGATCACCGGCTCGGCGCGGAGCGACCTCGACGACGCGGCCTTCCGCGACGTCACGCGCAAGGCGCTCGACGAGTTCCTGCCTGCCGACCGCAAGGACGCGGGGGCGATCGACAGCTTCCTCCAGCGCCTGCAGTTCCAGCCCGCCGATCTGTCGGATCCGTCCAGCTTCCAGCCGCTCGCCGACAAGATCGGCGACGTCTCGGGTGGACTCGCCATCTATCTTTCCACCGCCCCCTCGCTGTTCGAGCCCGCGGTCAAGGGGCTTGAGAGCGTCGGCCTCGCGGGCGAGACGGTGCGGATCGGCCTCGAGAAGCCGCTCGGCTACGACCTCCAGTCGAGCCGCGAGATCAACGACACCGTCGCCTCTGCCTTCCCCGAGGACCGGATCTTCCGGATCGATCACTATCTCGGCAAGGAGACGGTGCAGAACATCCTGGCGCTGCGTTTCGGCAACTCGATGTTCGAGCCGATCTGGAACGCCACCGGGATCGACAACGTCCAGATCACGATCGCGGAGACGGTCGGGCTCGAGGACCGCGCCGGTTACTACGAGGGCGCGGGCGCGCTGCGCGACATGGTGGCCAACCACGTGCTCCAGCTGGTCGCGCTGATCGCGATGGAGCCGCCGGCGCTGTACGACGGCACCGCGATCCGCGACGAGAAGGCCAAGGTGTTCCGCTCGCTTCGCCACATGAAGCCGGAGGAGGTGCAGGGCTACACCGTCACCGGCCAGTATGAGGAGGGCGCGGTCGGCGGCAAGGTCGTGCGCGGTTATGATGCCGAGCTCGGCTATGACAGCGACGTCGAGACCTTCGTCGCGATCAAGGCCTTCGTCGACAATTGGCGCTGGCAGGGCGTGCCCTTCTATCTCCGCACCGGCAAGCGCATGGCCAAGCGCCGCAGCGAGATCGCGATCCAGTTCAAGCCGGTGCCGCACTCGATGTTCTCGGGCCGCGGCGGGCTGCTCCAGCCCAACAAGCTGGTCATCCGCCTCCAGCCCGAGGAATATATCCAGCTATTGGTGATGACCAAGGAGCCGGGGCTCGACCGGGAGGGCATCAAGCTGCGCGAGGTGCCGCTCAACCTGAGCCTTGACGCCCAATTCGCGGGCTCGCGCCGCCGCATCGCCTATGAGCGGCTGCTGCTCGATCTGATCGAGGGCGATCAGACACTGTTCGTGCGCCGCGACGAGGTCGAGGCGCAGTGGAAGTGGATCGACGCGATTCGCGCCGGCTGGGCCGCCGCGCAGACCAAGCCCAAGCATTATGCCGCTGGCACCTGGGGCCCCGCCGGCGCGATCGCGCTGACCGAGCGCGACGGGGTGAGCTGGCACGACGATTGACCGTTCGGTGTTCCTGCGAACGCAGGAACCCAGGGTTGTGGGCGAGGCGCTCGTGACTCTGGGCTCCTGCGTTCGCTGGAGCGCGGGTCGCTGACATGGCTATCGCCCCGGCGAACGCCGGGGCCCCGGTGGGAAGGTCGCACTGCGACTCACCACGGCCTACCCCACTGGGCCCCGGCGTTCGCCGGGGTGGACGCTCAGATGTCGCGCCGCTCATCACCCGACCGCCTACCCTCACGCCCAGCCACCGCATTGCTCGGTTGACCTGACCGAACTTCCTGCGAAAGCAGGGCCACGACCCTTGCCGGCGCGAACCGCGCGGCGACCAGCGCGGCCCTAAGCGCCAGCGACGGAGAGAGACATGACCGAGATCGAATGGTGGGATTATGACGACGCGGCCGAGCTCGCCGACGCCGTCGCGGGCGATATCCAGTTCGTCATCGAGAGCGCGATCGACGCGCGCGGCTCGGCCGTGATCGCGCTGGCGGGCGGCAAGACGCCCCTGCCCGCCTATGAGAAGCTGGCCAAGGCCAAGCTCGACTGGAAACGCGTGACGATCGTCCCCGGCGACGAGCGGATCGTCCCGCTCGGCGACCCGCTCTCCAACGTCACCGCGCTGGGAAAGATCTTCCTTCCCAAGGGCGCGCGGGTGATGCCGATCGTGCCCAAGGCGACCGACGACTACAAGGCCGCGGGCCGCTCGGCCGACGCGCTGATGCAGGACCTGCACTGGCCGCTCGACCTGTGCGTGCTCGGCGTCGGCGGCGACGGCCATACCGCCTCGATCTTCCCCGGACCCGACTATGACGAGGCGCTCAACGGCCCGAAGGATCGCCGCGCGCTCGGCGTGATGCCCGATCCGCTCCCGCCCGAGGCGCCGGTGGCGCGAGTCACGCTCAGCCGTCAGGCGATCGCCACCGCGCGCGCGCTGCTGATCGCGGTGACCGGCGACGCCAAGCGCAAGGTGATCGAGGACGCCATCAAGGAGGGCGCCGGCTCGCCTTATCCGATCGGCCGCGTGCTCGCCGACGCCGAGCTGCCCGTCGACATCCACTGGGCCGCCTGAGCCGCCCCACGAATACGTATTCCGACCTCGCGGGACTTGAGTGCGGCAGGGCCCTGCCGCACAACCGCGCCGCCGCGCGATGACCCGCCCGAGCCGAAGGTAGCAGCATGAATCCAGCCGTCAGCGCCGTCACCGACCGGATCATCGAGCGCTCGCGCCCGACCCGCCAGGCATATCTCTCGCTGATCGAGCGTGAGCGCGACGGCTGGATCGGCCGCCCGCGGCTCGGCTGCGCCAATCTCGCGCACGCTTATGCCGGGACGCCCGAGGACCGGGAGGCGATGACGACGCGACACGAGGCGATGAACATCGGCCTCGTCACCGCCTACAACGACATGCTCTCGGCGCACGCGGTCTATTACCGCTATCCCGAGCAGATGAAGGTGTGGGCGCGCGAGGTCGGCGCCACCGCCCAGGTGGCGGGCGGCGTGCCCGCGATGTGCGACGGCGTGACCCAGGGCTATGCCGGGATGGAGCTGTCGCTGTTCAGCCGCGACACGATCGCGCTCAGCACCGCGGTCGCGCTCAGCCACGGCACGTTCGAGGGCGCGGCGCTGCTCGGCATCTGCGACAAGATCGTGCCCGGGCTGCTGATGGGCGCCCTGCGCTTCGGCCACCTACCGATGATCCTGATCCCCGGCGGGCCGATGCCGTCGGGCCTGCCCAACAAGGCCAAGGCGGCGGTGCGCGAGCGCTTCGCCGAGGGCCAAGCGACGCGCGACGAGCTGCTCGACGCCGAGATCCAGGCCTATCACACGCAGGGCACCTGCACCTTCTATGGCACCGCCAACACCAACCAGATGATGATGGAGGTGATGGGCCTGCACATGCCGGGCGCCGCCTTCGTCAACCCGGGCACCAAGCTGCGCCAGGAACTGACCCGCGCCGCGGTCCACCGGCTCGCCGCGATCGGCGTCCACGGCGACGACTATCGCCCACTCGGCGTCTGCGTCGACGAGAAAGCGATCGTCAACGCCGCGGTCGGGCTGCTCGCCACCGGCGGCTCGACCAACCATCTGCTCCACCTCCCCGCGATCGCGCGCGCGGCGGGGATCGTGATCGACTGGGAGGATTTCGACCGCCTCTCCGCCGCGGTGCCCACGGTCGCGCGGGTCTATCCCAACGGCTCGGCGGACGTGAACGCGTTCGAGGCGGCGGGCGGCATGCCCTTCGTGATCCGCGAGCTGATCGGCGCGGGCTATCTCCACCGCGACCTGATGACCGTCGCGGGCGACGATCTCGCCGCCTATGGCGAGCGGCCGGTGATCGAGGGCGAGAGACTGGCGTGGCAGCCGGTGCCGGCGAGCGGTGACGAGACGATCCTGCGCCCCGCCGACCGCCCGTTCGCGCCCGACGGCGGGATGCGCATCCTCCAAGGGAATATCGGCCGCGCCTGCATCAAGGTCTCAGCGGTCGAGCGCGAGCGCTGGGTGGTCGAGGCACCCGCGCGCGTCTTCGCCGACCAGCTCGAGGTGCTCGAGGCGTTCCGCAACGGCGAGCTCGAGCGCGACGTAGTCGTCGTGGTCCGCTTCCAGGGGCCGCGCGCCAACGGCATGCCCGAGCTGCACAAGCTCACGCCGCCGCTGGGCGTGTTGCAGAATCGCGGCTTCACGGTGGCGCTGGTCACCGACGGGCGCATGTCGGGGGCGAGCGGCAAGGTGCCGTGCGCGATCCACTGCTCGCCCGAGGCGCTGGGCGGCGGCGCGATCGGGCTGATCCGCGACGGCGACCTGATCCGCGTCGACGCCGAGGCCGGCACGCTCACCGCGCTGGTTGACGCCGACGAGTGGGCGGCGCGCAAGCCCGCAGCGGCGCCCCCGCCGACGAGCGGCATGGGGCGCGAGCTGTTCGGCCTGTTCCGCGGCCTCGCCGACGAGGCCGAGAAAGGTGCCAGCGCGATACTGGCGGGCGCCGGATTGTAGTAGCTAAGCGCCCTCTCCCGCGGGAAGAGGGTCGCGAGCGGGGTACCGCGGCGCGCGTCGCGGCAACCGGCAGCCCGTGCGACGGGGAGAGGAAGAAGAGCATGCAGATCGTATCGGTGGACATCGGCGGCACCCACGCCCGCTTCGCGATCGCCGAGGTCGACAAGGGCCGAGTCCAGTCGCTGGGCGAGCCGGTGACGCTCAAGACCGCCGAGCACGCCAGCCTGCAGACCGCCTACGAGGCGTTCCGGGCGCGCCAGGGCGGCACCCTGCCTGCCGCCGCCGCGATCGCGGTGGCCTCGCCCATCACGGGCGACGTGATCCGCCTGACCAACAATCCCTGGGTGATCCGCCCCTCGCTGATCCCTGAGCGGCTCGGCGCCGACCAATGGACGATCATCAACGATTTCGGCGCGATCGGCCACGCCGTCGCGCAGCTGCCCGCGGACGACTTCGAGCATCTCTGCGGGCCAGACATTGATCTCCCGAGCGAGGGCGTCACCACCGTCTGTGGCCCAGGCACCGGGCTGGGCGTGGCCCAGGTGTTGCAGCATCAGGGCCGCTACTGGGTGCTGCCGACCGAGGGCGGGCACATGGACTATGCCCCGCTCGACGGCATCGAGGACGCTATTCTCAAGCGCCTGCGCAAGACCTACACGCGGGTCTCGGCCGAGCGCATCGTCGCCGGCCCCGGCATCGTCGCGATCTACGAGACGCTCGCCGAGCTGGAGGGGCGCGCGGTGCTGCGCCGCGACGACAAGGCGATCTGGACCGAGGCGCTGGAGGGCACCGACTCGATCGCGCTCGCCGCGCTCGATCGCTTCTGCCTCGCGCTCGGTGCGGTCGCGGGCGACCTCGCGCTGGCGCAGGGCGCCAAGGGAGTCGTGATCGCCGGCGGCCTGGGGCTACGGATCAAGGACAAACTGCTGCGCTCGGGCTTCGACCAGCGGTTCGTCTCCAAGGGCCGGTTCCAGTCGATGATGGCGGCGATACCGGTCAAGCTCATCACCCATCCCCAGCCCGGCCTGTTCGGCGCCGCGGCGGCTTTCGCGCAGGAGCATCAGTGAGACCATGAGCGACATCGAGACCGTGATGCGCACCAGCCCGGTGATCCCGGTGCTGGTGATCAAGGACGCCGCGCAGGCGCGCGGGCTGGCCGAGGCGCTGGTCGCCGGCGGGCTCAAGGTGCTGGAGGTGACGCTGCGCACCCCCGCCGCGCTCGACGCGATCCGTGCGATGAAGGAAGTGCCCGGCGCGATCGTCGGCGCGGGCACCGTGGTCACCGCCGAGCAGGTCGCGCAGGTCAAGGACGCGGGCGCGGAGTTCATCGTCTCGCCGGGCCTGTCACAGAAGCTGGGCGAGACGATCCTGGCGAGCGGGATCCCGTGGCTGCCCGGCATCGCCACCGCGGGCGACATCATGCGCGGGCTCGACATGGGGCTGTCGCACTTCAAGTTCTTCCCGGCCGAGACGAGCGGCGGGATCAAGGCGCTCAAGGCGCTGGCGGCGCCCTTCTACCAGTGCCGCTTCTGCCCGACCGGCGGCATCACCGAGGCGAGCGCGCCCGACTGGCTCGCGCTCGACCCGGTGCTGTGCGTCGGCGGCAGCTGGGTGACCGAGGGCACGTTGCCCGAGATCGAGGCGCGTGCGCGCGCGGCAGCGGGTCTGGCGCGGTAGGGCGACGGGAAGAGGTGGGAGGCGCGCTGGTCGCGTCTAGGAGCCCCGCCCCCACCCTCCGTCATCCCGGACTTGGTCCGGGATCCACCGTGCCGCCCCTGCCGGCGCCTGAGTACGCGGGTCAGTGGATCCCGCACCAGGTCCGTGATGACGGTCGCGGGAGTGGAGAGGTTACGCTCTCCATGGCGATCCTTATGCCCCACGAGATCGCCTATCATGCGCGCCGCGCAGCGTAACACGGCGCAGCTCCCGGATCACTCGCGCCCGATCAGCCGCCGCGCGATCCGGTCCGCGACCTCGGCGGTCGGATCGCCGGTTACCTCGGCCTCGTCCCACACCTGATCGAGCCGCCCCGGGATCTGCGCGATCCGCGCCATTACCTCGGCCTCGTCGCCGTGGCCGAGATACTCGAGCCCGACGTTGATGATCCCGCCCGCGTTGATGACATAGTCGGGCGCGTAGACCACGCCCGCCTCGTGGAGACGCCGCCCGTCCGCCGCGGTGGCGAGCTGGTTGTTGGCGCCGCCAGCGACGATCCTGGCCTTGAGCGTCGGGATCGACTGCTCGGTCAGGATCGCGCCCAAGGCGTTGGGGCTGACGATGTCGACCTCGGCGCTCAGGATCGCCTCGGGTGCGATCACGGCGGCCCCCAGCTCGGCCGCGAGCCGCTCGGCGCGCGCCTGGTCGACGTCGGCGAGCGTCAGCACCGCGCCGTCGCGCGTGAGCAGCTTGGCGAGCCCGCCGCCGACCGAGCCGAGGCCCTGGATGGCGACCCGCACGCCGCGGACGTCGTCGCTGCCGAGCCCGCGCTTGGCCGCGGCGCGCACACCGAGATAGACGCCATGGGCGGTGTAGGGCCCTGGGTCGCCCCCCGCCGCGCCCTGCGCCACGGGCAGGCCGGAGACGTAGCGCGTCTCCTCGGCGATCAGCTTCATCCGCGCCTCGGACATGCCGACGTCCTCGGCGGTGACGTAGCGGCCACCGAGCGACTCGACCGAGCGGCCGAAGGCACGCAGCTGCGCCTCGCTGATCGTCTCGCCCGGCCGCGACGCGAGCACGACGCCCTTGCCGCCGCCGAGCGCCAGTCCCGCCATAGCATTCTTGTAGCTCATCCCGCGCGACAGCCGCAGCGCGTCGGTGAGCGCGCGCGAGTCGTCGGCGTAATGCCAGAAGCGCACCCCACCCGCGGCTGGCCCGAGCGCGGTCGAGTGGACCGCGATCACGGCCTTCAGCCCGGAGGCCGGATCGGCGAACAGGTGAAGCCCCTCATGGGCGTCGAAATCGGGATAGTCCCACAGCGAGGTCATCACGCCTCCGTCAAGCGCAGCAGAATATTACTTCGAAGCGCAATATTCATAGCAGGCCGCGGAGGCCAGCGCGAAATGAGGATGGGGAGAAATGGGGCGACCGACGGGACTTGAACCCGCGACCCTCGGTACCACAAACCGATGCTCTAACCAACTGAGCTACGATCGCCGCGAAGGCCGGTCCCCTAGCGGTGCGCGTGGCCCCTCGTCAAGGCGCTCAGAATCTTCCTTCCACGGCGAAGGTGCGCGCGGCGCCGTTGGCGACGAAGCCGCCGGCGTCGAGCCGTGCCGCGATCGTCGGGTCGGTCGGCACGAGCGTCAGCTCGGCGCGATAGCGGCCGTCTGGCCAGAGCCGCAGGTTGACGCCCTCGCCCGCCCCGCTGTTCAGCGGCAGCAGCAATGCTCCCCCGTCGCAGCGCGCGGTGCCGCTGATCGCGCCGGGCAGCGGCTGGCCGAGGAACTGGCCCGACAATGTCGCGCGAACACGTCCCTCGGCCTGCTCGCACGTTGAGTCGACGAAGCGCACGGTGACGTCGTCGAGGTCGAGCGCGGTCACGGGCAGCGGGCGAAAGGCGTTGCCAGGAGTCAGCGGCCCGCGCGCGCCGATGACGGCGGCGCGGTTGCGCGCCAGCTCGACCGTGCCCGACAGCTGACGCGACGGGTCGGCGCTCGCGCCCGCCAGCGCGATCCGCGCGCGCCCGATCAGCAGCGCCAGCGGCGACACGCCGGCGTCGAGGTCGCCCAGCGCGATGTCGCCGAAGCGCGCCTCGACAAGCCGGCCCGACCAGAGGCTGCCCGTCACCTCGCGCGCCGTGAAACCCTGCGCGTCGAGCCCGGCCCAGCCGAGCGCCAACCGCATCGGCAGGAAGACCAGCATCGCCAGCGCGAACAGAGCGATGAAGAGCGCGCGGCGCCCGGTGGCGAGACGGATGCGCATCACTCGCCCCGCTGGCGCAGGCTGAGCTGAGCGGTAACGCTACCCGCGCCGCTGCCGGTGACGCTGAGCGAGTCGACGAGGATGCCTTCCTGCTCCAGCCCCGCGACCCAGCGCATCAGCGCCCCGGCGCGCGCGCTGGTGATCGAGGTGCGCACCTGGTCGGGCGCGACCACGTCCAGCGAGGCCAGCGCGAACCCGGCCGCGTCGGCACGCGCGCGTACCACGTCAGCCAGCGAGCCGCCGAGCGCGGTCGCACCGCGACGCTGGAACGACTTGACCTGGGCCAGCCCGCTCTGCGCCGCACCTAGCCGCACCACCGCGTCAGTATAGCGCGCGCGCGATGCGGACAGGCCGTTGCGCACCGGCAGGATCACCGCCGCCCACACGATCGTGACGGCGAGCAGCACCACCATCACCGCGACCAGCCGGCGCTCGCGCAGCGATCGCGCCTCGAACCAGGCGCGCGCGGCGTTCACGGCCGCACCGTCATGTCGCCGGTGAGCCGGTTGTTGGCCTGCTGGAACACGCTCGACTCCACGGTGAAGCCCGCCGACGCGAGCCGCTGCTTGATCGTGTTGGCCTGTGCCTCGCCGGCGAGCGACAGCGACACGCGCAGCGACCCGTTGGGCTCGAACTGGAGCGCGGTGACCTCGCTCTCGGGCACCGCGTCGACGGTCGCGTAGACCGCCGCGGCGGTGCGCGTGAATCCCTGACCTGGGCCGCGCAACCGCGTCAGCCGCTCGCCGAGCAGCCGCGACGAGTCGCCCGCGGTCGCACCGCGCGGCAGCGCCTGGCGCGCCACCGTGTCGGCCTGCGCCTCGATCGCGTCGGCACCGAAGGAGTAGCGTAGGATCCGGACGAGATCGATCGCCAGGGTGGCGAGCAGGATGCAACCGACCAGCATCGCCAGGCGGCGCAGCAGCGCCCAATCGACCGCGCGCTGGCGGCGGCGCGCGAACGCCCCCTGGCGCAGGTCGATCGCCGGCGCGGCGATCGCCGCGACCGCCGCGTCGCGCACCGCGTCGCGCGCGAGCGGCGACGGGCGCTCCCCCGCGGTGATCAGCTCGGTGAGCAGCGGCTCGTCGGCCCAGCCGCTGGTACGGCCGCGCACCACCCGCTGCCCCGGCAGGTCGGCGGCGACATAGCCTTCCTCCGGCGCAGGCAGCAGCAGCGGCGCGGGGATGATCGCGCCCGGGTCGATCCCGGCGCGCGCGAGCGTCTCCAACCAGCCCCGCATCAGCGCCGGCGCCACCACCGCGATCGCGCGCTCGCCGCTCTTCTCGCCGCCCACCGCGACGTGGAGCTCCTGCGCCGGCTCCGCGGTGGCGTCGCTCACCACCACGCGCGCGGCGGCGAGCGCCTGCGCGGGCGAGCGTGCCGGCAGCTCGGCCCAGTGGAGCGTCACCGCGTCGGCGGGGGCGACCGCGATCACCGGCGCCTCCTCGTCGCGCGCGGGGACGCCCTCGCCCTCGCGCTCGACGCGGTCGTCGCGGATGCGCCACCAGCGCCACGGCTGGTCGTCGGCGGAAGGCAGGAAGAGGAGCGTGGCAGCGGTCATGGCGCATCTCCCCATTGCCGCGTCACGAGCCGGACGGGAAGGGTCCGCGCGTCGATCAGCCCCTGTTCGTGCAATTCGGCGGTGCCGAGCATCACGTCGACGCGCAGCGCGAACCACACGGTCTTCACGCTGGTCGACTGCGCCGCTCCCACCTGCGAGGCACCGCCGCTCTGGGTCGAGAGCTGTGCCCACATCTGGTCGACGCTCGACCAGCCGTTCGGCGGCCGGCGCAAGAGCACGCCCTGCGCCGCCTCGACGCTGAGCGACTCGCCCACCAGCATCGCCAGCAGCGGCGCCTGTTCGGGCAGCAGGGTGTTGACGTTGAAGACGTTGCGCTGCGCCAGCGGCAGCGTGCAGAGGTAGGGCCGCAGCGCGCGATATACCTCGGGCGTGACGCCGCGCACCGCGCGCAGCTCGCTCACGTCCGCCATCAGCACGCCCGCGGTGCGATAGCCACGATAGTCACGGTCCTCCGCCCCGCCGGGAAGCGGGCTGTCGTCGCTGTCGATCCAGTCCGCCGCCGCGGCGGCGACGCGATCGCCGTCGGGCACCCGCAGCAGCCGCGCCAGCCGCTGCAATTGCTGGAGCGACTCGATGTTGACGGCGTAGCTGCCGTCCGGCGCGCGCACGACGAGGCTGTTGAGGTTGAAGCAATTGCCGCCGTCTGTGACGCGCGCGGTCGCGGTCCCGCCCGGGATCGGCAGCCCGAACGGCCGCCCGCTCCATCCCCCCGTCAGCGCGACCCTCTCGCGCGCCTGGCTCAGCAGCGACGTCACGCGCGTGGTCGCCAAGGTCTCGGCGGCATAGGCGTAGCCGCGCGCGGCATCGAGCGCGACCGCGTTGGCGGCGAGCCGGGTCGACAGCCGCAGCCGCTCGAGCGCGCTCGCCGCCATGACGGAGATCACCGCGACGAGCAGCAGCACCGTCAGCAGCGCCGCGCCGCGCTCACCGTGCCGCATCGCCGCCTCCCGGTATCCGCGCCGGCGCACCTGCGCCGGGCGACCCCGTGCCGCCACCCGCAGCACCGCCGCCGCCACCCCCCTGAGCACCGCTGCCGCTCTCCTGCACGCGCCCCGCGCCGGTGCCGACGAGGAACAGCAGCCGGTACAGCCGCGAGTCGGCCCGCGTCACGACGAGCTCGATTGCCTGGGGCAGCGCGGCACGCGGGTTGCCCTGCCACGTGTCGCTCCAGGCGCCACGGTAGCGGAAGCGGAGCTGCACCGTGCGCACGCGATCGAGCAGCAGCGCTGGCGGCAGCGGCGCGGCGCCGTCCAGCGCGGGATAGGCGACCCGCTCCAGTCCGTCTCCGGCGAGACGGTACTCCACTTTCTGCAACTCGGCGCGCGGGGCCTGATCGGGATTGCTCCAGCCGGCGCGCACCAGCCGCAGGAGCGGCGTCGCCGCGGCGTCGCCGCTGAAGGCCGGCAACAGCGTGCCGTTGACGTCGCGCGTGTTACGGTCCTGCGCCTGGGCGAGATCGGCGGTGAGGATCGACGATAGCCGGCTCAGCGCGCCGGTGTCGTCGAGCGCGACCGCGCTGGCGCCCTGCGCGCGCACGCTGAAGGCGAGCAGCGCGACCCCCGCCGCCGCGATCATGCCGAAGATCATCAGCGCGATCATCACCTCGACCAGCGTGAAGCCGGTATCGCGGCGCACGCTCATCCCGCCACGTCCACCGAGAGCGGCGGCGCGGGCGGGCGGACCATCGTCATGCGGCCGAGCACCGCGCCGCCCGGGTCGCTGACGCTGACGTCGACCCGCATCACGTCGCCGTCGCCGAGCGGCTGCACCTCGCGCACCCAGGTCCAGGCACGGCCGCCGTTCTGCTCTACCCCGCTGCTGCGCCCCCGCACCGGCGGCTCGGCGTCGGTCACCGCCTCGATCGCGACATTGCGCGCCACCGCCTGTGCCAGCAACGTCGCCGAGAGCACGCCGGTGGAGCGGATCGTCTGCCCCTCCAGCCGCACCAGCGCGAGCGCGGCGAGGCTGAACACCGCCAGCGCCACCATGATCTCGATCAGCGTGAAGCCGCGCTCAGCCCGCGACATGCGCCCGCCCGTCAGACTCGATCACGACATCGGTGCGCGCGCCCTCGCGCGTCAGCGTGATCGTCAATGGCCGGTCCGCCAATCCGGTGGTGTCGAAGGTGACTCGCTCGCGCACCAGCCCTGCCGCCGCGGTGCCGGGGCGCCACTGCTCGACTCCGAGCGGCGGCTCCATCGGTGACCAGCGGCCGCCGCGCCACTGGTCGAAGCCATAGCCGGTCTCGGTGACCCACAGGCTGACCGGGCGTGACTCGATGATCGCGGCGTCGTGCGCGCTCCGGGCACGCGCGGCGAAGCGCGCCGCCTCGTCCGCCAGCCGGCCGCGCGTGTCGGGCATCGCCAGCACCGCCGCCGCGGAAGCGAGCCCGATCACGGTGATCACGACCATGAGCTCGATCAGGGTGAAGCCGCGGGTCGCGCGCCGAAGCTCGCGGCGGTGCACGCACGCGGCTCCTGCCCGCACGACCGCTCCCCCTCCTGCCGTCATCCCCAGCTTGTTCCGGGATCCACGGTGCCGCGGGAGCCGAAGTTCCGGGATGAGAGGAGGAGTGGATCCCGGAACAAGTCCGGGATGACGGAGGTGTGTGGGGCGATCGCGCAGTTCCAGCACGCGCCGCCCGAGATGCGCGCCGTGCGCCGCGACCCGGTTCGGACCGCGCTTACTGCCAGGAGCCGATATCGGCATCGATCCCCTCGCCGCCGTCCTTCCCGTCGGCACCCAGGGTCCACACGTCGGCGGCGCCATGCTGGCCCGGCGAGGCGTAGAGATAGTCGCGGCCCCACGGATCCTTCGGCAGCTTCTTGACGTAGCCGCCGGCCTGGTAACGCGCGGCGTCCGCGCCGGCGGGGGCGGTCACCAGCGCCTGGAGGCCCTGCGACGTCGTCGGGTAGCTGCCGATCTGCAGGCGATACAGCTCCAGCCCCTGCTCGATCGTGGCGATGTCGGCCTTGGCCTTCTGGATCCGCGCGGTGTCGCCCGAGGGCAGCACGTTCAGCGCGACGATCGTGGCGAGGAGGCCGATGATCACGATCACCACCATCAGTTCGACGAGGGTGAAGCCGTTCTTCTTCTTGCGGCGCTGCTTCTGTACGTTGTGCATCAGGGGTCTCACTGGCCGGCCAAGGTGTTGAGCTGGAGGATTGGGAGCAGGATCGATAGCACGATCGTGGCGACGATCGCGCCCATCACGACGATGATCAGCGGTTCGAGCAGCGACAGCGCGGTCGCGGTGAAGCGGTCGAACTCGCGCTCGAGATAGTCGGCGGCGCGCTCGAGCATCTCGTCGAGCCGCCCTGCCGCCTCGCCGCTGGCGGCGAGATACACGAGCAGGGGGGGGAACACGCCGGTGCGCCTCATCGCGGTCGAGAGGCTCCCGCCGCCGCGGATCGACTCGGTGATCTCGTCCGATGCCGCCTTGAGCCGGCGGTTGTGGATCGTGCCGCCCGTCAGCGTCAGCCCCTCGAGCAAAGGCAGCCGGCTCGCCACCATGGTCGAGAGCGTGCGCGCGATCCGCGCGGCGTGGAGATCGCGCAGCAGCCGCCCGATCAGCGGCACGCGCAGCAGCCAGGTGTCGAAGGCGAGCCGGATCGGCGGCTGGCGCAACGCCAGCACCGCGCCGCCGACCGCCGCGACGACGATCAGCAGCAGCAGCCACCACCAGCCGACCAGAAGGTCCGACAGCGCGATGATCATGCGCGTGAGCAGCGGCAGCTGCTGGCCGACCGTGTCGAACTGCTCGACCACCTGCGGCACCACGAAGGTCATCAGCGCGATCACGACGCTGAACGCCACCGCCGACAGCACGCTGGGATAGGCCATGGCGGTCAGCAGCTTGCCGCGAATCTCCGCCTGGCGCTCGAGCAGGGTGGAGAGCCGCTCCATGATCTCGGGCAGCGTCCCCGAGCTCTCGCCCGCGGCGACCATCGCACGGTAAAGTGGCGGGAAGCTCTTCGGCTCGCGCGCCATCGCGTCGGCCAGGCGCCGGCCCTCGACCACGCCGGTGTGGACGGTCTGGACGATCACGCGGACGCTCTCCTGCTCGGTCTGGCGCGTGATGGTGCGGAGCGACTCCTCCAACGGCGAGACGCGGTTGAGCGTGGCGAGCTGGCGCGTGAAGAGCGTCAGCTGCTTGCCCGACATCTTGGCGCGGCCGAGCTCGAGCCCGAACAGCGGCCGCTGGCGCGTCGCGGGCGCACTGCCCGGCTCGAGCCGCACGACGTAGAGGCGGCGGCGGTCAAGCGTCGCGCGCGCCGCGGCGACGTCCGCCGCGGCGACATGCCCGCGCGTCTCATTGCCGCGCGTGTCGATCGCGAGATAGTCGAAGTCAGCCACGGCGACCCGTCCGACGGACGCGGTAGGAGGATCGTACGTGCCTGGCCGCCTCCCGCTCGTCATCCCCGCACCGGCGGGGATCCAGACGCACGGGCCTTGGCGATAGAGTCGCGAGGTCAGCGTGTATGGATCCTCGCCCGCGCGGGGATGACGAGAGGCGTGCGAAGCGAGGCGCCCGATCACGCATCGGTGATCGCCACCTCGGCGACGTCGGCATTCTCGCTGCGCGAGACGCGCACCGCCTCCTCCGCGGTGGTCCGGCCGTTCTCGACCAACCGTCGCGCCGCGATCGCGAGCGTGTCGTTCTGGGCGAAGGCGTGACGCGCGATCGCGTCCTCGTCGCCGCCCTCGTTGATCATGCGGCGCACTACGGCGTCGACTCGCACCGCCTCGAACACCCCGACTCGGCCGCGAAAACCGGTACGATTGCACTGCTCGCAGCCGACCGCCTCGTAGACGGTCGCGCTCGGATCGATCCCGAGCAGCGGCGCCACCGTCTCGCTCGCGCGCACGGCGTGGCGACAGTTGGTGCACAAGCGCCGCACCAGCCGCTGCGCGATCACCGCGCGCAAGGTGGAGGCGAGCAGGAACGGCTCGACCTTCATGTCGCGCATGCGCGTGATCGCGCCGACCGCATCGTTGGTGTGGACGGTGGAGAGCACGAGATGCCCGGTGAGCGAGGCCTGGACCGCGATCTCGGCGGTCTCGCGGTCGCGGATCTCGCCGACCATCACCACGTCGGGGTCCTGGCGCAGGATCGCGCGCAGCCCGGCGGCGAAGGTGAGCCCGACCTTGCTGTTGACCTGCGTCTGCCCGACGCCCTCGACCGCATATTCGACCGGGTCCTCGACCGTCAGAATGTTGCGGCTGCCGTCGTTGAGCAGGCGCAGCGCGCCGTACAACGTCGTCGTCTTGCCGCTGCCGGTCGGGCCAGTGACGAGCACGATGCCGTTGGGCTCGGCGATGATCTCGCGCAGCAGCGCGTACATCGGCGGCGTCATGCCGAGCGCGTCGAGGTCGATGCCGGCATTCTCCTTGTCGAGGATACGCAGCACCACCCGTTCGCCCGCGCGGCTGGGCAAGGTCGAGACGCGGACGTCGAGCAGCTTGCCGCCGAGTGTCAGCCCCATGCGCCCGTCCTGCGGAACGCGCCGCTCGGCGATGTCGAGCCGCGCCATCACCTTGATCCGGCTCACCACCACCGGCGCGACGTGCGGCGGCATGCGCAGCGTCTCGCGGAGCACGCCGTCGATCCGCATCCGCACCACCAACCCGGTCTCATAGGGCTCGATATGGATGTCCGACACGCCGTTGCGCGCGGCGTCGGCGATGATGCCGTTGATCAGTCGGATCGCCGGCGCGTCGTCGGCGGTGTCGAGCAGGTCCTCTGCGGTGGGAAGGCCCTCGGCGAGAAGGTCGAGCTCGTCGCCCATGCCGACCGCGGCGGCGGCGGTGGCCTGGCCGTCCATCGCGTAATTGTCGCTGAGCAGCCGGTCGAACGCCGCGACCGGCACGACTGCGACGTCGAAGGCGCGCCCGAGCACGCGCCGCACCTCGATCAGCGCGCGCGGATCGGCGCCCTCGCGCAGCGCCACTTTGGGCGTCCCGACCGTGCCGCCCTGGTCGAGCACGACGCCGAACTTGCGCGCGAAGGAGTAAGGCAAAGCCGCCGGCGGCAGCATCGCCGGCGGCACCGTCACCCCATCACCGGGCGGCGGCAGCGGCGCGGCGACGGCGTCGATCTCGGCTCCGGTGCGCACGATCACTTGCGCCTCTCTCCCCCAGGGATGACGGTGGTGGAGTTGCGATAGACCGGCACCGCCACGCGCGGGTCCTCGATGCTGCCGGGCTGGCCCGCCGGCGGCAGCGGCGGCGCGGCTCCCATATAGTCGCGCACCAGCGTGTCGATCGACGGCTCGGATAGCGGCTCCTGCGCCGCCTGCTGGAGGCGGAGATAGCCGTAGCGCTGCTCGGTGACGCGGCGGTTGTCGGCCGCGCTGCGGATCACGGTCGGGCGGATGAAGATCATGAGGTTGGTCTTCGACCGCGTCTTGGCGCGCGACTTGAAGAGGTTGCCCAGCACCGGAATGTCCCCGAGCAGCGGGATCTTCTCGATCGTGCGGCGCTCCTCGTCCGACAGCAGCCCGCCGATGACGCCGATCGCCCCGTCGTCGACGGTCAGCACCGTCTCGACCTCGCGCTTGTTGAGGATCAGGTCGGAATTGTTGCTCGACACCGGCCCCGCGATCGAGCTGACCTCGAGGTGGAGGTTCATCTTGATCGTGCCCGAGGAGTTCACCTGCGGCCGCACGTCGAGCCCGATGCCGACATTCTGCCGCTGCGTGGTGCGGAAGGCATTGTCGAAATTGTTCGACAGCGCCTCGCCGGTGGTGATCGGGATCTCCTGCCCGACGAGCGTGTGCGCCTCCTGGTTGTCGATCGTCATGATCTGCGGCACCTGGAGCAGGTTCGACGTATTGTCGCGCTTCACCGCGTTGATGATCGCGCCGAAGACAGTGCTGCCGATCTGTCCGCCGAAGCCACCGAACCCGCCCGACGAGCCGATGATCGACTGGATCGCCGACTGGGTCAGCGTGTCCGAGGGCGTATTGTTGGTCACCGTGGTGGTGACGCCGTTGGCGATCGTGGTGGTGGTCGAGCTCGCCAGCTCGCGCGCGCCGATCGCGCCCGCGATCTGAAGGATGTTGGGCGCCGAGTTGCTGAAGGTCGACGCGGCGAAGGCGCCGCCGTCGAGGTTGCCGAGGATGAACTGCGCGCCGAGCTGGTTGACGGTCGAGTCCGACACCTCGGCGACGATCGCCTCGACCAGCACCTGCTGGCGGCGCTGGTCGAGCTGCTTCACCACGTCGGCGAGCTGGCGCTGGATGTCGGCGGGCGCCGCGATCACGATCGCGTTGGCGCCGGCATAGCGGGTCACCACCGCCGCGGTGCGGTTGCCCTGGCCGGTGATCGCGGCCTGCTGCGGCTGGCTGCCCGACTGCTGCGTCGTCGACTGGGTCGGACGCGAGCGAGTCGCTGGCTGCGGCGTCGCGCCCACCCCGGTCGAGCCGGTGCTCGAGCTGCTGAGCCCCGAGCGGGTGAGCGCCTGCTCCTCGATCGCGTCGGGCGCCTGGCCGACGAGCTGCTGGAGCACCGGCAGCAGCTGGTTGGCGTCGGCATTCTCGAGGAAGACGACGCGGATCTCGGTGGCGTTGCGCGCGCTCTGGTCGAGCTCGCGCGCCAGCGCCGCCAGGCGCGCGACGGTCTGCGGGTCGCCGCGCAGTGCCACCGCGTTGGAGCTCTCGATCGCTACCGCCGAGGCGCCGCCCGAGGGAGACGCGGCACCGCCGCTCCCGCCGATCAGCCCCTGGAGCGCGGTCGCGACCTCGCTGGCGCGCGCGTTCTTGAGCGGGATGATCCGCGTCGCCGATGTGTCCGAGTCGATCCGCCGCACCACCTCGCGCACGCGCCGGACGTTGTCGGCGAAATCGACCACCACCAGGCTGTTGCCGCCCCGGTTCGCGGTCACCGAGCCCTGCGCGCTGACCAGCGGGCGGACGGTATCGACCGCTTGCGCGGCGTCGATCGAGCGCAGTCGGATGATCTCGGTGACGAGCTGGTTACGCGGCGCGCCGGCCAGGCCGATCCGCCCCGGCTGGCTCGCCGCATTGTCGATCGGCTGGACGCGGAAGGCGCCATTGGCGCTCGGCACCGCGACCAGGCCGTTGGCGCGCAGCGTCGAGAGGAAGACCTCGAGATATTCGGAGCGCGACAGCGGACGGTCAGTGACGACGGTCACTTTGCCCTGCACGCGGTTGTCGATGATGAAGGTGCGCCCCGTCACCTTGGCGGCGTCGGCGATGAAGGCGCGGATATCGGCGTCGCGCACGTTGAGCGTGGTCTGCGCGAGCGCGGGCGGCACCGCCGCGGCCAGCGCGACGGAAGCGAGGAGGACGTGGGGACGCTTCATCATTTTACCGGGATGGCGAGCGCGACCGTCTGGCCATTGCGCTGGACGGTGACGGGGACCGAGCCGCCGGGGGCGCGCTCGCGTGTGAACTGTTCGAGGTCGGCAGGTCCCGAGACCGGCCGACCCGCCACCTGGGTGACGACGTCGCCGTCGCGTAGACCCGAGGCGCGGAAGGCGTTGCCGCCCTGCCCGCGGACGGTCAACCCGACGACCCGACCGCCCTCTATCTGCGGGATGGCGGTGATGTCGGTGCGAAGCCGGTCGGGCGACATCGCCCCGCCGCCCGCGTCGGAGTCGCGTGCCGTTCGCGGGTCCGGGCCCGGCATCGCCACGGGAGCGGCGCCGGGGGGCGGCACCGCGGCGCTCGGCTTGCTCGACTGATCGAGGAACAGGTCCTCGCGCGCGCCGCCACGCTCGAGCGTGACATGGTCGAAGGCGACGCCGCGCAGCACCACCCCGGGCACGACCTCCTCGCCGACGCTGACGCTGCGCTGCAGTCCGTCCGGCCCCGCGAGGATCGCGGCACCGCGCGCCTGCGCGTCGTCCATCCGCGTGCCGAACAGGGTGAGCTGGAGCGAGGTGACCACCGCGGGTCCCTGCGCCGCCTGTGCGCCACTCACCCGGTAGAAGGGATCGACGCTGCCGAGCACGCCGGCGGGATCGACGGGGATCGTCGGCCCGGCCGGTACCCAGGCGCCGAGCGGCGACACCGGCGTGACGATCACCCACATCAGCCGCGCGCATTGCACGGCGAGGCCGGCGAGCAGCAGGAGCTCGACTGCCGAATAAGCGTTCACCACCGGCAACCGCCGCAGGATCGCCCGTGCCCGGGCGTCGAACTTCAAACGCATGCGCTCGGCTGAACTCCCTGCGCCACCACGACTGCCCTGTTACATCGGCACCGCCGGCTTGTGTAATATTTCTGTGGCTGGTTCGACTTGCTTCAGGTGGAATATAGCAGGTGCATGGCGACCGACCCCATCATCGCGCGACTGAGTGCGCAGCCGCTGATCCAGCGAGTCCCCTCTCCCAAGCTCACGCTGTTCATTCGTCGCGACTTCCTCGACGCACAGGAGTGCGACGCACTGATCGCGCTGATCGACGCGGATCGGCGACCCTCGACCATCGCCGATCCGAACGGCGACACCGCCTTCCGCACCAGCGAGACCTGCGACCTGCGCGTCGACGTCCCGCTCGTCGCCGCGGTCGACCGTCGCCTCGCCGACTTCGCCGGGCTCGACCCGCGCCACGGCGAGCCATTGCAGGGCCAGCGCTACGCCGTCGGTCAGGAGTTCAAGGCGCACACCGATTATTTCGAGCCGACCGGGGCCGATTTCGCGCGCTTCTGCGGCGTGGCGGGCAACCGCACCTGGACGATGATGGTCTATCTCAACGCCCCCGAAGCCGGGGGCGCGACGCGTTTCAAGGCGATCGACAAGACGATCCAGCCGGAGTCGGGCAAGCTGGTCTGCTGGAACAACCGCCGCGCCGACGACACGCCCAACCCTGCCACGCTGCACCACGGCATGAAGGTGCGCGCCGGCGTCAAATACGTCATCACCAAATGGTTTCGCGAGCGACCCTGGGGCTGAGCAGTGCCCGGCGGCGTCTTCCGCCGGTCACCGCCGCCGATCAGAAGCTCACGCTGGCGCCCAGGGTGAAGAGACGACCCAGCCGATAACGGTTGATGTCGACCCGGCCGCCGCCGTCGAAGCTCTGGAATTCCTGGTAGCGCGTGCCCGTGAGATTGCGCGCCTCGGCCTTGATCTCCACCTTCTGCCCGACCAGCTGCACCTTCTGGCGCATGACGAAGTCGAGCCGGATGCCCGGCTTCTCGATGATGTCGGGCTGGAAGCCCGAACCATCGAGCAGCGATGGCCCCCGGTTGGTGACCCGCTCGCTGGCATAGTTGAACAACAGAGTCGCCTGGGTGCCGTTGTCGGTGTCCTCATAGCCCAGCTGCAGGTTGACGAGATGGTCCGACTGGCCGGTCAGCGGCGCGCCGTCGCGGAACAGCGAGCGCGCCGGCGCGAAGTTCGCCTGACACCCGCCCAGCGTCGTCCCCTCGAGCACGCCCGGCACGCAGCTGCCGTCGGCGGTGATGGCCGAGTGGGTCCAGGTGTAGTTGGCGATCAGCACCGCTCGCTTGCCCGCGAAGCCGGCCGAGATGAAGTCGAGCGGGACGTACTTCTGCGCCTCGAGCTCGGCGCCGTACAGCTTGGCGCGCGGCAGGTTGGTGAAGCCGGTCTGGAGTCGCGCGTCGGGCGTCGGGAAGAAGCCGACCTGCTCGATCGGGTTGTCGATCCGCTTGTAGAAGCCCGCCAGCGTGATGCGCTGGTCGCGCGCGAAGAACCACTCGTAGCGCGCCTCGAGGTTGTACAGCTCCGAGTCCTTCAGCCGCGGGTTGCCGAAGAAGAGGCGGTCCGACTCGAAGTCACGAAAAGCCTGGGGAGCGAGCTCGCGGAACTGCGGCCGCGCGATCGTCTTCGAGGCGGCGAGGCGCAGCTGCTGGTTGCTGGCGAAGTTCCAGGTGATCGTCGCCGCGGGCAGGACGTAATCGTTCTTGAGCCGGGTCGAGGTGGCGTTGATCGGGGTGACCCGCTGCGTCGCTGTCTCGTAGCGGACGCCGATGATCGCGCGCAGCCCATCGAGCGCCTCCGCCTCGACCTGGGCGTAGCCGGCGTGGATGCGCAGCAGCGCGTCATATTGGTAAGAGCCGTTCTGCCCCGCGTCGAAGCGCAACTGCACCGCGGTGTCCGCCGGGTTGCCCGAGATCGGCGTGGGGCAGCCGTTCACCACGTCGGGCGAGAGCAGATAGTCGGGACGCAGCAGGTTGCACGGGAACGGGATCGCCCCGCCCGTGGCGGTCTGGTAGACGAAGGGCAGCCGCGTCGAGGTGCGATCGTTCTCCGAGAAATAATAGCCCGCCGATACCGTCATCGGGCGCTCGCCCGGGATCTTGTAGGCCACGTCGGCCTGGCCCGAGTAGAGATCCTCGTTGAGCTCGCTGAAGACCACCGTGGCGAAGCGATCGAAGGCGTTGGTCGCCTGCCACGCCCCCGGGCAGTTGAGCCCGCGGTCGCTGACCGGCACGTCGCCGGTCTGGTCGGTCAGGCTGGTGTTGCAGAGATAGATGAACTGCCGCTCATAGGGCGAGTTGCGCTGCGTGTTGGCGTAGGCGCCGCGTACGTCGATCGACAGGTCGGTGATCGGCTTGAACTCGCCGACGAGCTGGGTCTCGATCAGCTTGCGCTCGAACCAATTGGTGTTCTGCTGGAAGAGCGGGTTGCCGCTGGAATTGTTGTACACGGTCGCACCCGAGGCACGGCCCTGCTTGAGCGTGTCGTGGATGTAGACGTTGGTCCAGCGCACCTTGTTCTCGCCGAACTCGGCGCCGAAGCCGAGCAGGCCGTTCACCACGGCGCGATTATCGGTGATCACGGTGTGAAAGTCGTTGCGCAGCGTGCCGTCGACGCTGACCGTGTCCTGCTGCGTCGCGTCGCGCGTACGCCAGGTGTTCGACACGCCGAGGCTGCCGATCAGCCCGACGCGGGTCGCGCCGATGTCGCCGGTGACGCCCAGGTCCATGCTGCCTGAGTAATTGGCGGGCGTGTCGGTGGTGCGCTGGAGCAACGTGGTCCGCGCATTGGAGAGCTGCAGCACCTGCGCGCTCGGGATCACGCCATTGCCCGTGGGCGCCTGCTTGATGAAGCTGGGCACGTTGCGCTCGCCGCCGTCATAGCCGAGCCAGTCGGTCTTCGAGCCGAAATAGGTGTAGCCGAGCTTGGAGGTCGTCTCGGTGTCGATCCCGCCCGAGGCACCGACGGTGAAGAAGTTCTCGTCGGGAATGGCCTTGGTCGTCAGGTTGATGACGCCGCCGCCGAACTCGCCGGGGTAATTGGCGGAATAGGTCTTCTGCACCAGCGCCGAGCCGACCACGGTGGTCGGGAAGATGTCGAGCGGGACGGTGCGGCGCAACGGCTCGGGGCTCGGCAGCGGCGAGCCGTTGAGCAGCGCCGAGGAGTAACGGTCACCCAGGCCGCGGACGAACACATAACCGTTGCCGACCACCGACAGGCCGGTGACGCGGGTCAGCGCACCGGCGATGTCGCCCTCGCCGGTGCGCGCGATGTCGGCGCTGGAGAGGACGCTGACGACCTGCGCGGTGGCACGGATCGTGTTGGGGATGTTGCGCCCCACCACGACGATGTCGCCTCCGCCGCTGGCATCGAGCCCGGGCGCGGAGATCTCGGCCTGGGGCTCTTCGGCCGCGGCGTCGGCGCCCTGCTCAGTGCCGGGCGTCGCGGTAGCGGTCGCCTGGTCCTGCGACGTCGGGGCGGCCTCTGGATTGGTGGTGGTGCTCGTCGGCGGCGGGGCCGCCGGCGAGGACGTGGTCGGCGCGCCGGTCTGCGGCGCGACCTGCGCCAGCGCCGCGGGGGCGACCAAGGTGGTCGTCAGGAGAAGGAGCGAGGCATAGGTGCGCTGGCGCATGGCGGAAGGTTCCAGTCTGTTTCTATGAGCGGGCCCGGGGCGGCGCTGAGAGGCGCTCCCCGGGCCCGCCGAGCATCACGAGGGCTGGTGGCGCCTCAGCGGCCCTGGCACTGGAAGTAGACCGAGTTGAAGGTCGGCGGCCCGACGTCCTGGAGCGCGCTGTCGGCGGCGCGGATCGTGGTGCGCGTGGCCCCGTCACCCGCACCGGCGATGATGTTGACGCACGCCGCACCCGCCGCCGACTTCACCACGCCGTTGACGAAGGCGAAGTCCGCGCCGCCGCGAAGGCGGATCGCGGCCGGGGCCGAGTTGGTCTGGACGAAGGTGAAGTTGGCGTAGCGGCCGTAGGTGCGCGGCAGCAGGTCCTCGGCATTGTTCGAGTCGATCTCGGTCGCGAACGAGTCGGCGGTCGAGCCCGAGGCCTTCTGCGCGGCGATGATGAACTGCATGAAGCCGCGCCAGCCGTTGTCGACGTCGAACCCGTCGTCGTCCGCGCCCGTCACGACGAAATACTTCAGGTTGGTGGCGCCGCCGAAGATCTCGACGCCGTCGTCCGAGGAATTGTGACTCTGGACGTGGTCGATCGTCGTGCCCGAGCCGGTGCCGCCGAGCGTGAGGCCCTGGAGCTCGTTGCCCTCACTGATCGCGATGCCGGTAAAGCGGATCTGGACGTACTGGAGCGTCCCCGAGCTGTCGGCCTGATCGCTGCCGCCGTAGAAGCGCCCGGTGACGCCCTCGATCGCCTGCTGGCAGGTCGCCGAGCTGCCGTTGGCGTCGTTCGGGCCGGTACCGGCGGCGCAGACCGCGGTGGGCGCGCGGCCGAGCAGCACCACGCCGCCCCACAGCCCCTGAGTCGCGTCCGACACGCCGTTGCTGGCGAGGTTCTGCTGCGCGGTGAAGATGATCGGCGCATCGGCCGTGCCCACCGCGTTCAGGCGGCTGCCACGGTTGACGAGCAGCAGATCATTCGAGGACTCGGACGAGTCGGCGGCGATCACGACGCCCGGCGCGATCGTCAGAGTGACACTCGCGGTACCATTGCCGATCTCGGTTTGCCCGCGCAGCCGGTAGAAGACCCCAGAGATTTTCGGCAGCGTCAGGTCGCTCAGGATCTGCGGCGTTTCCGTACCGGACGGAAGGCGGCAGGCGCGGAACGTCTGCACGAGACCGTCGTCGATCGTCCCCGTCGGGCAGGTCGCAGTCGCGCCGCCGGTGCCGATGGAGGGCGCCGCGCTGCAATTACCGCTATTGAGGAAGCTGGCGGCGGTGGAGCTGCACGTCCAGCCCGAGAAGGCGGAGTCGTTCGGGCCGCTCAGTGCACCGACGAAGCTCGTGTTCTGGATGAAGCTGCTGTTGCCGAGCACCGTCTGCGGGTTGCTCGCGGTCGCCAGCGAGGTGCCGCTGACCGGGTAGACGCCGTTGAGCGTGCTGCCGAAGCCCTGCAGATTGTTGTTCTGCCCGGCGTTGAGGATCGCGACCTGCTCGTCCGCGGTGACGGTGATGCCATTCTGCGCGGTCGCCAACGCGATCTGCGCGTTCGTAAGGGCCGTCGGAGTCGGCGCCGCGGTCGGCGTCGGGGTCGGCGCGGGCTGGACGATCGTGATCGGCAGACTGCCGGCGCCCGGCGACGCGACGTCGTCCGCGCCGCACGAGGCGAGGAACAACGTGGCGGAGGTCGCCAGCAGGAACTTGCTGCGACGGCTGAAGCTGACCATGACTCACTCCCTGTTAGGACGGACCCCGCGTTGGGACCCGGTGCGGCGAGTCGAACCATGTGCGCCCGCTCGCTCCCTGAGCAGCGCCGCTAGGCCCGCTCGATGACAGCTGAATGAGTCTTCCAAGACGTTTTGGCGTCGTTTGCGTTACGCTTAAGTGACAACCAGGCTCGTGCCCCGATCTGGGACTTGTCAGGCGCGGGCGAACGGCGAGCGTCTAGTCTGCCGCTCAGCCTGTGATCGTCGGCCCCTGCATCACAGTTCGATCGTGTTCCTGCGCACGCAGGAACCCAGAGCCTGAAACGCCGGGCCTGATACCGCTGCGCTACTGCCAGCGCAGGATCACGCGCCGTGGGTGATCGCGCACGATGCCGAACGTCACATGCGAGAAGCCCCGCCGGTCACGGGGACGAGCGGGGCGTTCGGGCCGGTCGGATGGTGGGCGCGACAGGGATTGAACCTGTGACCCCACCCGTGTGAAGGGTGTGCTCTACCGCTGAGCTACGCGCCCATCCGCGTCGGGAGCGGCGCACCTACGGGAGCGCGCCAGCCCTGTCCAGCACTTAATTGAGCGAGTCCTTGAGCACCTTGCCCGCCTTGAACTTGGGCTGGCTCGAGGCCTTGATCGTCATCGGCTCACCGGTGCGCGGGTTGCGCCCCGTCGACGCCTTGCGACGACTGACCGCGAAGGTGCCGAAGCCGACCAGGCGCACCTCGTCCCCCTTCTTCAGGCTCGTCGAGATCGCGTCGAACACCGCCTCGACCGCGCGGCTCGCCTCGCTCTTGCCGAGCCCGGCCGCCGTCGCGACCTGCGCGATCAGTTCCTGTTTGTTCATGCGAGAAGACCCCGTTCCTTACCGTTACGCAATCGAGATGGATTCGCGGAGCGTGGCCCGCATCCCTCCAGTAAGGCGCGCGCTCCGCGTCGAGTCAAACGAAACCGCCGCGCCCCGGGACAGGACGCGGCGGCAATAAGTTGCTTTGTGTTAGTGACGCTTAGTGGTGCAGCTCGCCGCCGACCGGGGTGATCGGAGCGGGCGGCAGCGCCGCTAGCTCGTCCGCCTCGGTCCAGTCGATCGCCTCGAGCGGCTGGGTCAGCGCCAGCTTGAGCACCTCGTCGACGTGGCTGACCGGCACGATCCGCAGGCCCTCGCGGATGTTCGCCGGAATCTCCGCCAAGTCCTTCTCATTCTCCTTGGGGATCAACACCGTCTCGATCCCGCCGCGGAGCGCCGCGAGCAGCTTCTCCTTGAGCCCGCCGATCGGCAGGACCCGGCCGCGCAGCGTGACCTCGCCCGTCATCGCGACCTCCTTGCGCACGGGGATACCCGTGAGCGTCGAGACGATCGAGGTGACCAGCCCGATGCCCGCCGACGGGCCGTCCTTGGGCACCGCGCCCTCGGGCAGGTGGATGTGGATGTCCTTGCGATGGAACAGGCTGGGCTTGATCCCGAACGAGGGCGAGCGCGCCTGCACGAAGCTGTAGGCGGCCTGGACCGACTCCTTCATCACCTCGCCGAGCTTGCCCGTCACCTTGGCCTGGCCCTTGCCGGGCACGGTGACGCTCTCGATCGTCAGCAGCTCGCCGCCCACCTCGGTCCAGGCGAGGCCGGTCACCGCGCCGATCTGGTCCTCGGTCTCGGACAGGCCGTGGCGGAACTTCTGCACGCCCGCGAAGTCGGCGAGATTGTCGGGCGTGATCGTCACGCCCGTGACCTTGCCCTCGAGGATCTGGCGCAGCACCTTGCGGCACAGCTTGGCAACCTCACGCTCGAGCGTGCGCACCCCCGCCTCGCGCGTGTAGCGCTGGATCAGCGCCCGCAGCCCCTCGTCGGTCAGCGTGAACTCGCCCGGCTTGAGCCCGTGGGCCTGCACCTGCTTGGCGATCAGGTGGCGCTCGGCGATCTCGACCTTCTCGTCCTCGGTATAGCCCTCGAGCCGGATGATCTCCATGCGGTCGAGCAGCGGCTGCGGCAGGTTGAGCGAGTTGGCGGTGCAGACGAACATCACATCGCTGAGATCGATGTCGATCTCGAGATAATGATCGCTGAAGCGCGCGTTCTGCTCGGGATCGAGCACCTCGAGCAGCGCCGAGGCCGGGTCGCCGCGGAAATCCTGCCCGAGCTTGTCGATCTCGTCGAGCAGGAACAGCGGGTTGCTGGTCCCCGCCTTCTTGAGGTTGGTGACGACCTTGCCCGGCAGCGAGCCGATATAGGTGCGGCGATGGCCGCGGATCTCGGCCTCGTCGCGCACCCCGCCGAGCGACTGACGGATGAACTCGCGCCCGGTCGCCTTGGCGATGCTCTTGCCGAGCGACGTCTTGCCGACGCCGGGCGGGCCGACGAGGCACAGGATCGGCCCCTTCAGCTTGTTGGTGCGCGCCTGCACCGCGAGATACTCGACGATCCGGTCCTTGACCTTCTCAAGCGCGTAATGATCCTCGTCCAGGACCGCCTGCGCGGCGGCGATGTCCTTCTTGATCTTGCTCTTCTTGCCCCAGGGCAGGCCTAGCAGCACGTCGAGATAATTGCGCACGACGGTGGCCTCGGCGCTCATCGGCGCCATCGTCTTCAGCTTCTTCAGCTCGGCGGTCGCCTTGCTGCGCGCCTCCTTGGAGAGCCGGAGCGTCGCGATCTTCTGGGTGAGCTCGGCGATCTCGTCGCCCTCGCCCTCCTCGCCCTCGTTGCCCAGCTCGCGCTGGATCGCCTTGAGCTGCTCGTTGAGGTAATATTCGCGCTGCGTCTTCTCCATCTGACGCTTGACGCGGCTCTTGATCTTCTTCTCGACCTGCAGGACGCCGAGCTCACCCTCCATCAGCGCATAGGCCATCTCGAGCCGCTTGAGCGGGTCGATCTCCATCAGCAGCGACTGCTTCTCCGCGACCTTGACCTGGATGTTGCCCGCGACCGTGTCGGACAGCTGACCCGCGCCCGCGATCTCGGCCAGCTGCGACGCCAGCTCGGCCGGGAGCTTGCGGTTGAGCTTCGCATAATTCTCGAACTGATCGACCACGGAACGCATCAGCGCGGCGAGCTCCGGCCCTTCGACCTCCACGTCGGAGACGGGTTCGACCGTGGCGGTGAGATAGGCACCGCTCTCCTCCAGCGTCTCCAGCGTGGCGCGCGCCTTGCCCTCGACGAGCACGCGCACCGTGCCGTCGGGTAGCTTGAGCAGCTGGAGCACCGTCGCCGTGACGCCCATCGTGTAGAGGTCGTCGCGCGAGGGATCGTCCTCGGCCGGGTCGAGCTGCGCGACCAGGTAGATCTCCTTGTCCGCGGCCATCGCCGCCTCGAGCGCGGCGACCGACTTGTCGCGCCCGACGAACAGCGGCACGATCATATGCGGGAAGACGACGATGTCGCGAAGCGGCAGTACGGGGAAAGTGGACGTCATGGATACTCCGGCGCCGCCCAACGAGGACGGCCAACGCACTGTATATGGTGCGTGGGGCCGCCGCATCAATCTGGCAGTGCTCACGACCGTCCTGCCGTTGGCGATCGGGAGCGCCACCGCGGCGCGCGGGTCACACCTGCCCGCGAAGGGCGAGCCACCGATCAGCGCGCAGACGCAGCGCTCGGGCGGCCTTCGCCCGCCCGAGCAGGCGGCACTCCGCCTCGCATCGGCCGAACTCTGGTTCGGGCTCGACCCGTCGCGGCGGACACTGACGGCGCGCGCGCGGCTCGGCCTGCGCGCGGAGGCGACGGTGCCGCGACTGCTGCTCGACCTCGACTCCAACTATGCAGTGCGCTCGGTCTCGGTCGGCGGCCGCGCACTCCCTGCCACGGCGGTGCAACGCCCCGGCGGCCAGCTCGCCCTCGCGATACCGCTGGCGAAGGGCGCGACGACCTCGGTCGACATCGTGTATGACGGCACGCCGCACGTCGCGGTCAATGCGCCATGGGACGACGGCATCGTCTGGTCGACCACGTCAGACGGTCATCCGTGGATCGCGACGACGACCGAGGGCTATGGCTGCGACCTGCTCTGGCCTTGCCTCGACTTCCCCGAGGGCGAGCCGGGCGAGGCTCTGCTGCACATCACCGCCCCTCGGGGGCTGAAGGCGCCGTCGAACGGCCGCCTGATCGGGGTCGACGCGCTGCCCGACGGACGCAGCGTCTGGCACTGGCGCGCGCGCCAGCCCAACACCTATGCGATCGCGATCAATCTCGGCCCCTATGAGGTGATCGAGGGGACATACCGCAGCCGCTACGGTAACCGTATCCCGCTCGCTTACTGGTACCTGCCGGGCGAGGAGGCGCAGGCGCGCGCGCTCTTCGCCGAGTTCGCACCGACGCTCGACTTCTTCGAGTCGGTGATCGGCCCCTACCCCTTCGGCGACGAGAAGCTCGGCGTCGTCGAGACCCCGCACAAGGGCATGGAGCACCAGACGATCAACGCCTACGGCAACCGCTATGCGAAGGCGCCCGAGGGGTTCGACTGGCTGTTCCACCATGAATTCTCGCACGAGTGGTTCGGCAACCAGCTGACCGCGGCCAATTGGGACGATTACTGGCTGCACGAGGGCTTCGGCAGCTACATGCAGCCGCTGTACGGGCGCTGGCGCGAGGGCGAGGCGCGCTACGCGGTGATGCTCGAGGCGCAGCGCAACCAGATCGCGAATCGCGCGCCGATCGTGCGCGATCGTGTCCTGACCGAGGAGGAGGTGTACGAGCCCGCCAAGGGCGGTGCGGGCACCGACATCTACTACAAGGGATCGTGGGCGCTCCACAGCCTGCGCTGGCTGATCGGCGACGCCGCCTTCTACGAGGCGGTGCGCCGTCTGGTCTACGGCCGCCCCGATCCGCGCCCCGGCAACTTCAGACCGCGTTACGGCTCGACGCGCGAGTTCGAAGCGATCGTCGCGCGCGTGACCGGCAACGATTACGGCTGGTTCTTCGACACCTATCTGCGCGACCGGGCGTTACCCGAGCTGCTGACGAGGCGCGACGGCGACGTGCTGCGGCTGGCCTGGAGGACCGAGCGACCGCGCGATTTCGCGATGCCGGTCGAGATCCAGGTCGGCGACGTGCTGCGGCGTGTCGCCGTCCCAGGCGAGCTACGCGTCCCGGCGGGGGCGCACGTCACGATCGACCCGGCGGCGCGCGTGCTGCGTCGCTCGGTCACGGTGGAGGAGTATCAGGCATGGCGCGCGCGACCGACGACCTCGAAGTGAGTCAGCTGCTGGCGCGGCGCAGCGCCGAGATGGCCGCGGTGTTCATGATCGGCGACGGGATGCTCGGCCTGCTCCAGCCGCGCCGCCACGTCGCGCTGTGGCGGGAGCGCGCGCTCGGCGCGGAGGCACTGGTGGCGCCCTTCGTCGGCCGGCCGGGACGGCGGCGCGCCTATGCGGTGTTGCAGATCGCGGCCGGCATCGCACTGGCGGCGCGACAGCGGACGCGGTGAGTCCGGGAGGGAGGCGGTGCCGCGCTCACGGCACCACGGTGGTGAACAGATAGACCGCGAAGATCACGAGGTGCACCGCGCCCTGCAGCACCGTTGTTCGCCCGTTGCCCAGCGAGATCGTCGCGACGAAGAGCGAGAGCGCGAGCAGCACCAGGCTCTTCGCGCCGATCCCAAGCGCGAGCGGCAGGTCGAGCGCGAGGCTGACGATGGCCACCGCCGGGATCGTCAGCCCGATCGTCGCCAGCGCCGAGCCGAGCGCGAGATTGAGGCTGGTCTGGATGCGATTGCGCCGCGCCGCTCGGACGGCGGCGAGGCTCTCCGGCGCGAGCACCAGCGCAGCGATCACCACGCCGACGACCGCGAGCGGCAGGCCGGCGTCGAGAACCGCGCGCTCGATCGTCGCCGACAGCGATTTGGCGAGCAGCACCACCGCCACCAACGCGACGAGCAGCAGCGCGAAGGCGATCCAGGTCGTGCGCGGGTCGGGGATGGCGCCGTGATCGTCTTCCCCCTCGACGCTGAGAAAATAGTCGCGGTGGCGCAGTGTCTGCACCATCACGAACACGCCGTAGAGGAACAGGCTCACCAACGCGACGAGGATGAGCTGCGAGGTCGAATAGCTCGGCCCCGAGGCGCTCGAGGTATAGTTGGGCAGGACGAGCGCCAGGATCGCCAGGGCGGCGAGCGTGCACAGCGCCGCGCTCGCGCCGCGCAGCGAGAAGCGCTGCTCGCCGTGGATCACGCCGCCCACCATCAGGCATAGGCCGATGATGCCGTTGAGGATGATCATGATCGCGGCGAAGACGGTGTCGCGCGCCAGCGCCGAGGCGTCACCCGCGTCGGACAGCATCAGCGAGACGATCAGCGACACCTCGATCACGGTCACCGCGATGGCGAGCACCAGCGTGCCGAACGGCTCGCCGACGCGATGCGCCACCACCTCGGCGTGATGGACGGCGGCGAGCACCGCACCGAACAGGATCACCGCCGCCGCTACCGTGCCCCCGCTCCCCAGCTTGGCCAGGCCCGCGAGCACCGCGATCACGCCGGCGAGCGGGAACCCGACCGCCCACCAGGGCATCAGCGTCGGTGGCGCGGGCGGCGGGGCGTCGGTCGTCGTCTGCATGCCGAGGCAATGCGCGAGCACACCCGTGCGATCCGCCCGATATGATCAGCAACGAAGAAGGGCGCCGCGGTCGTACCGCGACGCCCTGGTGCGGGGCTTGGAAAGGACGGGAACGTTCAGCGTCGATAGGGACCCGGTCCCTACCGTCGCGTCACCCTGCGCTTGTCCCCGGATCTACCCTTGACATCACGCCACCCCGGCTGAGCCTGCGGCACGGTAGCTCCAGGACCAGCCCCGCGATGACTTCGGGTTCGCGAGGCCCCCTAAACCCTCACTCTGCCTCAATGTCTCCGACAGAGCGGACCGATCAGGCGACCTCGCCCGCCTTCTTCTTCTCGGCGTAGACCCGCACCGGCTCCTTGCGGCCCTCGACCACGTCGCGGTCGATCATGACCTCGTCGACCGAGTCCATGCCGGGCAGGTCGAACATCGTGTCGAGCAGGATGGCCTCCAGGATCGAACGCAACCCGCGCGCGCCGGTCTTGCGCTCGATCGCCTTCTTGGCGACCGTGGTGAGCGCGTCGTCGGTGAAGCCGAGCTTGACGTCCTCCATCTCGAACAGCTTCTGATATTGTTTGACCAGCGCGTTCTTGGGCTCGGCGAGGATCTTCACGAGCGCGGGCACGTCGAGGTCCTCGAGCGTCGCGATCACCGGCAGGCGGCCGACGAACTCGGGGATCAGACCGAACTTGAGCAGATCCTCCGGCTCGGTCTGGCGCAGCACCTCGCCGGTGCGCTTCTCCTCGGGCGAGGCGACATAGGCGCCGAAGCCGATCGACTTGCCCTGGAGACGATCGCCGATGATCTTCTCGAGCCCCGAGAAGGCGCCGCCGCAGATGAACAGGATGTTGGTCGTGTCGACCTGGAGGAACTCCTGCTGCGGGTGCTTGCGACCGCCCTGCGGCGGGACGCTCGCGGTGGTGCCCTCCATCAGCTTGAGCAGCGCCTGCTGCACGCCCTCACCCGACACGTCGCGGGTGATCGAGGGATTCTCGGCCTTGCGGCTGATCTTATCGATCTCGTCGATGTAGACGATGCCGCGCTGCGCGCGCTCGACGTTATAGTCGGACGCCTGGAGCAGCTTGAGGATGATGTTCTCGACGTCCTCGCCGACATAGCCCGCCTCGGTCAGCGTCGTGGCGTCCGCCATGGTGAACGGCACGTCGAGGATCCGCGCCAGCGTCTGCGCCAGCAGCGTCTTGCCGCAGCCGGTCGGGCCGACGAGCAGGATGTTCGACTTGCTCAGCTCGACATCGGCACCCTTGGCGCCGTGATTGAGGCGCTTGTAATGGTTGTGCACGGCCACCGACAGCACGCGCTTGGCGCGCTTCTGCCCGATGACGTAATCGTCGAGCACGTCGCAGATCTCCTGCGGGCTCGGCACGCCGCCGTCCTTCTTCGCGACCAGTGCCGACTTCGTCTCCTCGCGGATGATGTCGTTGCACAGCTCGACGCACTCGTCGCAGATGAACACGGTGGGGCCGGCGATCAGCTTGCGCACCTCGTGCTGCGACTTGCCGCAGAACGAGCAATAGAGCGTGCTCTTGCTATCGCCGCCACTGAGTTTCGTCATTCAGATCATCCTTCGTCGCAGGCATGGCGCCTGCCCTGGGCGCGGCGCAGGCTATCGCACTGCACCTTAAGCAACAACGTACAAAGCCGCGAAAATCTAGCCGTCGCCGGCGCGGTCACGCGTTGTCGCCGAACCGCAATATCTATCCTCCGCCCTGCGGCTTCAAGGGCGTAGCGGTGCAGCGCTGACCCGCTGGGCCGAGCTCACCGCCGCGGCAGGCCGGCGCGCCACGATCGGTCGCGCCGGTTCACCGGATCACGCCGCCGCGCTGACGTCCTCGCTCGGGGCCGGGCGCTTGTCGAACACCTCGTCGATCAGGCCGAACTCCTTGGCCTCCTCGGCACTCATGAACTTGTCGCGATCCATCGACAGCTCGATCTCCTCGAGCGGCTTGCCGGTGTATTTCGCATACAGCGAGTTGAGGAAGTGGCGCATACGCAGGATCTCACGCGCCTGGATCTCGATGTCGGCTGCCATGCCCTGCGCGCCGCCCGAGGGCTGGTGGATCATGATACGGCTGTTCGTGGTCGCGACGCGCATGCCCGGCTCACCGCTGGCGAGCAGGAACGAGCCCATCGACGCGGCCTGACCGATGCACAGGGTGCCGACACGCGGGCGGATGTACTGCATCGTATCATGGATCGCCATGCCCGCCGTGACCACGCCGCCCGGCGAGTTGATGTACATGAAGATGTCCTTCTTCGGATTCTCCGACTCGAGGAAGAGCAGCTGCGCGCAGATCAGCGAGGCCATGCCGTCCTCGACGCCGCCGGTGACGAACACGATCCGCTCGCGCAGCAGCCGAGAGAAGATGTCGAACGAACGCTCGCCGCGGTTCGACTGCTCGATCACGATCGGGACGAGCCCGGCCTGGGTCTGCTGCATGCCGACGCCGGCGCGCGCCAAGGCGCCTGCGAAATCGCCGGTCTCGAACGGATTGTGCATGGGAAGACTCTCTTATGTCCTGAAGACGGCCAACATCGGCGCTCGCCGCAGCTTGTTCAAGCCCCGTCGCCGGTGCCCCGCCCGGGCGCGGGCTGCGCGAGGTAGGCGAGTCGCCGCACTTCACGGCGGCCGCGCACGACCGTGTCGAGGATCAGCCCCGCGAAGCCGCACAGCGCCGCCAGGATCATCAGCCCGGTGACCAGCACGGCCGTCGGGAGGCGGGGTACCAGCCCGGTCCGCGCGTAGGTCAGCGCCAGCGGGCCGGCGAGCACCACTGCGACCAGCGCGAGCAGCGCCCCCGCGCCGCCGAAGAACCAGAGCGGTCGCTCGATCCGGTACAACGTCGCGATCGTCCGGAGGATGCGCCAGCCGTCGCTGTAGGTACTGAGCTTCGACACCGAGCCTTCTGGGCGCGCGTAATAAGGCGTCTCGACCTCGCCGAGCGGCATCTTGAGTTCGAGCGCGTGGACGCTGATCTCGGTCTCGATCTCGAAACCGACCGACAGCACTGGGAAGCTCTTGACGAAACGGCGCGAGAAGACGCGATAGCCACTGAGGACGTCACTGAAGCTGCGACCGAACAGCCGCGTGAGCATGCCGGTGAGCAGGCTGTTGCCGAGCCGGTGGCCGCGCCGATAGGCGGCGGTCGCCTCGCCCACGCGCGTGCCGACGATCATGTCGAGTTGCTCGTCAAGCATGCGCGCGACCATCGCGGGCGCCGAGGCGGAGTCATAGGTCGCGTCGCCGTCGGCCATGACATAGACGTCGGCATCGACGTCGGCGAACATGCGCCGCACCACGGCGCCCTTTCCCTGGATGCGCTCGGTGCGCACCACCGCCCCCGCGGCGCGCGCGACCTCGACGGTGCGGTCGCGGCTGTTGTTGTCATAGACATAGATCACTGCCTGGGGCAGGGCGCGGCGAAAGCCGGCGATCGTCTCCGCGACCGCGGCTTCCTCATTGTAGCACGGCAGCAGCACCGCCACGCGCGGTGTCGCCTGTGCCTCGCCCACCGTAACGCTACCCTGCATCCGCCGTCCTGCCGTCCTGATCCGCTCACCCTGCCGTCATCCTAGACGATGTTCCCGACCGAAACGTGAAAGAGCCGGGTTGCGTCGCGGCAACCCGGCTCTCTCGCTGTCGCGGCGACGCCGTCGCCCGCTTACTCGGCCTTCTTGGCGCGCGTGCGCTTGGGTGCCGGGGCGTCGGCGGCCTCGGTACCCGCCGCCGTCTCGGCCGCGACCGGATCGGACTCGAGCACCTGGGTCTCCTCGCCCACCGGCGCCGCCTTCTTGGCGCGCGGCTTCTTGGCGGGTGCCTCGGCCGAAGCGGGCTCTACCGCGACCGGCTCGACCGCGGCCTCGTCAGCAGAGGGATCGGCCGCTGTCGTCTCGTCGACCTTGGCTGCCTTCTTCGTGGCGGGCTTCTTCGCCGGCTTCTCGGCCGCGGGCGCCTCCCCCTCGGTGGCGCCGCCCTCGCCGTCGCTCGCCGCCGGCTTCTTCTTGCCGCGCGCCTGCTTGGGCTTGTGGTTGTCGTGATCGTGGTGGTGCGTGCCGGTCGCGAAGCCGTCCTCGCTCTCGATCGCGGCCTCCAGTTCCTCGCGCGTCGTCTCGCGCTCGGTCACCTCGGCCTTGTCGAACAGGAAGTCGACGACCTTGTCCTCGTACAGCGGCGCGCGCAGCTGCGCGGCGGCCATCGGGTCCTGCTGGACGTATTGGACGAAGCGCTGCTGGTCCTCCCCGCGATACTGCTGCGCAGCCTGGGCGATCAGCCGGTTCATCTCCTGCTGCGTCACCTCGACGCCGTTGGCCTGGCCGATCTCGCTCAACAGCAGCCCGAGGCGAACGCGGCGCTCGGCGATCTTGCGATAATCGTCGCGCTCGGCCTCCATCTCGGCCAGCGCCGCCTGCGGGTCGCGCTCGTGCGTCGCCTCATGCTGGAGCTGCTGCCAGATCTGGTTGAACTCGGCCTCCACCATCGAGGGCGGGACCTCGAAGTCATGCCCCTCGGCGAGCTGGTCGAGCAGCTTGCGCTTCATATAGGTGCGCGTGAGCTGGTTGTGCTCCTGCTCGATCTGGCCGCGCAGCAGTCCGCGGAGCTGATCGAGGCTCTCCAGCCCGAGCGCCTTGGCGAGCTCCTCGTCGATCGCGCTCTCGGCGGCGGTCTTCACGGCCTTGACCGTGAGGTCGAAGGTCGCCTGCTGGCCGGCCAGCTCCTTGGCACCGTAATCCTCCGGGAAGGTCACGGTGATCTGGCGCTCGTCGCCTGCCTTGACGCCGACGACCTGGTCCTCGAACCCCGGGATCAGCTGGCCCGCGCCGAGCTCGACTTCCATGTCGGAGCCGGTGCCGCCCTCGAACGCGACGCCGTCGAGCGTCTTGCCGACGAAGTCCATCGTCACTTGGTCGCCGGTCCCGGCGGCCTTGTCGCCGGCATCTTCCCAGCGCTTCTTCATGTCGGCGAAGCGCTTGAGCTGGACGTCGATCGCCGCATCGTCGACCGGCACGGTGAGACGCTCCAGCTTGAGCCCCTCGATCGCGGGGGCCGGCACCTGCGGGAGCACCTCCAGCTCGACCTTGAGCTCGGCGTCCTTGCCCGCCTCGTAACCATCGGCCAGCTCGACCGACGGCTGCATCGCGGGGCGCAGCTGCTTCTCGCTGATCAGCGCCTGGATGCCCTCCTGGATCGAGGTGTTGAGCGCGTCCTGGTGGAGCGCCGGGCCGTGCATCTTTCGCACGATGTTGGCGGGCACCTTGCCGGGGCGGAAGCCGGGCATGCGGATCTGCGGCGCGACGCGCTTCAGCTCGGCGTCGACCCGCCCGGCGATCGCGCTCGCGGGGATGGTCACGGTGTAGGCGCGCTTCAGGCCCTCGTTCAACGTCTCGACAGTCTGCATAGGCCGCTTTCGTCTGGAATAGGATGAGTGATGGCCACCCCGCGTGAAGCGCGGGGACTGGTGCGGGCGAAGGGACTCGAACCCCCACATCTTGCGATACCAGAACCTAAATCTGGCGCGTCTACCAGTTCCGCCACGCCCGCAAGTCGGACACCGCCGGTCGGCGGGCTCTATACCGCGGGCGCAGCCGGAGCAAGCGCCGTGAGCGGGCAACTCCGCGCGCGGCGATACGTTGACCCGGAAAGGAGAAAACTCATGGCCACCAACCCCGTCAGCCCACCCGACGTGCCGCAGCCGACCTCACCTGGCACGCCCGACGCCCCGCCGCCCGAGATCAGCCCGCCCGGCCCGGACATCGACGTCCCTGCCCCCGGGTCTCCCGCCGGTGACCCGGCTCCGGCCAACCCCAGTTTCTGAGCGAGACCGACATGAGCGAGCGAGAGATCGATCCCATCACGAACCGCGACGACGAGCGCCCGGACATTCAGCAGGCGGTCGAGGCGCGCAGCGACGCGGTGGCGCGCGGCGAAGGTGGCAAGGAGCCGGCGCGCTTCACCGACACCGGCGAGTTCGATGGGACCAGCGGTACCGGCGGCGAGGTCAAGAACCAGGAAGTTGATCAGCAATGAGCCTTGGTTGAGCCGGCCGGCGCTGCTGCTCCGGTCGGTTCAGCGAAAACGCGCGGTAGCGGCGAGCCGACGCCAGCTCTCTAGGTCGCGCGTATAATAGTAGATCGACGGCGCCTCGTAGCTCATCCAGTATAGCCTCTTGTCACGGATAGTCGCGAGCGCTTCACCATGCCGCTCGACCTCGTCCTCCTGCCGCATGAAGGTATACCGGACGTGTGTCGCTCGCTCGCCGTCGAGCTATGCCGGCTCGGCCGAGTCGATCGTCATCAGCGATGCGCCCCCGCGCGATGCGGTAGCTCTTCTCGACGAGACTGGGCAGGTCGGTCGTCGAGCGTCCAGCGGTCGCAGCGCGGGCCCGGGTGTCACCCCAAAGCGCTCCACTCGCGGTCGGGTGTCACGATGAACGTGTCATGCGCGCCAGCAACGGCGCGCCCGGCGTCGACCAGTCGGTTGCCCGCGACGGCGGGCATGCTGGTCGCGGCGAACAGCAGCGCGACCGCGCCGAGAGGATATTTCATCGAGCCACTCCTCGCGGGTCGAGTGCGCGCACCATCGCGGCGTCGCTGGCCGCGGGTGCGAGTTCGAGATAGCGCCGCAGCTCGGCTCGGCCGGCCTCCGCCTCGGCGCCGCGCAGCAGCGCCATGCCGAGACCGCGGTGACACTCGGCGTATCGCTGGTCGAGCGCGAGCGCTTGGCGGTAGAAGTCCGCCGCCGCGACCAGGTCGCGCGGGTTGCCGCGCTGGCGGTAAAGTTCGGCGCGCGCGAACAGCAGGTCCTCGCTCCAGCCATCCTGCGCGAGCTGACTCAGCAGATAGTCGGTGCCGCCGATGTCGTCAGGCTTGACCTGGTCCGCCAGGAACGCCGCGCGCCAGAGCCGCAGCGCCGCGGCGAAGGCCGCCGCCTCGGTCGCGCCGCCGCTGGGCAGCGTCGCCGCGGCGGCGCGCAGCGCGGTCATGCCCTGCAGATCGGTCGGGTGCGTGGCGAGGAGGTGGACCCCGTCGTAGCGGTGCGAGCGCTGTTTGCGGCCCGCCACGAAGGCGCGACAACTTGACATGGCCTCCCCTCGGTGACGACCCCGCCGCCAGGGGAGGAATCACCGCCCGCCTGCCCTCCGACAAGCGGGAGACTGGCTCAGTTCAGCGCCTTCTTCAGCAAGTCATTGACGACCTGCGGATTCGCTTTTCCACCCATCGCCTTCATCGTCTGCCCGACAAAGAAGCCGAACAGCGTCACCTTGCCGCCGCGATACTGTCCCAACTGCCCCGGGTTCTTCGCCAGCACCTCGGCGATCACCGCCTCGATCGCACCGGTGTCGCTGGTCTGCTTGAGCCCGCGCTCCTCGACGATCTTTCCCGGCGCGTCGCCGGTCTCGAGCATCGCCTCGAACACCTGCTTGGCGAGGCTGCCCGAGAGCGTGCCGTCCGCCACCAGCGCGAGCAGCTCGGCCGCCTGCCCCGGCAGCACCGGGCTATCGCCGATCGATTTACCCAGCCGGTTGAGCGCGCCGAACAGCTCGCTCGTCACCCAATTGGCGGCCGCGATCGGCGGCGCGCCCTGCGCCAGCAGCGAGTCGAACCAGCGCGCGCTCTCGACTTCGGCGGTCAGCACCTCGGCGTTGTACTGAGTGATGCCGAGCGACTCATAGCGCTGGCGTTTCGCGTCCGGCAGCTCCGGCAAGCTCGCGCGGCACGCCTCGAGGAAAGCTTCGTCGAGCTCGAGCGGCAGCAGATCGGGATCGGGGAAATAGCGATAGTCGTGGGCGTCCTCCTTGGACCGCATCGACCGGGTCGTGCCACTGTCGGGGTTGAACAGCCGCGTCTCCTGCACGACCGTGCCGCCGCCCTCGATCAACTCGACCTGGCGTTTCGCCTCATGCTCGATCGCCGCCATGACGAAGCGCACCGAGTTGACGTTCTTGGTCTCGGTGCGCGTGCCGAACTCGGCACCGGGCCGGCGCACGCTGACGTTGACGTCGGCGCGCATCGAGCCCTCCTCCATGTTGCCGTCGCACGAACCGACATAGCGCAGGATCGCCCGCAACTTGCGCAAGTAAGCCCCTGCTTCTGATGGAGAACGCATATCTGGCCGGCTGACGATCTCCATCAGCGCCACGCCCGATCGGTTGAGGTCGACGTAGGAACGCGTCGGGTGCTGGTCGTGCATCAGCTTGCCCGCGTCCTGCTCGACGTGGATGCGCTCGACGCCGATCGTCTTGATCGCCTCCCCATCATCGATCTCGACCGAGCCCTCGCCGACAAGCGGGTGATATAGCTGGGAAATCTGATATCCCTGCGGGAGATCGGCGTAGAAATAGTTCTTGCGGTCGAAGCGCGACCAGCGGTTGATCTGCGCGTCGATCGCCATGCCGGTGCGCACCGCCTGGCGGATGCACTCGCGGTTGGGGACTGGCAGCATGCCGGGCATCGCCGCATCCACCAGCGAGACCTGGGTGTTGGGCTCGGCGCCGAACGCCGTGGCCGCGCCCGAGAAGAGCTTGGCCTGGCTGGTCACCTGGGCGTGGACCTCGAGGCCGATCACGACCTCCCACTCGCCGGAGTCGCCCTTGATACGATAGGGGGTGGATGCGTCAGCCATGATCGGTCTCGGGTGTGATGAGGGTGAGGTCGGGGAAGTAGGAGGTGAGCCGGTGGTCGCGCGTCATTAACGACGCGCCCAGCGCGACGGCATGGCCGGCGATCAGGAAATCGGCGAGCATCGCGTCACGGGCGCCACCTCGGCGGCGATATTCGCGGAAGGCGGTCCCAGCAGCGAAGCACGCATCGACGGTGAGATCGACGGCGGTGATCCGGAACGCCTGAAGGCGGTCGAGCAGCCGCTCCGGTCGAGTCGCATAGCCCGCGATTTCGGCGACGACGACCAGATTGACCATCAGCAGCCGGTCGGCGACCGCGCGATACGCCTCGCGCGACCACGCCGCGCCGACGCTCTGCTGGGCACCGAACAGATCGATCACGACGCTGGTGTCGAGGAAGATCACGGGAGGCGCTCGTCGCCACGAAGCGCGCGCATGATCTCGTCGCTCGGTCGATCGAAGAGCGGATCGGCATCGACGCCGGCGAACAGCCGGTCGAGTCGCTGCGCCCGCTCCTCGGCCGTCTCCGCGGCCGCGGCGCCACTCGGCACGACGACCGCCTCCCCGCGATCGTTCACACCGACGTCGACCGGCGCACCCGGAACCAACCCGATCAGGTCGCGCACGTCCTTGGGGATCAGCACCTGTCCCTTGCTGGTCATGTTGGTCCGGGTGCGCCTCTCGAGCGGAGCGTGCATCGTTCCTCCGGTGTTACCGAGGGTAACACTCGCGATCAAAGCGGTCTACCACCAGCGCGCGGGGCGCGCGACGAAGCCGGCACGCTCCTCGATCGCCAGCGCGGCGTCGAGCACGCCCTGCTCGTCGAGCGGCCTGCCGATGATCTGCAGCCCCAGCGGCAGCCCGCCCGCGTCGACCCCGCCCGGCACGCTCATCGCGGGCAGCCCGGCGAGCGACGAGGGCACGGTGAAGACGTCGTTGAGGTACATCGCCAGCGGGTCGGCCGCCTTCTCGCCCAGGGCGAAGGCCGCCGAGGGCGCGGTCGGCGTCAGCAGCACGTCGCACTGCTCCCAGGCGCGCTCGAAGTCGCGCGCGATCAAGGTGCGCACCTTCTGTGCCTGGGTGTAATACGCGTCGTAGAAGCCCGCCGAGAGCACGTAGGTGCCGATCAGGATGCGGCGCTTCACCTCGTCGCCGAACCCCTCGGCGCGGGTGCGGGCGTACATCTCCTGCAGGTTGGCGCCCTCGGGCAGGTCGCGCAGGCCATAGCGGACCCCGTCGTAGCGCGCGAGGTTGGACGAGGCCTCGGCCGGCGCGATGATGTAATAGGCCGGCAGCGCGTAGCGCGTGTGCGGCAGCGACACCTCGACGATCTCGGCGCCGGCGTCGCGCAGCCAGTCGATGCCGCGCTGCCATAGCGCGTCGATCTCGGCCGGCATGTCGTCGACGCGATATTCCCTGGGGATGCCGACGCGCTTGCCCTTCAGCGAGGCGTTGAGCCCCGCCTCCCAGCGCGGCACCTCGAGGTCGAGCGAGGTCGCGTCCTTCGGGTCGAAGCCCGCCATCGCCTCGAGCAGGATCGCGCAGTCGCGCACGTCGCGCGCCATCGGCCCCGCCTGGTCGAGCGACGAGGCGAAGGCGATCACGCCCCAGCGCGAGCAGCGGCCGTAGGTCGGCTTGATCCCGGAGATGCCGGTGAACGCCGCCGGCTGGCGGATCGAGCCGCCGGTGTCGGTACCGGTCGCGCCCGGCGCGATCCGTGCCGCCACGGCGGCCGAGCTGCCGCCCGACGAACCGCCGGGCGCGAGCGGCGCGTTGCCGCCGTCGGCGCGGCGCCATGGGCTGACGACCTCGCCGAAATAGCTCGTCTCGTTGGACGAGCCCATCGCGAACTGGTCCATGTTGAGCTTGCCGAGCATGCCCGCGCCGGCGTCCCACAGCTTCTGCGAGACGGTCGACTCATATTCGGGGGTGAAACCCTCGAGGATATGGCTGGCAGCGGTGCTCGGCACCCCTTTGGTGCAGAACAGGTCCTTCATCCCGATCGGCACGCCGGCGAGCGGCTTGGGCACCTCGCCCGCGGCGCGCGCGGCGTCGGCAGAGTCGGCGGCGGCGAGCGCGTGCTCCGGGGTCTCGACCAGGAAGGCGTTGAGCGGCTTGGCGGCGGCGACCGCGGCCGTGAAGGCCTCAGCCACCTCGCGCGCGCTGAACGTGCCAGCGCGCACGCCGTCGCGGATGTCGCGGATACCGAGATCGGTGAGGTCAGTCACGGGAGGTCGTCCATGCGGGAGGGATGATCGAGCGACGATCCAGCGCGATCGTCACTCGATCACCTTGGGAACCGTGAAGAAGCCGTGTTCGGCCTGAGGCGCGTTGGCGAGCACCGACTCGCGGATGCCACCGTCGGTCACGACGTCGTCGCGCAGCCGCAGCCGATTGGCGATCACCGCGGTCATCGGCTCGACCCCCGCCGTGTCGACCTCGCCGAGCTGCTCGATCCAATCGAGGATATTACCCAGTTCGGGGGAGAGCCGCTCGGCCTCCTCCTCGGTGATGGCGATGCGGGCGAGCCCAGCGATGCGCCGCACGGTTGCGATATCAACGGACATAGCCGGCGCGCTACCGCGAGCCCCGCCGCAACGCAACCGCGCTGGCACGCGCGCGGTTGCGCGGATCGCAACTCTGAGGCACCTCCTTTGCGATTGCGGCGCCGACGCCTTTGCCGCACCGCAGCATGGTGACACACGCTTGGTCCGTAAATTCCTCTACGTCGTCGCCGGCCTGATCGTGCTCGCGCTCGCCGGTATGCTCGCCTATCGCATCTGGGGCGTCTCGCTGATGCGCGCGGCGCTGGTGCCCGCCGAGACCTTCCGCGCGCAGCCGGGACTGAGCGTCGCCGACTATCGCGACGACCGGATGTGGCTGGCGCGCCCGTCGCTGGCGAACGATCCCTCGCGCTGGACCCCGCCCGGCTACCGGCCGCGCCAGACCCATGGCGGCGCGGCGGTGTTCTTCATCCACCCGACCTCGTATCTCAGCCGCGCGCACTGGAACGCGCCGCTCGACGATCGCGAGGCGAACGATCGCGCCGCTCTGTTCCTGCGCGGCCAGGCGAGCGCGTTCAACGAGGCGGGCGAGATCTGGGCACCGCGCTATCGCCAGGCGACCTTCGGCGCCTTCCTCACCGACCAGGCCGCCGCCGAGCAGGCGCTGGCGCTCGCCTATCGCGACCTGCTCGCGGCCTTCGACGTCTTCCTCGCCGAGATCGCGCCCGACCGGCCGATCATCCTCGCCGGGCACAGCCAGGGCGCGCTCCACCTCACGCACCTGCTCAAGGACCGCGTCGCGGGCAAGCCGCTGGCCGGGCGGATCGTCGCGGCCTATGCGATCGGCTGGCCGATCTCCACCGCCACCGACCTGCCCGCGCTCGGCCTGCCCGCCTGCTCCGCGCCCGATCAGCGCGGCTGCGTGCTGGCGTGGCAGAGCTTCGCCGAGCCCGCCGACCCGTCGCTGATCCTCGACACCTTCGACCGCACCAGCGGCTTCGACGGCCGCCCGCGCCGCGGCACGCCGCTGCTGTGCACCAACCCGCTCACGGGCGCGAACGGCGGCAGCGCGCCGGCCAGCGCTAATCTGGGCACGCTCTTCCCCAACGCCGACCTGTCGAGCGCGACGATCCGTGCCGGCACGATCGGCGCGCGCTGCGCGGGCCGGGGCCTGCTGCTGATCGGCAGCCCGCCCGACCTCGGGCCGTACACGCTGCCGGGCAACAACTATCACGTCTACGATTACAGCCTGTTCTGGGCCAACGTCCGCGCCGACGCCGCGCGGCGGCTGGCGGCGCGATGAGCGTGGAGCAGCGGCCTTCCCGGCACCGTCATCCCGGCCTTGAGCCGGGATCGATCGTGCCGCGTACACAGCGGCCGTTACTCTCGCGGCGACATGGATCCCGGCTCAAGCCCGGGGTGACGGGGAGAGTGACGCAGCCGGTGCGCGACCGATGACCGCGCACCGCGTCGCTATCGCCACCACCGCCGCCGCCTTCCGTGCCGCGCTCCCGCACGGCGGGCGGCTGCTCGGGCTCGACGTCGGCACCAAGACGATCGGCACCGCTTTGTGCGACGCCGGCTGGAGCTTCGCCAGCCCGGCGCAGCTGATCCGCCGCAACAAGTTCACCGCCGACAAGGCCGCGCTGCTGGCACTGTCGACCCAGCAGCAGGTCGTCGGCTGGGTGATCGGCCTGCCGCTCAGCCTCGACGGCAGCGAGAGCCCGCGCACCCAGTCGACCCGCGCCTTCGCGCGCAACTGCGCCGATCTCGGCATTCCGCTGCTGCTGTGGGACGAGCGCTGGTCCACCGTCAGCGCCGAGCGCGCGCTGATCGCGCAGGACGTCAGCCGCGCCAAGCGTGCCGAGCGGATCGACAACCACGCCGCCGCCACGATCCTCCAGGCCGCCATCGACGCGCTGGTGCTGACGCCGGTCGAGCAGGGCGAAGCGCTTGCGCCGCGGGGGAGCGCGGACTAGGCACCGCGCTCGATGACCCAGTCGGACCACCGCCCCGGAACCCTGATCCCCGGCGGCGCGGTATTCCCGCATCGCCACCTCACCGGCATCGAGGGGCTCGAGCCGCATGAGATCACCTTCCTGCTCGACGAGGCCGACACTTGGGTCGAGGCCAACCGCACCCGCGCCGCGCCCGACCGCCGCCTCGCCGGCTCCACCCAGATCAACGCCTTCTTCGAGAACTCGACGCGCACGCTGCTGAGCTTCGAGATCGCGGGCAAAAGGCTCGGCGCCGACGTCGTCAACATGCACGCCGCCCAGTCGAGCGTGAAGAAGGGCGAGACGCTGATCGATACCGCGCAGACGCTCAACGCCATGCGCGCCGACGTGATCGTGATCCGCCACATGTCCTCCGGCGCGGTTCGGCTGATCGCGGACAAGGTCGACTGCCCCGTGCTCAACGCCGGCGACGGTCGCCACGAGCATCCCACCCAGGCGCTGCTCGACGCGCTGACGATCCGACGCCGGCTCGGCGGCATCGCGCACAAGCGCGTGGTGATCTGCGGCGACCTGCTCCACAGCCGGGTGGCGCGCTCGAACATCCTCGCGCTCACCGCGCTGGCCGCCGAGGTGCGCGTGTGTGCGCCGTCGACGCTGATGCCGCCCGCGATCGAGCGCTTCGGCGTCACCGCCTTCACCGACTTCGACCGCGCGATGGAGGGCGCCGACGTCGTGATGATGCTGCGGCTCCAGACCGAGCGGATGGAGGGCGGCTATGTCCCGTCGAGCCGAGAGTATCATCTTCGCTACGGGCTCACGCTCGAGCGCCTGGCGAAGCACGCGCCGGGCGCGCTGATCATGCATCCCGGACCGATGAACCGCGGCGTCGAGATCGACTCAGCGGTGGCCGATCACGCCGAGCAATCGGCGATCACCGAGCAGGTGGAGATGGGCGTGGCGGTGCGCATGGCCTGTCTCGACGTGCTGACGCGGCGTGCGCGCGGCGTGGAGGGATGGGCATGAACCGCGCGGTCCTGTTCACCAACGGCCGGCTGGTCTGCCCCGAGCGCGGCGAGCGCGACGGCGAGCTGCTGATCGTCGACGGCGTGATAGCGGACGGCCCCGCCCCGACGGACGTGCTGACGGTCGATTGCCGCCGCAAGCTGCTCGCGCCCGGGCTGATCGACGTCGGCGTAGCGCGGATCGACCGCGCTGCCGCGCGCGCCGGCGGGATCGTCCGGGTCGCGCCGATGCCCGACCAGGTGCCCGTGCTCGACGAGCCCGGCGCGGTGCAGCGACTCGCGCTGATCGGCCGTCCGGACCTGTGGATCCACCCGATCGCGGCGGCGACGCGCGGGCTCGCCGGTGCCGATCTGGCGGAGATGGCGATCTGCCTCTCCGCGGGTGCGCGCGCGGTCGGCACCGGCCGCGGCTGGATCGCCGACTCGGGCGTGATGCACCGCGTGCTGCGCTACGCGCGCGACCTCGACACCGTCGTGATCACGCACGCCGAGGACGGCGGGCTGACGCGCGGTGCGGTGGCGAGCGAGGGCGAGACCGCGTCGCGGCTCGGCCTGCCCGCCGCCCCTGCCGTGGCGGAGGCGCTCGCGATCGCGCGCGACATGATGCTGGCGGAGGAGACCGGCGCGCGGCTCCACTTCCGCGCGGTCACCACGGCGGCGGGCCTCGCGCTGGTGCGTGCCGCCAAAGCGCGTGGGGTGCGCGTGACCTGCGGGATCACCCCGGCGCATCTGCTGCTCTCCGACAACGCGATGAGCGACTTTCGCACCTTCGCTCATCTGTCGCCGCCGCTGCGGAGCGAGGCCGACCGCCATGCCGCGCTGGCCGCGCTAGTGGACGGCACGATCGACCTGCTCTGCTCGGGTCACGACCCGCGCGGGCCGGAGGAGAAGCGCCTGCCCTTCGCCGACGCCAGCCCGGGCGCCGCGGACGCCGCGGCGCTGCTCGCGCTGAGCCTCGGGCTCGCGCGCGACGGGCGCGTGTCGCTGCCGCGGCTGTTCGCGCTCCTCGCGCGCGCGCCGGCGGCGCTGCTGGGGCTGGAGACGGGTGCGCTGCTGCCGGGGTGGCCCGGCGACGTCATCCTCGTCGACCCGGAGGCGCCGTGGCGGATCGACGCGGATACGCTGCCGGGCAGGGCGGGCAACACGCCGTTCGACGGACTGCCGGTGCAGGGCAAACTGCTGCGCATGTGGAAGGGCGGCCGCGAACTGGTCGGGTGAGCCGCGGGCTCGTCGTCGCTGACCGAGCGAACCGACCGCTGCTTACCTTAAGATGACTCGACTGGCATGAGCTTCTCGCTTCAACGTCGTCCCGGTGTTGAACCGGCATGACGGGAGCTCCTCGCGAGAGGAGGTCGAGCAGACCTCGCAATTGACCAGAAATCAGCCGCTTAAATCCGTCACGCTGGCGCAACGAGGGAACCGGCGTGGCCCCCGCGCGATTCGACCCGTATGGAGCTACATAGCAGCTGGGCGGAAGCCATGCGCGCGCGCGACTATGCCGCCGCCTGGGCGCTCGAGCGCGAGGTGATCGCCGCGCGCGATCCGGCGACGCGCGACGACCCGCGCCTGCCGTACCATCAGCGCTGGGTATGGGACGGGCGCCCCGTCGACTTGGCCGACGTGCTGGTACGCTGCTATCATGGCCTCGGCGACACGCTCCAGTTCGCGCGCTACCTTCCCGCGCTCGCGCTTCGTGCGAAGAGCGTGACGGTCGAGGCGCCAGCGCGGCTGCACTCGCTGCTCGCCAGTATCGCCCACGTGAGCCTCCACCGCTTCGATCCCGCACACCCGCTCAAGTCGCACAGCTGCGACGTCGAGATCACCGAGCTGTCCGGCGCGCTCGAACTGGCCCCCGGCGCTACGCCGATCCCTTATCTTCGCGCCGCCCCGGCGCCGATCCCGCCGATGACGATCGGGCTCTGCCACCAGGCCGGCGACTGGGACGCCGATCGCTCGCTGCCCGAGGCGCTGCTCGCCCCGCTCGCCGAGCGCCATCGTTGCCTCTCGCTCGTCGCCGCGCCCTCGACGCTTCCGGTGATCAACCCCGACGGCTGCCCGTTCGATCTCGCGGCCACCGCCGCGCTGGTCGCGGGCTGCGCAGCGGTGGTGACGGTCGACACGATGGTGGCGCATCTCGCCGGCGCGCTCGGCCGCCCGACCTGGCTGCTGCTCAAGCACCAGCCCGACTGGCGCTGGGACCCGTCGCGGCACGACAGCGACTGGTACCCGACGCTCCACCTTCGCGCGCAATCGCGCGCCGGTGACTGGGCGCCGGTCGTGGCCACGGTCGCCCGCGAGCTCGACGCCTTCTTCGACGATCAGGGAGAGACGATCCATGGCCAGCCTGCCCAGCCCGTCGGTGCCCGTCTCCTGGGGTGAGCTGCTCGACAAGATCACGATCTTGGAGATCAAGCGCGAACGCATCGCGCGCGCCGACGCCCGCGCCAATGTCGCGCGCGAGCATGAGGCGCTGAGCGACATCGGCGCCGGCGTGATCGGTCAGCAGGCGATCGCCCCGCTGTTCGGCCAGCTCAGGTCGATCAACCGCGAATTGTGGGAGATCGAGGACGCGATCCGGCAGGAGGAAGCGGCGGCGTCGTTCGGCACCGACTTCATCCAGCTCGCTCGCGCGGTCTATCACAAGAACGACGAGCGCGCGCGGCTGAAGCGCGCGATCAACCTCGCGCTCGAGTCCGAGTTGATCGAGGAGAAGAGCTACGCGGCGATGAACTGACCGCCGCCACGCCGGTAATGATCTACCCGCGTGGCGCGACGCCCCCGAGGCACTGGCCTCGGAAGCGTCATTGAACCGATCAGAACTTGATCGTCGTCGCGATCGCAATGTTGCGGCCGAGCGAGTCGTAGCGCTGCGGGATGGTGTTGCTGCGCGCTAGGCTGATGTTGTACGAGTCAGGCACGATCGGTGCTGCCTTGTCGAGCAGGTTGTTTGCGATCAGCCGCAGCGAGAACTGCTTCGACACCGCGAAGTTGAGCGCGAGATCGAAATAGTCGGCCGGGTCGACGCGATAATAGTCGGTCAGCGCGCGCTCCGGCGTGCCGCCGATCGCCTCGTCCCCCGAGTTGTTGGCGTTGGTGAGCGAGCCGACGTGGCGCCAGTTCAGCGACGCGCCGAATTTCTGGTCGGGCGTGGTGTAGGTGCCGCGCAGACCATGGCTCCACTTCGGGATCAGCTGGCCACAACCGTTGCCGTAATAGCCCGCACAGTTGCGCTTGGGCTGGACCGGCGAGTCCTGCCCACCCGCGTTCGTCGTCAGCGAGCCGTTGAACGACATGTCGAAGCGACCGACCGTCTCGAGGTTGAGCGTGTATTGCGCCTGGAAGTCCCAGCCGCGCGCCAGCGATGTGTAGTAATTGGTCGTGCCCTGGCGGATGAATCCGGTGCTCGACCCCGCCGCCGAGAACAACGTGCCGTTGGCGTTGCGGACGATGCCCTGGCAGAAGAACTGGTCGCCGCCCGAGCGCAGGCAGCCATCGGTGTAATAGCTATAGTCGTTATAGCCGAGCGAGTCGTTGATCTTGATGCGGTAGCGATCGACCGAGAAGACGAAGCCGCGGAGGAAACGGGGCTTCACCACCAGGCCGTAGGTCTGGGTGTACGCGGTCTCAGGGTCGGCGGTGAAGCCGCCCGAGCGCACCGAGCAGGCCGCGGTGCCGTTGGGCGTGGTGCCGTTGCCGCACAGCAGCGTCTGGCTGCCGTAGAGCGCGTCGGACAGGCCCGTGGCGCGGCACACCTCGCGCGACGCCACCGGCGCGCCGTAGCTGACCCCATTGGCGCCGCTGATCACGGTCGGCGCGCAGAAGTCGTTGAACGTGCCCGAGCCGCCAGCGGCGAACTCGACGTTGGTGGCCTGGCGGATCTCCACCACGGTCGGCGCGCGCTGCGCCTTGTTGAACGAGGCGCGGAACGTCAGGTCGCTGATCGGGGCGTAGATGCCCTCCACCTTCCAGGTGGTGAAGGTGCTCGGGTTGCTGCTGTACTTCGACACGCGGAAGCCGCCGTTGAGCTGCACCAGCTCGGCGAAGGGCTTGTGCTCGACCAGCGGCGCCTGGACCTCGATGTTCGACTCCCACACGTCCTGGCTGAGATAGGTGTCGTTGCCGCCCAGCGTGCCGCGATAGGACGCGTCGGCGACCGACTTGAGCGTGTCCTTGCGATACTCGGTGCCGAGCGCGATCGCCAGACCCTGCTCGGCGAGCGGCGAGGTGATGCCGTACTTGCCCAGGTCACCCGTCATGTTCGCCTGGACGTCGTACAGCGTGCCCGTCGTGGTCGAGGTGCCCGTGCCGAACAGATAGTTGATCAGCGCGGGGTCGCTGTTGCCGGCGCTGAAGATGTCGAACGGCACGCAGCCCGCCGCGCCGCTCGCGCAGGTCGGTGACGCCGCGGTGCCGCCGACGCTGACCGCGTCCTGAAGGCGACCCGGGATGCCGAAGCTCGGCGTATAGTCCTGATGGTTGCGGGCGTAGACGCCGCCCACGTCATAGGTCCAGGCGTCGCCCACCTTGCCGCGCACGCCGCCGGTCAGCCGCAGGCCGGTGTTGATGTACGTGTCGGGCCGATCACTGCCCTCGCCGAGGCGATAGCGCAGGTCGACCGGCACGCTCGCCACGCCGCCCGCGCAGCCGATCGCGCCGGCCTGCGCCGCGGAGAGATAGGGGTTGCCGCAGCTGACGTTGACCGTGCCGCTCGCGATCGTCGGGTAGTTGTTGAACGACTTGTCGCGGAACCAGATGCCCGAGGTGTACAGCTCCGCGTCGGGGCCGAGGTCGAGGCTGGCGAAGCCGCCCGCGTTCACGCGCTCGGACGGCCGCTGATAGGCATAGCCGCTGAAATAGTTCGAGGCGTTGCCCGCGCCGGCCGCGAAGGGCATGAAGCTGCGCGTGCCATCGGGGTTGTTGACATATTGCGCGCCCGCGTTGGCGCCCGCGCGCGGCGTGATCAGGCCGCTGGTCGAGCTGCTCGGCGTCAGCCCGCACGACAGCGGGCCATTGGCCTGGAGCTGCGTGAGGTAGCAGCCGGCGTTCGAGCGGTCGGTGAGCCCGACCTCGTCCGTCTCGCGGTAGTTGACGAAGCCGCTCAACCGCAGCGCGCCGTCGAACAGCTTCTTGCCCGCGGTCAGCGTCACGTCGGCGCGGCCGCCGTCGTTGGTCCAGCCGCGCGGGCTGCTGAAGCCGGCCGCGCGCGCCAGCGGCGACACGATCGTGTCCTTGTTCTTGTGGTTATAAAAATTATAGTTGGCGTCGAGCTGCAGCCCCTCGAAGTCCTTCTTGAGGACGAAGTTGACCACGCCCGCGACCGCGTCCGAGCCGTACACCGAGGAGGCGCCGCCGGTCAGCACGTCGACGCGCTCGAGCAGCGAGGGCGGGATGATGCCGACGTCCTGCCCGTTCTGCGTGCCGAGCCGCTTGCCGTCGATCAGCACCAGGGTGCGCTCGAAGCCGAGGCTGCGCAGCTTGATGCGCTGGCGCCCGTCCGAGTCGTTGTAGGTCTGCTGGCTGTCGGGGGCGATCTGCGGCAGGCGGTTGAGCACGTCCTCGACGTTGACCGGTGCCTGCGCGCGGATGTCCTGAGCCGTCACGGAGGTGATCGGCGCCGCCGAGGTGACGTTGGGGCGCTGGATGCGCGTGCCGGTGACCACCACGTCGCCGGTCGAGGCGGCGGCGGGCGCCTGGTTGCCCTGCTCGCCCGCGATCGCCTCGGCGCGCTCCGCGGTCGCCTGCCCCGCGGTCTGGGTCGTATCGGCGGGCGCGTCCGCCTGCTGCGCGAGCGCGGGCGTCGCCGCCAGCAGGGCCGCGGCGAGCGCCGCGAGGGAGACATGGTGCTGCGGCATCATCGGCGGACCCTCGGAATTGTTTTTATTGGTAAAGTTTGCTTTCGCGGCTGTTTCATCAATCTGCCACAAAGGTCAATACCTGACAGGACCACTGACGTGACCAATCACCCGAGCGGTTGCATGGCGGCGTCGATCCGTGCTTGTCATGCGTCGGGCCGCGTGGCGGCGACACGGAGGCGGGCCGATGACGACGAGACGATCCTTGCTGGCGACGGTCGGCGCGATCGGCGGCGCGCTGCCGCTGGCGCGCGGTGCCGCGGCGGCCGACGCGCCGGCGCGCGACGTGCGCGTGCTCTCCACCTGGGACTTCGGCGCCGCCGCCAACGATGCCGCTTTCGCACGGCTGCGCGCGGGCGGGACGCTGCTCGACGCGGTCGAGGCGGGCGCCCGCGTGCCCGAGGCCGATCCCGAGAACCACTCGGTCGGCTACGGCGGCTACCCCGACCGCGACGGCCATGTCACGCTCGACGCGGTGATCATGGACGATGCGGGCGGCGTCGGCGCGGTCGCCGCGCTGGAGGACACGATCCACGCCATCTCGGTCGCGCGGCGCGTCATGGAGAAGACCCCGCACACCTTCCTCGTCGGGGAAGGCGCCACCCAGTTCGCGCGCGAGCAGGGCTTCGAGAAGGTCGACCTGCTCACGCCTCCCGCCGAGAAGGCGTGGCGCGAGTGGCTCAAGACCGCCAAGTACCAGCCCGTCGCCAACAGTGAGACCGGCACATACGGCGGTGGCGAGCGACACCGGACGCCCGGGGGCCCGCTTGACCATGACACGATAGGGCTGCTCGCGCGCACCGCCGACGGGCGCATGGCGGGCGCCTGCACCACCTCGGGCATGGCCTTCAAGATCCGCGGCCGGGTCGGTGACTCACCCCAGGTCGGTGCCGGCCTCTACGTCGAGCGCGGCGTCGGCGGCGCCACCTCCACGGGCGTCGGCGAGGAGGTGACGCGCGTGGCGGGCAGCGCGCGGGTGGTCGCCTCGATGCGCGCGGGCCGGTCCGCGCAGGCGGCGTGCGACGAGGTCGTCCGCCACATCGCCGCGCTGCGCGGCGACGCGATCAGGGGCATGCAGGTCGGCTTTCTCGCGCTCGACACGAAGGGGGATGTCGGCGCCTTCTGCCTGCTGCCGGGCTTCACCTACGCGGTGACCGACGCGCATGGGAAGACGACGGTCCACCCCGCTCCGTCGCTGTACCGCGCGTGAGGCGGCTGCTCGAGGTCTGCGTCGAGGACGCGCACGGCATTGCCGCCGCGGTGAACGGTGGCGCGGACCGGATCGAGCTCTGTGCCGCACTCGACGTCGGCGGCCTGACTCCCGCGCCCTCGCTCATCCGCGCCGCCGCGAGCGCGCCCATCCCGGTGCACCTGCTCGTGCGACCGCGCCCGGGCGACTTCGTCTATGACTCGGTGGAGCGAGGGCTGGTCGAGGACGACATCCGTGGCGCCGCCGACGCGGGGCTCGCGGGTGTGGTGATCGGCGCCAACACACGCGACGGCAGGCTCGACCTCGACGGTCTCGCGCGATGGGTCGAAGTGGCGCGCGAGCGCGGGCTGTCGCTGACGCTGCACCGTGCCTTCGATCTCACCCCCGACCCGCTCGCCGCGCTGGAGCAAGCGGTGGCGCTCGGCTTCGACCGGATCCTGACCTCGGGCGGCGCGCCGCGCGCGGTTGACGCGATCGACACGCTCACGTCACTCGTCGCCGCCGCGAGCGATCGACTTACCCTGCTCGTCGGCAGCGGCGTCTCGCCGACGACCGTGCGCGCCCTGCTCGCCACCGGCGCACGCGAGGTCCACGCCTCGTGCCGCGTCGCCCGCGCGGGTACCGCCGACGCCACGCTGCGTCGCTTCAGCTTCGTCGCGGATACAAGCTACGCGACCGACCAGACCACCGTCGCACGGCTCGCCGCCATGCTCCGCGACGAGGCCGCTTGAACAATACCAATTTATAACTTAACCCTCTGGAACACGCCGCCGCGGTCCCGCGGGGCAGGGGAGCCCAGCATGATCGCGACGACCGACCAGCCACCGGCCAAGGACGCGACCGCCACGCTGATGCACGCCGAGGCGGCCGAGGCCGGCGCCGCGGTGGCGCGGCTGCTCGAGGCGAATCGTACCATCCTCGCCGAGTTGGGCGAGCGGCTCCGCGCCGCCCCGCCGGCGGTGGTGGTCACCTGCGCGCGCGGCTCGTCGGATCACGCCGCGACCTACGGCAAGTATCTGATCGAGACCTTCGTCGGCGTCCCCGTCGCCTCCGCCGCCCCCTCGGTCGCCTCGGTCTATGCCGCCGACGTCGCCCCCTCGGGCGGCCTCTGCATCGCGATCTCGCAGAGCGGGCGCAGCCCCGACCTGCTCGCCAGCGTCGCCGCGCAGAAGGCGGCGGGCGCACACGTCGTCGCTCTGGTCAACGACACCACCTCACCGCTCGCCGAGACCGCGGACACGCTGGTGCCGCTGATGGCCGGGCCGGAGCGCTCGGTCGCGGCGACCAAGTCGTACATCGCCGCGCTCGCCGCGCTGGCGCTGCTCACCGCCGAGTGGAGCCAGGACGCCGCACTCACCGAAGCGCTCGACCGCCTGCCCGAGCGGCTCAGCGCCGCCTGGGCGCTCGACTGGAGCGGCGTGGTCGAGCTGCTAAGCGACGCCAGCAACCTGTTCGTGATCGGCCGTGGCCTCGGCTTCGGCATCGCGCAGGAGGCGGCGCTCAAGCTCAAGGAGACGTGCGCGCTCCATGCCGAGGCCTTCAGCAGCGCCGAGGTGCGCCACGGCCCCATGGCGATCGTCGACGCCGGCTTCCCGCTGATCGCCTTCGCCACCTCCGACCAGGCCGGCGACGGCGTGCGCGAGGCCGCGGCCGAGTTCGCGCAGCGCGACGCCCGCGTCGCGCTCGCCGACGCCGCGCAGGACGGCGCGGGCAGCCCCGCGGCGCTGCGCGACCATCCCGCGCTCGAGCCGGTTCTGATGATCCAGAGCTTCTACCGCATGGCGAACGCGCTCTCGATCGCGCGCGGGCTCGACCCCGACTCGCCGCGCCATCTCAGCAAGGTCACCAAGACGCTATGACGACGCACAGCTTCCGCAACGGCCGGATCGCGACGCGCGACGGCGTGCTCGAGGCGGCGACGATCGAGGTCGCCGCCGACGGCACGATCGCGGCGCTACGCGCCGGCGCCGAGCGCGAGGCGGTCGACCTCGCCGGCGGCTGGGTGATGCCGGGCTTCATCGACTCGCAGGTCAACGGCGGCGGCGGCGTGCTCTTCAACGACACCCCGACCGTCGAGGGCATCGCCGCGATCGGTGCGGCGCACGCGCCCTATGGCACGACCGGCTTCATGCCGACGCTGATCAGCGATCGCCCTGCGGTGATCGCGCGCGGGCTCGACGCCACCGACGCGGCGATCGCGGCGGGCGTGCCCGGCGTGCTCGGCACGCACGTCGAGGGGCCGGTGCTGAGCCTCGCGCGCAAGGGCATCCACGACCCCGCGCTTTTCCAGCCGCTCGACGACGAATTGATGGCGCTGCTGCTCCGGCCGCGTCGCGGCGTGGTCATGGTGACGCTCGCGCCCGAGCGCGTCGACGTCGAGCAGATCGCGACGCTGGCGCGGGCGGGCGTTCGCGTCTGCCTCGGCCACACCGACGCCGATTACGCCACCGCCACCGCTGCTTTCGCCGCGGGCGCTACCGGCGTCACTCATCTGTTCAACGCGATGTCGCCGCTGGTGCATCGCGCCCCCGGCGTCGTCGGCGCCGCGCTCGACGATGAGCGCGCGTGGTGCGGGATCATCGTCGACGGCTTCCACGTCGACGACGCGGCGCTGCGCATCGCGCTGCGCGCGCGCCCGGTCGATCGCTTCATGCTGGTCTCGGACGCGATGCCGTGCGTCGGCGCGGCGCGGAAGGATTTCGTGCTCCAGGGCAAGCCGATCCACGTCGAGGACGGCCGCTGCGTCGGCGCCGACGGCACGCTGGCCGGCTCGGACCTCGATATGGCGGGCGCGGTGCGCAACGCGGTCCGGCGGCTCGGCCTCGCGCCTGAGACCGCCGCGGCGCTGGCGGCGACCAGCCCCGCCGCCTTCCTCGGCCTGGAGGCGGAGCGCGGCGCGCTCGCCGCCGGGCTGCGCGCCGACTGGGTGCGGCTCGACGCCGATCTCCAGCCGCTCGGCACCTGGGTCGGCGGCGAGGAGCGTGTCGCGCTGCCGCAGCGGGCGCCCGGCGAGCCCGTCGCCTGACTTCTCCCCTTCCCCCGTCCGGAGCATCCATGGCCACCATCTCGCTGACCGCACCATTGGAGGGCTGGGTCAGCCCGCTCGACGAGGTCGTCGACGCGGTCTTCGCGGAGCGGATGCTGGGAGACGGGCTGGCGATCGATCCGACCGGCGACGTGCTCGTCGCGCCGTGCGACGCGCGCGTGCTGGTGGTTCAGCCGAGCGGCCACGCGATCACGCTGGAGACGCCCGAGGGCGCGCAGCTGCTGATCCATCTCGGGATCGACACGGTCGCGCTCGACGGGCGCGGGTTCGAGCCTCTGGTCGCGGCCGGGGCGACGGTGACGCGCGGCCAGCCGCTGATCCGCTTCGACCTCGACCTGATCGTGCGCGAGGCGCAGGCCGCGATCACGCCGGTGATCGTCACCAACGGCGAGCGCTTCGCCGTCGCTGAGCGTGCCGAGGCTGGGGCGGTGGCGCTCGGCGCGCCGCTGCTGACGCTCGTGGCGCGCGAGGCGGAGGCGATCGCGGACGCCGGCGACGGGCCCACCGCGCGCCGCACCGTCGCGGTGGCCCTATCGCACGGCATCCACGCCCGCCCCGCCGCCAAGATCGCCGCCGCGGCCAAGACCTTCTCCGCCGATGTCACGCTGACGAAAGGCGAGCGCTCGGCCAGCGCGCGCAGTCCAGTCGGCCTGCTCGCGCTGATCGTCGCGCATCGCGACGAGCTGCTGATCGAGGCGCGGGGTAACGACGCAGAGGCGGCGGTCGCCGCGATCGCCGAGCTGCTCAGCACCGATCTCGACGCGGGGGGGCCCGCCGCTGCGCCCGTCCCCGCCGCGCCCCGCGTGGTGCCGGAGGGCGCCATCGCCGGCGTCACCGCCTCGCCCGGCCTCGCGATCGGCGCGATCGCGCGCTGGCACGTGCGCGACCTCGACGTCCCCGCCGCCGGCGCCGGCATCGCCGCCGAGGAAGCGTGCTTCGAGTCCGCGCGCGCCGCGCTCGCCGACGACCTCGCGGCGCGCGCGGCGCGCGCGACGGGGCCGGCGCGCGCGATCTCCCAGGCACACGCCGACATGCTCGCCGATCCGGCACTGGTCGACGCCGCCCAGCGTTCGATCGCCGCCGGCGCGAGCGCGGCGCGGGCATGGCGCGACGCGATCCGTCCGCAGGCCGAGACGCTACGCGCCGGCGGCGACGCGCGGCTGGCCGAGCGCGCCGACGACATGCGCGACCTCGAGCGCCAGCTGATCGCGCGGCTCATGGGTGTCGAGCAAGAGGGGGCGACGCTGCCCGACGGCGCGATCCTGCTCGCCGACGACCTGCTGCCGTCGCAGCTGATGGCGCTCGACCTCGACCGCGTCGCGGGGCTGGCGATCGAGCGCGGCGGGCCGACGTCACACGTCGCGATTCTCGCCGCCTCGCGCGGCCTCCCCGCGCTGGTGGCGCTCGGTGCCCCCGTGCGCGACCTGACCGAGGGCGCGCGCGTCGTGCTCGACGCGAGCGAGGGGCTGCTCCACGTCGCGCCGCCTCCCGAGCTGGTCGCCGAAGCGGAGGCGCGACTCGCCGCGGTCGCGCAGCGCCGCGCCGCCGCACGCGCGCGCGCCGCCGAGGCGTGCCGCACCGCCGATGGCACGCGGATCGAGGTGGTCGCCAACTGCGGCTCGGCCGAGGACGCGCTTGTCGCCGCCGCCAACGGGGCCGAGGGTTGCGGCCTGCTACGCACCGAATTGCTGTTCCTCGACCGCGCCACCGCCCCCGACGTCGCCGAGCAGACCGCGGCCTATCAGGCGGTCGCCGACGCGCTCGCGGGCAGGCCGGTGATCGTCCGCCTGCTCGACATCGGCGGCGACAAGCCCGCGCCCTATCTGCCGATCGGACCCGAGGAGAATCCCGCGCTCGGCCTGCGCGGCATCCGCGTCGGGCTGGTGCACCCCGACATCCTCGACGACCAGCTGCGCGCGATCCTCGCGGTCCGGCCCGCCGGCCAGTGCCGCATCATGGTGCCGATGGTGGTGGGGCTCGACGAGCTGCGCCAGGTGCGCGCCGCGCTCGACCGCGTCGGCGGCGGCGACGGCGTCGAGCTCGGCATCATGGTCGAGACCCCGGCCGCGGCGGTGACCGCGGCGCAGCTCGCGCGCGAGGCCGATTTTCTGTCAATCGGCACCAACGATCTCACCCAGTACGCACTGGCGATGGACCGCGGCAACGCCGCGGTCGCGGGCGCGCTCGACGGGCTCCATCCCGCGGTGCTGCGCCTGATCGCGCAGACCGTAGCGGGCGGCAACCGCCACGCACGCTGGACCGGCGTCTGCGGCGGGCTCGCCTCCGACCCGCTCGCGGTGCCGATCCTGATCGGGCTCGGCATCACCGAGCTGTCTGTCGCGCCCGCCGCGGTCGCCGACATCAAGGCGCTGGTGCGTGACCTCGACATGATCCGCGTCCGCGACCACGCCCGCGCCGCGCTCGACTGCGACGGCGCCGCCGAAGTCCGCCAGCTCGCACGGGAGTTCGCACGATGAAGTCGGTCCTGGGAACGCTGCAGCCGCTCGGCCGCGCGCTGATGCTGCCGATCGCGGTATTGCCGATCGCGGGCCTGCTGCTGCGGCTCGGCCAGCCGGACCTGCTGAACATCGCCTTCGTCAGCGCCGCGGGCGACGCGATCTTCAACCATCTCGGCCTGCTGTTCGCGATCGGTGTCTCGACCGGCTTCGCGCGTGACGGAAACGGCGCCGCCTGCCTCGCCGGTATGGTCTGCTTCCTCGTCGCCACCGAGGCGTCGAAGGTGCTGTTGACCGTGCCGCCCGAGGTCACCGCCGGGTTGACCGGCGCGAGCATCGACCTCGCGGTCGCGGCGTGGAAGGCCAAGGCGATCGCGCGGCTCGACGTGCCGATCGGGATCGTCTCGGGGCTGGTAGGGGGCGGCTTCTATAATCGCTTCTCCACCGTGAAGCTGCCCGAGTATCTCGCCTTTTTCGGCGGGCGGCGGTTCGTGCCGATCGTCAGCGGGCTCGCCGGGCTGGTGCTGGCGGTCGCGATCGGGCTCGGCTTCGCGGGGATCAGCAGCGGGATCGACCAGCTGAGCTACGCGATCACCGGCGCGGGCAGCATCGGGCTGTTCCTGTTCGGGCTGCTTAACCGGCTGCTGCTCGTCACCGGATTGCACCACCTGATCAACAATATCGCCTGGTTCGTGATGGGCGACTATCACGGCGCCAACGGTGATCTGCGGCGCTTCTTCGCGGGCGATCCGAGCGCGGGGGCGTTCATGGCGGGCTTCTTCCCGATCATGATGTTCGGCCTGCCCGCCGCCTGCCTGGCGATGTACCACGCCGCACCGCGCGACCGGCGCAAGGAAGTGGGCGGTATGCTGTTCAGCCTCGCGCTGACCTCGGCGCTGACCGGCGTGACCGAGCCGATCGAGTTCAGCTTCATGTTCCTCGCGCCATTGCTCTACGCGGTGCACGCGGTGCTGACCGGGCTGTCGATGTCGCTGATGGCGGCATTGGGCGTCAAGCTCGGCTTCGGCTTCTCCGCCGGGCTGCTCGACTATGTGCTCAATTTCTCCAAGGCGACCCGGCCCCTGCTGCTGCTGCCCGTCGGCGCGGTCTATGCCGCACTCTATTACGGGCTGTTCCGCTTCTTCATCGCCAAGCTGAACCTCAAGACGCCCGGGCGCGACGACGCCCCCACCGCGGCCGCGGCACCCGTCGCCGTGGGCGAGCGCGGCGCGGCGTTCGCGCGCGCGCTGGGCGGCGGCGCCAACCTCACCAACGTTGGCGCCTGCACCACGCGGCTTCGGCTCGGCGTGCGTGACCAGGCGGCGGTGGACGAAGCGGCGCTCAAGGCGCTCGGCGCGCGCGGCGTCATCCGGCCCTCACCGACCGCGCTGCAGGTGGTGCTCGGCCCGATCGCGGACAGCGTCGCGGTCGAGATCCGCGACGCGCTGGCGGCGGGCGGCAGCGTCGCAGTCGCGACGACCGAGGCGCCAGCGGCAGCCGCCACGGCGGTGACGCTGGCACCCGCGCTGCTCGCGGCGCTCGGGGGCGCCGGCAATGTGCGCGGCGCGAGCGTCCATGCCGGCCGCGTGCGGATCGAGCTGGACGGCGCGGCGATCGACGAGGCGGCGCTGCGCGAGGCCGGGGTTCGGCAGGTGGCGCGGCTCGGCGAGCAGGTCGTCCACCTGCTCGCGCGCGAGCCGGAGAGGCTGCTGGCGTAACGAGCCATCCATCCGAGCCACCGTGCTCCGGCGCACGCCGGAGCCCAGGGCAACGGATGACGGCCCTCCCGATCCTGGGCTCCTGCCTGCGAAGGAGCCTGGCGACCGCTCCTCACCGAAGCGCGGCGGACAGGTCGCTCTCCTCGTCGATGCGGAGCATGCGGATGTCGAGTACCGACGGCGCGAACCACGCGCAGATCCGGCTGAGGTCCTGCACCGCGAGCACGCAGTCCACCGCTTTGGCCGCCTCGCTGACGTAGAGGCTGGCGCCGTCGCGCTGCGCGAAGCCGTGGTGGCGCAGGATATCGCTCACCTCGCGGTAGGCGTCGCGCAAAGAGGGGCTGGGATAGCGCCGCTCGAGGATGGTCGCGTCGAGGTCGAACACGATCGCGTACATGCATCCCCCTGAAACGCCGTTGCCCGCGCCTATCCCTAGGCGCGGGCAACGGGAGCCGGGAGACCGGGCTGACCCGGTCCGGCGATCAGCCGCTCAGGCGAGCTCGCCCTCGAGCCACGACTTGATACGCCCCTTGGGCTCGGCACCGATCTTGGTCGCGGCCGGCGCGCCGCCCTTGAACAGGATCATCGTCGGGATGCCGCGCACGCCGTAGCGGCCCGGCGCGTCGGGATTGTCGTCGATGTTGAGCTTGGCGATCGTGACCTGCTCGCCCAGCTCCTCGCTGATCTCCTCGAGCGAGGGCCCGATCATCTTGCACGGTCCGCACCACTCGGCCCAGAAATCCACCAGCACCGGCTTGTCCGCCTGGAGCACATCGCTCTGGAAGCTGGCGTCGGTGATCGTCTTGGTGGCCATCGTGTTTCTCCTTCGTTGCCCCCTAGCTAGGGCGCGACACGCCTGCGCTCAACCGCTCAGTCCCAAGCTTTGCTCCGGCCCCGCCAAGCGCCGCTTGACTGGGGCGAGCTGTTCCTCGGGCAGCACGATCAGCCGGGCCGCCGCGGTGTAGAGCAGCGCGGCCTCGACCCGCGCCCCTGGCACGATCACCTCGAGCGCGGCGACGTAGGCGGCCATCTGGCGCAGGTGGTAGTCGGGCACGTCCGCCGCGCTCGCCGGAGCCGCGCGCGACGACTTGTAATCGATCACGCGCACGACGCCGTCGCCGAGCAGCAGCCGATCGACCGTACCCGAGATCACGCGACCCGAGGGTAGCGTCGCGCTGATCGGCGCCTCCGCGAGCGAGTCCGGTCCGAACAGGGGCGCGAGCGCGGGATCGTCGAGCACCGCGAGCACCGCCGCGACCAGCGGCGCCGGTTCCGCGACGCCGCGCTGGGCGAGCCAGGCGGCCGCGGCGTCGGCGCGACGCTCGGGCGCGAGCGGGGGCAACCGCTCGAAGAGAGCGTGCAGCAGCCGCCCGCGCTCGGCCGCTGCGCTGGTAGCGGAGGTCGGCGGCGGGTCCGCGACCAGATCGTCGCCGATCGACGAGGGCGTGAGCGGGCGCGGCGGCTTGGCGTCCTCAGGCGCGGCGCGGTGCGCCCAGTCGGGCAGCGGCGCCGTGGGGGCGCTCGCCGACGCGGCGCGCCGGGGCGCGACGGGAGCGGCCGGCGCGTGGCCGAGGAACGTCCGCTCGCCCGCCTCCGCCGCCGCCGGAACGCCGAGCGAGTCGAGCGTGAGCGCGGTCGCGGCGTACCAGCTCGCCTCGGGTGCCACGCCCTGCCACTTCGCGCTGAGCGAGCCGGCGATCACCAGCCGCTCCTCGGCGCGGGTCGCGGCCACGTAGAACAGGCGCCAATGCTCCTCCCGCTCGCGCTGCTCCGCGGCGGCGAGCGCTTCGTCGATCGCGCCGGCACGCTCGGTCGCGCGCGGGCGAAAGACAGGGACGGCCAGCTCCATGTCGTCGGGCGTCCAGGCGAGCACCGATCGCGGCGTCGCATCGGGGTCCGCGGTGGCATCGGCGAGGATCACCAGCGGCGCCTGCAAGCCCTTCGCGCCGTGCGCGGTCATCACCCGCACCGCGTCGAGCGGCGCGGCGGCGTCGCGCACGATCTCGACCTCGTCGCGCTCGAACCAGTCGAGGAAGCGCTGCAGCGAGGGGGTCGAGTCGAGCTCGAAGTCGAGCGCGGCGTTGAGCAGCTCCTCGATCGGGTCGCGCGCCTCCTCGCCCAGCCGCGCCAGCAGCTTGCGCCGGCCGTCGAGCGGGCCGGACAGCAGCTGCTCGAGGAAACGATAGGGCGTGTCATAGTCGGCGCTGGCCAGCAGCGCGGCGATGGGCGAGACCGAATCGCCGAAGTGGCGCTGAAGATGCCGCCACAGCCCGCCGTCGCGCGGTACCGCGCGCGCCAGCAGCTCGTCCTGGGTCCAGCCGATCAGCGGCGAGACGAGCAGGCTGGCGAGGCTGAGATCGTCCTCGGGCTGGAGCACGAAGCGGATCGCCGCGAGCAGGTCCTGCACCGCGAGCGGCGCGGAGAGCCGGAGCCGGTCGACACCCGCCACCGGCACGCCCTCGGCGTAGAGCCGCGCGACGAGTAGCTGCGCGAGCTCGCCGCGGCGCTTGACCAGGATCATCACGTCCTCGGGCCGCAGCCCGCGTCCCTTGCTGCCGAGCAGCAGACCGCCGTCCTCGACCGGGCGCAGCCAGTCGCGGAGTTGGCGCGCGATGTTCGAGGCGTTTCGCCGCACGGCGTCGTCCGCCCAGCCCTCCTCGCCGTCCTCCTCGGCCTCGTCGGTCCCCGCGGCGATCGCCGGCATCAGCGTCACCGCGCCCGGTCCCGCGACCTGGCTGGCATGGACGGGGATGGTGTCGAGCGAGCCGAGTGAGTCGGCGCCGAGCTGCCCGATCGCGGCGTCGACGAACTCGAGAACCGGCGCGGTCGAGCGGAAGGACTCGGTCAGGGAGAGCCGGTCGAACGGCAGGCCGCGCTCGTCGTCGGGCATGTCGTCGCTGCCGGCCACCTCGCCCGCCTTGCGCTGGAAGTGGCGCTCCGCGGCGAGGAAGGTGAAGGGATCGGTGCCCTGGAAGCCGAAGATCGCCTGCTTCAGGTCGCCCACGGTGAACAGCGTCCGCACCGAGGGCGCGAAGACGCCGCGGCCGACGAAATATTCGTCCACCAGCGCGCGCACGATCGTCCATTGCGCGACGTTGGTGTCCTGCGCCTCGTCGACCAGGACATGCTCGGTCTGCTGGTCGAGCTTGTAGCGGATCCACTCGCCGATGCCGTCCTGCTGGAGCAGCGCGACCGCGGCGCCGATCAGGTCGTCGAAGTCGACCGCACCGGCGCGGCGCTTCGCGGCGGCATAGCCGCGCGCATAGTCGCGCCCGACCTCGAGCGCGGTGCCGAGCAGGTCGGCGTAAGCGGCGCGGCTGCGCAGCAGCAGCAGCTCGCCGCACCAGCCGTGGAGGCGCAGCGCGTGGTCGGCGTAGTCCGGATCGGCGGGGGCGCGACCCTTGCCGAACGACTGCGGCTCGCCGTCCTTCCGCGCCCACACGAGGTGGAGCGTGTCGAGCGTGGCGGCGCGCTCGGAGGGCGCGGCGGCGAGCCAGGCGCCGATCGCCTCGGCCCGCTCGACGCCGCTCTTGGTGCCCCAGCCGCGGTTGAGTGCGGCGAGCCGGTCGAGCGCGGCGCGGTCGACGCGGTCGTCGCCGCAGGCGTCGTGGACGTGCGAGTCGAGATCGCCGAGCGGCACGCCGAGCTGGCCGCGGATGAAGGGTGCGACGCCGCTGGGCAGCGCCTCCAGCGCGGCACCGGCGCGCGCGCAGGCGACGAGGAACTGTTCCGCGCCCTGCTCGCCGAGTCGCAGGCTGAGCCGACCGATCGTGTCGACCGGGCCGGCGCGGCCTGCCCGCTCGGCGTCGACCAGCAGGTCCGACAAGGCCTGGCGCCGCAGCAGCGCCTCCTCGCGCGGCTCGATCGGGCGGAAGCCCGGCACCAGCCCGGCCTCGATCGGGAAAGTCGCGAGCAGCCCCTGGCAGAAGCCGTGGATCGTCAGGATCCGCAGCCCCCCGCCCGGCGCGTCGAGGACCTTGGCGAACAAGGTACGCGCGCGCGCGACCAGCGCGGGCGTGGTGCGCTCGCCGAGCGCGAGCAGGTCGGCGGCGAGCTCGGTCTCGTCCATCCGCACCCAGGCGGCGAGCTGGCGGTTGATCCGACCCGCCATCTCGGCCGCGCCCGCCTTGGTGAAGGTGAGACATAGGATCGCGCCGGGCTCGACGTCGCGCAGCAGCAGCCGGAACACGCGCGCGGCGAGCACCTGGGTCTTGCCCGTCCCCGCCGAGGCAGAGAGCCAGACATGCGCCTCGGGGCGGCTGGCGCGGAGCTGCTCCCCGCGCAGCACTGGCAGGGGCCCGACCGCGCGCTCAGCCACGCGCCTGCTCCCGACCATACCATTCGTCGCGGCGCATCAGCTGATCATACTCGGCGTAGGGCGCGAACTCGGGGTGGAGCTTGGCGGTGAAGGCCTCCTCGCCGGTGAGCCAGCGCGCCGCCGCCTCGGCGAAGCTCGCGCACGCGGCGGCGACGAAGTCGCCGGTCGGGATGCGGCCGCCCTTGCCGGCGGGATCGGCGGGCGAGCTGACCGAGCCGAAGCCATCGCCTTTCTTGGCGAGCGACCAATATTCGAACGCGGTCGCGTCGCCGCGGACACCGTCGAACCCACCCTGCTCCGCGAGCGCGCCGAGCAGCCCGAGCTGGAGGTTGAACCCGCCGCGCACCGCCGCCACCGAGGGGGCCTTGCCGGTCTTATAGTCGACGATCCCGAGACCACCGTCGGGCATGCGGTCGATCCGGTCGAAGCGGCCGTCGAGCGCGATGCCGGAGAGCTCGGCGCGGCCGCGGCCCTCGACCGCGAGCACCTCGCGCCCCTCCGCCCGATCGGCCAGCGTGCGCGCCGCGATCCACTCGAACGCGGCCACCAGCCGCGGCTGCCACAAGGCACGTAGCAGCGGGTGCGCCGCTGGATCTTGCAGCAGCAGCCGGGCGCGCGGCAGCAACGCGGCCGGGTCACAGCGATCGTCGCGCGCCCAGGCCTCGAGCACGGCATGGACCGCGGTGCCGCGCCACGCCGCGCTCGGGTCGGCGTCGACCGGGTCGAGCGGCAGCAGCTTGAGGATCCGGCGCGCGTAGAAGGCGTAGGGATCGGCCTTGAGCCGGTCGACCTCGGTCACCGAGATCGCGCGCGGGCGCAGCGCCGCGGGCGGCAGCGGCGCGGGGCGCGCGGCCGGGCGCGGCACGCCGCCGTGGTCGAGCGCGCGTGCCCAGTCGGCGAGCGCGGTCATGCGCGGGAAACGCTCGCCCGTCATCGCTTCCAGCCGCAGCCAGAAGCGCGAGGCAAGCGCGGGCGAGCGCTGGTCCCGCCGCGCGCGCGTGAGCAGCACGCGGGGCGCGCCGAGCGCCTGCGCGAAATCGTGCGCTGCCGTGCCGATGCCGCGCTCCAGCCCCGGCAGGCCGAGCTCGGCGCGGATGCGCGGCGCGAGCCACGGGTCGGGCGCAGGCAACCCGGGCCACACGCCCTCGCTGAGCCCGGACAGGATCATCAGGTCCGCGGATTGAAGGCGCGCCTCGATCAGCCCGTAAATGGCCAGCCGCGCGTGGCGCTCGCGCGGGAGCAGGCGGACCGCCGATTCGTCCATCAGCTGGCGCAGCATCGTCGCGAAACTGGCCGGCGTGACCTGTGCCGGACCGCGCGGCGCCTGTTCCTCCAGCGCGGCGAGCAGGTCGGCCGCGGCACGCCCGGCGACGCCGCGCCACGCCTCGTCGCCGGCGAGCCGCTGCGCCGCCTCGCGCAGACCCGCGACGAGCGCGGCCAGCGTCGTCTCGCCGTCGCCGAACACGCGCGCGGCCGGGTCGAGCAGCAGGCGCGCCTCGTGCCACCACTCGGCGGCGCGCGAGCGGACCGCGCGCTCGCGCTCGTTGCCCCCCGCGAGATGGCGGTCGATGCCGTCGAGCCCCGGACCCGGCCGCGGCCCGCGCAGCGCGCGGTCGAGCCGGCGCACGCCGTCGAGCCACGCCCCGCGCTCGGCACCCGCGCGGACCAGCGGGTGCTTGAGCAGGGTCAGCAGCGCCGTCGGCGCGAAGTCGTGCGCCGCCGCCTCGACGATCGCGGCGAGCAAGGTGCCCGGCGGCAGGATCGTCAGCGGACGCCCGGCGCTGTCGTCCACCTCGATGTTCCAGCGGCGGCAGTGTGCCGCGACGCGGCGCGCCAAGGCGCGGTCGGGCGTGACGAGCGCGGCGGTGCGGCCGGGCATCTCGACGGCCTCGCGCAGTTTCAGGGCGATCGCCTGCGCCTCCTCGGCCGGCGTGGCGAGCTCGACCGCCTCGACCCCGGCGAGCCGACGGTCGGCGGCGTCGAGCCGCGTCCATTTGCCGGTGAAGGCGGCGGGCGCGAGCGCGTTGGCGATGGCGCGGCCGCGCGCGGCGCCCGCGTCCTGCTCGCTCGCAGCGCCCCAGCGGGTGACCTCACCGCGGGCGGCGCCGATCCGCTCCAGCAACAGCTTGAGGTGGAACTGCGGGTGAACCTCGATCGCGCGGCGGCGCAGCCCGGTGACCGGGTCGGGACGGTGCGGGCCGAGCGCCTCCCATTCCTCCTCGGGAAGGTGCAGGTCGAGGTCGGCGAACACCACCGATCCTTCGGGCAGGCCCGCGACGACGCGCAGCAGCCGCGCCACCGCGGGCGCGGGATCGGTGATTCCCGCGGCGCAGACGAAGCGCGGCGGCGGCTCGTCACGCCACCGCGCCGCCTGGCGATCGAGTAGCTGCACCCGCCGCCACGCCGCGTCGACGCGGCCGAGCCGCTCGCGCTCCTGCGGCCAGCGGTCGAGCAGCAGCCGGAACAGCCGCAGCGACGCTTCCCAATGGTCCGACAGCCCCTCACCCGGATCGATCGCGGCCAGCCTCTCGGGCGGCACCTCCTCGACGATCAGCTGGTCGAGCGTGCGCGCGAGGTCGCCCGCGAGCCGCACCGCCTCCGCAGCGTCGACCGCGCGCCCGCTCCCGGCGCGCTCCTCGCTGACCAGCCGCGCGAGGATCATGCGGCGCTCGAGTGGATCGATCGCGGGCGGCAGCGGCGGCACCGCGTCGGCCGGGTCGAGCGCGGCGCCGATCGCCGCCTCCAGGTCGTCGCCGCCGAGCGCGACGATCCGCGGCAGCAGCAGCGCGCCGCCGCTGGCCCGCACGAAGGCGTCGGTGATCGCCAGGGCGGCGCGGTTGTTGGGCACCAGCACCAGGCCGCGCGCCAGCGCCATCCGGTCGGCACCGTAGCGGCGCAGCAGCCCCGCGACGAGCGCGTCGGCGAAGGCGCGATGCGCTGGGATCGAGTAGAGCCGCAGGCCGCGCTGGCGGCCGGGCGCCTCAGACATCGGCGAGCAGCGCCTCGGTGCGCGCGATCGCGCCCGGCACGTTCACCTCGGACCACAGTCCCTGGTGGACGAAGCCATAGGCGCGCCCGGCCTCGATCGCGCGGTTCCAGAAGAGGTTGGTCGAGAACGGCCCCTCGGGCCAGTCGCGGATCAGCGACGGCGCCATGATCTGCACGCCGGTATAGACGAACGGCGCCACCCGACCTGGCTTGCGCCGCCCCGTCACCCGCCCGTCGGGTGCGAGATGGAAGTCGCCCTGACCGCCGTGGTTGTGCGCGCGCGCGCACGGGACCATCAGCATCAGCGCGTCCATCCTCGCCTCGTCCCAGCGCGCGGCGAGCTGGCGGATCGCGTCGGTCGGCCCGTCGAGCCAGAAATTGTCGCTGTTCACGACGAGAAACGGCTCGTCACCGAGCAGCCGGCGCGCCTGCACCAGCCCACCCCCGGTCTCCATCAGCTGCGCGCGCTCGTCCGACACGATCACCTCGATGCCGCGCACGCGGTGGCGCAGATGCGCCTCGAGCGCGTCGGCGAGATAATGAACGTTGACGACCGCGCGCTCCACTCCGGCCGAGCGCAACCGGTCGAAGACATGGTCGAGCAGCGCGCGTCCGGCCACCTCGACGAGAGGCTTGGGCCGAGTCGCGGTGAGCGGCCGCATGCGCTTGCCGATCCCCGCCGCCATGACCATCGCGGTGCGCGGCACGCGTGCGCCGGGATCGGGGCGGATGTAGCGCGGGCGGGTCACGCGCGCGCGCCGGCGATCAGCATCGGATCACCGCGCAGCTCGGGCGGCAGGTTGTCCGCGAACCAGCGCGCCACCGGCGCCAGCACCGGCTGGCCGAGGTCGCGCTCGAGATAGCCCCAGACGCGCGGGCACAGCGCGGGGTAGCGCGGCTTGCCGTCGCGCTGCCACAGCCGCGTGAAGATGCCGATGATCTTGGCGTTCCGCTGCGCGCCGAGCACGTGATAGGCGTGCAGGAACGGATCTCCCTCGCCGGTCGCGGCGAGATAGCGCGCCAGCATCCGCTCCTCCAACGAGGGATCGACGTCGCGACGCGCGTCCTGCAGCAGCGAGACGAGGTCATAGGCCGGGTGCCCCGCCAGCGCGTCCTGGAAGTCGAGCAGGCCGAGCGACCGCCCGGCACCGACCAGCATCAGGTTCTCGGCGTGATAGTCCCGCAGCACGGTCACCGGCACCGCCGCCTCGGCGTGGCCGAGCACCTCGTCCCAGGCGGCGCGATAGCCCTCGACGTCGACCGTGGCGCGGATCGCGGGGCAGTACCAGTCGGTGAGCAGCGCCGCCTCGCGCTGCAGCTCGGCGCGATCATAGGCGCGCACCGCGGCGGCGGGGTGGCCGCGCAGGGCCACGAGCAGGTCGATCGCGGCCGCGTAGAGCGGCACCGCCGCCTCCGGGTCGGCGTCCGCCGTCTCGCGCAGCCGCTCGTCGCCGAAGTCCTCGAGCAGCACGAGCCCACGCTCGAGATCGACCGCGTGGACCGCCGGCGCCGCGAATCCGCGCTCGGCGAGCCAGCGCGCGACGTCGAGGAACGGGCGCGGGTCCTCGTGCGGCGGCGGCGCGTCCATCAGGATGCCGCGCCGCTCGCCCGCGACGACGCGGAAATAGCGCCGGAACGAGGCGTCGCCCGCGAGCGGGTCGATGCGCGCCTGGTGCCAGCCGTGGATGTCGAGAAAGGCCGCGGCGTCCGCCGGCGGCGTCATCGGGGTCGCCATCGCGCTCCCCAAGCGGGCGGCGCCGCCCAAGTCAAGCGCCGCGCGCCGTCCGGCTCGGTCGCGAGGGTGAGCGCCAGCGCGTCGGGCCAGCGCCCCACCCCACCTCGCTCGGGCCACTCGATCAGCAGCGCTGAATCGAGCCGCGCCTCGTCGAGGCCCAGTTCCTCTACCTCGGCGGGATCGTCGAGCCGATAGAGGTCGACGTGGAGCAGCGCCAGCGACACCTCGGGCGGCGCGTAGGGCTGGACGATCGCGAAGGTCGGGCTCGGCGCCTCCTCGGTGAGCCCGAGCGCCGCCAGCACGCCGCGCGCCAGGCTGGTCTTGCCCGCGCCCAGGCCACCCGACAGCGTCACCACGTCCCCGGCGCGGAGCAGCGGCGCGAGCTCAGCGCCCAGCGCCAGCGTCGCCGCGGCGTCGGCCAGCCGCAGCGATCCCCGCTCGACGCTCATCGCCGCGGAAGCTCGACCGTGATCAAGGTGCCCTCGCCCGGCTCGCTCACCAGCGTGATGATCCCGCCGTGCGCCTCGACGAACTGCTTGGCGAGCGGCAGCCCCAGCCCGAGCGCGCGCTCGCTGCCGGCGGAGACGCCGCTCTGCGCGAAACGGTCGAAGGCGCGCGCGGCAACGTCGGGCGACAGGCCCTCGCCGTCGTCGGACACGATGATCCGCGCATGCTTGGCGTTGCCATCGACGTGCAGCAGCACGCGCCCCTCGCTCCGCGCCGAGCCCACGGCATGGCGCAGCAGGTGCTCGATCACCTCGCGGATGCGCCGCGCGTCGCCGGTGAGCCGGCCGGCCGAGCGCTGCACCTCGATCGCGAGCTCGACGTGGTGGCGCTTGGCCGCGGCGCGCAGCGCGTCCGCCGCGGCGCGCGCCACCGCGGCGAGGTCGACGTCGCCGCGCTCGAGCGGGCGCGCCCCGGTGTCGGTCGAGGTCAGGTCGAGCACGTCGTCGATCAACAGTCCGAGCCGATCGACCGAGTCGAGGATCGCGTCGAGGTAGGCGGTCGCGTCGGGGGTCAGCTCACCGGCATAGCCGCCGTGCAGCATCTCGGCGAACCCGCTGATCGAGGTGAGCGGCGTGCGCAGCTCGTAGCTCATGTTGGCCACGAAGGCGGTCTTGACCCGGTCCGCCGCCTCGAGCGCGTCATTGCGGTCGCGCAGTGCCTGTTCCATCGCGCGACTGTCGGTGACGTCCAGCATCGTGAAGAGCGCATTGCCGTCGGGTAGCGGCACCGCGGCGAACTCGAAGTTGCGCCCGTCCGCCAGCGCGATATGCCCGGCGCGCTGCTGCCGCTCGACGGTGGCGACGCGGACCAGCTCGGCGATCGAGCGCGCGCGGCGCGGGTTGGAGAGCTTGGCCGCGACCTTCTCGGCGATGACGTCGACGCGGGGATGGCCGGTGAGAAACTCCTCGTCGAGATCCCACAACGCGCGAAAGCGATTGTTCCACAGCTGCAACCGCCCGTCCGCCGCGAAGACGCCGAGCGCCTCGAACAGGTTGTCGAAGGTGGCGGTGCGGACGCGCAGCAAGGTGTCGCGCGCACTGGCGAGCTGCACCTGCTCGGTACGGTCCTCGAAGATCAGCAGCAGCCCACCGTCGGGCAGCGGCTGCGCGACGACGCGCAGGTGCGTGCCGCCCGGAAGGTGCCAATTCTCCTCGGTCGCGCCCTCGGCGTCGACGAACCAGCCGCGCCGCTCCGCCTTCCATCCGGGAAAGTCGCGCACCTCGGGCACGCGATTGGCCTCGCGCATCCTTTCCAGCACGCGATCGAACTCGGGACGATCGGCGAGCCATTCCAGCCGCATCGCGAACATGCGGCGGAACGGCTGGTTGCAGAACACCAGGCTGCGATCGCGCCCGAACTGCGCCACGCCGGCGGAGAGCCGATCGAGCATCGCGCGCTGCGCCTCGGCGAAGCGGCGCTCACGCGTGTGGCTCTGCTCGAGCTCCTCGATGTCGATCGCATAGCCGGCGACGCCACCGACCGGCAGCGGCACGTCGTGGATCCGAAGCGAGCGGCGCGCCCCCCCGATCGTCGCGGGGAGCACACGCTGCTGCGGCCGACCCTCGGCGAGCGCCACCTCGGCGCCGGCGCTGGGACCACCCTGTCCCGAGCCGTCGACCAGCTCCAATCCGCGCCCGACCACGTCGGCGGCGTCACTGCCCTCCACCGCACTGACATAGGCCGAGTTGACGATCGCGATCCGCAGGTCGGTGTCGCGATACCACATCGGCAGCGGCGCCGCCTCGACCAGCCCGGTGAGCGCGTCGAAGGCGTCGGACAGCTCGGCATATTCAGCGCGCAGCCGGCGCCGCTCGCCCTCGCTGACCGTCGAATCGTAGAACCACAGCAGCACCGCGCTGCCGCGCCGCTCGCCCTGAACCGTCAGCGTGCGCTGGCCGTCACGCGCGTGCAGGCTGCGCGTGAAGCCGCGCGCCGAGCGCTGGCACGCCGACAGATCGCGCGCCATCGCCTCGGCGTCGGACGAGTCCATGCCCCAACCCGCCGCCTCCAGCTCCTGGAGATAGGACGGCACACCCGAGAGGCCGAGCCAGTCGGCGACCCGACGCGCCATCTCGACCCGACCGTCGGGATGGACCACGACCGGCTGCATCGGCGCTACCGCCAACAGAGCCTCGAGCGAGTCGCGTCCGCGGATTGCCCCGGCCGCCGCAGCGCGCGCGCGCAGGCCGAGCGCGAGCAGTACCGCCCCGGCCACCAGCAGCAGCGCCACGACGGTGCCGACGATCACCGCGGTAGCGGGCGCGATCGTGATCATGGACGCTGCACCATATCACGCAGGGACGGCATGTCCCGTGATTTAGCAAGCCCTTCGCGCGCGAAAAGCGGCTGGACGAGGAAATGCTGCGCAGGTGCGCGCCGCCTGATCCCTTCCACGATCACGTGAAAAGGGGCGGCACCTCGCGGCACCGCCCCTTTGATCTCGCGATCGCGACAGCAATCAGTAGCGATAATGATCCGGCTTGAACGGTCCGGCGACGGGCACGCCGATGTACTTGGCCTGCTTCTCGCTCAGCTGCGACAGCTGGACGCCCAGCTTCTCGAGGTGCAGCGCCGCGACCTTCTCGTCGAGGTGCTTGGGCAGGACGTAGACCTCGTTCTTGTAGGTCTCGCCCTTGGTCCACAGCTCGATCTGCGCCAGCGTCTGGTTGGTGAACGACGCCGACATCACGAACGACGGGTGGCCGGTCGCGCAGCCCAGGTTCACGAGGCGCCCCTTGGCGAGCACGATGATCTGCTTGCCGGCCCCGCCGTTCTCGGCTGGGAACTCGACCAGGTCGGTGCCCGGCTTCACCTCGGTCCACTTGTAGTTGGAGAGCGCGGCGATCTGGATCTCCGAGTCGAAATGGCCGATGTTGCAGACGATCGCCATCGGCTTCATCGCCTTCATGTGATCGGCGGTGATGACGTCGGCGTTGCCCGTCGCGGTGACGAAGATGTCGGAGCGCTTCACCGCTTCCTCCATCGTCACGACCTCATAGCCTTCCATCGCCGCCTGCAGCGCGCAGATCGGGTCGATCTCCGTGACGAGGACGCGCGCGCCGCCGTTGCGCAGCGACGCCGCCGAGCCCTTGCCGACGTCGCCGAAGCCAGCGACGGTGGCGACCTTGCCGGCCAGCATCACGTCGGTGGCGCGGCGGATCGCGTCGACCAGCGACTCCTTGCAGCCGTACAGATTGTCGAACTTGGACTTGGTCACCGAGTCATTGACGTTGATCGCCGGGAACGGCAGCTCGCCCTTCTTGGCGATCTCGTACAGGCGGTGAACGCCGGTGGTGGTCTCCTCCGACACGCCCTTCAGGTTCTTCACCGTCTCGGTCAGATAGCCCGGCTTATTGGCGATGAACGCCTTGACCGAGCGCTGGAACTCGACCTCTTCCTCGTTCTCGGGCTCGCCGAAGCTCTGGCCCGCCTCAAGCTTGGCGCCCCACAGAGCGAACATCGTCGCGTCGCCGCCGTCGTCGAGGATGATGTTGGCGGTCTGCCCGTTGCCGTCGTCCCAGTCGAAGATCGAGCCGACGTAATCCCAGTAATCGGCGAGCGTCTCGCCCTTCACCGCGAACACCGGGATGCCGGCGGCGGCGATCGCGGCGGCGGCATGGTCCTGGGTCGAGAAGATGTTGCAGGTCGCCCAGCGTACGTCGGCGCCGAGCGCGGTCAGCGTCTCGATCAGCACCGCGGTCTGGATCGTCATGTGCAGCGAGCCGGTGATGCGCGCGCCCTTGAGCGGCTGCGCGGCGCCGAACTCGTCGCGCAGCGCCATCAGGCCGGGCATCTCGGTCTCGGCGATCTTGATCTCGGCGCGGCCGAACTCGGCGAGGCCGATATCCTTGATGACGTAATCGTTGGTGTTGAGCGTGCGGTCAGACACTGGGGCGGTAGCCACGGCGTTGTCTCCAGACTGATAGGGCCGACCAAGGCGCCACGCACCGGTCGGCATCCGCGCGCCTTAACCCGCGGCGCGCCGCCGATCAAATATAAAGATATCTTTATATCGTTCCGCGAGAGCGGCTCAGCTGTGCCCGCTCTCGCTGGACAGCAGCCGTGGATCGACGCCCGCCGTAGCGAAGCCGCGTGTCCAGCGCCGCTCCACCGGCGTGTCGAACAGCATCTCAGGCGAGTCGGCGACGTTGAGCCAGCCGTGACGCGTCATCTCGGCGTCGAGCTGCCCCGGCGCCCATCCGGCGTAGCCGAGCGCGACCAGCCAGCGCGACGGGCCGTTCCCCGCCGCGATCGCGCGCAGCACGTCGAGCGTCCCCGACAGCGCCCAGCGGCCGGCGACGTCGAGCGTGTCATGGCCGCCCCAGTCGCTCGAGTGAAGCACGAAGCCGCGGCGTGTCTCCACCGGGCCGCCGAAATGAACGGGGGCGTCGGGCGCTTCGCCGGGCGCAATCTCGAGTTGTTCGAGCACGTCGTGCAGGCCGAGCCCGTTGACCACGGCCCCGACGCCGACACCGAGCGCGCCGCTCTCGTCGTGGCTGCAGATCGCGATCACCGAATGCTCGAAGCGCGGGTCACCGATCCCGGGCATGGCGAGCAGGAACTGCCCGGTGAGGTAATTGGCTTGCTCCATCGGAGCGAACTTAGAGCCTGCGGCCGCGCTTGCCAAAGCTTGAAATCACCCGCCCCGGCTGCGACACCCGAGCCACCCTCGTACTGGAGACCTGCCCCATGACGATCAGCGTCGGCGACACCCTGCCCTCCGTCCGCCTCACCAAGGTCACCGCCGACGGACCCGAGCCTGTCGACAGCGGCGACTATTTCAAGGGCCGCCGCGTCGCGCTGTTCGCGGTGCCGGGGGCCTTCACCCCGACCTGCTCGGCGCGCCACCTGCCGGGTTACCTCGACAAGGCGGAGGAACTGCGCGCCAGGGGCGTCGCCGAGATCGCCTGCACCGCGGTCAACGACGCCTTCGTTCTCGCCGCCTGGGCGAAGCAGAACGACGCCGAGGGCGTGACGATGCTGGCCGACGGCAACGGCGACTTCGCGAGCGCGCTCGGGCTCGAGATGGACGGCAGCAGGTACGGCATGGGCAAGCGCAGCCAGCGCTATGCCATGGTGGTCAACGACGGCGTGGTCGAGGCGCTCGAGGTCGAGGCGCCGGGCGAGTTCCGGGTGAGTTCGGCGGAGCATGTGCTGACGCTGCTGTAAGACTCGATACCTTTCCGCATGGCGGGGTCGTCGCCTGATGGGATCGCGCGCTCCACTATCGTCATCCCGGCCGTGAGCCGGAATCCAATCGTCCGCGAGAGCAACTCGAGCGGCTGTCGCGGCACCATGGATCCCGGGTCAAGCCCGGGATGACGGATGGTCGCGATGATCTCCGCGTGGGAACGGTGTCCTCATCACTCCCCGCCACGCCGGTGGATTGCGCGACTTGCCGCGGTCACACCGCAAATGTAACCGTCGGGAATGACAGCGAACGACATCGTACGGGAACTCGACCGGCTCTACACCGCGTCGGTCGACCGGCTCAAGGCGGCGATCTCCCTCTATATCGCGGAGGGCACGCCGCCCGCCGCCGAGACGCGGCGCGACGGCTCCTTCGCCTATCCCGAGATACGGCTCCGCTTCGCCGGCGGCGACGATCGTCCCACGCCGCTTCGCTCCTTCGGCCGGCTGGTCAGCCCCGGCGAATACCGCATCAGCGTCACCAAGCCAGCGGTCTTCGCCGATTACCTCAGCGAGCAGCTGACCCTCCTGATCGAAGATTATGACGTCACCGTCAGCGCCGTGGCCGGGACGCAGGAGATCCCCTTCCCCTATGTGATCGACGCCGGCCACGCGCTGAGCCTCGACACCGTCTCCGCCGCCGAGCTGGCGCGCTGGTTCCCGACCACCGAGCTCGCCTATATCGGCGACGAGATCGCCGACGGCCTCTGGGCCTCGATCGACGGCACGCGCCCGCTCGCGCTGTTCGACGGGTTGCGCACCGACTTCAGCCTGGCGCGGCTCCGGCATTACACCGGCACACCGCCCGAGCACGTCCAGCGCTACGTGCTGTTCACCAACTATCACCGCTACGTCGACGAGTTCGTGCGCTGGGGCGCGAGCCAGGTCGGCGGCGACAGCCGCTTCACCGCGCTCTCGGGGCCGGGCGGCGTGCTGTTCCAGGCCGGCGATGACCCGGCGCTACTCGACGACAGCGCGTGGCGGCGGCTGCAGATGCCGGCCTACCACCTGATGGCGGACGATCGCACCGGCATCACGCTCGTCAACATCGGCGTCGGCCCATCCAACGCCAAGACGATCTGCGATCATCTCGCGGTGATGCGGCCAGAGGCCTGGGTGATGATCGGCCATTGCGGCGGGCTGCGCCCCTCGCAGCGGATCGGCGACTATGTGCTCGCGCACGCTTACCTGCGCGACGATCACGTGCTCGACGACATGCTGCCGCCCGAGATCCCCGTGCCCGCCATCGCCGAAGTGCAGCAGGCACTCGCGCGCGCGGCCGAGACGGTCAGCGGGCAGACGGGCGACGCGCTCAAGCGGCGGCTGCGAACGGGCACGATCGTCACCACTGACGATCGCAACTGGGAGTTGCGCTATGCGCGCTCGGCACTGCGCTTCTCGCTCAGCCGCGCGGTCGCGATCGACATGGAGTCGGCCACGATCGCCGCGCAGGGCTATCGCTTCCGCGTGCCCTACGGCACCTTGCTGTGCGTGTCGGACAAGCCGCTGCACGGCGAGCTCAAGCTGCCGGGGCAGGCCAACCGCTTCTACGAGCGCGCGATCAGCGAGCATATGCGGATCGGAATCGAGACCTGCGAGGAACTGCGTCGCGAGGGGGCCAAGCTGCACAGTCGCAAGCTGCGCGCCTTCAACGAGCCGCCGTTCCGCTAAGTGCCCGCGAGTGCCTGGGAAACGAAGCGGCGGCCGCGCGTTACGCGGCCGTACCATTTCGCCAGGGAGCAGATGATGGCCGACGACAGCAGCGATACGCCGACCTCCGCGCCGGCACCGTCCAAGCCGGCGACGCCGCGCCGCCGCGCGCCGCGCAAGACCAGCGCGAGCGCGGCGAGCAAGCCGGCGACGAAGCGCAAGAGCGCGAGCGACACGCCCGCACCCAAGCGCCGCGCGGCGGCGAAGGCTGCACCCGGGTCGTCGACGCTCGAGCAGGCCGGCGAGACGGTGACCGCGGCGACCAAGAGCGTCGCGCGCACCGCCGGCGCGGCCCGCAAGCGCGCCACCCGCGCCGCCGCGGACACGCGCAAGAGCGCCACCCGCGGCACACGCGGCGCCGGCAAGGCGGTATCGCGTGCGACCGACAAGGTCGGTGGCAAATGGGGCGCGGCGGCGATCGCGGGCGGCGTGGCCGCGATCGGTGCGGCGGCGACCGCTGCGCTGCTGTCGCTGCGCGGCTCCACGCCGAAACAGCCGCCGCACCCGGCGCCGAAGCCGGAGGGCAAGGCGGGCGGCAAGTCGGAGGGCAAGCCCGGCGCGAAGCACGGCGGCGCGCACCAGCCCGACGGCACGGACTCGAGCAAGTCGTTCGAGGCCAAGATCGCGGACGAGAATACCGTCCCCGAGTGAGGCGCTAGCGATCGCGCCCCGGCGAACGCCGGGGCGCCGTCGGGGAGATCGCGACCCTCATCATGAAGATCCGCCCAATGAGCCCGGGCGCTGACCTTGCCTCGAAGGCCTTTCCACCCGCCACTCGTCGCGCAGCAGCCCCCACAATATTGTGTCGCGCACGCCGATATGCGTCTCCCACTCGGCGCGGAGCAGCCCCTCGCGCCGGAACCCGAGCGACTCGAGCAGGCGGTTGGAGCCGGCGTTGTCGGGATCTGTGTCGGCGAACACGCGTCGATAGCCCTCAGTGAACAGCCGGTCGATCACGGCGCCGACCGCCTCGCGCGCATAGCCTCGCCCCTGCGCCGCGGGCACCAGCAGGTAGCCGATCTCGACCACGCCGGCGCGCCTCTCACCCGCCGCGACGAAGCCGATCGCGACGTCGTCGCCCGCGCGCGTGATCGCCCAACTGCGCCAGACGCCGTCGTCGCGCGCGATGAAACGCTCGCGCAGCGCCGCGACCGACTCCGCCGGCGCGTGCGACCACCAGGTCATCGCCGCCGCGTCGCCCATCGCGGCGAAGAGCGCCTCGGCGTCGTCGGGCACGCGCGCGCGGAGCACCAGCCGCGCGGTCGCGAGCCGCGGCGTCACCCGGCGAGCGCCTCGACCAGCGCCTGCACCTTGCGCTGGCGCCACTGCGGGGTCGGCGCGATCAGCCAATAACCGAGCCGCGACAGCGTCGCCTCACCGACCGTGACCAGCCGCCCCGCGGCGATGTCGCGCGTCGCGAGCAGCTCGGGGACGGTGGCGCGACCCAGCCCCGCGGCGGCGGCGTCGATCGCCAGGCCGGCGTCACCGACGCGCACCTGCGCCGTACTCTCGCCCTGCGGGGCGCCCGGCCAATGGATTACCGTGGCAGCGCCACCGCCCGCCCGCTCGACCGTGACCAGTCCCTCGCTCTCGATCGCCTCGCCCTCGAGCGCACCGGGACCCTCGCCCCAGCGGATCGCGAGGTCGAGGTTGGCCTCGGTGAAATCGACGTTGTCGTCCGCGGCGACGAGCGCGAAGCGCAGCTCGGCGTCACTCGCCGCGATCTCGGCGAGGCGGGGCAGCAGCCACTTCTCGGTCACGTCGCGCGGCGCCGCGATCGTCAGCGACTTGGACGACTGACCCGCCTGCATCGCGCGCACCGCTTCCTCGAACTCGAGGAAGCCCTGTCGCAGCGGCGCGAGCCCGGCCTCGCCCTCAGGGGTCAGCTCCAGCCCCTTGGTGGTGCGACGGAACAGCACCACGCCCAAGGTATCCTCCAGGGCGCGGATCTGCTGGCCGACCGCGGCGGGAGTCACCGCCAGCTCGTCGGCGGCGCGGGTGAAGGAGAGATGGCGCGCCGCGGCGTCGAGCACGCGCAGCCCGTTGAGCGGCAGGTGGGTGCGCTTCACTCCGCCACCGCCGGCGCGGTCAGCGCGAAGCGCGGGATAGCGACGTCGAACAGCTGCCCATTCTCGGCGATCATGCGGTAGCTACCTTGCATCGCCCCGCTCGGCGTGGCGAGCGGGCAGCCCGAGACATAGTCGTAGCTCGCGCCGGGAGCGATCAGCGGCTGCTCGCCGACGACGCCCTCGCCCTCCACGGTATGGCGCGCGCCGTTGCCGTCGGTGATCACCCAGTGGCGCGTGAGAAGCTGCACCGCGCCCGCGCCGTCATTCTCGAGACGAATGTGATAGGCCCAGAACCACCGCCCGCGCGCCGGCTCGGACTGTTCAGGCAGGTAGCTGACCGACACGCGCACCGTCACGGTGCCGGTCGTCGCGGCCAGCGGGAACAGCGCCTCCATCCCGATCGCGCCGCTCATAGACCGACCTGTCGCAGCGCCTGGTCGAGGTCGTCGATCAGGTCGCGGGGATCCTCGAGCCCGACGTTGAGGCGGAGCAGCCCCTCGGTGACGCCCATCTCGGCGCGCGCCTCGGGCGAGACGCCGTAATGGGTGGTCGAGGCGGGATGGGTCATCAGCGAGCGCGAGTCGCCGATATTGTTGGAGATGTCGATCAGCCCCAGCGCGTTGAGCAGCGCGTGCGCCTGGGCGCGATCGGCCACCTCGAACGCGAAGATCGGCCCCGCCGCCGCCATCTGCGCCATCGCCAGCGCGTGCTGCGGGTGGCTCGACAGTCCCGGATGGAGCATGCGCGGCACGCGGCCTTCTAGGAACTGCCCGACCGCGACCGAATTCTCCGACTGGCGCCGGATGCGCAGGTCGAGCGTCTCCAGCCCCTTGAGCACGACCCAGGCGTTGAAGGCACTCAGCGTGGGACCGGTGTTGCGCGTGAAGGGTAGGAGGGTGTTGGTGACGAAATCCTGGCTGCCGCACACCGCGCCGGCGAGCACGCGCCCCTGTCCGTCCATCATCTTGGTGGCGGAGTAAGCGACCACATCGGCGCCGAACTCGAGCGGGCGCTGCAGCGCCGGCGTGGCGAAAGCGTTGTCGACGACGCTGACGATGCCGCGCTCGCGCGCGATGCCGCACACGGCGCGCAGGTCGACCACGTCCATCGTCGGGTTGGCCGGCGTCTCGAAGAAGAAGACCTTGGTGTTCGGGCGCACCGCCGCCTCGAATGCGCCCGCGTCGCGCGCGTCCACGGTCGTGGTCTGGATGCCGAAGCGCGGCAGCAGGGTGTCGACGAGCCAGCGGCACGATCCGAAAGCGGCGCGACCGGCGACGACATGGTCGCCCTGCTGGAGCTGGCACAGCAGCGCCGCTGTCATCGCCGCCATGCCGGTCGCCATGGTGCGGCACGCCTCGGCGCCCTCGAGCAGCGCGATCCGCTGCTCCAGCATCTCCACCGTCGGGTTCTGCAGGCGGGAATAGGTCATCCCCTCCTGCTCGCCGGCGAAGCGCGCCGCGGCGTCCTCCGCGCGGTCATAGCTATAGCCCGAGGTGAGGAAGATCGCTTCCGAGGTCTCGCCGAACTCGGAACGTGCGGTGCCGCCGCGCACCGCGAGGGTGGCGGGGCGCCAATGCTGGGTGACCGACCGGTCCTGTCCGCTGCGCCGCTTCATGGCGGCACGCTTTGCCCCCCGCGCGCCGCTGAGACAAGGGGCAGCCGGCGGATAGGCTTGTCGCGGCGCCGGCGCTGCCGCAAGGAAGGAACGGAACGGCAGCCCAAGTTCCTGCGCACGCAGGAACCCAGGGTCATAACCCGCCACGCTCGCGTCCCTGGGCTCCTGCGTGCGCAGGAGCACAACTGGGGAAAAGATGCCCGCGCGCGACGAGACGGAGACGCCCCCACGACCCTGGCTGCTCGCGCTGGCAGTCGCGCTCGCGTCGGAGCTGTTGTTCCTGTTCCGCTTGGCCATACCCGACAAGCCGGTGTTCGACGAGGTCCACTATCTTCCCGCGGCGCGCGCGCTGCGGGACCTCACCGGGCCGGCCAATATCGAACACCCGCTGCTAGCCAAGGAGCTGATCGCGCTGGGACTGCGGCTGTGTGGCGACACGCCGCTCGGCTGGCGGATCATGTCGACGTTCGCGGGGAGCGCGACCGTCGCGGGGGTATTCGCGCTGACCTGGCTGCTCACCGGGCGTACCCGCGCCGCGCTCACCGGCGCGCTCCTCTCGGTGCTGGGCTTCACGGTCTATGTCCAGGCGCGGATCGCGATGCTGGACACGTTCCTGCTCGCCTTCCTGCTGTGGGGGATCGTCCTGCTCTCCGCCGCGATGCGCGACGGCAGCGCCGCGCGCTGGACGGCGGGCGCGGCGCTGCTTGGGCTGGCCACCGCGTGCAAATGGGTCGCTGCGCCCTACGTGGCGGCCGCTGCGGTGACCTTCGTGCTGATGAAGCGCGAGCGGCCAGGGCGCTGGCCGGGCCTCGGCGCGGTGCGCGCGCTGGCGCTGCTGGGCGGCGTCTCGGTGACGGTGTACTTCCTCACCTTCCTGCCCGCCTTCTCCTACGCGAGCGAGCCGATGACGCTCGCGCGGCTGCTGCCGTTCCAATGGGACATGTACCTGCGGCAGACACAGACGCTGCCGCATCACACCTATCAGTCGAGCTGGTGGACCTGGCCGCTGCTGATTCGCCCGATCTGGTACCTGTACGAGCCGGTCGACGGCGCGCAGCGCGGCATCCTGCTGCTCGGCAACCCGGCGGTAATGTGGGGCGGGTTGGCCGCAGTGGCGGCCTGCTACTGGGGATGGGTTAAAATAGGCTCGGCGCGGCTGCTCGCGCCCGCGGTGCTGTGGACCTTCGCGGTCGGCATCTTCGCGGTGATCCCCAAGTCGCTGGGCTTCTATTACTATTACTATCCGGCGAGCGTCTTCCTCAGCGTCGCGTTGGCGGTGGCGCTCGACCATTGGCGCGAGCGGCTGGGATGGTGGGACGAGGCGTACCTGCTGCTGGCGCTCGCGCTGACGCTCTACTTCCTGCCGGTGCTCACCGCCGCGCCGCTCGCACACGCCGCCGCATTCCACCGCTGGACCTGGTTCGCCAGCTGGGTGTGAGAGGTTAGCGTGGCTGGCGCGGGGTTCTCTCACCTCGCGTCATCCTGAGCTTGTCTCAGGATCCACTGTGCCGCAGGCGCCGCCGCCGCGGACACGGCGGCAAGGTGGATCCTGAAACGAGTTCAGGATGACGCCAGTAGAAGGGTAAGCGCGAGATAACAGCCTTGAACCCCCACCCTCACAGGGCCGCCAGCACCGCGTCTCCCATCGCCACCGTGGTCGCGTCGCCGCCCATGTCGGGCGTACGCAGCCCGCGCGTCAGCGCCGCGGCGACCGCGGCCTCGACACGATCCGCCGCCGCGTCCTGCCCGAGCGAGTGACGCAGCAGCATCGCCGCCGACAGGATCGCGGCGCAGGGATTGGCCTTGCCCTGCCCCGCGATATCGGGGGCGGAGCCGTGGATCGGCTCGTACAATCCCTTGCCCGCGCCATCCAGCGCGGCCGAGGGCAGCATGCCGATCGAGCCGACGCACATGCTCGCCTGATCGGAGAGGATGTCGCCGAACAGATTGCCCGTCACGATCGTGTCGAACGCGCCCGGCTCGCGCACCAGCTGCATCGCCGCATTGTCGACGTACATGTGCGTCAGCTCGACCTGCGGATAGTCCGCGGCCACCTCGATCACCACGTCGCGCCACAGCTGCGAGGTCTCGAGCACGTTGGCCTTGTCGATCGAGCAGAGCTTGCCGCGCCGCCTCGCTGCCGTCTCGAAGCCGACGCGCGCGATACGGCGCACCTCGTCCTCGTCGTAGCGCATCAGGTCATGCCCCTCGCGCCTGCCCTCCGGCGTCGTGCCGCGTCCCTTGGCGCCGAAATAGACGTCGCCGTTGAGCTCGCGCACGATCACCAGGTCGATCGCTCGCGCCACCTCGGGCTTGAGCGTCGAGGCATCCTCCAGGCCGGGGAAGATCCGCGCCGGGCGGAGATTGGCGAAGGTGCCGAGATGCTTGCGGATGCCGAGGATCGCCTGCTCGGGCCGCAGCGCGCGCTCGAGCGAGTCGAACGCCGGATCGCCCACCGCGCCGAACAGCACCGCCGCGGCGCGATCGGCCAGCGCCAGCGTCTCGGGCGGCAGCGGGTGGCCGCTGCCACGATAGGCGGCGCCGCCCACGGGCGCCTCCTCGAAGGCGAGGCCGAGGTCGAGCGCCTCGAGCACGCGGCGCGCCTCGCGCGTCACTTCGGGGCCGATGCCGTCGCCGGGCAGGATCGCGATCAGGGTGGAGTCGGTCATGCCGCACCGCATGGCGCGGCGCGCGCGCTCACGCAACCGCCCGCGCGAGCCGCGCCACCAGCCGCTCCCGCGCGGCGAGCAGGTCGCGGCGGCGGTCGACCAGCACGTCGCGCGCGAGGAAATGCACGGTGAGCGCCAGCGCGGCGAACACCTCGTCCCATGTCGCCGCACCGCCCGACAGCAGGAAGGGCGGCAGCGCGAGCAAGCGCGTCTCATAGCCGAGCGCGCCCGCGCGACTCACCGCGGCGCCGCTGCGCGGGCTGACATAGGCGAGCTCGTCCCGCGCGCCGGTGACGGTACAGGCGCTCAGATCGAGTCCGAAGCCGAGTTCGGCCAGCAGCAGCAGCTCGTAGCGAGCGACGCTGCCCGCCCAGCCCTGCGCGCTCGGAGCCGCCTCGATCGCGTCGAACACCGCGGCGAGCGCGTCGTGCAGCCGCGGATAGGGCTGCGCCTCGGGCAGGGCGCCGGCCGTGAGCGCGCACAGCCACTCGATCGCGGCGGCAGGCAGCGGCTGGGCGAAGAGCGGCGCGCGGCTATGCACCAGCTCGACGGTGAGCGCGGCGAGCTGCTCGTCACTGCGCGCGCGCCAGTCGCCGCGCACGATATTGCCGGGCTGGAGCGAGGGACGCAGGCGGCGCGAGTGACCGCCGCGGACGAAGCCCGGACGCACCCCGTCGTCGCGGGTGAAGCCGCGCACCACCGCGCCGTGCTCGCCGTGCGCGCGGGCGGAGAGGACCAAGGCGTCGGCGGCGAGGTGCATGATTCGACCATAACCACGAAGTCGGCCGCCCGCACCGGGCGCGTGTGAGGTTGCCTCGCTTACCCGGACGACCCGGTGCGGCGAGATCGCGCGCACGCGTGCGCCCATCGCGGATCGAATGACGAGCCGATCCGAATTGACTAGCGCCAGTGACTGCCGCGCTCTCGCATTCTACTCAGCGCGGCGACACCGTCTCGACACCGGCTTGTGCGAAGAGAGCGCACTCTGGTCCAAACGCGCGTTAGCCGGAGCGCGCGGATGCAGGTCAAACGCAAGTGTCAGATCGGCACGGCGCTGGCCGTGGCCGTGCTCCTGTCCGGGGCGATCAAAGCCGACGCGGTGATCGCGCATTTCCGTCTCGGCGGGCCGATCGACGGCTCGGACTGGCAGATCGATGACCTGGACGGCACCATCACGCCGCTCCCGGCTGCACCGCGAGGTGGCAACGGATGTCGATGTCACCGCGCCGCTCCAACGGATCATTGTGCGCGCGGGCGAGATCAACCAGCTGATCGTCGAGATCGCGCGGTCGGCCGAACGCGAGGCGGCGCGGCTACAGCGGGTGAACATGCGCGTCGTGGGGATCAATAACGTCTTGCCCAAACGCATAGCCTACACGGAGTAGGCTGCGCAGCGGCGCCCGACTTGGTCGATCATGCCGGCTGCTCTCGGACGATATCCCCCCGCGCTTCGAGTGAGCTGCCGGCCTCAGCGCGCGTGATAGAAGTCGTAGACCTGCTGCGCCACCGCCGCGCTCACTCCGGGCGCCTTGCGGAGATCCTCCAGGCTGGCGTTGCGCACCGCGCGACCGGTGCCGAAATGCATCAGCAGCGCCTTCTTGCGCGCCGGGCCGATGCCGGGAACCTCGTCGAGCGGACTCGCGCCGATCGCCTTCGCGCGCTTGGCGCGGTGTGCGCCGATGGCGAAGCGGTGCACCTCGTCGCGCAGCCGTTGGAGGTAGAAGAGCAAGGGCGAGTTGACCGGCAGCGTCAGCTCGCGCCCGTCCATCAGATGAAACACCTCGCGTCCCTCGCGGCCGTGATGCGGCCCCTTGGCGACGCCGACGAGGCACACGTCCTCGATCCCGAGAGTCTCCAGCACCGCCTTGGCGGCGTTGAGCTGGCCGCGGCCGCCGTCGAGCAGCACCAGGTCGGGCCAGGCTTCGCCGTCGCGATCCGGGTCCTCCTCCAGCGCGCGCGCGAAGCGGCGCTGGAGCACCTCACGCATCATCGCGTAATCGTCGTCGGTCGCGGCCTGCTTGATGTTGAACTTGCGGTACTGGCCCTTGCGGAATCCTTCCGGTCCCGCGACGACCATCGCGCCGAGCGCGTTGGTGCCCTGGATGTGGCTGTTGTCATAGACCTCGATCCGGTCGGGCGGATCGCCCAATTCGAACAGCTCCGCCAGCTCGCGATGCAGCCGCGCCTGTGTCGTGCTCTCGGCCAGGCGTCGTTCCAGCGCCTCCTTGGCATTGCGGCTGGCCTGGTCGAGCAGCCGCTTGCGCACGCCGCGTTGCGGCACGGTCAGCTCCACCTTGCGCCCGGCCTGCTCGCCCAGCGCCTGGGTCAGCAGCTCGGCCTCCGGCAGCACGCGGTCGATCAGGATGGTGCGCGCGGGCGGCACCTCCTCGTAGAATTGCACCATGAACTGGGTGAGCACTTCGTCCTCGGGCACGTCGGCGGTGTGCGCGGGGAAGAAGCTGCGGTGGCCCCAGTTCTGGCCGCCGCGGATGAAGAAAGCCTCGATCCCGATCAGCCCCTCGTGGCAGGCGAGCGCGAAGATGTCCGCGTCGCCCACGCCCTCCGCATTGATGAACTGCGTGCCCTGGATGAACGTCAACGCCTTGAGCCGGTCGCGCAGCACCGCGGCGAGCTCGAAGTCCATGTTCGCCGCCGCCGCCTCCATCTGCGCGCCGAGCTTGGCCTGGACGTCGGTGGCCTTGCCGGCGAGGAACTTCTTGGCGTCGCCGACGAGATCGGCATAGCCGGCGGGGTCGATGCGGCCGACGCACGGCGCCGAGCACCGCTTGATCTGGTACAGCAGGCACGGCCGGTCGCGCGTCTTGAAGAAGCCATCGGTGCAGCTCCGTAGCAGGAACAGCTTCTGCAGCGCGTTGAGCGTGTTGTTGACGCTGCCGGCGCTGGCGAAGGGGCCGTAATAATCACCCTTGGCGCGCCGCGCACCGCGATGCTTCTGGATGCGCGGGTAGTCATGGTCGGCGCGCAGCAGGATGAAGGGGAAGCTCTTGTCGTCGCGCAGCAGCACGTTGTACGCGGGCCGGTAGCGCTTGATCAGCTGCGCCTCGAGCAGCAACGCCTCGGCCTCGTTGTTGGTCGTCACGATCGTCATCGACCGCGTCTGCGACACCATGCGCTGGAGCCGCTTGGGCAGCCGCTCGACCTGGACGTAATTGGCGACGCGGTTCTTCAGCGCGCGCGCCTTGCCGACGTAGAGCACGTCACCCTTGGCGTCGTGCATGCGGTAGACGCCGGGCTTGAGCGGCAGCGTCTTGAGCACGTTGCGGATCGCCGCCTCGCCCGCCTTGAGGTCGGGAGCGTCGCTGCCGCGGATCGTGAAGGTGGCCTGCTCCTCGTTGAAGCGATCGGGTGGGCCGTAACTGCCGTTCATCACGGGCGATCTAGGGGCTCGCGCGGCGTGGGACAACGGGGGGCGCACGACGTCCAGCTCGCCACGGCCGTCATCCCGGCCGTGGGCCGGGATCCATGGGCCCGCGCACGCATCGGCACTGGTGCGCGCGGCGAGATGGATGCCGGATCATGTCCGGCATGACAGAAGCGGCGACCGAACGCCGCCCGCCCCTACCTTCCCCCGCCTCTCACCCAGTCGCCGATCTTTGCCTCCAGCACCGGCATCGGCAGCGCGCCGGTGTCGAGGACCTGCGCGTGGAAGGCGCGCGCGTCGAAGCGCTCGCCGAGTTTCGCCCTGGCGTCCGCCTTGAGCCGTGAGATCGTCAGCTGCCCGATCTTGTAGGCCAGCGCCTGCCCCGGGATCGCGATGTAGCGTTCCACCTCCGCGGTCGCGTCGGTGCGCGCCATCGGCGAGTGCGAGAGCATGTAATCGATCGCCTGATCGCGCGTCCAACCCTTGGTGTGGATGCCCGTATCCACCACCAGCCGCATCGCGCGCAGCATCTCGTCGTTGAGCCCGCCCATGCGCTGATAGGGATCGGTCTCCATCCCTAGTTCGGGCCATAGCGTCTCGGCATAGAGCGCCCAACCCTCGACATAGGCGGTGTTGCCGCCGAAGCGCATGAACGCCGGCAGCGCCTCATTCTCCTGCGCCAGACTGATCTGGAAATGATGCCCCGGCACCGCCTCGTGCAGGTACAGCGTCTCCATCTCCCACATGTAGCGGACGGGGAGATCATAGGTGTTGTAGTAGAACACGCCCGGCCGCGTCCCATCGGGCGTGCCCGACTGATAGGAGCCGCCAGCGTCGGTCTTCTCCTTGAACGCGGGTACTGGCCGGATTTCGAGCGCCGTCCTCGGAATCAGCGAGAATTGCTCGCGCACGCGCGAGTCGATCCGGCGCCCGATCGCCTCGTAGCCGAGCCGCAGCTGCTCCTTAGACGAGGGTTGGAAGCTTTTGTCCTCGCGCAGGAAGGTGAAAAAGTCCGCGAGCGAGCCGGTGAAGCCGACCTTGGTCTTCTGCGCCTCCATCTCGCGCGTGATCCGCGCCACCTCGCTCAAGCCGAGCCGGTGGACCGCGTCGGCGGAGAGCGGCAGCGTCGTGTTCGCCTCGATGAGATAGGCGTAGAGCTTGTCACCGCCCGGCATCGCCGAGAGGCCGACGCTGTCGCGCGCTACCGGCAGATACTCCTGCTCGAGGAAGTCGCGCATGCGGCGCTGCGCGGGATTGACCACATCGGTGATCTGGCGCGTGTAGGCGGCGCGGAGGCGCGCCTGATCCACCGCCGGGATCGCCGCGGGGAAGGCCTTCACCGGCCCGTACAGCGGCGAACCCTCCGCCCCGCCCTCGAGCAGATGGTCGAACTGCGCGATCATGTTGCGCACCACCAGCTTGGGCTGGACGATGCGCGCGCGCATGCCCTCGCGGAAGCGCGCGATCGCCTGGTCGAGCAGCTCGGCGTAGCGCGCGTTGCGCTTCAGGTTGTTGTCGTAATCCGCGACGGTGTTGAACGGCGCCGCGCCCTGCCCGGAGGCCAGCTCGGGGTAGAAGGTCTGCAGCCCGTAGAAATGGTCGAGCGGGCGGACGATGTTGAGCGCGACCAGGTCGGGCGCGAGGCCGCGCAGGGTGACCGAGCTCTGCTGCCGAAAGACGTCGTAGGCGATCTGGTCGGTGCGGGTCAGCTTGGCGCGGTCGATCCTGCTCAGCGCGGTGAGGTCGCTCTGCGCCGCGGCGCGCTCGGCCGCGAGATAGGAGTCGGAGAAAGGGTCACCGAGCCGGTCGGCGTAGCGCAGGTCGCCGCGGAACAGCGCGTTGACCGGGTTGCGCTGGAGCGACGCCTCGTCGCTGGCGGCGAACAGCGCCTTGAGCTTGGTGTCCTCGGCGGAGTCACCGGGAGCAGCGATGGTGGGGGTCGACTGGGCGAGCGCCGGCAGCGGCGAGGTGACGCCGGACGCGAGCAGCAGGGCGACGGCGAGCGGGCGCGACATCAGGTCACCTCGGTATGGATTGGTGGTAGGTGGTTCTTCATGCAGAGCGAGGTGCGGTGATGCACTGAATGTGTTGCTCGCACCATCCACCTCCCGTCATCCTGAACTTGTTTCAGGATCCACGCTGCGACCATCTCAGCGGCCGTGGCGAACATGGTTCGGTCGATCCTGAAACAAGTTCAGGATGACGCTGGATCGGAGCCGATCGAGCATCTCCCCGCAGGCCACAGCCAATGGCGCGCGCTTGACCAGCACGTTAACCGCCGTGCTCCGGGGAATGCCCGAGCCCAGCATCGCCGGCGATGTTCCTCGTGGCTCTAGGCTCCTGCGTCCGCGGGAGCACGCGGGTGGCGGAGGGACGCGCGAGACGCCCCCACCCGCTCAGTTGAGCCGCCCAACCCCCGCGATCGCGCGATCGACCAGCGCCTTGTCGCTCTCGGCGCCGTGGCGCTCGGCGATCAGCGCCGCGGCGGCGGTGGCGGCAGCCTCGGCGGTACGGGCACGCACCTCGGCGATCGCGGCGCGCTCGGCGGCGGCGATCTTGTCCTCGGCCATGCGCGCGCGGCGGTCCATCAGCTGCTCGGTATCGGCCTTGGCCTTGGCGACGATCTCGGCGGCCTCATGATGCGCGTTCTCGCGCATCTTGGCGGCGTCCGCTTCGGCCGAGCGTGCACGCGCGGCATATTCGTCGCGCAGCGCCTCGGCCTCGCGGCGCAGCGCCGCGGCCTCGTCGAGCTGGTGACGGATCTCGCCGATGCGCTTGTCAAGCATCGCCGCGATCGTCTTCGGTACGCGAACGACCACCATACCGATGAGCACCACTAGAGCGGCGATGCCGACCCAGCCGGTGTCGTTGAAGCCGAGCGCGGTCGGTGCGACGTGGTCGCCCGCGCCGCCATGCTCGGTCGACGCGGCATAGCCGCTGCCGTTGGCGAGATCGTGCGACTCCAGACCCTCGGAGGCAGGGCCCTGGGTCGGTCGGGCGGGAGCGTTAGCCATGATTCAGCTGCCTGCGCACCGCCTCGTTGGCGGCCTCGGTGGGGACGGCGACCCCGGCGAGGCGCTGCACCAGCTCCTGCGCCGCCTCGGCCGCGATCGTCTGGACGTTGACCATCGCCGCGGCCTTGGCATTCGCCACCGCGACGTCGTGGTGCGCGACGCGCTCGGCGAGGTCGGCGTCGGCGCTGCGGAGCTGCGCCTCGGCCGCGGCCGCGGCGCGCGCCTTGGCGGCGGCGACCTCGGCCTGTGCTGCCGCGCGCGCGGCGTCCATGTCGGCGTTCCACGCCGCTTCGGTCGTGTCCGCCGTGACGCGCGCGTTCTCGGCGCTCGCGAGGTCCTGCGCGATCTTCGACTCACGCAGGTCCATCACGCCCTGCACCCTGGGCACCATCAGCTTGCCGATCCCGAAATACAGGATGCCGAAGGTGATGAGCAGCCAGAAGATCTGCGAGGCGTAGGTGGCGGCGATCTGACTGATTTGAGGCATGGTGATCCGCTATCCTTGCGCCCCGCCCGGTGGTCGGGCGGGGCTGGTCCGTCGGCGTCAGGTTACGCGACGAACACCAGGATGATCATCGTCACGAAGGCGAGCAGGCCGAGCAGCTCGGCGCCCGCGAAGCCGATGAAGAGGCGGCCCTGCTGGCCGTCGGCAGCACCCGGGTTGCGCAGCGCACCCTCGAGGAAGGCGGCGAAGACATTGCCCACGCCCAGCGCGGCGATGCCCATGCCGATCGCGGCGAGACCGGCGCCGAGCAGCTTGGCGGCGTTTGCGTCCATGTCAGTAACTCCCGTTCAGAAAACAAAGGTTGGTGTGGAAACTCAGTGCAGGTTGACAGCGTCGTTGAGATAGACGCTGGTCAGCAGCGCGAAGACATAGGCCTGGATCGCCGCGACCAGCAGCTCCAGCAGCGTGATCCCCAGCATCAGCACGAAGCTGGGCACGGTGATCAACACCGCATAGCCCGGCCCGAGGTTGATTCCGTTGATCACGAAGGCGGCGAGCACCTTGAGCAGGATGTGCCCCGCGGTCATCGCGACGAACAGTCGCAGGCCCAGCGAGAAGGGGCGCACCAGGAAGCTCATCAGCTCGACCACGAAGATCAGCGGCACCATCAGCGCGGGCGTGCCGTGCGGCACGAACAGGCTGAAGAAGTGGAAGCCGTGGCGGCCGAAGCCGACGATCAGCACGATCGAGAAGCTGATGATCGCCAGCACGCCGGTGACGGTCAGGTGGCTGGTGACGGTGAACGGATGCCAGCCCGGCACGATGCCGACCGGCATGAGGCCCAGGATGTTGGCGAACAGGATGAACATGAAAAGAGAGAAGACATAGGGCACGAAGCGCTTGCCCTCGGGCCCGACGTTCGAGGTCAGCATGTTCTGGACGAAGCCGGTGAAGCCCTCGACCGCGGCCTGCCAGCGACCCGGGACGAGCTCGCGCTTCATGCCGCCGAGCATGAACAGCCACAGCGCGACGAGCGTGATCACCATCCACAGCGCGGAGTTGGTGAACGACACGTCATAGCCGCCCACGATCCAGCGCTGACCGAGCACGGGCTCGATCAGGAACTGGTGCATCGGATCGATCTTGCCGCCTTCTGCCGCCACGTGCTGGTCCCTGCGCCTAAAATATAGATCAAGCGCCCGGTTCGTCCGGACGCTTGGTCGTCAACCGAATGATCTGCCTGAACGCCACGCCGATCCCGAGGAACAGCATCACGATCAGTACCCAGGGCGTCGTGCCGAACCAGCGGTCGAGGAGCCAGCCGATCAGCGCCGAGCCGACGAGACTTCCGATGAGAGCGGCGAGCACGCGGTTGCCGAGCGCATAGCCCGCGTCACCCCCGTCGCGCACAACCCCCGTGCGAACCGCCTCGTCCCGGCGCGCCTGCTTCAGCCGATCGTCGAGCGAAGTCAGGCGCGGGTCCGCCGCGTCGTGGAAATCCTGTCCGGGGCCGTTCTCCGCCACGCCGCCACCCTCGTCCTCAAGTTCGTTGACCGGGAGAGGGTGCGCGCGAGCGGCGAGCAGCCCCGCCAAGGCGCCGTCCGGTTAGCCGGGGGGTTGGGGGGTGTCAACCTGTGTGGACGCGGGGTTAACGGAGGTTGTCTTGAGGCCGCGGCGCGGCGTGCGCGCCCCTTCTCATCACAGCCGGACCGGCCAGCGCGACTTCGCACGACCATCTTCGCTCCGTTTTCGATGATTGCGCCACCTAATTAGATTGTCACGTCAAAGCATCGCCACGTCGCATCAAGCGTAAGAAAGTTCGTCCATAACGGAAGGAACTTCCTCCGCGCTACCTCCTGCACTTCCCGCTGACCCTACGATGAGCCCACCACTCAGGAGGATTGTCATGCGCATGGCCTTCGCACTATCGGCGCTTCTCTCGATCACAGGCGCTAACGCCGTCTTAGCCAGTAATCTGGTAGCAAACGGGTCTTTTGGATCCACCACCGTCAAAGGTAAGGAGCGGTTTGAAGGTAATGTTGATGGCTCGAGCGGGGGCGGCAATCTGACGTACATCGCCGCCCCCGGAACAGCCGATGACGGCGAAGGAGAGATGTCGTTATACGGCCCCTTCCCGAGAACTAGCCCGGACGGTGGTAAATTCGTCATCGCCGACGGAGACGAACCGTACCGCGACACCATCTGGCAGACGATCGCAGGCCTGACGATCGGAGCGGTCTACGAACTTAATTTCTTCCAAGCCGCGGGTCAGTGGGCAGGTCGCCCATATGCGGCTGACACGACCGAAAGCTGGCGGGTATCGTTCGGTGAAGAGACCAAGCAGTCGGACTCGTACAACCTGCCTTTCCAGGGTGTCGGAGCGTGGCAGCTCGAGAAGATGAGGTTCACTGCGACTTCTACCTCTCAGGTCCTCGCCTTCCTCGCAGACGGCACGCCGTCCGGCGCGCCGCCCATGTCGCTGCTCGACGGCGTCTCCTTGTCCGCGGTCCCGGAGCCCTCGACCTGGGCGATGATGGTGACCGGTCGCGCGGCCGTCGGCGGCGCGATGCGCGCCCGCCGAAGCGATCGACGCGCCGCCGCGCTCGTCTGACGTCGGCGTGCTAAGCACCGTGATCATCGGGCAAGCGTTGCACCTGTGCGTCTGGCTGGCGCTTCGGCTGGTTTGAGCAGCTGGTCGCCACCCCGGCGTTCCACCATTGGCATCATGTCGCCGATGCGCCGCTCAACCGCAATTTCGCATCGACCCTGTCGATGATCGACCGGCTATTCGGCACGCTGCACCTTCCCGCGAGGGCGTGGCCCGCTCACTACGGCATCGGCACGGCAGCGGGCGAGACGAGCCCGAGCACGCCGCCCTAGCCGGCCACCGTCCTCACACGCAGCGCGAGTCGCGCTGCGGGGCGCCAGCGCCGCGCGTCTGCCAGCTGCCGTCGGGGGCCTTGTATTTCTCGCCCGGCTGGGTTTGCGCGATCAAATTGCAGCCGCTGGTGAAAGCGAGCTGTTCCACCGTCGCGCCGCTGGCCTGCGCCTTCTGCGTGTAGGCTGCCTTGCGCTGGATGTTGATGTTGCTGACCAGCGCGCGCAGCTCGGCGCTGCCGCCGCCGACCACGCCGAGGTAGCCGTCGGGCTGCTCGCCGACCTGCCCGGCGGCGCGTGCCGCAGCGTAAGCGGGGTCGCGCTGCGCCAGCGCGGCGGTGGAGAGGCCGGCGAGCGTCACCGCACCGGCGAGCGTCAGAAAGGCCTTCATCGTCGTCACCTTCTAAAAGATCCCCGGGTTCTGCTGGATCAATGTTTTCGCCTCATTGTCGAGGCGATACACCACTTCCTGCGTCACATTGATGTTGAGGTTGATCTGGATCGGCTTGTCGGGCGCGGAGATGTTCACGCACCCCGCGGTGGCCGCCACCAGCGCCGTCGTCATCGCGGTCAAGATCGGGAGGCGCATTGGGTTCGTCAATCCTTGTCAGGGTTTGCCACGGGGGCGCTTGCGGGAGGCTGAACGGGGCCGCCGCCACGGTTCTGCTCCTCGATCAGCGCCTGCAGGTTGCGTTTCACCAGCCGCTGCGGGTCGTAGAAGCTCGCCGCGGAGTCGATCAATCCGCGGAACGGCGCCCGGATGGTGATGTTGAAACGGATCGGCAGTCGCGTGAGCCGACGCAGCAGGAAGTTGCTCTTCGCCCCCTGCCCCTGCCCGATCCCGGCGAAGCGAACGCCCGTGACCATCTCGCCCGCGAGCGGCCCGTTCATCTCCACGGCCAGGTCGCGGTAGGTCAGCGAGCGCAGCGAGTGGAAGGCGAGGTTGCCCCAGAAGCCCAGGTCCTTCTCGGTCAGCTCGCCGAGATAGGCGATACTGCCTCCGCCCGCGCGCGCGACCAGCCGCCCGTCCTCGATCCGACCGCCGCTCGTGTCGAAGAGCATCGGCAGCACGCCGTCGAACGTACCGGTCGCGCTCAGATTCTTGAAATCGAACTGCTGCAGGAACTTGCCCGCATCCATCTGGTCGACGCGGAAGGTCAGCCGGCGCGATTGATCCGTGCCGAAATCGAGCAGAGTCGGCTCGAGCGTCAGCGTCCCGCCCGCGAACGGCCAGCGTCCCTCGGCGACGCGGACGCGCGTGTTGGGCAGCGTCTGGTAGACGATCCGGCCGTCGGTGACCGGCACGCCCGGGTTGATCGAGCGCACCGTCGCGACCTGGTCGGGCGCGCTCGCCAGCGCGAGCAGGTCGGTGAAGCGGATCGTCCCCGCGATGCCCTCGACGGGGCCGAACGCGGCGGCGAGATCAGTGCCCGGCGTGGTGAAGCTGCCCGTGCTGCTCACGCCCTGCGGGCTCCAGGCGATGTCGCCCGCGCCGCTGACGGTGCCGCGCACGTCGGCGATCACGCCGAAGGTGAGCCGGGTCAGCTTCTCGGGCTGAAGCGAGTCGCCGAAGGTGATGCCTGGGACCGCCAGATGCGCGCTACCGATGCCGGCGGCGAGGCGGTGCGCGATCGTCACGTCCGCCACCTTGGTCCCTGTGCTCGGCTCGTGCAACGTGCCCGCCGCCGCGATCGCGCCGTCGCGCAGCGTGAGCGTGACGTCCCGCGCGGCGAGCGGCTCGAACCTCGCCGGTGTCGCCTGGTCGGCGACGGTGAGCCTCCCGTCGAGCGCGAGCGCGCCGCCCGCGAAGCGCCATTGCCCGGAGGCGGCGCTCATCAGCAGCGGCACGTTGGCGATCGCGCCGCTCGCCCCGTTGAAGCCGCCCGTCACGCCGGCGCTGCCGAGCGTGCCGTCGAGCCGCGCGGCGTCGATCCGGGTGACGCGGTTGGGCGGGCCGATCAGCGCGGCGACATCGCTCAGCGCGAAGCCGCGGTCGGCGAGGCGCAGCCGCGCGTCCGACGCGGTGAGCCGCAGCGGCGTCCCGCCCAGCGTGCCGCGCAACGCCACGTCCGCGATCCGCGCGCCGCCGTTCACCCGACCGTCCACGACGCGGACCAGCGCGCCCTCGAGCGGGCAGAGCGTCAGAGCGACGCGCTCCAGAGCCAGGCTCGACACCAGCAGACGGTCGAACCTCAGCGGCGCGCAGCCGGGCGCGAGCGTGAGCGCGCCGCGGCCGAGACGCACGTCGAGCGGCAGGCTGAGCCGCTCGACGCGACCGCCGGGGAGCGGACCCGACAGCGTCGCATTGGTGCGCAGCCGGACGCCGCCGCCGACGGGCGAGAAGGTCAGCGGGGTGAGTTCCAAGGCGGCGCCGTCGCGCATGTAGCGCGCAATCTGCGCGATGCCGCCGATCGCGGCGCCCGGCGCGGCCTGGGTCAGCCGTACCTCGGTCGACGGCAGCCCGCCGCCGCCGAGCGTCAACCGCCCGGCGAGCCTAGGCTCCGCGGGATGGCCGAGCACGATGCCGCCGCCCGCGAGCGCGGCGCGCGCGCCGGTCGCCGCGGCGATCTCGGCGCGGTCGACCGTCAGCAGCGTCGTCGCGCCGCTCGCCAGCGCGAGGTCGGCGGTGACGCGCATCCGCCGCGCGGCGGCATCGAGGTCGCGGGCGAGCGCGGCGCCGAGCGGCGCCAGCGGCGTTCCGCTGGTCGACTCACGCACGACTCGCAACCGCGCGCGTTCGCCGGGCATCACCGCCACCGCGTCGGCCTCGAGCCGCCCGGCAACGGTCGCGCCGCGATCGAGCAGTCGCCAGGTGCCGGAAAAACGACTCGCGCCGCCGCTCGCCGCCGCCCCGCGTACGCGCGCCGCGGTGAGGTTCAGCGTGCCGGCGCTGCGCCGCGCGTCGCCCGCGAAGGTGATCGCCCCGCCGAGCGTATCGAGCCGCCCCGCGGCCGCCGCCAACGTCGCTGCGCCCCATCGCGCGCTGCCGCGCCAGCGGTCGAGCGCGGGCGACAGCGCGGCATCGAACGTGAGCGTCGGCGCGACCAGTCGCGCGCCCGCACAGTCGAGCGCCGCGGCAGTGACCGGCCCGGCGAGCCGCGGCGCCTGTTCCACCACCCGCACCGCCACGCGGGCGTCGAGCCCGCGCAGCGCGCAGCCGCCCGCCTCCCATTTCGGCGCGGCGGCGAGCAGGCGGCCGCTGAACCCATCGTCGAGCCGTCCGCGCCCGCTCAGCCGCAGCGCGACATCGCCCAGCGGAGTTGTTAGTGCGACTCGCGCGTCGGCGACGTCGAGGTCGATCGCGGGTAGCGCGAACCCGCCTCCCCCGCCCGTCGGCAGCAGCCGATCGACGGCGCCGAGCGACAGCTTGCCGCCGGCCAGCCGCGCCGATAGGCGGACGTGCCCCGCGCGCACGCCGACCAGCTTGGCCCCGGAGAGGCCGATGTCGGTCTCGGTCTCGACCCAGTCGGCGACGAGGTCGGGCGCGCGCGGATCGCCGATCACCACGCCTCTCAGCCGCTGGCGACCGAAGCCCAGGTCCTGGATAACGTAGCGCGCGGGCACGCCGCGGCGCGCCAGCTCGCGATCGATCACGTGAGTCGCGAGCGGCACGCGCGACAGCCACAGCGTCGCGCCACCGGCGAGCGCCAGTCCCGAGACCGCGATCAGGGCGCGACGGCGCGCGCTGGTCACCTCGGATCTCCGTCGCGCGTCATTCGATCGCCAGCATAGGCCGTCGCGACCGCCGCGCGCAATTGCGCACGATCGCGCGCTCGCCTAGGCGACCCGCGATGGTCGACGAAGAGACCGCCGCGAGCGACGTCCAGGGCCACCGCAAGCGGCTGCGCGAGCGGCTGCTCCTCGATCCGGATGGGCTGCACGACTATGAATTGATCGAGTATCTGCTCGGCCTCACGCTCCGGCGCGTCGACACCAAGCCGATCGCCAAGGATCTGCTGCGTCGCTTCGGCAGCCTCAACGCCTTGATGGAAGCGGACGCCACGGCGCTGACGCGGGTGGAGGGGCTCGGCGAGGTGAGCGTCGCCGCGCTGCGTATCGCGCGTGCCACCGCGCTCCGACTGCTGCGGGCGCGCGCGACCGCCGCGCCCATCCTGTCGAACTGGCAGGCGCTGGCGGACTATCTTCATGCCGATATGGCGCACGACACCATCGAACGGTTCCGCGTCCTTCATCTGAACACACGCAACATGATCATACGCGACGAGGTGATGGCGAAGGGCACGATCGACCAGACCGCGGTGCACGTGCGCGAGGTGATCAAGCGCGCGCTCGATACCGGTGCGGCGGCGCTGATCCTGGTCCACAACCATCCGTCGGGCGACCCCTCGCCGAGCCGCGCCGACATCGACATCACGCGCGCGATCGTCGCCGCCGCGCGACCGCTCGGCATCTCTGTCCACGACCATGTCATCGTCGCGGGAACGGGCCAGCTGAGCCTGCGCGCGCAGGGGTTGATCTGAGCGCCCGCCGCTCGATTTGCCCCTCGCGCCGCGCGCTGCTACCCGCCCGCGCATCTTCCCGCCTCGCTCCAGGACCGCGCGCATGATCCCCCGCTATTCCCGCCCCGAGATGACCGCGATCTGGACGCCCGAGGCGCGCTACGCGATCTGGTTCGAGATCGAGGCACACGCCACCGAGAAGCTGGCCGAGCTCGGCGTCGTGCCGCAGAGCGCCGCCGACGCGCTCTGGGCGTGGTGGGCGACCAAGCCCGCGATCGACGTCGCCGCGATCGACGCGATCGAGGCCGTGACCAAGCACGACGTCATCGCCTTCCTCACCTGGGTCGCCGAGCAGGTGGGCGATGAGGCGCGCTTCATGCATCAGGGCATGACCTCGTCCGACGTGCTCGACACCACGCTCGCGGTCCAGCTCGCGCGCGCGGCCGACCTGCTGCTCGCCGACCTCGACCGGCTGCTGGGGGTGATCGAGCGGCGCGCGCGCGAGCACAGGCTGACGCCGACGATCGGGCGCAGCCACGGCATCCACGCGGAGCCGGTCACCTTCGGGCTCAAGCTGGCGCAGGCCTATGCCGAGTTCGACCGCTGCAAGACCCGGCTGATCGCCGCGCGCGCCGATATCGCCACCTGCTCGATATCGGGCGCGGTCGGCACCTTCGCCAACGTCGACCCGCGCGTCGAGGAACATGTCGCCGCCGCGCTCGGCCTCGCGGTCGAGCCGGTGTCGACCCAGGTGATCCCGCGCGACCGCCACGCCATGTTCTTCGCGACGCTGGGTGTGATCGCCGGCTCGATCGAGCGCGTCGCCACCGAGGTACGTCACCTGCAGCGCACCGAGGTGCTCGAGGCGGAGGAATATTTCTCGCCCGGACAGAAGGGCTCCTCGGCGATGCCGCACAAGCGCAATCCGGTGCTGACCGAGAATCTCACCGGGCTGGCGCGCATGGTGCGCGGCTATGTCACGCCCGCGCTGGAGAACGTCGCGCTGTGGCACGAGCGCGACATCTCGCACTCCTCGGTGGAGCGCTATATCGGGCCGGACGCGACGATCACGCTCGACTTCGCGCTCGCACGGCTGACCGGCGTGATCGATAAATTGCTCGTCTATCCCGAGCGGATGCAGAAGAACCTCGACCGCATGGGCGGCCTGGTCCATTCGCAGCGCGTGCTGCTCGCGCTGACCCAGGCGGGCGTCAGCCGCGAGGATGCCTACCGGCTGGTGCAGCGCAACGCGATGAAGGTGTGGGAGTCGGACGGCGCGCTCTCGCTGCAGGAGCTGCTCAAGGGCGACCCCGAGGTGACCGCGGCGTTGTCCCCGGCCGAGATCGACGATAAGTTCGACCTGGGCTATCATCTCAAGCACGTCGACACGATCTTCGCGCGCGTGTTCGGCATGTAACTCCGCGAGGGCGCGGGGCGGCGCGATACCGCCTCGCGTCCGCGTCCAAACCCGCGCGATCGAGCGGCGCGCGCTCAGTCGAGGTAGTGCTCCTCCTCTTCGATCTGCTCGACATATTCCTCTTCCGGCGCGGCGAGCTCGGGCGGCACCACGATCGTGCTCTGCGCCGAGAAGCGTCCCTCCACCTCCGCGCCGTTCTCGACCGCGAGCGTGCCGTAGCGGCAGTCGCCGAAGATGCGTGCGCTGCGCTCGATCACGAGATTGTCGGCGTTGATGCTCCCCTCGACCTGGCCGGCGATGCGCGCGGCCTTCGCGACGATATTGCCGCGGATCACGCTCTCGGCGCCCTGGACCAGCGCGGCGCATTCCAGGTCGCCGTCGATCCGTCCGTCGATATGGATGTCCACCGTCGCCGCGATGTTGCCCGTCACCACGACGTCGCCGCCGATCAGCGAGAAGGGCGTGTGCTTGGCGCCGGTCGCGGGCGCGGGCGGCACCAGCGCGGCGGCGCGGGTGGGCGGCGGCGGCGATGGCGGCGCGTGCCGGCTGCCGAACATCGACATCTTCATTTTCCTTTCGTGTCGCCGAAGACGAGGAAGGGTTGCGGGTTCACCGCAGTGCCGTGGAGCCGCACCTCGAAATGGACGTGGGTGCCGGTGGATCGGCCGGTCGAGCCCATCCGCGCGATCCGCTGACCGCGCGCCACCTGCTCGCCCACGCTGACATCGGCGCCGGAGAGATGGCCGTAGCGCGAGGCGATGCCGTTGCCGTGATCGATCTCGACGAGCCGACCATAGCCCGCGCGCTCGCCGACGAAGCTGACCCGCCCCGCCGCCGCGGCGTAGATCGGCTCGCCGTAGCGGCCGCGGAAATCGAGACCGGCGTGGAAGGTCGGTCTGCCGGTGAACGGATCGGCGCGCACCCCGAAACTGCTCGTCTGGCTCGAGTCGCGCGTCGGGCGGCCGGACGGAACCGCGGTCGCCCCCTGCCCCACGGCGGCCCAGTGCACCACCGCCGCGGCGAGCGTCTCGAGCGCCGCGGGCACCGGCGTGCCATCGTCAGGCCAGGGGATCAGCGGCCCGCCCTCGGCGCGCCGCCCCTGCGCCGCGAGCCGCTCGGCATCGAGCCCGAGCCGGTGCAGCGCCGCGCCGCGTCTCTCCCGGTCCGCGTCAAAGGCTCTGCCGAGCGCACGCGCGAACGATTGCTGCGCCGCGCCGAGTGCGCCCAACGTATCGTCGCCGGGCTTCACAGGTCGGCCGAGCGCGGTGTGCGGCACCGGCTGCCCCAATTTCGAAGCGACGAGCTGCTCGATCAGGCGTTGGCGCCGCAGCAGCTCGCGCATCGCCGCGACGGCATGCCGGTCATCCGCCGCGCGTGTCGGTTGCGGCGCGGAGGCGGGTGCCGCATGAGAGACAGCGACCGCGATCCGCGGCTCGACGCGGCGCGGCGGCGTTGCCGGCGCGCGCAAGCTCCAGACGACGGCGGTGAGCGTCCCACCGCCCCAGACGGTCAGCACGAGCACGCCGGCGGCGGCCGCGCGCAATTGCGTCCGGCGGCTGACGCGGATGAAGCGCACGCGCCCGTCGGTACGCAGGAATAGCTCGCGGTCGACGAAGGTCTGTCGCGACCATGCCGTGATCGCCCGCCACGAGCCGTTCCTCGACAAAAGACGTCATCCCGCCGTTGATCCCACTTGCGCCTAACAATCGCACCCGCCGTACGCCAATGCGTCACGAGCCATTCTCGCCAGAACGGGCTAGCCGCTGATCCGCGACTTGGAGATATTCTCGCCAGGACATGGAGTTGCTCTGCGATCCTCGATCGGAACTCCTCACGTGGTTGACGACACGATCACGCTTTCCAGCCGCGCGGCGGCGCGCGACAAGGGAGCATGAACAGGATACTCGGCGCCGTTCTCGCCGGCGGCCAGGCGCGCCGCTTCGGCAGCGACAAGGCGCTCGCCGCGCTCGGCGGGATCAGGCTGCTCGACCACGCGCTGTCAAGCCTCGCGCCGCATGTCGCCGCACTGGTGGTCGTGGGTCGCGATGCCGCTCCGGTCCCCGTCGTGCCCGACCGGCCCTGCCCGGGACTCGGTCCGCTCGGCGGCATCGCCGGTGCGCTGGCGCATGCCGCGGCGAACGGCTTCGACGCGGTGCTGACGACGGCGTGCGACACGCCCGTTCTGCCCGAGTCGCTCGTTACCGCGCTACGCGGCGCCGGGGCGGCGCACGCCGCGGAGGCGCCGACGGTCGGCTACTGGCCGGTGACGCTGGCCGCGCCGCTCGTCCAGCATCTCGCCGCCGGTGGCGAGCGCTCGGTCCGGCGCTGGGCCGCGGGAGCCGGCGTCATCGCGGTCTGCCCCGGCGTCACGCTCGCCAACGTCAACACGCCCGACGATCTGGCGCGGCTCGTGCCCCGCTGAGGCGCGCCAATCAGCGCGCGGCGGCGACCTCGCGTTCCTTGGCCTCGACCTGGTCGATCAGCGTGAGCACGTTGACGATGAGGACGCGCATCGCCGCGCGCGCGGCCTCGGTGTCTCTCGCCAGGATCGCGTCGCGCACGGCGGTATGTTCGGCGATGCTGGCGGAGCGACCCGAGATCCGGTTGGTGAAACGGATCGAGGTGCGCAACGCCGTCTCGACGATGTCGCGCAGCCGGGTGTAGAAGGGGTTGTTGGAGGCGCGCAGCACCGCGACGTGGAACGCGATATCGGCGTCGAGCGTGTCGTCCTCGCCGCGCTCGGCGGCGCGCATCCGGTCCAGCCCGGCGCTGATCGCCGCCTGCTGCTCGGGCGTGGCACGCTGCGCCGCCAGCGCGGCGCCCTCGGGCTCCATCGCGATGCGCAGCTCGTTGAATTGGCGGAGCAGCTCGATCGAGAGCTTGCGTTCGAGCAGCCAGCGCAGCACGTCGGGATCGAACAGGTTCCACACGTCCTGCGGTCGGACGAACGTGCCCTGCTTTGGCCGCGCGCCGAGCAGCCCCTTGGCCGCCAGCATCTTCACGGCCTCGCGCGTGACCGAGCGGCTGACGCCATGCGCCTTGACGATCTCGGCCTCGTTGGGAAATGGTCGATCGGTATAGTCGCCGACCACGATCGCGCGCCCGAGTACCTCCTGCAGGCCGTAGGTCAGGTTGCGACCGAGTTCATGCTGCACTGCCGAAGCCCCGTAGCTGGACGCGGGCCCCGATCGACCCAACGCGCGACACTAGCCGACGCGATCCATATCGAGAAGATTAATCATGCTTGAGGCGGAGCGGGCTGGGACGCGGGGGCCATACCGTTGCCATGAACAAGGCTTTGATATGATTATACTGCTTCTCTCCTCACCGACGCTCGGCTAGATCGCCGTCGGCCCCCCGCAAGGCCTTATCCCGCGGCACAAAATACGAGAGGAGACGAGATGATCCGCCACCTGCTGCTCGCCGGCACCGCCGCCGCCGGCGCCCTGACCGGGCTGGCGGGAGCACTGCCCGCCGACGCGCGCGCGATGTGGTCGAAGACCGAGGCGAACCGGTGGTACGGCGGTCAGCCCTGGCTCGTCGGCGCGAATTACACCAATCGCTCCGCGATCAACCAGTTCGAGATGTGGCAGGCCGATACGTTCAACCCGCAGCAGATCGACCAGGAACTCGGCTGGGCGCAGGCGATGGGGATGAACGTCATGCGCGTCTATCTTCACAACATGCTCTGGGAGAATGACGCCGCCGGGCTGAAGCGGCGCATGGCGCAGTTCCTCGACATCGCCGAGCGCCATCATATCCGCATCATGTTCGTGCTCTTCGACAGCTGCTGGGACCCCGATCCTGTCGCAGGTCCCCAGCGGCCGCCCATCCCGGGCGTGCACAATTCCGGCTGGATGCAGGCGCCGGGCGCCGCACGGCTCGCCGACGCCAGCCAATATGGCAAGTTCGAGGCCTATGTGAGGGACATCGTCGGTACCTTCGCGCGCGACAAGCGCGTCGTCGCCTGGGACGTGTGGAACGAGCCCAACAACTCGGGCGGCGGCAACTACAAGCCCACGCCGCGCAAGACCGAGCTGGTCGCCGGGCTGCTCGGCCAGGTGTTCGACTGGGCGCGCAGCGTCGATCCGACCCAGCCGCTCACCAGCGGCCTATGGACCGGCGAGACCTGGGACCGGCAGGACACGCTCGACGCGGTCGAGAGGATCCAGGTCGCGCAGTCCGACGTGATGAGCTTCCACGACTACAACTGGCCGGAGCAGTGGGAGAAGCGTGCGCGCCAGATGGCGAGCTACGGCCGCCCCGTGCTGTGCAGCGAATATATGGCGCGCGGCAACGGTTCGACCTTCGACGGCTCGCTGCCGCTCGGGAAGAAACTCAAGGTGGCGATGTTCAACTGGGGCTTCGTCGACGGCAAGACCCAGACCCGCATGCCGTGGGACAGCTGGAAGAAGCCGTACACGTATGAGGAGCCGACCGTGTGGTTCCACGAGGTGCTGCGCGCCGATGGTACGCCCTATCGCGCGGCCGAGGTCGCGTTGATCAAGCGGCTGACCAGCGAGGCCGACGGCGCGCCGCAGTGAGGTGTCGTGCGTCGCTCGCGCTCGCCGCCGCGCTGCTCGCCGGTTGCGCGACGCCGACGCACAACCCGCTGTTCGCGGGCGCCGACCCGGCGGTGCTCGTGGAGCAGGGCACGGTGCGGCTGCTGCCGACCGGCGGAGGCGACACGCTGCGCGGCTGGGTGCGCGAGCGCGGCCACTGGCGTGCCGGACCGCCGCTGATCGCCTTGTCCGATATCCGCTGGGCGCCCGACGGCGCGCCGCGTCACTACCTCTGGGCGCCCGACATGCTGGCGGCGAACGGGCGCTATTACCTCTATTACTCGATCGGGCCACAGGACCCGACGCCCAGCCGCATCGGCGTCGCCACCGCCACCAGCGCAGACGGTCCCTTCGTCGACTCGGGGAAGCCGCTGCTCACCGGCGGCGCCGGGTTCGAGGCGATCGATCCAGCGGTGTTCGCTGACCCGCGCGACGGCCGGACCTATCTGCTCGCGGGTGGCAGCGCGGGCGCGCGGCTGCGCCTGTTCGAGCTCGCGCCCGATCGCGTCTCGATCGCGCGCGAACTGCCCGTGACGCAGCCGCCCGACTTCACCGAGGGCGCCTATCTGCACGAGCGCGGCGGCATCTATTACTTGTCGTACAGCCACGGCCGCTGGAATCGCGGCGACTATTCGATCCACTACGAGACCGCGCCGAGCGTGAACGGGCCCTGGACCTATCGCGGCCGCCTGCTCGCCAGCGATCAGCGCTACAAGGGGCCGGGTCACCACAGCTTCTTCCGCGATCCGGCGGACGGCCGCTGGAAGATCGCCTATCATCGCTGGGAGCGTGTCGCCGGCGACGGCCCGTATCACGGCGAGCGCCAGGTCGCGATCGAGACGATCCGCTACCTCCCCGACGGCCGGATCGCGCCGATCCGGATGACTCCTTAGCGCAGGGGTGAGCCGCCCCTGAGATCCCCCCCGCTTGCGGGGAAGGGAACCGCCGGCCGCGGGCCGGTGGTGGAGGGAGTTCTCCGCGCAGCGCAGCACTCGTGGTGAGTTCCCTCCACCATGCTGCGCATGGTCTTCCTCCCCGAGCCAGGGAGGAGCTTGGGCGTCGCGCCACCTTTCTCCCGCGGCGACGTTACGTCACGACGGCATCCCCTTGCCACGGAGCGTAACCGGACATATTGTCCGCTTACAACGACTCGCCGGCCGCCCGCGGAACGCCTCCGCGGGCGGTCTGCTGCTGCTGGACGAGACGATATGGCTGAACAGGCTGGGCACGAGAACGACACGCCTGGAGAGGAAGCCGACAGCAAGGACACGAGTCAGCAGGCGCCGGCCAAGCGCAAGCTGAGCGGACGTGCGAAGACGATCCTGATCGCGCTCGCACTCGGCGCGCTGGCGGGGATCGCGATCTGGTACCTACGCTACGAGAGCCGCGGGAAATACCTGCAGGACACCAACGACGCCCAGGTGCGCGCCGACATGGTGATCGTGGCGCCCCGGGTGGCGGGCTATGTCGCCGAGGTGTTCGTGCAGGACAATCAGGATGTCCGCGTCGGCCAGCCGCTGGTCCGCATCGACCCGCGCGACTCGCGCGCCCAGGCCGCCCAGGCCAACGCGCAGATCGCGGTGGCCAACGCGCAGGCCGACAGCGCGCGCGCGCAGGTCGAGGAACAATATGCCGCGATCGATCAGGCGCAGGCGCAGCTCACCGCCGCGCAGGCGCGCGCCGCGCACGACGCCGCCGAGGTGAGGCGCTACCGCCCGCTGGCCGCCACGGGCGCGGAGAGTCGCGAGCAGCTCGCCTCGCTCGAGCTCGCCGCGCGCCAGTCCGCCGACCAGGCGCGCGCCCAGGCGGCCGCGGTCGAGATGCAGCGCCGCCGCGTCGCCTCGTACGAGACCCAGATCCGCCAAGGTCTGGCGCAGGCACAGGCCGCGCGCGCGCAGCTCGCCTCGGCCGACGTCAACGTCGGCGCGACGCTGATCCGCGCCGTGATCAACGGCCGCATCGGCGACAAGACGGTGGAGGTGGGCCAATACGCGCAGACCGGCACGCGGCTGATGTCGCTGGTGCCGCTCGACAAGCTCTACGTCACCGCCAACTTCAAGGAGACGCAGCTGGCGCTGATGCGGCCGGGGCAGCCGGTCGAGATCAAGGTCGACGCGCTCGACGGGATCACGCTCAAGGGCCGCGTCGCCAGCTTCTCGCCGGGCACGGGCGCGCAATTCTCCCTGCTGCCGCCGCAGAACGCGACGGGCAATTTCACCAAGATCACCCAGCGCGTGCCGGTGCGGGTCGAGATCGAGGCCACGCCGGAGGTGCGGCGCCTGCTCGTGCCCGGCCTGTCGGTGACCGCGACGGTCGACACGATCTCGGCCAAGGACGAGATCGATCGGCTGCGTGACCGTCAGCAGCAGCTCAACCAGCGGGAGCGCTGAGGTGGCGAGCGCGGCCGCGCCGCGGCGCGGCGCCTCGCCTGCCCCGACGCCGGCGGCACCGCAGCGCGCCGACCTCGCGGCCTGGCTGGCGGTGGCGGCGGGCACGCTCGGCGCCTTCATGGCGACGCTCGACATCTCGATCGTCAACTCGGCGCTGCCGACGATCCAGGGCGAGATCGGCGCGAGCGGTACCGAGGGCGCCTGGGTCGCGACCGCTTATCTCGTCGCCGAGATCGTCATCATCCCGATGTCCGCCTGGCTCACCCGGCTGCTCGGACTGCGCACCTTCCTGCTGATCGCGGCGGTGCTGTTCACGATCTTCTCGGTGCTGTGCGGCACCGCCGACACGCTGCCGCAGATGATCGTCGGCCGCATCGGCCAAGGCTTCACCGGGGGCGCGATGATCCCCACCGCGCAGACCATCATCGCCCAGCGATTGCCGCGCGAGCAGCAGCCGATCGGCATCTCCGCCTTCGGCATGACCGCGATCCTCGGCCCCGTGCTCGGCCCGCTGGTGGGGGGCTGGCTGACCGAGAACATCAGCTGGCACTACGCCTTCTTCATCAACCTGCCGATCTGCGCGATCCTGGTAGTGCTGCTGCTGGTCGGGCTCAAGCACGAGAAGGCGCAGCTGCACCTGATCGGCGAGGCCGACTGGCTGGGCATCCTCGGCCTCGCGCTCGGGCTGGGCGGCCTGACGGTCTTCCTCGAGGAGGGCCAGCGCGAGCAATGGTTCTCGTCCGAGCTGATCCGCTACATGGCCGCCATCTCGCTGCTCGGCTTCGGGTTGCTGATGGCCGGGCAGTTCCTCGCGCGGCGGCCGATCATCAGGCTGAAGCTGCTGCTCGACCGCCAGTTCGGCTCGGTCGCGCTGATGGGGATGGTCGTGGGCGTGGTGCTCTACGGCACGTCCTATGCCATCCCGCAGTTCCTCGCCGCGATCGCGGACTATAACGCGCTGCAATCGGGCAAGGTGGTGCTGCTGTCGGGCATACCGAGCTTCTTCATGATGGCGATCGTGCCGATCCTGCTGCGCCACGTCGACGTGCGAATCGCGGTGGGCGCGGGTCTGCTCATCATGGGGACCTCGGCGCTGCTCGACTCGACGCTGACGATCGACGCGACCGGCACTGACTTCGTCGAGTCGCAGCTGCTGCGCGGTGTCGGCCAGATCCTCGCCATGCTGTTCCTCAGCCAGGCGGCGGTGCGCTCGGTGCCGCCGGTCGAGGCCGGCGACGCCTCGGGTCTGTTCAACTCGGCACGCAACCTCGGCGGCAGCTTCGCGCTCGCGGGAATCTCGGTGATCCAGGACCAGCGCAGCTGGTTCCATAGCCGCCGCATCGAGGAGACGCTCAACGCCAACTCGGTGATGGTGCAGGATTATATCAACAATACCGCGCAATCGCTGGGCGGCCGGTCGACCGCGCTACGCGCGCTCGGCCAGCAGATTCAGGGGCAGGCCCTCGTGATGACCTATAACGACATCTTCTGGATCATGGGCATGGGCACGCTGGCGGTGCTGCCGCTGGTGCTGTTCCTCCGCCCGCTACCAAAGGGCGCCCCTCCGGCGGCGACACATTGATGCGACACGCTCCCTCCCCAGCCCTCGCGTGGCTGCCGCTGGCGCTGCTCGGCGCCTGCACCGTCGGTCCCGACTATCACGGCCCGCCCGCGACTGCCGCGGACGCGGTACAGCGCGGCAGCTTCGTCCGCGCCGCCGACCCGTCGCTCCGCCCCGGCCCTGGTGTGGCACGCTGGTGGGAGGGACTCGGCGACGCCACGCTCACGGCCTTGGTCGACGACGCGCTCGCGCACAGCCCGACGATCGACGCGGCGCAGGCGCGCATCCGAGAGGCCGGTGCGCGGCTTCGGACCCAGCGCGCCGACCGGCTTCCGAGCGTCAGCCCCACCGCCGCCTATGTCCACGCGCGCCTTCCGGGAGGGCTGCTGGGCAGCGGGAGCAGCGGTGGGGAGAGCGGTGGCGCGGAGAGTTCGAGCAGTTCGGGCAGCAATGCACTCGACTTCTACAATCTCGGCGGCACCGCCTCGTGGGAACCCGATTTCTTCGGCGCGCGGCGGCGCAGCGTGGAGAGCGCGCGGGCCACGGTCGAGGAACGCTTCGCCGACCTCGCCGACGCGCAGGTGAGTCTGTCCGCGCAGGTGGCGCAGACCTATGTCGCGCTGCGCGAGGTCCAGGAACGGTCGCGGCTCAACGCCGAGTCGAGCCGGCTCCAACAGCGGCAGCTCGAGCTGACGCGCCAGCGCTACGACGCGGGCGCCGCGTCGCAGCTCCAGGTCGAGCGGCTGCAGAACCAGCTGGCGAGCACCGACGCGCAGCGCATCCCGCTCGCCGCGGAGGTGTCGCAATATCTCGATCAGCTCGCGGTCCTGACCGGGCGCTCGCCCGGCTCGCTGGACCAGACTCTGACGCCCATCGTGCCGGTCCCCTTGCCGCCGACCGAGGTGCCGATCAGTGATCCAGCGGCGCTGATCGCGCATCGGCCCGATATCCGCTCGGCCGAGCGGGCGCTCGCGGCGAGCAACGCGCAGATCGGCGTTAATACCGCCAAGCTCTTTCCATCGCTGAATTTCCTCGGGATCTTCGGCCTTGGCGGCACCAACATCGGCGACGTGGTCGACCCAAGCAAGCTGACCGCGTTGGCGACGCCGATGCTGAGCTGGTCGTTCCTCGACTTCGGCCGAACCCGCGCCGCGATCGATCAGTCGGACGCGCAACGCGACCTCGCTGCCGCACAATACCGCCAGCGCGTGCTCGAGGCGCTGCAGGACGCCGAGACCAGCCTCTCGCGCTTCGGCAATACGCGGCTTCAATATGCGCAGCTGCTTCGTGCCGAACAGTCCGCGGTGCGCGCGGCCACGCTCAACGGTCAGCGGGTCGCCGCCGGGACCAGCAACGTCATCGACCAGCTCGACATCGAGCGCCAGCGTCTCTCCGCCGCGCTCGCGGTCGTGCAGGCGAAGGCGCAACTGACCGACAGCTACATCGCGGTGCAGAAGAGCCTTGGTCTGGGCTGGAGCGAGCCGCCGGCGAGCGCGCCCCTGTCCGGCGCGCAACCGGCCGAGGATCGAGCCGCGACGCGCTAAGACGATGCCTGGCGAGCGGCACCTTCTCGTTGAGCGAGCTCCAGCGAGAGGGGGAGCAAGAGGGGCCAGACGCCGCGCGCGCGAGCGAGCGTCGGCCCTCCTCCTAGGCGATGCTCGCCTCGACCATGCCGAATAGGCCTACGCTGCCCAGCGACGCGGCGATCGCACTCGCGTCCATGCGCGCGCGCGCGTCGATCTCGCCGGGTCGCCGCCTCGCCCGATAGGCTGCGCGCCGCAGCGAGCGGATCAGATTGGCGGCGTCGGTCGCCACCGCGTCCGGACCGTCGCTGGTGTCGAACAGCGGCAGAAGCGGCGACGAGCGCTTCGACAGCACCGCGCTGAGTTCGCGTAGATCATATCGATCGGGGGCGCCACGCACCGAGGCCGCCGCATGCGCGAGCTCGGCAGCCTCAGTCAACGAATCTTCCAAGGTCACCGGCGGCGCCACCGTAGCCATCTCCAGCTCGGCCTCGCCGGCGATCGGCGGCAGGCCCTTCTTGGCGGGCGTCTGCGGACCCAGGATCGGTACCGCATCGGCGATATCAGCGCCGCCACCGCCAGCCGTGGCACAGTCGCGCTCGGCGGCGATGATCGCGCGGGCGAGCTCTTCGAGCTCATCCGCCAGGGCGAGCGCGACGGGCCGATCGCCCCGCAGGATCGCTGCCAACGCCTGCATCTTGAGCAATGTCAGCTTCTGCCGCAACGCCTCGAGCGCGCGCACGGCCAAGTCCTTCCGGTTCGACTCGGCGAGCTTGGCCAAACGCGCCGCGACCTCTTCCATCACTTGGAGACGCCGCTTGGCGGCGCCGTCGTCGCGGGCGGCCAGCGGAGTCTCGGTCGCTGCCACGCCGCTGGCGGCCAGCCGCGACGGACGCGAGCTCGACTCCAGCAAAGTCGCATAGGAGGTGCGCCCCCAGTCGCCGCGCCCGAACGCGAACGCTGACGGGTCGATATATTCTGGCACATGTTGCACGGGCCGTGCCGCGCTCACTGCTGTCACGATGCTCATGGTCGCTCCCCGATTTTTCCTCGCCGTCCAGGACGAGGTGTCAACACAGCGGAACCCGGTCGACGTACATCAGAGACGAACAATGCCGCGCGCGGTACTCCGTAGCTGTCTAGCTTTATAGCAGAGCAGCGCCGCAGCAGGAGGCAGGCCAAGTCTTTAGATTCACCATTATGACGCGGCGACGTGCGAAACTCGACATTCAGCGTGACGTAGGCGATGCTTCGTGCTTACGCATCAAGCGTCTAGGATGTTGGTCGCGGCCGCAGGCCCGCCAGCAGCAGCCGCAGCGCGTCGTCGATCTGCTGGCGCCGTTCCGCCGCGCTGTTATGTTTGAGCAGCAGTCCGCTCAGCATCCGCATCGCCAGCACCAGGTCGCGTGCCCCCAGCTCGAGGGCGAGCGTGCCGTCGCGATGCGCACGCGCGGCGATCGGCTCGAACAGCCGTTCGAGCCGCTGACGCAATCCGTCGAAGGCGGCGCGATCGGCACCGTCGCGCGGCATGTCGAGCGCGAGCCGAGCGAACAATGCTGCCGTCTCGGCGCCGTCCAGGACGATCTGCGCCAGCGCCTCGTCGAGCGGCAGCGCTGGATCGAGTCGCGCGTGCATCCGCTCGATCTCCTGCTCGAACACCGCGAGCGCGAGCGCCATCCGATCCTTGAAGTTGCGGTAGAAGGTACCGCGCCCGACGCCGGCGGCGTCGGCGATGTCCTCCAAGGGCACGAGATAGCCCGCGCGTGCGAAGCACAGTCGTGCCGCCGCGATCAGTGCGTCGCGACGCGCCTGGGCGTCGCGGCGCAGGGGGCGCGCCGCCGCCACGCTGATCTCGTCGCTCATGCGCTCCTGTTAGAGGTTGCGCGGCGGCGGGGAAAGCATGGCCTAGCCAGCGGCGCGCCCCTCGCCTATCTGGCGCGCTTTCCCCATCACACAGGTTCTTCCCATGGGTTTCCGCTGCGGCATCGTGGGCCTGCCCAACGTCGGCAAGTCCACCCTCTTCAACGCGCTGACCGAGACGGCCGCGGCGCAGGCGGCCAATTATCCGTTCTGCACGATCGAACCGAACGTCGGCAACGTCGGCGTGCCCGATCCGCGACTAGCGAAACTGGCCGAGATCGCCAAGTCGGCCAAGGTGATCGAGACCCAGCTCGGCTTCGTCGACATCGCCGGGCTGGTGCGTGGCGCCAGCAAGGGCGAGGGCCTGGGCAACCAGTTCCTCGGCAACATCCGCGAGGTCGACGCGATCGTCCACGTGCTGCGCTGCTTCGAGAACGACGATATCCAGCACGTCGACAACCGCGTCGATCCGATCGCCGACGCCGAGACGGTCGAGACAGAGCTGATGCTCTCGGACCTGGAGAGCCTCGAGAAGCGCGTCCCCAATCTCGTCAAGAAGGGCCAGCAGGGCGACAAGGAGGCCAAGCTCGCGGCGATGGTGCTCGGCCGCGCGCTCGACCTGCTGCGCGACGGCAAGCCCGCGCGGCTGACCGAGGCCACTGACGCCGAGGAGGCGCGCGTGCTCGACCAGGCGCAGCTGCTCACCGCCAAGCCGGTGCTGTACGTCTGCAACGTCAACGAGGAACATGCGTCGGCGGGCAACGATTATTCCGCGCGCGTCTTCGCCAAGGCCGCGGCGGAGGGCGCGCAGGCGGTGGTGGTCTCCGCCGCGATCGAGGCCGAGATCGCGACCATGCCCGCGGACGAGCGCGGCGAGTTCCTGTCCGAGCTGGGGCTGGAGGAGACCGGGCTGACGCGCGTGATCCGCGCCGGCTACGAGCTGCTCCACCTGCTCACCTTCTTCACCGTCGGGCCGAAGGAAGCGCGCGCCTGGACGATCGAGGCGGGTTCCAAGGCGCCGCAGGCGGCGGGCGCGATCCACTCCGACTTCGAGCGCGGCTTCATCCGCGCCGAGACGATCGCCTTCGACGATTATGTCGCCTGCGGCGGCGAGGCCGGCGCGCGCGACGCGGGCAAGCTGCGCCAGGAGGGTAAGGAATATGTCGTCCACGACGGCGACGTGATGCTGTTCCGCTTCAACGTGTGACGTCGCCGCGGCCGGTCGCGCTGGTGGAGCTCGGCCTCGCGATCGGCGCGGCCTTCCACATGGCCGACCTCCTCCTTGACGGATGGTGGCCCTAAGGTTCGGGCCGGCAGCGGGCCGGCTGTTCTGGAACGCGCTGCTGCCGCTCGATCTGGCCGTCATCGCGCTGCTCGCCTGACGCTGCCGCGTCGGCCTGTCCGCGGCGACCTTACTGATGGCGGCGGACGTCGCGGTGGACGGCTATGCGTGGCACATCCCCGGCTATCACGCCTTCGCCATCGCGGTCCCGATCCAACCGGCCTTCGCCCTCCTCGTCCTAGTCGTGACCTGCCTAGTCGTGACCTGCCGCTATTTGGCGGGCGGTCCCTTGACGACCGGCTGGTCGAGCAGGTTGGCATAAGGGGCGCTGGTCGGGGCACCGGGCGCGTCGCGCGGCTCCATCCACTCGGCCTCGTTGCCCGGCGCGGGCGTGATCTGCATCACCGGCGTCCTCGGTGCCGGGCCGGTCGGGCTCGGCGCGGGCGCGGCCCGGTTGCCGCTGCCCTCCTTGCCACCGCTACCGCAGGCCGTCAGCGAGAGGAGGATCAGGAGGGAAAGCGCGCGCATGATGGGACAAAGCGCCAGCGCCCCGCGCGTTCCCGCCGGCTGGTGCGAGCGCGTGCGAACGGCTAGAGCCGCGGTGATGCTTCGCCTGCTCGTCTCCCTCCTCGCGCTGCTGCTCGCGCTGCCCGCGAGCGCGGCGCCGGCGTGCCACGTCGCGACGGTCGCGGTGTCGGCGCCGATGCAGCACCACCAGCACCCGCCGTCCGCACCCGCGACCCAAGCGGCGCACGACTGCCTCGGCTGCGTGCCGCCGCTCGATCTCGCGGCCGGCGTGGTCGCGTCGCCGTGGCAGCCGACAGAGCGGCAGCGACCGCCGATGCGCGCGAGCATGACCGCCGGGGCGCTGCTGGTGCCGCTCTCCCCGCCTCCGCGCGCGGCGTGATCCGCCGGGGCGTCGCGCCCCGGCCCGTCACGACCGCAACCGGAGAGAATCGATGTTTCGCTACACCCTGTTCGCCGCCACCGCGGCGGCGGCCCTCTGCCCGACGCTCGCGTCGGCGCAGGACCATCCGCACGCCGCGACATCAACGCTTTCGCCCACACCTGCCCCGACCCCCGCGGATGCCGCGATCATGGACCACAGCGCGATGGATCATGCGGCCATGGCGCGAGCGACGCCGGCGCGGAGCGACCCCCATGCCGACATGAACCACGCGACGGCGACGGTCACTGCCCCGCCGCGCTGGCGAGACGCGTCCGACGCCGCCCTCGCGCGCGCGCCCGCCGGTGCCGCCATGCCCGGCATGACGATGGGCACCGCCGATGGCTGGTACACGCCGGGCAGCGGCACCGCGCGCAACCCGGCCGGCGAGGGACCGATGCGCGGCGCGATGCTCCACGCCGGCGACTGGATGCTGATGGCGCACGGCTACGCCTGGACGATGGTCACCGACCAGGGCGGACCGCGCGGCGGCAACGGTGCCTATGTGCAATCCATGGCCATGGTCATGGCCGACAACGACCTGACCGACCGCATCCACCTCCAGCTCCGCGGCATGGGCAGCCTGGAGCCCGCGATGGGCGCACGCGGCTATCCCAACCTGTTCGCCACCGGCGAGACCGCGCATGGCCGCGCGCTGGTCGACCGACAGCACCCGCACGACCTGTTCATGGAGCTGGCCGCGCGGGTCGACTACCGGCTCGGCGGCGCCACCAGCCTGTTCGTCTACGCCGCCCCCGTGGGTGAGCCCGCGCTGGGGCCGAGCGCCTTCATGCACCGCGGCTCGGCGCGCTACCTGCCGATGTCGCCGATCACCCACCATTGGTTCGACTCGACCCATATCACCTACGGCGTGCTCACCGCGGGCGTGTCCGCGCCCACGCTCCAGCTCGAGGGGTCGTGGTTCAAGGGCCGCGAGCCCGACGAGCGGCGCTGGGGCTTCGATCCCCTACGACTCGACTCGTGGAGCGTGCGCGGCACCTGGACGCCCTCCCCCTTTGTCGCGCTGCAGGTCAGCCACGGGAGGCTGAAGGAGCCCGAGGCGCTGCACCCCGGCGAGGACGAGGACCGCACCACCGCGAGCGTGCAATATGCGCGCGCCGGGCTCGCGACGACGCTGGCCTGGTCGCGCAAGGACCGTCAGCCCGGCGACGTGCTCAACGCCTTCCTCGCCGAGGCGACCTACGAGGTGACGCCGCGCCACGCGGTCTTCGCGCGGGTGGAGAATGTCGCCAACGACGAGCTCTTCCCCGATCACGACGACCCGCTCCACGACCGACGCTTCCGCGTCACTAAGGCGGAGGCGGGCTATGCCTATCGGTTGCCGATCGTCGGGCCGCTCGGCGTCGCGCTGGGCGGCACGGTCGCGGCCTATGCCAAGCCGGCGGCGCTCGACGCCGCCTACGGCGACTCGCCGGTGAGCTGGACGCTGTTCGCCAAGTTCGCGGTCGGGCTCTAACGATGGAGGATCTCCTCTCGCGGCGACGCTCCCCTCGTCGCCGCGAGACTTTCAGCCGTCATCGCAGCGGCGTAAGCGCGCGGCATGACGCTCCGCCCGCTTCTCGCCGCCGCGCTCCTCACTCTCGGCGCCTGCGCCTATCGCTACACGCCGCCGGCCTTGCCGGCGGTGACCGCGCCCGCGCCGGGCGCCTCGTCGCATGCCGCTCAAGCCGGCGTGGCAGCGACCGCGGCGCGCGCGTCGGTCCTTCCTCCGGTGACGATCCTCGTCTCGATCGACGGCTTTCGCCACGATTATCTCGATCGCGGAGTGACGCCCCGCCTCTCGGCGCTCGCGGCCGGCGGGGTCAGCGCGGCGATGCGCCCCTCGTTCCCGTCCAAGACCTTCCCCAATCATTGGACGCTCGTCACCGGGCTGGTGCCGGACCGGCACGGGATCGTCGCCAACCGGATGGAGGACGAGGCGCGGCCCGGCGAGACCTTCACCATGGCGAGCGACGACCCGTTCTGGTGGAACGCCGCCGAGCCCCTATGGGTCACCGCCGAGCGCGCCGGCATGCCGACCGCGACGATGTTCTGGCCGGGCTCAAACGTCGCCTGGGGCGGCACGCGCGATCCCGCTCGCCCGCACGAGGTCGCCGGTATCCGCCCGCGCGACTGGCAGCAGTATAACGAGGCAGTGAGCGATCGACAGCGCGTCGACGCGGTGATCGACTGGCTGCGCCGCCCGGCCGAGACGCGCCCACGGTTCGTCACGCTCTATTTCGACGAGGTCGATACCGCCGGCCACGATTACGGCCCCACTGATCGACGGACGCTGTCAGCAGTGGCCGCGGCCGACGCGAGTATCGGTCGCCTGGTGGACGGACTCGCCGCTCTGGGCCAATCCGCCAATATCGTGATCGTCTCGGACCATGGCATGGCGCCGATCGCGCCCGAGCGGCGCATCGCGATCGACTCGATCGTCCCCGCGACCGACGCGCGGGTGGTCGAGAGCGGCCCGTACGCGACCTTCGCGCCGCTGCCGGGACGCGACGCTGCGGTAGCGCAGGCGCTGCTGCGCCCGCACCCGCATATGACGTGCTGGCGCAAGGAGGCGCTGCCGCCGCGCTTCCGCTATGGCCGCAACCCGCGCGTGCCCGCCTTCCTCTGCCTCGCCGAGGACGACGCATCGGGCGGCTGGATCCTCGCCAGGAGCGCGACGGACGAGGCCACCCACCGCGGTGCGCACGGCTTTGACAATGACTCGCCCGACATGCGCGCCTTGTTCATCGCTTATGGCCCCGCCTTCGCCGCGGGAAAGCGGCTGCCGACCTTCGACAATACCGACGTGGCGCCGCTGCTGCGCGACCTGCTCGGCCTGCCCCGTGGCAGCGGCCTGGACGGCGACGATGCGCCGTTCCGACGCGTGATGCGGCGCTGACGACCTAGGCAAAATCTTGAAGAGCGGCCAGGAACGTGGCGATATGGCGGCGCGAGAGGAGAGCGCCGCCGGTGCAATATTTCGAGGACATCACGGTCGGCGCGACCGCCCGCTTCGGCGCCTATCCGGTCACCCGCGACGAGGTGATCGAGTTCGCGCGAAAATACGACCCGCAGCCCTTCCATCTCTCCGACGAGGCCGCCGCAGCGACCCATTTCGGCCGCCTGTCGGCGAGTGGCTGGCACAGCTGCGCGATGGTGATGGCGATGCTGGTCGAGCAGCTCCGCGCGGTCGAGCAGGCCGGGCTAGGCTCGCCCGGGATCGACGAGCTGCGCTGGCTCACCCCGGTCTATCCGGGCGACACGCTGCGCTGCGAGACCGAGGTGATCGAGAAACGCGTCTCGCGCTCGCGGCCCGAGCTGGGGATCTACAAGAGCCGGCTCATCGCCTTCAACCAGCACGACGTCGCGGTGTTGACCATGGTGTCCAACGCGCTGATCGCGACTCGGCCCGCGGGATGAGCGGGGTGTTCCGCCGATCGCCGTGCTCCTGCGCACGCAGGAGCCCAGAATGATCGGAGGGCGCGCTCGCCGCACTGGGCTCCTGCGTGCGCAGGAGCGCGGCTGAGCGAGGCGCTACCCTCGCCCCACCCTCGTCACCGCTGCAGCGCGGCGACCCCCGGCAGCTCGCGGCCTTCCATCCACTCCAGGAAGGCGCCGCCCGCGGCCGAGACGAAGCTGAACTGCTCCGCCACCCCGGCCTGGTTGAGCGCCGCGACCGTGTCGCCGCCGCCCGCGACCGAGACGAGGCTGCCCTCCTTGGTCAGCGCCGCGGCCGTGCGCGCCAGCGCCACCGTCGCGGCGTCGAACGGCGGCGTCTCGAACGCGCCGAGCGGGCCGTTCCACACGAGCGTTCGGCAGTTCTTGAGCACATCGCCCAGCGCCTCGACGGCGGCGGGGCCGACGTCGAGGATCATCTCGTCGGCGGCGACCTCGTGGACGTTGACGGTGCGTACCGGCGGGTTGGCGCGGAACTCGGTCGCCACGACCACGTCATAGGGCAGATGGACCGTGCAGCCAGCGCGATCGGCGGCCTCCAGGATCTCGTCGGCGGTGCCGGTCAGATCGTGCTCGCACAGGCTCTTGCCCACGTTCACGCCGCGCGCGGCGAGGAAGGTGTTCGCCATGCCGCCGCCGATGATCAGGTGGTCCACCTTGCCGACGAGGTGCTTGAGCACGTCGAGCTTGGTCGACACCTTGGCGCCGCCGACCACCGCCGCGACCGGATGCTCGGGCGCGCCGAGCGCCTTCTCGAGCGCGTCGAGCTCGGCCTCCATCGCGCGCCCGGCGAAGGCGGGAAGCACCTGCGCCAGCCCCGCGGTGGAGGCGTGCGCGCGGTGCGCGGCAGAGAAAGCGTCGTTGACGTAGAGGTCGCCGAGCGCGGCGATGCGGTCGATCGTCTCGCGGTCGTTCTTCTCCTCGCCGGCGAAGAAGCGCGTGTTCTCCAGCACCGCGACGTCGCCGGGCTGGAGCGTGGCGACCGCCTCGGCGGCACCCGCCCAGTCGACGAAGCGCACCGGGCGACCGAGCACGCTCTCATACGGCCGGGTGATCTGCGCCAGCGAGAACTCGGGCGCGGGCTGCCCCTTGGGGCGGCCGAAATGCGCGAGAACGAGCACGATCGCGCCCTTGTCGGCGAGCTCGGCGACCGTCGCGACGGTGGCGCGCAGCCGCGTGTCGTCGGTGACGTGGCCGTCCTTGAAGGGGACGTTCAGATCCCCGCGGACGAGGACCCGCTTGCCGGCGACGTCGCCGATGTCGTCGAGCGTTCGAAAAGACTTGGCCATGGGTCCTCGATCCTGATCCTGTCACCGACGGCGATCGTGCCGCCCTGTATCACCATCGCGCAGGCGCCACCGCGCCAGTCGGGCGTCATCGCCTGCTTGAGCCCAGGGGCGAGCGCTTCCATCCGCTCGCACGGGTCGCACTCGCGCGTGATCTCGAGCAGCACGTCCGCGCCGATGCGGAGCACCGTTCCCGCCTTCTGCGGCAGGTCGAGCGCGTCGACCAGCAGGTTGGCGCGCCGCTCGGTCCAGTCGATCGTGTGGCCGACCAGCCGCATCGCCGCCGCCCAGTCACCGCGCTCGATCAGCGTGACCTGGCGCTTGTAGGGCTTGCCCCGCATCGCGCCGCGGAAGTCGCCGTGGATGCCGCGCGCGAGCGACACCTCGGCGCGCACGACGGTCTCGACCGGCGCGCGCGAGCGGGCGTGACGCGCGATGCCGAGCAGCACGCCCGTCACGCCCGCCCCGCCCGCATGCTCCATCTCAGCCGAGCTTCGCCATCGCGGTCGCGGTATCGACCATGCGGTTGGAGAAGCCCCATTCATTGTCGTACCAGCTGACCACGCGGACCAGCTTGCCGTCGATCACCGCGGTCTCGAGGCTGTCGACCGTCGACGAGTAGGGCGTGTGGACGATGTCGATCGAGACGAGCGGCTCGTCCGAATAATGCAGCACGCCCTGCATCGCGCCCTCGGCCGCGGCCTTGAGCAGCTGGTTGACCTCTTCCTTGCTGGTGTCGCGCTTCGGCGTGAAGGTGAGGTCGACGAGGCTGCCGTCGGGCACGGGAACGCGGATCGCCGAGCCGTCCAGCTTGCCCTTCAGCTCGGGGAGCACCTCGCCCACCGCGCGCGCCGCGCCGGTCGTCGTCGGGATGATGTTCATCGCCGCCGCGCGCGCCCGGCGCAGGTCGCTGTGGATCTGGTCGAGGATCTTCTGGTCGTTCGTATAGGCGTGGATCGTGGTCATCAGGCCGCGCTCGATGCCGATCGCGTCGTTGAGCACCTTGGCGACCGGCGCGAGGCAGTTGGTGGTGCACGACGCGTTCGACACGATCGTGTGCCCGGCCTCGAGCTTGTCGTGGTTGACGCCGTAGACCACGGTGAGGTCGACGTTCTTGGCGGGGGCCGAGATCAGCACCTTCTTGGCGCCGGCGTCGATATGCTTCTGCGCGCTGGCGCGATCGGTGAAGAAGCCGGTGCATTCCAGCACGATGTCGACGCCGAGCTCCTTGTGCGGCAGGTTGGCGGGGTCGCGCTCGGCGGTGACGCGAATGCGCTTGCCGTCGATCACCATGTCCTGCCCGTCGGCCTCGACCGTGCCGGCGTACTTGCCGTGGACGCTGTCGCGGCTGAACAGCCACGCGTTCGACTTGGTGTCGGCGAGATCGTTGATCGCCACCAGCTCGAGGTCGCTGCCGCGCTCGATCAGCGCGCGTGCCACCAGCCGCCCGATCCGTCCGAAGCCGTTGATCGCTACCTTGGTCATGCGCCTGTCTCCGCCGTAAGTTCGGTGTCGCGCGGGTCTTTGCGCCGGACGGCGCGCGGCCGTCAACCGCTGCGGTGCATCCACTCGTCTCTACGCCATCTTGTCGGCGCGCGCGCGCGATCCTATCGCCTCTCCCCATGGACAACCCAGCGATCGACCGGCTCGATGCCGCCATCACCCGCGTCGAACGCGTCTTGGAACAGCGCCTAGCGGCTGCCGCCACGCTCGCACGCCGCCACGAAGCACTGCGCGAGAAGATGGGCGAGGCGGTCGCCGCGCTCGACGAGATCATCGCGCGCGGGGGGCAGGACTGATGGCGCGGGTAACGCTCCGCATCGGCGAGACGAGCTATGACCTGGGCTGCGGCGACGGCGGCGAGGCCCGACTGATGCAGGCCGCCGCGCTGATCGACGAGCGCTGGGAGGACGCGCGCCGCGCCGCAGGAGCCGGCGGGGTCAACCGTACCATGCTGCTCGCCGCGCTGATGGTGGCGGACGCGTTGATCGAGGCGCGCGAGGCACCCCCGCCCGAGACGCCGGAGGGGATCGCGCTCGATCGTCTGTCGGAACGGCTCGAGAAGCTCGCCGAGGCCCTTGAGCAGGCGCCGCCGACGTCCTAGATAGGTGTTGGCGGGTTCTGCCCGGTACGAGCTCATAAAATCCCTGAGGCTATTCATCTTCCATGGGGGTTGTCCCTGCCCGGATCCTGGTCCGACGTATATGACTCCCACCTGACGTACTGGGCGTCAGTGGATACATCGGCCAACGGCCACGGCGGTCCCGCCACCCCGCCCCCCTCTCTACGATGACTGACAAGCGCGCTCTTCGCGCCGCCGCGCGTGCCGCGCGCGACGCCTTCGTAGCGGCGGGTGCGCCTCCCCTCTCCTGCCCGCGCGAGTTCGTCGCGCTGCTCGCGCCCGGCCTGGTGGTGGCGAGCTACGCGCCGATCGGCAGCGAGGCCGATCCCTCCGAATTGGAGAACGTCGCTCGTGCCGCCGGCTGCCGGCTGGCGCTGCCCCACGTCGTCGATCGGGCGACCCCGATCCGCTTCCTGGCCTGGAGCGGCGACCACGCGCTCGCTGACGGACCATTCGGGCTGCGCCAGCCCGATGGTGCGCACGCCGAGATCGTACCCGACGTGGTGCTCACTCCTCTGGTGGCGTTCGATGCCGCGCTCAACCGCGTCGGCCAGGGGGCCGGCCACTACGACCGCGCCTTCGCGACCTATCCCGCGGCGCACCGCATCGGTATCGCGTGGAGCGTGCAACAGCTCGACTCGATACCCCCCGACCCCTGGGACGCCCCCCTTGACGCGATCGTGACCGAGCGCGGCTGGATCGCGGGGCGGTCGCGATGACGCCGTCGTGGCGCAAGCCGGTGGGGATGCTCGCGATCCTGCTGCTGATCGCGCTGTGGTGCGTGGCCATCGCCTCGCTCTCGGGCGTCATAGGGCAATGGCCGGCGTTGCTCCAGCTCGGCTTCTATCTCGTGACGGGAATCATCTGGATCACGCCGCTCAAGCCGCTGCTGCGCTGGATGGAGACCGGGCGTTGGCGGTGAGGTGAGGCCCGCGGCGGTGCGGACAGTGGATGCCGACGCTCTCGCTGATCGTCGGTCTCGATCCCGTCCCTGCCCCACCCCTCTTCGTCATTCCCGCGAAAGCGGGAGTCCAGACATGCTAACGTCCGCGATGGAGCCGCACCGTCCGCGCGGCTGGATTCCCGCCTGCGCGTCGATGACGGGCTGGGTGCTGACCTTCCGGACGGAGAAAGGGCGAGTGACTGGTCAAGCTCTTCTCTAGAGCAACCACCACCGACCGTGGCGCGAGTGACGGGGCTCGAACCCGCGACCTCCGGCGTGACAGGCCGGCGCTCTAACCAACTGAGCTACACCCGCAACGTGCCGCGCCGGGCCAGACGGCCCGCAACGACGATCGACGGTCATGCTTGGATCTGCGGCCTCCCCGGGGGGTGGCGCGAGTGACGGGGCTCGAACCCGCGACCTCCGGCGTGACAGGCCGGCGCTCTAACCAACTGAGCTACACCCGCTTGCAGAAGCGTGAGGCGCGCCAACTAGGCGGCACACCGGGGGCTGTCAACGGCTATTCGGCGTCTTTCTCGCCGCGCCGCGCGAGCCCGGCCGGGCGACCCTCGCGCGTGCGAGTCAGCGTGCCGTGCTCGAAGAGGAAACCCGCGATGTCGGGCCGTCCTGCCGCCGACAGGATGGTCTGCACGATGATCAGGATCGGCACCGCCAGCAGCGCGCCCACCGTGCCCCATACCCAGCCCCAGAAGGAGATCGAGATCAGGATCATCACCGGATTGATGGTGAGCCGATGCCCGACGATCAGCGGCGTCACGACGTTCGCCTCGATCAGATGGGCGCCGTACATGATCGCGGGCGCCGACAGCGCCGTCCAGACATCGGAGAAGGTCATCAGCCCACCTACCGCGAGCAGCAGCGCCGCCACGACCGGGCCGAAATAGGGGATATAGTTGAGCAGCGCGACGATGCCGCCCCACATCAGCGGGAACGGCATCCCGAGCAGGTGGAGCGCGCCCGCGATGATGGCGCCGAGCGCGACGTTGATGACCGTGATCGTGCCGAGATACGAGGACACGTCGTCCACCATCTCCTGCAGCACGCGCGCGGTCGCCATCGCGCCGCCGAAGCTGGCGCGCTCGGTGATCATGCGCTCGCGCGTCCGGGTCCAGCCCGACAGGAAGAAGAAGGCGACGAGGATCGCGTAGAAGACCTGGATGATGACCGCCGGCGCCGAAGTGGCGGCGAGCTCGACGATCGAGCTGGGTGGCGCCACCGCCGCGGTAGGCGACGGCCGCACCGGCGTGCTCGCGATCTGGTGCAGCGTGCGGTTCGCGTATTTCTCCAGACTGGAATAGAGATCGAGCAACGGCGCGAGATTGTCCTGGATCCGCCCGATCCGTGAGGGCAACAACCGGAAGAACTCGGTCGCGGGCACGACGATCGCGGCGAGCGCGACGTTGGCGATCACGAGGAACAACAGCACGCAGACCAGCGCCGCCATGGCCGAGGGCAGTCGGCGTCGCTCGAGCCACTCGAGCAGCGGGATCAGCGCGAGCGCGACCACCAGCGCGACCGCGGTGGGCATGAAGAACTCGGCGCCCGACTTGAGCGCGAACGGCAGGCCCAACATCAGCCCGATACCCGAGGTGAGCGTCAGCGCGGCGAGCAGCCGGTCGCGCCGCAGCACCACGTGCGGGTCGCCCTCCGCCGACAGCGCGGCGGAATCGGGCGGGAGCGTGACCGGCGCTGGAGCGGGCGGCGGGAGATCGGCCATCAGGGAAACCTAGCGAGAGGAAAGGAGGCGCGAAAGAGCGCTGCGCTCAGGCAGCGGCGGCCTGCCAGGGTCCTTCCTCAAGGTAGAGGTAATCGGGGTCGAACTCGCCGACGCGCGCCAGCCCGGGCTCGTCGAGGATCGTCACGGTGCCGCGCACCGCCTCGACGAGTTTCTCCTCACGCAGCCGCCGCAGCGTGCGGTTGACGTGCACGCTGGTGAGCCCGCACGCCTCGCCGAGATCCTGCTGGATCAGCGCGAGCTCGAACACACCGTCGCCGCCGCGCCCGGTGGCCTTGAGGCGATGGTAGGTCTCCAGCAGGAAGTGCGCGATCCGCCCCGCGGCGTCGAGCCGGCCGATGCGGAAGATCCACTCGCGATGCAGCGCGGCGTCGAGCAACGTCGAACGCCACAGGACGCGCGCGAGCTGAGGATGATCGGCGACGATCGAGTCGATCGCGGCGTGCGGGATCACCGCGACGCGCGCCTCGGTGAGCGTGCCGACGTCATGGTCGAGCCGATGCAGCGGGTAGCCGTGGAGATCGACGAAGTCGCCCGGCACCTGCAACGCGACGAGCTGGCGGAAGCCGTCGCGTGCGTCCATGTAGCGGCACATCGCGCCCTCGAGCAGCAGCATGCTGTTGCGCAGCCGGTCGCCGCGCCGGGTGACGATCGTGCGCGCGGGCAGCGTATCGATGCGCTCGACCGCGCGCTCGAGGATGGCTTTGTCCGACTCGCTCATCGCGTCGCGACCGCGGCCGCGCAGGAAGTCCCGTGTCACCCGCATCGTCGTTCCCCGCTCCACCGGGGAACAGCCCTACGCCGCGAAACGTTCCCGGAACAAGCCCTTGAGCTCGCGCTTCAGGATCTTGCCGTTGGCGTTACGGGGCAGCGGCTCGGCGGTGAAGCGGATCTCCGCGGGCACCTTGAAGGCGGCGAGCCGCGCGCGAACCCAGTGCTGCAGCTCGGCCTCGTCCACGCTACCCGCCGGGGTCAGCCGCACCACCGCGACCGCTTCCTCGCCCAGCACGCGGTGCGGCGCGCCGAGCACGGCACATTCGCTCACCGCGGGATGCGCCTCCAGCACGTTCTCGATCTCGATCGAGTAGATGTTCTCGCCGCCGCGGATCACCACGTCCTTGGCGCGATCGAGGATGTAGAGGAAGCCGTCCTCGTCGAGGCGACCGACGTCGCCGGTGCGGACCCAGCCCTCGACGAAGGTCTCGGCGCTCGCCTCGGGACGGTTCCAATAGCCCGCCACCACCATCGGACCGCGCGCGCGCACCTCCCCCACAGCTCCGGGCGGCAGCGGGGCGCCCTCCCCGTCGGTGACGATCACATCGGCCACCGCCACCGGCAGGCCGGCGCTCTCCGGTCGCGCGAGATAATCCTCCGCTGCCAGCGACGTCACCGTCGCCATCGTCTCGGTCATGCCCCAGCCGTTCTGCGGCCACACGCCGAACTCGGCGCGGAGCCGCCGCGCCAGCTCGGGCGCCGCGGGGGCGCCACCATAAGCGATCGACTCGAGGCTGGAGAGGTCGAAGCGCGCGCGCTCGGGATGATCGAGCAGCTGCCACGCGATCGTCGGCACCCCGCCCGTGACGGTGACCCGCTCGCGCTCGACCAGCTCCATCGCGCGCACCGCGTCCCAGCGTCGCATATAGATCGTGGTCGACCCGCTCGCCACCGCGCCCATCAGCGCGGCCGAGCAGGCGGTGACGTGAAACAGCGGGATCACGGTCAGCACGACTCGTGGCGTCGTGGGCGGCGGCAGCTCGCCCCGGCGCAGCGCGGTGCGCGCGGCGGCGTAGGCGCTGCTCATGATATTGGTGGTGAGATTGCGGTGCGTGCCCAGCGCGCCCTTCGGGCGCCCGGTGGTGCCGCTGGTATAGAAGATCGCGGCGGGATCATCCGGCCCGAGCGGTGTATCCGGCAGCGGTCGCTCGGGCAGCGCTTCCCAGCGCATGGGTGCGCCGATGAGCGCTTCGAGGGCGACCGCCGGCCGCGCGAGCGTCCCGCTGGCGCGGGTCACCAGAACGTCGCCGAGGTGGCGCAACAGCCCGTACAGCGGGAGCAGCAGCTCGTGCCGCTCGGCGTCCACGATCAGCAGCCGCGCGGCCGAATCGTCGAGTGCGTAGCGCAGCTCCTCGCCGCTCCACCAGGCATTCAGCGGCACCGCCACGGCGCCGAGCGCGGTGACCGCGAACAGTGCCGCGGGATATTCGGGCAGATTTCGCATCGCGATCGCGACCCGGTCGCCCGCGCGCACGCCCTTCTCCGCCAGCACAGCAGCGAGCGCGGCCACCGCCCGCGCGTGCGCGGCGTAGCTGACCCGCTCGTCCTCGTAGATCGTCATCAGCCGCTCGCCGTGGGCGCGGCTCACCTCCAGCAGGGCGCGAAGCGTCGGCGGCGCGTTCTTCCACGTGCGGGTCGGCACGCCGCGGATCGTCACCGTCTCGATCTCGAAGGCGCTGCCCGGCGCGGTGAGCAGCGCGCGCACCTCGTCGTGCGAGCGCGCTGGCCAGCCGGTCTCCTGCCCGTGCCCCATTGCCATCAGCGCCTCCGTCGCTCGAACATCGGGTTCGTTGCGACGCGAGACTAGAGTTGATTTGCGAGACGCTCAAGGCGATACAGTGACGGAGGGTTAGAAGGTGAGGTATGGCCAGTGCGACCGCGGCCCTTCGATATGACAGAGGCTTTGTACGACCCCAGCGTGCCCTCCGGCGCGACGGTGTGACGCGAGATCGCGTGCTACCGCCCCTTCAATGACCCATTCCGACAAACACCAACACTGCCGTCGCAGGAGCATCCACGCATGACCGCCTCTTCCCCGATCCGCACCGAGCGCCACGGCGACGTGCTCGTCATCGTCTCCGACAACCCGCCGGTGAACGCGCTGGGCGCCGCGGTGCGGATCGGGCTGGAGGCAGCGATCAAGGAGGGCGCGGCGGACCAGTCGATCGCGGCGATGGTGATCCGCTGTGATGGCCGCACCTTCTTCGCGGGAGCGGACATCACCGAGTTCGGCAAGCCGCCGGTCGAGCCGATGCTGCCGGTGCTCGTCGACATGATCGAGGCGTGCGGCAAGCCGGTGGTCGCGGCGATCCACGGCACCGCGCTGGGCGGCGGCTGCGAGGTCGCGCTCGGCTGCCATTATCGTGTCGCGGTGCCCTCGGCCAAGATCGGCACGCCCGAGGTCAAGCTCGGCCTGCTGCCGGGGGCGGGCGGCACGCAGCGGCTACCGCGGCTCGCCGGGGTGACGCTGGCGCTCGAGTTGACCGCCAAGGGCGAGCCGATCTCGGCCCGGCGCGCCCAGGAGGCGGGACTGATCGACCGCATCGTCGGCGAGGACAGCCTCGCCGCCGACGCGCTCGCCTTCGCCGACGAGATCAAGGCGACGCGGCCGATCCCGCGCGCCGCCGAGAAGACCGTCGCGCCCGACCCCGCGGCGGTCGCCGCCTTCCAGAAAGAGAACGCCCGACGCTTCCGCGGCTTCGACGCGCCCGCCGCCAACATCGACTGCGTCGTCAAGGCGACCGAACTGCCGTTCGCCGAGGGGCTCGCCTATGAGCGGCAGGCGTTCATGCGGCTGATGACCGGCACCCAGTCGGCGGCGCAGCGCCATATCTTCTTCGCCGAGCGTCAGGCGGCCAAGATCGACGACGTTCCGGCCGACATCGCGCTGCGCCCGATCGCGCGGGTCGGCGTGATCGGCGCGGGCACGATGGGCGGCGGCATCGCGATGAACTTCCTCTCGGCCGGCCTCCCCGTGACGATCGTCGAGACCGCGCAGGAAGCACTCGACCGTGGCACCGGCGTCATCCGCAGGAATTACGAGGCGACCGCGGCCAAGGGACGGATGAAGCCCGAGCAGGTCGGGGCGGCGATGGCGGCTTTGACGCCGACGCTCGACTTCGACTCGCTCGCCGACTGCGACCTCATCATCGAGGCGGTGTACGAGAATATGGAGGTGAAGCAGGAGATCTTCACGCGTCTCGACGCCATCGCCAAGCCGGGCGCAATCCTCGCTTCGAACACCTCCTACCTCGACATTGACGCGATCGCCGCCTGCACGACGCGGCCGCAGGACGTGCTCGGCCTGCACTTCTTCTCGCCCGCCAACGTGATGAAGCTGCTGGAGGTGGTGCGCGGCGCGCGGACCGCGCCCGACGTGCTCGCGACGGTGATGGCGCTGGCCAAGCGCATCCGCAAGGTCGCGGTGGTGGCGGGCGTCACCTACGGCTTCATCGGCAACCGCATGCTGATGCCGCGCCAGGTCGAGGCCAACAAGCTGCTGCTGGAGGGCGCCTCGCCCGAGCAGATCGATCGCGTCCACACCGAGTTCGGTATGCCGATGGGTCCGTTCCAGATGGCCGATCTCGCCGGCGTCGACATCGGCTGGCACCGCGACCCGAGCCGGATCGAGAACGTCCGCGACGCGCTCGCCGCCGAGGGCCGCTGGGGCCAGAAACGCCAGGCAGGCTTCTACGATTACGACGAGAAGCGCACCCCCACCCCCTCGCCGCGGGTCGCCGAGATCATCCAGGAGTGGCGCGAGAAGACCGGCACGCCGCAGCATCACGTCACCGACGAGGAGATCGTCGAGCGCACGCTCTACCCGATGGTCAACGAGGGCGCGCTGATCCTGGAGGAGGGCAAGGCGCAGCGCGCGTCCGACGTCGATGTGGTGTGGATCTACGGCTACGGCTGGCCGGTCTACCGCGGCGGCCCGATGTTCTGGGCGCGGACCGAGGGATATGACAAGGTCGTCGCCGGCCTGGAGAAGCACGGCTTCGCGGTGGCGCGGAGCCTGCGCGAGGGTTCGATCAAGTGACGGGGCGCCATCGCAGGCGGCCGGAGCGTCTTGGGAGGATGTCGGCCAACGGCGGCGGCGGCATAGGCGCCCTCCCCACCCACTTCCGTCATCCTGAACTCGTTTCAGGATCCACCGTCCCGCAAGCACCGCCGCACCTGAGTACGCGGCGCCGCGGTGTACGCGCGAGATCGTGTCCCCCATACACGATCTTGGCTCAGCGCGGGCGATCCAAGGCGCGTACACGGAACAAGTCCGGGATGACGGCAGTGACTGGGGCGAGCGACCTCGCTCCTGTCGCCGCTCCCGCCGACCCCATCACCTCACCCGCGAGGACCCAGTCATGACCGACCTCGACACCTTCCGCACCGAGACCCGCGTTTGGCTCGCCGAGAACTGCCCGCCCGAGATGCGCGAGCCGGTGCGCGCGGACACGGACGTCTGCTGGGGCGGTCGACGCTACGACCCCGCCTCGAACCCGCCGCAGGCGCGCTGGCTCAAGCTGATGGCCGAGCGCGGCTGGACTGTGCCCGACTGGCCGAAAGACTATGGCGGCGGCGGCCTCTCCCCCGCCGAGACCAAGATCCTGCGCGAGGAGATGGCCGCGATCCGCGCGCGCAACCCGCTCAACTCCTTCGGCATCTCGATGCTCGGGCCGGCGCTGCTCAGATATGGCACCGAGGAACAGAAGCGCGAGCATCTCCCCAAGATCGCGTGCGGCGAGATCCGCTGGTGCCAGGGCTATTCCGAGCCCAACGCCGGCTCAGACCTGGCCGGGCTCGCCGCCAGCGCCGAGGACGCCGGCGACCATTATATCGTCAACGGCCAGAAGGTGTGGACCAGCTACGCCGACAAGGCCGACTGGATCTTCTGCCTGGTGCGGACCAGCAGGGAATCGAAGCAGGGCGGGATCAGCTTCGTGCTGTTCGACATGGACTCGCCCGGCGTCTCGACCAAGCCGATCCTGCTGATCAGCGGCTATTCGCCCTTCTGCGAGACCTTCTTCGACGACGTGAAGGTGCCCAAGGCCAACCGCATCCACGACGAGAACAAGGGCTGGGACGTCGCTAAATATCTCCTCGGCCACGAGCGCGAGATGATCAGCGGCATGGGGCTGGCGAGCGGCGGGCGTAACCCGCTGGTCGAGGGCGCGATCGCGACGGTCGGGCGCGACCACGACGGGCGCCTCGCCGACCCGCTGCTGCGCGCGCAGATCGCGCTGTTCGAGGTACGCGCCAAGGCGTTCGCGGCGATGTCCGAGCGGTTCATCGACGAGCTCAAGGCCGGGAGGGCGCATCCCGCGCAGCCGAGCATGATGAAATATGTCGGTACCGAGCTGAACAAGGCGCGCCACGAGCTGATGATGGCCGCGGGCGGCTCGGACGCGCTCGAGTGGGAGAGCGAGCGCTCGCGCGGCGGTGCGGGCGCGCGGGCGTGGCTGCGCACCAAGGCCAACTCGATCGAGGGCGGGACGAGCGAGATCCAGCTCAACATCGTCGCCAAAAGGATCCTCGAGCTGCCGGGGGCCTAGGCCGGGTCCGTGCTCCTGCGAACGCAGGAGCCCAGGGCCATCAAGCGGCGCGCCTGGAACCCTGGGTTCCGGCTTGCGCCGAACACGGGAATGAGACCATGCCGCTGTACCTCAACGACGAACAGACGATGCTGCGCGACACCGCCAAGGACTTCGTCGCCGAGCACGCCCCCGTCGCGCACCTGCGTAGCATACGTGACTCGAACGACCCCGCCGGCTTCTCGCGCGACCTGTGGAAGCAGTTCGCCGAGATGGGCTTCACCGGCATCCTGATCGGCGAGGACCAGGGCGGGCTCGGGCTCGGCCATGTCGAGGCGGGCGTGGTGCTCGAGGAGATCGGGCGCAACCTCTCACCCTCGCCCTTCCTCACCACCGCGGTCGCGGCGGTGGAGGCCTTGCGCGGCAGCGCGCAGGCAGAGCGCTGGTATCCCGGCATCCTCGCGGGCGAGACCGTCGCCGCGCTCGCGGTCGACGAGGGCGCCAAGCACCGCGACCGCGTCGCGCTGCGTGCAGAGCGTGCCGGCAACGGCTTCCGTCTCTCCGGCGCCAAGCAGTTCGTCACGCACGGTCATGTCGCCGACGTGCTGATCGTCGCCGCGCGCACCGCCGGCGGCGAGGATGAGGCGGACGGCGTGACGCTCTTCGCCGTGCCGCGCGACGCCGCCGGACTGACCGCCACGCCCGAGCGCCTCACCGACTCGAGCGTCGCCGCGCGGTTGACGCTGGAGGACGTGACGGTCGACGCCGACGCGGTGCTGGGCGAGGTCGACGGCGGCCGCGCGGTGCTCGACCGCGCGCTGCGCGCCGGGCGCACCGGCGTGGCCGCCGAGCTGGTCGGCGTCGGCGCGGGCGCGATGGACATGACGATCGGCTATCTCAAGCAGCGCAAGCAGTTCGGCGTGCCGATCGGCAGCTTCCAGGCGCTCCAGCACCGCGCCGCGCATCTCTACAGCGAGATGGAGGTGGCGCGCGCCGCGGTGTTGCGCGCACAGCAACTGCTCGACGCCGGCAGTGACGCCGCCGACGAGGCGGTCTCGGTCGCCAAGGCCATGACCGGGCTCGCGACGACCTTGTCGGTGCAGGAGAGCGTGCAGATGCATGGCGGCATCGGCATGACGGACGAATATGACGTCGGCTTCTACACGAAGCGCGCGCGCGTGCTCGCCGAGATGTTCGGCGACGCGCATTACCACGCCGATCGGCTCGCGCGCGCGGCCGGCTATTGAACCCGGCGGTGGCGAAGACCACGCCCGCGGCGCGCGTCGCCGACCTCGTCGATCTGCTCGACGTCGTCGCGATCGACGTCGATCTGTTCCGCGGGCGGCGCTCGACCGACGGGGTCGGGCGCGTGTTCGGGGGACAGGTGGTGGCACAGGCGCTCCAGGCGGCGCAGCGTACCGTCGACGGCCGCGCCGCGCACTCGCTCCACGCCTACTTCATGCGGCCCGGATCGGAGTCGGCGTCGATCGACTATCGCGTCGCCCGCGACTTCGACGGCGCGAGCTTCGCCACCCGGCGGGTGGTCGCGTCGCAGGACGAGCGGCCGATCCTGACGCTCACCGCCTCGTTTCAGCGCGACGAGGGCGGCTTCCATCATCAGGCGACGATGCCCGACGTGCCCGCGCCCGAGACGCTGCGGAGCGAGCGCGAGTGGCGGATCGAGCAGCGCGAGACGATCCCGGAACGCTGGCGCGAGTCGCTGCTGCGCGAGCGCCCGATCGAGTTCCGCCCGGTCGCGCCGCGGCGCTGGACCGACCCCGCGCCGCGCGAGGCGGTGCAGCACAGCTGGTTCCGCGCGGTGGCGCCGCTGGGTGAGGACGCCGCGGTGCATCGCGCGGTCCTGGCCTATGCCAGCGACACCGCGCTGCTCAGCACCGCCATGCTGCCACACGGCGTGAGTTGGACTACGCCGGGTATGCAGACCGCGAGCCTCGACCATGCGCTGTGGCTGCATGCGCCGGTGCGCGCCGACGAGTGGCTGCTGTACGCGGCGGACAGTCCCTGGGCGGGCAGCGGACGCGGCTTCAACCGCGGGGCGATCTACGCGCGCGACGGCCGTCTGGTGGCGAGCGTGGCGCAGGAGGGGCTGATCCGGCGGCGGTAGCGATCCGGGATCGCAGACGGTCGTCCAAGGTTTGATCGGCCTTGTCCGACGCCCCAACGGGCTCCTGCGCAAGCAGGAGCCCAGAGCCACGAACGTCGCTCCCCAGATCCTGGGCTCCGGCGTCCGCCGGAGCACGCTTCAACTTCGGTAGATCAGACGTTCGCGACGCTCCGCGCTACCCAGCGATCATCTGCCGCGCGCGCAGCGTCGCCGCCTGCGTGTCGCCCGCCAATTTCTTCACCTCGGCCGCGACCACCGCGAAGCCGCGCCCGGCATCGCCCGCGCGTGCCGCCTCGATCGAGGCGTTGAGCGCGAGCAGGTTGGTCTGCGCCGCGATGCCCGCGATCGCGTCGACGACGCCGGCGAGCCGCTCGACGAGCGCCTCCATCTTGCCGCGATCGACCTCGGCCTCGCCGCGATAGCGCTGGCTCTCCCGCAGGCGCAGCTCGACCTCGTCGGCGAGGTTGACCTCGGCGGTGACGTCGCTGGCAAACTTGACGATGCGCTCGACGGTGCCGTCCTCCCGCGTGATCGGGGTATAGACCGCGCGCAGCCAGACCGCGGTGCCGTCGCGCGCGACGCGCTCGAACAGCCCGCTCTGGTGCTTGCCCTCCGCCAGCGCGCGCCACAGCGCGGCATAGTCGCTTGAGGCGGCGAAAGCGGCCGGGCACAAGGTGCGATGATGCTGTCCCTCCACCTCGCGCGCGGCATAGCCCATCGCCTTGAGGAAGCGCTCGTTCACCCAGGTGATCGTGCCGTCTGGCGTGAACTCGATCACCAGCTGCGATCGCTTGATCGCGTCCCACAGCGGACTCTCGCGCACGAACAAATCCTCGATCGCCTGAGGAAATTACGTTAATTGCGCGAGATTAAGGAAATGCTACTTCCTTGCGATCACGCCGGCTCGTGGATCGGACAGCCATTCGCCCGCGTGCGGAACTCGGCCGAATGGCGATACGTGTCGCGGCGCGCGCGGTTGATGTTGCCCAGCGGCTGGTGCGCGGCCAGCCCTGTCCACACACTGAAGCGCATCTGCTCGTTGACCTGCTCGACCCGTGCGGGGTCCCAGCTGTCCTGCGCCCTGGTGCGGATCACGCCGACGCGATGGAACGGCGCCTCCTCCTCGTCCCACTCGACGGTGGGATCCTCGATCGGCTGATGCGCCTCGTCGCGCGCGAGCTGGACGCGGAACTCCCACTCGCCGTCGGTGTCGCGCAGGTCCTCCTGCACGGTGCGGCGGATCGCGTCGCGGTCGCCGTCAGTGTCGATGATGTCACCCTTGCGCGCGCGCAGTCCCGGCGCGATCGGCCGCAGGCTGAACTTGGCGACGTGGTCGCCGTAGCGGAACGGCGTCACGCTGTAATAGGTCTCGCCGACCGGATCGACGTTGGGCGCGCCGCCGAGCGAGTTGATCGCCGGGCTCTCGAGGCCGACCGAGCCGATCGCGCTGCGCACGCCGCGCAGCACCGCGGACAGCACCTTCTTGCCGCCCTCGATCGCGTCGGTGGTCGGCGCGAGCAGCTTGAGGCTGCCGAGGAACTTGTCCGCGTCCTTCGCCTGAAACACCTTGCTATTGACCATGACGAAGTCCTGCGTGCGTCCTTCCGCGCCGGGGAGCCGCTCACCGTCGACGTCGAACACCTTGATCGCCAGCCCGCGCGGCAGCGAGATGGCGTCGTCGAGGATGTCGCCGGGATTGGTCGAGAGCCGCATCATCACGCGGTGTTCTCCCGGCGTGGCGAACAGCCCCTGCGCCAGCTCGGGCGGCAGGTCGGCGTCGATCGTCAGAGTCCCCTCGAGAACGCCGTGTGCTTTGGCATGAACGGCGCGAACGGCATGGCCGTAATCCTCGTGCGTGGTCGCGAGGATCCGGTCGAACGTCGCGTTGAGCTGCGCAACCGTCTCCGCCTCGTCCGGCTTCACCTGCTCGAGATCGGGGCGGTAGCGGATCGGGGCAGCATACATCGTCGGCTCTCCTGGCAGGTGCTACACCAACCCAGGTTAACCCGGCACGTTCCGCCCTCAGCCTACCTCACCGCGCCGCGCGCGCGGTCCAACGGTTCATCCAGCCGATCACCTCGCGATACCATTGCCGCGAATCCTTGGGCTTGAGCACCCAATGGTTCTCGGCGGGAAAGACGAGCAGCCGCGACGGGACCTCACGCCGCTGCAACGCGGTGAACGCGGCCAGCCCCTGCGTGTACGGGATACGGAAGTCCTTCTCGCCGGTGATCACCAGCTGCGGCGTCTTCCAGCGATCGACATAATTGACCGGGTTCCACTTCTCGAACGCCTGCGGGTCCTGGAAATAGGCCTTGCCGCCATGTTCCCACTCGTCGAACCACAGTTCCTCGGTCTCGTACGCCATGGAGCGCGCGTCGAAGACGCCGTCATGCTGGACGATACACTTGAACCGATCGGGCCAGCGCCCCTCGATCCAGTTCATCATATAGCCGCCGTAGCTCGCGCCGAGCGCGCAGGCGTTGCCACCGTCCATCCAGTCGAACCTCGCGGTCGCGGCGGCGAGCCCCTTCTGCAGGTCCTCGAGCGGCCAGCCGCCCCAATTGTTGCGGATCGCGTCGGTGAAGGCTTGGCCATAACCGGTCGAGCCGTGGAAATCGACCGCCACCAGCGCGTAGCCTGCGCCGGCGAACACCGCCGGGTTCCAGCGATACGACCAGCTGTTGTTGCTCGATCCCTGCGGCCCGCCGTGGACCATGTAAGCGATCGGCAGCTTCCCGGTGCTGCCCGCCGGCCGCACCGCATAGCCCCAGACGGTGTCGTCGTTGGCGCCCTTGAAGCTGAAGCGCTCCACCGATGGCATGTCGATGCCCGCGAGCCTGGCGGCGTTGACGCTGGTGAGCCGCTGGGCCGCGCGGCCCGGCGCCACGCGGTAGAAGTCGTCGGGCGCGGTGAGGCTGTTCATCGCCACCACCGCGCCGCGCGCGCCGACCGCCACCGCGGCGACATTGCCCTGCTCGGTCAGCCGCGTGACCTGCCCACTCGCGGCATCGACGCGCCACAGAGGGTTCTCCTGCGTGTCCTCGGCGGTGACGTAGAGCGAGCGCGAGTCGGGCGCCCAGCGCAGCGACCCGACCGAGCGGTCCCAGCGCTCGGTCAGCGAGGTCGAGCGACCGGTGGCGAGGTCGCGGAGCGTGAGCACGTAGCGATCGGCCTCATAGCCGGGCCGCCGCATCGCGATATAGGCGAGCGTGCGGCCGTCGGGGGAGACGCTCGGCTGGGTGTCGGTGGCGCGGTTGGCGGCGGTGAGGTTGGTCGGCGCCGTGCTGGCGTCGGCGGGTACCTGGAAGACATCCAGGTTGGTCGACAGCGGCTCGATCCGCCCCGCCTCGCGCAGCGCGAAATAGAGCGTGCGACCGTCCGGGCTCCAGCTCACTTCCTCGCCGCCGCCGAACGGCTTGGACGGCGTGTCGCCGACCAGCCCGCCCATCACCGAGCGCCCGTTGCCGCGCGCGCCTTGCGCGCTGAGCGGCAGGACGAACAGCTGCGAGCGGGTGCCGTCCGCCCAGCTGTCCCAGTGACGCACGAAGAGCTGGTCATAGGTGCGCCCCGCGCCGGCGTCGGCGCGGCGCTTCACCATCGGCGGCTCGAGCGTGGGCGCGCCGGGGTTGCGGTCGGCCCAGACCACGAGCCTGTCGCCGGTGGGCGCGACCTTGAACCCGCCGAAGCCGCCCCTGAAGTCAGTGAGCCGGCGCGGGGTGCCCCCGGTGACGGGCACCGACCAGATCGCGTCGTCGGCGCTGAAGAAGACGGTGGTGCCGACGATCTGCGGATCGTTCTCGTCCAGCTTGGGGTCGGAGGCGAGCTTCTCGGGTGTGGCGCCGGCGCGAGCCAGATCGAGCCGCCACAGGTCGTAGCGGCCACGATCGGCGTCGAGGTCGGTCTCGCGCTGCGCCCAGACGAGCCAGTGGCCGTCGTCGGACAGGGCAGGCGCGCCGACGCGGCTCAGCATCGTGACGTCGTCGATGGTGAGCTGGCGCGCGGCGGCGGGAGCGATACCCGCCAGCGCGGCGGCGGCGAGCGCGAGCAGACTCGCGGCGAAGCTACGGTTCATCGCGCGACGATACAGCAGAAGGTGACGGCGGAGACAATCCGGGCGGTGGCGACGAAGGTGGAGCGCCGTCCCCGCTCCTCCATCACCCCGGCGAACGCTGGGGTCCAGAGGGGAGACATCGCGTGCAGCCACTCCGTCCATCCCGACTGGACCCCGGATCGCGCCGGGGTGGCAGCTCAGATGAGGAGCAGCTCACCCCCGATCGACGCGCCGTACTCCTGCGCACGCGGGAGCCCAGATGCGGCAGACGACACGCTCGCGGCCCTGGGTTCCTGCGTTCGCAGGAACACGACCGCCCTCACGCGGCGGCGGTCGCCCCTTCCAGCGTCGCGCGAATCGCGGCGAGCGCCTCCGCGGCCTTGGTCCCATCCGGCCCGCCGCCCTGCGCCATGTCGGGGCGACCGCCGCCGCCCTGCCCACCCAGCGCGGCGACCGCGCGGCGCAGAAGCTCGACCGCGTTGTAGCGCGCCACCAGATCCTCCGTCACCCCGACCGCGACCGAGGCGCGCCCGTCATTGACCGCGATCACCGCCGCCACGCCCGAGCCGAGGCGCTGCTTGGCCTCGTCGACCGCGCCGCGCAGGCCCTTGGCGTCGAAGCCGTCGAGGACCTGGCCCACGAAGGCGACGTCGCCGACCTGATCGGGCCCGGCGGGTGCGGCGCCCGCACCACCGCCGAGCGCGAGTGCCTTCTTCGCCTCGGCGAGATCGCGCTCGAGCCGACGTCGATCGTCCAGCAGCGCGCTGACACGACCGGGCACCTCGTCGGGCGTGGTGCGCAGCGTCGCCGCCACCGCGCGCAGCGTCTCGTCGCGCGCGCTCAGGTAAGCGCGCGCCGCCTCGCCGGTCAGCGCCTCGACGCGGCGGACGCCGCTCGACACCGCGCTCTCGCCGACGATCTTCAACAGGCCGATATCGCCGAGCGCGCCGACATGCGTGCCGCCGCACAGCTCGATCGAGTAGGTCGCGCCGTCCGCCTCGCGGCCCATCGACACGACGCGGACCTCGTCGCCGTATTTCTCGCCGAACAATGCCATCGCGCCCATCGCGATCGCGTCGTCGGGCGTCATCAAACGCGTCTCGACCGCGCCATTGCCGCGGATCTGCGCGTTGACCGCGGCCTCGGCATCGGCGAGCTCGCCCGGCGTCATCGCGGTGGAGTGCGAGACATCGAAGCGCAGCCGCTCGGGTGCGACCAGCGAGCCCTTCTGCGCGACATGCGTGCCCAGCCGCTGGCGCAGCGCCTCGTGCAGCAGGTGGGTGGCGGAGTGGTTGGCGCGGATCGCGCCGCGGCGCGCGTGATCGACCGTCAGCCGCACCGTGTCGCCGACCGTCAGCTCGCCCGAAACGAGATTGGCGTGGTGGACCCAGAGCTTGCCGAGCTGCTTCGACGTGTCGGTGACCCGCGCGCTGGTGCCCGCTTCGGTCGCGAGCGTGCCCGCGTCGCCGACCTGGCCGCCACTCTCGCCGTAGAAAGGCGTCTGGTTGACGATCACGTCGACCTGGTCGCCCGCGGCGGCGCGCTCGACCCGTGCCCCGTCCTTGACCAATGCGAGCAAGACGCCCTCGCCACTCTCGCTGGCATAGCCGGTGAACTCGGTCGCGCCGAACTGGTCGGCGAGGTCGAACCATAGTTCGTCCGAGGCCTTGGCGCCCGATCCCTTCCACGCCGCGCGCGCGGCACGCTTCTGCTCGGCCATCGCGGCGTCGAAGCCGGCACGGTCGACGCGATAGCCCTGCGCGCGCAGCGCGTCCTCCGTGAGGTCGTAGGGGAAACCGAACGTGTCGTAGAGCTTGAACGCGGTCTCGCCCGCGAGCGTGTCGCCCGGCCGCATCCCGCCGGTGGCGTCGTCGAGCAGGCGCAGGCCCTTCTCCAGCGTCTGGCGGAAACGGGTCTCTTCCTGCTGGAGCGTCGCCTCGATCAGCGGCTGCGCGCGCACCAGCTCGGGATAGGCCGCCCCCATCTCGGCGACGAGCGCGGGCACCAGCCGGTGCATCAGCGGCTCCTTGGCGCCGAGCAGGTGCGCGTGGCGCATCGCGCGGCGCATGATGCGGCGCAGGACATAGCCGCGCCCTTCGTTGGCGGGCAGCACGCCGTCGGCGACGAGGAATCCCGAGCAGCGCAGGTGATCGGCGATGACGCGGTGGCTCGCCTGATTGTTGCCGGTGGTGGCGGTGTGGGTCAGCGCGCCCGAGGCGGCGATCAGCGCCTTGAACGTGTCCGTGTCGTAATTGTCATGGACGCCCTGCATGACCGCCGCGACGCGCTCCAGCCCCATGCCGGTGTCGATCGAGGGGCGCGGCAGGTCGCCGACGATCGCGTCGGCCTCCTGCACGAACTGCATGAAGACGAGGTTCCAGATCTCGACGAACCGGTCGCCGTCCTCGTCGGGCGATCCCGGCGGCCCGCCCGGGATATGCTCGCCGTGGTCGAAGAAGATCTCGGAGCACGGCCCACAGGGCCCGTCCGATCCCATCGCCCAGAAATTGTCCTTGGTGGGGATGCGGATGATACGGTGGTCGGGCAGGCCGGCGATCTTCTTCCACAGCTCGAACGCCTGATCGTCGGTGTGGAAGACGGTGGCGGTCAACTTGTCGGCCGGCAGCCCCCATTCCTTGGTCAGCAGCGTCCACGCGTGCGTGATCGCCTGCTCCTTGAAATAGTCGCCGAACGAGAAATTGCCGAGCATCTCGAAGAAGGTGTGGTGGCGCGCGGTATAGCCGACATTGTCGAGATCATTGTGCTTGCCGCCGGCCCGGACGCATTTCTGCGCGCTGGTCGCCGTGGTGTAGGGCCGGGTCTCCAGCCCGGTGAAGACGTTCTTGAACGGCACCATGCCCGCGTTGACGAACATCAGCGTCGGGTCGTTCTGCGGCACCAACGGCGCCGAGGGAACGATGCGATGCCCGGTCCCGCCGAAATAGTCGAGGAACGAGCGGCGGAGGTCGTTGGTGGAGGTGGTGCTGGTCGAGCTCATGGCGGGGTGACTTAATCGCCCCGGGCGGCGCTGCCTAGCCTCGGGCGTTGCAAAGCGGCAACGCTCCGGCCTCATCCCGCTTTGGGACAAAGCGAGGCTCTTTGTGAATTCAAGGTTAACGATTAAAGGTCCGTATACAGGAGCAGGGGGTTTTCACGACATGAACGTACGGAAGTGGCTTCTCGCCGCAGCGGCCGGTGCTGCGCTCGCGCCGCTGGGTGCCTCGGCGGCGACGATCGTTGCCACCGACAGCGAGGCGGTGTTGCTGGGCATCCCCCGCTTCGATGCCACATTGGGTACCTTGAACAAGGTGACGCTCGACGTGAGCGTGACGAAGTTCCGCTCGTGGCTGCTGCGCGCTCCCTCCGGCACGGCGTCGCCGGTCGCGCTCGACTGGTCGGTGAACGGCAATTGGCAGCTGCTCGGCAACGGTCTCGCGGCGCCGCTGCTGGTCCCGATCGTCGGCAGCGGCAGCAGCGCCGTCGCGCTCTCGCCGGCCCAGGGCGTCGACGTCGGCTTTTTCGAGGTCTCCGGCAGCGGCACCGGGTCGGCGACGCTCGACACGAGCTACTTCATCGGCTCGCAGCGCGTCTATTTCAACGGCTTCGACCTGGGCTTCACGACGCCCCCGCCGGGCGACACGACGGTCACCGGCGTGCCGGCCGGCGGCGCGCTGACCCATCTGTCGCGCTCCTGCCAGCTCGGCTTCGGCGGCACGCCCGTGCCCGCGGACGACGATCTCTGCGGCAGCGTGCGCTATACGCTCACCTACGATTACACGCCCTTCGGTGCCGCCGTGCCCGAGCCCTCGACCTGGGCGATGATGGTGCTCGGCTTCGGTCTCGCGGGCGCCGCGATCCGGCGCCGCCGCGCCGCCGGCGCGCCCGCCGCCGCCTGACGCCTCAGACGGGCCGCTCGATCGTTTCGGGCGGCTCGCTGAACCAGCGCGGGCCGTCGGCGGTGACGTGGAAGCAGTCCTCCAGCCGCACGCCGAACTTCCCGGGCAGGTACAGGCCGGGCTCGTCCGAGAAGCACATGCCGGGCGCGAGCCGGGTGGTCTCGCCGCGGACGAGGTTGACTGGCTCGTGCCCGTCCATGCCGATGCCATGCCCGGTGCGATGGGACAGGCCGGGCAGGCGGTAGCCCGGGCCGTAGCCGAGCGGCTCGTAATAGCCGCGCACGGCGTCGTCGACCGCGCCCGCCGCGACGCCGACGCGCGCGGTGCGGAACGCGAGCGCCTGCGCCGCTCTCACCTGGTCCCACACGCGCCGCTGCTCGGCCGAGGCGCTGCCATGCACCCAGGTGCGCGACACGTCGGACTGATAGCCCTGGACGGTGCAGCCGCAGTCCATCAGCACCACCTGCCCGTCGGTGACCCGGATCACCTCGCGGCTGCCGTGCGGCAGCGCCGCGGCGGGGCCGATCAGCGCCAGCGCGAACTCGGGCTCGCCGCCGAGCTTCTCGGTCGCGGCCTTCATGAGCGCGCCGATCTGTTGGCCGGTCATGCCCTGCTCGACCCGCGGGTAGGTCCAGCGATAGGCCGCGAGCGTCACGTCGGTGGCGCGCTGCATCAGCGCGATCTCCGCCGCGGTCTTGATCATGCGGCAACCGCGCACGACCGGGTCGGCGCTCACCAACCGTGCCCCCGGCAGGTCGCGCATCAGCCCGGCGTGGACGAAGTAGCGCACGCTCTCCTCGACGCCGACCGGGTGCCCCGCCAGCCCGCGATCGCGCAGGAAGCCGGCGACGGTCGCGAGCGGGTCTTGGTCTTCCTGCCACACGCGCACCTCGGCGGGCACCGCCAGCGTCTGCCGCACCGACGGTTCCTCGAAGAAAGGCGTGACGATACACGGCTCGCCCTCGACCGGCAGGATCGCCGCGGTGAGCCGCTCGCTGCGTCCCCAGCGCACGCCGGTGAAATAGATCAGGCTCGATCCCGGCTCGACCAGCACCGCGCCGATCCCGTGCGCGCGCATCAACGCCTGCGCCCGCGCCAGCCGAGCGGCGCGCTCGGCGGCGTCGATCGGGCGCGTGCCGGCGGTGAGGTCGCGCAGCGCAGCGAGATCAGGCGCGGCGGCGCGCACCGCCGCGGCGGCCGCGTCGGACGGGACGGCGCCCGCTGCGGCGAGCAGCGCGGCGCCGCCCGCCAACACGTCACGGCGGGCGGGGCGATAGGGGCTTCGCGTCGTCATGCACCGGCACTAGGGCGCTTGACCGAGTGCCCGCAATCTCCTTCCCTCGCGCGCGCAGTCAACCGGAGCGACGAATGGCCAAAAGGCTGACCCTCTACATCCTCGTCGGGCTCGCGCTCGGCCTCGTGCTGGGCCTCGTGCTCAACGTGTGGCTCGACGACGGCACGCCGGCGGGCGCGGGGCGCGCCACCGAGGTCGCCGGCTATTTCTCGATCATCACCACCTTGTTCCTGCGACTGATCAAGATGATCATCGCGCCGCTGGTGTTCGCGACGCTGGTCTCGGGCATCGCGCAGATGGGCGACACGCGCGCGCTCGGCCGGATCGGCGCGCGCAGCCTCGCCTGGTTCCTCTCGGCCAGCCTGCTGTCGCTCACGCTCGGGCTGATCATGGTCAACCTGCTCCAGCCCGGCGTCGGGGTCGGGCTGGCGCTGCCGGCGGCGAGCGGGACCAGCGGGCTGGAGACCGCGGCGTTCAACCTCAAGGACTTCTTCACCCACATCGTGCCGTCCTCGATGGTCGACGCGATGGCCAAGAACGAGATCCTCCAGATCGTCGTCATGTCGGTCTTCGTCGGCGTCGCGATCACCGCGGTGGGCGACAAGGCCGCGCCGCTGGTGCGCGCGATCGACGCGCTGGTGCACGTCATGCTGCAGGTGACCGACTATGTCATGCGCGTCGCACCGGTCGCGGTGTTCGCCGCCGTCGCGGGCACGCTGACGGAGCGCGGCCCCGACGTGATCGGCCAGCTCGCCTATTTCATGGGCAGTTTCTATCTCACCCTCCTGGTGCTGTGGGCGGCGCTGCTGGGGATCGGCTTCCTGTTTCTGGGCCCGCGCATCGGCGCGCTGATCCGCCACGTGCGCGAGCCGCTGCTGGTGGCCTTCTCCACCGCCTCGTCGGAGGCGGCCTATCCGCGCATGCTCGAGGCGCTCGATCGCTTCGGCGTGCCGCCGCGGATCGCCAGCTTCGTGCTGCCGCTCGGCTATTCGTTCAACCTCGACGGCTCGATGATCTACATGACCTTCGCGTCGCTGTTCATCGCCCAGGCGTACGGCATCGACATGTCGCTGGGGCAGATGGTGACGATGCTGTTGGTGCTGATGGTCACCAGCAAGGGCATCGCGGGGGTGCCGCGCGCCAGCCTGGTGGTGATCGCGGCGACGCTGCCGATGTTCAAGCTGCCCGAGGCGGGGCTGCTGCTGATCCTCGCGATCGACCATTTCCTCGACATGGGGCGCACCGCCACCAACGTGATCGGCAACGCGGTGGCGAGCGCGGTGATCGCGAAGTGGGAGGGCGGTTTGGACCCGCTCGAGCCGGTCGCGGTCGAGCCGGCGCGCGCGCCCGCGGGCGACGGTCCGGCGCGGAAGGTCGAGCGCTTCGACGACGTGTGAGTCGCTTCGCCGGTTACCTTACGTACTAGGACGCGATCGCTTGTCCCACCGCCGGGCGCCGACGATAGCTCAGCGCCTCGGCGACATGCGCGCGGCGAACCGGATCGGACCCAGCCAGGTCGGCGATCGTGCGGCTCGTCCGCAGCACACGGGTATAGCCGCGCGCGGATAGCCGCAGCGTCGTGGCCGCCTCGACCAGCAGCGCGCGGCCGGGGTCGTCGGGTGTGGCGAAACGGTCGAGCAGGTCGCCGTCCAGCTCCGCGTTGGTGCGCAGCGCAGTGCCCGCGAGCCGCTCGCGCTGCACCTGGCGCGCGGTGGCCACCCGCGCGCCGACCTCGGCCGAGCCTTCCGCGGCGGGCGGCAGCGCCAGCTCGAGCGCGGTCAATGCGGCGACCTCGACGTGCAGGTCGATACGGTCGAGCAGCGGGCCGGAGACCCGCGCCTGATAGTCGACGGCGCAGCGCGGCGCGCGCCCGCACGACAGCGTGGGATCGCCGAGATGGCCGCAGCGGCAGGGGTTCATCGCCGCTACCAGCTGCACCCGGGCGGGATAGGTCACGTGCGCGTTGGCGCGGGCGATGCTGACGGTACCGCTCTCGAGCGGCTGGCGCAGCGAGTCGAGCACCGCGCGCTGGAACTCGGGCAGTTCGTCGAGGAATAGCACGCCGTCGTGCGCGAGGCTCACCTCGCCCGGCCGCACGCGCAGCCCGCCGCCGGTCAGCGCCGCGATGCTCGCCGAATGGTGCGGGGCGCGGAACGGGCGCACGCGCGTCAGCGCGCCGCCCGCGAGCGTCCCCGCGACCGACTGGACCATCGACACCTCCAGCGCCTCGGCCGAGTCGAGCGGCGGCAGGATGCCGGGCAGGCACGCCGCCATCAGCGACTTGCCCGCGCCGGGCGGGCCGACGAACAGAAGGTTGTGCGCGCCCGCGGCGGCGACCTCGAGCGCGCGCTTGGCGGTCTCCTGCCCGCGCACCTGGCGCAGGTCGGGGCCGTCGCGCCGCTCGATCACCTCGCCCGGGCGCGGCGCCGCGAGCAGCTGGCGCCCTTTCAGATGGTTGAGCAAAGCGATGAGATCGGGCGCGGCGATCACCTCGAGCTGGCCCGCCCAGGCCGCCTCGCTGCCCTGCGCCGCGGGGCAGATCAGCCCCCTGCCCGCGGCGCCCGCGTGGAGCGCGGCGAGCAGGACGCCCGGCGAGGGCGCCAAGCGCCCGTCGAGCCCGAGCTCGCCGACGACGACGTAGCGTTCCAGCGCTCCGCCGTCGATCAACCCCATCGCGGCGAGCAGCGCCAGCGCGATCGGCAAATCGAAGTGCGACCCTTCCTTGGGCAGGTCGGCGGGCGAGAGATTGACCGCGATCCGCTTGGGCGGGAGCGACAGGCCCATCGCGGCGATCGCGCCGCGCACGCGCTCGCGGCTCTCCCCCACCGCCTTGTCGGCGAGGCCGACGAGGTTGAAGGCGGGCAGGCCGGGGATGAGCTGCACCTGCACCTCGACGGCGCGCGCCTCGAGCCCCAGATACGCGAGTGTGGAGACGATCGCGACCATGAAGCTGACGCAGACCGTGCCGAGCTCCGGCTTGTCAACGTCACGGCGCCGTCCATGCTGACCCAGCGTGGCCGATCAAGCCTCCGCGCCCCGCGCGCGTTGACTTTCACGCGCCGTTCGCTTAGCGGCCCCGATCATTCGGGCCGTCCGCGTGGCGGCCCTTTGCCATTCGAATTCGGGAAATGACTCATGAAGCGGACCTTTCAGCCGAGCAATCTGGTGCGCGCCCGCCGTCACGGCTTCCGCGCGCGGATGGCCACGGTCGGCGGCCGGTCGGTGATCCGGGCGCGTCGCGCGCGCGGCCGCAAGAAGCTGTCGGCGTAATCGAGCGCTCCGCCGGTCCGGAGCCACGAATGGCTGTGGGCCGGATGACGAAGCGGTCGGACTATCTGGCCGCCAATACCGGGCGTCGCGCGCCGATGCCCGGCTTCGTGCTTCTGGTAAAGGGGCGCGACGACGGCGACGCGACCATGCGGCTCGGCATCACCGTCACCAAGAAGGTGGGCAACGCGGTGGTGCGCAACCGCATCAAGCGGCGCTTCCGCGCGCTGGCGCGCGAGGTCCTGCCCAGCCACGGGACGGCGGGCGCCGACCACGTGCTGATCGGCCGACTCGCCGCGACCGATCGCGACTGGGCGCAGCTCGGCGCCGATCTCGCCCGCGCGCTGGCGAAGACACGCAAGTGATCGCGCGCGCGCTGATCTGGGTGGCGCGCGGCTGGCAGCTGGGGCCGTCGCTGGTGCTGCCGCCCTCATGTCGCTTCCAACCGTCATGTTCCGCCTATGCAATTGAGGCGCTTGGCCGCTATGGCGCGGTCAAGGGCGGGTGGCTGGCGGTGCGGCGGATCGCGCGCTGTCACCCCTGGGGCGGGCACGGCCATGATCCGGTGCCATAAGGAAAGCTTGGGACGCCTGTGAAGGACGAGAGCAAGAACTTCGTGCTGTTCGCGGTGATCGCCGCGCTCATCCTGTTCGGATGGCCGCTGGTGCAGAGCCGCTTCTTCCCGTCGGCGAACCCGCCCGCGACCAAGGTCGAGCAGGGCAAGTCGCGCGCGCTGCCGCAGCCGGGCGCCGATCCCACCGCCGACTCGCCCGCCGCGCTGCGCGACCGCGCGAAGGTGCTGGCGGAGAGCCCGCGCGTCCGCATCGAGACGCCTGCGCTCAAGGGCTCGATCAACCTCAAGGGCGCACGGATCGATGATCTGGTGCTGACCCGCTACAGCGAGACGGTCGCCAAGGATTCACCGCCGATCCGCCTGTTCTCCCCGGCGGGCACGCAGGACGCCTATTTCGCCGCGTTCGGCTGGCGCGACGAGGGGCTGCGGCCGCCCGCCGCCGACGCGGTATGGACCACCTCCGCGCCGACGCTCACCCCGGGCAAGCCGGTGACGCTCACCGCGAGCAACGCGCAGGGGCAGCGCTTCGCGATCGAGCTGGCGGTCGACAACGATTATCTCTTCACGGTCAAGCAGACCGTGGCCAACGCCGGCGGCGGCGCGGTGCCGGTCGCGGCCTACGGCCTCGTCAACCGTATCGGCGTGTCGAAGGACCCGGACAGCTGGACGATCCACACCGGACCGATGTCGGTCAACAACGGCGCGGCGCACTACAACCCCAATTTCAAGGACCTCGCCTCTGGGCCGGCGCGCTTCACCAGCAACGGCGGCTGGCTCGGCTTCACCGACAAATATTGGCTCGCCGCGATGGTACCCGACCAGGGCCGCGCGTTCGACGGCCAGTTCCGTGCCGGGCCGAACCAGAGCTACCAGGCCGATTTCACCACCGCGCCGCAGCTGCTGCCGCCCGGCCGCCAGCTGAGTCAGACCGCCAAGCTGTTCGCCGGCGCCAAGGAAGTGAAGCTGCTCGACCGCTACACCGACACGGGTGCGGTGACGAAGCTCGACTATGCGATCGACTGGGGCTGGTTCCGCCTCGTCGAGAAGCCGATCTTCTACTACCTCGACCTGCTGTTCCGGCTGATCGGCAATTTCGGCGTCGCGATAATCATCCTCACGCTGACGATCCGGCTGCTCGTCTTCCCGATCGCGCAGCGCCAGTTCGCCAGCATGGCGGCGATGCGCGCGCTCCAGCCCAAGATGAAGGCGATCCAGGAGCGCTACAAGGACGATAAGCCGCGCCAGCAGCAGGAGATCATGGCGCTGTACAAGGCGGAGAAGGTCAACCCGCTGGCGGGCTGCCTGCCGACCTTCATCCAGATCCCGATCTTCTACGCGCTGTACAAGGCGCTGCTGCTGACGATCGAGATGCGCCACCAGCCGTTCGCGCTGTGGATCAAGGACCTCTCCGCGCCCGACCCGGCGACGATCCTCAACCTGTTCGGCTATATCCCGATCACCCTTCCGCACTTCCTCGCGATCGGCGTGGTGCCGGTGCTGCTGGGCATCTCGATGTTCTTCCAGTTCCGGCTCAACCCGGCGCCGATGGACGACGCGCAGAAGCAGGTCTTCGCGATCCTGCCCTGGGTGCTGATGTTCGTGATGGCACCGTTCGCGGTCGGGCTGCAGATCTACTGGATCACCACCAACTGCATCTCGATCGCGCAGCAGAAGTGGCTCTACAGCCGCCACCCGCAGCTCAAGCAGGCGCCGGCCAAGTGAGCGAGGACGGCGCCGGCTTCGACGACGAGCTGATCGAGGCGGCGCGCAAGCGCTTCGCCGGCCCGGTGGAGTTCCTGAAGTCCGCGCCCGCGCTCGAATATTTGCCGCCGGCGGAGATGCCCGAGGTCGCGTTCGCGGGGCGCTCGAACGTCGGCAAATCGTCGCTGCTCAACGCGTTGGTCGGCCGCAAGGCGCTGGCACGCACCTCGGTGACGCCGGGGCGGACGCAGGAGCTCAACTTCTTCGACGTCGGCGCGCCGGCGGTGTTCCGGCTGGTCGACATGCCGGGCTACGGCTTCGCCAAGGCGCCCAAGGATATCGTCAAGAAGTGGCGCTTCCTCGTCAACGATTATCTGCGCGGGCGGCAGGCGCTCAAGCGCACGCTGGTGCTGATCGACAGCCGCCACGGCATCAAGGAGGTCGACCGCGAGGTACTCGCGATGCTCGACAAGGCCGCGGTGAGCTATCGCCTGGTGTTGACCAAGGCGGACAAGGTGAAGGCGACGGATCTCGCCGAGGTGCTCGCGCGCACCCGGGAGGAAGCGCGCAAACGCCCCGCGGCGCACCCGCAGATCCTCACGACGGCGAGCGAGACCGGGATGGGGATCGCCGAGCTGCGCGCGGCGGTGATCGAGTCGATCGGCTAGGCTGAGAGCCTGCTAGGCGCCTACCCGGGACCGGGTTGAGGAACATGGGCGTGCGGGCGGGGGGCTCGACGCCTCCGCCCATCCCGCTTCCGTCGTTCCTGCGGAGGCAGGAATCCAGACACGCTGACGTTAGCGATGGAGCCGAGACGTCGGCGCGTCCACATCCCCGCCTCCGCGGGGATGTCGGAAAGGGGCGCGGCGGCTAACCCTCGCCGCGGCCGGAACGACTGTTACGCGATGTGTCCGCTCCATTCGCGCCTATCCGGCGCGGCAGTCGCCAGCTTCGGAGCCCATCCCCTCAGTGCGCCCGCACGCGCTCCCGCGCCGCGGCGATCTGTTGGCGCAGCAGCTCGGAGCGGCTCGGCGCGGCCAGCGGCGAGCCGGACACCAGCCGCGGCGCCCGGACGAAGGCAGGTGCGCGCGCCGATAAGTCGGCGGTGAACGGCGGTGTGACGAGCGGGTCCAAGGTCATCGACGTTACCCTTCGGCCGAGAATGGCCCGCCGCATGACTACGCCGAGCATCACTGCCGCCGGCTCTACGATCGCGGTTAACTGCACGCACACGCCTGCGGGGACGACACGCACGATTGCCCTCCTCGTCCGCCACGCCTAACCAGCGGGGATGAAGCTGATCATCGGCAACAAGGCCTATTCCTCCTGGTCGCTGCGCGGCTGGCTCGCCTGCCGCCAGTCGGGCTTAGCCTTCGAGGAAGTGGTCGTACCGCTCTACGACGAGGCGTGGGACAAGCGCCGCGAGGGCGACGAGTTCGCCCCCTCCTCGGGCAAGGTGCCGATCCTGTGGGACGGCGACGCGGTGGTGTGGGACAGCCTCGCGATCGTCGAGTATCTCGCCGACAAGGTCGCGCGCGCGCGATTCTGGCCCGAGGACGAGGCGGCGCGCGCCATGGCGCGCTCGATGGCGGCGGAGATGCACTCCAGCTTCGCGGCCCTGCGCCGCAAGCACGGCATGAACGTACGCCAGATCTACGCGCCCGCCCCGATCGACGACGACGTCGCGGCCGATCTCACGCGCATCTTCGAGCTCTGGGCGCAGGCACGTGCACGCTTCGGCGGCGCCGGCGAGGGCGATTTCCTCTTCGGCGCCTTCGGCGCGGCCGACATCATGTTCGCGCCGGTGTGCACACGCATCGTCACCTACTCGCTCCCCGCCCCGCGCTTCGCCGCCGCTTATATCGGCGCGGTGCTGCACCATCCCTTCCTGCAGGACTGGATCGCGGGCGCGCAGGAGGAGGAGTGGGTGATCGAGAAGTTCGAGCAGCCGGTCGCCTAGTGCGCCCCCTCCCCGCCCGGCCTCCGGTCGGCCTCATAGCCGTGCAGCGGATGCCAGCGCATCGCGATGTCCGGGTAACGGACCGTCGACGCCTCGGGCAGGCTCACCGCGAACAGCACGCAGGGGGAGTCGCTCTCGTTGCGGAGATGGTGCGCATTCGCCACGCCCTTGCGGAAGGTGGCGACGTCGCCCGCGCGCATCGGGTGGCGACCGGCGTCGTCGACCAGCACCGCCTCGCCGCTGAGCACGATCACCAGCTCGTCCTCGCCCTCGTGCCAGTGGCGCTGCGACGACCAGCCGCCCGGCGGCACGGTGACGTGCGTGGCGACGAAGTCGCTCAGCCCCATCGCCTCGGACAGCACGCGCACGGTGCGATCGGACGCCGCCGCATCGAACGGCGCGGGATAGTCGCTCCCCTGGCACGATGGCAGGCGCTCGACATCGACCTTGGGCATGAGGAACTCCTCGCGTGATCGACGTGATTCAACTCGCGGGCGCGCTGATCGCTGCGGAGAGCGTGACGCCGGCCCGCGGTGCGGTGTTCGACGTGCTCGAGGCGGCGCTGCTGCCGCTCGGCTTCGCGGTCGAGCGCTTCGTCGCCGGGGAGGCCCCCGACGGGCCGGTCGAGAATCTGCTGGCGACCCGCGGCAGCGGGCGTCACCTCGCCTTCGCCGGTCACGTCGACGTCGTGCCACCGGGGCCGGGCTGGAGCGCGGGCGCGTTCGAGCCGGTGATCGCCGGCGGGCTGCTGCGCGGGCGCGGCGCGGTCGACATGAAGGGCGCGGTGGCCGCGTTCGTCACCGCCGCGGCGCGCGTCCCGGCCGACGCCGGCCGCTTGTCGCTCGTCATCACCGGCGACGAGGAGGGACCCGCCACCTATGGCACCGTCGCGCTGATCGAGCGGATGCGCGCGCGCGGGCTGCTCCCCGACATGTGCCTGGTCGGCGAGCCCACCTCGGTCGCGTCGCTCGGCGACATGATCAAGATCGGCCGTCGCGGCTCGGTCAATATCTGGATCGACGTGCCGGGACGACAGGGCCATGTCGCCTATCCCCACCTCGCCGACAATCCGATCCCGCGGCTGATCGCGGCGCTGGCCGAGCTCGACTCGCTCGTGCTCGACACGGGCAGCGACTGGTTCCAGCCCTCCAACCTCGAGATCACCGACGTGACGGTCGGGAACCCGGCAACCAACGTCATTCCCGCCCACGCCAGCGCGCGGCTCAGCATCCGCTTCAACGACCTGCATCGCGGCGCCGAGCTGGCGTCGCGTGTGGAGTCGATCGTGCACGCGCACGCCCCCGCCGCGCAGGTGGTGGCGCGAGTCTCGGGTGAGGCGTTCCTCACCGAGCCGGGCGCGTTGTCGGCGCTGGTGTCGGCGGCGATCGTCGAGGTGACAGGACGAACCCCCGAACTGTCGACCACCGGCGGCACCTCGGACGCGCGCTTCCTGCGCGCGCTATGCCCGGTGGTGGAGTTCGGCCTGCTCAACGCGACGATGCACAAGCCCGACGAGGCGGTCGCGCTCGACGATCTGGCACAGCTGTCCGACATCTATGAGCGGGTGATCGTGCGCGCGTTCGCGGGGTGAGGCGCCGCCCGGCCGCGCCGACGGTCGCATATGAGGGTGGTGTCGGACGTTCACGTCACCATCAAGATTCGTACGTGTTCTGCGAACCACCTCGTGCAACGACGAGCGCTGCCGGTGACGCTCAGCAGCAGACCCCGGACCGAGTCCGGGGTGACGGAGGAAAGAAGGAGCGAGGGAGGATCACCGCGCTCACCGCTTGCGCCGCAGGATCACATAGAGCGCCCCCGCACCGCCGTGCCGCGGGTGAGCGTTGCGGACCGCGGCGATCGCGCCGGCGTGACGCGAGAGCTGGAGCCAGTCGAGCACCGAGGCGCGGATCGCGCCGCGCGCGTGCGGGCGCTGGCTCTCCGGGCGCGGCGGCTTGCCCGTGACGAGCAGCACCACCCGCTCCCCGCGCGCGATCGCCGCGCCCAGGCCGAAGTCGAGCGCGCTATGCGCCGAGGCAAGCGTGTGACCGTGCAGGTCGATCGTCCGCTCGGGCGCGACATGGCCGGTCGCGAGCCGCCGGTCCCAGCCGCGGTCGAGCGTCTCACCGGGGCCGCGCGGCGTGGGCTTCACGGGCGCGCTGACCGGGGTCACCGTCGACGGACGCGGCGGCGCGGCCGGCTCGGGCGTCCGCGGCGCGACGGCAACGGGCTCGGCACGTCGGCCGGGCAGCGCGCGCACCGTGGCGCGCACGCGCGCCCACAAAGCTTCCTCGTCAGCGCCGAGGCGTCGTCCCGCCACCCACGCCTCCCGCGGCGCGGCGCGCTACCCAGCGGTCGTAGCTGCCGACCGGGAGGAGCAGGAAGGCGGTGCCGCGCGCGCTCATCCCGCCCGCGGTAGCGCGCGCCGCCTCGCCCGCGCCCCAGAAGGTGTCGACCCGGTTGGCACCCTTGATCGCGCCGCCGGTGTCCTGGGCGATCCACACGCCGTTGGCGTCGGTGCGGTCCATCGAGAGGAAGATCGGCGCGCCGAGCGGCACGAAGCGCGGGTCGGCGGCGACGGTGACGCCGCCCGTGACGGGCAGGCCCAGCGCGCCGAGCGGTGGCCCGTCGAGCTCGCGGAAGAAGACGTAGCTCTTGTTCTCGCGCATGATCGCGCGGCCTTCCTCGGGATGCGCATGGAGCCAGGCGACGATCCCCTGCATCGACGACTGGCCCGGGCCGAGCAGCCCGCGACTCTTCATCAGCGCGCCGATCCCGGTGTATTCGCGGCCGTTCTGCGTCTCATAGCCGATGCGCAGCACGTCGCCGTCGCGCATCCGCACCAGCCCCGAGCCCTGTACCTGGAGGAAGAACAGCTCGACCGGGTCGGCGGCATAACCCAGCACGCGCGCGCGACCTTCCAGCGCACCCTGCTCGATCGCGGTGCGATCGTAATAGGGCACCAGGCGGTTGCCCTCGACCCGCCCACGGATCTTCTTGCCGGCGAGCGTATCGACGAAACTGCCGAGGTCGACGTCGATCAGATCAGTGGGGCGCGCGTAGATCGGCGCGTAGCCCGGCCGCAGCTCGCGCGAGCCGGCGATCTCGGGGATGAAATAACCGGTGGCGAAGGCACGACCGTCGCCGACCTGCACCGCCTCGAACCAGCGCTGGAAGAAGGCGGTGGCATCGCGGTCTCCGACGGTCGAGGCAGCGGCGCAGGCCGCCTGCCAGTCGGCGCCGAGCGTCAGCCCGCTCGAGTCGGTGCGGCGGACGAGGCTGGGACAGCTCAGTCGAAAGGCGGCGAGTGCGGCGCTGGCCTGGTCGCTTTCGAGCGGCAGCGTGCTGACCGCGGGGCCCCGCACCACGCCGTTGGCATACGCGCTGACCGCCCCCGGAACGGTGATGCCCGTCACCGGCGCTAGCGGGGTAGAAGCGACCGGCTGCCGTGCCGGGCGATCGAGCGGATAGGAGGTCCGCGCTGGCGCACGCTCGGGGCGGGACCTCGTCTGAGGAGCCACCGGCCGGCTCGCGCTGCTGCGCGGCGGTGTCGGCCGCTCGCCGGGGCCGACGCATGCCGCGACCGCCATCGCGCTCGCCACCGCGAGCGCCCCCCTCATCCGCATTCCGCCCCTTTCCCTATCGCACCGACACCGGCGGCGTCCTCACGCCTCGTCGGTGTCCGCGAGGATCCAGTTCGGGTCAGCGGTCTTCACCTGCCGCACGAAGGTCCACACGTCATGAGTGTCGACCGCGTCGCTCGTCGAGCCGGCGACCACTTGCCCATCGCCGTCTCGGGTCACCGCGGCGATATCGGCGTCGAAGCGCACCGTCACGCGCGCCTCGCCGCTGCCGACCGAGGCCGAGGCGATACTGGCTCGCTCGACCGAGATCAGGCGGTTGTCGAGCACATGGCCCGCCGCTTGACGCGCCTCGATCGCCTCCTGGAACGCCGCGAGCACGTCGGGCGCGACCAGACCGCGCAGCGCCTCGACGTCGCCGCGCCAATAGGCCTCGAGGATCAGGCGATAGGCGGACTTGGCGCCCTCGATGAAGCGGTTGACGTCGAACTGCGGCTCGGCGGCGACCAAAGCGCGCAGGCCAGGCTCGGTGCCGCTGTCGAACGGCCGCATGACCGGCTCGCGCACCTCCGGCGTCACGTCGACGGTGCGCGGCAGCGCCGCCGTGCCGACTCGCTCCTCGGCCGGCTTGGGCAGCGGCTGCTCGTGGCCCGAGCGCTTACCGAGAACCGAGTAGAGCCGCAGAGCGAGGAAGCCGGCGACCATGGCGAGCAGGACTACGTAGAACACGGCAACTCCAGACGGCTGGTCTGCGAAAACTTGACGTCGTACATAGGCATGAAGGCTACGAACATCAAACTGCCCTGGGTCAAATCGCCGGGGCGGCGATTGTATCCCGCCGACCGCGCTGCTAACCGCCGCTGACTGCTGCGCCCTGGTTCACTCTGGCGCGCGCGACACAGGATCGGTGAAGGGACGGACGATGGACAGCCAGGACAATCTCGGCGGCGAACCGCTCGCCAACGGCGCGGACACGGGCCCGGCGGCGGGGCTGATCTCGCAATACGTCAAGGATCTGTCGTTCGAGAACCCGAACGCTCCGGCGGTCTATCAGGAGCCCAACCCACCCGAGATCAACGTCCAGTTCGACATCGGCGCGGCGCAGGTCGGCGAGGACGTCCATGAGGTGACGCTCAAGATCGAGGTGCGCGCCACCACCGGCGGCAAGACCGCCTTCATCGCCGAGCTGTCCTATGCGGGCCTGTTCGGCCTGCGCAACGTGCCGGCCGAGCATGTCCAGCCCTTCCTCCTCGGCGAGGGTCCGCGGCTGCTCTTCCCGTTCGCCCGCCGCGTCGTCGCCGACGCGATTCGGGACGGAGGCTTCCCGCCGCTGCTGCTCGAGCCGATCGACTTCAACGCCTTGTTCCTCCAGCAGGCGCAGGCACAGGGCGTATCGTTCGGCGGCGCGATCGGCCAGGCCTGAGGCCGATGCGCGGTGCTCCTGCGCAGGCAGGAGCCCAGGGCGGCGGGCGCTGCTCCCGTGACTCTGGGTTCCCGCGGGTGCGGGAACACCGGCGGCCGTTGACGCTATGAACCTCGCGAAAGCGCTCGGGTCGGTCGGCGGGCTGACGCTCGCCAGCCGCGTGCTCGCGCTGGTGCGCGACACGCTGCAGGCGAGCTATGTCGGCGCGGGCTTCGCGTCCGACGCTTTCTTCGTCGCCTTCCGCCTGCCGAACATGTTTCGCGCCCTCTTCGCCGAGGGCGCCTTCTCCGCCGCTTTCATCCCCTTGTTCAACCGCAAGGTCGCGGAGGGTGGCGGCACCCCCGCCGGGGTCGACTTCGCCGAGCGGGCGCTGGCAGTGCTGTTCCCGGTGCTGCTCGTCTTCACCGCGGCGATGCTGGTCGCGGCGTGGCCGATCACCTTGGCGCTCTCGGGCGGGTTCGATCGCCAGCATCCCACGCCCGAGCAGTTCGCCTTCGCGGTGACGCTGTCGCGCTTCACCATCCCCTACCTCATGCTGATCTCGCTGGTCTCGCTGCTCGGTGGCATCCTCAACTCGCTCGACCGCTTCTGGGTCAATGCCGCGGCGCCGATCCTGCTCAACGTGGCGATGGTCGGCGCGCTGATCTTCTTCCACGGCACAGATCCCTATGCCACCGCGCGGATACAGGCGATCTCGGTCACCGTCGGCGGCGCGTTCCAGCTCGCCTGGCTGTGGTGGGCGTGCGGTCGCGCGGGCGTCTCGCTCCGGCTGCGCCGGCCGCGCGTCGACGACGACGTCAGGAGGCTGCTCACGCTGATCGTCCCGGCCGCGGCGGGTGCGGGCGCGGCGCAGGTCAACCTCGCCATCTCGACCGCGCTGGCGGGCTGGCTGCTGCCGGCGGGATCGATCTCGGCGATCTATTACGCCGACCGGCTGAACCAGCTGCCGCTCGGCATGATCGGCATCGGGCTCGGCACGATCCTGCTGCCGGTCGTGTCGCGGCTGCTGAGCGAGGGACGCGAGACCGAGGCGATGGAGACGCAGAACCGCGGGCTGGAGCTCGCGCTGTTCCTTACCCTGCCCGCGACCGCCGCCTTCGTCTTCGCCGCCGAGCCGATCGTGCGCGGACTGTTCCAGCACGGCGCCTTCACCGGCGCGGACAGCGCGCGCTCGGCGCAGGCACTCGCCGCCTTCTCGCTCGGGCTGCCGAGCTACGTGCTGGTCAAGGTGCTCACCCCCGGTTTCTACGCGCGCGCCGACACGCGCACGCCGGTGCGGCTGGCGCTCTACTCGGTCGCGCTCAACCTCCTCGGCAACCTCGTGCTGATCCCGACGCTGGCGCACTGGAACATCGGCCAGATCGGCCCGCCGCTCGCCACCGCGCTGGCGTCGACGGTCAACGTCGCCTCGCTCTACGTCGTGCTGGCGCGGCGCGGTCACTTCGCGCTCGACCCGCAGCTCAAGCGCAAAGTGCCGCGGCTCGCGCTCGCCGCGCTGCTGATGGGCGTCGCGCTGCTGCTGGTGACACCGCTGGTCGACCCCTATCTCACCGGCAGCCTCGTCGTGCGCGGCGTCGCGCTGGCGGTGCTGGTCGGCGCGGGCGTGACGATCTACGCGCTCGCCTGTTTCGCCACCGGCGCGTTCCGCGTCGCCGACCTCCGTTCCCTCCTCCGTCGCAGAGCCTCCTCCCGATGACCAAGATGCGCGTCGTCTCCGGCATCAAGCCGACCGGCAACCTCCACCTCGGCAATTATCTGGGGGCGGTGAAGCAGTGGGTCGCGATGCAGGATCAGATCCAGGCGCGGGGCGGCGAGACGATGTACTTCATCGCCGACCTGCACGGCCTGACCGAGTTCATCGCGCCCGCCGAGCTGACCGCCAACACGATCGAGATGACCGCCACCTTGGTCGCCGCCGGGATCGACCCCGAGCGCTCGATCCTGTTCAACCAGGTACGCGTGCCCGCGCACAGCGAGCTCGCCTGGCTGCTCAACAATGTCGCGCGCGTCGGCTGGCTCAACCGCATGACCCAGTTCAAGGACAAGGCGGGAAAGAACCGCGAGGGCGCCAGCGTCGGGTTGTACGATTACCCCGTTCTCATGGCGGCGGACGTGCTGCTGTACAACGGCACGCACGTCCCCGTCGGCGAGGACCAGAAGCAGCATCTCGAGCTGGCGCGCGACATCGCGACCAAGTTCAACACCGACTATAACAGCGCGCTGTTCACCCTGCCCGAACCGCTGATCAGCGCAGCGGCGCCGCGGATCATGTCGCTGCGCGATGCCGCGGCGAAGATGAGCAAGTCCAACCCGTCGGAACAGTCGCTGGTCAAGCTGATCGACAGCGACGAGGTGATCGCGGACAAGTTCCGCAAGGCGAAGACCGACCCCGACCTGCTCCCCGCCACGGTGGAGGAGCTCGACGGCCGGCCCGAGGCGCGCAACCTGCTGACGATCTTCGCCGCGCTCGCCGACCGCGCGCCACAGGACGTGCTCGGCGATTTCGCCGGCAAGGGCTTCGGCGCGTTCAAGCCGGCGCTGGCGGACCTGGCCGTGGCCAAGCTCGCGCCGATCCGCGACGAGATGGTGCGGCTGCTCGACGACCGCGCCGCGATCGTCTCGATCCTGGAGCGCGGCGCGGAGAAGGCGCGCACGCTGGCGGCGCCGACGCTCCGGGCGGCGCAGCGCGCCATGGGATTGTTGGCGTAACCTGCCATCGGCGATGGCCTCTCGCGCCAGATGATGGCGTGTCTGAGTGGTTGGCGCGGTTTCTCATCCTCTTCTGCAAGGGGAGGTGGCAGGCCGCAGGCCTGACGGAGGGGTGTCGCGGCCGGTGGAGTGTCGCCGGCATCACCTCTGGCGACACCCCTCCACCAGCCTTCGGCTGGTCCACCTCCCCTTTGCAGGGGAGGATTTTGCGGGCTTACCATCGCCGGTTGGCATCACTCTTGCTCAGCAACTCGCGAACCGCGGCGACCGCCGCCAGACGAGCGAGAGAGCGCATGACCGAGACCACCACCCCGCCCGCCCCGCGCGACAATCTCCTCGGCGTGTGCGCCGCGGTCGGCGAGGACCTGGGCTTCAACCCGCTGTGGCTGCGAGCCGCCTTCGCCGGGGCGCTATTGTTCAGCCTGGAAGCGGTGCTGGCGACCTATGCCGCGCTGGGTGTGATCGTCCTCGCCAGCCGGCTGCTCTTCCCCGATCGCCGGCGCGCCAGCGCCATCGCCGAGGTCACTCGGCTTCCCCTGACGGCGAGGCCGATCGAGGAGGAGCCGCTGCGTCGCGCGGCGTGAGCGGCGCTCAGCCGCCCAGCTGGCCCAGTAGCAGACGGACCGCGCCGTCGACGTCGCGGTCGGTGTCGCGCAGCGCCTCGATCCGCTTCACCGCGTGGATCACCGTGGAGTGATCGCGCCCGCCGAACTTGCGGCCGATCTCGGGCAAGGAGCGCGTGGTCAGGCGCTTGGCTAGGTACATCGCGATCTGCCGCGGCCGCGCCACCGCGCGCGCACGGCGCGCCGATATCAGGTCGAGCGGCTTGAGCTCGAAATGGTCTGATACCAGCTTCTGGATCTGATCGATCGTCACGCGGCGCTGGTGGCCGCGCAGCATGTCGCCGAGCGTCTGTGTCGCGAAGTCGAGGTCGATCGTCGCGCCGGTCAGCATCGAATAAGCGGTGACACGGGTCAGCGCGCCCTCCAGCTCGCGGATGCTCGCGGTGATCCGGGTCGCGAGGAGGTCGAGTATCGCGGCGGGGACGCGCACGTCGGGCATGTCCGCGACGCGCCGAGCGAGCACCTCGCGGCGAAGTGCCAGCGAAGAGGGCTTGATGTCCGCCACCAGACCCCCGCCGAGGCGGCCGAGGATGCGCGGCTCGATCCCCTCTAGCGCCTGGGGCGCGCGATCGGCGGCGATCACGAGCCGCTTACCCGCGGCCGTGATCTCGTTGACGGTGTGGAAGAACTCCTCCTGCGTCGAGTCCTTGCCGGCGATGAACTGGAGATCGTCGATCAGCAGCAGGTCGCATCCGCGCAGCTTGGCCTTGAACGCGAACGTGTCGCGCGCGCGCACCGCGGCGACGAACTCGAACATGAAGCGCTCCGCCGACATCAGCATCACCCGCGCGCCCGGATGCGCCGCGAGGAAGGCGTGCGCCACCGCGTTCATCAGGTGGGTCTTGCCCTGCCCAGTCGCGCCGTGGAGGAACAAGGGGCTGAACCGCACCGGGCCCGGCTCGGCCAGCGCACGCGCGGCGTTGACGGCGACGAAGTTCGATTCGTCCACGACGAAGCGGTCGAAGGTCAGCCGCGGGTCAAGCTGCGGGCGCTCCCCAGCCGGCCTCGGGCCGTCGGCGATCGGCTCGGCCGGCGCAGCGACGACGGCGGGCGCGGTCAGCACGGCGGCGACCGGCGCGCGGGGCGCGGTCTCTACCTCGACGCTGCGCACGCCCGGCAGCACCGCGCGGAACTCGTGCACGAGCCGCTCGGCATAATGGCTGCGGACCCAGTTGGTCATGAACGGCGACGGCAGCGTCAGGCGGACGTCGAGCGGGTCGGCGGCGTCGGCCAGCGCGATCGGCGCGAGCCACTGATCGAACAGCCGCGCCCCGGCGGACTGGCGCAGGTTGGCGCGCACCCGGGTCCAGGCCCGTGCCACGTCGCTCATCCCGTCCACTCGCTCCGCCAGTTCCGCCACGCACACCTCTCCCGTTGCCGCGAACGCGAGCGTTCGCGGATCCTGCATCCGCAAAGTCAAACGTCCCCTGCCCGCGGCCCCTCTCGCGTCGGCTATCAGACGGTGCCTCTGTGCCGCGCCGGACGATCGCCGGTGCGGTTCGACAGGATTAGGAACAGCCGGCTGAGTCGATCAAGACCGGTCGCGGACACAAAATCGAAATAAAGCAGGTTGACTCGCCACCAGCCGCGCAAATGCGTCAGATTTCTCACAAGCTACTGTAAAGACTGGGTTTTATTGGAGATCTCGCGATCGTGCCGGATGCGAATCGCAGGATTCCCGAGGCTTTTGCAAAGAAGTGCCGACCCGGTCTGGGGATCGTCGACCGACATACGAAAACGCCCGCCGGGACGATCCCGACGGGCGTTTTCATAGCGCTGAGAAGGCGTTAAATCAGGCGAGCCCGGCCACGCGCTTGGTCAGGCGCGAGAACTTGCGCGCTGCCGTGTTCTTGTGGAGTACGCCCTTGGCGACGCCGCGCGCGATCTCGGGCTGCGCCGCCTGCAGCGCGGTCGCCGCACCGGCCTTGTCGCCGGCCGCGAGCGCTGCCTCGACCTTCTTGACGAAGGTGCGGATGCGGCCGACGCGGTTACCATTGACTTCGGCCCGACGCTCGTTGCGGCGGATGCGCTTCTTGGCTTGCGGCGTGTTCGCCATGAACGTCCTCTGACTGTTTCGAATCGATGGAAAGCAGGGCGGTCGGTAACACCGTCACCCTCGAAGGCGCGGCCCATAGCGCGGGAGCCGCACAGCGTCAACCGCGCTGGCAGGCCGGGCACCAGAAGGTCGAGCGTCCGCCCTCAGCGTAGCGGTGCACCGTGCCGCCGCAGCCGCACGGCTCGCCCGCGCGCCCGTAGACCGCGAACTGCTTGGAGAAATAGCCGAGCTCGCCGTTGGGTCGGGCATAGTCACGCAGTGTCGACCCGCCCGCCGCGATCGCGGACTCGAGCACGTCATGAACCGCCGCGACCAACCGCTCCAGCCGCGACCGTGCGATCCGACCCGCCGCGCGGCGTGGGTTGATCCGCGCGTGGTAGAGCGCCTCGCACACGTAGATATTGCCGAGGCCCGCGACGACTCGCTGATCGAGCAGCGCGAGCTTGATCGACGTCGTCTTGCCTGTCAGCACGCCGCGCAGATAGTCGGCCGTGAAGGCCGGACCGAGCGGCTCGGGGCCGAGCGCGCCGAAGGCAGGGAAGTCGCCCAGCGCGGCGGTCGGCCATAGGTCGACGGAGCCGAAACGACGCGGATCGTTGAGCGCGAGCCGTCGCCCCGCCACGGTCTCGATCAGCAGATGATCGTGCGCGAGCAGTTCGGCGGGATCGACTCGCCAGCGCCCCGACATGCCGAGATGAAAGATCAGCGTGTCGCCGCGATCGGTATCGATCAGACCGTATTTGGCGCGGCGAACCAGAGCGGTCACTCGCGCGCCCGTGAGCCGCTGGCGCAGCTCGGGCGGGAACGGCCGACGCAGATCGCCGCGTCGCGGCTCGACCAGCGCCAGCGTGGCGTCGAGCAGCACCGGCGTGAGCCCGCGAACGGTGGTCTCGACCTCGGGAAGTTCGGGCATGGCGGTCACTTAGGCATCGCGCGCCGTCGCGGCTAGATCGCACGATCGACGCCGTGGCCGCGCTCGCCCCCTTCCCTCCCCCCGGCGCACGCCCTAGAGCGGCGGGCATGAGCGACACCCCCGGCAGCGCCGCCAGCGAGCGCGTGGTCTCCTTCGGTTACGAGGACGTCACCCCGGTCGAGAAGACCGCGCGCGTGCGCGGCGTCTTCTCCAACGTGGCGAGCCGCTACGATCTGATGAACGACGCCATGTCGGGGGGCATGCACCGGCTGTGGAAAGATCGCTTCGTGCGCCGCGTGAAGCCGCGCGCGGGCGAACAGATCCTCGACATGGCAGGCGGTACGGGCGACATCGCCTTCCGCCTCGCCGCGCAGGGTGCAGCAGTGACGGTCGCCGACATCAACCCCGAGATGCTCGAGGTCGGCATGGGACGCGCGCAGCAGCGCGGGATCGACGGGCTGGTGTGGACCGAGGCCAATGCCGAGACGCTGACCTTCCCGGACCGCTTCTTCGACGCCTATACGATCGCCTTTGGCATCCGCAACGTCACCGACATACCGGCGGCGCTGCGCGAGGCGCACCGCGTGCTGCGTCGCGGGGGCCGCTTCTACTGCCTCGAGTTCTCGACCACGCAATGGCCCGGCTTCGCCGAGGTGTACGACGCCTATTCGCACCGCATGGTGCCCAGGCTCGGCCAGCTGCTCGCCGGTGACTCGGACAGCTACCGTTATCTCATCGAGTCTATCCGCCGCTTCCCCGACATGCCCGCGTTCGAGCGGATGATCGCGGAGGCCGGCTTCGTGCAGACCCGCGTCGAGGCGGTGCTCGGCGGGCTGGTGGCGATCCACAGCGGCTGGAAGATGTGACTTCATCCGTCGTTCACGCCTGGCGGCTGCTCAGCTGGGGGCGCACGCTGGCGCGCCACGGCGCGCTGCGCGGGCTCGAGCGCGACCTCAACACGCCGCCGCGCCTGCGTCGGCTGCTGCGGCTCGCTCGGCTCGGCGCGCGCGTGCCCGCGACGCCTCGCTACGCCGACGCGTTCGAGGCGCTCGGGCCGGCGGCGATCAAGTTCGGCCAGACGCTCGCCACCCGCCCCGACCTGGTCGGCGAGGAGGCCGCGCACGACCTGCTGCGGCTGCAGGACTCGATCCCGCCGGTGCCATATGCGGCGATCTCGCAGGTCATGCGGACCAGCTTCGGGCGCCCGCTCGACACCTTGTTCCGCGAGATCGAGGAGGTGCCGGTCGGCTCGGCCTCGATCGCGCAGGTCCACCGCGCGGTCACCACCGACGGCCGGCGCGTCGCGGTGAAGGTGCTGCGCCCCGGCGTCGAGGAGGATTTCGCGCGCGCGATCGACACCTATGAATGGGCCGCGGCGCAGATCGAGCCGATGGGCGGCGAGATCGCACGGCTACAGCCGCGGCTGGTGATCGAGACGTTCAAACGCTGGACCGCGCGCGAGCTCAACTTCACGCGCGAGGCGGCGTCGGCCTCCGAGCTGGCCGAGACGATGACGGCCGAACCGAAGTTCTTCGTACCAGCCGTCGACTGGGCGCGCACCACGGGCAAGGTGCTGACGATCGAGTGGATCGACGGCATCAAATTGTCCGATCGCGCGGCGCTGATCGAGGCTGGCTACGACCTGCCCGAGCTCGCTCGCGTGCTCGTCCACGCCTTCCTCCGCCAGGCGATTGCCGACGGCTTCTTCCACGCCGACCTGCACCAGGGCAATCTGTTCGCGCTGCCCGGCGACCAGGTCGCGGCGATCGACTTCGGCATCATGGGGCGGATCGACCGACGCGCGCGCGTCTGGCTGGCCGAGATCCTCTATGGGCTGATCACGGGCAATTACCGCCGGGTCGCCGAGATCCACTTCGAGGCGCAATATGTGCCGGCACACCACAATGTTGAGGAGTTCGCCACCGCGCTGCGCGCCGTCGGCGAGCCGATGCGCGGGCTGCCGGTCAAGGACATGTCGATCGGCATGATGCTCGACGGGCTGTTCGGCATCACGCGCGACTTCGACATGGTCACCCAGCCGCACCTCTTGCTCCTGCAGAAAACGATGGTGATGGTGGAGGGCGTCGCCACCGCGCTCGACCCCGACATCAACCTCTGGATCACCGCCGCACCGCTGGTCGAGGACTGGATCCGCACTGAACTCGGCCCCGAGGCGGCGATCGCGGATCGGCTCGTCGCCGACGTGCGCACGCTGGCGCGACTGCCCGAGCTGGTGCGCCGCATCGAGGCGCGCTTCCCTGCGCCGGGCGGCGCGCCGCCGCGTCCGCCGCTCAAGGAGATCCAGCTGGTGCGAGTCGGCGGCGGCTGGCGCTACGCTTTGGTCGGCGCGCTCGGCCTGGCCGCGGGCGCGGGCGCGATGCTGCTGGCGGCGCCGTGGTGACGCGCTCGGCGCTGCTGCTCGTGGCGCCGACCCGCCTTGGTCGGGTCGAGCGCGGCGCGGCGCGGTGGTGGTGCGCGGGGCTGCTGCTCGGGCTGATCGCCGCGGTCGGCCTGTCCGAGGCGAGCGCGCGCCCCGCCGCCGAACTGCTCCACGACTCGATCGTCGCGGCGATGCGCCACGGCGGCCGCTATTACGAGACCTTCCGCGACCTGGCACGCACCGCGCCCGACGGCGAGGAGGCGCGCGCGCTGCCCCCGACGCTCGCCGCGGTGAGCGCCGCCGTGCCGAGTTGGGCGATGCTGCTGCTCGTCGGCGCGGCGCTCGCCGGGCTGGTCGCGGTAGGGGTACAGCGGCTCACCGCGCTCTTCGCGGGCGCCGCGGGCCAGGTACTCGCCGCGCTGCTGCTCGTCGCCGGGACCGTTGCGGTCGCGCTGCTGTGGGAGCAGGCGCCGCACGCGGGCTGGGCCGCGCTGCTCGCCGCCTACGCCGTGCTGCTGCGACGGGCGGAGCGCTGGGGCACCGCCGCCGCGCTCGGCTGTGCCGCCGCGGTGATCGATCCCGCCGCGCTGCTGGTGCCGGCGCTGATGGCCGCGTTCGCGCTCTTCGACGGCGGCGCACGTGAGGCGCTCGGCTGGCTCGTCGCGCTCGCGGTCGGCGGCGCGGTGCTGGCCTGCCACTTATGGGCCGTCGCCGCGGCGGTGCCGCTGCCGGCCGAGGTGCCTCCGCTCCTGGTCGCGCCGCCGGACGCGCTGGCGCGGCTGCTCGGCGCCGCGCTGCCGGGTGTCGCGCCCGGGATCGCGGCGGCGCTGATGCTGCTCGCGCTGCTCGGCTGGGCGGCGCTCCCGCGCGCGCTCGGCCCTCGCGTGGTCGCGCTCGTGCTGGCGGGGCTCGCCGCCGACGATCGGATCGCCGGACTGCACAGCGCCACGCTCGCCGCCGCGCTGGTCGCCCCCGGGCTCGCGCTCGTGCCTGACGCGGTTGCCGACCTGCTGCGCGGCGCGCCCGGGCGACGTCGCATCACGGTGACGAGGGTGACACGATGAGCCGCATCCTGCTGATCGTGGGCGGCGGCATCGCCGCCTATAAGTCGTGCGAGCTGGTGCGCGAGCTGCGTCGCCGCGGCCACCGGGTGCGTTGCGTGCTGACCGAGGGCGGCGCGCATTTCGTCACCGCGATGACGCTCGCCGCGCTGAGTGAGGACAAGGTCTACACCGACCTGTGGGACCTCAAGGACGAGGCCGAGATGGGGCATATCCAGCTCAGTCGCGAGGCTGATCTCGTCGTCGTGGCGCCCGCCACCGCCGACCTGCTCGCGCGCATGGCGGCGGGTCTGGCGAACGATCTCGCCACTACCCTGCTGCTCGCCACCGACAAGCCGGTGCTCGCCGCGCCGGCGATGAACGTGCGTATGTGGCTGCACGCCGCGACCCAGCGCAACGTCGCGCGGCTGCGCGCCGACGGCGTCACGGTGATGGAGCCGGACGAGGGCGCGATGGCGTGCGGCGAGTTCGGCCCGGGCCGGCTCCCCGAGCCGCTCGCGATCGCCCAACGGATCGAGCGCGCGCTCGCGCCGCGTGCCCCGGGCGCGCTGGCGGGGCGGCACGTATTGGTCACGGCCGGGCCGACGCACGAGCCGATCGACCCGGTGCGCTACATCGCGAACCGCTCCTCAGGGAAGCAGGGTTTCGCCCTCGCCGCGGCGCTCGTCGCGCTCGGCGCGCGCGTCACGCTGGTGGCGGGCCCGGTGGCGCTCGCCACGCCCGTCGGGGTCGACCGGGTCGACGTCGGGACTGCGGCCGAGATGGCGGCGGCGGTCGACGCCGCGCTTCCCGCCGATGCCGCAGTGATGGTGGCCGCGGTGGCGGACTGGCGCGTCGAGCAGGCGGCGGTGCAGAAGCTCAAGAAGGGCGGCAGCGCGCCCGCGCCGCTGGCGCTGATCGCCAACCCCGACATCCTCGCCACGCTCGCGCGCGACCCGCGCCGACCCCGCCTGCTGGTCGGGTTCGCCGCCGAGACCGAGCAGGTGATCGAGCACGCCACCGCCAAGCGCGCGCACAAGGGAGCCGACTGGATCGTCGCCAACGACGTCTCGGGCGACGTGATGGGCGGGGACGCCAACGCGGTCCAGCTCGTGACCGCGGAAGGCGTCGAGACCTGGGAGCGACTGCCCAAGGCGGCGGTCGCGGCGCGACTGGCGGAGCGGATCGCCGCCGCGCTGGCGGGCTGAGCCCGGGACGCTACGAAGCCGCGGCATCACCGTCGCACCGCACCCGCGCTTCCGTCATCCTGGACCCGCTTGAGGATCCACCGCGCCGCGAGACGGCATACCGAGGCGCTCTACGCGCCGTGGATCGTGAAACGAGTTCAGGATGACGCCAAGGTAACGCGGGGACGGCCGTTCTCGCACCACGAGTCCTGCTGCTCGCCCCTCACCTTCGCCGTCCGCTGGTCAGGGCCGCTGGAAGGTCCAGCGGCCGGCGTCGCTGGCCGGGTCGAAGCGGACGAGTGCGGGGGTGCTGCGGCCGATCGCGACCAGCGCCAGCGACGCGCGCGCCCCCGCCGCCGGCTTGGGCATGATGCGGTAGCTGCCGTCGGTGAGCTGGTCGATCCGCCACAATTGCTCGGGCGCACCGGTGAAGCGCGGCACGGTCTGCAGCCGGTTGCCGGGCGCGACCGCTAGGACGCGCTCGGTGCCGGCCACTGCGATGCGATAGTAAGGCGCCCCCATCGCGCCGCCCGCACCCTCCACCGGGGTGACGGACCACTGCTGCTGCGGGCGGATCAGATAGTCGCCGAGGTCCACGTCGATCGCACCCGCCGGCCAGGTGGCGCGGCTCTCGTCGAGCGTCTGGTTGGCGATCGGCGCGACCGGGTCGTCCGGCTTCGCCACGAAGCTGCGCCGCGGGTCGAACGCGATCCGCACCGGGTCGACCGCGAGCTGCAGCGCGGTGCCGGCGCGCTCCGACTGGATCTCATAGGTGCCCGGCGCGACATTCTCGCCGGCGACCGGCCAGCCGTCCTGCCAGCGCAACGGCAGAATGCCCAGCACGCTGCGCCCGCTGCGGTCCATATCGGCCTCATAGTGAACCGAAAATTTCTCGACCCCGTCGCCGAGGTCGATCAGCCCGAAATGCCCTGGACCATAGACCCGCCCCCGCCCCGCCACGACGAGCTTCCCCCCGCCCCTGAGCAGCGGCACGCCCATCTGGTCGACGAAGGGTCCGGTCGGCTGGCGCGAGCGACCGGCGCGGATGTTGTAGGAAGAGTTCGGCCCGTCGCAGCAGGTGCCGTGCGTGCCGAGCAGGTAATACCAGCCGTCGCGATGCAGCAGCGCGGTCGCCTCCATGTCGATCGCGACGTCTACGGGCCGGTTGCCGGGCAGCCGCGCGCCGCTGCGCGGATCGAGCTCCACCATGCGGATAAAGCCGAAATAGGTGCCGTAGCTGAGCCAGAGCCGTCCCTCGGCGTAGAGGAAGGCCGGATCGATCGCGTCGGCGAGCTCGATGCCGTCGGTCGCCGCCACGACGCCGACATCGTGGTAGCCGAAGGACGATGACGTGGGATCGAGCGAGCGCGTCCACATGACCTTGACCTGGCTCGCGTGGCCGCCGTTCATCCCGCCGCCGCCGACGGCATAGGCGACATAGAACCGGTCGCCGATCTTGATGACGTCGGGCGCGACGCCGCCGCCGGGGCGCTCGCCACCGCCGTGCCAGGTCCAGCCATCGTCGGAGACGAGCCCGCCGCCGCGCGTACCGAAGGTCCACCAGCGCCCGTCCGAGTACGTGACGGTCGAGGGATCGTGGATGAACGGCTCGCCGGCGAGCTGCGCGTCGACCGCCACTGCGGGCGCGACGGCGAGCGCGAGTGCCGTGGCGGCGCGGACTAGGGGCTTCCTCATCGTACGTCCACCGTGATGTCGCGCAGCGGCTGCCCGGCCGAGTCGAGGAACCGCAGGCAGAAGTCGCTCATGCCCGGCCCGTTGATCACCGCACCGCGGAGCAGGTTGCGGCCGCGGCGCAGCCGCAGCGGCGCGGAGACGACGTCGTCCATCACCATGCGCCGGTCGCCGTAGAGGCCCACCGCCTCCGCGCCGTTGAGCCACCAGCGCGACGCCGAGTTGGACCCGACCGCCAGCCGCACGCCGTCATAGTCGCGCGGGCTGTCGATCACCGTCACCGCCCAGAAGATCACGCCGTAGGTCGGCTTGCCGAGCCCCTGCGCGAGCTTGAACAGCTTGACGTCGAAGGGCACGGCGTCGAGCGCGTGCCAGCGCGGCCGCTCCGGTGCCGGGGCTACGTCGCCGTCGCGCGGCAGCCGGTCCGGGCGGCCGGGATAGCGCCCCAGCGCGAGCTTCTCGCGTACGTAGCTGGGGGTGAAGCCGGCGTTGGTGCGATTGGGCTCGACGAGCGGCTCGAGCAGCAGCCAGCGCCGCACGAAGCCATCCGCGTCGAGCTTCGCCGGTCCGCTGGTGACGGGGGCGAGATAAGGCGCGAGGCCGGTCGGAGGTGGCAGCGCCTCCGTCACGTTGCCGGCGGTCTGCGCGAGTACCGGCACGGTGAGTGACAGCAGCCCGGCTGCCGCGAACGACGCCGCGCCACATCGTAACCGTGAGGCCATCCCGCCGTCCTCCCCGCCGAGCGACTCCGCTCTGTTATCGGTATCACCGTGGAGATTGAGGCCGATCGCGAGCCCGGTCAAGGGACGGCAGGCACGGCTACCCCCAGCTCTGTTAGCGCTACACTGATTGTTGCAGCTCTCAGCATTCCTCCAGATAATGGAAGTAGCGGAAATCCGCCGGCAGTCCGACGCCCGACATGTCCTGGCACGCCATTCCGATGAACGTTCCCGTGAAATTGGGCAGGCCGGGCAAGGTGGCCTCGTCGGAGAGCAGGTCGGCGGCGAAGGTCTCGGGCAGCCACGTCCACTCCTGCTCACCTTCCCCGCGCACCCCGAAGCGCAACTGCTCGTGATCCACCTCCGCGCGCAGTGCCACCGTGCCCTCGCCGACCGCGACCGACCTGCTCACCGCGCTGACGCCCTCCTCGAGCGGGAGTACCGACAGCACCTGCGCCAGCCGCTCGCCCGCGTCGCCGACGGTGATGTGGAGGAAGTGGAACTTGGTGGCGTTGTAGTAACACACCAACCCCGCCGCCTGCTGGAAATTGGCGGGCGCATAATCGAGCAGCGTCTCTGCCGCGTAGCGGAAGGCGAGTGGTCGGCGCGCGACCAGCGCCTGGGTGAAGTGGCTCCCGATCGTCTCGCGCCCGTGCAGCCGCAGCCAGCCCGGCCGTGCCGAGAGGCTGAAGATCTGCTCCGGATAGGGCGTTCGCAGCCACTGGAAGGCCGGCGGCAGCACGGCGCCTGCGAAATCGTCACGCTCGCGCGCCGGCGCGGATTCGCTGGCCGCGCTACCGACGGTGGCGACCGGCAGCGCGTCGCCGTCGAGTGTGCGCAGCCAGCCGTCCTCGCCCCAGCGCATCGGCTGGATCGCGGTCTCGCGCCCCAGCGTGCACCGGTCGCTGTGGGGCAGCGGGCGGCCGCACAGATAGGTGAGCCAGGTGGTGCCCTCGGGCGAGTCGACCAGATCGCCGTGGCCCGTCCGCTGCAACGGCGCGTCGGGGCGATCCTTGGCGGTGAGTACCGGCCCGTCGGGGTGCGGCTCATAGGGCCCGAAAAAGGTGCGCGAGCGTGCCATCACCACCGCGTGGTTGCGCTCGGTCCCGCCCTCGGCGACGAGGAGATGGTACCAGCCGTCGCGCTTGTAGAGGTGTGGCCCCTCGGTGAAGCCCAGAGGAGTGCCGTCGAAGATGACGCGGCGCTCGCCGATCAGGTGGCCTGCGGCACGGTCCAATTCCTGCACCACGATCCCGCCGAAGCGACCGCGGCCGGGGCGGTGATCCCACAGCATGTTGAGCAGCCAGCTGCGCCCGTCGTCGTCGTGGAAGAGGGCGGGGTCGAAACCGCTGCTGTTGAGATGAACGGGATCAGACCAGTCGCCGTCGATCCTGTCGCTCCACACCCAGTAATTGTGGAAGTCGCGCAGCGACACGCCCGCCGCGCCGCCCACCGTGGTGCGCCCGTAGCGCTTCACGTCGGTGTAGACGAGGTGGAAGCGACCGTCGGCGTGGCTGAGATCGGCGGCCCAGACACCGCACGAATCCGGATCGCCGCGCAGGTCGAGCTGGCCCGGGCGGTGCAGCGGCCGCGCCACGAGCCGCCAGTCGGCGAGGTCGCGGGAATGGTGGATCTGCACGCCGGGGAACCACTCGAAGGTCGAGGTGGCGAGATAATAATCCGCGCCGACGCGGACGATCGACGGGTCGGGGTTGAACCCGCGCAGGATGGGATTGCGGATGATCATGACGGCTTTCGGATGTTCGTCCAGAGCAGCGCGGCGCCGACGAGGTCGAGTAGGCCGAGCAGGATGAAGAAGGGCTGGTAGCCGACCTGGTCGACCAACGCACCGAGCACCAGGGTGAAGATCAGCACGCCCAGGTTGGCCGCGGTCCCCGAGATGCCGGTCGCGGTCGCCACCTGGTCCTGCGGGAACAGGTCGGACACCATCGTGATCACGGTGACCGACAGCGTCTGGTGCGCGAAGCCGCCGAGGCACAGCAGCGCCACCGCCGCGACCGGGCTGGTCACGGTGCCGACGAAGATCATGCCCGTCATCAGCACCGCGCCCAGCGTGAAGGCGCCGCGTCGCGCGTCGATCAGGTTGACGCCGCGGCGCTGCAGCCAGGCCACCACCGCGGGGCCAAACAGGCAGCCGAGATCGGCGGCGAGGAAGGGCAGCCAGGCGAACAGCGCGATCTGCTTGAGGTCGAAGTGGCGCGCCTGGACGAGGTACAACGGCATCCACAGCGACAGCATGCCCCATACCGGATCGGCCAGGAAGCGCGCGCCGGCGATCGCCCACAGGTTGCGCCGGCGCAGCAGCTCACCGAGCGGCGGCCGACGGCGGTGGTGCGCCAGCGCCGCCTCCTGCCCGTCCGCGATCAGCTGTCGCTCGCCCGCCGAGATCAGGCGGTGGCGCGCGGGCGGCGCGTACCACAGCAGCCAGGCGACAACCCACAAGAGTCCGAGCCCACCCGCGACGAAGAAGGCGGCGCGCCAGCTGTGGTGGAACACCGCCCAGGCGACCAGCGGCGGCGCGAAGACCGCGCCGAACGAGGCGCCGATCTGGTAGATCCCGCCCGCGACGCCACGCTCGCGCGCGGGGAACCACTCCGCCACCACCTTCATGCCGGCCGGCTGCGCGGATCCCTCGACCAGCCCGAGCGCGCCGCGCAGGCCGGCGAAGCCGAGCCAGCCGCTCGCCAGTCCGTGCCCGACGGTGATCAGCGACCAGACCGCGACGAACAGGGTGAAGCCGATCTTGAGCCCGATCACGTCGAGCAGATAGCCCGCCACCGGCTGGAACATGATGCCGAGCTGGAAGGCGCCGGTGATCCAGGAATATTGTGCCGAGGAGATCGACTGCTCGGCCATGATCGCCGGCGCGGCGACGCCGAGGACGCTACGCGCGAGATAATTGATCACCATCGCACCGACGAACAGCGCGATGATCGTCCAGCGCACATAGGGAAATCGCGCCACCCGCCCTCCTCGGTAACGTTACCAGCGTCGTCGTACGCGGTTGCACCCGCGGCTGACAAGCGTTCGCTAGCAGATCGCGGCGGACAGGCGCCATTGACGCGCCCTCCTGCGGCGAGGCAGGTCGGCAGGCGATAGGCGCCGACGATGGTCGACGGCGCGGAGACAAGGATCGACGTGCCCCAGCCGAGAGGACGCCGCCGCGGGGTGACGATCATCGACGTCGCCAAACAGGCCGGCGTCTCGCCGATGACGGTCTCGCGCGTGATCAACGGCGACCCGGGCGTGCGCGAGGAGACGCGCGTGCTGGTCAACGCGACGATCCGCGCGCTCAACTACACGCCCAACCTCTCGGCGCGCAGCCTCGTCACCTCGCGTGAGCTGCGCATCGGCGTGATCTACGCCAATCCCAGCGCCGCCTTCATGAGCGGCTTTCTCGCCGGCGTGTTCGAGGAAGCCTCGGCGCGCGCGGCGCAGCTGATCCTGCTCAAGGGCAGGCAGGGCGGCGTGCCGACCCATGAGGAGATCGAGCAGCTGATCGCCTCCGGCATCGGCGGCGTGATCCTGACGCCGCCGCTCGGCGAGTCAGGCGCAGTGCGGCAGATCCTGCGCGACGCCGGGCTGCCGCTGGCGGTGGTGGCGGGGCGAGTCGCCGACGCCATCTCGGTCGGGATCGACGATCGCCGCGCCGCGCACGACATGACCCGCCACCTGATCGGGCTGGGCCATCGCCGGCTCGGCTTCATCGTCGGCAACCCCGACCAGACCGCCAGCGCCGAGCGGCTCGCCGGCTTCAGCGAGGCCGCGCGCGAGGCGGGAGTGGAGACCTGCGTCGCGCAGGGCGACTTCAGCTACGCCTCGGGATTGGTCGCGGGCGAGCGGCTGCTCGACTCCCCCGCGCCGCCGAGCGCGATCTTCGCGAGCAACGACGACATGGCCGCGGCGGTCGTCTCGGTGGCGCATCGCCGCCACCTCGACGTGCCGCGCGACCTCACCGTGGCGGGCATGGACGACAGCATCGCCGCCACGACTTTATGGCCGCCGCTGACCACGATCCGCCAGCCGGTGCAGGAGCTCGCGGGCGAGGCGCTGCGGCTGCTGATCGACGAGATGCGCGCGGCGCAGGGCAAGGGCCCGCGCTGCGTGGCGCGCGTGCTCGACCACGTGCTGGTCGAGCGCGAGTCGACCGCGCCGCCGAGGCGATAAATGCGGCTAAGCCGTGCGCCTGCGAAGGCAGGCGCCCAGGGCGGTTGGCGAAGCGCCTGCGAACCTGGGCTTCGGCGTTCGCCGGAGCACGGGTGAGTTTAGCGCGTGATAAATTCTCTGGCCTCACTGCCGCCCGCGCGACTCGACGCTATAGCCGTGCATCCCCATCGGATAGGAATTGACCGCCACGCGGGTTCCCATCTGCCCTTCCGGGCCGCCGAAGCTGGCGCGATGCCAGCGTCCCTGTTTGGCGATCAGCACGTCGCCGGGAGCCGCGGCCTTGATCAGCGGCTCGCCCTCGATCTGCAGGTCGACGTTGCCCTCCATCACGAACCAGAACTCGTCGTAGCCGACGTGGAAGTGGCCGAGGTTGGAGGCAGGCGGCGTCGGCGTGGCGCGGCCGCGGATGTTGTTCACGAACAGGTGCTGCGTCGCCACGAAGGCGGTGGCGCGCGCGCCGCCCTGGACCACGTCCTTGTAGTAATCGAGGGACAAGGGGTTGGCCTCGTCCGGCGTGCCCGCCCCACCCGCGGCCAGCCGCCGCTCATAGTGGAAGCCGGCTACGTCGCGCGGCCGCTCGGTCGTGCTCGCCACCGGATAGAGCGGCATGTCGGCCGCGGCATGGATCTCGAACCACAGAGCCGGCCGGTCGCCGACGGTCTCGAGCGTGAAGGGCACGCGCAGTGGCACGTCGATCTCGAAGCCCTTGCTCGCGACGAAGCTCGGCTGCCCCGCGATCGCGACGCGCAGCTGCCCGCCCCACACGATGATCACGGTGCGGTTGTCCGAGTAAGCGACCTCGGTCGTGCGCTTGCCGGCTCCCTGCTGGTGCCAGTCGGCGACCAAGTCGCGGTTGCGCACGATCGGCTGCGACCAGTCGCTCGCGCCGCGGTGGAGCGCTAGCACGTCGGCGAGCTTCCACCAGGGGCGGTTGGGCGAATCATAGGCGGCGTAGGGCGTCTTCTTGGGCACCCACATCTCGACCGGCGCGGGCGGCGCAGGGCGCGGCGCCTGCGCGGTGAGCAGCAGTGCCGCGGCCGCCGCGGCCGCGACGCGCGCGCGGCGTCGGGTCAGATGGATCATGTGCTCCCCTCCTCTGTCGTGTCACTAGGCCGCGGCGACCGCGGGATCATGGCTCGGCGTGCGCTCGCCGCCGATCAGCCGGCGCGGGTCGACAATCGCCCAGGCGGCGAGGCCGAGCACCACGACCCCGGCGCCGGTGCCGAACGCCGCCGCCCAGCCGTAGCGCGCCGCGATCCACGGCGTCAGCGAGGCGGTCAGCGCGCCGCCGACCTGGCAGCCGACGTTCATCAGCCCCGACACCACGCCGGTGTGGCGCCCCGCGATGTCCGCGGTGACCGACCAGAAGGAGCTCTGCGACAGATAGATCGCGCCGCCGCCCAGCGCGAGCGTCAGCACCGCGAGCGGCGCGCTGTCGACCTGCGACCCGACCAGCAAGAACATAGCGGTCAGCGCGAACGACAGCATCGCCAGCCCCGAGCGCCCCCAGTAGAGGCCGTGCCGCCGCGACACCGCGTCGTTGATCACGCCGCCGGCGAGGCAGCCGACCGTCATCGCCAGGAACGGCGCCATGCCGAACAAGGCGCTCGACTTCAGGTCCAGCCCGCGCGCCTCCGCGAGATAGATGAAGAACCAACTGAAGAAGATCCAGATCACGTAGCCGAACGCGAAATAGCTGAGAAACAGCCCCCACACCGCGCGGCTCGACAGGATCGCGCGCCACGGGATCGGACCGGCGGCGCTCTCCGGCTCGCCGGGTAGCCCCGCCTCGATGTGCGCCAGCTCGGCCGCGTTCACCGCCGGATGCTCCTGCGGCCGATCGCGCGCGACGCTGTACCACACGATCGCCGCGACCAGGCCGATCAGCGCGCAGACATAGAAGGACGCGCGCCAGCCGCCATAAGCGACCACCGCGCTGATCAGCGGCGGGGTCAGCCCCGAGCCCGCGCCGACGCCCGCGAAGATCAGGCCGTTGGCCTTGCCGCGCTCCTGCGCCGGCACCCAGCGCGAGACGAACTGGTTGCCCGACGGATAGACCGCCGCCTCGCCGATGCCGAGGCCGAAGCGCACCAACATCAGCAGCGTGATCGCATGCGCGCTTCCGGGCGGCACCCAGGCGGTGGCGACGCTGAACACGCCCCACCACAGCAGAGCGAGCGTCAGCAGCCGTCGCGGCCCGATCCGCGCCGCGAGCCACCCCGCGGGCACCTGGAACGCGGCATAGCCGATCAGGAAGGCGCTGAAGACCCAGCCGAGCCGGATCTGGTCGATCGCATAGTCCTGCCGCATCTGCACGCCGGCGACCGAGATGTTGGTGCGATCGAGGAAGGCGATCGCGCTGATGACGAACAGCATCGCGACCAGCTTTACCCGGACGTTGCTCCGACCCGCTCCCGTCATCACCGCTCTCCCGGACGCGCCGCGTTGGCACCGCATTATATCCTATATGATTCTGTGTAGAGCCGTTGTAAGCGTGCGTAAAGCCCGGCGAAGTCGGGTGCGGAAGGGGAGAGAGAGGGTGGAGGCGATCGGATCGCTCGCGCGCGGCGCGTTGCTGCTCACGCTGACGCTGGCCGGCGCCGCGAGCGCGCAGCAGGCGGCGACGCCGCGACCACTGGCGGAGCGGATCGGCCACACCGATCCCTCCCGCTACCGCCAGCTCGCCAAGGTGCATGACGGCGCGGGGACCATGGCCTTCGCGCCGCTGCTCGGTGCCGACGCGCTCTCCACCAACCTGATCTTCGTCCACCGCGGCGTGATCGCGCCGCACAGCGGGATCGGGCAGCATTTCCACCACCAGTGCGAGGAGATGTTCGTCATCCTCGACGGCGAGGCGCAGTTCACCGTCGACGGGCGCACCACGACGATCGCGGGACCGGCAGCGGTGCCCGACCGCATGGGCCACGCGCACGCGCTGTACAACGCCTCGGACCGGCCAGTGCAGTGGCTCAACATCAACGTCGGCCAGACCAAGCGCTACGATAATCTCGACCTCGGCGACTCGCGCGAGGGCGCCCCGCTCGACCCCGTCGCGCAGTTCGCCGCGGTGAAGTTCGACCGCGACAGGCTCAAGCCGCAGGGCGCGGTGCGCGTGCGCCGACTGCTCGGGCCCGAGGTCTTCAGCACCCCCTGGACCTTCGTCGACCATGTGCTGGTGCCCCCCGGGGCCGCGCTCGACGCCGCCGCCGCGCCGGGCATCGGCGAGATGGTCTATGTCATCGCCGGCGAGGGCGAGGCGCGGGTCGCCGGCGAGCGCGCGCCGCTGCGCACCGGCGACGCGCTGCCGATCGAGGTCGGCGCCGCGCGCACGCTGCGCGCCGCCGGCGCCGCGCCGCTCGAGCTGATGGTGGTCGGCGTCGCGCGCGATCTCGCCGCCAAGGCCGCCTACGCCGCCTCACTTCCCCCACGCTGACCCTCGGAAAGGACCTGCCGATGCAACGCCGCTCGCTCCTGCAACTGATCGCCGCGCTAGGGGCCAGCTCGGCCGTGCCGGCCGCCGCGCGCGCCGCCGCGCCGACGCGCAAGCCGATCGTGCTCTACTGCGACCTCGCGGTCGACCCGGCACGCGAGCAGGAGATGCTCGACGCCTACCACCAGCACTTCCTGCCCGCGGCGCAGAGCTTCCGCGGTCGCGGCTTCATCGACCTCAAGATGCTCAAGCTGCGCACGGTGATCCAGGGCCGGCCAGCGCCCCCGGCCGGGGTGAACTATCGCTTCCAGCTCACCTATGAGAGCGAGGAGCAGCGGCAGGTGTGGATCCGCTCGGACGTGCACCAGCGCAACTGGCCGCTGATCGAGCGCACCGTGCTCAACCGCGACTATCTCGTCCTGCTGACCGACGCGGTCTGATCATGCGGATCGCTCCCCTGCTCGCCGCCGCGCTGCTCGCGCCGCTCGCGCTCCACGCCCCCGCCGCCGCGGCGCAGGAGAAGGGTCCGCGTGTCGAGCGGCTCGACCCCGCGCTCGACTCGCTGATCGCGCCGGGCACGACGGTCGAGCGAGTCGCGACGGGTTTCGGCTTCACCGAGGGGCCGCTGTGGCACGAGAGCCGACTGTGGTTCTCCGACGTCAGCGGCGACACGCTGCGCGCGGTCGACCCGTCGGGCCGCGTCGAGGAGCTGATCGCGAACGCCGGCGGCCTCCCGAACCCGCCCGCGGGCAAGAGCATCGGCCCCAACGGCATGGTGCCCGACCGCGACGGCGGCGTGCTGATGGCGCAGATGGGCGCGCGCCGGATCGTGCGCGTCGGTGCCGACCGAAGCGTCACGCCGGTGATCGACGACTATCGTGGCAAGCGGCTCAACAGCCCGAACGATCTCGTGTTCGCCAGCGACGGCGCCTTGTGGTTCACCGACCCGCCGTTCGGACTGTACAACGGCATGGACAAAGATCCCGCCAAGCAGCTGCCGTACAACGCGGTGTTCCGCTACGCCGGCGGCATGCTGACGCCGGTGATCACCGACCTGAAGCTCCCCAACGGTATCGGCTTCTCGCCCGACGGACGCACGTTGTACGTGACCGATTATGGGCCGCCGGGCGTGATCTACGCCTACAAGGTGGGACGCGGCGGGGTCTTGTCGGGCCGGCGCGTGCTGATCAGCTTCCCCGCGGGCGGTGCCGGCGGGGCGGACGGGCTCAAGGTCGATCGTCGCGGGAACGTCTGGGCGACCGGGCCGGGCGGCCTCCGCGTGATCTCGCCCGCGGGCAAGGTGCTCGGCCGCATCGTGCTGCCCGAGGTCGCCGCCAACCTTGCCTTCGCGGGTGACGGGCACACGCTGTACATCACGGCGTCGACCAGCGTGTACCGCCTGCGGACCACGGTGGCGGGGGTGCTGCCGCGCTACGCCCGGTAGCGGTTGGCTCTCCCCCCCCGTTGCTGCTCGTCTTACCGCCCTCGCCCCACCCTGGCGTCATCCTGAACTCGTTTCAGGATCTACCGCGCCGCATACTCAGCCGCCGAGGCGTTCGCGGGCCGGTGGATCCTGAGACAAGCTCAGGATGACGCCGGGATAGGATCGAGCGGGTGGCCCGAAGCTCGAGCCGCGCTTGCCCCAATTTCGTCCACCCCCCTCACTGTCCCGTCGCGCCGGCCTTCTTGTCCGTCGCGAGATTGGCGACGAGATAGTCGCTCATCACCTTCTGCTCCTCGGGCGAGAGCTCGGCGCCGCGGTCGATCATCGCCTGCACCAGCGCGGGCCACTCGGCCGCGGTCTTGTGCGCGGTGAAGACCTGGTTCGTGGTGTGGCAGAAACCGCAGCGCTCGTTGATCAGGTCGAGCCCCGGCCCTGGCGCGGGCGCCGCCGCGGGCGCGGCGGGCTGCTGCGCGGCCAGCGCCACCGCGCCGAGCAGCGCTGTGCCCGCGAAGGCGACGCAGCCGGCGGCGAGGCGGACGATCGGGTCGATACGCGTCATGGCAAACATCCTCAGCGGACGGCGAAGGCGACCACCTGGTCGCTGGTCGCGGGTTGGAAGGCGAAGCCGCCGGTCGCCACCGCGGCGACCATCTGGCGGCCGTCGGCGGCCTGATAGGTCATCGGTGTGCCGTAATTGGAGGCGGGCAGCGGCGCCGACCACAGCAGCGCGCCGCTCTTCGTCTCGAAGGCTCGGATCGTGGCGTCGCGCGTCGCACCGATGAAGGTCAGCCCGCTCGCGGTGGTGATCGGCCCGCCCGCGCTGATCACGCCGTTCGCGGCGAAGGCGGGATCGTCGTTCTTGCCCAGCACCTTGCGCCATGCCACCGCGCCGGTGTCGACGTTCACCGCGACCAGCTCGCCCCACGGCCCCTTCTGGCACGGCAGGCCGGTCTCGGAATCCTGGAAATAGGCGTAGCCGGCCTTCATCCCCCAGCTGCCGTCGGGCTGCTGCGCGAGCTGCTGCGGGCTGGCGAGATTGTTGACGTTGATGACGTACAGCCCGCTCCTCGGATCGAAGGCCCCCCCGCCCCAGTCGACCCCGCCGAGGCTACCGGGGAAGAAGTTGACCGCGCTGTCGGCACGCAGCGGCTGGAACGGCTTGCTGGGCGCGATGGTGAGATCGGCGACCAGCTTCTCGCACGCGGCACGGTGCTCGGGCGGGCCGTCGACCAGGTCGGCGGCGGCGTAGCTGGTGCGCGCCAGCGGGGGCGGGGTGACCGGCATCGGCTGGGTCGGCCAGGGCTGCTCGCCGGGCACGTCGGTGTCGGTCGGCACGGGCACCTCGCGCACGTCGTACAGCGGCTCGCCGGTGACGCGGTCGAGGATGAACATCGTCGCGGTCTTGTTCATCACCGCGATCGCCGGGATCGTGCGGCCGCGGCGGCGCACCTCGATCAGCGTCGCGGTAGGCAGGTCGACGTCCCAGATATCGTGGTGCACGGTCTGGAAGTGCCAGAGGTACTTGCCCGTCGCCGCCTCGACCGCGACGATCGAGTTGCCGTAGAGGTTCTGTCCCTTGCGGTCGCCGCCCCAGCGATCGAACGTCGGCGCGCCGACGGGCAGGTAGGCGATACCGCGCTTGTCGTCGACGAGCACGAAGGTCCAGACGTTCGTGCCCGAGCGCTTCTGCCAACTGTCCCCCTCCCAGGTGCCGAAGTTCGGCTCGCCCGGCTGCGGGATCGTGTGGAAGGTCCAGAGCAATCTGCCGGTGCGCGCGTCCCAGCCGCGCACGTCCCCGGCCGCCCCCTTCACGGGCATCTCCTGCACGCGCGAGCCGGTGATGATGACGTCGCGGTAGATCGCGGGCGGGCTGCTCATCCCGAGCGGCGCGCGCGTGCCGTTCATCACCTCGGGCGTCTTCATGTCAACCGTGCCCGCGGTGCCGAAGGCCGCGGCGGGCTGGCCGGTCGTGGCGTCGAGCGCGATCAGCTTGCCGCTGCGCGTGCCGAAGACGATCCGCGCGCCCGTCCCCTTGCCCCCGGGCCAGTAGGCGACGCCGCGGGTCGAGGCCTGGTCGTTGCCGGGCAGCGGGAACACCCAGCGCTCCGCTCCCGTCGCGGCGTCGAGCGCGACCACGCGCTTGTACGGAGTGGCGAGATACATCACGCCCTTCACCACCAGCGGCGTCGCCTCAGAGGCCGAGAAGCCCGTGCGAAACTTGGCGGGGACGCTGTCGGGCATGGGGATCGCCTCGCCGGACGTGCCCGCGGGGCGCATGTGATAGGTCCACACCTGCCGCAACTTGGCGACGTTCGCCGGCGTGACCTCGGTCAGCGGCGAGTAGCGCGCGTGGCTCTCGTCGCGGCCGTAGCCCTGCCAGTCGCCCTTGGCCTGCGCCGCGACGGGCGTGGCGGGCGAGAGCGCGACGGCGGCGGTCACCATCATGCCTGCCCGCGCTACGCGCCATCCCTGCTGCCTGGTCCTGCTCGCCACGCGTCACTCTCCTGTCCGGCGGCGTTGCGTTCCACCCGCGGCGGTCGCAACGTTGTCCTGTCATTTCAACGGTGCTAGCAAGCCGCACGATCCTATACAATATGATCCGTGAGATAGGCCGCGACACGGCCTGCGCGCGACACGAGAGGAGACCGACATGCCGGAACTGCCGCTGAAAGGCCTGAGAGTGCTCGATATCTCGCAGGTGATGGCGGGGCCGTTCTGCTGCATGCTGCTCGGCGACATGGGCGCGGACGTGATCAAGATCGAACCGCCGCGCACCGGCGACTCGACGCGCCACTCGATGGGGTTCCGGCTCAAGGGCGAGGACAGCCCGGGCTTTCTCGCGCTCAACCGCAACAAGCGCAGCATCACGCTCGACCTCAAGGACGAGGCCGACCGCGCCGTGCTCTACGCGCTGGTGCAGACCGCCGATATCGTGGTGGAGAACGCGCGGCCCGGCGTCGCGAAGCGGCTCGGCATCGACTATGACACGCTCGCCGCGCTTAACCCGCGGCTGATCTACGCCAGCATCTCTGGTTTCGGCCAGACCGGGCCGTGGGCGCAGCGCCCCGGCTTCGACCTGATCGCGCAGGCGATGTCGGGGGTGCTGAGCTCCAACGGCTTCCCCGGCATGGAGCCGGCCAAGAACTCGATCGCAGTGGCCGACCTCGGCGCGGGGCTGTTCTCCGTCTACGGCATCCTCAGCGCGGTGATCGGGCGTCAGTCGTCGGGCCAGGGGCAATATATCGACGCCTCGCTGCTCGAGGCCGCCTTGGGGCTCTCGATCTGGGAGACGACCGAATATTGGGGCACCGGCCGCGCGCCCACCCCGATCGGCTCGGCCAACCGCATGTCGGCACCCTATCAGGCGGTGCGCGCGTCGGACGATTGGTTCGTGATCGGCGCGGCGAACCAGGGCCTGTGGCTCAAGCTGCTCGAGGTAATCGGCCGGCCCGAGCTGCAGGAGGATGAGCGCTACGGCACCAACGCCGCGCGCGTGGCCAATCGCGAGGTGCTGATCGAGGAGCTGGCGCCGACCTTCGTGACGCGCGCCAGCCAAGAGTGGATCGACGCGCTGCTCGCCGCCGGCGTTCCCGCCGCGCCGATCCTCGACTATGGCGAGGCGGTGGCGAGCGAGCAGGCGGTCGCGCGCGACATGGTGATGCAGGTGCCGCATCCGGTCGAGGGCGAGTTCCGCGCGCTCGGCTTCCCCGTGAAGATGCGCGGCACGCCGCAGGAGGTGCGACTGCCCCCGCCCCTGCTCAACGAGCATGACGCCGAGATCCGCCGCGAGCTGGCCGAGCGCGGGCTGCTCCCTTCCGCGGAAGAGGCGGCGGCGTGAGCGGCGTCGTCGTCACGCGCGACGGGGCCGCGGTCCACGTCCGCTTCGACAACCCGGCCGCGCACAACGCGCTCACCGGCGCGATGTGGCTCGCGCTGCGGGACGCCGCGTACGCGATCGCCGACGATCCGAGCGTGCGGGTGGTCACCTTCCGCGGCACCGGCGGCAAAGCGTTCATCTCGGGCACCGACATCACCAAGTTCGCCGATTACGCCGAGGGCGCGCAGGGCGTCGCCTATGAGCGCGAGATCGACGAGTGCATGGGCGCGGTCGACGCGATCCCGTGCACGACGATCGCGGTGGTGGAAGGCTGGGCGGTCGGTGGCGGGCTCAACATCAGCTCGGCCTGCGACTTCCGTCTCGCCACGCCGGACGCGCGCTTCGGCTCGCCGATCGGGCGCACGATCGGCAATTGCCTGTCGGCGTCGAGCGTGGCGCGGATCGGCGCGGCGGTGGGCGTCGCGGTGGCACGGCGGATGGTGCTGCTCGGGGAGATCGTCGGCGCGGAGGAGCTGCGCGCGAACGGTTTCCTGCTCAAGGTGGTGGAACGCGAGGCGCTCGACGCCGAGGTGGCGGCACTGTGCGCGCGCGCCGCGGAGAACGCGCCGCTGACGACACGCGCGACCAAGGAGACGCTGCGGCAGATGACCTTCGACGGTCTGCCAGACATCGAGCCGCTGATCGCGGAGGTATACGGCAGCGCCGACTTCCGGCGCGGGGTGGCGGACTTCCTCTCGAAGACCAGGCGCGTGCCCGAGTGGCGCGGGGAGTGATGGGAGCGGCGCACCGCCCACTAGCGTCATCCTGAACTCGTTTCAGGATCCACCGTGCCGCATGACCAGGTGCCTAGGCGCTCGCGGGACCGTGGATCCTGAAACGAGTTCAGGATGACGGCAGAATGCCCTTCCGAACTCGTCCCCTACCCCACTGGCTTGGGCGCGATCATGATCCCCGCCGCCATCGGCTGGCTCGGCGGCAGCGGCAGCTTGCCCGCGGGGAAGCCGTTGACCTCGAAGATATAGGCCTGGATGTCGGCGACGGTCTTGCCAGGCAGGCTGCCGGGCGCGCTCAGCGGCATCGTCGTCTTGATGCGCGAGAACAGGTCGCCCGCCGAGGTGCCGTTCCAGTTGTTGAGGAAGCCGCCCCCCGCCAGCGCCGGCGCGACGTCGATCCCCGCGAGCGTGTCGCCGTGGCAGGCGGCACAATTCTCGGCATAGGCGACCTTGCCGCGCGCGGCCTGCTCGGCCGTGTAGACGCCGTTCCAGACGTCTCGCTGCCCACCCTGGGCGCGCACCACCACCGCACTGCCGAGCGTCAGCGCCGCCGCGCCGAGCGCCCACAGGCCATATCGCGTCGTCCGCTCCATCATCACGCTACTCCCGGTAGTCGGTAGGCGACCAGCTCCGCGCTGGCGTTGCCGCCGCCCGTGGCGACGACGATATACTGGCGTCCTTTCAGACGATAGGTCATCGGCGAGCCGCTCTGCGGCGCGGTCATGTACACCGCGCCTTTCTCCTCGCCCGTGGCCTTGTCATAGGCGCGCAGCATCGCGCCGCGGATGCCATATTCGTTGGTGTAGAAACCCGCCTCGCCGCAGATGACCAGCGTCTTGGTCACCAGCGGGCCGAGATTGCCGGCGCGGCCAGTGCGCGGGATCTTGAGCCCCTTGAGCGCGGGATGATTGCGCACGTTGTCGGGCGTCTCGCCGTGCGCGACCTGCCAGGCGAGGTCGCCCTTGCTGAGGTCGATCGCGGTGATCCGGCCGTAGGGTGGCTTGAGCAGCGGCAGGCCATCGATCGCGAGGAAGCCCGGCGGCGGCCCCTTGGAAGCGCCGGCGGGCTTGCCGCCCGCGGGGGCGCCCGCTGGGGGCGCCTCCATGCTGCGCATCCGCGGCCCCGGGGCGCCCATCGCCGGCATCGCACGCGCCTCGAGCCCGGCGACGCCGTGCACCTGCGGGAACTCGGACACTTTGAGATCGGCGTTGGGGACGATGCCGATCAGCGAGGGCTGCGTCTTCGAGTAGACGTACACCATGTGCGTCTCGGGGTCGTAGCAGCCGCCCGGCCAGTTGGTGCCACCCTGGATGCCCGGCGCCGAGATCGTGCCCCAGCGACCCGGCTTGCTCACCGTCGGCGGCGTGAAGAGCGGGCCGATCTTGTACGACTTCACGAACTCGACCGCTTTGGCGCGCAGCTCGGGGGTGAAATCGATGAGATCGTTCTCGCTGACGCCCTGAACGTCATAGGCGGGCGGCTTGGACGGGACCGGCTGGGTCGGGCTGTACCACTCGCCGGGCACGTCGCCGCGCTCGACCTTGCGCTCGACGATCGGCCAGATCGGCTTCCCCGTCTCGCGGTCGAGCACGTACAGGAACGCCTGTTTGGTCGGCTGCGCGAGCGCTTTCACGGTCCGTCCGCCGACCGGGATGTCGCACAGGATCGGCGCGCACGGTACGTCGCGGTCCCACAGGCCGTGGTGGACGAACTGATAGTGCCAGCGGCGCTGCCCGGTCTCGAGGTCGAGCGCCACCAGCGACTCGCCGAACAGCGCGTTGCCGCGGCGGAACATGCCCATCTCGTCGCCGGTCGGCAGCTCGACCGGGACATAGACCAGCCCGAGCTCCTCGTCCGCGGACATCTCGGCCCAGGCGCCGCCGTTGCCCGCCTCGTCGGCGTCGCCGTTGAGCCAGGTGTCGTAGCCGAACTCACCCTTCTTCGGGATGGTGTGGAAGATCCACTTGCGCTTGCCGGTGCGCACATCGAAGCCGCGGATATAGCCCTTCACGTTCTTCCGCACCGCCGGCACGTCGCCCGCGGTATGCGCGGCGCCGACAACCACCGTGTCGCGCGCCACCATCGGCGTGGCATGGAGGCCGACGTCGGCGGTCTCGACGTCGAGCTGCTGGTCAAAGTCCTTCTTGAGGTCGACGATGCCGTTGGTGCCGAAATTCGGATCGGGGATGCCGGTGTTGGCATCGAGCGAGACCAGCTGGTAGCCGATCGTGACGTAGAGGATCCGCTCGACCTTGCCGTCGGTCCAGTAGGACACGCCGTGGCCGGAGAGCTGGCGCGGCGAGTTGAGCGCGCGCTGGCCCTCGTCGACGCGGTGCATCCACAGCAGCTCGCCCGTCGCCGCGTCGAGCGCGACGCAGTCGCGGCGCGAGCCGGCGGGAAGGAACAATCGTCCCTTCACCAGCAGCGGGGTCGGCTCGAACTGATATTCCTTGCGCGCGCCGAACACGTCGGTCCTGACGCTCCAGGCGATCTCGAGGTCGTTGAAATTCTCGGCGTTGATCTGGTCGAGCGGCGAGTAGCGCGTGTTCGCCTTGTCGGCGGCGTAGCTGCGCCACTCGGTGTCGGGCGCCGGCGCGTCCGCGTCCTGCATCGGCGCCGCCAGCGCCGCGGGGTCGATCGCAAGGATAAACGCCGAGGCGGCGGTGCCCGCCAGCAGGTGGCGGCGGGTGAGACCGGGCGCGCTCACCACGTCACCGCGATGTACTTCGCCTCGCAATATTCGAGCAGACCATGGTGCGACCCTTCGCGCCCGAGACCGCTCTGCTTCATGCCGCCGAACGGCGCCGCGGCGTCCGACACCAGCCCGCGGTTGACCGCGACCATGCCGCACTCGATCCGCTCGGCCACCGCCAGCGCGCGCTTGAGGTCGGCCGAATAGACATAGGCGGCGAGCCCGTATTCGGTGTCGTTGGCGAGCGCGACCGCCTCGTCGGCGCTGTCGAACGCGGTCACCGCGGCCACCGGGCCGAACACTTCCTCGCGCAGGATCTCGGAGCCGGGCCTCACGTCCGCGATCACCGAGGGCGGATAGAAATAGCCGTCGCCCGCGGGGGTCTCGCCGCCCAGCTCGACGCGCGCGCCCTTGCCCACCGCGTCGGCGACGAGCCGCTCGATCTTGTCGACCGCCTTACGGTTGATCATCGCGCCGCACTGGGTCGCGGGATCGGTGCCGGCCCCGACCTTCAGCGCGCCCATCCGCTCGACCAGCTTCGCCACGAACGCGTCGTGGATGCCGCGCTGGACGTAGAAGCGGTTGGCGGCGGTGCAGGCCTCGCCCGCGTTGCGCATCTTGGCGATCATCGCCCCCTCGATCGCGGCGTCGAGGTCGGCGTCGTCGAACACCACGAAGGGCGCGTTGCCACCGAGCTCCATCGACGAGCTGATCACCTGGTCCGCCGCCTCGCGCAGCAGCACGCGCCCGACCTGGGTCGAGCCGGTGAAGGACAGCTTGCGCACGCGCGGGTCGTGCAGGATCGCGCTGCACACCGGCCCGGGCTGACTGGTGGTGACGACGTTGACCACGCCCGCGGGCACGCCGGCGCGCCGCATGATCTCGGCCACCGCGAGCGCGGTCAGCGGCGTCTCGGAGGCGGGCTTGAGGATACAGGTGCAGCCCGCCGCCAGCGCGGGCGCGATCTTGCGCGTCGCCATCGCCGCGGGGAAGTTCCAGGGCGTGATCAGCAGCGCGACGCCGATCGGCTGATACTGCACCATGATGCGGTTGCCGCCCGCGGGCGATGTCCCGAGCTCGCCGGGGATCCGCACCGCTTCCTCGGCGTACCATCGGAAGAACTCGGCGGCATAGGCCACCTCGCCGCGGGCGTCGGACAGCGCCTTGCCGTTCTCCAGCGAGATCAGCTGCGCGAGCCACTCCTGCTGCGCCATCATCGCGTGGAAACAGGCGAGCAGCACGTCGGCGCGCTTGCGCGGCGCGGTCGCGGCCCAGTCCGCCGCGGCGGCCGCGGCGGCGTCGACCGCGGCGATCCCCTCCGCCACCGCGGCGTCGGCGACCGCGGTGAACGTCGCGCCCGTGGCGGGATCGTCGACCGCGATGGTCGCACCGCTCGCCGCGGCGGTCCAGCGCTCGCCGATCAGCAGGCCGGTGGGGATGGCGAACGGGCCGTCGCCGGGCGGGGTGTAGCTGGTCATCGGAGGCGTCCCGTGCATCAGGCGTGGAGGAGCGTGGCGCGGTCGCCGGCGAAGGCGGCGCGCGTGATGGTCTGCATCGCGGCGAGATTGAGCGGCCGCGGGTTGTTCTTGATCAGCCGCGCCGCGTTGAGCGAATATTCGGCGACATGGTCCTGCTGATCGGCGCGCAAACCCAGGTCGGCGAGCGAGCGCGGGATGGCGATCCGCTGGAACAGCGCATCGACCGCGTCGATGAACGCCTGCGCGCGCTCGGCCGGCGTGGCGCCCGCGATCCCGACCAACTCGGCGAGCTCGGCGAAACCATCGGCGCAGGCGGGGCGGTTGAACTGCATGACATAAGGCAGCAGCGTCGCCACTCCCTGCCCGTGCGCCGTGTGCGTGAGGTTGCCGACCGGATATTGCAGCGCGTGCGCCGCCGCGGTGCCGGCCGTCCCGAAGGCGCAACCCGCCGCGAGCGACGCGAGCATCACGCCCTCGCGCGCCTCGATGTCGCTGCCGTCAACCACGGCGCGCTCGAGATAGCGGAACACATTCGTCACCGCGAGCTTGGCGAAATGATCCGACAGCACGTTCTTGCCGACGAAGACGTGCTGCTCGGTCAGCATCGCGTCGATCGGGCGCGCCAGCGTGGTATAGGCCTCCACCGCGTGGGTCAGCGCGTCCGCGCCCGAGAAAGCGGTGAGCGCGGGCGGACAGGTCACGGTCAGTTCGGGGTCGCAGATCGCCACCTGCGCGATCAGGTGCGGGCTGGCGATGCCGACCTTGGCGCCGCGCTCCTCGTCCGCCACCACCGCCACCGGGGTCGCCTCCGAGCCCGTGCCCGAGGTGGTCGGCACGGCGACCAGCGGCATCACCGGGCCGGGCACCGCGAACTCGCCGTAATAGTCGCGTACGCTGCCGCCATGGGTGAGCAGCACCGCCGCCACCTTGGCGAGGTCGAGCGAGCTGCCCCCGCCGACGCCGATCACCACGTCGGCGTCGAAGCCGCTCGCCGCGGCAACGCAGGCATCGATCGAGCGCAGCGGCAGATCCGGCACGGTGCCGTCGAACACGCGCGTCTCGACGCCGTGCGCGGCGAGGTCGGCGAGCATCGCGGTGAACTCGGGCTGCGCGGCCTGGCGCTCGTCGGTGCAGAGCAAAGCGCGCTTGCCGAGCCGCGCGCTGGCCGAGCCGAGCGCAGCGCGCTGGCCGCGCCCGAACAGGATGGAGCGCGGCAGGCGCGCCGCGCCGAACAATGCGGGCGCGGTCGGGTCGGACGTCATCGAAGTGTCTCCAGAAGTCATGCCGCGGTGACCTCGTCGGCGGTGGCGAGCCGCTTCGACGCGTCGATCCGCAGGAACAGAAGAGCGGCGATCGCGCACAGCACCGCGAGCACCATGAAGGCGGGGAACCAGCCGCTGACCGTGACGATATAGCCTGTCACCGCGGCAGCGATCGCCGCGCCGAGGTTGCCGAGCGTGTTCATCACCGCGGAGACCGAGCCGGCGAACTCGCCGCCGATGTCGAGCGTGACGGCCCAGGACACGCCGACGGTCAGCTCGAGCCCGAACACCGCGACGCAGAAGCAGATGATGCTCGCGATCGGCGCATCGATCGCGGCGGCGAGCGGCATCATCACCGCGGCGGTGACGAAACCGACCACCGCGACCGAGCGCCGCGCCATCTTCAGCCCCGTGCCGCGCTTCACCAGCAGGTCCGAGGTCCAGCCGCCGGCGAGATCGCCCACCACGCCCGCCATCAGCGGCAGGCTCGCGAACAGCCCCATCACCGCGAGGTCGTAGCCGCGCGCGTCGTGCAGGTACTTCGGGAACCAGGTCAGGAAGATGTTGATGCAATAGGCGTAGCAGAAATACATCGCCGACAGCGTCCACAGCTGCGGCTGGCGCAGCAGCCGGCGCCACGGCACCTTCGCGCGCGCCGGGCCGGTGCCGAGCGCGCCCTCGATCATCGCGCGCTCGGTCGCGTTGACGCCGCGATGCTCGCGCGGCGTGTCGCGGTAGTAAGCGAACCAGAACACCGCCCAGACAAGCCCGACGCCGGCGAACAGCAGGAACGGCATGCGCCAGCCGAAGTCGAGGATCAGCAGTGCCACGAACACGGGGGTCACCGCGCCGCCCAGTCGTGCGCCGGCGTGGGTGAGCCCCTGCGCCCAGCCGCGCTCGGCGGGCAACATCCAGCGCGACAGCGACCGCGTGGCGATCGGGAAGGCCCCAGCCTCGCCGAGGCCGAACAGAAAGCGGCACACCATCATCGAGCCCGCCGACCAGGTCAGCGCGGTCGCGGCGGTGAAGGTCGACCACCACACCACCACCCCGGTCAGCGCGCGGCGCGGGCCGAAGCGGTCGCCGAGCCACCCGCCCGGGATCTGGAACAGTGCGTAGGCGAACTGGAAGGCGGCGAAGATCCAGCCCATCGTGACGAGCGAGAAGCCATATTCCTTCTGGATCGACGGCGCCGCGGTGGCGATCACCACGCGGTCCATATAAGTGATCAGATAGGCCAGTACGGTGAGCCACAGCACCGCGTGGCGCACGCGCGTCGGGCGCGCGGCCTGCTCGCCCGCGCTTCCGACGACCGGCGCCGCCGGCTCGACCATCGCGCCCGAGGCGCTCACGGCCGCGCCGGGCCGCAGGCGTCGACGGCGCGGCCGACGCAGGTCTGCCAGATCGTCGGCACCTTGCGGCCGGCGACATAGACCGCGTCGATCGCGCGCGTGTTGCGGATGTCGCGCGTCGGGTCGCGATCGAGCACGAGCAGGTCGGCCCATTTGCCCGGCTTCAGCACGCCGCTCTCGTTCTCGCGCAGGAAGCTCGCGTTAGTGCCAGTCGCGGCGGTGAGCGCCTGGAGCGGGGTCAGGCCGGCCTTGACCATCAGCTCGAGCTCCCAATGCGCGAAATAGCCGGGGAAGCGTGCGGTCGGGCCGCTGTCGGTCCCCATGCCGTAGCGCACCCCGCCCTTCACCTCGGCGGCGAGGCTGGCCATCGCGTTGCGCAGCACCGGCGGATATTTCGGGAACAGCGGCGAGGCCTCGAGCTTCTGCTGGCGCTCCTGACTCTTCAGCGTGGCGATGGTCGAGGGCGCGACACCGCGCGAGAAGAAGGGCTCGTCGACGAACGGCAGCAGCGTGTAGGTGAAGCTCGCCTCGCGGCTGAGCGTCGAGGCGAGCTGCCACGTCCCGCGCCGCTTCATCGCGCCGACGAGCGTCGGGTCGGCGACGCGATCGCGCACCTGGTGCATGAAGACGTCGACGCCCTCGCGCGTCAGCTCGGCGGCGTTATCGTAGTAGAAGATGTGCGCCGCCGCTTTCTTGTCCGCGGCGTGCGCGGCGTCGATCACCGCTCTGCTCACGTCATAGGGCATGCGCTTGGCGACGGTGCCGAACTCGTCGTCCATCCACAATTTGACGAAATCGTCGCCCTTGGCGGTCTCGCGCTGGACCATCGCGGTCGCCTCGGCCGGCGTGGCGACCGACTGCTCCAGCCCGGGGACGCCGCCATAGCTGCCCTTGTACACCACGCCGCGACCGGCGGTGTAAGCGCGCGCGCGGTCGATCCGCCCGACGCGGCGCTGATCGGCGATGACCTGGTGGATCAGGTCGCCGTCGGTGCCGAGCGTATAGACCGAGGTGATGCCGTAAGCGGCGTACAGCTTGAGCTGCTCCTCGACGTTGGCGCGGTCGTAATATTTGGGGAAGCTCTGGTCGACGCCGTCGACCAGCCCGAGATGGACGTGGCTGTCGATCAGGCCCGGCATCAGGAACTTGCCGCGCAGATTCTCGACCGTGGCGTCGCTCGGCCGGGGTCGCGCCGCCGCGGCGCCGACCCAGGTGATGCGGCCCTCGGTCATGATCAAGGCCTGATCGGCGCGCGGCGCGGCCCCGGTGCCGTCGAACAGCGTGACGTGATCGAGCACGACCGTCTCCGCCGCGGCTGCACCGCCGAGACACAGCGCCGCTATGGCGACGCCGACGCGGATCATCGACCGCGCGCGACCTGGGCGAAACCGCCGCATCGCACTCCCCTCCATGTCATATCCTATATGATCTGACTAAGTGGGGGCCGGAACGCTGTCAAGCGCCGCGAGCGGGCGCAAGACAAAGGAAGTCAGTCGCTTGCCGCACTCTTCGCGAGCACGTCGTCCATCCGCTGCTGCGAACATTCGAGATGGTGGCGCACCGCGCGCTCGGCCGCCGCGGGATCATGCGCGACCAGCGCGTCGATGATCGCGCGGTGCTCGCGCGCCGCCTCGTGCGGCGCGTTGGTGGCGTAGAGCGCGCGGAAGATGTGGAGATGCGCGTGGAGCCGCTCGACGGTCTCGGCGATCAGGCGGTTGCCGCTGCCGGTCGCGATCAGCCGGTGGAGTGCGGCATCCGCTTCGGCGAAGCGCGAGTAAGCGCGCGCGTCGCCGTCCGCCACGCCCGACATGTCGCGGTCGATCGAGCGCAGCGTCGCGATCGCGGCGTCGGTCATCGCCTCGGCGGCGCGGGCGGCCGCATAGGGCTCGATCAGCTGGCGCAGCGTGTAAAGGTCACGCACTTCCTCGCGCGTCATCTGCGGGCTGGCGCGATAGCCGACGTTCGGCATCTTGTAGACCAGCTTCTCCGCCTCGAGCTGGCTCATCGCCTCGCGCACCGGCGTCTGCGAGATGCCGAGCTGGCGCGCGACGGTGTCGATCGCGATCCGCTCGCCCGGCGCGATCTTCAGGCTCATCAGCATGTCGAGCAGATGGTCGTAGGCGCGTTCCACCATCGTCGGTCCCGGCGCGGGGCGCGCCGCACGCACGTGGGTCGAGGCGGTGCTGGTCGTGTCGAGGTGCCGCAAGTGGGTTCGCCGGTCCGTGGTGAGTACGGGACCGATCATATAGGGTTTATACGATCGACGTAAGATACCGTGCGCGGCGGTTCGGCGCCGTACGTCGCGCGTGACCCGCCGCCAAGTGATCCACGTCGCGCGCGACCTCCTCGTCGTGCCGGGCTGTACCCGACATCCATGGTGCCGCCTCAGGGTCGGGACGACGCTGGTGGATCGGTGTAGGCGCGCAGTGCTGGTGCTGCGCGCCCACGGTCGTCAGAAGCTGAACCGCACGCCCAGGCGATAGGTGCGCCCGAGCACGTCGTACAGCGCCGGGTTGACGAAGAACGGCGACTTGGCCGGGTCGCGGTTGAAGAGGTTGTCGACCTTGGCATAGGCCGTCACCGCCTCGGTGATGTTGTAGGTGCCGCCCACGTCCATGTAGAAGGCGCCCGGCATGAAGTTCTGATCGATCGTCGGGTGCTGGTTGGTCGAGACTGGGCAGGTGCCGGGATCGCAGACGACGTACTGGTTGCCGAGCACGCCGTCGCTGAACCAGCGCTCCTGCACCAGCAGCGAGAAGTCGTCACCCTCATAGGTCTGCACCGCCAGCCACTTCCAATCAGGCGTGTTGCCGGTGTTGACCCCGGCGGTGTCGTTCGGGATCGTGCCGGTGAGCCCGGTGTCAGTGACGAACTTGCTGATGTGCGTCGCCAGCGCGCGCACCGTCAGCCGGCCCGGCAGGCCGAGCGGCCGCTGCCAGCGATAGCTCGCCTCGATGTCGAAGCCCGAGGTGTCGATCGACGCCAGGTTGAAGGCCTGGACGTTGATGAAGTTCGGTCCCGCCTGGTTGTTCAGGTTGAAGGCGCTGCACGTACCCGGCAGGATGTTGCGATAGCAAAGGTCGACGATGTCGCCCGCGCCCAGGCTCGAGATCACGTCGGTGATCTTGAGCTTGTACCAGTCGAACGACAGGCTCAGGCCCGGCAACCAGCTCGATCCCGAGAAGGCGATGCCCGCGGTGGTGTTGCGCGCGATCTCGGGGGTGAGCGCGGGGTTGCCGATCGTGTTCTGGATCGCGAGCACGTTGACGTTGCGGAACGGGTCGAAGAAGTTCGGCTGCGTCGTCGTCACCGGCGCGGCGAACAGCTCGGACAGGTTGGGTGCGCGGACGTCGCGCGAGGTGACGCCGCGCAGGCGGAAGCCGTCGATCGGCAGGTCCCAGGTGCCGCCGACCTTCCACGCCCAGACCGTGCCGGAGGTGCTGTAGTCGGTGACGCGCGCCGCGCCGCTGACGCTCGCGCGACCGACCGAGTCACCGTCGAGCAGCGGCACCGCGGCCTCGAAGAAGGCCTCCTTCACGCTGTAGGCGCCGGTCCCGTTCTTATAGTTGCCGGCGTACCAATTGTTGCCCGCGGGCAGCTGGACCGGATCGAACGGGTAGATCGAGTCATAGGGCTGATTGGCGATCCCCGCGCCGTAAGGGTCGGCGGTGACCTTGTAGAATTCATGGCGGAACTCACCGCCGAAAGCGATCGACACTGGCCCTGCCCAGGAGCTGAACGGCGAGCCCGAGAAGTTGAGGCTGGCGACGTCCTGCGTCTGGCGCGTGCGCTGACGAGGGCCGTTGGCGGGCATGACGTAGTCCAGCGACTGCTGCGACGGGTTCCCGCCGAAGACGTTGAGCGGCTGACAGCCCGCGGCGCGCGCGACCGGGTTGGCGCAGACGATCGCGCCGTCTAGCGAGGTCGCGTTGATGGCGTTGTTATAGCGCTGGGTCAGCAGGATGTTATCGACGTCGATCTTGGTCTTGTTGGTGCCGTGCTCGACGTAGATGTCGTAGCTCCAGTCCGATCCGAGCACCGGCTGGCGCCCCTTCGCGCCGACGACGAAGCGATACTGGCGCCGGTCGGTGTGGACCTGGGTGTTGCCCAGCGCGGCGTTGCTGGTGCCGAACTGGAACTGGCTGATCCCCGCGGTGGTGCAGGCCGCCTTGATCTGCGCCGGGACGTAAGGGTTGGTACACTGGATCGTCAGCGCGGGGCGGTTCTGCCCGCCGACCGGCTGGTTGTTGGTCTTCACCTGCGCGATGTTCGACGTGACGTAGATCTCGTTGTTGGGCGCGAAGTCGAAGCCGATCCGCCCGTAGCTGTTGAGCCGTTCCAGCCCCGACAGCAGCGAGCGCCCGGCGTCGACGTTGCCGGAAAGATCGCCGCCCTGGCAGAAGCCCGCGAAACAGCCGATCACCGCGCCAGAGGCGGTCCGCGACGGCACGCCGTTCGAGCCGTACTGGAATTGGAACGGGCTGCCCGACTGGTCGAAGGCGATGCCCTGGAGCGGTCCCGCGGTGATCAGGCCATATTTGGTGAAGGTGATCGACTGCGCGTAATCGCGCAGCACGTACTGCGGTGAGCCGTCATTGGTGACGTTGCGGTTGACCAACGTGGTCTGCTTGAACCAGTCGCGTCCGCCGGCCAGCCCGATGCCGAACTCGCCGCCGCCGACGCCCTCGTCCCGCGCATATTCGGTGCTGCCGACGATATGGAGTCGGTCGTCGAGCAGGCTGGTACCCGCGGCGAGCTGGACGAGTACCTGCTCGTTGTCGCCATAGTCGGTGATGCCACCCTGGACGTTGCCCTTGACGCCCTTGAAGCGCGTGTCGGTGATGAAGTTGACCACGCCGCCGACCGCGTCCGAGCCGTAGGAGGCGGAAGCGCCGCCGTTGACCACGTCGACCCGCTTGATCAGCAGCTGCGGGAACTGGCTCACGTCGGGCACGCCGGTGACATTGGCGCCGACGACGCGCTGCCCGTCGATCAGGGTCAGCGTGCGGATCGCGCCGACACCGCGCAGCGAGAAGGAGCTCAGCCCCTGCGCGCCGCTCGACGTGCTGAAGGTGTTGACGCTGGTGCCCGTTGAGCCCTGGAGCGAGGGTAGCTGCGAGATGGTGGTGAAGACGTTGGGCTGCGCGTTGGCCGCGATCGCGCCCGAGTCGATCACGGTCGTCGGCGTCGGCGCGGTGAAGCCACCCGTGGTGATGCGCGAGCCGGTGACGATGATATCCTGCGCCGCGGCATCGCGCGTGCCCGCGGTCTCCTGCTCCGGCTGGGCGGTGGAAGCGGCGGTGGTGTCGAGCTGCGGCGGCACGTCGGCCGGCGTCGTCGCGGCGCCCGCTTCTTGTCCGGCCGGTGCCGACTGTGCCCAAGCGGTCGCGGGCAGCGCGATCGCGGTGACCAGCGCGGCGAAGGCGACACCGCCCCGCATCCCGGCGCGGCGCGCGCTCGTAGTGGCTCTCATCATCGTCCCCTCCTCCAAGAGTTTCTGTCGTTTATCTCTGATTGTCAGCACCATGCGGCAGCCGGCTCGACGATGAGCCGCACTCCTCGGCATGGTCATGGCGAGACTCGGGCGCTGGTGGCACGTCTTCGTTCCGGCGATCGTACAAGACCTCGGCCCGCCGCGCGTTCGCGCTTCGTAACGAAAGCTTTCCCACCACCGCGACGATGGTGCGCCACCCTCCTCTTCCCGCACGCTTTTACATGGTTCGGGGAGGCAGGTCTTCGATCAGACGATCGATTCGGCGACCAGCCGCCACGGTAACGTTACCATAGAAGCCTAGTCATGCCCCCTTCTGTGTCAACACTCTCTCGCACATAAAAACAGCCGGTGCTTATCTCGCGTGTTCGACGAAGAGACCCGCGCTCCGCCTGGGATTATCGATGTTGTACCAGCATCGAGGCCTAGCCCGCGGCTACCGGTCGCGGAACAGCAGCGGCGCCATCTGGTACAGGCTGCGGCGCCACGTCAGGAATTCGTGTCCGGTGTCGGGCGACACGTAGAAGACGCTGTTGAGCCCCGCCCGCTTCAGCGCCTCGGCGTTGGCGCGCGGATCGGTGCTCGGCCGCCCCGGTCCGCCGCGGGTGCGCCCGTCCTCGAGCTCGCGGCTGCCGTAGCTGACGAAGGTGAGGCGCACCTTGTCCTTGTAGCCCGGTGCCACCGCGACGTCCTCGGGCGCGATGGTACCGCCGCTCAGCAGCCCGATCGCGCCGAACGTGTCGAGATTCTTGGGCGCGATCAGCTTGGTCTCGAAGCCGCCCATCGACAGCCCCGCCATCGCGCGGTGCGGGGCGTCCGCGCGCGTGCGATAGTGCCGGTCGACGTTGGGGATCAGCTCGTCGATCAGCACCGTGCGGAACGGCGTGATGTCGAAGCTGGCGAGACCCCCCGGGCTGCCGGGCCGGACGTCGTTGGTCATGCCATAGGTCATGACGATGATGAAGGGCGTCGCCTTCCCGGCGGCGATCAGATTGTCCATGATGAGGTTGGCATGGCCCTGGTTGGACCAGGCGGTCTCATCCTCGCCCCAGCCGTGCTGCAGGTACAGGACCGGGTAGCGTGTGCCGCCCGCGGCGTCATAGCCCGGCGGCGTGTAGACGAAGGCGCGGCGGTGCGTGCGCGTGCTCGGCGAGGCGAACAGGATCTGCTCGACGCGGCCGTGCGGCACGTCCTTCACCGCGTAGAAGTCGGCATCGCGCGCGGGGATCTCGATCCCGCTCTCCCACCGTGTCGAGCCGTAGAAGTTGAGCGTGCCGGGATCGTTGAAGGTCCCGCCGTCCACGGTGAGGTGGTAGTAATGGAAGCCCTCGTCGAGCGGCCCCTCCGACGTGCCCGTCCAGCTGCCGTCCGCCGCCTTGGTCAGCACGGTGCCGCCGCGCCCGCCGAGGCCGAGGCTGACCCGCACCGCCGTGGCGTCAGGCGCGGTGACGCGGAAGCGGACATAGCCCTGTGAGTTGACCTGCGGATAGGTCTGGCCGGGCTGGTTAAGCGACGAGGGTTTGAAGTCTTCGCTCACCGCGGCCGTCGTTGAGGCCGGCGTCGTCTGCGCGAGCGCCGGCGCGGCGGCGACGAGGCACGCGATGATGGTGGCCCGAGCTAGTCTCATCGCCCTCTCCTCTCCCGGTTCGCGATGCTCTACCCGGCTCGGCGAATCCTATCTGATATGTTCTACAGCATTCGTGAGGCGGTGCAAGGCGCAGGAATCTGAACTCGATCAGGATCCACCGCTCGCTGGTGCAACGGCCTCGACAACGAGCGCACGGTGGATGTCGGGCCGAGCTCAGGACGCCGCCTCAGCAAGGCCGTGCCTTGTCATGGTAGCGGTAACCCGTACGATGCGGCTGATACAAGACAGGGGGGCGAGATGCGGCGGGTCACGGGGCAGATAGGAACAGGTGCGGCCGCGCTGCTGACGGTCATCAGCGCCACCGCCGCCGCACAGGTCGCGCGCTTCGAGCGCTTCACGTACGAGGGTCGCACGCAGGAGCAGGCGCCGCTGTCGAGCGGCCAGTACCGCAACCCGATCCTCAGCGGCTATTATCCCGACCCGTCGGTCACGCGCGTCGGCGACGATTACTACCTCGTCAACTCGTCGTTCGCGCACTTTCCCGGCTTGCCCGTGTTCCACTCGAAGAACCTGGTCGACTGGACCCAGATCGGCAACGCGATCGACCGACCCGATCAGCTCGATCTCACCGGCCGGCGCGTCTCCGAGGCCGTGTTCGCGCCGGACATCTCCTACCACGCCGGCGTCTTCTACATCGCCAACACCTGCGTCTCCTGCGGCGGCAATTTCGTCATCACCGCACGTGATCCGAGCGGCCCCTGGTCCCAGCCGATCTGGCTGCCCTTCGAGGGGATCGACCCGTCGATCTTCTGGGAGGGCGACCGCGCTTATATCATCAACAACCGCGCGCCGAACGAGCCGCCGCGCTACGACGGCCACCGCGCGCTGTGGGTGCAGGAATATGACTGGCGCGCGGGCAAGATGGTCGGGGAGAGCACGCAGCTCGTCAACGGCGGTGTCGATCTCGCCACCAAGCCGGTGTGGATCGAGGGGCCGCACCTGCTCAAGAGAGACGGCTTCTACTATCTCACCGCGGCGGAGGGGGGCACCGGCGACAACCACTCGCAGGTGGTGTTCCGAGCGAGCGCGCTGCGCGGGCCGTTCACCCCCTATTCGGGCAACCCGATCCTGACGCAGCGCGACCTGGCCGCGGGCCGCGCGCATCCGGTCACCTCGGCGGGGCACGCCAAGCTGGTCCAGACGCAGAACGGCGACTGGTGGGCCACCTTCCTGGCGACGCGGCCCTATGCCGACGGTCATTATAATATCGGGCGCGAGACCTTCCTGCTGCCGGTGACGTGGCGCGACGGCTGGCCGCACATCCTAGAGCGCGGCCGCGCGATCCCCTTCACCGCGCCGCGGCCCCGGCTCCCCGCCGGGCCCGCCGCGACGCTGCCGACGGGGGACGATTTCGGCTATGTCGACGAGTTCGACGGCGGCAAGCTCGCCATGCAGTGGATCGGCATCCGCACGCCGCGTCAGCCCTTCTACCGGCTCGCCGGGGGCGCGCTCGAGCTGCGTCCCGCCGCGCGCTTCGGGGACCTGAGCGGCACGCCCGCCTTCCTCGGGCGGCGCCAGCAGCACCATGTCGCCACGATATCGACCGTGCTTCGCTTCGATCCCCATCGCGACGGCGCGCGCGCGGGGCTGGCGGCGGTGCAGAACGACCGCTCGCTGCTCGAATTCGCGGTCGCCCGCGTCGATGGCAGGACGGTGGTGGCGCTGTACCAGCGTGACCTGGCGGACAGCGACACGCTGGTCGCCTCGGCGCCGGTCGACGTCACCGGTACGGTGACGCTGACGATCCGCGCGGACGGCGGGACGATGGCGTTCGACTATACGGTGGGCAGGCAGAAGCGGACGCTCACCGACCGGCTCGACTCCACCTTCCTCAGTACGCAGCGCGCCGGCGGCTTCGTCGGTACCGTGATCGGGCCGTTCGTCGAGGCGCCGTGATGTGGAGCGGGTGCCGGTGACGCGCCCTGCGCTATCGCTCACGCACGTGCGGCCTGCGCGGTGATGACAGGCCGCGTGAGAGCGGAGTGAGCCCCTCCCTTCTTGGGGGGATTGGGGTGGGGCGTCGCCACAGGCGCTCCGCTCGAGGAGGCGCCCCAACCCTCACCCCTCCACCTATCCCCGCCGCAGATCCGGTCCGCGCAGCCGCAGCACCTCGCCCGCGCCCAGCCGCGCGTTGACGCGCCGCGTGCCGGCGCGCACGGTCACGGTCCCCGCGACGTCGGCGCTGACTGCGACACGCTCGACCGCGCCCGCCCGCCACGTCAGCTCCACCCGCCGCGCGCCGCGCGCGCGCAGCCCGCTGACCGCGCCGCTCGGCCAGGCGCGCGGCAGCGCGGGGAGCAGCAGGATCTCGTCGCCGTGGCTCTGCAGCAGCATCTCGGCGATCGCGCGCGCGCCGCCGAAATTGCCGTCGATCTGGAACGGCGGGTGGGAGTCGAACAGGTTGGGATAAGTACGCTCGGGGCCGAGCAGATAGGCCAGGATGCGGTGCGCATGCTCGCCGTCGCGCAGACGCGCCCATAGGTTGGCGCGCCACGCGGTCGCCCATCCGGTCGACTCGTCGCCGCGCAGCTCGAGCGAGCGCCGCGCCGCCGCGGCCAGCGCGGGGCTGCGCTCGACGTCGATCTGCGTGCTGGGGAACAGGGCATACAGATGCGAGACGTGGCGGTGGTTTGGCTCGGGGGCGGCCGCGTCCCAGTCCTCCTGCCATTCCTGCAGCTGCCCCTGCGCGCCGATCTTGTCTGGCGCGAGCCGCGCGCGCGCCGCGGTGATCTCGCTCGCGAGGACGGCGTCGCTGCCGAGCAGCGCCGCGGCGCGCGCGGTCTGGTCGAACAGGTCGCGCAGGATCTGCTGGTCCATCGCCGGCCCGGCGCAGATCGCGGCGCCACGCGGGTGGACGTTCTCGGGCGAGAGCGAGGGACTCGTCATCAAACGCCCGCTCGCCGCGTCGACCTGGAGCGTGTCGAGGAAGAACAGCGCGGCGCCGCGCATCAGCGGGTAGACCGAGCGCAGATAGTCGAGGTCGCGGCCATAATCGTAGCGGTCCCACAGGTGCGTGCAGAGCCACGCGCCGCCGGTCGGCCACAGGCCATATTGCGCGCCGTCGATCGGCGCCGTGGCGCGCCAGCCGTCGGTATTGTGGTGTGCCACCCAGCCGCGCGCTCCGTACATCGCGCGCGCGGTGCGCTCGCCCGTCACCGCCAGGTCGCGCACCATCTGCACTAGCGGCGTGGTGCACTCGGCGAGCGCGGTCACCTCGGCCGGCCAATAATTCATCTCGGTGTTGATGTTGATCGTGTACTTCGAGCCCCACGGCGGCTTGACGCTCTCGTTCCACAGGCCTTGCAGGTTGGCGGGCTGGCCGCCGGGGCGCGACGAGCAGATCAGCAGGTAGCGGCCATAGTCGAAGTAGAGCTGCGCCAGGGCGGGATCGTCGCCCCGCTGGCTGGCACGCACGCGCTCGTCGGTCGGCCGCTCGGCCGCGGCGGTGCGGCCGAGATCGAGCGTGACTCGGCGGAACAGCCGGCGATGCTCGCGCGCGGTGTCGGCGGCGAGGAGCGCGAAGGGCTTGGTGGCCGCGCGCGCGAGCTCCGCCATCGCGAAGGCGCCGGCGTCGCCGCCGACGTCGTCGAAGCGGCGGTAGCTCGTCGCCAGCGCGACCAGGATCGTCACCGCGTCGGCGCCGCGCAGCGTCAGCCGCCCCTCGCCCACTTCCAGAATGCCGCCGCGCGGCAGCACCCGCACGCGCCCTGCGAACCTCGTCGCGCCCGCCACGCCGTGCTCGTCGGGCGCGCGCCCATCGAGCGCGAGCGTGTCGCCAGCGACCGTCACCGCACCGCGCTGCGGCGTGTCGAACATGACGTCGAGGTCGATCGCGCCGGCGCGGTCGGCGCTGAGCTCGACCGCGATGACCTGGTCGAGCGGCGACGCCAGCACGCGCCGCCGATAGCGCACGCCACCCGCGGTGAAGCTGGTGGTCGCCAGCGCCGCGTCGAGGTCGAGCTCGCGGTGATAGTCGCTCACCGCGCCCAGGCCGGGGAGTTTCAGGATCAGGTCGCCGATCGGCTGGTACGACATCTGACTGAGCGGCTTGGCCATCACCTCGGCGTTGGCGAGCGCCTGCGCCTCGGCGTAGCGCCCGGCGGCGATCAGCCGCCGCACCTCGGGCAGCGCCGCACGCGCCGCAGGGTTGACCGGATCATAGGGGCCCCCGCCCCACAGGCTGCTCTCGTTGAGCTGGAGCCGCTCACGCGCGGTGCCGCCGAACACCATCGCGCCGAGCCGGCCGTTACCGACCGGCAGCGCCTCGGTCCACACGCTCGCGGGCTGGCGGTACCAGAGGCGCTGACGATCGGCCGCTCTCTCCTCGCCGCGCGCGGGCAGCGCCGCGAGCGCCGCCGTCCCCGCCGCCGCGCCGATCGCGTCGCGTCGCGTCACCCCGTCCCGCTGCGTCATCCTCGCCCTCCCCCGCTCAGCCGCGTAACAGCCGCATCACCGTGGCGCGGATCCGACCGCTTTGCCCGCGCGCGAGCAGCCCGTGCCGTTCCTCGGGCAGATGCGCGAGCGGGTGGCCGTCCGGCCGGAACACATAATGGTCGAAGAAGGCGCGCCACGCCGCGCGCTCGCGCTCGGGCCGCTCCGCGATCGCCGCGACCGCGAGCAGCATCGCGGTGTAAGGCGCGTCCGGACCCGTGGCGGCAGCATCCCACCAATAGTTCACCAGCACGTTGACCGGGCTGAGCGCCTCGACCTGGTGCCACCACAGTTTGGGGAGATAGAGCGCGTCGCCGGGTTCGAGCTCGACCGTGATCGCGCGCGCGCGCGCGGTGGCGAAGCGCGGGTAGCGCGCGTCGTCCGCGGGCGCGCCGACCGCGAGCCCGACCGGCTGTCCCGCCATATTATGGTCGATCGGGCCGACGTAGAGGTCGCCGATCGCCTCGGGCGGGAAGAGCGTGAAACGCCGCCGCCCGTCGACGACACAGGCGAGATTGTCGAAATTGTCGTGGTGACACGCTACGGTCGAGGCGTGGCCGAGCCAGATGCGGGGGCGCGCCGCGACGGGGAGCAGCGGCATCGCATTATCCTCCGCGAAGCGCGGCAGATAGGCGGCGGTGGGGAGCGAGCCGAGGTAGAGCGTCGCCGCGCCGTCGACTCCCGCGGTCTCGATCATGCGCCGCAGCGCCGCGCCCACCCCGATCGTCTCGCGCGCGAAGTTGAAGCCGTCGAGCGCCTCCTCGTAATAGTAACGACCACCGATCGCGGGCGCGCCGACGAAGGCCTCGGCCGACTTGCCGGCGTCGAGTGCGGCGACATAGTCGAGCAGCGCCGCGGGCGATCGGCGCGCCGCGCGCGTGACCGGCCAGTCGACGCACAGGCCGCGTACCGCGAATGGCTCGCACGCCGCGACAAGCGCGTCGAATCGGTCGGGTGCGCTGACCTCGGCGTGCGTATATTCCGCCACGGTAGCGCTCACGCGCCGGCCAGCCGCTCGTTGCGCCGATGCGCCAGCACGGCGACCTGCGCGAGCGAGTCCACCAAGGTGTGCGCGTGATGGAGGTGGCCGGCGCGGTACAATCTCAGCACCGCCGCGTCGTCGAGCTCGGCCAGCGCGTCGCGGCTGACGGTGTACAGGCCGTCGAGCCGCAGCCGCTCGCCGTCGTCGAACGAGAGCGAGACGTCGATCGGCTCGATCAGCCGCGCGCCGAGCAGCGCCGCCATCAGCGCCTCGCTCTCGGCCAGCCCGGCGTGGAGCAGCCCGAGCGCGCGCTGGACCCGGCGGAGATGCGACGAGGGTGCACCCGCCGGGTCGAACAGCGCGACCCCCTCCTCGTCCGCGGCGAAGCGGGCGTGATCGAGGTCGACGGCGATATCCTGCTCGACCACGAAGAACCCCTCGCGCTCGAGATCGAGCGGCATGAGGCCGTCCATCGCGCCGTTCGCGTCGGCGATAAGGTTCTCGCCGGGCACGAGGCCGAGCAGCGCGCCGGCGTAGAAGCGGCCGGTCTCTGGATGTTTGGTCAGCACGATCGGGCAGCGCGTCGCCACGATGGCGAACTCGCTCGGCACGACCTGGACGAAGTGTCGCCCCGCGGCGCTGGCGCGGCGCATCGCGAGCGCGGCGTGTCGCTCGCCGGCCAACAGCTCCCAGACCGCCATGTCCTCTCCCTCTCACCGGGCGCCCGCCTCGGCTCACGCGAAGGATCAGCGGATCGCGGGCATGCGTCAAGTCGTTAGCGCTAAACCGATACTATATGATGACTTGCCAGATCGAACCGGCCAGGTATGTTAGCGCTACATCGCCGTGAAAGCCGGGCCGTCCGAGTCGGGCACGCGCGATGATCGAACATGCCGGAGTCACCGGTGCAGAGGAGGAGAGGGCCATGATAGAGCCTGAGAGCGTACGTCCCGTCGGTCGCGGCGGACGCAACACCACCCGTCGCAGCCTGATCGCCGCGTGCAGCGGCGCCGCGCTCACTGCCGCGCTGATCGCGCCGGCCCCCGCGATGGCGCAGCAGGCCGATCCCAGCAGCATGCAGAACAGCCAGGCGCAGCCCTCGGCGGGCGTGCAGCCGGCGGTCCCCTCCACGGCCAATACGACCAGTGCCAATGAGGCCGGCCGTCCGCAGGACGAGGCGACCGCCCCCGACACCAACGGCGCCAACACCGCGGGCGACCAGGCCGGGCTGAACGGCGACACGACGCAGGACATCATCGTCACCGGCCTGCGCGGCTCGCTCCAGCGCAACCTCGACATCAAGCGCACCGCCACCGGCGTGGTCGACGCGATCTCGGCCGAGGACATCGGCAAGTTCCCCGACACCAACGTCGCGGCGTCGCTGCAGCGCCTGCCCGGCGTCTCGATCCAGCGCTCGGGTACCCGCGGCGAAGCGACCGGCATCACCGTCCGCGGCTTCGGCGGCGACTTCAACACCACGCTGTACGACGGCCGCCGCATCTCGACCGGAACCGGCAGCCGGCAGATCGACTTCTCGACCGTCGGCTCGGACTTCATCGGCCAGCTGAGCGTGCTCAAGACGCCCGACGTCACGCTGGCGTCGAGCTCGATCGGCGCCACCGTCGACATCCAGTTCCCCAAGCCCTTCGATCACCCCGGACTGCGCGTCGCGGCGAGCGCCGCGGGATCGATCCAGGACCGTTCGGGCAAGATCGTCCCGACCGCGGGCGTGCTCGTCAGCAACACCTTCGCCGGCGACACGCTCGGCGTGCTGGCCGACGTGATCTACACGCGGCGCGACACCAAGACCAACCGCGTCTCGGTGTCGGGCTGGGCCGGCGGCTTCTACGCGCCGTGCCAGCTCCAGGGCAGCACCGCGGCGAGCTGTAACCCGACCAGCACCGCCGGCGCGGCCGCGGCGCAGCGCCAGACAGTGGTGGGCTGGTTCCCGCAGCAATATGTCATCGACCAGCAGAGCACCAAAGACGAGCGCGTCGACGCGCGCCTGGCGCTGCAATGGCATCCGTCCGAGGACGTGATGGTCACGCTCGACGACAATTTCTCGCGCCAGGAGATCGTCACCCGCTCGTCGGCACTGGGCGTCTGGTTCAACCAGGGCGCGCTGCGCAACGTCGAACTCGACGACAACGGCACCGCGGTCGACTTCACCCAGGCGGGCTCGCCGACCGACTTCACCGCTGCGCTCAACACGCAGATCCTGCGCACCAACCAGATCGGCGGCAACGTCAAATGGGACGTCAGCGAGAACTTCACGCTGGAGGGTGACCTCTCCTACGCGAAGAGCTGGCTCAACCCCGACGACGACACGATCGGCAGCCAGAACGGCGACATCGGCTACGGCGGCAATCTCGCCAACAACACCGGGCTGCAGATCAGCGGCAAGAGCACCAACAGCTTCCCGTCGCTCACGGTCGTGGGGCCGAACGGGAACGCCGCGGCCTTCGCCGATCCCACGCTGATCGGCTCGCACGTCACGGTCAACCAGACCCAGCAGAACACCGACGAGCTCAAGCAGGCGCGCTTCACCGCGACGTGGAAGCAGGACGACCTGACCATCCGCGCCGGCGGCCAATATGTCGACGATCAGTTCCGCCTGTCGAACAAGAGCACCTTCACCAACAACTTCTGGCAGGCCTATTCGGGCTACGGCACGCCCTCCGGGCAGGGCAGCGGAGTCGCGCCGCTGCCGGCATCGCTCTACCAGGGCAGCGTCTCGCTCGGGCGCAACTTCATCCCGGGCTTCAAGGGCTCGCTGCCGCCGTCGCTGATCGTGTTCAGCCCTGTCGCCTACCAGCAGTTCCTCAGCGGGCTCGGCAACCCGCAGACGCAGAACATCCCCGGCTTCAACTATGCCGCGGCTAGCACCACCGGACTGAGCGGCTTCACCGGCAGCTTCGACCAGCTGGTCGATCCCAACAGCCTCCAGAACATCAACGAGAAGACCTGGTCGCTCTACCTCAACGTCGCCTATACCGCCGATATCGCGGGCATGCCGTTCCACTTCGCGGCGGGCGTGCGCAACGAGAACACGCACCTGACCTCGACCGGCCAGGGTCGCCTCCCCGTCTCGATCTCGACCAGCGCCGCGGATCCGACGCTGCTGAGCGTGGCGTTCGGCGAGGTGACGCCAATCAGCGCGAAGAGCAACTATTCGTATCTGCTCCCCACCGTCGACATGCGGCTCGAGGTCACGCCCGAGCTCCAGCTGCGCTTCGACGCCTCGCGCACGCTGACTCGCCCGGGGCTCGCCACGCTCAACCCGGTGCTCGCGGTCGGCATCGGCCAGCGCGTCGGCGCGCTCACCGCCAGCGGCGGCAACCCCTCGCTGCAACCCTATCTCGCGGACAATTTCGACGTCGCCGCGGAATGGTATTACAAGCGCAACTCGTACCTGTCGGTCGACTTCTTCCTGAAGAACGTCAGCAACTTCATCGTGCAGGGCGTGACGCGCCAGGCGATCAACGGCGTAGTCGACCCGACCACGGGCAACGCCGCCAACTTCGCGGTGTCGCAGCAGGTCAACGGCCCGGACGCGACCGTGCGCGGCGTCGAGCTGGCGTGGCAGCAGGTGTTCGGCGACACCGGCTTCGGCTTCCAGGCCAACGCCACGTTGGTCGACACCAACAAGCCGTATGACTCGTCCGACATCTCGCAGACCGGCTTCGCGGTGACCGGCCTGGCGAACTCGGCGAACTTCGTTGGCTTCTATGACAAGAACGGCTTCCAGTTCCGCGCCGCGCTCAACTGGCGCGACGAGTATCTGCTGCAATTCGGTCAGAACCAGAACACCAGCCAGTTCGGCGCCGAGCCGACCTTCGTCAACTCGAGTCTCCAGCTCGATCTCTCGACGAGCTATGACATCAACAAGAACTTCAGCATCTTCGCCGCGGCGGAGAATGTGAACAACAACCAGCAGAGCACGCACGGACGCTTCAGCAACCAGCTGCTCGACGTGTTCGACTATGGGCGCCGCTTCATCGTCGGCGGGCACGTCCGCTTCTGACCTGGCACGGGGCCGCGCGTCACGGCGCGGCCCTGCTCACCGTCGCGGCCGCGGTGGCAGCACCGCGGCCGACGCGCTAAGGCCCCGTCGCGACAGATCGAGGAGCTTCGGGGCGATGGCGGAACATGACACGGCGCGCGCGGTGGAGCTGCGCGTGATCGACGAGCGGCTGCATGACTGGGGGCTGCCCCAGTACCAGACCGAGATGGCGGCCGGGATCGACCTGCACGCCTGCATCGACGCGCCGCTGACCCTCCAGCCGCAGGCGCCCGCGGTGCTGATCCCCTCGGGCATCGCGCTGCTGATGAACGATCCCTACATGGCCGCGGTGCTGCTCGCGCGATCCGGCCTGGGCCACAAGAAAGGCCTGATCCTCGGCCAATCGGTCGGGCTGATCGACGCGGACTACACAGATCAGATCTACATCAGCGCGTGGCTGCGCACCCCGCCCGGCTCCGCGCCGCTAGTGATCGAGCCCGGCGACCGCGTGGCGCAGCTCGTCTTCGTGCCGATCCTCCGGCCCGAACTGCGCGTGGTCGAGGCCTTTTCCTCCGAAACGGCCCGTGGCCTTGGCGGCTTCGGCTCGACCGGCTACGGTAGTGCCGCCGCGCGGTCGCCCGCGAGCGAGTGAAAGGAGCCCGGACGGACGTCTCGATGGTGGATCGCGAGAGGTACCAGCGCGACGTATCCGCCGTCGGGTCGCAGCGCGTGACGCATTCGGTACGCGCGGAAATCGCACGGTGATCGTCGCGCTCGCGCTGCTGCTGCAGGCGTCCCCGCTGGCACCGCCGATCGACTGGAGCACGCTCCAGCAGGTGCCGCTGCTGCGTCGCTGGGAGCCGGGCGAGCAGGTCACCGCCTTCGTCCGCGACGAGGTGCGCGCCGGGCGCTGCCCCACGTCGGAGACGAAGCGGGTCACGGTCGACTTCGTCGTCTTCCTGGGTGCCGAGGGCCAGGTCCGGCGGATCGTGCCACGCGCGATCGACTGTCCGACGGTGGAGCAATATGCCTCCGGCCTGACGCTGCGCGCGATGCGCGGCAACGTCGCCGACATTCCCGCGGCGGGCTGGTATCGCAGCTCGATCACCTTCGAGTGGCCCTGATGCTCAGCCCCGACGAGCTCGCGCGCTACGCGCGGCATATCGTCTTGCCCGAGGTTGGGGGCGCCGGGCAGCTAAGGCTGCGGCGGGCGCGCGTGCTGGTGATCGGTGCCGGCGGGATCGGCTCGCCCGTGCTCCATTATCTCGGCGCCGCGGGCGTGGGTCGACTCGACGTGGTCGACGACGACCGAGTCGACACGAGCAACCTCCAGCGACAGACGCTCTACACCACCGCCGACCTGGGTCAGGCCAAAGCGGAGGCAGCGGCGGCGGCGGTGGGACGGCTCAACCCGCACGTGACGGTGCGGCCGTTGGTGACGCGCATCCATGCCGCCAACGCCGCGTCGCTGCTCGACGGCGCCGACGCGGTGATCGACGGCAGCGACAATTTCGACACGCGGCTCGCCGTCGCCGACGCGGCGCTCGCATCGCGCGTACCCTTGATCTCCGCCGCCGTGGGGCGGTTCGAGGGACAGATCGGCGTCTTCCGCGGCTGGGAGCCCGACCGGCCCTGCTATCGCTGCTTCGTCGGCGAGTCGCCGCAGCGCGACGGGCTCACCTGCGCTGAGGAAGGCGTGCTGGGGCCGGTCACCGGGGTCGTGGGCAGCCTCGCCGCGCTCGAGGTGATCCGCCAACTGGCACCGTTCGGCGAGGACAGCGCGGGCAAGCTGGTACTGATCGACCTGCTCGCCCTGCGCTTCCGCACCTTGTCGCTGCCCAAGGATCCGGGATGCACCGCCTGCGGAACAGGCGGCGGCTGAGCGAGCGACCGCTGCGACCTAGGAGGTGGTGCAACGAACGTCGCCGCCCGCTGTCCCGGCCTCCTCACCCCTCGTCGAGATCTTACCCCAGCCGCTGCTGCGCGAAGGCGCGAACCGCCGGGCCGATGTCGTCGCGGGCGAGCGCCAGTGCGAGGTTCGCCATGATGAAGCCGGTCTTGTCGCCGCAGTCGAAACGCTCGCCGTTGAAGGTGAAGCCGTGGAACGGCTGGCGGCCGATCAGCTTGGCCATCGCGTCGGTCAGCTGGATCTCGCCGCCCGCACCCGTCTCCTTGGCGTCGAGGATCTGCATGACCTCGGGCTGGAGGATGTAGCGGCCGGGGATCATCAGGTTGGACGGGGCGGAGCCGGCGGCGGGCTTCTCTACCAGCGCGGTGACCTCGGTCAGCGCGCCGTCGCGCTGGCCCGGCGAGATGATGCCGTATTTGTTGGTCTCCTCGGGGGCGACCTCGAGCGCGCCGATGACGTTGCCGCCGACCTGCTGGTAGGCGTCGACCATCTGCTTGAGGAAGTTGGGCGAGCCAACCATCAGCTCGTCGGGGAGCAGCACCGCGAAGGGCTCGTCACCGACGATCTCGCGCGCACACCACACCGCGTGGCCGAGCCCGAGCGGCTCCTGCTGGCGGACATAGACCGGCGAGCCCGGCTGCTGGCGGATCGTCTCGATTACCGCCAGGCTCTTGCCGCGCGCGCGCATCGTCGTCTCGAGCTCGAACGAGACGTCGAAATGGTCCTCCAATGCGCCCTTGCCGCGGCCCGTGACGAAGATCAGCTGCTCGATGCCGGCCTCGAGCGCTTCCTCGACGGCATATTGGATCAGCGGCTTGTCGACGACCGTCAGCATCTCCTTCGGCATCGCCTTGGTCGCGGGGAGGAAGCGCGTTCCCAGGCCGGCGACGGGGAAGATGGCCTTGCGCACGGGCTTGATGGTCATTCGGTCCTCCTGATGGCGCCGGCTGTGTACCGGCCGCCGCTATTCGCGGCAAACCGTTAGCGCGCCCGTAACGACGCCGCGAGCCGATTCGTGTTGCGCTGCACCAAATCCGGGCCCAATGGGACGCTCAAGCGCGGTTGTCTCGTGCCGACGCCGCGCCTATGGCGACGCGTTCCGCTCCCGTGCCGGCCGTCCGCGACCATGCTGTCCAAATTCCTCCGACCTTCCCGCCCGGCCCCGGCCGCGAGCCCCTCCGTCGCGTCCGGGGAGCGGCTCTACGCGATCGGCGACGTTCACGGCTGCCGCGACGAGCTGGAGCGCTTGCTGGCGCTGGTCGACGCCGACGACGCGGCCCGAGGCGGCGCTCAGACATCGCTGATCTTCCTCGGCGATCTGGTCGATCGCGGCCCTGACTCGGCCGGTGCCGTGGCACGGCTGCTCGACCTCGCGCGCGAGCGGCCGAGCACGCGCTTTCTCAAGGGCAATCACGAGGAGGTATTCCTCCTCGCGCTGGCGGGCGACCGCGAGGCGCTGCGGCTGTTCTGCCGCGTCGGCGGCCGCGAGACGCTGATGAGCTACGGCCTGTCGCGGCAAGACTATGACGCGCTAGACTATGACGCGCTGGCGGAGCGGCTGCCCGCGCTCGTTCCGGTGGCGCATCGCGACTTCCTCGACGGCTTCGAGGATCTTGTCATCTCCGGCGACTATGCCTTCGTTCACGCCGGCATCCGCCCGGAGGTGCCGCTCGACGAGCAGGTCGCCGCGGACCTGCGCTGGATCCGCGGCAGCTTCCTCGATTACCGCCGCCCTCATCCCAAGATGATCGTCCACGGCCACACCATCACCGACGGGATCGATCGCCGTGCCAACCGGATCGGCGTCGATACGGGCGCCTATGCCAGCGGGAAGCTGAGCGCGCTCGGACTCGAGGGCGGGGAGAGTTGGACGCTGCAGACCTGAGCCGCCGCGTGGCGGATATACCATAGGATCGCAACAATCGCGCATCCGCCCTCTTGCTTTTCATGCTCGTCTCGGTAAGTGACAGGCGGAATGCAAAGGGAGTTTGACATGCGTCTTGCCAAGTACATGCTCGCTGCTGCTGCTGCCACGATGGCGGTTGCTCCGGCGGTTGCCGCTCCGGCCAACCCGGCGTCGAGCCTGTCGGTCGCCAAGTCGGCGCGCGCCGGCTCGGCTTCCGCGAAGAAGAGCGACGTCGCCGGTGGCGGTGTCATCGTCGCGGTCCTGGCGGCCGCTGCGGTCGTCGCGGGCATCGTCGTCGTCGCGAAAGAGGACGACAACTCGGACAGCAACTGAGCTGATCGGGCTCCCCCGGGAGTAGGAGATAGCGGCCTTCGGGCCGCTATTTTTTTGTCCTAGCGCCTCAGGATGGGCGCCTCGCCCTCGCTTATACTGCCGGTCGGGCCCCCGCGGCACGCGGGAGAACGCAGGGCCGCGAGCGCTATTTATGTAGTCCGAGCCGTTCGGCGTATAGGAGGACGACAGCGGCGCGGCTGCCGTCACCACGCCATCTGCCGCATCGCGTGCTGAGAGAGGACGGGCAGCGCTGCGTGCGGCTAAGCCCAACGACAAAGGGCGGCCTTCCGGCCACCCTCCCCATCTCAGCTACTGACCGCCCCGCTTTCAGCGGCCCCCGGGCGCTCCACCCGGCATGCCGGGCATGCCACCGCCGGGCATAGCACCCCCCGGTGCTCCGCCCATCATCTGCTGCTGCATCTGCAGCTGGCGCAGCGTCGCCTCGGGGATGAAATCCTGCAGCTCGACGTCGAACACCAATGTCGAGTTCGGTGGGATCGGCCCAGTCGAGCGCTCGCCGTAGCCCAACTCGGGCTTGATCCACAGGCGATACTTGCCGCCCTTGTGCATCAGCTTGAGCCCTTCGGAGAATCCCGGCACCACCCCCGAGACCGGCAGCGGCGTCGGCTGCTGCGACTTGTCGAAAACGGTACCGTCGAGCAGTCGGCCCTCGTAGTTCACCAGCGTGACATCGGCGTTGGTCGGGCTCGGTCCCTTGGCGTCACCGGCCTTGAGCACCTTGTAGCGCAGCCCTGACGGCGTAGTGATGATCCCGGTGTCACCCGCGCGCGCCAGCGCGACACCGGCGACGAGCGCGATCAGCAGGCCAGCGACCAGCCATAGCACGTAGGCGCGCTTGACCGGCTGGAGCGGGACGGCGGTGACGGTGGACATCGGTTCAGGGCACCCCGGTTGCGCCGCCGGCGGCGGCGATCACGTGCGGCAGGCGGTTCGCGCCGGCCGGGCGGACGCCGCGCGGCCGCCCTCACCCCCGCGCCCGCGAGCGCAGGGAGAATAGCCGCTTACCGGGCGCCGTCGCGCTCGGCGCGCTTGCGCTCCAGCTTGCGGGCGCGACGGACCGCGGCGGCACGCTCACGCGCGCGCTTCTCCGACGGCTTCTCGTAGTGGCGACGCAGCTTCATCTCGCGATACACACCCTCGCGCTGCAGCTTCTTCTTGAGCGCGCGGAGGGCCTGGTCGACGTTGTTGTCGCGAACGATGATCTGCATAAAACCGATAAACTCCGGATCAAACGGCTAAAGCGGCAGCGGACGAGGTCCGCGCCGAACACGCCGCCTCTAGCAGCATGGGTGCGGGCCCGCAAGCACCGCGGCTCAGCCGATCACCATCGGCGCGGGAATGACGCGGCGGTGCTGCAACGCGGGCACGCGCGCGCGCACGTCGCGCTGTGTCTCGGGGTCGATCTCGGCGTAGCCGATGCCGGGCGCCTCGCCCATGTCGAGCAGCACCTCGCCCCAGGGATCCACCACCAGCGAGTGGCCGTAGGTGGCGCGTCCGTCCTCGTGGATCCCGCTCTGCGCCGCCGCCACGACGTAGCACGCCGCCTCGATCGCGCGCGCGCGCAGCAGCACGTGCCAGTGCGCCGCGCCCGTCGGCCGCGTGAAGGACGCGGGCACCGTCAGGATCGTGGCCCCATTGTCCGACAGCGCGCGGTAGAGATCGGGGAAGCGCATGTCATAGCAGATCGACAGGCCCATCCGCCCCAGCGGCGTCGCCGCCAGCACCGGCCGGTCTCCCGCGGCATAGGCCGCCGATTCGCGCCAGCTCTCGCCGCTGGGCAGATCGACGTCGAAGAGGTGCATCTTGTCGTAGCGCGCGCGAATGTTGCCCTGCGAATCGATGACGAAACTGCGGTTGGCGTAGCGCGCGTCGTGACGCCGCAGCGCGAGCGAGCCGAGCTGCACCCACACGCCCGCGCGCGTCGCCGCCTCACGCACCGCCACCAGCACCTGATCCTCGCCCTCGCGCACGATCGACTGCGCGGCACGCGCTCGGTCGCGGTCGAGCACGCCCGACATCTCGGGGGTGAACACCATCTCGGCGCCGTTCGCGCCAGCTTCCTCGATCGCCGCGGCGAGCGCGGTGGCGTTGCGCGCGGGATCGATCCCGCTGGTGGTCTGGACGACCGCGATCTTGCTCAAACGAAACTCCTCGCCCGCTCCCCAAGAGCAACGCGGTTCGGCGCGCAAGTGTTGCACGCGCGCCACAGGCGTTGCGCGAAGACGCTTTGTTGCAGCGACGTCATCCGCGCGATACGCGTGGTCACCAGTCGGGTCGCCATGCCCGACGCTTCGCTCGCTCTCGCCCCGGATCCCGCCGTGGACCTCGCCACCCGCATCCTCATCGTCGACGACGATCCCGGCATCCGCGAGCTCACCGCCGCCTTCCTCGCGGGCCACGGCTATGTCGTCGATGTCGCCGCCGACGGGGTCGAGATGCGCGCGCGGCTCGAGCAGGAGAGCTACGCGCTGATCGTGCTCGACGTGATGATGCCGGGCGAGGACGGCCTCTCGATCCTGCGCTCGCTCGATCGTTCGACCAGCCCGGCGGTGATCATCATGTCGGTGATCAGCGAGGAGGTCGACCGCATCGTCGGGCTCGAGATGGGCGCCGACGATTACGTCGCCAAGCCCGCCAACCCGCGCGAGCTGCTCGCCCGAATCCGCTCGGTGCTGCGCCGCAATCAGGCCGCGGCCAGCGCGGCTCCGAGCTCGGGGCGCCCCTATCTGCGCTTCGCGGGGTGGCGGCTCGATCCGGTCGGACGCCAGCTGTTCGACCCCGATCAGGTCGTCATCAATCTGTCCGACGGCGAATTCCGCCTGCTGCTCGCCTTCGCCGAGCACCCGCGCCGCGTGCTCACCCGCGACCAGCTGCTCGACCTCTCGCGCGGGCTCAACGCCGAGCATTTCGACCGCGCGATCGACGTCCAGGTCAGCCGCCTACGGCGCAAGCTGACGCGCGACGACTCGCTCGTCGGCGACGAACTGATCCGCACCGTGCGCAACGAAGGGTATATGTTCACCAGCGACGTCGAGCGGCGCTGAGGCGCCGGCGATGACGCGCCCGTACCGGCGAGCCCATTCGATCGCGCAGCCGATCTTCGCGCTCGTGATCGCCTCGGTGATCGCGGCCACCGCGATCCTGTTCTTCGTCACCTTCAGCGGCCCGCCGCCGCGCGTGCCGCCGCGCCCGCTCGAGGCGATCACCGCGGCGCTGCGCGGCCTGCCGCCGCCGCCGCTGCCGCCCGAGTTCCGGCGCTTTCGCCCGCCCGGCGGCCGCTTCCGCGAGTGGCGGATCGAGCCGCTCGAGACGCTTACCGCCGCCGTGCCGCCCATGCCGCGCTGGCGCGAGAAGCCCGACGCGCTGACCCAGGCGCGCATCGCCGCGCTCCTCCGCGTCGCGCCGCGCACTGTGCTCGCCTTCACCGAACTGAGTCCGCGCGGCGGCGGGCGCGAGCTGTTCGGCTCGTTCACCGTCGCCTGGCACCTGCCGCAGGGGTGGCGCGTGGTGCGCAGCCCGCCGCTCCCGCTGTTCACGCGCTGGCACGCCAACACGCTGATCGCGATGCTGGTCGCGATCGTGGCGCTGTCGATCCCGGCGTGGATGCTGTCGCGCGCGATCTCGCGCCCGCTCGCCCGGCTGGCCGCCGCGGCCGACCGCGCCGGCACCGGCGCGCCGCTGCCACCTCTGCCCGAGGGCGGGCGCGAGGTGCGCGAGCTGGCGCACGCGGTCTCGACCATGCACGCGCGGCTCGCCGGCCACGCCGAGTCGCGCACCGCGATGCTCGCCGCGATCGCGCACGATCTCGGCACGCCGCTGTCGCGGCTCGCTTTCTGGGTCGAGCAACTGCCCGAGGCCGCGCGCGATCGCGCGGTCGCCGACATCGACGAGATGCGCGCGATGATCGCCGAGGTGCTCCGCTTCGCGCGCCACGACGTCGGCCGGCGCGAGGAGACGCTGGTCGAGCTGTCGAGCCTGCTCGATAGCCTCGCCGAGGACATGGCGGTCGGCGGCGCCGCGGTGACCGTCGCCGCCGGACCGCGCGCGGTGGTGAGCGGCGACCCCAGCGGACTGCGCCGCCTCTTCGCCAACCTGATCGGCAACGCGTTGCGCTACGGCGACTCCGCTGAGATGGGGTGGCAGATCGAGGCGGGGCGGGTCACCGTCACCATCGCCGATCGCGGTCCTGGCATCGACCCGGCACAGGCGGAGCGCCTGTTCGAGCCGTTCGTGCGCGGCGACCCGTCGCGCAACCGCTCGACCGGCGGCACCGGGCTGGGGCTCGCGATCGTCCGCTCGATCGCCGCGCGCCACGGCGGCACCGCCCTGCTCGCCAACCGCGAGGACGCGACGGGCGCCGTCGCGACGGTGACCCTGCCGCTGGCACGGTGACACAATCGGAAACGTCGCGGTCGCGCGCCGACATCACGGCATGCGGCGAGGCCGGCAGGAGGGGCGCGACGTTCGGGAGCGTCGCTTTCTTCCCGTCATGCCGGACCTGATCCGGGGCTCTTCGTTCGCGCGCACCACGATCGCGGTGCGCGCGGCAGAATGGACCCCGGCGCGAGACGCGGATGACGACGAGGCGGAGGGCGGCCCCCGGCAGCGAAAGGGACCCTCCATGTACCACGACGACCACGACCACGATCTCGGCCTCGCTCACGACCTCCAGGTGATGGAGCGGATGGTGCAGCGTCGCCGCGCGCTCCGATGGTTCGCGGGCGCGGGCACGCTCGCGCTGGTGGCGGGTTGCGGTGGCTCGGGGGATGCCGAGACGGACGCCACGACCGCCGCGACTACCGCCACCCCGACGCCCACGCCGACGCCGACGCCCAGCGCGAGCAGCAGCAGCAGCGCGACCGCCAGCTGCGTCGCCGACGCGAGCGAGACCGGCGGCCCCTACCCCGCCGACGGCACCAACTCGTCGAGCGGTTCGACCTCGAACGTGCTCACCGCGACCGGGATCGTGCGCAGCGACATCCGCGCCAGCTTTCTCAGCAGCACCACGGTGGCTACCGGCGTGCAGGTCACGCTCACGCTCACGCTCGTCGACGTCAACCAGTCCTGCGCCCCGCTGGCCGGCTACGCCATCTATCTGTGGCACTGCGATCGCCAGGGTCTCTACTCGCTCTACACCGTCGCGGCGGAGAGCTACCTGCGCGGCGTGCAGGTCACCGACAGCAACGGTCAGGTGACCTTCACCACGATCTTCCCGGGCTGTTACGACGGGCGCTGGCCGCACATCCACTTCGAGGTGTTCTCCAGCCTCGCCAACGCGCTGGGCGGCCGCTACGCGACGCTTACCTCGCAGCTGGCGCTGCCGTCCTCGACCTGCGCGACCGTCTACGCGGACACCGCCACCTACCCGTCGAGCGCGAGCAACTTCGCCCGTGTCGCGCTGTCGAGCGACAACGTCTTCGGGGACAATACCACCGCGCAGAACACGCAGATGACACCGACCTTCACCGGCACGCCGACCGCCGGCTACGCCGCCACCGCGGTGATCGGCTTGGCGCGCTGAGACGGGAAAGCTAAGAGGCGCGCCATGACCGGCGCGCCCCTGATCCTCTACAACAGCCTGACCCGCGAGCCGGAGACCTTCCGCCCGCTCGATCCGTCGAACGTGCGCGTCTACTCGTGCGGGCCGACGGTCTACCACTACGCGCATATCGGCAACCTGCGCGCCTATGTCTTCACCGACACGCTCGCGCGCGTGATCCGCTGGAAGGGGTGGCATCTCACCCATGTCATCAACATCACCGACGTCGGCCATCTCACCTCGGACGCCGACGCCGGGGACGACAAGATGGAGGCCGCGGCGCGCGCCTCCGGCCGCGACATCTGGGCGATCGCGCGCCACTATACCGAGGCGTTCGAGCGCAACCTCGCCGAGCTCGCCATCGTGCCGCCGACGCATCTGCCGCGTGCCACGGATCATGTCGCCGAGATGATCGCCTGGGGCGAGGCCATCGCCAAGCGTCACTGCTACCTGCTCGACGACGGCCTCTATTTCGACACCGGCACGGTGCCGGATTACGGTCGGCTCGCCGGCGGGCAGGACGACGCCGCGCACGCGCGGATCGAGGCGGTGGCAGGCAAGCGCCACCCGCAGGACTTCGCGATCTGGCGCCGAACCCCGACAGGGGAGACGCGCCAGATGGAATGGGATTCGCCCTGGGGACGCGGGGCGCCGGGCTGGCATCTCGAATGCTCGGTGATGAGCCGCCGCTATCTCGGCGCGGCCTTCGACATCCACACCGGCGGGATCGACCATCGCGAGATCCACCATCCCAACGAGATCGCGCAGAACCAGGCCTATTGCGACTGCGCCGACACCGGCGCGCAGGTCTGGATGCACAACAATTTCGTCGTCGACCGCGGCGGCAAGATGAGCAAGTCGTCGGGCGAGTTCATGACGCTCGACCGGCTGGTCGAGCGCGGCTTCCACCCGCTCGCCTATCGGCTGATGTGCCTCCAGGCGCATTATCGCAGCGAGCTCGACTTCTCCTGGGAGAACCTCGCCGCGGCGCAGGTGCGGCTCAAGCGGCTGGTCCACGCCGTCGCGGCGCTGCGCGCGCGCGATCCCGGGGTCGCCAAGGGCGCGCCCGCGACTTATCGCGACCAGCTCGACGCCGCGCTGAGCGACGACCTCAACACGCCGCGCGCGCTGCCGGTGGTGGACGCGCTGCTCGCCGACAAGCGGGTCTCCGCGGCGGACCGGCTCGCGCTGCTCGACGAGGTCGACGCGCTGCTCGGCCTGGGGCTGGCGACGCTGACGCGTGAGGCACTGCGCGTCCGCCCGGCGAGCGCGACGATCGACGAGGCCGCTATCGCCGCCGCGCTCGAGCAGCGCCGCGCGGCGCGGGCGGAGAAGGACTTCGGCCGCTCGGACTCGATCCGCGACGAGCTCGCCGCGGCGGGGGTGGAGGTGATGGACGGCGACCCGCTGGGATGGGACTGGAAGGTTCTGGTCTAGACGACGCGCCCACCGCTTGTACCCCGGCGAAGGCCGGGCCCAGGTGGAGGACGAGAGTAGCCTCTACAACCGCTTTCCCATCTGGGCCCCGGTCTTCGCCGGGGAACAGCAGGAGGTACGAAGCCGCCTTTCCAATTAATCTAGGAGGAACCGCACATGCAGCTCGGGATCGAGGGACGTCGCGCCATCGTCTGCGCGTCGAGCCAGGGCCTCGGCCGCGCCTGCGCCGAGGCACTCGCCGCCGCGGGCTGCGCGCTGGTGCTCAACGGGCGCGACGCCGCCGCGCTCGCCACCACTGCCGACTCGATCCGCGCGGCGCATGGCGTCGCCGTCGAGACGGTCGCCGGCGATGTCGCCGACGAGCAGGTCCAGGGCGCGCTGGTCGAGGCCGCGGGTGGCGCGCCCGACATCCTCGTCAACAACAACGGCGGACCGCCGCTGCGCGACTTCCGCGCGATCGACCGCGACGCGTTGCGCGCCGGGGTCGAAGCGAACATGATCACGCCGATCCGCCTCACCCAGCGCGTGATCGACGGCATGGTCGAGCGCGGCTTCGGCCGGATCGTCTGCATCACCTCGGCCTCGGTGAAGGCGCCGCTCGCCGGGCTCGACCTGTCGAGCGGCGCGCGCGCGGGGCTGACCGGCTTCCTCGCCGGCGTCGCGCGGCAGGTGGCGCACGCCGATGTCACGATCAACTTCCTCCTTCCCGGCCAATTCGCGACGCGGCGGCTCGACAGCGTCCACGCCGCCGCCGCGCGGGGACAGGGGATCGACATCGAAGAGGCGGCGCGGCGCGGCGCCGAGCGGATTCCGGCGCATCGGTACGGCGAACCCGACGAGTTCGGCGCCGCCTGCGCCTTTCTCTGTTCCGTCAAGGCAGGCTATATCACCGGGCAGAGCCTGTTGATCGACGGCGGTGCCTATCCTGGTATCCTATGAGGCCGGATCGACACCGATGAACGTTGCGAGTCGCGCATGTTTCGTTCAAGGCGCGCGGCGAAATGGAAGGAAGATTACCGATGGCCACGTCATGGGCCCCCGACAGCTGGACCAAGGCCGAGGCACGCCAGCTTCCTGACTATCCCGATGCCGCCGCACTCGACGCCGCGACGCACCGGCTCGCCACCTTCCCGCCGCTCGTCTTCGCGGGCGAGGCGCGCAACCTCACCGCCGATCTCGCCAAGGTCGCCGAGGGCAAGGCCTTCCTGCTCCAGGGCGGCGACTGCGCCGAGAGCTTCGCCGAATTTCACGCCAACAACATCCGCGACACCTTCCGCGTCATCCTCCAGATGGCGGTGGTGCTCACCTTCGCCTCCAAGCTGCCCGTGGTGAAAGTCGGGCGGATGGCGGGCCAGTTCGCCAAGCCACGCTCAACCGCGACCGAGGTGATCGACGGCGTCGAGCTGCCGAGCTACCGCGGCGACAACGTCAACGACATCGCTTTCAGCCCTGAGTCGCGCTTGCCCGACCCCGAGCGGATGGTCCGCGCTTACGCGCAGTCGGCGGCGACGCTCAACCTGCTGCGCGCCTTCGCGCAGGGCGGTTACGCCAACCTTCACCAGGTGCATCGCTGGACGCACGACTTCATGGGCCGCAGCCCCTGGGCGAAGAAATATGCGGAGACCGCCGACCGCATCGGCGAGGCGCTCGACTTCATGGAGGCGTGCGGGATCAGCCCCGACACCGTGCCGCAGCTGTCGCAGACCACCTTCTACACCAGCCACGAGGCGCTGCTGCTCCCGTTCGAGCAGGCGCTCACGCGGCAGGACTCGCTCACCGGCGACTGGTACGACACCTCGGCGCATTTCCTCTGGATCGGCGACCGCACGCGCTTCGAAGGGTCGGCGCACGTCGAGTTCCTGCGCGGCATCGGCAACCCGATCGGCGTCAAGTGCGGGCCGTCGCTCGAGCCCGACGCGCTGCTGCGCATGCTCGACACGCTCAATCCCGGGCGCGTGCCGGGCCGGATGACGCTGATCACGCGCTACGGCTATGACAAGATCGAGGCGCATCTGCCGCGGCTGGTGCGCGCGGTGACGCGCGAGGGCCATCCGGTGGTATGGAGCTGCGACCCGATGCACGGCAACACCGTCAAGGCGGCGACCGGCTACAAGACCCGCCCGTTCGACCGCATCCTCGCCGAGGTGCGCGGCTTCTTCGCGGTCCACCGCGCCGAGGGCACGCACGCGGGTGGCATCCACGCCGAGATGACGGGGCAGAACGTCACCGAGTGCACCGGCGGCGCGATCGACGTGACCGAGCAGAGCCTCGCCGACCGCTACCACACCCACTGCGACCCGCGGCTCAACGCCGGGCAGAGCCTCGAGCTGGCGTTCCTGCTGGCCGAGATGCTCAACGCCGAGATGGCGGAGCGGCGCAAGGCGGCGTGAGGGGCGTTCCCGGGGGGGCCGCGCGAGAAAAGCGTGCCGCCCCGGGGGCGATGCGGCGAAAGTCGCTTGACGGCGCATTCACCGCCTCCTAACAGCGCGCCTCACACCGCGCACGGCCCCTTCGTCTAGCGGTTAGGACGTCGCCCTCTCACGGCGAAAACACGGGTTCGATTCCCGTAGGGGTCACCAGCATCGCTCGGAAGCGCGGAAATCCAGGATTTACGCCAGCTTCACCGTCCGCAGGTATAGCGAACGGGTATAGAGCGCATGGTGCAGATGATCTCCCCCTGGAAACACCCGCAGACGGGTATCTACTATCTCTACAAGGAGCTGCCGCCGCATCTTCGCGCTGAGATGGGGAAGCGCCAGGTCCGGCGATCGCTGAAGACGCGTGACCCCGCGGAGGCCAAGCGTCTCTTCGTCCAGGCGCACGCCGAACTCGAGAGGGAGATGGCCGCCGCCGAGCAGCGGATCGCCGAGCAGCGTAAGTCCGACGAGATATCGTCCGCGCGAGCGGAGGCCGTCGTCGACGCGTTCATCCGTGGTCAGCACAACCCTGGACACTACGGCCGCTGGCCAACGCTTGGGCTCACGTTCTGGCTGGAGGACGCCGCAAGACGTGTCCTGAACCTCGATCACCCGCTCGCCATGCTTCCCGTCAACGACAGCCCGGAAAAATTGACCGCGCTGCGAGGGAATCCGCTGCCCGGCGACTGCTGGTTGGACGTGGTGCAGCAGATGCCGCCATCGGACTGGCTGCCGGCGTGCCGCAGCGTGCTTTCGCCGCTGAAGGATCAGGACCCGCCGATCGCGCAGATTCCCGCCAACGATCTGCTGATCATGCAGGTCTGGAACGCCCGCGTCCGCGAAGACAACGATCGGCTACGGTCCGACGTGGAAGCACCGCGTCGCCTTGCCACGAAGCCGCGGCTTCGGTCGGACCTGCGCTTTCGCGAATTGCTGAAGCTGTGGAAGGACGAGAAGGATCCGCGCCCTCAATCCTATGTCGAAGTCGAGAGAGCGACCGAGGACCTGATCGACTACGTCGGCGACATACCTGTCGAGACGCTCACCTCGGACATGCTGATGGACTACAGGGACGAGGCTCGTAAGCTACCCGCGACCATGCCGCGCGCAGACCGCGCGCTGGCGTTCAACGAGCGGCTGTCGCGCCACGAGCACAGCGGCACCCCGCGTGTCAGCCCACCGACGCTGAAGAAGCGCATCGGCTCGATCCAGGCGCTGCTCGGGTTCGCCCATCAGCAGCGTTGGATATCGCAGAACGCCGGCACCGGGGTGAGAATCACGGGCTACAGCCGGGTCGCACGCGGGCGCCGCAGCTTCATGCCCGGCGAACTGGCGCAGCTGTTCTCGTCCGATCTGTTCATGCGTCCCGACCAGCTGCTCGTTCGGCGCACGGACGTGAGCGATGTCACATTGTACTGGCTCTTCTTGCTCGGGCTCACGTCCGGAGCTCGCCTCGAAGAGGTGGGGCAGGCGCGGGTGACAGACGTCAAGATCGACGGTTCGATCCTGTACATCGACATCGACGACATGATGGACGCGGGCGCGGCTCCCGATTTCCCTGACAAGAGCGTAAAGACGACGGGCTCACGCCGCATCATCCCGATCCACGAGCATGTCCTGGCGCTCGGCTTCGCTGCCTACGTCGACGCGCTCCGCGACGCCGGCAGCGAGCTGCTCTTCCCCGATCTACGGCCGAGCACCTTCGGAAAGCTCACCAAGGAAGCAAGCCGCAGGCTGAACCGCTACATCAACGCGACGGTCAGCACCGATCAGCGCCTCGTGTTCCACTCGCTGCGGCACCGTTTCAAGGACGAGGGCCGCGGAGCCGACGTTCAGGAGCGCGTGCTTGATCAGCTCTGCGGCCATGTTCCCGCAACGGTCGGAGGCCGCTATGGCGAAGGAGCGGATCTCGATGCGCTGAAACGCAGTCTAGATCGGCTGAAGTTCGCCTCGGTCGACTGGTCACGGCTCGGCGTGGCCGCGGCAGTCGTGGAATGGGCGGCGATCGTCGAGGAGATCGTCGCGCGCTCCAGGGCCAGCGAAGGTAACCGGTCATGACTTCGCGGGATCGAGACCAGCTGAGCGTCTACCTCGTCTTCGCCGAACCCGGCAGCGTGTTCATACAGGCGGCCCGCAGCCTTGCCGGCGCAGGTGCAGCCGTGATCAGCCATGCAATGACCGCCTCCGGTGCCACGCCGCTCGTGATGCTCGATGGTTCACCCTTCGACATCGACGCGGTCGAGAGCGCGCTCCCGGTGGACGGATGCGTATGGATACGTCGGGACGACGGAGGCGAACCAGTCGCATCGATCGAACGTCGATTCCTGGCCCCCTAGCAAGGTCGGTGCTCGCCTTACGACCGGCGGAGACCGAGACACCTCAGTCAGCGAGAGCCTACACCGACCAGCCGAGTTCGATGCTCGACACTACTCCGGCATCGTCGTCGTGAAGCGGCTTCACAAAGCCGCCGAGCTCGGCGATCCGGATACACCCTCGGTCAAGATACATGTGCTCGCCAGACGGCAGGAAGAAATCGACCGGTAGATTGCCTCCCCCAACCGCCTCGGCGATGCGGATGAGATTCCGGTAGAAGACCGCTTGGCGAGCGGTGAGCCTCGCCGCGGCGTCTGCGTAACTCGAGGCCGGCATTCGCGCGTAACCGTTCCCGACCTTCCGGATAACCGGGCTCGGCGACCACGTCTCCAACGTCACGTCGACCACCATATGCTCCACCGCTCCAATGCAGGAATATCCTTAGCGGACCGATGGACATCGTGGCCGCTCGATCTACGCTGCGACTATGCGCATATTCATCAGCTCCTTGATATCGGGCTTCGAACAGCAGCGAGCCGCCGTCCGCCGGGCCGTGACGACGCTCCGCCACGAAGCTGTCATGGCCGAGGATTTCGGCGCGCAGCCGACATCGCCTCAGATCGCCTGCCTGCGCGGGCTGCGGGAATCCGACATGGTCATCCTGGTGCTCGGCGAGGGCTACGGCTTCGTTCCGCCGGGCTCCGCGCTCTCGGCGACGCATCAGGAGTATCGCGAGGCCCGCGAGACGAAGCCCGTTCTTGCCTTTCTTCAAGAGGGAATCGGCCCCGGCCCGGAGCAGGCCGCCTTCATCGCGGAGGTCCAGGCATGGGAAGGCGGACTGTTTCGCGGCACCTTCCGACATCCGGACGACCTTCAGGACGGCGTGACCCGCGCACTGCACGACGTAACCCTCGCGAATGCCACTGGTCCGGTCGACGAGCGGGAGATGATGGCTCGCGCCCTCGCCATGTTCTCACCGGAGAACCGCAACCAGGCGCTGCCGGCGATGCTGGAGCTGGTGGTCGTCGGCGGACCGGGTCAGCGCATTCTGCGCCCTGCCGAGATGGAGGCGCCGCAGTTGGTCGAGCACCTCGAACAGATGGCGCTGTATGGCGACAGCCGACTGTTCGACCGTTCCCTCGGGGTCATCAGCGGCCTGGATGGATCCGACCTCGTACTACGGCAGGAACGGGGTGCTTCCATCCGTATCACCGAGCAGGGATCGGTTTCGTTGCGAATGCCGCTGGACCGACCACGAAGCGCACGTGGCTTCGACGCCATGAGCGGCTTGGTCGTGATTGAGGAGACGGTGAAAGAAGGGATCGGCATTGCGCTTGCCTATGCCGCGGGAGTCCTCGAGAAGATCGATCGGACGCAGCGCCTGACCCATCTTGCGATCGCCCTTCGTATTGCGGGCGCCGAGCATCGCGGGTGGCGGACACTGGCGCAGCATGCGGCGAATACGACCTCGATACAGATCGGGCATGGCGGCATGCGAGAGCGGCAGCCGATCACATCGATGGTGCGCCGGTCCGTACTTGGGCTCGACCGTACTGCGCTGGTTGAAGATCTGCTCGTCCCGCTGCGACGGCAATTCCCAACGGCAGGCTAACAGCCGACGACCCAATCGCCGCCTGCCTTCAGTTTACACCGATAGCCGTATCCAGAAAACTCTTCCCTGAGGAACGTGAAGGCGGTTTACACGCGACTCGGCAGAAAAGCGTCGTTTCCGTTGGATTTGCAGACCGAAGCCTTTGCCATCCATCCGGAAATCATTCGCGATCCATCCAGAAAGCTGTTCGCTAAATATCACTCTCGATACGCACAATATTTCCGCTCTTTTACCGCTTTACCCAAGAGAGAGCAATTTCAGATATTCTCGTGCCATCCTGAAAATGGAGCGGCAGTTTACAAATCGGTTTACAATCATGTTTCATGCGATGCCAATTTTGGCGATGAGATTGGCTTGCGAGTGCGCCAACTTGTCCTTGTTGACGTATCGCTTCAGCATTTCCTGTACGCCGACAAGCGACCATCCGACGATGTCGGCGATCTGATCGGCGGGCAGTCCGGCGATGGCCAGACGCGTCACGAAATTTCCCCGCATGTCGTGCAGGTGCTTGTCAACGTCCGCCGCCATCATCGCACGGCTGAACGCCTTTCCGAGTCCGTCAGGCGACCACGGCTTCCAGTCGGCCATGGAGAGGATGGTCCTTGGCAGCGGCACACGCTTTCCGGGCAATCGGCCCCCCATCTCATCGGCATGGCGGGCCTTGATGGCGGCCAGCAGCTCCCTCGTCTCCGGGAGGAGCGGTATGATGACGGTCTTCTTGCGTTTGCTCTTCGACGTCTTCCAAGTGATGGTGAAGTCGTCGATGGCGTCCCACGTCACTTCTGCTAGATCCGTGCGCCGAAGGCCGGTGCAACCCTCCAGCTTCAATGCCTCCACCAACGGCGTCCTGCTCGTCGCGACGAACGCCTCGATGTCGTCCTTCGTCCAGACGATGACGCTTCGGTCAACCTCATAGAGTGGCGGAATTTTGAAGGCGCAGTTGATGTTCAGCCTGAAGGTGGACTGGCCGAAGCTCAGGATCCGTCGGATCGATTGAACCGCGTGGTCCGCTGCGCGCGCTTGCTCGCTCCAGCCATCCCTCCATTCGACGATGTCGAGCTTCATTTTCTGGTCGTCGAACACCGACAGCGGAACATCCCCGAATTTCTCGTTGATGCGGGGGATCCACGTCTGGAAAGTACGTTGGCTCCCTTTCGAAAGCCGGGCGTATTCACCGCTGGACTGCCAGCTGTCGGCCAGGTGCCGGAGCAAATAGGCGCCCTGTTCGGGACGAGCGCGGCGTGCGTCGGCCGCGGCGTCATGAAGCGACAACGTGAGCGGAGGCTTCCGCTCGCCCTGTGTGCGATGGATCAGCGGTCCGCCCCGCCAAGCGTAGACGTAGTGAGTCTTCACGCCCGAGGCGAGCCGCTTCGACACGACGTGAATGCCTGCTGCCATTCGCTATTTCCTTCCTGCCTTCCATTGATCGTACGCCGACCCTGTCGGCGCCTGCGTCGCCGTGATGATCCTGATGTTGCCGGTCGGCCCGACCTCGAAGCCGTCAACCTTGATTCCCGAGGCGCGCGCGACCTCAATCATGCGCTCGATCACCGCCTTGCGCGGATAGCGCTGCCGTTCGTTCGACACTTTCCGTCCCCCGCCATCATGCCGGGGATCCGGAGCCACGCTCGCGCGCGAATGCCGCGCGCCATGCATTACCGATGGCGATAGCGTCCTCGACGCCAACGTCGGCGCTCATTGATCTGCCTAGCGGACGATCGGTACGGATGAGGCCACCCGACAGGTCGGCGGATATCTTTCCCCTCGAGATGAGACGACCATATTCACGCATGGCGACGCCCGGTTGCACTCCTGCCCGGAGCGAGGCCTCGATCAGAACGTCGGCCAGCGTCTCGTCGTGGTTCGCGTCGCCCATTGCGCGCAATAGCGCGTCCCGAACGTGGTACATGCGACGACCGGGCACGAGCGGCACCACGCTGCACTCGGTCAGGAAGAGCTGCGTCGCTGCCAGCGTCCAGTCCGCCCATTCCTCCGTCAGCAGAGTCCAAGGCAGGCCGCAGGACCGATAGGCCTGACGCACCGCCTCGCGATCGGTAGCCTCGGCAGTCACCCCGCGCAGGATCGTGACGGCCTGGTACATATCTCGCCCGGCCACGTCCGCGTGCACCAATAGCGTCGGCGCGAGACCCGCCCCATCGACGCGCCGCCACGTGTCAGTAAGCTCATCCGCATTCCCCGAGCCAGCATGCGCCGGCTTGTAGATCGACCGCACACCGACGCAGCTCTCCATGCGGAGACACAGCGCGAGTTCCAGAACCGAGGTGCAGGACAGCACCGTACGGCTGCCCAGGCCACGGATCTCATAGCGCCCGTCCGCCCGACGTACGTGGTCGGGGGTGTAGGCAAGGCAGCGCGGCAGAACGCCGTCCGAAGCGATTGAGGCAAGCGGGGTGGACGTGACGAGGGTATCGACGGTCATGTGACTTCTCCGGGCATGAGGGTGCCGTTCGCGCATCGACGTTGCGCGAGGGCCGCCGTTCGGCAGCAGTCCCTTAACGAACATAGTAGGAACAGTTTCCGGATAGGACTACATTTTGTAGAAGTCCTATCCTGCAACTAGCTTGTCAGCCGCTCGTGGCGCCTGCGCGAAGGAAGCCAACAGCGATGAGAACGAAGGTCATCCCGCTTCAACCGAAGCTCCAGGGGCCTCGTCCCAAAACGGCGCACGCCCCGCCTCGGTCCATGCGCGACGGAAGGTCTCCGCCGTGGCGCGCCCCTTCTCCGTGATGATCCAGCGGCGTCCCGCCCCGTCGTGCTCGACCTCCATCATCTTCCGGTCCGGATCGGACATCTTCTTCAGGAGCGGCGAGATCGAAGTCTTAGTGACGGCCTTGTCCGCCATGTTCACGGCAAGGCCCCAGTTGACGATGTGGCTCACCGGGGCGCCTTCAGGAAAACGTTCGAGCGCAAGAAGGCAGATGATCCGGTGGGTGACGCGCGGTGCCCTTCCCCCACCGCCCCGAAGTGCGCTGTTGGCTGATGGCGACAGCGGCGCGCCGACCGTGAACCGATTGTCCCTCGCGTAGCTCAGAATGGTGTCGATCCCGCGCTCTTCCTCGTCGAGACCACTGAGCTTCTCGAGAAGCGGGGTCCGCTCGTCCTCGATAGCTGCCTTGCGGCGCAGAAGGGCCGCGACGTCGATCGTGACGTGGGACGGGGCGGAACCAGACTCGCGTTTGCTCATAGCACGATGATGTAAGCCAAGAGACTATGTAGTCAACCGCCTATTTCCTTCTTTTCAGACAGAATGGAGAACTTCACATGACGAAGGGTGACGACGACAGGCTTATCGAGGCCTTGATCGAGGAGATCAGCGCGCTCGGCCGTGCCATCGCAGACGCAGTGGGCCAGTCGGAGAGCCTCATCGACCGCAGGCTCGCCGCGATCAGGCGGCTGCACGAGGCCGCCGATCGGCACGTCCTACTCGCTGATTTGCCCACGACCATCAGCGCGTTGGCTACTTCCCGAACGCCGCCGCTGCTTGTGGACATGGTGCTGCTCGCCGTGCTCGAGACGGGCGACAACGGAGCCTCCGTCGCACACATCCACAGCACCCTGCGTCATCGCTACGCCAGGAGCATGGACGCCGATGCGGTGGAGTATGCCATCCGCCGTCTTACAGCGGACGGTCGCATCCTCGATCGCGGAACGAAGTTCTTCGCTCCCATGGCGGATCTCACCCGTCTGACCGGAAGCCGCGACACGCCAACCATCAAGGCGATGATCGTGGAGGCGCTAGAGAATGGGGGCGCCAGCGGACTGCCCCCGCCCGCCATCAGGGACTCGATCGCCAAAAGACACCGCCGCGAGATTCCCATGACCAGCCTCTACCCGGTCATTCGGCAGCTGGAACATGCGGGCCGGGTCGCGAAGGCGGGCCGGAGCTGGAAGCTGGTCGACCGATCAGGCGCCACCGCTCAGGATCGGCCATGCCATACGACCGTCTACAAGCCGGAAAACTCATCCTGAAAAGAAGTCCTATCCTGAAAGTCCTTCTAATAAGGAAACCTTTCGTTCCTTCTACGTTCTGCATGCCGGACGCAAAGTCCTCTCATCCGTAAATCACTGGGCGATCCCGTCGCCCCCAGACGGAGCATGCATCATGCGTAATCTCGAACTCGAGGCAGAGCTAGCGGCCCACTCCGAACACCGCGCCCCGCCGCTCACGTGGTGGCGAACCCTTCCCGCCAATATCTTCATCGCCGAACGCGGCATCGTCGAGGCGGCCATCGCCTCGGTGGTCACCGCCAGCAGACTCGCACCGCCCGACCTGATCGGCGACATGCTCTCCGCCCAGGCCGAGGAGAAGACGGGCGTCTACAACCGGCTTGCCGCCCACTTCGTGTGCCTGGACGGTATGAACATGGGGGTTCTCTGGGAAGTGGCCGGCAGCTGCAGCGCGCTCGCCGCCGCGGACTATGATCCCGTCGGTCTTCTGCGCACTCTCAAGGGACTGTCCGAACCATACATCACCGCGCGACCGGAGGTCCGCCTCTCCGTGGCGGCGACGTGGCTGGGCGAGATGGGCGGCATCCTCAATCCCACGGTCATGTCGAGGGTCGATTGGGAGCACTCGCTCGGAGGCGAGCGTCGCGCGGATGGCGACACCTCGGTCTGGGAGGAGGCGGAATGATGCACGTTCACGACCTTCGCGCCATCAACGTCTTCGGCATCGGCGCCGCAGTCGTCGGCTTCGCCGGCCTCTGCATCACGACGCAGGCGCTACGCGAGACGTATGCCGTCCCGTCCTCCGCGACGAGGCGATGCGTCCTCGCATCGATGCTGTTCGTCATGAGTGTCGACCTCATCATCACCGCCTTGGGATGCTTGGTGACCCTGCTCGATATGCAGATCGCAGGAGGCGCCCGTGGCTAGGCGTACCAGCAGGGCCATCTCGAAGGGCTCGACCGCACGGACGGATCTGGTGCTGCGGGGACGGCCGGTCGACGTCGCCTACCGCGTACCAGACGTCCAGCCCTCAGCGGCGGGGCCGTGGCGCGCCGAGGCGGACAAGATCGCGTGGACCGATCCGGACAGCGCCTATCCCTGCATCATCAGGCGAGAGCGGAACGGCGGCCATCTCGCCTACTACGTCGGGCTGCCGCGAGCGCATCCGCTGTACGGATGGAATGCCAAGGCCATCCCGGCCAGCCTGATCGACGTGCCCGGCGGCCTCGACCACTCGGCGCCGTGCGACCAGAACGGCCCGGAGGACAGGTCGATCTGCCACGTTCCCGCGAATGCGGCACACGACGACGATCTATGGTGGCTCGGAACCCGCTGCAACCGCATCACCGACCTCGTCCCTGACGACAAGGAGCATGCAGCCAGGGCCCAGCAGTTGGGTATCGCCCAACGGTATCGCGACGTCAGCGAGCTGTTTACCCGCTGCACCGAACTCGCTTCGGACCTGAAGAAGCTCGATCACGAGGAGGATCGGCGATGATCGGGGTGGATATCAAGCATGACGGCGCCCTCGCCTGGGGATGGTGGATGCGCATCGCCGGAAGGCCGAACGTCGGAGCGGTCATCGTCGACGAGAACGGGCGCGAGTGGCGTAACATGCGCGATGCGCTCTGGGCCGGCCGGCTGGGCATGAGCCTGGACAACCCCGTCATCGTAAACGAGGGGCTCGAACTCCTGCTCGCGATGCTTGCATCGAGGTCGCGCGGCATCGTGCCGCCCGTGGAGAACTCCATTGCGATCTTCAACGGAGACGCGAGGTTCTATCGGGTCTGGACATACTGGCTCGTGTCGACCGGACTTGTCGAGCTGACAGGCAGTCTGCGCGCGCCGTTCGACGCCACCGTCAGTGCCGAGGGTGCCTCGGTCATCAGGATGCTAGTGGCCACGAGATCGCCTGAACTCGCCGCCGTTCCGATCGGCAAGGAGGCGCTGAAGCTCTTTGGCCAGCAGGGATCTGCAACCGAGTGCGATCGCGATCGCTTCGATGCCGCCGAGGCAGCGCTAAGGCGCTTCCCCTTCGCGATGGTACGCGAGGACCGCTTCGAACAGCACCTGATCGCCATGCTGCACCGAGACGTCGAGGACCCGATCCCCATGGCGCGTACCATCTGGAGCCTGGCCTGCCCGGATGCTGCCAGCCGGGATCGGCTTCACCGGTGGATGCACGATCGGGTTGACCGCTGGTCGCGCTGGGGAGAGATCGTCGCCAGCGAGGGTCCGCACTCCTTCACCCAGCACTTGCTGGCGCTGATCGTCGTGGGTGAAACCATACCGAAGCCAGGGCCCGGTCAGCAGCAGGCGGGATCGCAGCTCGCGCTTCCGCATCGCTCTTGACGGCGTCCGCAAGATGACCCGCCGCACTATCGACGACCGCCCCGACGCTTCCCCCGCGGCGGTGACCCCCGGCCCGGGTCGCTCGGGCGCTTCCCGCTTCAGAGGCGATCGCGTCGATTTGCCCGTCATCCTCGTCACCGCCCTAGAAGCGACCAGCACCGACGTCGGCGTTTTCCTCAACCGCCTCGTGCGCGGTTCGATCTGGCAGGACCAGGCGATCCGATCGGATGACGGAGCAACCGCAATTCAGGCGTACCTGGCGCGGGAGGGTCTACGCTGCGTCGTCGATCTTGGTGGAGGCTGCTGGTATCACCACCCGGCGGACGTGCTCCACGTCTTCGGTGAGGAACTGCCCGTGGCAGTCGTGGCAATGCGCGACGTCCCGCTGACCTCGATCCTGCGCCACCCGCTTCTCGACGGCATGGAACTCGTCGTGCGACGCATCGCCCTTCTCAATCCCAGGTACCCCCAGCTCGGTATTGCGATCGAGGTGCATATGCCCACACGTCCAGTCCAGCTCCCTTCGCGCACGCTCGCGCCGGACTATATGCCCCCCATGATCCAGCACGCCACGCCAGCCAGCCCGCAGCCCGCCCTCGGCTTCCATAGCGCTTACGACGGCGGCGACTGGACGACCTCCTGGTCGGACCTCGTCAGCTACCTGATCCAGCAGGCCGAGAGCCGCTATGGGCCGCGCGACTCCCGCTGGTTCTTCACGGGAGTCGAGTTCGCGGACGTGCCGGTGCCCTGCACCCTCTACACCGGCAATCGCCCCTTCCACATCGGTATTCAGCTGACCGCCACCGTCTCCATGACTCCGAGGATCGCTCACTTCCAGCTCGCTCACGAAGTCGTGCACCTCCTTGGGCCGTCCGAAAGTCACGATCGTGCCAATGTGCTCGAGGAAGGCATGGCAGCGGCGTTCCAGCAGGAGATGTCGACCCGTTCGGGCCTCGGCATCGACGTGACGGTGCCGTCCTACGTGTCGGCCATGGAAGCGCTAGCTGAACTGCTCACGATCGATCCGGACGCAGTACGCCGCCTTAGATCCATCCATCCCGACCTCCGTCTTCTGGACGTTGCAAATTTGATCCGCATCGTGCCCGGCGCCGACGACACGCTGGCCGATCGGCTCTGCTCCCCGTTCCAGGCCTGACCGCGAACACGTCTGATCATGCGGGTAGCTTGTTGGCCGCGAACACCGTGCAGACCGCCATGGCGATCATCATCACGTTCTCGGCCAGCGACAGAAAGCCGCGCGGCACGTTGCTGGAGCCCCCCACCCGCGAACTACCGAAATGCTGTTCGGCGGCGTCACCCGGTCGCTTCTGGACGAGACGCCGCTGCCGATGCTCACCTCGCGCTGACACGCGACTGGCGCCTGCGGATCGCCCGTCAATTTCCGAGCCCGTCGACGCGGCGGAAGCGCGGCCTGGCGTCTAGGCTCGCCCCGCTGTCGTCGAGCATCCTGCCCCAAGGCTCCGCGTCACTCTAGTCTATCAAGCGCCACGCGGCTGATACCAGCATCACTCGTCAGAAGTGGCCAGCATCGTTGATGCTTTGCCGGATCGCGGTCGCAAGAGATTGGATGTCAGGGTCGCCCGAGCCCAGCAGCGCATCGATGCGCGCCACTACCTCGTCGTAGTCGAGGAAGGCTTCGACGTTCTCGCGTTTCAGGACGGAGTAGGTCCCTTCCGTCGTTCCGACCTCGGATCGAAGGACGTCCAAGATCCGCAGAAATCCTTCGTCGGGAGCAGCGGCGGCAACCACGGCGGCCTTCGCCGCGGCTCCGTCGCCACCCTGGCTCCAGGCGAACAGGATGGACCGCGGTGAGATCTGGCGGAGAATAGCGTCCATGCCGAGCGCCCGATACCGGGCGTTCATGGCAGAGGAGAGCCGCTCGAAGTCCTCCGCTGAAAAGAACCACTCGTCTTCCGACTTCGCGCGCTGACCGGAGCCGCCGCGCGCCGCCGTTTCCCGGCGATATAGATCCGTCAGCCAGTCGAGCGCCTGCCCCTGTGCAAACATCCGGTCGACCAGCCCCGACCTGCGCTCGGGCGAGGCGGCGCGCAAAAGCGACGGGATCATCTTCTGCGCACGATCCCACAGGGAGGTGATCCAGCTGCGGCTGAAGCTACGCTTCCTCCACGCGTTATCCATCGCGTCGGCGAAGCCGAGCAGGATGTTCTCGGCTCGAGACGGCGAGATCGGGGCGCTGCCACCGCTTACCCTCTCGAGGAGAAGGTCGGCTTGGCCGATCGCGCGCGACGTCACCCTGCCATGAAGATCGAGCAGGACAGAGGCGACAGCGGCTGGTCCGTCATCAGCGGCTTCCCAGAAGGCCGTGAAATCAGCCTGTTTCAATGCATGGGACGGATCGGCGAGAGCGAAGTAGAGACGATAGTGGTCGGGGCTCGAAAGTCGGCGCTCGGCGATAGCGCGCCCATGCTCGAGGTCCGACGTGCTCCCGAACAGGCTGAACGGTGGCTCGTCCTTGCCGAACAAGGCCTCCATGCCGGCAAGGTGCTCGGCAAACGCGTGTCTGTAGTAGACGTTGGCGAACCAGTCCGACGGCACCGCCTCGATGAGTGCCTCGCGCTGGGCTGTACGCTCCTCGTCATCCACCCGCGCCACTCCGAGCGACTTCTCGGCGGCGATGGCGCAGTAGTTCTCGATCCAGCGGTAGAGCCGCGGGCTGCCGTTGCGGATGAGCTGCAGCCAGACGAGATCGGCGAAGTCGGCACCCTGCTCGCGAAGAGGCGGCCAGAGTAGCCGTATCGCGTCCAGTGCGCGGTTGACCGCCCGCGGCGTCGTCAGCCTCCGACCGCCCTCAAGATCCACGACGGTGCGAAGCCTGTCCGTCCCCTCGTCGCTCATGCTGCCTACGATCGCGCGCAGCTCGTCCGCGAACCAGAACCTCAGCTGAAAGGCCTCGGGCTGAGGAACCGAGATTGTGAGCTGGACGATCTTCTCCAGAAATGCGTGACCATCGGCAACGTTCGCCGCGCCTTCGATGCTCCGCGCGAGGACATCGCTGTCGTAGCACAGCAGGTATATGACGTGGGGAAGGTCGGCCACCGAACGAACGAGCCGCAGGACCTCCACCGCTTCGAGGGGCTCGAGGCGGTCCAGATCGTCGATGGTGACGATGATGCGCCGGTCGAGATCCTTGAGCGCGTGCACGAGCGCGGCCTTGGAGGCGGCGAGCGACTTTGGCTCCGTCTTTCCGGCTAACTTGTCGAGTGCCTTCAAGCCCTTGCCGACGAGGTTCAGGGGCGAGAAGCTGGTCGCCGTCCCGGCCAGCTCGAAGGCCTCGCCCGCACGACCGGCCGCCCGCGCGAAGTTGCGAACGGCATCAACGGCACGCCTGCTCTTGGCCAACGTATCTCTCGTCGCGTCGCCCTGGTTGAGCGCGATCGCGTCGAGCGCCGCCGACAGTTCGGCGAACAGCACGGCCAGCAGCGCGTCGCGATCTCCGACGAGCCATGGGCTGAAGTGAACGATGCTCGTTGGCTCGTCGCCGCCGTAGTTCCTGACCCGCTCAAGCACGAGTGTCATCAGGCTCGACTTGCCGGAGCCCCACTTCCCCTCCAGCCCGAGAACGATGCTGCTTTCCAGCTCCTGCTCGACAAGGGTCGCCGCAATGCGCGCCGCGACGTCGTTGAACCCGAGACGATCCTCGTCCTCGCCGCCGAGAATGCGGTCACCTCTAAGCGGGATGCTGTGCTCGTTCATGACGTCGACTAGCCCGAATAGTGGTATAGCGAAAAGTATGTTTTATGTCGGCTTGCTACACTTGCGGTCACGCATCGATGGTGCGACCGCCCCGGAGAGGTGGCGAGGTCAGGAACGACGTCGCTGAGTTGCAATGACCGCGACCATGAATGGGTGGAGATGGATGCAGACATCACAGGTGGTAGTGAGCCTCGGGGCCAGCGTTCTCACGCTACTTGGTGGTGGCGGCGTCGTTCTAGTTGCGATCTGCGGTTTCCTGTCCAAATTCGTTGCCGACCGTACGATCGAAGGTCACAGGGCTGCGCTCAACATAGAACTGGAGCGTGTAAAGAACGAGCTGGCGAAGGAGGCCGAGGGACACAAGCTGAAGCTGAAGAAGGCTGAAATCCTGTTCGCCCGTGAACTGGACGCGACTTCGGAGTTCAGCGCGCTCTACCACAGAATCCGCCCCGACTATTCTCGTCCCGACATGGAATGGGATGATGCCTGCACCATCGTAGCTGGCCGCTTCCCGTCCATCGAACAGGATCTTGAGGCCTATCTGACGAAGCACGGTCCGGTGCTTACCGAGACGATCCGCACAGACCTGAAAAAATGCGTGACGTATGCATCGCACAACAAGTTCGGTGCGTACGAAATGCGGGAGGAACAGGCGGATGCTGAGGCAGGCGCGGCTGCTGGAAACCTGCTGAACCTGCTCGAGTCTGTCGAGGTGCAGCTTTTCAAGCTGGTCAGGAATGAAGCCCGCGTTGAGTGAGCCGCCCTTGTCTCCGTCAAGCCAAACCTGCAAACACCTGCGGGTCGAAGTCCCTTCCGCTGAACCGATCAGTGTCGGCGTTCGCCCTCCAAAAGCTGACGACGTCATCGTGCTCCACGAATTCCACCTTGCAGATCGATGTCGTGTTCTCCTCGTCGTAGGGGGCGACGATGCCTGTCCTGGTACGAGCGTCTCCTACGATCACGTAGTCGAAGCGCTGGAGATACGTGAATGGAGGAGTCGCTGTTTCCGAAAGGAAGTCCAGGGCGCAACCCGGCTGCAGGCCGATCCTGAACACCGCAGGAAGAACCGCTTCGTAGAACACGCCCATGACGTCTCGCTGATCATGACGGATCAGATGGGCGGAGGCGATCATGTGATCAGGTACCCAGAGGGCGAGCGTGGCCGAGCGGTCCGTCGTTGCGCTACGGGTGACCTTGATGATGACCACATCATCCGCTGAGGCCGCATCGTCCAGCCGAAGCCCAAACAGTTCATCGGTCGCCATTGCAACAGCGGCGAGATCGTCGTCGCTTGTGATGGCCGGCAGATTCGTAAGGTAGGCGTAGCCGACGTTCTCTAGCCGCTTGTTGCCCTGCAGGTTCCAGGGCGACCCTCTGACATGACCGCTCGACACGATCAGCGGCAGGGTTTCCGGTCTCGTGTGGTGGAAGAGCCGAAGTTCGAAGGATCCGTCGGCAGCGCGGCGAGCGTCGCCGCTGTGTCTCGTGGGGAAGTCCGCCAGCCCGACGACGGAGCATGCGAACAGCTGCGATCCGTCCGGCAGCCGCCCGGCGAGATCCCCGTCGGTGAAGCTCACATGCAAGGTGTCGCCACTCGGCGTATCCAGCCAGACCTGGGCCAACGCGTCGGCATCGTGGAACGCCAGACGCGGAGGACCGAACATTGACGGCTCGAAGAACAACCAACGCCCGTCCTCGTCGACGTACACCCGATCCAGAAGAAGAAGACTGAAGTCCTGGCCGTGCGCGAGCTTCACCTTGACGATGCCATCCCGGCGGACCTGGCCTGGTGGGACGATGGGACGGAAGTCGATCATCGTGCCTTGTATCCTCCGCCTGATGCCGGAGCTAGAATTTCTTGATCCAGAAGCTCCGTCACCGGTAGGGGCGGCCGTATGCGCGAGGCGATCGAAGGCGGGCGAATGGACGAGGCCTGGGCGCCGCGAGCGCAAGTCCAGAAAGGCGATGTCTGAGGTCCACGAAGGAACATCGGACCCGTGTCGCCTCTCTCGCGCAGATTGTAAGCGACTCATGCTCGTCGGGGCGGCGAGACCATAGGATTGGAACCATGGATCGACTACGCTCCGGCATGGTCCTTCCCGATCCCAACGTCGCCCAGCGCTACTTCGAGCAGCTGGATCTACCCGGCCAGGAGGCGTCGTCGCAGCATCGTGCCGCTCTTGCGCGGGCCCACGAGCTGCGCAAGTTCGAGATCGAGAACTATTGGAAGCGTTCGGCGTATTTCTGGGGCTTCCAGCTGGTCTCCTTCGCCGCACTCGCACTCAGTGCTAAGGAGGGGCGGTTCTATCCGCCGATCGTCCTTCTCGTGGCCGTGCTCGGGGCGCTCGCCGCGCTGACCGGCGTGCTCACCGCAAGGGGATCGAAGTTCTGGCAAGCCAACTGGGAAGCGCATGTCGACTTTCTCGAAACCGCCGTCGAAGGCCGACTGCACACCACCGCCCTGGTGGAGGACGAGCTCAGCTACTCGGTAAGTCGAGTCAACGAACGCTTCCTCGAGGTCCTGCTCGCAGGATGGATGCTCGTCTTCGTAGCCGCCGCCGCCGTTCTCGTCTTTCCGGGCCTGAAGGAACTGAAGCCGTGCGCCGCGGCTGCAGCCCAGATCATGATCCCCCTTGCCGCCTTCATCGCGGGATCCTGGTGGATCGTCGTGGGCCAGAAGTCCGGACTGCGGGGACGCGCCTTCATGCGCGACACCATGAATCCCTGTCAGTGACATCGAGCGTCGCGTCAGCGGCGATCATTCCGTGGATTCATCGACGCTTCGAGCAACTGATCACCGCACGTTCGGTCGGCATCACAATCCGCTGTTGAGGCGGCCCAGCCAGGAGCGGCTGCGGCTGCACTCGTCCAGCGTCCGCGTCTCCATCCTCTCGAGCGGGAGCAACGAAATACGACTTGCATCGGTTCGTGCAGCTGCAGGCGGGTGAATCAGTGCGATGTTCACCAGTCCGGATAAGAAGGTAATCGCGCGCATCCTTCCATCTTCCAGCGAATAGCCGATCGTGACCCGGTGCTGTCGCACGATCATTTGTTAATGGCCGCTTGATTGCAGGCGCCAGCTTCTGCACGCTTCTACGAGGGGGAACGAGATGAAGCTGATCATCGATCGTACAAAGCTGGCGCGCGAGCTGACAAGATGCATCGATAGGCACGATCGCCTGTCCTTCGCCGTCGCGTGGGCGACGCCAACGAAAGTCTACAACTCGCTTCTGGCCCGGCGGGACGCGATCGAGAGCGGCGTAATCGGCACGCACTTCTACCAGACCGATCCCCAGGTGCTCGACGACTTCGTCGACGAGGGGAAGGTACGCTTCGTCCTGCAGCCGTCCGGCGTGTTCCATCCCAAGATCTTCCTCTTCCGGACCGGTCGTCGCTTCGACGCGTTCGTGGGATCGGCGAACCTGACGCACGGTGCGATGGCGCGGAACAGCGAGGCGGTCATGCACGTCAGCCAGGACGACGACGGTGCCGTCACCGTGCGGGATGAACTTGCCGAGGCCATCCGGACGTACCGCGGCATGGGACGCAAGGTGCGCCAGGAGGACATCGACGTCTATCGTGCGGCGCACGAGCGCATGCGCAGCAGCCGCGAGAGGCTGGACGGCACCTACGGCTCGGCCCGCTCCACCTCGCCGCTCGAATCCGAGGTCATGCGGATGAGCTGGAAGCAGTATGTCGCCAGGGTCCGCGACGCCGGAGACGACCACCTGCGCAATCGAATCGCTCTCCTCAGGGACATCCGCACACAGTTCGCACGAGCGACCAGCTTCGCGGAGATGGACGTCGACGTGCGTGCGATGATCGCAGGACTGCCGAATGGGCGGACGGACAACCAGGGCTACTTCGGCAGCATGCGGGGCGACGGCTACTTCCACAATGCCGTGAAGTCGTCGCCGGGGGGCATCTCGGCGGCGCTCGACTGCATTCCGCTCGAGGGTCCCGTCACGCGCCAGCACTACGATAGCTTCGTCGGGGTGTTTGCCCCGGCGGTCGCTGGCGAACGGCAGCGTCCAGGGGTCGCAAGCCGTCTGCTGGCCATGAAGCGTCCGGATCTGTTCGTCTGCATCAGCAAGCGTAACCGGACCGCGCTGGCCAGGGACTTCTCGATCGCCGCAAGTCGGATCGACTTCGACCTCTACTGGTCGGCGATCGCCGAGCGCATCCGCGACGCGCGCTGGTGGTCGCAACCCCGCCCGGCGGCGGGACGCGAACTGGACATCTGGCTAGGACGCTCCGCCATGCTGGACGCGATCTTCTACGAATAGAACAAGATCCGCATCGGCCATTGTATGCACACATGTGCAACGTGCCGGTTTGCACAGGTGTGCATAACTCAGACGGTTTATGTACATGTGTGCAAGTGGTGCCGTTTGCACACATGTGCATCCGCGTGCCCGATTATGCACACGTGTGCATAATCGCGGGCGCGACTTGGAAACGAGCGTTTGCACATGTGTGCATAACGGCTGGCACGGATGCACATGTGTGCAAACGTCGCCTGCAGACCACGCTTTGAGCGCCACCTTCAAAATGCAAGATCGTCGGTTTTCCGCCGGTTTCAAGCCGTTGACGTTGTCCCGGCTACAGCGCATGCACGCGGGCTAGCGCGCGCTCGCGCCCGCGCGCGGATTTCTCTAATCTCTAGACTCTATAAGAAGAGAGATGAGAGACTCCGTGCGCGCGAGGCGTCATCGCCGTTGAACCGCGGATCGTTCAGGTTCGGAAGGAAGCACGATCAGCCACCAGCCGGTTGCGCCTGATCGTCCATGGGCATCAGCAACGGCTAGAGCCGTCCACCTGCTTCCCAGTATCCAGGTCACCTTGAAAACCATCGCGGTGAGGTTCGGAAGAAAATCGCGCCGCGACCTTGCTGCGTTCTGCGAGCCTTCCTAGAAGGTGGAAGATGGAAGAAAGCGTTCTGCGAGCGGCCGGCGAGGCCCTGTACGGTGGCCAGTGGCAGTCGCCGCTTTCGCGCGATCTGGGCGTCACCGACCGGACCGTGCGGAACTGGGTGATCGGACAGCACAGCGAACCGTCCGATCTGCCTTCTCGTCTCCTCCCGCTCCTCCGCGCCCGAGCGGATCAGCTCGCCGCCGTCATCGCGCTCGCCGAGCGCCTCCAGAACAGGTAACCACATGGCCTCGACGACGATCTTCGACACCTGCCAGCCGCGGCAGGACATCCTGAACGGCACGATGTCCGAAGCCGAGTTCGCTGCGCGTCTCGGTCCCGTGCTGTCTGGGCAGGGCCCCGCTGACTACGTCGATGCGCGACGGTTCTTCGCGAATACCTATCCAACCGCCGGCCTCAAGGAGCTGCTCGGCCAGGTGCTGGGCCGCCTGTCCGGCCACGGCTCGTCCTCGGCCGTGTTCAGGCTCGACACCAGCTTCGGCGGCGGCAAGACGCACGGCCTGATCGCCCTCATCCACGGCGCACGCGAGGGTTCGAGCGTGCCGAACATGGGCGAGTTCGTGTCGCTGCCCACGCTGCCGACGGGGACGTCGGTCGCGGCCTTCGACGGCGAGGCCGCCGATCCGTCCAATGGCCGGACGATGGGCGACGGCATCCGGGCCTTCACCCCCTGGGGCGAGATCGCCTACCAGATCGGCGGGGTTGCCGGGTACGAGATCGTCCGCAAGTCCGACGAGATGCGACGGGCCCCCGGCGCCGACACACTCGCGGAGGTGTTCGGCGACCGCACCGTCCTGGTCGTGCTGGACGAGCTCGGCGAGTACCTGCGCAAGTGCCCTGACGCCTATGGCCGCGACCAGATCTCGGCCTTCCTCAAGGCGCTGTTCGCCGCCGTCGAGAGTCGGCCCCGCGCAGCCGTCGTCTTCACCCTGGCCGTCCGTTCCGATGGCAAGGCCACCGATGCCTTCGCCCGCGAAAACGAGGAAATCTCGCGGATCGTCGGCGAGCTCGAGAGCGTATCCGGCCGCAAGGCCACGATCCTCAACCCGACCAGCGATGACGAGACTGCTGCGGTGCTGAAGCGCCGCCTGTTCGAGCGGGTCGACGTTCCGCAGGATACGCTGGACGCATACTGCCAGCTCTGGACCCAGCACCGCGACCGGATCGATGCCGGTCACCAGGGCGCCGAGGCGCGTACCGCACTCGGCAACAGCTATCCCTTTCATCCCGACCTGCTCGACACCCTGACCGGCAAGACCGCTACGCTCGCCGACTTCCAGCGGGTGCGCGGCATGCTGCGCATCCTCGCCAAGACCGTCGCCAGCGTCTGGGCCAGGCGTCCCAGGGACGCCGCGATGATCCACACCCACCATGTCGATCTCGGCGAAGAGGGCATCCGTCGCGAGTTCACGACCCGGCTGAACCAGAGCCAGTACGACTCCGCGATTCTCAACGACATCGACGGCAAGGCGGGCCGCGCCGCCCTGGCTGCCAGCATCGATGCGGACCGGTTCGGTGGCCTGCTGCCGTATGCGAGCTATGTTGCCCGGACGGTCTTCGTCCACACGATGGCGTACAACAACGAGCTTCGCGGGCTGACGCCGGCTCACCTGCGCTACTCGGTGCTGTCGCCCGACGCCGACCTCAGCTTCGTTTCGGACGCGGAGGCTGCCTTCATCCAGGGGTCGGCGTACCTCGACGACCGGCCCGGCGTACCGCTGCGCTTCAACGCCGAGGCGAACCTCACCCAGATTATCGCCCGCGAGGAGCGTAACGTCGATTCCGAGGCGCTACGGGTGGAGGCGGACAGCCGCATTAAGGACATCTTCGGCGGCAGCGGCTCGTTCGAGGCGGTACCCTTTCCCGCGGGCGCCTTCGACGTTCCCGACGACATCGGCGACGGCAAGCCGCGCCTCGCGATCATTCACCACCAGGCACTCAGCATCGGCAATGCCGTCGAGGAGGTGCCCGACCTCATCTCGACCATATACCAGCGCAAGGGGCAGGACGGCGCAGGGCTACGGCAGCTGCGAAACAACCTCGTCTTTCTTGTCGCCGATGACCGGCACGTGCCGCACCTGACCGGGACCGTGTCGCGTCACCTCGCGCTGCAGGAGCTGAAGCGCGCGGACCGACTGAACGAGCTTGCCGATCACCAGAAGGCGCAGGTCATCGAGCTGGCGCGGCGGTCGGAGTCAGACATCGCGATCGCCATTCAGCAGTGCTACCGGCACCTCTTCTATTCGAGTCGGACTGCACTCGGGGGTGGCACCATCTCGCTCGACCTTGCGACGATCGACCAGCATTCGGCGTCCGAACGTCCTGGTTCCGGCCAGACGCAGATCGTCCGTCAGCTCTCCGACATCGGCAAGCTGCGCACGCCGGAGGATCAGCCGGACTTGCCGCAGTTCGTGCGCGACCGCACTCCGCTGAAGCGCATCGGACAGATGACCGCCGCCGAGCTGCGCGCCGAGTTCCGCCGGGACCCGTCCCTTCCGATGCATGTCGGTGACGACCCCTTCCGCAAGTTGGTGATCAAGGGCATCACCGACGGCGTCTTCGTCTACCAGCGCGAAGGCCTTACTGCCGGCAAGGGCGACCCTGTCCCGTCGATCGTCATCGACGGCAGTTCGATCATCTCGACTGCGGACTACGCTCGCGACCACGGCATCTTCCCGCGACCAGTGAAGGCACCTGAGCCGGAAGCAAAGACAGGGGGCACCGGCACCAGCACGGGCGAGCAGTCCGGCCAATCGCCGACGGAAGCCGGTCGCGCGGATACCGTCACCGTCCTTTCGGCTGATGGTCAGGCAGCCAGAGGTCAGCCTGCCGCTCCAGGTCCGTCGGGCGAGCCAGCTGCGCAGACGTTCACCGGCGAAGGAGTTCTGAAGGACGCTCTTTCCACTGTTTTTCAGCGTGCGCGCGCGGCGAAGATTGAAAAGGTGTCGACGCTGTCGCTGACCCCGTTCGAGTTCGGGCACTTTTTCATGCTGCTTAACGTGGTGGAAAGCGTGCCCGGCGCCACGAAGAAGGCGAACGCCACAATCGAGTACGAGACTACTGCTGGGTCCGTCATCTCGATGTCCATCGACGGCACGGTCGCTGACGCCAAGCAGACCCGGGAATTCGTCGAGCCGCAGCTTCGCGCAGCCGCTGAGAAGCACGTCGCGACGGGTATCCAGCTCGACTTCGCTGATGGCCTCGTGTTGTCCGGGGATGAACCCGAAAAGATCATTGAACGACTGACGAAGTTCGGCACGTCCGCCGCCTTCGTCGAAGTCACCGCGAAGGCATGAAACTGTGGTATCCAGAACAGCAAGGGTCGAGCGCGTGACGCTCCTCACCATCGAACCGTCTTATGAGGTGCGCGCCAAGCGGGTTGCCGGAAACGAGCTCCAAGTTGAGATCTGGCAGATGCCCTCACCGGCATCACCGCACATCCACGTGCCTGTCCGCATGGCGGGACTGGCAGGCCGGAATCTGGAAATTAACCATGTCCGCGTGCTCAAGAAGCTGAAGGATGCCGGCATTCGCCTCGAGGTCATGCCGATTGATGGACTCAGAGCCCCCATTCGAGAGGACGCGGCGCTTCGGCTTGCCCTGCTGTTCCGCACTCTGGCTCCAATGAGGTCACGCGCTGCGATGGTGCATGTCGCCGAGGGCATTGAGGCGATGGCCCGCGAGGAAGCTGCATACTGGCTGGGCATGGCCGTCCATCGCAAAAACCCGCGTCGCGTACTCACCGCACTACGTATTCTCCTGACCGCGCCAGCGCGCTGAGATCGGACTATCGATGACAACCACACGCTTAATTGAACGTTGGCTACCGATAGCTGATATTGGCGAGGAAAGTGCTCGCGAGCGTCGATCAATGACCGCTCTGCCAGGAATTTACTTCCTTCACGTCTGGTGGGCTCGACGTCCTCTTGTCGCTTCTAGAGCTGCAGTGCTGGCGTCTCTTTTACCGGCCGGTACCGACCCAGCTTCTTTCAAATACGCTCTCGGGATCCATGGGGAACCTGCCAAAACTAAAATGCAGATTGAGGTTGCGAAAAAGTCGAAGAAGAACCTTGGGCCCAATCCATATGGCTATCGGCGTGCGTTCCAATTTCATCCTCACGTGGCGGCGCGGCAGCTTCGCCCCGATATTGGTGATCTCACTGTGCTTGATCCTACCGCTGGGGGGGGAGCTATTCCTCTTGAAGCAATGCGGCTTGGCGCTCAGGCGATTGCCAATGACATCAATCCTGTCGCGAGCCTGATCATCCGCGCAACTGCTGAGTTACCCGCTCGATACGGTAGAAAGCTCGTCGCGGAGTACACCGAACTCTCGCGCGAGTTTTATGATCATTGCAAAACTGCTTTAGAAGGCGTGTACTCTGATGAGGGCGCAGATAGACAAGTAGATGGATATCTTTGGGCGCGCACAGTGTCCTGCCCCTACTGTAGCGGCGTGATTCCAATGTCGCCGGGTTGGTCTATCAATTCAGCGGGAGTAGGCGTTAAACTCACTCCATGGACAGGGAGTGGGTATGGAGATCCCGCTAGAAGGTGCTCGTTTCAGATAGTAGATCGCGAGGAAGACCAATCTCAAGGTACTGTCGCCAAAGGCGATGCGCTATGTCCTTTTCCAGACTGTGCGCGTTCAATCGACGGGGACGAAATCAAACGTCAAGCTCAAGAGCACGGCTTAGGCGATCAGTTGTATGCTGTCGTTTATCGAGAACAGGTTGAAGGGCAGACACCAAAAGGTCGAAAAACGGTTTCTTGGCAAAGGAAATATCGCGCACCGTCTGCATCGGATGAGGATGCGTCCAAAATCGAAGACCATCTTCGCGCAAAGTTGGAGGAGTGGGATGTGTTGGACACGATCCCAAGCGAACCATTTCCCGAAGGCACTAACGACGATAGACCACGCTTGTACGGGATGCCGCTTTGGAGAGATATGTTTTCTCCCCGGCAACTGCTGGCGGTCGGGACATGCGTTGACCGCTTTCGCGCTTTGTTCGATCGGGATAGCAAATCAGGCTCGCTTACCGAATTGAGGAAAGCGGCATACATCTATGTTGCCATCGCAATTGACAGTATTCTTAATTATGGCAATCGGTCCTGTCGATGGGATGCAACATCGGAGCGAGTTAGGTCAATATTCGACCGCCACGATTTTGCATTTTGTTGGTCATACAGCGAAATGGCACTCGCTCATGCCGGAGCTGGGCTTGATTGGGGGCTTAAAAAGACCGGCAAAGCACTTGCTGAACTTGTTGACATGGTGGCCGATGAAAAACGAGGCGATCTTTTGGACGCGACGAAGGATGAGGTGGGCTCAATCCGCGTCACCAATGGATCCGGAGCAATGCTACGCACGGTTGAAGATGCTTCGGTCGACTGCATAGTGATGGATCCGCCCTACGGCGCCAACGTAATGTATGCTGAACTATCTGATTTTTTCTATGTATGGCTTAAACGGACCGCAGGACTGGTCTATCCCGAAGCGTTCACAAGACAGCTAACGGACAAACAGGGGGAAGCGGTAGCAAATCGAGCACATTTCAAGGGACAAAAGGGTGCGGCACGCCTTGCGGATGACGACTACCGCATAAAGATGGAGGGCATCTTCGCCGAATGTCGCCGCGTTTTGAAGGACGACGGCATCATGACCGTCATGTTCACGCACAAGGATACCGGCGCGTGGGATGCGCTCGCCATGTCTCTCATGGAGGCGGGCTTCGTCATCACCGCGTCGTGGCCGGTCAACACCGAAGCCTCGGGGTCGCTGCATATCAAGGACAAGGCGGCTGCGAATTCGACGATTTTCCTCGTCTGCCGCCCACGCGGGGAGCCTCAGGGAGACACGATGTATTGGGAAGACGTCGAACCGGAGGTCGCCCGCGCGGTCAAGGCCCGGGTTGGGGAGTTCCAGAAGGCCGGGATCCAAGGCGTCGACTTGTACCTCGCCAGCTTCGGTCCTGCGTTGGAGGCCTTCTCGCGCCACTGGCCTCTCACCCGCGGCAATGCTGCGCCTGAGCCGAAAAAGAGACGACGCACGCAAGGCGAGATGTTCGAGGAGTTCGATCCTTACGCTGTCCGCCCCGAGGATGCGCTCAACTCGGCGCGTCGCGAGGTTAAGGCCTGGCGCCTCGCCCAGCTCGCGTCCGCGAAGGCGCAGGCCGACATGGACGGACCGACGGCGTTCTACGTACTTGCCTGGGACGCGTTCAAGGCGGTCAGCTTTCCATATGACGAGGCCCTGCGTCTCGCTCGCGCCGTCGGCGTCGATCTCGAGACTCAGGTGATCGGCCGTCTGGCCGAGAAGAAGGCGGCGGAGATCAAGCTGTGGGATTCGGCCACCCGGATCGCGAAGGGCGCCGTCGGTCCCGCCGACGGGTCCCAGGGGATGATCGACGCCCTCCATCATGCGGCGCATGTCATGCGCACGCGGGGTGCTGAGGCGGCGCAGGAGATGTTGGCGCAGGCCGGCGTCGCGCAGGAGGACGAGTTCAAGGTTGCAATGGAGGCACTCCTCGAAGTGCTTCCGCCGTCGAAGACGTTCTCCGGCATCGACGCCGACAAGGCGGTGAAGCCGGCGGCGGACGACTTCGACGCGCTCGAGAAGCTACGTCGTATCGCCTATGAGGGCGAGATCGGCGAGCCGCAGCAGCTCGAGCTGTACCGAGAGCTGATGGCGGCCGAGTGACATGCTACTGCAGGACCGCACCTGGAAGCTGAAGTATAGCCGCGAGGACGGCGACCTCGTGTCGCGCTTCTGGGTGCCGGCGCTGTCGTCGGCGATCCGCTACGACCGTACCACCGGATACTTCCGGGCGGGCAGCCTGGCGCTCGCAGCTCGGGGTATCGAGCATCTCGCGCTCAATCAGGGCAGGATGCGCCTGCTCGTAGGCTGCACGCTCGACGACGGCGAGGTCGAGGCGATCGAACGCGGCATGTCGATGATGGACGTCGTAGCCGGCAAGGCCGACTTCGGCCTTCCTGAGACGGTGTCGTCCAGCGAGCGCGAGGCGCTCGAGCTTCTCGCCTGGCTGGTCGCGCGAGGAATGCTCGACGTCCGCGTCGCGCTGCCTTGCGACCCGGTCACTCGCGAGCCGGTCGTCGGGACAGCGATCTTCCACGAGAAGACCGGTATCATCGAGGACAAGACGGGCGACCGGATCGCGTTCACCGGATCGATCAACGAGACGGTGCAGGGCTGGATGAACAACGGCGAGACGTTCACCGTCTTCAAGTCCTGGACGCCCAACGTGGAATATGTCGACGAGGAGGACAGGTCCTTCGCCACGTACTGGGCCGATCGCGCAGAGCGTATCCGCACCTACGACGTGCCTACCGCAGTCCGGCTCGATCTGCTCCGCTTCCTGCCCCCCGACGATCAGCTGCCCGCGCGGCTGCGAGAGAAGCCGAAGCCTGATCCGGAGCCCATCGTCCTTCCCGCGCCCACGGCACCGCTGGTGCCGATGCACGACTGGGACCAGGAGCGCGCCGATCTCTGGCACCGCGTGCGAACGGCGGCCCGGAACTCGACCGGCGGAATATGGGTCGGCGAGGCCACGTCGCCGGTGGAAGCATGGCCCCACCAGCGTCGCGCCTTCCTGCGCATGTACGGCGATGCGTCGGACCATGCGCCGCGGCTGCTGATCGCCGACGAGGTCGGCCTCGGCAAGACGGTCCAGGCGGGGCTGCTCGTCCGCCAGGCATGGCTGGCAGGCCGGCTGAAGCGTGGCCTGATCCTTGCGCCCAAGAACGTCTGCACTCAGTGGCAGGCGGAGCTGCGCGAGAAGTTCGCGCTCGACTGGCCCATCTACGACGGCAGGAGCTTCCGCCGCTACGATGCCGCGACGCAGTCCATCGTCGACACGCCCGTGACGCGTGACGCATGGTCGGCCGAGCCGTTCGTGATCATGTCGAGCCATCTCGCCAGACGGAGCGATCGACGACCCGAGCTGCTCGATGCGGAGCCGTACGACCTGGTGGTGGTGGACGAGGCGCATCATGCGCGGCAGAAGCGCACCGGCGGGCGCGTGACGCCGAACATGCTGATGCGGCTCCTGCGCGACCTGCGATACCGCGCGCACGGTCTCATCCTGCTTTCGGCGACCCCGCTGCAGACGCATGCGCTCGAGCTCTACGATCTGCTGTCGCTGCTTGGGCTCCCGCCCGAGTGGGATGCCGTCGCGTACGAGCGCTACTTTGCCGCACTCGCCGACCCGCACTTCTCTGTCGAGAAGATGGAAGACTGTGTCCGCCTCTTCCAGGCGACCGAAGCCTTCTATGGTACGCTGGCCCCTGAGCGCGCAGCTCGCATGGGCGGAACGGGAGGCGAGACGCTGTCGGTCGTCCGCACGCGGAGGATCGTCGCGGCACTTCGTGGAGCACCGTCCATTCCGCGCCGTCAGCTGAGTGGCGAGGATCGCGTTGCCGCGGTGCGGATCATGAAGCGGTGGACGCCCGTGGCCGCGCTCATGTCCCGCCACACCCGTTCGCTGCTTCGACGCTACCAGGCAGAAGGCAAGCTGCAGGCGCGGATCGCCGTTCGCGACGTGCAGGACCGCTTCATCCACATGGAGCCGGCCGAGCGCGACATCTACGAGCGCGTCGAGAACTTCATCCGGTCCGCCTACCAGAACGCGGACCAGTCGCAGCGCACCGCAATCGGCTTCGTGCTCACGATCTACCGCAAGCGTCTGTCGTCCAGCTTCGCAGCGCTCGGGCACAGCCTTCAGGGGCGGCTCGAGAGGCAGGTCGACGACGACCAGTTCGATCTCGAGGAGAGCGGCGAGGAGGTCGAGACCGACGAGGTAAGGGAGAAGGAGGACGTTGCGCGCAGGCTGCTGGAGAGCGCCGCAATCCGCGACATTCTCGCCGATCTCGAACGACTGCCGATCGACACGAAGGCCCGCGCGCTGAAGGACGAGCTCACGAAGCTGGCGGCGGCCGGCTATCAGCAGACGATGGTGTTCACCGGCTACACCGACACGATGGACGGACTGCGTGACTGGCTTGCCGATCAGACCCGTCGCGAGGTCATCTGCTTCTCCGGCCGCGGTGGCGAAATACGCATGCCGGACGGCAGTTGGCGGTTAGTGTCTCGTGCAGAGATCAAGAAGCGGTTTCGCGAAGGCAAGGGCGATATCCTGCTCTGCACGGACGCCGCCGCCGAAGGTCTGAACTTCCAGTTCTGCGGATCTCTGATCAACTACGACATGCCGTGGAATCCGATGCGCGTGGAGCAGCGGATCGGTCGCATCGACCGCCTCGGCCAGCGCTTCGACGACATCCGCATCGTGAACCTGCACTATCACGACACGGTCGAGACCGAGGTCTATCTCGCGCTGTCCGGCCGTATCAAGCTGTTTGAGGACATGGTCGGTGGCCTCCAGCCGATCCTGTCGGCGATCAGCCGCGAGATCGGGTCGCTGGCTCTCGCCGGCGCGCATGTCGACGTCGACGCGATGGTCGCGCACACGATAAGTGTCGTGGACACGCCCAACGTCGATATCGACGATGTGGACGATCTCGGCGACATGCCGGAAATGGGGCGGCCCGCCCTGTCGATAGCGGACCTGAAGGCGATCGTAGCTCAGCCACGGCTCATGCCGCAGGGTTACGAGCTCCAGCGGCTGGACGGCGACGACTTCGCGGTCGAGGAGCCGACGTCCAGGCGTCGTCGTCGGGCAACCCTGTCACGCGGGTTCTACGCCAACCATTTCGACCACACCGACTTCTGGACGCCGGGCAGCGCTTCATTTCCGCTCGAAGGATTACCTGAACCCGTCGAGGCGTAGTGGAGCAACTCCAGGGTGATTCGCCAGAAGGCGTTGCTTCCCAATGCGATCGTGCATAGCATCTGACATGTCCGGGTGACGCTCGTCATGCCGATCGGGGAGGCATGAAGTGGGTCTTGCACCCAACGCGACCAATATCACCGTGCGCCAGGTTCTGGAGAAGCTCGATGGCGAATTCGCCGCAACCGCGAGCGCGGTTGAGAACGGCGAATTTGCACTGTGGGTCGGATCGGGGATCTCGCGGAAGGCACCGAGCCTCGGCGGTCTCATCGCAGCGGCGATGGAGTATCTTCGCGTTCGAGCCGTCGATCCGACGACCGAAGCCGGATACATGCCCGCATTGGACGAGGCTCTACAACTAGCCGGTACGGATCGAGCGGCAGTCGGCGCCGACCTCCACTCGGCGTTCGCGACATGGGGCGCCCACGATGCGATCGTCAGCGCGCTTTGGAACAGCTATTCCCGCGTTCTCGATATTCGCGTCGGTACCGAACCTGGCGACTTCGTCCTCTGGATGGCGATCGACATCCGGCGCCAGTTCGAAAATCCGCCACCGCCTGCGGCGGCGCACCTCTGCATCGCGCTCCTCGTACTCGAGGGTGCCGTCAAGACCATTGCATCCGGGAACTGGGACGGTTTCATCGAAGCCGCCATCGACCGTCTCGGCGGCGGCATTCCTGGAATCCTTCAGGTCGTCGTCGATCCAGACCATCTCCGCGATCCGCCCGGTTTGGCGCGATTGCTGAAGTTCCATGGATGCATCATCCACGCCGAGCAGGACGAAGGGCGATATCGCCGTTTTCTTACCGGCAGCCACACGCAGATCGCAATGTGGCCGAACAACCCGAACTTCGCCGCCATGCGGAACGAGGTGCTCGGGATCGCCACGAACCGCAAGACGATGGTCCTCGGTCTTTCGATCCAGGACATGAACCTGCAGGGCGTGTTCGCCGCCGCGACTGGAATTCACAAGTGGCCCTGGCCATGCGCGCCGGATGCCCCGGGCCACGTGTTCTGCGAGGAACAAATCACCCAGGGTCAACGCGACGTCCTGCGGATCGTCTACGGCGACGACTACAACGGAAACGTCGCAGCTATAAACGCGGCCAGCCACATGCGGGCGTGGGGCGAACAGATGCTGGTGGCGTTGGTGCTCAAGATGGTCGCCGACAAGCTCAACTGCCTGATGGGGCTCGCGCTCGCCGCTACCGGCAGAGGTCCGCTTCTGGCTTCTCTTGCCTCATCCGTAAACGCGCTTCGCGACCAGATGGCCGACGGCGCCGTCGTCGACGCGACCGATCAGAGCCGGACACCTGCCGTCAACAAGGGTATCAATCTATGGTCACGCGCAGTGGCCGTCTTCCGGGGCGGGCAGCTCCCGCAGGACCCGGCAGCCTACGAGCCGATCAGTCCGAACACCATCGGCCTGCTGGCAACGGACCAAAACGCCCGAGCTAGCAGGCTCGGGCATCTCGCCATCGTGGTCGCGCTGCTGGAGCATGGCCGGTCGACAGCGCAGTGGTCGCTCGCATCGCCAGCGGACGACGATCTTTCCGCCGGCGTCGCCTCGCTTCAGGCTAATCGCGCTGGAGCGCCTGTTCGCCCCGTCTTCCTGGTAAAGTCGGCATCGGAAGCGATCCGCCTCCAGGCCGACGGCGCGTACGCCAACGACAATTCCCTCGTCATCCACTCCGACGACACCTGGCATCTCACTATGGCCTCTCGCTCGAGTAGGTCACCATCGAGCGCGCCGGGCCGGACAGGATCGCTCGCTCCCTCGCATGTGAGCGTTGAGAGTCTCCTCCGCGCGTCCGGCGACATTGACGAACTGCGCGCGTCCTTCGCCGCCGAGGTGCTGTTATGACCTCATCGCCCCTGATCGCCGCCATCCGACAGCACCTCAATGACGCCGGATACGACGACCTGCCGACCCCGTTCAGGATGGCTGGCGTCGAGTTCCAGTTCACCGGGGCGCTTCGAGGTCGGCACGGCCGGGCCCTCGACCTCGTGCTTCTTGTCGACACCACGGCGGGTTCGTTCGGCGACATCGACGGCGCGCGTGTTCGTGCCAGGATCCAGGCACTGAGCCGCGCGCTCGACGTCACCGCATCGCGATACGTCCTGACAGTCGTGCTCGCGGGAGCGACGCTGCCCGGAGACGTCGAGGCGCTGGCGGACACCGCACGCGTCCTGCATGTCGAAACGCTTCCCTTCGACGCATCGGGATCACCGGACTTCGATCGCCTGGAAGACAGCATCCGCGTGCTGCTGCCCCTGTCGATCCCGCAGCCGGCCGCCGACGAGCAGGACGGCACGGCGCAGGACCAGCTGGAGAAGGCGTTGAAGAACGTTGTCGATGGAGCGACAATCAAGACCATCATGGACGCCGCGGAGCGCGGCGAAGAGGCCGTTTCCGAGGCGATCGCTAGCCTGATCGATGCAGCGCTCGCAAAAGAGGAGGAGGAGAAAGCATGACCGACCTTCTTCTCAAGGAACTGGACGTCACCGACTTCCGCAGCATACGCGGGCGCGTGCACGCGCCGCTCGACGCGCAAGTCGTGCTCATCCACGGCGAGAACGGCGCCGGCAAGACGAGCCTTCTGTCAGCTATCGAGCTTGCGCTGACGGGAGGCGTCCAGTCGCTCCGGCGGGCAGACCCGGACTACGCGTCGCAGCTGATGCACCGCTCCGCCGCACGGGGCAACGTGTCGGTAGCGACGGTGGGTACAGGCGCGGCCACCTATGGCGCGACGCTGTCCCGCGATGGAATTGCGACATCAAATTCCTTGGACGCGACGCTCGCGTCGTTCTTCAGCGAGCGCAGCTACCTGCCGCAGGCGCTGCTCGGGCAGCTCCTTCAGATATACCAAGATTCCGGAAGCGGCGCGAACTCTCCGTTGGCGAAGTTCGTCGGCGAACTGCTGCGCCTGGACCGACTCGATGCCATCGAAGCCGGGCTGAAGCCGCTCGGGGACGTAAGAAACGTCCGCAAGGTTGTGGATGGCTGGTCGGATAACGAGCTGGAGAAGACCCGGCTCGACGCGCTCATCAAGGACCAGAAGCTCAGCCTGCTCCAGATAATCGAGGACATCGGTTTCCAGATGTCGGCCATCGAAAAGGCGGCGGACGCTCTCGGGCTCGTCGTGAACCTCGACGACCGCAAGCTAGACGCCATCGAGCAGGCGCTTCTGCCAGCCGACGACGAACAGCGCCTTGCGGTGATCATCGATCGCCGACGTGAACTGGGGTCCATTCGGCGGGATCTCGTGCGAGCGGCAGGCGCAGGTCCGTCCGCATCCTTCACTGCGGAGTCGTCGTCCGACGTGTACGAGCGCTGGGCCGCAACCTACCTAGAGCGCTACTCGGCGCTTCGCTCGAAGATCGAGGCAATCCTACCCGCTACGCCAATGCCCGGCGACATGGCGGCCTTCGGCGACGCTGCGATCCGCCACCTGACACTTCACGCCGACCAGGCAACGTCCCGCGCGAATAAGGCTAAGACCGACGCCGAGCGGCTTGCCACGGCCGAGAGCGAGATCGAGGTCGCGCGATCGCGCCTCAAGGCCATCAGCGGAGAGATGGCGGGAACCTCGACTTCAGCAGGCGGCCTCGCCGCAATCCTGTCGGAAGTGACGGCCTTCATCGACGGCGAGACCTGCCCCGTCTGTGATCGCGATTATGCCGAGCTGAACGCCGGTACGCTTGTCGAGCACGTCCACGGCAAGGTGCGGCGCCTGTCCGCCTCAGCCCAGCGTCTGCTGGAGCTCGGGCGTATGAACACGCAGGCGCAGGCGCTCGTCGACAGGCTTGAACGTGAAATTGCCACGCTGATCGACGCGATCCCGGACGAGCGGACGCTAGCCGAACTCGACCGCGCCGCCGCGGACTCGAACTCGGCTCGCGCCGAACTCGCCGATATTCTCGACGCACTGAAGGAAGGATCGCGGCTGCGCGCCGCTCAAGTCGCGGCGCAGCGTGCCGTCACCGAGGCGCAATCGCGCAGCGTGGCGCTGACCGCGGCCCGCCAGACCCTGTCCGACTTCGCCGTGGCCGTCGCGACCCCCCCCATCGCCGATGGCGAGGACCTCAGCGTGGCGGCCGAGCGGGTTCAGGCCCTCCTTGACGCGGAGAACGCAACGCTCGAGGTCCGGCTATCGCTGCGGCGCGAGGGCCGCAGCGCTGTCGCGACGATCCGCTCGCTCCAGTCGCGGGCTGACCGTCTATCGGACGAGCTCAAGCAGCACGAGGCAACGCTCAAGATCGTCACCGGGGCGCAGCAGCGAGCGCAGAAGGTCAGGGTGCAGGGGACAAAGATCCGCGACGCCGTCGACGCGATCCGGTCGAGCATCATCCGCCGGGCGTTCAACGAGCGGCTTAACCGTCTTTGGCGAGATCTCTTCGTGCGCCTTGCGCCGGGGGAGCCGTTCATTCCGGCGTTCCGAATCCCCGAAGCGGCAACTCAGCGCATCCAGCCGCGCCTCGTCACCGACCATCGCGCTGGCGGCGCCGCCGGCGGCACGCCGGGCGCAATGCTCAGCGCCGGCAACCTCAACACCGCGGCGCTGACGCTGTTCCTGTCGCTCCACCTGTCGGTCCCGAAGACGCTGCCCTGGCTGATCCTCGACGATCCCGTCCAGTCCATGGACGACGTCCACATTGCCCATCTCGCCGCTCTTCTGCGCACGCTCTCGAAGGAGCACGGGCGGCAGATCGTCATCGCGGTCCACGATCGCCAGCTTTTTGAATATCTCCGCTTGGAGCTTAGCCCCGCGTTCCCGAACGACAGCCTGCTCACGCTCGAGCTGGCCCGAGGGCCGCATCAGGACACACGATGCCTGTCGCGGCGGTACAGCTTCAGGGAGGAGACGTCGCTGCTGGCGGCGTAGACACCATTCAGCCTGCAACGTGATCGTGCGACAGGACGGCTCGTAAAGACGAATAGCTGTGCGGCACGCAGGTAGGCGGCGTCAGCCGCAATGCCGTCGTGGGAAAGGCCAAGCGGCTGCGACTGACGTTTCGGGGATCGGCCGTTTCTGGATGACTCATCCATCCAGAAAATGTACGGCCGTTCCGTCGTGGCGCCGCCGCGATGCGGACGTGTCGCTGGTATAAGGATCAGTGGGGCCCCCAGGTATAGAAGCCGTAGGGACGCCATTTTAGAATCCGCGGATTTCCGCCGTTTTCCGACGATGGCGATTTCTCCCGTAGGGGTCACCAGCGGCGGATCGTGCGACCTGCGGGTTCGCGATCAGCGCCGGCGGTGGCGGGGTTTCCGCCCTCTCCTTCCAGCTATGTCAGCGTTACGCCGCGATCGAGCGCACGCGCGCGACGAGCCAGCGCGACCAGGCCGGCCAGCGGCGCAGCGCGCGCGGGATCACGCGCGGCCGGGGGGCGCAGCGCGACATGCCACAGCTATGCCCGTGCCCGCCTCTCCTGTCACCCACCAGTGCGAGGAGGAGCTGCCTCGCTCAGCGCGCCCCGCCCAAGCGCACGCTCATCGCCGGCGATGGCGCCACGAGCCGATCGAGATACTGCTGGTGCGTCGGCAGCGCCGCCACCTGGCGTGTCACGTCGCGGCCGAGTTCCGCGAGCGTCGCGGCCAGGCGGCCCGGCGGCATCATGCGCGCGACGCGGTTGTGCGCCTCGGGCATGAGCCGCTGACCGAGCAGCACCTGGACCCAGGACGTCACGGTGAACAGCTCGTCGCTCGCCTGAAAGGCCTGCGCGCCCTCGCGGAACAGCGCCAGCCGCGCCGTCAGGCTGTCGGGCAGCGGCATGTCGCGCAGCCGCTGCCAGAACGGCTCGTCGCGCTGGTTGACGTGATAGTGGAGGATGATGAAGTCGCGCACGCCCTCGATCTCGCGGCGCGCCATGTCGTTGAAGCGCGCCGCGAGCGATTCGGTCACCCCGTCGTAGGGGAAGAGCTGGAGCAGCCGAGTCAGCGCGATCATGATCAGGTGGATGCTGGTCGACTCGAGCGGCTCGACGAAGCCCCCGGCGAGACTCAGCGCGACGCAGTTGCGCTCCCACGCGCGCTCGCGTCGGCCGGTGCGGAAGCGGATCAGCCGCGGCTCGATCAAGACCTCGCCCTCGACCGTGTCGAGCAGCCGCGCGCGCGCCGCATCGTCGGAGAGATAGGCGCTGCTGTAGACGATGCCGTTGCCGAGGCGGTGCTGCAGCGGGATGCGCCACTGCCAGCCGGCATCGTGCGCGATCGCGCGCGTGTAGGGGGCCGCGGGTCCGGTCGCGGCGGTCTGCACCGCGACGGCGCGGTCGCATGGCAGCCAGTCGGTCCAGTCCTCATAGCCGACGCCGAGCGTCTCGCCGATCAGCAGCGCGCGGAAGCCGGTGCAGTCGAGGAAGAAGTCGCCCTCGATCCGGCGCCCGTCGGCCATCACCAGCGCGGCGATATCGCCGCTGGCGTCACGCTCGGCGCGATCGATCCGCCCCTCGACGCGAACGAGACCGTCGCGCTCACAGCGCTCGCGCAGGTAGCGCGCGTAGCGCGCGGCATCGAAGTGGAAGGCGTAGTTGAGCGAGGCCGCAGGCGGTCCGGCGAAGCGCCCCGCGCGCGCGGCCTCATGCTCGACGCAATAGGCCCCGATCTCCTCCGCGACGCCCTGCGCGCGTGCCTCCAGCCAGAAATGGTGGAAATCCGCCATCCAGGTCGATCGGCCCAGCGTGCCGAAGGAGTGGAGGTAGCGCTCGCCGGGCCGCGACCAGCCCTCGAACGAGATGCCGAGCTTGTAGCTGGCGCCAGTGGCGCGGACGAACTCCTGCTCGTCGATGCCGATGAGCTGGTGGAAGGCGCGCACCGTCGGGATCGTCGACTCGCCGACGCCGACGGTGCCGATCTCCTCCGATTCGACCAACGTCACCTCGACGAGCGCGCCGAGCTGGCGCGTCAGGATCGCGGCGGCGAGCCAGCCCGCGGTGCCGCCCCCGGCGACGACGACGCGGCGCACCGGCCTCACCGGTTGAGCTTCCGCAGCAGCTCGGCGCGCAGGCGCCGCGCGCCGAGCTCGTCGAGCCGGGCCAGCGCGCCGCGCGCGTGCGCGGGCAGGTGCGCCGCCGGGAGGTCGGCGTCGCCGAAGACATAATAGTCGAACATCGCGCGCCACGCTTCCTTCTCTCCCGCGGGGCGGTCACGCAGGCTGAGCAAGGCGTGGAGCAGCGTGTTCATCGGCGTGTCCATGAACGCCGGCGCCTCGTTCCACCAATAATTGACGAGCACGTTGAACGAGTCCAGCGCCTCGACCTGGTGCCACCACAGCGCGGGATAGACCACCGCGTCGCCCGGCTCGAGCTCGGCCACCCGCGCCGCCGCGATCGCCTCGGCGAAACGCGGGTAGCGGGCGAGATCGGGCTCGCGGAAGTCGACCATGGAGACGACCTGCCCGCCCGGCGTCGGCGCGAGCGGTCCGGGGTAGAGGTTGGCGACCTGGCCGGGCGGGAACAAGGTGAAGCGGCGGCGCCCCGCGCCGACCACAGCGACGTTGTTCGACATATCGTGGTGCGCTACCGCGGTGGTGCGGTTGCCGATCCAGATGCTCCGCAGCGCGCGGTCGAAGCCCGCCTCGGGCAGCGAGTTGGCCTCCGTCAGGCCGGGGAAGAACAGGTCGAGGTCGGTCGAGCCGACGTAGAAGGACTCGGCGTCGTCGCGGTCGAGCATCTCGAGCAGGCGCGCGAGATAATCGTCGAGGCGCACGCGCTCGCCCTCGAAGTCGAGCCGGGTCACCTCGGCGTCGTAGAAATAGCGGCCGCCCAGCTCGGCACGCGCGGTATAACCCACCACCGGATGGCCGTTGTAGAAATCGAGCAGATAGTCGGCGAGCGCGCGCGGGCCTAGGCGTCCCGCCGCGACCAGGGGCCAGTCGGCGACCAGCCCGCGCACCACCACCGGCTCGCCCGCGGCCACCAGCGCCGCGAGGTCGCGCGCTGCCGGATCGTTCGCCGCGATCTCACGCGCGCGCCGATCGGTGATCGGCGCGGTCACGCCGCCGCCCGTCGCTTGTTCTTGAGCTCGATCAGCCGCGACACATTCGCCAGCGACGCCACCGCCATGGTCGCGAGCCGCAGCAGCCCGGCACGATGCAGCCGCGCCAACTCGGCGTCGGGCAGCGCGGCGAGCGCACCCTCGTCGACCGCGAGCACGCCGGGCACGTTGTAGCCGCCCTCGTCGCCGAGATCGATCTCGAGCACCACCTCGCGCAACAGTCCCGCCGCGGCGAGCTGGGCGTTGATCGCGCGCGCCTGCTGCGCGCCCTCGTAGATCGTGCGCAGCGCCGCCGAGACATGCTGAAGATACGGCGCGTCGCCCCCATGCGGCAGGAAGAGCGGCAGGCCCGCGTGGTCACCCACGCGCGGGTCGTCGAGGTCGACGTGGACCATCGGCTCGCCCGCCTCCCCGCTCGCCCCGTCGCGCGCCAGCGCGATCGAGAAGGGACCGCGACGCTGCATCGCGGGCACGTAGCGGCTGGTCCAGCCCTGCTCGTCGAGAAAGAGGTTCTCGTCCGAGTCGAGGCCGAGCAGGACGACCGCGTCGATCGACTCGCCGTCGCGGCGGAACAGGATCGGGAAATCACGCTGCGCCTGCTCGAACTCGGCGGGGTAGATCGGCAGCTGGTTGGCACGGTCGCCGAACTCGGCGCCGGTGCGCGGCGCCACGCGCAGGTCGGCATGGTCGACGTTGTTAAGCAGGACTCGTTTCATGCGACTCTCTCGACGCGGCGGCGCCACCCTCTCCGCGAGCGTTGTGCACCAGAGCGTTCCGGCGCGAAAGCGACGATTTGCACCGTCGTGCTGACGTCAAACCTCCATCATCCCGAACTCGTCTCGGGATCCACCGTGCGGCCCATCCGAGCGGAGAGGCTCTCGCGGCACGATGGATCCTGAAACTAGTTTAGGATGACGGAAAAACCGGGGAAGGCTGTCGTTCCCCAAGGAAGATAAGGGGGCCGCCACCACCGGCAGCCCCCTCCCCTCAGGCTCAGAACTTGTAGCGAGCGCCCAGCAGGAAGCGCGGCTTGAGTTCCTGCGCCAGCACCAGGTTCCGCTCGGTGCGGCCGTAGGTCTTGACGCTCTCGCTGGTCAGGTTGATCCCCTCGAGCGTCACCGCGATCGTGTCGTTGACGTCGTAGCTGATGTTGACGTCGACGGTGCCGAACGGTGCCACGAACAGCGGGTTGCGGTTGCCGCCCTGGTTGGTGGCAGCGAGGTACTTGTCGCGCCAGTTATAGGCGACGCGCGCCGAGATGCCGTTCTTGTCGTAGATCGCGGTGGCGTTGGCGCTGTTGCCCAGGCCGGTCAGCGCGAAGATGTTGACCGTCGGGTCGGCATACGGGTCGACGTTCACGTCGCCGCTCACCTTGGTGAACGAGCCGGCGAAGCCGAAGCCGGTGTTGCCGAAGAAGTTGGTCCACGCCAGCTCGAAGCCGTGGATCTTGCCCTCGCGGTTGTTGATCGGCTGCGACACCGAGAAGTTGAACAGCGGATCGTTGGCGTCGGACGAGACGTCGATCTGCGACAGCACCTGGTCGACGAAGGTCTGCTGCAGGCCACGGCCGGCGACATAGTTGGCGTTGAACTGCGAGGTCGCCGCCGCCTGGTTACCACCGTTCTGCACCAGCAGCGCCGTATAGGTGAACAGATTGACGTCGCTCAGGTCATAGCCGCTGGAGCGGAGGAACGCCGCCGCGGTGCCCGAGCGCGAGCCCGCCGCCCCCGAGCTGGGATCGCGCAGACCGAACAGGTTCTGGTTGATCACGCCGGTGCCGAGGAAATTGGCGACACGCTTGTCGAAGAAGCCGATCGAGACGAAGCTCGAGGGCTTGTAATACCATTCCAGCGAGACATCGAAGTTGTCCGACAGGAGCGGCAGCAGGTTGGCGTTGCCGGTGCTGCCGGTCGGGATGCCGCCGAGCAGCGTCGGGCGACCCGGCGCGCCAGCCGAGGCGGTGGCGAACAGGTTGCCGTAATCGGGCCGCGCCAGCGTGCGGCTGAACGACACACGCGCCTTGACGTTCGTGATCGGCTCGATGCTGAAGTCGACCGCGGGCAGCAGGTTCTCATATTTGCCGCGCTGACGGATCGCGGTGAACACGCCGCTGGCGTCGCCGCGGAAGTCGTTGTCGGCGGTCCAGACGATGTTGTTGTACGTCTGCACCGCGTCCGAGACGACGCGGGTCTGCTCGTAGCGCGCGCCGATCACGAGGTTGGCCGGACGGTTGGCGACCTCGCCGTTCCAGGTGAACTGGCCGAACACCGCCCAGATCTTCTCCTGCACCGTGTCGTCCGCGGGCGCCGACGGCACCGGCGGCTGACCCAGCCCGGAGTAATAGGGGCTCAGCACGTTGTAGAGATCGATGGCGTTGCCGCGGAAGGCGATCAACGACGACCCCTCGGACGCCGGGTTGAAGTGGTCGAACTTGCAGGTCAGGCAATATTGCTGGACCAGCTCGGGCGCCAGCTGCTGGATGATACCTGGGTTCTGCAGGCCCCAGTCGCCCAGCGTCTGCTGAGTCTGCGACTGGGTCGAGTGCATCTTCGAGTCGGTGTACGAACCGCCCGCGTCGAAGCGGCTGCCGCCGCCGAGATCCCAGCCGAGCCGCGCCTGGATCTGGTCGATGCGCTGCGTCTGGCGGGAGATGATCGTGCGCGCCGGGGCGGCGCCCAGGTCACCGATGTCGAGCACGCCGTTGCAATTGCCCTTCGGCGCGGCCGTGGGCGTGGCACGATAGCAGTCGTTGATGATCTGCGCCTGCTGCGGGAAGCCGGTGCTGAAGTCGAGCGAGTGGCCCGCGATCACCGGCGCGCCGAGCGCGACCGTGGTCGCGGTGGTACCGTTGGGATTGTCGGGCGACGACTTGGACTCGGAGTGATGGCCGTCGAGCGTCAGCGTGAAGTTGGGCGCGAAGTCCCACTTCACGTTGAGGCCGACCGAGGCGAGCCGCGCCTTGGTGGCCGCCTGCTGCTGCTCGAAGCCCTCGTCCTTCGGGCTGGTCGGCAGATAGTCGCGCAGGAAGATCGCGGTCGCCATGTTCGGGTTGTCGTCGAACCGGACCTCGCTGAACGGGCGGTTGAACCAGTTGGTCTGCTCGCTGCGCTGCTCGCGCAGGCGGTTCTGCGCGAACAGGCTGTCGAGGGTGAACTCCAGCGTGTCGGTCGGGCGGAATTGCAGCACGCCCTGGAAGTTGATGCGCTCGCGACGATTCTCGGAGAACTGATAGCGGCTGTCGTTCGGCACCAGAACGTAGGGCGCGGTCGGCTTGTTGCCGTCCAGCACCGTGGTCGAATTGATGTACGTGCCCGGGTTGAAGAAGTCCGCGGTCGGGATGACGTTCCAATAGTTCGGGTTGGACTGGGCCGACGCCGAGTAGCGCAGCTGGTAGCTGCCGAATACCGCGGCGCCGAACGTGCCCTCCTCGTTCTTGTAGTTGAGCAGGCCCGAGACCTCGGGCGTGACGCGGTGCTTGTCGCCGACCGCCTTCTCCACCGAGGTGTCATACAGCGCCTTGGCGCCGATCGAACCGGTCACGCCGGTCTCGCGCGAGTCGAGCGGCTTGCGCGTGTTGATGTTGATCGTCGCGCCGATACCGCCGGTTGGCACCGAGGCGCGGCCGGTCTTATAGACCTCCAGTCCGCTGACGCCCTCCGAGGCGATGTTCTGGAAGTCGAACGAGCGCCCCGCGCCGCGCGCGAACAGATTGCCGCCGCTGGTGTCGATGTTGGTCGCGGGCAGCTGGCGGCCGTTGATGGTGACAAGGTTGAAGCCGCCCGAGAAACCGCGGACCGAGACCTGCGAGCCCTCGCCGTTGACGCGGTTGATCGACACGCCGGTGATGCGCTGCAGCGACTCGGCGAGGTTGGTGTCGGGGAACTTGCCGATGTCCTCGGCCGAGATCGCGTCGACGACGCCCGGCGAGTCGCGCTTGATCGCGATGGCGCGATCGAGGCTGGCGCGGACGCCGGTGACGACGATGTCGTCGACCGCGCCATTTTCCTGGTCCGCGACGGTACCCGACCGGGCGGTGTCGCTGTCGACAGCCTGGCCGCCGCCGGGCTGGGCGTTGGTCGCCGACGGTTCGCCGCCGGTGGTCTGCGCGAATGCGGGTGCGGCGGCGATCGCCAGCGCCCCGAGCGACGTGGACAGAGCAAGCTTCGACAAGACGTTAAGGCGCTTCATCATCCCCCCCTAAGGCGCTGCTGCGGAACCTTCCGCAGGCACGACCGGCGCCCCTGTGGGGTCACCAGATGTGATAACGCTATCAAGTACCACGCCGCTGTCAACTCAGCCGACGGTATAATGTCGCGCCCGATTGATCAGATCAAACACAGGTGAGAAGGTAATTAATACATTCAATTCTTTTATTCTTCTTCACTGCTACTGCGCGTTTTCAGGGTCGTTTCAGCGGAAGCGCAAGGAAATCCAGCCACTTGATGGCTGGAGGGAAGCGACGCCGTGGGGGCCTCACGCGAGAACGCGCCCGCTCTCCCGAGCGGACGCGTCATTGGCCAGCAGTGCTGCGGCTCAGACGAGCGCGGGCAGCTGCGACAGATGTTTGTCGAGTGTGACCGGATAGTCACGCACGCGCACGCCGGTGGCGTTGTAGATCGCGTTGGCCACCGCGGCACCGACCCCGCAGAGGCCGAGCTCGCCGACTCCCTTCGCCTTCATCGGGTTCGCCTTGTCGTCCGCCTCGTCTAGGAAGAGGACGTCCTGGTGCGGGATATCGGCGTGGACCGGCACCTCATAGGTGGCGAGGTCGTGGTTGATGAACAGGCCGAAGCGCGTGTCGACCGCCAGCTCCTCCATCAGCGCCGAGCCGACACCCATCGTCATCGCCCCGATCACCTGGCTGCGCGCCGACTTGGGATTGATGATCCGTCCCGCCGCGCACACCGCCAGCATGCGCCGCAGCCGGGTCGCGCCGGTGTAGGAGTCGACGCCGACCTCGACGAAATGCGCACCGAAGGTCGAGAGCTGCCAGCTCTTGTCGAGCCCGCCATATTCGATCTTGTCCTCGCCGGTCAGCTCGCCCTCCGCCGCTGCCTCGGCGAGCGCCACCGAGCGGTTGCCCGAGACGACCTTGCCACCGGCGAAGCGCGCGTCGGCCGAGTTGACCCCAACACGCTGCGCCACCGCCTCGCGCAACTTGACGCAGGCGGCATAGACGCCCGCGGTGGCGTTGGCCGCGCCGAACTGTCCGCCCGACCCGGCCGACACCGGGAAGGCCGAGTCGCCGAGCCTCACCGTGACCTGCTCCATCGGCACCCCCATCATCTCGGCCGCGGTCTGCGCGATGATCGTGTAGCTGCCGGTGCCGATGTCGGTCATGTCGGTCTCGACCGTCACGCGCCCGTCGCGCCCGAGCCGCACGCGCGCACCCGAGGGATAGTTGATGTGGTTGCGGAAGGCCGAGGCCACCCCCATCCCCACCAGCCAGCGCCCGTCGCGCACCTGCGCGGGCGTGGCGGTGCGCCGCGACCAGCCGAACCGCTGCGCGCCCTCCCGCAGGCAGCGCACCAGCTGGCGCTCCGAGAAGCGCCGCTCGGCCTTCTCGGGATCGACCATCGTGTCGTTGCGGATGCGGAAGTCGACCGGATCGAGCTTGAGCTGCTCGGCCATCTCGTCGATCGCGATTTCCAGCGCCATCATGCCCGGCGCCTCTCCCGGCGCGCGCATCGCGTTGCCCTCGGGCAGGTCGAGCACCGCCAGTCGCATCGCGGTCAGCCGGTTCTTGCCGGCGTACAGCAGCTTGGTCTGGTTGACCGCGGTCTCGGGGCCGCCACCGGGCTGGTCACCGGAGCCGCTCTCGTGCGCGATGGCGGTGATCGTGCCGTCGGGCGTCGCGCCGATGCGGATGCGCTGGCGCGTCGCCGGGCGGTGGGTGGCGTTGTTCGCCATCTGCGGGCGGGTGAGCGCCACCTTGACCGGCCGCCCCGCCGCACGCGCGCCGAGCGCCGCCAGCACCGCGTCGGCGCGCAGGAACAGCTTCCCGCCGAAACCGCCGCCGACATAGGGCGAGATCAACCGCACCTTCTCCTTGGGCAGGTTGAGCGTGGTCGCGAGATCGCCCCGCCCCCAGTCGATCATCTGGTTGGAGGTCCACACCGTCAGCGAGTCGCCCTCCCACATCGCGAGCGAGGCGAACGGCTCCATCATCGCGTGGCTGTGATCCGGCGTCGTGTAGCGCTGGTCGAGCTTGACCGGTGCCGCGGCGAAGGCCTGCTCGAACGCGCCGGTGCGATCCACCGGCGGCGCGCCGCTGCCCTCGTCGCTGTCGCCGCCGGTCAGCGGCGCGGTCTTGAGTGCGCTGTCGAGATCGTAGCGGCCGGCGGTGCGCGCATAGTCGACGCGGACCAGCGCGGCGGCGGCGCGCGCCTGCTCGAACGTCTCCGCCACCACCAGCGCGATCGCCTGGTGGTAATGGTCGACCTCCGGACCGCCGAACAGCTTGACCGTATTGTACTTGCCCTTGCCGAGCTTGCCCGCGTCGGCGGCGGTCACCACCGCGATGACGCCGGGTGCCGCCTTGGCAGCGGCGGTGTCCAGCGTACGGATACGACCCTTGGCCACTGCCGCGCCGACGACATAGCCATAGGCCTGATCGGCGGCGACCTCGTGATGCTCATAGGCGTAGGGCGCGCGGCCGCTCGTCTTGAGCGGGCCGTCGACGCGGTCGTGCGCGCGGCCGACCACCTTCATGGCGTCGATGGGGTTGGTGCCGGCTGGCGTATCGAACTTCATGGCCTCAACCCTTCTTCTGCGCAGGCGAGCCAGCCTGGTCGAGCACCGCGGCGAGCGCGCGAGTCGCCAGCGGCAGCTTGAACGCGTTGTCCTTGGTCGGCGTGGCGCCCTGGAACGCACGCGCGGTGACCGCCGCTGCGCCCTGCGGCAGAAGCGCCTCCGCCGCCTCGACCCGCCACGGCTTGGGCGCGACGCCGCCGAACGCCACCCGGCCGGTGCCGTCGCGCTGGATCACCGCCGCGACCGACACCAGCGCGTAGGCGTAGGAGGCGCGGTCGCGCACCTTCTCGTAGAAATGCTGACCGCCGAGCGGCCTGGGCAGGACCACGGCGGTGATCAGCTCGCCCGGGCGCAGCGTCGTGTCCTGCTCGGGATGGTTACCCCACAGCCGGTGGAAGTCGGCGAACGGGATGCTGCGGCGCTGGCCGTCGGCGTCGACCGTCTCGACCACCGCGTCGAGCACGCGCATCGCCACCGCCATGTCGCCGGGGAAGGTGGCGATGCACGACGAGCTCACGCCGATGACGCCGAGTTGGCGCGAATAGCCGCCGATCGCGGCGCAGCCGTCACCGGGCTTGCGCTTGTTGCACGCCATGTTGGTGTCGTAGAAATAGGGGCAGCGCGTGCGCTGGAGCAGGTTGCCCGCGGTCGAGGCCTTGTTGCGCAGCTGGCCCGAGGCACCCGCCAGGATGGCGCGGCTGAGCACGCCATAGTCGCGCCGCACGCGCGCGTCGGCGGCGAGGTCGGTGTTGGTCACCAGCGCGCCGATGCGGAGGCCGCCTTCCGCGGTCTTCTCGATCTTGTCGAAGCCGAGGTCCTGCACGTCGACGAGGTGCGTCGGCGTCTCGATCTCCAGCTTCATCAGGTCGAGCAGGTTGGTACCGCCCGCGAGGAACTTGGCGCCCGGCCGCTGCGCCACCGCGCGTGCCGCGGCGACCGCGTCGGTGGCGCGCTCGTAGGTGAAGCTCCTCATGCGCGCTCTCCCGCGACGTCGGCGACGGCCTCCGCGATGTTCGAATAGGCGCCGCAGCGGCAGATGTTGCCGCTCATGCGCTCGCGCAGCTCCATGTTGCTGAAGCGTGCCTTGGCGGTGAGGTCACCCTGGACGTGGCTGGGCACGTCGCGCTTGATCTCGTCGAGCACCGCCACCGCCGAACAGATCTGTCCGGGCGTGCAATAGCCGCACTGATAGCCGTCGTGCTTCACGAAGGCGGCCTGCATCGGGTGGAGCTTGTCGGGCGTGCCCAGCCCCTCGATCGTGGTGATCTCGTCGCCGTCGTGCTGCAGCGCGAGGCTGAGGCAGGAGTTGATCCGCCGCCCCTCGACGATCACGGTGCAGGCGCCGCACTGGCCGTGGTCGCAGCCCTTCTTGGTGCCGGTGAGGTGGAGATGCTCGCGCAGCGCGTCGAGCAGCGTAGTGCGCGGGTCGAGCGCCAACTCGCGCTTCTCGCCGTTGACGGTGAGGCGCACCGGCATCGTCGGGGTGGCACCCGAAGGCGTCCGCTGCGGCATCGTTTCAGCCGGTGCCGCCGCGGCGACCGCGCTGGCGGCGCTCCCGGCGAGCACCCCGCGGCGCGAGAGCGCGAATTCTGCTGTGTCCGACATCGCCGGCATCCCTCTTCCTGCCCTCCCGGGCGCAGCGTCCAAGTCCCTGTCGACTCAACAGGATCCTAACGCGCGTCAGGCCTATGTGGATCAACCGCATCATTCAGGGATATGATGAGCCACGCTCAGCGTCGCGATATCGTCACGTCGACGCGTTGCTCCTCACAGCTCGCGGAGCGCCGCCGCTGGTCGGGCACGCAGCACCGGCAGGCTGCCCGCCACGCCGATCACCACGGTCGCCGCGACGCCGACCAGCAGGGTCGCCGTCACCGCACCCCAGTCAGGCAGCCAATCGAAACCGAACAGCTGGGTAACCACATACCAGCCGCCCGCTACCCCGAGCAGCAGCGCCACCGCCGCCGCCACCAGCGCCAGCAGCGCATATTCGAGCAGCTGCATCACCAGCACCTGCCGTCGCGTCGCGCCGAGCACCTTGAGCACCACCGCGTCGTAGGTCCGCGTCGCGCGCGCCGCGGCGATCGCGCCGACCAGCACGGCGATGCCGGCGAGCACCGCCACGCCCGCCGCGGCCGCGATCGCGGTGGCCATCTGGCGCACCACGGTCTGTACCTGCGCGAGCACGCCGCCGACCTCGATCACCGACAGTGAGGGGAATCGTGGGAGCAGCGCGCGGGTCACCGCACCGGTGCGCGCCGCGGGCATGTCGATCGTCGCGGCGAGATTGTGCGGCACGTCGGCCAGCGCGCCGGGCGAGAACACCAGCACGAAGTTGAAGCCGAGCGTGTCCCAGGCGATGCGGCGGAACGAGGCGACAGTGGCGGTGCGCTCAAGCCCCAGCACCGAGATCGTCAGCGGGTCGCCGATCTCGAGCCCGAGCGACTGCGCCAGCCGCTCGTCGACGGAGACCAAAGGACGGCGCGCCTCGACCGCGCTCCACCAATGGCCGGCGCTGAGCGTGCTGCCTGCGGGCAGCGCCGAGGCGAAGGTCAGGCCGCGCTCGCCGCGCAGCGCCCAGGCACCCTCCGGGATCACAGCGAGATCGGCGACGCGCGTCCGGGCATAGCCGGTGATCGTGCCGCGCATGAGCGGAACGGTGGCGATCCCAGCGCCGGGCGAGGCCGCAGCGACGGTGGCGCGGAAGTCGCGCTCGCGCTCGGGCGGCACGTCGAGCACGAACAAGGCGGGCGCACGCTCGGGCACGCTGCGGGTTATATTGCCATCGAGGCTGGTGCGGATCGTCGCGAGCAGCACGAACAAGGTCAGCCCGAGACCGAGCGCCACCACCAGCGCCACGGTCCGCGCGCCTGGACGGTGGAGCGCGGCAAGCGCGAGCCGTGGCAGCGGGCGCCGCGGCGGCGGGATACGCGCGGCGAGCCAGCGCACCGCGCAGCCGAGCGCAACGAGCAGCAGCAGCGTCGCCGCGGCGGCACCGAGAAAGCCGGCGGCGAACAGCGGCCGCTCACTCGTCGCCAGCACCAGCGCGACGAGCGCGGCCGCCGCCGCGACCATCCAGGCGGCGGCGAGGCGCCCGCCGCGCGCGCGCCGGTCGTGAACGCCGCGCAGCAGCGCGGCGGCGGGCACACGCCCCGCCGCCACCAGCGCGGGCGCGCAGAAGGCGAGCGCGATCAGGAGCCCGTAAAGCGCCGCCAGCGCGAGCGGCAGCGGGGCCACGACGAAGCCGGGCGCCACCGGCAGCACCGCGCCGGCGAGCGCGCCGACCAGCGGCACCGCGACCAGCCCGGCGGCGAGACCGAGCGCGATCCCCACCCCCGCCACCGCGAGCACCTGGATGAGATAGACCCGAGTCACCGTCGCCGACGTCGCACCGAGCACCTTGAGCATCGCCACGCTCGCGCGGCGCTGCTCGAGATAGGAGGAGACGCCGTTGCCGACGCCGATCCCCGCGATCACCAGCGCGGCGAGCCCGACCAGCGTGAGGAACTCGCCCATGCGCGCGATGAAGCGGCTGGCGCCGGGTGAGGCGCGGTCGCGCGTGCGCGTCTCCCATCCCGCCGCGGCGAAGCGCCTGCCGAAGCTTGCCACCGTCGCGGCAGGGTCGCGCGCGCCGATCGCGACGCGGTATTTGGTCTCGTACAGGCTCCCGGGTTGCACCAGCCCGGTCCGCGCCAGCCCAGCGCTCGACACCAGCACGACCGGGCCGAAGCTGAAGCCCTCACTCAGCCGATCGGGCTCGTCCGCGATCACGCCGGCGACTCGGAAGGTGGCGGCGCCGAGCCGCAGGGGGTCGTGGACGCGCAGGCCCAGCCGCTCGACCAGCGCGGGCGCGACATAGGCGGTGTCGGCACCGATGACACGCACCGCTTGTCCCCCCGCGAGCGTCAGGCGACCGTAGAGCGGATAGGCCGCGTCGACCGCCTTGAGCTGCACCGGTGCGGTGGCACCGTCGCGCGCCACGGCCATCGACTGCATCCGCACCGTCTCGGACACGCGCCCGAGCCGCGCGATCGCGGCGCGCTCGTCCGGATCCGCCGCCCGCTGCGAGATCGCGACCTCGACGTCGCCGCCGAGCAGCACCCGCCCGCGCGCGGCCAGCTCGCCGGTGATCGCCTGGGTCAGGCTGCCGATCGCGGCGAGCGCGCCGACGCCGAGGAAGAGGCATAGCAGCAGCAGGCGCAGGCCCTTGAAGCGAAGCGACAGCTCGCGTCGGGCGAGCCGCCAGGCCAGCGCCCAGCCGCTCATCGCAGCCGCCCATCGGCGAGTTCGACGATCCGGTCACAGCGCCGCGCCAGCTCCGGGTCGTGGGTGATGATGACCAGGCTGGCGTCACTGGCGTGGCGCCGCTCGAACAGCAGGTCGACGACGCGCGCACCGGTCGCGGCGTCGAGGTTGCCGGTCGGCTCATCGGCGAACACCAGCGAGGGACGCGGTGCCAGCGCGCGCGCGATCGCGACGCGCTGCTGCTCGCCGCCAGAGAGCTGCGCGGGGTAATGGTCGAGCCGGTGCGCCAGTCCGACCGCCGCGAGCTCGGCCTCGGCGCGAGCGCGCGCGTCACCCGCGCCCTGCAGCTCCAGCGGCACCATCACGTTCTCGCGCGCGGTCATCGTCGGCAGCAGGTGGAAGGCCTGGAGCACGATGCCGATCCGGCCGCGCCGCGCCACCGCGAGCGAGTCCTCGTCGAGCGCGGCGAAGTCGAGCCCCGTCACCTCGACGCTGCCCGAGGTGGCGCGCTCCAATCCGGCGAGCACCGCCATCAGCGACGACTTGCCCGATCCCGAGGCGCCGAGCAGCGCCACGCTCTCGCCCGCCGCGACCTGGAGATCGACCCCGCGGAGAATCTCGACCGGCTCGGCGCCGCCGAGCGTGAGCCTTACATCGCGCGCGGCGATGACCATATGCGGCGGCGACATTCAGCGGAGCCAGGGCGTAAGTGACGCGATCATATCTGACATATGCGGCGCCGGCGGCGCTTCTCCAAGCCGCGCTGTTGGTCGCGGGCTGTTCGCCGCGCGACGACTCTGCTCCGGACGGGCCGCGCGTCAGCGGCAACGACAGCGAGGCCCCGCCCGCGCCGGTCGCCACCGTGCCGGTGAGCGGGCCCGAGCGGACGATACTCGCGCTCGGCGACAGCCTCTACGCCGGCTATGGGCTGGGCCGCGGACAGAGCCTGCCCGACGCGATCCAGGCGCGGCTGCGCGCCGGGGGGATCAACGCGCGGCTGGTCAACGCCGGCGTGTCGGGTGACACGACCTCCGACGGCCGACGGCGGCTCGGCTACACGCTCGACCGGCTCGGCAAGGCGCCCGACCTGGTGCTGCTCGGGCTCGGCGGCAACGACGTGCTGCGCCAGCTCGACCCCAAAGTGACGCGCGATAATCTCGCGGCGATGCTCGACGAGTTGGAGAAGCGGCGCATTCCGGTGGTGCTGACCGGCATGCTCGCGCCGCCGAACCTCGGGCCTGACTATGCGGGACGGTTCAACGCCATCTACCCTGCGCTAGCGAAGCAGCATCACGCGCCACTGTACCCGTTCATCCTCGACGGCGTGATCGGCAACCGGGCGCTGATGCTCCTCGACGGGGTTCATCCGAACGCCAGCGGGGTGGCGCGGATCGCCGATCGCTTGACGCCGGTGGTGCGGCAAGCGTTGACGGACATGGCGGGGCGCTGAGGGCCTGCGAGCCCGTTCTTGATCGTCCGCGACAACCGGCTTCACAACTGCCCACCTGCTCCGTCATCCCGGCGTAGGCCGGAGTACACTCGTCCGCGTATTCTCCGGCGAGTGAGGTTCCGGCGCGGTGGATCCCGACCTTCGCTTCGATGACGGTAGTAGGACACGACGGATCGCGGTGGATTATTGCAGCCTCGCGAGGCCGCCCTATCCACAGCCTGCTCTCACCCTCACGCCTTCTTCAGCTCGTCCGGCTTGTGGACCGCTTCCTTGCCCGACTTGTCGCTCTTGACGCGGTACTGAGGGTCGTCCTTGCTCGCCTTGGCGGTGTGGCCGCCGGCCTTCGTGGTCTTGGTCTCCTTCTTCACCACTTTCCCGCTGGTCTGGCCCTGCGGCGTATCCCACTTCACCTTGTCGCCGGCCTTGAGGGTCTTCGTCATGGCTGCTCTCCTGTGGCTCGTCGGACTAAAGTGGATTAGCCCGCCGCTTGTTCCTTCGCGCCGCGGATGCGGCGTTTCGCGCGCTCGCGGGTTGGAGGTCGCGGTTCCGAGGAGAGAGCGATGAGCGAGAGCGAGAAGATCACGGCCGGCGCGAACGACCGCGCCGTCGACGAGCCGCTGGCGAGCGGCGCGCCCGGCATCCCCGACGACGCGCTGCTGCCGAGCGAGAACCTGCCCGATCCGCCCAGCGACGAGGAGGTGGCGCGCGTCGCCCGCCAGCTCGGCGCGAAGCTGCCGGACGCCTGAGCGCAGCGCCGCAGGTTCTACCCGTGCCGAGCCGCCGCTAGAACCGCGCCCGCACCGCCCCCGCCAGCGTGCGCGGGTCGGCGGGCGCGTGGAGCCGCTGCGCGCCGTCGTACCAGACATATTCGTGGCGGTCGTTCGCGAGATTGCGGAGTTGCAGTGACAACTCGACCGCGCGGGTCAATTGGTAGCCCGCCTCCGCGGTGAGCTGCACATAGCGGCCGTAGCGCCCCTGCGCGTCGGCCGGCGTAAGCTCGTACGACGACTGACCGTTGCCCCACAGCGACCCGCGCCAGCGGCCACCGCGCGGCGCCCATTCGAGCCCCGCGGTGTAGACGTCGTGCGGCACGTGGTCGATCTCGTTGCCCGCCTGCGACGGCGTCGCCGGGTCCGGCACGCGGATCAACGCTTTCTGACGCGACCAGCTCGCCCAGGCCGACCAGCCGCGCCCGGCCTGGAGGCTCGCCTCGAAGTCGAAGCCGCGCCGCCGCGTCGCGCCGAGATTGTCGAACTCGCCCGCCGGGTCGTTGAGCCGGCGGCGCAGCTCGCCGCTCGCGGTCTGCTGCCACAGCGCCGCGCGCGCGGTCAGCCATCGCCCGCGCGCCAGCCGCACGCCCGCCTCAAAGCCCTCGTTGATCGAGGGCGCGAGGTCGCGCGCGCGCGGCGGCACGATGAAGGCGCCAGAGCCAGCGCCGATCTGGAAGGTACGCCCGTAATTGCCATAAGCGGTCACGCCGGCGATCGGCTCGACCGCGACCGACAGCTTGGGCTGGCTGATCGTGCCGTAATCGTTGACCGGATAGCCGCGGCCGTTGAGCCGGTTGACGTAATCGCCGCCGACGCGGTCGAGCCGCCACGCCGGCGTCACGCGCAGCCAGCGCAGCGGGTTCAGCACCACCTGGACGTAACCGCCGCCGACGGTCAGGTCGATGTCCTGGTCACGCGTCGCGGCGACGACGCGGCGGTTATCGGTCGTCCAACGCCGACCGATATTGTGCTGCCATTGCACGTCGCCGCCCGCCTCCGCCATCAGCCACGGCGCGGCGTGCCAGTGGACCGCGCCGACGACGCCATATTGCTGCTCCTCGGTGAGCCGCTGCTGCTGCGGCACGCCTGCGGAGAAGCGAACGTAGCGATTGTCGTCGATCATGTTGGCATAGCCGCTCAGCGATAGCGCGACGTGCTCGCTGGGCGCGGCGTCGAGCGTCAGCGCATATTGGCCGAGCTCGCGCGTGCCGCCGTCGCCCGCCGATACCGGGTAGGAACGGCGCCGGACGGTGTACGCGTCGGCGTCGGTGAGATAGCCCGGCTCGTCCGCCGCGGCGCGACTGTGGCGTGCGATCAGCCCGAGCTGCGCGTCGCCGAGATCGAGCCGCCACTTGCCCGACAGGGTCAACCGGTCGAAACCGGCATGGTCGCGATAGCCGTCCGAGCGGCGATAGCCGAGCGCGAGGTTCTGGCTGAGCCGCCCGGTCTCGGCGCCGGCGGCGAGCTGCGCCTCGGCGGTCCCGAACGCGCCCGCGCTGACCCGCGTGTCGAGATAGGTGCCGCCGCTGCGGGTGATGATATTGGCGCTGCCCGCGATGGCGTGGAGCCCCCAGCGCGGGTCGGAGGTGCCGCGCACCAGCTCGACCGAGCCGATCGCCAGCGGAGAGACCAGGTCGATGAAGTCCATCCGCCCGGCATTGTCGTTCGATGGGATGCCGTCGATCAGCAGCTTGACCGCGTTGATCTCGCCCTCGCCGTTGAAGCCGCGGATCGAGAAGCGCCCCGAGGTGGTGCCCTGGCCGAAGTCGGTCAGCACGACGCCGGGCAGCCGCGCGAACAGCTCCCAGGCATTGTCGACGTTCTGTCGCTGCGCGACGTCGCCGCCGAGCAGGTCGACCGAGGTGAGCACCTCGCCGGTGGAGCGGGTCATCGAGCGCGCGGTGACGACCACCTCGCCGATCGTGACACCGGTGGTTGAGGTCGGGTCGGGCGCGTCCTGCGCGCGCGCCACGGCGGGAAGACAGGCGAGCACGACCGCGCCCGCGGAGAGAAATTGACGAGACATGAGGGTTCCGATCGCTCGCGCGCCGAGGGGCACGCCGCCGCTGACAGGCCCGCGCGCCACAGGGCGCGGGGCGGATGGTCGGGGGTCAGACGGGCGCGGGCGGCGCCTGCGCGGGCGGGCGGAGGCGGTCAGCCGCAGCGAGCCGGAGCGCCCGGCCGTGCGCCGTCGCGGCGAGCGCTACGGCGTCGATGCGAGGAGCCAGCGGTGAGAAGTCGCCCGCGGCGAGCGTGGGCAGGCCCAGACCGGCGAAGGCGCAGGGCGGTTCGGTGTGGCGGTGCGGCTCGCCGTGGCCAGTGCGTTCGTGTGCCGCGTGATGCGCCGCCATCGTCGGCACCGCACCCCATTCGGGGCAGGCGACCAGCGTGAGACCGCGCGCCGCACCGGCGGGCATGAAGCCGGCGGGCACGATCAGTCGAAGCGCCATCGCGATCAGCAGCAGCCAGGCCACCGCGACCGGGCGCCGCTCGATCAGGTGCCGGAGCCGCGTCATCGCCGCTCAGCCCCTGACCGCGCGCGAGCCGCCGCCGCGGCGAGGGCGGGTGGTGTCGGATAGGGCGGCAGACTTCACCATCGACTAACCATGCTAAGCGCGTAATGGTAAACACCAGATTGAGACAGCGATTTGCGCTAACAGATTAGAAACAGATCGGCCTTATCTTGACCTCATCATCCTGAGGTCCCTTCCATGAAGAACATGAAGATCAGCGCCAAGCTGCTCACCGCCTTCGGCATCCTCGCTGCCGCCTTGGTCGCGATGGCGGCGATGTCGATCGACTCGCAGAGCAAATTGAACGACTACGCCGAAACGCTGGGCCGCAGCCGCCGGGATAAGCTCGTCGCGATCGCCACGATCAACACGGCGACATCGGACTATCGCGTCGCCGAGGCCACCAGCATCCTGTCGGATGAACCCGAGAGCATCGCCGCATCGGAGCAGGACGCGACCAAGCGCATCGCGCTGATCGATACCAGCATGGACTTCCTCGACCGCAATCTCACCGCGCCTGTCGCGATCACGTCGTTCCGCACGTTCCGCCAGCATTGGGCCGACTTCCTGGCGCAGTCGCGGGTGACGATGCAATTGTCGCACCAGAACCTCAACAAGGAGGCGCTCGCGAACTATCGTCGCAGCAAGTCGGTCTTCGACCGCGCCAACGACGACGCGGCCGAGATGCAGCGCATCCAAGTCGAGCTGATGGACAAGGACATGGCCGCCGCGACCGCCACCTACGTCTGGTCGCGCAACGCCTCGATCGCGATCGCCGTCGCGGTGCTCGCGCTCACCGTTTTCATGCTGCTCTCGCTGATCCGCGGCATCGCCACGCCGCTGACGGCGATGACCGCGACGATGCGCCGGCTCGGCGCGGGTGACCTCGACGCCGAAGTCGCGGTCGATCCCCGGCGCGACGAGGTGGGCGAGCTCGCCTCCTCGATGGTGGCGTTCCGCGACCAGCTCGTCGCCGCCGAGCGCGCCAAGCAGGAGCAGACCCGCCTGATCGTCGACAGCGTCGGCAGCGGGCTCGACTCGCTCGCGCGCGGCGACCTGACCGCGCGGATCGCGGCCGAGCTGACCGGCCCCTTCGCCAAGCTCAAGGACGACTTCAACAACGCGATGCAGTCGGTCGCGGGCACGCTCACCGCGGTCAACGCCAGCGCCGAGGGGATCACCAACGGCGCCAGCGACATCCGCCAGGCCTCGGACGACCTGTCGCGCCGCA
>NZ_JAIOKB010000018.1 GCF_019898765.1 Sphingomonas yunnanensis | reverse complement strand
GTACGCTGATCGGGCTCGGTGGCTTCGCCGGCGCGGTCGGCGGCTTCATCGCGTCCAAGTCGCTCGGCGTGCTGCTCGACACGGTGGGCAGTTACCGGCCGTTCTTCGTCGCGTGCGGGGTGGCGTATCTGGTGGCGCTAATTGTCTTCCACGTGCTCAATCCACGGTATCATGCGGTGACCTTGCCGGAAGGAGCGCGACAATGATGGTGCCGCGCCTTGCGTCGGGGTGGAGCTAAGTCTTGGACTTGACCCTCTTCGTGGCGGATCGTAGATTGGTAGCGCTATCAATTAAGCTCGGTGACATCGCTTTGGGGAGGAGAGTGACGCTGCCTGCCGTCGATGGTCGCCCTCTTTCGCTGATGCGGCGTCTCGCCTCGATCGCCGTGGCCGCGGCGCTTTTGTCGGCCGCTCCCGCTGCAGTCGCAGCCCAAGCGTGCACCTGGCAGGCGGCCTGGTCGTCGTCGCAGCTGGCGCCCGCGGCAGACGCGCAGCTCGAGCCGGGCGGATGGCGCGACGCCACGCTGCGCCAGATCGTCCGCCCGAGCCTCGCCGCGCGGCGGGTCCGCGTCCGCTTCTCCAACGCCTTCGGCCGGGCGCCGCTGACGATCGATGCGGCGACGATGGCGCTCGCCGCCGCGCCAATGGGCGGTGTGGTGCGCGCCGCGACCGTGCGTCCGCTTCGCTTCGCCGGCGGCATCGCGGTGACGGTCCCTGCGGGCGCCGAGTGGGTTAGCGACGCGGTCGACCTCCCGCTGCGCGCCTTCGACGATCTCGCCGTCTCACTCCACCTGCCGGCCGAGCCTGACGGGCAGACCGCGCATCCCGGCAGCCGCGCGACGTCCTATATCGCTGCCGGCGACCAGACCGGGGTGGCCGAACTGTCGGGCGCCCGCGCGGTCGACCGCTGGTACTTCCTCTCCGGCGTCGACGTGGAGCGCTGCGCGGCTCCCGGCGGGGTGGTCGCGCTCGGTGACTCTATCACCGACGGTTACGGCGTCATCCCCAACAGCTACGCGCGCTGGACCGACGTGCTCGCGCGGCGGCTCGGCGGCCGCGTCGCCGTGCTCAACGCCGGGATCGGCGGCAACCGCGTGCTGCTCGATGGGCTCGGTCCGAGCGCCTTGGCACGACTCGATCGGGACGTGCTCGGGCAGGCAGGTGTGCGGCACCTCATCCTGTTCGAGGGCGTCAATGACATCGGCGTGCTCACCCGCGACGCGCCGGCCACTCGCGACCAGCATCGTGCATTGGTGGAAGGTGTGATCGCCGCCTTCGCGCAGATCGTCGCGCGCGCGCACGCGCACGGCATCATGGTGCACGCCGCCACGATCCTGCCGTTCGCGGGCAGCGCGTATTATCACCCCGGCGCCGAGTCCGAGGCAGACCGCGAGGCGATCAACGCGTGGCTGCGCGCGCCCGGCCACGTCGACGGTGTGATCGACCTCGACCGGCTGCTGCGTGACCCCGCGCGCCCGACCTATCTCGCGCGCCGCTATGATAGCGGCGACGGCCTCCATCCCAATGCGGCGGGGTATCGGCTGATCGGCGAGTCGATCCCGCTCGCCCGGCTTCGGCGTTGACGGCGCGAGCAATGATAACATCGGTCTGATCACATGATTTCATCCCGGAGCGAGCGATGACCCAGAGCACTACACCGCCGGCGCTGCGCAGCCGGGCGTGGTTCGACAATCCCGCGAACATCGACATGACCGCGCTGTACCTCGAGCGCTATCTCAACTTCGGGCTCAGC
>NZ_JAIOKB010000017.1 GCF_019898765.1 Sphingomonas yunnanensis | reverse complement strand
CCCGCCATATAGGCCCAGGCCTCACGGCGGCGCAGCACCGTGCGGAAACCGGCGCGCCCGCTGTCGACCGCGGGCTCGGCCTCGATCCAGCCGCGCTCCTCGGCGGAGAGGCGCGGGTGGTCGCCGGGTTTGTGGTAGAAACGCCACCAGGCGAAGAGCCAGACGAGGTTGAACAGCCCGGTGACGACGAACGCCCAGCGCCAGTCGAGCGCCAGCCCGGCGATCAGGAAACCGACCAGCAGCGGGGTCACGATCGCGCCCACGTTCGCCCCGGCGTTGAAGACGCCGATGGCGAGCGCGCGCTCCTTCTTCGGGAACCATTGCGACGCCGCGGCGAGCGCCGAGGGGTAGGTCCCGGCCTCGCCGAAGGCGAGCGGGATGCGCGCGACGACGAAGCCGGTGGTGGAGGTCACGAGGGTCTGCGCGAGATGGCCGACCGTCCAGCTGCCCATCGCGAGCAGATAGCCCAGCTTGGGGCCGAGCCGGTCGATCAGCCAGCCGAACAGCAGGAAGCCGATGCCGTAGAAGACCTGGAAATAGCCGGTGACGTCGCCGTAGCCGGTGTTGGTCCAGCCATAGAGCGCGGTCAGCTGCGGCTTGAGCACGCCGAGTACCAGCCGATCGATGTACGACAGCACCACCGCGAAGAACAGCAGCGCGCAGATCAGCCAGCGCACGCGCCCGCGCGGTCGTGACACCGCGTGCGCCACCGTCTCAGGCGCTTCCCTGGCGGCCTCGGTGATGTCGCTCATCTCAGGCCGATCCTCTCGTCGAGGCCACGGCGCATCGTCCCAGCGCCTGTCACCAGCTCCACAAAGTACCGTCCTCGAGCCGGTTCACCGGCAGATAGGCGCGCTTGTAATCGTAGCCCGCGGCCAGTTCCTCGTCGATGTCGACCCCCAGGCCCGGCGCGTCGCCCGGGTGCATGCGACCGTCGTCGAAGCGATAGGCGTGCGGGAAGACCGCGTCGGTCTCGGCGGTATGCGGCATATGCTCCTGCACGCCGAAATTGGGCACCGAGAGGCCGAAGTGGAGCGCCGCCGCCATCGTCACCGGCGACAAGTCGGTCGCGCCGTGGCAGCCGGTGCGTACCTGATAGAGGTCGGCCAGCGCGGCAATACGGCGCAGGTGCGTGATGCCGCCGGCGTGGACGATCGTGGCGCGTATATAGTCGATCAGCTGCTGCTCGATCAGCGCCTTGCAGTCCCAGATCGAGTTGAAGACCTCGCCGACCGCGATCGGCGTGGTGGTGTGCTGGCGGATCAGGCGGAAGCCGTCCTGCTGCTCCGCCGGAGTCGGGTCCTCGATCCAGAAGGGGCGATAGGGCTCGAGATCGCGCCCGAGCCGCGCCGCCTCGATCGGGGTGAGCCGATGGTGGACGTCGTGGAGCAGGTGGATGTCGGGCCCGAGTGCCTCGCGCGCGGCGGCGAACAGCTCGGGCACGACGCGGAGATATCGCTCGGTCGACCATATCGCCTCGCCCGGCAGCGCGGCGTCGGCGGGCTCGTAGCGCTGCCCCGGCTTGGCGACGCCGTAGCTCGAGGCGAGGCCCGGCACGCCGCACTGCAGCCGGATCGCGCGATAGCCCTCGTCGCGGTGCGCCAGCGCGGTCGCGATCGTGTCCTCGATCGTCGTCCCGTTGGCGTGGCAATAGACCAGGCAGGCGTCGCGGCTGGCGCCGCCGAGCAGTTGGTAGAGCGGCAGGCCGGCGATCTTGCCCTTGATGTCCCACAGCGCGACGTCGACCGCGGCGATCGCGCTCATCGTCACTGGCCCGCGGCGCCAATAAGCGCCCTTGTAGAGATACTGCCAGATGTCCTCGATCCGGTGCGCGTCGCGCCCGATCAGGCAGGGGACGACATGGTCGGCGAGGTAACTCGCCACCGCCAGCTCGCGGCCGTTGAGCGTGGCGTCGCCGACGCCGCTGGTACCGTCGTCGCAGATGATCTTGAGCGTGACGAAGTTACGCCCGGGCGAGGTGATGA
>NZ_JAIOKB010000016.1 GCF_019898765.1 Sphingomonas yunnanensis | reverse complement strand
CGTCACTCCGGATGACCCGGCGCATAGTCGAACCGCTGCGCCTTGTACCAGGCGAGGTCGTGCTCGGGTGGCGTGGCGCCGGCGGGCAGCGAGCGGCCGTTGACCGACATCCAATAGGTCAGGCTCGCGTCGCGCCACCAGCGCGCCTCGCGCTCCTGCACCGCGAGGTAGGTCGCCGTCTTGTCCCAGCGCTCGGCGTCGACCAGCGGGCGAAGCCTGTCCCAGGTGGCCCGCATCGTGCCGACGGTGGCGACGCCGCGGTCGTAGTGCGCGACCAGCTCCTGCCACAGCGTCTTGCCCGAGGCCATGCGCCGGTCCCACCCGACATGGTGGAACCATAGCAGCTCGCGCTCGGGCGTGGTGGCGGGGTCGGCGAGCCGCTTCGCGACCTCGGGGGCATATTGCGCCACCGCGTCGCTGCCCGAGCGCGTGCGATCGAAGCCGATCCCCTGCTTGTCCGCGCGGTGATAATAGACCGGGTTCCACTCGGGGCGCTTGAGGTCGCTGACCCACGGGCCGGGGCCGTAATGGTGGCCGGTCGCCATCACGTGCGCGAGCCCGAGTGGGCCGGTGTAGTCCACTACCGCCTCGCGCGACGCCATCATCATGCCGACCACCGGCTCGACCACGCGCGGGTCGGGTCCGAACGTCTGCCGCGCCCACTCGCGCGCGAGCGCGGCGGCGTCGAGCGTCGGGTCCCAGGCGAGCCGGCCGAAGGCGTACCAATTGGCCTGGTTGAAGGTCGAGCCCGACCAGTCGCGATCGCGCCCGATGTTGGCGACGCCGGCCATGCCGCTCAGCGCGTGGTGCTCGGCGGCGCCGTCGACCACGTCGGCGACGGTCTCGCTGCCGTGACCGGTGGGCGCGTCGAGCGTCTCGGTGAAGAGCGGGCCGAGATAGGCGAGGTGGGTGGCGAAGCCGAGATACTCCTTGGTGATCTGGAACTCGATCAGCAGCGGCGTCCTGGGCATGGCGCCGAACAGAGGATGGAAGGGTTCGCGCGGCTGGAAGTCGATCGCGCCGTTCTTCACCTGCACCAGCACGTTGTCCGCGAACGTGCCGTCGAGCGGCGTGAACTCGCTGTACGCCTGCTTGGCGCGGTCCGCGGGATCGGTGTCGGCGTAGACGAAGGCGCGCCACATCACGATGCCCCCGTGCGGGCGCACCGCCGCGGCGAGCATGTTGGCGCCGTCGGCATGGCTCGCGCCATAGTCGCGCGGGCCGGGCTGCCCTTCGCTGTTGGCCTTGACGAGGAAGCCGCCGAAGTCCGGTATGGCGCGGTAGATCTCGTCCGCCTTGGCCTTCCACCACGCCGCGACGGCGGGATCGCGCGGGTCGGCGGTCCTCAGCCCGCCCAGCTCGATCGGCGCGGAGAAGCGCGCCGACAGATAGACCTTGATCCCCCAGGGGCGGAACACGTCCGCCAGCGCCGCTGCCTTGCTGATGTAGCGCGGCGTCAAGCTGTCGGCCTTCGCGTTGACGTTGTTGAGGACGGTGCCGTTGATGCCGATGGACGCGTTGGCGCGCGCGTAATCGGTATAGCGCGGGTCCTTGAAGTCGGGCAGCGTCCACCAGTCCCACAGCGACTGGCCGGCATAGCCGCGCTCCACGCTGCCATCGAGATTGTCCCAGTGGTTGAGCACGCGCAGCTTGACCCGCGGCGCCGAGGCGAGCGCCACCGTCGCGGCGCTCCCCCCGGTGGCGAGATGGCGCAGCAGCGCGAAGCTGCCGTAGAGCAGGCCGCGTTCGCTATTGCCGGTGATCAGCAGCGTGTCGCGCCGGCCGAGCCGCACGCGGCGGACGAGATAGCCCTCCGCGCCCAGCGCCGCGGTCGGCAGGTGCAGCGCGGCCACCTGTGCATCGCTCGCGCGGGCGAGCGTCACGTCGCCGATACCGGCGGGCAGCGCGCGCGTCAGCTCCGCCGCGGCGAGCCGCAGCGTGGCGCCGTCGCCGCGCAGCGTCACGCGCGCGCCCGGCCCGGCGGGCGCGTCGGCGCGCAGCCACAGGCGGTAGCCGTCGTCGGCGCGCGCCGACGCGGTGCTGGCGAGGAGCAGCGC
>NZ_JAIOKB010000015.1:2500-5596 GCF_019898765.1 Sphingomonas yunnanensis | reverse complement strand
GTGAATGGGTTCCGATGATGATGTGTGTGCAACGCGCTGGCTACAATGCCTGGCGGCGACCTACTCTTCCATCGCTTGAGCGATAGTACCATTGGCGCGGTCGGGTTTCACGTCCGAGTTCGGGATGGGATCGGGTGGGACACCGACGCTATGGCCACCAGGCAATGGAGCCGGCGCGTTGTGGGGCGGCGCGCTGTTGGGCGCGTCGTCCTGTCCATCATGGGGTTAAAAATCGATGCACCTGGCCTGTGAGGGATCACCTGTTCCAACGCTGATGTTGGGGGTGTGTGCTCTCAAGCGCGAATAGGACGATTAGTATCGGTTAGCTTCACGCGTTACCGCGCTTCCACATCCGATCTATCAAGGTCGTGGTCTCCGACCGTCCTGTGAAATCTTATCTCGAGGGAGGCTTCCCGCTTAGATGCTTTCAGCGGTTATCCCGTCCGTACATAGCTACCCTGCTGCGCCGTTGGCACGACGACAGGTACACCAGAGGTACGTTCAACCCGGTCCTCTCGTACTAGGGTCAACTCCTCTCAAATTTCGACGCCCACGGCAGATAGGGACCAAACTGTCTCGCGACGTTCTGAACCCAGCTCACGTACCACTTTAATTGGCGAACAGCCAAACCCTTGGGACCTGCTCCAGCCCCAGGATGTGATGAGCCGACATCGAGGTGCCAAACAACCCCGTCGATATGAGCTCTTGGGGGTTATCAGCCTGTTATCCCCGGCGTACCTTTTATCCGTTGAGCGATGGCCCTTCCACGAGGGACCACCGGATCACTATGACCGACTTTCGTCTCTGCTCGACTTGTCAGTCTCGCAGTCAGGCTGGCTTATGCCATTGCACTCTAACAGACGGTTTCCAACCGTCCTGAGCCAACCTTCGCGCGCCTCCGTTACTCTTTAGGAGGCGACCGCCCCAGTCAAACTACCCGCCACAGAGGGTCCCTGTACCGGTTTCACGGTACGAGGTTAGACAGTAGACAACAACAGGGTGGTATTTCACCTATGGCTCCACACCGGCTGGCGCCGATGCTTCAAAGCCTCCCACCTATGCTACACAGTTCTTGTCCACTGCCACTCTGAAGCTGCAGTAAAGGTGCACGGGGTCTTTCCGTCTAACCGCGGGTACTCCGCATCTTCACGGAGAATTCAATTTCGCTGAGCATGTCCTGGAGACAGTGGGGAAGTCGTTACGCCATTCGTGCAGGTCGGAACTTACCCGACAAGGAATTTCGCTACCTTAGGACCGTTATAGTTACGGCCGCCGTTTACCTGGGCTTCATTTCAGAGCTTGCACCCCTCCACTTAACCTTCAGGCACCGGGCAGGCGTCAGGCCCTATACGTCGTCTTGAAGCCGACTTAGCAGAGCCCTGTGTTTTTGCTAAACAGTCGCTACCCCCTGGCCTGTGCCCCCCGACAGAGCTTGCGCTTAGCCGGGGCCTCCTTCTTCCGAAGGTACGGAGGCAATTTGCCGAGTTCCTTCAGGACACTTCTCTCAAGCGCCTTGGTATACTCTACCTGACCACCTGTGTCGGTTTCGGGTACGGTCTATACGGTGGGGCTATTTCCCGGGACAGCTTCGAAGCCGGCTCAATCCGTTAAGAGCCGACAACACACGCCATCCGTCACACACCACCAGGCTGCGGAATATTAACCGCATTCCCATCGACTACCCCCTTCGGGCTCGTCTTAGGGGCCGGCTCACCCTGCGCGGATTAGCCTTGCGCAGGAACCCTTGGTCTTTCGGCGAGAGGGCATCTCACCCTCTTTATCGCTACTCATGTCTGCATTCGCACTTCCGATACCTCCACGACCCATTACCAGATCGCTTCACAGGCTTACGGAACGCTCCGCTACCGCGTGTCTTATCGACACACCCTAAGCTTCGGTGCACGTCTTGAGCCCCGTTACATCTTCGCCGCAGGAACCCTTGATTAGACCAGTGAGCTGTTACGCTTTCTTTAAAGGATGGCTGCTTCTAAGCCAACCTCCTGGTTGTTTTGGGATTCCCACATGCTTTCCCACTTAGACGTGACTTGGGGACCTTAGCTGTAGGTCAGGGCTGTTTCCCTCTTGACGACGGACCTTAGCACCCGCCGTCTGTCTCCCGAGTAGTACTCGTGGGTATTCGGAGTTTGGTTAGGTTTGGTAGATCTCGCGACCCCCTAGCCCATCCAGTGCTCTACCCCCCACGGTATTCGCTCGAGGCACTACCTCAATAGTTTTCGCGGAGAACCAGCTATTTCCCGGCTTGATTGGCCTTTCACCCCTAAACACAACTCATCCGGTAACTTTTCAACGTTAATCGGTTCGGACCTCCAGTGAGTGTTACCCCACCTTCATCCTGGTCATGCCTAGATCGCCGGGTTTCGGGTCTAATACTTCAAACTACGTCGCCCTATTCAGACTCGCTTTCGCTGCGCCTACACCTATCGGCTTAAGCTCGCTTGAAACATTAAGTCACAGACCCATTATGCAAGAGGTACGCTGTCAGGCCTCAAGGACCCTCCAACTGCTTGTAGGCAATCCGTTTCAGGTACTGTTTCACTCCCCTCATCGGGGTGCTTTTCACCTTTCCCTCACGGTACTAGTTCGCTATCGGTCGCATACGAGTATTTAGGCTTGGAGGGTGGTCCCCCCATGTTCAGACAGAATTACACGTGTTCCGCCCTACTCGAGTCCATTCACATCAGTTTCGCATACGGGGCTGTCACCCGCTACGGCCACACTTTCCAGTGTGTTCTGCTACTTGAATGAATGGCACTGGCCTGGTCCGCGTTCGCTCGCCACTACTAACGGAATCTCGGTTGATGTCTTTTCCTCCAGCTACTGAGATGTTTCAGTTCGCCGGGTTCGCTTCATGAAACCTATGTATTCAGTCCCATGATACTCAAAATCCCGCTTACCTGACCGAAGTCAGATAAACAGGATGAGTGGGTTTCCCCATTCGGAAATCTGCGGGTCAAAGGTTGCTCACACCTCACCGCAGCTTATCGCAGCGTGCCACGTCCTTCATCGCCTGTATGCGCCAAGGCATCCACGAATTGCCCTTACCTCACGCTTGAGAGCCCACACCACCAACATCAG
>NZ_JAIOKB010000014.1 GCF_019898765.1 Sphingomonas yunnanensis | reverse complement strand
TCGCCTCGGCGGCCGAGCAGCAGGCCACCGGGCTCCAGCAGGTCAACACCGCGGTCAGCGAGATGGACGGCGTGACCCAGCAGAACGCCGCGATGGTCGAGCAAGCCACCGCGGCGGCGCGCAGCCTCGCCGAGGAGACCGAGAACATGTCGCGCCAGGTCAGCCGCTTCCGCTTGGGCGATCGGCCCGCGCAGGCGGTCGCCGGGCGCAAGCAGGAGGTCGCCTCGCCGGTACACCAGCTCCAGGCCCGCGCCGCGAACGCGGGCACGCGCATCGCCGCCGCCGCGCGCGCGAACCGCGGGGCCGCAGTGGCGGTGGCGCAGGACGATTGGTCGGAGTTCTGAGCGCCCCTCCCTCTTCTCACACGCCGACATCCTGAACTCGGTTCAGGATCCAGCATGCCGCATCGCCGGCGGCCGTCGCGCCGGCGGATCGGTGGATCTTGAAGCAAGTTCGGGATGACGCCGATCGAGCGGACGCGCCTCCGTTCACGCCGTCCCCTGTTTTCGACCGGAACACCCCCCGCCCCCGTTCGTCCACCCGCGGAGCGGCGGGAGACAGAAAATGGGCAAGCGCGATCTCGTACGGGCCGTCATCACCGGGGCGTCGAGCGGCATAGGCGCCGCCACCGCGATCGCCTTCGCCCGCCGCGGCGCGCGGCTGGTGCTCGCGGCGCGCGGCGAGGAAGGGCTCGCCGACATCGCCGCGCGCTGCCGTGCGGTCGGCGGCCACGCCGAGACCCGCGTGGTCGACGTCACGGACGCCGCCGCGGTGCAGGCGCTGGCCAAGGAAGCGCGCAGCCTGCTCGGCGCGATCGATCTGTGGTTCAGCTGCGTCGGCGTCGGGGTCGTCGGGCGCTACCATGAGGTCCCGCTGGCCGACCACGCGCGCGTGATCCAGGCCAACCTGCAGTCGCACATGAACGAGGCGCACGCGGTGGTTCCGATCTTCCTCGCCCAGGATCGCGGCACCTGGGTCAACATGATCTCGGCCGGCGGCTTCGTCGCGACACCCTATGCCGCCGCCTATGCTGCGAGCAAGTTCGGGCTGCGCGGCTTCAGCGAGGCGCTGCGCGGTGAGTTGTCGCGCCACCCCAACGTGCACGTCTGCGACGTCTACCCCACCTTCGTGGACACGCCGGGGATCGACCATGCCGGCAATTATTCGGGCGCACGGCTGACGCTGCCGCCCGGCGCGCTCGCGCCCGAGACCGTGGCGAAGGCCGTGGTTCGGCTCGCGCGTCACCCGCGGAACACGACGGTGGTCGGCGCCCCCGAGCTGCTGCTGAAGCTGGGCCAGTTCGCCGCGCCCAATCTGATGGCGGCGGTGATGAACGGCTTCATGGACCATTGGTCGGCGCGCGCGCCACGCGGCGCGGACACGCCAGGCGCGATCCACGAGCCGCCCGCGGGAGCGAGCGGTCCCGACGGCAAGCGCCGCGACCCGCACCGCGGGCGCAAGGCCGCCGCCGCCGGTGCATTGGCCGTCGCCGCGCTGGCCGGCGTTGCGCTATGGCGCGGGCGCGCCAAGTGAGGACGGTGCGGCTGCGCGACGGCGCCACCGTCCCCGCGCTCGGCCAGGGCAGCTGGATGATGGGCGAGCGCGCCGACCGCCGCGACCAGGAGATCGCGGCGCTCCGCACCGGGATCGACCTCGGCATGACGCTGATCGACACCGCCGAGATGTACGCCGACGGCGAGTCCGAGCGGGTCGTCGGCGCGGCCATCGAGGGGCGACGCGACGACGTCTTCCTCGTCAGCAAGGCGTACCCTCAGAATGCCTCGCGCACCCGGCTGACGAGGGCCTGCGAGGCGAGCCTGGAGCGGCTCGGCACCGACCGGCTCGACCTGTACCTGCTCCACTGGCGCGGCGGCGTGCCGCTCGGCGAGACGGTCGAGGCCATGGCGGCGCTGGTCGCGGCGGGCAAGATCCTGCGCTGGGGCGTCAGCAACCTCGACCGCGACGACATGGAAGAGCTCGCCGCCGCCGGGGGCGCGGACTGCGCCACCGACCAGATTCTCTACAATCTGACGCGTCGCGGACCCGAGCACGACCTGCTGCCGTGGCTGGCGGCGCGCGACATGCCCGTGATGGCGTACAGCCCGGTCGAGCAGGGCCGCCTTGTCGGACACCCCGCCCTGGTGACGATGGCGGCGGCGCGCGACGCGACCGCGGCGCAGGTGGCGCTGGCGTGGCTGCTCGCGCGCGAGGGCGTGATCGCCATCCCCAAGGCGGCGCGCGCCGAGCACGTCCGCGACAATCGCGCGGCGGCGGATCTCAGCCTGACGCCGGAAGAGCTCGCCGAGCTCGACCGCGCCTTCCCGCGCCCGCGCGGGCCGGTGCCGCTGGAGATGCTGTGAGCGCGCGGGCGCGACGCACTTACTTCGGCGCGGGTGCGGTCACTCCCGCCTCGGTCTGCACCACGGGGCGCATCGTCCCGTCCGGATTGTAGCGCAGATACTCCACCGTCACCGCGCGCCGCCCGATCGAACCGTTGAGGTCGCCGATCGCCAGTGTCGCGTTGTGGAGGAAGAGGTACCAGTGCTTCTTGAACTCGATAATGCCCGGATGGATCGTGAAGCTGTACTTGCCCGATCCGGTCAGCTCACCGCGATAGGTCCAAGGTCCGCGGATCGTCGGCGCGGTGGAATAGGATACTTTCTCGTCGCGATGCTTGCTTCGGTCGAGCGAGGCATAGGTGAGATAATAGAGCTTGCCGCGCTTGTGCAGCCACGGCCCTTCCTCGAAGTGCGGCGGCGTGATCTCAGTGATCGGTCCGTCGAGCTCGATCATATTGGGCTTGAGTTTGGCGATATAGCATTGCCGATTGCCCCAGGCGATCCAGGTGGTGCCGTCGTCGTCGGTGAGCACGGTGGGGTCGATGTCCTCCCAGCTGTGCGTGCCCTTGGGCGTCATCTCGTTGGTGATCAGCGCCGAGCCCTTGGCGTCGACGAAGGGGCCGGTGGGCTTGTCGGATACCGCCACCGCGATCGCCTTGCCGGGATGGGTCGAATCATGCTCGACCGCGGCGTAGAACCAGTACCGACCGTTCTTGCGGATCGCCTGCGAGGCCCAGGCGTCCTGCTTGGCCCACTTGAAATCCTTCACGTTCATGATCGGGCCGTGCGCGGTCCAGTGGCGCATGTCGGTGGTGGAATAGACCAGCCACTCCTTCATGTTGAACATCTCGTCGCGCTGCGCCTCGTCGTGCCCGACGTAGAGGTAGAGCCGGTCGCCGACCACCAGCGGCGCGGGATCGGCCGTGAACTTGTCGTGGAAGAGCGGGTTGGACCCCGGCACCGGCGCGCTCGCCGCCATCGTACCGCTCGCCAGCAGCGCCAGCGCGCCCAGGCCGATCGCACGCCATCCCATCCCGACTTCCCCGTTTACCTCGTTCGTAGAGCAGCTTAGCTCGCGAACGCGGGGCGGCAAGCCTGGTCTAGGCCGACGGCAGCGTCAGCTGCACCGCGAGGCCGCCTCCGCGCGCCTCCTCGAGCGCCAGCGCGCCGCCGTAGAGCGCGACCAGCTCGGACGCGATCGCCAGCCCGAAGCCGTGGCCGTCGCCGCGCTCGTCGAGCCGCGTGCCGGGGCGCGCGACCAGGTCGCGCTCGGCCGCGGGGATGCCCGGCCCGTCGTCGCTCACCTCCACCGTTACCCAGCGCCCGTCGCGTGCGGCATGCAGCGCGACCTGCACGGCGGCATGGCGCGCGGCATTGTCGAGCAGATTGCCGAGCAGCTCGTCGAGGTCCTGCGGGTCGACCGCGACCGTTAGGTCAGCGGGCACGTCGAGCGTGATCCGCGCGTCTCGGTGCAACGCGCCGACCGCGGCGACGAGGCCCTCGGCCGCAGGGCGAAGCGGCGTAGCGGCGCGGCGGTCGATCGCGGCGGCGCGCGCGCGCGCGAGATGGTGGCGGATGGTGCGATCGATTCGCTCGACCTGCGCCGCCTGCTCGGGCCGGTCGCGCAGGTCGAGCGCCAGCGCCGCGACCGGTGTCTTCAGCGCGTGCGCGAGATTGGCCGCGGCGCCGCGCGCGGCCGCGAGCGCGGCGGCATTGTCGGCGGCGAGCGCGTTGAGCTCGGCCGCGAGCGGGCGCAGCTCGGCGGGCTGGTCCTCCTCGACTCGCTCGCGCGCGCCGCCGCGGATCGCCGCGACCTGGTCGCGCAGCCGGCGCAGCGGCGCGAGGCCGACGCGCAGCTGCACCAGCAACGCCGCGGTGAGCACCGCCGCCACCGCGGCGAGCGCGCCGAGCAGCGGCCACAGCGCCCCCTCGATCGGGCGCCGGACCACCGAGCGCGGCGCGGCCGCGCTCAGCGTGACGTCACCGCGGCCGGTCGCGATCACCAGCTCGCGCGCGTGCACCGCCCCATCCCTCTCGGCCGCGCCCTCGCGCGGGCGCGGCCCCTGCGGCGCGGGCGGCCCGGCCGGCGGCGCCGGGTCGAGCGCAGGAAAGTCGGCCGAGCCCAGCGTGCCCTCGGGACCGGCGATGCGCCAGCGCCACGCCGGCCCGGCGTCCAGCGCGCCGCGCACGCGCGCTAGCCGCGCGCGATCGACGTGCCCGTCGCCGTCGATCGCGCTGGCGAGCAGCGCCAGCTCGGCGTCGAGCCGCCGGTCGAGCCCCTCCACCACGAAGCGCCCGAGCAGCCCGGCCATCGCCGCGCCGGCGAGCGCGAGCGCGAGCGCGGTGGCGAGCGCGGACACGATCAGCATCCGCGCCTGGATCGAGCGCGGCGCGCGCGCGCTCACGCGCCGACCAGCCGGTAGCCGCGCCCGCGCACCGTCTCGATCAGCGCGGCGCCGATCTTCTTACGCAGGCGGCCGACGATCACCTCGAGGCTGTTCGAGTCGGTGTCGGCGTCGCCCTCATAGACCTTCTCGAGCAGGTCGAGCCGCTCGATCACCGCGCCCTTGCGCAGCATCAGCTGCGACAGCACGCGCCATTCCAGCGCGGTGAGCTTGAGCGGCAGACCGTCGAGCTCGAAGGTGCCGGTCGGCGCGTCGAACGAGAGCGGGCCGGCGCGAAGCAGCGGCTGGGCGTGGCCGGCGGCGCGGCGCACCAGCGCGCGCAGCCGCATCACCAGCTCCTCGACGCGGAACGGCTTGACGAGATAGTCGTCGGCGCCGGCCTTGAACCCCGCCACCTTGTCGGACCAGCCGTCGCGCGCGGTGAGCACCAGCACCGGCAGGTCACGCCCCGCGGCGCGCCACGCGCGCAGCACCGCGACGCCGTCCATGCCGGGCAGCCCGAGATCGAGCACGGCGGCGTCATAGGACTCGGTCTCGCCGAGATGCGCCGCGTCGATCCCGTCGGCGGCGAGATCGACCGCGCAGCGTTCCTCGCGCAGCGCGTGGGCGATACGGGGACCGAGGTCACGGTCGTCCTCGACGAGCAGGATACGCATGGGCCGGCGCTATACACCCGGGTTAAACCGAAACTGAACCGTCCGGTTCAGCGCGGGTGGTGAGGGGCAGCCGTAGAGACAGTGCATCGCAAGCAGAGGAGCTGAACGATGACCCTTCTACCCCATGTCACTGCCCAACGCCGCATCGCCCTGCTGGGCACGGCGCTGCTGGCGCTCGGCGCCGCGGGCGGTGCCGGTGCGGTGGCGCTGACCCGTCCCGCGGTCGAGATGGCGCCGACCGTGCCGACCGCGGTCGCCAAGCTGCCGCAGTCGAGCGGCACCGTCACGGTGCGCGGCCGCGTCGCCGCGGTGTACGGCGATCGCTTCGTCGTCGAGGACTCGACCGGGCGCGCGTTGGTCGACGCCGGGCGTGACTCGGCGCCGCGTGCCGGCGCGCCGGTGCTGGTCCAGGGCCGCTACGACGAGGGCCAGCTGCGCGCGCGCTTCCTGGTCGACAGCGCGGGCGCGCGCGAGGTCGGCCCGCCGCCGCCGCAGCGCGGGCCCGGCGCGCCGCCGCCCCCGCCCCCGCCCCCGGGTGCCGGCGCTCCGCCGCCGCCGCCGGGCGCCGGTGCGCCCCCACCCCCGCCCCCTGGTGCCGGGGCGCCGCCCCCCGCGGGTGCCGGCGCTCCGCC
>NZ_JAIOKB010000013.1 GCF_019898765.1 Sphingomonas yunnanensis | reverse complement strand
CGAACAAACCTTCTCGCGCGAGGACGCGAAGGCGCGAAGCATGGACGCGCGGCACGATCACCGCGTGAGCGACACCTTCGCGTCCTCGCGTCTGCGCGTGAGATGAACTCGCGCGGAGGCGCGGAGGCGCGGAGAAGGTACGCGTGGGGGAAGCGGCCCGCCCGCCGACGACGCCGTGAGAGCGCCTGCGGCGCGTCCACCGCTCAGCCGATCACGCTGAGCGAGCTTTCGCGCTTCCCCGCTACGCCGTGCCCCGCTACCGCCGCCGCATGGCCGCGCTGACCCGACGCAAGCTGCTGATCTCCGGGGGCGCCGGCGTAGGACTCGTGGTCGCTTGGGCGGTGTGGCCGCGGCATTACGGCGCGGCGTTGCCGACCGCACCGGGCGAGGCGGCGTTCGGCGCCTTCCTCAAGATCGCGCGCGACGGACAGGTGATCGTCGCGGTCCCGCAGTGCGAGCACGGTCAGGGCACCTACACCGTGCTGGCGCAGATCGTCGCCGACGAGCTCGGCGCCGACTGGCGCACCGTCGGCGTCGAGGCCGCGCCGCTCGCCCCTCCTTACGCCAACCCGCTCGGCGCGGCCGCGCTCTTCGCGGACGCCGCGGCGCACGTGCCGGAAGGAGTGCGCGACGAGCTCTGGACGCGCGACTCGCTGCTGATCACCGCGGGATCGAGCTCGGTGCGCCGCTTCGAGCAGCCGCTGCGCGAGGCGGGAGCGGCCGCGCGCGTGCTGCTGTGCCAGGCCGCGGCCAAGCGCTGGGACGCCGACTGGCAGGAGTGCGACACGCGCGCCGGCTTCGTCGCGCTCGGCGACCGTCGCCTCCGCTTCGCCGAGCTGGCCGAGGCGGCCGCGGGTGGGCAAGTCCCCGACGAGCTGCCGCTGCGGCTCGGCGACGAGGGGCGACTGAGCGGCGAGTCACTGCCGCGGCTCGACTCGCCCAGCAAGGTCGACGGCTCGGCCAATTTCGTCGCCGATGTGCGCCTGCCCGACATGGTGTTCGCCAGCGTCCGCCAGGGACCGCAGCCCGGCGCGCGGCTGCTCTCCTGTGACAAGGCCGCGGCCGAGCGCGTGCGCGGCCTGCTGTCGGTGGTGACGACCGATCACTGGGTCGCTGCGGTAGCGAACAATTGGTGGGTGGCCAACCGGGGGGTCACGGCGTTGGCCCCCCGGTTCGCACGCAGCGGCACGACGGTCGACGACGCGGCGATCGAGCGCGCGCTCGACGCCGCGCTCGATCGCCCCGGCGAGCCGGTCGCCCGCGTCGGCGACGCCGCCGCGGCGCTGCGCGGCGCGGGGGTGGTCGCGGCCGAGTATAGCGTCCGCCCCGCGCTCCACGCCGCGCTGGAGACTCCCGCCGCGACGGCGCACTGGCGTGACGGGCGGCTGGAGCTGTGGCTCGCCACCCAGGCGCCGACGCTCGCGCGCGCCGCCGCGGCCGCGGCGGTCCAGCTGTCCGAGCGCGACGTGATCGTCCACCAGATGCAGGTCGGCGGCTCGTTCGGCGCGGCGCTGGAACATGACGTCGCGGCGCAGGCGGCGGTGCTCGCGCGCGCGCTGCGGCGGCCGGTGCAGCTCTGCTGGTCGCGCGGCGAGGCACTGCTGCAAGACCGGGTCCGCGCGCCCGCCAAGGCGCGGATGCGCGCGCGGCTGGGGCCGCGCGGCACGATCCTGGCGTGGCACGCCGCCATCGCCGCGCCGTCGACCGGGCACGCGCTGGGCGAGCGGCTGCTCGCGGGCGACCCGCTGCGCCGCGTCGCCGCGGCGCTGCCCGCGGGTGCTGACCGCTATGCCACGTCGGGCGCGGTGCCGCCCTATCGTCTGCCGACGCTCGCGGTCGACCATCACCCGGTCGCGCTCGACCTGCCGACCGGCCACCTGCGCGGCGGCGCCGACGGCTACACCGCCTTCTTCACCGAATGCTTCATCGACGAGCTGGCGCGCGCCGCGGGGAGCGAGCCGATGTCGTATCGCGTCGGTCTGCTCGGCGGCGACGCGCGGCTGGCGCGCTGCCTCACCACCGCGGCCGAGCTCGGCGGCTGGTCGGGCGGGGTGCCGGGCAGTGGGCAGGGTATCGCCTGCCACCGCCTGGCCGGCAGCGCGATCGCGGTGCTCGCTGAAACCGAGCCGGGGGAGGGCGGTGCGCCGCGTGTCACCCGGCTCGTCGCGGCCGTCGACTGCGGGCGCGCGATCAACCCCGACGTGGTACGCCAGCAGATCGAGGGCGGGCTGGTGTTCGGCGTCGCCGCCGCGACCGGCATCGCGGCTGGGTACAAGGACGACCTCGCCACCGTCCGCCATCTCGGCGCGCTCGACCTGCCGACGCTCGCCACCGCGCCCGAGATCAGCGTGGAACTGATCGCCAGCGGCGCGGATTGCGGTGGGGTCAGCGATCTCGGCGTGCCCGCTGTCGCCCCCGCCATCGCCAACGCGCTGTTCGCTGCCGCCGGTACGCGCCGGCGCGCGCTGCCGCTCAGGAGTTCGTAGATGCTGCCCGCCGACCATCCGACGATCCCGGCGCCGCGCGTAGGCGTGCTGCTGATCAACCTCGGCACGCCCGACTCCGCCGACACGCGCGCGGTGCGACGCTACCTCGCCGAGTTCCTGTCGGACCGCCGCGTGGTGGAGCTGCCGCGGATCGCGTGGCAGCCCATCCTCCGCGGCATCGTGCTGACGACGCGGCCGAAGAAATCGGCCCATGCCTATCAGCAGGTGTGGAGCGAGGCGGGCTCGCCGCTCGCCGCCGTGACTCGCGCGCAGGCCGAGGCGCTCAAGGACGGGTTCGGCGACGGCGTGCTGGTCGACTGGGCGATGCGCTACGGCAACCCGGCGATCGCCGACCGGCTGGCGGCGATGAAGGCGGCCGGGTGCGAGCGCATCCTGCTCGCGCCGCTCTACCCGCAATATTGCGCCGCGACGACCGCCACCGCCAACGACAAGGCCTTCGCCGCGCTGGCGCAGTGGCGCTGGCAGCCGGCGATCCGCACCCTGCCGCCCTACCACGACGATCCCGCCTATATCGCGGCGCTGGCCGCGCGCGTCGGCGAGGGGCTGGACGCGCTCGACTTCGCGCCCGACGCGCTGATCGCCAGCTTCCACGGCATGCCGCAGCGCACGCTGGAGCGCGGGGATCCCTATCACTGCCACTGCCAGAAGACCGCGCGATTGCTCGGCGCGGCGCTGCGCGAGCGGCTCGCCGGCCGGCCGCTGACGGTGGCGTTCCAGTCGCGCTTCGGCAGTGCCAAGTGGCTCGGCCCCGCCACCGACACCACGCTGGAGGCGATGCCGGCGCAGGGGATCCGCAAGGTCGCGGTCGTGGCGCCGGGCTTCTCCGCCGACTGCCTGGAGACGCTGGAGGAGCTGGCGATCCGCGGGCGCGAGAGCTTCCTCGGGGCGGGGGGCACGCATTTCGCCTACCTGCCCTGCCTCAACGACTCACCGCAGGGCGTCGACATGCTGCGCACCATCCTGTCGCGCGAGCTTGAAGGCTGGGTGGCGCGCGGCTAGCCTCTCACCAAGGTTAAGGGAGAGGCAGGCATGGCAAGGGTCGCGATCGTCACCGGTGGTACGCGGGGCATCGGGGAGGCGATCAGCGTCGCGCTACGCGACCTCGGCATGACCGTGGCCGCCAATTACGCCGGCAACGACGAGCGCGCGCGCGATTTCACCGCGCGCACCGGCATCGCCGCGTACAAGTGGGACGTCGCCGACCATGACGCCTGTCAGGACGGCTGCGCCACGGTCGCGGCCGAGCTCGGCCCCGTCGATGTACTCGTCAACAACGCCGGGATCACGCGCGACGGCACGATCCTGAAGATGACCTACCAGATGTGGAAGGAGGTCATGGACACCAACCTGGGCGGTTGTTTCAACATGGCCAAGGCGGTGTTCCCCGGCATGCGCGAGCGGAAATGGGGACGGATCGTCAACATCGGCTCGATCAACGGCCAGGCCGGGCAGTACGGCCAGGTGAACTACGCCGCGGCGAAGAGCGGCATCCACGGCTTCACCAAGGCGCTGTCGCAGGAGGGCGCGCGCGCCGGCGTCACCGTCAACGCGATCGCGCCGGGCTATATCGACACCGACATGGTCGCCGCGGTGCCCGGCGAGGTGTTGGAGAAGATCGTCGCCAAGATCCCGGTCGGGCGGCTCGGCCAGGCCCAGGAGATCGCGCGCGGCGTCGCCTTCCTGTGCTCGGAGGAGGCCGGGTTCGTCACGGGCTCGACGCTGAGCATCAACGGCGGCCAGCATATGTATTGAGACCGGATCTAACGCGCTCGAGGCGAGGCGTGCTCCTGCCCCCGCAGGAGCCCAGGGCAAGAAGCGGCAACGCCCGCGGCTCTGGGCTCCTGTTTACGCAGGAGTACGGGTCGGCTTGGACGAATCACGGCATGGATCCCGGAGCAGCGCTCAGCCCGCGACCTCGGTCACGATCGCCACGAAATTGGCGGCGGCGGGCGGGCTCGCGGCGGCGTGGACGAGCCACATCGCGCTGACCGCACTGTCGTCCGCCAATGACGTATAGACCAGCCCCGCCGACTGGAGCGCGCACAGCGACTCCGCCACCACGGTGATCCCGACCCCGGCCGCGACCAGCCCGAGCAGCGTCGACACTTCGCGCACGGTCTGGGCAATGCGCGGTTCGGCGCCGGAAGCGCGCATCAGCGCGAACAACTCCTCGGTGAAGCCGCCGCTACGATCGCTGGCATAGACCACGAGCGGGTGCGCCGCGGCGTCAGCCAGTCGCAGCCCGGCGCGGCCGGCGAGCGGGTGGTCGGGTCGCGTCGCCACCACCAGGCGCTCGCGCAGGATCCGGGTCGCGGTCAACTCGGGTGGTAGCGCGGGCGCGGCCGCGCTGCGGAGGAAGCCGACGTCGAGCGCGTCGGCCAGGATCGCGGTCACCTGCGCCGGGCCGGCGACCTCGGATAACGCGAGCTGCACGTCGGGGTAGCGCAGCCGATAAGCGTGGATCGCGGCGGCGACCTGCGGGATGAAGGGCGCCGAGGCGTTGAAGCCGACGCGCAGCTCGCCCAGCTCGCCGCTGGCGGCGCGCCGCGCTACCGTCGCGGCCTTATCCGCCTCGGCGAGCGTGCGCCGCGCTGCGTCGAGGAACATGCCTCCGGCATAGGTGAGGGTGACGCGGCGGCTGGTGCGATCGAGCAGCCGCACGCCCAGCTCGTCCTCGAGCTGGCGGATCTGTTGGCTGAGCGGCGGCTGAGAGATGCCGAGGCGCGCCGCCGCCCGCGCGAAATGCAGGTCCTCGGCGACCTGGACGAAGTAGCGCAGATGCCGGAATTCCATGATCGATAGGCTGTACGTATCGATCGGCGCGGAAACAATATTAGACAAAGCATTAACCTGCGCTCATCCGCTGCACCGCGGCATGTCATTGCGCCGCCGTCCTTTCCTGGTCGTCCGACGCCGCACGCGCTAGGTTGGCGCGCGACGCCGCTCACCGGGGTGGGCGTCACCTACGGGAAGCTGTGCCCATGATCGGCATCGTACGCATCGCCCTGGCGCGACCGCTGACGTTCATCGTCATGGCGATCCTCATCGCCGTCGTCGGCGTGCTCGCGGCGATCCGCACCCCGGTCGACATCTTCCCCGACATCAGGGTGCCGGTGATCGCCACCGCGTGGCAATATGCCGGCCTGTCGCCCGACGAGATGTCGGGGCGGATCATCACCCCGTTCGAGCGCGTGCTGACCACCACCGTCAACGATATCGACCATATCGAGAGCCAGTCGCTGCCCGGCATCGGCGTGGTGAAGATCTATTTCCAGCCAGGCGCGGACATCCGCACCGCCACCGCGCAGGTCACCTCGGTGTCGCAGACCGTGCTCAAGCAGCTGCCGCCGGGCATCACCCCGCCGCTGGTGCTCAACTACAGCGCCTCGACGGTGCCGATCGTCCAGCTCGCGCTGTCGGGCAAGGGCCTGTCCGAGGGGCAGATGTTCGATCTCGCCAGCAACCAGGTGCGCCCCGGGCTGGTGACCGTTCCGGGCGCGGCGATCCCCTATCCCTCGGGCGGGCGCCAGCGCCAGATCCAGATCGACCTCGACCCCGACGCGCTCCAGTCCAAGGGGCTGTCGGCGCAGGACGTCGGCAACGCGATCGCGGCGCAGAACCAGATCAACCCGGCGGGCTTCGCCAAGATCGGCGGCTTCCAGTACAGCGTCCGCCTCAACAACGCGCCGGAATCGATCGAGGAGCTCAACAGCATCCCGGTCAAGGTCGTCGGCGGCGCGACGATCTACATGCGCGACGTCGCTCACGTCCGCGACGGCTCGGCGCCGCAGACCAACGTCGTCCACGTCGACGGCGCGCGCTCGGTGATCATGACCGTGCTCAAGAACGGCGCCACCTCGACGCTGGCGATCGTGCAGGGGATCAAGGACGCGCTGCCCAAGATCCAGGAGACGCTGCCGAGCACGCTCAAGATCGTGCCGATCGGCGACCAGTCGCTGTTCGTGCGCGCCGCGGTGGAGGGCGTGGTCAAGGAGGGAGCGATCGCGGCGGCGCTGACCAGCCTGATGATCCTGCTGTTCCTGGGCTCGTGGCGCTCGACCGTGATCATCGCGATCTCGATCCCGTTGGCGATCCTGTCCGCGATCATCGGCCTGGCGGTGACCGGCAACACGCTCAACACGATGACGCTGGGCGGCCTGAGCCTCGCGGTCGGTATCTTGGTCGACGACGCGACGGTGACGATCGAGAACATCAACTGGCACCTCGAGCAGGGCAAGCCGGTCCACCGCGCCATCCTCGACGGCGCGGCGCAGATCGTGACGCCGGCGTTCGTCTCGCTGCTGTGTATCTGCATCGTGTTCGTGCCGATGTTCTTCCTGCCGGGGGTGGCGGGGTTCCTGTTCGTGCCGCTGGCGCTGGCGGTGGTGTTCGCGATGATCGCCTCGTTCATCCTGTCCCGCACGCTCGTCCCGACGATGGCGATGTACCTGCTCAAGCCGCACGGCGCGGGCGACGACCACGACCAGCACAGCGCCGGCGCGCCCGCCTCGCGCAACCCGCTGGTGCGATTCCAGCGCGGCTTCGAGGCGCGGTTCGAGCGGATCCGTACAAGTTACGGCGGAATGCTCGAGCGGGTGCTCGCCGCGCCCAAGGGGTTCGTGATCGGCTTTCTCGCGGTGGTGCTGCTGTCGTTCGGGCTGGTGCCGTTCCTCGGGCAGAACTTCTTCCCCACGGTCGACGCCGGGCAGATCGCGATGCACGTGCGCGCCCCCGTCGGCAGCCGGATCGAGGAGACGTCGGCCGAGTTCGACCGCATCCAGCGCCGCATCCGCCAGATCATTCCCGCCGACGAATTGGTCTCGGTGGTCGACAACATCGGCCTGCCGGTCAGCTCGATCAACACGACCTACAACAATTCGGGGACGGTCGGCCCGCAGGACGGCGACGTGCTGATCCAGCTGTCGCACGATCACGCGCCGACCGACGGCTACGTCCGCCGCCTGCGCGAGCAGCTGCCGCGCGACTTCCCCGGCGCCACCTTCTCCTTCCTGCCCGCGGACATCACCAGCCAGATCCTCAACTTCGGCGCGCCCGCCCCGATCGACGTGCAGGTCTCCGGCAAGGACGCCGCCGCGAACGCCGCCTATGCGCAGAGGCTCCTGCGCCGCATCGCCAAGATCCCCGGCCTGGCCGACGCCCGCATCCAGCAGTCGGCGCGGTACCCGCAGCTCAACGTCGCGGTCGATCGCAGCCGCATGGGGCAGTACGGCCTGACCGAGCGCGACGTGACGACCAGCCTGGCGAGCTCGCTGGCTGGCACCGCGCAGACCGCGCCGGTGTTCTTCCTCAACCCCGACAACGGCGTGTCCTACCCGGTGGTGGCGCAGGCGCCCGAGTATCGCGTCGGCTCGATGAGCGACCTGTCGAGCATCCCGGTGACCGGTACCAGCGGGCGCTCGCAGGTGCTGGGCGGGCTCGGCACGATCGTCCGCGGCAACGCGCCCGCGGTGGTGTCGCACTATAACATCGCGCCGGTGGTCGACATCTTCGCCACCCCGGCGGGACGCGACCTGGGCGCGGTGGCCGGCGACATCCGGCAGGTGCTCGACGAGCTCAAGGCGGAGGCGCCCAAGGGGGCGACCGTCACGCTGCGCGGCCAATATGCCACGATGAACAGCGCCTTCTCCGGCCTGGGCTATGGGCTGCTCGGCGCGATCGTGCTGATCTACCTGCTGATCGTGGTCAATTTCCAGAGCTGGCTCGATCCCTTCGTGATCATCACCGCGCTGCCCGGTGCGCTGGCGGGGATCATCTGGATGTTGTTCACTACCGGCACGACGCTGTCGGTGCCCGCGCTCACCGGCGCGATCATGTGCATGGGCGTGGCCACCGCGAACGCGATCCTGGTGGTGAGCTTCGCGCGCGAGCGGCTCGCCGATCTCGGCGACGCCACTGCGGCCGCGCTGGAGGCGGGAATGACTCGCTTCCGCCCGGTGCTGATGACCGCGCTGGCGATGATCATCGGCATGCTGCCGATGGCACTGGGGCTGGGCGAGGGCGGCGAGCAGAACGCGCCGCTCGGCCGCGCGGTGATCGGCGGGCTGCTGGTCGCCACCTTCGCCACGCTGATGTTCGTCCCCGTCATCTTCAGCCTCGTCCACCGCCGCCGCGCCGCGGCCGCGCCGCCGCGCGAAACCCACCATCTGGAGCAAGCCCATGTCTGAGGCGTCGTTCGAGACGTCCCCCGCCGCGCCGTCTGCGGCGCCGTCGCGCTCGCTGCGCACCGCCGGGATCGCCGCGGCGGTGATCGCGGTCGGCGTCGTCGGCGCGGGGATCGCGGCGCGCTCGCGCACCGACAACAGGCTCGCTGATACCGTAGCGGCGCAGTCGACCCCGACCGTCGCGGTGATCCAGGCCAAGCCGGCGGCGGCGACGGGCGCGCTGACGCTGCCCGCCAACCTCCAGGCGATCAACAGCGCGCCGATCTTCGCGCGCACCAGCGGCTACGTGCGCAAATGGTACGTCGACATCGGCGACCCCGTCCGCGCCGGCCAGACGCTGGCGGTGCTCGACGCGCCCGAGATCGACCAGCAGCTCGTCGCGGCGCGCGCCGACCTGGAAACCGCGCGCGCCAACCAGCAGCTCGCCGCCTCGACCGCGACGCGCTGGCGCAACATGCTCGCCAAGGACGCGGTGTCGAAGCAGGAGACCGACGAGAAGGTCGGCGACCTCGCCGCCAAGACCGCGGTGACCAACGCGGCGCGCGCCAACGTCTCGCGGCTGACCTACACGCAGGGCTTCACCCGGCTGATCGCGCCGTTCGCCGGCACCGTCACCAGCCGCTCGACCGACATCGGCGCGCTGGTGACCGCGGGGACGGCGGCGTCGACGCCCTTGTTCACCGTCTCCGACGTGCGGCGCATGCGGGCCTATATCCGCGTGCCGCAGAACTTCTCGGCGCAGATCCACCCGGGCATGCACGTGACGCTGACGCTGCCGGAATATCCCGGCCGCACGTTCGACGCGACGCTGACCCGCACCGCCGGCGCGGTGGAGCAATCGTCCGGCACCGTGCTGGTGCAGGTCGAGGCGCCCAATCCGGACCGCGCGCTCAAGCCCGGCGCCTATGCGCAGGCGAGCTTCCCGGTGGCGGGGGCGAGCGGCGCGGTGGCGCTGCCCGCGAGCGCGCTGATCGTGGGCGAGAGCGGCACCCAGGTCGCGCTGGTCGGCGCCGACGGCAAGGCGCACCTGCGCACGATCCGGATCGGGCAGGACCATGGCAACACCGTCGAGGTGAGTTCGGGCGTGACGCCGCGCGATCGCGTGATCGACAATCCGCCCGACTCGCTCGCCGACGGCGACGCGGTGCAGGTGCAGAAGGCGGGCGCGCGGTGAGGGGACCGGCGTCGCGTTCGTGGCCTTGGGCTCCTGCGTTCGCAGGAGCACGGGGAACGACGGTAGGGGATGACCGTGTTCCTGCGCACGCAGGAAGCCAGCACGATGAGGCGAGGCGCCCGTCGTCGTACGACTTGGGCGCACCGTCACCCTACGCCGCCCCGTCACCCCGGACTTGTTCCGGGGCCGACGTCGCCGCTCGTCCAACGATCGTGGAGCGCGCTGGCAGGTGGATCCCGGAACAAGTCCGGGAGTACGAGAAGAGGACCGACGTTCGGTCCTTCCCCGTCACCGCCCGGGTCGCCACGCTCGCCGCGCTGCTCGCCACCGCGGCCTGCTCGGTCGCGCCCGATTACGTCCGGCCCGCCACGCCAGCGCCTGCGGCGTACAAGGAGGCGGAGGGCTGGCAGGCGGCCGGCACCGACGTCGCCCTCGCGGGCAAGTGGTGGGAGGCCTTCGCCGACCCGGTGCTTACCGGGCTGGAGGAGCGAGTTGTCGCGGGCAACCAGGACCTCGCCGCCGCCGTGGCGCGCTACGACCAGGCACGCGCGGTCGCGCGCCAGGCGCGCGCCGGCCTCTTCCCCGAGGTCGGTGTCTCCGCCGACGTCAGCCGCGACCGCGTCTCCACCGGTCGACCGCTCGCGCCCGGCAGCGCCGCGCCCTACACGGTCGGGACGGTCGGCGCCTCCCTCGCCTATGAGCTCGACCTGTTCGGTCGCGTGCGCGAATCGGTGCGCGCCAGCCGCGCCGACGCCGCCGCGAGCGAGGCCGACGTCGCCGCGGTGACGCTCGGACTCCAGGCGCAGCTCGCCAGCATCTATTTCGACATGCGCGGGCTCGACGCGCGCATCGTGCTGCTGCGCCAGACGGTGGAAGCGAACGCGCGCGCCTATCAGCTCACCGACACGCGCCACAGCGGCGGCATCGCCTCGGGGATCGACGTCAGCCGCGCGCAGAACCTGCTCTCCAGCGCGCGCGCCGAGCTCTCCGCGGTCGGCGTGGCGCGGCAGCGCGACGAGCATGCCATCGCGGTGCTGCTCGGCGAGGCGCCGGCCGGTTTCACGCTCGCGGTCGAGGACCGGCAGCTCGCGCCGCCCGCGATCCCCGCCGGCCTGCCCTCGACCCTGCTCGAGCGTCGGCCCGACATCGCCGCGGCGGAGCGGCGCGTCGCCGCCGCCAACGCGCGGATCGGCGTGGCGCGCTCGGCCTTGTTCCCCAGCGTCACGCTCGGTGCGGCGGGCGGGTTCGAGGCGGCGCGCGGCTCGCTGCTGAGCGCCTCCAACGGCTTCTGGGCGCTCGGCCCGCTCTCCGCGGCGCTGGCGATCTTCGACGGCGGGCGCCGCCGCGCCGGCGTGCAGCGCGCGCGCGGCGAGTATGACGAGGCGGCGGCGTCCTACCGCCAGACGGTGCTCACCGCCTTCCGCGAGGTGGAGGACGCGCTCGCGAGCCAACGCCTGCTCGCCGCGCAGGAGCGCGACCAGCGCACCGCGGCCGAGGCGGCGGAGCAGACGCGCGAGCTGGCGCTGATCCGCTACCGCGACGGCGCGGCGGACTATCTCGAGGTGGTCACCGCGCAGACCGCCGCGCTCGACGCCGAGCGCGCACTGCTGACGGTGCGCAGCCAGCAGCTCCAGACCGCGACCGACCTGATCCGCGCGCTCGGCGGTGGCGTCGCGGCGGGCTGAGCCGCTGTCATCGTCCTGCCGCATGGGGCGTATAACGGCGGCGAGTAAGCCCCTCCCCTGAAGGGGAAGGGGGAGATGTGCGCTTCGCCCCTCTCGAGTGGGACGAGGCGGCAGAGAGGAGCACGCCATGCCGCCGATGCAGGACCGCCGCAGCTTCATCCGCGGCATGATGGCCTCGGCCGGCGCCGCCGCGGCACTGACGCCGTCGATCGCACGCGCGCTCGAACTGCCCGGGCGCCATCGCACCGGCACGCTGCGCGACGTTGACCATGTCGTGATCCTCACCCAGGAAAACCGCGCGTTCGACCATTATTTCGGCACGATGCGCGGCGTGCGCGGGTTCGGCGATCGGTTCGCGGCGCCGGCACCGCCGCTGCCGGGCGCGCCGCACCGCACCGTGCTGCTCCAGCCGAACGAGCATCCCGGCGCGTCGCCCGCACTGCTCGCGCCGTTCCGGCTCGACACCGCGACCGACTTCCGCCTTTACCGCCCGCTCGGCACCCCGCACGGCTTCACCGACAGCCAGGCGGCCTGGGACAACGGGCGGATGGGTGCCTGGCCGGCGGCCAAGCACAACCACGCGATGGCGCATTTCACCCGCGCGGACCTGCCGTTCCAATATGCGCTCGCCGAGGCTTTCACGCTGTGCGACGCCTATCACTGCGCGATGCACCTCAGCACCAACCCCAACCGGCTGTACATCTGGTCGGGCACGCACGATCCGCTGGCGCGCGCGGGCGGCCCGGCGATCGACAACGGCTATGACAGCCTCGACGCCGATCCGTTCCAACATGGCGGCTATCGCTGGAGCACCTATCCCGAGCGGCTGATGGCGGCGGGAGTGAGCTTCCAGATCTATCAGGACATGGCGGACAATTTCACCGACAATCCGCTCGTCGGCTTCCACGCCTATCGTCGGGCACAGTCCGCCGCGAACGAGGCCTCGGCGCTGCTCGCGCGCCGGACCATCACGACCCGCACGCTCGATGACCTACGCCAGGACGTGCTCGATGGTCGCCTCCCCGCGGTGTCGTGGATCATCGCGCCCGAGGCGGCGTCGGAGCATCCGAGCGTCTCCACCCCGTTGCAGGGTGGAGACTATAGCGCGCGCGTGCTCGACGCGCTCACCGCCAACCCGGACGTGTGGGCGCGCACCGCGCTGCTGATCAACTTCGACGAGAATGACGGTCTGTTCGACCATGTCCCCCCGCCGGCGCCGCCCGCGCGGCTCGACGGCCGTTCCGTCGGCGCCAGCGACGTGCCCGCCGACGACGAATATCACGTGCATTGCCGCACGCCCGAGGACGCCGCCTATCGCGACCGCCCCTACGGCCTGGGCATGCGCGTGCCGCTCTACGTCGTCTCGCCGTGGAGCCGCGGCGGCTATGTCGCCTCCGAGGTGTTCGATCACACCAGCGTGCTGCGCTTCCTGGAGGCGCGTTTCGGCGTGCGCGAGCCCAACATCAGCGCGTGGCGCCGCGCAGTCTGCGGCGACCTGACCTCCTGCTTCGACTTCGCCGCGCCCGACACGGTCGCCTTCATGGCGGGCCTGCCCGCCACCGCGGCCGCCTCGACGCGCGCGGCCGGGCTGAAGGGGATCGCGCCGCCGCTGCCCACCGCGGCGGAAGCGCCCGAGCAGGAGCGCGGCATGCGCCGGCGCCGCGCCACGCCTTATGTACTCGACGCCGAGCTGCGCGGCGGGGACTCGCCAGCGATGCTGTTGGTCAACCGCTCCCACGAGCGCGCGGCGGTGTTCCACGTCTACGACATGGCGCGACTGGAGGAGGTGCCCGCGCGCTACACCGTGGCAGTCGGCGGTGCGCTGCCGCACCCGCTGCCGGCCGGTGCGGCCGACCTGTTCGTGCTCGGTCCCGACGGCTTCCATCGCCGGCTGGTCGGCCGCGGCGACCTGTTCAGTGCCGCGCTCTTCCACGCGCGGACCCCGATGCTATCGATCGGGAACCGCACCGACGCGGCGCTGTCGGTGACGATGACCGACCGCGCTTATGGTGCCGCGCCCGTCACGCTCGCGCTGCGCCCGCGCGAGACCAGAAGAATCGCGCTCGATCTCGCCGCGAGCCACGGCTGGTATGACCGACAGCTCGTCGCCGGCGCGCAGGCGTGGCGGATGGCCGGGCATGGCGGGGCGGGTGGCGACTCGTTCTCGGACCCGGCGATGGGAGGAGCGGGGCCGCTGATGCAGGAGCCGCTGGTCTGACCCCGACGCGTCGACCGAACGGCGCGTAGAGAAGTGGCGGAGAGGGTGGGATTCGAACCCACGGTACCCGTGAGGGCACAACGGTTTTCGAGACCGTCCCAATCGACCACTCTGGCACCTCTCCGCGGAGGACACCGGGGCCTGCGAGAGGCACGCCGGCGGCGATCGAGCGGCGCCCCTAGCCCGGCCGCGGGGCGGACGCAAGCGTGTCTGTTGTTGTGCCCGCCGATTTCCGCACTAGATTGTAGCGATGACCAGCGAACACACGATCATCGCTCAGACCGAGGCGCCGGTGGCGCCCCCGATCGCGCACGCGCGCTTCTCGATCGGCGACGTAGTGCGCCACCGCATGCTCGATTTCCGCGGCGTGATCTTCGACGTCGACCCGGTCTTCGCCAACAGCGAGGAATGGTACAACTCGATCCCCGAGGATTTCCGCCCGAGCAAGGACCAGCCCTTCTACCACCTGCTCGCCGAGAACATGGAGTCGAGCTACGTCGCGTATGTTAGTCAGCAGAATCTGGTGCATGATGACAGCGACGAGCCGATCGACCATCCCGCGATCGCCGGCCTGTTCGATCGGCTGGACGGCGGTCGCTATGGGCTGAAGCGCCAGCATCGCCACTGAGCCGCGCCGTCGTCGATCGGTCACGGAATCGGTTGACAGGCCGGAAGGCTTCGCATAGCTCGCACGCTTCTCTCGCAGGGTACGCCTTCGCGAGCTATGAAATTTGGGAAGTGACAAGAGCCATGTTCGCAGTCGTGCGCACGGGCGGCAAGCAGTATCGCGTCGCCGCCGGAGACAAGATCGTCGTCGAGAAGATCGAGGGCGAGGCCGGCGCGTCGGTGACGCTGGGTGACGTGTTGCTCGCGGGCGAGGGCGCGGATCTCAAGTCGGTCGACGGCCTCACCGTCGCGGCGGAGATCGTCGCCCAGGCCAAGGGCGAGAAGGTGATCGTCTTCAAGAAGCGTCGCCGCCACAATTATCGTCGTCGCAACGGCCATCGCCAGAACCACACGATCCTCAAGATCGTGTCGGTCGGCTGATCCCGTAGCGCGCAGGAGCAAGAGCAATGGCACATAAGAAAGCAGGCGGTTCGTCGCGCAACGGTCGTGATTCGGCCGGCCGTCGTCTCGGCGTGAAGAAGTTCGGCGGTCAGGAAGCGATCGCGGGCAACATCCTCGTGCGCCAGCGCGGCACCAAGTTCTACCCGGGCCGCAACGTCGGCATCGGCAAGGACCACACCCTCTTCGCGCTCGTCGACGGTCGCGTGGTGTTCCACGAGGGCAAGCTCGGCCGCAAATTCTGCTCGGTCGATATTATGGCGGCAGCGGCCGAGTAACATCGGGTAACCAACCGGGTTGCCCACCAGGGCGACCCGGGGTTCCGCAGCACGGAACCCAGCCAACAAGGGAGACGGGTCGCCCCGGCTCCCTTTTTTCATGCTCCCTGGCCCCAGCGTGTCGCGCCACCGTCATCCGGTTGTGGCAGCGGCCCGAGCAAGGAGACGGAGCATGTTCGCGTTGACGCCGAGACTCACCCTCAGGCCGGGCTGGCTCGAGGATGCCCCCGCGCTGGCGCGCGCGATCGCGCACGAGGCGGTGGTGTCGCGGCTGGCGCGCGTGCCCTGGCCCTATGCCGAGGAGGACGCGGCCGCCTTCCTGTCGCTTCAGCCGTACCCGCGCGAGCCGCGCTTCCTGATCGTCGAGCGCTCCGGCGACTATCGGCTGGTCGGCGGCGTCGGGCTGCATCGCGGCGAGCGCGGCGGAGTCGAGTTGGGCTATTGGCTCACGCCCGGGGCGTGGGGGCGGGGCTATGCCACCGAGGCGGGGCGCGCGGTGCTCGACATCGCGCGCCACGCGCTCGCGCTGACGCGGGTCGACTCGCACCACCACGCCGACAATCCGGCGTCCGGACGCGTGCTGCGCAAGCTCGGCTTCGTCGAGAGCGGGCAATCGCGGCGTTACGCGCTGGCGCGTGACGCCGAGGTGGAGTGCGTCGACTATACGCTGGACCTCGCCGCTGACCCGCCGCGAGCGATGCCGATCGCGGCCTGATCGCCGGTTGCTTTCGCCGCGGAAGCGGGCACAAGGGCAGCAACATCCCGCAACCCCGACAGGTCACGATCCGATGCCGCGGGCGACCGCTGCCCTTCCCCGCCGGCGGCTGACGCCCGAGGCGTCGCGCGACGCGGCGCTGGAGGCCGCGCGCGCGCTGTTGCTGGAGGACGGGCCGCAGGCGGTCACGCTCAAGGCCGTCGCGACGCGCGTGGGGCGGACCCACGCCAATCTACTCCACCATTTCGGCTCCGCCGACGGGCTGCAGCAGGCGCTGATCGAGCGGATGACGGCAGCGATCGTAGCGACGATCCGCGACGCGGTGCGCCGCTCACGCGCCGAGCGCGACCCCGCGGAACTGGTCGACGTCGTGTTCGACGCCTTCGGCGCGGGCGGAGCGGGCGCGCTGGCGAGCTGGATGATCCTCACCGGCAACCGCGACGCGCTCGACCCGGTGCTTACCGCGATTCACGACCTGGTCGAGGAGCTGGCGCGCGACGAGGAGCGTCCCGACGCGCCGATCCGCGACGAGACGCTCCAGCTCGTGCTGGCGGCGCTCGGAGACGCGCTGCTCGGCGCGGCGATGGCGCGGGCGCTGGAGCTGCCGCGCGGCCGCGCGCGCGAACTGGCGGGTCAGATGCTGCTACGCGACCACGGCTCGCGAGCGGAGGAGGAGGTCGCACGCACCACCTATCCGCCCAGCATCTGACCAGTGCGCAGATGCTGCGAGGATAAGTGAGCTCTTCCACGGGCGTGAGCGAGCGAGGCGACGCAACCTCGATCAGTCAGATTCCGAATGAACGCGTCGGCTGAGCATTTCTCGGGTTGGAACAGGTACTTAGCGAACTCGGCGCGATGGCCAAGGATGACCCGGCCTAACTGCCCCGGCTGCGCGAGTTCCGCGCGATGATGGAGGAGCATATGCGCGAGGAGGAGGAAGAGCTGTTCCCGTCGCTGCGCGCGCAGCTGAGCGCCGAGCAGAACCGATCGGTGACGGCGACGATGAACCGCGACGGGCTGATCCTGGCGTGAGGTGAGAAGCCTGTTACCATCGCCGCCGCCGACCTCTTCGGGGACGGCGGCGATCGCGTGTCTACTCGCCGACGACGCCGCGCCCGGCGACCTTCTCATAGCCCGACAGCTCGTCGCCCACTGCCACCTTGGCGGCGAGGTCGTCGGCGCGGGCGCGGTCCTTGGCGGCGCGCCTGGGATCGTCCTTGTCCGCATCTGGGTCGGCGGCGCCGACGTTGGGGCTATCCGGCACGTACAGGACCGGCCGTTCCTCGCGTTCGTCTGACATGATCGTCTCCTTCCCCTCATCAACGCCTAGCACGTTGGCGGGTGCCAGAAGGTTCGGACCGGCCGCGCCTAGCGCGCCATGATCCGCTCGGCGTGGCGCGCGAGGTGAGTCAGGTCATAGACGTCGAACAGGCCGAGCCGCGGCGACGTGTCGGCGACGCATAGCGCCCCCAGCGCGAAACCCGCGTGATCGACCAGCGGCACACCGGCGTAGAAGCGGATGTGCGGGTGGCCGAGCACCGACGGGTTGGCGAGGAAGCGGCGATCGTCGCGCGCATCGGCGATGATCATCGGCTCGCCCGGGCGCAGGATGGTATGGCCGCAGAAAGACTCGGTGCGCGGGCCTTCGTCTCCCTCGATCCCGACGCGAGCGGCAAGCCATTGGCGCGACCGGTCCACCACCGAGATCGCGGCGATCGGCGCGCGCGCGAGCCGCGCCGCTTCCTCGACGATACGCTGGAGCTCGGCGTTCCGCGGCCGCGTGACGATGCCGCACGCGTCCACGGCCCGCTGGCGCGACGCCTCGTTCGGCGGCAGCGGGGCGCCGACCGTCATCAGATCACCACGTCGGCGCTGGGGCGGGGCGGGAAGCGCAGCTTGGCCTCCACCTCGCGCATGTAGCGCTCCACTTCCTGCGCGGCACGTATGTCGGTCAGCGAGCCGGCTACGCGCGCTGCCACTTCCAGCTCGTTCTTGAGCTTACGCGGATCATCCACGGCAGCTCTCCTATCGCTGTGATTGTGGCAGATGATCTGTCATAAAAGTCCTAACAGAATGTTAAGGACGCGGTTAATGCCGTCGTAACCAATAGCTAAGCGGGTAGGGCAGAAAGAAATTACCGGCGGAGACGCGGTCGGTCACGCTGGCGCCAGTTGACGTCGGCGCCGCGGCGGGGAAGGTAGGTCAGGCGCGCCGGGCATGACACGGCCGCCGAGGGGAGGAGGACGGATGACCAAGCCGACCGTGGCGGTGCTGGCCGCGCTGCTCGTCGCCGCGCCGGCGCTGGCGCAGCAGGGCCCGACGGTCAACACCGATGCCGGCCCGGTGCGCGGCGCGCTGGGGGATGGCATCGCGAGCTGGAAGGGCATTCCCTTCGCCGCCCCGCCGGTCGGCGCCCTGCGCTGGCGCGCGCCCCAGCCGGTGGCGCACTGGACGACGGTGCGCGACGCCACGCGCTACGCGGCCGACTGTATGCAGCTGCCCTTCCCCAGCGATGCCGCGCCGCTCGGCACCACGCCGTCCGAGGACTGCCTCTACGCCAACGTGTGGAAGCCGGCCGCGGCGAAGGGCAAGCTGCCGGTGCTGGTGTGGATCTACGGCGGCGGCTTCGTCAACGGCGGCGCCTCTCCGCCCACCTATGCCGGCGCCAACATGGCCAGGCGCGGCGTGATGTTCGTCAGCTTCAACTACCGGCTCGGCCGTTTCGGCAGTTTCGCGCTGCCGCAGCTGAGCAAGGCGAACGCCGACGGCGGTCGGCTCGGCAATTATGGCACGATGGACCAGATCGCCGCGCTGCACTGGGTCCAGCGCAACATCGCGGCCTTCGGCGGCGACCCGGCCAGGGTGACGATCGTCGGCGAGAGCGCGGGTGGCATGTCGGTGCACCAGCTCGTCACTTCGCCACTGGCGCGCGGGTTGTTCCACCAGGCCTTCGCCATGTCGGGCGGCGACGGTCATCCCGACCCGAGCGGCAAGGCGCTCGCCGACGCCGAGCGGATCGGCGCGAATTTCGCACGCAGCAAGGGCATCGACCCCACCGCGCCCGACGCGCTCGAGCGGCTGCGCGCGCTGGCGGGCGAGCAGGTGATCGCCGGGCTCAACCTCGCCTCGATGGCGCCGCGTGACCCCGCCGCGCCGACCTACTCGGGCCCGATCGTCGACGGCACGGTGGTGGTCGATATGGGTGCCGCCTACGACCAGGACCGGTTCGCGCGCGTGCCGATGCTGATCGGCGCCACCAGCGCCGATATCGGCGGGCGTACCGGCTATATGATCGCGGGTGCGCGCGACGCGGCCGCGCGGCTCGCCGCCAAGGGCGTGCCGGTGTGGGAATATCGCTTCTCCTATGTCGCCAGCGCGATCGGGAAGCTCGGCGCGCAGCACGCCACCGACATTCCCTTCTTCTTCGACAATGCCGCGATCAAATATGGCGCGCAGACCAGCCCGCGTGATGTCGCGATGGGGCAGACCATGGCGCAGTATCTCGCCGATTTCGTGAAGGCCGGCGACCCCAACGGCGCCGGCCTGCCGCGCTGGCCACGCTACGATCGCGTCGCCGACGCGATCGCGGACTTCTCCGCCGACGGCACGACAGAGGTCACGCGCGACCCGTGGGGCGCGGAGATCGACCAGGCGCGTGCGGCGGCGACGCCGACACGATAACGATGAGCACAGGAGAGATGGGATGCGACTGATCGCGATGCTCGGGGCGCTGGCGCTGGCGCAGGCCGCCCCCGACCCGCACCTGCCGACGCCGACGCTCGACACCGAGCCGCCGACGCTGCCCGCGGGGATCGAGCACGGCGTGCTGATCGTCTCCAAGACCAACGGCTGGCGCCATTTCGAGCATATCTCGCACTCCAATGAGGTACTCGCCGACATCGCGCGCGGGCTCGGACGGAAAAGCTTCCAGACCGAGAACGGCGCGGTCTTCAACGACGCCATGCTCCAGCATTTCTCGGTGGTGGTGCTCAACAGCGCCTCGGGCGAGTTCCTCACGCCCGAGCAGCAGGCCGCGTTCCAGCGCTTCGTCGCGCGCGGCGGCGGCGTGGTCGCGCTCCACGCCGCGGGTGACAACAGCCACAAGTCGCCCTGGTATATCGACACGATCATCGGCACCGAGTTCATCGGCCACCCCAACGGCGCCGATCACATCCAGCGCGCGACGATCGTGGTCGACCAGCCGCGCCACCCGGTGATGGCGGGCGTCAAGCTACCCTGGACGTCGAGCGACGAATGGTATTCGTTCAGCGGCGATCCCAGCCAGCACGGCATGACGGTGCTCGCCCGCGTCGACGAGGCGAGCTATCGCACGGGCGACAAGCTGCGCATGGGCAAGCACCCGATCATGTGGGTCAACCCGCGCGCCAAGGGGCACGTGTTCTTCTCGGCATTGGGCCATGACGCGGCCAATTACGACGATCCCAATTACCGCCGCGTGCTGACCAACGCGATCCGCTGGGCGGCGGCGAAGTAGCGGGATGGCGGAGCGCCTCGGGCATCGGGACGCTCCATCTTCTTCCGTCTTCCCGGACCTGTTCCGGGATCCGCCGTGCCTCGCATCACTCAGGCGTTGCTGCCGCCGAGACGTCCGGGATGAAGGATGGGAGTCGAACGGCAACCCCCTGGGCTCCCGCGTACGCGGGAGCCCAGGGCGGCAGGCGGTGACCTCGGCGGCCCTGGCCTCCGGCGGTCGCCGGAGCACGCTGACGTCGAACGAGCTGGATCAGACAAACCTTACCCGATCGCCTCGCGCGACCAGGCGACGAACTCCTGCCGCTGCTCGCCGAGCTTCTCGATGCCGAGTTCGACGACGTCGCCGGCCTTGAGGTACCACGGCTCGGGCTTCTGGCCGAGACCGACGCCCGGCGGCGTGCCGGTGGTGATGATGTCACCGGGCTCCAGCGTCATGAACTGCGAGCAGTAGGCGACGATCTGCGCGACGGTGAAGATCATCGTAGCGGTCGACCCGTCCTGCACGCGCTTGCCGTTGACCGACAGCCATAGGCCGAGCTGCTGCGGGTCGCCCACCTCGTCAGCGGTGACGAGCCACGGCCCGACCGGGCCGAAGGTGGGGAAGCCCTTGCCCTTGTCCCACGTCGGCCCGCGCTCCTGCTGCCAGTGCCGCTCGGACACGTCGTTGACGACGACGTAGCCGGCGACATGGTCGAGCGCCTCGGCCTCGTCGACATAGCTGGCGCGCGTGCCGATCACGACGCCGAGCTCGACCTCCCAGTCGGTCTTCCTGCTGTCGCGCGGGATCACCACTGGGTCGTTGGCGCCCTGAAGGCAGTTGACCCATTTGTTGAAGACCACCGGCTCGGATGGGATCGGCAGGTTCGACTCGGCGGCATGGTCCGCATAGTTGAGCCCGATCGCGATGAACTTCTGCGATCCCGCGACCGGCACGCCGTAGCGCGGCGCGCCCTCCACCAGCGGCAGCGTCGCGGGATCGAGCGCGGCCAGGCGCGCGAGCGCGGCGGGCGCTAGCTCGATGCCGCCGAGGTCGGCGATCACGCCCGACAGGTCGCGCAGCGCGCCATCGGCGTCGACCAGCGCGGGCTTCTCGGCGCCCTTCGCACCGTAGCGGCAGAGTTTCATCGTGATCACCTCGAGGGCTGGAGGAAGCGGCGGCGCGGACATTGCCTTCCGGCGCCAGTGGATGCAGGTTGCACCTATGCGCTACAGCGCGCCACCGCCTTCGTGAACCCGAACCTCATGACAATCGTCGCTTCCACCCTTGATTTCCGCGAGCTCGCGCGGCGCCGCCTGCCGCCTTTCCTGTTCGAATATATCGACGGCGGGTCGTACAGCGAGACGACGCTGCGGCGGAACGTCGCCGATCTCGAGGCGATCGCGCTGCGCCAGCGCGTGCTGCGCGACATCGGCACGCTCGATCCCGCCACCGAGCTGTTCGGCCAGCGCATGGCGCTGCCGGTGGCGCTGGCGCCGATCGGGCTGGCGGGGATGAACGCGCGCCGCGGCGAGGTGCAGGCGGCGCGCGCGGCGGAGAGGGCGGGCGTCCCCTTCTGCCTCTCGACGGTCTCGGCCTGCCCGATCGACGAGGTGGCGCGCGGCACCACCCGGCCCTTCTGGTTCCAGCTCTACATGATCCGCGACCGCGGCTTCATGCGCGACCTGCTCGCCCAGGCGCGCGCGGCGCGGTGCAGCGCCCTGGTGTTCACGGTGGACATGCCAGTGCCGGGTTCACGCTACCGCGACTATCGTTCCGGACTGGCGGGAGCGAGCGGCTGGCGCGGCGCGGCGCGGCGCTTCGGCCAGGCGCTGCGCCATCCGCGCTGGGCATGGGACGTCGGTGTCCACGGCCGGCCGCACCAGCTCGGCAATGTCGCGCCGGTGCTCGGCAACGCGAGCGGATTGGAGGACTTCCTCGGCTGGATGCGCGACAATTTCGACCCTACCGTGACGTGGCGCGACCTCGATTGGGTGCGCCAGGAGTGGGACGGGCCGCTGATCCTCAAGGGCGTGCTCGACGCCGAGGACGCGCGCGAGGCGGCGGCGCTCGGCGCGGACGGGCTGGTGGTGTCCAACCACGGCGGCCGCCAGCTCGACGGCACGCCCTCGACGGCGCGTGCCTTGCCCGCGATCGCGGCAGCGGTGGGCGATCGGCTCACCGTGCTGGCGGACGGCGGCGTGCGCACCGGGCTCGACGTGGTGCGGATGCTCGCGCTCGGCGCGCGCGGCGTGCTGCTCGGCCGCGCCTGGGCCTACGCGCTTGCGGCAGGCGGCGAGGCGGGCGTGGCGCGGATGCTGGCGCTGATCGAGGCCGAGATGCGCGTCGCCATGGCGCTCACCGGCTGCACCAACGTCGCGGCGATCGGACCCGACGTGCTCGTGCGCGACTGAGCGCGGTCAACGAGCCGGCGCGACGGGCGTGAGGCGCGCGCAGGCGGGTGCGCGGCGCCGGAGCGCGACGCCTGACGGCACCTGCCCGACCTGGAGCACGCTGCGGCTCTCGTAATCGGAGAGGAACAGGCGGTCGCCATCGACGTAGAGCAGCCGCGCGTGCCCGATCAGCACCGGGTAGACGCAGCGCTGGCCCCAGGGCGTGGCGAACAGCGCCGCCGCACGCGACGGCGCGCTGGCGCCGAAGGGAGAGGCCGCCTCGCCGAGCGCGACCAGTCCGATCGTCGCGCTGAAGCACAGCAGGAACCAGCCGAGCGGGCGGACCCGCGCCTGCTTCACCGTTTCGCTGCGGGTCAGCTGCGCCGCCGCCAGCGCGACGATGATCAAGGTCGCGAACACCGCGATGAGCAGTCGGAACACGCCGTCGACCGAGGCGATGGCATAAGCGCAGAGCGCGATGCCGATGATCTCGGCGGCGAAGACGCTGGAGCGCGGCGCCCGCTCGACCAGCCCGCTCGTCAGCAGCTCCGAGATCGGCCAGACCAACGTCGCCGCGATCACCCAGACCGCCGCGAGGATCAGCAGCGCCGCGCCGAGATTGAGCCAGCCGGCGGTCGCTACCTCGGACAGATCGAACGCGCCGAGCGCCGCGATCCCCGCCGGCGCGAACGCCCCGAGGCTCAGCAGCACGCCCCCGACGTAGAAGAGGATCGGCAGCGCCGCGACGATCGGCACGACCCAGTGGAGGAGCCGACGCGACTTGCGTGCGACGCCCCTTACCACGGACGCGCCCGGGCAGAGGGGGGCGGGGCGGGGGAGAGGAGACGGCAGCGCATGGCGGGGGTGTCGCGGTGCCACCCGCACGCTTCAAGATTAAGGCCACGCTAGCCATCAACGGCGCCGCCCCGCCGCGGCCTAGCCCGTTGTGCCGTCGCGGCTTCCCGTCGCGCCCCGCTGACCCGGCGTGGCGACCCTCGCCTCGCCGGCGCGCCGCCGGCTCAGCCCACCTCGGCGTAGCTCCGGTCGAGTCGCGCCAGCTCGCCGCTCTCGCGCCCGCGGCGGCCGTAGAAGAGCTCGAACAGGGGGCTCGCCATCATCGTCGTCACGATCGCCATCAGCACCAGCATCGAGAACAGCGTCGGGCCGATGATCCCCTTCTGCAGCCCGATGTTGATGATGATCAGCTCCATCAGTCCGCGCGAGTTCATCAGCGCGCCGATCCCCAGCGCGGTGCGATTGTCCTCGCCGGAGAGCCGCGCCGCGAGATAGCAGGCGCCGCCCTTGGCGATCACCGAGGCGGCGAGCACGCCCAGCGCGATCAGCAGCAGCTCGGCGGAGTTCACCATATCCATCCGCGTGTTCAGCCCCGAGTAGGTGAAGAACATCGGCAGCAGCAGCACCACGGTGAGGGGCTCGAGCTTGCGCTTGATCTCGGCGGTGAGCAGCCCGCGCGGCATCACCGTCCCCAGGATGAAGCCGCCGAAGATCGCGTGGATGCCGACCACGTCCATCAGGAAGGCGGAGAAGCAGAAGGCGATCATCACGATCGCGAAGCTGGTGAGGCTCAATTCGCCCTCGCGCTCGACCTTGCGCGCGAGCGGGGCGAGCAGCCGTGGCCCGGCGAGCACGACGAACAGCGCCCACAGCAGCCCGCCGCCGATCGCCAGGATCGCCACGCCCGCGCCGCCGCCGAAGGTGGCGAGCACCACCGCCAGCACGCACCAGGAGCAGGCGTCGTCGAACGCGCCCGCGGTGAGCGACAGCGTGCCGAGCGCGCTGTCCGCCAGCCCGCGCTCGTTGATGATGCGCGCCAGCATCGGGAAGGCGGTGAGCGCGATGCAGGCGCCGAGGAACAGCGTCGCGTTCGCCTGGCTGATCCCGCTCGCGAACAGTCCGGGCACGCCGAGCAGGAAAGGGGTGATCAGCACTGCGATGAGGAACGGCGCCGCGATCCCCGCCATCGACACGAACGAGGCGCTGCGCGCCTTGGTGCGGAAATGGTCGAGCCGCAGCGTGGTGCCGACCAGGAACATGTAGAGGCCTACGCCCAGCTGCGCGCCGGCGTAGAGGACGTTCTTGGTCTCTCTCGGAAAGATCCCGCCCTGGAGCCCGGGGAAGAGCAGCCCGAGCAGCGAGGGCCCGAGCACCACGCCGGCGATCATCTCGCCGACCACCTGCGGCTGTCCGAGCAGCTTCTGCCCGAGCCAGCCGATCACCCGGCAGGCCACCAGGATCACCGCGAGCTGGAGGAAGAAGTGGATCGAGAAGTCACCGGGCGCGTAGCTGTGCGCCGCGGCGGCAGTGGCGGGGCCGTGCGGTTCGAGCACGTTCGCCACTATGTTTCCCAGGCTTTGCAGCCAGCCGCTCATCCTGCCCTCCCCCGGCGGGCATGCGCCCGCTCTCGTCCCCGCGGAGAGAAGGCCGGCGCGGCCGCGTGCGCAAGGCTTAGCGCGCGCCGGCGGCGCGATTTATCGGCCGGAGACGAGAAGCGTTGCGGACGCGCCACGTTGTAGTAACGTGCCTACGTTTCTCAAGGTACGTCGCGAGGTTGAGACAGGGTATGCGCACGCTCTCCAGCCGCGCGTTCAATCAGGACGTAAGCCAGGCCAAGCGACTCGCCGCGCAAGAACCCGTCCTCATCACCGATCGCGGGCGGCCGACCCACGTGCTGCTCAGCTTCGAGTCGTTCCGTCAGCTCGCCGGCCAAGCCGACACCCTCGCCGACCAGCTCGCCGCGCCCGAGCCGGTGGCGGTCGAGCCCGACTGGCGCGCGATCACGCGCTGGGCGCGCTGATGCACCTGCTCGACACCGAGCTCGTCTGGGCGCTGCGCGGTGCCAGGGCAGGGACGTGCGATCCCGCGGTGGCGGCCTGGGCGGCGGCGCAGACGCGCACCGCGCTGTTCGTCTCGGCGCTGACGCTCGGCGAGCTGGTCGCCGCGGCAGTGCAGATCGGGCGGGTCGACCAGGCCGCGGCGGCGGCGGCGCGCGGCTGGGCCGAGGAGATCGTCCCGCGCGCCTTCGACGGCCGCGTGCTCTCGATCGACGCCGCCGTGGCGTGCCGCGCCGCGACGCTGGGCTATGCCGAGCCGCGCGACGCCTTGCTCGCCGCCACCGCGCTGGAGCACCGGCTCGCGATCGCCACCCCGCACCCGGTTCGCTATCGCGCGGGCAAGGTACGCACCGTCGATCCGTGGCGCTACGTGCCGGGCGTGAGCGAGGAGGCGCTCGACTGGCGCGAGGCCGCGCGTGGCGGCCCGCTGTGGCTCAGGAGCCTGTTCGCGCGGGGCTGAGCGCGGTGCCGGCGAGTTGCTCGACCAAGGCGCGGTGGGGCGGCAGCTCGCGCGCGGCGCGCTCGCCATAGGCACGCACCCGCGCGAACAGCCGCTCGGCCCGCGCCGCCGCGGCCTTGTCCCCCGCGCCCATGTCGGTGGCGAAGCCCATGCCGTAGAGGATGTACTGATAGTTGAAGTGAGCGAAGGTCTCGCTCTCGAGCTGGAAGTCGAAGCGGCTCGGCGGGCGGTGTCGCCACTGGTCGAGCCAGGCGGCGAGCCGCGACGGCAGCGTCGCGGGATCGGCATTGTCGCGCCAGAACGGCTCGGGGCGCCGGCTGAGGCAGTAATGCAGCTTCAGGAAAGCGGCGATGTTCGCGTAGCGCTCCGCCATCAGCGCGTTGAAGCGCACCGCGCCGCGATCGACCGGCCCGCGCGGCGGCAGCAGCTCGGCGATCATCGCCGCCGCGGCCTCGATCAGCACCACGCCGGTCGACTCGAGCGGCTCGAGGAAGCCGCCGGCGAGCCCGACCGCGACGCAATTGCCGATCCAGGCGCGCTCCTGCCAGCCGGGTTCGAAGGTTATGCGGCGGGGGGAGAGCTCGGCCAGGTCGCGGCCGAGATAGCGCGCGAGGATCGCCTCGGCGCCCGCGTCGTCGAGGTAGCGGCTGGCGTAGACGCAGCCGATCCCGCGCGCGCCGGCGAGTCCGATGTCCCACAGCCACCCGGCCGCGTGGGCGGTGGCGAGCGTCGCGCTCTCGATCGGCGCGTCGGGCGCGGCATAGGCCAGCTTGCAGGTCAGCGCGCGGTCGGTGAACAGCTGGTCAGCGACCGAGTGGAAGCGTGCGCCCGGCAGGCGCCCGATCAGCTCGGCGCGGAACCCGGTACAGTCGACGTAGAGGTCGGCGGTGAGCGCGCCGGCATCGCTGTCGACCCGAGCGATCGTGCCGTCCTCGGCGAGCACGAGGTCGCGCAGGCGACCGCTCAGGTGGATGACGCCGAGTGCGCGCGCGCGCTCCGACACCAGCGCAGCGAGACGCACCGCGTCGAAATGGAAGGCGTAAGTGAGCGGTCCGGCGAAGTCGCCTTCGCCAGGCTGTTTGGGCGCGCGACGCGCGGCGGCGACCCGGTGCTGGATCGTCACCGCCTCGGCGAAGGGGGCGCGGCCGGTCTCGTCCTGCCTGAGCCAGTCGGTGACGAGGCCGGGCTCGGGCTGAAACGGCGCGTCGAACGGGTGGAAATAGCTGTGCGGCGCGCCGTCGGCGTCGGGCTGCCAGCCGGTGAAGCGGACGCCCTGTTTGAAGGTGGCACCGGCCGCGCGGACGAAGGCGGCCTCCTCGATGCCGAGGAAGCGCAAGGTCTCGCGGATCGTCGGGAAGGTGCCCTCGCCGACACCGATCGTGCCGATCTCGGGGGATTCGAGCAGCGTCACCGCGACGCCCGCGCCGAGCGCGCGCGCCAGATAGGCGGCGGTGAGCCAGCCGGCGGTGCCGCCGCCGACGATCAGCACGTGGCGCTGGTGCGACATGACCTCGGCATAGCGCAGCATGGGGGCGGGTGTCAGCCGCGGTGATGGTGGCGAGGGCGGCGCGCATTTCCGAGGCGCGGTCGAACCTTTTCTCCTGCCGTCATCCTGAGCTCGTCTCAGGATCCACCCTGCCGCGCACTGAGGACCCGATGCATGCGCGGACGGGTGGATCCCGGCCTTCGCCGGGATGACGGGAGTAGGAAGACGACGGCTTCGGCTACAGTCGCGAGAGGGCGATTACTCGCCGCTGGACTCCCGCGCGATCCGAGCATAGCGTCAGTGTTAACGATAACATGGGAGAGAGACATGCGCCGTCCTACCAGGTCGCACTTCGGCCACCGTCTGCGTCTCGGCTTGGCAACCATGCTCGCCGCGACCCTCAGCCTTCCCGCTGCCGCGCAGGACGACACGATGACGCCGATCGCCACGCCGTCGCAGCAGGGAGCGCTACCGCTCGGTACCGGCGCGCTGCCGGGCGCGAGCACCAAAGAGTCGTGGTTTCGCCAATATGGCAGCACCTTCACGCGCAATGTCACCGAGGCAACGCTCACGCCCTTCCTGCCCGACCCGGCACGCGCCAGCGGCGCGGCGGTGATCGTGGCGCCGGGCGGCGGCTTCCGTACGCTGTCGATGGACAATGAGGGCTATGACGTCGCGCGCGCGCTCGCGGCGCGCGGGGTCGCGGCTTTCGTGCTCAAGTACCGGCTCAACCAGACACCCGCCGAGATGAATGCCTTCGCCGAGTCGATGCGCGCGATGTTCTCGGGCACCGCGGCGCGCCCGCCGCGCCCCGACGCCGCGACGATGGCGACTCAGCTCGCGCCACAGCTCGCCGACTCGCGCGCCGCCTTCGCGCTGGTGCGCCGCCGCGCCGCCGAGTGGCATGTCGATCCGAGCAAGATCGGCATGGTCGGCTTCTCCGCGGGCGCGATGCTGACGCTCGCGACGACGTTGACCCCGGGCGATGCCAAGCCCGCCTTCATCGGCACGATCTACGGCCCGCTCACCGGCGTGACGGTGCCCGCGCAGGCGCCCCCGCTCTTCGTCGCGCTGGCGGCGGACGATCCTTTCTTCGCCAACGGCGGCTTCGGGCTGATCGAGCGCTGGCGCGAGGCCAAGCGACCGGTCGAGTTCCACTTGTACGAGCAGGGCGGGCACGGCTTCGGCATGTACCCGAAGACGACGACCAGCACCGGCTGGTTCGACGCCTTCGCGCGCTGGCTGACGATGCATGGGATGATCAAGGCGGGGTGAGGGGCGGCTCCATGCCCCGGTGGCATGGCGGGCATATCGGAGTCTTCACGACAGGCGTTTCTCTCACCGTGCCGCCGGTGCCGACCCCGTCGCCGGATCGAAGTCGACGCCCGCGGTGTCGAGTGGGTCGGGTAGGTCGCGTGGCGGCGGCGACGCGCTCTCGCGCCACGCCCGCGCGATCATGTCGCGCAGCATCGCGGCGCCGCTCGCCGCGCGCTCGACCACGAGCGCGCGTACCGCCGTGTCCGACGGGTCGGAGAAGCCGCCGCGTTTCTCGAGCTGGTAGGTCAGTTCCACCTTGCTCCCCGCCGTGTCGAGATAGGCCAGCACTGCGTCGAACAGGTCCCCCCCGGCGTGGCCGAGCGGCGCGACGCGCGGCGCGAGGTCGCGCTCGCTCAGCCCGATCAGGTCGACGAAGCCGCTCTCGAAGCGGCCGTGGACGCCGCGGTCGCGCGTATAGCCGTTGGGGTTGTCGCCGACCCAGCCGTCGTGATGGACCGAGTCGTGCATCGGCTGGGCGCCGTCGCCGATGTAGTGACCGAGCAGCACCACCTGATCGGCCGCCTGCGCCTCCGCCCGATCGGCGGCACGTCGATCCATAGCGGCGGCGCGCACCGCGCGCATCGCCACCACCAGCCGGCCGTAGCTCTCCATCGCGGCATAGGGCAAAGTGCCGGTCCAGCGCACGTTGGTGCGCGCCGCACGCGCCGGGTCGCTCGTCTTGAGGCGCTCGTGCTCGCGATAGAGCGCGATGACGAAGGCGTAGCGCGAGCGCGGGATCGGACGGAGGAAGGCGAATTGCTCGCGGAACCAGCCGTGATTGGGATCCTCCTCGATCTTGCTGAACGGCTCGCTCGCGGCGCGCCAGCTGTCGGGCAGCGTGGCGGAATCGGCGATCGTGTCGGCGTGGCGCCGCAGGAACATCGGTCCGTCGGCGGGCAGCGCGGCGAGCGCGGCGCGGTCGATCGCGGCGTGCGCGCGCTGCCCCCAGGCGAACGCCGGCGCGGGGGCGAGCAGCAGCGCGGCGGCGAGCAGGGCGGGAAGGCGCATCGGCGGGTCCTCGGATCAGGGGTCGAGCGGGTCGATCGGGTCGACGCGAAGTGACTGGCGGGCCGGGCGGAACTCGATCTCGGTGGGCAAGCGCCGCGGGCCGATCGTGCCTGGAAGATAGCCGAGCTCGCGCCGGTTGCGCTCGGCGAAGGCGGCGCCCTCGATGTAGCGGCTCTGCTCGGGGTTGCAGACGATCAATGCCGGCCGATCGAGCGGGGCGCCGAGCGCAGCCAGCTCGCGCGTGGCGTCGCGGAGGTTGGTGGTGGTGTGGCGCGCATAGGCCTCGAGCACGATCGCCTCGGCCGGCACGCCGTAGCGCTCGATCAGCGCGCGCCGCATCTCGACCGCCTCGGTGAAGCGGGTCGAGCGCGGGTGGGCGCGGCCGCCGCTGACGATGATCAGCGCGGCGTCGCCCACGGCATAGCGCTCGGCGGCGAGGCGGACGTGATACTGGCCGCCGGGGCTCAGCGGCATGTCGGGCACCTCGGGGCCGACGCCCGTGACGATCAGCGCCGTGTAGCGGTAGCGCGTCCAATCCAGCGCACGGGCGCGGCGGCGCGCGGGCGCGTCGAGGGAGGTGTCGTCGCGGACCGCGTCGGTGCGATCGTTGGTCTGGAGCAGCGCCAGCGCGAGCTCGACGCTGGGGTCGAACGCACCCGCCTGCGGGCGGGCGGCGAGCGCCACCGCAGCGTGCAGTCGGGCCTTCGCCTCGGCGCTGTCGGGGGCGACCTCGGGCCCGTCGATCGCCGGGTAGCGCGGTGCGGCGCCGAGCGCGTAAGTGTCGAGGATAGCGGTCACGCCGCGCAGCTCGCGGCCGAGCTGCGCCGCCGCGCCGTCGTCGGCGAGGGCGGGAAGCGCGTTGGCCCGCTGGGCTGCCGCGGCGGCGAGCGAGTCGATCTCCGCCGCTTCCCACCGCGACACGCGGGCCACGCACGCGGCATCGTCACCGCAGGCGCTCACCCGCGCGGCACGGGCGCGCCGCAGCGGCTCGGGCAGCGCGCCCGCGCCGAGCCGCGCGAGCAGCGGGAACAGGCGCGTCACGAGCGCCTCGCTGGCGCGGTCCCGCACCGGCGCCGCGGTGGCGCGGGCCGGCGTACCCGCGACGAGCGGGACCGCCGGCGCGAGCAGCAGCGCGGCCGCGCGCGCGCTCACCACGAGCGGGTCACCACCAGCCGCACGTTGCGCCCGAAGATCGGCCGCCCGTAGATCGCGTCGGCGGTGCCCTGGCCCGCGAGCGTGTCGGTGCGCGTGTTGCCCTCCGTCAGCCCCTTGGCGTCGGTGAGATTGTCGCCGACCACCTGCACCTGCCAGTCGCCCCGCGTCGCGGTCACGCCCGCGCCGAAGGTGGAGTAGGCCGGCAGCGCGGTGTTGTTGTAAAGGTCGACGTAGCGTTTCCCCATGTAGTTCCAGCGGCCGTACAGGTCGACGTCGGTGTCGCCCGCGGCGAAGCGGAAGGTCGGGCGCAGGTTGCCGTACACCTTGGGCTCGCGCACGATCTGCTTGCCCTCGGCGGCCTGCGGGTCGGCGCCGGTGCTGCTGCGAAAGTTGCGATATTTGGGGCTGCTCACCGTCAGCGCGGCGTTGAGCTGGAACCAGTCCGTCGCCTTGAGCAGGCCGTCGAGCTCGATGCCCTTGATCTTCGCCTCGCCGATGAAAGGTACGTTGACGTCGTTGCGCCCGGTGGTCGGGTCGAAGGCGAGGAACGAGGCGTTGAGCGGGTCGAAGTTGGTGTAGAAGCCCGTGGCGTAGAGGTAGGAGCCGCCTGACCGCAGCTTCACGCCGGCCTCATATTGATCGGCCTTGGTGGTGATGATCGTCGGGTTGATCGTGTAGGTCACCTGCATCGACGGCGGCGTCTCCAGGTGCGACGCGCGCGCGTAGAGGCCGAAGTGGCGGGTGAAGTCATAGTTCACGCCCGCGGTCCAGTTGGTGATGTTGGGCTTGAGCGTGCGATTGGTGATCGTGCCGGTGAAGCCGCGCGTCGCATTGTCCGCCAGCGTGGCCGCGTCACCCAGATTGTACTGCGCCGTGTTGGCGGCATAGCCGGCGTAATCGTAGCGCTCGTGGCGGATGCCCGCGTCGACGCGCAGCCCGCGCACGATCTCCCAGGTGTCGTTGGCGTAGACCGCGACCATCTTGGCGTCGGCGTCGCCCTTGGTCAGCGTCGCGGCATAGTTGAGCGCGCCATTGTCGGTGACGCGGCCGAGCACGGCGCCCGTGGCGGCGTACGCCACCAGGTCGAGCGTGCGCGGCTTGCCCGCGACCTCGATGAGATAGTTCTGGTAGATCGACTCGGCGCTGGCGCCATAGGCGCTGGCGTACACGCCGACCTTGAGGTCGTGCCGCCCGATCGCGGTGTCGAACGCCCGCGCGACGCTCAGGTCGCCCTGCGCCGAGTAGAAGCGCGAGTGGATGTCGCGGTACTGGCCCTGCACCACCAGCCCTGACGCGGCGTAGGGATCGTAGACCGTTCTGGTGCCGGCGAGCACATAGCCCATCGATGCGACCGGTCCGAAGGCCGTGCGCGACGCCGCGAGGTAGGAGTTGGCGAAGGTGGCGCCGTCGCTCGGGTTGGTGGTCGAGTAGAAAGCGGTGAAGTCGAGCCGCCCCTTGGTGAAGCCCGCCTTGGCGGAGACCAGCCAGTCGCCGAGATCGGCGTCATATTGCACGCCCGCGTTGACCATCTGCATGTGGCGCCCGGTGGCGAGATCGCTCGAGCGGCCCTGGATCACGCCGGCGCCGTCGCGGTACTTCAGGTTCACGTCGCGCAGCGCGGGCGAGTTCATCGTGCCCCTGAAATAGTCGATGTAGCGGTCCAGCGAGCGGCTCGGGTCGCGCGGGTCCGCGGTCGGGATCGGCAGGTAGAAAACGTTGTGGTCGTTGACGTAGTTGGCGCTGACCTTGAGGGTGCCGGTGCCCGTGTCGTGCGTCAGGTTGGCGCGGATCTGGCCGCCGCGGTCGTTGGGGAAGCCGTTGTCGCGATAGCCGTCGTGGTAGCGCAGGAAGCCGCCGATCGCGTAGTGCGTGCTGTCGTCGAGCTTGCCCGACTGGACCGCGTCGAGCCGGTACAGCCCGGTGTCGCCGAGCGTCACGCGTGCCGTGCCGCGCGACTCGTCGCGACCGGTGACGGTGACCGCGTTGACGATCGCGCCCGAGTAGCTGGCGTAGACCGGGGCGGGGCCGCCGCGCACCACCTCGAGCCGCTCGGTCATCAGGTCGGGGCGGATCAGCGCGTCGCCGCGGAAGAAGAAGCCGTCATTCTCGTGGAACAGCGGCAGGCCGTCCTGCTGGAAGCTGACGAAGCCGCCGTCGTTGGGCAGGCCGCGGATACGGTAGATGTTCTGCACCTCGCCGCCGGTCGACTCGGTCTGGAAGCCGGGCAGCTGGCCGATCAGGTCGGCGGTGTTGAGCGGCGCGAGGCGCTGGATCTCCTCCTGCGACACCGAGTTGATCGCGTAGGAGACGTCGAAGCGGCGCTCAGCGCGGGTCGACCCGGTGACGATGATGTCGTCCGCCGGCCTATCGGCGCCCTGCGGCGTCACGGGCTCCTGTGCCAGCGCGGCCGGCGCCGCCAGACAGATGGCCATAGCGGCCGTGCAAGCGAGCACGTGCTTTCTCACGATCAATCCCCAATATGTCGTTGGTGCGGCGGTGGGCCGTCGCGGCGGAGCTAGGGGGGGCCCGTGACGGTTAGGTGACAACTCGGTGCCTTCTCAATGACATGCGTTCGGTTCCGGGGATTGAACACGATTTTGCATTTTGTCGTTGACGGCCTGTTGGACGGCCCATATAAGCCGACTTCTCGACGGGGCGGTCCACTCGCTGGAACGCCTCATCGGTCAGCGCTAGATCAGGTGCCAGCGTCGCTCCGGTAAAAGGGAGTTCGACGGGGCGCCGGTTTTTCGCGGCTCTTTGACATTGTAGGTTTTAGATGAAGGGACATGTGGACGGTGGTCTGCGGGTCTGGCGCATTCAAGGTGCGTTGGGGTCGTCAGAGCTCAAGTCGTTTCATATGTCCTTCACGTATCCATATGTGAAGTGCAGGAACGGCTCCTTGAAGTGAGCGGTATGCATCTGGTTATTCCGCCGGGTGTGTATCGAGCATCAAACTTGAGAGTTTGATCCTGGCTC
>NZ_JAIOKB010000012.1 GCF_019898765.1 Sphingomonas yunnanensis | reverse complement strand
ATCATCGGAACCCATTCACAAACACCGCTCTCCACCAGGAGAGCGTGACGCGGGGTGGAGCAGCCCGGTAGCTCGTCAGGCTCATAACCTGAAGGTCACAGGTTCAAATCCTGTCCCCGCAACCAACGGTATCACAACAGGCCCGTCTCGTAAGAGACGGGCCTGTTGTGCGTTCGGCGCACACGTTTCCTCCGCAAACGCCAGCATCCGATACAGGTCGCCGTACAGCTGGATGGGACGGCGTTTGCCACCACGCGCGCTGCCCGGCTGCACCACGATCTTCTCGATGAGCGGGCGGACGATGTTCCGGACGGCCGCGCCCTCGTCCGAGCAGAGGTGCGCGTCGAGTTCGGCGATCGCGCGCGTGTACAGGCTCTCATAGTTGGCCGGCAGTCACACGACCGGCGACGCTGGCGTTGCAGCGATGATCTCCTCCAGTCGCCGTTCCTCGGCTTCCAGATCCTTTACCCGCGTCGTCAGTGCGCGAGGGGCGTCCGCGTCCTCCTCGATGCGGGTGACGAGGTTGGCGATCCTGGCGCGAGTTTCCGCCAGGTCATGCTCGGCCTGCGCGCGCTCGGCGTTTCCGGCCTGCGCCGCGACGGCAAGTTCCTGCTGGAGCAGAGCGGCGAAGCGCTTGATGAGTGCTGGCGTCAGCAGCCGCTCGCGGATGCCCGCCAGCGCGCGGATTTCGAGTTCGGTGGTGGTGATCGAGCCGTTGTCGCATGTCCCCGTGCGGTGTCCCTTGCAGCGCCACCGGCCGGCGCCGGTGGCCAGGAACGGGGCGCCGCACGCGCCGCAGGTCACCAGTCCGGACAGGAGGTGGGCAGGACGCTTCGCGCCGCTTAGCGGATTGCCGGTCAGTTTGAACTTCGCGTCTCGCGCGCTGCGGGCCTCGGCTTGTCGCGCCTTCACACGGTCCCAGAGCGGCTGGTCGATGATCCGCAGCTGCGGTTCGTCGCGGATGATCCACTCCGCTTCAGGGTTGAGGCGCGGGCGACGCGAGAAGCCGCGGCGCTCGTTGGGCACCTCGACCCAGGTGCGGCGGTTGAAGATGCGGCGGCCGATGTAGAGCGCGTTGTTGAGGATGCCTTCATCCAGCGTCACGTCGCCCGACAGCGTCGAGGGGATCCAGACCCCGGCATTGTACTTGCCGCGCTCGCGGGCGCGCGGAGAGGGGATGCCGTCGGCGTTGAGGGCGTTGCAGATCCGTTTCAGGCTCCAGCCCTCCGCGTACAGGCGGAAGATCCGGCGGACGAGCTCGGCCTGCTCGTCATCGATCGCGAGCTGGTCGAGCTCGCGTCCCTGCACATCCTCCCCGGTCGCCGCGCGGCGATAGCCGAGCACGCGACCGCCTGTGGTGCCGCCGCGTGTCGCCTTGCCTCGGAGGCCTCGCCTGGTCGTATAGGTGACGGCCTGATGCGGATAGCCGCTGCATTCGAACCGCAGGCCGAATTCGGCTGGCGAGTCCATACGGGGGGCCGCCGACACTGCGATGACCACGTGGGGCCAAGCCTGCGACACGAGCCGCCACCGTTCTTCGAACTGGCCGCACCGGAACTCCGGTGCGGCCAGGTCGCGCTCGAGCAGCAGCTGGCTGGGGCTGACGGGCGCGTTCACCTCAGCCCTCGACGCGGATGTCGGGGACGAGGTCGAAGCAGAGGTCGCAGTGACCGTGCTTCGCGAGCTTGTGCAGCGGCGTGTCGGTCGGCGGCCGGTCGGTGCCGCCGCAGACCTGCAGGACGTGCTCGGCGGCGTCGCGCTCGGCCAGCTTGAAGTGCTCGACCGCCCACGCCTTGACGCGGCGCACGCGGGCACCGGGGGCGAAGCGGTGCTTAGCGGTCTTCTCCAGATAGTTGATGGAGACCGCGATCTTGCGGCACTTGGCAAGGTGCAGCTTCGCGCCGTGCTTGATGTGGTGCGGGCGCTTGTGGCCGTGCCACTCGATCGGGTCATCATCCTCGTCGTGGAAGAGGATGAACTCCTCGTCGATCTCGATGCCGGCCTCCTTGACGGAAGCGTGGACGATTTCGATCGAGGCGTTGTCAGGCAGGTCGATCTCGACGAGGCGGTCGTGACCCTGGACGGCGATGAAGACAGTGTGGGACATGGGGCTTTACTCCTGATCAGGCGGCGAACCGGCCGCCCTCAAGAACCCCAGCGAAATTGGCCCAGTGGATTCGGGAAGGAATCTTTAGTCTGGCAAAAAATGCCTACTCACTGGCGTGAGCCGGTGGGCGTCACCTTGGCGATTGTGATCGCCAAGGTGACGCCCAAGCCAGCTGGATCGATGTCTGCTTCTAAATTTTAGCCGATGGAAAGTTGCATGTCCGCTGTCGGTCCACTCGCTGTCGTTTGCCGGCACCTGAACCAACGGCTCGTTTCGGAATGCATTCAAGCCGCTGTGAGTGTCGACTTCTGGGTCCTCGGGACGAGAGGTGAGGGAGCCAGAATCGGGCGAAAGCGGTCAGTCTGCTAGCCACCCGACCTACTTGCCTCCTATTGGCCCGATCCAGTCCGGTGATCCACCTTTGACAGGGCTGGCGGCCGCATCGATCTGCTGCCATTCGGCCTTTGTGTGGCAGACACGGCGTTGCATGCGCGAGCCGCTCCGTCCCTCGCTTCGGCAGATCGGCCGTTCCTTGATCAAAGGATCTGGGGCTTTGTCCTGCGCGCCGCCTTGATCGGCTTGCAGCGCAAGCGCCAAAGCGGAAAGGAGCAGCGTACCTACGGTCATCTAATTTCCCTCTGCCTTTTCGATGACATCGCTCCTCTTGGGTGACGAAGGCAAGCGAACTTGCAACCATACTGAATTCAGGGCGCCGATGATGCAGTGGCTAAGCTATGTGCGGCCAGTAGCCCCCCTCCGGCTGTTGGAACCGGGCGGCATCTGCCGCCGCTGGGCCGACTGAAGCGGTCCGGCCACGATCGCGAGAAACCCATCCGTGCAAACGCCTTCGCTTCGCGCCCAAAAAAAAAGGCCTTCGTCATGGATGTTCTTAGCCGTGATCGCCGGCCTGCTGTCGGGCGATGGCGAGGAGCTAACGGCTGAAGCTCTTCACCTCGTCCCTGGTGAGAAGGCCGTCCGAGTTCTTGTCCATTCCGCGAAAGCCAGGAGCGATCATACCCTCGCGCATCTTGGCCCGATCCGCCGGTTTGATCTTCCTCTGCGCCTCGGCATCGCCTGCGATCATCGCATCGATGCGGCGGTCAAACTCGGCAGTGAACTCCTTTAGGTCGAGCGCTCCGTCGTGGTTTGTGTCCGCGGCCGCCAGAAAGGCCGCATCAAGCTGAACGTCCATCTTGATCTCTCGGCCGGAGCGCGGCTCGGGATTGGCCGCCTGAGTCTCTGCGGCTTGCAGCGACACGAGTAGCAGCACAGCGCTCAGCATGCTCACTCTCCTGGCCTTGCTCGGCCTATGCTCAGCACCTTCTCAATCGGTCAGTGAACCTGCCATGAAGGGCGTTTGGCGTTGTTCGTGCCAGCGGGGTTCGCTTGGCCTTGCCGCAGCGCCATCAACGCCGCAGAGTCGGCGAGATGCTCGGCACGACGGTCCTGCTCGCAGCGCGCTCGATCCGGCGACATGCGCTCCGGTCCTTCCTGACCGTGCTTGGCATCGTCATCGGTGTCGCGGCGGTCGTAACGATGGTCACGCTCGGCGATGCGACGTCGGCTTCCGTGCAGAAGCAAATTGGCAATCTCGGCACGAACCTGCTCCACGTCCATCCAGGGCAAGCGACCCGACGCGGCGGTGGTGGGCCACCTCCAGCCAGCTTCGATCCCGACGACGTGGTCGCCATTGAGCGACAGGTCAGCGGCGTCACCGACGTGGCGCCGCAGGCCACCTCGGCGGTCTTCTACGAGGGCAACAATTGGTCGACGAGCATCTTCGGCATGAACGCGACCTACTTCGTCATTCAACCCTGGCCGCTGCAGGCGGGGCGGGTGTTCACGCCGGCGGAGGAGAGCGCGGGTAAGGCCGTGTGCGTGATCGGCAGCACCGTCAGCAAGAACCTGTTCAAGGAGCTGGATCCGATCGGTCGGCGCTTCCGCGCGGGACCGGTCAGCTGCGAGGTCATCGGGCTGTTCACCACCAAGGGGCAGGGGCAGTTCGGCGACCAGGACGATCTGGTGATCATGCCGATCAAGACCGTGGCGCGTCGCTTCCTCAGCACTAGGGACATCAAGGCGCTGCTGGTCGGTGTGGATCCCGCCTATGACACCGAGCAGGTCACGGCGTCGCTCACGGGCCTGCTGCGCGAGCAGCGGCATGTGGAGGCGAGAGAGGACGACGACTTCCTCATCATCGACACGCGCCAGATCTCCGAGACGCTCTCCGGCACCACCGCAGCCCTCACCCGCATCGTCGCTGCGGTCGCGGCGATCAGCTTGGTGGTGGGCGGCATAGGCATCATGAACGTCATGCTGGTCGCCGTCACCGAGCGTACGCGCGAGATCGGCATCCGGCTCGCGATCGGCGCCGTTGCCCGCGAAGTGCTGCTGCAATTCCTTGTCGAGGCGGTGACGCTCTCATGTCTCGGCGGGCTCGCTAGCCTGCTGCTCGCGCAGGTGGCGATCGCCGGGCTTTCCCGGCTCATGTCACTGGATTGGTCGTTCAACCCGGCGATCAACGCGCTCGCGTTCGGCTTCTCAGGCATCATCGGGATCGTCTTTGGCTTCGTGCCTGCTCGACGCGCGGCGGGATTGAACCCGATCGATGCGCTCCGCCACGAGTAGCGCAGCGAAGCCGCGCCGAGTGTTACCCGTCCTAGGAGGTAACTGTGCCAAGCCTATATCGTCTCCTCAGCGCGTCCCTTGTTGTCAGCGCCGCGGTGAGTGTGAGCGCGCGGGCTCAGGATGTCGCAAGCGCACCTGCCACTACGCCGCTACCAAAGAACGAACACGAAGGCGTGTGGCAGGCACCGAGCGGCGGCGAGCAAGTGCCGCTCTGGCCAGCCAACGTCAGCCTGGCCAAGCCTGACAGCGGTGACCGGCCGGAGGGACTGGGCAACGGCACTGGGCTAGTCGCCGGCAAGATGTGGCACTGGGCCAGCTATGTGACGCGTCCGACGATGACCGTCTATCGGCCGAAAGGGACCGGCACGCGGGCAGCCATGCTCGTCCTGCCGGGCGGCGGCTTCGAGGTACTGGCCATGGACCTGGAGGGCACCGAGATCTGTGACTGGGTCGTGCGACAAGGCATGGTCTGCGCGGTTCTCAAATATCGCGTGCCCCAGGTGTGGCCCCGCGAGAACGGCCGGCAGCAGCGACCCAAGGTGTTGCTCGGCCTGGAGGATGCGCAGCGCGCTATGGGGCTGCTTCGGCGGAATGCTACTTCGTACGGGATTGATCCGCGCAAGGTGGGTGTGATCGGCTTCTCGGCTGGCGCGTACCTTGCTGCGAACATGAGCAACACCGAGGAGAGGACCTACCCGGTCGCTGACGCGGCGGACCGACAGTCACCACGTCCGGATTACGCCGTCGTCGCCTACACCGCGCGCGTGCTCGATGACAGCAAGGGGAAGAACAGCCTCGAGCTCCGACCCTGGGTCACGATCAGCCCCAAAGCACCACCCACGCTGATCCTGCACGCCATGAACGATCCGATGGACAAGGTAAGGCAGCCGCTCGCTTATGCGTTGGCACTCAGCGACGCAGGCGTTCCGGTCGACATGCGGATCTACGCCAGGGGCGGCCACGCTTTCGGGATGAGACCGACCGCCGACCCGATCTCAAGAGAGTGGCCGGGACAGGTCAAGCAGTGGCTACACAATCTCGGGATCCTCTAGAAACCGCGATGGGTGCGAAGGCGGCGTGGGCGCCCGCTGCTCTCATCCCAAGCTATTTCAGGGTTCTTCGTAGGCCTCTGGGCCGAGTAACGCACTAGATGAACCAACGGCCAGTATCGGGCACGCTTCTTAGGGCGCGAGTGTCCGCTGTTGGGTCTCGACACGGTAGAGGAGGGGGCGCGCACCTCCATTTTCGGCTCCTGGCGAATTCGAGTGGGAATGGGATGGTCTCTAAAGCGACGCTCGCCTTGTGTCGGCTACGCTCGTCTCGCTCCAGCTCCTCGCTGTTCCAAGTACCAGTTGCCATCGACTAGCGACACTCGTGGCTGAGAGTTTCCGGCCGAACGCCTTCGGCGAGTAGCACCGGACCGGCGAGCCTCCTCGTCGAACTTGATATCATACTGGTCGATGAGGCGGTACAGTGTTGTTCTTCCTATTCGTAGGCGCTCGGCCGCGGCGCTCAGATTATAGCTCGAAAGACGTAGAGCCGACTGTATGGCAGCGCGTTGCGCATATGCCATCGTACCCTCAACCTGATGGTCTATGCTCATGGCATGATGTCCAGCATATCAATCCTGAATGCCGCGACTGTCGTCTTGTGCAAACATCCCTCTACAACAAACAAAGTGCGAAGCATTGTAGATTGATGCACTCTGCGATCTCCATCCGCGGCGCCCCTCAGACACCTATGCAGAGGTACGAGACTCCGGCTCGCCGGATGCCTTTTACAAACCTGTGTTAATCAGCTCTGCAGCCGATTCGCCGCTCAGCAAAACATTGTTACGTTAGATCAGCCCGTGGCTGTTCGATTAGCTCGCGGGACCAGCGCAGCGTGCGGGCAACTGATACGCACGGCGTCCACCGCCTAGGCTGTGAGGGTACTCACGCGTTGGTGCGCACTGGCTTGAACGCTGACTACCGTTGACATGAACGGGTGACCGGAGTTGAGGATCGCTTGTGGCCTCTGGAGTGACCGTTTTTGGGTCCTCGCCACGGGAGGGCAGTGGCCGCTGGCGCCCAAAACTGGCTGTTGCGAAGCTCCACTGGCTTGCCCGTAACCCGCTGTTCGTTCAGCTTGCACCGTTGTGACAGCGTCGCCCATCATCATCGGCCTTGAGCGGAGGATCGCGTTATTGCGGGGCTCCCCCGGCGGAAAACGATTTCATGCGTTCTAAGATCGTTTCTATGGTCACACTTCTAGCTGCCGCACGTGGCGAGCCAAGCCCTCCTACATTCCGCGCAGTTGAAATCTTCGCACCAGGATTAGAGATCACGATCGGCCGTCAGGGTAACGGCCGCTTCTCTAAGCGCTCCTTCCGAACGAACGCCAGTAGCGGGCGGTTTTCACTAACATCGAACCAGTACGAAACGCTCATTCGGCGAATAGAGGTTTACCGCGAATCTAATGATGCGATGGAAAAAGAGGAGTTCTATCGTGTTCTCATGCGGGCTCCGCGCTGTAAGGTCTACGGTGCCGACCAAGGAGGTATAACCTTCCATTGGGCTGGCCCTGGAATCAATCAATTCTGCGATGTGGACTACGGATGCGACTTTGAACAGAACGCCAAGAGGAACAGCGACCTTCGAGCTATCCTCAACTCGCTTCCGGTTCCCGAGCCAGAGAGCTTGCCCCCATGATCCTGGCTCAGAACGCCGCCGGATTACCGCCGTATCTGACCCAATAACAGCCGAGCCGATAACCTGCCAAACTTAGACGCTTAGGCGGGCAATCGGTCTGCCCGCTAGCAGCCACTCGTTCAGCACGATCATTCCCGTTTCTCCATCGTCGACTGCCGATCACGAGAAAGAGTAGTGGAGAACAGATTTCGGGAATGCGGATGCTCCGGACGCCTTTTAGCGCGATCGGCACAGCCACCCTCCCGATACAAGTTCGTTTGCGGGAGAGCCGTGAGGCCCGGCCGGCATTCCGGTCAGAACGCCATGTCGGGTGCCGCTTTATCCGGAAGCGGATAGGCGTCAGCCTGTTTGTCGATGATGCCGAGCTTTCCAGTTTCCACTTGGAAGGACGCTTTTCCCATGCTGTGGGGTGAACGGCCTGTAACGCGCTTGAACGCCGCACCAAACGCGCTCTCGGACTGATACCCGACCGATGCAGCAACGGCGGACAGGGACATGCCGCCCCGCGCCAGCCGGTCCGAAGCAACAGTCATCCGCCAGCGGGTTAGATAGCCGATCGGCGTCTCGCCCGTGACCTGCTCGAAACGCGCGGCGAAGCTCGACCGCGACATGCCCGCGCACCGCGCCAGCTCGCGCAGGGACCACCGGTGCGCGACGTTTCCGTGCATCGCCTCGATCGCCCGCCGCAAGTTGGGATGTGCGAGCGCGGCGAGCCAACCACGATGCGCTTGACCGCTTTCGAGATGCGCACGCAGCGCCTCGATCAACAACGCCTGGGCGAGATGCCCGGCGATCAGCGCGCCTCCCGGACGCGGCTCGCGCAGCTCGCGCATCAGGCGCCGTATGCCCGCCAGCAAGGCGTCCCTTTCTTCACCCTCTCCGACATGGACCAGGGGCGGCAAGGTTGAGAGCAGCGCTGCGGCCTGTCCGTCGCCAAGCTGGAAGAAGCCGCCGACCCCAACGCAATCTCCACCGCCGTTTAGCGTCGCGAATGCGCCTGCGGAGACGCTCGACAACAGCGCCACGGCATCGACCGGCACGGCGGCATCGGATGCGCCGAGACGTGCTGCCCCCGACGTCATGAGGACGACGTCGCCTGCTTGAAGCGTCGTCGGCACCTTGCAGCCTTCCAGCCATAAACGACAGGTTCCTGTTTCAATGGCGATGCACCGGATGCCTTGCGCGGAATCGTACGCCAAAGCCCAATCACCAGCGGCGTCGAGGCCACGAAAACCGTAGCCCGTTGGACGCATCATCATCAGAACGTCTGAAAGTGGATCCATGTCTATTGGACGATCGCGATGAAATACAGGACGTATGAAGATGGATCATCCAGCCGACGAAGTCTAGCTAAGGGGCTCCCCTCCTTTTTGCCGAAAGCCCATGAGTAACGAAGCGACCCTCTCCATACCCGCCGATCGAGGTTCCCGTCCGTCGATGGGTCGGCGTGTGGTGTGGAGCGGCCTGGCTGTGCTGAGCAGCGTCGTCGCACTCGCATCCTACCGCTACCTTGCCGGGGTCGGTCCGGTTCCGCCTAACATCACCGTCAACCGTCACGTCAGTCCGTGGATCGTTATACACGCGGCCGGTGCCGCCACTGCACTTCTTGTCGCACCTTGGCAGTTCGTCCCAGCATTGCGTCGACGCCGACCCGTGATGCACCGAACGCTTGGGCGGGCCTATGTCGTCGGCTGTGCCGCTGGCAGCGTGTCGGGGCTAATCCTAGCGACTGGTGTATCGGCAGGACCGATCGCCGGTGCCGGCTTCGCTGCATTGGGAACGGCTTGGCTCACCGCCACGACAATCGCAGCGCGCGAGGTAGTGGCGGGGCGCATGTCGGCGCATCGGCGCTGGATGATCCGTTCGTTCGCGCTGACGCTGTCGGCGGTGACGCTGCGGCTCTACCTGCCGCTAACCAGCCTGATCGGGCTCGATTTCGCGATATCCTACCGCGTTATCGCTTGGGCTTGCTGGCTGCCCAATTTGGTTGTCGCTGAGTTTTTCATCGGTGCCGCCGACGCCTGACACACTTACGAAAGAAGATGGGAATGAGGATATTCATCACGGGGGCAACCGGCTTTATCGGTCCCGTCCTCGCCACCGATCTGATCGCACGCGGGCATGAGGTTGTAGGCCTTGCCCGGTCGGAAGCGTCGGCAAAGGCGTTGCGCGATGTGGGCGCCGGTTCCCTTATCGGCAGCCTCACTGATCTGGTCGTGCTGCAACAGGGCGCCGCGGAGGCGGACGGCGTGATCCACCTGGCCTACAGCTTCTCACCGGGTGACATGCCGCGTAGACGCCTGCTCGGCGCGGTGCTGGGTGGCTGGCCCGGCAACATGATCGCCCGCATGATGAGGGCGATCACTACGACCAACGACGCTGCGCTCGACGCGCTCGCAGGCGCGCTGCAGGGCTCGAACCGGCCGTTGGTCACCGCCTTTGCCACAATGGGCATCGCCGGCGCGTCGGGGGAACGCGCACAACGCGTCGCAACTGAAGCCGACGCGCCGAACCCTGGATCACCCGGCTACGTGCGCGCGGTGAGCGAAGCCCGTGTATTGCATTGGGCGGCATGCGGCGTGCGAGCCTCGATTGTCCGGCTGGCACCTTCCGTTCACGGAATAGGCGACAAGGGGCTGATCCCGCAGCTCGCGGCTGCCGCGCGCAAGCACGGCGAGGTGCTGTATGTCGGAGATGGCGCCAACCGCTGGACGGGGGTACAAATCGACGACGCGGTGACTCTGTTCCGGCTCGCGCTAGAGCAAGGCGCTGCCAGGGGGGTGTACCACGGCGTCGGCGACGCCGGGCTGACCTACCGGGAAATTGCCGATCTCATGGGTCAACGGCTGTGCCTTCCCGTACGATCGGGCACTCAGGCCGACGCCAGGCGACAGCTGGGCTTCACGGCCCCGTTCGTTTCGGTCGACAATCCGGTGGACAGCACGCGGACGCGACATCAGCTTGGCTGGGCACCGAAGGGAATGTCGCTGGCCGACGATCTCTGTGGACCTGCATATTTCGGCGACTGATTGCTGGTCGGCGCGGTAAAGTCGTGTTGACCGGCTGCGTTCTCGAGATGCCCTTGGAATTTTCTCTTATAATCACCCTTTGTGGAAAGGTCGATCAAGCCTCTAGGAGGTTGTCGCGCTCGGTAAAAGGTCGCCCAGGCCGAACGCATCGAGCAGCAGCCGCTGCCGTGCGTCCTGCACGGTGGTGATCTCCTCCACCCCCTTGTGCTGACCGTCCACGAACAGTCGGAATGGGCGGTTCCCACGAGGGCGCGCGAGCGCGTCGCGCAGCGCCTCCCCAACTGCGGACACGTCCAGCGAACCACCGTGCGCGGCGTCGATCTTGCGCAGCCGATCGCCCAGGGTTTCGGCACGCGACGGCAGATCGCCATATTGCGCCACGACGGCCGGTTGCGCCGGCCTGCCGGCATGGGCGAAGTGGTCGGTGCCGCTCGTAAACGCGCCCGGCACGAGGATGATCGTCTCGATCCCGAACGGCCGTGCCTCCATGCCCATGACCTCGGCCAGCGCCTCGCCTGCCGCCTTGGCGGCGGCATAGGGGCCGAGGAACGGTTCTGCGATGTGGGCGGTGGTACTGCTGGTATAGGCAAGGACGCCGTGGCCCTGCCGACGCATTACGGGCAACGCGGCACGGTTGACGCGAAGCCACGAGGTAGCGTTGGTGTCAAATATAGCCTGCACTTGCTCGGGCGTGAACGCTTCGGTGATGCCCGTCATCAACATGCCGGCGTTGTTGACCACCACATCGAGCCGGCCGCGTTCACCCATCACCTGATCAATGGCGGCGCGGCAGCTCACCTCCGACAGCACGTCGAGATCGACGACCCGTAAATCGAGCCTTTCCTTGTCGGCAAGATCGCGGATGGCGGAGGCCCGCTCTTTCCCTTCGACCCGCGACAGACGTAGTCCCGCATGGACGTGATGCCCGGCGCAGGCGAGAACGGTCGCGATGGCAAGGCCGATGCCGCTGCCGGCGCCGGTTACAAGGACGACCTGATGGTTGGTGAGGGCGCTCATGCGATGCCCCCGTTCGCCCGTACGACCTGTCCGTTGACCCAGGCGGCCTGTGGCGATGCCAGGAAGGCGACGACACCGGCGATGTCGTCAGGCCGGCCGAGCCGCTTTTGCGGCGCCATGCCGGCCATACGCTGCACGTCCGCCTCCGACTTGCCGTCGAGGAACAAGCCTGTCTCGACCGGGCCGGGGGCAACCGCGTTGACCGTGATACCGCGTCCACCCAGCTCCTTGGCGGCGACGCGCACGATGCCCTCGACCGCGCCCTTTGTCGCATTGTAGAGCCCGTAACCGGGCGCGTTGAGCGCCAGCGTCGTGCTCGATAGGCCGATCAGGCGGCCGTCGTCGCGCACCCGCCGGGCAGTTTCCCGAAAGACGTTGAACGTGCCGCGCAGGTTGATGCCGATCACGCGATCAAACTCATCATCGGCAACCTCCGCGATGGGACCGTTGGTCATCACGCCTGCGCTGGACACCACCACATCGATCCCATCGAATGCGGCTTCCGCCCCGTCGAACAGGCGAGCGACGGCGGTGGCGGACGCCACATCGGCTTGGACAGCTAGCGCCTTGCCGCCGGCACTCTCGATCTCGCGCACTACCTGAGCCGCTTCGTCGGCCGACCCGGCATAGTTCACGACGACCGCGAACCTCTGTGCAGCGAGTGTAATGGCGCAGGCACGTCCGATCCCGCGCGATGCTCCCGTGACAATAGCCGTTCTCATGCTGCCCACTCCGCTGGAAACTATGAGGACAAGCTAAGAGCCGATCAGTTATCGCGCAAATCGATAGGCAGTATGTCCGTCTATCAGCTTGGTGGATATAACGGTTCTAGTTCCGCGATCGTCTCGCGCAGCCATCGTTGTGCCTGATGCGCCTCGTTGCGTCGGTGCCACGACATGACGAAGGACACCGGGGCTAGATCGACAGGCGGCGGAAACATGGCGAGGCGATTCCGGCTGCCGGACGCCGCGACGACACCTTCCAGCACGGTCGCGATCATATCGGAGCAGGCAACGGCGTTGGGCGCGGCGTGCATCTGCGGCAGGCTGAGCGCAACGCGCCGACGCTGGCCTTGAGCCGCCAGCACGGCATCGACCTGGCCGAAGCGGTCGCCTTCGGGTGATACGAGCAGGTGCGACAGGCCGAGAAAGGCGGCCAGATCGAGCGGCTGCGATGCGGCCGGATGGTCGCGGCGCAGGATGCAGACGAAGCGATCCTCGAACAACGGCCGCATCAGGATACGGCCACCCGCTCCCTGACGGGCTGGCACCCCGATGGTTAGATCTGCCTCGCCGGCATCAAGCAGTGAGACGGTATCGTCGCGGTGAGTGTAGGCGTTGACCCGCAAGGTCACGCCCGGCGCCACCGCCCGCAGCCTGTTCGTCAGACGCGGCAGCAGCACGAAGGCGGGGTGGTCGGACAGCGCGAGCGTGAAGCTCTGCGTCGAGGTGGTGGGATCAAAACGTTGGGTAAAATCCAGCGTGCGGCGGATTTCGCCAAGCGCGCGGCCGAGCGGTTCTGCCAGTTCTATCGCACGCTGGGTCGGTTGCAGGCCGGAGGGGCCGCGCACGAACAGCTCGTCCTCGAACAGGGCGCGTAAGCGGGCGAGCGCCGCACTCATCGCCGGCTGGGTGCGACCGGTGCGCCTGCCAGCGCGCGTGACGTTGCGCTCCGCCATCAGTGCGTCGAACGCGACGAGCAGATTCAGATCGACGGTCTGCAAATCCATGGTGATGATGATGCCACATACCGACTATCTATTTCAACGATGCGGCGCCGGCTCTTACCCTTCTGCTGTCATCAAGGAGATAGAGCATGGCTCAACCCGACGCTGCGGTAGGCGGCACCCTAAGTGAGGAGGATCGCGTGGCGGTCGAAACGCTGTACCGCGCCTTTTCCGAACATAACCCCGATCTGCTCGATCAGGCTCTCACGGCCGACTGGCAGGACATTCCGCTCGCACCCGGCCAGGAGCCCGGCCGTGATGGCATGAAGCCGCTGGTCCGGGGCTTCAGCGCCGCCTTCCCCGACGCAAAGGTCACGATCCACGAGATCATCGGCGCGCCCGGCCGGGCCGGCGTGCGCGCGGAGATCACGGGCACGCACAAGGGCGAGTGGTTCGGTGTGGCGCCGACCGGCCGCCCCTTCACGCTGCCGATCCATGAGTTTCACCACATCGAGAACGGCCTGGTGACGCACACCTGGCACATGGAGGACTGGTTCGGCTGGTTGCACCAGATGGGCGCGATGGGCGCCTCCAGCGAGCAGGCATGATGAAGGCGTTTCAGCTTAGCGGCTACGAAGTCGATCCCGCGCTGGTCGAGGTCGAGACGCCGCAGCCCGGCGCGACCGAGGTGCTCGTGCGTGTCGCCTGCGCGGCGCTCAACCCGCTCGACGTGAAGCTCTGGAGCGGGGCGATGCACGGCTACTTCCCGCTCACCTTTCCGGCTACGGTCGGCACCGACCTCAGCGGCACGGTCGAGGCGCTCGGCGCCAACGTGACCGGCTGGACGATCGGCGACCGTATCGTCGCCCGCACGGCGCCGACCAGCGGCGGTGCCGTCGCCGAGTTCACACGCGTGCCGGCGGACCAACTCGTGAAGCTGCCCGATGCGATCGGCTTCGAGGATGCCGCCGGTATTCCGACGGCGGCAGGCACGGCATGGCAGGCGCTGTTCGATGTGGCGAACCTCAGAGCCGGACAGACGGTCCTCATCCATGCCGGTGCGGGCGGGGTCGGCAGCTTCGCCATCCAGTTCGCCCGTGCCGCCGGCGCGCGCGTGATCGCGACCGCATCGGGGGACGGCATCGCCGTAGTCGAAAGGCTCGGCGCGGACGTGGTGATCGACTACCGCCACGAGGATTTCGCCGCGCGCGTGTCCGACGCAGACGTGGTTGTCGATACGGTCGGCGGCGAAACGCAAGTTCGTTCGTTCGGCGTGCTGCGCGCGGGCGGCATCCTAGCCTCCACGGTGTCACCGCCTGACGAGGCTATGGCCAAGGCGCACAGCGTTCGTGCCACCTTCGTCTTCCACTCGTCGAATGCGGCCCGGCTCGCGAGCGTGGTGGATAAGGTGGCTGGCGGTGTCCGCGTACTGACGGACCGTGCCGCTCCGCTTGTCGATGCTTCGGAGGCATTTGTCTATCAGGCGTCCGGCCGGGCGCGCGGGAAGATCATCCTTCGCATCGCGCGCTGATTGCAAGAGCTAAATCGGGACTGGTCCTGGTTACCCAATCAGGGCTAGTTCGTGTGTCTGCGGCAGACGATACACTTCTCAGATCGTACTTCCCACAGGTTTGGGGAAGCCTGTCCCATTCTCAAAACTCGATCCCAATCGGGACGGTGGGCGGCGCTAGCCAACGTCAGCTATTTGCGCTGCCGCACCCGAAAGCGGCCGATCCGCAAACCTGCCAGATTGAGCCAGTCAGACAGCTGCGCCGAGTGGCCGAATGCCTCGGACGCCGACATGAACAGATGACCGGAGTTCGGAAGCGGGCAGTGTGTCGGGAATGACCGCTTCTGGGTCTCGGTGCGATAGGGCAGGGGGCGGCGATTGCCCACACTCTGCCATTCAGGCCGGTGATCCTGACGCCCGGTAACGGCCATTCATAAGGCGCGATCGCTTGAACGGCGTCCCTTCTACGATCCTTCTCAGGGAGAGCCCTGAGCGCTAGAGCGTCACCATCGAGATTGTTCGCATGCTGCTGGTCTCGGTTGCAGCGGGCGCGCAGGCCCTGACACCGCAAGCGCGGCCCAGTGAGAGTACAGAGATGACGGACGCCGCAAATGTGATTGCCGTTGATCACACGGGCTTCGCTGTGTCGTCCCTGGAAGATGCCATTCGCTTTTGGACGAAGGCGCTCGGCTTCACGCTCGAGCGGCAATCGGAGATGGGGGGCGACTTCCTCCATCAGGTGACGGGTGTCGATGATCCGAGTGTGAAAACGGCGATCGTCAAGGCACCGGATGGCTACGTGGTCGAACTGCTGCAATATTCAAAGGGGCGCCAGAACGGGGCGGTGCCCAACAGCGCCGGATCGATCGGAGCGGCCCATCTGGCGCTGACCGTGAAGGACATTCATGCCGCCATTGCCCGCGTCGAGGCAGCAGGATGGAAGGCCAAGGGTGGGCCGCTGCCGATCGCGGGCGGTCCGCGCAAGGGAACTTTGGTGACCTACGTTTCAGGTCCCGATCACATCACGGTAGAGCTTATGCAGCCGCAAGCTCGTTAATAGGCTGCGGAAGCAATCCTGTTTCACCATCCTGTCGAAGGGAGCCAGTGAACGAACCATGGGTTCCTACGCAGGCCGACGCACCCCAAAGCGGCCGGTCCGCAAACTTGGCAGTCCGACATCAACGATGGTGACGCCCATGGCCGCAAAAACCGGTTGCGCCATCAGGCTGGCGTGCACCCACAATAGCTCTGTCAAAGCTAGTGCACCTGGGGCGCTCGCCGGGGTAGAGGAGGCCCATGCCTCGCCCCCGTAAGCCAGCTAGCAAGTTTCGCTACTTCAACTCGTCACCCGAAGTGATCCGGTTGGTAGTGCTGATGTACGTGCGCTTCCCTCCGTCGCTGCGGAACGTGGAGGACCTGCTGTTCGAGCGCGGGATCGACATCTACCACGAGACGGTGAGGCTGTGGTGGAACAGGTTCGGTCCGCTGTTCGCGGGCGAGGTGCGGCGCCAGCGGGTGAGCCGGATGCGGGGCTTTCGCCACTGGCGCTGGCACCTCGACGAGATGTACGTGAAGCTGAACGGCGAGATGGTCTACCTGTGGCGCGCCGTCGATCACGAAGGTGAGATCCTCGAGAGCTACGTCACCAAAACGCGCGACAAGAAGGCTGCGTTTGCCTTCATGAAGAAAGCGCTCAAGCGCCACGGCTCGCCTGAGGCGATCACCACCGACGGTCTACGCTCCTATGGTGCTGCACTCGGTGAGCTCGGCAACCGCGAGAAACAGGAGGTGGGTCGCTGGACCAACAACCGGGTTGAGAACTCGCACCTGCCGTTCCGACGACGCGAGCGGGCGATGCTGCGGTTCCGCCAGATGCGAACCTTACAGAAGTTCGCCTCGGTTCACGCCAACGTCCACAATCACTTCAATCACGAACGCCACCTTGTCGACCGCCAGACCTACAAGCAGCGCCGCTCCGCGGCGCTTGCTCAGTGGCAGGCGCTCGCCAGCTGATCCGACGCGAGCCGGGGGCGAGGTGCATCGTGTAGAGACGAGTTCGCATTAGACTGACAGTACCGATCAAACCCTTCCGCCACCAAATCGACGAGATCGACGGTATGCCCGAGCGCTGCGCACGCATCGACGATTGCGGAAGCAACGGAGCGAGTCAGCGACGGGGCGGCAGGATGTGCCATCACGACCAGGATGTGCACTGCGATGATCCCTGTTTACCGGATTAGACGGAAGGTCGATCGAATATGCTCGACCAGCGTCTGCGGGTTCTCCATCGCTGCGAAGTGTCCGCCCCTGTCCGCCTCGGCAAATAAGCGCAGGTTCGCGAAGCGCGTTTCAGCCCAGCGTCGCGAGAGCCGAACCTGCTCGCCAGGAAACATGCTGACCCCGGCCGGTAACGGGATAGGACCGCGTGGCATTCCCTGCGCCATCTCCTGCGCGGCCTCCCAGTAGAAGCGCGCTGAACTCGGCCCGGAGTTTGGTAGCCAGTAGAGCATCACATCGTCGATGAGATGGTCGAGCGAGATCACGCGTTCGGGCTCACCATCGCTGTCGGATACGTCCTGGAACAGCGCGTAGATCCAGCTCGCCAGACCTACCGGAGAGTCGGCCAGCGAAAATGCGATCGACTGCGGGCGCGTGCATTGCAGTTTCATATAACCTGAGAACTCGCGGTCGTAGCGCCGGGCGTCGTCAAGCATCCGCTGCTCGTCGGGCGTTGCATCGGCCATCTCCTCGCGCGTCGGCTGGAACATCACCATGTTCAGGTGGATGCCAGCGAGACCGGGCGCGCGCATATGGGCCAGCGCTGTCGTCACCGCCGCCCCCCAGTCTCCGGCCTGCGCCATCCAGCGGTCGCCGTAGCCCAGCCGTTGCATCAGCTGCCCCCATGCCACTGAGGTACGGCCCACGCCCCAGCCGGGCTCGGTCGGCTTGTCCGAGAAGCCGAAGCCCGGCATCGCCGGGATCACGAGATGGAAGGCGTCCGCGGCATCGCCGCCATGCGATGGCGGATCGGTGAGCGGCCCGATCAGGTCGCGGAACTCAAGGATTGAGCCGGGCCAGCCATGCGTCAGCAGCAGTGGAGTGGCATTCGCGTGCGGGGACCGGATGTGCAGGAAGTGGATGCCCAGTCCGTCGATGACGGTCTTGCTGCTGCCCCATCCGTTGAGCATGGCCTCCGTAGACCGCCAATCGTAGCCGTCCCGCCAACGCTCGACCAATCGCCGAATTGTCGGCAAAGCAGGCCCCTGACGCCCATCTGTGGTCGTGCCGGGGTCGGGCCAGCGCACGCGATCGAGCCGGTCGGCGAGGTCGCTGAGGTCGGCGTCGGGTATGTGGATCGGGAACGCCGTCACCCCATTGGGCCAGGCCTGATTGATCGTGACGCTCATGGTGCCATCCTTTCGTGTCGGGAAAGGATAGTCGTTGCATAGCTGCCTGATTAGATGGCCTATCCGCGACAGGTGTTGCATACGATGCAACAATGATGGATCTGGCTGATCTTCGTGCCTTCGTGCGCATCACCGACCTGATGAGCGTTTCGGCCGCGGCGAGGGCGCTTGGGTTGCCGAAATCAGGGGTCAGTCGCGCATTGGCCAGGCTTGAGCAGCAGGTCGGTGCCGTCCTCCTCGATCGCTCGACCCGGCATATGCGCCTGACCGACGCTGGCACCCTTTTCAGGCCGCACGCCCTTCGCATCCTCGCCGATGTCGACGAGGCAGGGGCGGCGCTCGAGAGTCTTGCCGCCGTGCCCAGCGGCACGTTGCGGATCAGTCTGCCGTTCACGATCGCAAGCGCGCTGGTCGCTCCGATGTTGCCCCGCTTCATGGCGGAGTTCCCGCAAGTGCGCGTAGTGCTGAAGATCGAGGATCGCATCATCGACATGCCGGCCGAGCTCGTGGACATGGTTGTCCGGGTCGGCCCGTTGGCCGAAAGCGATCTGATCGCGAAGCACCTGCTGACATCGCAAACATGGCTGTGTGCGAGTCCTGATTACCTCGCAGTGCGCGGCACGCCACTTCGCGCCATCGATCTTCATGCCCATACGCTGCTCGACTATGCGGATCGCGCGGTGGCCTATCACGACGGCGTAGCTGGACAAGCGGGCAGCGCCGAATTCCGCCCGCACGCCGTCATCTCCGACGCCGCAGCGATCCTGCCCGCCGTCCTTGGCGGCTGCGGCATCGCACGGCTTCCGGACTTCCTCGTCAAAGCTTCTGTCGAGGAGGGGCGACTTGTCAGGTTGTGGCCTGCCGGACGTATCCACGAGGTCGCAATCCACGCGCTCTATCCAAGCCACCGAGCCTTGTCGGCGAAGGTTCGGGTCTTCATCGACGCCTTGGCCGAAGCTGCGAAGAGCCACGCAGATGGAGAGGATTTCGGTTGGCGGCAGCGCCGCGAGGAATACTCGCGACATCGGCTGCCTCCGACCTGAACGAATGTCGTCTCCTGGTAAGCAGGCGGGAAGCTGCGAGTGTCCGCTTTTGGGTCCCTCGGCACATTAAGAGAGCGGCTACGCATTGGATTGCCAGCAGCCCGAAGAGCTACGTCGAGCCGGCTTGGTCTCGAATGGCCGCGGCGATCGGCTGAAGCCCGGTCGTCGCGCTCGGCGCGACCACACTGTAGCCGATCCCTTGGTCTGCCCAACTCACCTGCTGCACGTCATCGTAGCGTGTCGAGACCATGCTCGCGTCCTTGTCGATGTCCATCGGGCGGCTGAGCACGGCGAGGCGGGCACAACCGGCGCGATCGTAGAGCAGCAGGAGTGCAGGCCCATGGGGCGTCGCAACGAGGCGGCCGCCCGTGAAGCGGTAGCCGGCCGCCGCGAGATCCGGCACCGCTACCCTGCTGCCGATCCGGCGCGACGCCCAGCTGACGAGCTGCCGCTCCTCACCGGCACCCATCTCGGCCGGGCGCTGCTCATCGGAGGCGTAGACGCGGTAGCTATACCCTGCCTCACGAGCTAGTGCACCGATCCCGGCCTGCGGCGGCATCGTTCGCGTGCGCACGCCCCAGCCACTGTCGAAGCCGACCGCGAGGTGCGACGTTCGTACGAATGACGACCTCGCGCTTTCTCCTCAACGCCTGCATTGCCGTGGTTGTGGCAGTGCCAGGCGCCGCGGCCTCCGCGCCGCGGAACATCGTGGCCGCGCCGGTGCCGCAGCCGACCGACCGGGCGCGCCTCTTCGTCCTGACCGACATCGGCAACGAGCCGGACGACCAGATGTCGCTCGTCCGGCTGCTGCTCTACGCGCAGGCGATCGACATCGAGGGGCTCGCCGCGGTCACCTCGACCTGGCTGCGCACCACGACGAACGCGCCCACGCTGCGTGCGATCGTCGCGGACTATGGCGCCGTGCGCCCGCAGCTGGTGCGCCACGCCCGGGGATGGCCGACCGCGGACGAACTGCTCGGGCGCGTCGTCGAGGGGGTTGCCCTTTATGGCATGGCGGGGGTGGGCGAGGGCCATGCCTCCGCGGCGTCCCGCGCGATCATCGCCGCGGCCGACCGCGCCGACGCGCGGCCGCTGTGGATCAGCGCCTGGGGCGGCACCAACGCGCTGGCGCAGGCGCTCTACGACGTGCGGCGGACGCGATCGCCCGACGCGCTGCGCGCGTTCGTGTCGCGGCTGCGCGTCTATGCCATCTCCGACCAGGACGACTCGGGCGCGTGGATCCGGCGCGAGTTCCCCGACCTGTTCTTCATCGTCTCGCCCTCGTCGCAGGACAGCGGTGACTATGCGGCGGCGACCTGGACCGGGATCAGCGGCGATGTCTTCTACCGCAACGGCGCGGGGGCCGACGCGCGCACGGTGACCAATGGCTGGCTCGACCGTCACATCCGCGGCGACGGGCCGCTCGCCCGGCATTATCTGCGCTTTGCCTATATCATGGAAGGCGACACGCCGGCCTTTCTCGGACTGATCCCGAACGGGCTCAACCGCCAGGACCAGCCCGACTGGGGCGGCTGGGGCGGGCGCTACGTGCTTCGCCGTCCCGCCGGCGAGACCCGCGCGATCTGGACGCAGGGCAGCGACGACACGCTGCGGCTGAGCTCGCGCGACACGGTGTTCGGCCGCGACGGCCGGTCCCACGTCTCGGATCAGGCGACGATCTGGCGCTGGCGCACTGCCTTCCAGCATGATTTCGCGGCACGGATGGCCTGGACGTACCGCCCCTGGAGCGGCGCCAATCACGCTCCGCTCGCCGCCATCGACGGCGATACCGGCACGGCGACGGTGCGGCGCGACGTCCGGCTGGGGCAGACGCTGCGGCTCGACGCGAGCGCCAGCGCGGATCCCGACCGCGGCCGGCTGCGCTACCGCTGGTACGCCTATCCCGAGGCGGGGCAGCCCGCGGGGCAGCGGTCCGCGGTGGTGACGATCGCGGGCGCGGACCGCGCGATTGCTGCGATCACGCCGACGCGGCTCTGCGACGCGCCGTGGCCGACGCGCGCGGCGAAGTGCGATCGCGGCACGATCCACGTCGTGCTGGAGGTGACCGATGACGGCTTGCCGAGCCTGACCAGCTACCGCCGGATCATCCTGTCGGTGAGCCGCTGAGAGCGGGACGCCCGGCCGCGGCCGCGCGTGCCTCCGAGAACAAAAATTGGCTCCCGAGGAATGTCCTCGGGAGCCAGGGCAAGGCCAAGGGGAAGCGGCCTAGAGGGTGAGGCGCAGGCCGAGACGGAAGGTGCGGCCGAGCACGTCGTACAACACCGGGTTGAACCCGTAGGTCACGCCGTTCTGCGGCGAGGGTTCGGGCGCCTTGTTGAAGAGATTGTCCACCTTGGCGTAAGCGGAAATGCTCTTGCTGATGTTGAACGAGCCGCCCAAGTCGACGTACAGCGCGCCCGGCATCGTGTTGTCGCTGATCGTGGAGATGTTGCCGGTCGGGTCGGGAGCGGGGCAGCTGCCCGGATCGCACTCGATATATTCGTTCGAGTAGACGCCGTCCGAGAACCAGCGCTCGGTCACCGACAGCGAGAAGTCGTCCGTGTCCCAGCTCTGGATCGCGAACACCTTCCAGTCGGGCACGTTGCCGCGATTGTTGCCGGCCTGTTCGGTCGGGATCGTGCCGGGCAGCCCGGACGTCTCGGTATAATGCAGCGTGCGCGTGGCGAGGCCGCGGATGGTGAACGAGCCGGGCATGCCGATCCCGCTCAACGGCCGGCGATAGCTCGCCTCGATGTCGAAGCCGTTGGTGCGGACGCGCGCGAAGTTGAACAGCTGCTCGTTGACGAACAGCGGCCCGGCGGCGGTGTCGAGATTGAAGGAGGAGCAGAACTGCGCAATGTTCTGCAGGAAGCATTGGTTGATCGCCGACTGGCCGGTGAACGGCGTGATGATGCCTTCCACCTTGATGTTGTAATAGTCGAACGAGGCGCTGAAGCCCGGCAGGAACCCGGCGGTGGCGCCGTCGAAGACGATGCCGCCGGTGGTGTTGCGCGAGGTCTCCGGCTTCAGCGCGGTGTTGCCGATCGTGTTCGACGGCGCCTGGACGAACTGCCCCGCGGTCGGCGAGCTGCCGGGCGCGCGCGGATCGAGGAAGGTGGCGTTGGCGAAGGTCGGCGTGCGGAACAGCTCGGAGAGATTGGGCGCGCGCACGTCGCGCGAGGTCACGCCGCGCAGCTTGATGCCGGTGAGCGGCGTGTCCCAGGTGCCGCCGACCTTCCAGCTCGTGATCCAGCCCGAGGTGCTGTAGCGCGTCTGGCGGATGCCCGCGTTGATGTTGGCGCGGCCGATCTGGTCCTCGTTCGAGATGGGGATGTCGAGCTCGAGGAAGCCCTCGTGCACGTTGTACCGGCCCGTGCCGTTCTTGTAGTTGCCGGCGTACCAATTGCCGCCGGTGCGCGTGTTCTGCGTCGGGTCGGCGGGATAGTCGCTGGTGTTCGGGTTCTCCGCGCTGACGCCGTTGCCGTAGGGATCGGCCTTGGTGCGGTACCATTCGCGCCGATATTCGTAGCCGAAGGCAATCGACAGCGGCCCCGCCCAGGTCGAGACCGGCTGGCCGTTGAAGCTGATCGCGCCGGCGTTCTGCGTCGACCAGGTGTGCTGATAGGGGCCGATCGCTGGCTTGACGTAGTTGAGCGCGGCCTCGGTCACGCCGCCGTCGCCGATGATGTTGAGCGGGACGCAGCCGGCGGCGCGCGCCGCTGCATTGGCGCAGCCGATCGTGCCGTTGGGCAGCCGCACCGCCTGGTAGGCCGCACGGAAGCGCGAGATGTTGAGCATGTTGTCGACGTGGAGGTCGGTGTAGTTGCGCCCGTATTCGTAGTAAGCGTCGTAGCTCCACTCGGTGCCGAGACCGCGGAACTTGCCGTTGGCGCCGACGACGTAGCGCAGGTTGGTGCGCACCGGTTTGACCTCGATGAAGTCGCCGAGCTGCGCCAGCGCCGAGCCGTACTGGAACTGGGTGATGCCCGCGTTGGTGCAGGCCTGCTGGATCGACTGCGGCACGAACGGATTGGCGTTCGCGTTGTTGAGGCCGCACTGGATCGTCAGATTCGCCTGCTGGGCGTAGCCCGGGTTGGGCGAGTTCTCCGAGCTGACGCGCGACCCGTTGAACGAGAAGTACACCTCGTTGTTGGGCGCGAAGTCGAAGCCGACGCGCGAGTAGTAGTTATAGCGCTCCAGCTTGGAGGCGAGGCTGGTGCCCGCGCCGACCACGCCGCTGGTGTCGCCGCCCGAGCAGAAGGAGGGCGTGCAGCCGGTCACCGCGCCGGTCCCGGTGGGTACGCCGTTGGAGCCGTACTGGAACTGATAGGGCTGGCCGTTCGCGCCGAAGGCGATGCCCTGGAGCGGGCCGGAGGTGATCAGGCCGAACTTCGAATATTGATATTGCTGCGCGTTCTGGATGTAGAAGATGCGCGGCTGGCCCGCGGGCGTGTTGGTCACGCCGGTCTGGACGAAGGCGGGCGAATTGTACCAGTCGCGGCCGTTGGCGCCGACGATGCCGAAGCCCGGGTTGGGCACGCCGCCCTGCCGGCCATATTCGGCGCTGACCACGACGTGGAGGCGATCCTCGTAATAGCTGTTGCCCCAGGCCGCCTGCGCGGTGACGCCGGCGTCGTCACCATAAGTGGTGATGCTGCCCTGGACGTTCGCCTTGAAGCCCTTGAAGCGCTTGTCGGTGATGAAGTTGACCACGCCGCCGACCGCGTCCGACCCGTAGGAGGCCGAGGCGCCGCCGTTGACGACGTCGACGCGCTGCACGAGCAGCTGCGGGAACTGGCTGACATCGGGCACGCCCGAGTAATTGGCGCCGACGAAGCGCTGGCCGTCGAGCAGCGTCAGCGTGCGGATCGCGCCAAGCCCGCGCAGCGAGAAGGAGCTCAGCCCCTGGATGCCGCTCGACGTGCTGCCCACCGAGGTGGCGCGCCCGGTCGATCCCTGAAGGGACGGCAGCTGCGTGACCGCGTTGAAGATGTTGGGCTGCGCCAGCCGCTGCAGATCGGCCGCGCCGATGACCTGGGTCGGGGTCGGCGCGTTGAAGCCGCTCGAGGTGATGCGCGAGCCCGTGACGATGATGTCGCTGCCCGGTTCGGCGGCGGGATCGGGCTGGTCGACCGTGGCGGCGCTGTCGGCGGTGGCGGGGTCGATGCCCGACGGCGTCGCCGCCGCCGAGCCGGGCTGGGTCGTCGGCGAGGGGGGCGTCTGAGTCGCGGGCTCGGTCTGTGCCTGTGCCGGCATCGCCAGCGCCATCGCGAGTGCCACACCGCTCGCCGCCATCAGTGTGCCGCGGCGACACGCAATGGTGCCACGCCGCAGCTTCATCTCGAACGCCATCATGTCCAGACCCCTCTCCCGTTCATGGGCGAAGCAGGTCGACGCTCTCGCGGCGTATCGGTGACCCGATGTGTCCGGCGGTCGTTCCGCTCGAACAGATGCCGCCGGCCGAGCGTCGCCGACCTGATCCTCTCCGTCAACCGAGTTGTCTGACAGATTTGCATCATTGTCGACAGAAAAGTTGCAGTGTGTGCACCGTCGTTTCTTACAATGCGGTGCGGCTCGCCGGAGCGGGCGATCCACCGCCGCGTGCCTTGCTCCTGCACCTGCATGTAGCGGCGTTAGCGATCGCGCCCGAAGACAAAGGGATTGGTCTGACCGCCTCGTCAATAGCGGAGCAGCTCAAGCTGCTCGGGAGTGCCTCATCACCGGCCGCGCCCGATGCCGGCGCAGCGATGGCGCCGAGCCGCGCGGACGACCCAGGCGGTGACGGTCATCTCGCCTGCGGCAGCCCGAAGACATAGACGGCATAGCCGGTGATCGGGCGATGCACCTCGGTCAGCATCGTGCCCGGCTTGAGCTGCGGGCTGCCGCCGCCCAGCGCGGTGGTGACCGCGACATATTGCTGGCCGTCGACCGCGAAGGAGACGGGAAAGCCCTGCACCGTGGTGCCCAGCCGCGTCTTCCACAATGTCTCGCCGGTGCGGACGTCGACCGCGCGGAAGACGCGGTCGAAATCACCGACGAAGGCGAGATTGCCCGCGGTCGACACCACCGAGGTGAGGAAGGGCGCGCGCTGCTGGACGGTCCACAGCGGCGCGCGGTCGCGCGCGCGATAGGCCGAGAGCCGACCCAGATTGCCGCCGGTGCCGGGCATCTCGTAATAGACCTGGCTGCCGTTGCCGAGCATCAGCACGCAGCTCTGGCTGAGCGGGATCACCAGCGCGTCGCTCGGCTGGTGATAGCTCATCGCCTGCCAATTGTGCCCGCCCTCCGGGCCGGGGCAGGAGGCGAGCCACTGGTCGGACTGCTGCTTGACCACGTCGTCGCGGTAGCTCGGCCGGCCGGTCACCGGGTCGATCCGCGTGAAGACGTTCTGGAACACGGTCTCGGTCGCGCCCAGGAACTTGCCGCTGGCGCGGTCGAGCTGCCACAGGATGCCGGCCTTGCCGATCGTGTAGAGCGACTTGCGCGCGCCGTGATCGACCAGCACGCGCTCGAACACCTCGTCGAGGTCGAAGGTCTCGCCCGGGGCATGGTTGAACCACCAGCGCAGCTTGCCCGTGGCGGGATCGAGCGCGAGCGTCGAGTTGGCGTAATCGGTCGCCCCCGTGGCGGAGCCGCGCTCGTCGCGGCGCCACGGCTTGCCCTGCGCGGTGCCCCAGTAGGTGGTGTCGAGCTCGGGATCGTAGGTGCCCGCGATCCAGGTCTCCGATCCCTTGCGCTCGTCGTCGGGCAGCGCGCCCCAGCTGTGGCCGCCGGGCTGGCCGGTCAGCGCGACGGTGGTGAAGGTCCAGTCGCGCTTCCCCGTCGCGGCGTCGTAGGCGCTGATGTAGCAATGGTCGGGCGTGCCCTTGCGCCCGCAATTGGTCATGCCGACGATCACCTTGCCCTTGATGATGATCAGCCCGCCGGTGGAGCGGCCGACGCCGGGCTTCTCGTCGGTGATGTGCGTCTTCCACACCTCCTCGCCGCTCCGCGCGTCGAGCGCATAGACCCAGCCCTCGGGCGTGTTGACGTAGAGGTTGGTGCCCCACAGCCCCATCGCGCGCGTCTCCACCGAGGACGGGCCAGGCCCGGCGCTGGCGGGGAAGGGGCCGAGGCGGTTCTCCCACAGCAGCTCGCCGTCGCGCGCGTCGAGCGCCTGGATGACGTTGCCGACACCCCACATGTACATGATCCCGTCGTGGACGATGGGCGTGTCCTCCATCGTGCCGTTCTCGGGCATGGACCACATCCACTTGAGCTGGAGCCGCGCGACGTTGCCCGTGTCGATCTGCGCCAGCGGGCTGTAGCTCCACCCCTGGTAGTTGCGGCGGAACATCAGCCAGTCGCCCGGCGGCGGGTCGCGCAGCATCGCGTCGGTGACGGGGCGATAGTCGGCGATCGCGCCCTTGAGGCTCAGCCCCGGCCTGCTCGGCAGCACGAAGCGGCCGGGGTCGGCATATTTCACCTTCTGCCCCGGCGCGGCGAAGCCAGCCGAGGTGGCCGGCGCGGCGGCGCCGCCGGGGCCGTTGGCGGGGGCGGCTTCCTTGGCGCCGCCGATCTGTGCCTCCTGCGAGGCGGTGCTGCCCGCAGGCGCGCCGGTGGCGGTGGTAGCGTCGGGGGCGGCGGCGAAGGCGTCCGCGGGCGGCTTCCCGCTCGCCACCGCGCCGAGCAGGGTTGTCGCCTGCCGGTCGAGCGGCGTGGCGCCCGCGGGCGCACCATTGGCGTAGAGGATATAGGCGACGATCGCGTCATAGGTCGCGTCGTCGAGGCTGGCGCCGCGGCCGTACGGCATCGAGGCGTGGATCTTGCTGTACAGCGCCGCGACCGCGCGCTTGCCCCAGACGGCGTTGAACGAGGCGCCGGTCAGCGCGGGCGCGTCGGTGGCGCCGGCGAGGTCGGGCTGGTGGCAGGCGGCGCATTGCTCGGCATAGGCGCTGCGTCCCGCGGCGACCTGCGCGCGGGTGAAGAGCCCGCCGGGCTGCTGCGCGACCGCGATCGTGCCCGCGAGCGCGGCGCCGGCGACGGCGAGCAGGAGCGCGGTGCGGGCGCGGGCATAAGGGGCCAAGCGTCGCATGGTCAGCGCCGCGGCGTGTCGAGCTGGGGCAGGAACCAGGCGCCGCGTTGCGGCTCGCCGGGGGTGGCGCGCGCATGCGCGGGGAGCAGCCAGCCCCACAAGGTCCCCTTCGGCCCCCAGCTATAGCCCGGCGGCGCCTTCTCGCTGTCGACCTGGACGTACAGCCGCCCGGTGCGCAGCGCCGCGGCCTGCGCCTTGCTCAGCCGGTAGCGGCCCGCGATCGTCCCGTCGGTGTCGCCGCTCACGGTGAGCGCCAGCGCCTTCCTGCCCGGCACGCCGATCGCGGGCCCGATCAGCAGGTGCGCCGCGGTGGCGCGCGAGGGCAGTCCGCGGAAGCGCCCGCTGACCGTCAGCCGCGCGCCGTCGAGCCGTGCCTCCGCCTCGCCGCGGCCGGCGATCACCGCCTTGGTTTCGTCGTCGAGCGGCATCGGGCCGAGATCGGCCTGATAGTCGGCGGCCGGCAGCGGGGCGGCGAGGATCGCGGTCAGTAACAGCCCCGCCAGCGTCCAGCGCATTCCGATCCTCCCCGCCGCCCTGCCTCGCCCTGACGATGATCATCGTCAGTGTGCTTGACGTGGTTTCAGATCGCATACAAGATTGCGCCTGTCCATACAAACGGCGCGCCTACGGGCAGCGTCGCAAAAAGGAGAGTGGGATGAAAGGGTTGCTGTACCTGGGCGGCGCGGTCGTGGCGCTCGCCGGCGGCGTCGCCGCCTCCGCCCAATTCTCCGGCCGCGAGGATCCGATGCCGGTAACCCAGCCCAAGATGCCGGGCGAGTATTGGGCGCCCAAGCCCACGCAGCCGACCGCCTACGCCGCCCCCAACAAGGTCCATTGGAAGCTCGCCGACATCCGTGCGACGCATCGCGGCCAGAGCGACTGGGTCCATCCCGTAGTGCGCAATCCCGAGCAGGACGCCGATTATGTCTCGCTCGGTGCGGGCAAGAAGACCAAGCCGCGCTTCTTCGCCGACGACCGCATCATGTTCATCGTGTGGGACGGCAGCCTGCGCGTGACGATCGACGGCACCGAGCCCTTCACCGCGACCAAGGGCTTCATGGTCAGCGTGCCGTTCCGCCACGTCTATTCGGTGGAGAATATCGGGCAGCAGCCGGCCGTCTGGTTCGAGGTGCGCCAGGCCGGCACCGCGCCGCTCTACCCCGCCAGCGAGACCCCCGATCCGGTCAAGGGCCGCACCTATGTCAAGGTAACGGGCAACCCCGGCCCGGCGAAGGATCGCGATACCAACCCGATCTACGTCGATTTCTTCAAAACGATCGCGGTCGGCGACAAGCCGTACAACGGCAAGTTCGTGTGGGACGATCACTGGACCTCGAACATCCTGCGCGGCAAGGCCGCGGACGCGGTGCCGCCCGACACCAACAAGGGCCATTTCCACACCGAATGGACCGAGTTCTGGTTCATCATGGAAGGCAAGATCGGCTATAAGATCGAGGGCTTTCCCTATTTCACTTCCGAGCCGGGCGACGTCGTGACCGCGGTGCGCGGGCGCTGGCACCGCGCCGGCAACGATCCCAGCGCGCCGATGTCGACGCGCATCCCGATCAACCCGCGCCCCGTCATCCTCCACAATTTCGAGCCGGCGCACTGAGGCGGCCGGCAGGGGATCGCGCGATGCGCTTCACCCGACGCGCGCTGCTGGCGCTGCCGCCGCTCACGCTGCTGGCGCTGCGCGCGCCGTTCGCGGCGGCGCAGGTCAGCGCGCGGCGGCGCGTTCCCGGCGACACCGACTGGCGGCACTATGCCAACGATCTGGCGAGCACGCGCTACGCCGCGCTCGACCAGATCAACGCGGCGAACTTCGACAGCCTTGAGGTGGCGTGGCGCTTCCGCACCGACTCGCTCGGCGCACGCCCAGACTATCAGCTCGAGGCGACGCCGCTGGTGGTCAACGGCGTGATCTACTCCACCGCGGGGTCGCGCCGCGACGTGGTCGCGCTCGATGCCGCGACCGGCGAGCTGCTTTGGATCCACCGCGAGGACGAGGGCGAGCGCGCGCGCAAGGCGCCGCGCCAGCTCTCCGGGCGCGGCGTGTCCTACTGGACCGACGGCAAGGAGGAGCGGCTGCTCTACGTGACGATCGGCTATCGGCTGATCGCGCTCGACCCGCGCACCGGCCAGCGCGTCCCCGACTTCGGCAGCGACGGCGTGGTCGATCTCAAGACCGGGTTCGACCAGGAGATCGACCTGATCGAGGGCGACGTCGGGCTCAACTCGACCCCGCTCGTCGCCAAGGACACGGTCGTGGTCGGCGCCGCGCATACCGCGGGCAACGTGCCCAGGACGCGCGCCAACGTCCGCGGCTATGTGCGCGGCTACGACGCGCGCACCGGGCGACGGAAGTGGATCTTCCACACCATCCCGCGTCCCGGCGAGTTCGGCTATGACACCTGGCTCGACGGCACCGCGACGATCGGCAACGCCGGCATGTGGTGCCAGATCTCGGCCGATCCCGCGCTCAACCTCGCCTATCTCGGCATCGAGCTGCCGACCGGCGACGTCGGCGGCCAGTATCGCCGCGGGCCGGGGCTGTTCGGCGAGAGCATCGTCGCGGTCGATCTCGATAGCGGCGAGCGCAAGTGGCACTATCAGCTCGTCCACCACGGGCTGTGGGACTATGACATTCCCTGCGCCGCGATGCTGCTCGACGTGCCGGTCGGCGGGCGCGTGCGGCAGCTGCTGGCGCAGCCCACCAAGCAGGGCTTCCTCTACGTGCTCGACCGCGCCACGGGGAAGCCGATCTGGCCGATCCCCGAGCGCAAGGTCGCCAAGGGCGACGTCCCCGGCGAGTGGTACGCGCCGACCCAGCCGATCCCGTCGCGCCCGGCCGCGTACGACGTCCAGGGCGTCGGCGACGACGACCTGATCGACTTTACTCCGGAGCTGCGCGCCAAGGCGCTGGCGCTGGCGAAGAACTATCGCCGCGGCCCGCTCTTCACCCCGGCCTCGATGTTCGACCGCGAGGGCACCTGGGGCACGCTCACCGCGCCCAACCTGACCGGCGGCACCAACTGGCCCGGCGGCGGCGCCGATCCCGAGACGGGCGTGGTCTACGTCTATTCTAAGACCGTGGCCGACGTGATGAGCGAGCTGCCCAACGACGACCCGAAGCGCTCCGACTTCGCGGTCATCAACGTGCGCGGCATGCCCGACGCGCCGCGCCGCGGCGACCACACCTATGGCACGCTGACGGTGGAGGGGCTGCCGCTGCTCAAGCCGCCCTATGGTCGCCTCACCGCGATCGACCTCAAGCGCGGTGCGCATCTCTGGCAGGTGGCGCACGGCGAGACCCCCGACACGGTGCGCAATCATCCCAAGCTCAAGGGCTTGACGATCCCGAAGACAGGGCGCGCGGGCAATGTCGGGCCGCTGGTGACGAAGACGCTGGTGATCTGCGGCGAGCCCGGCGTCTTCACGCTGCCCGACGGGCGCCGCGGCGCGATGCTGTGCGCCTATGACAAGGCCAGCGGCGAGCAGAAGGGCGCGGTCTACATGCCCGCGGGTCAGACCGGCGCGCCGATGACCTACATGCTCGACCAGCGCCAGTACCTCGTCATCGCGATCGGCGGCGGCGCGTACAGCAGCGAGCTGGTCGCCTTCCGTCTCCCCGCCGCATGAGCGGCCCGTCCCCAGAGGTGCGCATGACCCATCCGTCGCTCCGCCCGTTGCTCGCTGTCGCGCTGGTCGCGCTGCCGGCCGTCGCGCTGTCGCAGGCCGCGCCCCGAAGCGTCTGGGGCGGCGTCTACAGCGCGGCGCAGGTGCAGCGCGGCGCCGCGGTCTATGCCGCCAGCTGCGCGAGCTGCCACGGCGACGCGCTCGGCGGCAACGACCAGGCGCCGGCGCTGGCGGGCAGCGGCTTCCTCGCCAATTGGAACGGCCAGACCGCGGCGGCGCTGTTCACCCGCATCAAGACGACCATGCCGTTCGACAATCCCAACTCGCTCGGCGCCGCCAAGGTGGCCGACGTCGAGGCGATGATCCTGTCGAAGAACGGCTTCCCCGCCGGCGCGGCGGAGCTGCCGAGCGATGCGGGGGCGCTCGGCGCGATCGCGATCACGCAGGACAAGCCGGGGGCGTGAGCGCCCACCGACCCTTGCCGCCGTTCGCGGACATTGTATGCAAGGTGCATAAGATGAGTACACACTGGCGCCGGGGAGCGGGGCGGGGATGATGACGGGCGATCAGCCACTGGCGGGGATCCGGGTGCTCGACGTGTCGCAGGTGATGGCGGGGCCGTTCTGCTGCATGCTGCTGGGCGACATGGGCGCCGACGTCATCAAGGTGGAGCCGCCGCACGTCGGCGACAGCTCGCGCCGCTCGATGGGATTCCGGCTCAAGGGCGAGGACAGCCCCGGCTTCCTGGCGCTCAACCGCAACAAGCGCAGCATCGTGCTCGACCTCAAGGACGCGGCCGACCGCGACACCTTCTACGCGCTGGTCGACACCGCCGACGTGCTGGTCGAGAACGGGCGTCCCGGCGTCGCGGCGCGGCTGGGCATGGGCTATGAGACGCTGCGCGCGCGCAACCCGCGGCTGATCTACGCGAGCATTTCGGGCTTCGGCGCGAGCGGACCCTGGGCGACGCGGCCCGGCTACGACCTGATCGCGCAGGCGATGTCGGGGCTGATCAGCGCCGTGGGCCTTCCCGACGCCGAGCCGGTCAAGAACACCACGCCGGTGGGCGATCTCGGCTCGGCGCTGTTCGCGGCTTATGGCATCCTGTCCGCGCTGTTCGTGCGCGAGCGCACCGGCGAGGGGCAGCTCGTCACCGCCTCGCTGTTCGAGGCCGCGCTCGGCCTGTCGGTGTGGGAGACCGCGGAGCTGTGGGGCACCGGCAAGAGCCCGCGCCCGCTCGGCAGCGCCAACCGCATGTCCGCGCCCTATCAGGCAGTGGAGGCGGCGGACGGCTGGTTCGTCTTCGCCGCCGCCAACCAGAAGCTCTGGCTCGCGCTGCTCGGCGTGATCGATCGCGCCGAGCTGGCGGACGACCCGCGCTTCCTCGACAATAGCGCGCGCGTCGGCAAGGCGCGCGAGCTGATCGAGCTGCTGCGTCCCAGCTTCCGCGCGCGCACCGTCGCCGACTGGGTCGACGCGCTGCTCGCCGCGGGCGTGCCGGCCGGGCCGATCCTCGATTACGCGCAGTCGACCACCAGCGAGCACGCGCAGGCGCGCGCGATGGTGCAGGACATTCCGCATCCGGTGGAGGGCAGCATCAAGGCGCTCGGCTTCCCGGTGAAGCTGTCGGCGACGCCGCAGCAGGTCCGCTATCCCCCGCCGCTGCTGGACCAGCACGGCGACGAGATCCGCGGCGAGCTGCGCGCAGCGGGCCGGCTGGCGCAGGGCGCGACGGCGTGAGCGCGGGCGTCACCCGCTACGAGAAGCAGGGCGCGGTCGCACGCATCACCTTCGACCGCCCCGCCGCCTATAACGCGCTGACCTGGGACATGTGGCGCGGCCTCGGCGACGCCTGCGCCGCGATCGCCGCCGACCGCGAGGTGCGCGTGGTCACGCTGCGCGGCGCGGGCGGCAAGGCGTTCGTCTCGGGCACCGACATCGCCGGCTTCCGCGATTTCACCGGGGGCGAACAGGGTGTCGCCTATGAGGCGGAGATGGACGGCTATGTCGGCGCGGTCGAGGCGCTGCCGCAGCCGGTGATCGCGATCGTCGACGGCTGGGCGGTCGGCGGCGGGCTGGCGCTGGCCTTCGCGAGCGACTTTCGCGTCGCCGCCGCGGGCGCGCGCTTCGGTTCGCCGCTCGCGCGGACGATCGGCAACTGCCTGTCCGCGCGCGGCTACGGCCGGCTGGTCCAGCATGCCGGGGTGGCGATGGCGAAGCGGCTGCTGCTCGGTGCCGAGATCGTCGATGCGGCGGAGCTGCACGCGCTCGGGCTGGTCAACGCGGTGGTCGCGCCGGGTGAGATCGACGCCACCGTTGCCGCGCTGGTCGAGCGGCTGCTCGCGCATGCGCCGCTGACGATGGCGGTGAGCAAGGAGGCGATCCGCCGCGCCGCCGTCGCCGCGCAGCCCGACATCAGCGACCTGATCGCGCGCGTCTACGGCAGCGTCGATTTCGCCGAGGGTGTGCGCGCTTTCCTCGCCAAGGACACGCCGCAGTGGCGCGGCGCGTGACCCTGCGATGATCGCCGCCTCGATCGACGATTTCCGCGCGATGGCGCGGCGGCGCCTGCCCGACTTCCTGTTCGAATATATCGACGGCGGCTCCTATGCCGAGGAGACGCTGCGCGCCAACACCGCCGATCTCGCCGCGCTCAAGCTGCGCCAGCGCGTGATGTGCGACGTCGACGGGCTCAGCCTGGGCACGACGCTGATGGGGCAGGCGGCGGACTTCCCGGTGGCGCTCGCGCCGATCGGGCTCGCCGGGCTGTACGCGCGCCGCGGCGAGGTCCAGGCGGCGCGCGCGGCGGCGGCGGCGGGCGTGCCGTTCATCCTCTCCTCCTCGTCCTGCTGCGGGATCGAGGAGGTGGCCGCGGCGGCGCCGCTGATGCTCCAGCTCTACATCATCAAGGACCGCGGCTTCATGGAGGAGCTGCTGGCGCGCACCGCCGCGCTGGGGGTCGAGACGCTGGTGCTGACGGTCGACCTGATCGTGCACAGCCCGCGCCGTCGCGACGTGCGCACCGGCCTGACCGGCGACCAGGGCGCGGCGGCGCGGCTGCGGCGCGCGGTGGAGATCGCGCGCCATCCGGCGTGGGCGTGGGACGTCGGCGTGCGCGGCCGGCCGCATACGCTCGGCAATTACGCCGCCAAGATGCCGGGCGGCGCGGGGCTGGCCGAGTTCACCGCCTGGGTCAGCCGCAACTTCGACGCTTCGGTCACCTGGGCCGACCTCGACTGGCTGCGCCGGCATTGGCGCGGGCGGCTCGTCATCAAGGGCGTGCTCGACGCCGAAGACGCGCGCGACGCGGTCGCCGCCGGGGCGGAGTCGATCATCGTTTCCAACCATGGCGGTCGCCAGCTCGACGGCGCGCCCTCCGCGATTGCGGCGCTGCCGCGCGTGATGGCGGCGGTCGACGGCCGCGCCGAGGTGCTGATGGACGGCGGCATCCGCTCGGGCACCGATATCCTGCGCGCGCTGGCGCTCGGCGCGCGCGGCGTGCTGCTCGGCCGCGCCTGGGCCTATGCGCTCGGCGCGCAGGGCGGGGCGGGGGTGACGCGGATGCTCGCGCTGCTGCGCCACGAGCTGGCGGTCGCGATGGCGCTGGCGGGGCAGCGCGACGCGACGGCGGTGGGGCGCGACGTGCTGGTCGCGCCGCCGCGCTGAGCGACTCGCCGCTTGATGCTGGAACAGCCTGGGAGGATGACGATGCGACGGACGATCACGGGTGCGGCGCGATGGGCGCCGCTCGCGGCGCTGCTGCTGACGGGCGCGGCGCGGGCCGAGCCGGTGCTCTACCGCGGCTTCACGCTGATCGACGGCACCGCCGCGGCGCCGCGCGCGGGGCAGGCGATGCTGGTCGACGGCGCGCGGATCCGCTGGGTCGGCGCGCAGGGCAAGGCGCCGAAGCGCCGCGGCGTGCGCACCGTCGACCTCGGCGGCAAGTATCTGATGCCGGGGATCATCGATCTCCACATCCACATCGGCACGGTGCGCGACCTCGTCCAGAAGGCCGACTATTTCACGCCCGAGTCGGTGCGGCGCGACCTGCGCACCTATGCCGCCTTCGGCGTGACGACGGTGCAGTCGATGGGTACCGACAAGGACAGCGTGCTCGCCATCCGCGACGCCGGCCGCGACGGTCCGCAGACGATGGCGCGGCTGCTGACCGCGGGGCAGGGGCTGGTGTTCAAGGGCGGCTATGGCGGCGTGCCGGGGATCAACCATCCCGTCGCCACGCCGGAGGAGGCCGCCGCCGAGGTCGACGCGCAGGCGCGCAAGGGCGTCGACTACATCAAGCTGTGGATGGACGACGAACTCGGCGCCATGCCGAAGATGCCCTATGCGATCAGCAAGGCGATCATCGACGCCGGCCACCGCCGCGGCAAGCGCGTGCTCGCCCACGTCTTCTACCTCGCCGACGCCAAGATGCTGGTGGCGCAGGGGATCGACGGCTTCATGCACAGCGTGCGCGACAAGCCCGTCGACGCCAAGCTGATCGGCGCGATGAAGGCGCGCGGCGTGTGGCAGGGTGCCGGGACGTTGAGCCGCGAGGCCGCGGTCTATGCCTTTGCCGCGGACAATCCGCGCACGCGCGACCCGTTCTTCCGTCAGGCCGCCGATCCTGCCACGATCGCCGGGCTGGAGAGCCCCGAGCGCGAGAAGTCGATCGCATCGAGCCGCATCTATCCCGCGCTGCCCCGGATCGACGAGCAGGCGCGCGACAATGAGATGGCGCTGGCGCGCGCGGGCGTGCGCTACGGCTTCGGCACCGACGCGGGGCCGCCGGGGCGGCTGCCGGGCTATTCGGAACATTGGGAGCTGGAGCAGCTGGTAAAGGCGGGCTTCACCCCGGCGCAGGCGATCCACGCCGCGACCGGCCGCTCGGCGGAGTGGCTCGGCACGGGCGACCGCGGCGTGATCGCCCCCGGCCGCCTCGCCGATTTCGTCGTGCTCGACGCCGATCCGACGCGCGACGTCCGCAACAGCCGCCGCATCGCCGCGGTCTATGTCGGCGGAAACAAGGTGCCGTCGGTCCGATGAGCGGGGTGCCGCTCGCCGCGGCGTCGGCGCCGGCGAGTTCCACCGCGGCGATGCGTCCGACGCGGGTGCGCCACGTCGTGCTGTGGCTCACCGTGCTGGCCTATATGATCACCTATATGGACCGCGTGGTCATCTCGGTGACCGGGCCGATGATCCAGCAGGAATATGGCATCGGCGACCGCGCCTGGGGCTGGGTGCTGGGCGTGTTCCAGATCGGCTACGCGCTGTTCCAGATCCCCGGCGGCTGGCTCGGCGATCGCTTCGGCCCGCGCCGCGTGCTCACCGCGGTGGTGGTATGGTGGTCGAGCTTCACCGCGCTGACGACCGCGACGTGGAGCATGGGCTCGCTGATCGCGTGTCGCTTCCTGTTCGGCTGCGGCGAGGCGGGCGCCTTTCCCAATGCGACCCGCTCGCTCAGCCGCTGGATGCTGCCGTCGGAGCGCGGCTTCGCGCAGGGCGTGACGCACGCGGGCGCGCGGCTCGGCGCGGCGCTGACGCCGCTGCTGGTGGTGTGGCTGATGATCCACTTCGGCTGGCGCGCGCCGTTCCTGATCTTCGCCGGGCTGGGGCTGGTCTGGGCCGCGGTGTGGTTCGGCTATTACCGCGACCGGCCGCAGGATCACGCCGGCACCAACGCGGCCGAGCGCGAGATGATCGCGGCGGCGTTGGCGCCGCAGACCGCGGCCGGGGCGACGGTGCGGGTGCCGTGGCGGCGCATCCTGGCACAGCCGCAGCTCTGGCTGATCTCGACGATGTATTTCTGCTACGCCTATTCGATCAACATCTTCCTGACGTGGTTCCCGAAGTATCTCGGCGAGGTGCGCGATTTCGAGCTGGCGCGGATGGGGCTGTTCGCCAGCCTGCCGCTGATGGCGGGCGTGATCGGCGACGTGGCGGGAGGCTGGGTGTCCGACCATCTGCTGCGGCGCACCGGCCGCGTCACCTGGGCGCGGCGCGCGGTGGCGGTAGTGGGCTTCGCGCTCGCCGCGGTGGCGATCCCCGCGGGAGTATTGAGCCCCTCGCCGCTGGTGAGCGTGGCCTGGTTCGCGCTCGCGGTGTTCGGGCTGGAGCTGACGGTGGGCGTCTCCTGGGCGCTGACGCTCGACGTCGGCGGGGTCTATGCCGGGTCGGTGTCCGCGGTGATGAACACGTTCGGCAACATCGGCGGCGCGCTCGCGGCGGTGATCACCGGCTATATCCTCCACTGGAGCGGGTGGAATGCGGCGATGTACGTGCTCGCCGCGCTGTCGGCGCTGGGCGGGCTGCTGTTCCTACGGATCGACGCGTCGCGGCTGCTCTATCGCGACGCCGGCTGAGCCCCCGCCGCCGCGCCGTCACTCGGCGCCGGGCGCGCTCTTGTACGCGCGCGACCGCTGCTCGCGCCGGGCGCGCTTGCGCGCCTCCTGGATGCTGGCGGCGCCATTGTCGAAATGCGCCTCCATCAGTCGCGCGATGGCGCCGGCGTCGCGCGCGCGAAAGGCCCGCTCGATCTCGACATGCTCCTGGAACGCCTCGGCCCAGCGCGCATGATCGAGCGTGCTGACGTGGCGCGCGCGCTCGGCCCGCGGCAGCAGCAGCCGCCACGCCAACACCAAAGAGGAATTGCCGGAGGACTCGACGATATGCTCGTGGATCAGCCGGTTGGCCTCGAGATAGCGCGGCCGGTCGCGCACCTCGAAATAATGCGCCAGATCGCCGTGCAGCTCGGTCAGCACTTCCATGTCCTCGGGCTGCATCCGCTCGCACGCGAGCCGCGCCGCGAGCGACTCGAGCGCGCCGAGAACGCTGAACACGTCGGAGGCGGCCTGTTCGTCGAGCTGGCTGACCTGCACCGTCCGATTGGGCAGCAGCGTCACCAACCCTTCCGCCGCCAGCGTCCGCAAGGCCTCGCGGACCGGCGTGCGCGACGTGCCGAACTGCTCGCTGAGCGCGACCTCGCGCAGCGGTTCGCCCGGAGCGAGCTCGCCGGAGAGGATCATCCGGCGCAGCAGCGTGACCGCCTCCTGATGTCGGTCGCCCTTGCGGGCAGGCGCACGGACGTCGGTGGGAGGAGCCTCGGCGGACATTGCATGCTCATAGCCGAATGTGTCGACAACGGCAAACATTGGGCGATCGTCGGACGCGGTTGGCGGCGCGGCATCGACGATCCCTGGCCACAAGCCACGCGATGGTGAGACAGGCTCGGGCGACTGGCGAGGAAGACAATGCCAAGCGGCCTAATCGACGAAATCGCCGTCTCGGCACCTACCCGCACGTGGATGATTGGCATCGCCCCGCGGGTCCGCCTAGGCTGTGTCCGCGGCTGGTCGACGCCGAAAAGGTGGGAGAGCAGGCGATGCGCGCGGGCGAGCGGGTGAGAGCGGCGGTCATGCTCGCGGGCGCGCTGCTGCTGGGGAGCGCGGCGACGCCCCCGCCCGACGCGGTCGTGCCGCCGGCGGGCACGGGAGCGGACTGGCCTTATTACCACGGCGATCCCGCCGCGACGCATTATTCCACGCTGGACCAGATCACGGTGCGCAACGTCGCGGGGCTGGTGAAGGCGTGGGAATATGACAGCGGCGACGCGTTCGGCGAGGGCGGATCGCAATCGGACATGCAGGCCAACCCGCTCGTCGTCGACGGACGCCTGTACATCGTCACGCCCAAGGGCCGGCTAGTGGCGCTCGACGCCGCGACCGGCCGTGAGATCTGGGCTTATGACCCGGCGTCCGCACCGGTCGCGACCCGCCAGCGACTGCGCGGCGTCTCCTATTGGCGCGACGGCGAAGAGCGTCGCATCCTGTTCACGTTCGGGCAGGAGCTGATCTCGGTCGACGCGCTGACCGGCCTCCCCGACGCGCGGTTCGGCCGCGGCGGCCGCGTCGACCTGCGCGCGGGCTTCGGCCGGCCGCTCGCGCAGCTGACCGTCAACAACGTCACGCCGGGGGCGGTGTTCGAGGACCTGATCATCATGGGCTCGACCGGCCATACGCCGGGCGACGTCCGCGCCTTCGACGTGCGCACCGGCGCGATCCGCTGGACCTTCCACACCATCCCGCACGGCGGCGAGCCCGGCGCCGAGACCTGGCCGCGCGACGCCTGGAAGACCGAGATCGGTGCCAACGTCTGGGCCGGGCTCACCGTCGACGTCGCGCGCGGCCTGGTGTTCCTGCCCGTAGCGTCGAGCGGGATGGGCGATCGTGACTTCTACGGACCGACGCGCGCGGGCGCCAATCTCTACGCCAACAGCCTGGTCGCGTTGGACGCGCGCACCGGCCGGCGGCGCTGGCACTTCCAGAGCGTCCATCACGACCTGTGGGACCGCGACTTTCCGGCGCAGCCGACGCTGGTGACGGTGCGCGGCGTGCCCGCGATCGCGCAGACCACCAAGTCGGGGCTGGTCTATGTCTTCGACCGGCGCGACGGTCGCCCGCTCTACCCGATCGAGGAGCGGCCGGTGCCCGCCAGCGACATGCCCGGCGAGCAGGCATGGCCAACCCAGCCGATGCCCACCGCGATCGCGCCCTTCGCGCGCCAGCGGCTCACGCCCGACATCGTCACCCGGCGGACGCCGGCGGCCTATGCCGCGGTGACGGCGCAGCTCGCCGAACTCCGCAACCGCGGCCCGTTCGATCCGCCGAGCCGTCAGGGCACGGTGCTGCTGCCCGGCATGGACGGCGGCGCGGAGTGGGGCGGGGCGGCCTATGATCCCGAGAGCGGCCTGCTCTACGTCAACGCCAACGAAATGGCCTGGACGCTGCGGCTGAAGCCGCGTCCGGCGCTCGCCGCCGGCGGCTCGGGCGCGGCGCTGTACGCCAACCATTGCGCGGCCTGCCACGGCGCCGATCGCGCGGGCGATCCGCCGCAGGTGCCCGGGTTGCGCGATGTCGGCGCACGGCTCAGCGCGGCGCAGCTCGAGCGCCAGATCGCGCAGGGCGGCGGGCGTATGCCAGGCTTCGCGGGCACGCTGTCGCCGGCGCAGGTGCTGGCGCTGGTGCGTGACCTGCGCGGTGACCGGGAGGGTGCGACGCCGCGCGGCAACGAGAGCGACGCTACCCCGCCGGCCGCGCCCGTCTTCGACGAGCCCTATGTGTTCGACGGCTACCATCGCCTGCTCGATCCCGACGGCTATCCGGCGCTGACACCGCCCTGGGGCACTCTGTCCGCGCTCGACGTCAACACCGGCCATTGGGTATGGCGCGTGCCCCTGGGCCGCTATCCCGAGCTCGGCCCGACCGAGACGGGGAGCGAGAATTACGGCGGCGCGGTGGTCACGCGCGGCGGCGTGCTGTTCATCGCCGCGACCGTCTACGACCGGCGTTTCCGCGCCTATGACAAGCGCAGCGGCCGGTTGCTGTGGTCGACGGAGCTGCCCGCCGCGGGGCTCGCGACGCCCGCCACCTACGCGATCGCCGGCCGGCAATATGTCGCGATCGCGGCGGGCGGCGGCAAGCATCGCGGGCGTCGGCCGGGCGGCTCTGTGATCGCCTTCGCGTTGCCGCGGTGACGGCGACACCAGCCACGGCGCCGATCCAACAGTACGCGCCCGCCCGGTGCCGACAGAGTCTCGTCGGTCGATCCGGTCACCCGCGCGGTACCCGCGCCTCACGCGGGATGCTCTCGTCGTCGCTGCGGGGAAGCGGCCGAGACGCCGTCACGCCAGCGCTTCCCACGTCAGAATGACTCCCACCGCGATCATCAGCACGTAGATGGCCGTGTAGAAGCGCTCGGGTGCGACGCGGCGAACCAGGGCCACGCCGGTCACCGTGGCGGCGAGCGCCACGGGAAGAAGCAGGAGCGACGTCAGGAGGTTGGCCCATGTGAACTGGCCGAGCGCCAGATACGCCGGCACCTTGATCCAGTTCACCGCGGCGAAGAAGATCGCGGTCGTACCTACCAGGCGCTCGCGCGGCAGACCACGTGGCAGAACCCAGAGCTGGAAGGGCGGCTGCCCCGCGTGCGCGATCTGGCTGGTGAAGCCCGAGGCCACGCCGAAGAGGGTGCCGAGCCATTCGGGCCAGCGCGCGATCTCGCGGGGACGCGGGCGGCGCGCCATCCAGAGCCGGTACAGACCGAACAGGATCGAGATCGCCCCGACCGCGGCCATCACCGCCCTCGGCGACACGCTCGCGGCGAAAGCGTATCCCAGCGCTATCCCGACCATCGCGCCGGGCAGCATCCAGCCGATCAGGCGCCAGTCGACGGAGCGCCGAAACGCCCACACACCGACGACATCCTGCGCGATGAGGAGCGGCAGCGTGATCGCCGCGGCCCGCACCGGATCGATCGCCAGCGCGAGCAGCGGGAGCGACAAGGCGCCCATGCCAGCGAACCCGCCCTTCGCTAGCCCGAGGAGGAGGATGGCCGGCAGGGCGAGGGCGTAGAAGTGCCAGTCTACGATCATGGTGGGCCATTACCGATTTCGGCCAATCACGCCCACAGGCAAGCAGGATGATGTGGGCGCCCGGGCTTCAAGACGGTCACAACGGTGCCCTGCCGGTCTCCCTGAAATGGAGCCTCGATATGAATGAGCGATCGGTCCGGCAGGCGAGGCAAGATGCTCTGGATGGCTGCCCTTGATCCTAGCCACGAGAGCGAGGTGGGAAACAAGCAGCCAAAGGTCTTCAGGGCGTGAGCATAAGCTCAAAAATGATCGAGATCGCTTGAGTGGCGAATACTGGGTGCGTTTCGACAGTAGGACAGTCCACTTCAGACATTTGGCATGTCCTCTATGAGGCGTTTTATATCAAGTTAAAAATTAGAACCCTCGTGTGTTCTGGCCGATGAAAGTGCCGTAAGGACACAAAGGTTCTATCGTTGGGTGTCTGCAGATCTTAGCGGGCTAGCCTTCTAGTACGTCAGCCGCGCGGTGATACTCACGCGGCGGTCGTTCAGCACGGAGGACTGCGAACGGCTGGCAACGCCGTAATAGGTGCGGTTCTCGGTGTTGGTCAGGTTGGTGCCGTCGATGGTAAGGCCGAAATTCGGTGTCGCGGTGAGCGTCACCGAGGCATCGAGCTGGCCGCGCGCGTCGTTGAAGATCGGCAGGTTGCCCGATCCATTGCCGCGCGTGGTCACGACATATTTCGAGCGCCAATTGTACGCGACCCGCGCCGACAGCGGACCGCGATCGTAGAAGCCGATCAGATTGTAGCTGTACTTGGACAATTGCTCGAGCGGCACGTTGAGCTGCGCCCCGCTGGTGTCCTGCGCGTCGGGCGAGGGCGCCTTGCTGTCGACGTAAGTGAAGTTGGCTTGTGCCCCGAAGCCCGACAGCCAGCCCGGCAGAAAATCGAGGAAGGTGTTGCCGCCGACCTCGAAGCCCTTGATCTTGCCGTCGTCGCCGTTGACCGGGCGGGTGACCTGATAGACATAGTCGACGCCGTTGAAGGAATAGGTCTCGGGCGCGGTGATCGTGGCGATAAAGCCGTCCACCTTCTTGTAGAAGCCGGCGGCGTAGATCGACCCGGTGCGCGAGAAGTAATATTCCAGGCTCGCATCCAACTGGTCCGCGGTGAGCGGGCGGAGGTCGGCGTTGCCGGAGCTGGCGGTGCGCTGGCCGTTAGTCGGATTGTTCTCGAAGATTGTGATGTTCGGGTTGAGCTGGTCGAAGCCCGGCCGCGTCAGCGCCTTGGACGCGGCGAGGCGCAGCTGCAGCTTGTCGGTGAAGTGGAACGTCAGGTTCAAGCTCGGCAGCGCCTTGGTGTAGTCCGAGTCGACGTTCACCGGATTGTAGGTGATCGGGCCGTTGCCGTAGATCGGTGCGCCGCTCACCGCGTCGGTGCCAGTCTGCACGCGCGGCGACGAGCCGACGAAGCCCGCGGTGCTTACCTTGGTCTTGATCAGCCGCACGCCGATGTTGCCGTCGATAGGCACCGCGCCGCCGCTGCCGAAGCGCGCCACGCCGTAGGCGGTATAGGTCTTCTCGCCTTGCGTGTTGCGGTCGGACGGCGCGTAGCCGACGCCGGCAAGCAGCGCGGCCTGCTGCGAGGAATCGACAAACGGGGCCAGCGCCTGCCGCGTCGCGCCGTAGTCGAGAACGGTATCGCGGTCGAAGAACACCGCGCTGCTGGGCACGTTCTGGAATCCGCGGTAGAGGTCGCCGCGGAACAGCCGTTGCTCGTAGAGGTCGGGCGAGAGCGCGCGGGTGAGGCCGTAATATTGATAGGTCGAGCTGTCGGTCACCGCCGAGCGGTCGGTGTAGCGCAGCCCGCCCGCGAGCGATTTTAGGAAACCGCCGTCGATCTTATACTCGGCGTCGAAGCGCCCGGCATATTCGGTCCCGACCGAATGCTCGATGTGGTCGAGATAGCCCGCGCCCGACGCGTAGTTGGCCGGATCGCTGACCAGCCCGTTGCCGTTGGCGGGATCGCTGTCGGGCGAGATGATCATTGACGGCACGCCGCTGCCGACCGAGGTGGTCAGTCGCTCGGCGGTGGAGGCGAGGATCACGATCGAGCGCTGCCCGTCGGTGACGCCGCGGATATACTGGAAGTCGCCATTGATTGTCAGCCGGTCGCTCGGGCGCCATTTTGCGGTGAGCGAATAGTCGTTGGTGACCGAGTGGCGCTGCTCGAGGCTGGTGTTGGCGTTGATCGGCACGTTGACGAACGTGCCGCTGCGGAAATTGCCCTCGCTGTCGTAGGTAAACGGCCGGGTGAAGTCGGGCGTGATCGGATTGTCGCCGGTGTAGGCGAAGAAGCTGTAGTCGCCGTAGCGAAATTTATAGTCCGAGCGGACATATTCGGCCGTCACGTCGATCGTGTCGGTCGGGCGCCATTGTACCGCGGCGTCGATGCCGAGGCGGCGGCGGTCGCCGAGATACTGACCGATGCCAACTCCGTGCGAGAGGTACGTCGGCTGGCCAAGCCGACCGAGCCCCTGGGCGGTGGCATAGTCGGTCGCGTTGACGGGCGCGCCGCTCGTGCTCAGCTGGTCGTTGAGCAGGTAGAAGGGCTGACTCGAGATCTGGTCCTGACGGAACGCGGTCTCCTGATAGGCGACGTCGAGTAGCACGCCGATCTCGCCGATGCCGGTCTGCCAGCGATCCGACACGAGCAGGTTCGCCTGCGGCTTGGTGCCGTCGTACAGGTCGTAGTAATTGGCAGTGGCGCTGGCCGATAGCTTGAAGCCGTCGAAGTCGAACGGCTTGCGCGTGCGCAGGTTGACCAGGCCGCCAATGCCGCCCTCGATGAGATTGGCCGACGGGTTCTTGTAGACGTCGACGCCGGCGAGCAGCTCGGAGGGTACGTCCTCCAGGCTCAGCGTGCGGCCATTGTTGGCGGTGAACACGTCGCGCCCGTTGATCTCGGTGCGCACCTGGCTGAGCCCGCGGATCGCGATCGAGCTGCCCTCGCCGTAGCTGCGCTGGATCTGGATGCCGGTGATCCGCTGCAACGCCTCGGCGACATTGCGGTCGGGCAGCTTGCCGATGTCCTCTGCGACGATCGAGTCGACGATCTGATCGGCGTTGCGCTTGATCCCCTGCGCGCTGCTGAGGCTCGCGCGGACACCGGTGACGACGACGTCGCCGCCACTGGCATCGCTGTTGCCGCTGCCGGGATCGGCGGTGCCCTGATCGCCGCTCGGCGCAGTGACGCCGCTGCCCGTGCCCGGCTGCTGGGTCGCGGGAATTGATCCTTCCGGCGTCTGAGCGCGTGCAGACGCTCCTGCCAGCAGCAGCGCCGTCGCGGAAACCGTCAGTGCCAGCCGCGCACGCGCGCCGCGCGCGATGAACCCGTTACCCGTCATCATCCTCGTCCTCCCTGCGCCGGCGCACTCAGCGCGCCGATGACCTGTTACCGCCGGGCGTCTCGTTGCTGTGGCGGCGCCCGAGAACGTTCACTACAGAAGGATTAATAATATTCACATATGAATTTTGGGCGTACCAGCGCCTAACACGCTTTAAGCCGTGCCAGCGAAAGGGAGGGGAAGATGAGGCATCTCAATCGTTTGCTGCTCGGTGTGGCTGGAGTGCTCACCGTGCTTCACGCTCGATCGGAGCCGAAAGCGGCGGAGCCTATATATCAGAGCTCCCCCGAGCGGCGCACCGTCCCGGAGCGGGACTGGGGGCCGTGGCTGGGGCCGTTTCGTGCCCGGCTTGTGCCCAGCCTGATGCAGGACTTCGGCGAGCGATATATCTACGCCGAGCGCAATCGTAAGCTCCACGCGCCGCGCGTAAGCGAGCGTCGCGTCGTCTTCCTTGGCGACTCCATCACGGATCGGTGGGATCTCGCGGGATCCTTTCCCGGACGGCCCTACGTGAATCGGGGTATCGGCAGCCAAGTCACCAGCCAGCTGGTCTTACGTTTCCACCAGGATGTCGTCTCTCTGCGAGCCGCGGTGGTGGTGGTGCTCGCCGGCGTCAACGATGTGCAGGGCTTTCTTCAGCAGGAGAGAGATGAGCAGATCCAAGCCAATTGGGAGACACTTGGGGACCTCGCGGACCGCCACGGCATTGCTGCAGTGTTCGGCTCACTCCTACCCGTCAATGGCGACACGCCTGCTGCGGGTAACGTGCTCCGGGAGCGTGATCCGGCGCGCTTGCGAAGGCTCAATGATTGGCTGCAGGCATTCTGCTTGCGGCGCGGTTACGTCTACGCTGACTATTACGCCGTGATGGTAGACAAGCGCGGCTTAATGCGCCACGAGCTGACGCAGGACGGTATCCATCCCTTGCGTGCGGGCTACGCACTCATGGCGACCGTTGCTGATGGGGCAATCCGCAGAGCGTTGTCGCAGCAGCAGCGTGAGGTTGGTCACCGCTGAGGCTCTGTAGATGCGCGCGGATGCTTGGTTCACAATACAGGAAAAATCTCGTTCTGACCCCCGAGCGCTCGCTGACCCAGGGTCGGAACCATAATGGTGCTCCGTCGCCATCACCTGCGCGAGCCCGAGCGGGCCTGTGTAATCGACCGCCGCGTCGCGCGACGCCATCATCATGTCCACCACCGGCTCGACCACGCGCGGGTCGGCCCCGAACGTCTGCCGCGCCCGGTCGCGGGACAGCGCGGCGGCGTCGGGCGTCGGGTCCCAGGCGAGCCGTCCGAAGGCGTACCAACTGGCCTGGCTGAAGGTCGAGCCCAACCAGTCACGGTCGCGCCCGATGTTGGTGACGCCGGCCATGCCGCTCAGCGCGGACCGTTCGGAGGATGCTCGGGTGAGCAGATCGCGCACGTGCTCGTACAAAGAAATTCCGATCTTGCGGGTACCCGGATCAGCAGAGAAGAGTCGACCAGGTTGGTGGTGTAAACGGTCGGGTCATCGCTTCACTTCGCGATAGCCCGGGTTGAGAAGATGGAAGACAATTAGCGCCACCAGGTACGCCACCCCGCACGCGACGAAGAACGGCCGGTAACTGCCCACCGTGTCGAGCAGCACGCCGAGCGACTTGGACGCGATGAAGCCGCCGACCGCGCCGGCGAAGCCACCGAGCCCGATCAGCGTACCCTGGGCGTAGCGCGGGAACAGGTCGCCGGGCAGCGCGAACAAGTTGGTCGAGAAGCCCTGGTGCGCCGCGCAGGCCAGCCCGATCGCGAGCACCGCGAGCCAGATGCTGCTCGCGTCCGCGGCGAACATGACCGGCAAGGCGAACAGCGCGCAGGCGAACATCGCGCGCTTGCGGGCGCGCCCGGTCTCGACGCCGCGGCGCAGCAGGTGCGACGAATACCACCCGCCCGCGATCGCGCCGACGTCGGCCAGAACGTAGATCGCCACCAGCGGCGGCCCGAAGCTCTTCAGGTCGTAGCCATATTGCTTGTTGAAGAAGTCGGGCAGCCAGAACAGGAAGGTCCACCATACGGGATCGATCAGGAACCGCCCCGCCATATAGGCCCAGGCCTCACGGCGGCGCAGCACCGTGCGGAAACCGGCGCGCCCGCTGTCGACCGCGGGCTCGGCCTCGATCCAGCCGCGCTCCTCGGCGGAGAGGCGCGGGTGGTCGCCGG
>NZ_JAIOKB010000011.1 GCF_019898765.1 Sphingomonas yunnanensis | reverse complement strand
CCCTCCCCCACCCTTCGATCGGGGAGAACAGTGTCCATCCTATCTGACGACCGACCGAGCAACGCTGCCGAAGCAACCCGCCCCGTCCGGTGAAGCCGCATATATGGACACCAGCCGAAGCGGTCAAGCGATTCGATGACAGTTTTTTGGCGCGACGATGTCACTTCGTCGCACGCGCCCAACTGACGGAAGAACGGCTGGTGCACGTCAACCGTCGAAACGCTCCGTCGTACCGGTCGGTTGAGAGCCCGACCCGGATCGGGGCTCGATCCATGACCGAACATTCTATCCCGAGCGGCAGCAGTCCACGCCCGGCACGACCGACGCGATGGACCCGGGCCCCGATCACGGTGAGCACAGCTATGTCGGCCGCGGCCGGCTCACCGACAAGAAGACGATCGTCCCCACCACCAAGGGCGCGATCCACATCGTCAACGCGGGGCTGGGACAGATGCTCGCCGGGCGCGCGATCCGCGTCAACGCGGTCTCGCCGGGGCCGGTGTGGACGCCGCTGATCCCCTCGACCATGCCGCGCGCGACAGCGAAGAACTTCGGCGAGAACACGCCGATCGGTCGCGCCGCGCAACCCGCCGAACTGGCGCCGGCCTCTGTCCTGCTCGCCGGCGGCGAGGCGAGCTACATCCTCGCCGCGACCATCGCGGCGACCGGCGGCGGCCCCTTGCTCTGACCGAGGCGCGCGCTCGGAGCGCCATGGTCCGGGCGCACGGACTTGACGCAGGTCGTTGTAATAGCCACGTTATTCTAACCCACTATCGAAAGTTTCGGGCGGGCTGAACCGCTGGCGGATGATCAGGGCGGGATCATCACATCAGCGAGGACGTGCGATGTATTATCACGACGAGAGGCTCCACGCCGAGGGCGCCGCGGACAGCATCGTCGGCGCGGTGATGGGCGGCGAACGACCGCGTCACATCATCGAGGGGCTGATCCACAAGAACCTGCTCTCGACCGGGCTCGCGGCGATGCCGGTCGACTCCGACGGCGTGCCGTTCAACATGAGCCATGTCTACGCCAGCGGGAACATCGCCGCCGACATGTACTGCAACGTCGCGGCGGAGAGCACCGGGCGCGTGCTCGCGACGCGGCTGTATAACGCGGCGCGCGACGAGGGCATGAAGAAGATGCTCCACTTCATGATCGCGCGCGACACGATGCACGAGGAGCAGTGGCTCGCGGTGATCGAGGAGCTCGGCGGCGCCGCGACCCAGCTGCCGATCCCCAATGCCTTCCCGCAGGAGAAGGAGGACCAGGGGCACGATTACGACTTCTTCGTCACCTCGCCCGACGGCACCTATCCCGAGGGGCGCTGGACCAGCGGGCCGAGCATCGACGGGCGCGGCGAGTTCGCCGTCTTCCGCAACGAGCCGCCGGGCGGTGAGCCCGATCTCGGGGCGGCGCGGCCGGACGGCATGGCCCAGGTCGAGCAGGCCGGCGCAACCTCGGTCTGAGCGGAGCCGCCGCCGCGACCGTTGCGCGCCGGCCACAGCTGGGGCGGGATCGTTCCGACGCGATCCCGCCCCATCTTTGAAATCGATTAACGAAGGCATAGAAATGCGATCGACGCCGCCCCCATCGAGAGGGTGACGCGACCCACGTTCCTCAGGAGGGGAAGATGCTGCTACTCACCACGCGCCGCGCCGCTTTGCTCGCCGGTGCCGCGCTGCTGCCGACCGCGCCCGCGATGGCGCAGACCGTCGCCAGCGCCCCCGACGCCTCGCCGGTCGACCGGACCGGCACACCCTCGCCCGCACAGGGCTCGCCGACCACCGAGCCCGGCACCGCGACAGCGGCCGAGAACGGTGACGGCCTGCAGGACATCGTCGTCACTGGCCAGACCTCGCGCGACCGCCCGCTGATCACCTCCTCGGCCGACATCACCTACGCCACCCGCGACGACATCGATCGCCGCGCGCCGCGCTCCACCGCGGACATGCTCGAGCTCGTCCCCGGCATCTTCGTCGAGGGCACCGCGGGCGAGGCGTCGAACAATTACTCGGTGCGCGGCCTCCAGGGCGGCGGGCAGCGCTTCGTCCAGCTCGAGGAGGACGGTATGCCGATCCTCTACGGCGGCGGCGGCGCCGACTTCTTCTTCCAGCAGGACCTCACGATCGATCGGCTCGAGGCGGTCAAGGGCGGCTCGTCGGGCGTGCTCACCGTCAACGGCGCGGGCGCGACGATCAACTTCATCTCGAAGCGCCCCAACCAGGAGCGATTCGAGGCGATCGCGCGCGGCACCTATTACAATTACGGGCTCAAGCGCGCCGACCTCTACGTCTCGGCGCCGCTGGCGGAGAACCTCGCCTTCAGCATCGGCGGCTATTATCAGAGCAGCCCGGGCGTGCGGCGCAACCCGTTCGACTATGACGGCTATCGCGTGAAGGCGATGCTGGAATACCGCTTCGACGGCGGCGGCTTCCTGCGACTCTCCGCCAAGCGCGGCGACATGAACACCGCCTACTACGCCAGCATGCCGTACCGCTACGACAATGGGACGCCGAGCGGTTTTCCCGGCCTCGACACGCAGCGCGACAATATCGGCGGCGACGCCTTCCGCAACATCGCGGTGCCGGTGTCGACCTTCGTGGAGAGCGACGGCATCCGTAACTTCCACTACGACCAGGGTATCAAGTCGATCTCGAACCAGTTCCGCGTCGACTTCGAGAAGCCGGTGACGGACACGTTCGATGTCTTCCTGCGCAGCCGCTACCTCGATTACTCCTATGACTTCAACGGCCTGTTCCCGGGCTCGGGCACCGGCAACGCGGGCCTGGCCAGCGCGGTGAGCTATCTGACACCGGGCAGCGGCTCGCCGATCAATGACCTGCTCAGCGCCGGCGCGGTGGCCTTCCCCGCCCGGGTGAGCTTCGGCATCCGCAACCTGCGCACCGGCACGGTGATCGGTGCCAACCAGACGAGCCAGCTCGACGCGCTCAACGGCAACGGCTTCCTCCAGCGCACCACGCTCAACCACGACCGGCTCGACGCGCACGACTTCGGGCTCAACCTGGGCGGCCGCTGGGAATATCAGGGCGGCAGCTTCACCAACTCGCTGACCGCGGGCATGATGTACTATGCCGTCCACCGCCGCCAGAACCAGTCGGCGGTCGCCAGCGTCGTCAACGACGTGCGCGACAACAGCGACATCTACGACATCGTCGCGCTCGACGGCGGCAACAACGTGATCGGCACGCTGAGCGACAACGGCCTGGTCTCCTACGGCGACTGGGGCAACGGCATCCGCGTGCGCGACGACAATGCCGTGTCGCTCTACGCCAACGACGAGCTCGCGATCGGCAAGCTCCGCATCGACGGCGGCATTCGGTTCGAGAACATCCAGTCGACCGCGCGGGACGGCATCGACGCGGCCGCGGTCGACGCCGCCAACCGCATCGTCGAGATCCGCCCTGGTGTGTTCCAGCAACAGGTCCCGAGCGGCACAGCCGGTCTGATCACCACGGTCGGCCCGACCTTCGCCGGCCGATATACGACGCTCAACCGCACGCAGGAGAAGATCGCCTGGACGGTCGGCGCCAACTATCTGATCACGCCGAATCTCTCGATCTACGCGCGCTACGCCGACGGTTTCCAGACCAACAGCGCCGACCCGATCACCACGATCAAATTGTACGAGGCCGGGATCCGCTACCAATATGAGCGTTTCTTCAGCGGCTCGGTCACGGTGTTCCGCACCAACTTCGACGACCAGAACTACAATTTCGCCAATCCCGAGAACCCGGCGCAGCAGCAGAACATCAACGCCGACCTGCGCACCAAGGGCATCGAGATCGACGCGGTGATCCGCCCGGTGCGCTGGTTCTCGATCGACGGCCAGGCGGTGTTCCAGGATCCGCGGCTCCAGAACCTCCAGCTCGATGGCGCCACCCAGGCGGGCTATGAGGGCAATCGCCCCGAGCGGACACCCTCCACCCTGTGGACGGTGACGCCCGCGATCCAGCTGCCGAACGGGCTCGGCGACATCTTCGCGCGCTACAAATACGTCGGCAAGATCTTCGCCGACGCGGGCAACGGCGTCGCGCTGCCGGGCTATGGCGTCACCAGCGCGGGCATCAATGTCAACGTCACGCCGCAGCTGCAGGTGAGCTTCAACGCGGAGAACATCTTCAACGTCGTCGGCCTGACTGAGGGCAACCCGCGCCAGGGGCAGACGCAGGCGATCACCCAGGGCTTCTTCTACGCCCGCGGCATCGTCGGCCCGACCTATGGCGGATCGGTCACGCTGCGGTTCTGAGGACGGGAGGGCGAGCGGCGAGGATAGGTCGTCCGCCACTCCCCCACACCGTGCTCCTGCGCACGCAGGAGCCCAGAGCCGATAGCACGACGGCTGCGATCCTGGGCTCCTGCGTGCGCAGGAGCACGGCGACAGCTAGACTGCTGATGCGTCTACCCCTCACATCCGGAGCCCGACCATGACCCGCGCCGTCCGCCTCCTCGCCGTGCTGCTGCTCGCGGGCAGCGCCGGCGTGGCGCTCGCCCAGCGTCCGCCCGAGCTCGCCTATCAGCTCAGCGAGGGCGACAATCTCAACGCCTTCCTGCGCGACGGCGCCACCGCGGCGCACCTGCTGCTGCGCGACGGCGCCGAGCCGCGCATCCTCGTCGCCTTCCCGGCGGGCAACAGCGGCGTCGGCCTCTGGTTCGAGCGCACCGCCGCGCCGGTCACGTGGCGGCTCGACCGCGCGCCCGCCGCGCTCACGCTGCGCGACGCACGCGGCCGCGCGCTCCACGGCATGCGCGCGGTCGCCAGCGTCGCCGCGCCGCGGCTGGCCCTGCGCCAGGCTGTGCTGTCGAACGTCCGCTTCCTGCGTGACTATCAGAGCGTCGCGCGCTTCCCCCCCGAGGTCGGCGTTGCCGCGCGCCTCGGCCGCGACACGATCACCTACGCGCGCGACCGCGCCGACGGTGCGCCCGGCTACCGGCTCGGCTTGCGCGTGCTCGCCGGCAGGATAGAGCGCGGTGCCTTGGTGGCGGGGCGCGACGGCCGTATCCAGCTCGAGATCACCGCCGCGACCGGGGATACGCCGCTCACCGGCATCGCGCTGCCTGAGCTGCTCAACGCGACCGCCGCCGACGATCCCACCGCGCGGGACGCCCTTCGCTTCCTCAGCTATCGCGAGAAGTTCCTGGCGGGCTCGTGGCGGTTCGACACCTATTTCGGCCGTGACACGCTGATGTCGGTCCGGCTGCTCATGCCCGCGCTCCAGCCCACCGCGATCGAGGCGGGGCTCGGCGCGGTCCTGGCGCGGCTCGCCGCCGACGGTGACGTCGCGCATGAGGAAGGCCTGTCCGAGTTCGCGCTGCTGGAGAATCGCAGAGCCGGGCGCAGCGGCGACGCCGCCACACTCGACTATGCCATGATCGACGACGACTTCATGCTCGCGCCGGTCGCCGCCACCTATCTGCTCGAGCACGCCGATCCGGCCCGCGCGCGCGCCTTCCTCGCGCGGCCGATCGCGAGCGAGGCGCGTCCCGGCACCAGCGAACCCGCCGGCGCGGCGCTGCTGCGCAACCTGCGGCTGGTGATCGAGCGCGCGCGCGGCTTCGCCGAGGCGCCTGCGTCGGACCGGCTGGTCGCGCTGCGTCCCGGCCGCATGACCGGCCAGTGGCGCGACAGCGAGGAGGGGCTCGGGCGCGGCCGCTACCCCTATGACGTCAACGCCGTCCTGGTCCCCGCCGCGCTCGACGCCGCGGCCCGGCTGAGCGCGGCGGGGCTGCTCGACCCTTATGTGAGCGCGTCCGATCGCGCCGGACTGGCGCGCGCGGCGGCGATGGCGGCGACGTGGCGCGAGCGCGCGCCCGCGCTCTTCCGCGTCGAGCTGCCCGCGCGCGAGGCAGCACCGAAGATCGCGGCCTATGCGCGCACGCTCGGCGTGCCCGCCGCGCCCGCGCTGGCGAGCCTGGGGCAGGCGCCGCTGGTCTATCACGCGCTGTCGCTCGACGAGCGCGGGCGCGCGGTACCGATCCTCAACTCCGACGAGGGCTTCGCGCTGCTGTTCGGCGCGCCGCCCGCGGCCGAGCTGGAACGCGACGTCGCCGCGCTGGCACGCCCCTTCCCCGCCGGGCTGATGACCGACATCGGCCTGCTGGTCGCCAACCCGGCGCTGGCGGACGCGGCGACGCAGGCGCGCTTCACCCCCGCGGCCTATCACGGTGCCCTGGTGTGGTCGTGGCAGCAGGCGCTGTTCGCCGCCGGGCTGGAGCGACAGCTCCAGCGCCGCGACCTGCCCGCCTCGACCCGCGCGGTGCTGACCGACGCGCAGTCGCGGCTGTGGCGCGCGATCGCCGCGACGCGCGCGACGCAGAGCTCGGAGCTGTGGTCCTGGGCCTTTCGCGACGGACGCTACGAGGTGGTGCCGTTCGGCGCTGGCAAGAAGGATGTCGACGAGTCCAACGCGGCGCAGCTGTGGAGCACCGTCTATCTGGCGGTACGTCCGCCGCGGTGAGCGGCCGGCCGGCATCATAAGCCAGTTGTTCCTGCGCACGCAGGAGCTCCGAGCCACGAGCGCGCTAACCTGCCGCCCTGGGCTCCGACTTTCGCCGGAGCACGCGTCCGCGCGGCGAGCCGCGTCTGTCACGCCATCGCCGCCGCCAGCGCGTCGTCGTGCGTCGGCAGCGTCGGGGCGGCGCGCGCGATCAGCGCGGCGAGCGCGCGCACCTGCTCGATGTTGGCCGCGCCGCCGAGCGCGTCGGCGAGCGGGTGATAGCCCGCGGCCGCGATCCCCTGCCCCTCCAGCACCGCCAGCCAGCTCGCCTCGCGGAACAGCTCGTCGGGCTCCAGCATCAGCCGCCCGCCGCGGCGATACAGCGCCTCGCGCTCGACCAGCGCCTCGGGCAACGCCATCGCGCGGCACGCTTCCCACAGCGGCTCGGGCTTGTCGCGCTGCGCGTGATAGTGGAGGATGAGGAAGTCGCGGATCCGCTCCATCTCCGCCGCCATCAGTCGGTTGTAGCGCGCCGCCAGCGCCGCATCGTCGCCGCGCCCGGGGAAGAGCGTCAGCAGCTTGGCGATGCCGCTCTGGATCAGGTGGATGCTGGTCGATTCGAGCGGCTCGAGGAAGCCCGCCGCGAGGCCGATCGCGACCACGTTGCCGCGCCACGGCTCGGGCCGGGCGCCCGCGGTGAAGCGCAGGAAGCGCGGCTCGCCCAGCACCTCACCGTCGAGATGCGCGAGCAGCGTCGCCGCCGCCTCGTCGTCGGAGACAAAAGGTGAGGCATAGACATAGCCGTTGCCGGTGCGATGCTGCAGCGGGATCCGCCACTGCCAGCCCGCCGCCCGTGCGGTGGAGCGCGTGTACGGCAGCGTCGGCCGCGTCGCCGCGCTGGGCACCGCCACCGCGCGGTCGCACATCAGCCAGCGCGACCAGTCGTCGTAGCCCGCGCCTATCTCGCCCGCGATCAGCAGCGCGCGGAAGCCCGAACAGTCGACGAACAGCTCGCCCGCGAGCCGCTCGCCGCGCTGGGTGGTGAGCGCGACGAGGCGGCCGCTCGCCGCGTCGCGCTCGACCGCGGCGAGCCTCCCCTCGACCCGCACCACCCCGGCCGCCTCGGCGAGACCGCGCAGGTGCGCGGCATAGCGCGCCGCGTCGAAGTGATAGGCGTAGCCCAACGTCGTCAGGATCGAGCGCTGCTCCGCCGCCGGCTTGGCGAAGCGCCCGGTGATCGCCGCCTGCGTGGACAACGACAGCGCGGCGAGCGGCAGGTCGAGCCCTTCCGCGCGCGCGCGCAGCCAGCGGTGGTGGAAGGCCACTCCCGGCAGGTCCGCGCCGAAAACACCGAAGGGGTGGAAATATCGGTGCCCCGGTCGCGCCCAGTCGACGAACTCGATGCCCAGTTTGTAGGTCGCCCCGGTGGCCCGCAGGAACGCCGTCTCATCGAGCCCGATCAGCTGGTTGAACCAGTGGATCGTCGGGATCGTCGCCTCGCCGACGCCGACCGTGCCGATCTCCTCCGACTCGAGCAGCGTGATCGCGACCGAGCGACCGAGCTGGCGCGCGAGCGCGATCGCGGTCATCCAACCGGCGGTGCCCCCGCCGAGGATCACCACGCGCTCCACCCGCTCCCGCTCCGACACGCCCGTCTCCTCTCGCCGACGGTGTAGAGCGGAACGGCGACGAGGGGGAGCCGGGACGCGTTGGGTTGGACGCGACAGGGCAATTCATTTTCCTCGGCGTCATCCTGAACTCGTCTCAGGATCCACTGGTCCGCAGGCGCCGCGACGGCTGAGTCTGCCGCGCCGTGGATCCTGAGACGAGCTCAGGATGACGGCTGCCGCGACACCACACCCGCTTCTCGCCCGCGCTCTGGCCGCGCCCCCGCCCGCTCTGCTATCGCCGCGGCGATGACGTGCCCCCCGCTGTCCGCCCGCGCGCGCGCCGCCGCGCTGTCGCTGCTGGCGCTGCTCGCGCTCCTGCTCGCGCCCCCCGCCGCCGCGCAGGTCGACCCGGTCACCGCCGCCACCGCGCGGCTGATCAAGGCCGAGCGCGAGGTGCGCGCGGTCGACGGCGCGCTCGACCAGTCGACCGATCGCGAGGCACGGAACAGCTTGCGCGAACGCGTCAACGCCGCGCGGGAGGACGCCGCCACCGCCGCCGACGACCTCACCGACCAGCTCGCTCTGATCGACGCGCGCGCCGCGCAGCTCGGCCCCGCCGCCGCGAGCGAGGCGCCCGATCTGGCCGCGCAGCGCGCGCGGCTGGCGCGGCAGCGCACCACGATCGATTCGAACAGCAAGCGCGGCCGGCTGATCGCGGTCGAGGCGCAGCAGCTGGTGGAGGAGATCGACCGCACCGAGGCCGAGCAGTTCAGCCAGACGATCGCGGCGCACGTTCCCTCGCCGCTCTCCCCCGGCTTCTGGGGCGCAGTGCTGCAGGCCGCGCCCCGCGACCTGCGACGCATCGAGGTGGTGCTCACGCTCGCGACGCGTCAGCTCGTCGCGGGCTGGCGCGCCGCCCCGGTCTGGCCCGCGCTGCTCGGTCTGCTCGTCGCGCTGGCGATCGCGCTGCCCGGCCGCGCCGCGGCGGTGCGGATCGGGCTGCGCTTCCTGATCGACGACGCGCCGGGGCATCGCGTGCGCCGCTCGGGGAACGCGATCTGGCGCGTGCTCGTCGGCACGCTGACGCCGCTGCTCGCGAGCTTCGCCCTGGTGCAGGGGCTTCGCTGGGCCGGGCTGGTGCCCGCGGCGGTCAATGGGCTGGCGGACACGTTCGTGCAGGGGAGCTCGTTCGCCGGCTTCACCGTCGCGGTGACGGGCGCGGTGCTGATGCGCAACCAGCCGAGCTGGCGCGTCGCGCCGATCGCCGACGACGTGGCGCGACGGCTGCGCCCGTTCAGCTGGCTGCTCGCCGCGGTCGCCTTCTTCTCGATCACGGTCAACGCCTTCAACCAGACGGTCGGCGCCAGCGCCGCGGCGCTGAGCGCGACCCAGGTGTTCGTCGCGCTGCTGCACCTGCTGATCCTGGCCGCGGCGCTGGTCGCGCTCGGGCGGCTGCGCGCCGCGCGCGCGGAGGACGATCAGGCGCCCGCGCGCGCGGGCCTGGGTGCCGCCGCGCTGGTGGCCTGGACGGTGGTGGTGGTGGCGTCGCTCGCGCTGCTGCTCGGCTATGTCGGGCTGGCCTCGTTCATCGTCCGGATCGTCGCCTGGGCGACCGTGCTCGGCTGCGCCACCTTCCTGCTGATGGCCGCGATCGACGACCTCGCCACGACGGTCTTCACGCGCGACGGCGGGCTGGGGCGAACGCTGTCGCGCGCGCTCGGCGTCCGCGGCGCGCTGATCGAGCAGTTCGGCGTGCTCGCCTCGGGCGTGCTACGGCTGACGCTCGCGCTGTTCGCGCTGGGGCTGCTGTTCTCGCCCTTCAACGGCGGCAACGGCGTCGGCGCCCTGGTCTCGCGGCTCGGCACGCTCGCGCAGGGCGTGCAGGTCGGCGGCATCGCGATCTCGCCGGGGACGATCCTGCGCGGCGTGGTGGTGCTGTTCATCGGGCTGGCGCTGGTGCGCGGCTTCATGCGCTGGCTCGAGCAGCGCTACCTGCCCGCCACCGACCTGGACGGATCGGGGCGCAACTCGGTCAGCCTGGTGGCGCGCTACGTCGGCGTGGCGCTCGCGGTGATCTGGGCGCTGGCCTCGCTCGGCATCGGCGTCGAGCGGATCGCGCTGCTGCTCTCCGCATTGTCCGTCGGCATCGGCTTCGGCCTGCAGGCGATCACCTCCAACTTCGTGTCGGGGCTGATCCTGCTGGCCGAGCGACCGATCAAGATCGGCGACTGGATCCGCGTCGGCACCGACGAGGGCGACGTCAAGCGCATCAGCGTGCGCTCGACCGAGATCGCGCTGGCCGACCATTCCACGCTGATCGTGCCCAACAGCGAACTGATCACCAAGTCGGTGCTCAACAAGACGCTGGCGAGCCCGCTCGGCCGCATCCAGGTGCAATTCTCGGTGCCGCTGGAGAGCGACGGCGACAAGGTGCGCGCGATCGTCGCCCAGGCCTTCGCCGACGAGAGCGCCGTGCTCGACGAACCCGCGCCCGCGATCTTCATCGACTCGATCGCGGACGGCCGGATCTTCTTCAACTGCTTCGCCCACGTCGGCTCGCCGCGTGCCGCTTACAGCTCGCGCAGCGCGGTCTTCACCGTGCTGCTGCGCCGCTTTCGCGAGGAAGGGATCGAGCTGGGCACGGTGCCGCAGCGGCTCGAGCTGCTCTCGCGCGATCCGGCGAGCGGCCCCCTTCGCTCCGACGGGCCGACGCAGGAGCAACGATCCCAGGCATAGCGACTCCTTCGATTGCGCCTCCTCACTACCTCCCCGTCATCCCGGACTTCGTCCGGGGTCCACCCTTCCCCGAGAACAACCCTTTCTGAGTGCGCGGCGCGAGGGATTCCGGACCAAGTCCGGGATGACGGAAGCAGGTGTAGACGCGTCGCGGTCCGCGAGCACGATGTTCGGTCCGGTATCGAGAGCGCCCCACGCGCACAGAGCGTCGGCCCTCGCTCCGCATACCGCTCCAAATTGGAAGAAATCGCGGTCGCCGCGTTAGTGTATCGTCAGCCCATTCGTTCTATGGCCCATGCCGGGGAAAGGGGCGCTCGCGCGCGGCTGGGGGTGGCGATGGTGGGGCGGCTGTATCGTTGGTACGCTGAGATCGGAGACGATCCGCGGCTCGCGATCGCCCAGATCACCAATCTCTATCGCCAGGTGCCGCTACTGTACGGGCTGCTGCTGATCAACTCGCTGGCGGTGGCGGTGACGCATCACGACAGCGCGCCGGCGCTGCTCACCGTCACCGTGCCCGCGCTACTGTTCGCCGTCACGCTGATCCGCCTGCTGCGCTGGGCGCGCGCCGGGCGCCGCGGTGCCGCGCTCACGCCCGCCTCGGCGCGTCGCCAGCTGCGCACGATCACCGTCGCGGCGGGACCGATCGCGATCGCCTATATGCTCTGGTCGCTGCTGCTGATGCGCTACGGCGGGGCGGCGCAGCAGACGCACGCCGCTGTCTATCTCTCGACGACGGTGATGGGCTGCGTCTTCTGCCTCATGTCGCTGCCGCAGGCCGCACTTCTGGTGGCGACGATGGTCGTACCGCCCTTCGTCGCCGCCTGCCTCGCGCACTATCAGATCATGTTCACGGTGATCGCCACCAACGTCGCGCTCGTCGTGGCGGTGCTGCTGCGCGTGTTGTTCAACAGTTTCGACTATTTCCGCGACCAGGTGGCGGCACGCGCCGCGCTGGAGCATCAGCATGCCGAGCTGGTACGGCTCAACGCCGAGAACGGTCGGCTGGCACTGACCGACAGCCTCACCGCGCTCGCCAACCGCCGCCAGTTCCACCACGACCTCGACCTGCTCGCCGCCGCACGCGACGGCACGCCGTTCGCGGTCGGACTGCTCGACCTCGACCGATTCAAGCCGGTCAACGACACATATGGCCATCAGGTCGGCGACCTGCTGCTGGTCGAGCTGGCGCGGCGGATGCGCGCGGTCGCGGGTGGCGCCACCACCGTCTACCGGCTCGGCGGCGACGAGTTCGGCCTGCTCACCGTCGGCGAGCGCGACGAGGCGGTCGCGGCGGCCGAATGGCTGTGCCAGAGCATCGCCGCACCGTTCAGCGTCGGCGAGCTTCGGGTCGCCGTCGGCGGCTCGCTCGGGTTGGCTCTATCGTGCGAAGTGGAGGCCGCGGGCGTGCTCGCGGGTGAGCTGTTCGACCGTGCCGACTATGCGCTCTACCATGCCAAGCGAGTCAACGGCGGTGGCACCTGCGTGTTCACGCCCGACATGGCGCGCGCGATCCGCACCGACCGCGCGATCGAGGCGGCGCTGCAGGCCAGCGCGCTCGACGAGGAGCTGCGCGTCGTCGCCCAGCCGATCGTCGCCGCGGCGAGCGGCACGATCGTGGCGGTGGAGTGGCTCGCGCGCTGGCGCAGCCCGATGGTGGGCGAGGTACCGCCGACCGAGTTCATCGCCATCGCCGAGCGCTCCTCGTTGATCCACGGCATCACGCTGGCGGTGTTCCGCAAGGGACTCGCGGCGGCGCGCGCGTTGCCGGGCAATCTGGCGCTGTCGTTCAACCTCTCGGCCTGCGACCTGCACTCCCCCGCGACGATGGCCGCGATCGAGCGCGAGATCGCCGTGTCCGGCGTCTCGGCCGAGCGAATCTGGATCGAGGTGACCGAGACCGCGGTGATGCGCGACCCGCCCGCAGCGGCGCGCGCTTTGGCGCAGCTGCGGGCGTGCGGCATCAAGGTGGCGCTCGACGATTTCGGCACTGGCCATTCCAGCCTCAGCAACCTCCACCAGCTGCCGCTCGACAAGGTCAAGATCGATCGCAGCTTCCTCGCCGACGACGAGGCCTCGCGCGGCTGGGCGGTGGTGGCGGCGGTGGTGGCGCTGTGCCGCTCGCTCGCGCTGGAATGCGTGGCGGAAGGCGTGGAGACCGAGGCACAGCTCGACGCGCTGGTGCGGATCGGCTGCGGTGCGGCGCAGGGCTATCTTTTCTCGCCGCCGGTCGAGGCCGAGGCGGCGACGACCTTGGTGCGCGAGTGGGGACGGCGGCGCGAGGCGGCGTGAGGAAGGTCGCAGCTTCGCACTCTCTCGCGTCGCCGTCATCCTGAACTCGTCTCAGGATCCAGCGTGCAGCAGGCGCCTCGCGCTTCAGGTGCGGGGGGCCGTGCATCCTGAAACGCAATCAGGATGACGCCCGGAGGGGACACCAGCGTGACGCCCTGTGCGCTTCCCGCTCACCGCGGCGGCGCGGTCGAGGCGCGCAGCTTGAGCTCGCCCGCGATCACCACCGGCGCGGCGGGGCGCGCGCGGCCGCCGAGCTGCGCGATGATCAGCTCCACCGCGCGCGCCGTCGTCGCCGCGATCGGCTGCTCCATCGCGGTGAGCGGCGGGTGCGCGAAGCGCGCGATCGGGGTGTCGTCGAAGCTCACCACCGACAGGTCCTCGGGCACGCTCAGCCCGCGCTCGCGTGCCGCGGCGAGCACGCCCAGCGCCATCTGGTCGCTGCTCGCCAGGATCGCGCTGGGCGGCACCGCGGTGCCGAGCAGCGCGTGCGCCGCCGCCTCACCGCTCGGGAAATCGAAGTTGCCTACCGCGAGCAGCCCGTCGCAGCTCGCCCCGGCCTCGCGCATCGCGCCGCGCCAGCCGTCGGCGCGCTGCGCGCTGGTGGTATAATCCTCCGGCCCGGCGACGAAGCCGATGCGGCGATGGCCGAGCGCGAGCAGATGCTCGGTCGCGCGCCGCGCCCCCGCCTCGTCCGCCATCGACAGCGCGATCCCGGTGCCGCCGCCCTGCGCGCCGATCCTCGCGAAGGCGATGTCATGGCGGTCGAGCAACTCGGCGATCAGCGGGTTGTCCGAGTGCGGCGGGGTGAGGATCACGCCGTCGGGCTGGAGCGCGGCGATCGTCGCGGCGAGCTCGCGCTCGATCCGGTCGCTGTGCGTGTCGACCAGCTCGAGCAGCAGGCGGTAGCCGTGGCGCGCGCAGGTCAGCATGCCGCCGAGCAGCATCTGATCGACCCAGTCGGTCCCCTGGCGCGCGCGCCAGTCGCTGATCGTGCGCTCGCGGTCGTTGAGCGCCAGGATCAGGTAGCTGCGCGAGCCGCCCATGCGCTGCGCCGCCAGCGACGGGACATAGCCCAGCCGCGTGATCGCCTCGCGCACGCGCTCGGCCATCGCCGGGCGCACGTTGGGCTCGTTGTTGATAACGCGGCTGACGGTCTGCAGCGAGACGCCCGCGTCCGCCGCGACATGCTTGATCGTGACCGTCTGCCGCCGCCGTGCCATCTCTGCTCCCCCGGACCGCCGGTCGCCCCGGTTCGCGCACCGCCATAGCCAAGCCCGTGCCGCGCCGCCAACCCACCGCGCGGTCGAGGGTGGCGCGGCGGTGGCGCGGCTCTATCATGCGCGCGTCCATGCCCGTTCCCGCTCTCCCCCGCCCCGCGCGCCCGGCGTGGTTCCTGCTCGCCTTCGCGCTCGCGAACATCGGCGGGGTGATCGCCTATCTGCCGCTGCTCACGCTGCTGCTGCCGCTCAAGATCCACGCCGTCGCGGGGGACGCGCGCATCCCGCTGCTGAGTCTCACCGCGATCCTCGGCGCGGTCGCGGCGAGCGCGGCCAACGTGCTGTTCGGCTGGCTGAGCGACCGGTCGGTAGCGCGCGGCGGCGGGCGGCGGCGCTGGGTCGCGGGCGGGCTGGTCGCCACCGCGGCGAGCTACGCGCTGGTCGCCGCGGCCGCGAGCGCGGCGACGATCGTGGCGGCGGTGGTGCTGTTCCAGATCGCGGTCAACGCGGTGCTCGCGCCGCTGCTGCCGATCATGGCCGACGAGGTGCCCGACGCGCGCAAAGGCCTCGCCGCCGGGCTGATCGCGCTGGGCAACCCGGTCGCGGCGCTGCTCTCGGCGCTGCTGGTGGCGGACGAGGGGCTGGCCGACGCGACCCGCTTGGCGGTGGTGCCGCTGCTCGCCGCGCTCGCGCTGCTGCCGCTGCTGCTGCTGCGCGGCGACGGCGGCGCGGGCGAGACCGCGCCCGCCGCCACGCCGCGGCTGCCGCGCCGCGACCTGCTGATCGCCGCGGCGGCGCGTCTGCTGATGCAGCTCGCCACCGCGGCGCTGTCGCTCTACCTCCTCTACGTCTTCGAGAGCGTCGCGCCGGGCGAGCGTCCGCTCGTGCTCGCGCGTGAGGTCGGCACGCTGCTGACGGTCTGCTACGTCATCCCGCTGCCGCTCGCGCTGCTGGTCGGGCGCTGGTCCGACCGCGTCGGTCGGCGCCAGCCCTTCCTCGTCGGCGCGGGGCTGGTCGCGGTGGCGGGGCTGGCGGGAATGGCGCTGGCGAGCGGCACGGCCGGGGCGGCGATCGGCTTCGCGACCTACTCGGTCGGCTCGGCGGTGTTCCTCGCGCTCCACTCGGCCTTCGCGCTGCAGCTGCTGCCCGACCCGCGGCGACGTGGGCGCGACCTCGGACTGCTCAACCTGACCAACACGCTGCCATCGCTGCTAGGCCCGCTGCTGACCTGGACGCTGGCGACACCGCGCGACTTCGCGCTGCTGCTGACGGTGCTGGCGGTGCTCACCGCGCTCGGCACCGGTGCGGTGACGCTGGTGCGTGCGCGGCGCTGACCGTTCTCCTGCGCAGGCAGGAGCCCAGGGTAACAAGCGTTGATCTGCGCGGCCCTGGGCTCCTGCGTGCGCAGGAGCACGGCTCGCCTTCTGCCGCGCCGACGCGGTTGCCAGCGCGGCGGCGACGTCGCACATCAGCGTCATGTCCAGCGGCCGCGCCGACCTGCCCGATCTCAGTTACTTCCTCGTCATCGCGCGCCACCTGAGCTTCGCGCGCGCGGCGGTAGAGCTGCGCGTCACCGCCTCCGCCCTGAGTCACTCGATGAAGGCGCTGGAGGCGCGGCTGGGCGTGCGGCTGCTCCACCGCACCAACCGCAGCGTCACGCTCACCGCCGCGGGCGAGCAATTGCGCGACTCGATCAGCGACCCGCTGCGCGCGATCGATGGCGCGATCGAGGCGCTCAACCGCTTCCGCGACGCGCCCGCCGGGCGGATCCGGCTCAACGTCGTGGTCGACGCGGCGCGGCTGCTGCTCGCGCCGGTCCTGCCCGGCTTCGTCGAGCGCTACCCCGACATCGAGGTCGACGTGGTCGCGAGCAACCGGCTGGTCGACGTCGTCGGCGAGGGGTTCGACGCCGGGATCCGCTACGGCGGCACCGTGCCCGAGGACATGATCGCGCTGCGGCTCTCGCGCGACATCCGCTGGGTGGTGGTCGCCGCCCCGGCCTATCTCGATCGCTTCGGCACGCCGACGCACCCGCGCGAGCTGGCGCAGCAGCGTTGCGTGCGGCTGCGCCAGGGCGCGGGGCGGATCTACCATTGGGAGTTCGAGCGCGGCGACGAGGAGCTGGCGATCGACGTGCCCGGCGCGCTGACGATCGATGACACCGACCTCGGGCTGACGCTGGCGCGCGGCGGCGCGGGGCTGATGTACGGACCTGAGCCGGTCTTCGCGGGCGCGCTGGCGGAAGGCACGCTGCGGCTGGTGCTCGAGGACTGGGCGACGGTGGGCGGCGGCTACCACCTCTATTATTCGAGCCGCCGCCAGGTCCCCACCGCGCTGCGCCTGCTCGCCGACCACATCCGGGAGAAGCGGCCGCTGGGGTGAGGAGCCAAGGGGGCACGGTCGCTGCGCTTCCGGCTCTGGGCTCCTGCGTGCGCAGGAGCACACGGAGAGGCATAGCTGAGATCCCCTCATCACTGCGGTGAGCCGCCACCTTCCTGCGCCCGCGTCGCCGCTCCCCTATCTACAGCCCGCGCGTCACCCGACGCGCCCACATCCTGCCGAGGGAAATAATTCATGGCCACCAAAGCCTATGGCGCGAACGCCGGCGACAAGCCGCTCGAGCCGATGGACATAGTCCGGCGCGAGCCCGGCGCGCACGACGTCCAGATCGACATCGCTTATTGCGGCGTCTGCCACTCCGACCTCCACCAGGTGCGCGGCGAATGGGGCGGCACGCTCTACCCCTGCGTCCCCGGCCACGAGATCGTCGGCCATGTCACCGCGGTCGGCGGCGAGGTGAGCAGGTTCAAGGTCGGCGACACCGTCGGGGTCGGCTGCATGGTCGACAGCTGCCAGCATTGCGCCTCGTGCGACGAGGGGCTGGAGCAATATTGCACGGGCGGCGGCTTCGTCGGCACCTACAACGGGCCAACCGCGGACGCGCCCGGCCACACGCTCGGCGGCTATTCGGAGCGGATCACCGTCTCGGACAAGTTCGTGCTCAAGATCTCGCACCCGGAGGAGCAGCTCGCCGCCGTCGCGCCGCTGCTGTGCGCGGGCATCACGACCTACTCGCCGCTGCGCCACTGGGGCGTCGGGCCGGGCAAGAAGGTCGGCATCGTCGGGATCGGCGGGCTCGGCCACATGGGCGTTAAGATCGCGCACGCGATGGGTGCGCACGTGATCGCCTTCACCACCTCCGAGTCGAAGCGCGCGGACGCCAAGGCGCTCGGCGCGGATGAGGTGATCAACTCGCGCAATAGCGAGGAGATGGCGGCGCACGCCGGCAGCTTCGACATGATCCTCAACACGGTCGCCGCAAGCCACGACCTCGACGCCTTCACCGGCCTGCTCAAGCGCGACGGCACCTTGGTGCTGGTCGGCGTGCCCGAGCATCCGCACCCGTCGCCGAGCGTCGGCACCTTGATCTTCGGCCGCCGCGCGATCGCGGGCTCGCTGATCGGCGGCATCGCCGAGACGCAGGAGATGCTCGACTTCTGCGCCGAGAAGGGCGTCACCGCCGACATCGAGATGATCCGCGTCCAGCAGATCGACGAGGCGTATGACCGCATGCAGCGCAGCGACGTGAAATACCGCTTCGTGATCGATAACGCGACGCTCGCGGAGGCGTGAGCGCTTAGCTCCTCCCCGCTCGCGGGGGGGCCGCGCCCGAAGGGCGTGGTGAAGGGGGCTCTCCGCGCAGTGCAGCGCTTGCGGAGAGCCCCCTCCACCATGCTGCACATGGTCCCCCGCCCCGCCAAGCGGGGAGGATCTGCCCGCTTCCCCAACGATTTTCTTCGGCCTCCTGCGACGGAACCGCGGCTCGGGAGTTACAGCCGCGGAGAACCGGGAAAAAGGGAACGGGCATGTCGGACGATCGCGAGGGACAGATCCGCGAGCGCGCTTATCGCCTCTGGCAGGATGAGGGCGAGCCGCACGGCAAGCACGACGAGCATTGGCAACGCGCGCAGAACGAGTTCCCCGGCGAGCAGCCTGCCGACACGCCGGAGCCGCATGACGGCGGCGACACGCCTGCGGTAACCTCGGGCGACGAGACCACCGGCGCCGAGCTGACCAGGCCGCTCGCCAACGAGCCGGCGGACTCGCCCGCCACCACCATCCCCTCGGGCAGCCCCGAGACGAGCGGCGCCAACGGCGCAGCGGGCAAGTCGCCGCGCGCGCGTGGCGCCAAGTCGCCCGACTCAAAGGCGCCGGGTGCCGAGGCCGCGCCCAAGCGCCCGGGGCCCCGCACCAAGCGCGCCTGAGGGGCGCCGCGGCGCCCCTCCCCGGCGCGAGACACCCTACCTCCTCGGCCGCGATAGTGCGGCCCTCTCCTGTCGGGAGCATGATGTTGCACGACCTGCCGGACCGGCTCTCGCCGGGATCGCCCTATCCGCTCGGCGCCACGTTCGACGGGGAGGGCGTCAATTTCGCGGTCTTCTCCGCCAACGCCGACGCGATCGAGCTCTGCGTCTTCGATCCCGCGGGCAAGCGTGAACTGCGCAAGCTGATGCTGCCCGAGTGCACCGACGAGGTGTGGCACGGCTATCTTCCCGACGCCGGGCCGGGGCTGGTCTACGGCTATCGCGCGCACGGTCGCTATGCCCCCGAGGAGGGCCATCGCTTCAACCCCAACAAACTGCTGCTCGACCCCTATGCGCGCCGGATCCAGGGGCAGATCAAATGGACCGACGCGCTGCACGGCTATCGCATCGGCCACCGGCGCGAGGACCTGTCGTTCGACAAGCGCGACAGCGCCCCCGCCATGCCCAAGGCGATGGTGGTCGACGATCACTGGGACTGGTCGCGCGACCGCCGACCCAATACGCCCTGGTCCGAGACGGTGATCTACGAGGCCCATGTGAAGGGCCTGACCAAGCTGATGGAGCTGGTCCCAGCGCGCGAGCGCGGCACCTATGCCGCGCTGGGCCATCCCGCGGTGATCAAACACCTCCAGCGCATCGGCGTCACCGCGATCGAGCTGCTGCCGATCCACAGCTTCACGCAGGACCGCTTCCTGCAGGAGAAGGGGCTGCGTAACTATTGGGGCTATAATTCGCTCGGCTTCTTCGCGCCCGAGCAGTCCTACATGGCGTCGGACCATCAGGACGAGCTGCGCCGCGCGGTGCACCGGCTCCACAAGGCCGGGATCGAGGTGATCCTCGACGTCGTCTACAATCACACCTGCGAGGGGTCCGAGCGCGGCCCGACCCTGTCGTGGCGCGGGCTCGACAACGCCAGTTACTATCGCCTCGTCCAGGATAATCCGCGCTACACGATCAACGACACCGGGACCGGCAACACGCTCAACATGAGCAAGGCGCGCGTGATCCAGATGGTCGCCGACTCGCTGCGCTACTGGGCGACGAGCTTCGGGATCGACGGCTTCCGCTTCGACCTCGGCCTGACGCTCGGGCGCGAGGATTATGGCTTCGATCCCGGCGCGGCCTTCTTCGACGTGCTGCGGCAGGACCCGGTGCTCGGCCGGCTCAAGCTGATCGCCGAGCCGTGGGATATCGGGCCCGGCGGCTATCAGCTCGGCAACTTCCCGCCCGGCTTCGCCGAGTGGAACGACAAGTACCGCGACACCGTGCGCAAATACTGGCGCGGCGATCCCGCGCAGCGCGGCGATCTCGCGGCACGGCTGGCGGGCTCGGGCGACCTGTTCGACCGCCGCGCGCGGCGGCCTTGGGCAACCGTCAACCTGCTCGCCGCGCACGACGGCTACACGCTCGCTGACACGGTAATGTACGAGGGCCGCCACAACGAGGCCAACGGCGAGGACAATCGCGACGGCCACTCCGAGAACTACTCGCGCAACTGGGGCGCCGAGGGGCCGACCGACGATCCCTCGATCAACGACGCGCGCGGCCGCGTGATGCGCTCGATGCTGACCACGCTGCTCGCCTCGCTCGGCACGCCGATGCTGGTCGCGGGCGACGAGTTCGGGCGCACGCAGAACGGCAACAACAACGCTTATTGCCAGGACACTGAGATCAGTTGGCTCGACTGGAAGGCAGCGGCGAGCGAGGACGGTCAGCGCCAGATCGACTTCACCGCGCGGCTTACCGAGCTGCGCCGGCGCTATCCTGTCCTGCGCGCCGCGGCCTTCCTCTACGGCGAGGACTCGCCCGGCGAGGGCGTCAACGATGTCGAATGGTGGAACGAGCGCGGCGAGCGCATGACCCCCGAGGACTGGGACAATCCCGAGGGCCGCGCGCTGATGATGCGTCGCGCGACACGCACCGAGGATGGCGAGGTCGAGGCGGTCTCGCTGCTGCTCAACGCCAGCGCCGACCCGATCACCTTCCAGCTGCCCGCGCCGCAGGTGCAGCGCGTGGTGCTGCTCGACAGCGCCAAGCCCGAGCAGGGCGAGATCGAGGTCGATGACCAGTATGAGGTCGCGCCGCAGGGCGCCGTCCTGCTGACGTGGCGGAGCGCGTTCCCGTCATGACGGCCTGGGGTCCCGAACCGACGCGGACCGGCACGCGCTTCCGCCTGTGGGCGCCCGACGCCGCCGCGGTGACGCTCGAGCTCGCCGAGGGCGCGCCGATCGCTATGACCGCGGGCGACGACGGCTGGTACGCCGCCGAGGCGACGGTCGGCGCGGGCGCGCGCTATCGCTTCCGCGTCGGCGACCAGGTGGTGCCCGACCCGGCGTCGCGGCGGCAGGACGGCGGCGTGCACGGCTGGAGCGTCGTCACCGACGCCGCGTTCGACTGGCAGCATCCGCAGTGGCGCGGGCGGCCGTGGCACGAGATGGTGATCGTCGAGCTCCACGCCGGCGCGCTCGGCGGGTTCGCGGGCGTGACCGAACGGCTCGCCGCCATCGCCGCGAGCGGTGCCACCGCGATCGAGATGATGCCGCTCGGCGCCTACGGCGGCGAGCGCGGCTGGGGCTATGACGGCGTCCTACCGTATGCGCTGCACGAGGCCTATGGCACGCCCGACGAGCTGCGCACGCTGGTCGACGCCGCGCATGGGCTGGGCTTGAGCGTCTTCGTCGACGTGGTTTACAATCATTTCGGCCCCGACGGTAACTATCTCGGGCTCTACGCGAAGAGCTTCTTCGACGAGGCCGTCCAAACGCCCTGGGGCGGCGCGGTGAACGTGTCGGCGGAGCCGGTGGCCTGCTATTTCGTCGACAACGCGCTGATGTGGCTGCGCGACTATCGCGTCGACGGGCTGCGCTTCGACGCCGTCCACGCCATCGCCGACGACGACTTCCTCGACGCCATGGCGGCCGAGCTGCGCGCCACGCTGCCGGGCCGCCATGTCCACCTCGTGCTCGAGAACGAGCGCAACGACGCCGGGCGGCTGCACGACGGCGGCTACGACGCGCAGTGGAACGACGATTTCCACAACGTCCTCCACGTGCTGCTGACCGGCGAGACGAGCGCATATTACGGCGACTTCGCCGACCAACCCGCGGAGCGGCTGGCGCGCTGCCTGGCGGAGGGCTTCATCTACCAGGGCGAGCCGTCGCAGAACCACGACGGCAGGCCGCGCGGCACGCCGAGCAAGGACCTGCCGCCGACGCGCTTCGTCGCCTTCCTCCAGAACCACGATCAGGTCGGCAACCGCGCGATGGGCGAGCGGCTGACGCGGCTGACCTCGCCCGACAAGCTGCGCGCCGCCACGGCGCTGCTGCTGCTGTGCCCGCAGGTGCCGCTGCTCTTCATGGGCGACGCGGACGGCAGCGAGACGCCGTTCCTGTTCTTCACCGACTTCCACGACGAGCTCGCCGACGCGGTGCGCGAGGGCCGGCGCAAGGAATTCGCCAAGTTCGACGCCTTCGCCGACGAGGCCGCGCGCGCGCGCATCCCCGATCCCAACGCCGCGACCACGTTCGAGCGCTCGCGGCCCGAGCCGGGGCCGCACGCGGCGGCGTGGCGCGCGCTCTACGCCGACCTGCTCGCGCTGCGCGCCGAGCGGATCGTGCCCGGGCTGGAGGGCGCGATACCGCTCGGCGCGCGCGCCACCGGCGCGGCGGCGGTGGAGGCGCGCTGGCAGCTCGGGGACGGCACCACGCTGGCGCTCGCGCTCGACCTCGGCGACGCGCCCGCGCCCCTGCCGACACCCGATCGCGTGCTGTGGCGCGAGGGCGAGCGCTTCGTCGCCTGGGTGGAGGCGTGACCGACGTCGCCGCCCGCGCCGCAGCCGCCGGCCTCGTCCGTGACTGGGAGGACGCCGACGGCGAGGCCCAGCGCGTGCCCGACGACGTGCTCGCCGCCATCCTCGACCGGCTCGACCCGACGCCGCCCGACACCCCGCTCCTCTCCGCCGACGCGGGTACCCCGATCGACCTCCCCGCCGACGCGACCGGCGCGATCGAGCTCCAGTTCGAGGACGGCGGCCGCGCCACCCCGCGGCGCGACGCGGACGGCAGGCTCCCGCCCGTCGACCGCGCCGGCTACCACCGCCTGCTGGTCGGCGACCGCGCGTACACGCTCGCGCTCGCGCCGCGGCGCTGCCCCGAGCCGCCCCCGCGCTGCTGGGGTGCCGCAGTGCAGATCCCCGCGCTCCAGTCGCGCACGCCGCGCGCGTTCGGCGACGCCGGCGCGCTCGCCGAGGCCGCCGAGGCGTTCGGCCGCGCGGGCGCGCAGGCGCTCGCGATCAGCCCGACGCACGCGCTCTTCCCCGCTGACCCGACGCGCTTCAGCCCTTATGCGCCGTCGACCCGGCTGTTCCACAACGTGCTGCTCGCCGACCCCGGAGTCATCGGCGTGCCGCTGCCCCCCGCACCCGCACCCGCGCTGATCCAGTGGGAGAGCGCGGCGCGCGATCGGCTCCAGCAGCTGCGCGGCGCCTATGATCTCGCCGGCGAGGCGGCGCGCTCGGCCGCGCTCGCCTTCCGCCGCCAGCGCGGCGCCGCGCTCGAGGCGCACGCGCGCTTCGACGCGCTTCACGCCCATCTCGGCGGGCACGGCTGGCAGGACTGGCCGAGCGCCTATCAGGAGCCGCGCTCCGAGGCGGTGATCCGCTTCGCCGCCGAGCACGCCGACGACATCGCCTTCTACGCCTTCCTCCAGTGGCTCGCCGACCTCGGCCTCGCCACCGCGCAGCGCGCCGCGCGCGAGCGGATGCGAGTCGGGCTGATCGCGGATCTCGCCGTCGGCATGGACGGCGGCGGCAGCCACGCCTGGGGCGCGCGCGACGAGCTGCTCACCGGCCTCACCGTCGGCGCCCCGCCCGACCCGCTCGGCCCGGACGGGCAGAACTGGGGGATCACCGCGCTCGACCCGTTCGCGCTCGAGCGCACCGGCTTCCGCCCGTTCATCGAGACGCTGCGCGCGACGCTGGCGCATGCCGGCGGAATCCGCATCGACCACGCGCTCGGGCTCCAGCGGCTCTGGGTCATCCCGGCGGGCGAGAGCGCCGATCGCGGCGCCTATCTCACCATGCCCGGCGACCATCTCCGCCGCATCGTCGCGATCGAGGCGCAGCGCGCCGGCGCGCTGGTGATCGCGGAGGACCTCGGCACGGTCCCGCCCGGCTTCCGCGACGAGCTCGCGCGGCGCTGCATGCTCGGCATGCGCGTGCTGCCGTTCGAGCGCGACACCGACGGCAAGTTCACCGATCCCGCCGGATGGGACGCGATGGCGGTCGCGATGACCGGCACGCACGACACCCCCACGGTCGCGGGCTGGTGGAAGGGCCGCGACATCGACTGGGCGTGGCGGCTCGGGCGCCGCTCGCGCCGCGCCGACGCCGCCGCCGACCAGGCGCACCGCGGCGAGGAACGCGCCGCACTATGGCAGGCGATGGGCGAGACCGGCGCACTTCCGGAAGAGCCGCCGCTCGACCGCGTGCTCGCGCACGTCGCCGCCGCGCCCGCGCCGCTCGCGATCGTGCCGGTCGAGGACCTGCTCGGCGAGGAGGAGCAGCCCAACCTGCCCGGCACGGTCGACGAGCACCCGAACTGGCGCCGCCGCCTCCCCGCCCCCACCGAGCAGCTGCTCGCGCAGCGCGACGTCGCGCGCCGCACCGACCTGCTCACCGCCGAGAGACACGGATGACCCCGCGCGCCACCTATCGCTTTCAATTTCACCAGGATTTCACCTTCGCCGACGCCGAGGCGCTGGTGCCGTACCTCGACCGGCTCGGGGTGAGCCACGTCTATGCCTCGCCGATCACGGTGGCGACACCGGGCTCGACCCACGGCTATGACGTCACCGACCCGACCCGGATCAATCCCGAGCTCGGCGGCGAGGACTCGTTCCGCTCACTCGTGGCCGCGCTGCGCGCGCGCGACATGGGCGTGATCATCGACATCGTCCCCAACCACATGGGCGTCGCCGGCGGCCACAACGCGTGGTGGAACGACGTCCTCCGGCGCGGCCCGGACAGCCCGCACGCGCGCGTCTTCGACATCGACTGGCGCGAGCGGATCGTGCTGCCGGTGCTCGGCGCCCCCTTGTCCGAGGCGCTGGCCGAGGGCGATATCGCGGTCGAGCGCGGCGGTGACCGCTGGGAAGTGGTGGCCTATGGTGAGCATCGCTTCCCGATCCGCGACGAGGATCAGGACGGCGCCGAGACCAGCCCGCTCGCCCCGCTGCTCGAGCGCCAATACTATCGGCTTGCTTACTGGCGCACCGCCAACGACCAGCTCAACTGGCGCCGCTTTTTCACCATCAACGAGCTCGCCGGCGTGCGAGCCGAGGACCCCGCGGTGTTCGAGGCGACGCACGCGCTCTACTTTCGCCTCCACGACGAGGGGCTGATCGACGGCGTCCGGGTCGACCATGTCGACGGGCTGAGCGACCCGATCGGCTATTGCCAAAGGCTGCGCGCGCGGCTGGGCGCCGAGACCTGGATCATCGTCGAGAAGATTCTCGGCGCTGGCGAGCCGCAGCCCGAGGGCTGGGCGATCGACGGGTCCAGCGGCTACGACTTCATGGAGCAGGTCACCGCGCTGCTCCACGATCCCGCCGGCGCCGAACCGCTCGGCGCCTTGTGGGAGGAGATCAGCGGGCGAAGCGCGACCTTCGAGCCCGAGGAGTTCCAGGCGCGGCAGGACCTGCTGTCGTGGCAGTTCGCGGGCCAGCTCGACGGCTGCGTCGCCGCCTTCGCCGCGCTGGCCGCGAGCGCACCCGGCGGCGACGGCGTCGCCCCCGCCGCGCTGCGCCGCGCGATCGAGCGGCTGCTCTGGGTCTTCCCGGTCTATCGTACGTACGGCACCGGCGACGCCGCGCCCGCCAGCGACGAGGCGGTGCGCGCGCAGGTCCGCGCCCGCGTCGCCGAGCTGATCCCGCCGGGCGAGGCGCCGATCACCGACCGCGTCCTCGCCTGGCTCGCCGGCGACGGCCCCGGTGACACGACGCTCGCCGCCGAGGCGGTGCGCCGCTTCCAGCAGCTCTCCGCGCCGATCGCGGCCAAGGCGGTCGAGGACACCGCTTTCTATCGTTACGGCCGGCTGCTCTCGCGCAACGACGTCGGCTTCGACGCCGAGACCTTCGCGCTGCCTCCCGCCGCCTTCCACGCCGCGATGGAGGAGCGCGCGCGCGCGGTGCCGCACGCGATGCTCACCACCGCGACGCACGACCACAAGCGCGGCGAGGACGTGCGCGCGCGGCTGGCGGCGGTGAGCGCGCGACCCGAGGCGTGGCGCACGTTCGCGCTGCGCCGGGTCGACGAGGACGAGGCGGTCGATCCCGCCGACGCCTATATGCTGCTCCAGACATTGGTCGGCGCCTGGCCCGACGATGGCCCCGGCGGCGACTTCGCCGAGCGGGTGAAGGGGTGGCAGCAGAAGGCGCTGCGCGAGGCCAAGCTGCGCTCTTCGTGGGAGGCGCCAGACAAGGCTTATGAGGCTGCCGCCGACGCGCTGCTCGACCGCTGGCTCGCCGACGCGGCGTTCGTGTCGGAGGTGGTGGCGCTGCTCGCCGCCCTGCGCCCGATCGCCGAGGCGAACACGCTGGCGCAGGTGCTGCTGCGCTACACGCTGCCGGGCGTGCCCGACCTGTACCAGGGGACCGAGCTGGCCGACCTCTCGCTGGTCGATCCCGACAACCGGCGCGCGGTGGACTATGCGCGGCGCGCGCATCTGATCGAGGGAGAGGCGCCGGCGAAGCTGCGGCTGATCGCGGAGCTGCTGGCGCTGCGGCGCGCGCATCCGGCGCTGTTCCGCGACGGAGACTATGCCGCCGCCTCGGCGAGCGGCGCGCGCGCCGGGCACCTGCTCGCGTTCGAGCGCCGCGGCGACGACCGCACGCTGCGCTGCGCGGTGGCGTTGCATGGGACGACCGACTGGGCCGACACGCGCGTGCGCTTCGCCTCGGGCGAGGAGATCGCGGCGGGCGCGCTGTTCGCCGAGGGGCCGGTGTCGGTCGCGGTGGTGTGAGCGGAAGCAGCTGAGAACGGGGAGGCAAAATCCTCCCCGGTACGGGGAGGATTTGCGCCTTCACGCTGCCACTGTCCTACGCCGCGCGCGCCTGCCACACTCGGGCGGCTCTGTCTCATCGTCGCCGGTCGCGATCATGTCCGACGACGCCCACCACTCACGCGCGTGCGCGCTGCCCGCGCCGGACTCAACGTTCGCGCGGATCGCGCCGGCGACTCAACATTCGCAACATTCGCGCCCGTCGGCGGGCCGACCTTCGCGGCGAAAGCCCAGCACCGCCGTCACTTGACCGCGCACCCCATCACGCCCCGGATGTTGAGTCCCACCCGCCTCAGTGGCTCGCCGTCTCGCCCGCGGCGCGGCGCTCCACGTATTTCAGCGTGAGCTCGGCGTTATGCTCGTCGACCCAGGCCGCCATCGCCAGCTCCTCGTTGAGCGAGGCCGTCAGGAGCGACACAGGCTGCTGGAACCCGCCGGCGTCCGCCAGCGTCAGCAGCGACTTGTAGCTCGCCGCCTCGAAATTCTCGAAGGCGAAATTGGCGAAGCTGTTCTTGAGGATCTCGTCGGGCGCGAAGACGTGCGCCAGCGCCGCCATGTTGCCGGTGAAGGACAAAGCCGCGTCCTTGAGCACCGAGTGGGTCTCGCCGAAACCGGCGAGGATCTCCTCCAACCGCTGGATCTGCTCCTCGGTCTCGGCGCGATGCTGGCGCCGCTGCGCGGCGACCTCGGGATAGTTGGCGAGGTGGTCGAGCTGGCGGTCGAGCAACGCCAGCGCCTGATGCTCGACTCCGTGCGCATTCTTCAGCCCGGTCACGAACACCGACTGAACCACGTCGTTGGAATAGCTTGCCATGCGTCTCTCCTTGCTGCCCCGATCAAGCTGGCGCGGCACCGGATGTTCCTTTAAATTCAATACCTTTGATGCAGGTTATCGGTTTTCGGGGCGGACGGGCGCAGGGCGCTGCAACCCAAGTGTCACATCCCTCCGCCATGGCCCCGCTCGGTTTCGCTTGGCGCCGCGCGCAACTCGTGCTTCGGGCTACCGGGATGTGAGCACCTTCGGGTGGGGATGGGAGTTTGATGTTCGCTTGGTTCCAGCGTCTTCTGCCGAAGACGGGTAATTTCTTCGAGCTGTTCGAGGCGCACGCCGCGATCGATCTGGCGGGCGCGCGCGCGCTCGCCCGGCTGGTCGGTGGCGAGGGCGATCCCGCCGCGATGATCGCCGAGATCATCGCGCGCGAGCATGACGCCGACGACATCACCCGCGACGTGCTCAAGACGGTGCGCTCGACCTTCCTGACGCCGTTCGACCGCGGCGCGATCGCCACGCTGATCGGCGCGCTCGACGACACGGTCGACGAGATGCAGGCCGCCGCCGCCGCGATCGACCTCTACCAGGTGCGCGAGTTCGCGCCCGAGATGCGCGAGATGGCCGCCGCCGCGGTCGAGGCGGCCGAGCTCGCCGTCGCGGCGATGCCGCTGCTGCGCGACGTCAGCCGCAACGGCGCCGCGCTGCACGACTTCACCGAGCAGCTGATCCGCATCGAGGGCCGCGCCGACGAGATGCACGCCGCCGGGCTGAAGCGCTCGCTGGGCGCGTTCGGCCGCACCGACACGCTGCGCTTCGTGGTGGAGCGCGAGCTGTACAAGCATCTCGAGCGCGTGCTCGACGCCTTCGAGGACGTCGCCGACGAGATCGATGGCATCGTCATCGATCACGCCTGAGCCGCGGCCATGCACGAGCTCGCCTTTCCGCTGCTGGTCGGCCTCATCCTGGTCGCGCTGGCGTTCGATTATCTGAACGGGCTGCACGACGCCGCCAACTCGATCGCCACCGTGGTCGCGACTCGGCTGCTGTCGCCGGTTCAGGCGGTGGTGTTCGCCGCCTTCTTCAACTTCGCCGCCTATTTCCTGACGCTGGCGGTGCCGAGCCTCCACGCCGTCGCCGAGACGATCGGCAAGGGGCTGATCGCGCAGGAGGTGGTGACGCCCGCGGTGATCTTCGGCGCACTCGGCGGGGCGATGACGTGGAACGTCATCACCTGGCTGAAGGGCATCCCTTCGTCGAGCAGCCACGCGCTGGTGGGCGGGCTGATCGGCGCCGGCGTGGCGCATGCCGGACTGTCGGGCGTGAAATGGGCCGGGCTCAACAAGACGCTGATCGCGATCGTGCTCTCGCCGACGATCGGGATGGTCCTGGCGATGCTCGTCATGCTGCTGTCGAGCTGGGCGCTGCGCCGCCGCACCGCGAACCAGGCGGAGCGCTCGTTCCGCGTGCTGCACCTGGTGTCGTCGGCCGCTTACTCGCTCAGCCACGGCCTCAACGACGCGCAGAAGACGATGGGGATCATCACCGTCCTGCTCTACTCGACGGGCCGTCTGACGGGGCCGTTCGCGGTGCCGCACTGGGTCGCGATCAGCTGCTATGTCGCGATCGGGCTGGGCACGATGACCGGCGGGTGGCGGATCATCGAGACGATGGGCTCGCGTATCACGCGGCTGTCGCAGCACCAGGGCTTCAGCGCCTCCCTCGCGGGCTCGATCGTGCTGTTCGGCGCGTCGACGCTCGGGATCCCGGTGTCGACCACGCACACGATCACGGGCTCGATCATCGGCGCGGGCGTGGCGCGGCGCGCCTCGGCGGTGCGCTGGGGCGTGGCCAAGAACGTGGTGGTGGCGTGGGTGATCACCATCCCCGCCTCCGCCGCTGTGGGCGCGCTGGTCTACTCGGTGACGCTGCTGTTCTGAGAGGGTTGGCGCGCGCGCCGCGTTGCTTCATCGAAGGGTGTCGTCCTGGACTCGTCTCAGGATGACGGCGGGAGAGTGGAACGCGCCGCCCCCCCTCACCCCGTCGTCAGCGTCTTCGCCACCGCGACCTTCCAGCCGGCCACCAGGCGCTCCCGGTCCGCCGCCGCCATGCGCGGCTCGAAACAGTCGCGCCGCGCCCAGGTGGCACGCACCGCGTCGAGATCGGCCCAGACCCCTGTCGCCAGTCCGGCGAGGAAGGCGGCGCCCAGCGCGGTGGTCTCGAGATGCACCGGCCGCTCGACCGCTACCTGAAGCAGATCGGCGAGGAACTGGCACAGCCAGTCGTTCGCCGCCATGCCGCCGTCGACCCGGATCGTCGCCGGTGCGGCGCCGCCGTCGGCGATCATCGCGGCGGTGAGGTCCATCGTCTGATAGCCCACCGCCTCCAGCGCGGCGCGCGCGAGATGCGCCTGGGTGGCGCCGAGCGTCAGCCCGAAGATCGCGCCGCGCGCGTCCGGGTCCCAGTGCGGCGCGCCGAGCCCGACGAACGCCGGGACCATGTAGACCCCGTGGCTGTCGGGCACCTGCGTCGCCATGTCGTTGGTCTCGCGCGCATGCGTGATCACGCCGATGCCATCGCGCAGCCATTTGACCGCCGCCCCGGCGACGAAGATCGAGCCCTCCAGCGCATAGGTCATCGTGCCGTCGAGCCGATAGGCCGGCGTGGTCAGCAGCCGGTGCTCCGACTCGATCGCCTCGGCCCCCGTGTTGAGCAGCAGGAAGCAGCCGGTGCCGTAGGTCGACTTCGCCATGCCGGTGTCGAAACAGGCCTGGCCGATCAGCGCGGCCTGCTGGTCGCCCGCGATGCCCGCGATCGGGATCGCGACCTCGAACAGGCCCTCGGCAGTGTGGCCGAAGACGCGGCTGTTGTCGTGCACCTCGGGCAGCAGCGCCATGGGCACGTCGAAGAGCCGGCACAACTCCTCGTCCCAGCGCTGCGCGCGGATGTCGTAGAGCAGGGTGCGGCCGGCGTTGGTGACGTCGGTGGCGTGCACCTGCCCTCCGGTCAGCCGCCACAGCAGGAAGCTGTCGATCGTGCCGAACGCCAGCTCGCCGCGCTCCGCCCTCGCCCGCGCGCCCTCGACGTGATCGAGGATCCAGGCGAGCTTGGTGGCGGAGAAATAGGGGTCGATCAGCAGCCCGGTCTTGGCGCGCACCGCGGGTTCGTGCCCGGCCGCCTTGAGTTCGGCGCAGAGCCTGGCGGTCCGGCGGTCCTGCCAGACGATCGCGCGGTGGATCGGCGCGCCGCTCGCACGGTCCCATACCACCACGGTCTCGCGCTGGTTGGTGATGCCGATCGCGGCCACGCCCTTGGCACCGGCACCGCTCTGCGCGATCGCGTCGCGCGCGACCTGGAGCGTGTCGCGCCAGATATCCTCGGGATCGTGCTCGACCCAGCCGCCCTCGGGATAATGCTGCGCGAACTCGGTCTGCGCGGTGGCGACCGGGCGCGCGTCGCGGTCGAAGACGATCGCGCGGGTGGAGGTGGTGCCCTGGTCGATCGCCAGCACGTGGTTCTTCGGTTCGGCCATGATCCCTCTCCTCAGCGCCGTCGCGGCAGGTACGGCTTGACCAGGAACTGATAGAGCCCCGCACCGACGACGCCACCCACCAGCGGCCCGGCGATCGGCACCCACCAATAATGGTCCGGGCCGGGAAAGGCCGACGGACCCCAACCGAGCAGCCAGCAGAACAGCCGCGGCCCGAAGTCGCGCGCGGGATTGATCGGCCAGCCCTCGAGGAAGCCCGCCGAGGCGCCGATGCACGCCACCAGCAGGCCGATGATCAGCGCGCTCGCGTTGGCCATGGGCGCGGAGGTGTTGAACTCGTCGGTGATGGCGAAGATGCCGAGCAGCAGGATCGCGGTGAGCACCACCTCGTCCCAGAAAGCGTGGACCGCGGTGATGTGCAGCCCCGGCGCGGTGAAGAAGACGCCCGCCGCGCCGCCCTCCGCGCGGGTGAGCGCGTGGCTCACGTTATAGGCGTCGATCACCGGGCCGAACATCTGGTAGACCAGCGCTGCCCCGATCATCGCGCCGACCACCTGCGCCACCACGTAGGGCAGCACCTTGCGGCGCGGGAAGTCGCGGAACAGCGTCAGCGCCAGTGTGACCGCCGGGTTGGCGTGCGTGCCCGAGACCGCGCCGGTGACGTAGATCGCGATCGTCACCGCGAGCCCCCAGGCGATACAGACGCCCCAATAGGCGGTGGCATAGGGGCTGGGATCGTAGAGCGTGATCATCGCCGCGGCCGAGTCGCCTAGCGTCATGATGATCGCCACCGCGAGCATCTCCGAGATCAGCTCGCCGCGCAGCTTGCTGACCGCCGGCGCCGCTTCCTCCGCCATGTCCCTCTCCCCGCGACCGTGGTGGCCGTCGCCGACTTTTGTCCGCCGGGTTCGAACGAACGTCAACATCTTCGTTTGAAGTCCAGGGCACCGCGGCTCATAATCGCGCCATGCAGAGCGGGAACGAGACACGCGACGGCTTCGACACCGACCTGCTGGTGATCGGCGGCGGGATCAACGGCGCCGGGATCGCGCGCGACGCGGCCGGTCGCGGCCTGCGCGTGACGCTGGTCGAGCAGGACGATCTCGCCGCGCACACCTCCTCGGCCTCGACCAAGCTGATCCACGGCGGGCTGCGCTACCTCGAATATGGCGAGGTGCGGCTGGTGCGCGAGGCGCTGATCGAGCGCGAGCGGCTGTGGGCGATGGCGCCGCACATCATCTGGCCGCTGCGCTTCGTGCTGCCGCAGACGAACTCGCCGCGGCCGGCCTGGATGGTGCGCGCCGGGCTGTTCCTCTACGACCATCTCGGCGGGCGCGAGCGCCTGCCCGCCACCGAGACGATCCGGCTCGCGAACGACCCGCGCGGCGACGGCCTGCGCCAGCACGGCCGCGCCTTCGTCTATTCCGACTGCTGGGTCGAGGACAGCCGGCTGGTCGTGCTCAACGCGCGCGACGCCGCCGACCGCGGCGCGACGGTGCTCACGCGCACCCGGTTGGTCGACGCCGAGCGCGCGGGGGGCGGCTGGCGCGCGACGATCGCGGACGGGCGCGGCGAGCGCACCCTTACCGCGCGCGCGCTGGTCAACGCCGCGGGGCCGTGGGTCGCCGATATCCTCTCGCGCGTGCCGCACGCGCGCGACGATCGCGGGGTGCGGCTGGTCAAGGGCAGCCATATCGTCGTGCCCCGGCTCTACGCCGGCGATCACGCCTTCATGCTGCAGAACCCCGACCGCCGCATCGTCTTCGCCATCCCGTACGAGGGCGACTTCACCCTGGTCGGGACCACCGATGAGCCATGGGAGGGCGCACCCGGTCGCGCCGCGATCGCGCCGCATGAGACGGACTATCTGCTCGAGACGATCGCGCGTTATTTCGCCGCGCCGGTGTCGCGCGAGCAGATCGTGTGGAGCTATGCCGGGATCCGCCCGCTGTACGACGACAAGGCGGCCAGCGCCTCGGCGGTGACGCGCGACTATGTACTCGACCTCGATCGTGGCACCGCCGGCGCCAACGAGAACGCCCCGATGCTGAGCATCTTCGGCGGCAAGATCACCACCTATCGCAAGCTCGCCGAGCATGCGATGGCGGCGCTTGCCGAGACCTTCCCCCATGCCGGCGGCGCCTGGACCGCGGGCGCGACGCTGCCCGGGGGCGACTTTCCCGCCGAGGCGTTCGAGACGCTCGTCGGCTCGCTGGCGCGCGACTATCCCGCGCACCACCGCGCGCTGCTGCGCCGGCTGGCGCGCGCTTATGGGACCGAGGCACGCGCGCTGCTCGGCGACACTCGCTCCACGGCCGACCTTGGCGAGGATTTCGGCGCGGGGCTGACCGCGCGCGAGCTCGACTATCTCGTCGCGACCGAGTGGGCGCGCACCGCCGAGGACGTGCTCTACCGCCGCAGCAAGCTCGGCCTCCACGTCGCGCCGGGCACCGCCGAGCGGATCGACGCCTATCTCGCGCGCGCCGCGGCGCCGGCATGAGCGCGGACGCGCCCGACGGAGGCGATCCCGCCGCCGAGCGTCACCGCCGCATCCTCGCGCTGGCGCGCGGCGCGCGGCGCGTGACCGTCGACGATCTCGCTGCCCGCTTCGAGGTCACCCCGCAGACGATCCGGCGCGACCTCAACGTGCTGGCCCGGCGCGCGCTGCTGTCGCGGGTGCACGGCGGCGCGATCGTGACCTCCGGCGTCGATAATCTCGCCTACGCCAAGCGTCGCGACGTCGCGACGGGCGCCAAGGCGGCGATCGGCGCCGCGGCGGCCGCGCTGGTCCCGAACGGTGCCTCGCTCTTCATCAACATCGGCACCACCACCGAGGCGGTCGCGGGGCAGCTGGTCGCACACCGCGACCTGCTGGTGATCTCGAACAACCTCAACGTCATCGACCTGCTCGACGGACATGACGGGATCGATCTGGTGGTGGTCGGCGGGCATGTCCGGCGCGGCGACCGCGCGGTGGTGGGCGCGCTCGCGATGCGTTTCATCGAGAGCTTCAAGGTCGACGTCGCGCTGATCGGCGCCTCGGCGATCGACGCCGACGGCAGCCTGCTCGACTTCGCCGCGGACGAAGTGCAGGTCACCCAGACGATCGCGCGCAACGCACGCCAGGTGATCCTGGTGGTCGATGCCTCGAAGGTCGGACGCGCGGCGCCGGTGCGGGTCGGGCGACTCGGCATGGTGGACTATCTCGTTACCGACCAGCCGTTGCCTGAGGAGCTACGGCGCGCCTGTCACGAGTGTGGCGTGCAGGTGATCGAGGCGGGGTGAGCGGGCGGCAAGTCGCTGATGAAACGCCAGATGGGGCGTCATCCTGAACTTGTTTCAGGATTCACCCGGCCGCTAGCACCGCGACCGATGCGTATGCCGTCCGGTGGATCCTAAAACGAGTTCAGGATGACGCTGGTAGGCAAATTGGCCCCTCACCGCCGCGCGGGCGCCTTCACATAGGGCACGAAGTCGCCCAGCCGAAGGATAGGCCGGGGCACACGGGAGAAACGGTCGACGATGCGGATCTGGTCGTTGCGGCACAATTGACTGCCGAAGCGCTCCGTCACCAGCACATCGTCCCAGCGCATCGTGTCGAGCCGGCCGATCGGGACATTGACCCAGATCCGACGGCCATTGCCATAGACGATCGCCTTGCCCGAGACGATCCGCTGCGAGTCGTTGGTCGTTGGCGTGATGCAGCGCACCGCCGGCTCGGCGGTGCGGCCCCTGAGCAGCTCGGCGAGCTCCGCGTCCGGCGTCTTGCGCTTCGCCGACGCTGGTGCCGCCGCGAGCAGCGCCACCATCGCCATCGCCACGCTCGCTCTCAGCATCATACCACCTCGCGCCGCCTATCGTCCGCAGAGCAAGGGAACGCCGCCCCCGCAGGCTCGTTCCGCCCCCTAACTTCAGGGGTTTAGCCGAATGACTGAGACTGAGGCGGCAGCGCTCCCCGCGCTGACCGACCCGCTGCCGACGCCCCAGCTGGGCATCGCCGAGAGCGCCGCCGCACTGGCCGAGCTGCTGGGCGAGCGTGACCTGTTCGTCGCCACCGTGGACGAGGCCCGCGGTCTCTCCTTGGCGCACGCGCTCGCCGTGGCGATGCCCGAGGCCTGCGTCATCTTCTGCCCGGGCAGCGACGCGCTGCCGGGCGAGAAGGCCGCCGCCTCACCCGCCAACGTCGGCCAACGTGTCTCGGCGTTGCGGCGGCTGCGGCTGCTGACGAAGAAGAAGGGAAAACGGTCGCGCGTCGCCTGCGTCACGACCGGAGAGGCGCTGGCACGCGGCTATCCCTCCCCCGCGGCGTTCGAGGCCGAGCCGCCGACGGTGAAGCGCGGCGCGGTGCTCGATCTCGCGGAGCTCTACGAAGCGCTGATCGCGATCGGCTATGTCGCCGACGAGCGCGTCGACGAGCCCGGCGAGGTGGCGCTGCGCGGCCAGGTGCTCGACGTCTTCCCCGCGGACGCGCCGCAGCCGCTTCGGATCGAGGTGGCCGAGGGCAAGGTCGTCGGCCTGCGCAGCTACGATCCGGCGGACCAGCGCACGACCGAGGAGCTGGACGAGCGCGAGCTCGGGCGCGTGTCGGAGCCGGAGGTAACCGCGTCTTCCGCAGAGACGTCCGGCGCGACCATCACCCTGCTCGATCATCTCCCCGACGCGCTGGTCGTGATCGGTCCCGCCGCCGAGGAGCGGCGACGCCGTTTCCTCGCGCTCGCCGCCGACACCGCCAAGCGGTCGCCGCACCGTTCGCTCGTCGACGTGGTCGAGCAAGCGGAGTGGGACGCGGCACTCGCCGCGCGCGACCAGGCCAGCGTCGACCGCGCCGGTGATCCGCCGCCGCGATTCGTCGAGCATAAGGCGCCGCTGCGCGCCTTCGCCAAGCTCGCCCGCACGGCGCGCGACGAGGGCGAGCGTGTCGCGCTGCTCGGCAGCGAGCGCGACCTGCGCTTCCTGCGCCGCCGTGTCGCCAAGGCGCTCAAGGACGAGATCGCCACGGTCGACTCCTGGGCCGACGTCGCGAAGGCGACCAAGGGCGCGCTCGTCGCGCTTGCACTGCCTGCCGACCACGGTTTCCGGCGCGAGGGCGTCGTCGCGGTCGCCGCCGCGGACCTGCTCGGCAGCCGCGCCGAGCGCGAGAGCCTCGCCACCGCGCCCGCCGACCTCGCGCTGTTCGAGACCGGCGAGATCCGCGTCGGCGACGTCGTCGTCCACGAGGAGCATGGCATCGGTGTCGTGCTCGGGCTCGAGCGGCTGCCGGGCGAGGAGGATGGCGACGCGATCAAGCTGGGCTATGCCGACGACGGCTTGCGGCTGGTGCCCGTCGCCGAGGCGGACCGCATCTGGCGCTACGGCGCCGACGCCGATGCCGTGACGCTCGACCGGCTCGACGGGTCGAGCTGGCAGAAGCGCCGCGGCGAGATCGACGCCACGATCGCCGAGAGCGCGCGCCAGCTCACCGAGCTCGCGCGCGAGCGCGACGCGCGCGAGGCGCCGGTGCTCGAGCCCGAGGCCGCCGCCTATGAGCGTTTCGCCGCCGGCTTCGCCTTCACCGAGACCGCCGATCAGGCGCGCGCGATCGAGGCGGTGCGCCACGATCTCGCCTCGGGCAGGCCGATGGACCGGCTGATCATCGGCGACGTCGGCTATGGCAAGACCGAGGTCGCGCTACGCGCCGCCGCGATCGCCGCTCTGGCGGGCAAGCAGGTCGCGATCGCGGCGCCGACGACGGTGCTGGCGCGTCAGCATCAGGAGAGCTTCGCGCGCCGCTTCGAACCACTCGGGATCGAGGTGGCGGGCCTGTCGCGGCTGAGCAGCGCGGCGGAGAAGAAACGCGTCAAGACCGGGCTGGCAGACGGCTCGATCCGGGTCGTGATCGGCACCGGCGCGGTCGCGGGCAAGGGCGTCGACTATCACGACCTCGCACTCGTGGTGATCGACGAGGAGCAGCGTTTCGGCGCCGCCGACAAGGAAAAGCTGCGCTCGCTCTCCGCCGGCCACGTGCTGACGCTGAGCGCGACACCGATCCCGCGCACGCTGCAGAGCGCATTGGTCGGGTTGCAGCAGCTCTCGATCATCGCCACCCCGCCGGCGCGACGCCAGCCGATTGGCACCGCGGTGGCCGACTTCGATCCCGAGATGTTGCGCGCGGCGCTGCTGCGCGAGCGCGCGCGCGGCGGGCAGAGCTTCGTGGTGGTGCCGCGGATCGAGGACATGGCGGGGATCGCCGACAAGCTGGCGCGGCTCGTCCCGGAACTGTCGCTGGTGCAGGCACACGGCAAGATGCCCGCGGCCGAGATCGACGAGGCGATGGTACGCTTCGCCGGCGGCGACGGCGACGTGCTGCTCGCCACCAACATCATCGAGGCGGGGCTGGACGTGCCGCGCGCCAACACGATGGTGATCTGGCGCGCCGACCGCTTCGGCCTGTCGCAGCTGCACCAGCTGCGCGGGCGGGTCGGGCGCGGGGCACGGCGTGGGCACGTCATGCTGGTCACCGATCCCGAGCATGAGATCGCGCCGCGCACCCTGAAGCGGCTGCGCACGCTGGAGGCATTCGACCGGCTCGGCGCGGGATTTGCGATCAGCGCGCGCGATCTCGACATGCGCGGGGCGGGCGACCTGCTAGGCGACACCCAGGCAGGTCACATGAAGCTGATCGGGATCGACCTCTACCAGCAACTGCTCGAGGGCGCGCTGCGCCGTGCGCGCGGCGAGGAGGTGGAGCGCTGGACGCCCGAACTGCAGCTTGAGGTGGGCGGTCGCCTGCCCGAGAGCTGGATCCGCGACGAGGAGATACGCGTGACGCTCTACGCCCGGTTGGCGCGGATCGACGGGGGCGAGGCGCTCGACGCGCTGGAGGAAGAGTTGGAGGATCGTTTCGGCGCGATGCCGGACGAGGCGCGGGCGTTGCTGGCGGTGGCGCGGCTGCGCGTCGACGCACGCGCGGCGGGTATCGCGGCGGTGGCCGCGGGACCGGCGGCGATCGCTCTGACGCCGCGGCCGGATGTGCAGGTCGACGCCGCCGCGCACGGGCTGGAGGCGAAGGAGCGCCGGCTGTTGCTGCGCGAGCGGATCGATGCCCCAGATGCGCGGCTAGAACGCGCTGGAGCGCTGCTGCGGGAGCTGGCGCAGGAGTGAGGGGGTCCGGCGGTGCGACAGCTCGTCCTGCGAGTGGCGCGCCTGCCGCCGGACCCTTCCGTCTACCTCTGCCCCACAACCGTCATTCCCGCGAAGGCGGAAATCCAGATACGCTGATTTCAACGCTAGAGGCGCAAGGATCGCGTATCTGGACCCCTGCCTCCGCAGGGATGACGAAGGAAGGCGGGGGCAGCGGTCGCATGACGGCCGCGTCTCCCCTTCTCCCTCAGAACCGCACGCGCCCGCCCGCCGAGAACACCAGCGCGCGCGCGTCGGTCAACGTGCCGTTGACCAGCACCGGCGTCTGCGCCGCCGTGCCGGCATAGGCCGCGGTGGTGCGGTCTATCGTCGTGTCAGCGAAGTCGACGTAATTGCCCGCGAGGTCGAGCGAGAAGCTCGGCGTCACGTCGAAGGAGGCGCCCAGCGCGTAGTTCCAGCGGTTCGCATCGGGGACGCGCGCGTCGCGCTCGCCGTCGCGCGTCGGCGTCAGCGCGCGCTGCACGCCGCCGCGCAGCGTCAGCCGCGGCGACACGGCATAGTCGACGCCGCCGGCGTAGCTCCACGTGCTCCGATAATTCTCCGGCAGCGCGGCATTGACCGGCGCCCCGAGCCGGATCGCGTCGAACTTCTCCCAGGTGTAGCGGATCGTCTGCGCGTTGAGCGTCAGCGCTGGGGTAACGCGGAAGCGCCCGCCGACGATCACTTGCGCGGGCGTGGAGAAGCTCGCGTCGACGCCGTTGATCGCGCGGTTGTTCGCCGCGAGCGGGCCGAGCAGGCCGCTGACGGTCAGGTCACCCTTGAGGTTGTGCTTGATCGACGACTTGTAGCTGACGCCGACGGTCGCCCAGTCGTTGTGCATCTGGAAGCCGGCGCTCCAGCCCACGTCCCAGCCCCCGCCGGCGAGCTTCTGGCTGCCGTCGGGCAGCGCGGCGGACAAGTTGGGCAGCGCGTTGGTGAGGCTCGCCTCGGCATGCTCGACGTTGGCCGCGCCGCCGACGCGCAGCCAGTCGGTCACCGCGACGCCGACCGAGGGCTGGATGTCGAAGGTGCGCAGGTAGGTGCGGTCGGCGCTGTAGCGCGCCCAGCTATCGCCGCTGTAGTCGGTGGTGAAGCTGTAGGGCGAGGTTACCGCGAGGCCCACCGCGATCCGGTCGGTCAGCGGCACCGCGACCGCGCCCGAGGGCAGCACGCCGTTGTTGATCGGGTCCTCCGAAATGCTGTCGCCGCCTACGGGCGCGAAGGTGCCGCCGGGGCGACGGATCAGCGTATTGCTGTTGGTCACCTTGCCCTTCGGGAGGATCACCGAGGCGCTGACGGTGGCCTCGGCGCGCTCCTGCCCGCCGATCGCCGCCGGGTTCCACCATAGCGACGCCGCGCCAGTGTCCGCCGCCTCGCCCGAGAAGGCGCGGCCCGCGGCGCGCGCCGCCTGCTCCTGCAGGTAGAAGGCCTGGGCGTACGCGGCGCCGGTGCTCGCCAGCGCGCCGGCAGCGGCGGTGAGCGAGAGCGCGAGCTTCTTCGACGGGGACATGGGCGAACCTCTCATTGTGACGTTTCTGTGATCTGCCTGCGACCAGCGCGGCTGAATGCGCGGTGAAGGAAAGTGTGTGGTGGAGCCGCCGAACTTCCACGACCGCCGTGTTCCTGCGCACGCAGGAACCCGGGGCCAGGCGGCACGTCGCTCAAGCCTAATTCCGCAGCGGCTTGCCCGTCATCAGCATCGACTCGACCCGAGCGTGCGTGCGCTCGTCGCGCGCACTCTCCAGGAACGCCGCGCGCTCGAGCGCCAGCAGCTGCTCCTCGCTCACCACATCGACCAGGTCGGCCTCGCCCCCGGTCAGCACCTCGGCGAGCCGGCCCGCGACCACCACGTCATAGTCGGTCGCGACGCCCTTGCGGTGAAAGTCGGCGACCGCACCCGCGATGCCCACCCGCCCGCTCTCGCCGGGAAGGCGATAGACCGGCGGCTCGGGCGGCCGGTAGCCGTCGACCAGCGCCAGCGCGCGCGCCTTGGCGTCGGCGAGCAGCCGGTCGCGGTTCATCGTCACGCCGTCGCTCGCGCGCAGGAAGCCCATCTCCTTGGCCTGCGCCGCGGACTTGGAGACCTGCGCGGTCGAGATCAGCTCGAACGCCTTCATCACCGCGGGCATCGGCCCCCTGGGCATCGTCGGCAGCTTGGCGAGCCGGTCGAGCAGCTCGCCGTGCCCGCCCCAGCCGGGCACCAGCCCGACGCCGCACTCGACCAGCCCGACATAGCTCTCGGCATGCGCCTGCACCGCGTCGGAGTGGAGCAGCACCTCGCAGCCACCGCCCAGCGCCAGCCCCGAGGGCGCGCTCACCACCGGGAAGGGCGCGTATTTCAGCGCCTTGAACGCGCGCTGCCCGGCGGCAACGAGCTTCTCCACCTCGGCCCAGGCACCCGCCTTCACCGCGAACAAGGCCAAGCCGAGATTGGCGCCCGCCGAGAAATTGCTGCCCTCGTTGTAGATCACCAGCGCCTTGTAGCGCCCCGGCACCAGCGCCACCGCCTGTTCGATCAGCGCGGCGACCTCGCCGTCGAGTGCGTTCATCTTCGCGGTGAACTCGAGGCAGAGCACGCCGTCGCCGACGTCCCACAGCGACGCCGAGGCACTGGTCGCGACCGGCGCCGAGCGGCGCTTGACGTCCTCGAGCAGCAGCACGCCCTCGGCGCGCGGTACGTCGTGGTACGCGCCGTCGCCGCCGAGATACTGCCGCACCCCTCCCTCGACGCGATAGAACGGCCGCTCGCCCGCGACGTCGAGGATCGCGGGCACGGCGCGGCCATCGGCGCGCAGCCGCTCGGCCAACCTGCCCGGCCCGAGCCGATCGATCAGCTCGAACGGCCCGAACTTCCAATTGTAGCCGAGCTTCATCGCGTCATCGATCGCGACCACGTCGTCCGCCGCCTCACCGACCAGCATCGCGGCGTAGCTCAGCACCTGGCCGAGGATCGTCCAGGCATAAACGCCGACCTTGCCCGGCACCGTCGCCAGCGCGGCGAGGTCCTTCTCCGCCGCGGGCGGCAGCGCGACCGGCTTCTGCTCGGGGCGATAGTCGCCGCCGACGAGATCGATCGCCAGCTTGGCACGGCTGCCGTCGGGGCGCTTGTCGAGCCGGTAGAAGCCGCCCTTGCCCTTGCGGCCGGTATAGCCCTCCGCGATCATGCGATCGACCAGCGGCAGCGCGCGCACCGTCGCGAAATAAGGGTCGCCCGCGGGCAGCGTCGCGGACAGGCTCTTCGACAGCAGCGGCATCAGGTCGATCCCGACGAGATCGATCAGCCCGAAGATGCCGGTCTTGGGCACGCCCATCGGCCGCCCGCCGATCTGGTCCGCCTCCTCGACCGTCAGCCCCTGGTCGAGCGCGGCGTTGACCGCGACCGCGAGCCAATAGGTGCCGATACGGTTGGCGATGAAGCCCGGCGTGTCCTTGGCGCGGACGATGCGCTTGCCCATGAAGCGATCGACGAAGACCTCGACCTTCTCCGCCACCGCGGCGTCCGTCTGCTCGCCGCGGACGATCTCGATCAGCCGCATGTAGCGCGGCGGGTTGAAGAAGTGGGTGATCAGGAAGTCGCGCTGGAACTGTTCGGACCGGCCCGCGACGAGATGGCCGAGCGGGATCGTCGAGGTGTTCGAGCTGACCGCTGTCCCGGGCCGCTTGAGCCTCTCGAGTCGCGCGTAGAGCGCCTGCTTGATGTCGAGCCGCTCGACGATCGCCTCGACGATCCAGTCGCACTCGGCGACCCGGTCGAGATGGTCGTCGATGTTGCCGATCTCGACCAGCCGCGCCGCGGCGGTCGACATGAACGGCGCGGGCTCGGTCTTGAGCATCTTCGCTACCGCGCCCTTGGCCACCGCGTCGCGGTCGGTCGCGTCCTTGGGCACGATGTCGAGCAGCAGCACCGGCACGCCGGCGTTGGCGACCTGCGCGGCGATGCCCGCGCCCATCACGCCCGCGCCGATGACGCAGACCTTCTTCACAGCCTCGCTCATGTCACACCCGCTCCAGCACCGTGGCGATACCCTGCCCGCCACCGATACACTGCGTCGCCAGCGCGAAGCGGCCGCCCTCGCGCTCGAGCAAAGCCGCCGCCTTGCCGACGATGCGCGCGCCGGTGGCGCCGAGCGGGTGGCCGATCGCGATCGCGCCGCCGTCGAGGTTGATCGTCTCCTCCTTGAGACCCAGGTCGCGGATGCAGGCGATCGCCTGGCTGGCGAAGGCCTCGTTGATCTCGACCACGTCGAGGTCGCCCGCGGCGATCCCGGCGCGCTCCAGCGCCTTCTTCGAGGCGCCGATCGGCCCCAGCCCCATCGTCTCGGGCGCGCAGCCCGCCACGCCGACCGACACGATCCGCGCCAGCACCTTGAGCCCGTGCTTCGCCGCGAACGCCTCCGAAGTGACCAGCACCGCGCTGGCGCCGTCGGTGAGCGGCGAGGACGTCCCCGCGGTCACCGAGCCGTCCGCGCTGAACGCGGGCTTGAGCCCGGCCAGCACCTCGGCGGTAGTCTCCGGGCGGATGATGCCGTCCTGCGTCACCTCCCCCTTCTTGGTGCGGATCGGCACGATTTCCTCGGCGAGCCGGCCCTCGGCGCGCGCTGTGGCGGCCTTCTGCTGGCTCTTTACTGCGAAGGCCTCCTGCTCGGCTCGCGTGATCTGATACTGCTGCGCGACATTCTCGGCGGTCTGGCCCATCCCTATGTACGCGCCCGGGCTCTTGGCGGCGAGTTCGGGGCTGGGCAGCGGATTGTAGCCGCCCATCGGAATGCGGCTCATCGACTCGAGCCCGGCGCAGATGAACGCCTCGCCCGCGCCGATCTGGATCTGCCCCATGGCGATATGGATCGCGCTCATCGACGAGCCGCAGAAGCGGTTCACCGTCATGCCGCCGACCGACAGCGGCAGGTCGGCGAGCAAACCGACCAGCCGCGCGACGTTGAGCCCCTGTTCGCCCTCAGGGAAGGCGCAGCCCAGGATGATGTCCTCGATCGCGGCGGGATCGACCTTCGTCTTCTCCAGCAGCCCGCGGATCACCTGCGCGGCGAGGTCGTCGGGGCGGACCCGCGCCAGCTCGCCCTTGCCCGCGAGCTGGAAGGGCGACCGGGCGTAGCCGGCGATCACGACGTTGCTCATCTCATTCCTCTCGAGTCCGAGTTCGTTGGATGCCGCTTACGTCAACGTCAATGCGGGCTCAAGCTTGTCGTGCCGCCACGCGGCGATGATAGAAGAACTGCTGCGATGCCAAGTGCATCTGGACTCGCTCCCGCGATCGGCTAGCCTAGCCTGTCGATACCGATGCCGTGGGAGACGATCATGTTCGCCATCGCCGACTCGGGCCCGTTCGCCGTGCTCGCGATCAACGATTCGGCGCGTCCGGTGCCGACCTGGAAGACGATGTTCGGCTGGCCCGCCGACGATCCGCGCGCGCTGCCCCTCACGGTACGATCGCGTGCCGATCGCAAGATCTGGGCGGCAAAGGTCGACCAGGCGGTGTGCGCGACGCAGCGTCCGGTGCTGCTGATCGCGGACGGACTGGGCTGCGCCGCTAGCGCCTGGTGGGGGCGGCTCTCGCCCGCCGACTATGTGTCGCGGATCGCGGGCGCGCTGCTGTTCGCCCCGCGCGGTGAGGAGATCGGCGCCGACGGCGACCCCGGCCTGTTCGCCTCGCCGGGCACGCCGCTGCCCTTCCCCTCGGTGGTGATCCAGCCGCAGCATGACGAGGCGGCGATCCGCTCGACGCTCGACGCCTGGGGCAGCCAGCTCGTCGCCGGCCGGCGCGTGCGCAGCGTCGCGGACGATCGCGGCGCATGGCAGCAGGCGCAGCGACTGTTCCTTCGCGTCACCCATCAGGTCGCCGCGCACGAGGTCGCGCGCGCTGAGGCACTGATCGGGCGACGGTAGCGGACGCTCGCCGAGCCGCTCGAGCCGTGCGCCTGCGCACGCGGAAGCCCGGAGCCGCGGGCGTCGGCGTGAGGAACACTCGGCTCCTGCGTGTGCAGGAGCCCGGCGCCGTCCCGTCAGGCGCCTAGCGCCGTACGTCGAGCTCGCCGCCCAGGAAGGCGTCGAGGTCGGCCTGGCGGAACAGCCCCGCGTCGCCCGGCAGCGAGTGTTTGAGCGCCGCGAGCGCCAGCCCGCTCCGCGCCGCCGCTTCGGCATTCTCACCCCGACGTAGCGCGTGGAGCACCCCGGCGGCGAAGGCGTCGCCGCCACCGATACGGTCGACGATGCCGGCGAGCACCACCTCCTCGCTCTCGACCGCCCCCTCGCGCGTGTCGATGCGCGCGGACAGTCGGTTGAGGTCGACGTGCTCGACGTGCCGCGCGGTGGAGGCGATCGTCCGCAGCGTAGGGAAGGCGTCGAAGGCGGCCTCCGCGGCACGGCGCGGGTCGCCGGCGAGATCGTCGCGGCCGAGCAGCAGCGCGACGTCGCGGTGGTTGCCGAACATCAGGTCAGCGTGGCGGACGATGTCGCCGAGGATCGCGCGCGGGTCGCCGTTCCAGCGCGCCCACAGCTTGCCGCGCCAATTTCCGTCGAACGACACCGCGATGCCGCGCGCCGCCGCTGCCTCGGCCGCGGCCACCGCGCTGCGCGCCGGTATGGGCCCGAGCGCTGGGGTGATGCCGGAGAGATGCAGCCGGTCGACGCCGTCGAGCAGCCGGTCCCAGTCCCAGGACTCGGCCGGTGCCTCGGCGAAGGCGGAGTGAGCGCGGTCGTACACCACCTCGGTCGCGCGCAGGCCCGCGCCGGTGGTAGCAAAATAGAGCCCGATGCGCTCGCCGCCGAGCGCGACAGGCGAGACGTCGACGCCGTGCGCGCGCAGCGTGCGCAGCGCGGCGCGGCCGAGATCATTGTCGGGCACGCGGCTGGCGAAGGCGACGTCGTGGCCCAGGCAGGCGAGCTGGGTGACGACATTGGCCTCGGCGCCCGCGACCCAGACATCGAGCCGCGGCGACTGGAGCAGCAGCTCGCGCCCCGGCGGCGACAGCCGCAGCATCACCTCGCCGAATGCCAGCAGCCTGCCCATCGCTCTCCCCTACCCCGTTGTCCCGCCGTGTGTCGGGGCTGGGGGCGGCGGCGTCAACCGCGCGCGGTGCCGGGCTCGGCGACGAAGCGCGCGATCACGTCCTTGGCGAGCCGCGCCGGGCGCTGCGTCGCGGCGTCGAGGCAGCACCACACGCTGCTCACCTCGGCGACGATCTCCTCGCCGCGCTTGAACATCGTGCTGAAGAAGGTGCGTGCGCCCTGCGCCTTCTCCGCGATCACCTCGGCGACGATGCCGTCCTCGAGGAAGGTGGGGCGCCGGTAGGTGATCTCATGCTTGAGCGCGACCCAGAGGTGCTGCGCCACCGCCTCGGGCGGCGCGACCCGCTCCCAATAGTCCATCACCGCGGCCTGGACCCACTTGAGGTAGACCGCGTTGTTGACGTGGCCCATGAAATCGATGTCCTCGTCCGCGACATGAACGGGATATTCGTGCGCGTGCGCGGTCATGAGTCGGTCTTCCGGTGGCGAACGCCGACCGTACGGGATCGCGCCGCGCCGCACAATGCGCCGGTGACCCGCGCTGCATTGTTATGACGCGCCAATCCGGACGCTCGCGCGCTGCCGCGGACGTGACAACCCTGATGCGCTGAACGCCGCGTTGAGCGCTCCAGGCTCCTGCCTATGCAGGAGCACGGCTACTCACAGGCCCTCGCCGCCGACCCATTGAGCGTTGGCGAGGCGGCGCGCGAGCGTCCAGTTCTGCTGGCGGATGTCGGGCACCGCCACCACCTCCCACAGCTCGCCGCGGGTCATCGGTCCGATGCAGTAGAGCCGGTCGCTGATTCCGCCATCGGCGGCGGCGACGCGCGACTGGCGGTCGACGTCGAGGCCGATCCGCAGCTCGTCGGGTCGGATCATCCCCGCGGCGAGCAGCTGGCGGATCAGCGGCTCGCGCGAGCGCAGCAGGTCGCCCTGCGGGCCGGTGCAGTTGACGATGCGCGCCGCGCGCGTCGTCGTCACCGCCTCGCCGCCGCGCGCGCGCCAGCGCAGCAGCGCCTGGGTGCCGTCCGCCTCCGCCCCGACCAGCCTGCCCGCGGCGAAGCGCAGCCGCCCCGCCTCCACCAGCGCGTCGATCCGACCCGCCACCGCGGGCGCGAGCCGGTGGCGATGCACGTCCCAATAGGGCCGCAGGTGGCGGAGGAAGCGCGCGCGCGTCGCCGCGTCGGCGCTGCCCCACATCATCTGGGTGACCGGGCGCAGCTCGTCGACCGCGGCGCGCCAGCCGATCGCCTCGGCGCGGTCGCGCACCGCGCGCACTAGCGCCGAGAGCGTCGCCGCGGGCCGCTCGCTCAGCCCCGGTCGCGGCGCGCCGTCGGCGTGGCGGCGCGGCACCAGGCCGCGGCGTGACAGTGCGAGGATGCGGCCGCGGAACCCTGCCGCATCGAGCAGCAGTGCGGCGTCGATCGCGGTGAGTCCGGTGCCGACCAGCACCACCTCGTCGTCATCAGACAGCCCTTCGGCGATGTCGCCCGCCCAGGGATCCGCGCGGTAGCAGCCGTCCGGCAGCGTCGCGGGGTCGAGCCCGGGCGGGCCGTGCGGCGGGAGGTTGCCAAGCGCGAGCACCGCGACATCGGCCGCCACGCGCCCGCCCTCGGCCAGTGTCAGTGTGAAGCCGCGCGGGTCGCAGTCGAGCGCGCAGACCTCGCCCGTCACCAGCGTCAGCCGCTCGGGGTTGGCCGCGGCGGCCTCCTCGAGCATCGCGCGGAGATAGCGGCCGTAGATCTTGCGCGGCACGAAGGTGGTGCGCTCGCCCAGCCCCTCGCCCTCCAGCCAGCGGACGAAATGGTCGGGATCGTCGGGCAGCGCGCTCATGTTGCCGGCGCGGACGTTGAGCAGATGCTCGTCGTGCGCCGCGCTGTAGGCGACGCCGCGCGCGACCTGGGCGGGACGGCGCTCGATCAGCGTGGCGCGGGGGCCGTCGTGGCGGACGAGGTTGATCGCCAGCAGCGTGCCCGAGAAGCCGCCGCCGACGATCGCGACGTGGTCGCCAGGCTGGACGAGGCTCACAACCCCAGCTCCCTCATCTCGACGACGCGGTGCTCGCGCGCGCTGATCTCGGCGGCGACCCCGATCGCGACCGCGCGCAGCCCGTCCTCCGCACTCACCTGCACCGGCGCCTCGCCGCGCACCGCGGCGGCGAAGGCGAGATGCTGGTAATAGGTCGCGCCCTCGTGGCTGCCGGCGGCGTGCGCGACCGGGTCGATCGCCACGGTGGCGCGCTCCACTCGCTTGGGGTTGCCGAAGCCGGTGCGCGGCGAGAAGACCAGCTCGCCCGGCGGGATCAGTACGTCGAGCCGCGCGGCGTCGCCGGTGGCGCTCATCTCCTCCTGGTGCTCGGCGCCGTCGGCGAACATGCACAGGTCGAGCATCGCGCGGACGCCGTTGCTGAAATCGACCGTGGTGAAGCTGTTGTCGATGATGTCGGGCCGCTCGCCGCGGTAGCGCTCGTCGAGATGGTTGACGTCCATCGCGCCCGAGCAGTGGACCCGCACCGGCTCGGCGCCGGTGATGACGCGCATCAGGTCGAAGAAATGGCAGCATTTCTCCACCATCGTGCCGCCGGTGTTGCGCGCGAAGCGGTTCCAGTCGCCGACCTTCCCGAGGAAGGGAAAGCGGTGCTCGCGGATCGACAGCATGCGCAGCGCGCCGACCCGCCCGGCGTGCACCTGCGCGATGAAGGCGGCGGCGGGCGGCATGAAGCGATATTCCATGCCGGTCCAGAACGGTGCCGCACGCGCCGCGGCCCGATCGACGATCCAGCGCGCGTCGTCGAGCGTGGTGGCGAGCGGCTTCTCGCACAGGATCGCGGCGTCGGTGGCGAACAGCGGGTCCAGCACGGCGCGGTGGGTGTGGTTGGGCGAGGCGATCACGATCGCATCGACCTCGGCGTCGCGCGCCAGGGCCCCGGCCGAATCATACGCGGTCGCGCCCACCGCGGCGTCGTCGAGCGCGTCGCGCGCCCAGCCGAGCGAGGTCGGCACCGGATCGGCGAGGGCGACGACGCGCGCGCCGGGCACCAGCGCGATGTTGCGGAGGTGCTCGACCCCCATCATGCCCGTGCCGACCAATCCGTACCTGATCTCGGCTACCATCACGTCCAACCCTGTGCCATGCCGCCGCGGATGACGACGCTGCGCCTATCGAACCAACCGCGCCCGCTCGGCAAGAGCGGGCTGACCGTCTCACCGCTCGCCTGGGGCATGTGGCGTCTCGCCGGCGACGACACCGGGCCGGTGCGCGCGCTGATCGACGCCGCGCTCGAGGCCGGGATCACGCTGTTCGACACCGCCGATATCTACGGTGCCGACGTGCCGGCGGGCTTCGGCTCGGCCGAGGAACTGTTCGGCCGCGCGCTCGCCGAGGAGCGCGCGCTGCGCGACCCCATGGTGATCGCGACCAAAGGCGGCATCCGGCCCGGCATCCCGTACAATTCGGGCGCCGACTATCTCGCCGACGCGCTCGACGACTCATTGCGCCGCCTCGGCGTCGAGGTGATCGACCTCTATCAGGTCCACCGCCGCGACTTCCTCACCCACCCGCAGGAGGTCGCCGCCGCCCTGACCCGGATGGTGGAGAGCGGCAAGGTGCGCGCGCTCGGTGTGTCCAACCATTCGGTGCATGAGCTGGAGGCGCTCCAGTCCTTCCTCGCGCTGCCGCTGGCGAGCACGCAGCCCGAGTTCTCGCCGCTGCGCGCCGCGCCATTGTTCGACGGCGTGCTCGACCAGGCGATGCGGCTCGACCTCGCGGTGCTCGCCTGGTCACCGCTCGGCGGCGGGCGGCTGGCCGACCCGTCGCACCCGGCGGGGCGGCTGCTGGCCGAGCAGGGCGCCGCGTTCGGGGTCGACGCGGCCACCGCGGCGCTGTCCTGGGTGATGGCGCATCCCGCGCGGGTGATCCCGATCATCGGCTCGCAGAACCCGGCGCGGCTGCGCGCCGCCGCGGACGCCTACAAGGTCGAGTGGACGCGCGCGCGCTGGTACGCCGTGCTCGAGGCCGGCACCGGGGAGAAACTGCCATGACGCGCGCGCCGTGCGAGGTGAGCTGGTTCTCGGCGCTGTGCGACGACGATTATGAGTTCCTCGGCGTTCCCGACGAGCGGCTGCGCTCGTCCTGGGAACATTGCCGCGACATCGCGCTCCAGGCGGAGAGCGGCGGCTTCGACAATATCCTGCTGCCCTCGGGCTACACGCTCGGGATCGACACCACAGCCTTCGCCGCGGCCATCGCGCCGCTGCTGCGTCGCCTGTGGCTGCTGATGGCGGTGCGCGTCGGCGAGAGCTGGCCGCCGCAGCTCGCGCGCCAGATCGCGACGATCGACCGGATGCTGGGCGGCCGGCTGACCGTCAACATCATCTCGAGCGACCTGCCCGGCGAGACGCTGGAGAGCGCGCCGCGCTATCGCCGCACCGTCGAGGCGATGCAGATCCTGCGCACGCTGCTCGACGGCAAGTCGCTCGACCATCAGGGCGAGTTCTGGCAGCTCCAGCTCGATCCGCCCGGCGTCACCACCACGCTGGGGCGCTGCCCTTTGCTCTATTTCGGCGGCCTGTCCGAGGCGGCGCGCGACGCCGCGGCCGAGCAGGCCGACGTCTATCTGATGTGGCCCGACACGATCGAGGGCGTGCGCGGCATCATCGCCGATCTGCGGGCGCGCGCCGCGGCGAAGGGGCGGACGCTGCGCTTCGGCTATCGCGTCCATGTCGTGGTGCGCGAGAGCGAAGCCGAGGCGCGCGACGCCGCGGACCGGCTGCTGTCACGGCTCGACGACGCCACCGGCGCCGCGATCCGCGCGCGTTCGCTCGACTCGCAGTCGGCCGGCGTGCGGCGGCAGGCCGAGCTGCGCGAGGGCAGCGACGACGGCTATGCCGAGGCCAATCTGTGGACCGGCATCGGCCGCGCGCGCTCGGGCTGTGGCGCCGCGATCGTCGGCGACCCCGACCAGGTGCTCGCCAAGCTCGAGGCCTATCGCGCCGAGGGCATCGACGCCTTCATCCTCTCGGGCTATCCGCACGCCGCCGAGGCCGACCTGTTCGCGCGCCACGTGTTGCCGCGGCTCGACCACGCGCCGCTGGCGCGGTGAGCGCGGTGCGGCGGGGCGTTCGCGAGATGACCGGGCCGAGGCGCGCGTCATTTCTCGACCCTCATCCCTTCCCCCGTCATCCCGGACTTGTTCCGGGGTCCACTGAGCCGCTTTACCTGCGCTCGCGGCAGGGGCGGATGAGTGGACCCCGGAACAGGTCCGGGATGACGGAGCGGGCGGCGGGTCAGCGGACTCCTTCGACTTGACCCGTACCCTCGCCGATCTCCACTCCGCCCGTCGCGCATTGCTCTTCGCGCTGGTCATCACCGCGGGCGTGCTCAACCTGGTCGACCGCCAGATCATCGCGGTGCTCAAGCCGCAGATCGCCGCGGACCTCAACTGGAGCGACGACGATTACGGCACGCTCGCCGCCTGGTTCCAGGCCGGCGCGGCGGGTGGCTTCCTCGTCACCGGCTGGATCGCCGACCGGCTCGGGGTGAAATGGGCCAACCCGGTCGGCGTCGCGGCGTGGAGCGTCGCCGCGCTGCTCCACGGCTGGGCGCGCACCACGGTCGAGTTCGTGCTGGTCCGCGTCACGCTCGGCGCGACCGAGGCGATGGGCACGCCTACCGCGACCAAGACCGTCGCCGCGGTGCTGCCGCCGGCGTGGCGCTCGGCCGGCTTCGGCGTCAGCAACGCGGCGAGCAGCCTCGGCGCGATCCTCGCGCCGCTCGCCATCCCCGCCGCGGCGCTGCTGCTAGGCTGGCGCGGCACCTTCGCCGCGGCCGGGGTGATCGGGCTCGGCTGGGTGCTGGCCTGGTTGGTCGCCACGCGCGGGCTGCGGCTGGACTCGCCCGTCGCGGCCCCGGGCGCATCTGCGCCGGTCGATTATGGCCCGATCCTGCGCGAGCGGCGCACCTGGGCAGTCGCCGGCGCCAAGCTGCTGTCAGACGCAACCTGGTGGCTGCTGCTGTTCTGGCTGCCCGACTTCTTCCACCGCCGCTTCGGGCTGAGCGGGGTCGAGCTCGGCGTCCCGCTGGCGCTGGCCTATGGCGGCGCCGCGCTCGGCTCGCTGCTCGGCGGCGGAGTCGCGACTCGTTTGCTCGCGCTCGGGCATCGCGCCTGGGCGGTGCGCCGCGGCGTGATGCTGGCGGCGGCGCTGTGCGTACTGCCCGTGCCGCTCGCGCTGGCGACCTCGAGCTATCCCGCCGCGGTGGCGCTGATGGCGCTCGCACTGGCGGGGCATCAGGCCTTCTCCACCAACCTGTTCGCGCTGATCGCCGACATCGTGCCGCAGCATAAGGTCGGGCGGGTCACCGCCTTCGGCTCGTTCAGCGGCAATGTCGGTGGCGTGGTGATCTCAAAGGCGGCGGGCGTCGTGTTGGCGGCGGGGCTCGGCTACCTGCCGCTGCTGCTGTTCGCCGGAATGTCATACCTGCTGGCGCTGGGCTGGATCGTGCTGCTGCTCGGCGCCGCGCTGCGTACGGCGAGTGCGACGTCCCGCGCCTGACCTAACGTCACGCGATCACACGATCAAAGCTGTTGCGCACGTCGCATGGTAGCGCTAACTCTATCGCTGACGCGGGCGTAGATCCGCTGCGAACCGAGAGGAGAACGCCCGAATGCGCCCATCCCGATCCACCGCCCGCCCGCTGCTGCTCGCCGCGCTCGCATCGCTGCCGCTGATCGCCTGCTCGTCGCAGGACAGCACCTCCGCCGCCGCGGGCAACAACGCGACCGCCGAGACCGCCGGCTGGAACCAGGAGCGCGCGCCCGACGGTCGCTCGTACCTGTCACAACCGCTGGTGCGCGACATCTACACCGCCGATCCCTCGGCGCACGTCTGGGGCGACGGCAAGCTGTACGTCTATCCCAGCCACGATATCCCGACCAAGACCAAGGACGACGATCTCGGCAACCAATATGCCATGCGCGACTATCGCGTGCTGCGGCTCGACGAGCCCGGCGGCAAGGTCACGGTCGGCCCGGTCGCGCTCGACGTGAAGGACGTGCCCTGGGCGTCGCAGCAGATGTGGGCACCCGACGCCGCCTTCAAGAACGGCACCTATTACCTCTATTTCCCCGCGCGCGACCGCACCAAGGACCGCAACGGGCTGGGCGCGTTCCGCATCGGCGTCGCCACCTCGAACAACCCGATGGGCCCGTTCAAGGCCGAGCCCGAGGCGATCAAGGGCAGCTATTCGATGGACCCGGCGGTGTTCACCGACGCCGACGGCACGTCGTACATGTATTTCGGCGGCATCTGGGGCGGCCAGCTGCAGCGCTGGAAGGACGGCAAGTACGATCCCAACGGCAGCGACACCGACCTCAAGCAGGACGACCAGCCCGCGCTCACCGGCAAGGTCGCCAAGCTCGACGCCGACATGAAGAGCTTCGCCGAGACCCCGCGCGATGCGGTGATCCTCGACGAGAAGGGCAAGCCTGTGCTCGGCGGCGACCATGAGAAGCGTTTCTTCGAGGCCTCCTGGGTCTTCAAGCGCGGCGGGCAATATTATTACACCTACTCGACCGGCGACACGCACTTCCTCAACTACGCGATCGGCAAGACGCCGTACGGCCCGTTCACCTACAAGGGGCACATCCTCAAGCCGGTGCAGGGCTGGACCACGCACCACTCGATCGTCGAGTGGAAGGGCAGATGGTGGCTGTTCTATGCCGACACCCAGCTGTCGGGGAAGAACCACCTCCGCAACGTCAAGATGACCGAGCTCACGTTCAACCCGGACGGCACGATCCCGACGATCGACCCGTTCGTGAAGTGAGGCGGGCGGCAGTACGGCCAAGCTGTTCCCCGGCGGAGGCCGGGGCCCTGTTACGGGACGTGCGAGCCGACTTGCAGCCGCCTTCCCACCTGGGCCCCGGCCTCCGCCGGGGCACGACCACCGCATCCGAAGGCTAAGTCACTATGTTCCTCGGCATCGACATCGGCACCTCGGGCGTGAAGGCGGTCGTCATCGACCCCGCGGGCGCGATCGTCGCGCAGGGCACCGCCGCGCTCACGGTGCAGCGCCCGCACCCGCTCTGGTCCGAGCAGGACCCCGAGGCATGGTGGCAGGCGACCGAGGCAGCGGTGCGCGCGCTTCCGACGGACGTGCGCCGCTCGGTGCGCGGCATCGGGCTCGCCGGCCAGATGCACGGTGCGACGCTCCTCGGCGCCGACGACCGCCCGCTGCGCCCCGCGATCCTGTGGAACGACGGGCGCTCCTTCGCGGAGTGCGCCGAGCTGGAGGCCAAGGCGCCCGAGCTGCACCAGGTCGCCGCCAACCTCGCCATGCCCGGATTCACCGCGCCCAAGCTTCTCTGGGTCGCGCACCACGAGCCCGAGGTCTTCGCCGCGATCCGCACCGTGCTGCTGCCCAAGGACCATGTCCGGCTGCGCATGACCGGCGAGAAAGCGAGCGACGTGTCCGACGCCGCCGGCACGTTGTGGCTCGACGTGGCGAAGCGCGACTGGAGCGACGACCTGCTCGCCGCGACCGGGCTCAGCCGCGAGCAGATGCCGCGCGCGGTGGAGGGCAGCGACGTCGCCGGCAGGCTGCGCGCCGAGATCGCCGAGCGCTGGGGCATGGACCAGGTACCGGTCGCGGGCGGCGGCGGCGACAATGCCGCGGGCGCGGCGGGCGTCGGCGTGGTCAAGGACGGCGACGCGCTGCTGTCGCTCGGCACCTCGGGCGTGATCTTCGTCGCCACCGCCGAGCTGCGCGCCAACCCGGCGGCCGCGGTCCATGCCTTCTGCCACTGCCTGCCGAACCTGTGGCATCAGATGGCGGTGCATCTCTCCGCTGCGGTCTGCGTCGACTGGGCGGCACGGCTGATCGGCGCGGCGGGTGCGGCCGAGCTGTTCGCGCGCGCGGAGTCGGCGGGCGTCGGCAACGGCCCCGAGCTGTTCCTCCCCTATCTCTCGGGCGAGCGCACGCCGCACAACGATGCGCAAGTGCGCGGCGGCTTCCTGCGGCTCGACCATGACACCACGTCCGAGCGGCTCGCCCAGGCGGTGCTCGAGGGCGTCGCCTTCGCGCTGGCCGACGGCGTGCGCGTGCTCCGCGAGTCGGGCACCGCGGTCGAGCGGCTGTCGGTGATCGGCGGCGGCGCGCGCTCGCGCTACTGGGGCGAGACGCTCGCCGCCGCGCTCGAGGTCGAGCTCGCCTATCTCAAGGGCGGCGAGGTCGGTCCGGCGATGGGCGCCGCGCGGCTGGCGCAGCTCGCCGTCGACGGCGGCATGCCCGCCGAGGTCTGCGTCGCGCCGCCGATTAGCCATATCGTTACGCCCGACGCCGCGCTGGTCGACCGGCTCGCCCCCAAGCGCGCCGCCTTCCGCGACGCCTACCCCCGCATCAAACCCTGATCTTCGTATCCGCCTAGAGGAGCTATCGATGCCCACCGACTTCTTCGCCGACATCCCTCAGATCAAATATGAGGGCCCCGACAGCGACAACGAGCTCGCTTACCGCTTCTACGACAAGGACCGCGTCGTGCTCGGCAAGCGGATGGAGGACCATCTCCGCTTCGCCGCCTGCTTCTGGCACACCTTCTGCTGGCCCGGTTCGGACGTGTTCGGCGGCGGCACCTTCAACCGCCCGTGGCACGCCGGCGCCAACGACAGCGCCGCCGCGGCGCAGAAGCGCGAGGTGGCGTTCGACTTCTTCGCCAAGCTCGACGTGCCTTATTACTGCTTCCACGACGTCGACGTGATGGCCGACGCGCACGGCGTCGCCGAGCATCGCCGTTTCTTCGCCGAGGCGGTCGATCATCTCGAGAAGCTGCAGGCCTCGTCGGGCCGCAAGCTGCTGTGGGGCACGGCCAACCTGTTCAGCCACCCGCGCTTCGCCGCCGGCGGCGCGACCAATCCCGACCCCGAGGTCTTCGCCTTCGGCGCGGTGCAGGTGCGCGACGCGCTCGAGGCGACGCATCGGCTCGGCGGCCAGAACTACGTGCTGTGGGGCGGTCGCGAGGGCTATGAGTCGCTGCACAACACCGATCTCAAGCGCGAGCTCGACAATCTCGGCCGCTTCCTCAGCCTCGTCGTCGAGCACAAGCACAAGATCGGCTTCGACGGCACCATCCTGATCGAGCCGAAGCCGCACGAGCCGACCAAGCACCAGTACGACTTCGACACCGCCACGGTGTACGGCTTCCTCAAGCGCTACGGTCTCGAGAATGAGGTCAAGGTCAACATCGAGGCGAACCACGCCACGCTCGCGGGCCACACCTTCGAGCATGAGATCGCCACCGCCAACGCGCTCGGCATCTTCGGCTCGATCGACGCCAACCGCGGCGATCCGCAGAACGGCTGGGACACCGACCAATTCCCCAACTCGGTCGAGGAACTGACGCTGGCGATGCTCGAGATCATCCGTGCGGGCGGCTTCACCACCGGCGGGTTCAACTTCGACGCCAAGGTGCGGCGCCAGTCGATCGACGCGACCGACCTGTTCTACGGTCATGTCGGCGGCATCGACACGGTGGCGCGCGGGCTGCTCAACGCGGCGAAGCTGATCGAGGACGGCCGGCTCGATTCGATCAAGCGCGACCGCTACGCCGGCTGGGACGCCGCGTTCGGCCAGCAGGTGTCGAGCCTCGACCTCGCCGGGATCGCCGATCTCGCCGAGCGCGAGAACGTCGACCCGCGGCCGCGCTCGGGCCAGCAGGAGCGGATTGAGAACCTGCTCAACCGCTTCATCTGAGGGTGACGGTGGGACGGTGTGAGTCGCCCCGCCTCTCCACACAGTGACGTGACAGTCTAACATCCGGCCTGTTCCCCGGCGAAAGCCGGGGTCCAGTCGGAAAGACCGGGGTGAGACCAACAAACCTCCCCCACCTGGGCCCCGGCATTCGCCGGGGAACAGCGAGGGAGTAGGTAGGCCGCAACTCCACCCAGGCTTGCGCCCCCTACCCTCGACGCCTAAATATGTCGGACTAATTCCCCAAAGGCGAGGATTTCCATGATCGACGGAGCGATGCTGATCGGTGCCGAGCTGCGCCAGGCCGAGGCGCGGTTCACCGCGGTCGACCCGGCGAAGGGCGCGCCCCTCACCCCGACCTTCTCCTCGGCCGGCCCGGACGCGGTCGCTGACGCCTGCGAACTCGCCGCCGCGGCCTTTCCGGCCTATGCCGCGACCGCGCCCGAGGATCGCGCCGCCTTCCTCGAAGCGATCGCCGACGAGATCGTCGCGCTCGGCGACCAGCTGATCGAGCGCGCGCAGCAGGAGAGCGGTCTCCCGCGCGCGCGGCTCGAGGGCGAGCGCGGCCGCACCGTCGGCCAGCTCAAGCTGTTCGCGCAGGTGGTGCGTCAGGGCGACTGGCTCGACGCCACGATTGACCCCGCTTTGCCTGACCGCCAGCCACTGCCGCGCCCCGACCTGCGTCGGATGAACGTCGCGGTCGGTCCGGTGGCGGTGTTCGGCGCCTCCAACTTCCCGCTCGCTTTCTCGGTCGCAGGCGGCGACACCGCCTCGGCGCTCGCCGCCGGCTGCCCGGTAGTGGTCAAGGGCCATCCGGCGCACCCCGGCACGGGCGAGCTGGTGGCGCGCGCGATCCGCGCCGCGGTCGACAAGGCCGGCCTGCCCGCGGGCGTCTTCTCCTATCTGCCGGGCGAGACCAACCGCCTCGGCGAGGCATTGGTCGCCGATCGCCGCATCAAGGCGGTGGGCTTTACCGGCTCGCGCGGCGGCGGGCTCGCGCTGGTGAAGATCGCGGCGTCGCGTTCCGAGCCGATCCCGGTCTATGCCGAGATGTCGAGCATCAACCCGGTCGTCATCATGCCGCACGCGCTCGAGACGCGCGGCGAGGCGCTGGCGCCCGCCTATGTCCAGTCGCTGACGATGGGCGCGGGGCAGTTCTGCACCAATCCGGGCCTCGTGCTCGCGATCGCGGGCGAGGCGCTCGACGCCTTCGTCGCCGCGGCGGGACGCGCGCTGACCGAGAGCGCGCCCGCGACGATGCTGTCGCCGGGCATCCATGCCAGCTTCGAGCAGGGCGTGGAGGCGCTGGCACGCCACAGCGCGGTGACGACGGTGGCGCGCGGCAAGGTCGGCGAGGGTGTCAACCAGGCGGTCGGCGCGCTGTTCCGCGCCGAGGCGGCGAGCTTCCTCGCCGACCGCGCGCTGGGGCATGAGGTGTTCGGCTCGTCCTCGATCGTGGTGGCGTGCCGCGACATGGACGAGGTGCGCCAGGTGATCGCCAGCCTCGAGGGCCAGCTCACCGCGACGCTACACCTCGACGCCGAGGACGAGGCCGATGCCAAGACGCTGATCCCGGTGCTTGCCGATCGCGTCGGCCGCATCCTGGTCAACGGCTGGCCGACGGGCGTCGAAGTGAGCCACGCGATGGTGCACGGCGGCCCCTTCCCGGCGACGAGCGACGGCCGCACCACGTCGGTTGGGACCGCGGCGATCTACCGCTTCCTGCGCCCGGTCAGTCTGCAGAACCTGCCCGCGTCGCTGCTGCCCGAGGCGTTGGCGGACGCCAACCCCTGGGGCGTGGCGCGGCGGATGGACGGCAAGCGAGAGGCGTCGCCGCGGTAAGCTGGTCGATCGAGCTGGAATGTGCGAGGGCGGTCCTGCGGGGCCGCCCTTCTCATTAGGGCGCATCAGCGCGGAGAAGACCCGTGCCGCAGGCACGCTCACCTCGAGGTTTGCCCCGCGCGCGCCTCTCCGCCCCTCCGCGCCTCCGCGCGAGTTCATCTCACGCGCAGACGCGAGGACGCGAAGGTGTCGCTCACGCGGTGATCGTGCCGCGCGTCCATGCTTCGCGCCTTCGCGTCCTCGCGCGAGAAGGTTTGTTCGCGCAGAGGCGCGGAGAGGGCGCGCGGCGAGCGCACCTGTTCGGGCGCTCGCCCTCGCCGCCGTCCCGTGCAGCGGCACGGCTCCCCCCTCCCGGCGTCATCCTGAGCTTGGCTCAGGATCCACCGTGCCGCACTCTCGGAGGCCGCGGCGCCCGCGGGCCAGTGGATCCTGAGACGGGCTCAGGATGACG
>NZ_JAIOKB010000010.1 GCF_019898765.1 Sphingomonas yunnanensis | reverse complement strand
GAGCCAGGATCAAACTCTCAAGTTTGATGCTCGATACACACCCGGCGGAATAACCAGATGCATACCGCTCACTTCAAGGAGCCGTTCCTGCACTTCACATATGGATACGTGAAGGACATATGAAACGGCTTGAGCTCTGACGACCCCGACGCACCTTGAATGCGCCAGACCCGCAGACCACCGTCCACATGTCCCTTCATCTAAAACCTACAATGTCAAAGAGCCGCCGACGAAGAAACCGGACACCGAACCCTCCCCCACCCTTCGATCGGGGAGAACAGTGTCCATCCTATCTGACGACCGACCGAGCAACGCTGCCGAAGCAACCCGCCCCGTCCGGTGAAGCCGCATATATGGACACCAGCCGAAGCGGTCAAACACTTTTTGCAATTTTATGTCGGGCTCCGGCGCGATCGGCGGAGGACCGCGGTTCTCACAAGCGTGATCGAGTTGATCCGGCGGCGAATCAGCGTTCTCGGCGCGCGTCGCCTCTCGGCCCTCCCGTCAGACCTGTTGGATATAGTCGCGCATCGCCGCCGCCTCCGCCTCGATCCGCTCGATCCGGAATTTGACCAGGTCACCGATCGAGACGATCCCGCGCAGCTCGCCATCCTCGACCACGGGAAGATGACGGATGCGACGCTGTGTCATCAGCGACAGTGCCGCGAGGACCGCATCCCCTGGAGCCGCGGAGAGCGCCGGTGCTGTCATCACGTCCTGCACGCGCGCCTGCAGCACGTCACTGTCGGATCCGGCGAGAAGCCGCACGACGTCGCGCTCGGAAAAGATGCCGCGCACGACGCCGTCCGTGACAACCGGGAGCGCACCGATGCGGTGCTCGGCGAGCAGTGCGATCGCACCCGCCACGGTCGTCTCCGGGCTCACAGTGACGAGCGCGGCACCCTTGCCGCGCAGGATGGCTGCGATGGTCATGACCCTCTCCTCGGGCGGACGACCCCGACGCGGGCCACCGCTCCTCGCCGCATCATCCTCTCTTCGCGTGGCAATGCAAGCGCCCGGATAGGACAGGAAGAACGGGGCCGAAGCGCCGCGGGTTCGCGGAGACGAGAAGGGGCCGGCATCCGTCGCGGATACCAGCCCCCTCCCTTACCTGAGTCGCGCGACGCCTACTCGGCCGGCGTCGCCTCCGCGGCCGCACGGACGCGACGACGACGCGGCTTGACGGCCGGCTCGTCGCCCTCGCCCGGCTCGACCGCGACGCCGAGCGCGGGGGGCAGCCGGTCGATGCCGAGCTCCGGCTCGCGCTCGGCCGCGATGGCGGCGCCGTTCACCGCGGCAACGTCGGTCGCGGCCTCGTCGCGCGGCTTGCGCGCGCGACGGCGGCGCGGCGCACCTTCGTCGCCCTCGTTCACGCTCACGTCACTCACCGATGCGCCGTTCTCGCGCGGCGCGGCGTCGACGTTCTCAGCGAGCTCGCGCTGCGGACGACGCTCGTCGCGGCGCCCCTCGCGGCGCGGCTCGCCCTGGTCGCGCGCCTCGCGGCGGCCCTCGTCGCGGCGGCCCTCGTCGCTACGTCCCTCGTCGCGGCGGTTGCCGTCGCGCTCGCGCCGGGGTTCGATCTCGCTGACGCGATGCTGCTCGTCGGCGCGGATCGGCTCGCCCTCGTCGCCGAAATCGTCGCCGTCGTCGAAATTGTCGAAATCGTCGCGCTGACGCCGCTGGTACGGCTGGTCGTCCGAGCGGCCGCGCTGATCGGCCAGCACCCGGAAATAATGGTCCGCGAACTGGAGGTAATATTCAGTGTTGACGCGGTCGCCGGCCATCTGCGCGTCACGCGCCATGTTGCGGTACTTCTCGAGCAACTGGGCCGCGTTGCCGCGGGCACGACTGTCGATCCGGTTACCGCTGTCACGCTGCCCCTGGCCACCGCCACCCTGACGCTGCTGGCCACCACCACGGCCGCGACGGCGACCGTTCTGACGGTTGTTGATCAAATCACTGTCCTCGTCCTGGAACCAAAACCGGCACTTGCTCCCGATGCAACGGGTTGCAGTCGTTTCCCGGCGCCGCGCGTGCCGGGCACCGCAGGCCTGCCATGCCGCCGGACTGCAGCGGCTGCTACGAAGGGAGGGCCGTGCGCCCATCCAACACAACAGATGTCGTTGAGTTCGCGTGCCCCGACGCAGTCTGTAACGGCTCGGCAGGCGTTCTCAAAGCGAAATGTGGTGACGCTACGCCCCGAATCAAGCCGTGACGACGAGGCAGCGATCACGCCCGGCGAGGTCGCGCCGCAGCGCCACGCCCAGCCCCGCGGCGCGGAACAGCGCGGTGACGGTCGCCCCCTGGTCAGCGCCGATCTCGACGCAGGCGAGACCGCCGGGCGCGAGCAGCGCTGGTAGCTGCGGCGCGATCACGCGATAATCGTCGAGCCCGTCGATGCCCGCGAACAGCGCGGCCGCCGGCTCATAGTCGCGCACCTCGTCCGGAAGATCGGCACCAACGGCGACATACGGCGGGTTGGCGAGCACGAGGTCGAAACGCTCGGCGATCCCGGCGGCCCAATCGCCGCGCTGAAACGCGGCGCGGTCGGCGAGGGCGAGCGCCGCGGCGTTGGTGCGCGCCTGGTCGAGCGCGGCATCGGAGCGATCGACCCCGAGTCCGGTCGCGTGCGGCCACTCGGCCAGCGCCGCGAGCAGCAGCGTGCCGGGCCCGGTGCCGAGGTCGAGCACGCGAGCCGGGAGCCGGTCCGTGAAGTGCGCCAGCGCCGCCTCGAGCAGCGTCTCGCTGTCGGGACGCGGGATCAGCGCGCCGGGTCCGACCGCCAGCTCGATCGTCCAGAAGGCGCGCGTGCCGGTGATATAAGCGACCGGCTCGTGCCGGACGCGACGCTCGACCATCGCGGCGTAGCCCGGCGGGGCGGTCCAGTCATCGAGCGTGAGCAGCAGCCGCTCGCGCGTGATCCCGAGCGCGTGCGCGAGCAGCAACTCGGCGTCGAGCCGCGCCGTGTCCGAGAAAGCGAAGCGCGCCGCGGCGTCGCGCAGTGCCTGGCGGGCAGCCGTCATAGGCGCGCCACTGCTCGTTCCTCCGGGCGCAGGAGTCTGGGAATGGAGCCACGCGAAGGCGCGAGGACGCGTAGCAGGGAAGAGGTTCTCACACGGAGGCGCGGAGGCGCAGAGAGGGAGCGTGCGCGACAGCGCCATCGAACGCTCCCGACGAGGCGGTGGAAGAGGCCGCCGCCTGGCTGGGTCTCGCGACTCCGCGTCTCCGCGTTTCCGCGCGAGCTCCGGCCCGATCCGCACGAGGCACTTCCGCTGCGCACCTTGGCGCCGCCGCATGAGCCTAACTTCGCGTCTTCGCGGCTTCGCGTGAAGATCAGCTCGGCCATCCCCGCGCGACAGCCACCGCGGGCGCGCGCACGCCACCCCCAGCGAACGTCGCGAACGTCTTGCCGAGCCGCGCTACGCCGCATCCAGCGTCGCCAGCCGCTCGGCCTCGTCCTCCGCCACCAGCGCGCCGATCAGCTCGTCCATGTCGCCCTGCAGGATCTCGGGCAGGCGGTGGAGCGTCAGGTTGATGCGGTGATCGGTCACGCGCCCCTGCGGGAAATTGTAGGTGCGGATCCGCTCGGAGCGGTCGCCCGAGCCGACCATCGCCCTGCGCGTGCCCGACCGCTCGCTCGCCAGCCGCTCGCGCTCGGCCTCATACAATCGCGTGCGCAGCACCTTGAGCGCCTTGGCCTTGTTCTTGTGCTGCGACTTCTCGTCCTGCTGGATCACCACCAGCCCGCTCGGGAGATGGGTGATCCGCACCGCGCTGTCGGTGGTGTTGACCGACTGGCCGCCCGGACCCGACGAGCGATAGACGTCGATGCGCAGGTCCTTGGCCTCGTCGATCTGGACGTCGACCTCCTCCGCCTCGGGCAGCACCGCCACCGTCGCCGCCGAGGTGTGGATCCGGCCGCCGCTCTCCGTGACCGGCACGCGCTGGACACGGTGCACCCCGCTCTCGAACTTGAGCCGCGCGAACACGCCCGCGCCGGTGACGCTGGCGACCACCTCCTTGTAGCCGCCGGCGTCGCTGTCCGATGCGGAGATCAGCTCGACGCGCCAGCCCTGCCGCTCGGCGTAGCGCTGGTACATGCGGAACAGGTCGCCCGCGAACAGCGCCGCCTCGTCACCGCCTGTGCCGGCGCGCACCTCGAGCATCGCCGATCGCTGGTCGGCGGCGTCGCGCGGCAGCAGCGCCAGCGCGAGCCGCCGGTCGGCGTCGGCGAGCGCGACGCGATTGTCGCGCAACTCCTCCTCCGCCATCGCGCGCAGCTCGGCGTCGACGTCCTGGGTCATGTAGGACAGGCTCTCGGCCTCCTGCCGCAGGCGGCGCACCTCGCCCGCCGCGAGCGCGACCGGCTCGAGCTCGGCATATTCCTTGGAAACCTGGACGAAGCGATCGCCGTCGAGCGCACCGCTCGCCATCATCGCGGCGAGCTCGTCGCGCCGCGCCTCGATCTGCCGGATGCGGTCGAGCGAGATCGCGGTCATGCGGCGGCTATGACGGCGTTCAACACCGCCGCGACCGCGGCCATCTCGTCGTGTACAGCGCCGGAACCCCGCTGCTGGAAACCCAGGACATCGCCGCTCCGCTTCAACGTGACGACCTGGCCGGGGCTCATCTTCACCGCGCGATCGAACCGCTTCTTCAGGCTTCCGGTCACCACTGCCTCGGCGCGGATGCCGGCCTTGCGGAGCGTGGCCGTCGCGCTCGACGCGAGCGACTCCAGACCGGCCTCCTCAGCCACCACGACAACTGCCAACGCTTCCCCCGCGGGCTCCTCGAGCAGCATCGCCAGCCGTTCCACGCCAGCGGCCCAGCCCACGCCAGCCGTCGCGGGGCCGCCGAGGCTCTCGACCAGCCCGTCGTAGCGCCCGCCCGCCAGCACCGTGCCCTGCGCGCCGAGCCGGTCGGTGACGAACTCGAACGCGGTGTGACGGTAATAATCGAGCCCGCGTACCAGCCGCGCGTCGCGCTCCCACTTTACCCCGGCGGCGTCGAGCCCCGCGGTCACCGCGTCGAAGAAGGCGCGCGCGTCGTCGGTCAGATAGGCGTCGATGGCGGGCGCGCTGTCGGCGATCGGGCGGTCGCGCGGGTCCTTCGAGTCGAGGATGCGCAGTGGGTTCTTGTCCAGCCGGGTCAGGCTGTCCTCGCTCAGCTCGCCGCGGTGCGCCTCGAAATGCGCCACCAGCGCGGCGCGCCACGCCTCGCGCGTCTCACCGTCGCCGAGCGTGTTGAGCTTGAGCGTCACGCCATCGGCGATGCCGAGTTCGTGGAGCAGCTGGTCGGCGAGGGTCAGCAGCTCGACGTCGGCGGCCGGCTCGCCCGCGCCGAGGATCTCGGCGTCGATCTGGTGGAACTGGCGGTAGCGCCCCTTCTGCGGCCGCTCGTAGCGGAACACCGCGCCCGAGGTGACCAGCTTGAGCGGCGCATATTGCTGCCAACCGTTGCTGATATAGGCGCGCGCGATCCCGGCGGTGAACTCGGGGCGCAGCGTCAGCATGTCGCCGCCCTTGTCGGGGAAGCTGTACATCTCCTTCGACACCACGTCGGTGGTCTCGCCGATCGAGCGCGCGAACACCTGCGTGTCCTCGAACACGGGTACCTCGACGCGCTCGAAGCAATAGAGGCGGCGGACGCGGTCGAAGGCGTCGAGCACGCGCGCGAAGCGGCGCTGCTCGCCGCGGAAGATGTCCTGGGTGCCGCGGACACGGGCGGGTGGCTGGATACGGCTCATGATGGGTCGGCGTATCTAGGCGAGCGGTCGCGCGAGCGCTAGCCAATCGTCGCATGAGCACCGATCCGTCGCGCGACTCCGTCGCCCACCCGCTCCCGCCGCGCTGGTGGGGCATCGGCCGCAAGCTGGCGCCACCGCGCTTCGTGCTGTTCGTGCTGGTCTTCGCGGGCGCGCTGGCCGCGGCGATCCCGCACCTGGGCAAGGGGCGCGGCGTGATGGCGGCGTTCGACACCGCCGCCTTCACCTTCCTGGTCTCGCTGGTGCCGCTGTTCCGCCACGACACGCCCGCGCAGATGCGCCGCGCCTCGCGCGCCAACGACGCCAATCGCGCGCTGCTGCTCGCGGTGACCGGCGCCGTGACGCTGGCGATCCTGGTCGCGGTCGAGTCGGAGCTGAAGGGTAACGAGAGCGGACCGGGCAAGCTGCTGGTGATCGGCACGCTCGTGCTGGCGTGGCTGTTCTCGAACATGGTCTACGCGCTGCACTATGCGCACCTGTTCTATATGCCGGCGAAGGCGGGCGGCGACTCGAAGGGCATCGACTTTCCCGGGACGAGCGCGCCCGATTACTGGGACTTCCTCTACTTCAGCTACACGCTCGGCATGACCTTCCAGACCTCGGACGTGACGATCGCCTCCGCCAAGATACGGCGCGTGGTGCTGGGGCAGTGTCTCGCCGGCTTCGTCTTCAACCTCGGGGTGATCGCCTTCAGCATCAACGTCTTGGGCTCCAGCTGAGCCGCACCGAGCGGAAGGTGGTACCGCTACCGTTACCGCATTGACGACGGCGTCGCGACGTGGAAACATCCGCTTCAACAACCTGATGGGGTGGGAGAGGATATGCGCGTCACTCATGGACGCCGCGCGCTCGGGGCGCGCGCATGATCGATCGTCGTCAGGCACTCGCCGGCGTGGTCGCGGTCTTCGGCGCGAACCTGTTCGCCCCGCTCGCCCGCGCCGTCGCCTACCAGCCCGATCCGGTCATCAACACCGGTCCGCCCGCGCCGGTCTTCACCGCCGCGCAGCGCGCCACGGTCGCCGCGCTCAGCGAGCGCGTGCTGCCCACCACGGACACCCCGGGCGCCATCGCCGCGGGCGTCCCGGACTATATCGAGCATATGATGGGTGACTGGGCGGTCGACGACGATCGCGCCACGATCCTCGGCGGCCTCGCCGCGATCGACGCGCGCAGCATGGCCGACTACAAGGTGCCCGCCGCCAAGGCGACCGCGGCGCAGCAGGACGCGCTGCTGACGTTGGCGATGAACGACCAGCTGACCGGCGGACTGCCCTTCTTCACCGCCTTCCGCCAGCTCGTCATCTCGGGCTATTACACCTCCGAGGTCGGGATCACGCAGGAGCGGCATTATCTGCCGGTGCCCGGCGACTATGACGGCGCGTATCCCTATTCCAAGGTGAAGCGCATCTTCTCGTCCTGAGCCGCGCGGCGGCACACGCCGCCACGGCCTACCCGACCCTCGATATCGCGGACTTGAACATCATGGCAGCAACAGATCGCTTCGACGCCATCGTCATCGGCTCCGGCGTGAGCGGCGGCTGGGCCGCCAAGGAGCTCACCGAGAAGGGGCTGCGCGTCCTGATGGTCGATCGCGGCCGCATGGTCGAGCACGGCGAGGACTATCCGTTCGACGGCAAGCCCGCGTACGAGGTGCCGGCGCGCGACAAGATGCCCGCCGCGCTCGCCAAGCGCGACTATTTCGCGCTCAACGGCTGGGTCTCGCCCGCCACCCAGCCCTTCTTCATCAACGACCGCCTTAACCCGTACGACTATGACGCGCCCAACAAGTTCAACTGGGTGCGCCCCTCGGTGGTGGGGGGCAAGTCGCTGACCTGGGGGCGATGGAGCTTCCGCTGGAGCGACGCCGACTTCTCCGCCAACAAGCGCGAGGGCGTCGGCACCGACTGGCCGATCCGCTACGACGACGTCGCGCCGTGGTACGAATATGTCGAGAAGTATATCGGCGTCTCGGGCGGCAAGGAGAATCTGCCCTACCTCCCCGACAGCGAGTTCATGCCGCCTTTCCCGATGAACGTCGCGGAAGTGTGGCTCAAGGAGCGGCTGGAGCGCGAGTTCCCCGGCCGCAAGCTGATCAACGCGCGCCTCAGCAACATCACCGAGGACAAGCCCGAGCAGAACCGCTCGCGCTGTCAGAAACGCGCGCAGTGCAGCCACGGCTGCAGCTATGGCGCCTATTTCTCGACCCAGGCGGTGACGCTGCCCGCGGCGCGCGCGACCGGGCGGCTCACGCTGCGCTCGGACACCTGGGCGACCAATCTCGAATATGATCCCAAGCGCAAGCGCGTCACCGGGGTTCGGCTGGTCGATGCCAATACTGGCCGGGCCGAGGTAGTGAACGCGCGCATGGTGTTCCTCTGTGCCTCGGCGATGAGCTCGATGCACGTGCTGCTCAACTCGCGCGCCGCGGACAGCGAGCGCAGCTGGTTCCACTCCAACGGCGCGCTCGGCAGCGGCGTGATGGACCATATCTTCCGCGTCGGCGTCTCGGGCGAGATCCCGGGCATGACCGACCTGATCGAGTACGGCCGGCGCCCCGGCGGCGTCTATGTCCCGCGTTTCCGCAACCTCGTCGCCGAGGAGCTGCCGTTCAAGCGCGGCTACGGCTATCAGGGCCAGGCGTTCCGCCAGGCCGCCGCGCCCGAGGGCTTCGGCGCGGGGATGAAGCACGGCATGCGCGAGTACGGCCCGTGGCGCTTCTCGATGGGCGCGTTCGGCGAGTGCCTGCCGTACGACGACAATCGCGTGATGCTCAACTTCAGCAAGAAGGATCGCTTCGGCACCCCGCTGCTGCGCTTCGACGTGACGTTCCGCGACAATGAGATCAAGATGATGGACGACGCGCTCGAGCAGGGTCAGCTGATGCTGCGCCAGGCCGGGCTGACCAACGTCACCGGCGGCCGCGGCAAGCACGTCCCGGGCGAGGCGATCCACGAGATGGGCGGCGCGCGCATGGGGCGTGATCCCGGCACGTCCGTGCTCAACGGCTTCAACCAGGCGCATGACGCGCCCAATCTGTTCGTCACCGACGGATCGCAGATGGCGTCGGTGTCGTGCGTCAACCCGTCGCTGACCTTCATGGCGATGACCGCGCGCGCCGCCGACCACGCGGTCAAGCAGATGAAGGCCGGGATGATCTGAGCCGCGCGGGGCGCGGCGCGCCCCGCTGACCCGAATCGTCATCCTCGCTGACCTTTTTTCTGCTCCAGGGCTGGACGAGCGCCGCGCGCGCTCGCTACGCCCGATGTGACAACAGCACATCGGGACGCCGCCATGATCCGTCGCTACGCCGCAGCCGCGCTGCTGGCCTCCACCGTCCTCGCGCCACTCGGCGCCGCCGCGCAGGTGCCCGCGGGCAATAGCGCCCCACAGCCGGTGCCGTTCGAGGACACGATCCCCGCGCCCCGCGACACGCCCTATGCTGGCACGATCCGCCTCAACGTCGACGCGACCGACACGACGCGCGGCATCCTCAGCGTCACCGAGACGATCCCGGTGGCGCAGCCGGGCCATCTCGTCCTGCTCTTCCCCAAGTGGCTGCCCGGCGCGCACAGTCCGCGCGGCGAGATCGAGAAGCTGGCCGGCCTGATCGTCACCGCGGGCGGCAAGCGGATCGAGTGGACGCGCGACCCGGTCGATGTCTTCGCCTTCCACCTCGACGTCCCTGCCGGCGCGCGGAACGTCGAGGCCAAGTTCCAGTTCATCTCCGCCACCGCTGCCAACCAGGGCCGCGTCGCGGTGACGCCGACGATGATCTCGCTTCAGCCCAATTCGGTGAGCCTCTATCCCGCCGGCTGGTTCACCCGGCAGATCCCGATCCAGATGACGGTCAAATACCCCGACGGCTGGACCGCGGCGGGGGCGCTCAAGGCCAAGGCGACCGGCTCGACCTACGCCTATGAGACGACCAACTACGAGGTGCTGGTCGACAGCCCGATCCTCGCCGGCCGCTACGGCAAGAGTTGGCCGCTCTCCCCCAAGGTCAACCTCAACGTCTTCGCCGACGATCCCGCCGAGCTCGCCGCGACGCCCGACCAGATCGCGGGGCATCAGCGGCTCGTCGACCAGGCGGTGAAGACCTTCGGCGCGCAGCATTACGATCACTATGAGTTCCTGCTGTCGATCACCGACCAGCTCGGCGGCATCGGGCTGGAGCACCACCGCTCAAGCGAGAACGGCGTGACGCCGGGCTATTTCACCAAGTGGGACGACGGCCCCGGCCGCCGCAACCTGCTGCCGCACGAGTTCACCCATAGCTGGGACGGCAAGTTCCGCCGCGGCGCGGACCTGTGGACGCCCGACTTCCGGACCCCGATGCGCGACTCGCTGCTGTGGGTGTACGAGGGCCAGACGCAATTCTGGGGCTTTGTCCTCCAGGCGCGCTCGGGGCTGGTGACTAAGCAGGACACGCTCGACCAATATGCCGCGATCATGGCGCTGTACGACAGCCAGCCGGCGCGGCAGTGGCGCGACCTGGTCGACACCACCAACGACCCGATCATCTCGTCGCGCCGCCCCAAGGGCTGGACCAGCTGGCAGCGCAGCGAGGACTATTACAACGAGGGACTGCTCGTCTGGATGGACGTCGACTCGCTGCTGCGCGAGAAGTCGAGCGGCGCCAAGTCGATCGACGATTTCGCCCGCGCCTTCTTCGGCGTGCGCGACGGTGACTGGGGCGAGCTGACCTATACCTTCGACGATGTCGCCAAGACGCTCAACGACATCGTGCCGTGGGATTGGGCGGGTTATCTCCAGCGCCGCCTGACCGAGCATGCCGCGGGCGCGCCGATCGAGGGATTCGCGCGCAACGGCTATCGTCTGACCTATAGTGAGACACCGACCTCCTCGTTCAAGGCGGCCGAGACGAGCGCGCACAGCACCAACCTGACCTATTCGGGCGGCCTGTCGCTCGACGCGACGGGCAATCTCACGGGCGTCACCTGGGGCAGCGCCGCCTTCGACGCGGGGCTCACCGTGGGCGACCAGATCGTCGCGGTGAACGGGGACGCTTACTCAGCCGACAAGCTCAAGGCCGCGATCACCGCCGCCAAGACCAGCAAGACGCCGATCGAGCTCATGGTTAAAGCGTCGGATAGATTCCGCAGTGCAGCGCTCGACTATCATGGCGGGCTGCGCTACCCGCGGTTGCAGAAGATCGGCTCCGGTGACGGTGGCCTCGATCGTCTCCTAGCGCCCCGCTGACCGGCGGGGCGTTGCCGCTAGTAAAGGGGAAGCGCATGCGTATCGATCTCATTCCCGTCGGCAAGGATCCGCCCGACGATCTCAACGTGGTGATCGAGGTGCCGACCGGCGGCGAGCCCGTGAAGTACGAGTTCGACAAGGCGTCCGGCGCGCTGTTCGTCGACCGCATCCTCCACACGCCGATGCGCTACCCGGCCAATTACGGCTTCGTGCCGCACACGCTCTCGCCCGACGGCGATCCGCTCGACGCGCTCGTCGTGGCGCGCTCGCCGTTCATCCCGGGCTGCGTCGTGCGTGCCCGCCCGATCGCGGTGCTCAACCTCGAGGACGAGGCCGGCGGCGACGAGAAGCTGGTCTGCGTGCCGGTCGACTCGACCTTCCCTTATTACGCCAACGTCGGCGAGAAGGACGATCTGCCCGAGATCGTCTTCCAGCAGATCGAGCACTTCTTCACCCACTACAAGGACCTGGAGAAGATGAAGTGGGTGCGCATCGGCACCTGGGGCGGCCGCGAGGAAGCGCGCCGCATCACGCTCGAGGCGATCGCGCGCTACAATGAGGCGAAAGCAGAGGGCGAGGAGCCGCACGACTTCGACGTTCCCGGGCGCGACTGAGCGGCGTCGAGGAGTAAGGCGGCGGTCGTCGGCTGAATAGTCGATCGCGGCCGCCGCTTGTGTCGGCTCGCGTCTGTCCGCGCGGTACTTTCTCCGTCATCCCCGCACGGCGCGGATCCATGAAGGCTGACGCGGAGGCTCCTATCGAAGGCCTGCGCGTCTGGATCCCCGGCTCCGCGGCGATGTCGGCAAGGATGCAGGGAGACCGGCGGGAACCAGTAGACTGGCAGGGAGGCAGCATAACGACCGCGTCACGCGAGCGATCATGTCTGTCGGCCGCGCGGATACCGCCCTACCCCGCCGCGCGTCGACCCGCCGCCACCCCCAGCATCGCCCATTCGCGCATCGCGTCGGCGTCGTCGTGCACCTCCTCGGGCGCGCGCCGGTAGTTGATCGAGGCGGTGTTCCCCGCGCGTGCGTAGCGGAAGCGCTCGCACCCGGCCGCGTCCCACGTGGCGTCGGCCGCCGCATCCGACTTGAACCACAGCGCCCCGTCGCCCGTCACGAGCGCGAAGATCACGCCGTCGAGGTACACCGCCGCCCCGCCCATCATCCGCCGGCGCGTCACCAGCCCGAGCGGCGCCATCGCCTCCGCGACCCAGTCGACCAGGCCGCGGTCGACCGTCACGCCCCCGATCCGCGCAGCTTGAGCCCGGCGATGCACGACACCGCGCCGAGGATCAGCAGCAAGCGCAGCGGGGAGGCGGGCTCGCCGTACCACAGGATGCCGATCAGCACGGTGCCGAGGGCGCCGATGCCGGTCCACACCGCGTAAGCGGTCCCCATCGGGATCGAGCGCACCGCCCACTCGAGCAACAGCATCGACATCACCACCGAGACGAGGAAGCCGAGCGTCCAACCGGGGTGGCGGAAGCCGCTCACCTCGCGCAGGCAGGTAGTGAACCCCACCTCGAACAGCCCGCCAGCGACCAGCCAGAGCCATGCCATCTCAGCCGCGCCCGGCGAGCCTCACCAGCGCCTCGCCCTCGACGCGCTGGGTCGTCCACTGGTCGAGCGGCACGGCCCCCTTGGCGCGGTAGAAGTCGATCGCGGGCGTGTTCCAGTCGAGCACGGTCCACTCGAAGCGCGCGCAGCCGCGGTCGAGCGCCACGCCCGCGAGCGCGCGCAGCAGCGCCGCGCCCGCCCCGCTGCCGCGCGCCTCGGGGGTAACGTAGAGATCCTCGAGCCACAGCCCGCGCCGTCCGGTCCATGTCGAATACGTGAAGAAGTAGAGGGCGAAGCCGACAGACCCACCGTCGCGCTCGGCGATCAGCGCGGCGGCCGCCGGATCGCCGCCGAACAGCGCCTCGGCCATCATCGGCTCGGTCGCGCCGACCGCGTCGGGCTCGCGCTCATAGGCGGCGAGCTCGCGCACGAAGCGCAGCATGGTGGGCACATCGGCGGGGATGGCGGGGCGGATCGAGAGCGTCATGCCGCCCCCTCTAGCGCCCCGCGCGGCACCGCGCGACGTCGAGCGGCGTAGAGACAGGCGCCGACGATCACCGCCGCGCCCGCCAGCGTGCTGGTCGCGACGTGCTCGCCGAACACGGCCCAGCCGAGCAGCGCGGCATAGACGAACGACGTATATTCGGTGGTCGCGAGGAAGCCGGTCTCGCCGTGCGCATAGGCCCAGCCGAGCAGGAACAGCGAGCCCGTCGCCAGCACCGCCGCGGCCGCGATCTGCCACCAGTGCGCCACGGGCGGCACCGTCGCCAGCCATGGCGCGGCGAGCCCGAGCAGCGCGGCGAGCACCGCCGACTGGACGAAGGCGATCTCGCGCGCGTCCGCGACCTGACTCTGCAGCCGCGCGACCACCAGATTTCCCGCGTAGAGCACGGCCGAGACCAGGATCGCGGCGGCGCCGCTCGGCCCCTCATGGCCGAGCGCCAGCCGCGCGTGCCCGGCGAGGATCACGCCGACCCCGGCGAGCGCGACGAGCGAGGCCGCGACGAGGCGTAGGCCGACGCGCTCGTGCAGGAAGAGCGCGCCGAGCAGCAGCGCGAGCAGCGGCGCGATGTAGGTCAGCGCGATCGCCTGCGCCATCGGCACCCGCGCCAGCCCCCAGAAGAACAGCAGTGCCATCGCGGTGGTGATCGCGCCACGGATGACGTGCAGTCGCAGCGCGCGGGCGGACGGCCGCCGTCCCCCGCCGAGCCGCCACACCGCGCCGCCGAGGAGCGCGGCGAGCAGCGCGCGCCACAGCAGCGCGTTGTAGACACCGAGCGCGAGCGTCAGCGCCTTCATGAAGGCGTCCATGATCGAGAACAACCCGATCCCCGCCGCCGCCACCGCGAAGGCGAGCGCGGGCGAGAGCGCGCGGGTGGCGGTCAACGGATCAGGCGCACGTCGATGCCGAGCGCGGGATCAATCTCGGCCAGGCGCCGGTCGCCGGTGAACACCGTAAGACGGTGACGCTGTCCGAGCGCGAGGCAGGCGCGATCACCCAGCGAGGCGCCGATCGATCGTGTCGACGCCCGCGGCCGCCCCGCCGCGAGCGCGTCGTCCAGATCGAACGGCACCACGACGACATCATAGCCGCGGATGATCTCCAGCACCTGCCTCACGCTCGACTGACGCTCGACGCCGCGGGCGCAGCATTCCGACACGTTCACCGCCGACATCAGGCTTCGCCGGACCACCGCGAGCACGGCCTCTGCGCCGGGTTCGCCGAGCATCAATGCCATGACGGCCGAAGCGTCGACAACGCCCCTCATTCCTCGCCCCAGTCGGCGCGACGCTCCCGCAGGAACTGGTCGACGCTGTATTCATCGCCGAAGATTGCGCGCGCGCGCCGCTGCGACTCCCGCACCGACTGTTCGAACGTCATGATCGAGAGGCGGCCCGAGTCGTCCTTGTCCAAGATCAGCGTGTCGCCGTCCTTGATCCCTAATTCTCGACGCAGGTCGGCCGGGATGACGATCTTGCCGCCCGCGATCACCTTGGCGTGATAGGTCATGTCAGGCCCTCCAGGACCTGACCTGTAGCATCTGACCTATTCCGCCGCGAGCGCCGCCGCCGCGTCGCGCGCCTCGATCTCGGCGGCCTTGGCCTCGACCAGCCGCACGATGTGCTCGACCATGTCGGCGTCCTGGACGTGATGGTCGGTCACGCCCGAGAGATATACCATGTGGCGCCCGTTGCCGCCGCCGGTGATGCCGATGTCCGTCTCGCGCGCCTCGCCCGGACCGTTGACGACGCAGCCGAGCACGCTCAGCGACATCGGCGTGCGGATATGCTGGAGCCGCTCCTCCAGCGTCTGCACCGTGCGGATAACGTCGAAGCCCTGGCGCGCGCAGCTCGGGCAGCTGACCACGCGCACACCTCGGTTGCGGATGCCGAGCGCTTTGAGGATCTCGAAGCCGACGCGCACCTCTTCCTCGGGCTCGGCCGAGAGCGAGACGCGGATCGTGTCGCCGATGCCGAACCATAGCAGCGAGCCCATGCCGATCGACGACTTCACCGTCCCGCCGATAAGCCCGCCCGCCTCGGTGATGCCGAGATGGAGCGGGCAGTCGACCGCGTCGGCCAGCTGCTGATAGGCCGCGACCGCGAGGAACACGTCGGACGCTTTCACCGCCACCTTGTATTCGTGGAAGTCATGGTCCTGGAGCAGCTTGATATGATCGAGCGCGCTCTCGACCAGCGCCTCGGGGCAGGGCTCGCCATATTTCTCGAGCAGGTCCTTCTCGAGGCTGCCAGCGTTGACGCCGATGCGGATCGCGCAGCCGTTGGCCTTGGCGGCGCGCACCACCTCGGCCACACGCTCGGACGAGCCGATATTGCCCGGGTTGATCCGCAGGCACGCCGCGCCCGCGTCCGCCGCCTCGAGCGCGCGCTTGTAGTGGAAGTGGATGTCCGCGACGATCGGCACCGTGGCGGCGCGCACGATCTGACGCAGCGCGGTGGTCGAGGCGACGTCGGGGCAGCTGACGCGGACGATGTCGGCGCCGGCGTCCTCGCAGCGACGGATCTGGTCGACCGTGGCGCGCACGTCCTCCGTCGGCGTGTTGGTCATCGTCTGCACGGTGACCGGCGCACCGCCGCCGACGGGGACGTTGCCGACCATGATCTGGCGGCTCTCTCGACGCGTGATGTCGCGCCACGGACGAATGGACATGGCGCCCCATATACATGCGCGGCGTGACGGTTGGAAGGCGCGGGTGCGTTCGAGCGTCCACCGCCGCTGGACCGAGCTAGGCCGCGATCCGCCCCCCAAGTGCGGCAGAAGAGCCGCGCACTGATACGTCGACGATGCGCGTCAGCGCCGCGGACCGGTCGCTCCTACGCTGCCTCGGCGTCCAACCCATAAGCGGTATGGAGCACGCGCACCGCCAGCTCGGTCTCGTCCTCGTGGATCAGCACCGACACCTTGATCTCGCTGGTCGAGATCGCCTGGATGTTGATGCCGCGCGCGCCCAGCGTGGTGAACATCGTGCTCGCGACGCCGGCGTGGCTGCGCATGCCGACGCCGACGACGCTGATCTTCGCCACCCGCGTGTCGTGGATCAGCTCGCCGAAGCCGATCGCCTCGCGCGCCTGGTTGAGCGCCTCGATCGAGCGCGCCAGGTCGGCAGCGGGGACGGTGAAGGTCACGTCGGTGGCGCTGGTGCTGCTCGCGCCGTTGCTCGCGCTCTGGTGCGCGATGTTCTGGATGATCATGTCGACGTTGATGTTCGCCGCCGCGAGCGGCTCGAAGATGCTCGCCACCGTGCCGGGCTGGTCGGGCACGCGCGTCAGCGTGATCTTGGCCTCGTTCTTGTCATGCGCGATGCCGGTGATGAGCTGGCGTTCCACTTCCTCGATCTCCTCTTCGCCCACGATCATCGTCCCGGGCAGCGTGTCCGCCATGGGCGCGTCCGCGTCGGTGAACGACGACAGCACCTGAACGCGGACCTTCTCCTTCATCGCCAGCCCGACCGAGCGGGTCTGGAGTACCTTGGCGCCGACCGAGGCGAGCTCGAGCATCTCCTCGTAGGTCACCTTGGCGAGCTTGCGCGCGCGCGGCACGATGCGCGGGTCGGTGGTGTAGACGCCGTCGACGTCGGTGTAGATGTCGCAGCGGTCGGCGCGGATCGCCGCCGCGACCGCCACCGCCGACGTGTCGGAGCCGCCGCGTCCCAGCGTGGTGATTCGCTGCCCGGGCGCGACTCCCTGGAAGCCCGGGATCACCGCCACCGCGCCGGCGGCGAAGCTCTCCTCCAGCGCGTCGGTGTCGATCGTGTCGATGCGGGCCTTGGCGAAGGCGGTATCGGTGCGGATCGGCAGCTGCCAGCCGAGCAGCGAGCGCGCCGGCACGTCGATGGCCTGGAGCGCGATCGCGAGCAGCCCGCTGGTGATCTGCTCGCCCGCGGAGACCACGACGTCATATTCGCGCGGGTCGTACAGCGGCGAGGCCTCGCGGCAGAAGCCGACCAGCCGATCGGTCTCGCCCGCCATCGCCGACACCACCACCGCCACCTGATTGCCCGCGGCGGCCTCGCGCTTCACCCGCGCCGCGACCGAGCGGATGCGCTCGATCCCCGCCATCGAGGTGCCGCCGAACTTCATGACGATCCGCGCCAACGCCGTGTCCAAACGCCTTGGGTGAAGAGGGGCGTCCTGATAGGAAGCGCGCATGACCGACGCAAGCGTAACAACCGCAACCATTTCGCCGCATCACGCCTCGGTGGTGGCGAAGGAAGCGACCCACTTCGGTCGGCTGGCGCGCGACTGGTGGGATCCGGCGGGGTCGTCGGCGATGCTGCACCGGCTCAACCCGGTGCGGCTGCGCTACCTGCGCGCCGCGGTGGATCGCCACTGGGACCTCGACGACCGCGCCTTCGCGCCGCTCGCGGGCAGAAGCGCGCTCGACATGGGGTGCGGCGCCGGACTGTTGGCCGAGCCGTTGGCGCGTCTGGGCGCCGCGGTGACCGCGGTCGACGCTGCCGCGGAGAGCATCGCGGTGGCGCGCGACCACGCGGCGCGGCGCGGCCTCGCGATCGACTATCGTGTCGGCGGGGTGGAGGCCGTAACCGGCGAAACCTTCGACCTGGTCGCCTCGCTCGAGGTGGTCGAGCATGTCGCCGACGCGCGCGCCTTCGTGGCGGGGCTGGCGGGCGCGGTGACGCCCGGCGGGCTGCTGGTGATGAGCACGCCCAATCGCACCTGGCTGTCGCGCGCCGCGCTGGTCGAGGCGGCCGAGGCGCTCGGCAAGATCCCGCGCGGCACGCACGACTGGGACAAGTTCCTCACCCCGGACGAATTGGGCGCGATGATCACGGCCGCGGGATTACAAGTGATCGACGTGACGGGGCTGACGCTTGGGACGAAGGGCTTCGCGCTGGGGAACTCGACCGCGCTCGATTATTTCGTGACTGCCGTGCGGTAGAGGACTTGATCCTCCCCGGCACGGGGGGACCGCCGCGCGCAGCGCGGTGGTGGAGGACGGGGCTCTCCTCAAGCGCACCGGCTCGTATGCGGAAGCTCCCTCCAGCAGCCTGCGGCTGGTCCCCCTCTAACGAGGGGGAAGGATCTGCGACACCGACCGAGCGGACCTCCCCTCACCCCCGCCGCTTGCTCGTCCCACCGCGCTCCACCCATTGTGCCCCGTCGCGCTGGCACGCCGCGCTGACCACGGGGAAGTCGAGATCGGTATTCCGCGCGAGCACGTCGGCCATCGCCGCCTCGCATTGCTGCACCGTGGCGTAATGCGCGGGCGCGATGCGCGCCTCAGCGCAGGCGCTCGCGCCGTCGCCGCAGCCCATGATCGCCATCACGTAGAATACCGCGTCCATCGCCGCCTCCATTCGTCGTGAAAAACGAACGCCGCGGCGCGGCGTTCCGTTTTCGACGGAGCGGTTGACGCTCCCGTTCCGACACACGACATCTGAGCCACATGCCCCCAGACCGCCCCGCCGCCGCCGGCATCGATCGTCCGCTGCTGCCGACGCTTCGCCGCTTCCTCCCCGATCTCTGGCCGAGCGACTCGCCGGGAATGAAGCTGCGCGTCGCGGGCGCGCTCGTGCTGGTGGTCGTCTCCAAGCTGGTGCAGGTCTATGGCGCACCCTTCGCGCTGCAGGGCGCGGTCGACGGCATGGCGGTGCCGACCACGCCGGTGTCGCTGATCGTGCTGCTGGTGGTCGGCTATGCCGCGGCGCGCTTCGGCACCACGTTGTTCGACAATCTGCGCAACACGGTGTTCGAGAAGGTCGGGCAGGAGGCGACGCGGCGGCTGGCGGCGCGCGTCTTCCGCCACCTCCATCGCCTCTCGCTGCGCTTCCATCTCGAGCGGCGCACCGGCGCAGTCACCAAGGTGGTCGAGCGCGGCACCAAGAGCATCGACACGATGCTCTACTTCCTGCTGTTCAACATCGCGCCGACGATCCTCGAGCTGGTGCTCGTGCTGGGCATCTTCCAGGTCAAGTTCGGCTGGCAGCTGGTCGTCGCCACGCTGGCGATGGTGGTGCTGTACATCTGGTTCACGCGCGCCGTCACCGACTGGCGCTCCTCGCTTCGCGAGAAGATGAACGACCTCGACACCGGCGCGGTGGCGCACGCGGTGGACTCGCTGCTCAACTTCGAGACGGTGAAATATTTCGGCGCGGAGGAGCGCGAGGCGCAGCGCTACGACGGCGCGATGCGCTCCTACGCCGAGGCCGCGGTGAAGAGCGAGAACAGCTTGGCGTGGCTCAATATCGGGCAAGCGCTGATCACCAACCTGATGCTCGCCGCGGGCATGGCCTGGGTCGCCTGGGGATGGAGCCAGGGGCGGTTCACCGCGGGCAACGTCGTGCTGGTATCCACGCTGCTGTCGCAGCTGTTCCGCCCGCTCGACCTGCTCGGCATGGTCTATCGCACGATCCGCCAGGGCGTGATCGACATGGGCGCGATGTTCGACCTGATCGACACCCCGCCCGAGGTGGTCGACGCGCCCGACGCGCCCGCGCTGGTGGTGCGCGACGCGCATGTCCGCTTCGAGGACGTGGCGTTCGGCTATGACGCGGGGATGCCGATCCTCAAGGGAATCGACCTCGACGTGCCCGCGGGCACCACCTGTGCGGTGGTCGGCCCCTCGGGCGCGGGCAAGTCGACGCTGGCGCGGCTGCTGTACCGTTTCTACGACGTCGACCGGGGCCGGATCACGATCGACGGGCAGGACATCGCGCGCGTGCGGCAGGACTCGCTGCGCGCGGCGATCGGGATCGTCCCGCAGGACACGGTGCTGTTCAACGACACGATCGGCTACAACATCGCCTACGGCCGCGAGGGTGCGGGCGCGGACGAGGTCGCCGCCGCGGCGCGCGGCGCTGCCATCGCCGGCTTCATCGAGCGCCAGCCCGAGGGCTACAAGACGCGCGTCGGCGAGCGCGGGCTCAAGCTGTCGGGCGGCGAGAAACAGCGCGTCGCGATCGCCCGGACCCTGCTCAAGGACCCGCCGCTGCTGATCCTCGACGAGGCCACCAGCGCGCTCGACAGCCGCACCGAGGGCGAGATCATGGAGACGCTCGCGGTGATCGAGCGCGGGCGTACGACGATCGTGATCGCGCACCGGCTCTCGACCATCGTCCACGCCGACCAGATCGTCGTGCTGGAGGCGGGGCGCGTGGTCGAGCGCGGCAGCCATGCGGCGCTGCTCGCACGCGACGGGCTGTATGCCTCGATGTGGGCACGCCAGGCTGCCGAGAGCGAGGAGGCCGAGGAGGCGCCCGTCGCGGTCGCGTGAGACGGCCCGCTTCCCGGCGCGGGAAGCGGGCCTGTTCCCTCAGCGACGGTGGCGCCGGTCATGCTTGTCGAAGCGCACGCGCGCGCTCAGCGCGTCGTAGCGGCGATCGAGGTCGCGGCGCTCGGACGCTGACAGGCCGTCGCGGCGGTAGCGGCCTTCCAGCGCGACGAGCTGGCGCGACTCCTGCCGCAGCCGGCGCGCCTCGTTGCGGTCGAGCGCGCCCGAGCGGATACCCTGGTCGATGCGCTGGTCGAGCCGCGCCTGGCGCTGGTTGATCGACTGCCACGGCGCCGCGCTGGCGAGCCCCGGCACGACGACGGCGGCGAGCCCGAGCCCGGCGATCACGGTCTTGAGGCGGTTCATGTCACGCTCCTTCTCACTCGGCCGCTGCGTCGCGGCCCGGTGAGGAGAGAGATAGGGCGCGGCCTTCGCGAAACTGTCCCAGCACCGGCCTGAAAGTGTAACCGACTGTCGCGCCATCACGGCCTCCGTTCAGGCTCGCGCCGCGATCTCCATGAGAGCGCGATCGATCTCCCCGTCGTGGCGGATTCGTCGGTCGATCGTTGGCGCGGGCGGAGAAGGTCAGCGTCCGCCCGCTCGCGGCGACGAGGAAGCGCGAGAGCGCGTTGGCGGCGTCGAGCGACCCCGTCTCGGCGGACAGCTCGCCCGCCGGCGGCATGCCCGCGAGACGCCGCGCCAACGTGACGATCATCGCCCACCTGCTCCCGAGGAAGGCGCAGCGAGCCTCGCGGCATCGCGCCGCGCCGCCGGTGGCGTGCACCGCGGAGGCTATGACGACGGCTAGGCGGCGCGACGGTCGCGCGTCAGTCGCCGAAGGTGCCGGCGCGATACAGCAAAGTGATCGCGACGCGGCGGTTACGCGGGTCCTGCGGGTTTTCCGCCACCATCGGCTCGCGGTCGGCGACGCCCTCGATCCGGTTGAAGCGCGACTCGGGAAGGCCGGCGAGCGCGAGCCGGCGACGTGTCGCCTCGGCGCGTCCCGACGAGAGCATCCAGTTGTTCATCGCGCGCGGGTCGCCCCAGGCGAGGCTGTCGGTGTGCCCGCGGATCATGATCGGATTGGGCATGTCCTTGATGCCGCGCGCCACCAGCCCGATCAGCTCGGCCGCCTCGGGCTCGAGCGCGGTCGTGCCGAGCGCGAACATCGAGTAATCGGCGTCGTCGACCAGGTCGATGCGCAGGCCCTGCGGGGTCATCGTGAAGCGGATGTGCTTGGCCAGCCGCGCCAGTTCCTTGGTCTCGGCGATCCGCTTCATCACCTCGTCGCGGAGCTTGGCGAAGTTCTTCGCATCCTCCTTGGTCGTCTGCGCGGCGCTGCGCAGCGAGCCCTTCGGCCCGAAGCCCTTCATCTCGGCGTTCTGCGGCGTCGAGGTGACGATCGCCACCGCGCGGATGTCCGACATGCCGGCCTTGGGGCCCATCTTCATCTTGGAAGTGAGCGACTCGCCGCCGAACAGCCCGTTGCCGCCGATGCCGACGCGCTTCTTGTCGATCAGCGTCGGCGCGAAATAGTCGGCGATGCCCTTGCGCTGCTTCTCGGTGGTGGCGCCGAGCAGCCACAGCAGCAGGAAAAAGGCCATCATCGCGGTCACGAAATCGGCGTAGGCGACCTTCCACGCGCCGCCGTGGTGGCCACCACCGCCCTCGATGTAGATCTTCTTGTAGATGATCTTCGGCGGGACGTTCGCGCCGTGCGGTGCCTTGGCCATGGCTCAGTCGCTCCCCAGCCCTACTTGCCGCGCAGGCCGTCGAACACCTCGGCGAAGCCGGGCTGGTTCTTGTGGTCGATCCCGGAGCGCGCCGCCTCGATCACCAGCGGCTGCGGGTGACCGTGCAGCGAGGCAATGATGATCTGCTTCACGACATGGTAGATCGCGCCGTCGGCCGAGATAACCTGCTGGAGCCGGCTGGCGAGCGGGTTGACGATGCCGTAGGCGAGCAGCACGCCCATGAAGGTGCCGACCAGCGCCGAGCCGATCATCCCGCCCAGCACCGACGGCGGCTTGTCGATCGAGCCCATCGTCTTGACGATGCCGAGCACCGCGGCGACGATGCCCAGCGCCGGCAGCGCGTCGGCGAGGCTCTGCAGCGTGTGGTGCGGCCCCTCGACCTCGTGGTGGTGGGTCTTGATCGCATTGTCCATCACGTCCTCGACCGCGTGGACGTCGAGCGTGCCCGAGGACACCACGACCAGGCGCAGCGTGTCCGCGATCAGGTTGACCAACGTGTGGTCCTTCAGCAGCTTCGGATATTCCGCGAACACCGCGGACGACTTCGGATCCTCGACGTGCGGCTCGAGCGCGATCGGGCCTTCCATGCGGAGCATCTTCATCAGCTTCGACACCAGGAAGATGACGTCGAGATAGTCCTGCTTCTTGTACTTCGGGCCCTTGAAGACCTTGGCGATGCCGCCGCCCATGGCCTTGAGTTCCTTGCCCGAGTTGCCGATGATCAGCGCGCCCGCCGCGGCACCGCCGATGATCAGCATCTCGTGCGGGATCGCCTCGAACACCGGGCCGAGCGCACCGCCGGTGATGGCGAAACCGCCGAACACCATGCCGAGAAGGATAACCAGGCCGATACCCGCGAACATGCGATTCCCCGAAGACAACTAATGTCTGAGGTCGCTGGTTAACCGTGCAGCGGTGGAGAAGTGGTTACCATGCCGGCACTTTAGGGCAGCGTGCAGGGCGGGCGTGGCGACGGCGCCACAGGACGAAGCGCGCCGCCGAGCGAGCTAGGCGCTCAGGCCTTCTCCAGCGTGCACTGCAGCGGGTGCTGATTTTGCCGGGCGAAATCGATCACCTGGCTGACCTTGGTCTCGGCGACCTCGTAGCTGAATACGCCGCAGACGCCGACACCCTTCTGGTGGACGTGGAGCATCACCTGGGTGGCCTGCTCGGTCGACATGCGGAAGAAGCGTTGAAGGCAGAGGACGACGAACTCCATCGGCGTGTAATCGTCGTTGAGCATCAGCACGCGATAGGGGGTCGGCTTCTTGGTGCGTGCGCGCGTGCGCGTCGCCACGCCGAGACCGGTCCCGCCGTTCTCCGCGTCATTGTCCTCACCCACCATGCGGGGGCCGACCATCATCGGAACATCATGCTGCTGCATCGCCACGCGGCGGGATATGGCATCGACTCGGGCGAGGGCAAGCCCGGCGCGCGCGGAAACACCGCCGCGGCGACAGGAGCCGAGCGCGAGCGGGCGGCCGCGTCGCCGCGACCGCCCGCCCGTCCCGGGATCATGCCGTGTCAGGCGACCGACTTGATCTTCTCGGCCGCGAGCGCGAAGCGGTTCTGCAGAGGCTTGGCGACGTCGCCCGCCAGCTTCAGCGTCGCCTCGGTCGAGCGCGAGGCCTCCTTGACCATCGCGTCGAACGCGCCGCGCCAGTAATCGGCCTGGAGCTGCATCAGCTCGGTCGGCGACTTCACGGAGGCGAAGGACTGAACCGTGGTCGCGGTGCTGTCGAAGCGCTCGCGCACGAAGGCCGCGGCCTCATGGCCCATCGCCTCGAGGCCCTGCGCCACGATCCGACCCGATTCGAGCATCGCCTCGACGTTGCCCTTGCCGAAATCGGCCATGTCCTCGGCGACCTTGCGGCCCTTCTCGAGGGTCGAGCGCGCCTGCTCGCCGGTCTTGGCGAACGCCGAGCGGGTCTCTTCCTGTGCCTTGTCGGCGAACGACGTCATCGTGTCAGTCATCTCGCGTTCCTTCGCTGCGATCGGGGCCGCGGCTTCTGCCAGCGGCGTCGTGCCGGCGGTCTCCTCGACCGGCGGCTGGGGCTGCCCGGCGGTGTCATCCGCCGGCAGCGTTGCGGCGCCGGCGATCGCCGGCGCGGGTGACGCCGCGACGGCCAGCGCCGGCGCAGCAGTCGAGGAGGCCGCCGAGGCGGCAGGCTGGGTGCGCTTGGACGCCCGGGTGCGCCGGACCGACGATGTGTCCGTCACGGCAGTCTCCGTCGCGGGTGGGGTGTCATCCACCATCTGGATCGCTCCTCTTGTTGCAGCGCACAATAGTGACAAAGGTCACGACAATCAAGCATTTTTGTGCGCTGCAGCGGACTCGCTGCCGACGCGGTTGATCCGACCGGCCGGGAGGCGCACTAGCGTCCGGGATGAACCTCCTGCCACCGCTGCTTCGCCCTCGCCGCCGCGGCATCGCCTCGGTCAACTCGGAGGTGCGCGATGGCATCGTCCCCGCCGGCGACTCGGTGGCCACCACGGCCGACCATGACGGCGGCGAGCCGCATAACCCGCGCTACCGCACCGTCGCGATGATCATCGCTTGCGCGATGTTCATGGAGAATCTGGACGCCACCGTGCTCGCCACCGCGCTGCCGACGATGGCCCGCGACTTCGCGGTGCGCGCGCCCGAGATGAGCGTCGCGCTCACCTCCTACCTGGTCGCGCTGGCGATGTTCATCCCCGCCTCCGGCATGGTGGCGGACCGGTTCGGCGCCAAGAACGTGTTCCGCGCCGCGATCGGCGTGTTCGTGCTCGGCTCGCTCGCCTGCGGGCTCGCGCCGACGCTGACGACGATGGCGCTGGCGCGCTTCGCGCAGGGGATCGGCGGCGCGATGATGATGCCGGTCGGGCGGCTGGTGCTGCTGCGCTCGGTGGCGAAACGCGACATGGTGTCGGCCATGTCATGGCTGATCATGCCGGCGCTGATCGGCCCGATCATCGGGCCGCCGGTGGGCGGGTTCATCGTCGACTATCTCGACTGGCGCTGGATCTTCTGGCTCAACCTGCCGATCGGCGTCATCGGGATCCTGCTGGTCGGGCGCTTCATCGTCGACGTGCGCGAGCCCTCCGTGCATCGTTTCGACTGGCCCGGCTTCCTACTCTCGGCGGTGGCGCTCGGCTGCCTGTTGTTCGGCTTGGAACTGGCGAGCCGACAGGGGGAGGGCACGCTCGCCGCGACGCTGATCGCGGTCGGCGGGGGCGCGGCCTGGCTGTACTGGCGCCACGCGCGGCGAACGGACCACCCGATCCTCGACTTCTCGCTCATGCGCGTACCGACCTTCCGCCTCTCGGTGCTGGGCGGCTCGCTGACGCGGATCACGCAGGGCGCGCAGCCGTTCCTGCTGCCGCTGCTGCTGCAGCTCGCCTTCGGGCTGAGCGCGGCGGAGAGCGGCTCGATGACGCTCGCCACCGCGATCGGCTCGTTCGGGATGAAGGGGGTGGCGCCGCGGCTGCTGCGCCGTTTCGGGTTCCGCACCAGCCTGGTCTGCCTGGGGCTGCTCGCCACCGCCAGCTACGCGCTGTGCGGGCTGTTCCGCCCAGACTGGCCGTTGCCCGCGATCTTCGCGGTGATGTTGGTGTCGGGCTTCCTGATGTCATTCCAGTTCACCGCCTACAACACCATCGCCTATGACGAGATCGCGAAGGAGCGGATGAGCGCGGCGACGAGCTTCTACTCGACCTTCCAGCAGCTGATGCTGTCGCTCGGCATCTGCGCCGGCGCGACCGCGCTGCACGTGTCGATGGCGGCGGCGGGGCGGACGCGGCCCGACTTCCCGGACTTCACCGCGGCGTTCTGGACGGTGACCGCGATCTCGTTCGGCGCGCTGTTCGTCAACCTGCGCTTCGACCCCAAGGCTGGCGCGGAGATCAGCGGGCGAAGGTGATAGGTGCGTGGAGGTCGGCGGCTACCCATTCCCTTCCCACCCCGGCGCATGCCGGGGTCCAGGTGGGATAGCCGTCGTGAGATCCACCAGCCTCCCTGACTGGACCCCCGGCCTCCGCCGGAGAACAGAAGAGCGCACGCCCCCTCACATCTCTGGCTCGATCCCCCGCGCCAACCGCCCACGCGCATATTCCAGCGCTCGCCTGATACCGTCGTCGAGCGCGATCGTCGGGCGCCAGCCGAGCTCGTCGCGGATGCGCGACGGGTCGCTGTAGCGCTCCGCCACCCCCACCGGCTTGCCCGCGGTGCCGATCACCGGTGCGTCGTAGCCCTCGATCGCCACCATCCGCGCGGCGAGGTCGAGAAAGCGCGTCGGCGTGCCGGTGCCGATGTTGAAGGCGCGCGCGTCGCTCACCCCGCGGCATACCAACACGCAGGCGTCACAGGCGTCGTCGATATGGACGAAGTCGCGCGTCTGCTCGCCCGAGCCCCAGACGCGGACCGGGTCGCGCCGTGCCGCGACGCGCAGCGCGATCGCGGGGAAGGGATAGACCACGTCCTGGTCCTCGCCATAGCCCGAGAAGGGGCGCACCACGCCGACGCTCAGCCCGTATTTCTCGTGCGCGATGCGGCCGAGATACTCGCCCGTCAGCTTGCTCCAGCCATAGGTATAGTCCGGCAGGCCGAGGCGCTTGTCGAACGAGATGTCGTCCTCGCGCAGCGCGCGGCTCTCGCCCGCCTCCTGCAGGTCGATCGGATAGGCCGCGCTCGAGGAGGCGTAGAGGATGCGCTCGGGGCGCGCGACCTTGGCGGCCCAGAGGAAGAAGCTGCTGTCCACCGCGAGGTCGATGCCGACCGCGAGCGGGTCGTTATCGATCACGTTGCGACCGCCGACCACCGAGGCGAGATGGTAGATCTCGTCGAAGCGCGGCAGCCGCGCGAGCCCGAGCGACGGCGTCATGCCCAGCTCGGCCTGCGCCACCGCGACGAGGTCGGCGCGGATCAGCCGCACCTGCTGGTCGAGCCCGAGCAGCTCGTGGCGCTGCACCCCGCCCTCCTCGCCGAGCGGGCGCAGCTGCGGCACCTCCCATTCGGCGGGCGGCTTGCCGGTGGAGAGATCGTCGATGATCCACAATTCATGCCCGCCCTCGCGCGCGAGCCGCGCGACCAAGTGCCGGCCGACGAAGCCGCAGCCGCCGGTGATGAGGATACGCGCCACGTTGGTCTCCTGAGCTGCCGTGCACCACCCCGGCGAACGCCCGGGCCCGGTGGGAAGGCCGCCATGCTGCTCGCCGACGTCCCCCGACTGGACCCCGGCGTCCGCCGGGATGGCCGCGATGTGGCGTGGCCGTGCCATCCCCGCCCAGCGCCCGCAACCCACCCCCTTGTGTTGCCCGAAAGCCACACCCATCTTCAGGCCAACGAACAACAGGGCGTCACGATGAACCTCGAGAAATTCACTGACCGCGCCAAGGGCTTCCTCCAGTCGGCGCAGACCGTCGCGATCCGCATGAGCCACCAGCAGATCACGCCGGAGCATCTCCTCAAAGCCTTGCTCGAGGACGAGCAGGGCATGGCCGCGGGCCTGATCAAGGCGGCGGGGGGCGATGCGCGTCGCGCGGTCAGCGAGACCGACCTCGCGCTCTCCAAGCTGCCGTCGGTCTCCGGCCCGGGCGCGCAGTCCTCGCCCGGCCTCTCCAACGACGCGGTGCGCGTGCTCGATCAGGCCGAGCAGATCGCGCAGAAGGCGGGGGACAGCTATGTCACGGTCGAGCGGCTGCTCGTCGCGCTGGCGCTGAGCCTCAACACCGCCGCGGGCAAGGCGCTCCAGGCGGCCGGCGCGCGCCCCGAGGCGCTCAACCAGGCCATCAACCAGCTGCGCGGCGGCCGTACCGCCGACACCGCCGGCGCGGAGGACCGCTACGACGCACTGAAGAAGTTCGCGCGCGACCTCACCGAGGCGGCGCGCGCGGGCAAGCTCGATCCCGTGATCGGCCGCGACGAGGAGATCCGCCGCACCATCCAGGTGCTGGCGCGCCGCACCAAGAACAACCCGGTCCTGATCGGCGAGCCCGGCGTCGGCAAGACCGCGATCGTCGAGGGGCTGGCGCTGCGCATCGCCAACGGCGACGTGCCCGACGGCCTCAAGGACAAGACGCTGATGGCGCTCGACATGGGCTCGCTGATCGCGGGCGCGAAATATCGCGGCGAGTTCGAGGAGCGCCTCAAGGGCGTGATCGACGAGGTGAAAGGCGCCGAGGGTGCGATCATCCTCTTCATCGACGAGATGCACACGCTGATCGGCGCGGGCAAGTCCGAGGGCGCGATGGACGCGGGCAATCTGCTCAAGCCCGCCCTGGCACGCGGCGAACTCCACTGCGTCGGCGCCACCACGCTCGACGAATATCGCAAGCACGTCGAGAAGGACCCGGCGCTGCAGCGGCGCTTCCAGCCCGTCTTCGTCGGCGAGCCCACGGTCGAGGACACGATCTCGATCCTGCGCGGGCTCAAGGAGAAGTACGAGCTGCACCACGGCGTCCGCATCACCGACGGCGCGTTGGTTTCCGCGGCGACGCTGTCGAATCGCTACATCACCGACCGCTTCCTGCCCGACAAGGCGATCGACCTGATGGACGAGGCCGCCAGTCGCATCCGCATGGAGGTGGAGAGCAAGCCCGAGGAGATCGAGTCGCTCGACCGCCGCATCCTGCGCCTCAAGATCGAGCGCGAGGGATTGAAGCGCGAGACCGACGCCGCCAGCCTCGACCGGCTGGAGACGCTGGAGGACGAGCTCGCCAACCTTGAGCAGCAGTCCGCCGAGCTGACCGCGCGCTGGCAGGCCGAGAAGGACAAGATCGCGGGCGAGGCCAGGCTCAAGGAGCAGCTCGACGCCGCGCGGCTCGAGCTGGAGCAGGCGCAGCGTCAGGGCGACCTCGCCAAGGCGGGCGAGCTCTCCTACGGGCGCATCCCCGCGCTGGAGAAGCAGCTCGCCGAGGCGGCGGGCGCGACCCAGGGCGCGATGCTGCGCGAGGAGGTCACCGCCGACGACATCGCCGGCGTGGTCAGCCGCTGGACCGGCGTGCCGGTCGACCGCATGCTCGAGGGCGAGCGCGAGAAGCTGCTCCGCATGGAGGAGGTGCTGGGGAAGCGCGTGATCGGCCAGGCCGAGGCGGTGCGCGCGGTCGCCACCGCGGTGCGGCGCGCGCGCGCGGGGTTGCAGGACCCCAACCGGCCGCTCGGCTCGTTCCTGTTCCTCGGGCCGACCGGCGTCGGCAAGACCGAGCTGACCAAGGCGCTCGCCGAGTTCCTCTTCGACGATTCGTCCGCGATGGTGCGGATCGACATGAGCGAGTTCATGGAGAAGCACGCGGTCGCGCGCCTGATCGGGGCGCCGCCGGGCTATGTCGGCTATGAGGAGGGCGGCGTGCTCACCGAGGCGGTGCGGCGCCGGCCCTATCAGGTGGTGCTGTTCGACGAGGTGGAGAAGGCGCACGGCGACGTCTTCAACGTGCTGCTCCAGGTGCTCGACGACGGCCGGCTGACCGACGGCCAGGGCCGCACGGTCGACTTCTCGAACACGCTGATCATTCTCACCTCGAACCTGGGCAGCCAGTATCTGGCGAACCTCGACGAGGGGCAGGCGGTCGAGGCGGTCGAGCCGCAGGTGATGGAGGTCGTGCGCGCGCACTTCCGGCCGGAGTTCCTCAACCGGCTCGACGAGGTGATCCTGTTCCACCGGCTGGGGCAGGCGCATATGGGCCCGATCGTCGACATCCAGGTGGCGCGCGTCGGCAAGCTGCTGGCGGAGCGCAAGGTGGCGCTCGAGCTCAGCGACGCGGCGCGGGCGTGGCTCGGGCGGGTCGGCTACGACCCGGTGTACGGCGCGCGCCCGCTCAAACGCGCGGTGCAGCGCTACCTCCAGGACCCGCTCGCCGAGGCGATCCTGCGCGGCGAGGTGAAGGACGGCGCCACGGTGCGCGTCGACGAGGGCGACGGCAGGCTGGTGCTCGAGGTGGTGTGAGGGCTGAGCCTCTCTCCGAGCCGATCCTCCCCAGTACGGGGAGGGGGACCGCCGCGCGTCAGCGCGGTGGTGGAGGGGGTTCTTCGCTCACGAGCCGGCTCGCTCGAGGATAGCCCCTCCGTCAGCGCTACGCGCTGCCACCTCCCCGTGCCGGGGGGGATTGCGTCTGATCCTCCCACGTCTTCTCGCGCAGGTTGAGATGGCCGAGCTTCCGCCGCGCCAGCCGCGGGCCGAGGAAGCGGTAGAAATACCAGTCCTTCGCCGCCGCCGGGGTGAGGTGATACAGAAGTCGCTCCGCCAGCGTCCAGCGCACGCGACGCCGGTCCCCGCGCCGGTCTGACGGGACACACCACAGGTCATAGGGGTAGACCACCCGCCCCTGCTGCACCACGCGCTGCATGATCTCGTGATCCATCAGCACGTACGGCCAGTGGCGCTCGGCATAGCCGCCCGCGGCCAGCAGCGCGGCGGTGCGGAAGGTCTGGCCGAAGCCGCCGGTGTGGGTCTGCTGGGGCCACAAGCGGCTGACCAGCTGGTTGTGCCGCCGTTTGCGCAGCGCCTTCTCCGGATCGAGCGGTACGTCGGTCGCCATCGCGGCTACCACGCGGGGAGCGGCGAGCGCCGCCTCGGCGGTGGCGAGATAGTGCGGCGGGTAGAAGGTGTCGGCGTCGCCGAACGCGACGAAATCTGTGGTGATCGCCGCCATCGCGCGCTCCAGCGCCACGATCTTGCCGGGCCGCGGCTCGCTGAGTTGGACCAGCTCGATCCCGTCGCTCGCGAAGGTGCGCGCGATCGTCGGCGAGGCGTCGGTCGAGCCGTTGTCGACCAGCACTAGGCGGAAGGGCCGCAGCGTCTGCGCCGCCAGGCTGGCGAGCGTGTCGGCGAGATAGGCCTGCTCGTTGAAATAGGCGATCACGACCGTCCAGCGCATCACCCCGCCTCCGCCAGCCGCAGCAGCGTGCGGCACGCCGGCGCGCTCGAGCGCGGCCCATGCGTCGCCAGCACGTGCGCGCGCGCCGCCGCGCCCATCTCCGCCATGCGCCGCTCGTCGCGCAGCAGCGCCGCCACGAGCGGGCGGTAGTCGCGCTCGGTGACGCGCAGCCCGCAGTCGTCCGGCAGCACATCGGCGCCGATCCGGTCGGCGAAGGCCACCACCGGGCGCGCGCACGCCATCGCCTCGGGGATCGCGCGCGGGAAATAGTCGCGCCGCCCGGCGTGGAAGAACAGCCCGGTCTGTGCCAGCAAGTCGGGGACGCGCGCGTGCGGGACATGGCCGAGCCAGTCGATCGCGGGATAACGCCGCCGCATCACCGCCTCCTGCGGCCCGCCACCCGCCACCGCGACGCGGTGCTGGCGCGACAAGGCGCCCACCTCGGCGAAGCTCTTCCACCGCGTCACGCGGCTGACCGAGAGCAGGTCCCAGGCGCGCTCGGCCGGCTGCGGGCGGAATAGCTCGGTGTCGATCGTCTTGGGCAGCCGCTCCATCCGCTCGCGCGGGATCGCGCGGCGGAGCCAGCCGCCCGCCGCCAGCGCTTCCTCCTGCACCGCGCTCTCGGTGAGCAGCAGGCTGGCGTGGGGCACCAGGCGGCTCCAATAGTCGCCGCCGATGATCAGTGCGAAGTTGCGCCGGTCGGGGCGCAGGCAGCGGTCGTAGAGGCGATAGCCCGCGCCGCCGTTGGTGCCGATCAGCACGAACAGGTCGGCCGGGTCGGCGCGCGCCGCCGCCACCAGCGCGTCGCTGTAATGATCGCGCGACGCCGCCCCGCCGCCGCTGCGCGCGAACAGCCGGATCTTGTAGCGCGACCCGATCGGCGCGGGCGGGCGATGCTCGGCCGTCGCCGCGGCGACGCCCCACAACTCGACATCCACCCCCGTGGCGGCTAACAGCGCGGGCATCCGACGGTCGCGATTGTCCCATCGCAGCCACTCCGCCGGATCGGCGACGCCATGGTAGGTCGGATAGGTGAGGACGAAGATGATGCGTGTCATGGGCCCGGGTCGCATGCCCGTACCAGCGCCGACGCGCCCTGCCTAGGTTGAGGCCCGTGAACGATTTTCCCGCTCCCGCTCGCCCCGTGCCCGCCCGTTTCGCGGAGGAGGGCCCGCGCGTCTCCTGCCTGATGGTCACCGCGGACCGCCGCCGCCTGACCGAACGCTCGGTCGACTGCTTCCTGGCGCAGACCTATCCCAACCGCGAGCTGGTGATCGTCGACGACGGCAGCGAGGATTACGCGCCGATCCTCGCACGCGTCCCCGCCGACCGGCTGATCCACCACCGCCTGCCCAAGAACCCGGCGACGACGCTCGGCGAGCTGCGCAACCTCTCGCTCGATCTCGCCCGCGGCGACCTGATGGCGCACTGGGACGACGACGATTGGTTCGCGCCCCAGCGACTGGCGCGCTCGGTCGAGACACTCGGCGACAAGGCCGCGGTCTGGGCCGAGGCGACGCTGATGCACCTCGACGATGCCGCCTGGCTCGATCGCCCCTATCTCAGCTGGTTCAAGGGCGGCGCGCCGAGCACGATCGTCCATCGCCGCCGCGACGACATCCGCTACCCCAAGGAACGCAAGGGCGAGGACAGCACCTTCCGCGACGCCTGGCTACGGCTCGGCACCGCGCTGATCCCGCGCGCCGAGGCGCATCTGCTGATCCGCTGCTTCCACGGCAGCAACACCTGGGATCGCGGCCATTTCGAGCGGCGGCTGGCGCTGCGGCCGGCGCAGATCGTCGAGTGGAAGTTGCGCCAGTGGACCGGCACCACTGCGGGCTATTCCGCCTTCCGGCTGACTCCCGAGCAGCGCCGCGCGTTCGACGCCTATGTCACGCAGTCGCGCGCGCTGGGGCTGTTTTGAGCGAGGCAATGAGCGGGGCGGGCGCGCCGCCCGCCAGCGGGTGGAGGGCGTGGGGCGAGAAGCCGTGGGTGCGCCGCCTCGGCTGGGTCGCGCGGCTGCTGTTCTTCGCCGGCATGGTCACCTGGATGGTGCTCAAGGTGAACGCGATCGGCTGGGGCCAGGTGGCGCGCTCGCTGCCGACGAACCCGCTGTTCTACTTACTGTTCGTCGCCACCTTCCTGGTGCTGCCCGCGTCCGAGATCGTGGTGTTCCGCACCATCTTCGCGCGCCCCCTGCGCGGCGCCTTTCCCGTGCTGGTGCGCAAGCGCATCCTCAACAGCGCGCTGGTCGGCTATTCGGGCGAACTCTACCTGTTCGTCTGGCTGCGCCGCGTGGTCGGGTTGCGCAGCAAGACGATCGCGATCGGGCTCAAGGACAATGCGATCCTCTCGGCGGTGTCGTCGGGGCTGGTGACGCTGCTGCTGCTGCTCGGCTTCGCCGCGGCGGGCAATGGGCGGCGCATCGCGGCGTGGCTCGATCCGGGGCCGGCGCTGCTGATCGCGGGCGGCGTCGGCGCGGTGTTCCTGGTACCGCTGCTGTTCCGCCTGCGCCGCCAGCTGATCGCGATGCCGCTGCCGCTCGCGGCGCGCGTGCTGGCGATCCACGTGGCGCGGATCGCGGGGGTGGTGCTGCTTCAGGCGACGCAATGGGCGGTGGTGCTACCGCAGGAGCCGTGGAGCGTGTGGCTGGTGTTCCTCACCGCGCAGATGGTGATCTCGCGGCTGCCGATCGTGCCCAACCGCGACCTCCTGTTCCTCAGCGCCGCGCTGGAGATGAGCGGCACGATCAACGGCCCGCGCGAGGCGATGGCGGGGTTGCTTCTCGCCGGCGGCGCGCTGACGCAGGGGAGCAACCTGGTGTTCTACCTGCTCACCGCCTTGTGGAAGCAGCCGGAGGTGGAGAGCCGCGAGGCTCTGGCGGTGGCAGAAGAGGAGGAGCGTGCGGTTTAGCTCGCCGCGCGCGCGCTCTCACCGCTCCACCGCCGCCACCTCCGCCGGCGTCCAGCCGCCGCCCATCGCCTGGTACAAAGCGACATAGCTCGTCAGCCGGTCGGCGCGCGCCTGCACCAGCGACAGCTCGGCGGTGAGCAGGGTGCGCTGTGCGTCGAGCTGCTCGAGATAGGCCGAGTAGCCCGCTCGGTAGCGGTTGGTCGCATTCTCCAGCGCGCCGCGCGACGCCGCCGTCTGCGCCGCCAGCGCGTCGGCCTGCTCGCCCGTGCGGCGTACCCCGACGAGCGAGTCGTCCACCTCGCGGAACGCCAGCAGCGCGGCGCGGCGATAGGCATAGGCTGCCTGGTCGCGCCGCGCGGTGGCGACTCGCTCCTGCGCCCGCAGCCGCCCGCCGTCGAAGATCGGCCCCAGCACGCTCGCGCCGAGCGAGAAGATCACCTCGGGCTGGGCCAGTGCGGTGGAGAGGACGAGGTTGCCCGCGCCGGTCAGCGACAGGTTGGGCAGCATCGCGGCGCGCTGACTGTCGAGCGTGCGGTCCGCCGCCACCAGGGTCTGCTCGGCCTGGAAGAGATCGGGGCGGCGGCGCAGCAGCTGCGCGGGCAGCCCGCCGGGCAGCGGCGGCGTCGCGAGTTGGTCGAGCGCCAACCCGCGCGCCACCGCGCGCGGCGAGTCGCCGGTCAGCAGCGCCAGCGCGTTCTCCTGCCGCGCGATCGCCAGCTCGGCGGCGGGGACGAGCTGCTGCGTGCCGGCATATTCCGCCTGTGCCTGGCGGTACTCCAGCCGCGAGGCGTAGCCGGTCTCGTAGCGCCGCCGCGCGATCCGCAGCGCCTCGGCGCGCGCCACCAGCGTCGCGCGCGCGATCGCCAGCCGCTGGTCGAGCGCGCGCAGCGTGACATAGCCCGAGGCGGCGGTGGCGGCGGTGGCGAGCCGCACCGTGTCGCGCGCCGCGGCGGTGGCGAGCAGCTGGGCGCGCGCGGCGCGGCTGGCCTGGCGCAGTCGCCCGAACAGGTCGAGGTCGTAGCTGAGCTGGACGCCGGGCTGCACCGCGGCCGAGCGCGCGGTGGTTCCGAGCGCGCTGATCGACTGGCCCTGCGTCTCGGGCACGGTGCCGCCGAGCTGGGGCAGCAGCTGCGCGCGCGCGAGCGCCTCCGCGGCGCGCGCCTCCTCGACCCGCGCGGCGGCGGCGAGCACGTCGAGGTTGTTGGCGAGCGCGCGCTCGACCAGCGCGGTGAGGACCGGGTCGCCGAAGCCCTGCCACCAGGCCGCGTTCACCGGCGACGCGTCGGGCGCGGTCAGCGCGCTGCGCCACGCCGGCGGCGGCACGACGGAGGCGTCGGGCGGCGCGGCACGGCGCGGTCCGGGCAGCGCGCAGCCCGCGAGGAGGAGCGGGAGGAGGAGCACACGAAGAATGCGGTGGGCGGAGCGACACATGGTCGGTACGCAGGTGGTGCCCGAGCCCTTCTTCGCACTCCCTCCGTCACCCCGGACTTGGTCCGGGATCCACCGCCCCGCATTTTCAACGGCCGGCGCGTGCGCGGCCGGGTGGGTCCCGGACCACGTCCGGGATGACGGCAGGGTGGAAGGCACGGATAGCGTAGTGCCACCAAGGCCGCGTCCGCCTCGTACCGGAGCGCCACTCTCCCTCATCGCGGCGCCGGCGTGCCGGCGGTGTCGACCCGCGCCTGCACCGACATGCCCGGGCGCAGCCGCGCCGCCAGCGCCTGCCCCGGATCGATCCGGATCCGCACCGCGATCCGCTGCGGCACCTTGGTGAAATTGCCCGTGGCATTGTCCGACTTGAGCACCGCGAACTCACTCCCCGCCGCGGGCGAGATCCGCTCCACCCGGCCCGCCAGCCGCGCGTCGGCGAGCGCGTCGACGGTGAAGCTGGCGCGCTGCCCCACTGCGATCCGCGCGGTCTGCGCCTCCTTGTAGTTGGCGATCACCCAGGTCTCGGCCGGTACCAGGAACATCAGCTGCGAGCCCGCCGTGACATATTGGCCGACGCGCACCCCCACCTCGCTCAGCCGCCCCGCCTCGGGCGCGCGGACCACGGTATTGGCGAGGTCGATCCGCGCCAGCCGCAGCGCCGCCTGCGCGCCCGACACGCCCGCCTCCTGCCCGCCGCGCCCCACCGCGACGGTGCGAATGTCCTGCCGCGCGATCTCGCGCGCGGCCTGCGCCTGCTGGAGCTGCGCCTGCGCCTGTCGCAGCGTGGCGAGCGTCTGGTCGCGCTCGCGCAGCGAGACCGAGCCGTCGGTGACGAGGTCGTTGACGCGGTTCATGTCCGCCTCGGCGCGGAGCAGCTGCGCGCGCGCGTTGGCCAGCGCCGCTTCCTGCCCGCCGAAACTCGCCTCGCGGCTCGCCGCGGCCTGGACGCTGTTGGCGAGCGTCGCCCGCGCGTTCTCCACCTGCGCCTCGGCCTGCTCGACGCGCTGCGCGTAGATGCGCTGGTCCACCACCACCAGCGGCTGACCGGCGCGGACATTCTCGAAATCGCGCACCAGCACCCTTGTGACATAGCCCGACACCTGCGGCGCGATCACCGTGGTACGGCCGCGGACATAGGCGTTGTCGGTCGACTCATCGTCGCTGGTGAACGGCCACATTCGCCACGCCGCCAAGACCGCCAGCACGCCCGCGAGCGCGAGCAACGTGATCAGCAGCGTGGCGGTGCGCGACAGCCGCGGCGGGCGCCAGCCCGAGCCGGCCGGCGCGACCGCGGCGGGCACCTCGGCGGCGCGCTCCTCGGTGACGGGACCGACGGCGACGGGCGAGCGGGGGTCAGTCATGCGATACTCATGCGGCGCGCGCGCCACTCGCGGCGCAGCAGGAGGAACAGAAGGTACAGGAAGGTCAGCGCCGCGAGTACCGCGATCAGGCGGAACATATCGTCATAGGCAAGCACGTTCGCCTCGCGCGACGCCGCCTGCGCCAGCAGCGCACCGCCCTCGGCGGAGCGCAGGGCAGGGTCACCGACCACACGCGCTACCCCGCCCGCGCCCGCGGCGAGCCGTGCCTGCACCTGCGGGTCGGTCGGGTCGATCGCCTGCACCAGCGCGGCGCTGTTCGCCTTCTCGCGGACGATCTGGTAGGTGCCGAGGATCGCCGACCCCGCTAGTCCGCCGACCGAGTTGAGCACGCCGAACAGCGCGATGAAGCTGATCACGTGCCCCGTCCCCTCCTTCAGCGCGCGCGTCATGCCGAACAGCAGCGAGGGCCCGAGGAAGAAGGCGCCCGCGAAGGCGATCACCGCCTGGGTGAGGTACAGCTGCGGCGCGCGCGTCAGGCTGGTCGAGGACGAATCGACCCAGGCCGCCACCGCGACCAGCCCGATCGCCAGCATCACGGGGTGCGCCAGCTTGTCGACGTCGAGCGTCACCGCGCTGACGATGAAGCCCGCCGCCGTGGCGAGGAAGATGATCGTGAAGAACGTCCCCAGCTGGTCGTTGTTCTGCCCCAGCAACGTGAGCAGCCCGACCGCGCCATAGGTCTGTTCGGACAGCACGATCCGCGCCATCAGCGTCACCACCGCGAAGCGCAGGATGTCGGCACTGCCGAGCCAGCGCGTGTTGATCAGCGGGTTGGCGCGGTGATGCTCGATGATCAGCGCGGCGGCGAGCATCGGGATCGCGGCGAGCAGCGCCCAGCCGATCCAGCGCGCCTCGGTCCACCACACGTAACGGCCCAGCCCGAGCACCGCGGCGAACAGCGCCATCGCCGCGGCGTAGAGCGCGAAGGTGAGGAAATCCAGCTTCTCGAACGCGGGCTGGCGCGTCGTCGGCGGCAGGCGGAACACCGTCACGGCGGCGAGGCTCAGCGCGGCGAGCCCGAGCTCGAACAGGTAGAGCGTCCGCCACTGGCTCATCGCCAGCAGCTCGGGCGAGAACAGCCGCGCCAGCGGCGTGGCGCATTGCGGCGCGCCGATGCCGAGCACGATCGCGCGCAGCCGCCATTTCGCCGGCACCGCCTGCATGAAATAATAGAGCGCGAAGGTGGAGAGCGGCGCCGCCGCCAGCCCGCTCGCCGCGCGCACCAGGATCGCCGGGGCGAAGCCGTGGACGAACAGGTGGGCGAAGGTCACCGCGACATAGATGCCGATGAACAGCATCGCGAACGGCCTCAGCCCGAACTGCTGGCGGAACTTGATCAGCAGCAGGTTGATGCTGACGTTGGTCATCACATAGACCGTCGGCAGCCACGCGATCTCAGACGGGTCTAGCCCGAGTGCGCCCGCCAGCGTCGTCGTATTCGCCGCCACCAGCGCGTTGCCGAAACCGCCGGTGAGCCCCACCAACGTGCCGACCAGCGCGTAGGTGAGACGGCGGCGCAGCGGGTGCTCGGGCGAGCCCGGCGAGCCGGGCATCACCGGGCGCTCGTGCGGGGCGAACTCCCAGCGTTCCTCGCTCACGAAGTCGCGCAGCCGCGTCAGCACCGCCATGGCGTCGTCCCGTGCACCCCCTTCGCGACCTGTCACCGGCCATGCGGAGTGAGACGCATCGGGCGGCGGCAAGTTCATCCGAGGCGGGACCCTTGCCCCACTCTCTCCGTCATCCCGGACCTGTTCCGGGTTCGCTGTTCCGCGGGCGCCACGATCGCTGAGTGCGCGGCATGGTGGATCCCGGAACACGTCCGGGATGACGGAAGAAGAGGCGCGGACGGACGTGACCGCCGCCCCCCGCCCCGTCACTCCACCCAGTCGAGTCCGATGTCGCGGTACACACCGCGGTCCTCGTCCCAGCCCGGCTTCACCTTGACGTGCAGGTAGAGATGGACCGGCCGGTCGAGCAGCACCGCCAGCTCGGCGCGGGCGCGCGCGCCGATCTCACGGATGCGCGTGCCGCCCTTGCCCAGCACGATCGCGCGCTGGGTCACCCGCTCGACCAGGATCTGCTGGTGGATCTCGGCCGAGCCGTCCTCGCGCTCGCTGAACTTCTCAGTCTCGACCACGCTGGCGTAGGGCAATTCGGCGTGGAGCTGAAGGTAGAGCTGCTCGCGAGTCACCTCGGCCGCCAGCGCGCGCTCGGACGCGTCGGAGACCTGATCCTCGGGATAGTGCCACGGCCCCGCCGGCATCGCCGCCGCCAGCGCCTGCTTGAGCTGGGGCAGGCCGTCGCCGGTCTGCGCCGAGACGAAGAAGGTCTCGGCGAACGGCAGGAGGGCGTTGAGCTTCTCCGCGTGGACCAGCAGCTTGGGCTTGTCGGCCAGGTCGACCTTGTTGAGCACGAGGTAGATCGGCTCGCGCCGCTCCTTCAGCGACTCGACGATCTCGGTCACCTTGGGGCCGAGCCCGCCCTTGCCGTCGACGACCAGGGCGATCACGTCCGCGCCCTCGGCCCCGCCCCAGGCCGCCGCCACCATCGCGCGGTCGAGCCGGCGGCGCGGCGCGAAGATGCCGGGCGTGTCGACCAGCAGCAGCTGCGTCTCGCCCTCGAGCGCCACACCCATCAGCCGCGCGCGCGTGGTCTGCGCCTTGGGGCTGACGATCGCCACCTTCTGCCCGACCAAGGCATTGACCAGCGTCGACTTTCCCGCGTTAGGCGCGCCCACCACCGCGACCAGGCCGCAGCGCGTCGCGGGCGAATGTTGCGAATGTTGAGCCACCGGCGCGTTCTCGTCCACGCCGCTCACTCGCCCGCGAACGCGTTCTTGAGCCGCGAGAAGAAGCCCTGGCTCTGCGGGCATTCGTCACCCGTCTCGGTCTCGCGGAACTCCTCCAGCAGCGCGCGCTGCCGCGTGCTGAGCTTGGTCGGGGTCTCCACCTCGACCTGGATCACCAGGTCGCCGGTGCCGCGCCCCTGCAGCACGGGCATGCCCGCGCCGCGCTGGCGCAGCTGCTTGCCGGACTGGATCCCCGCGGGAATCTTGACCTCGTGGCGCCTGCCGTCGAGCCCCGGGATCGACATCGTCCCGCCCAGCGCCGCGGTGGTGAAGCTGATCGGCGCGCGCGCGAACAGCGTCGTCCCCTCGCGCTCGAAGATCAAGTGCCGCTTCACATGCAGGAAGATGTAGAGATCGCCCGGCGGCGCGCCGCGCGCCCCCGCCTCGCCCTCGCCCGTGAGCCGCACGCGCGTGCCCTCGTCGACGCCCGGGGGCACGTTGACCGACAGCGTCTTGGTCTTCTCGACGCGCCCCTCACCGCGGCAGTCGCCGCACGGGTCGGTGATCACCTCGCCCGAGCCGTGGCACAAGGGGCAGGCCCGCTCGACCACGAAGAAGCCCTGCTGCGCGCGCACCTTGCCGTGCCCGTGGCAGTGCTGACAGGTGTGCGCATGGGTGCCCGGCTTGGAGCCGGTGCCGTGGCAGCTGTCGCATGCGGCGGAGATGTCGACGGTGATCTCCGTCTCCTTGCCGTGATACGCCTCCTCCAGCGTGATCTCCATGTCGTAGCGCAGGTCGGCCCCGCGGCGCACCTGCCGCCCGCCGCCGCGCTGGCCGCCCATGAACTCGCCGAACACGCTCTCGAAGATATCGGAGAAGCCGGAGAAGTCCTGCGCGCCGCCGCCACCGCCGCCGCCGCCGTTCCTGAAGGCGGCGTGGCCGAAGCGATCATAGGCCGCGCGCTTCTGCGGATCCTTGAGGCAGTCATAGGCCTCGCTGACCGCCTTGAACTTGGCCTCGCTGTCCTTGCACCCGGCGTTCTTGTCCGGATGGTATTTCATCGCGAGCTTGCGATACGACGATTTGATCGTCGCCGCGTCCGCGGTCCGCTCGCATTCGAGCAGCTCGTAATAGTCGATCTCGGTCATGCAGCGCCCCCGCGCCCGTCGCCGTCACCCCGGCCCAGGCCGGGGTCCAGTGCCGCGCGCGGTCTCGTCTGCGGCGCTGGATACCGGCCCGCGCCGGCATGACGGGAGAGGTTCATGTCAGTTCACTCCGGCGCGGATCACGCCTTGTGATCGTCGACTTCCGAGAATTCGGCGTCGACCACGTCGTCCTTGGGCGCGTCGGCCTGCGCGGTCTCGCCCTGCGGCGCGGCCTCGCTCTGCGCCTGCTTCTCGTAGATCGCCTGGCCGAGCTTCATCGCGACCTGCGCGAGCGCCTGGCTCTTCTCGTTCATCTGCTCGGGATCGTTCGACTCGACCGCCTTCTTCGCGGCGTCGATCGCGCCCTGGATCTCACCGCGGAGCGACTCGTCGACCTTGTCGCCATTGTCGGCGAGCTGGCGCTCGGTGGTGTGGATCAGCGACTCGGCATTGTTCTTCGCCTCGGCCGCGGCGCGGCGCTTCTTGTCCTCCTCGGCGAACGACTCGGCGTCGCGCACCATCTGGTCGATGTCGGCGTCGGAGAGACCGCCCGAGGCCTGGATGCGGATCTGGGTCTCCTTGCCGGTGCCCTTGTCCTTGGCCGAGACGTTGACGATGCCGTTGGCGTCGATGTCGAACGTCACCTCGATCTGCGGCACGCCGCGCGGCGCCGGCGGGATGCCGACCAGGTCGAACTGGCCGAGCAGCTTGTTGTCCGCCGCCATCTCGCGCTCGCCCTGGAACACCCGGATCGTCACCGCCTGCTGGTTGTCGTCGGCGGTCGAATAGACCTGGGTTTTCTTGGTCGGGATCGTGGTGTTGCGATCGATCATGCGCGTGAACACGCCGCCCAGCGTCTCGATACCGAGCGACAGCGGGGTCACGTCGAGCAGCAGCACGTCCTTGACGTCGCCCTGCAGCACGCCCGCCTGGATCGCCGCGCCCATCGCGACCACCTCGTCGGGGTTCACGCCGGTGTGCGGGTCCTTGCCGAAGAACTGCTTCACGATCTCGCGCACGCGCGGCATGCGCGTCATGCCGCCGACCAGCACCACCTCGCTGATCTCGTTGGCGGAGACGCCCGCGTCGGCCAGCGCCTTCTTGCACGGGTCGAGCGTGCGCTTGATCAGGTCCTCGACCAGCCGCTCCAGGTCGGCGCGGGTGATCGTCTTGACCAGGTGCTTCGGACCGTTCTGGTCGGCGGTGATGAAGGGCAGGTTGACCTCGGTCGACTGCGCCGACGACAGCTCGATCTTCGCCTTCTCCGCGGCCTCCTTGAGGCGCTGGAGCGCGAGCTTGTCCTTGGTGAGGTCGATGCCCTCGTCCTTCTGGAAGCCCTGCGCGAGATAGTCGACGATCTTGTTGTCGAAGTCCTCGCCGCCGAGGAAGGTGTCGCCGTTGGTGGCCTTCACCTCGAACACGCCGTCGCCGATCTCGAGCACCGAGACGTCGAACGTGCCGCCGCCGAGGTCATAGACCGCGATCGTCTTGCCGTCCTGCTTGTCGAGGCCGTAGGCCAGCGCCGCCGCGGTCGGCTCGTTGATGATGCGCAGCACCTCGAGACCCGCGATCTGGCCGGCGTCCTTGGTCGCCTGGCGCTGGGCGTCGTTGAAGTACGCCGGTACGGTGATCACCGCCTGCGTGACCGTCTCGCCGAGATACGACTCGGCGGTCTCCTTCATCTTCTGCAGCGTGTAGGCGCTGATCTGCGACGGGCTGTATTCCTTGCCGCCGGCGCTGACCCACGCGTCACCGTTCGGGCCGCGCACGATCTTGTACGGGACCAGCTCGGTGTCCTTCTTGGTGACGGGATCGTCGAAGCGGCGGCCGATCAGGCGCTTCACCGCGAAGATCGTGTTGTCGCCATTGGTGACGGCCTGGCGCTTGGCGGGCTGGCCGATCAGCCGCTCGCCGTCCTTGGCGAAGGCGACGATCGACGGCGTGGTGCGCGCGCCCTCCGCATTCTCGATGACCTTGGCCTTGCCGCCTTCCATGACGGCCACGCACGAGTTGGTGGTGCCGAGGTCGATCCCGATAACTTTTGCCATGAGTGCTTTGCCTAGCCCCTGCGTTGACGTGTGATGTTGCGGCGACGCCCCGTTACGGCAGCGCAACCGCGATGACGAAGCCGGATATAGGTGCGCGGTCGCGCCCCGCAAGATTGCGGCGGCGGTGCGGCGGGCGCTGTGACGGAGGGACGGGGAACGATTGCCTGACTCGCGCGTGTCACGTAGGGAGACCCGATCATGCAGACCGCTCGCATCTACCAGCGCCCGAAGAACGCCATGCAGTCGGGTAGGGCCCGCACCGATCACTGGCAGCTCGAATTCGAGCCCGGCGAGCCCAAGAAGGCCGATGCGCTCACCGGCTGGGCCGGCAGCGGCGACACGCGCGACCAGATCAAGCTGGGCTTCCCGACATGCGAGGCGGCAGTGGCGTATGCCGAGCAGCAGGGGTTGCGCTACACCGTGATCCCGACCCCGACAAAGACGCTCAAGCTACAGAGCTACGCGGACAATTTCCGGTAGGATCGGGGGCTGACGGCGCCCTCAATCCTCCCGGCGAGCGGGGAGGATCGGGCACAGCCCTCACCGCTCCCCCAGCATCGCCTCCGGCCGTACCACCCGGTCGAACGTCGCCTCGTCCACCAGCCCCAGTTCCAGCCCGGCCTCGCGCAGTGTCTGCCCGCGCTCGTGCGCGTGCTTGGCGATCTTGGCGGCATTGTCATAGCCGATCTCGGGCGCGAGCGCGGTCACCAGCATCAGCGAGCGCTCGACCAGCTCGCCGATCCGCGCCTCGTTGGCGCGCAGCCCGTCGACGCAGCGCAGCGCGAAGCTCTCGCACCCGGTCGCCAGCAGGTCGATCGAGCGCAGCACCGCGGCGCCCAGCATCGGCTTGAAGACGTTGAGCTCGAGATGCCCCTGCGCGCCGCCCACGGTGACCGCGACGTGGTTGCCCATCACCTGCGCCGCCACCATCGTCAGCATCTCGCACTGGGTCGGGTTGACCTTGCCCGGCATGATCGAGCTGCCCGGCTCGTTGGCGGGCAGGTCGAGCTCACCGAGGCCACTGCGCGGCCCTGAGCCGAGCAGGCGGATGTCGTTGGCGATCTTGGTGCACGCCACCGCCAGCGTGTTGAGCGCGCCCGACAGGTGGACGAGCGGGTCGTTGCTCGCCAGCGCCTCGAAGAAATTCTCCGCCGGCGCGAACGCCACGCCGGTGATCGCGGCGAGCTCGGCCGCGACGTCGCGCGCGAACTTGGCAGGCGCGTTGAGCCCGGTGCCGACCGCCGTCCCGCCCTGTGCGAGCCGGTCGGTGCCCTGCTCCACCGCGGGCTCGATCCGCCGCAGGCATCGGTGCAGCTGATGCGCGTAGCCGGAAAATTCATCGCCCAGCGTCAGCGGCGTGGCGTCCTGAAGGTGGGTGCGGCCGATCTTCACCAGCCCGGCCCACTCGCGCGCGCGCGCGTCGAGCGAGGCGTGCAGCCGCTCGACCGCAGGGATCAGGCGCCGGCGCACCGCGAGCGAGCAGGCGACGTGGAGCGCGGTGGGGAAGCTGTCGTTGGACGACTGACCGCGATTCACGTCGTCATTGGGGTGGACCGGCGCCTTGCCGCCGCGCTGGCCGGTGAGGATCTCATTGGCGCGGCCGGCGATCACCTCGTTGACGTTCATGTTGCTCTGCGTCCCGCTGCCGGTCTGCCAGATCACCAGCGGGAACTGGTCGTCGAGCAGCCCCTGCGCGATCTCCTGCGCCGCCGCCTCGATCGCGTCCGCCTTCTCGGCGGCGAGCCCGTGGCGGCGGTTCACGCGCGCCGCCGCCTGCTTCACCAGGGCGAGCGCGCGGACGATCTCGATCGGCATCCGCTCGCGCGCGCCGAACGGAAAGTTCTCGAGGCTGCGCTCGGTCTGCGCGCCCCAGTAAGAGGTGGCGGGGACCTCGATCGCGCCGATCGAGTCGGTCTCGGTGCGCGTGGCGGCGGGCTCGGTGCGGGCATCGGTCATGACGGGACAACTCGTCGGCGCGCGCGACGTTGCGCGCGGCCGCGACCGCGCCGACCCGCCGCGGCGCGCGAACTTCGGCACGGACCAGTCGGTGGCGCGGCGGAAATCCGCACGCCGGGTCACCGCGACGGCGTCCGCGCGAGCGTGGCTGCCCAGCATTTCCGCGACTTTCGGGGGGTGCGGCGGCGGTGCTGGCGCGATCGGCGGACGCGCGTATCCTAGGATGACACGACGTCCGACCGCCGGACGCAGGAGAGGCCCATGACCGTCATCCCCGCCGCCGCGCCGCCCGCCGCGCCGCGTCCCTTCTACCAGCATCTCTACGTCCAGGTGCTGATCGCGATCGTCGCCGGCGCGCTGCTCGGCCATTTCCACCCGACGCTCGGCGCCGCGCTCAAGCCGCTGGGCGATGCCTTCATCAAGCTGGTGAAGATGGTGATCGCGCCGGTGATCTTCCTCACCCTGGTGAGCGGCATCGCGGGGTTGAGCGAGCTCCGCTCGGCCGGGCGGATCGCGCTCAAGGCGTTCGGCTACTTCCTGTTCTTCTCGACGCTGGCGCTGATCGTCGGGCTGATCGTGGCCAATGTCGTCCAGCCCGGCGCGGGCATGAACGTCGATCCCGCCACGCTCGATACCGGCGCGGTGAAGGACTATGCCGCCAAGGCGCACGAGACCTCGCTGATCGGCTTCCTGCTCGCGATCATCCCGACGACGCTCGTCTCCGCGCTCGCGCAGGACAATATCCTGCAGGTGCTGCTGGTGGCGATCCTGTTCGGCGTGTCGATCAGCCTGGTCGGCGAGCCGGCGCGGCCGGTGCTCGAGCTGGTCGAGCGGCTCAACCTCGTCGTCTTCAAGGTCGTCGCGATCCTGATGCGCGCGGCGCCGATCGGCGCGTTCGGCGCGATCGCCTTCACCGTCGGCAAATATGGCGCGGGCAGCCTGGTCAACCTCGGCGGGCTGGTGCTGACCTTCTACGCCACCTCACTGATCTTCGTGTTCGGCGTGCTGGGCGTGGTGGCGCGGCTGCACGGCTTCTCGATCCTGCGGCTGATCGCCTACCTCAAGGGCGAACTGCTGCTGGTGCTCGGCACCTCCTCGTCCGAGCCGGCGCTGCCGGGGCTGCTGACCAAGCTGGAGGCGGCGGGGTGCGATCGCGGCGTCGTCGGGCTGGTCGTGCCGACGGGCTATTCGTTCAACCTCGACGGCACCAACATCTACATGACCTTGGCCGCTCTGTTCATCGCGCAGGCGTGCAACGTCGACCTCACGCTCGGCCAGCAGCTGCTGCTGCTCGCGGTGGCGATGCTCTCGTCCAAGGGTGCGGCGGGGGTGACCGGCGCGGGCTTCATCACGCTGGCCGCGACGCTGTCGATCGTGCCGACGGTGCCGGTCGCGGGCATGGCACTGATCCTCGGCGTCGATCGCTTCATGAGCGAGTGCCGCAGCCTGACCAACTTCGTCGGCAACGCGGTCGCGGCGATCGTGGTGGCGCGGTGGGAGAACAAGCTCGACCGGGCGCGACTCGACGCGGCGCTGCGCGGTGAGACGGCGCACGCGGCCGTCCTCGCCCATCCGGCGACGTGATCGTGAGCGCTGATGGTTATCAACCATCATACTGCTTCCGATCAGACAGCGGGATATGAAATGGCGCACAAACAAGGTGAGGCGCATTCTCGCAACGTTACCGCAGGCGCCCTCACAAGCTGAATGCTATGTGACGGAAAGATCATCTACCAACCATTTCGGGTAAACGGCACCTGTGCGATCATCGTCTTCTACCGTATAATGTACTCATTCCGCTGAAAAAGGCATCGCGGAGTCGGCGGGTGGCGCGGGCTGAACGGGGAGTTCACGCAACCATTGGGGATCGTCGGCGGCCGTTTGTCTTATTCTGAGAATGATTGTCTTGACGGCGATGGTTACTGGAAGTGAAAGGACCTGCACGGTGCCGAACTATGCGACAGCCGCGCGACGTCAGGCAGACATCTCGCCGGCTCATACCAGCGTTCGATTATCGCTGCCCATCCACCAGCGGGTGCGATTGATCGCCGAGCTGCACACGGGCATCAATGTCGCGGTGTTGCGGCCGCTGCGCGGCAACGTCGATCGCTTCCTCGTCCTGGCGCTGCTGATGCGCACCGCGCTGACCAAGCCCGAGCGCGACGGCGCGATCTCGATCCACTCGGCCGCCTTGTCGCTGGGGCGGCCGTTCGAGACGGTGCGGCGTCACATCGCCGCACTGATTGATTCGGGGCTGTGTCACCGGATCGACGCCGGTGTCACGATCTCGCCGCGCTTCTGGCGTAGCCGCTTCATCAGGGCGAAGTTGCACTACGCCCACGATTGTTTCGTCCGCTTCGTGGCCGATGCCGTCGCGGCGGGCGCGATCGAGCTGCCGGCGATGCGCTCGGTCGGCCACTTCACCGAGATCGACGGCGTCTGCGCGGTGCTCGACCTCGTGCTCGCGCTGGTCGATCAGAATCGTAATCTCTTCCCCGAGGCGGTCGACACCGCGATCTTCTCCGCGATCCTCCATGCCAACACGCAGCGCTTCGCCGCCGAGGGCGGCACGCTGGCGGCACGCGGAGAGAGCGGCGCGACCTTCCGCCAGAGCCACGCGGTCCGAGTCGCGGCGATCGCGCGCGCGCTGTCCCTGCCCGACACCACGGTGCGCCGCCGCATCGCCGCGATGACGGGGCCGAGCGGGCCGCTGATGCGCACGCGCTCGGGCACCTTGGTCGATCCCGCCTGGCTCGAGCGTGCCAGCGCGATGGCGTGCGAGGCGCGTCACGGCTCGATGCAGCTGATCCTCAACCGAGTCGCCGCGGCGGGCTTCCCCTTCCACGTGCCCGCCTCGGCCTATCTGAGCGGGCGACCGGAGAGCCCGCGGATCGACTAAGCGGAGCGTTCAGCCGCGCGGCGGGCGCGGCGCCAACGCGGAGAGCACGCCGCGCATCGTGCGGACCTCCTGGCTGTTCCAGCCAGGCTTGGTCAGCATCGTCCGCAGCATGCGCCGCGTCGCGGGCGCGCGATCGAGCGGGAAGAAATAGCCCGCCTCGTCGAGCAGCGCGTCGAGCTGCGCGATCATGCCGTCCAGCTCCTGCTGCGGCGCGGGCGGGGCGAGCTCGGTCTCGGGCGGGCTGGCGAGCGCCTCGCCTTTCGACCATTCATAGGCGACCAGGATCACTGCCTGTGCCAGGTTGAGGCTGCCGAATGCGGGGTTGATCGGGACGGTGACGATCGTTCGCGCCACCGCGACGTCGTCGGTCTCAAGCCCCGATCGCTCCGGGCCGAACAGGATCGCCGACCGGCCCGCGCCGGCGTGGATCGCGCGGGCGGCGGCCTCGGGGGTGACGACGGGCTTGGTGACCCCGCGCTTGCGCACCGTCGTGGCATAGACGTCGGCGCAGTCGGCGACCGCCTCGGCGACGCTGTCATACACGAGCGCCCGCTCGAGCACGACGTCGGCACCCGAGGCGGCGGGGCCGGCCTGGGGATTGGGCCAGCCGTCGCGCGGCGCGACCAGGCGCAGCTCGGTCAGCCCGAAATTGAGCATGGCGCGCGCGGCCTTGCCGATATTCTCGCCGAGCTGCGGGCGGACGAGGACGATGACGGGCGGCGGGGCGGGCGACGGCGCGCCATGCCACCGTTCGCCCTGAGGGGAGGCTGAACCTGTCGAAGCCTCGTCTCGAAGGACTGACCGCCGTCCCAGTCGACGGATCGACTGCCAGTCCCCCGCGATGAGCGCCTCCTTCTTGGCACGCGACCAACCTTTGATCTGCTGTTCGGCGGCGAGCGCTTCGTCGCGGCCCGGGAAGTCTTGGGACCAGACCAGTGTGACGGGGCGTCGCTCCCGCGTGCAGCTCGGCAGCTCGCCCGTCTGATGCTGGGCGATGCGGCCCTCAAGGTCGTCGGTGTGGCCCGCGTAGTAGCTGCCGTCGGCACAGCGGAGCAGGTAGGCGAAAAAGCTCATCGCCGCGCTATGTGGCCGGCGCAGGGCTCAGGCAAGCGCGGTGGCGTTCGCGGTGAGGCGCTTCGAGACGAGGCTTCGGCAAGCTCAGCCTCTCCTCAGCGCGAACGGAGGTTTTGGCGACCTTCTTCGATGAGATCCGCTCGTGCTGAGGAGCCGCTCAGCTCGTCGAAGCGGCGTCTCGAAGCACTTGGCAGTGCGTCCCTGGCAGCGACCGCGGTTCCAGGCCTAAGTTCGCTCGGCCCCCAGCGAAACGGATCGATGGCCGATCCACTCACCCCTCGCGCCCCGCCTCCTCGACGCTGCCGGCGAACTCCTCGAAGTCGCGTGCCTCGCTGAAGTCGCGGTAGACGCTGGCGAAGCGGATATAGGCGACCGAGTCGAGCCCCTTGAGCCCCTCCATCACCATCTCGCCGATGCGCTTGGCCGAGACCTCGGCCTCGCCGCTGGTCTCGAGCTGGCGCTGGATCCCGCTCACCAGTTTCTCGAGCTGGATCGACTCGACCGGGCGCTTGCGCGCCGCGATCGCGATAGAGCGGAGCAATTTCTCGCGGTCGAACGGCTCGCGGCGGTGCTCGCTCTTGACCACGGTCAGCTCGCGCAGCTGGATCCGCTCGAAGGTGGTGAAGCGCGCGGCGCAGCCCTCGCACTGGCGCCGGCGTCGGATCGCCGCCCCGTCGTCGGTGGGGCGGCTGTCCTTCACCTGGCTCGCGTCATGGCCGCAGAACGGGCAGCGCATCTCAGTCCTTCACCCGTCCGACGACCCGACCCTCACAGGCCGCGGTTCTTGGTGCCCTTGCGATACGCATAGACGGCACCCGCGATCGCGCCGAACACCGGCCCGACGATCGGCACCGGGATCGCCACCACCGCGCCCAGCGCGCTCCACTTGGCCATGCTCTTGCCCAGACCGGGCGTGCCCTTGACGTTGCTCTGCACCTCGCGGGCCTTCTCGTCGATCGACGCCATCGGCGAACCTCCTATTGGTAGATCGGGAAGCGCGCGCACAGCGCACGCACGCGGTCCCGAACGCTCGCCTCGACCTGCGGGTCCCCCGCCTCGCCCTTCTGCGCGAGGCCGTCGAGCACGTCGGCGACCATGTTGCCGATCTCGCGGAACTCGCCCGTGCCGAAGCCGCGAGTCGTGCCCGCGGGCGAGCCGACGCGGATGCCGCTGGTCTTGACCGGTGGCAAAGGATCGTTGGGGATGCCGTTCTTGTTGCAGGTGATACCCGCGCGCTCCAGCGCCTCGTCGGCGTCGCGGCCGGTGACGCCCAGCGGGCTGAGGTCGACCAGCGCCAGGTGCGTGTCGGTGCCGCCCGAGACGAGGTCGGCGCCGCGCTCCTTGAGCGTCGCCGCCAGCACCTTGGCATTCTCCACCACCGCGGCGGCATAGCCGCGGAACTCGGGGCGCAGCGCCTCGCCGAACGCCACCGCCTTGGCGGCGATGACGTGCATCAGCGGGCCGCCCTGCAGCCCCGGGAACACCGCCGAGTTGATCTTCTTGGCGATGGCCTCGTCGTCGGTGAGGATCATGCCGCCGCGCGGGCCGCGCAGCGTCTTGTGCGTGGTGGTGGTGACGACATGCGCGTGGCCGAACGGGGTCGGGTGCACCCCGCCCGCGACCAGCCCGGCGAAATGCGCCATGTCGACCATGAAGGTCGCGCCGACCTGGTCGGCGATCGCGCGGAAGCGCGCGAAATCGATGTGGCGGGGATAGGCCGAGCCGCCAGCGATGATGACGCGCGGCTTATGCTCGGCGGCGAGCCGCTCGACCGCGTCATAGTCGATCAGATGCGTCTGTGCGTCGACGCCGTACTGCACCGCGTTGAACCACTTGCCGCTCAACGCCGCGCGCGCGCCATGGGTGAGATGGCCGCCGGCGTCGAGGCTGAGCCCCAGGATGGTGTCGCCCGGCTTGGCCAGCGCGAGCATCACCGCGCCGTTGGCCTGCGCCCCCGAGTGCGGCTGGACGTTGACGAAGCCGCAGCCGAACAGCTGCTTGGCGCGATCGATCGCGAGCTGCTCGACCTCGTCCGACGGGTGGCAGCCCTGGTAATAGCGCTTGCCCGGATAGCCTTCCGCGTATTTGTTGGTGAACACCGAGCCCTGCGCCTCGAGCACCGCGCGGCTGACGATATTCTCGCTCGCGATCAGCTCGATCTGGGTCTGTTCGCGGGTCAGCTCATGCTCGACCCCGGCGAACACCGCGGGATCGGCCTCGGCGAGGCCGCGGTCGAAGAAGCCGTCGGGCGCAGTGCTGAGCTGGTGGGCGGGGTTGGTGCTCATACGGGCTCCTTGAGCATGTCGACGCGGGCGGCGTGGCGCCCGCCGAGGAAATCGGTCGCGAGGAAGGTGGCGACGCATTGCTTGGCCATGTCGAGGCCGACCAGCCGCGCGCCGAGCGCGATCGCGTTGGCGTCATTGTGGCTGCGCGCGAGCGCGGCGGAGTAAGGTTCCGACACCAAGGCGCAGCGCACGGCCGGGTTGCGGTTGGCCGCGATCATGATGCCGATGCCCGACCCGCACAGAGCGATGCCGCGCTCGGCCCGGCCCGAGGCGAGCGCCTCGGCGAGGATGCGGCCGTAGTCGGGATAGTCGACGCTGGCGGTACCGTCGGTGCCGAGATCGATGACGGCGTGGCCCTGCTCGTTGAGCCAGGCCCTGAGCTCCTGCTTGAGCGCGAAGCCGGCATGGTCAGTGGCGATGGCGACTCGCACGGGCTCACTCCTCCGGGCGCGGGCGGACGGTCGCCCGCGATCCCCGCCGGGTGCCTCCGGGCCGCGGCGCAGTCAAGCGCGAATGGGGCGCCCGGCCGCTTACCCCTTCTTCGCCGCGATATAGCGGGCGACCTGCTCCTCCAACACGCCGAGCGGCAGCGCACCCTGGCTCAGTACCGCCTCGTGGAAGTCGCGGATGTCGAACCTCGGCCCGAGTTCGCGCTCGGCGCGCGCGCGCAGCTCGGCGATCTTGAGCTCGCCGACCATGTAGCTGGTCGCCTGCCCCGGCCAGTTGAAATAACGGTCGACCTCGCGCGCGATGTCGGTGTCCGACACCGAGCTGTTGGCGCGGAAATAGGCGATCGCCTGATCGCGCGTCCATCTCTTGGAATGGATGCCGGTGTCGAGCACCAGCCGGATCGCGCGCCACACCTGCAGCGACAGCATGCCGAAGCGATCGTATGGCGTCTTGTACACGCCCATCTCGTCGGCCAGCCGCTCCGAATAGAGCCCCCAGCCCTCCATATAGGCGCCGTAGCCGCCGAACTTGCGGAACTTGGGCAGGTCGGCCAGCTCCTGCTGGCGCGCGATCTGGAAATGGTGCCCCGGCGCTCCCTCGTGCGCGGCGATACCGTCGACCTGCACCTTCTGCGTCTGGTTCATGTCGACCAGATTGACGTAATAGATGCCCGGCCGCGTGCCGTCCGCCGAGGGCGGGTTGTAGAAAGCGGTGGAGGCGGTTCCCTCGCGCCACTTCTCGACCGCGCGCACCTCCAGCGGCGCCTTGGGGAGCACGCGGAAGTAGCCCGGCGCCGCCGCCATCACCCCCGCGATCACCGCGCGCGCGTCGCCGAGATACTGCTCGCGGCCTGCCGCGGTGTTGGGATATTTGAGCGACGGGTCGGTGCGGACCTTGTCGAAGAACTGCTCCAGCGTGCCGGTGAAGCCGACCTGGCGCTTGACGGCCTCCATCTCGCCGCGGATCGCCGCCACCTGCTGGAGCCCGAGCTGGTGGATCTGCTCGGCGCTGAGATCGGTGGTGGTCGATTCGCGCAATCGGTCGGCGTAATAGGCCGCGCCGTCCGGCAGGTGCCACGCGCCGTAATTGCCCGTCGCCCTGGGCGCGATCTCGTCCAGCGCCGCGATCAGCACGGCATAGCCCTGGCGGAACGGGCCCTTGAGCGCGGCGGTGGTGTCGGCGAGCAGCTGCGCCTTGGTCGCGGCCGGGGCATCGAGCGCGGTAACCTTCTTGCGGAAGTCGGCGAGCAGCGTGGAGTCGGGGCCGGCGTCGAACGGCGCGCCGGTGACGACCTTGAGCGCGTCCGCGCGCGCCGGGGCGAAATTGACCTGGTTGGGGATGATCCCCTTGGCCGCCTGCGCGCGCATCGTCGCGGCGACCTCGCGCATCACGCGCTCGGTGTCGCGCAGCCGCGCGATGTAGGCGCGCGCGTCGGCGACGGTATCGACGCGGTGGTTGTTGATCAACAGCACCGGGATCGCGCCCGCCGGGCTGCCGTTGGTCGAGACCGGGAAGCGCAGCTGGCGAAAGCGGAACGAGGCGCGGTCGCGCGCCACCTGCTCCTCGAACAGGCGGTAGCTCACCCGCGCCGACTCGCCGAGCTGCTCGGGACGAAAGCGCCGGTGCAGCTCGGCGAGCTGGCGCTCGGCGAGGTCGCGCGCGCGCACCTGCGCGGCGTCGGTGTAGTCGTCGAGCCGGTCCTCGCCGGTCTTCAGCCCGAGCTGGGTCTGGCCCTCGGGGCTGAGCGCGAGCTGTTCGTCGAACGCCTGGTCGAGGAAGGCGAGCAGCGCGCGGTCGACCGCCTGGGTCGCGGCCGCGGGCGCCGCGGGCGGGGCGGCCTGCGGCGCGGGCGCGGCGGCGACCAGCGCGAGGGTCGACGTCAACAACAGCGCGGCGTTCAGACGCATTCACTCTCTCCCGGTGCGACGCGCCTTCATGTCGCGCGCCCGGCGAGGGTGCAATGGCCGACCGTCAGGGCTTCTTCGGCAGAAACAGGTCGACCACCTGCTTGATCGGATCGAGCGGGCCGGGAAGCGGCTTCTTGGCGGCATCGTCCGCCGCCTTCTGCGCCGCCTTGGCAGCGTCGTCGGCGGCCTTCTGCGCGTCCTTGGCAGTCTTCTCCTGCTCCTTGGCGGCGTCGGCCGCGGCCTTGGCGGCCTGATCGGCGGCTTCCTTCAGCGTTTTCTCCTGATCCTTCGCGGCCTTGTCGGCGTCCTTGGCGGCCTTCTCGGCATCCTTGGCGGCCTTGTCGGCGGCGGCCTTGGCAGCCTGGTCGGCTGCCTTCTGGGCCTGCTCGGCGGCCTTCGCCGCATCCTGCGCCGCCTTCTGCACAGCGGCGTCGGTCAGCGCCTTGGCGGCGTCGCGCGCCGCCTTGTCACCCGCAGCCCGCGCCGCCGCGACGGCGGCGTTGCTCGCTCCCTGCGACGCCGCCTGAGCGGCCGACTGGGCCTGCGCGGCCTGTGCCTGTGCCGCCGCGACCGCCTGCGCCGCCACCGCGCGCGCGGCCGGATCAGCGCCCTGCTGCGCCTCGGCGGCTGACTCCGCCGCCGCGGCCGCCTGGCGCGCCGCCTCCGCCGCCTGCGCCATCGTCGCGGCATTGGCCTCCGCCTGGGCCTGCGCGGCGCTCGCCGCGGCCGCCTCGGCCGCGGCGCGCGCCTGCGCCTCCGCCTCGGACGCCTGGCTCGCGGCGAGCTGCTGCTGCGCCGCGAGCGCGTCCTGGGCGGCCTTGGCGCTCGCCTCGGCCTGCGCCATCGCCGCCACGCGCGCCGCCGCGGCCTGCTCCTGCTCGGCACCCGCCTGCGCCGCCGCCAGCGAGGAGGCTGCGGCCGCCGCCTGGGTCGCCTGGGCCTGCTGCGCTGCCGCGGTCGCGGCCTGCTCGGCCGCCGCCTTGGCCGCCGCCGAGGCGGTAGCCTGGGCCGCGCTCCTCTCGGCCGCCGCGCTGGCCACCGCCTGCTCGGTGCGCGCCGCCGCGATCTCGGTGGCGACCTCGACCGCCTTGACCGTCGTGGTCGAGGCCTCGGCCGCGGTGCGAGTCGCGCTCGCCACTGCCGCGAGCGCCGCGCTGGCGCCGCCCGCCGCCGCGGTGGTGCCCTGGACGAGCCCGCCGGTGGTGTCCGCCAGCGCGACCGGCGCGGCATAGACCGTCTCGCTCACCGCGATCACCGTCGGCGCCGCGGCCGCCGGCGCGGCGCTCGCCACCGCCGGCTCCGTCGCGACCGCGGGGGTAGCGGCGGCGAGCGACGCCGGCGCCGCCTCGCCGGCCGTCGCGGGAGCGGGGGCGGGAGCCGGCTCGGGTGCCGCGGCGGTCTCCACCGCGACCGCGAGCGCGGGCACCGGCGCCTCCTTCGGCCGCGCCGGCGACTCGATCACGCGACGTACGCCGTCGCGCTCGATCGCCATGCGGAAGCGGTCGTCGGCGCCGACCTGCGCCACCGCGCCCGGGGTGAGCAGGTCGTGCGCGCCCCCGTCGCTGGTGGCGACCTCGACCGCGCCCTCGATCACCTGCAACGCGCTGCCCGCGCCGCCGACGCTGACGCTGAAGGTCGTCCCCTTCACCACCGCGGCGAGGTACGGCGTCTGCACCTCGAAATGCGGCGTTATCTTCTTCTTGATCATGAAGACGACGTCGCCGAACTCCTCGACGATCCGAGTCATCCCCTTGGTCTCGGTCGCGGCGGGCAGCGTCAGCCGCGAGCCCGGCGCGACCAGCATGAACTCGGTGCCGCGCACCAGCACCGCGCGCGCGCCCTTGGCAGTCGTCACGGTGTCCCCCGCCGCGATCGCGCTGCCGCGCGTGGCGACCTTCGACACGCCCGAGCGCGTCACCTGCACGTCGCCCATCGCCTCGCTGATTCGCCAGCCGACCGGCCCGGCGGCCGCGGGCAGAGCCAGACCAGCAGTGGAGGCGGCGAGCAGCGCCAGGATCGGCTTACGCATGTGAATCTCCCTTGGCCCGCCAGGCGAACCGATTCAGCCGAGTAGAAGGAGAGCGTTGCGAACAACTTAGAGCGGGTGGTTAATGAAATGCCGCGATCGAAGTAACCAAATCGGAACCCGCCCCCGCCTAGGCCGCGTCGCGACAACAGGGGCGTCCGCATGCGAGCTACTTCCACGATCCGTCTGACGCTGCTGGGCAGTGCCGCGCTGGCGCTCACGCCGGCGGCGGCACAGACCGCGCTCGACCGCGCCGACCCGACGATCGCGGCGCGCGCGCTGCCGCGCCCCTCGCTCGAGCAGCCCGAGCACGCGCGGCCGACCGAGGTCGACGCCGCCAGCCGCGCCGCCGCGGGCGCGGCGCTGACCCCGCCCGTCCGCGCGGTGCGCGTGCGCGGCGCCGAGGGCGTGCCCGACTCGGCCTATGCCGCCGCGGTGACCCAGGTGATCGGCCGCGCGCTCGACCGCGCCGCGCTGGCGACGCTCGCGGGACAGGTGGCGGGCGCGGTGCGCGCGCGCGGCTATCCCTTCGCCACCGCCTCGGTCGCGACGCAGCCGATGGCGGACGGGGTGCTCGCGGTGGAGGTGGAGCTCGGCCGGATCGACGCGGTGCGCGTGATCGGCGCGCGCAGCGAGGCCGCCGACACGCTGCTGGTCCACGCGCTCACCGGGCGCGGCGCGGTGACGCAGAAGATGCTCGAGCGCGCGCTGCTGCTGGTCGGCGACGTCCCCGGCGTGCGCGTGAGCGACACCCGCTACGTCCGCCAGGACGGGTTCGGGATCCTGCTGGTGACGATCGCGAGCGACCGCGCCAGCGCCTACGCGCAGATCGACAATCGCGGCAGCGCCGAGGTCGGCCCCGTGCGCTCCACCCTGCTCGCGAGCCTGCGGGGGCTCGCGGGCGACGGCGACGAGCTCGCGCTGATCGTGGCGCAGACCCCGTTCGAGCCGAGCGAGTTCGCCTTCCTGCGCGCGCGCTACGCCGCACCGGTCGACTCGGTCGGGTCGGTGCTGGCGGTGGCGGGCTCGATCGCGCGCTCCAACCCCGGCGCGGCGCTGGCGCCGCTCGACGTGGTGGGGCGCAGCGGCGACCTGTCGGTGAGCTACACGCGCGCACTGGTGCGCACCCGCGCACGCAGCCTGTGGGGCACTGCCGAGCTGCGCGCGGTGACGGTGACCCAGACGCTCCGGGGCGCGCGGCTGCGGCGCGACCGCCTCGCCACCGCGACCGCCTCGCTCAACGGCCAGGCGAGCGTCGCCGGCGGCACGCTGCGCGGCGAGCTCGCCGGCGTGATCGGGCTGCCGCTCGCCGGGGTGAGTCACGCCGGCGACGCGCTGCTGTCGCGCGCCGACGGCGACGCGCGCTTCGTGCTGGCGACGTGGCAGATGGACTATACGCGCCGGCTCGGCGGGCCGTTCAGCGCGGTACTGGCGGGCGCGGCGCAGCTCGCCTCGCGCCCGCTCCTCGCCACCGCCGAGATCGGGCTCGGCGGCCCCGGTTTCGCGCGCGGCTATGACTATGCCGAGCGCACCGGTGACCAGGGCGCGATGGCCTCGGCCGAGCTCCGCGCCGACGCGGGGCGCGTGCTGCCCGGCGTGATCGACCGCGCGCAGGGCTACGCCTTCGTCGACGGGGGCCGCGTCACCAACCTGCGCGACGGCTTCGGCGGCGGCACGCTCGCCTCGACCGGCCTGGGCGTGCGCGCCGGCGCGGGGCGGCTCGACGGCATGGTCGAGGTCGCCTTCCCGCTCAACGCCGACCGGTTCGACACCGGCAATCGCCGGCCGCGCATCTCGCTGCGGCTGTCGCGGGTGTTCTGATGCGGCGCGGCGTGGGAGAGGTGGCACGTCGTATACCGCTGGTGTGCGAGCCCGCTGCGATCGCCGGATCCCCGATCCTCTTACGTGCCTGCCCGGCGGACGCCGGGGTCCAGTTGGGGGACGTCGCGGGAAAGCCACGGCGGTTCGCCCAACTGGGCCCCGGCCTTCGCCGGGGCGACGCATGGAGCAGAGAGGCGCGCACCCCGACTGCCGGCAGCGACGGGGGCGTCAGCCTCACCGCCGCCGCCGATCCCCGGACGGCCGCCGCATGCTGAGCCGCCGCCTCCGCGCCCTGCTGCGCCACCGCCGCGGGCTCGCCCTCGCCGGCGCGCTCGCGCTCGCGCTGCTCACCGCACTGAGCGGGCTGGGCGAGCGGGTCGACCGGCTGCTCGACCCACCGCGCGCCGCCGCCTGGGTGCGCGCGCCGAGCGGGCAGGTGGTGGTCGTCGAGATGGACGCCGCGAGCGTCGCCGCGATCCGCGAGTGGCCCTGGTCGCGCGACCATTATGCGCGCGCGGTCGACCGGCTGCGCGCCGCGGGTGCCGCCTCGATCACCTTCGACGTCGACTTCTCCTCGGCCGGTCCCGGCGCGGGTGACGCCGCGCTGGCGCGGGCGATCGCGCGCGCGCCCGGCCTGATCGCGCTGCCCACCTTCGCGCAGCGCGCGCGCCTGGGCGACCGCCGCACGATCGACTCGCTGCCGCTGCCCGCGCTGCGCGCCGGCGCCGCGCTCGCCTCGGTCAGCATGCAGCCCGACGCGGACGGCATCGTCCGCCGCGCGCCCTTCGGCACCGTCACCGCGGGCACGCCACGGCCGACGCTCTCCGCGCTGATCGCGCATCGCTCGGGCGCGGCCGACACCTTCTTCCCGATCGACGGCGGGATCGACCCGACGCGGCTGCCGCGGCTGAGCTTCGTCGCGGTGCGCGACGGTCGCTTCGACGCGGCCGCGGTGCGCGGGCGCGACGTGCTGATCGGGGCCACCGCGATCGAGATGGGGGACCGCTACGCCACGCCGCACTGGGGCGTGATCCCCGGCGTGGTGGTGCAGGCGCTCGCCGCCGAGACGCTGCTCGCGGGCGTGCCGGGCGAGCGCAGCAGCGCGCTGCCGCTACTCGTGGCGCTGCTGCTCGCCGCCCCGCTGCTGTGGGCGCGGCGCGGCGCGGTTGCGGCGGCGCTGGCGGTGGTGGCTCCGCTGGTCCTGTTCGCGCTCGCGGTGTGGGCGCAGGTCGCATGGCAGGCGGTGTTCCCGCTCGCCCCCGCGCTGGTACTGGTGGTCGCGGCCGGGCTGGCGCGAGTCGGGCTCGACCTCGCGCGGCGCTTCGAGCGCCAGCGCCGCGTCGACGAGGACACCGGCCTGCCCAATCGCTACGCCCTGCTGCACGACAGGGACGGCGCCGCGCCGGTGCCGCTGCTGGTGGCGTCGCTCGGCAACGCCGACGCGCTCATCACATTGCTGGGCGAGCGCGCGGGACACGACCTTCTGCTGCGAGTCGCCGACCGGCTGGGCGCGACGGTGGGCGCGACCGTCTACCGCGTCGGCGAGCGGCTGCTCGCGGTCGACGCGCCGGGTGACGACGTCGAGGCGCTGGTGGCGGCGCTGCGCGGGACGCTGACCGAGCCGGTCGAGATCCTCGGCCGCCGCGCCGACGCCGCGGTGCATCTCGGCGTCTCGGCGAGCGAGGGCACGATCCACGACCGGCTGGTGAGCGCCACCCGCGCCGCCGACGCCGCCGCCGCGGCGGGCGCCTTCTGGCGCCACGCGCACGTCGACGCCGAGGCGCTGGAGCGGCGGCTGGTGCTGATGGGCGAGCTCGACCAGGCGATCGCCAACGGCGAGATCGAGGTGCATTACCAGCCCAAGCTCGCGCTCGCGACCGATCGGGTCGCCAGCGCCGAAGCGCTGGTGCGCTGGCGCCACCCGGTGCGCGGGATGATCCGGCCCGACCTGTTCATCCCGCTCGCCGAACAGGCGGATCGCATCGGCGCGCTGACGCTCCACGTGCTCGCGCGCGCGGTCGCGGACCTCGCCGAGTGGCGCGCGCGCGGGCATGACGTCTCGGTCGCGATCAATCTCTCCGCGATGCTGATCGCCGAGCCGGCGTTCAGCGCCGCGGTCGACACGCTGCTCGACTCGGGCGCGGTGCCGGCCGACCGGCTGATCTTCGAGGTGACCGAATCGGCCACGCTCGCCGACCCCGAGCGTGCCGCCGCGCAGCTGCGCCACTTCCGCGCCAAGGGCGTGGCGATCTCGATGGACGATTACGGCACCGGCCAGTCGACGCTGACCTATCTGCGCGAGCTGCCGCTGTCCGAGCTCAAGATCGACCGCAGCTTCGTCCAGCACGCGCATCTCAAACCGGCGGACGCGCTGATGGTGCGCTCGACGATCGACCTCGCGCACGGTCTCGGGCTCAAGGTGGTCGCGGAGGGGATCGAGGAGCCCGGCTGCCTCGCGATGCTGCGCGACGCCGGCTGCGACCTGGTGCAGGGCTATCTGATCGGGCGGCCGATGGCGGCCGGCGCCTTCGTCGCGACGCTGGAGCAGCGCGCCGCGGCGTGAGTAGGCCGACGCGACCCGCTATCCCAGTGCGCGGCGGTACAGCGCGAGCGTCCACGCCACGCTCTGGAGGAACAGCGCCGGGTCGTAGCGCGGCCCCTCGTCGCGCAGGAAGGCGTGCGGCGCGTTGACCTCGTGCCACTCGTAGCGCGCGCCCACCGCCTCCAGCCGCGCGCGGATCGTCTCGCGCCCCGCAAACGGCACGTGCGGGTCCTGCCGGCCCCAGACGAACATCGCCTCGGCCTGGAGCGAGTCCATGCGCGCCAGGCTGTCGTCGGCGCGGCCCTCGCCCAGCGTGCCCGAGTGGATGTCGGTGGCGTAGAAACAGGCGGCGGCGCCCACCCGCGGGTCGAGTGCGGCGCGATAGGCGAGGTGCCCGCCGAGACAGACCCCGAAGGTGGCGAGCCGCCCGTCGCACGCCGGGTGCGCCGCCAGCGCGGTGAGCGCGGCGCGCGAGTCGGCGTCGTATCGCGCGACCGGCTTGGTGAACTTGAGCGCATTGCCGCGATCGGTGCCGGGCTGGTCATAGGCCAGCACCGTGCCGGCGGGTTCGTACTCGTGGTAGACCTCGGGCACCGAGACGACATAGCCGTTGCCCGCCAGAAGCGTCGCGAGCCGGCGGATCGGCGCGGTTACCTGGTAGATCTCGGAGAAGAACAGCACGCCGGGGAAGCGCCCGTCGATCGCGGGGCGGAACAGGTGGGTGCGCATCGCGCCGGCGCCGGGCACCGCCACGTCCTCAACTTCGTCGCTGCGCACGATCATGGTCGCTGTCCCTCGCTGTGGCGCGTCGCTGTGGCAGCGTGGCGGCGGTGGGGCAAGGCGGGGTGACGGTGGAGAACGGCCGGTTCGGGCAGGTAGGAGAGGAGGGTCACGCGGCGCGGCCGAGACTCGCGTTCACCCGCCACTAAACTCCGTCATCCCCGCCGAGGCGGCGATCCAGACGCGCTGGTCCTCCGAGGGATCGCGGCGTCAGCCTCTATGGATCCCCGCTTTCGCGGGGATGATGGGAGAGGGCGCGCGGGAGCCTCAAGCCCTCTCCTCTTGCCAGCCGACACTATGCTCCATAAACGGTTCGTATATTCACCCGTGTGAGGGTCACGCCGATGGGCATCGTCAAGATCGACGACGAGCTGCACGCCGAGGCCCGCCGCGCGAGCGCGGTGATGTGCCGCTCGATCAACGCGCAGGCCGAGTTCTGGATGACGATCGGCATGCTCGCCGAGGCCAACCCGACGCTCAGCTTCAACGAGATCGTGCGCCGCCAATATGAGTCGGCGCGGCTGCGCGCGGTCGCCGCCTGAGATGGTCAAGACGCCCGACGAATTGGCGCTGATGCGGGAGTCCGGCCGACTGCTCGCCGCGGTGTTCGAGATGCTCGACCACCAGCCGCTCGCCGGCCTGTCGACGCTCGCGGTCAACGACCTGGTCGAGCGCTACATCACGGTCGACCTGCAGGCGCGCCCCGCGAGCAAGGGGCAGTACGGCTTCCAGCACGTGCTCAACTCCTCGCGCAACGAAGTGGTGTGCCACGGCGTCCCCGATGCCGCCGAGATCATCGGGGACGGCGACATCGTCAACTTCGACATCACGCTGGAGAAGAACGGCTTTATCGCCGACTCCAGCAAGACCTACGCCGTCGGCGCGGTGGCGCCCGCGGCACGGCGGCTGGTGCAGGTGGCGCAGGCGGCGATGTGGAAGGGCATCGGCGCGGTCCGCCCGGGCGCGCGGCTGGGCGACATCGGCGCCGCGATCGAGCGCCACGCCAAGAAGCACGGCTATGCCGTGGTGCGCGAGTTCTGCGGCCACGGCATCGGGCGCGAGATGCACGAGGAACCGCAGGTGCTCAACTTCGGCCGTTCCGGCACCGGCCCGGTGCTGCGGGAGGGGATGGTCTTCACGGTCGAGCCGATGCTCAACCAGGGCAGCCGCCGCGTCGACACGCGCGACGACGGCTGGACGGTGGTGACCCAGGACGGCAAGCTCTCGGCGCAGTTCGAGCATACCGTGGCGGTGAACGCCACCGGCGTCGAGGTGCTGACGTTGCAGCGCGCCGAGGGCGCTGCGCTCGGCTGAGTCGACGGACAGCCCAGGCCGTCATTTCCCCTTCAGCAGCGCGTCGTCGATGTCGTTGGCGCGCTGCCAGGCCGGGCGGGCGCGGACACGGTCGAGATAGGCCATGAAGGTCTCGCGCGGTTCGAGCAGGCCGAAACCGGTGAAGAAGCCGACCGCGCTGCCGACGAACACGTCCGCCGCGGTGAAGCGGTCGCCCGCGACATAGTCGCGGCCCTCCAGCGCGCGCTCGAAGGCATCGACGGCGCGCGCGAAGCTGGCATAGCCCACCATCCCCTCGCGATCGGGCGGCACCTGCACGCCCAATGCCTTGTCGACCATCGCCGCCTCGAGCGGCCCCGAGGTGAAGAACAGACAGCGATAGTAAGCCGCGCGCTCGCCGCCGCGCGGTGCCAGCCCGGCCGCGGGGAAGGCCTCGGCGAGATAGGCGCAGATCGCCGCGGCCTCGCTCACCACCTGGCCGTCGTGGACGATCACCGGCACCTTGCCGAGCGGGTTGGCCTCGAGCAGCGCGGCGGGCTTCCGGTCGAAGTCGATCACCACCGACTCATAGGGCACGCCGATCTCCTCGAGCATCCAGCGCGCGCTGCGGCTGCGCGACCGCGGGTGGGTGAAGAAGGTGAGCGTCATCGATCAGGCGTCCAGATGCTGGTGGAGGAAGGTGGTGGTGCGCTGCCAGGCGAGGTCGGCGGCCTGTTTGTTGTAGCGCTCCGCCGAGGTGTCGTTGTTGAAGGCGTGGTCGACCCCCGGGTAGGTGAAGGCCTCGAACGGCTTGTCGGCGGCGCGCAGCGCAGCGACCCAGGGCTCGGCGGTCTGGGCCACGCGCGTGTCCTTGCCGGCATAATGGAGCAGCAGCGGCACTTGGAGCCTGGCCGCTTCGCCGGAATCGGGGGCGGGACCGTAGTAGCTCACCCCCGCGGCCAGCGCCGGACCCGCGGCGAGCGCGACCCGGTCGACCAGCGCGCCGCCCCAGCAGAAGCCGACGGTGCCGACCTTGCCGTTTCCGTTGGCGCGGCGGCCCAGCTGCTTCACCACCGCCACCGCGGTGGCGATGGTGGCGTCATAGTCGAGCCGGCCGATCAGCTCGCGCGCCTTGTCCTCGTCCGCCGGCGTGCCGCCCGCGCTCGACAGGAAGTCGGGCGCGAAGGCGAAGAAGCCCGCGAGCGCGACGCGTCGCGCGACATCCTCGATATGCGGCTGCAGACCCCGGTTCTCGTGGATCACCATCACCGCGCCGAGCTTGCCCGCGGCCGCGCGCGGCGCGGCGACATAGCCGGTGATGCTGCCGCCACCGGGGAGCGTGAAACCGCTCTTGCGCGTGCTGAGTCGCTTGTCCGAGGGATCGATCTGCGCCGCGCGCGCGGGGCTGGCGGCGATGCCGAGGATCAGCGCCTCCGCCGCCGCGGCCGAGCCTGCAAGCGCGGTCATCTGCCGCAGCAAGGTGCGGCGGTCGCGATGTTCGTGCGTGAAGTCGTCGTAGAGCCGCACCGCGGCGTCGCGCAGTTCAGGGTCGTTCCGGTCCATCGCCCGCTCCCGTGATTCGTCGCTTCTCGGGCGGGAGCCTAGCGGGACGACGGCGGCGGGGCCATGCGCGACTGGCCCCGGTTCAGCGCGTCTGCCTCCTGATGCCGCGGCGGAGGGTGCCTCCGCGCGGGCCGATCCAGGTGCTGTCAGGGTACGACGATGACGTGCGGCGCGAGACACCCCTGAGTTCCCACCCGCGGTGGGTTACCCGGCAGGTCGCGGAGGTCTGCCGCGCCAGCACACCCGGGCGCGCCATAGCCGCGCCCCATGCTCCGCCACCGATCGCCGCTCGCGCCTCCTCGCCAGCGCGTGTAGCGTCGCCCCGCCGCCCGCCGCCCGCCGGCACGGCAGGGAGATCCCATGCTCGACCGTCGCTCCTTCCTGCTCGGCAGCGCTGCGACACTCACACTCGCCCAGACGTGGCGCGCGCGGGCGCAGACCGCGCCCGCGTCGCCCCGCGTCGCCGGTGTCACCGCGCCGGTCGAGATCGTCGACGACGTCTACGGGGTGCCGCATATCCGCGCGCAGACCATCCCCGACGCCTTCTTTGGACAGGGCTATGTCGTCGCGCGCGACCGGCTGTTCCAGATCGACCTCGCGCACCGCCGCGCCCTCGGCCGGCTCGCCGAAGCCTTCGGCGCCGACTTCGCGCCGCACGACGCGACAGCACGGCTGTTCCACTATCGCGGCGACCTCGCCGCCGAGCTGGCGCGTGTCCCCGCCGCGGTGCTCGCCTGCGCGCGCGCCTATGTCGCCGGGATCAATGCCCGCCTCGCCGAGGTGACCGCCGACCCGACGCTGCTGCCGCCGGAATACCGCATCCTCGGCGTGAGCCCGCTGCGCTGGGACGTCCGCGACCTCGTGCTCGCGCGCGGCGCCGCGGCGGGCAACACCGACGACGAGCTGCGGCGCGCCCAGCTCGCCGCGCTCGGGCTGCTCGCGCTCGACGAGGTGATGGCGCCGCTCCGCCCCGCCGCGGTGCTGCGCGTGCCCGAGGGACTCGACGTCGCCGCGGTGGGCGACGATGACCTCGCGGCGCTCAACCTCGGCGGCCTGCCCTTCGGCGCCGACACGCCGACGCGCGGCGAGCGGGTCGACGCCGCCAACGCGGGCAGCAACGCCTGGACGGTCGCGCCGTCGCGCAGCGCCACCGGCCGCGCGATCCTGGCCAACGACCCGCACCTCGGGCTGGGCGGCTTCGGCCCGCGCCACGTCGCGCATCTCAGCGCGCCGGGGCTCGACGTGATCGGCGGCGGGGCGCCCGGCCTGCCCGGGATCATGCAGGGCCATACCGACCGCTTCGCCTTCGGCCGCACCAACTTCCACATCGACCAAGAGGATCTGTTCGTCCTAGAGCTCCACCCGAGCGACCCCGAGCGCTACCGCCACGCCGGCGGGTGGAAGGCGTTCGACACGCGCGCGGCCGCGATACCGGTCAAGGACGCCGCGCCCCACCGCGCGACGCTGCGTCACTCCGTCCACGGCCCGGTGGTGAGCCACGATCCGGCGAAGCGCCGCGCCACCGCGCTGGCCTCGATCGCGATGCAGCCGGGCGCGAGCGGCGCCTTCGCGATGATCGCGATCAATCTCGCGCGCGACTGGCAGGGGCTGAAGGAGGCGTTCGCGCTGCATCCCGCGCCGACCAACTTCCACTACGCCGACGTGGCGGGGAATCACGGCTGGCAGGTGATCGGCTTCGTGCCGCAGCGCCGGCGCGGCGACGGGCTGCTGCCGGTGCCCGGCGACGGACGCTACGACTGGACCGGCTATCGCGACCATCGCGTGCTGCCGAGCGTCTACAACCCGCCCGCGGGCTGGTTCGCTTCCGCCAACCAGGACAATCTGCCCGCCGGCTGGCCGCGCGACCGCGTGCCCGCGCACTCCTTCCGCGAGCCCTATCGCTACCAGCGGATCGCGGCGGTGCTCGCCGCGCCGCCGCGCCACACGCTCGCCGACAGCGTCGCGCTCCAGCACGACACGCTCTCCGCGCCGGCGCGACAGCTGACCGCGCTGCTGCCCGCGGGTGGGTCGCCTGCCGCGGCGCTGCTGCGCGGCTGGGACGCGCGCGTCGACGGAGACAGTGCCGCGGCGGCGCTGTTCGAGATCCTGTGGCGCGAAGTCGGCCAGCGCGTGCTCGCCGCGATCGTGCCCGAGCGCGCGCGCCACCTCGTCACGGAGATCGCGTCCTCGGTGCTGCTCGACCTGCTCGCGCGCCCCGACCGGCGGGTCGGCGCGAACCCGCTCGCGGCGCGCGACGCGTTGCTCGCCGCCGCGCTGACGAGCGCCTGGGACCGCGCCACGGTGCTGATGGGGCCGGATCCGCGAACGTGGCGCTGGGACCGGCTTCACCGCGTGACGATCCGCCACCCGCTGTCGCGCCTCCCGGCGATCGCCGCCGCCTTCCCGCCGATCGAGGGCGGCGGCTCGGGGGGAGACAACTATACCGTCATGGCGCGCTGGCTCGGCGACGGGCCGGACTGGGGCACCCGCGGCGGGGCAAGCTATCTCCAGGTGATCGACGTCGGGGATTGGGACCGCTCGCTGATGCTCAACCTGCCCGGCCAGTCGACCGCGCCGACCTCGCCGCACCATCGCGACCAGTACGCACCCTGGGTCGCCGGGCGGATGCTGCCGATGCTGTTCGGGCGCGTCGCGGTCGACGCGCAGGCCGCCACGCGGAGAACGCTGCTGCCGGCGGCGCCGGGATGAGGCCGACGTCGCCGGCGCTCCTGCTGAACGGCGCGGCGCCGGCGCTGGTGCTGTCCGACGTGGCGGTTCGCGGGCGATCTCCGCGCCAGCGATGCCGCGGATGTCACGGCGATCGACCCGGGCCGCGACGCCGGGGGCGGGCTGCGGCGCGATTCGCCGCGCGGCTGCCGAACGGGCTCACAGCAGAGCGGGGCGCGGGTCGACATGGGTGCGGCGCGAGGCGTGGCGGCGCAACCCGATCAGCGGGCGCAGTGGCCCGATCGCGCGACCGATCAGGTAGAAGGCCCAGCAGCCCGCCACCGTCGCCGCGACCAGCAGCGCGAAGGCGGCCCAGCCCGGTAGCGCCAGCGGCCGCAGCGCGTCGGCGCCGAGCACGATGATAGACTGGTGAACGATGTAGAAGGGGAACACCGCCTCGGTCAGCATCGGGCGCCAGCGCTGGTCGCGGTTCCAGTGCGAGTCGGCATAGCCGATCAGCGCCGTCACCGCGCTCCAGCCCTCGACCGCGCGCGCGATCGAGAAGACGTTGCCCCAGGGCGCGGGCATGGTGTTGCCGGGCCAGCGGATCTCGATCGCGGCGACGAGCGCGTAGGCGGCCAGCGCGAGCGCTGCCGCTAACCTCCACTGGCGCACGAAGGCGGCGAGCGTGGCCGGGGCGCAGGCGAGCGCGTAGCCGAACAGGAAGGCCGGGAAATAGCTGGCGTGCGCGACCCAATCGTCGACCAGCGCGTGGGTCTCGCGCGCGCCCGGGAACAGCACGAAGTTGACCAGCACCATCCAGGCGATCGGCACCCCCAGCAGCGCGGGACCGCGCATCACCCAGGCGAACCCGCGCTGCACCGCCGCGGTGACGGCAGGGGGCAGCAGCCCGGCGGCGAGCGCTAGCACGAGCGTGTAGATCCAGAGATAACCGACGAACCACAGATGGTTCCAGGTCGGCAGCACGACCGGCCCGAGCATCGTGAAGCGCCAGTAATCGTGCCAGTAGAAGTGCAGGAAGCCGTGCGGATAGCCGAGCTTCTCGCCGAGCTCGACCCAGGGCTGGACCGGGACGATCACCGCCACGCCGAAGGCCAGCGGCACCAGCAGCCGCAGCGAGCGCTGCCGCGCGAACCGCCACGGCCTCTTGTTGCGGATCATCAGCGCGCGGCTGGCATAGCCCGAGACGAGGAACAGCAGCGCCAGCCGCCACGGGTTGGACGCCATCATCGGCACCGCCACCCACCAGGCGCCCGGCAGCTTGGCGTGAAAGTCCCACGGCACGAACACCATCCCGACATGGTAGAGGATGAGGATCGCGAAGGCGCCGATGCGGAGCCAGTCGAGGCCATAGTGCCGCTGCATCGCGGCGCGCCTAGCATCAACGCCGCGCCGACGCGAGGTGGAGGCTTGTCTTGGCAGGCTTCGGCACGCGCTGCGGCGCCCCACGCCGGCTTCTGTTCGGACCGCGTCGTGGCCGTCCGGGTGGTGCCGGCTTCCTGTCGCCGACCGTGCCGATCGTCGGAGCAGGGCGGCGGATCAGCGGGGCGCATCGGCGCTGTGCCGCAACTGCTACCGGGCCGCCTCGTTCGACGACCGCTCCAACCTGGCGCCGTGACCGACCGTCGCCGAGGCGACGACACGCCGGTCCGACGCCGCCCGATCTCGGCGCAGGCGATGAGACGTTCTCATCGGAAAATGGCAGCGCCCCGGTGCCGGGCAGCACCCGGTCGCGCGCCTCACCCCTCGACCCGCTCGCCCGGCGACGCCGCCTGGAAGCCGAGCGTGGCCCGGCTTCCCGGCGTGCCCGCGACGTCGGCGATCAGGTACAACGGGCGGCGCTTCGCCTCGATGTAGAGCCGGCCGAGATACTCGCCGATCATCCCCAGCACGAACATCTGGATCGCCGACAGCACCACCACCACCAACATGGTCGAGGTCCAGCCCTGCACGCGCTCGCCGCTGAAATAACCGTAGCCGATGTAGACCAGCAGCAGCAGCGAGCAGCCCGCCAGCATCACCGAGAGATGGCTCGCCCAGCGCAGCGGCGCGGTGGAGAATCCGGTCACCGCGTCCAGCGCCAGCCGCATCATCTTGGCGAGCGGATAGTTGGTCTCGCCGGCGTGACGCTCGGCGCGGTCATAGGCGAACGGCACCTGGCGGAAGCCGACCCAGGCGACCATGCCGCGGATGAAGCGCGCCTGCTCGGGCAGCGACAGAAGCGCGTCGAGCGCGCGCCGCGTCATCAGCCGGAAGTCACCCGTGTCGAGCGGGATGGGCGTGTCGGTGACGCGGTCGAGCACGCGGTAGAAGGCCGCCGCGGTCGCCTTCTTGAAGAAGGTCTCGCCCTCGCGCTTGCGCCGCACCGCATAGACCACGTCGGCGCCGTCCCGCGCCATCACGATGCGCATGTCGGCGAGCAGTTCGGGCGGGTCCTGCAGGTCGGCGTCGATGATCAGGATCTGCTCGCCGGCGCAGAGGTCCAGCCCGGCGGTCAGGGCCAGCTGGTGGCCGTGGTTGCGCGACAGGTTGATCGCCACCACGCGCGGATCGGCCGCGGCGAGCCGCTGCATCGCCGCCCAGCTGCCATCGCGCGAGCCGTCGTTGACCAGCACGATCTCATGATCGTCGCCCACCGCCGCGCGCGCCGCCGCGGACACGCGCGCGTGGAGCAGCGGCAGCGTCACCTCCTCGTTGTAGCAGGGCACCACCACCGACAGCGCGGGGCGGGACCGCGCTGTCGCGCGCGGGGGCGGGAGATCGGAGACAGCGGCGGCCGGCGGCGTGATCGCGGGCGGGGGCGCGGGCGGGAACATGGGTCCCCGCCATAGCTTACCGTCACTCCTTCGTCACGACCTTTACCAGCCTGCCGGGCGTGAGCTTGACGTCGTCGTCGAGCGCGTTGAGCGTCAGGAAGCGCTCGCGCTGGAGCGTGTCATAGGCCATCTGGCGCACGAACGTGTCGACCGTGTCGCCGGCTTTGACGGTGCGGACCCGGATCCGCTTGCCCGAGCCCTTCGCGTCATAGGCCAATCCGTCGAGCGCGCGCAGGAAGCCGGTGTCCTCGGGTGGCGGATCGACGAAGGGCTTGCCCGTCTGCTGCGCGAGCTGCGCGGCGCGGCGGACTCGATCGGCGCCGTTGGGATGGGTGGAGGCCCAGCTCGGCAGCTGCTGGCCGCTTCGCCCCGCCGCCGCTGACTGGAGACCGGTCTCGGCGTCCAGCGCGGCGAGCATGTCGGCCGCGGCATAGGGGTCGTAGCCGGCGGCGGTGATGTAGCGCACGCCCAGCGCGTCCGCGGCATATTCCTGCTCGCGGCCGTAGCGCAGCGTGTAGAGTTGCGCGCCGCCGCGCGCGACCGTGCTGGCGAGCTGCCCCGCCGCACCGTTGCCCGCCACCGCGCCGACGACGCCGGCGAGCACGCCGCCGATCGTCGCGGTGCGGTTGCGCGAGGCGCTGTGGCGCGCCGCGACATGCCCCACCTCGTGCCCCAGCACCGAGGCGAGCTCGGCCTCCGAGTTCATCAGCGCGAGCAGCTGGCGGGTGACATAGACATAGCCGCCGGGGATGGCGAAGGCGTTCTCGACCGGCGAGTCGAGCAAGGTGATGGTGAAGTCGCCCTGTGCGTTGGACAGGCCCGACTGGACCGCGACGCGCCGCCCGACGCGCTCGACCAGCGCGACCTGCGATCCGCTGTAGCGGCCGCCGAACTCCTTGACGAGCTGCGGGTCGGCCTGCGCACCCGTGGCGCGGTCCTGCGACGAGATCGACTGCGCGGTCGCGGGCGTCGCGGCCACCAGCGCGGCGGCGAGCAAGAGCTGTCGGTACATGGCTGGTCCTCCCGTCGGCATCAATGCCACAGCCGGCGTGCGGTTGCAGCGGGGGCAGGCACCGGGCGGGTGAACCGATCTGGGGAGATGGTGGGGCGCGTCGCTTTCGCACCGAGTGGCCGGCAGCCCCGTCTAAGGCCTCTGCGCCACTCGCTCACAGGTTTTCGCAGCGTCATCCTGACCTTGTCTCAGGATCCACCCTTCCGCACACGCTCCGGCCCCGGATGATGCGGCGCGGTGGATCCTGAAACGAGTTCAGGATGGCGGCAAGAAGGGGTAGCGCCCGAGCCGTCTCGTCGACGCTCCCTCACACCCGCTCCGCCGCGTTCACCGCCTCGGCGGCGCGGAGCGCGGCGAGCAGCCGCATCAGCTGGTGCGCGTCGTGCACCTCGACGTCGATCAGATTGGTGTGGAAGCGCGCGTCGCGGTTATCGAGTCGCAGGTTGATGATGTTGGCCTTGTGCTGCCCGATGATCGTGGCGAGCATGCCGAGCGCGCCGGGCTCGTTGCGCACCTCGACCGAGATGCGCGCGGTGGCGCCCTCGGTGGCGTCGCCCCATTGCACGTCGATCCAGTCGGTCTCGTCCTCGGAGCGCTCGGCGAGGTCGGCGAGCACGTCGCAGTCGATCGCGTGCACCTCGATCGAGGCGTCGGGCCGGCGCAGCCCGATGATTCGGTCGCCGGGCACCGGATGACAGCATTCCGCCAGCTCATAGGCGACGCCGGGCGCGAGTCCGTCGATCGAGATCGCGCTCGACTGCGGCGGCGCCTGAGCGACGTCGGCACCGGCCGAGCCCGGCATGAGCGCCTCCATCACCTGCGCGTCCGACAGGTGGCGCCGCGCGATCTGCTGTAGCAGCGCGGCCTCGTCGGGCAGCTTGAGCCGCTTGAGCGCCTCGTCCCGCGCACTCTCGGCCAGAGCGGCGGGAAGGCGCTGGACGATGTCGTCGTACAGCTTGCGGCCGAGCGTGATCGTCTGCTCGCGCTCGGTGTTGCGCAGGTGGCGGCGGATCGCGGCGAGCGCCTTGGCGGTGATCGCCACCTTGAGCCAGGCAGGCTGCGGTGTCTGCGCCTTGGAGCGCAGCACCTGCACCTGGTCGCCGTTCTCGATCACCGTCGAGAGCGGCACGACGCGGCCGTTGATCTTGGCGCCGACCGCCTGGTCGCCGAGATCGGTGTGGACCGCGTAGGCGAAGTCGATCGGCGTCGCGCCCTTGGGCAGCTGGATCAGCTCGCCCTTGGGCGTGAACGCGAAGATGCGATCCTGGTACATCGCGATGCGGGTGTGCTCGAGCAGCTCCTCGGGCGTCGCCGCGGTGTCGAGGATCTCGACCAGATCCTTGATCCAGTCCTGCTGCGAGTCGGGGCGCAGCGCCGCGGCGCCGTCGACCGCCTGCTTGTACGCCCAATGCGCCGCCAGCCCGAACTCGGCCTCGGCGTGCATCGCGGGGGTGCGAAGCTGGATCTCGATGCGGCGGTTCTCGGCGTGGATCACGCTGGTGTGGAGCGAGCGATAGCCGTTGCGCTTGGGCGTCGAGATATAGTCCTTGAACCGCCCGGGCACCATCGGCCAGCGGCGGTGGATGATGCCGAGCGCGCGGTAGCAATCCTCCTCGGTCGGCACGATCGCGCGGAACGCCATGATGTCGGACAGCTGCTCGAAGCTGATGTGGCGCTCCTGCATCTTGCGCCAGATCGAATAGGGATGCTTCTCGCGCCCCGACACCTGCGCCTCCACCCCGGCGCGGCCGAGCAGCAGCTTGAGCCCCGATCCGATCTTGGCGATGCGGTCGCCGCCCGAGCCTTCCTTGAGCTGCTCGAGCCTTTTGGTGATCGACTGATAGGCCTCGGGCTCGAGCTGTTCGAAGGCGAGCGTCTGCATCTCCTTCATGAACTCGTACATGCCGATACGCTCCGCGAGCGGGGCGTAGATGTCCATCGTCTCCTTGGCGATGCGGCGGCGCTTCTCCGGCTTCGCGATGAAGTGGAGCGTGCGCATGTTGTGCAGCCGGTCGGCCAGCTTCACCAGCAGCACGCGAATGTCGCCCGACATCGCCAGCAGGAACTTGCGCAGGTTCTCGGCGGCGCGCTCGTTCTCGGTCTGCGCCTCGATCTTGCTGAGCTTGGTGACGCCGTCGACCAGCCGCGCGACGTTGCCGCCGAAGATCCGCTCGATCTCCTCCGGGGTCGCGACCGTGTCCTCGACCGTGTCGTGCAGGATCGCGGTGGCGATCGTCTCGTCGTCCAGCCGCAGTTCGGTGAGGATGCCGGCGACCTCGATCGGATGGCTGAAATAAGGGTCGCCGCTGGCGCGCTTCTGCGTGCCGTGCGCTTTGACCGAGAAGACATAGGCGCGGTTCAACATCGCCTCGTCCGCCTCGGGATCATAGGCAAGTACGCGATCGATCAGTTCATATTGCCTCAGCACCTATCCAATGTGCTTACATCCACGGTGACAATGCAACAACGATGCCGAAAAAAACGCGTCGTCGTGTTGCTCAGATCCCACCGCGGCTATCGCTGGCCCGGTCGCCGGGTTAGCATGGCGCGACGGAGTGGCGTGTGGAACAGCGGCGTTTGCGCGAGAATCTGACCGAATGCAGCCTGCCCGCCGCGCTGGAGGCGATGGGCGAGCGCTGGGCCTTCCTGATCCTGCGCGCCGCCTTCAACGGCTTGCAGCATTTCGAGGAGTTCCAGCAGGAGCTGGGGATCGCACGCAACATCCTCGCCAACCGGCTGGCGCGCTTCGTCGCACACGGCATCATGGAACGCGGCGCGGTACCCGAGGACCGGCGCAAGGTGGTCTACCGCCTCACCGACAAGGGCTGGGCGCTGCTGCCGACGATGGTGGCACTGCGGCAATGGGGCGAGCGCTGGGAGACCGGCTGCCCCGCCGCGCCGGTGCTGGTCGACGTGCGCGACGGCCGCCCGATCCGCCCCGTCGCCGTGCTGAGCCACGACGGGCGCGCGCTCGGTCAGGGCGAGCTCCACTGGGCGCTGGTGGAGTAGCGGGATCTAGCGGATGAAGCTGCCCTCGTTGGGCAATGTGGCCTCCTCGGCGGTCGGCATCTTGCTGAACAGGGCGCGATCCTCGGGACCGAAGGCGTAGCGCCAGATCACGAACAGATAGGCCGCCATCGTCGCCGGCACGCCGACCGACACCTGCAACCAGCGCCAGCCGGGCGGCAGCAGCGTGAACGCACCCCCGACCGCGCCCCCCGCCAGCGCCGCCCACAGCAAGGGCCAGCGCATCGGCGATACCGGCGCGCCGAGCAGCCGCCCGAGCACGCGCGCCTTCACGAAAGAGGTGAGCAGCAGCACCAGCAGCAGCGCCACCGGCGCGCCCGCGGCCTGCTCGGTGATGCCATAGCCGGCGTTCCGGATCAGCAGGATGAAGGCGAAGGACAGCGCGATCTGGATCACCAGCATCGTCGCGGAGATCAGCAGGTTGCGGTGCCGCGCCAGATACACCAACGCCGATTCGGCGACCGCGCCGGTCGAGGCCGCCACCTCGGCGAAGAGCAGGAACACCATCGCCGCGGCGCCGCTGGTGAACTGCGGTCCGATCGTGGCCATCACCGCCTTGCGCGGGATCGAGGCAGTGAGTGCCAGCGCGAGCTGCGCGGCGATGATCCAGAACGCCACCTGGCGGACCTGGCGCGCGATCGCACCGAGGTCGCCGCGCGCGATGCTGCGCGTCACCACCGGCCCGAGGATCGGGTCGAAGCTGGTCTTGAGCCGCTGCGGCAGCGAGGCGACCTGCTGCGCCATGTAATAGATGCCGACGACGTTGGGCGCGAACAGCGTGCCCAGGATGAGCCGGTCGACGTTGCGGCTGCCCCATTCGAGCGCGTCGGCGCCGGCCAGCGGCGTGTTGGCGCGCGCCATCTGCCACAGCACGCTGAGGTGCGGCGACCAGCCGCTCGGCACGCCGTAGCTGCGCAGCAGCGGCACGAGGCTCGCGGTCAGCGCCGCCACCATCGAGGCGACATAGGCGAGCACCAGCCCGTCCTTGAGCGTGAAGAAGGAGAAGAGGAAGGCGAAGATCGACAGCGTCCACGGCTCGACGATCGCGCGCGCGGTGACGCTCGCCTTGACGTCGTGGCGATAGGCCAGCGCGGCGAGGCTGACGTCGCTCAGCGCGGGCGCGAGGATGATCAGCGGGAACAGCCGGTCGAGGCCGCCGATCGCCGAGTTGGGGTACATCGCCTGGGGAAAGGCGAACAGGACCGCGCTGGCGATCAGGCTCGCGACCAGCGCGAGCGCGAGCGCGTCGAACACGACATGATTGTGCGGCCGCTCCGCCGACGACAGCGCCTGTGCCAGTCCGCGCTTGAGCCCCAGCGTCGCCACCAAAGCGGCGAGCTCGACCACCACCACCGCGATCGCGAACCGCCCCACCAGCGCCGCGCCGTAGAGATGACCCGCGATGAACAGGAAGGGGATGCGCGCGCCGAGCTTGAGGATGAACCCCGCGACGTTGGTGCGCCCGCCCTTGGCGAGCGCGGCGATGTCGTCGGGCTGGTCGGCCGCGGTCATGCGGCGCGAAGCCGGGTGTGCGGGGCCGGCTGCGGGCGCTGGAGCGCGGGCTCGGACGTTAGCGATCCTCCCCGCGCGCGGGGAGGGTCGTGCGGGTCGCCATGTCCCCCGGATATGGCTGGAATTGCCGGGGGCAATTCCACCTGCACGACAGCCGAAGGCTGGTGGAGGGGGCTATCCGCGCACGAACCGGGCCGTAAGCGGAAGTCCCCCTCCACCACGCCCCCTCCCCGTCCCGGGGAGGATCTAGAACGCGCCGCACGCTCCCTCAATGCGCCGCCCCCCAGCTCGCGCCGACGCCGATCTCCACGCCCAGCGGCACGTCGAGCGTCACCGCGGGCTCGGCCGCGGTCGCCATCACGCGCTCGATCACCGGGCGCGCCGCCTCGACGTCGCCCTCGGGCAGCTCGAACACGAGCTCGTCGTGCACCTGGAGCAGCATGCGCACATGCCCCAGCCCGGCCGCCGCCAGCGCCGGCTCCATCCGCGCCATCGCGCGCTTGATGATGTCGGCGCTGGTGCCCTGGATCGGCGCGTTGATCGCGGCGCGCTCGGCACCCTGGCGCTCGTGCTGCACCTTGCTGCGGATGCGCGGGAAATGCGTCTTCCGCCCGAAAAGGGTCGTGGTGTAGCCGCGCTCGCGCACCTGCGTCAGCGTCTCGGCGATATAGCGGTTGATGCCGGGGAAGCGCTCGAAATAGCGGTCGATCATCGCCTGTGCCTCGTCGGCGGAGATGTCGAGCCGCCCCGCCAGCCCCCAGCGCGAGATGCCGTAGAGGATCGCGAAGTTGATCGTCTTGGCGGAGGCGCGCGTGTCGCGCGTCACCTCGCCGAACAGCTCCTGCGCGGTGAGGCTGTGGATGTCGTCGCCGCGCGCGAACGCTTCCTTGAGCTGCGGCACGTCGGCCATGTGCGCGGCGAGGCGCAGCTCGATCTGCGAGTAATCGGCGGCGAGGATCACGTTGCCCGCGTCGGCGACGAAGGCGTCGCGGATCTGGCGCCCGGTCTCGGTGCGGATCGGGATGTTCTGGAGATTGGGATCGGTCGACGACAGCCGCCCGGTCTGCGCCCCGGTCAGCGAGTAGCTAGTGTGGACGCGGCCGGTGTCGGGGTGGATCTGCTCCTGCAGCGAGTCGGTGTAGGTGTTCTTGAGCTTGGTCAGCTGGCGCCAGTCGAGCACGCGCGCGGCGATCTCCGCGCCGGGTGAGTCCTTGTCGGCGGCCAGCCGCTCCAGCTCGGTGACGTCGGTGGAATAGACCCCGCTCTTGCCCTTGCGCCCGCCCTTGAGCCCCATCCGTTCGAACAGCACGTCGCCGAGCTGCTTGGGACTGCCGATCGTGAAGGGGCCGCCCGCCAGCGCATGGACCTGCGTCTCCAGGCCCGCGATCTGCGTCGAGAACTCGTCGGACAGCTGCGCCAGCCGCGCGCGCTCGACCTTGATGCCGTGGCGCTCCATCCGCGCGATCACCGCCACCAGAGGGCGGTCGACCATCTCGTAGACGCGCGTCGACCCCTCGATCGGCAGCCGCGGCTTGAACCGCCGCCACAGCCGCAGCGTGACATCGGCGTCCTCCGCGGCGTAGCGCGTCGCCGCCTTGAGATCGACCTCGTGGAAGCCGAGCGCCTTCTTGCCCGTGCCGACCACGTCCTTGTAGGCGATGCAGCTGTGCGACAGGTGCGTCGCGGCGAGCTCGTCCATGCCATGGCCGTGGCGCCCGGCGTCGAGGTCGAAGCTCATCACGATCGTGTCGTCATAGGGCGCGAGCGCGACCCCGCCCTGCGCCGCATAGGCGCGCTCGAGCACGATCAGGTCATACTTGAGATTGTGCCCGATCTTGAGCACGCTCGGGTCCTCGAGCAGCGGCTTGAGCTGCGCCAGCGCGAGGTCGCGGTCGAGCTGCGCCGGCTTCTCCGCGAACATGTCGCTCCCGCCATGGCCGAGCGGGACGTAGCAGGCGAGGTTGGGGGCGAGCGCGAGGCTGACCCCGACCAGCTCGGCCAGCATCGGGTCCTTGGCGGTGGTCTCGGTGTCGATCGCGACCCAACCCTGGTGTCGCGCGACCTGGATCCAGCGATCGAGCGCGCCCTCGTCGACCACGGTCTCGTAGCCGTCGTGGTCGCAGGCGGGCTCGTCGTCCTCGGCGGGGACGCCGACGGTCTCGGGCTGGGTCGCCTCGGCGACCTCGCCGAGCCGGGTGAGCAGCGAGCGGAAGCCGTGATGCTCGAGGAAGGCCCGCAGCGGTGCCTGCGGGATGCCCTCCGCGGGCAGCGCGAGCGAGTCGAGCGTGTCGGGCAGCGGCACGTCGCAGGCCAGCTCGACCAGTCTGCGGCTCATCCGCGCCGCCGCGGCGTGCTCGATCAGATTGTCGCGCAGCTTGCCCTTCTTCATCTCCGGCGCGGCGGCGAGCACCGCCTCGACGTCGCCGTGCTCGACGATCAGCTTGGCCGCGGTCTTGGGCCCGACCCCGGGGACGCCGGGGACGTTGTCGACGCTGTCCCCCATCAGCGCGAGCACGTCGCCGAGCTTGTCGGGGCCGACGCCGAACTTCTCCACCACCGCCTCGGGGCCGAGCCGGCGATTGTTCATCGTGTCGAGCATGTCGACCGACGGGTCGGTCATCAGCTGCATCAGATCCTTGTCGGAGCTGACGATGGTCACCTGCCAACCCTGCGCCAGCGCGGCCTTGGTGTAGCTGGCGATCAGGTCGTCCGCCTCCCAGCCCTGTTCCTCGATGCACGGCAGCGAGAAGGCGCGCGTGGCGTCGCGGATCATCGGGAACTGCGGGACGAGGTCCTCGGGCGGCGCCGGGCGATGCGCCTTATACTGGTCGTACAGCTCGTTGCGGAAGGTGGACGAGCTCTTGTCGAGGATCACTGCCATGTGCGTCGGCCCGTCGGCCTTGTGCAGCTCGTCGGCGAGCTTCCACAACATGGTGGTATAGCCATAGACCGCACCGACGGGCTCGCCGTGCTTGTTGGTCAGCGGCGGCAACCGATGGTAGGCGCGGAAGATGTAGCCCGATCCGTCGACGAGATAGAGGTGCGGCATCGCGCTGCCCTAAACCGGATTGGCCTTGTGGGAAACCGGGGTTGTGGAGGGACACGGCGCAAGCGCGGCAGCAACCCGGAGCCGAATCATCCACTCTGCCGTCATCCCGGGTCAAACCCGGGATGACGGCAGACCGCGGGTTCTCTCAGCGTTCTACTGCCAGCCGCCTCACGTCCCGTCCTCGTCCCCGCCCGCCGCGCGCGGTTGCGCGCCGGTGAGCGCGGCGCAGACATTCTGGATCAGCTGCTGGCGCATCCGCATCGGCGCGGCGGTGTCGCCGATCATCACCGCGATCGCGTAGCGCCGCCCGTCGGGCGCGGTGAGCAGGCCCACGTCGTTGAAGCCCGCGTTGCGCGCGCCGAAATCCTGCCCCGTGCCGGTCTTGTGCGCCACCTTCCAGCCAGGCGGCGTGGCGGCGCGCAGCCGGGCGTGACCGGTGCGCGAGGCCGCCATCGTGTCGAGCAGGATCCGCGTCGAGGTCTCGCTCAGCAGCTCGCCGCGCGCCAGCCGCGCCAGCGCGCCCGCGATCGCCACCGGCGCGGCGCCGTCCGGCGGGTTGTCGATGTAGCGCTGCAGGGCGGCGCGTCGCACCGCCGGGTCGAGCCGCGCGCGCGCCGCCTCGAAGCCGCGTCCCAGCGCCATCGACTGGGTCCACGTCAGCCCCGCGGTGCCGCTCTGGAGCAGCCGCTCGCCCGGGCCGAACTTGATCGCGCCGAGCTGGTGCCGGGCGATGAAGCGCCGTACCGCCGCGGGGCCACCGACCGCCGTGAGCAGCCGGTCGTTGGCGGTATTGTCGCTCTGCGTCAGCGCGCGGGTGAGCAGCCCGCCGACCGTCGTGCGATAGCCGTCGGCGCCGACCAGCCCGGCGATCGGCTGATGGAAGAGCGTGAGATCGTCGCGCGTGACCAGCACCGGGTCGTCGAGCGTGAGCCGGCCCTCGTCGCGCTGCGACAGCACGGTCATCGCCACCCAGGTCTTGCTGACGCTCTGCTGCGGCAGGCTGAGGTCGCCGCCCTGCTGCACCACCCAGTCCTCGTCGACCGCGACGATCGCCGCGCCCGCCTTGCCCGGGAAGTTCCGGATGAGCTGCTCGACGCGCGCCTGGAGCGCGCGCGGCGCGGCCGAGCGACGCGGCGGCGGGGGCGGCGGCACCGCGGCGAGCGGCACCGGGATCGACACGAGCGGCTTGGGCGGTGCCGCGGGGATGAGCGCGGAGCCCGCGCCCGCGCCGCAGCCGGCGATCAGCAGCGACCAGGCGATGATCGCGGCCCGACGCCCGAATGTCTTACTACCCATGTCCGCCGCCACCAACCCCGCTTGACTCACGCCTGTGGACAATAATGGCGCGGACACAAAGTGCTGCGACTCGCCGCTGCGACGATCCTTGGCCGCGGCGCGACGAACGGTGGGGCGTGCCCGCTCCACGGCTCAGGCGCGCGGCACCAGCACGGTGTCGGCGGGCTGATCGAGCGTCTCGGGCCAGTCGAGCGTGAAGTGCAGCCCGCGGCTCTCGTGCCGGTGCAGCGCCGAGCGGACGATCAGCTCGGCCACCTGGAGCAGGTTGCGCAGCTCGATCAGGTCGGGGGTGACGCGGAAATGGCCGTAATAATCCTCCACCTCGCTGCGCAGCAGGTCGATGCGGTGCTGCGCGCGCTCGAGCCGCTTGGTGGTGCGGACGATCCCGACGTAATTCCACATGAAGCGGCGGATCTCGGTCCAGTTCTGCTTGATCACCACCTCCTCGTCGGAGTCGGTGACGCGGCTCTCGTCCCAGGCGCGCACCGCGGGGGGCGGCGGCAGCGCGTCCCAATGCTGCGCGATATGCTGCGCCGCCGCCTCCCCGAAGACGAAGCATTCGAGCAGCGAGTTGGAGGCGAGCCGGTTGGCGCCGTGCAGCCCCGACTGCGTACACTCGCCCGCGGCGTAGAGGCCGGGCAGGTCGGTGCGGCCGTCGCGGTCCACCACGATCCCGCCGCAGGTGTAATGCTGCGCGGGCACCACCGGGATCGGCTGCGTGGTCATGTCGATACCCAGCCCGAGCAGCTTCTCATGGATGTTGGGGAAATGCGCGCGCACGAACGCGGCGGGCATGTGGCTGATGTCGAGGTGGACGAAGTCGAGGCCGTAGCGCTTGATCTCGGCGTCGATCGCGCGCGCGACGACGTCGCGCGGGGCGAGCTCGAGCCGGTCGTCGTACCACGGCATGAAGCGCCGCCCGGTGGTGGGATTGATCAGATGCCCGCCCTCGCCGCGTACCGCCTCGGTGATCAGGAAGTTCTTGACCTCGAGATGGTACAGGCAGGTGGGGTGGAACTGCATGAATTCCATGTTGGCGACGCGCGCGCCGGCGCGCCACGCCATCGCGATCCCGTCCCCGGTGGCGCCGCGCGGCGCGGTGGAGAAGAGGTAGGTCCGCCCCGCCCCGCCCGTCGCCAGGATCGTCGCGCGCGCGGTGTGCACCTCGACCGCGCCGGTGCGCCGGTCGATCGCGTAGACGCCCCAGACGTTGCCCGCGCCCGAGTAGCGTTCCTCGTGGCGGCTGGTGGCGAGGTCGATCGCGACCTGGTCGGGGACGAGCGTGATATTGGGATGCGCCTCGGCGGCGCGCTGCAGCGCCTCCTGCACCGCCCAGCCGGTCGCGTCGGCGACGTGGACGATGCGGCGGTGCGAGTGGCCGCCCTCGCGCGTCAGGTGGAGCGCGCCCCCCTCCTCGGCGAAGGGCACGCCGAGCGCGCGCAGCCGCTCGATCGCGGCGGGGGCGCGCTCGACCACGAACTCGACGATCGCGCGGTCGTTGAGCCCGGCGCCCGCGACCATCGTGTCCTCGACATGGTGCTCGAACGTGTCGCCGGGCTCGAGCACCGCGGCGATCCCGCCCTGCGCCCAGGCGGTGCTGCCCTCGTTGAGCGCGCCCTTGGCGAGAACGGTGACCGTGAAGCGGTCGGCCAGGTTGAGCGCCGCGGTGAGGCCGGCGGCGCCCGACCCGACGATCAGGACATCGCCCTGCGTCATGCGCTTGGCCCGCGAATGTTGCGAATGTTGAGTCGCTGGCGCGTGTCGCGCGGGGTGTGAACCTTGGATCGGCGGCGGGCGGGGCGCGGGTGGCGGTCGGGCTCTGGACGGGGCATGACGCTCATGTGGCACAGCTGCGGCCATTTAGGACAGCGCGAGTTGCTGCTCCATTCCTCCCCGTGCCGGGAAGGAGTTATAGGCCCTCACTCCTTCACCACGACCCGCGGCAGCCGGTCGATCGGCTCGACCGTGATGTCGCGGAACCAGGTCTCCGCCCCCTCCGACTGGAGCTGCACGCTCCCATGCGTCAGCGGCGTCCGCTTCCCCGCGGCGTCGACGGTCGCCAGCCCCTCCACCACCATCACCGGCACGCCGTTGACGACGTGGACCGCGCGGTCGCCGAGCACGTATAGGTCGAGCGTGTTCCACTGCCCCGCCGGCTTCTCCGCGTCGCGCGCGTTCTCGACGTTCCAGATCAGCGTGCCGTTGACGATCTCGACCGTCCGCCCGTCCTTCCGGTAGCGCACCGGTGGCGAGGCGAGCGACGGGTCGAGCGCGGCGGTGGTGCGCAGGCGCACGTCGCGCCCGACCGCGACCGCCATGCCGGTCGAGCCCTGCATGATCTCGAACTCGACCGAGGGCTGCCACGTGCCGAACACCGCGCCCGGCGCGCCATGGGTGTGGTAGAGCAGGCCGTTGTTGGGCGGCTGGCCGAGCCGCGGCGCCCAGCGCCGTGCACCCCAGCGATAGTGCAGCCGCAGGTGATAGTCGCGCAGGTCGGCCTCGTGGACGAGCGCCCCCCAGGTCTCGCCCTTGACCCAGAGCGCTGGACGGCCGTCGATCCGGCGCACCGCGAAGTCGCCCGCGGTGTCGCGCGTCGTGCCGATCGGCGTGGCGCCGGGCCGGTCGCGATAGGTCACCGACGGGTCGGGATAGCCCAGCCACGGGTGCCAGCCGTCGAGGTCGCGACCGTTGAGCAGCGCGCGCGCTTTGCCCGTGGCGCGGGGCACGTCGGCGAGGACGAGCGTCTGCGGGCGCGCGACGGTGTCGCCGACGATCGCCCGCGCCTGCGCCAGCTGTGCGGGGGTGGCGGGTGCCTGCGCGGTGGCGGGAGCGGACAGCGCCGCGGCGGCGAGCCCTATCAAGATCGGTCGCACGCTGTTTCCCCTCCCGTGGCGTCGTTTGCCCGGAGGTATCGCAGGCGCACGCCGCGAGAACAATGGGCGGTGGGAACGTTCCCGGAAGGGGGTGGGGTTGGAAGGCTCTGACGGCGACGCCGAGCGGGCCGGGCCGCCTTCCCCCACCCGTCATCCCCCCGCGAAGGTGGGGATCCCTACACGCTGACGTCTCGACTTCTGCCAGGACCTGCGCGTCTGGATCCCCGCCTCCGCGGGGATGACGAAAGTGGAAGGTGCGGGCGATGAAGGTCGGAGGGGAGGTGGGGCAGCACCACAGCCGTCCGCGACGCCGTCAACGAAGCCTCGACGCCTCGCGACGACCAACCGTTTCGACCCTCAGCGCAACACCCACTCGCCCAGGAACACTACCGCGTCGGCGGCGAATTGCGCGAGATAGACGGCGGCGGTGAAGGCGGCCGCCGCCCCGACGACCACCGCGCCCTGCTCGCCGACATGTTTGATCGTCGTCATGGCACATCCTCTCCTCTGCGGAGCCGGGGCCACGATTCCCGGGGTCGCCCGGCTCTCGCCTCCGTAGATAGCGATTCACCGCGGCCTTGACCATCCTGCGGCGCAGCATGGGTGCAGCATAGCGATGCTCATCATGCTTCTACGACGGCAGGAACAGGCCTGCTCAGAACGCAAAAAAAGGCCCGGTATGTCGCCATACCGGGCCGAGGAGCGTCCGCAGGAGGAACATCGTGGGCGGGCGGCGGCCTGAGGCGCCGCCCGCGATCTCGTCAGTAATTGTAGGCGCGCTCGCCGTGCTCGTTGATGTCGAGGCCTTCGCTCTCGACCTCGAGCGACGGACGCAGCCCCATCGTGGCCTTGAGCCCGAGGAACAGCACCGCCGAGACGCCGCCCGACAGCACCAGCGTCAGCACCACCGCCTTGATCTGGGTCCAGACCTGCCCGGCGATATCATAGCTGCCCGCGACCGAGGGAAACTGGGTATAGTCGATCCAGCCCTGCCCGCCGAGCGACGGCGCCGCGACGATGCCGGTCCCGATCGCGCCGATGATCCCGCCGACGCAGTGGATGCCGAACACGTCGAGCGTGTCGTCATAGCCGAGCTTGTTCTTCACGGTGGTGACGAAGAAGAAGCACACCACGCTCGCCACCATGCCGAGGAGGATCGAGGTCATCGGCGCGGCGAAGCCCGCCGCCGGGGTGATCGCGACCAGCCCCGCGACCGCACCCGACACGCCGCCGAGCAGCGAAGGCTTCTTGTGCACCACCTGCTCGATCACCGCCCAGGCGACCGCGGCCCCCGCGGTGGCGACAAAGGTGTTGATGAAGGCGAGCGCGGCGGCGCCGTTGGCCTCGAGGTTCGAACCCGCGTTGAAGCCGAACCAGCCGACCCACAGCAGGGAGGCGCCGATCATCGTCATCGTCAGCGAGTGCGGCGGCATCGGCTCGCTCTTGTAGCCGTGACGCTTGCCGATGATGAGGCAGCCGACCAGCCCGGCGATGCCCGCGTTGATGTGGACCACCGTGCCGCCCGCGAAGTCGAGCGCGCCCCAGCCGTAGAGCAGGCCCGCGTCGGTCGGCGCGTCGGCGAGGAAGTCCGGGCCGGCCCAGTACCACACCATGTGCGCCATCGGGAAATAGACGATCGTCAGCCACAGCACGACGAAGATCAGCAGCGGGGTGAACTTCACCCGCTCGGCGAAGGCGCCGACGATCAGCGCCGGCGTGATGCAGGCGAAGGTCATCTGGAAGCAGATGAAGGCATATTCGGGGATATAGACGTTGTTGCTGAAGGTCGCCGCGGCGGAGCCGGGGCCGACGCCCGCGAGGAACGCCTTGGAGAGCCCGCCGACGAAGGCGTTGCCGCCGGTGAAGGCGAGGCTGTAGCCCCAACTGACCCAGACCAGGCTGGCGACGCAGACGATCATCAGCACCTGCATCAGCACGCTGAGCATGTTCTTGGTGCGCACCAGCCCGCCGTAGAACAGCGCGAGGCCGGGCACCGACATCATCAGCACCAGGACGGCCGAGATCATCATCCAGGTGGTGTCACCCTTGTTGACCATCGTCGCCATCTGCTCGGCGTTGGGCGCGCGCACCGGCCCGGCGGCCTGCGCCAGCGCGGGCACGGCGGCCAGCGCCGCGATCGTCGCCACCGCCCCCGCGGCGGCGATCTTGCGTGAAAGTCTCATCCCGTCCCCCCTCACAGCGCGCTGTCGTCGGTCTCGCCGGTGCGGATCCGCACCGCCTGGCCGACGTCGAGCACGAAGATCTTGCCGTCGCCGATCGCCCCGGTGTTGGCCGCGGCCTGGATCGCCTCGACCACGCGGTCGGCGATGTCGCTGCCGCAGACGATCTCGATCTTGATCTTGGGCACCATGTTGGTGCTGTACTCGGCGCCGCGGTAGATCTCGGTCTGGCCCTTCTGCCGACCGAACCCCTTCACCTCGGACACCGTCATCCCCGCCACGCCGACGCCGGTGAGCGCTTCCCTCACCTCGTCGAGCTTGAACGGCTTGATGATCGCTATGACCAGCTTCATCGCGCCCCCTTTTGCGTCTACCCGGGAAGACGCTTCGCAAGGTGCGTGCCAGTTGATCGAAGCGGGTGCTTCGGGAGGAAATCGGTCGATGACGAAGCCCGTTCAGGCTGTCGCGCCCTTTCGCCACCCTTCGTCATCCCCGCGACGCGGGGGATCCATATACGCCAATGTAGCGGCTGGATTTTCCGGCGTTAGCGCCTCTGGATCCCCGCTTTAGCCGGGATGACGATCTGTGCGAGGCGCAGAGAGTTCGGGAGAGCAGGACATGAGGTTGGCTCGGCCGCTCACTTCCCATTTCCCGTTAACCACTGTTAAACTTTTGTGCAGCGCCGCGAGACTGCCCGAAAATCAGGCACCCTCCGCTACGGCGCGCGCGGCATCGAGATCACCCTCATCGACCATGACGCGCACCGGGATCAGCAGCCAGCTACCGTCGGCGATCGAGGCGCCGCCGTCGAACGCGAGCGCGTCGATCCCCTCGTACCTGAGCCGGCTGACCAGGATGTTGGCGAGGTTGCGGTCGTAACGGCCGAGCTCCACCAGCGCCATCAGGCGGGCACCACGGTGGGATTGCGCACCGGCAGCCCGTCGATGCTCGCGGTCCGCACCGCATATTTGGCGAAGCGCGCCGAGTCGGGGTTGGCGGCGTGATATTTGTTAAGCGTCGCGCGCTCCTGCTCGAACGCCATGTGCGGCACGCCCCAGCCGCACGACGTCTGCACCTGCTCCACCGCGACGACGAAGATCTGCCGGGTGCCGGGCAGCAGCGTGAAATGGGGGGCAAGGTCGCCCCACTCGGCGTCCTGCGGCAGCACCGCGCGCCCGCGGCCATAGATGCGGAAGATCAGAGCGGGATTGTCGAAGGCGCAGAACATGATCGTGATGCGCCCATCGGCGAGCAGGTGCGCGTTGGTCTCGTTGCCCGAGCCGGCGACGTCGAGATAGGCGACCGTCGTGTCGTTCAGCACGCGGAACGTATCCATGCCCTTGGGGCTGAGATTGATCCGCGCACCCTCCGCGGCCGTCGCGACGAAGAACACCGGCTGGCGCGCGACGAAGGCGCGATGCGCGTCGGTGAGGGTGGGGAAGAACTCGGCCATGGCAGTCTGGCTCCGGTTTGACGCGCCTGCGGCATGCGCATAATCTACGCGCATGAAGCATGATCGCATCGCCTCGGGCAAGCGCCGATCGGTCAACATGACGATCGACACCGGCGTCGTCGCCGCCGCGCGCGAGGCGGGGATCAACCTGTCGCAGGTGGCCGAGGCGGCGATCAGAGAGGCTGCACAGGCGGAGCGCAACCGTCAGTGGCGCGAGGACAATCGCGAGTGGATGGAGGCGAACAACAAGTGGGTCGAGGAGAACGGCCTGCCGCTGGAACGCTATCGCCTGTTCTGATGGCCAAGTTCGACGTCTACGTGACGACGCATGGCGGGCTCGTCCTCGATTGCCAGACCAACGTGCTGAGCGGGCTCAACAGCCGCTTCGTCGTGCCGCTCAGCGACGACCCGGGTGACGAGACGGCACGCGGGCGCCCGGATCGCCGGCTCAACCCGCGCTTCCAGATCGACGGCCACTCGTACACGATGCTCACACATCTTGCCGCCGCCATACCCACCATGGAGCTGCGGTCACGCCGCACGTCGTTGGCGGCGCACGATTATGAGATCAGCGCCGCGCTCGACATGCTGATCTCCGGCTTCTAGCGCCGCGCGCGACCGCTCACGCCGTCCCGCCCACCGTCAGCCCGCCGATCAGCAGCGAGGGCTGGCCGACGCCCGCGGGGACGCTCTGCCCGCCCTTGCCGCACATGCCGACGCCCTCGTCGAGCGCGAAGTCGGTGCCGATGCCCTGGACCTTGGTCAGCACGCTCGGCCCGTCGCCGATCAGCGTCGCGCCCTTGATCGGCGCGCCGATCCGCCCGTCCTCGACCAGATAGGCCTCGGTACAGGAGAAGACGAACTTGCCCGAGACGATGTCGACCTGCCCGCCGCCGAACGACTTGGCGAAGATGCCGCGCTTCACCCGCGACAGCAGCTCGGCGGGATCGTCCTGCCCCGCCTTCATGAAGGTGTTGGTCATGCGCGGCATCGGCGCGTGCGCGAAGCTCTCGCGCCGGCCGTTGCCCGTAGGCGCCACCCCCATCAGCCGCGCGTTGAGCCGGTCCTGCATATAGCCGCGCAGGATGCCGTCCTCGATCAGCAGCGTCTCGCGCGTGGGCGTGCCCTCGTCGTCGATGGTGAGGCTGCCGCGGCGATCCTGGATGGCGCCGTCGTCGACGATCGTCACGCCCGGCGCGGCGACCCGCTCGCCGATCCGCCCCGAGAAGGCGCTGGTGCCCTTGCGATTGAAGTCGCCCTCCAGCCCGTGGCCGATCGCCTCGTGGAGCAGGATGCCGGGCCAGCCCGCGCCGAGCAGCACGGTCATCTCGCCCGCGGGCGCGGCGACCGACTCGAGGTTGACCAAAGCCTGCGCGAGCGCCTCCTCGATCGCACGATGCCAGGTCGCGGGCTCGAACAACGAGTCGTAGAGGTAGCGACCGCCCAGCCCGAAGCTGCCGGTCTCGCGGCGGCCGTTCTGCTCGGCGACGATCGACACGTTGAGCCGCACCAGCGGGCGCACGTCGGTGGCGACGAAGCCGTCGGGGCGAACGATCTCGACCACGCTCCACGTCCCGGACAGCCCGACCGAGACCTGCGCCACGCGCGGGTCGCGCGCGCGCGCGGCGGCGTCGATCGCCTGGCAGAGCGCGACCTTGTCGGCGAAGGGCACGAGGTCGAGCGGGTCGGCGTCGGTGTAGCGGCGCTGGTTGGTGCGCGCGGGCGCCGCGGCGCGCGGCTGCGCCGAGGGGTCGATCAGCCGCATCGTCGCGGCGGCGCGCTCGATCGCGGCGGCGCTGAGCTCGTTGGCATGCGCGAAGGCGGTCATCTCGCCCGAGACCGCGCGCAGCCCGAAGCCCGCGTGCGTGTCGTAGCTCGCGGTCTTGAGCCGGCCGTCGTCGAAGCCGAACGCCTCGGCGCGGCGGTACTGGAGATAGAGCTCGCCGTCGTCGGCGCGGTCGAGCGCGGCGGCGGTGAGCCGCAGTGCCGCGTCGGGGTCGAGCGAGTCGCGGTAGAGAAAGGAGCGCGGGTCGGTCATCGCATCAAGATAGGGTCGCGGGTGGCCGCGCGCCACTCGTCAGGCAAGGGGTTGCTGCTTGGAGGTGACGTTCGGGCTAGATCGATCCTCCCCTGCAGGGGAGGTGGCAGCGCGTGGCGCTGACGGAGGGGTATCGCCGCCGGCAAAGGGCGCTCGATTCAGCACGCGCGACACCCCTCCGTCACGCCGTCGGCGTGCCACCTCCCCTTACAGAGGAGGATCGAGCGAGCGCTCTGATCGAAACTCTTCCGTATCGCGCGCGCCTTACTGCGGGCTCGCACCTTCCGAGATGTCGGGCAGCTGGCTATGGTCGGCGCCGTCGGCCGGGCCGCCGATCAGCACGAAGCGTCGGTCGCAATAGCCGCAGTCGACATAACCGTGCTCGTCGACCTGGAGCCACACGCGCGGATGGCCCAGCGCGGCGCCGCCGGGGATGTCGCTCGCGCCGTCGCAGGCGACGCGGGGTTGCGAGACGCGGACGAGTTCGGGCGGCGGCAGCATGGCCGAGGCGATTAGCAAGCGCCGCCGCCCGAGACAATCCCGCCGCGTCCGCGCCATGCAGGATTGGCAAGCCCCGCGCGCGCGCCTACCTCCGCGCGCATGACCGACGCCGCCATCGCCATCCGGGACCTGTGCAAGACCTATGCGGGCGTCGGCGGCGCGCCGGGCAAGCGCGCGCTCGACGGGGTCAGCTTCGAGGTGCCGCGCGGCTCGATCTTCGGCCTGCTCGGCCCCAACGGCGCGGGCAAGTCGACGCTGATCAACATCCTCGCCGGACTGGTCAACAAGACCAGCGGCAGCGCCGAGATCTGGGGCTTCGACATCGACGCGCACCCGCGCAACGCCAAGGCCTCGATCGGGATCGTCAACCAGGAGATCCTGTTCGACCCCTTCTTCACCCCCGTCGAGACGCTCGAGATCCAGGCCGGGTTGTACGGCGTACCCAAGAAGGAGCGGCGCTCGATGGAGCTGCTGCGCGCGGTCCACCTCGAGGACAAGGCCGATGCCTATGCCCGCACGCTGTCGGGCGGCATGAAGCGGCGGCTGATGGTGGCCAAGGCGATGGTCCACGCCCCGCCGGTGCTGGTGCTCGACGAGCCGACCGCGGGCGTGGACATCGAGCTGCGCCAGCAGCTATGGACCTATGTGCGCGGCCTCAACGAGGCGGGCGTGACGGTGGTGCTGACGACGCACTATCTCGAGGAGGCCGAGGAGCTGTGCGATCGCATCGCGATCATCAGCGGCGGCCGCGTGATCGCCAACGAGCCCACCGCCGAGCTGGTCGGGAAAGCGCAGGAGAAGGTGGTCGCGGTCACGGTCGACCGCGACGTCGCGGTGGTGCCCGAGAACGCCTGTTTCGGGAAGATCGCGCTCAAGGGCACGCGCACGCTCGAGATCACCTACGCCAAGGACCGGGTCAACGCGGGCGAGGTGCTGGGCGCGGTCCAGGCCGGTGGCTATGGCATCGTCGACGTCTCGACCAAGGAGCCCGACCTGGAGGACGTGTTCCTCAACCTGACGCGCGCGGCGAGCGGGCGCTGAGCGGGGCGTGCTCCTGCGAACGCAGGAGCCCAGTACCACTCGCGTTGCCCCTTGTTGCTCTGGGCTCCCGCGTGCGCGGGAGCACGGGAAGGCGTTCGGCGACCACACAGCCCCGGCCCCCGAACGGACGCTTGAGCCACCGCGCGCGCCCGCGTAAGCGCGCGCGCATGAGCATCATCCCGATCCGCCGCGCGCTCCTGTCCGTCTCGGACAAGAGCGGCATCGTCGACCTCGCCATCGCACTCGCCGACAAGGGGGTGGAGCTGGTCTCGACCGGCGGGACCGCCAAGGCGCTGCGCGACGCCGGGCTCGAGGTACGCGACATCAGCGACCTGACCGGCTTCCCCGAGATGATGGACGGCCGCGTCAAGACGCTCCATCCCAAGGTCCACGGCGGCCTGCTCGCGGTGCGCGACGACGCGGCGCACGCAGGGGCGATGCGCGAGCATGACATCGGCGCGATCGATCTCGTCGTCGTCAACCTCTACCCGTTCGAGCAGACCGTCGCCAAGGGCGCGGCACGCGACGAGGTGGTCGAGAATATCGACATCGGCGGCCCGTCGATGGTGCGCTCCGCGGCGAAGAACCACCTCTATGTCGCGATCGTCACCGACCCCGCCGACTACGCGCTGGTGGCGCGCGGCGAGACCGACCTGGCCGAGCGCAAGCGGCTCGCCGCCAAGGCCTATGCGCTCACCGCCGGCTATGACGGCGCGATCGCGCGCTGGTTCGCGGGGACCGACCAGGGCGAGACCTTCCCCGCCACGCTGCCGCTGACGCTGCGCCGCGCCGGCGAGGCGCTGCGCTACGGCGAGAACCCGCACCAGCGGGCCGCCTTCTACGCGTCGTCCGACGGCGTCGCGGGCATCGGCCAGGCCCGGCAGGTCCAGGGCAAGGCGCTGAGCTACAACAATTACAACGACGCGGACGCGGCGCTGGAGCTGGTCGCCGAGTTCCACGAGGCGGCGCCGACCTGCGTCATCGTCAAGCACGCCAACCCGTGCGGCGTCGCCACCGCCGCGACGCTGGCCGAGGCGTATCAGGCCGCCTTCGCCTGCGACACGGTGAGCGCGTTCGGCGGCATCATCGCGGTCAACCGCGCGCTCGACCGCGCCACCGCCGAGGCGATCACGGGCATCTTCACCGAGGTGGTGGTCGCGCCCGACGCCGACGACGAGGCGCTGGCTTTGTTCGCCGCCAAGAAGAACCTGCGGCTGCTGCTCACCGGCGCACTGCCGGATCCGCGCCGTGACGGGCTCACCGCCAAGTCGATCGCGGGCGGCTGGCTGGTCCAGTCGCGCGACGGCGGCGCGGTGGCGCGCGCCGACCTCCAGGTGGTGACCAAGCGCCAGCCGAGCGAGCAGGAGCTCGCCGACTGCCTGTTCGCCTGGACGGTGGCCAAGCACGTCAAGTCCAACGCGATCGTCTATGCCAAGGACGGTGCCACCGCGGGCGTCGGCGCGGGGCAGATGAACCGGCTCGAATCGGCGCGGATCGCGGCGTGGAAGGCGAAGGACGCCGCCGACAAGGCGGGCTGGGCGAGCCCGCGCACGATCGGCTCGGCGGTCGCGTCCGACGCCTTCTTCCCCTTCGCCGACGGGCTGCTGGCGGCGGTCGAGGCGGGTGCCACCGCGGTGATCCAGCCGGGCGGCTCGATCCGCGACGAGGAGGTGATCGCCGCCGCCGACGCCGCCGGGCTGGCGATGGTGTTCACCGGGATGCGCCACTTCCGCCACTGAGGGGAGCGGCACGCGTGCTAGCGCGCGCGTGTTCCTGCGGACGCAGGAACCCAGTGTCGCGGAGCGCGACGCTTGTGGCTCTGGGCTCCTGCTTCGGCAGGAGCACGAAGGGGTTAGGGACCGAGCATGAGCGACGACGAATACGTGTACGACGAGGACAGCGGCGAGTGGGTCAGCGCCGCCGCGCTGGCGGAGAAGCTGGCCGCCGCGGCGACGGTGGAGGTGCGCGACTCGGTCGGCAACCTGCTGGCGGACGGCGACCAGGTGACGCTGATCAAGGACCTCGACGTGAAGGGCGCGGGCCAGACGCTCAAGCGCGGCACGCTGATCAAGTCGATCCGGCTGACCGGCGACGCGCAGGAGATCGACTGCAAGTTCGACGGCATAAGGGGGCTGGTGCTGCGCGCCGAGTTCGTCCGCAAGCGCTGAGATGAGCTGGCCACCGCGCCTCGATCCCAGCTGGGCGGCACCGCTCGCCGCGGCGCTGGTCTGCCCGACGATGGCGGCGCTCCAGACGTTCCTGCGCGACGAGGCGGCGACGGGCAAGGCGATCTTCCCGCCCGCGGCGGCCCGCTTCCGCGCGCTGGAGCTGACGCCGCTCTCCGCGGTGCGCGTCGTGATCCTCGGGCAGGACCCCTATCATGGGCCGGGCCAGGCGCATGGCCTGGCCTTCTCGGTGCCGCCCGGGATCAAGCCGCCGCCGAGTCTCGTCAACATCTACAAGGAGCTGGCGAGCGACCTTGGCGCCGCGCCGCCGCGTGACGGCTCGCTGGAGCATTGGGCGCGGCAGGGGGTGCTGCTGCTCAACACGGTGCTGTCCGTGGAGAGCGGTCGCGCCGCCTCGCACCGCGGGCGCGGCTGGGAAGCCTTCACCGACGCGGTGATCCGCGCGGTCGCGGCGAAGGAGGAGCCGGTGGTGTTCCTGCTATGGGGCGCGCACGCGCAGGCCAAGGCGGGGCTGGTGCGGGAGGTCGACGCGGCGGGACGCCACCTCGTGCTGTGCGCGCCGCATCCCTCACCGCTGTCGGCCTACAAGGGCTGGTTCGGCGCGCGACCGTTCAGCCAGGCGAACGCGTTCCTGGAGGCGCGGGGTCGGGGGCGGGTGGCGTGGGCGGGTTGACCGCGACTCGGAAGCGCTCGGTCAGGCCTCTATACGGAAAGACAGGAGGAACGATCATGCTATCGGTGCAGATCGACGCGCAGACTGAGCGCCGGCTCGACGAGTTGAGCTCTCAAACGGGCCGTAGCAAAGATGCGTTCGCGCTCGAGGCCATCCTCGCGCACCTCGACGACTGGGAGGATGGGCAGCTCGCCGAGCGACGATTACGGGCTCACCGAGGCGGAGAAGCGATCTCTCTTGCCGTACTGAGAACCGAATTTGCCGTGGACGATTGAGTTCGTTCCTGACGCGGCCAAGGAGCTGCGTCGACTTGGCCGCCGAGGCGAAGCGCATTCTCGACACGCTGGCCAGCAGGATCGCGGCTCTGGATGATCCGCGATCCCTCGGCGCGCCCCTGGTCGGTAGCCTGTCGGCGCTCTGGCGTTGGCGCATCGGGGACTATCGCGTGATCGCCCGGATCGAGGACACGAGGCTTCTGATCCTCGTCGCGCGAGTAGCGCACCGTCGGGACGCGTACCGCTAAGTCATCGACGATCGAAGAGTGGCGGACCGATCACCCGATCCGCCACCAGCGTGGTCAGTCGTGCTCGCGCCCACCGGCGCCGACGTACACCTCCCCGCCCGTCTCCTTGAACCGCTCGCTCATCGCCGCCATGCCCGCCTCGGCGTCCTCCGCCGCGACGAAGCTCGCCACCGGCGCGTTCTGCTTGGCGGCGAAGTCGCGAACCTCCTGCGTGATCTTCATCGAGCAGAATTTCGGCCCGCACATCGAGCAGAAATGCGCGGTCTTCGCGCCCTCGGCGGGCAGCGTCTGGTCGTGGTACGACTCGGCGGTGTCGGGATCGAGCGACAGGTTGAACTGATCGCGCCAGCGGAACTCGAAGCGCGCGCGCGACAGCGCGTCGTCGCGCATCTTCGCTGCCGGGTGGCCCTTGGCGAGGTCGGCGGCGTGCGCCGCCAGCTTGTAGGTCACCACGCCGACCTTGACGTCGTCGCGGTCGGGGAGCCCCAGATGCTCCTTGGGGGTGACGTAGCAGAGCATCGCGGTGCCGTACCAGCCGATCATCGCCGCGCCGATGCCAGAGGTGATATGGTCGTAGCCCGGCGCGATATCGGTGGTGAGCGGCCCGAGCGTGTAGAAGGGTGCCTCGCCGCACGCCTCGAGCTGCTTGTCCATGTTCTGCTTGATCTTGTGCATCGGCACGTGGCCGGGGCCCTCGATCATCACCTGCACGTCCTGCGCCCAGGCGCGCTTGGTCAGCTCGCCCAGCGTGTAGAGCTCGGCGAACTGCGCCTCGTCGTTGGCGTCGGCGATGCTGCCGGGGCGCAGGCCGTCGCCGAGCGAGTAGGCGATGTCATACGCCTTCATGATCTCGGTGATCTCGTCGAACCGCTCGTAAAGGAACGACTCCTTGTGGTGCGAGAGGCACCATTTCGCCATGATCGAGCCGCCGCGCGAGACGATCCCGGTGACTCGCCTGGCGGTCATCGGGATGTACGGCAGCCGCACCCCGGCGTGGATGGTGAAATAGTCGACGCCCTGCTCGGCCTGCTCGATCAGCGTGTCGCGGAAGATCTCCCAGGTCAGCTCCTCGGCGACGCCGCCGACCTTCTCCAGCGCCTGGTAGATCGGCACCGTGCCGATCGGCACCGGCGAGTTGCGGATGATCCACTCGCGCGTGTCGTGGATGTTGCGCCCGGTGGAGAGGTCCATCACCGTGTCCGCGCCCCAGCGGATCGACCAGACCAGTTTGTCGACCTCGCTCGCGACGTTCGACGCCACCGCGCTGTTGCCGATGTTGGCGTTGATCTTGACGAGGAAGTTGCGCCCGATCGCCATCGGCTCGCTCTCGGGATGGTTGATGTTCGAGGGGATGATCGCGCGCCCGCGCGCCACCTCGTCGCGGACGAACTCGGGGGTGACATAGTCGGGGATGGCGGCGCCGAAGTCCTCGCCGTCGCGGACGTACGCGGCCAGCATCGCGCGCCCGAGATTCTCGCGCGTGGCGACATATTCCATCTCGGGCGTGATGATGCCGCGGCGCGCGTAATGCATCTGGCTGACGTTGGCGCCGGCTTTGGCGCGCAGCGGGCGCGTGTTGACGTTCGGGAAGGGCTGGACGCCGCCCGACCGGTCCGGCCCGAGCTGGCCGTTGTCCTCGGGGCGCAGCTCGCGTGCGTCATAGCGCTCGACGTCGCCCCGCGCCTCGATCCAGCCGGTGCGGCGCGCGGGCAGGCCCGCCATGATGTCGATCGCCGCGGCCGGGTCGGTGTAGGGGCCCGAGGTGTCGTAGACGTTGAGCGGCGGCTCGCCGCAGCCGGGTTCGAGCTGGATCTGCCGCATCGCCACGCCGAGCGGGCCGACATGGATCTTGCGCGAGCCGCGGATCGGGCCGGTGGTGACACCGATGCTGCCCGCGAGGGGGATCTCGGTGCGGGCGGGGACGTCGGCCATGCGTCTTCTCCTCGTGGTCGCGGGGGAAGACGGTGATCCGGGGATGCCGCTCCACTCCCTACGCCGGTGTCAACCGGATCAGGTTCGGCGGGTCGAGGGCTGCAACCCTCCTCTCAACCGCGGCGTCGGCGGTCCCCCGGGGAAGGCGGCACCATAGCGGGGTCGAACCGACAAGCAAAGGGCCGCGTCCGGCTGGCGGACGCGGCCCTCGGTCGTGCTTATCGGCGCCGCGGCGCGCGGAGCCGGTCGAATCAGGCGGTCGCGCCCGACGTGCGCAGCGCCTCGATCGAGTTGTTGGTGCCCGCCGGGAAGAAGCCGCCGCCGACGCCTGCGGTGGTGCGCAAATAGGCGATGTTGTGCACCTGAGTCGACGAGCGGCTGTAGGCGATCGCGTTCGAATCGGCCGGCACCAGATTGGCGGTGCCGTCGCTGTTGGCGATCCCGGCGTCGAGCGTCGCGCTCCCGTCGAGCGAGTCACGCGCCGCGGCGATGGCGTTGGCCGCCGCACGCGCGGTCTCGCCGCGCGCGAAGAGCTCGGTGCGGATCAGCCCCGCGTGGTACGCCTCCGCCGCGAGGATGCCCGCGGCCGCTTCCAGATAGGTGGCGCTGGTGATCAGCGGCGACGCCCCCTTGTAGGCGGAGACGCCGACGTCCTCGAACAGGAAGGCGGCGAGCAGGAAGTTCTGGTCGCTCTCATAAGGGTCGAACGTGCCGCTGGTCTTGTCGACCAGCCCGGCCGCGCGGGCCGCGGCGGTGAAGGCCCCTGTCGCCCCGCCGTCGATGTTGATCGCTGGCTGCGCGATCACCAGCGTCGACCCCGCCGCGGTGAGCACCGCGCGCAAAGCGGTGACGTGCGCGATCTCGTCGCCCGCGATCTCGCGTGCGTAGGAGGCGATCACCGGGTCGGAGAAGGTCACCTGGCGGCCGCCGGTGACGTCGCCGCGCGTGCCGACCGCGCCGGTCAGGCTTGCGTCGGGCAGCCGCCGGCCGAACGCCGCGATCGAGTAGAATTGCGCCTCGAGATATTCGAGGTTGAGCGCGAGCTGGAGGATGCCCACGTCGGTCGCAACGCCGCTGGCCGTGGCGGTCGGCGTGGGCGACGGCGTCGGGGTCGGCGTATCGTCGTTGTTGTCGCTGCCGCAGGCGGACAGCAGGCCGAGGCCGCCGGCGGCGGCGGCACCGGCGCCGGCGAGCTTGAGGAAGCGGCGGCGCTCGGCGCGCCGCTCGTTGGCGAGCTCGAGCGCGGCGAAGACGGAATCCTTGATCATGATGACGGTCCCTCTGTCAGGGCGATGCGGGAAAGGCGGTCGGGGGCACTCACGCGCCTCAGCCCGATGCCGCGCTCGTCTTGATGTTGCCGTTGACGCCGGCGGGGAAGAAGCCGCCGCTGCTCACCGCCGCAGGGTTGAGGTAGACGATGTTGAGCGTCTGCCCGGCCGAGCGGCTGTAGGCGATGCCGTTCTCGTTGAGCGGCACGATGTTCGAGACCGTGCCGTCGCTCGTCGTGGTCGAGGCGATGCCCTGGTCGTCGTCGGCGGCGATGCCGCGCACCGCGTCGGTGGTGGCGGTGCTGCCGTCGAGCGTGTCGCGCGCGTTGGAGATGGCGGTGGTCGCCTCGATCAGTTGGAGCGACGGCGTCGCCAGTCCCTTGCGGTATAGCACCGAGCGGATGATCGCGGCGTGATAGGCCTCGACCGCCAGGATCCCCGCGGCGGCCTCGACGAACACCTTGTTGCTGATCAGCGGCGCGGCGCCCTTATAGGCGGTGACGCCCACGTCCTCGAAGATGAACGCACCGAGCAGGAAGTTCTCGTCCGAGGCGTAGGGATCGAAGCTCTGGCCCGCCTGGATCAGCCCCGCCGCGCGCGCGGCGACGCTGAACGCGCTGGTGGCGCTGACGCTGAGGTCGATCGCGGGCTGCGCCGCGCGGGTGGTGTCGCTGAACTGACTGCGCAGGAAACGCACGTGGGCCAGCTCGTCGGCCGCGATCTCGCGCGCATATTGCGCCACCAGCGGGTCCTGGAAGCTCACCGCGCGGCCGCCCGTGGCGGTGCCCGCCGTGCCGACGCTGCCGCTGGTGTCGGCCGCGGCGAGTGCCGCGCCGGTCGCCGCGAAGGAGTAGAAGTTCGCCTCGAGATACTCGAGATTGAGCGCGAAGGTGAGCACGTCCGCCTCGGTGAAGGTGGCGGTCGGCGTCGGGCTGGGCGAGGTCTGCGCCTGCGCCGACCCGGCGAAGGCGGTGGCGCCGATCGCGGCGGCGCCGGCGACCTGGGTGAAGAAGTCACGGCGCGACTCGCGGCGGCGCGCGCGCGCCTCGAGCGTCTCCATCAACGGCGCATGATCCGGCATGACAGGCCCTTTCCTAGTTGTCCCGACGCGCCGTGCTTGCCACACTTCCCAACTGACGTCAGGTTACCGCAGATACGACGGAGCGACGCGAAGGATGCAGCGAGTGGCGGAATATTCGGGCGCTGCCAAGTCGTGACCGCGGCGCCTCCCGACGCCGCGGCGCGGCGCGCCGAGCTGGTGCGCGTGCTGCTGGCCGTGGCCATGGAGGATCGCGACGCCTTCCAGCGGCTTTATCGACTCACCTCGGCGAAGCTGTTCGGCATCTGCCTGCGTATCTGCGGCGAGCGACAGGCCGCGGAGGACGTGTTGCAGGACGTGTACGTGCAAGTGTGGCGCCGCGCGGGCGGCTATGAGCCGGGACGGGCGAGCCCGATCACCTGGCTGGCGACGATCGCGCGCCACCGCGCGATCGACTGGCGTCGTCGCCAGCACGCCACGGCGCCGCTGGCCGAGCCGGGCAGCATGGCCGAACCCGTCGACCCGGCGCCGCGCGCCGACGCCGAGCTGCTCGCGGAGGAGGAGCGCGCGCGGATCGCCGACTGTCTCGACGCGCTCGAGCCACGGCCGCGCGACGCGGTGCGCACCGCTTTCTACGACGGCGTCACCTACGCCGAACTGGCGGCGCGCGACGGCACGCCGCTGGGGACGATGAAGAGCCTGATCCGCCGCGCGCTGCTGCGGCTCCGCGAGTGTTTGTCCGATGACGCCTGACGACCAGGCCCTCGCCGCCGAGCTGGCGCTCGGCGTGCTCGACGGCGCCGAGCTGGTCGCGGCGCGCGCGCGGCTGGCGGGCGATCGCGCCTTCGCCGCCGAGGTGGCACGCTGGGAGGATTGGCTGGCGCCGCTCGCGCTGGCTTTCCCCGCGGTGACTCCGCCCGCCGAGCTGGAGGCGCGCGTGCTCGCCGCCATCGACACGCCCGGTGCCGCGCCGCGCGCGGGCTGGCGCCGCTGGGGCGCGGTCGCGCTCGCCGGGCTCGCCGCCGCGGTGCTCGCGCTGGTGGTGGGCCCGCTGCGCGCGCCCCCGCCGACGCCCGTCCCGGTGCCGGCGCGACCGGCCCCCGCCCCGCTGCTCGCCGCGCTCGTCGTGCCCGCGGGTGCCGAGGCACCCGGCCGCGCGCCGCTCGCGGCCGCGGTCGATCGCGCGAGCGGCGAGGTGCGGATCGCCGCCGCGACCGTGCCGCGCGGGCGCAGCGCCGAGCTCTGGGCGATCGCCGAGGGCGGCGCACCCGTCGCGCTCGGGCTGCTCGAGGCGGGTCGCCCGACCCGACTGGTGGTCGCGCAGACGCGGCGCGCGCTGCTCCGCGCCGGCACCACGCTGGCGGTGTCGATCGAGCCGCCCGGCGGGTCGCCGGATCCGGCGCCGACCGGGCCGGTGGTGGCCGCGGGCGCGCTGGCGGAGGCCTGAGCGGGAGGCGTCGGGCCGAGCCGCGACCCCGACGAGTCGGCCTGACCCGCGCGCGCCGCGGCGCTATACCGCGCGCCTCCCCTCACGCGGACGGAAGCGACCATGACCGACTCCCCCTACGATACCCCGCTAGGCCTCTATATCGCGGGCGAGTGGATCACTGCCGGGCGCGACACGCAGGAGGTGCTCAACCCCGCGGACGGCCAGGCGGTCGGCCACGTCCCGCTCGCCACCGCGGCCGACCTCGACCGTGCGCTCGAGGCGGCCGAGCGCGGCTTCCGCGCGTGGCGTGCCACCGCGCCGCAGGAGCGCGCCGCGGTGCTGGCGCGCACCGCCGCCTTGGTGCGCGAGCGTGCCGACTCGCTCGCGCGGCTCGCCACATTGGAGGAGGGCAAGCCCTTCGCCGAGGCCAAGGGCGAGGTGCTCGCCACCGCCGCGCTGCTCGACTTCCACGCCGGCGAGGCGGTGCGCGTTTACGGCCGCGTGCTGCCGCGCCCGAGCGGCACGCGCTCGCTGGTGCTGCACCAGCCGGTCGGCCCGGTCGCGGCCTTCTGCGCGTGGAACTTCCCGGTGATGAACCCGGTGCGCAAGCTGTCGCCCGCGATCGCGGCGGGCTGCTCGGTGATCCTCAAGCCGAGCGAGGAGACCCCCGGCGCGGCGGTGGCGATCCTGCGCTGCTTCCAGGACGCGGGGCTGCCCGGCGACGTCGCGCAGCTCGTCTTCGGCGTGCCCGACGCGGTGTCACGCCACCTGCTCGCCTCGCCGGTGACGCGCAAGCTGAGCTTCACCGGCTCGGTGCCGGTGGGCAAGCACCTGCTCAAGCTCGCCGCCGACACGGTGATGAAGAGCACGATGGAGCTGGGCGGGCACGGCCCGGTGCTGGTGTTCGACGATTGCGACCTGGAGCGCACGCTCGACACGCTGGTGGCGCACAAGTTCCGCAACGCCGGCCAGGTCTGCGTGGCGCCGACTCGCTTCCACGTCCAACAGGGCATCTACGAGCGATTCGCGCAGGGCTTCGCCGAGCGGACGAAGAAGCTGAGGCTCGGCGACGGGCTCGACAAGTCCACGCAGATGGGCCCGATGGCCAACCCGCGCCGTCCCGAGGCGATCGCCGGGCTGGTCGAGCAGGCGGTCGGCGCCGGCGCCAGGCTGATGACCGGCGGTGCGCGCGGCGAGGGCGAGGGCTTCTTCTTCACCCCGACGGTGCTGGCCGACGTGCCGCTGTCGAGCAGCGCGATGAATGAGGAACCGTTCGGGCCGGTGGCGCTGATCGGATCGTTCGCCGGCGCCGACGACGCGATCGCCGAGGCCAACCGCCTGCCCTATGGCCTGGGCGCCTATTGCTTCACCGAGAACGGCCGCCTGCAGAACCGGCTCGGCGACGAGATCGAGGCCGGCATGGTCGCGATCAACACCGTCCGGCTGAGCTGGGGCGACGCGCCATTCGGCGGCGTCAAGGACAGCGGCTTCGGCTCGGAGGACGGGCCCGAGGGCATCGCGGCGCACTTGGTTACCAAGGCGGTGCATATCGCCTGAGCGCGTGGCCACCGCGGTCCGCGTGCTCCCGCGAAGGCCGGCGCCCAGCGTCGCAGGTTGACGCCTGCGACTCCGGGCTCCTGCGTTCGCAGGAGCACGTCGACCCTTAGAAGGTGTAGCCGATCCCCAGTGCGGCGAGCCACTGGTTGCGCGAGCCCGCCACCGACACCACCGGCGTGTCGCCGAAGTCGTTGAGCATTCGCTTGTAGGTCACGCCGCCGATCGCCTTCCAGCCGTGCAGCAGATTGCCGGTGAGCGAGTAGGTGCCGGCGATCCCGACGGTGTAATGCTTCCACCCGCCGCGGGTGCGATACTGCGGCAGGCCGCTCCCCACCGACTGGGCCGCGTCCACGTCGAAGTAGGTCCGCGCGAAGCCGCGCTCGACCTTCTCGGCCGAGGCGAACAGACCCACGCCGGCCTTGAGGCTGAGCGGGGTGAAATAATTGACCGATGGGCTCCAGATACCGCTGCGATGCACGCCGCTGACGTCGTGGCGATAGCTCAGCGAGGCCGAGAGCTTGTCGTATGGGCTGGTGAGCACGCCGGTCTTGCCCAGCCCGACATAGCCGCCGAGTTCGATCGCGGTATCGCGCTCGCCGAGCGCGCGGACACGCGCGTCGTCGATCGACTTGTCGTTGCTGCGGTTGAAGTTGACCACGCCGATCGGCCCCGCCTGGATATCCCAGCTCGGCCCGCTCGGGTTGGGGATGAGGTCGACCGAGGCGCGATTGCCCAGAAGCGAGAAGGAGAAATTGTGGAACGAGCCGATCGCGGCCGGGCCGGGCACGAGGCGATAGTCGTTCGACCCCTCATAATCGGGCAGATAGGCGCCCGCGACCGCCACCGTGACGGTGTCGCCGACCACGCCCGGGTCGGGGGTCGGGTTGGGCTCGGCCGGTACGCTCTGCGCCTGGGCGAACGCCGCCGGCGCGGCGAGCAGCCCGCCGCCGGCGAGCACGGCGACGAGGACCGCGTGAGAGAGGACGCGCACGATGTGAAACCCCTGATGTTCTGATGTCGGGCGCGTAACTGATTGGAATCAGATTCGCTCCCGCACCGGATCGTCAGAGGATGTAGTGCATCTTCACCTGTTGCGCTTCTGCATCACTCGCCAGCGTGAAGCGCGCCGCCTTGAAGCGCGGCGGTCCGAATCGGATCGCGGGATTGTTCGAGAAGCCGAAGCCTTCCTTCGGGATGCCCGCGAACGTGTCGAGCTTGGCGTTGCCGTTCTCGTCGTGGATCACCGCCACCGCATAGTCGCCGCGCGGCAGCGCGGCGAAGCGCAGGCTGTGCTGTCCGGCGGGGATCGAGCGGGTCACCGCGTCGCGGTCGTCGACGCAGCGCGGGAAGTTCGCCGGGTCAGCGGTGAGGCACACGCGGATCATGCCCTTGGCCGAGCGCATCTGCGCGATCGACACGTCGAGCGAGCCCACCGGCGCCGCGCTCACCAGCGGCGCCGCCACCAGCGCCGCGAGCAGCGCGCGCGCGCGCCTGCTGGTGCGACCGCGCGAAATCGCCGAGCCCGTCGTCCGTCCCGCAGAGACGGTCCCAGAAGCGGAAGTAGAGACCATAATTGCACCCGTACCGCTCATGATGCCGCTGATGATGACTGGCCGTGATGAGCCAGCCGCCGAGGCGCCCCCTCCACATGAACTTCGGGAAGATCTCCCAGCCCATATGGTTGGTTACTCCCATAACCGTCATGATCGTCAGCACCAGTCCGAGCGCGGCGACATGGATCGGAATCACGAGGACCAGTAGCGGAATGGCAACAGCCCCGCTCACCGCCTCGATCGGATGGAACGCCATCGCCGCCCAGGCGGTCGGCGGGCGGCTGGCGTGGTGGACCGCGTGCGCCAGCTTGAACACGCGCGGGCGGTGCATCCAGCGGTGCGTCCAGTAGAACCAGGCGTCGTGCGCGACGAGGTACAGCAGCACCGAGACGGGCAGGTACCAGAGCGGATAGGCGTGGACGTCCTCGTAGACCCGGGTCCAGCCGTGCGCCTGCCACCCCCAGGCGAGCACGCCCGCGGGCACGCCGTAGATCGCGGCAGAGGCGAGGCTCCAGCCGATCTCGCGGCGGATCTGCGGGTCGAGCCCGGCGTAGAGGTCGCGGTGGCGCCACCGAGTCGCCAGCGCGAAGCCGCCGCTGGCGAGCAGGTAGCGCACCCCGACGATGATCGTCATCGCCAGCGCCGACAGTGAGATAGCCACGATCGCGTCCATGGCCGAGGCTTCTAGCCTAGCGCCGCCGCGCGCGATAGGCAGGGCCATGCCCGTCCGCCCCGATGACATCGCGCTCGCCCACCGCCTCGCCGACGCCGCCGGCGCGGTGATCCGCCCCTATTTCCGCCAGCCGGCCGGGCTGGAGCTGAAGGCCGACCGCTCGCCCGTCACCAACGCCGACCGCGAGGCGGAGGAGGCGATGCGCCGCCTGCTGGACGCCGAGCGCTCCGGCGACGGCATCGTCGGGGAGGAGCACGGCACCAAGGAGGGTGTCACCGGGCGGCAGTGGGTGCTCGACCCGATCGACGGCACGCGCAGCTTCACCGCCGGGCGCGCGATCTTCGGCACGTTGATCGCGCTGGTGGAGGACGGCTGGCCGGTCCTCGGCATCATCGACCAGCCGGTGCAGCGCGAGCGCTGGATCGGCGTCACCGGCCGGCCGACGCTGCTCAACGGCGCGCCGGCGCACGCCCGCGCCTGCGCCGCGCTGGAGGGCGCGATCGTCGCCACCACCAGCCCGCACCTCTTCGCCGAGGGCGACGTGCCGCATTACATGGCGCTGGTCGCGGCGGCGAGCGGCGGCGCGCCGCGGCAGGGGCCGGTCTATGGCGGCGACTGCTACAATTACGGGCTGCTGGCGAGCGGGCACCTCGACGTGGTGTGCGAGTCGGGGCTGCAGCTCTACGACTTCGCCGCGCTGGTGCCGGTGGTGGAGGGCGCGGGCGGGCGGATGTGCGACTGGAACGGCGACCCGCTCACGAGCGCCAGCGCGGGCCACGTGCTCGCGATCGGCGACCCCGCCCGCGCCGACGACGTGCTCGAGGCGCTGCATGGGGTGCAGGGGCATGGGCACGAGCACGGGCACGACCACTAGAGCGGCGTGCACGGGCCAGGATGGAGCGACCTTCCAATAATCCTCCCCTGAGAGGAGTGCGGGCTTTGGCTTGTCCCCGGCAAGCCAAGATGGTGTCCGGGGGACACCATCTCGCCCGCACTGGCGCGCGCAGCGCGACGGGGGGGTACCGCCGGTCGTGAGTCCAGCGACACTCGTCGGCCGGATCACCCCTCCGTCAGGCCTGCGGCCTGCCACCTCCCTCGCAGCGGAGGATCGATCGGCGACGTCGCCGCACCCTCGCTATTCGGAAGAAGTTACCGCGCGCCCCTCACCCCTCGTCGCGCAGCGGCCGCGCCAGCAGCGCGTCGATCACCGCGCGCACCGGCGCGCCGTCGAGCAGCGCACACACCGCCGCGGTGATCGGCATCTCCACGCCCGCGGCTGCCGCCGCCTCGCGCAGCACCGGCGCGGTATAGGCGCCCTCCGCGACGGTGCGGCGCTCGGCCAGCAGCGCCCCCGCCGCCTCGCCGCGGCCGATCCCCGCGCCGAGCGAGAAGTTGCGCGAGGCGGTCGAGGAGCAGGTCAGCACGAGGTCGCCCAGCCCCGACAGGCCCGCCAGCGTCTCGGCGCGCGCGCCCTTGGCCAGGCCGAAGCGCGTCATCTCGGCGAAGCCGCGCGCGATCAGCGCCGCGCGCGCGTTCTGCCCCAGCCCCGCGCCCTCGACGACGCCGCAGGCGATCGCGAGCACGTTCTTCACCGCGCCGCCGATCTCGGCACCGATCACGTCGGCGCTGGCATAGGGGCGGAAGTGCGGCGCGGCGATCAGCTCGGCGATTCGCGCGCGCACGCCGGCGTCCACGGACGCCAGCGTCACCGCGGTGGGCAGGCCGCGCGCGACCTCGTGCGCGAAGGTCGGGCCCGACAGCACCAGCACCGGCGAGCGCGGGTGCTCGGCCGCGGCGACCTCGCTCATCAGCAGGTGGCTGCCCGCCTCGATCCCCTTCGAACAGACCACCAGCGGCTGCGCGTTCGCCGGCAGCGCCGCGAGCACCGTGCGCATCGCCTGCGCCGGCGTGACCATCAGATTGACCTCCGCCTCGGCGACCCAGGCGAGATCGGTGGTCGCGCGGATGAGTGGCGACAGCGCCGCGCCGGGCAGGTAGCCGGCGTTCTCATGGCCAGCGTTGATCGCCGCGACCAGCGCGGCGTCGCGCGCCCACAGTCGCACGTCATGGCCGTTGCTCGCCGCCACCTGCGCCAGCGCGGTGCCCCAGGCACCCGCGCCGATCACGCCGATCGCGCTCACGCCTTCACCCCCGCGCCGCGCACCTTCTCGGCGTCGGGATCGAGCGGCCAGCGCGCGCGCGCGGCGACGTCGAGCGGATCGGTCAGCCCGGCGGCCAGGCGCTCGGCGCCCGCCCAGGCGATCATCGCGGCATTGTCGGTGCACAGCCACGCCGGCGGCGCGACGAAGCGCATCCCGCGCTCGCCGGCGAGATCCTCCAGCGCCGCGCGCACCGCACCGTTGGCGGCGACCCCGCCCGCGACCACCAGAGCGGTGGCGTCCGCGGCGCGGCCGATCGCGCGGCGCGTGCGATCGACGAGGCAGTCGACCACCGCCGCCTGGAAGCTCGCCGCCACGTCCGCCGCGGGGTGGAGCGGCGCCATCCGCGCCACCGCCGCCTTCAGCCCGGCGAAGGAGAAATGCGGCTCGGCCGAGCCCCTGAGCGGTCGCGGCAGCGGGACCGCCCGCGGGTCACCGGTCCGCGCCGCCGCCTCCACCGCGGGACCTCCCGGGAAGCCGAGCCCGAGGATCTTGGCGGTCTTGTCGAACGCCTCGCCCGCGGCGTCGTCGATCGTGGTGGCCAGTCGGCGATAGCGCGCGACGCCCTCGACCAGCAGCAGCTGGCAGTGACCGCCCGAGACGAGCAGCAGCAGATAGGGGAAGGCGAGATCGGCGTCGGCGAGCCGCGGGCTCAGCGCGTGGCCCTCGAGATGGTTGACCGCGACCAGCGGCTTGCCCGCGGCATGCGCCAGCGCCTTGCCGGTGACGAGCCCGACCATCACGCCGCCGATCAGCCCCGGTCCCGCCGTGGCCGCGACCGCGTCGACGTCGGCCAGCGTCACGCCCGCGTCGGCGAGCGCGGCGGCGACCAGCGGTTCGAGCGCCTCGACGTGCGCGCGCGCCGCGATCTCGGGGACCACGCCGCCGAACGGGCGGTGCGCCGCCTCCTGCCCGGCGAGGCGATGCGCCAGCACCCGGCGGTCGCCGGTGACGAGCGCGGCGGCGGTCTCGTCGCACGAGGATTCGAGCCCGAGGATCAGCATGCGCGCGCTCTAGCGGCTGCGCGCGCCCTTGTCGAAGGTGGGTTGTGGAAGGAAGCGGATGCCGCCGCTCGTCGCGACCCGCTTGTGAAGCCGGCCCGGGTTCCTCTAACGACCGCTTCTTCGAAGCCGCCGTCCGGATCACCGCCCCCTTGTCCCATGTCTTCAAGCTCGGCACCCGCGGCTCACCGCTGGCGCTCACCCAGGCGGGGATGGTGCGCGACGCGCTGCGCGCGGCGCACGGCTGGGACTCGATCGAGATCGTGGTGATCCGCACCACCGGCGACCGCGTGCAGGACCGCGCGCTCGCCGAGATCGGCGGCAAGGCCCTGTGGACGCGCGAGCTCGACCGCGCGCTGCTGGCGGGCGAGGTGGACGCCTGCGTCCACTCGATGAAAGACGTCGAGACTTTGCGCCCCGCCGCGATCGCGGTCGCGGCGATGCTGCCGCGCGCGGACGTGCGCGACCGGCTGATCGGTGCTCCCAGCATCGCCGCCTTGCCCGATGGGGCGTCGGTGGGCACGAGCAGCCCGCGCCGCGCTGCGCAGCTGCGCCGCCTCCGCCCCGATCTCCGCCCGGTGCTGTTCCGCGGCAACGTCGACACGAGGCTGGGGAAGCTCGCCGCGGGCGAGGTCGACTCGACGCTGCTCGCGGCGGCGGGGCTGGAGCGGCTCGGGCGCCATGACACCGGCGTCGCGATACCGCTCGACCAGATGCTGCCCGCCCCGGCACAGGGTGCGGTGGGCGTCGAGACCCGTAACGAGGGGCCCGCCCATGACGCGGTCGCCGCGATCGACGACGCCGCGACGCACCGCGCGGTCGACGCCGAGCGCGCGCTGCTCGCCGCGCTCGCCGCCGACTGCCACTCGCCCGTCGCCGCGCTGGCGGTGTACGACGGTGACACGCTGCGCCTGCGCGCCGAGCTGCTCAGCCCCGACGGGGCCGAGCATGTCGCGGGCGAGGCGCGCGGCGACGATCCGGTGGCGCTGGGCGCGCGGCTCGCCGCCGAGCTGCTCGAGCGCGCGCCGCCCGCTATCCGCGCGCTGTTCGGCTGAGCGGCGATGCCGCGCGCCGCGCTGGTGCTCCGCCCCGAACCGGGCAACGCGCACACCCGCGCCGCGCTCGCCGCCGCCGGGATCGAGGCGCGCGCGCTGCCGCTGTTCCGGGTCGAGCCGCGCGCCTGGTCGGTGCCCGATCCACGCGCCTATGACGCGCTGCTGATCACCAGCGCCAACGCGGTGCGGCACGCCGGCGCCGGGCTGGCACGACTCGCGTCGCTGCCCGTGGTGGCGGTGGGCGCGGCGACCGCGCGTGCCGCCCGCGCGGCGGGGCTGACGGTGGTGCTGGTGGGCAGCCGCGACGCCGCCGACGCGGTGGCGCAGGCGCGGGCCTATCCGCGGCTGCTACATCTCGCGGGGCGCGACCGCGCCGGCAAGCTCGCGCTACCCGCGGCGACGGTCTACGCCAGCGTCGCGGTGACGCCACCACCCGAGGCGCTGGCCGCCGCGCTCGACGCGGTGGTACTGCTCCACTCGCCGCGCGCGGCGGAGCGCTTCGCCGCGCTCGCCGCCGCGCTGCCGCGCGAGCGGGTGCGGCTCGCCGCGCTGAGCGAGGCGGTGCTCGCCGCGGCGGGCGATGGCTGGCGGGCGGCCGCGGCGGCGCGCGCGCCGACCGACCTCGCGCTGGTGGAATGCGCCGCCGGGCTCGCGATTGACCCGTGACGCGCGCGCGGGGATAAGGATGCTCGGCGGCGAGGAAGCGCGAGTGAGCGACGGGATGGACACGGCGCAGGGCGCGCAGCGATCGCGGATGGGGCCGGTGCTGGTGATCGCGGTGATCGCCTTCGCGGTCGGGCTGGCGCTGATGGCCTATGCCTCGCGCAACGCGCCCGGCCTGTTCGGCCGTTCCGCCAGCCCCGCCGCGGCACCGACCGCTGCGCCGACGCCGATCATGCCCGACGTCTCGACCCTGGCGCTGCGCGAGGCCGCGCTCGCCGCGCAGCTCGCCAACCTGGAGGCGCGCGCGGCGCGGATCGACGGCGAGAGCGCGCAGGCGGCGAGCAACGCCGGGCGCGCCGAAGCGATCCTGATCACCTTCGCGGCGCGGCGCGCGCTCGATCGCGGCGTCGGACTCGGCTATCTCGAGGGCGAGCTGCGCCGCCGCTTCGGCGCGGCCTTCCCCCGCGAGGTCAACGGCGTGATCCGCGACTCGCGCGCGCCGGTGACGCTGGAGGACCTGCGCGAGGGGCTCAGCGCCGCCGCGCCGACGCTGCTCGCCCAGAAGAGCGACTGGTGGGCCGGGATCGGCGGCGAGCTGCGCGGCCTGGTGGTGATCCACCGCGCCGGCACGCCCTCGCCGCTGCCGTCCGACCGGCTGGCGCGCGCGCGGCGCCAGCTCGGCACGGGCAATGTCGAGACAGCGCTGGCCGAGGTCGAGCGGCTGCCCGGCGCGGCCGAGGCGAGCAACTGGATCGCGGCGGCCCGCCGCTACGTCGCCGCGCGCGCCGCGCTCGACACGCTCGAGTCGGCGGCGATCACGGGCGCGGCGACCGCGGCGGCGGGCATCGCCCGCGCGGAGGCGGCGCCGGCAGGGTAGTAGGCTAGCGGTCGTTCGCGCTGAGCCGACACAGTTTACCGTCTACGCGTGCTCCTGCGCACGCAGGAGCCCGGGAGCCACAAGCCTCACCCTCGTGGCCCTGGGCTCCGGCTTGCGCCGGAGCACGGATCAGCTGCGCGATCGCGATGGGGCAGCGGGTGGGGCGGATCGAAGAAGGGCGTGCCCCGTCAGCGTCACCCCTGCGCCAGAGCCTCGGCGATCAGCCGGCGGCTGTTCTCCACGCCATACAGCGCGATGAAGCTGCCCATCCGCGGCCCCTGGCTGGTGCCGAGCAGCGTCTCGTACAGCGCCCTGAACCAATCGCGCAGCTCGGCGAAGCCGCCCGCCTCGCCGAACGAGGCCTTGCCGATCTCATAGACGATGTTCTGCACGTCCTCCGCGCTCGCCCCCTCCGGCAGCGCGGCGAGCTCGGCGTCGAGCCGCTCGAGCGCGGGCACCTCGACCCCGATCGGCGCGCGGCGGTGGAGCGTCGGCGCCACGAAGTCGCGCGCATAGGCCAGCGCATGGCCGATCAGCCGGTCGAGCGCGGGATAGGTCGCGGGTGAGGCGTCGGGCACGTAATTGGCGAGATAGCCCCACACCTGCTCGCGTGTCGCGTCGCCCCCCATCACGCCGACGAGGTTGAGCAGCAGCCCGAAGGTGATCGGCAGCGTCTCCTCGGGCACCTTCCCGTCGTGGATGTGGTGCACCGGGTTGCCGAGCCGCTGCGCGATCGGCTGCGTGGGGTAATTGCCGCGGAACTGCCAGTAATCGTCGACCGCGCGCGGGATCACGCCGAAGTGCAGCGCCTTGGCCTTCTTGGGCTCGCGATAGGCGAAGAAGGCGAGGCTCTCCTCCGGGCCATAAGTGAGCCACTGGTCGAGGCTGAGCCCGTTGCCCTTCGACTTGGAGATCTTCTCGCCCTTCTCGTCGAGGAACATCTCATAGTTGAAGCCCTCGGGCGGGCGCCCGCCGAGCACGCGCGCGATCTTGGACGATTGCACCACCGAGTCGATCAGGTCCTTGCCCGACATCTCGTAATCGACCCCGAGCGCGACCCAGCGCATCGCCCAGTCGACCTTCCATTGCAGCTTGGCGAGCCCGCCCAGCGCCGACTGGACGATCCGCTCGCCGTTCTCGTCTGTGAAGGCGATCGTCCCCGCGGCGGCGTCGACTACCTCGACCGGCACCTGCAGCACCACGCCGCTGGTCGGGCTGACCGGCAGCACGGGCGAATAGGTGGCGCGGCGCTCGGCGCGGAGCGTCGGCAGCATCACGTCCATGATGCCCTGATAGTGGCGCAGCACGCCCTTCAGTGCCTCGTCGAAACGGCCGCCGGTGTAATAATCGGTCGAGGAGACGAACTCATACCCGAACCCGAAGCGGTCGAGGAATTGCCGCAGCATCGCGTTGTTGTGCGCGGCGAAGCTGTCGAACTTGCCGAAGGGGTCGGGAATGCGAGTCAGCGGTTTGCCGAGATGCTCGGCCAGCATCGCGCCGTTGGGCACGTTGTCGGGCACCTTGCGCAGCCCGTCCATGTCGTCGCTGAACGCGATCAGCCGCGTCTTCTGGTCGGAGAGCGCGTGAAAGGCGTTGCGCACCATCGTCGTGCGCAGCACTTCATTGAAGGTGCCGATGTGCGGCAGCCCCGAGGGGCCGTAGCCCGTCTCGAACAGGATCGCCTCGCCGCCTGGCTTGCCGTCGGGCCAGCGCTTGAGCAGCTTGCGCGCCTCCTCGTACGGCCAGGCCTTGGACTCGAGGGCGGCGGACGTGAGCTCGTCTGGGCGAAGATCGTCGGTCATGGTGCGCTGCGACGTAGCGAGACGCGCGCGCCATGGCTATATCGTCGCGCATGTCCTGGTGGGCCGCCCTTCTCCTGTTCCTCGTCACCGTCGCGCTGATGGAGGGGTTCGCGTACGTGATGCACCGCTGGGTGATGCACGGGCCGGGCTGGTTCCTGCACGCCAGCCACCATCGCGCCCGCCCCGGCAACTGGGAACTCAACGACCTCTATGCCGCGATCTTCGCGGTGCCGTCGTTCGTGATGATCCTGGGCGGAGTGCAGCTCGGCTGGTGGCCGGGCTTCACCTGGATCGGCGCGGGGATCGCCGCCTACGGCGCGATCTACTTCGGCTTCCACGACGTGATCGTGCATAAAAGGCTGCCGACGCGCTACTTGCCCAGGTCGGCGTACATGAAACGGATCATCCAGGCGCATCGGCTCCACCACGTGGTCGAGACCAAGCACGGCACGGTGAGCTTCGGCTTCCTCGTCGCGCCCCGGCCCGAGGCACTCAAGGCCGAGCTCAAGCGCCGCGGCCGCGCCGGGGTGCGGCGCTCGACCGGGGCGGAGCCGGCTCCCGTCGACCAGCAGGCGTGATGCGGTGTCTCCTCCGCGAGAGGATCATTCAATAGGCTCGTCATCCCGGCCTTGAGCCGGGATCCATCGTGCCGCGAACGCCTGAGCCGCTGCTGTTGCGAGACCATGGTTCCCGGCTCAGGAGCGGGATGACGACGGTTGTGAGGGTGGCCACCATCACCAACGATCCCCTGTCAGAGAGAGGATGAGGTAAATGCCGCTACGACCTCTGCTGCTCGCTCCGGCGCAAACGATCGCGTTCACAAGCCGCACCTAGGGTCTCGACAACGAAAACTACCGCGCGGTACAAAAAAGCCGGTTGACCCACGTCAGGGCGCTTTCTATACCAGACGGTATCGAAACGACGGAGGCCGCGTGCTCCCGTGCGATCGACGGAGCCGCCATGGATCCTCTTTCCAGAATCGAGTGTGCCGCGCCCTGATACGGGGACGGCGTCGCGTACCGATCTTTCCCGAGCCGCTCGCCGGGCTCTCGCCCGAGCGACCGGACACGTCCGTCCTCGCCCGACGCGCCGCATACCCGCGCGCCGGAACGCGGTCGGCCGCCCATCGCACAGGATTCGTCTTCATGGCCGATCGCGCCTGCCCGGTTCGTCCTCACGCCGTCGAGGAGACGCGCGCATGAACATGCATACCATCATCGACCCGGCCGACTCGGTCGAGACCGCCCCCACGTCGCGCCCCAGCACCGCCCGGCGTGCCGCCTGGATCGGCGTCCCGCTCGTCGCGGTGATCGGCGCCGCCACGCTGCTCCACCGCGAGCAGCCCGCGGTCGCGGCGCCGCCGGCCCCCACCGTCACCGTCGCGCCGCCGCTCCAGCGCACCGTCGCCGAGTGGGACGATTACGTCGGCCGCTTCGAGCCGAGCCGCTCGGTCGAGGTGCGCCCGCGCGTCTCGGGCGCGATCAGCGCGGTGCATTTCACCGACGGCGCCACCGTCCGCGCGGGGCAATTGCTCTTCACGATCGACCAGCGCCCCTTCGCCGCCGCGCTCGCCGAGGCGCAGGCGGGTGTCGCCACCGCGCGCAGCGACCTGCTGCTCGCGCGCGCGAACCTCGACCGCGCCGGCCGCCTCGTCGCCGAGGATGCGGTCTCCAAGGGCGAGCTCGACCAGCTCAACGCGCGCGTCCGCGCCGCGAGCGCGCAGCTCGCCGCGGCCGAGGCGCGGGTCCGCGCGCGCTCGCTCGACATGGAGTTCACCCAGGTGCGCGCGCCGATCGCGGGCCGCGTGTCGGACCGGCGGATCGATCCGGGCAACCTCGTCGCCGGCGGGGACACGAGCGGCACCTTGCTGACCACGATCAACGCGCTCGACCCGATCTACTTCGCCTTCGACGGCTCGGAGGCGCTGTTCCTCAAGAACAAGCGCGCGCGCGCCGCGGGGGTCTCGGCGCCCGACGTCGACGTGCGGCTGCAGGACGAGGGCGACTATCGCTGGCACGGCCGGCTCGACTTCACCGACAACGGCCTCGACTCGCGCTCGGGCACGATCCGCAGTCGCGCGGTGCTGCGCAACCCGGACCAGTTCCTGACGCCGGGCATGTTCGGCAACATGCGGCTCGCGTCGGGTGCGACGACGCGCGCGCTGCTCGTGCCCGATGCCGCGGTGCAGACCGACCAGGCGCGCAAGACGCTGCTGACCGTTGCTCCTGACGGTACCGTCGCGGTCAAGCCGGTGACGCTCGGCCCGGTGCTCGCCGGGCTGCGGATCGTGCGCAGCGGGCTCTCGCCGAGCGATCGCGTGGTGATCAGCGGCACGCAGATGGCGATGCCGGGCACCAAGGTGCAGGTCCGCGCGGGCACGATCGCGCCGGCGAGCGGCGGCGACGCGCCGCCGGGCGCGGCGCCGATCACCGGCGAGGCGACGTTCACGTCATAGCGTAAGACAACTCACCCTCACCCTCTCGGCGCTTCGTGCCTTCCTCCCTCTCCCGCCGGGAGAGGAAAGGGGCCCGCCCGGCGCAGCCGGGTGGGAAGGGTGAGGGCGACCCGACCAGACGACCCCATCCGCCGCCCCTCAGCGGCCCCCATCCATCCTCGCATCCGGGGAGCCTGCCATGCGCCTCTCGCGCTTCTTCATCACCCGCCCGATCTTCGCCGGCGTCATCGCGGTGATCATCACCATCGTCGGCGCGATCGCTTACTGGGGGCTCCCCGTCGCGCAATATCCCGACATCGTGCCGCCCACGGTGACGGTCAGCGCCACCTATCCCGGCGCCTCGGCCGAGACCGTGGCGGAGACCGTCGCCGCGCCGATCGAGCAGGAGATCAACGGCGTCGACGACATGCTGTACCAGTCGAGCCAGTCGACCGGCGACGGCAACCTGACGATCACCGTCACCTTCAAGATCGGCACCAACCTCGACGCCGCGCAGGTGCTCGTCCAGAACCGCGTCGCCGTGGCGGTGCCGCGGCTGCCCGAGGAGGTGCAGCGGCTCGGCGTGGTGACGCGCAAGACCAGCCCCGACTTCCTCATGGTCGTCAACCTGATCTCGCCCGACAAGTCGCTCGATCGCGGCTATATCTCCAACTACGCGCTGACCCAGGTGCGCGACCGTCTCGCCCGCATCGACGGCGTCGGCGACGTCCGCCTGTTCGGCAGCCGCGACTATGCGATGCGCGTGTGGATCGATCCGGGCCGCGCCGCCGCGCTCGACCTCACCGCCGGCGACATCGTCGCGGCGCTGCGCGCGCAGAACGTCCAGGTCGCGGCGGGCTCGCTCGGGCAGCCGCCCTACGGCAACGGCAACGCCTTCCAGCTCAACGTCGAGACCCAGGGCCGGCTGGTCGACCCCAACCAGTTCGCCGACGTGGTGATCCGCACCGACGGCAGCGGCCGCCAGGTGCGCGTGCGCGACGTCGCGCGCGTAGAGCTCGGCGCGCAGGACTATAATTCGAACACCTATCTCTCGGGCCAGCCGACCGTCATCGCGGCGGTGTTCCAGCGCCCCGGCTCGAACGCGCTCGCCGCCGCGGAGAAAGTGACCGCCGAGATGGAGGCGATGTCCAAGTCCTTCCCCAAGGGGCTGGAGTATCGCGTGATCTACAACCCCACCGAGTTCATCGCCCAGTCGGTCGACGCGGTGATCCACACCCTGTTCGAGGCGGTGGTGCTCGTCGTGCTCGTCATCCTGGTGTTCCTCCAGAAGTGGCGCGCCGCGATCATCCCGATCGTCGCCATCCCGGTCTCGCTGGTCGGCACCTTCGCGGTGCTCGCCGCGGTCGGCTACTCGCTCAACACGCTGTCGCTGTTCGGACTGGTGCTGGCGATCGGCATCGTCGTCGACGACGCGATCGTCGTGGTCGAGAACGTCGAGCGCAACCTCGCCGAGGGGCTCTCCCCGCTCGAGGCGGCCAAGGTGTCGATGGACGAGGTGTCGGGCGCGCTGGTCGCGATCGTGCTGGTGCTGTGCGCGGTGTTCGTGCCGACGCTGTTCCTCACCGGCCTGTCGGGCGCTTTCTACCAGCAGTTCGCGGTGACGATCGCGACCGCCACGGTGATCTCGCTGGTGGTGTCGCTGACGCTGTCGCCCGCGCTCGCCGCGCTGCTGCTGCGCCCGCACGAGGCGCACGACTCGGGCAATCGCGTCACCCGCGCGCTGCGCGCGGCCGGCGACTCGTTCAACCGCGCGTTCGAGCGGCTGAGCCTCGGCTACGCCAAGCTCACCGCCAGGCTGGTGCGCGCGCCCAGGCGGATGATGGCGGTCTACGCCGGCCTCATCGCCGCGACCGTCGCCTTGTTCTGGGCCACGCCGACCGGCTTCATCCCGGCGCAGGACCAGGGCTATTTCCTCACCGTGGTGCAGCTGCCCGCGGGCGCGTCGGTGGAGCGCACCGACGCGGTGGTGCAGAAGGTCGCCAAGCGCATCCTGCCGCTCGCCGGCGTGAAGGGCGTCGTCATGCTCGCGGGCTTCGACGGCCCGTCGCAGACGCTCGCGCCCAACACCGCCGCGGCCTACGTCCCGCTCCAGTCCTTCGCCGAGCGCGAGAGACTGGGCGTCACCTTCGCCGGCATCATGCAGAAGACGCGCGAGGTGACCGGCGACATCGACGAGGCGCGCATCCTCGTCGTGCCTCCGCCGCTGATCCAGGGCATCGGCTCCGCGGGCGGCTATCGCCTGATGGTGCAGGACCGGCAGGGCGCGGGCTACCAGGCGCTCGGCGCGGAGGCGGGCAAGCTGATCGGCGCCGCCAACCAGACCGAGGGGCTGGCGCAGGTCTACACCTTCTTCAACACCGCCACGCCGCGCATCTTCGCCGACGTCGATCGCGCCAAGTCGGACCTGCTCGGCGTGCCCCCGGCGCGCGTGTTCGAGGCGCTCCAGGTCTATCTCGGCAGCGCGTTCGTGAACGACTTCAACCTGATCGGTCGCACCTACCGCGTCACCGCCCAGGCCGACGCGCCGTTCCGATCGACCCCGGCGGACATCGCCAACCTCAAGACCCGCTCGGCCTCGGGCGCGATGGTGCCGATCGGCTCGGTCGCGACCTTCCAGGACCGCACCGGCCCGTACCGCGTGACGCGCTACAACCTCTACCCCGCGGTCGAGGTCGACGGCGACACCGCGCCGGGCTATTCCTCGGGCCGCTCGCTGGTGACGATGGAGAAGCTGGCGCACGACACGCTCCCCTCGGGCTATGGCGCCGAGTGGACCGGCATCGCCTTCCAGCAGAAGGCGGCGGGCAATACCGCCGGGATCGTCTTCGCGCTGGCGGTGGTCTTCGTCTTCCTGGTGCTCGCCGCGCAGTATGAGAGCCTGCTGCTGCCGCTCTCGATCGTGCTGATCGTGCCGATGTGCCTGCTCGCCGCGATGGCGGGGGTGAACCTGCGGGGCATGGACAATAACGTGCTGACGCAGATCGGGCTGGTCGTGCTGATCGCGCTCGCGGCCAAGAACGCGATCCTGGTGGTCGAGTTCGCCAAGCAGGCGGAGGAGCGCGACGGCCTCACTCCGGTCGAGGCCGCCGTGCAGGCAGCGCAGGTGCGGCTGCGACCGATCCTGATGACCAGCTTCGCCTTCATCCTCGGCACGGTGCCGCTGCTGATCGCGACCGGCGCGGGCGCCGAGCTGCGTCAGGCGCTCGGCACCGCCGTGTTCTTCGGGATGATCGGGGTGACCGGCTTCGGGCTGATCTTCACGCCGACCTTCTACGTGGTGTGCCGCGCGCTCGGCGCGCGGCTCGCCCGCCGCCGGCCCGGACACCGCGACGACGACGCCGCGCTCCAGCCCGCCGAGTGACTCCTGTACGGAAACGAGAGAGACGATGATCAAGCATTGGCTCGCCGCCACCGCCACGCTGGCGCTCGCCGCCTGCGCCGCCGGCCCCGACTATCGTGCCCCCGCCACCGCCGCGGGCGCGGCCGCCCCCTTCCTCGGCGCCGGCGGTCCGACGCTCGCCGCCGCCCCCGACGATCACTGGTGGCGGCTGTACGACGACCCCGTGCTGAACGGACTGGTCGAGGCGGCGCTCGCCGCCAACACCGACGTGCGGGTCGCCACCGCGCGGCTCGAGCGCGCGCGCGCGTCGCTGCGCGAGGTCCGCAACGATCGCACCCCGCAGGCGACGCTCGGCGCCAGCGGCACCTACAACCGCTTCTCGCAGGCGCAGCGCCCGCCCGGGGTGAGTGGCGAGACCTGGCTGATCGACGGCGGGCTCGACGTCTCCTACGAGGTCGACCTGTTCGGCCGCGTCTCGCGCGGGGTCGAGGCGGCGCGCGGCGACGTCGCGGCGGCCGCCGCCGACGCGGACGCGGTGCGGGTCGCGGTGGTGGCGGACACCACCCGCGCCTACGCCGACGCCGCCGCCGCGGCGGCGCGGATCGCGGTGGCGGAGCGGATCGTCGCCCTGCTCGACCGCCAGGTCGGCACCACCGAGCGCCGCACCGAGGCGGGGCTGACCACCCCGCTCGACACCGCGCGGATCGCCGCGCTGCGCGATCAGCGCCGCGCCGACATCCCCTCGCTCGTCGCCGAGCGCCAGGCGGCTTTGTTCCGGCTCGCGACGCTGACCGGGCGCAGCCCGCAGGAGCTGCCCCCCGTGGCGGGCGAGCGCGCCACCGCGCTGCGGATCGAGCAGGCCATCCCCGTCGGCGACGGCGCGGCACTGCTCGCGCGCCGCCCCGACGTGCGCGCCGCCGAGCGCCGCCTCGCCGCCGCCACCGCCCGGATCGGGGTCGCCACCGCCGACCTCTACCCGCGGATCACGCTGGGCGGATCGGTCGGGCAGACCAGCACCGGCTTCGGCAACCTGTTCGGCGCGGGGCCGCTCAACTTCCTGATCGGGCCGCTGCTCAACTGGGCGGTCAACCCGGGCAAGGCGCGCGCGCGCGTCGCCGGCGCCGAGGCCGACACGCGCGCCGCGCTCGCGACCTTCGACGGCACGGTGCTGACCGCGCTGGGCGAGACCGAGACGGCGCTCTCCAATTACGCGCGCTCGCTCGAGCGCCGCGCCGCGCTCCAGCAGGCTTTGGGCCAGGCCGACCGCGCCGCACGGATCACGCGCGCGCAGCGCCGCGAGGGGCAGATCGACAGCCTGTCGCAGCTCGACGCCGAGCGCACGCTCGCCGACGCCCAGGCCGCGCTGGCGCTGCAGGACCAGCTGGTCGCCGACGCGCAGGTCGACCTGTTCCGCGCGCTCGGCGGGCGCTGGAGCGCTGCCTGAGGCGGGATCAGCGCTCGAGCAGCCGCAGCGTCGCGGGATCGGGTGAGTCGAAGAAGGCGTCGAGCGTCTCGCGCACCGTCGCGGGCGCGCCCGCCCGATCGAACAGGGTCAGCGACGAGCGCAGCTTGATCGAGTCGATCCCGCCCATGATCGCGGTGGCGTCGCTGCCACGGTGCGCCAGCAGCGCCGCGGCGCTGTCGGCGTAGCGCGCGCCGAGCAGCGGGTGCGCGAGATAGGCGCGCGCCTCGGCGAGGTCGCGGATCGCGTAGCGCCGCGCCATGTCGCTGTGGCCGAGGCCGGCGATCTGGGGAAAGATGTACCACATCCAGTGACTCCGCTTAACGCCGGCGCGAAGCTCGGCGAGCGCGGTGGCGTAGCTGGTCGCCTGCGCGGCGACGAAGCGGTCGAGCGTCGGGGTGGTAGCGTCGCGGTCCATGCCGTGGGCAACGCGTGCCGCGCGGCGCGGTGCCGTGATCAGGCGATCACGGCACTCGCGACGTCGACGTAGATCAGCAGCGCGGTGGTGGCGAAGCCGGCGGCGGTGAGCAGCAGCGCGTGCGGCAGCGAGGGCAGGCGGGTCATCGTCACGGCTCCGCTCAGGCGATCGGCAGGACGGGGACGGCGGCGCCGACCATCATCGCGGCGACGGTGAGAGCGGCGACGACGGTGGCGAGCGGGCGGGCGAGATCGGCGAAACGAGCGGTCATGATAGGTCTCCCTGGTGGGTGTCGGCCGGATCACCCGGTCGATGCCAGCCACTTTGCAGGGGGCGTGCCAAGTCCGGAAATTGGCGGGACTCCGCGGTTCTACGATTGTAATGGGCGGTACTTGGCGAATTTCACTAACCCAGGGCGGCGCGTTCAGCCGAAGGTTGGCGGGGACGTTGTCGGTCGAGCGCCTTCCCCGGCGGCGCCCTCGCGAGGTCCTGAGAGATCGCGCCGCCGGAAGGCCGGCGCCGCGCTGACGAGGGGCGCCGGACGCGCAGGTGCGGTCATCTTCGCGCATCGCCGGAGAACGGCATCGTTCAAGCGCGGGCATCGCAGCGCGGAGCGCACGCGTGGGCACGACTGGCCCCCCTCTTCCCCCGCGCGCGCGGAGCCGCTACCCGGTCGGCATGAGTGACGCGCCCCGACCCAAGCCCTGGATCATGGATATCGCCCCCTATATCCCGGGGCGCTCCACCACCGACGACGGGCGCAAGGTCGCCAAGCTCAGCTCGAACGAGAACCCGCTCGGCACCTCGCCCGCGGCGCGCGCCGCCTTCGCCTCCGCGGCTGACTCGCTCGAGCGCTACCCGGACGCCAGCGGCGCGATCGTGCGCGAGGCGATCGCGGCGCGCTTCGGGCTCGACCCGGCGCGGATCATCTACGGCAACGGCTCGGACGAGATCCTCCACCTCGCCGCGGGCGCCTTCGCTGGCGCTGGCGACGAGGTGATCTTCGTCCGCTACGGCTTCGCGGTATATGAGATCGCGGCGCGGCGGGTCGGCGCCACCCCGGTGATCGCGCCCGACCGCGACTATGCCACCGACGTCGACTCGATCCTCGCCCGCGTCAGCGAGCGCACGCGCGTCGTCTATGTCGCCAACCCGAACAACCCGACCGGCACCTTCGCGCCGCGCGCCGAGATCGCACGGCTACACGCCGCGCTGCCGCCGACGGTGCTGCTGGTGCTCGACCAGGCCTATGCCGAATATCTCGCCGACCAGGACGACGACGGCGGGCTCGCGCTCGCCGCCACGGCGCGCAACGTGCTGGTGACGCGCACCTTCTCCAAGATCCACGGGCTCGCGGCGGAGCGGATCGGCTGGGGCTACGCCCATGCCGACATCGTCGAGGCGCTGCATCGCATCCGGCTGCCGTTCAACATCACCATCGGCGGCCAGCGCGCCGCGGTCGCCGCGATCGAGGACCGCGGTTTCGTCGAGCATACTCGGGCGCACAACGCGGCCTGGCGCGCCTGGTTCGCCGACGAGATCGCCAAGCTGGGCAACGCCGGTCTGCGCGCGATCCCGAGCGAGGCGAATTTCGTGCTCGTCGTGTTCGACGGCGCGCTGACCGCCGAGACCGCCTACAAGGGGCTGATGGACGCGGGCTATATCGTCCGCTGGCTGCCCGGCCAGGGGCTCGCGCAGGGCCTGCGCATCACCATCGGCACCGAGGACGAGACGCGCGGGGTCGCGGCGGCGCTGCGGGCGCTGGTCGAGCGCGGCGCGGCGCCGAAGCACGCCGAGCCGGCCGACGCCGGGATCGAGCGCGGCTGATGCTGCCGTTCAGCCGCGTCGCCGTCATCGGGCTCGGGCTGATCGGCTCGTCGGTGGCGCGCGCGGTGCGCCAGTATCTGCCGACGGTGCGACTGACCGGGCACGACGCCAGCGCCGCGGTGCGCGAGACCGCGCGGCGGATCGAGCTGGTCGACGACGTCGCCGACAGCGCCGCCGCGGCGGTGACCGACGCGGACCTCGTCATCCTGTGCGTGCCGGTCGGGGCGATGGCCGCGGTCGCCGCCGAGATCGCCGAGGAGCTGCCCGCCGACGCGATCGTCAGCGACGTCGGCAGCTGCAAGACCGCGGTGGCGCAGGCGCTCGCCGCGGTGCTGCCGCCCGAGCGCGTCGTGCCCGCGCACCCGGTGGCGGGGACCGAGCAGAGCGGCCCCGAGGCGGGCTTCGCCTCCTTGTTCCGCGGCCGCTGGTGCATCGTCACGCCGCTGGCGGAGAGCGACCCGCTCGCGGTGGCGCGGGTCGAGGAATTCTGGCACCGGCTCGGCGCCGACGTCGAGCGGATGGCGCCCGACCACCACGACCGCGTGCTGGCGGTGACGAGCCACCTGCCCCATCTGATCGCCTACACGATCGTCGGCACCGCGGACGACCTCGGTCAGGTGACCGAGTCGGAGGTGATCAAATTCTCCGCCGGCGGCTTCCGCGACTTCACCCGCATCGCCGCGTCCGATCCGGTGATGTGGCGCGACGTCTTCCTCGCCAACAAGGAGGCGGTGCTGGAGATGCTTCAGCGCTTCAGCGAGGACCTGAGCCAACTGCAGCGCGCGATCCGCTGGGGCGACGGCGACGCGCTGCACGACCGCTTCGCGCGGACGCGCGCGATCCGCCGCTCGATCGTCGACCAGGGCCAGGACGACGCCGCCGCCGACTTCGGCCGCCGGCACGACTGAGGGCACCACCTCCCCCCCCCCCCACTGCCGTCATGCCGAACTCGTTTCCGTATCCATCGGGCAGCAAGCGCCGCGCCGCCGGGATGGGCGGCACGGTGCATCCTGAGACGAGCTCAGGATGACGCCGATAATGAGGTTCGGCTTCCGACCTCGTTTCCATCCGGTGCCCCGCGCGGCTCGCTCGCGACCCTGGGCTCCTGCTTCTGCAGGAGCACGATGTTCCTATCCCGCATTCAGCGCGTTGATCGCGGCGTGCACGCGCGCCTCGATCTCGCGCCGCGGCAGTCCCGGCGGGATCGGCTCGCCCAGCCGGATCGTCACCTCGCCCGGCGTCACCGTGCCGCGGCGCAGCCCCAGCCGCCCGCTGTCGAGCGCGATCGGCACCACCGGATAGCCCAGCGCCTTGTACAGCCCCGCGAACCCCGAGCGCAGCGGCGGTCGCTCGCCGTGCGGCACGCGCGTGCCCTCGGGATAGACGACCACCGATCGCCGCGCCTCGCGCGCCACCTTGGCGTCGTGCACCAGCTGGCGCAGCGCCGCCGCCGACGCGTCGCGATCGACCGGGATCCCGCCATAGACCCGCGTCGCCCAGCCCCAGAAGGGGATGTTCCACAGCTCGCGCTTGAGCACCACCGCCGGGCCGCGCAGCAGCGGTTGCAGCTCCACCGTCTCGTACATCGCCTCGTGCTTGGCGGCGTAGAGCACCGGCCCCTCCGGTAGCACGCCCTCGAAGCGCGTGCGCACGCCCAGGAAGGTCGCCGCCGCCCAGCGATGATAATAGGACCAGACATGCGCGTAGGGCACCATCGCGCGCTGCCCGAACAGCGCGACGATCGGCACCACCAGCACGATCGGCACCGAGCCGGCGTAGAACACCAGCCGGAAGAGCCACGATCTCAGCGCGTTCACCGTCTCACCCGCTCCCACCCCAGCACCACCGCGCGCAGCAGCAGCTTGTTATACTCGTTGAGCGCCTGCGCCAGCGTCGGCTCGCTCGGCACGCCCTCGACCGCGACGCTCACTGTCTTGCCCAGCGCGGCGGCGAGCTCGAGCGCCGCGCGGCGCGCGTGCCAGTCGGAGGTGACCAGCCGGATCGAGCGATAGCCGTGCGCCTTGACCCAGGCGGCGGTCTCCTCGGCGTTGCCGCGCGTGTCGACCGCCTCGGCGCCCAGGTCCACGCAGCAGGCGAAGGTGGCGGCGTGACCGCTGACCCGCGCGAGATCGGCGCGAGTCACCCCCGGCGCGGTGCCGGTCACCAGCATGCGTCGCGCGCGCCGCTGCTCGAGCAGGTCGAGCCCGCGCGCGATCCGCCCCGCCGCGCCGGTCGGGACCACGATCGCGTCGGTACGCAGGCTCGCGTCGGGGGTGCCCGGCAATGCCAGCATGAAGAGCGCGAAGCCCAGCGCCCAGCCGAGCAGCGCGAGCGCGACGAGCCGTTTGATCACAGCGTCCGCGCCAGCGCGTGGGCAACGGTATGGCGCGCCACCAGGGCGGCGAAGCCGACGAAGACGAGCGGCAACGCCGCGAGCACGCCCCAACCCCGCGCGCCGAGCGCGACGTTGTCGCCCGACGCGCCGATCTCGATGGCGAACGGCCCGACCAGCAGCCCCGCCGTCAGGGCGGCGGCGGCGGTCGCGACCAGTGCGGCGGTCGCGGCATCGCGCGCGACGCGCCGCTGGAACAGACCCGCCACCTGGGTGTCGGTCGCGCCGAGCCCGTGCATGACCGCGATCGTGGTACGGTGCGCCTCCAGCCCGGCCCGCGCGGCGAGTACCACCACCGCGGCGCTGGCGGCCACCATCAGCACCGCCACCGCGGCCGCGAGTAGCGACGCGAGCCGGAGCAGCCGCGCCAGCGGCGCCACCGCGGCCCCGTGCGAGTCGATCACGGCCTCGGGTGCGACACGGGCCAGCACCGCCCGTGCCGACGCGAGCGCGTCCTCGCCCGGCGCGAGCTCGAGATCGATCAGCGCGGGCATCGGCAGGTCGGGGTCGTCCGCCGCGCTGCCGAGCCACGGCGCCACGAGGTTCGCCAGCTCGGCGCGCGGGACCGCGCGCGCGCGCGCCACCGCGGGCGACGACCGGAGCGCCGCCAGCGCGCGCGCCGCCGCCGCCGCGCGCGCGGCGGGGTCGGCGTCGGTGAGCTGCACCGTCGCGCGCGCGCTCAGCCGCGCCCCCAGCGCCGCCGCGCCGCGTCCCGCGGCGATCCCCGCCGCCGCGGCGAGCAACGTCAGGAACAGCATGATCGCGAGCACGCCCACCATCGCGCGTCCGGCGCGCGCCGGATCGAGCACGCGGGCGGTCGCCGCGCTCATGCCATGCTCACGCGCGCCGGCGGGAAGCGCAGCGCGCCCGTCGGGTCGAGCAGCCGCCCGTCCGCCAGCCGCATCATCTGCGCCGCCGTCACGCGCCGAAGTAGCTGCGGATCGTGCGTCGCCACCACGACGGTGGTGCCGAGCCCGTTGAGAGAGGCGAACAATTGCATCAGCCGCTCGGCCATTTCCTCGTCGACGTTGCCGGTGGGCTCGTCGGCGAGCAGCAGCTCGGGCCGCGCCACCACCGCGCGCGCGATCGCGACTCGCTGCTGCTCGCCGCCCGACAGCGTCGCGGGCAGCGCCGCGGCGCGGTGCGACAGGCCGACCCAGGCGAGCATCTCGCGCACCGCCTCCGCGACGTCGGCCTCGTCGGCCGCGGCGATGCGCAGCGGCAGCGCGACATTGTCGGCCACGCTGAGGTGCGGCACGAGGCGAAAGTCCTGGTAGACCACCCCGACGCGGCGGCGGAAGCCGGGCATGCGCGCGCGCGGCAGCGTCACCACGTCCTCACCGAACAGCCGGATGATGCCGCGGCTGGGGCGCTGCGCGAGGTAGAGCAGGCTCAGCAGTGAGGTCTTGCCCGCCCCGCTCGCGCCGGTGAGAAAATAGAATTCGCCGGGCGCGAGCGCGAAGCTGATGTCGCGCAGCACCTCCTCGCCCTGGCCATAGCGCAGCCCGACATGCTCGAACTGGACGATCCCCGCCACCCGGCCGCTCACCACCTCTCGCCTGCGCATCGCCGTGCCGCCATCGCACGCGTGCCCGCGCGCATCAAGCAGGCGACGGGCCGCTTGCCTCAGGTGGCTCCCACGTGCTTAGAATCGCGATCAGTTCCTGCCGGTGGCCCGCCATGATCATCGAATGTCCCGAATGTCGCGCGCGCTATCAGGTGCCGGACGGCACGGTCGGCGCGACCGGCCGCACCGTGCGCTGCGCCAATTGTCGCCACAGCTGGTACCAGGAGCCGCGGGACGAGCCGCTCGTCGACGAGTTCGAGGAGGAAGAGGAGGCACCGGCAGCCCGCGCCCCCGCACCGGCCCCCTACTCGCCCGAGCCGGCCGCAGCGCCCGTCCCTCGCGTTCCCGAGCCGATCGCGACGACGCCGCCCGCCCCGGCGCCCGAACCGCCGCCGCTGATCGCGCCCGCGCTGGTCGAGGCCGATCCCGAGCCCTCCGCGGTCGCGGCCGGCTATGACGCCTTCGCGCACCGGCCGCCGTTCCGTCCCGAGCGCAACACCGCGCGGATGCGCACCATCGCCAGCCTCGCCGCCGGGCTGCTGATGCTCGCGGCCGTGGCGGTGATTTTGTGGACCACCGCGCCCGGGCTCGCCCAGCAGGTCGGCCTCTCGATCGGCCCCGCCGAGCTGCCGCTGCGCATCGTCGATCACCCGATCGAGCGCCGCAAGATGGCCAACGGCTCGGAGCTGTTCGCGGTCAGCGGGCAGATCACCAACCCTTCGCCGACGCGTCAGCGCGTCCCCGACATCCGCGCCGACCTGCGCGACGCGCAGGGCAAGATCGTGTTCAGCTGGACGATCACGCCGCAGCAGCGCACGCTGCTGCCCAACGGCGCGCTCGACTTCAACTCGGCGCAGGTGGACGTTCCCGCCACGTCGAAGCGGCTCGATCTCAGCTTCGTCGGCGAGGAAAGCTGAGCAGGACGACGAAAGCGTGTTGCCAGCCTCCAAGGGCTTTGCTAGGGGCCCGCTCCTGCCAGCCGCCGGGCCTGCCCCGGCGGACATCACGTGCGGTCGTGGCGGAATTGGTAGACGCGCAACGTTGAGGTCGTTGTGTCCGAAAGGACGTGGAAGTTCGAGTCTTCTCGACCGCACCACCTTCCCGCCTAGGCGCGGGATCCGCGGGCCGTCTGGCCCGCGCGGATCGTCTCAGGCGGGATCAGCCCTACGTCGGCGCCGAGCGCCCTTCCCAGGCGTTATGCCTCGCGCATGACATGTATCGCGTATCTGCAGGCGATCGGCACCGCGACGCCGACGCATGATATCCACACCGCCTTCGTCGACTGGGCGCGTGACCGCCTGCCCGAGCGCCCCGCGCGGCTGTTCGAGCGGATGACGGCGCGCGCCGGTATCGCGCATCGCTGGTCGGTGCTGCCCGAGGACGCGGGCTCGCCGGTGGCGTCGGGCGGCTTCTACGCCGCCGAGCCGCTGCCCGGCACCGGTGCGCGCATGGCATTGTACGCGGCGGCGGCGCCCGCGCTGGCACTCGCCGCGGTCGCCGCACTGGCCGAGCAGGTCGGGCTCGACGACATCACGCATCTCGTCGTGGCGAGCTGCACCGGCTTCGTCGCGCCGGGCGTCGACCAGATCATCGCGCGGCGGCTCGGGCTGTCGGCGGCGGTGGAGCGCACGCTGATCGGCTTCATGGGCTGCTACGCCGCGGTGGTGGCGCTGCGCACCGCGCGCCATATCGTCCGCTCCGAGCCGGCCGCGCGGGTGCTCGTCATCACGGTCGAGCTGTCGACGCTCCACCTCCAGGCCAGCGACGACCTCGAGGCGCTGCTCGCCATGCTCCAGTTCGGCGACGGCGCCGCCGCCGCTCTGGTCACCGCCGCCGCGGTCGGGCTCGCACTCGAGCGGCCGTTCAGCGCCGCGCTGGAGGAATCGGACTCGCTGATCCGCTGGGACATCACCGACCGCGGCTTCGCGATGCATCTTTCAGGCGAGGTACCCGGCCGCCTCAGTGGCGCGCTACGCGACTCCACTTTGGTCGAGTCGCTCACCGGCGGCGCGGCGGTGGATCGCTGGGCGGTCCATGCCGGCGGGCGCTCGATCCTCGACTCGGTCGAACAGGCGCTGGCGCTGCCGCCGGAGGCGCTCGCCGAGTCGCGCGCGGTGCTGCGCGACTGCGGCAACATGTCGTCGGCGACGTTGCTCTTCGTGCTCGCGCGCGTGCTGCGCGGCGCGCCGGTGCGGCATGGCGTGGCGCTCGCCTTCGGGCCGGGCATGGCGGCGGAGGGGATCGCCTTCCGCACCGCGCCGTGAAGGCGCCTTCCCTCCGCGAACGGCGCATCGCGGACGAGCTGATGGACGCCGACGACCTCGCGCGCGAGACCTACGCCGCGGTCGTGGCCGATCTCGCCCGCGTCAACGTCGTCACCCTCGCAGCGCGCCCTACCCTCGCTTTCCTACGTCGCACCTGCCGGCCGGGCGAACGCTACCGCCTGCTCGACGTCGGCTACGGCGACGGCGACATGCTGCGACGGATCGCGCGCTGGGGCGAGCGGCGCGGCGTCGCCTTCGAGCTCGTCGGCGTCGACCAGAATGAGCGGAGCCGCGCCGCCGCGCTGGCGCACAGCCCGGCGGGGCTCATCGTCGATTGGCGCGTAGGCGACTATCGCGCGCTCGGCGACGAGCCGTGGGACCTCGTCATCTCCAGCCTCGTCGCCCACCATATGGCGCGCGACGAGCTGGTCGCCTTCCTCGCCTGGATGGAGCGGCACGCCCGCGTCGGCTGGCTGGTCAACGATCTCCATCGCCACACCTTGGCCTATGGCGCCTGGCCGCTGCTCGCGCGGGGCTTCGGCTGGCACCCGATCGTGCGCCACGACGGCCATGTCTCGATCGCGCGCAGCTACCGCCCCGACGAATGGCCACCGCTGCTCGAAGCCGCGGGCGTGCGCGACGCGCGGGTCTATCGCGCCTTCCCGTTCCGGCTGTGCGTCGAGCGCCGCTGATCCTCGGCGGCGGCCCCGCGGGCGCGGCCGCGGCGATCGCGCTGGCGCAGGAGGGCACACGCGCGCTGGTGATCGAGCGCACGCGCGAGACCGGTGACGCGCTGTGCGGCGGCTTTCTCAGCTGGCGGACGCTGGCGACGGTGGAGCGGCTCGGAGTCGATCCGGACGCGCTCGGCGCCGCGGTGGTGCGGCGCGTGCGCCTGTTCGCCGCGGGGCGCGTGGTGGAGGCGCCGCTGCCCGCGCCCGCGCGCGGCGTCTCGCGTCACCGGCTCGACTCGCTGCTGCTCGCGCGCGCGACGACGGCGGGCGCGGGGGTGGAGCGCGGCGTCGCGGCACGCGCGATCGAGGACGGCGCGGTGCGCACCGCCGACGGCACGCTGCTGAAGAGCGACGCTTTGTTCCTCGCGAGCGGCAAGCACGACGTGCGCGGCAGAGCGCGGCCGGTACCCTTGGCGGATCCGGCGCTGGGCCTGCGCACGCGCCGCGCCGACTCGCCCGCGCTGGCGCGGCTCGTCGGCGACGCGGTCGAGCTCCACCTCTTCCGCGGCGGCTATGCCGGCGTGGTGCGGCAGGAGGACGGCAGCACCAATGTCTGTCTCGCGCTACGGCGCTCGCGGCTTAATGCGGCGGGCACGCCCGCGCGCCTGCTCGAGACGCTCGCGGCCGAGGCGCCGGCGCTGGGCGAGCGGCTCGGCGACGCGGCGGACGGCGCGATCGAGGCCGTCGCCAATGTGCCCTATGGCTGGCGCGCGAGGTCGAGCGACGAGGGTCTGTTCCGGCTCGGTGACCAGGCCGCGGTGATCCCGTCGCTCGCCGGCGAAGGCATGGGGATCGCGCTCGCGAGCGGCATCAGCGCGGCCGCGGCGTGGCGCGACGGCGGCGCGTCGGCAGCGGGATCGTGGCAGGCGCGTTTCGCCCGCCGCGCCGGGCCCCCGCTAGCGGTCGCGGCGGCGGTGCGCGCGGTCGCGGAGCATCCGCTGCTCGCCGCGCCGCTGCTGGCGCCGCTCGCGCGCGCCGGGATGCTGGAGATGCTGGCGCACTGGACGCGGATCGGAGACAGGTAAGCCTCAGCCTCGGTCTCCCGCGCCCGCGGGAGTCCGGGGTGACAACGCACCCGCCCTCGGCCCTGGGCTCCTGCGTTCGCGGGAGCACGGACCCGGGAGGTCGATTAACTCGCCGCGGTGCCCGACCAACGGCAGCCGCGATCACCGCGGCGAGTTAATCGCGCGCCAATCCGCTTGTTAAGCCTGGCTCAAGCCACTATCCGCCAGGGCCGACGCCATGGCCCGCGCCCCCTCCCGCACCTCCCGCTCGCGCCCGGCGCGCTCCCCGTGGCGGCGGCGGCTGGGCCTCGCGCTCAAGACGCTGCTCGCGCTCGCCGTGCTCGCGGTCGGCGCGCTGGTGGTGGCGGTCTATATCGCGCGCGCGCAGCTGCCGAGTTTCGAGTCGCTCAAATCCTCGCCCAACGGCCAGATGGTGCGCGTCCACGCCGCCGACGGCAGCGTGCTGGTCTCGCTCGGGCCGAGCTACGGCCAGTGGCTGAGCTACGACCGTATCCCCGAGGTGATGCGCGACGCGACGATCGCGGTGGAGGACCGCCGTTTCCGCAGCCATCTCGGCGTCGACCCGATCGGGATCGTTCGCTCGGTCGGGGTACGCTACGAGCGCGGCCACTGGGTGCAGGGCGGCTCGACCATCACCCAGCAGCTCGCGCGCAATGTCTTCCTCAACAACCAGAAGAAGTTCGGCCGCAAGTTCCGTGAGGCCATCCTGGCGCTCGCGCTCGAGCGCAAGTTCAGCAAGGACCAGATCCTCGAGCTGTACCTCAACAAGGTCTATTACGGCGGCGGCGCCTACGGCATCGACGCGGCGAGCCGGAAGTTCTTCGGCCATGGCGCGAGCCAGCTGAGTCTCACCGAGGCGGCGGTGATCGCGGGGCTGGTCAAGGCACCGTCCAATTACTCTCCCACCGCCGACGCCGAGGCCGCGGTCGGCCGCGCCGGGGTGGTGATCCAGCAGATGGTGCGCAACGGCTTCATCACGCCGAGCCAGGCCGCCGCCGCCGATCCCAACGACGTCCGCCTCGCGCCCGCGCCGCGGCAGAACAGCGTGCGCTACTTCACCGACTGGGCGCTGCCGCAGCTCGAGCTGCTGATCGACGAGACCGAGAAGCCGCTCGAGGTCTGGACCACGCTCGACCCCGCGATGCAGCGCGCCGCCGACGAGGCGGTGCGCGCCAACGCCCCCGCGGGCACGCAGGGCGCGCTGGTCGCGCTCGACCGCGACGGCTCGGTGCGCGCGATGGTGGGGGGCACCGACTATGTCACCTCCAACTACAATCGCGCCACCAAGGCGCAGCGCCAGCCCGGCTCGGCGTTCAAGCTGTTCGTCTATCTCTCCGCGCTCGAGGCCGGGCGCACGCCCGAGGACCGCGAGGTCGACGAGCCGGTCACGATCGACGGCTGGAGCCCGCGCAACGACTCGCGCCGCTTCTCGGGCGAGGTCACGCTGCGCACCGCCTTCGCCTTCTCGCTCAACACGATCGCTGCCAAGCTGGGCTATGCGGTCGGGTTCCAGACGGTGGCCGACATGGCGCGGCGCTTCGGCATCACCACCGCGGTCAACACGCATCCCTCGATGGTGCTCGGCACCTCCGAGGTGCGCGTGATCGACATGACGCGCGCCTTCGCCAGCGTCGGCAACAAGGGCGTGGCGGTGACCCCGTTCGGGATCACGCGCGTGACCGCCGAGGGCGAGGAGATCTACCGCCACGAGGTTGATCGCAGCCACGTGCTGGTCGCGCCCAACGTCGCGGCGGGGATGATCGACCTGCTCCAGACCACGGTCAACACCGGCACCGGCCGCGCCGCGCAGATCGGCCGCCCGGTGGCGGGCAAGACCGGCACCACCACCAGCAGCAAGGACGGCTGGTTCCTCGGCTTCTCCTCGGGGCTGACCACCGGCGTGTGGATGGGGCGCGACGATGCCAAGCCGGTCGGCGGACTGCACGGCGGCACCGCGCCCGCGCGCGCCTTCGCGCAGTTCATGCGTCAGGCGGTGGCGAGCCGGCCGATCGAGCAGTTCGACACGCAGGTGACACTGCCCGAGGCGCAGCTAGAGCCCGACGCCGAGAGCTACTACGGCGCGCCCGACAACAGCAGCTTCGTCGGCGACGACGGCTTCGCGATCGATCCGGGGGCGGCGGCCGAGCCGCAGGCGCCGGTGTTCGGCCCCGAGCGGCCGGTGGTGCAGGCGGTGCCGCGCGCGCGCGACGACGATGCTGGGCAGGAGGACGGCGCCGACCCGCGCGACGCCCCGCCGCAGGCGCCGGCGCAGCGGCTCGACCAGGACTGGCTCGACCGGGTCACCGGCCGGCCCCAGCGTGATCAGGGCCGTGACCAGGGGCGCGACCGCGCCGCGCCGCGCGGTCAGCCGCCGCGCGCCGCCTCCGGCGACCCGTCGGGCGACCGCCCGTACCAGTGAAGCGCGGCGCCGTTGGCGCGTAGCCAGGCGCGCTCGGGCGCGGGGTCGCGGCCGTACAGCTCGGCCACCAGCGCGTGGAAGCGCGGTGAGTGATCCATATGGACCCGGTGCGCCACCTCGTGCGCGGCGGTGGCGCGGCGCACCGCGCGAGGTGCCAGCACCAGTCGCCAGCTGTAGCGGATCGCGCCGTGGTGCGCGCAGCTGCCCCAGCGCCCCCGCGGGTCGCCGACGCTCACCGCGCTGACCGTCACGCCGGCGCGCGCGGCGTAATGCGCGGTATCCTCTTCCAGCAGCGCCAGCGCCGCGCGCCGCAGCCAGGCCCCCACGCGACGCGCGACCATCTCCGCCGGCCCGCCGACGACGAGCAGGTCGCCCTCGACTCGCGGCAGCCGCGGCGCCCCGGCGCGCCACGCGATCGTCAGCGCCGCGTCGTCGACCGCGAGCGTCGCGCCGGGCACCAACGGGCGCGGCCGCGGCAGGAGCGCGCGCTGCGCGTCGAGCCAGGCGCGCTGCCCGACCGCCCAGGCCAGCGCCTTGGCGGCGGAGGCGCGCGGCGGCAGCGTCAGCCGCACGCGCCCGCTGGTCGGATCGAAGGAGAGCCGCGTGCGCCGCGCGCGCGGGTTGCGGACCAGCTCGATCGAGTCCGCGGGGATCGTGGCGCCGGGCACCGCCGGGTCAGAGGTCGCGATCGACGATATGATGTTCGAGGTCGCCCGCGTCGTCCTCGCTGATCGTCCAGCCGCGCACCGACTCGCCGGCGCGGTGCACCGCTTCGCGGTCGCCGCTGACGAGGTAATGCCACGCCGGCAGCGGCTCGCCGTTGGCGCGCAGGCGATAGGCGCAGGTGGAGGGCAGCCAGTCGATCGAGTCGACGTTGCCCGTCGTCAGCCGCACGCACTCGCTCACATAGGCGCGGCGGTGGCGATAGTTGGAACATTGCCCGCTGCGGCGATCGAGCAGGCGACACGCGACGTTGGTGGCGACCAGCTCGCCGGTGTCCTCGTCCTCGAGCTTGTGCAGGCAGCATTTGCCGCAGCCGTCGCACAGGGCTTCCCATTGCGCTCGGTCGAGCCGGTCGAGCGGCACGTCCTCCCAGAAGCGACCCGTCAGCGCGCCCATGTCGTCACCTCGTCGGCGATCGCCTGCGGCGGCCCCTCGGGCAGCAGCGCGAGCGGCTTACCCTGGGGGTCGAACAGGTAGATCTGGCGGCTGTGGTCCATCAGATAGCCGTCCTCATTGCCCTTGCCGCGCGCGTAATAGATGCCGAATGTCTTGGCCGCGGCGGCGATCTGCGCCGGCGTGCCGGTCAGCCCGACGAGCCGCGGGTGGAAGGCCGAGACGAAGCGCTTGAGCGCCGCAGGCGTGTCGCGCGCGGGATCGACCGTGACGAAGATCGGCGTGATCCGCGCCGCCAGCGCGGGATCGCTCTTCTCGATCAGCCGCAGACCCGCGGCGATGTTCTGCACGTCGGTCGGGCAGACGTCGGGGCAGAAGGTATAGCCGAAATAGACGATGCGATACTGACCCGCGAAGTCGCGATCCGTCCGGGCGCGGCCGTCCTGGTCGGTCAGCGCGAAGGCGCCCCCGATCCGCGCGCCCGCGAGCGGCGGGGTCGCGGCCGGCTCGCTCGAGCAGGCCACGACCGTTCCGGCCAGCGCGAGCGCGAGCGCGGCGGCGAGGGGACGACGCATGTTCATGGTGGCGGCAGATGTGATGCGTTATAGCGTCCGCCGCAACCCTTTCCCGCTCCGCTGACGCGAGACCGCCCGACCCATGATCCGCCGCCTGCTCCCCGCCGCCGCGCTGCTGCTCCCGCTCGGCACGCTCCCCCTCCCCGCCGCGGCGCAGCAGCAGTCGCAGAGCTACAAGTTCCTCGAGGCGATCCGCAAAGGCGACGGCAACGCGGTGATCGCGACGCTCGACCAGCCCGGCCAGACGATCATCAACACGCGCGACGTCACCACCGGCGAGGGCGCGCTCCACATCGTCGTCAAGCGCGGCGACTCGGCCTATCTGCGCTACCTGCTCGCCAAGGGGGCAGACCCCAATCTGCGCGACCGCGACGGCGAGACGCCGATGATGCTCGCGGTCCAGGCCGGCCAGCCCGAGATGGTGCAGATCCTCGCCAACGCCAAGGCCAACGCAAATCTCGCCGACGGCGGCGGCGAGACCCCGCTGATCCGCGCGGTGCAGCGCCGCGACCTCGCCCTGGTGCGCGCGGTGCTGGCGGCGGGTGGCAACCCCGATCAGACCGACAATCTCGCCGGCCTGTCGGCACGCGCTTATGCCAAGCGCGACCCGCGCTCGACCGCGATCGCCAAGGTGATCGACGAGACCCCGCCCAAGACCCAGCGCGCGGTGGCCGGGCCGCGCATGTGAGCGGCGGAGGCGCGACGCCGCGCCTCCGCTCAGAAGCCCTGTACCGCCTCCGGATCGTGCGCGGCGATCAGCCGGCGTGCGGCGCGGCGCGCGAAGGCGAGCGTGCAGCGCTTGCGCACGTGCGCGGGCAGCGGCTCGGTCCGCGCCTCGCGCACGATCGCGGCGTCGTAGCGGTCGGCGACGATCAGGCCGGTACGCTCGGGCAGGAAGGCCTCACCGTCGATCGGCGCCGCGTCGAACCCGGCCGGCACCGCCCAGTAGAAACGGTCGCAATGCGCGAGATAATCCTGCCACTTGGCGTCACCTAGCAGGTCGGCCCGCGACACCTTGATCTCGACGATCACCAACTGCCCGCGCTGGTCGAGCGCCATCAGATCGGCGCGACGCCCGCCGTCGAGCGGCACCTCCGCGATCGCGGTGAGTTCGTGGCGCAGCAGCATCCGCGTGACCCCGCGCGCGACGTCGGCGGCACACAGCGGCCCGGGTGAGTCGACGCAGGTCTCGGGGGTCGTCAGCATCTCATCCTAATAGAACATCCAGCGAACGCTGGCAAAGCCCTGAAGCGTCGGCGGTCGCACGCAAGTGGTTGAACGTGCCGGCTGGCTCGGGCATGGACGGGGAGATGGTTCCCGTTCCGTTCGCCGCACTCGCCTTCGCCGGGCACGATTGGTGTGCGCTCCCGCAGGGCGCGCTCTACTGGCCGGCGCGGCGCGCGCTGCTCGTGGCCGACCTGCATCTCGAGAAAGCGAGTTGGTACGCGCGTGGCGGGCAGATGCTGCCACCCTATGACTCGATCGCGACGCTGACCGACCTGGCCGCGCTGGTCGATACGCTCGCGCCGGCCGAACTATGGTGCCTCGGCGACAGCTTCCACGACGTCGAGGGATGCGAGCGCCTTCCCGCCGACGCGCGCGCGCTGCTCACCCGGCTCACCGGCGCCACGCGCTGGACCTGGATCACGGGCAACCACGACCGCGTCTATGTCGACCGCTGCGGCGGGATCGCGGTCGACGAGGCGCTGGTCGACGGCGTCGTGCTCCGCCACGAGGCCGCACGCGGCGAGTCGCGGCCCGAGCTGTCGGGCCACTTTCACCCCAAGCTGCGCGTCCGCGTGCGCGGCAAGCTGGTGGCGCGGCGCTGCTTCATCGCGGGCCCGCACAAGCTGATCCTCCCCGCCTTCGGCGCGCTGACCGGCGGCCTCGACGCGACCCACCCCGAGATCGGCCGCGCCGCGGGCGGTCCCGCCGAGGCGCTCGTCGCCTTACCCGACCGGCTGCTGCGCTTCCCGATCGCCGCCTGAGCGAAGCGACGCGAGCAGCGCGGCCACCTCGTCATAGTCGCGCGCGATCGCGTCGACGCCGATCGCACGGAGCCGCTCGGCGTGATCCGGTCCGCAATGCGACGCCGCGACGAGCCCGATGACATAGGCGCCGCTCGCCACCGCGCCGGTCGCGCCCACGGGCGAGTCCTCGATCACCGCGCAGCGATCGATCGGCACGCCCAGCTGCGCCGCGCCGTGCCAGTAGAGATCGGGCGCGGGCTTGCCGCGCGCGACATGCTCCGCGCCCGAGTAGAGATGGTCGCCGAACGCCTCGAGCAGTCCGAGATGCTGGAGGTGCGTGCGGATCCAACGCACCCGGCTCGACGACACCACCGCGCGCGGCAGGTCGGCGGGCAGCGAGCGCACGAAGGCCGCCGCTCCCGCTACCTCCGTGATCCCCTCGACGAGGCAGCGTTCGTCCTCGGCGTGGCGCGCGGCCCGGAAGTCCTCGGGCAGCGGGCGTCCGATCCAGCGCTCGACCGCGCCGGTGAAGTCGGTGCCCGACAGGCCCATGAACATCGCCATCGCCTGCTCGGGCGAGGTGGGATGGCCGACAGCGGTGAGATAGTCGGCGAGGTGGCGGTTCCCGCTCGCCTCGCTCTCGATCAGCACGCCGTCGAAGTCGAACAGCAGTGCCGCGAGGGGCCGCGCCGCGCTCATACCCGCGCCCCGAACAGTGCTGAGCCGACCCGGATATAGGTGGCACCGAGCGTCACGGCCGTCTCCATGTCCCCCGACATGCCCATACTGACTTCCCCGAGGCCATGATCGCGCGCCAGCTTGGCGCAGAGCGCGAGATAGGGCGCGGGCTCGATTTCGGCGGGCGGGACGCACATCAGCCCGACCACCGAGACGCCGGCGTCGCGCGCCTGGCGCAGCAGCGCGGGCAACGCCTCGATCGCGCAGCCGCCCTTCTGCGGCTCGGCGCCGATATTGACCTGCAGGAAACAATCGGGTGCGCGCCCCTGCACCGCGATCGCGCGCGCCAGTGCCTCGACCAACGACGGTCGGTCGACCGAGTGTATCGCGTCCGCCAGCGCGACCGCGTCGGCGGCCTTGTTCGACTGAAGCTGGCCGATCAGGTGCAGCCGCGCGTCGGGATAGTCCTCCCGGAGCGCCGGCCATTTCGCCTGCGCCTCCTGGACGCGGTTCTCACCGAAGTCGCGCATCCCCGCGGCGAGCAGCGGGCGGATCGCGGCGGCCGCGTGCGTCTTCGACACCGCGATCAGCGTGACGTCCGCGGGGTCGCGCTTCGCCACGCGTGCGGCACGCACGATACGGTCGCGCACCGCGGCGAGCCGCGCCTCGGCGTCGCGGGAGAGGTCGTCCTGGATCATGCCCCGCGCTATAGGTGCCGCGATGCCACCCCGCCACCCCGACCGCTGGCTGATGACCGACGAGCGCCTGGGCGAAGCATTATGGCCGGCGCTCGAGCGGCTGCCCCGCGGCGGGGGGGTCGTCTTCCGCCATCACGCGACCGCCACCGCGGAGCGCGCGCGGCTGTTCGCCCGCGTGGCAGCGGTGGCGCGACGGCGCCGCCTCCTGCTGGTGCGCGCCGGCGCGACCTCGCTTCGAGGCGAGCGCGGCCGAGATGCGCGGCGCGGGCGCGGGCCCGTGACATGGCCCGCCCACTCGCGCCGCGAGGCGATCGCGGCGATGCGCGCCGGCGCGGCGCTGGTTTTCGTCTCGCCGATCTTCCCGACGCGATCGCATCCTGGTGCGCGCACGCTCGGGCCGCTGCGCGCCGCGCTCATCGCGCGCGGGCTACCGGTGGCGGCGATCGCGCTCGGCGGCGTCGACGAGCGCCGCTACCGTCGCCGGCTGCGCGCGCTCGGGTTCGCCGGCTATGCCGCAATTGACGCCTGGGGCATGCCCGCCAGCTGAGCGCGCCTCAGCCGATATGCTCGGCGAAGAAGGCGGCGGTGCGCTCGTCCGCCAGCTCGGCGGCCACGTCGGAGCGGCGCTTGCCGAACTCGGTGGCGAAGCCGTGATCCTCGCCGGCATAGTCGTGGAGCGTGACGCGCGGGTGGTCATCGAGCCCCTCGTGCATCGCCCGCTGAGTCGCCGCGTCGACGAAGCCGTCCGCGCCGGCGATATGGAGCAGCAGCGGGCGCGCGATCGCGTGCTTCTCGCCGAGCAGCCCGTCGATCCCGACCGCATAATAGCCGACGCTCGCGTCGACGTCGGTGCGCGCGGCGGTCATATAGGCCAGCCGCCCGCCGAGGCAGTAGCCGACGGCGCCGACCTTCTTCCCGCTCTCGGCGCGCGCGTAGCGGATCGCCGCCTCGATATCGCGGACACCGCCGTCCTGGTCGAACTCGCCCATGAGCGAGAGGGCGCGGTCCATCTCGGGCGCGATGTCGGGATCGAGCTCGATCCCCGGCGTGATCCGCCAGAACAGGTCGGGCGCGACCGCGAGATAGCCCGCCTCCGCCAGCGTGTCGCACTTGCGGCGGATGCCGGCGTTGATGCCGAAGATCTCCTGGATCACGACGATCGCGCCGCGCGGTGTCCCGGCGGGGTCGGCGCGATAGGCGGGCATGTCGCCGCCGTCGAGCGCGGTGATGGTAACGTGAGCGGTCATGCGGGGCTCTCTCCTGCGCGCCCGTCGCCCCTCCCCCGCGGACGTTGCGGAGGCTCGGCGAACACGGGCATAAGCGGCGCCACGCTATCGCGCCCGCTGGGCGCGCTCAAGGAGCCGCGGCGATGAAGGTGACGATCGAGCTCGACTGCACGCCCGAGGAGGCGCGGCGGATGATGGGCCTGCCCGACCTCACTCCGCTACACGACCTCTATCTCTCGCGCATGCGCGAGGCACTCGACGGCCGCGTCGCCCCGGAGACGGTCGCCGCCATGATGCGCAGCTGGACCCCGGTCGGCGACGTCGGGATGGACTTCTGGCGTCAGCTCTTCGCTTCCAACTCGGGCAAGTCGGGCTGAGTGGGCGCGGAGACGATCTTCGCGGTGTCGAGCGGCAGTCCGCCCGCCGCGATCGCCGTGATGCGCGTGAGCGGTCCGCGGGCGATGGCGGCGGCGGCCGCCTTGACGGGGCGACTTCCCTCACCGCGCTTCGCCAGCCTCCGCACCCTGCGCGATCGCGACGGCGCCCCCCTCGATCGGGCGCTGGTCCTGGTCTTCCCAGGCCCCGACAGTGCGACGGGTGAAGACCTGGTTGAGTTGCACCTGCACGGGGGCCGTGCCGTAGTGGCGGCGGTCGCAGACGCGCTCGCGCGCCTCGACGGCTTGCGCCTAGCATTGCCCGGCGAGTTCACCCGTCGCGCGCTGACGAACGGCCGGATCGATCTCACTCAGGCCGAGGGCCTGGCTGATCTGCTCGAGGCCGAGACCGAGAGCCAGCGTCGCGCGGCTCTGGCGGCGAGTGAGGGCGCACTGGGCGCGGCGCTATCACGTTGGATGCGCGCGCTCAGCGACGCGGCGGCGTTGATCGAGGCGAGCATCGACTATGACGGCGAGGAGGATGTCATCGCAGGTCGCGACGACGCGTGGCACGCTGCCGTCGCGTTGGTTCGGGACCAGATGGCCGCTCTCGTGGCGCAGCCCACCGTCGAGCGGCTGCGGGACGGGCTCCTCGTCGTGCTGGCCGGGCCGCCGAACGCGGGCAAGTCATCGCTGTTCAACGCGATGCTCGGTCGGGAAGCGGCGATCGTCACGCCCTTGGCGGGAACGACCCGCGACGTGATCGAGGCGTCTGTCACGCGCGCGGGCATCCCCTACCGGCTCTGCGACACGGCGGGTCTCGCCGAGGGAACGACCGACGTGGTCGAGCAGATCGGGATCGAGCGGGCTCGGACGCTCGCCGGGCGCGCCGATATCATCCTGTGGCTTGGCGACCCTGACCGAGCGCCGGTCGGTGCCATGCGGGTCGGCGCCAAGGCGGATCTGGGCGAGACGAGCGGCTGCGACGTCGAGGTGTCAGTCTTCCGTGCCGAGTCGATCGACGTTCTGTGGGAGCTCTTGGCCGAGCGCGGCCGGCGGTCGCTGACGCTCACCTCAGACATCGCGCTGAGGGAGGGGCAGCTCATGGCGGTCAGTCAGATGGTCCACCTCCTTGCTCACTCGATCCAACAAGCCGACCTCCTCGTGGCTGCGGAGCAGTTGCGCGTTGCACGTCAACTGCTCGGCGGGCTATTGGGACAGGACGCGACCGAGGCCATGCTTGATGCGCTGTTCGGCCGCTTCTGTCTTGGCAAGTGAGTTGTTCCACGTGAAACACTACGACGTTGTGGTCGTCGGCGGTGGCCACGCCGGGACGGAGGCGGCCGCCGCTGCCGCGCGGCGCGGCGCCGCCGTCCTGTTGATAACACAGCGGATCGATCAGATCGGGGTGATGTCGTGTAATCCTTCGATCGGTGGTGTGGGTAAGGGACATCTCGTCCGAGAGGTCGACGCTCTCGACGGTCTCATGGCGCGAGCGGCAGACGATGCGGCTATCCACCACCGCATGCTCAACCGCTCCAAGGGGCTCGCCGTGCAGGGGCCGCGGATCCAAGCCGACCGACGGCTGTATCGCTCCTCGATCCAGGCACAGCTTCGGACCTATCCTACTCTCCGCGTCATCGAGGACGAGGTTGTGGGGCTGGATATCGGGTCCGGCCGGGTCCGGGGCGTCCATACAGAGGGCGCGACGTTCGAGACGACGGCGGTGGTGCTCGCCACCGGCACCTTCCTCGGAGGGCGGCTGTTCCGTGGCACCGAGCGGCTGGACGGTGGTAGAATAGACGAGGCTCCGAGCAAGCACCTCAGTGACCAGCTTCGCTCGCTCGGCCTGCCGATCGCGCGACTGAAGACCGGGACCCCTCCCCGACTCGACGGACGCACGATCGACTGGGCGAGGCTGGAGCGTCAGCCGAGTGACGCCGAGACATGGCAGATGTCCTTCCTGCCGCGAGAGACTCTCTCCCCTCCCCAACTCGCCTGTGCGATCACCCGGACAGGCGAGCTCAGTCACGACATCATCCGGGCCGGGCTCACCGACTCCCCGCTATTCGCCGGAGCGATCACCGGAGGCGGGCCGCGCTACTGTCCGTCGATCGAGGATAAGGTGCATCGGTTCGGCGACCGCGACGGCCATCAAGTCTTTCTGGAGCCGGAGGGTCTCGACGATCATACCGTCTATCCGAATGGCATCTCGACCTCGTTGTCCCGAGAGACGCAGGATCGATTGATCGCGAGCATCGCCGGGCTGGAGCAGACCGAGATCATCACCTACGGCTACGCCGTCGAATACGACTATCTCGATCCTCGCTCGCTCGATCATCGCCTCGCCCTGCATGTTCTACCTGGCCTCTTCTGCGCGGGACAGATCAACGGCAGCACCGGCTATGAGGAAGCCGCGGCGCAGGGACTCGTCGCGGGCGCCAACGCGGCGGCGCATGCATTGTCGCTTGATCCTTTTCTTCTCGATCGCGCCGCCGGCTATATTGGAGTCATGGTCGACGACCTCGTTCTCCAAGGGGTCAGTGAGCCCTACCGCATGCTGACCGCGCGGGCTGAGTATCGGCTCGCGCTCAGGCCGGACAATGCCGAGAGCCGCCTCACCGGCCGAGGGGTGCAGGCGGAGCTGGTTCGAGAACTTCGCCGCGGGTCATACCGGCGGAGGCAGGAGATGCGCGCGCGAGCACGAGACGGTCAGATGGAGCACGTGGACGCCGACATCCGCCGCGAGGTCGAGGAGGACGCACGCTATGCTCCCTATCTAGAGCGGCAGGCGAGCGAAGTGGCGCGCATGCGGACCGACGGCGATATTGCCGTTCCCCCGCCGGAGCTGCTCCACGCGGTCCCTGGACTTTCCACCGAGATGATCGAGCGACTACGCGCGGCGCGTCCCAAAACCCTCGACCAGGCGTCGCGTGTCCGAGGCGTGACGCCCGCCGCCCTGTCCGCCCTCTGGCTTCACGCGCGGAAAACCGCATGACGGAAGACGAGGCGCGCGCCTGGGTCGCGGAGCATTTCGGAGAGACGATGACAGAGCGGCTCGGGCAGTTCGGCGAGATGGTCGTCGCGGAGAATGAGCGGCAAAATCTCATCGCTCCCGCCACCGTCGATCAGATTTGGACGCGGCACCTACTCGACTCCGCACAGCTTCTCCGCTTCGCCTCCGAGCGGACGGACTGGCTCGACATCGGGACCGGCGCTGGTTTTCCCGGGATGGTCATCGCCTTGCTCAGCGATGTACCGGTGACGATGGTAGAACCGCGCGCGCGCAGAGCCGATTTCTTAAAGGCGGCCGCCGCGAGGCTTGGTCTCGATCATGCCATCGTCTTTCGCGGACGAGCGGAAGCACTCCCGCCACGGCCCTACGACATGATCTCCGCGCGTGCTGTAGCGCCGCTGGCCGAGCTGCTCACGATCACGGGGCATCTCCGAGGCCCACGCACTCGCTTGGTCCTGCCGCGAGGGCGGGGGGGAGCAGCCGACGTTGATCTCGCGCGCGCGCACTGGCAGGGTATGTTCCACGTGGAACACAGCGTCACCGACCCTGAGTCACTCATCGTCATCGCCGACGGAGTATCTGCCTGATGTTCTGCATCGCTATAGCCAATCAGAAGGGCGGCGTCGGCAAGACGACCAGCGCGATCAATATCGCGACCGCGCTTGCCGCCTCGGGCCATCGCGTGTTGCTGGTCGACCTCGACCCGCAGGGCAATGCCTCGACTGGCCTCGGGATCGCTCAGGCTCAGCGCGAGCGCTCGAGTTATGATATTCTCCTGGATGATGCAAATCTCGTCGATGCCGCCGTGCCGACCGGTATTCCGCATCTGCAAGTGATCCCGGCAACGGTCGACCTCTCGGGTGCTGAGATCGAGTTGGTCGAGTCGAGTGATCGCACCCACCGGCTCCGCCGCGCGATCGATCGCGCCGAGCGCGACTGGGACGTGGTGCTGATCGACTGCCCCCCCTCGCTCGGCCTGCTGACGATCAACGCGATGGTCGCGGCCGACGCCCTGCTCGTGCCCCTGCAATGCGAATTCTTCGCGCTCGAGGGTCTCAGCCAGCTGCTCAATACCGTCGAGCGGATCCGGTCGCGCTTCAATCCCTCGCTATCGATCCTAGGTGTCGCCCTGACGATGTATGATCGTCGCAACAGACTGACCGAGCAGGTGTCAGCGGACGTTCGTGCGGTGCTCGGCAAAGTGGTGTTCGACACCGTGATCCCGAGGAACGTGCGACTGTCGGAGGCGCCGAGCCATGGCCTACCCGCGCTGATCTACGATCACCGCTGTAGCGGGTCAGAAGCCTATATCGCGCTGGCACGCGAGCTGATCCAGCGCTTGCCGCAAGTGGAGAATGTAGCAGCATGAGTGATGCAGGAGCGCGACGCGCACGTGGTGGTCTCGGGCGTGGGTTGAACGCGCTGCTGGGTGACGTGGCACAGGACGAGCGCGACGCCGGCGAGGCGCCGGCACGCGGCGCCGTGCGGATGATCCCTGTCTCCGCGATCGCGCCGCACCCTGACCAGCCCCGTCGCCACTTCGATGAGGCGGCGCTCGACGAACTCGCCGCCTCTATCGCGGAGCGCGGCGTGATCCAACCGATCATCGTTCGGCCGCACGGGCATGACTATCAGATCGTCGCGGGCGAGCGGCGCTGGCGTGCGGCGCAGCGCGCTCGGCTCCACGAAGTTCCCGTGGTGGTCCGCGACTACAGCGACAGCGAGACGCTCCAGATCGCGCTGCTGGAGAATATCCAGCGTCAGGATCTCAACGCGATCGAGGAGGCGCGCGCCTACCAGCGGCTGATCGACGAGTTCGGCCACACGCAGGACGCGCTCGCCCGGGCGGTGCACAAGTCGCGCAGCCACGTCGCCAACCTGCTCCGCCTACTCGACCTACCCGACGAGGTGCAGTCGCGCGTCGTGACCGGCGCGCTGACGATGGGACACGCGCGGGCGATGGTCGGCGCCGACGACCCCGTTGCACTGGCCGACCAGGTGGTGAACCGAGGCCTGTCGGTACGCCAGACCGAGAAACTCGCGAGCAGCGACAAGCGCGGTGGGAGCAGTGCCGCACCGCGCGGCTCTGCCGGGGGCGCCCGCGCGATGGCGGCGAGCGGCGGCAGCGCCGACATCGCCGCGCTGGAGAATCAGCTCGCCGATCTGCTCGGGCTCAAGGTCCATATCGCCTTCAGCGAGGACGGGCGCGGCTCGATCACGCTTGACTACAGCTCGCTCGAGCAGCTCGACATGGTGTGCCAACGGCTGAGCGGCGAGCGGATTTAACGGGGCACGCGCGCGCGGGTTGGTCGACACGGATGCGCGGAGGCGCGGAGCGCGCGCGGAAGGCGAATATCCGATCGCTTGGTCTGTCCCTAGCGCACAAATGGTGGGGTGCCGAAGTGGCGACGGCTCCTCCCATGCGCCTCCGCGCGTCCGCGCCTCCGCGTGAATGCCTCCGTCGCGCCCTCGGTTGTATTCCTTCGCTCAGTCAGCGCCGACACCGATGCCGACGATGATGTTCTGACGCGTGCGCGCCAAGAGCTAGGTCAGCGCGGGGAAAACGGAGGCTCCGCCTATTCGCCGCGTATGATAATGGATAAAGGCGCCGCCGGCGACACGACGGTGCGACGTTCCGGCGTCTCGGACGGTTTACCTCCCGCACTCACCTATCGCGCCGCCCGCTGCGCCAGCCGCAGCAGGAACGTCTCCATCACCACCCGCCCCGCCGGTCCGGCGGCGATTACCTCGCGCTCTGTTCGCCGCGCCGCCGCCAGCGCCGCCGCCAGCGCCGGCACGCGCCAGCGCCGCAGCGCGGCCGCGGTGCTCGCCTCCTCGCGCCAGAAGACGCGGTGGCGCTTCATCACCGGTTCGAGCCCCTCGCCCGAGTCGATGGCGGCGCGCATGTCGGCGAGCGACAGCAGCCGACGTCCCAGCGCGCGCAGCAGCGGGATCGGCGAGCTGTCCGCGCCCGCCATGCGCCGCAGCCCGTCGATCAGTGCGGGCACGTCGCCGCCGGTCGCTGCCAGCACCACATCGCCGATCTCCCCCTCCGCCATATCGGCGCCGATCGCGTCGAGCGCCTCCTCGTCGGCATCGGCAGGGCGGTCCGGCGCGGCGTCGAGGTACAGTGCGAGCTTCTCGACTTCTCGCGCCATCACCGCGCGGTCGCCGTCGCTCGCGCGGACGATCCGCTGCACCGCGGTCGGCGTGATCCGCAGACCCTCGGCGCGGCCGAGCTCGGCCACCACCGCGGCGGCGTCGCGCGCACTGGGGGGATAACAGGCGAAGGCGAGCGCCCGATCCGACTCGATCGCGGCCTTGACCAGCTTGCCCGTCGCCTTGACCGTCGGCGCGATCACCACGACGGGATTGCCCGCCTGTTCGAGTCCGAGCAACGCGGCGACCGCCTCGAGCACCTCCTCGCCCGCGGCGGCTACGCGAATGTAGCGGGGATCGCCGAACAGCGAGATCGCCGCGGCCTCGTCGCTCAGCCGCGCGGGATCAGCGCGCAGCGTCGCACCGTCGAGGTCGACCCGCTCGGCACCCTGACCCAGCGCGCGTCCCAGCCGCGCGGCATACGCCTGCGCGGTCGCCTCGTCCGGCCCGTGGAGCAGGTAGAGGCGGAGATCCGCCGGTGGCCGGTCGAGCGCGGCAGTGAGCCGCGCCTCGGTCGCCTTCATGGCGCCGACGGCTGCGTCCGCCGCGCGTAGAGCGCCAGGCGCGCCACGATCTGGTCCGCGACCGTATCGGACAGTCGCTCGAGCGCGGTGTTCTCGGCCGCGATCGTGGCATATTCCGAGCCGACCACGTCGATCCCAGCATCCGAGCCCGCGGTGGCATCGACCACCACCGTGCCCTGCGCCGCATCGATCAGCTGGTAGCGCGCGCGCAGCGTCCGCCGCTCGCGCGCAATCGAATCGTCGGTCCGCGTGCCGAGGCCGACGATATCGTCGTCGAGCCGGACGGTGAGTCGATACTTGGCGGCGCTCCCCCCCTGCCCCATGGCGCCGAGCCGATCGCGCAGCGCGTTGGCCATCAGCCAGCCCGACTTGCCCTGGATCGGCGCGACGTCGACGCTGCCGAGCGTCGCCGCGACCGGGCTGGCGGCGCCGCCCGCGTAGAGCGGCCTGAGCCCACAGCCCGACAGCGCGAGCGAAAACGCCAGCGGTGCGATCAGGCTGGGCAGGAGGAGGCCGGGCCGCGCGCGAGTCATGCGACGACGTTGACCAGCCGGTCGGGCACCACGATCACCTTGCGCGGCGCGCGTCCCGCGAGCAGGCGCGCCACCTTGTCGTTGGCGAGCACCGCGGCCTCGACCTCGTCGCGCGCGAGCCCCTTGGGAAGCGTCAGCGTGTCGCGCAGCTTGCCGTTGACCTGGATCGCGACGGTGACCTCGTCCTCGACCAGCAGCGCGGTATCCACGATGGGCCAGGGCGCGTCGGCCACCAGCCCCGCTCCGCCGAGTAGCGCCCAGGCTTCTTCCGCGATGTGCGGCACCATCGGCGCGACCAGCTGGGCCAGCGTGCGCACCGCGGCGTCACGCGCGGCCGAGGGCGCCGCTTTCTCGATCGCGTTGACCAGCTCGTACAGCTTGGCCACCGCCTTGTTGAACGACAGCGCCTCGACGTCGGCGGCGACCCCGGCGATCGTCTGGTGCAGCTTGCGGTCGAGCGCGGCGTCCGCGCCCTCGCCGGGCGCACCACCCTCGCCGAGCGCGTCGAACAGCCGCCACAGCCGCTGGACGAAGCGCCACGCGCCCTCGATGCCGTTCTCGCTCCACTCCAGGTCGCGCTCGGGCGGCGAGTCGGAGAGCATGAACCAGCGCACCGCGTCCGCGCCGTACTGATCCACGATCGGCGCGGGGTCGACCGTGTTCTTCTTCGACTTGGACATCTTCTCGACGCGGCCGACCGTCACCGGCGCGCCGGTGGCGAGCTCGACCCCGTCGCCGATCTCCTCGGGCGCGAGCCAGCGACCGTCCGCCGCCTTGTAGGTCTCGTGCGTCACCATGCCCTGGGTGAACAGGCCGGTGAAGGGCTCGGCCAGGTCGATCAGCCCGACGTGGCGCAGCGCGCGCGTCCAGAAGCGCGCATAGAGCAGGTGGAGGATCGCATGCTCGACCCCGCCGATATATTGCCCCACCGGCAGCCAACGCTCGGCCTGTTCGCGGTCGAACGGGCGATCCTCGGGCTGGCTGGCGAAGCGGATAAAATACCAAGACGAATCCGCGAAGGTGTCGAGCGTGTCGGTGTCCCGCAGCGCCGCACCGCCGCACTGCGGGCAGTGGACGTGCTTCCACGTCGGGTGGCGCTCGAGCGGGTTGCCCGGCACGTCGAAACTGACGTCCTCGGGCAGAGCTACCGGCAGCTGCTCGCGGGGCACCGCCACCTCGCCGCAGGCGCCACAGTGGATGATCGGGATCGGCGTGCCCCAGTAACGCTGGCGGCTGACGCCCCAGTCGCGCAGGCGGTAGACGGTCGAGCCCTGCCCCCAGCCCTCGCGCTCGGCACGCTCGATCACGACCCGCTTGGCCTCCTCGACCGCGAGGCCGTCGAGAAAGTGCGAGTTCACCAGCGTGCCCGGCCCGGTATAGGCCTCGGCGCCGTCGAAGGCGGGATCGGTGCGCTCGCCGTCGGCGACGACGCGACGGATCGGCAGCGCATATTTGCTGGCGAACTCGAAGTCGCGCTGGTCGTGCGCCGGCACGCCGAACACCGCGCCGGTGCCATATTCCATCAGCACGAAGTTCGCGATGTAGACCGGCAGGTCGCCCGCGCCGAGCGGGTGTGCCGCGGTGAGCCCGGTGTCGTAGCCGAGCTTCTCCTGCGTCTCGAGCTCGGCCGCGGTGGTGCCGCCCTGCTTGCAGCGCTCGATGAAGGCGGCGGCGGCGGGATCGCGTGCCGCCAGCGCCTGCGCGATCGGATGGTCCGCCGCGACCGCGACGAAGCTGGCGCCGAAGATCGTGTCGGGGCGCGTGGTGAAGACCTCGACGCTGTCACCGTCGCTCAGGCGGAAGCGGAATTGCAGCCCCTGGCTCTTGCCGATCCAATTCTCCTGCATCAGCCGGACCTTGTCGGGCCAGTGCTCGAGCGAACCGAGGCCGTCGAGCAGCTCGTCGGCGAAGCGGGTGATGCGCAGGAACCATTGCGACAGCTTGCGCTTCTCGACCAGCGCGCCCGAACGCCAGCCGCGCCCGTCGATCACCTGCTCGTTGGCGAGCACGGTCATGTCGACCGGGTCCCAGTTGACCGCTGATTCCTTGCGATAGACCAGTCCGGCGCGGTAGAAGTCGAGGAACAGCGCCTGTTCGTGGCCGTAATAGCTCGGGTCGCAGGTGGCGAGCTCGCGCGACCAGTCCAGCGCGAAGCCGAGCCGCCTGAGTTGCGCCTTCATCGCCGCGATGTTCTGGCGGGTCCACTCGCCGGGATGGACCTTCTTCTCCATCGCCGCATTCTCGGCGGGCATGCCGAACGCGTCCCACCCCATCGGGTGGAGCACCTCATGCCCGGTCATCCGCCGGAAGCGCGCGAGCACGTCGCCCATCGTATAGTTGCGGACGTGCCCCATGTGGATCTTCCCCGAGGGATAGGGGAACATCTCGAGCACGTAGCTGCGCGGCTTGGGGCTATCGTCGCGCGCCGCGAAGGTCTGCGACTCGTCCCACACCTGCTGCCAGTGCGTGTCGGCCTTGAGCGCGTTGAAGCGTGACGCCATCGCGTGGGCGCGCCTCAGCCCGTGATCGCGCCGCGGCGCAGGTCGCGCGCGCGGGTGAGGATGATGTCCTCCAGCTTCTGCGTCGTCGCGGCCTCGACCGGGGCGGCGATCCACTGGCCGCCGCGGCTGATCTCGCGCAGCGCGGCGACGCGGACGGCATCCGCGCGCAGGTCCTGGTCGAGGATCGAGACGGTCACCTTCATCCGCTCGGTCGGCACCTGCGGGTTGACGTACCAGTCGGTGACGATGACGCCGCCATTGGAATCGGTCTGCAGCAGCGGCATGAAGCTGAGCGTGTCGAGCGAGGCGCGCCACAGATAGCTGTTGACGCCGATCGTCGTGACCTTGGAGGCCGCGAGGTCACCCTCGGGGCGCGCCGCCTTGCCGCCGCAGGCGGACAGAGCGAGGGCGGCGAACAGGCCAACCGCGAGGCGCGAGGGGCGGAGCATCGGCAAGGTCCTTCAGGCGGAACAGAGTATCGCGCCCGCTCTACCCGCCCCCCTCCCGCCGTTCAAGCGCGCCTCATTGTGGACATAGTGCAACAGCGTTTCCGAAAAGAGCCAGCGCCCCGATGGACACGGAACGGAATCCTGTTACGCCCGCTCCAGAGGCCGGCGTGCAGACTCGCCGGGCATAAAGGGGACGGACGAGATCGTGGCCGCAGGTCGCCACATCGCAGCATGTGTCTCGGGGGCCACATTGGTCGCCGCGATCGTGGCTGTCCCCGCGCTGGGCGCGCCCGACGCGGCGCCCAAGTCGGCGCGCCGCGACGCCGGGCTGCCGCGACTCGCGGGATCGTTCACGCCCTCGGCCGCCGATCCCAAGCTCGCGGCGCTGTTCGCGCGCGGCGGGCTCGACGCCAGCGGCTTCCGTTTCACTCCCTCCGAGTCACGCAGCGGCAACCGCGCGGTCACCGTCGCGGTGCGCGCGCGCTCGTCGGCGACAGCGCGCGACGAGGCGCGGCTCGCCTCGGCCACGCCGACGACGGTGGGTGTCGCGCCGATCGCGTACAATCTGGGTGTCGCGGTCGGCTGGAAGCGCTTCGCCGTCTCGGGTGACCTCGCCAAGGTCGATCTCGGGCCGCTGCCTGGCGGGCGCGAGGCGGCGGACGTCGCGCTCAGCTACTCGGCGAGCAAGTGGACCGGTCGGGTCAGCGCGAGCAGCGACCGCGCCCTGCCGGGTGCCGCCCGGGCTGTCGCGGACCCGCAGTCCTACTCGCTCGACGTCGGCGGCAGCTACTCGCTCACGCGCAACCTCGACCTGACCGCGGGCATGCGACTGAAGAGCGAGCGCGATCGGCTGACCCGGATCGACGACGAGCGTCGCGACAGCCAGGCGGTATACGTGGGGACGGCGTTCCGCTTCTGAGGATGCGGTCGCTCTCGCAGCGACCATAGCGCTGGCGGGGATGAGCACGATCGAACGCCGCGGTCGAGGGAGAGCGGCGGAAGGCTGGCCGTCGATTATCCGCAGCGAGCGTCCACGCATCGTGGCACGCCGGGCCGTTCGGGCGACGCGCGACGACCGTCCTGGGCACGCCCGATCCCACCGGGCTGCCGGCGCCGCGCAGGCGGACGCCGGCACCCGACCTCAGTGGCTGGTCTTGACCACCGTCTTGTGATCGCCGTTCGAGCTCACCGCGGTCTCCTTCACCACCTTGGTGGTCTCCGTCTTGTGGCCGACTTTGACGCCCAGCACCTTCTTCGGCTGGCGCGTCTTGCGCTTGCTCGTCTCGGTGACCCGGGTGGTCGTGGTGGCGGTGCCGTCATGGACGCGAGTGTCGTGAACGACCTTGGTCTCATGCGTCGTCTGCGCCAGGGCCGGCGCGGCGACGAGGAGCGTCGTGGCACCCAGAGCGGCGGCGACCTGCTTGATCTTCATGGCGAGTCCTTCCTTCCCCGCGATCGCACGCCGGACGCGTGCTGGCGGTCGCCGGATAACTCGCGCGAACGGCCGGTGGTTCATCGCTCAGGCCGACACGCCGCGCGCACGCGGGTCCCGCCGGGCGGCGCGATGTCCGCACCTCGTACGACGACAGGGAGAGAAGCTGGATGCCCCGCGTGGATTCGAACCACGATTGACGGAGTCAGAGTCCGTAGTCTTGCCGTTAGACGACGGGGCAATCAGGGGGGCGCAACTAGAAGGCGCGGGGGTGGCTGTCAATGCCCGCCTTGCCGCTCGTCGTCGCAGCGTGTAGCGTTACCATCAAGCACCGGGTGATCGCGCGTCGCGCGCGGGTCGCGTCCGGAAGAGATGAGAGAGTCTGACGGCAATGGTGGACTTCCCCGCCCAATTGCCGCGCCGGCAGGGAGACGACCCTGCCCGTTCGGCCCGACCCCAGCCGCGTCCCGCGCGCGGCGGCGCGCGGCACTATGCCGCGCTCGACCTCGGCACCAACAACTGCCGCCTGCTGATCGCGCGCCCGCACGGCGACGGTTTCGCGGTGGTCGACGCCTTCTCGCGCATCGTCCGGCTCGGAGAGGGGCTGGCGCACAACGGCGCCCTGTCCGACGCGGCGATCGAGCGTACCATCGCCGCGCTGCGCGTCTGTGCCGACAAATTGCGCCGGCGCAACGTCACGCTGGCGCGCTCGGTCGCGACCGAGGCGTGCCGCCGCGCCAGCAACGGCACCGACTTCATCGCGCGAGTCCGCGCCGAGACCGGCATCCACCTCGACATCATCTCGGCGGAGGAGGAGGCGCGGCTCGCGGTGCTCGGCTGCCACGCCCTGCTCGAGCCCGGTACTGGCCCGGCGCTGGTGTTCGACATCGGCGGCGGCTCAACCGAGCTGGTGCTGATCGACGCCGACACCACCGTGCCGGTGGTGCGCGACTGGCATTCCGCGCCCTGGGGCGTCGTCTCGCTCACCGAGAGCGCGGGCGGCGGCGCCTCGGCCGAGGAGCGCGAGCGCGCGTACAAGCGGATGCGCGCGCTCGTGGCGGAGAGCTTCGCCCCCTTCGCCGCGCGGCTGCCGCGCCCGGCGACCCCGCCGCGGCTGCTCGGCACCTCGGGCACGGTGACGACGTTGGCGAGCGTCCATCTCGGGCTCGAGCGCTACGACCGCTCGCAGGTCGACGGGCTGATCGCCCCCGCCGCGGCGATGCGCCAGATCAGCCAGGAGCTGGCGGCGATGTCGCTCGGCGAGCGCGCGCAGCTCCCCTGCATCGGCCGCGAGCGCGCCGACCTGGTGGTGGCGGGCTGCGCCATCCTCGAGGGGATCCTCGATCTATGGCCGGCGGAGCGGCTCGGCGTCGCCGACCGCGGCATCCGCGAGGGTATCCTGCGCCGGCTGATGGAGACCGAGGCGTGACTCACGTGATGGGACCTAGCGACGCGTGAGGGGCACGGGAGCGGGGCGCCAGCGCGTCAAGACCGCGCGCAACCGCAGCGCGCAATCAACCCGCTGGCTCGAACGCCAGCTCAACGACCCCTATGTCCACCGCGCCAAGGCCGAGGGCTATCGCAGCCGCGCGGCCTACAAGCTGATCGAGCTCGACGAGCGTTTCGGGCTGCTCAAGGGCGTCAAACGCGTGGTCGACCTCGGGATCGCGCCCGGCGGGTGGAGCCAGGTGGTCCGCCGTCAGGCGCCGGGCGCCGCGGTGGTGGGGATCGACCTGCTGCCGGTCGACCCGATCGACGGCGTCACCATCTTCGAGATGGACTTCATGGACGACGCCGCGCCGGGCGAGCTGATGGCGGCGCTGGGCGGCGCGCCCGACCTGGTGCTGTCCGACATGGCCGCCAACACCGTGGGGCACCCGCAGACCGACGCGCTGCGCACGATGGCGCTGGTAGAGACGGCGCTCGCCTTCGCGATCGACGTGCTGCGCCCGGGCGGGACGTTCGTCGCCAAGGTGTTCGCGGGCGGCGCCGACTCGACGCTGGTGGCGGAGATGAAGCGCAACTTCACCGCGGTGAAGCACGCCAAGCCGCCCGCGAGCCGCAAGGGTTCGGTCGAGTGGTTCGTGGTGGCGCAAGGGTTCAAGGGGCGCGGCGAGCCGGAGTGAGGCCGTCGCGGGTCGGGCGGGCGACGCTCACGCGCGCCGCCTGCGCCCTCGGCCGACCGAGCGCCGCGCGCCGAGCTCATGCATCAAGCCATTGTCGATCGGTCACGACCCGTCATCCCGGCCTGGCGCCGGGATCCATCCGGCCGCGAGAGTCGAAGCTGCGGTGCGCGCGGAGACATGGATCCCGGGCCGAGCCCGGGATGACGAGTGTCGTGCTCCTCCTCGAGCGACAGTCGCAGTGACTGAGGTCGGGCGTGATCCTACGCTCTCTCGCGAGCCGGAGCACGGATGGGCCTCACCGCCCCTGTCCCACATCGCTGCGCTTTGCTATCGGCGTCACCGCGGTACTCCATCGCCCGCTCCCGCCATAGCCGCACATTTCGTCAGCGACTCAACATTCGCACCATCCGCCCCCTCGCCGGTCTCAACATTCGCCCGAAACCGTCCAGCGACTCAACTTTCTCAACATTCGCGCCCCGAGCGCCTGACCCGGACCCTCGCATGACCTCCCCCCGCCGCACCTTCGCGATCATCTCTCACCCCGACGCGGGCAAGACCACGCTCACCGAGAAGCTGCTGTACTTCGGCGGCGCGATCCATCTCGCCGGCGAGGTCAAGGCGCGCGGACAGAATCGTCGCGCGCGCTCGGACTGGATGAAGATCGAGCAGCAGCGCGGCATCTCGGTCACCTCCTCGGTGATGACGTTCGAGCATGACGGCATCACCTTCAACCTGCTCGACACGCCGGGCCACGAGGACTTCTCGGAAGACACTTATCGCACGCTCACCGCGGTCGATTCGGCGGTGATGGTGATCGACGCGGCCAAGGGGATCGAGCCGCAGACGCGCAAGCTGTTCGAGGTGTGCCGGCTGCGCTCGGTGCCGATCATCACCTTCGTCAACAAGGTCGACCGCGAGGGCCGGCCGGTGTTCGAGCTGCTCGACGAGATCGCCGACATGCTCGCGCTCGACGTGTCACCGATGAGCTGGCCGATCGGCATGGGCGGCGAGTTCGAGGGCGTGCTCGACCTCGCGTCGAACCGGATCAGCCGCCCCGAGGGCGACAGCCGCGCCTTCCTCGGCACGGTCGAGGACTCGCCCGCTCTGTCCGAGCGCTGGCAGGAGGAGATCGAGCTGGCGCAGATCGGTTATCCCGCCTTCGACGCCGAGGCGTATCGCCACGGCGACCTCACCCCGGTCTATTTCGGCTCGGCGCTCAAGGATTTCGGCGTCGCGCAGCTGATCGCGGCGCTGGCCGAGCACGCCCCGCCGCCGCGCGCGCAGCCGGCCGACCCCGCGCCGGTCGCGCCCGACAATGACGAGGTCACCGGCTTCGTGTTCAAGGTGCAGGCCAACATGGACCCGAACCACCGCGACCGCATCGCCTTCATGCGGCTGTGCTCGGGCACGTTCAAGCGCGGCATGAAGCTGACCCCGACCGGGCACGGCAAGCCGATCGCGGTCCACTCGCCGATCCTGTTCTTCGCGCAGAATCGCGAACTGGCGGACGAGGCTTTTCCCGGCGACATCATCGGCATCCCCAATCACGGCACCTTGCGCGTGGGCGACACGCTGAGCGAGCGCGCCGACGTCCGCTTCACCGGCCTGCCCAATTTCGCGCCCGAGATCCTGCGCCGCGTCCAGCTCAAGGACCCGACCAAGACCAAGCAGCTGCGCAAGGCGCTCGACGACATGGCCGAGGAGGGAGTGACCCAGGTCTTCTATCCCGAGATCGGGTCGAACTGGATCATCGGCGTGGTCGGCCAGCTCCAGCTCGAGGTGCTGCTGTCGCGGCTCGAGGCCGAGTATAAGGTGGCGGCGGCGCTGGAGCCCGCGCCCTACGACACCGCGCGCTGGGTCTCGGCGGAAGATCCCGCCGCGCTCAAGGACTTCATGGACCTCAACCGCGGCGCGATGGCGAAGGACCGCGACGGCAACCCGGTGTTCCTGGCGAAGAGCGCGTGGGAGGTCGGCTATATCGCCGATCGCTACGCCAAGGTCCGCTTCGCCG